>NZ_JAJBZM010000005.1:1666-5032 GCF_020567375.1 Janibacter melonis | reverse complement strand
TTGTTTCCCGACCGTATCTCGGGAACTGGACAGTGGACGCGAAGACTTCTTCTTTTACACCCACCCACGAGGGGTGGGGGTGTGTATCAAGTTATCGGCTTATTAGTACCAGTCAGCTCCATGCATTGCTGCACTTCCACATCTGGCCTATCAACCCAGTAGTCTACTGGGAGCCTCTCAGAGCTTGCGCTCCATGGAAACCTCATCTTGAGACGTGCTTCCCGCTTAGATGCTTTCAGCGGTTATCACTTCCGAACGTAGCCAATCAGCGGTGCCCTTGGCAGGACAACTGACACACCAGTGGTTCGTCCAACCCGGTCCTCTCGTACTAGGGTCAGCCTCTCTCAAGTTTCCTACGCGCACAGAGGATAGGGACCGAACTGTCTCACGACGTTCTAAACCCAGCTCGCGTGCCGCTTTAATGGGCGAACAGCCCAACCCTTGGGAGCAACTCCACCCCCAGGATGCGACGAGCCGACATCGAGGTGCCAAACCATCCCGTCGATATGGACTCTTGGGGAAGATCAGCCTGTTATCCCCGGGGTACCTTTTATCCGTTGAGCGACGGCGCTTCCACAAGCCACCGTCGGGTCACTAGTTCCGACTTTCGTCCCTGCTCGACATGTCTGTCTCGCAGTCAAGCTCCCTTGTGTACTTACACTCGAAACCTGATTGCCAACCAGGCTGAGGGAACCTTTGAGCGCCTCCGTTACATTTTAGGAGGCAACCGCCCCAGTTAAACTACCCACCAGGCAATGTCCCTGATCCGGATCACGGACCGAGGTTAGACAACCAGAACGACCAGAGTGGTATTTCAACGATGACTCCACACACACTGGCGTGCATGCTTCACAGTCTCCCACCTATCCTACACAAGCCGTCCCGATCACCAATACCAAGCTATAGTGAAGGTCCCGGGGTCTTTCCGTCCTTCTGCGCGTAACGAGCATCTTTACTCGTAGTGCAATTTCGCCGAGTTCGCGGTTGAGACAGTGGAGAAGTCGTTACGCCATTCGTGCAGGTCGGAACTTACCCGACAAGGAATTTCGCTACCTTAGGATGGTTATAGTTACCACCGCCGTTTACTGGGGCTTAAATTCTCAGCTTCGCCACACAAGGTGACTAACCGGTCCTCTTAACCTTCCAGCACCGGGCAGGCGTCAGTCCGTATACATCGTCTTGCGACTTCGCACGGACCTGTGTTTTTAGTAAACAGTCGCTTCTCCCTGGTCTCTGCGGCCCATCATCCTAGTCCGAAAGGACTTCAGAATCCGGGCCCCCCTTCTCCCGAAGTTACGGGGGCATTTTGCCGAATTCCTTAACCACGATTCACTCGATCGCCTTAGTATTCTCTACTTATCCACCTGAGTCGGTTTGGGGTACGGGCGGCTAGAACCTCGCTAGAGGATTTTCTTGGCAGCATAGGATCACCCTGCTTCCCGCTGATGCGGTCACTATCAGGTCTCAGGATATGTGTCAGACGGATTTGCCTACCTGACTCCCTACACCCTTGGACGTGGACAACCATCGCCACGCGGAGGCTACCTTCCTGCGTCTCCCCATCGCTTGACTACTACTAGATCGGGTCGAGCGTTCCACTCACCGATGGCAACCGAAGTCGCCGGTGGTGAGCTTCAGGCTCTTAGCATCACTAGATTCATCAGGGGCGGTTCTTCGCCGGTTCCGGAATATCAACCGGATGTCCATCGACTACGCCTGTCGGCCTCGCCTTAGGTCCCGACTTACCCAGGGCAGATTAGCTTGACCCTGGAACCCTTGGATATTCGGCGGACGGGTTTCTCACCCGTCTTTCGCTACTCATGCCTGCATTCTCACTCGTGTGGCATCCACGGCTGGTTCACACCGCCGCTTCACTCGCCACACGACGCTCCCCTACCCATCAACACGCTTGGACCACAAGTGGCCAGGCAGTGTGTCAATGCCACAGCTTCGGTGGTGTGCTTGAGCCCCGCTACATTGTCGGCGCGGAATCACTTGACCAGTGAGCTATTACGCACTCTTTAAAGGGTGGCTGCTTCTAAGCCAACCTCCTGGTTGTCAATGCAACTCCACATCCTTTCCCACTTAGCACACGCTTAGGGACCTTAGCTGGTGATCTGGGCTGTTTCCCTCTCGACTACGGAGCTTATCCCCCGCAGTCTCACTGCCACGCTCTCACTTACCGGCATTCGGAGTTTGGCTAACGTCAGTAACCTGGTGAGGCCCATTAGCTATCCAGTAGCTCTACCTCCGGTAAGAAACACGTGACGCTGCACCTAAATGCATTTCGGGGAGAACCAGCTATCACGGAGTTTGATTGGCCTTTCACCCCTACCCACAGCTCATCCCCTCAGTTTTCAACCTAAGTGGGTTCGGTCCTCCACGACGTCTTACCGTCGCTTCAACCTGGCCATGGGTAGATCACTCCGCTTCGGGTCTAGACCCAGCGACTCAATCGCCCTATTCGGACTCGCTTTCGCTACGGCTTCCCCACACGGGTTAACCTTGCCACTGAGCACTAACTCGCAGGCTCATTCTTCAAAAGGCACGCTGTCACCCCACAAGGAGGCTCCAACGGATTGTAGGCACACGGTTTCAGGATCTATTTCACTCCCCTCCCGGGGTACTTTTCACCTTTCCCTCACGGTACTTGTCCGCTATCGGTCACCAGGGAATATTTAGGCTTAGCGGGTGGTCCCGCCAGATTCACACGGGATTTCTCGGGCCCCGTGCTACTTGGGATATCTCTCTGAAGTGCGCATCATTTCGTCTACGGGGGTAGCACCCTCTGTGCCGGGCCGTTCAAGACCCTTCGACTATGACACGCGTTTTTGACTCCATGCCAGGATGTCAGTCCTGACCAAGAGATCCCACAACCCCGTACCTGCAACGCCTGACAGCTATCACACAGATACGGTTTGGCCTGATCCGCTTTCGCTCGCCACTACTCACGGAATCGCGGTTGCTTTCTCTTCCTGTGGGTACTGAGATGTTTCACTTCCCCACGTTCCCTCTACCCAGCCTATGTGTTCAGCTGGGAGTGACTGGACTTGCCTCCAGCCGGGTTTCCCCATTCGGAAATCCTCGGATCACAGTCTGGTTATCGACTCCCCGAGGCTTATCGCAGATTCCTACGTCCTTCTTCGGTTCCTGGTGCCAAGGCATCCACCGTGCGCCCTTAAAAACTTGAGCCACAAAGATGCTCGCGTCCACTGTTCAGTTCTCAACATACGGTCGGCACCAACCACACTCTGGGCGCCTACCACGCTAGTAACAGCGTGGCGGTTCGTCCCACATGGCCGGCCCGCACCACAACCCCCACAACCGTGGGGGCCGATGGCCTCGAGGCGCTCGCGTCACCACCCG
>NZ_JAJBZM010000005.1:0-1572 GCF_020567375.1 Janibacter melonis | reverse complement strand
GCTGGCCAGTGCTCCTTAGAAAGGAGGTGATCCAGCCGCACCTTCCGGTACGGCTACCTTGTTACGACTTAGTCCCAATCACCAGTCCCACCTTCGACGGCTCCCCCCACAAGGGTTGGGCCACCGGCTTCGGGTGTTACCGACTTTCGTGACTTGACGGGCGGTGTGTACAAGGCCCGGGAACGTATTCACCGCAGCGTTGCTGATCTGCGATTACTAGCGACTCCGACTTCATGGGGTCGAGTTGCAGACCCCAATCCGAACTGAGACCGGTTTTTTGGGATTCGCTCCACCTTGCGGTATCGCAGCCCTTTGTACCGGCCATTGTAGCATGCGTGAAGCCCAAGACATAAGGGGCATGATGATTTGACGTCATCCCCACCTTCCTCCGAGTTGACCCCGGCAGTCTCCTATGAGTCCCCACCTTTACGTGCTGGCAACATAGAACGAGGGTTGCGCTCGTTGCGGGACTTAACCCAACATCTCACGACACGAGCTGACGACAACCATGCACCACCTGTATACCGACCAAAAGGGGCACCCATCTCTGGGTGTTTCCGGTATATGTCAAGCCTTGGTAAGGTTCTTCGCGTTGCATCGAATTAATCCGCATGCTCCGCCGCTTGTGCGGGCCCCCGTCAATTCCTTTGAGTTTTAGCCTTGCGGCCGTACTCCCCAGGCGGGGCGCTTAATGCGTTAGCTGCGGCACGGAACTCGTGGAATGAGTCCCACACCTAGCGCCCAACGTTTACGGCATGGACTACCAGGGTATCTAATCCTGTTCGCTCCCCATGCTTTCGCTTCTCAGCGTCAGTAGTGGCCCAGAGACCTGCCTTCGCCATCGGTGTTCCTCCTGATATCTGCGCATTTCACCGCTACACCAGGAATTCCAGTCTCCCCTACCACACTCTAGTCTGCCCGTACCCACTGCAAGTCCGGGGTTGAGCCCCGGATTTTCACAGCAGACGCGACAAACCGCCTACAAGCTCTTTACGCCCAATAATTCCGGACAACGCTCGCACCCTACGTATTACCGCGGCTGCTGGCACGTAGTTAGCCGGTGCTTCTTCTGCAGGTACCGTCACTTTCGCTTCTTCCCTGCTGAAAGAGGTTTACAACCCGAAGGCCGTCATCCCTCACGCGGCGTCGCTGCATCAGGCTTTCGCCCATTGTGCAATATTCCCCACTGCTGCCTCCCGTAGGAGTCTGGGCCGTGTCTCAGTCCCAGTGTGGCCGGTCGCCCTCTCAGGCCGGCTACCCGTCGTCGCCTTGGTGAGCCATTACCTCACCAACAAGCTGATAGGCCGCGAGTCCATCCCAGACCGAAAAACTTTCCAGACGCTAACCATGCGGTTGCGTCTCGTATCCGGTATTAGACGCCGTTTCCAGCGCTTATTCCAGAGTCCGGGGCAGGTTACTCACGTGTTACTCACCCGTTCGCCACTGATCCCCTTAGAGCAAGCTCCAAGGTTCACCGTTCGACTTGCATGTGTTAAGCACGCCGCCAGCGTTCGTCCTGAGCCAGGATCAAACTCTCCGTTGATGTTCAACTCCCACCACAACCCCAAAAGG
>NZ_JAJBZM010000004.1 GCF_020567375.1 Janibacter melonis | reverse complement strand
GGGCCCCGCTTGGCGTCCGACTTGCTCCCTCCGCTTTCGGTAACCCCCCGGCGTCTACGCCGAGCCCCCCTCCTTTGAGAACCTAGCGAGGAAATCTGCGAACAACTCAGGGTCGGAGTACGGCATGACAGCCCAGTGAAGATGTTCAACGGAGTCGATCGTGGCTAGATCTGGCGCATCCTGCTGGCGGGTGTGGTCCTCGATCAGGTGCATCTGCACGACCTTGGCGGTGTGTCGAATTGCCTTCACCACCTCACCTGGGGACACATCGACAAGGGGGCTGGTGATGGTGTCACCGCTGCGGTCTACATACAGGCCGGACTGCTTGTCTAGATTGCGTTGCTTGGCCGCCGCCTCGAACGCCGCGAGGTCGGGACGCTCGTAGTACTCCATCCTGCGATCCAAGCTCCAGAAGCCGGCGAGTCCCGATGCGAACTGCTCTGCTACTTGCAACTTCTCGGCGTGTGCCCTTCGGATGGACGAGAGGCCCTCGGGAAGCAACACGTCACCCGCAGGGCGCGGGGGGGACCCATAGAGGCCAAGCGGAGCCGACCACTCGAGCTCCGCCGCCTCGTAGAGCCAACGCGCTTTCGCCAATTCCTCCATAGCAAGCACGATCATCGACTGCGACCGTCCGAAACTGTCATGGGCGGCTAGCAGCGAGGAATCTTCAACTAGCGCAACTGTGTTCTCCATGAGCGACTTCCACCACGTCCGCGCGAACGCGGCACTCACGCTCTCCGCTACGTCTTCTTCCCGTGCCACATCCGAAGTATCGACGGTTCCCAGCCCTGGCAAGGACGATTGGGCGCCACTTGGATGGACACCGCAATCGCAACGTGGGCGGCGAGTGACCTCAGAAGCCCTAGCGCAGCATGGCTAAGGCCGGGTTGACTAGCTCGCCGGCGATCGCAAGACCGGCGTCAAGATCCGTTGCGATGGCCGTTCTGGCTCGGCCCGCTTCCGCGCGGTAGCCGGCGGTCCAGGCAGGTGCCGGCGACACCAGCTGCGCCGGAAGCATGAAGCCTCGTCGATGCTCTTGAAGCCGTAGAGCGGCGACGAGCGTGGCGCTATCTAGCGCTGCACCTGACTGTGCGATCAGGACCAGGTCGACCAGGTCTCGGTAGCGGGTCGACGGGTTTCCCGCGTGCTGCTCATACATGGCTGCGACCTTGTCGGAAACCTGGTCGACCAGGGGGTAGAGACGCATCGGTGGGGGCGGCTGGACGTCGCTGATCTCGACGGGCAGTGCACGCTCGATCGTCTCGATCGTCCCGACGAACTCGAGGTCCAGGGCGAGATCAATCGTGAAGGACTCGTACTGCTGAGCGCCCAGCGCGCAGCTCACACCTAGCCTGTAGCCGCCGGTTCGACCCGTCATGGGGGCTTGGCTGACCACCGTGAAGACGAACGGGTCGCGTGGGCTTGGCTCCCCTGCCGTGCGCAGCTGAGCAATGCAGGCATCGGCCTCTGCTGCGTCGTGGAGGTGGCACAGGTCGATGTCCTTGGTGTGCCTTGCTCCGGGCAGTCGTACAGCGAGCCCACTGCCTCCTTTGAGGACCCAGTTCTCTCCCGGGAGGGAGAAGACCCGGGCGAGGTAGCACTGCAGCAGGTAACGGCGGCGGAGCTCGGCGAAGGGCACCTGGTCCAGCTTGGCGCGGTTCTTCAGACGGTCGTCGAGGGCGCGGCGGAACGCGGCGGGCGTGCGGTAGCCCTGGTCCTCTCGTCGGCTCACGTAGGTGTCTTTCGAGGCGTGCTGCCGGAGACGTAAGCGAGGGCCTGGGCCGCTTCGGCGACCCGGGCGCGGGCTTCTACATCGATGCCTGGGACCTGGGGAAGCGAGTGGTAGAACTGGTCCATGGCGGGTTTCAGGGCCTTCAGCATCTGTTCGTGCATCCCTGATCTGGCCATCACCGGTTGAAGTTGTTCAATTGCTTGGCTGAAGATCTGGCTGTACCTCGCCATAACCTCACGGTTGTAGGAGGCGGCGACGTTGCGCTGGAGGTCTTCCAGGACCTTCCTCATCCGCTCGGAAGAGGCGGCCAGGCCTTCGAGGTCTGCTCCGGCGAGTACCGCCGAGAGGTCTACCGAGGGAACGGGGGCGCCGGCGGTGGTCAGCATCTGCTCAAGCATGGCCTCCGCGTCCCGGTACCCATACCGCGCAACGTTCGGGGCCAGCCGGCTGGCGATCTCGTCGACGTCTACGTCGTAGCGCAGCACGCTGTCCCGAATAATGGCCCCGAGGTGGTCGGGGTCCGTCATGTCATGCGCGAGCATCTCCACCGTGGCCGCAGGTGTCGTCACGGGAAGCCCCTCGCGGACGAACCAGTCCAGTGGCTCGATCTGGGCACGGCGCAGCCGCACCTGCGGGTTTCGGGTCTCTCGCCGGACGGGCACGGTCATCTCGATCAGGTCGGCGTCGACGTCGCCCAGATTCAGCAGCTGGGCCGCACTTCGATAAGAGACCACGGCCCCGGGACCGTCGGGATCGGCGAGCCGCTCGGCGGTGCTGCGCTTGGGGTCCACTGCCATCCACGCAGCCCGCAGCGGAACCCACCGGTCGACCGGAGTGCCGACGAGCTGGTAGACCCCGTGCAGCGCTCGTTCGATCGTCCCGGACTCGGTGAGCGAGTGGAGCTGGGGCCGGCTAGCGCCAAGAGCACAGGCCTGGGCAGCGGTGAACATCCCACCCTGCTCCTCGGCCAGGTCGAGGACCTCTGACCACCAGCCATCGCGCTTCATACGCCAATAGTACTATTCGGGCGAACTATTGACGTACCGGAATCCCATCTGCTGCCGTCACAACTGCTGTGCTCGCTCGTGAGCGAGTGGCAGGCGGTGCTTGACGTGGGCTCCTACGCCCAGCGCGGCACTGTCGTGGCGCGTGTAAGTGGCGTCCTTGATGTCGCCGCACCAGGTCCTTGCCTCCAGCACGCCGCTCACATTGGCGACCCCAGCAGCGGAAGTCTGCAGCCACCGGCTACGTCCCAGCCTCGATAGCCGCGCACGTCTCATCGGCCACCAGCGCCATCGACGAGGCCGAAGACGAGCTCACCGCGATCCGGTGCGCGGCTGAGTAAGTTAGGCACGCGAAAGGGCTAGGTGTCTAGACACCTAGCCCTCCGCGGTCGACGCCCTCACTCGAATCTCTACCACTTCCCGGGAAGTGAGCACCACGTACTTGGCAAGTACGCGTGCGCGAGGCGAGGAGGATGAAAGCCTTGTACGAGGCTCCCCGTCGACTACATCAACGATACACCCTCTGCGAGTCATGTCAAGTCGGTGACAACCTGCTACGCTACGCTAGCGCAACCGATTGTTGTCATCTCATCGAGTACATGCTAGCACCCCACGGCGGGCTCGCGAGAAGGAGAGTGACTTGGTCCAGCCGGCATCGACCCTGAAGGCAGCCCAGCGAGAGGCAGCTCGGGAGGTCACCTTCCTCATGGGCCGCCATGAGGGCCGGCCGACCCGGCGTGGTCTCGGCGCGCCGGTCCGGGTGGGCTTTCTCGACGACGGCGCCGGAGGACATCCGATGGCGACGCTGCTGAGCAGCCGTTCAGGCAGCGGCGGGGGTCGTGGCGGGAAGACCCGGCTGGCGCTTCTGCTGAGCCTGCTGTGGGTCGCTGGCGGCGAAGGGCATTCGGCGACACGGCCGGCGTCGTTCTGGGCGCGACTGATCGGGCTGCCAGATCCGCAGGGCACGGGCGCACGAGCGATCAACTCCACGTGGGCGGAGCTCGAGACGCGCGGGTTCGTCTCCATCCGCCGCTCCAGGGTCTCCGGCGAGGTGCCGACCGTGACACTGATGAACGAGGCACGCCCGGGCCAGCCGTACCAGACCCCGACCGGCGAGGAGGGTGATCGCTACCTGCGGGTACCCGAGCGCCTCTGGACCATGGGGAAGCTCGACCAGGAGCTGACCGGCGCGGGCCTGGCCATGCTGGTGATCGCCATCCGGACCTATGACATGGCCAACCGGAAGCAGTCCCTGACCTTCCCGGCGGTGACATTCAAGGAGCGCTACGGGCTGGGGGAGTCGACCAGGAAGAAGGGGCTGCAAAATCTCGTCGATCTGGACATCCTCGACCGGTCAGACTCCCTGACCGACGACGACGGCGGGTTTGGCCGACGGATGCGGCCGCGCAACACCTACGAGTTCGTCTCCTTGGGCCTCGACAACTAGAGCGGGTGGACGACCAACCCGGCCGGGTCGCCGGCACCCATCGGAGGGGGGGATCAGCTGCCTGCCGGCACGTGGGGCGTGACCGGTCAGGGCTTGGGGGTGCACTTCAGGACGAAGATCAGGAGAGCGGGCCGCCGCGGTAGACGTCGGCACGATGCTCGATCCGTCCGACATGAAGGACGTGGTCGTCGTCCTTGATCTCGAAGACGACCCTGTAGTCGCCGCGTCGGGCCGACCGCCAGCCGTCGAAGGGCTCGTGCAGGGGCTTGGACAGACGGTGCGGGTTGATGGGGAGGGTCCCGGTGACGAACTCCAGCACCGCCACCGCGATCTTCTCCGGGAGGCGACCCAGGGCGCGCTCAGCGCTGCGCGAGAACTGGACGTCCCATGGTGGGCTGCTCATTCGGCGACCAACGTTCGAATCTGCTCGAGGATGTCCGCTGCTGTCGTGTCGATGGTCTCCACGAGGTAGCGGTCCTGCTTCTCTCCGGGGGAGAGGGCAGCCTCGATGACGCGCCCGATGGCGGACGCCTTGTCGTAGACCCGCACGCTGCCGTACTGGTGGGTGGGCAGGAGCGCTGCCTCGTTGGGCACCGCGCCCATCCCGTGGTCGCCGAGCGACTTGAGGATGAGCGAGTTGATTCGCTCGGTCAGTCGCCCGGCCCCTTGGGCCTCGCGCAACTCCCACGCGTCGAAGGTCATGACCCCACCGGAGGAGGCCACCTGCTGCTTAATTTCGTCGAACGTTGTCATGCCTCCATCTTACCAGGAGGCTCAGGTGCGTGTCAAGGAAAAATAGGTAATCCTATTTTTCATGTGAATTTACTTTTCCAGACCGTAGCGGCGACGCAGGTCTGCGCCGCTGACCGAGTGCCCGGCGGCGTAGTCCTCTCGAGCCTGCGCGAGCTCTTCGACCGCCCCGGGGGTGGAAAGGAGGTGGAGAGTCTCCTGAAGCGACTCGAGGTCGTCAGCCGAGATGATGACCGCGGCAGGATGGCCGTGCTTGGTGACCTGGACGATCTCGTGAGTCCTCGACACCTCGTCGACAAGTGCGGAGAGCCGGTCCTTCGCCTCGCTGAGAGCAACTGACTTCATGGGCCCATTATAGCCTGACTTATAGCCAGACGATAGCCCTTCTTCTGGCTAGAATGTTCACACTGCCTTACGAGCGGACCGGCAGGCACAGCTGAGCGCGGAGGCGCAGAACGGGGGAGCGATGAGTCCAGAACCCATCCGGGGCGTCAAGGTGGAGCGCCCGAGGAAGGAGAAGCTCGCCCGCGAGGTGGCCGAGCGGGTCGGCCTGGCTGCGCCGACCATGAGCAGCGGGGCATCGGTCGTCGTGCGGACTCTGGACGAGATGTACGAGCACTACCTCGGCGAGCCTCCGCCGCGGATGAGCGCGTACCGGAAGGCCCAGGTGGTGGGTGAGCAGCTGGGTCTGACCTACGACCCGGTGTGGGACAGCAGCGAGCAGGCCGAGTCGGGCGGTGGGAGCACGGTCTCGGCACGGTGGTGGTCGCGGGTCCGCACCGAGCTCACCGGGATCCCGCGATGCTTCCTCTTGAACAGCACAGATGCCGAGGTCGGCGCCCGGTGGGAGACGGACAAGCACCGCGAGTACCGCTACGACGACACCGTCACCGGGCGGAAGCCCCTGACCGACGCTGGCCCGGGCTCGCTCGTGCTGTTCTACAACACGAGCAACCACAGCCAGCATCAGATGTCCTACACCGGGTCCGCCCGGGTGGAGTACCTCCATGGCGGGTGGGGCCGCGGTCCGTGGACCGCCGAGCTCGTCGACTACCGGGCCTTCGACCACCCCGTGCCACGGGAGGAGGTCGAGATCGAGGGTCGCAACACGCAGCACGCCATCACCGAGATCCCATGGGACGTCTACCAGCAGGTCGTCGCGCGGGGGACCGGGCGCACGCCCGACCCCGTGATCGCTGGCGGTATCGGCGCGGACGTGGGCGCTGACCAGATCGCCGACATCGCCGAGCACCAGCCGCTCCCGGAGGCCGTCACCGGCGACGATGTCCCGGCGCCGACCGCGATGCAGACCATGAGCGTGGCTCCTCTACTCGAGCCGTCCTACGCCGACCCCGACGCCTCGACGCCAGGGCCGCCCCTGCCGTCTGGGGGCCGCAACCCTGAGCAGCGCAAGCGCGACCGTGTCGCGGAGCAGCGAGCGGTGGAGATCAGCATCAAGTACTTCGAGGACCGCGGGTGGACGATGACTGCGGACCGTCAGAAGGACGGGGTGGGCTACGACCTCGAGCTGCGCAAGGAAGAGCGGGTGATCCACCTAGAGGTCAAGGGCATCCAGAGCGGACGGCTCGCCTACAACCTGACGCAGAAGGAGTGGCACCGCGCGCGGACAGATCCAGCCTTCCTGGTCGCGGCTGTCACCGACGTTCATAGCCCCACGCGGTGCAAGGTCAACCTGATGACCCCCGCCGAGGTCGTCCAGGGCGACCGCCAGGTCGTCCAGTACCGCCTCACCTTCCCCACCGGTCGCTCTCACCAGGACGAAGAAGCCGGCGCGGCCGAGACCACTGCGACGAATGAAACCGACCTCGCGGCCGCCGAGCACCTCGCCGCACCGGGGATCGAGGTACCCCAGGCGATCTCCTCGACCTCACCAACCGGGGGCGCAGCCCGCCACGGCACCCCCGGCTAGCCCCCCCTTCACAGCGAGGGCGCTGCAGAAGAGGTGACGGGCGTGGGGGCCTCCGGCTAGCACCAGGGATCGGGCTCGCTGGGCGCGGTATGACTATAACAAACTCTACGATAATGCCGATAATCTATGTTATGTCAGGTAGTAGCCCGCTTGGCCGTCCTTTTCGACTCTCGCTGGCGCGATCAAAGGGCGTCCGGCAACCATCTGCGGGACCTGCTTGCGCTCACTTTTTGTCGCCGGTGTAATCCTTGAAAGAAGCGTCCTTACTACTCGCACGAACGAGCTGCGCTGCACTAATCGCATCCTGTCGGTTGTAATAGGTTTCGCTCGTTGCAAGGACCTGTCGATTTGCAAGGGAGACAACCCTCCACCAGTACGGCTGATCTGAGGTTCCTTTGCAGAGCTGGTACTCCACACCTGCCATGATCGCTTCCTCTCATTACCAAGATGGGACGGCCGAACCCATGCGCAATTAGGCACCCAATCCATCACAGTGCGCCGGACTGAAAAGCGAAGGGTCAGAATGCGTACCTATATTCATCACTTGCAGGACAATTCCCGAAGCGAACGCCTCGTTCTACGGGCAACGACCATAGTCACGGTAATCCTACAAATCTAGGATCTCGCTGGCATCGCCATCCACAAGCGCTCTCGAAACTAGATGAGCGCCTGACGGCGACTTGAGACCGGAGGTGGTTGACAGGGATTCCACCGCCGGCGCTAGCCGAAGCTCCAAGATCCTGCTAAGCCCTTCCGCCCGACTCTCCTCTGACATCTGCACGTCCAGATCAAGCAAGTCCGAGAGCATGTCCTGCTCCTCAGACGACAAGAGCATCGATAAGCGCAACCTAATATGACACGCGTTCTCTTTTGGAAAGGTCGCATCGCCTATTGCCAGAAGCCAGGCTGCCAGGTTGACATAGTATTGATGTCCATACTGAGATTTCTGCAACTCCACAACGACTATGGATTCTGCGGTTGATCGATACCACGAACCGGCCTTTTTCTGAAATCCCAAGTCTTTCATAAAGTCATTGAAAGACTTCTGCACAATGTTCACTACTTCGACCCTCCGTAGGTAACGACAGATCCGGTCCAACGCGGGCCCTTAGGATACATAGTATTCAGCTCGTCCACGTAGCCCTGAACCTGGCGTTGGCCCTGACGGATGGCTCTAGGGTTGTTGGGCTTTAGCTCTTGCACATGCCTGGTCTCTGCATTCAACGCGTCTACGCGCTTACCGCTCTTGAGCCTAAACTCCTTCACGTAGCCCGGCCCATAGTCCCAGTTCTTATGCATCTCTCGACCGCGCCTCGTGGCAGATGTCTCTCCATTGACTGCCCGATTTGCCGTCCTTGCGTCACCGGCCGCATCGGCTGCATTCTCCGCGTTCTTTGCGAACTTGGCGAGCTTGACGCCTGACCCGAGAGGAACTAGCGATGCCATGCCAGAGAGGGCGCAGCCAAGGGAAGCCTGGTGGCAGATTCCGGAAGCGTCGAGCCACGTGTCTCGTTCTTCAGGGCTGTCTGGGTATGCACTGGCGGGCATAGTCAGGGCGCATGCCATTGCGCCGGCACATCGGATCCCGAAACTTTCCGATCGCGGGATCTTGGCCGGGGGCAACTTAAGGGGCGGGGGCGGAGCCTGGCCACTTGCAGCGGTTTGGAACGACCATGCCGGCGCCGTTCCGGCCGGAGACGACTGAGGCGCCGAGAAGGGGGCCATAGGCGCGTACCAGGCAGGAGCCGGGGTTGGCGGGGAGCTCTGAACAGGCCGTCCGTTCTTTCGTACCTGCAGACCGGTGGTGGTCTCGACTCCCGTGATCCCATTGCCCCCCTCGATGATGAGGCCGCTTGGGTCACTGTTGGTGACGGGATCCTGACCTGCGTACTGATAGCCGTTGTACTGTCGCAAGTCGTCAATCGCGAACACTGGATCCACCGATAGGAACCGTCCGAGCACCGGGTCGTAATGACGAGCCCCCAGGTGAACCAAACCATTCTCTGTGGAGGTAGTAGCACCGGTGTTACCGAGCCATCCATGATCACCCAGCCACCCGGCGGCCGTTTTGCGGGGAACTCCGAAGGGGGTGTAACTGCGTGCTGCGGCGCTAGCTGCGTCCTCTCTGACTAGGTGGCTGGGGGTTCCTTGGTGGTCACCGGGAGTGAACCGGATGTCGCTGGCGTTGGTCCCAGCGCGTCGAATCCAGAACACTTCGCCGTTTGATTCGAGGTTGCGTCGTCCGCTGAGCGTGCTGGCTGATTCATCCCAAGTGAACTCAGTGGTGCCGAGGAAGAGGGTCTTATCGCCGTTGGGCTCTCGGCGGATGAGTACTCCCCCATCCGCATCGGGGACGTTTCGGGTGGGCGCGCTCTTTCCCTCGACCGTGACGTCCCTCAACGTGCCGGTTGGGTCCCACGAGATGAGGCCCCTGCTTCCGGTGGGCAGGGGCGTGCCAGTCGTATTGCCGGCGTCGTCATAGGTCAGCGCTGCAGAGGAAGACATCCCGGCGGATGTGGTGGTCCGCACGGAGGTGGCCCCATGGGGGCGAGCTGACGTAACGGATGGGTATGAGTAGGTGTCGGTTTCAGTCGCGGTGGCTGAGGTGTGACGCGTCTCGGTCTTTCGTCGCCACGCGCTGTCGTAGGTCCACTCGCTCCAGTAAGGAGAGGCCGTTCCGGTAGACCACGACGGGCTGGATCCACAGCTAGTAGTCGTGGAGGTCCATGCGGCCTCGAGACGGCCGTAATCACCGTGGGTGAAGCATTGAGTGTCGCTGCGGGTGGTGTTCCCAGGATTTTCGGTGATCTTGGTGACCTGCCCACCAGGCGTGTACGCATAGGTGCGCTTGGACAGTACTGGTTCGGCAGACCCGGCCACGACAGTGGTGTGATCGACCTGCTGCTCAGTCAGCCAATCAGTGGCGGGGTCGTACTCCCTAGTGAGGAGGGAGTCGTAGGCGGTTCCAGCGGAGCCGGCATGCAGACCGGTAGTCCGGCCGTAGGGGTCGAGCTCGACACTGGCCAAGGTGCGGATCAGGTCGGCCTGACCAGCCGGGACATCGATCGTCTCAAACTGCGGCTGGATCGGCCGATCCATCGCATCAAGCGCCTCAGCTGATCGGTCGGTGACGAGGTTCCCACCCTTGGGCAGATCGCTGTATCGCAGCGCACCATTGGGCCAGTACACGTGCTTGGTGACGTAGATGCCGTCCAGGCCCGTCTCACCCGCACCGATGATGGTGCTGGTCTGTGAGGGAGCGTAGCGATCGGTATACGCGTCTACCCGCTGGGTGTACCAGCGACCACCGAAGTACGACTCCGAGGTGTCGAGTTGGCCCTTTGCTGCAGAGTCGTACTCCCACTTCGCCAAGGCCGCGCCCGCCCCTGTCTCCACACGGCGTTTACGACCGAGAGAGTCGTAGGTCGTTACGAGCTGCTGGCCTCGGGCGTCCGTGGTGCTCGTCTGCTGCCCCAGGTCGTCGTATGTGCTCGTAGTTGTCCCCTTGTCGGGGTCGACGTTTCGGACGAGGTTGCCGAGCTGGTCGTATTCGTAGCTCCACTGCGTTGCGCTCGTGCCGTACCAGCGTCGGATCGAGGACAGGCGCTGCTTAGCGTCGTAGTCGAAGGTGGCCCGTACGCCCGAGGCTGCGGTGGTGTTATCGGGGTATGTCGTCAGCTCGACGCGACGTCCGAGGGGGTCGGTGCTCTCACGGGTGGCGAGCTGCCCCGCCGGGGGCAAGGTGAGGACACTGTCACCGTGATAGCTGGTGGTGGTGCTGTGCTCAAGCTGGGCCTTGTTGTAAAGAGCCACCTTGGTGGGGCGGCCCGCACCGTCGTAGGTGGTCTTGGTGCGCTTCTCGAGGTTGTCTCCCCCACCCACAGGCGCGACGATCGTCGCCTCGGGGTTGGTGCCGTCCTCGTACCACGGCCCGAACGTATCCACCTCCAGACCGCGGTTATCGCGGAAGTGCGATGTGATGAGCCGCCCCGGACGGGCGCCGCCTGTGGTGTCGAGGGACTCCGCGGAGGTCTGTGTCTGAACGTTGTTCATCAGCCCGTCAAGAAGGGCAGTCTCCACCTTGTGACCCAGCTGACCGAGGTGGTTACGGCTGCTCGTCGTTACGGACGATGGGCCGGTCCGAGACAAGGTGTAGCTGTACTGCGTAGACGGGGTCCCTGACGTCGAATCCCCCGGCAACCACACCTTGGTCACACGGCCCAGACCATCAAGAGCCGCGGTTGTGGTCTTGCCGTTGGGGTCAACCACCTTGGTTGACGTCCCCAAACCAGGAGAAAGTGTCCTCGTCGTCAGATGACCGGCGGCATTCGTCTCCGCAATTGTCGTCGTCGGCTCGGCGGTGGCAGGGGTGTACGTGGTGGTCGATCCATGGCCAAGGGCGTTCGTGACCTTTAGAGAGCGACCGTAGGAGTCGTAGGTTCGCGTGGACTCGGTGAACCAACCGGCGTCGTTGCGTCGCTTGACCATTGTCGGCAGGGCCCTGCTAGGTGCCGCCCCTAGAGTCGCGGACTGGTCATAGTAGGTCTGGGTCTCATCCATCAGCGTGGCAGTGGTCGCGACCGTTGAGCAGCCGCCCCCCCACGTCTTCACCGTCGCTGGGACTCCAAGAATGTTCGCTGCGATGTTCCGGGCATAGGTTGTCGTTGCGCAGGTCTCATCGCCCGTAACGCCAACGTCACCGACGTTGAGCACAGTTTCAGGAAGACCGTATGCGTCGTAGGTGGTGTCAACCCTGGTCCGCTGGCTCGTTGCGTCGTCAAGGAAACGCAGAGCGTGGGCCCTAACCGGGCCAGCTTGAATTGCGGGGTCACTGGTGGTTTCTGTGGTGCGGACCCGGGCGTACTCCGTGCGTGTGGCAGAGACCTTTGCTGCGCTAGAAGAGTCGCCGTTGTAAGTCACCGACTCGTAGAGATTGCCGACGTACGCCTCGTCGTCAGCAACCACGTCACTGACGCCGCCCAAGTCAGCGCTAGTCAACACACCGGTCACCGTCGACCCTGGCATCCCCTGGTAATACACGTTGATAGTTCGCTGAGCGGCGGCGGACCCAGGAGTTCCGACGACCGTCTCAACGCGTTCAAAACCGCGGGACTGAGAGTACGTTCGCAACTTGTCGGGCTGGATGACGTTGTCGTCCTTGTGCCAGGCCGGCTGGGTGTAGGTGTAGTGCGTGGACACCGGGGCGCTCATGTCGGCGTAGTTCCCCGTGGGTGAACCGACCCGGCCATCAGAGACGACGGACTCCACGGGGTAGGTGTGGAACCACATCGTCTCGGGGTCTCCCCCAGACTCGGGGACCATCTTCACCGGGTAGTTCAGCGTGGTGTTCGAGCTCACCGAGCTGGGCACGGTGTTGCCGGGGTCCTTGTACTGGACGCTGATCTTGCCGCCGGACTCGGTGATGATCGAACCGAGGCGGCGACGGTTGTACGCGGGGATCCCGTCCCCGATCCCGTCGACGCGGTTGGGCATGGCGTTCGTCGGGGAGAAGGTGATCGCCGGGGTGCTCACGGCCGTTCCGACCAGCCCGGTCCGGGTGATGCTTGACAGCCACAGCGCCGGCGGGCTGACATCTCCGCTGGCGGGGAAGGTGTGGGCCAGGGTGTACCGGTCGACACCCTGGTAGGCCCCGGCCGAGGTGCGGTACTGCGTCTCGATCTGCGTAAGGCGCTTCCGTGTGAAGAACGCGGGCGCGGTCTTGGTGTCGCCGCACGACGTCGTGGAGTTGCAGATGAGGTCCTGCGGGACGTCAGGCCAGGACCCGGCGGTAGCCGAGGTCAGGTTGGCTTCTGCACACGTCTGCGCCGACGTGGGCAGGCACCGCTCGGCGGTGGTGAAGACGACGCGCTGCTGCGCCGGCGCGGTGCTTCCGTCGCGCAGGCCGTAGTCGATGCGGGTCAGGTAGCCACCGCGGTCGTAGGACACGGACTTCGAGTCGTCGTTCTGCCCGTACCGGTTGGTCTCCTTGGCCCAGACGTACCGGGTGGCGTTGCCGTCGCGGTCGACGACGTACGACAGGTTCCACTGGCGGATCTGGTCGCACAGGCTCGAGGCGAAGCTGGTGGCGTAGCAGGGCTCGCCCGGGTGGTTTCCCGCGACAGGAACTGACAGCGCTGAGCTGGTCCCTGCCCCGTCACCGGTCTCGAGGCCGAAGTAGTACTGGGTGCCTTCGGTGTCGGTCAGACGCCAGTACTCAGACCCACCGGAGTCGGTCATGCGATCCAGGACGCTTCCGTCGTCCTCGCGCAGCTTCCACTTGTTGGTGGCGTTGCCGGATGAGTCAGTGACGTTGACCAGTCGACCCGAGCGGCCGCCGAAGGAGATGGACGCGTTCTGGCCGGCCCAGCACAGGTCGCCGGTCTTCTCGCTGTTGTTGTTCGACCCGCTCATGTCATCGACGCAGGCGCGGTAGTCCCGGGTGATCGCCCCGACGTTGAGGTCGAATCCGTCACCGACCCAGGACGCCTGGTTGTTCGTCGCGAGGGTTCGCCCGTCGACCGAGGCCGAGGAGTAGGACAGGTTGACGTCGGGAACGAGCCCGCCGGCTGCCGGGGGCATGCGCACCGGGTAGGACCATGTGAAGGCCCCGGACTGTCCGCCCGCTGCCCATGACGAAGCCGGTGACATCGGCGATGCGGAGAAGTCACCCGCGGCGGGGGCTCCTTCGGCAGACGCGGACGCGGTGGAGAACGCGACCTGCGTGACCTGCCGGGTCAGAGCCACCTCGACGACATCGCCGTCCTTGGTGGGCGACACTGTGAGCGGTTCGCCGTCGCAGTCGACATCTGCCACGCAGCTCGAGACGTCGCGGGCGACGACCCGACCGTTGAGGGTCGGCGTCGACCACAGCTTGGAGGTGTCGACGCGCAGCCGGCCGGTAACTCCCTCCTGCTCCCCCGCCCCAGCTGCGTCGTTCGCGCTACCTGCGTCATCGGAGATGGTCGCTACCACTCCCCTACGCACCGACTGCGACAGAGCAACCCTGGCCGGCGGCCGGCCCTTCTCCTTGGACCGGAACTCCACCGGCACGCCAGAGACCTTGCGCGGGGACCCGTCGCCGGCGACGACGACGGAGCTGGCCTGACCGGTCGTGATCTTCGAGGTCGTCGGCGGAAGGGTCGTCGGCGTCTCGGCGTTCGAGGGGTCGTACTGGGTCACGGGGGCTTGCGACGCCGGGCTGAACGGCACCGTGGTGGAGTCCACCGAGATGGCCTTGCGGTGCTTCTCCTGGGCCTTGGCCATCGCCTTGAACGACGCGTCGACGATGATGTCGCCGGTGCGCCCCGTCGCGGCCGCCGAGGCCGGAGAGGGCTGGGCGACGACGCTTCCTCCGGTGGCCACGACAGCGACCGCGGTTCCGCCGGCGACGAGCCGAGCGATGGTGTAGATCACGTGCTTGCTCATCAGTTGCTCGCCTTCGCTGCGGAGAAGACCTGGGACGGCGTAGCCATCCCCTGCCACGCTCGGACATCGTCAATGGGGCCGACCCAGCGCCCACGGACGCTCGAGGCGTGGGAGACCACGAGGGGCCCCCGGGTTGGGCGGATCGTGGCTGGTGCAGAAAGTGCGGGCGTGATGACCTGGTCGCTGGGCGTCAGGCTGGTGGACGATTCCCGCAGGGTGATCAGCTCCATGCGCGCTGGCTCGCCGGGCGTCGTACCCGAGGCCGGGACCGCAGCGCGGTATGACAGCGCCACATGCCACCAGCCCGAGGTGCGTGCCGGCGAGGTGGGCGCCTCGTCGCTCACGGCGAAGTCCTTCCCGTTCGGGTCGAATACCCGGCCGACGAACCGTCCTCGGTCGTAACCGATGTCGAAAGACATCTTGCTGCTCGACGACGGAGTGCCCGGCTCGGAGAGCTGAGCCAGCACCGTCCTGGTGGTATCGGCGTCAGCGTTGGAGACCTTCACCCATGCCGACGCGGTGAACCCCGGCACCCGGGACGGGTAGCCCTCCACCACGTTCCCGTCCTTTGTCGTCTGCGGCTCTTGGGCAGCGTGCGCGAGCACTGGTGATGCGTCCGCGACAGCGCTCTTGTCGCTGGTGCCGTCCGCAGCCAGCACGGAGGTGGTGGAGGTGGTGGGCAGACCGCGCGCGGGACGCACGACGTTCGCGGTCGCGCCAGATGACGCGAGGGTCAGCGGGAAGTTGAACTGGTCCTGAACCTGGTTCCCTTGCCACAGGATGGGGTCGCCTTCGATGCCGTCGGGGACCACGTTGTTGGTGCCTGCGGTCATCCCGTACAGGGCGGTCATCCCGTTGAGCGCCCCGTGGACGGAGACCCAGCCACTGGTCGAGCTCTGGTTGCCGGCTCGATCGCGGGCGAACGCCCTCAGCTCGACGCGTGATCCCTTGACCTCATGCGTGAGTTCCGTTGGTGTGCCGTCGGATGGAGTCCCCTCGGTGGTCGTGGCGTCGCCGTTGACTCGCCACTGGTACCTGATCTCGGCGGCGTCTGAGGAGGAGCTGATGCGGAACCGCTGGGTGGAGCCGATCGGCACGAGGTCGCCGCTGTCGTGACCGACGATGGTGATGGTCGGGGTAGACGGCGGGGTCTGGTCGACGTAGAACGGGCAGTCCGGGGACCAGCCGCTGGCCGCGCCGCTCTGGTCGACGATCCTCCACCTGGCGAAGTGCGTCCCGTCGGACAGGGTCTGGGGGATGCTCTTGTTCGCAACCTGCTTGTTGGTCATGAAGGTCGACGAGCCCGGGTCGAAACCGTCCTGCACCTTCTCGAGGGGGTAGGCGTCCCACCACTGCACCTCGGCTCGGACCTGGTCGGCGGCGTCGGGGTCGGAGGCCATGGCGGTGGCAGCGAAGTGTCCGTCGGGGTTGACGTACTTGCCCCACTGCGCAGCGTTCTGGCAGGTGCTGCCGGCGATGGTGAAGTTGTCGTCCCAGCCGGGGGTCGTGGGCTTGGTGTTGTAGTCGACGGCGAGCTTGGGTCGCTTCCAGGTGGTGTCGTTCTCTGGTCCGGCGAAGCGGAACCATCCGTCGTTCGAGGTCTCGTCCGTCGAGATCATCCCGAGGTTGAGGCGGTCATGACCTCCGTCGATCGCCCCGCGCAGCCCTGCGCCCAAACGCATCTCGGCGCGAAGACCGGCCCCGCTGTCCTGGCAGCCGTAGCCGGCCTTGCCGGTGAATCGGTCGAGCTCGTCGCCGACGACGGCCGGGCGGCTGTTCCACGTCGTGGTCCAGTCGAACGAGCCCGTGCGGTACAGCCTGACCGCGCCCGGTGCGCAGGTCGCGCTGAAGGTCGACCACGCCGACAGGTACGCGTTCTTCATCACCACGTCGTTCGACTTCAACGCGGAGGGGATGGAGAAGGACCAGTACAGCCGCTTGCCGTGGGTGCCCTCGTAGGAGTTGTAGCCCACGCCCTGGTCCTGGTCGGACCACTTGTAGTACTCCTGGTCGGGGAAGGTCTTGTTGACCATCGCCCACGTGTAGGCGAGGCGGTCCACGGAGGGGTCGATGACCACGGGGTACTCGGTGGAGGTGTCCTCCAGGAAGTCCGCCGACGGGGTCAAGGTCAGGGTCGCGGCACCACCGGAGCCAGAGGCCGACACCTCGACCGGCTCGACGCCCAGCGACTCGGTCGACGGAGTCACCTCAGCATCGTCGGAGGTGGTTGCCCCGCCGGAGGAGTCCCACATCGCCGCAGGTGCTCCCCGCAGCACGACCTTGTCGGAGTCGTCTCTAACGACCAGGGCGTCGTCGACGACGTCCATGGAGCCGCCGGTGGCCTGGGTCGACATCGCGATCGAGCGCAACGCCGGGTTCTGCGAGGCCTCGCGGTCCTTCACGACGAGCTCTTGCCGGAACGACGACCCCACCGCCGTCATCCGCAGATCCACACCCGGGTAGACCTCGGAGTAGGTCGCAACCGGTCCGTCAAGGACCGGGGTGGGCAAGGTAACGGGCATTGAGACAGACAGCGCGACGTTCTCGGCACCTACGCGCACGACCGGCGCGGTGCCGCCGGCAGAGAACGAGACATCCCCAGCTGACACCTTGGGACCAACTGAGCCGTCGGATCGGGTGACCAGAGTGAGGTCCACATCGGCCCACGACCCATCCTGCTGGCGCACCCTCTCGGGTGCCGCGGCGATCTCTGCGGTCTTCGACCCGTCAGGGTTGACGAAGAACTGTGCCGACTCCTCACGGAGGTCGACGAGCTCGACACGCTCCCCGGTCTGCTGCGCCTCCTCAAACGGGGTGGGTGTCGCATCAACCACAGAAGGCTCGTCAGCGACGCCCGTGGCCGAGGAGCCGGGTGCTGAACCGGCCACCAGAACCCCAGCTGCGCAAGCAGCAACTACCCAAGACCCCAACCGCTCCACGGACACGCTCCATGCTCAGCGGTTGCCCACATCCCCTGCAGAGTCCCCGCGCTGACTCGATCAGACAGAACGTAGAGGTACACCACAGACTATTCAGAGGGAATCATCAGTTTCCTGACGATATCCTTACTAAATTTACCTAATCCTTACCCATTAACGCCCCGCCGTCAGGGAGTTCGTGCTTCATCGCACCGTCGGGCGCCATCAGAGGTCCTACCCCCAGTCGAAGCGCACCTCCAGCGCTGACACCACGGGATGGCCTACCTTTCGCTGGTGGTGAACAAGCTGGCGCGGTGCGCCGTCGTCGGACTGTCCATGACGCTCGTGGGGTGCACTCAAGGGAACGCCTCGCCGCCGACGTCGGCACAGCCGACGTCGTCAACGGGGACGAGCACCCCGGCCCCTTCTGCCTCGAGCAGCTCACCGACACCGTCGGCGCTGCCGACGTACACGTGGAGCACAACTACCGGGAAGGCGAGCTCGAGCGCGCAAGACCACTGGGAGGGCTTCAAGTCGGCCTTTCGTACCAGCAAGAGAACCGGCGCCCGCACCGTCGCCACGGACGTCGACGGCGACCCGCGGCTGACCCCCACCGCTCTGCTGATCGAAGACGTCTGGTGGATCGAACGCCCCGGCCGCATGGAGACACGCTCCCGCGCCCGGGTACCCGGGACTGTCGACACGACGACAGGACTGCTGGTCGACGAGGCGGGACGGTGGGCCTCGCAGCCACCCAACCTCGAGGCTGAGGCGACGTGGAAAGCTGCCACTCCAGAAGATCTTGCTCTGCTCGACTTCGACGGCACGATCGACGGCGACCTCGCCCGGTTCATCGACAGCGTCAAGATCACCGGCTACGCGGCCGATCAGCCGCCTAGCGGGGACGGGGTCGTCGTCGAAGGGAAAGCGTCGCTGGCGCACCTCATACGCATCACCGGCGGTCGGTACTACTTCAACAGCACCGGGGTCGACCCGGACACGGTCCGCGCAACCGTGCCAGTAGCCGTGACTCTCACCCGGCAGGACTACTCAATCGATCTACGAGCCAAGACCCCTCTGCCATCGATCGGCGACGCCCAGCTCGACACCCTGCTCCAAACCTTCAAGTGGCTCGCCCTCACCGTCAACGCCCACGCCGCCGACGACGGCCGCTGGCCCACCCACACACAGAGCCCAGACGACAACGCCGCCTGACCCTGCTCAGCTAGCGCCCGTGTAGACGGCGCCCTGCTCGGCCATCAGCGCCCAGACTCATCCGGCAGAAGCAGACGCTCGATCGCGGCTCGGTCGTAGCTGCGGGTTCGGTGTAGCCGTCCGCGGCCGGTGGAGTCGAGATGGTGTGGGGTGATGACCACCAGACGAATGCCGTGGGCAGGGATGAGCTCGTCGCGACGCGCGTCGTAGATCGCCCTCTGAATGCCGCGGTGCACCCCACTGATCGTCAGCCGATCGGGCTTGTCGAAGTGGCGATTAGGTCGTTCGTGCTGAAGCTCGCGGTACTCCACGACCACAGCAGGGTCGGGCCAGTACGCGTCGACGGGCAATGCGACACGGCGACCCGTCCTGCCTGGATCACCCCGCAGCCAGTCGAAGCGATGCTGGCGAAGTGCGGGCTCCCCCAAGATCTGGTCACAGACGTCGATGACGTAGTCCTCGTCTCGGTCAGCGCGGACCACTCAGCAGCCCCTCCCCTTCCGAAGACCCGTCCAAGAACCTGAGACCGAACCCCTCGCCGGTCACCAGGACCCCTTCCTGGCAATCATCTCAACCACGACCGCCAGACGCCCCTGAGTGTGGCGGCGCACACGATTCCCCCGCGTTCGACTCTGCCACCTGCCACCCGCATCGACATGAAACGAATGCCCCGGAGGAGGAAGGGGATCAGCGGGCGCGCCGACATCAGTTGCCCATACGCTCGCCGGCATGCCGCCCCTCTTGCGCGAACGTCGAGAGCCCGTCGACCCACGATCGGCGATGCCGACCGTGCTTGACCTCTTCGGAGGTCGTATCTATCTCGACGACGTTGACTCAGTCGTTGATCTGCTCAACGGCCTTAACTGCGAGGTGACGGTGCACGTCGGGAAGTTCGTGGCGACTAGTGCAGACGACCTCCGGGACGCGACCGACTCAGAACTCGGTCGGGTCAGGCTGGTCGCCGTCCGCGAGGAGATTGCGACTCTCGTTGAGCTTCCGAATGGCCAGTGGGACTTCGTGGAGGAGGAGCCCACGGGTGCTACCGAGGACACGTTCACAGTCGACTTCGGAAACGGCACCGTTGAGGCGCACACCTTGTCAGCGCGACCTCAGCTTGAGGAGATCGCGGAACACGTCGACGAGCGGAGCCGTCACTGGGGGCGGGCCAACGCCGCACGTATCAGGGCCGCGGGGCTGCTTCTCATGGGGCTCACTACTGGCGGCGTCGCTGCCTTGACCCTCACATCAGACACGGTGCAGGTGTTCCAGATTGCGCCTACCTTCGTGCTGACCTTCCTGGTGCCTCTGGTTTGCGGGGCGATGTTTCTGTACCGCCCTAGGCGGGGGCGACCAGTCCACATCGAGCCTCTGCTCCGTCGAGAGGGGCGCCAGCACTCCCGTGACGCCAAGCGGGAACTCGTGGCCGGGATCACCGGAGCTGTCGTCGGTGCGGCCATCACAGCGGTGATCAGCCTGCTGGGCTAGTAGAACGGAGGTGGCGACCTGCAGGTCGACGCTCTGCCTCTTCCTGCCCTGCACTACTCGCCTTGACGTTCACTCGAAGATTGACATAACGCACCACAAAGACCACATTGACCGAAAACTCGTGACGCCGGCGGGCAATGGCACGGAACTCGCTCGTCAAACCTGTTGAGCGACGTCCTGCTACCCCTGCTCGAAAGTCGCCAGTCATCGACCTTGTGAGCAGCGCCGATAGTGAGTCGGGGTTTCGAACCTCGTCGAAGCCCTGGCAACCACTCCCCACAGGCTGCTCGAAAACGATCGTCACTGAGCAGGCCCAGAGCCACTACGGTGAGGAGATGACTCCAGACTTCTACCTCGTGTACCTGGCCAACGAGGCCAACCTGCGCAGGGAGCGAGTGGGCTCGAAGGAGGGTCGCGGAGTCACTCTCTTCTGCCAGGGGACGGTCATCACGGGACACGTCATCCCTGCGTGGCAATTCGCTGAGGACGCATGGCGGGAAGGCGATCGAGCCGACTTCGCCCCCTACGCCGAAGACCTGCGGGCGCAACGCGATGCGGCCCTGGAGGACGAGGAGTCGCTCGGGGAAGACGACCTGCCGAAGTTCCTGCACCTCGACTCCTGCCAGATTTTCCTGGGCTCTATGCCGGCACCCTCGACCCCCGGCGGGATGATCCGGGTTCGGCTCGAGGACGTGGGCGGCTTTGCCCAAGGTGTGCTGGAGCCCTCGACCAACTGAGCCCCAGGGCGGGCGGCATCTGACCTCCGCTACCGGGCGGGATCGCGATGACGTCCCGGCGAGATGTCGTGCTAACTAGTCACGCTTGCCGAAGTAGTAGCCGACAACAGTTCCAGCCAGAGCTATCAGCCCGGAGAACAGCTCGACGCCCCCGAGTTCCTTCATCTCCTCGACGGTGATCTGGCCGGTAAGAACACCTACAAGCATTGCCAGGTAGAGCACCGGCAGCCCGGCCACGGTGAAGCCAGTGACGATCAGACGGACGTGGTCGTCCTGAGCCCACTTCGTCGGCTTAGTGCCGAGGTACGGCTTGTCGGGCGGCGCGGGCTGCTCGTCTGCGATCTCATCGCTGGTGTGGTCAGTCATGACTGACCTCGACGAGAACCATGCAGAGCATGGGCGGCCCAGGGTCGTAGAACTCGACGTAGGTGTCGTAATCGGGGAGCGGCACCGGCGCGAGCGTCGTCCACGGCTCACCCTCCCCTGCCGGGACATCCTCTGAGATCTCAGCATCAAGGGCGCCATCTCCGTCGGGAGAAGCGCCCTTGGTGGGGTTGGGTGCTGCCATCCGGCAGTCGATCGAACCGTCGCCACAGGAGCAGTCCGGCCAGGCAAGGCACAGCTGCTGATGATGCTCGGGGGGGCCTCCGGTCATCGGAGCCTCCTAGGGGACTTAGTTACATCACTGGCATTTCGACCCTCAGGGTACGCCCAGGTCAGGCACGCACACAAGGTCCGGAGTGCGCCCTATGCACATCAGATGCACATCAGAGGAACATGTCGTGCTGTCCGGGTGTGCGCCGCGATGTGGAAGACATGCGGGCTTGGGGTTGTCCATACGAGTTACATCGGCGTACTCTAACCACATCGTCACCAACGACTTGACTATAACGACTGAGACTGATACCGGAGTCTCACTTGGTCTTTGGTGGCGACAGCCAACCATCCAAAGGAGAGCCCCGATGAGCGCCGACACCGCCGCACCGGCCGCCAAGCCATCGCGCGATGCTGGAGCGAGCTCCACGCGCCTGAGCGTCAACATCAACGCTCGGACGGCCAACGACCTGCGCCGACTTGCCCAGTCCCAGAACATCACCTACACCGAAGCCGTGCGTCGCGCGGTCGAGGTTCTGGCCTTCCTCACCGACGAGCGTGAGGCAGGCAACGCGATCCAGGTGGTCGACCCCAAGAACAAGACGACTCGAGAGATCATCACCCTCTGATCGGAGTCACGTTGTAGTCACGAGAAGGCCCCTAGTCCGCCGCTGGACTAGGGGCCTTCTCCTTCTACAGCCCTTCCGGAGCGCGACGAAGACCCCACGGCGCCTGCCGCAGGTCCGCGCCACCGGGAGAATGGACTCTGTGAAGCGCTACTCGCTTTTTGAGGCGCTGGCCCCGTTATGGCATGCGCCCTTGACTCGGCTCGGGATGCCTGAGGATCCCACCGGCGCGCAGGTGGCCGTCTGGCAGGCCAGCCGGCGGGCTTCGCATCGTCAATACGCGGTACCCGCTGAGGCGGTGCAGCTCCGAGCCGCTGGGCAGACAACGTCCTCGATCGCCGCGACACTCGGCATCAAACCCAGCACCGTCAGACACGGACTAGACCTCGCGGCCCTACGGCTCCTCACACCCTGGCTGGGCGACGTCCCTTCATGGCTGGTGGGCCGTGGAGACGGGCACCCCGACTCCGAGATCGCAGAGCTGTACGGCGTGCCGGAACACCTGGTGGGGATCGCCCTCGACGGCTGGCCGACGACCCGACCAACGCCCGACATGGTCGAGCAGGACGCGGTGGAGTTGTGGCGCGAGGGTGCCGAGCTCGACGACATCGCCGCGAGCGTGGGGGTCAGCGCCGACCTACTTCGCTCGTGGGTACGCGAGGGCTGGCTCCACCTCTCCCCCGCCCGCCTCACTCCGCTCGAGGTGACCCGGCGCTTTGGCTGGTCTCACAGCCTGAATCGCAAGTACCGGCTGGCCGGGCTACTGCCCGCACCTGACGGGGGAACTCGCGCTAACCCGTGGTGGTGGCAGGACACGATCGCGCGCGTCGCGCGTACCTCGTTTCGCCACCGATGCCCCGAGTGCGGGGCTCGGCTGGCTAGCGCCAAGGGCTGCGCGCTACATCGAGGACGAGCCCACCGTACGTCGTGATCTCAACCCACGACCGAAGGCCGGGAGGAGGAGACGGTGCCCCACTTTCGTGACCGCCAACCCCCTCCCGGGGCAACCAGCATCACCTAGCGGACTGGACTAGCGTCGGATGCGCGCCGGTTCACGACCGACGCAGGCCTCGCAGGACAGCCGCATCCCGCGAGAGCACACGATTGGGGTCGGACTCGACCGGGGCGACCGCGGTCGCCGACACGACGTCGACGCGCAGCTGCTCACCCTCGAGGGTGACCACCACAGCAACCCAGCGGCCACGGCCGCGGTCCTGCTCCCACCGCAGCAGCAGGCCCTGGCGAGGCTGCTCTCCTGGCTCCCCCGACGTCGGACGCACCCACACATGCCGCGGACGCTGCGGCGGCCACTGTTTGTGCCAGCGCGCCTGCCCCATCACATGATGGTCCCACAGCAAATCGAACACATGTTCGAGAGATCGGAACACGGTGCCTAACTGGGCACTGACCCCCTTCGCGTCCCGGCCACCGGATAAGTATCAAGGTCTGACCGCGTCCCTCTTCATCCGTAGGTAGGTGAACGCCCCTAGCGATGCGACCGACCAGCAGAGGTACAGAGCGAGGACCATCCCAGCACCTAGCAAGCTCCTCACGAAGCCCGAGTAGAGCAGCACAGCCGAGCCGCCGACCGTGACCACGAGGAGCACTATGGACGCCTTGATCCACCGCAGGTAGGCCTCGTCGGGGGTGGGCGCCGCATGGCGGCGCCAGAACTCAACCTCACGGCCGGCAATCTCGAGGGCCACCTCGCGCGCCGCCGACCCTTCGGGAAGCAGGCTGGCGACGTCGGCCGCAGCCCTGGCCCTGCGCCGTGCTCGGGAGTGTGCCGTCACGCCCTCGATCGAGACCAGGCCAAGGATGGCTGCCGGAACCCCGGCAAGGGCGGCTATGTCGACAAGTGCCACGTCACCCCTCCCCCTTCGTCTCCTCGTGCGCTGAGCGTTCTGCGTGCTGGCACGCACAACCTCGGTAGTCCTGCTGCGGGTGCTGGGTGTCGCAGCAGTCCTCGTGCTCGTTCTCACGGCACTTCGTGCAGACCATCGCTCTCACTCCCTGCGCTCGTCGTCGTGATCGGTCAGGAACGGGAAGGGGTCACCGCGACGGGTGGCCTCCACGGCCGCGCGCTGCAGGCGGGCGATCTCGCGGTCGCACGCGCTGTAGCCCTCGATATACCCGTCCTCGAACCCGGTGGCGCGGCCGGCTTCGTAGCCGGCCATGAAGATCTCCAGCTGCTCGGGAGTCATGGAGGTCGGGTCGTTGGCCCGCGTGCCGTGATCGACGACGTCGATCGGGTCGTCGTGGTGCTCCGGCGGTGGCTCGTGCGCCTCCTCGACGAAGGGGTCTACCTGGCTCACGCCGCTCACCTCCTGGTCTAAATGGTCGAGTTGGTCAGTGCAGTCAGTGCGGTCAGCGCACGAGACGGTTGGGCAGACGCGCCGGCGGGGTCGGCAGGTCGCCGCCGGCGGCCTGCCGGGTGCTCTGTACCGCGGCTGCGATCGCGTCGCCGCACCACGCGCTGTCGCTGGGGAACCGCCCCGCCTGCTGGTCAGCAGTGATGGCCTTGCGCATCCGGGCGACGACGTCAGAAGCAACGGAGAACGACCGTGTAGACCCCGAGCGCTGCGCGGACCGCTCCTGCGGCCGGGCGAGCTCGGTGCGCTCGTCGACGCTGCGGGAGGCGTGGGCGTCGATCGCGGTGCCGATCCACTTGGCGAAGGTGTCGGCCTCTCCCCCGAGCTGCCAGGCCGCTAGATAGGCCGCCTTGGCGTCGGTGAACTCCTGCGGGGTGACGTAGATGCCGAGCCGGGTCACCTGCCCGGCCCCCTTCGTCTCCCCCTTCGCTGGCGTCGCGGTCTTCGTCGCGCTCTTACGCGGTGCTGGGGTCTTCGCGGCCGGGGTCTTCGTGTCGGCCTTGGGGGCCTTCGCCGGCGCGGTGGCCACCGGCTCGAGGGGCTGCGTCGTGGGCTCGACAGGGGAGGCCGGCTCTGGCTCGCCGGCGATGGCGGCGCGGTTGCGGTCGCCGAGGGTGCGGCGCTTCTGGGGGCTCATCTTGTCTCCCTGGTCTAGTTGGTCGAGGTGGTCTTGATGGTCACGCGGTGCACGTCGAGGATCGGCGCGAGGGCTGCGGCGTAGTCCTGCGCGATGCCCGAACCGGGTGCGTAGACGCTGACGGGCTGACCGGAGGTGTAGGCGTCGCGTGCGGCGACGGCCTCGCGGATCGGGCTCGAGACCCGGCCCGGGTGGTCCTTGTTGAGCATCTCGACGACGTCGCGGTCGAGCAGACGGCGCGAGTCGTAGCGGGTGGGCACGATCCAGTGCACCTGCTGTCCCGGGTTGAGGATCCGGGCGACGCGCTCGTCGATGAAACTGACGAGGCGGCGCAGCTGGTCGTAGGCCTCGGTCTCGCACGCCACGGCGGCGACGACGACGTCGGCAGCCGCGAGGGCTGCCAGGGTGACCAGGCCCAGGGCCGGCGGGGTGTCGATGACGACGTCGTCCCACTCCCCCGCGACCTGTGGCAGCTGGTCACGAAGTGCGGTGACGACCTCGGGGCGCTGGTCCAGCCCAGCCAGGTCGTAGGTGCCGACGAGCAGGTCGACCCCAGGGACGCTCGGCGAGGGCACTGCGGCCTCGCGCACCGTTGCGTCCCCCGTCATCACCTCGGACGCCACCGCGACAACCTCGGTGTCGTCGTCAGCGCCGAGGCGGGTGGAGAAGTTGCCTTGCTGGTCGAGGTCGATCGCCAGCACCCGGCGTCCGCGCCGGGCCAGCTCTGCGGCGATCTCCGCCGCGGTGGTGGTCTTGGTCGAGCCGCCCTTGGACAGGGCGACGGTGTAGATGGCCACTGGTGACTCCTTGGTCTGCCGTGTCGATGTGGTCAGGTTAGGTGAGTTGGTCAATGCAGTCGAGCGTGTCGAGTGCGTGTCGTCGGTCTAACTGGTCTTCTGCGGCTCTTGGCTTCGTATCCTCGTGGGGTGCGTTCCGGTTGGTAGCCGGTCCGCCGTGTTGAGGCCGCACCCCCACCCTCTCTCCCCTGCGAGGGTCGGGGGTGCGGTCGACCACCTCAGGGCATCGCGGTGCAGTAGGGCCGGCACTCCTCCCCCGCCTCGGCTCCGCACTCCTCGCACGGCAGGTCCAGCGGGTCCCCGCCGTCCTCACCCTGGTCGTCGTAGACCTCGGGGTGCTGGTCGCCGTGCGCCAGCTCTTCCTCGCCGGCGTACATCATCGGACGGACTCCTCGCGCTCGGCGCGGGCGCGCACCGCGGCCTCGATCTGCTCGCGGGTCGCGATGCCCTGCTGCACGAGCATGGCCTCGAGCACTGCGACCGCCTCCCATGCCTCCGCGTCGCCGTAGAGGACGACGTCGTCGACGATGTCGCGCTGCCGCCGGGCGAGGTTGGCCATGCCCGGGCAGATCGCCAGGCGCACGACCGCGCAGGACGCGCGCCGGATCGCCTGCCGCCGCTCGGCGGTGATGTTGTCGGGGAACCACGTCATGGGGTGCCGCCTGCTGGGTCGTGGGGTGGTAAGTCCCTTGGTCTGCCGTGTTGATAAAGTCAGTCTAGTCTAGTTGGTCAATACTGTCTAGCGTTTCACTCGGCGTAGGTGAGGGCGGTGCACTCGCACGTCATCGGGCCCAGGCCGTAGGTCTGCCACTGCGTGGCGTCGTCATCGGTGACGGGGGAGAGGACGGCTCCGCCGGTGGTGACCCCGGTGAACAGGGCGCAGGACCCGGCGCAGCGGATCGTCGCGCACACGATGCGGTCGTGCGCGAAGTAGAGGACCCCGGGCCGCAGGACCGGCGCTGCCCCCTTCGCGTTGGTCTGGCTGGTCTGGTTGGTCGAAGGGGGAGCGGCCTGGCAGCGGGTGCAGGTCCCGCGCTCGTCGAGCTCTGCGGGGTCGACGAACGCGCCGCACCCTTCGCAGATCCCCCACCCGTTGTGGGTCGGTCGGTCGGTGCCGTGGTCGATGGTGCTCATCTGGTGCTCCTTCGTGCTGTGGTCGGTGGTTCGGGGGAAGGTGGGTCCTACGCGGCTGCGTGCTGCTCGTCCTGCTCGTCCTCGCCGTCGAGGGCCTGGGAGAGGGTGTGCACCGCGGCCAGGACGCGAGAGGCGGTGCTCTTGACGACGTCGCTGTCGGCGCGCTCTGCCCAGGTGGCGACGTAGCCGGTGCTGTACGCGCTGCTGTCGAGCCCGAGGAGACCGGCCAGGACGTAGGCCACAGACTCGGCCTCAACCTCGCAGCGGCCGCGGTGGCTCAGGTACTCCTCGACGCCGTCCTCGAGGTGGCCCAGCGCGATGTGCGCGGCCTCGTGCAGTGCGGTCTTGGCCTGCTGGGCGGGGGAGTTGCGTGCCTCGATGACGACTCGCACCGGCTCGCCGTCCTGGCCGGCGGGGCTGGTGTAGCCGTTCGCGCCGTTGGAGATCTCCTGGAAGTCCACGACGACCCCGGTGGCCGTCAGGTGTGCCACGACGCGGCCGAGGATGCCGTGGACGTCCTCGCCGGCCAGGGTGTGGGTAACGGTCGAGGTGTCCTCGTGGGCCTCCATGACGTCGGTCTGGGCGATGTCGAAGACGCTGACGGGGAAGAAGACCCGACGCTTGCCCGCGGGCGCCTGCGGGCCGTCCTGGGCCGCGTTGTCGCCCGTGCTGGCCTTGTCCTCGTCCTGGGCGCTGACCTTGACGGTGCCGGTGCCGAGGATGCGCACGCCCCGCTCGCCCTTGCGGACCTGTCGCCCCTTCGCCTGCCAGGCGCGGTACCCGGCGACCTGGGTGGCCTCGGGGCGCTGCATCCAGATCAGGACGAGGTTGGAGAAGGAGTATTGGTGGAAGGAGGCGCAAAACGCCAGGTAGCGGGCCCACTGCTGCGAGCCGCGCAGGGCCTCGACGCCGTCTGCGAGCTGCTGGTGCAGAGCCTCCATCTCCTCGCGCTTGCTCTCGGCGGTGCGGGCCTTGCTGGTGCGCTTCGTCGCGGTCATCGGTGCCTCCTGCTGGGTCGTGGGGTGGTAAGTCCCTTGGTCTGCCGTGTTGATACTGTCAGTTTAGTCTAGTTGGTCAATGTTGTCTAGCGATTCACCCCGTGGATCTCGCCGGTGAGGTCGAACCCGCCGAAGGGGGAGCGTCCTGGGACGTGGCGGGTGCCCATGCTCGTGCGGGTGGTGCGGATGGGGGCGCCGGGGTGCTGACGGTGGGCGGGGTAGTTCTGCTCCACCCACGCCCGCGCGGCCGCGAGGCTCTGGCGGGTCGGGTTGGACAGTGCGGCGCTGATCTTGTGGGGCATCAGGGGCAGGTCGCGCCAGTCGGGGACGGCGTGGTCGTGCATGGCCTCCACGGCCGCGTTCTCGCTGTCGGTGACCTCGTGCCAGCGGCAGGGGGTGCAGTTGGCCTGGTAGAGCAGCGCGCCGGGGCCTTCGTGGCCGTGCTCGGTGCGCAGGTCGACGCTCAGGACGTGCAGCTCGTGACCTTCGATGGTGAGCGGCTGGTGGCAGATCGCGGGGGACCACATGTTGCTGCGGCTTCGGCATGCGCTCTGGCCGTTCTCCAAGATCCATCGCTGCATCGCGGCGGCGTGCTCTTCGGGGGTGCGGTAGTCGAGCGTGAGGTGCAGGGGGCCGCCGGTCCATGCGGGGGCGGCGTCGAGCTCGGCCTCTCGGATGAGTGCGTCGATGTCGAGGGTGATCTGACCGGGGACGTCTACGTGGTCCATGCTGTCTCCTTGGTGTGTGTGGTCAATGCGTCTAGAAGAGGGTGCCGGGGTTGCCGTCGCCGTCAGCGGCGATCATGTCGGGGTGGGGGTCGTTGGTGCCGTAGCCCTGGGTTCCCACGACGACCTGCCAGCGCTCGGGCCATTCCTCGACGTCGCGGGTGACGGCGTGCATGACCTCGTCTTGGTGCTCGGGGCAGGCCGTAGCCCAGGAGTCGACGACGAACGCGCCACGGGTGAACACCTCGCCGTGGATCTTGTGCCACACGCCGTGGTCGCGGATCGCATGCGGTTGTCCTTGGCGCAGTCCTCGACGGCGCAGGTGCCCTGGGTGCGGGTCGTGATGTTCATGCTGTCTCCTCGGTCTAGTTGGTCACAGGTGACGCCGGATGGGGACTGGCCCGTTGGTCTGCTGCGGCCCAACCACCCCCCGCCCCCGCCCCCGACGTTTGTCCCCGTCGCGGGCGCAGAGGCGACCCACGTCAACCCCGCAGGGGATCGGAGGAGCCAAGCTCTGGCGCGAAATAAGCGGAGCGACGAAGGAGCGCAGCGCGTGCCAGAGGTTGGTGGGGGAGAGGCCGGCGCAGCCGGCTTGACCTGGGTGCCGAGCCCGCAGAGTGGGACGTCGGGGGAAGGGCGAGAGGTGAGTCAGCTCGTGGACGCCGTCAGGCGGCCTCTGCTTGGTGTCGTGATCGGGGCTCGATCCCGACGAAGGGGAGCCTGCCTGGGGTCGGGCTAGCTGCGACCCGGAAGGGAGCCGGTAGACCGTGCGATCGCGGCAGGTCGCCTCGTGGCGTCGATGTACTACGCGGTGTCGACCGTGTTGTCGACGTTGCGGACGAGGTACATGACGAGGATGAACCTGGCTTCTTGGCAGCCACCTCGTGGAGCTTCCGAGTGGCAAGTCCTCGAGGAGGATGAACCACGGCGGGGGCTGACTGTGGAACATCAACCGGTGTCGCTGAGTGCTGGTGGTCCACCGCTGACGGCTAGAGCAGTAGTCGCTGAGACAGGGTCGTTGAGCCTGCGTTGTCGGTGGTGGCCGGTAGACCTGTACCACTGGAAGAGGTACTTCGAACCCTGGTCCGATGGGACCGTTACGTTGGACCCTGGGTCGGTAAGTCCCTACTATCGAGGTACCTAGTCAACGCCTAAGCACGTAAGTAGCTAAGGGCGTAATGACGGAAGTAGCGGTGAGGACCAGGTGCTGCAACACCAAGCCCTCACCGCCACGACCGGCTGGTTAGAGACTCTTGTAGATGTCCCAAGCCAGCTTGATGAGAGAAACACCAGCAGCGAACCACTGCGCGGCGGTCCCGAGATTCTCGGGGCCGCCGGTGTTGTTTGGCGGCTTCTCTCGCTTACGACGGCACAGCTTCGGCGTCGCCATAAGCAACCACCTTTCACTCTCCGGAGCCTCTGAGCGGTCCGGATGCCGATGGGCCTCCTCGTCCAGGTCCGAGGTGGCCAACAGAGTGAATTTGGCGGGTGGTTCTAATCGTAAAGGTTCACGTCGACAACGCCTGGGTACCAGCGGTCCAGCCAGTGGCAGAGGCTGTCCCGAAGACAACGGTAGTCGCTCTAGGTGACACCCCAGCCGTATGAAGTGGACTCAGGGGCGGTGGTGCCTGTTTCCGGGCGACACGCCGGAGTAGCGCGGCCGCGACTTGAGACGATCGGGCGCTGACGGCGATCTGTTCGTCAGCCGGGTCCGCTGGTGGCGGTCTGCCAGCACGGGTCGCAGACGGCCGAGCCGAGGGGGCTGGCCAGTCGGGCGACGACGGTGGGTCCTGGTCGGCGGCAGGCGACGCACACAGTGGCGGGGGGCTCGTAGTCGGTCAGCGCGAGGTCACGCTGCTCGATCTGGACCGGGGTGGCCACGCGGATGCGCGGCGGGCACGTCGGGCACTTGCGCAAGGTGACCCGTCCGGTGATGGGGTCGGGGTCGCTGGTGAGCCATCCGTAGCCGTCGCAGCCGGCTTGGCCGCACGGAGTGAGCCACGGCGGGGCCGCGGGGTCGGCGCCGACGTCGACGGGCTCGTCGGGGACCATGTGCTGCGTCAGCCAGCGCACCCACCCTCCGGGGGAGGCGATCTGCTGCGAGGACGTGGGCCAGCGGTAGCGCAGGCTCATCGCGACGGCGCGGGCGGTGGCGAGCCAGTGCTCGGGGGTCCATCCAGCGTCCTCGAAGTCGGCCAGGGCCGGCGCGGTCATCCGCGGCGAGAGCCGCGGGCCGTCCTGGTGCTTCGTGGTCGACCATCCGAGCAGGGCGGCGATGCCGCGTGCCAGCTCCTCTCCACGGATGGGGGTGCGGCGTCGTCGCGGCCGCCCTCCTTCGTCGCGGCGTCGCGCGGAGCGCGGCTGCTTGGTCGAGCGGAGCGAGACATTGTCGTGGCTGCAAGTCTCCCTAGGTAGAAGGTGAGTTTTCTCGAAAGGCTGGCCCCTACGGGGTGGGGATGCGAAAAGCCCCGTCGGCGGCTCGTCAGCGGCCGCCTGGGAGCCCCGCGCGGCGTCGGTGGTGTCGTTGTCCACAGGGTCGGTGATCGGCTCCTGAGGGCCGTCCTGGGGCTCCTGGGTCGCGATCGCGACCCAGGGCGCGAGCCAGTCGGGGACGTTGAACGCACGAAGGGGAGTGATGCCGCGCTGTCGGCACCGGGTGCCGTCAGGCATCCGATGGCCCTGGCGCACGGTCAGGCGCGCGCTCTGGTGCAGCGGGCGGGCGCGGCGGATCTCGCGCAGGACGTCGAGGCGGCAGGTGGCGAAGCGCCAGGCGCGCTGGACCTTGTCCTCGGAGCAGCCGGCCTGCTGGGCAACCCACCGCTTGTAGGCGCGCACCGCGCGGCCGGTGGCGGGGTGGGCCTGCGCGGCGGTGATCGCGATGATCTGCATGAACGCGTCGAGCTTGATCGCGTCGTTCTTGTTCGGGCCGGTCAGGGCCTCGGGGTAGTGCTCGAGGTAGAGCCGCAGCCCCGCCAGGAACGCCTCGCGGGACGTCCACGCGCGCACGTCGGCGTAGCAGCCGTCGTCCTCGGCGATCTCGAAGCGGATGGCCTCACGGGCCTCGTCGGCACCCTCGACCGGCACGGGTGTGCCAAAGGGCACCCAGGGGCGCTTGGTCCACCGTGAGGCGACCTCCGCGGCGACGACGGGCGACGGGGCGGCGCGCAGGGCCGCTCGGCGCGTCGGGGAGAGACTTCCTGGCGCATCTGGACGTGCGTGTTCTACAGTGGGCAGCACAAAGCCACCTACCTCCTTGACCAGAGGGTTGGTTCACAGAGACCGAGCTGGTAACTCGGTTTCGACTCGAAGGCCCCGGTTCCCGCCGGGGCTTTCGTCATGTCAGGGCACTGCCCTGATCAGGGGTTCTAGGCGCTCAGGCCCTCCAGTGGCCGCTGGCCGGTGGCGCGGCCGCCGACAGGCTTGGAGGGGTCTGCGTCGAGGAGCTTCCAGTCCGCGTACTGCTGAACGGTCATCCCGAGCTCGTGGGCTCGCCGCTTGAGCTCGGCGCGACCGTCGAGGGAGAACCGCAGCAGCACGGCAGCGGAGCGATCCGGGCTGCGGTGGGCGTTCGCTGGAGTACTCATGGGGAGAACCTAGGGGCGTGGCTAGCCAGATAAAGCGACGTGGGCGGCGTGTCGCGGCGATTTCTCACGATGACGGGGTGACGTCCGGGCCGTAGGCGCTGCCGGTATCGGGCTCGAGGGCGTAGATGCGCTGGGCCTGACCGGTGCTGGCGATGATGAGGCCGCGGTCGCCAGCGGTGGCAACGGGGATGCCCTGGGGGTCGACGTCACGGCCGCCGGGGATGCGTTGGGCGGGCTTCATGCGCTCGGCGCGGTAGCCGTCACCGGCTGTGCTCCATGCGGCTTCGTCGGTGATCTGGGTGGTGGACCAGTCCTCGGGCAGTGCCCGGATGGTCCCGGTCTCGGACTCGATCGCGGTGGTGCCGGCGATGGCCCATGACCCGTCGGGGGAGGCGGCGAAGTCGTCGGCGTCGACGTCCTCGCTGATGACGAGGGACCAGGCCGGCTCCATGCTCGACTCGGTGGCGTAGCCGGTGAGGGCTGTCTGCCCGCGGTCTTGCCAGGCGTAGATGAGGGTGCGGCCGGCGACACCGACGACGCCGACCGGCGTCGCCTTGGGACTGGGGGCCTTCAGCTTCTCGGGGGATGGAGCGGTCTGCTCGCTGGTCAGGGTCCACCACCGGCCGCTGTCATCGGCGGCGAGGACGGCCGCGTCGTCGGTGGCGACGAGGGGCTGGGCTCCCGCGGGCAGCACACGCTGCTGCAGGGCGTCGCCCTGCAGCACGAGCGCGGTGAGCGTCTCGGTGCTGGCCAGCAGCGGGATCTTCGAGGTCGGGACGAGCGTGAGCCCAGGCTCGGAGATCTCCAACGTCGTCGGGGTGGGCTCGGTGATGCTGTTGGGCCAGATCGTCAGGGCGTCGCCGGTGGCGACGGCGATGCCTTCGCGTCCTTGGTAGGCCACCTGCTGCGGCGCACCGGTGACCCGGTTGTCGATCGGCACGGTCCACAAGGTGGCGCCGTCGTCGGGGCGAAGAGCTGCGAGCTGGGCGCTCGGGCCGTCGTCGAGGGTGGCAACGACGGTGGAGTCGGTGACGAGCAGCGGTGCGCCGTCGCTGGGCACGTTGATAGCGGGGGAGACCCACGCGGCGCGGCGTGCCCACCCGGTCACGGGGACGACGGGTGCCTCGCCGGCGGGTGCCGCGACAGGCGCGGTCGCCGTGGGCGGGTCTTGGTGGGCAGCGATGTACCAAGCGCCGCCAAGGCCCGCACCGGCCAGGGCGAGGGTTCCGGCGGCGATGGCCGCGACGACGGAGCGGCGCATACCGGTGCGCTCGGGCTCGGGGGTGGTGTCGAGGTCCCAGGTGCGGCCGTCGGCGTGCACGACCATCGGCCAGGTCTTGCCGTCGACGTCGGTCGCGGTGACGCGCACGGCGCGCATCGGACGAGTTGCCGCCGCGTCCTGGGCGTGGCGCATCACGCTGTCGATGGGGGCGTCGACGTCGACGTCGACGTCGGCGCCGTCGACCTCGCCGGTCACGGTGCCGTCCTCGGTGCGGTTGAGGCGGACGTTGACGATGGGGAAGGCCGGGACGCTGCGCGGGTCGAACTCTTCGCGGGTCTCGCCGTTGTCTCCGATGGCGGTGGGGATCGTCATGGGATGGCTCCTAGTAGGTCGACACGGCTGTGACGAGCCAGGGCTTGGTGGTGCCGGCGCGGGCAAGGTCGACGAGCATCGTGACCGTGTCGGGCTTGCCGATGCTCTTGCCGCCAGCGCCCTTGGTGGTGACGGTGACCTCGATGACGCGTGAGGCGTTCAGCCCGCTCGGCGCGGAGCCGTCAGGGCTGACGTCCTGGGTGCGGGCGGTCGTCCACGCCTGGTCCTTCGCGAGCTGGGACCAACCGGGGTCAGCGGGCAGGTTCTGCTCGAGCTCCTTGGCGATCTTCGGATCAAGCCAACGCGTCGCGCGGCGCTGTGCGTCGCTGTAGGAGCGGTCGATGCGGGTGTCGATGGTCGAGGTGGTGCGGGCATAAGCCTGCGCGACCTCGGAGGCTTGCGCGTCGTCGACGTCGCGAGGATCGACGACCCCTCCTCGGGGTCGTCCCGGGGAGCCCTTGGGGGCGGTAGGGCGCCCCTCCGGCTCTGCGGCTGTTGACGTCGTCGACGAGGACGGACCGCCTCGGGGGGCGGTGCTGCTCGTGCTGGGTGCGGCTGCGCTGGTCTGCGCCACGGGCGCGGGGTCGTCGCCGCAGGCTGTGAGCAGGAGCGCGGCGGCCGCCAGCGTGATGGCTGCGTGGGGTCGGGTCACCACTTGACACCTCTCTTGGCCATGAAGGGGCGGGGGTCGGTCGGGGTGCCAGACAGGCCCCCGCCACCGGCGGGGGCGCCGGTGCGGACCTCGAAGTGCAGATGGGCGCCGGTACCGACGCCGGTACTGCCGACGGCTCCGATGCCGTCGCCGGCCTCGACCTTCTGCCCGACCTGGACGCGGATCGCGGACTGGTGGGCGTAGCCGGTGCGGATGCCGTTGCCGCAGTTGATGAAGGTGATGTTCCCGTAGCCGCTCATCTGCCCGGCGAAGTCGACGATGCCGTCGCATGCGGCGTAGATGGTCGCCCCAGAGGGGGCACCGAAGTCCTGGCCCTGGTGGTTGGACGAGCAGCCCGCACAGGGGCTGCCGCGAGGCCCGAAGGGGCTCGTGGGGATCATGTGCTGCTTGGCCAGCGGCGGGGCCCACGACCCGCTGACGGGCACGCTGTCGGCGAGGAACGCGGCCATGCTCTCGCGGAGCTTGGCGACGTAGTTCTGGGTCTCGGTGAACGGCGGGATGCCGGCGTACTGGGTGATGCGAGCCGGGCCGGCGTTGTACGCGGCCCAGGCGAGCTCGATCGCGGGGCGCCCGGAGGCGGCGACGAAGGGCTGGACGAAGCGGGTCAGCTCGCACATGAACCGGGCTTGCGCGTCGATCGCGTCGGCGGGGTCGAAGGGGGAGGCCTTGCCGTTCTTATCGACGTCGCGGCCGTACGTCGCCCAGGTGCCGGGCATGAACTGGGCGATGCCCTGCGCGCCGACGGGGGAGACCGCGCGGGGGTTCCAGCCGCTCTCGTGCTCGATCTGCGCGGCGATCGCCGCCGCCGGCACGTCTGCGCAGACGTTGCCGGCGGCGATGACGTAGTCGCGGTACTCCTCCGGGATGGACGCTGCGTCGAGGGAGCCGGTGAGGGGGTTGGGGGAGTCGTTGAGGCTCTGCGCGCCCTGGATGAGCAGGGGGACGAGCATCACGACGAAGAGGACGACCCCGAGCAGCAGGCCACCGATCCACTTCATGCGTCCCCCTTCGTGCGCGGGCCGTGCGGCCCGCGCGACTAGTCGTCGTCCTGGTCGGGGACGTCAGGCCCCTCCCACTTGCCGAGCATCACCAGCTGGACGTCGCTGCGTCGCAGCCGCCAGCGACCACCAACGCGAAAGCCGGGCAGCTCCCCACGCTTGAGGAGCTGGCCCACCTGAGCCCGATCGAGCCGCAGCACTGCCGCAGCCTCAGCGGTGGTGAGGCTCGGCCCGTACGCCTGGAGCTCCGGCAGCACGTCGTTGTCCTCCATCGAGTTCCCTCACGTTCCTTTTCGATAGTCGCAGATGCCGAACGGTTCCGAACGTTTTTTTACGGTCCTCTTAATTGCCCAAGACCAACGAACGGTGAAACAAGACCTACGGTGGTAGTTCAGAAGTCGTTTCCGACAGTTCGGCGAGAGTATCCGCGCCGGCGAGGGGGAAGCATGAGCAGGGGAAGCTCTAAGACACCGCCGGCGCAGCCGGTGCACAACCCGTTCAGGTCGGCGCCGATCACGGCGCCTGGGCCTGACCCGATCGACGACGTCGCGGTGCCCGCAGAGGTCCGTGGCCCCGTCCTGCCGCCTGGGGCGCCAGCCCCAGCCGGGGGAGGAGTCCTGCGCGTGCAGGGCGAGGTCGGCCCGAGCACGGTGAGCGTGGTCGCGCTGCACGGCGGGGCCGGCTCCTCGACGCTGACGCGGGTGCTCGCGAAGGTCGCCAACTCCAACCCTGGCGGCCTGACGATGACCGAGACCCCGGCGCCGGGGGTCATCCCGCGCGTCGGCCCGGTGGTCCTCGTCGCGCGCACCTCCGGCATCGGCCTGGACCGCGCTCACGCGGCCGCCCGCGAGTGGGGCAGTGGCGCGCTGCCCGGTCTGGCCCTACTGGGCCTGGTCTTCGTGGCTGATGGCCCCAAGCCCGTCGCCGAGCTCGCCCCGGGGATGAAGCGCGTGGCCCGCATGTACCCGCGGACGTGGTTCATGCCCTGGGTACCCGCCTGGCACCTGGTGCCGACCCCGTCGCTGGACCGCCCACCTCGAGCGACCACCAAGGTCGCCCGCAACGTCTTGACCTGGGCCGCAGAGCGCGGCCTTGAGCCCAACCCGAAGGAGATCAACCGATGATGAACACCCTCAGCGCCGCCGTCGCGGTGCGCCTGCCGATGGCGCCCATCGACCCCACCCCCGACGCGCCTCCCGGGGCCGACGTCTTCGAAACCGTCATCAACTGGGTCATGTGGGGCGCGATCGCGATGGGCGCGATCGGCCTCATCGTCTCGGTGATCCTCATCTTCGCCGGCGTCCTCGACGGCCGCAGCAGCCAGGGCATCCGCGCCTTCCTCATCGTCTGCGTCGGCCTGGTCCTGCTCGGCGTCGTCGGCCAGATCATCTCCGCGCTGACGTAACACGCGCCTGGCCTGCGAGAGCCCGACGAGGAAAGGAGCGCCAGATGGCGCAGCAGAAGAAGAACCTGAGTCGGCCCCTGCTGGCGGCCGCGGTCGTAGTCGTCCTGCTCGCAGCCATCGGGATCGGCTGGATGCTCGGTCGCGGCGGGTTCGACGAGCCGACCCCGCCCGCCACCGCGAGCCAGGACTCGTCCGCGTCCACGTCGAACGGCGAGGCCGCCGGGAGCTGCGGGCTCCCAGCAGGTTCCGATGCTGCTCCCACAGAGGCACCGGAGGCGACGTGGGAGGTTGTGCGCGGTGCCACGGTGCCCCGTTCGCAGGAGTTCGGTCCCGCCAAGGTCACCGACGACGGGGACCGCGCCTGCTACGCACGCAACCCCACGGGTGCGTTGTTTGCAGCGGTGAACTTCATCGGGATGCCCATCGACGTCTTCCTCGAGGAGCACATCACTCCCGGCCCGTACAAGGACCTCTACGACGGTCTGGAGATCCCGGAGCCGACTCCGGGTGAGGTGCTGACCGTCCGCGGCTTCAAGGTCGAGCCGAAGGGGCCCGACCGGGTGACCGTCACAGTGGTGAGCAGCCTCAGCACCGGGACCACGATGACGGCGACGCCGGGGGACATGGTCTGGAAGGACGGCGACTGGATGGTCGACGGCACCCAGGAGAACCAGGGCTCGACGAAGGTGACGAGCCTCGACGGATACGTCGAGTGGGGCCCGAAGTGATCGCGGCGGCCGCGAACTCCGCAGCCTATGCCGGGGCGGAAGCCGCCCCTGCGCTTCCATGTCTCGGCGCAGCGAAGCCGCTCTGCGACAAGGCCGGCGACGCGGTCGGAGACACCGTGGGTGCGGCTGCGGACAACTTCATGACCCGCCTCATCGACGGGGCGGCTGACGGTCTGATCGAGCTGCTGAACCGCACAGCGGTCAGCATGTTCACCGTGCCCTCGCCGGACCTGGGCACGGTGGAGGGGTCGACGGTGACCCCCTCGGGGACGCTGCAGTCGGTGTTCAACTCCACCAGCTGGCTCGTGATGGCCATCGCGGTCATCTCGATCATGGTCACGATCATGCGGATGTTCTGGACGCTGCAAGCCTCCGAGGGGCAGAACATCCTGCGGCTGCTGTTCAACATCATCGCGAGCACCACCGTGGTGCTGGGGATGACGATCATGCTCGTCGAGTTCAGCGACCGTGCCTCGCCGTGGCTGATGATGAAGATCGCCGGCATGGGCGAGAGCGAGTACGCCGGGCTGGCCAAGGACGAGGCCTTCGCCAAGCGGCTCATCGGCATCGACCCCGGCGGCGGCACTCAGGCCCTGGGCAACCTCGCCCTCATCGCGATCCTGATGCTGGTTCTGACCACCATCGGGGTGCTGATGCAGTGGATCTTCCTGATCGTGCGCTCACCGATCCTGATCATCATGGTGGCGTTCGTGCCGATCTTCGCTGCCGCGAGCGGCACCCGGCAGGGGCAGGAGCGGCTGCGCAAGAGCCTGATGTTCTTGCTCGCGTTCATCCTCTACAAGCCAGTCGTGGCGATCATCTACGGCGTCGGCTTGAGACTGATGAAGGCCGAGGACCAGACCTCCGACCCGATCTTCCAGTTCCTGTGGGGCTCGATGATCATCCTGATGGCGGCGGTCGCGCTGCCCGCGATGGTCAACCTGTTCGTGCGCGAGGCCGGCGAGGGCTCTAGCTCTGCGTTCTCCGGTGCTGCGGGGCTTGCAGCCGCAGGAGCAGCGACTTACGGCGCGGCCTCACTGGCCGGTGCTGCGCTGGCGACGGGCGGGACCGGGGCAGCGACCGCCGCAGCATCGCGAGGCGGGGGCGCGGCGACGCCCGCGCCCGTCGGCGGCTCAGGTGGCGGGTCCACCCCAGGAGGTTTCAGCGGCGGGACCGGCGCCTCCCCCTCCGGCGGTGGTCCTAGTGGCGGGTCCGGCGGTAGCGGTGGCGGGTCCGGTTCTAGCGGGGCTGGCCCCGCGTCCCCTACGGGAGCAGCGCAGGCTGCGGCCGGTGGCGGCGACAGCTCAGCTGGGGGCGAGGACGCCGGCTCCGCGTCGAGCGCAGGGTCGTCTACGGCCGGCGGGTCTTCGAGCGGTGCCGCGTCGACTGGCGGCGCTAGCAGCAGCACCAGCGTCCCGACGGGCGGCGGCCGATCGGCTGGCGCGTCGTCGAGCAGCGCAGGTGGCGATGCTGGCGGGCCGATGGCCCCTCCTGAGACGCCCGCACCGGTCTCGGCGCAGGAGCGTCGGGGCGCGACCGGCGGGGACTCTCTGGGCGGTGACAGCAGCGGCTCGTCAGCCGCGCCGGGGGCTCAGAGCACCACGGCGGCCCCGCCCGCTCCGGCCGTGCGTCAGGTCGGGTCGAGGGCCCGAGCACGGCAGGCACGCCAGACCGTGCAGCACGTCGGCAGCACCGCGACCAAGGTCGCCAGCGGCGCCTCGCGGGTGGCCAACGACATGAGTCAGCCGGCCGGTGGCCGGGAGCGAAGGGGATAAGCGATGAGCGAGACCGAGGCAGTCAAATACTCCAACCTGGCTAGACCGAAGGCGCCGGGCATCGGAGGGTTGAGCCCGCTGCAGTTCCTCACCCTGATCGGGGTGGTCCTGGTCGGCATGTTCCTCATGTTCGTCGTGCACTTCTGGGCTGGCATGGGTTGGCTCGCTCTGTCGCTGCTCCTCATCGCACCGTGGGTGCTGGGCACGATGGCACTGGACAAGAACCCCTACGGCGCTCTGATCCGCCGCCGCCGGTGGTCGGTCTCCGAGCGAGCCGGGCGCACCGCCCTGGCACAAGGTCCCACTGGCGTCCTCGAGCACGGCTCGTTCGCCCTGCCCGGTCTCATGGCCGACTCCGAGCTCCTCGAGGCGGAGGACGGCTACGGCGTCCCCTTCGCCCTGATCCACCACCGCGGCGTCGACCACTACTCCGTGGTCATCGAGACCGCCCCTGAGGGCACGGTCGGGATCGACCAGGAGAGCATCGACCGCAAGGCCGCCCATTGGGGCACCTACCTCGGTGTCCTCTCCCGAGAGCGTGACCTGATCGGCGCGCAGGTCGTCGTCGAGACCGTGCCCGACACCGGGCTTCGTCTCGAGCGAGCAGCGATGGCCGACGTCGACCCGGGCGCGCCGGAGTTCGCGCTGAGCGTGCTGCGCGACGTCGTCGGCAGCGGCACCGCCGGCGCGGCGCAGATCAACACCACGGTGACTCTGACCTTCGACGCACGCAAGGGCGTCGAGGGCGCGAAGGGGGCCCGCGACGCGGACACGATGGCCGATGACATCGGCACCCGGCTGCCCGGGCTCATCGCCCAGCTCCGCATGACCGGCGCCGGGCTTCGTCTGCGGGCGCGCACCGCGGCGGACATCATCGACGACACCCGCGTTGCCTTCGACCCCTCGGTAGCGGCCGCGGTCGAGCAGGCCCGCAACGCCGGCGGCACCGGGCTGGCGTGGAACGACTGCGGCCCGGTCGCCGCGCACGCCGGGAAGGACTACTACGCCCACGACGGCTCGGTGAGCATGAGCATGATGATGGCCGAGCCACCGCGCGGGGTCTTCTACACGCTGCAGCTGCGCAACCTCCTCGAGCCCAACGCCCGGGTCGCGCGCAAGCGGGTCGCTCTGCTCTACCGGCCGTTGGACCCCACGACCTCGGCGAACCTCGCCGAGTGGCGCGTGACCTCCGCGTCCTCGGATGCCTCGACCACCCGCCGCCGCGGTCCCTCGGAGCGCAAGAAGCAGCGCCTGGCAGCGGCGCAGCGCAACGCAGCGGCTGAGGCCGAGGGCAACCCCTTCGTGCGCGTGGGAATGATCGTCACCGCCACGGTCGAGGACGTGTCCGACCTGCCCGCCGCGAAGCAGACGCTGCTCAACCTCGCCGGTCAGGCCCAGCTGAAGATGCGTCCCTGCTGGGGGATGCACGACGTCGCGTTCGTGGCCGCGCTCCCGCTGGGCATCGTGCTGCCCGAGCGGGTCGCGCTGCCCGGCGTGCTGAGGGAGACGATGTGATGACCACCAACACGAGCACCCCCACCGCCGAGCAGGTCAGCCGGCTCGAGCAGTTCAAGCGAGCGGTCGGGATGGACACCACCTCGAGCGAGGGCGGTCCGGGCCGGCGGGGCTTGAAGGTCCCCGGCGGCGGGTACGCCGCGATCGTCGAGTCCGCCCCGGAGTTCGAGGCGACCAGCAACCAGGTGTGCGGTCTGTGGCCCTTCCCCGCCGGGTCGAGCCTGCCGGCGAAGGGGGTGCCGCTGGGGCGGCACCAGATGATGATGATGGACGTCTGCGCCGACCCGGTGACGTGGTTCCGGCTCGGGCTGATCCTCAACCCCTCGGCCTTCATCCTCGGCCGTCCCGGGCTGGGCAAGTCCACGCTGATCCGTCGGATGCTCACCGTGCTGTCCGCGTGGGGCGTGATCCCGATGATCCTGTCCGACCTCAAGCCGGACTACGTCAAGCTCGTGCGGGCCCTCGGTGGGGAGGCCGGTGTCATCAGCCTCGGTCGCGGCAGGTCCAACATCAACCCCCTCGACCCCGGCCCGGGAGCGTCTCTGCTGCCCCACCTGTGGGAGATGAACGAGAAGAAGGCCGCGGAGGTCCAAGCGCAGCTGCAGGGACGGCGCCTGAACACGCTGGCCGGGCTGTGCGAGCTCGTCCTGGGCACCGAGCTGACCGTCAACGAGCTGACCATCCTCCGTGCCGCCCTGACCGTCCTCGACCCCGACCTGAGCAGTACCCCCGTCGTCGACGACGTGCGCGTGCTGATCGAGGAACGCAACGACGAGGTGCGGGCGGTCGTGCGCGATCGCGGCGACACCGACCGCTACGACGCGCGGGTCGAGCGACTGCTCGACGCGTTGCAGGGTCTGGGCCCGAAGGGGCCGTTCGGTGACACCTTCGCCCAGCAGACGAGCGTGCCGATGGTGCTCGACCGGCCCGTGGTCTTCGACATGTCCGGCGTGGACGAGGACGACCTGCGCATGCAGGCCGCGCTGCAGTTGGTGTGCTGGTCCTACGGCTCCGCCGTGGTGCAAGGGGCCAAGATCAAGGCCGAGGCCGGCCTTGGCCCCGAACGGATCTACGTGCTCGTCATGGACGAGTTGTGGCGCGTGCTGCGCGCCAGCCTGCAGATGGTCGACCGGATCGACGCGATCACCCGCCTGAACCGTCAGCTGCTGCTCCCGCAGATCATGTGCACCCACACCATGAGCGACCTCAAGCTCGCGACGGAGGAGGCCACCGAGAAGGCCTGGGGTTTCGTCGAACGCTCCGAGATGGTCTTCCTCGGTGGGCTCGCGCCCAAGGAGATGGGCAACCTCTCCGAGGTGTTCGCGATGCCCGAGAAGGAGCGTCAGATGCTCACGACCTGGTCGGACATGCACACCGCGTCGGGCGACAACGACGAGGACCCGCCCGGGCGGGGCCTGTTCCTGCTCAAGCTCGGCTCGCGGCCCGGCATCCCCTTCCGGGTCGACCTGGTCTCCTCCGAGCTGGCGGTCAACGACACCAACGAACGGTGGGGGGCGTACGAGGAGTCACGCCGCCAGGCGCGGGAGTCCGCGTGAGCGCCCAGCGCCGCGCAGGGCGCCTGCGCGACCCCAACAGCGACACCGGCCTGTACGTCCTGGTCGGCTCGCTGCTGCTGATCGTGGTGCTCGTCCTGACCGGATGGGCGGCAGCCCACCTGGCCGGGCTGAACCCGCCGGCCAACCCCTTCGCCTGGGTCAGTCAGATCGTCACCGGTCGCGCCTCCTGGTCCGGCGGCGCCACTGCCGTCGTTGTGGTGTTTGTGGTGATCCTGCTCGCCGCGGCCGTCGGTGCCGCCGCGATCTACCGCCGTCGCGGCAGCGACCCCGCCGCACGGGTAGACCACCTCGCCCGGTCGATGTCACGGCCCAAGGACGTGCACGAGCTCGCCATGAGCGCTCTGAGCAGCGACGCACGCCGTCTGGGAGTCAGCCCCGAGTGCGGGGCCGGCGTCCCCATCGGCAAGGCCGTCAACGGGCGCGCGCCGCTGGGCACGTCGTGGGAGTGGACCCAGCTGTGGGTCATGGGTCCGCGCGCGGGCAAGACCTCCTGCCTGTGCATCCCGCAGGTGCTGGCCACCGGCGGGCCCGTGCTCGCCACGAGCAACAAGCGCGACCTCGTCGACGCGACCGCCGGCCCCCGCTCCCAGGTCGGGCTGGTCCGCATCCACGACCCGCAGGGCCTGGCCGGCGGCCAGGCGACGTGGTGGTGGTCTCCGCTGTCCTACGTCACCGACCCCACCCGCGCCGACGAGATCGTCTCGCTGTTCGCGGCCGCGACCCGAGACGTCACGGCCAAGACCGACGCCTACTTCGACACCGCCGCTCAGACCCTCGTCGCCGCCCTGCTCCTGGCCGCGGCCAAGGGAGAGCGCAGCATGCTCGACGTGCACCGCTGGGTACGTCAGCCCGACGACCGCGAACCCGAGGACCTGCTCATCGCCGCGGGCGAGGACTCCGCCTCGATCGACGTCGAGTCCGCGCGCATCAAGACCCCCAAGCAGCGTGACGGCATCTACGGCTCGGCCGAGAACCTGTTGTCCTGGCTGCGCAACCCCTCCCTGATCCCGTGGATCACCCCGGGCGAGGGGCGTGTCGAGTTCTCTCCGGAGCGGTTCGTGCGCTCCACCGACACCCTGCACCTGCTCAGCAAGGAAGGACCCGGCTCGGCCCGGGCGATCACCGCCGCGCTGACAGTCGCGGTCACCCGCGCCGCCGAGGAGTACGGCATCGAGCAGGGCGGGCGCCTGGCCCGCCCCCTGCTGTGCGTGCTCGACGAGGCCGCGAACATCTGCCGCTGGCCCCAGCTGCCCGACCTCTACTCCCACTACGGCTCGCGCGGGATCATCCTGTGCACCTACCTGCAGTCCTGGTCCCAGGGCGTGCGGGTGTGGGGCCGCGAGGGCATGAAGCAGATGTGGGACGCGGCGAACCTGCGCGGGATCGGCCCCGGCATCGGTGACGACGAGTTCGCCGGCACCATCTCCCGCCTCATCGGCGATCACGACGTACGCACCCGCTCAGCCTCGACGAGCATGCGCTCCGGCGGATCGACGACCCAACAGCTGCGCCGCGAGAAGATCCTCGACGTCGACGAGGTCGCCTCCCTGCCGCGAGGGCGCGCGGTCGCGCTGGCATCGGGGATGCCGGCGGTGCTCGTCGCGCTCGAGCACTGGTCCGCGCTGCCGCAGGCCGACCTCGTCCGTGAGGGCATCGCCTACTACACCGGGCAGGAGAGCGCGTGAGCGAGACCGACTGGACCCAGGAGATCGTCGACCCAGGATCGGATGGGAACGCCTCCGTGGCAGCGGCTGAGCTGGCGTTCTCCTCGCTCCCGGCGTTCGTCGAGGACTTCTTCCTCGAGGTGTGCCTGCGGCACGAGGTCAGCGCCTGGTGCCCGAAGTGGTGGGACCACGAAGAGGCAGTCCTGCGACTCGAAGCACTGTGGGACGCCTTCGAAGCCCTGCGTCGAGAGCCCGGCACCGGCACCGCCGTTTGGATACGCGACTACCTCGACCCCACCGTCGCAGCACTGACCTCCCCGGAGACGACGCCGTTTCGTGGGTGCAATGCTCGTCGTGGAGCGCATCAGGTTGTCCCGGCCTTGGGCGCTACGCCGCCCCCCAATGGGATGTTCGTAGCTCACCCATCGCCAGGAGCCACAGCGGAGGGTGTTCGCGGAGAAGCGGCGTCGCAAACGAGCGTCATCGCCGACGAGGACGCTGCCCCTGTCAGCGCAGAGTCATAGCGTGGGTGGGTGTCCAACTGGAGAGCGATGCGACTCGACTTCGATCAGCTTCAATGCACGCGGTGTGGGGGCGCTCGTCTCGCAAAGTGCCCTTGTCCCGACTGCGGCGCGCCGCCGAAGCGACATGAGATCCAGCCATCGGTGGATCGTCGTCGTCGGATAGTGGCTCAGGCTGTGGCGAATCGAGGTGTTCCCATCGCGGGAAGGCCGTTTCCGGAGGAGCTGGCGAGCCAAGTCGATGCCACTCTGACAGCCCTGCAACGTGCTCTTGCCCGGGCCGCACGATCGGGAGTGTCAGCCCAGCCTCTAACTACCGCCCTGCGTGACCTGGATCAGCTTGTCGCCGACAGCGAGGCACCCCTTCCGCGACCCCACCGAAACAGGGGCCGGCGCTGCTCGACTTCGCTCCATCTACTTCAATCGGGCTTCGACCTCTACTTGGAGACGCTCAGGGCTGACTCCGTGCTCGAAGCTCAGAACCTCGAGAGCAGAGGACAGGCATTGATTGATGAGGCCAGCGATCATCTGGACCACTCCGAGATTCCGGGACCCGAGGAACAGCGGCAGTTTGGAAGTCCGTGGTCGGCTCTGGCCGCTAGTCACGCGGGGTTGATCGGCGGTCGAAGCTTCACCGAGTTGCAGGACGGTCTCGCCCCCGCGCTGGGCCTGCCTCCCGGGGATATCGGCCTCCAGATCGCCATTAGTGCAATCGACGCCTCTGTCGAGCATCTCGACGCTGAGCGACTGATAGGACTCTCCGATAGCGTCGAGAGCGCCCTTGAAGGGCCGTTAGATGCTGATGCTGTTGCTGCATTTTCGGGGGATCTGCACGTTTCAGAGGCTCTCCTCGGGGCAAGTCTTGTCACGGTTCAGAATGCGATCTCGGACGAGGAGGACGACGTCGTCGTCGTCGGTCGCGCCCTTGATCTAGCCAAGGTCGTGCGGGAGCGTGGCCTGAGGACGTGCTTGGCCCTACTGAAGGCACAGCTGACAGAGACCCCCTACGAGTCAGCCCGGGCGGAGGGCGTCGGGTTGCTCCTGCGCGATGCACCGAAGTACGTCCCGAGCGTTGCGTTGTCGGGAGTGAATCGTGCTCTGCGGGACGCGGATGGTCATCAGGACTACGGCGTAGCGGAGGGTGCGGTCTTGCTGCAGCACGGGGCGCAGCGCCTGACCTTCGACGCCTTCATCGACGCCGTGCTGGGAGAGGTTGAGACCTACCAAGGCATAGCTCGAGGCATTCTCTTGACACTGCTCAAGGCTGGTCACTCATTGCCAGGCCCCGAAACCTGGTCACCTCGAGCGCGGCGAGAGCTCGTGCAGTACCTCTGCGAGTTCGCAGGGCTATCAGACGCCGATCTGGACATCGGCGGTGAGCTGGCGGTCATCTCCGGGTCCTCCTCTGTCGGTGAGGACGTCGACACGATGCCACTCGTGATGGCTCTCGTCGGCTTCCTTCCCCCCTCGACCCAGATCCTGCGAATTGTCGTTGGTGTCGACACCGGGGTCAGCGAGACCACGGCATCCCTCGATGAGTTCCGCGCCTGGACCCGGGAGGACCCGGGCAAGGACCACGCCGCCAGGCTGTCCTTCCTCGCTGTCTGTGCGGCGACGCGGGTCGACGGAGCCTGTCCTCTGAGTGCCGAAAAGTGGGTTGGTTTGGCGCACTCGGCGATCGTGGAAAACCCCGATGAGGACCTTCCGACCAAACTCCGAAAGCTTCAGCAGGTGCGGCGTCTTGCTAGGGCGGCGAGCGTCGCAACCACGGGCATCGACCAACTCGCCGCGGCGCTTCGTGAGCAGTTGAACAGCAAGGTGGGGGTCTCCGGCTCGCTAACGTCTGCGGACGGAGGGGCCTCCGCTTGGCTCTCGATGCCAGAGCTGCCTGTTCGATCACACAAGGCCGGCCGTGGTGCGGCGTTTGGGATTGGTCTAAACCGGCGCGAGGAAACGTAGCGCGGACGGGGATTTATCGGCTCCGATCGTGGCCCCGCTCGGTGGCGTGCGCCTTGCTTGCCTTGCGTGCTTTGACCCTGGCCGGGCCCCGAGCGGCCTGCTCGGTACTAGTAGCGAAGCCCTTGGCTGTGCTCAGGCGGACCTGCTGGGAGCGGGCGGGTACGCCCGCTCGGTCCATCGCGGCGGCGTCTGCGCGGGCTTGGCCGTGTTCGGTCTCGGCCGCGGCTGATTCGGCGGTTGCCTTGCCCTCGGCCTCGCGGGCATCGACGCTGTCTTCGACCTCCTGGCCGGCGTCGTCGCCGGCGGTGGCCTCGCGGTTGCGCTCGGCGTGGGCCTCGTTCTCCCAGCCGGCGGCGCTGGTCTGCTCGCCGGTCTCAGCGGCTCGGTCTGCCTCGGCCGCGGCGTGGTCGCCGGCGGCGTGCCACAGCGCCTCTCCCATGTCCTGTTCGCTGCGACGCAGCATCTCGACGTCGAGGCCGAACCGGTCGTGCAGCTCGCGGTCGAGGACGGCGAGGGTCTCGGCCGCTCCGGGACGATGGGGGTGGTTCTGCGCCTCGTGCCAGCGCGCCTCGAGCTCCTCGACGCTGGCGTGCTCTCGCCACTCGGGGTCCATCACCTCGGTCAGCCTCTCGGTCTCAGCGGTCGCGTCGCGCGCAGGCTCGGCGGCCGTCTGCGCGTCGGCGAGGGTCGCGTCGCGCAGCGTCTGCGGGTCGACGTCCCACCGATCGACGATCTGCTGACGAAGGGAGGCCTGTGCGGCCGCGGCCTGCGGGTCGACGTCGCTCCACGCCGCGGCGGTCGCCCATGCCGAGACGGCTGTCTCAGCGCTGGTGTCAGCGAAGCGGGCAGGGTCCGTCAACGGTTCGTAGGAGGCGCGCGCGGCGTCCTGGGCGAGGTTGAGCTGCTCGCGCAGCGCAGTCGCTCGCTCGTTGGTGTCCTGCGCGGCCGCGCGCTGCGCCTCAGCAATGCGGCGAGCCAGCTGCTCGCTGGCCTGTGCCATGAGCATCACGGCCAGCCGCGCGCTGCGGGTGACGTCACTCATCGTCTCGTCCATGCTGTGCTCGCTCATCGTCCCTGCTCCCTGTCGGTCTCGGTCGTCCTCTGCGCTGCTCGGGGCCGGGGGGTCTGCGCCGGCTTGGACTCGGCTGCCTTGCGTAGCCCGTTCTGGATGCTCACGAGGTCGCGGTGAGCGGCGCGCTCCAAGCGCTGGGCGCGCACGAGTTCACCGCGGGCGCTCTGCGCACCGTGGATCGCGCGGTTGACCCGCGAGAGCTGCTGCCACACCGCCCACCACCCGGCGGCGTCGGACTTCGATGCCGAGCGCAGGGCAAGCGAGATGTGCCGGCACGCGACACGAGCGTCGTCCGCAGCCGGTGCAGCGACCCGCTGCCGCGTCTGCGCGTTGCGTGCAAGCTCCTGCGTGGCCTTGGCGAGCAGCTGCTCCTGGCGGCCCCCGGAGAAGCGGGTGAGCTCTGAGGTGATCGCAGCCGCGTCGCGGGCGGTGGACGACCAGGTCGCGTAGTCGCGCGGGTCGATCTGCTCGACCTTCGCCGCCCACTTGGCCAGAGCCTGCTGCGCTGCGTTCCACGAGCCCGTACCGGCCGGGGCCGCGCTCTCCTTGGGGATGCCCTCGCGGCGGTCCCAAACCCCCTTCGCCTCGACGCGGTTCTGCGGGGTGTCGTCCCACATCGCGCGCAGCTTCGGCAGGGTCAGGTCGCGCGCCAGGCTCGTACCTCCTAGCCAAGGACCGGAGCCGTCCCGGAAGGTGTACGAGGCGCCGGTGACCTCGGTCCCGTCCTTGGAGAACCGGGGCCGCACCCGCACTCCCTGCCGCAGCACCTCGGCGATGAACTGCTTCTCGGTCCCGGCGTTCATCGCCGCGGTTCGCACCACCATCGCCAGACGCTGCCGCTCGGGGATCTCGGTGCCGCTCTCACGCATCCGGCGGGCCTCGCCCTTGGTGTAGGCCGGCATCCCCCGCTGCTGCTCTGAGTCCTTCACGGGTCGCAGCCCGTACTTCTTCTCCAGCTCGTCGCCGATCGCACGGGACCGCATGAAACTGCGGTGCTCGTTGGCCCACCGACCGTCCTCACGGACCAGACACACCGCGACGTGGATGTGGTCGTTACCGCTGGCCGACAGACCGTGCCTCCACGCCGCCCACCGGCATCCCGGCTCGTCCTCGCCGCCGGCGAAACCCATGCCCTTGACGTAGTCCGCGGCGATGCGACCCCAGGTCTCATCACTGAGCTGGCCCTCGTCCTCGCGGAGGGCGAACGTCACGTGCATGACGTGAGGGCGGTTCCACCCGGTGCGGGGCTGACGCTCGCTGGTGGTGAACGCCTCGTCGACGCGCAGGACGTCACCTCCGCTGCCGCCCTCGCTCTCGGCTACCTGCCCGGTGCCGGCGCTGACGAGCTGCTTCGACTCCTCACGAAACCGTCGCCAGTCCGCTTCGAGTTTCGCGCCCTCGGCACGCGCAGCGACCGAGTCCAACGTCTCCTCGTTCAGGCGCGCGGCCTGGTCTCCGACGAAGAACATCGACGCGTCACCGATCGCGATTTCACCGGCGCCGGTAGACGCGATCATCTTCTGGTCCGTGTGCTCCTCGGCCTTTCCCGGGCCCCACATATATGCGGCCAACCCAGGCATGTCCGACCCGCCCTTGGGGATCACTCTCACGATCACGTCGGGCCCCGCTTGCCCTTGTCGTTCCACCGCTCGCCGAAGTCGTCGAGCAAGTCCTGCACCTGCCCCTGACCGCGCTCGAGGACACGCAACGCATCGTCGAGCTGAGCGGGTACCGCCCCCGTCGAGTTCGCGACCTTCGCCAACTGGTTGAGCAGGTTCGTGGCCACGCTGAACAACTGGCGCGTGTCACGCAGCTCCGAGACCAGCTCGGCGGTCCGCGCGGCGTTCTGCGAGTCACCCGCCAGCGCCGACCTCATCAGCAGGTTCTGGATCGAGATGTTGTGCACCGCCGCCAGGCCGAACAGCATCGACAGCTCCTCGTCGGTGCACGACAAACCGATCCGGTTGTCACGCGGCTCGTCCGAGTTCGCGCGGCGACGACCCGGCGCCTTTCGCCGGGGGCTCTGCCCTGCGGCCATGCCGCCTCCCTTCGCCAGCGCAGCGACCCGCAACCGCGGGACTCCACACCTCCAGTGTGGCACCGAAGTCAGCGCAGCGCGACGGCTGAGATCAGTTATGCACCATAACTTTCCATCTTGCTGTCTATGCCCTGTCTGCGCAGGTGCCCAAACGTTGGTCGGCCGGTAGCGTGAAAGGACGAACTACTGGCCTAGATGAAGGGGTGCATCACCGATGAGCGAAGACATCCGTCTCGCAGCCCAGCAGTTGATGGATGGGCGCCTCGCAGCCATCGACGGCGTCGCCGCAAAGGCGCGTGAAGTTGAGGAGGCTCGCACCGCGCTTGAGGACGCCGAGCGGTCGTACGCCACGGCGTACAAGTCCGCACAGGACGCCGGGTGGACCGATCGCGAACTGCGTCATCTGAGCCTGCCCATTCCAGGTCGGCGCGGACCTGGACGACCCCGAAAGAAGGCCGTCTCTCCTGCGGCCCAGGCTCCCCGCGATGGGAACAGCGAGTAGATGCGTCTGGTTCTCCGCATGGCCCGAAATTCGACCGAAGGGGTGGATCAGCCAGTCAAACGGGGGGCGCCGCGCCGCAGCTACCGACGCAATGCCACTCGCCCGAAAACGCGGCCGCGCTCACCCCCTTGACGCACTCGATGAACGTCGCGAGGTCGTCCTTCCGGTCCGAGACGAGGACAACCTGCCGGCGGCGGCCGTTCCGGAGGAGGTAGCCCGATACGCACCACGAGCGCCCAACGCGTCAGCAGACCTGCAGCCCTTCAGCGAGGCCTGCCTCCGCCACGACGGACTGCATCCGGCTTGACCTTCAGGATCCAATCGATCTGCAACTCCCTGGCGGCCTGACGCAACTCCGAGCGGCGGGACCGAGCAGGATCGTGGAAGTTGATGAGAGCCCCTGACCACACCAGACATGACGCGCACAACTCGATCCACTCCGCGCTCCGCGGATGGGCACCGGGGTTGGACTTGATGCTCAGCGGCTCCTGGGTGAAGGACTGCTGGTCGACGTAGTTCTCCATCGTCTCGATCGAGGCATGGCTCTGACCGCTGAGCACCCTGTAGATCACGTATGCACCCGGCATCTCCAGATCTTCCAACCTTTTCTCCATCGAGCGGCCTTGCGCAGTGCTGCTCGAGATCAATGCGCCAAGGTCATAGGTCGCCACCCGCTCCATCTCACGCACGCTCAGCGCTTCCCCGACAGCTCTTCTCACGTTGTTGCGCTGACGATCCCCCTCCTGCATCAGCGCCTCGGCGCCATCGTCGACCGCCTGACACCACACCGCGGTGACCGTCGCTTCGAAGATCGAGCGCACTAGTGGCATGTGGGCGATCGTCAGGCCGTCGGGCAACACCGGACGCAACGCTTTGGCCGTGGCGTGCACATGCGCGGTGAGGGACATTACGAATACCATCTGCGGCCGGGTCAGGTGACGAAGTTTCAGCGGAGGCCCATTGAGGTCACCGATGTAGTCGAACCAGCCCTCCAGAAGGCCATCAAGTATCTCGGTGGCGCGGTGGGCCTTAGTTGCTCGTTCGGATCGCTGGTCAGCTTCGCGCACCATGGGGTCCTAGATCTCCTTGTCCACTAGTCCAGCCACTACGACGACACTCACCCTCGAAGCCTCCGACGCTCACCGGCACATGGCACGACAACCCTGCAACATCGACCCAGGCCCTCGGGGCCCCGCTTGGCGTCCGACTTGCTCCCTCCGCTTTCGGTAACCCCCCGGCGTCTACGCCGAGCCCCCCTCC
>NZ_JAJBZM010000003.1:907900-919231 GCF_020567375.1 Janibacter melonis | reverse complement strand
GCAAAAATACTAGATGATCATTGTCAACCAAAGGATTAAAATATCGTTTCATCAGCACCACACACCCACCAGACGATGAGCGCGCCGCACCTTCTGAAGACGAGGTATTGGCATCGATTTTTGACACGCTGTTGAGTTCTCAAGGTTCGGACGCGCACCGATCGGTCTGCACTCTCGTGCATCTCGCTCGGGGCTCTTGGTGAAACCTTACCGCATCCAATCTTGGGCGATTTCCGTGATCTTCCTCGTGAGGAAGCCGGTGACTCGCGCTTGGCTTTCTTGCGGTGTGTTTCCAACCGTACCAGGCCTTTCGGACCGGCTCCAACTCGCTCTTTCGCCATCAGCAGTGCTGCGACGAAGACCTTCGTGGTGGTTGATCAGCTCGCGGGACCGGCCTACTTGGTGCAACCCTGCAAGGGCTGCCGCTTGGTGTCCGTTCCTCCCTCTCGGGCTGACATCGAGAACATTAGACGACCATCCGCGGCGATGCCAAATCGTCCGCCACAGGGGGCCGGCTCCCCCCTGCTCACCCCCTGCTCACCCCAGGCGCAGGGCCGCGAGGGCCTTCTTGCCACGGCGCAGCAGGGCGGTCGAGCCGTGGAGGAAGTCCTCCTGGGTGAGCACCCGCTCGGGGTCGGTGACCTTCTCGCCGTTGACGGACGCCGCCCCGTCGGCCACCGCACGACGGGCCGCGTTGCGCGACTCGACGAGACCGCTGGCGACGAGTGCGTCGACGACGGTGTCGCCGACCGCGCCCGCTCCCCCGGGCAGCTCGGCCGTCGCGTCGGCGAGCGTCTGCGCGTCGAGGACCCGGACGTCTCCCTTGCCGAAGAGGGCGGCCGACGCCGCCTGGGCCTGCGCGGTCGCCGCCTCCCCGTGCACGAGCGTCGTGACGTCCTGCGCGAGGAGCCGCTGCGCCGCGCGCCGGAAGGGCTCGTCGCGGACCTGGCGCTCGAGCTCGGCGACCTCGTCCGGTGTGCGGTCGGTGAAGATCTTCACGAGCGAGACCACCGAGGCGTCCTCGACGTTGAGCCAGTACTGGTAGAAGGCGAAGGGGCTCGTCATCGACGGGTCGAGCCACACGGCGTTGCCCTCGGACTTGCCGAACTTGCGTCCCTGCGAGTCGGTGATGAGCGGGGTGGTCAGCGCGTGCGCCGTCCCCCCCTCGACGCGGTGCACCAGGTCGGTGCCGGCGGTGATGTTGCCCCACTGGTCCTGCGCACCCGTCTGCAGGGTGCAGCCGTGCTCGCGGTAGAGGTGGAGGTAGTCCAGCGCCTGGAGGATCTGGTAGCTGAACTCCGTGTAGCTGATCCCCTGCTCGGACTCCAGCCGGGCGGCCACGGCGTCCTTCTTGATCATCTGGTTGACCCGGAAGTACTTGCCGTAGTCCCGCAGGAAGTCCAGCGCGGAGATCGGCGCGGTCCAGTCGAGGTTGTTGACGAAGAGCGGGGGCTCGCCGTCCTCCGGGGTGAGGATCCGGCGCACCTGGGCGGCGATGCGCTCGACGTCCTGCGCCGTCTGCTCCTTGGTCTTGAGCACCCGCTCGCTCGTGGGCCGCGGGTCGCCGATGAGGCCCGTCGAGCCGCCGACGAGACCGATGACCTTGTGCCCGGCTCGCTGCAGGTGCCGCAGGAGGATGAGCTGGACGAGGTTGCCGAAGTGCAGCGAGGGCGCCGTCGGGTCGAAGCCGCAGTAGACGGTGACCGGGCCGGCGGCGAGCGCGTCGCGCAGCGCCTGCTCGTCGGTGGTCTGGGCCACCAGACCACGCCAGGTCAGCTCGTCGAGGATGTCAGTCACGGTGCGTCGGGCTCCTTCGTCGTCTCGCCGCCCGCCGTAGGCGGCGCACCCAGCCTGCCACGAAGCACGACGACGCCCCGAGCCGGCGTCCGGGCATGGACGCGCGGTGATGGGATGGCCCCATGACCCTCCACGACGGCGACACCCCCGTCGACGCCGACCAGCTGCGCCGGCTGCTCGAGGAGCAGCGTCCCGACCTGGCGGACGCCCCGCTGCAGGTCGTCGAGGGCCCGGGGACCGATCACGTGCTCGTCCGGGTGGGGGACGACCTCGTCGCCCGGCTCCCCCGCAACGCCCCGGCCGCGGTGTCGCTCGGCACCGAGCTGCGCTGGCTCCCCCGCCTCGTCGACCGGCTCTCCCTGCCCCTGCCCCGGGTCGAGCACGAAGGGGTGCCCGGCGCCGGGTACCCCTTCGTCTGGGCCCTCCTGGGCTGGCTCGACGGGCACGACCTCTGCGCGGTCGTCCTCGACGGCCAGGTCCCCCGGACCTGGGCCGACGACCTCGCCGACCTCGTGACGACGCTCCGCGCGGTCGACGTCTCGGTCGACGCGCCGCAGGGGGCACGTGGCGGTGACGTGGCCACGCGAGCCGCGGGTGCGGACGACGTGCTCACCGCCCTCGCCGGCCGTCACCGCGTCGGCGTCCTGCGACGGGCCCTCGACCTCGGGCGGGAGGCCGCCCCCTTCGCCGGCCCGCCGGTGCTGCTCCACGCCGATCTCATCCCGGGCAACCTCCTGCACCGCCACGGTCGCCTCACCGGGCTGCTCGACCTCGGCGCGCTGACGACCGGCGACCCCGCGTGGGACCTCACGCCGGCGTGGTGGGTGCTCGACGCGCCCGGGCGCTCGCGGCTGCGCGACCTGCTCGGCGGCGACGACGCGGTCTGGGCGCGCGCCCGTGCTCTCGCGACGGTCCAGGGCGCCCTGGCGACCTGGCACTACACGCCGCGGCGGCACCCCCTGGCCGCCCTCGGAGACCGGGCCCTCCAGCAGGTCGCCGCAGACCTCAGCCGCGCCTGACCCGGGGCCTGGCCGCGCGGTACGGCGAGACGCTCGGCTCGCCGTCGAGCCAGTAGCGCCACGGGTAGAGGACGCCGTCGCCCCCGGCACCGCTGACGCCCACCCGCGGGCCGCTGCGCACGCGCGCCGGGTCCACCGGTGCCGTCGGTGGCAGGACGGCGAAGGGGGCGTCGTCGCCCCCGCACACGTCGGTCCCGTCGTCCTCGCCGGTGATGCCGAGCGCCCGGGTGAGCCGGGCCGGGCCGCGGGCGAGGTCCCGGTCGCGGACGCCGGGTCGGCGCTCCAGCGCCAGCTCGAGTCCGTCGACGACCTCACCGGCCCGCACGAGGACCGCGCCGCAGACGCCGTCGGACGCGCACACGAGGTTGGCGCACCAGTGCATGCCGTAGGTGAAGTACACGTACAGGTGCCCCGGGGGACCGAACATCACCGCGGTGCGCGGCGTGCGCCCCCGGAAGCCGTGCGACCCGGGGTCGCTCTCGCCGCGGTAGGCCTCGACCTCGGTGATCCGCAGCCCGACGCCGCGCACCGCGAGGGTGCAGCCGAGCAGCTCGGGCGCGACCTCGAGGGGGTCGCGCCCGAACCACGCGCGCGGCAGGGCCTGCGTCATCGGCTGGGACGGGTCACCGGACCGGCTCAGCGGGCGACGACCCGCGTCGCGGCCCACTGCGAGAGGTCGGCGTGCGTCTCGCGCACCCGCTGCAGCTGCTCGGCCACCCGGACGGGGGCGGTCCCGCCCTTCGCGTCGCGCGAGGCGAGCGAGCCCTCGACCGAGAGGACCTCGCGCACGGCGGGGGTGAGGTGCGGCGAGATCTGCGCGAGGTCGTCGTCGGAGAGGTCCCACAGCTCGATGCCGCGCTCCTCGCACACCCGCACGCACGCCCCGGCCACCTCGTGGGCCACGCGGAAGGGGACCCCCTCGCGCACGAGCCACTCGGCGACGTCCGTCGCGAGCGAGAAGCCCTGGGGCGCGAGCGAGGCCATCCGCTCGGTGTCGAAGCGCAGCGTCGCGACCATCCCGGCGACCGCGGGCAGGACGAGCTCGAGGGTGTCGACGGCGTCGAAGACCGGCTCCTTGTCCTCCTGGAGGTCGCGGTTGTACGCCAGCGGCAGCGCCTTGAGCGTCGCGAGCAGACCGGCGAGGTCACCGATGAGCCGGCCGGCCTTGCCCCGGGCGAGCTCGGCGACGTCGGGGTTCTTCTTCTGCGGCATGATGCTCGACCCGGTCGAGTACGAGTCGTCGAGGGTGACGAAGCCGAACTCCTTCGTCGCCCAGAGGATGACCTCCTCGGACAGGCGCGAGATGTCGACCGCCGCCATCGCACACACGAAGGACAGCTCGGCGACGAAGTCGCGCGCCGCGGTTCCGTCGATGGAGTTCTCGACCGACCCGGCGAAGCCGAGGTCAGAGGCGACCGCCTCCGGGTCGAGACCGAGGCTGGAGCCGGCGAGCGCGCCGGACCCGTAGGGCGACAGCGAGCTCCGGGCGTCCCAGTCGCGCAGCCGCTCGACGTCGCGCAGCAGCGGCCACGCGTGGGCGAGCAGGTGGTGGGCGAGCAGGACCGGCTGGGCGTGCTGGAGGTGGGTGCGCCCGGGCATCGCGGCCTCCGGGTGCGCCGCCGACTGCTCGACGAGCGCGGAGACGACGGCGAGCAGGTGCTCGGCGACGACGCGGGCGTGGTCGCGCAGGTACATCCGGAAGAGCGTGGCCACCTGGTCGTTGCGCGAGCGGCCCGCGCGCAGCCGGCCGCCCACGTCGGCGCCGGCGCGCTCGATGAGACCCCGCTCGAGCGCGGTGTGCACGTCCTCGTCGTCCTCACCGGGCGCGAAGTCGCCCGAGAGGACGTCGGCGAGCAGGGTGTCGAGCCCGGCGAGCATCGCGTCGCGCGTCGTCTCGTCGAGCAGGCCCGCCCCGTGGAGCACCCGGGTGTGGGCTCGCGAGCCGGCGATGTCGTAGGGGGCCAGGCGCCAGTCGAAGTGAGTGGACTTCGACAGGGCGGCGAGCGCGTCGCTCGGCCCGCCCGCGAAGCGTCCGCCCCACAGGCTCACCTTCTCGCTGCTCTGCTCGGTACCGCTCACTGCTCCTCCTCGTTCGTGTGGGTCAGGGCGAGCAGCCGGCGCACGAGGTCGCCCGCCGCCCCCGCCCCGGTCGTGATGATCATGATCGTGTCGTCTCCGGCGATCGTGCCGAGGACGTCGGGCAGCCGGGCGTGGTCCATCGCCGAGGCGAGGTAGCCGGCGGCTCCCGGGGGCGTGCGCGCGACGACGAGCTGCTCGCTCGACGTCGCCGTGACGAGCAGCTCCTCGCACAGCCGGCGCAGCCGGTCGTCGAGCTCGTCGGGGCCGACCGCGGGGCGCGGGGTCGGGTCTCCCCCTTCGCCCGGGACCGCGTAGACGAGCGCGCGTCCGACGCGCACCCGCTCGGCCCGCAGGTCGATGAGGTCCCGGCTCAGCGTCGCCTGGGTGACGGTGATGCCGTCGGCCGCGAGCAGCTCGAGCAGCTCGGCCTGCGAGCGCACCGCGTGGCTCGAGAGCAGCTCGGCGATCCGGGCCTGGCGACCCGGCCGGCTGGCGACGATCACGTGCCGTCCCGGTGCTGCTCGAGGAGGAAGGCGAGCGCCGCCTTCTGCGCGTGGAGCCTGTTCTCGGCCTCGTCCCACACGACCGAGCGCGGCCCGTCGATGACGTCGGCGGCGATCTCGACGCCGCGGTAGGCCGGCAGGCAGTGCAGGGCGATCGCGTCGGGGGCGGCCTGCGCGAAGAGCTCGGCGCTCAGCGCGAAGGGGGCGAAGGGGGAGCCCTCGCCCTGCCGGCCGGAGCGCTCGTCCTCCTGCCCCATCGACACCCACGTGTCGGTGGCGACGCTCCCGGCGCCGGCGACCGCCTCGACCGGGTCTGCGGTGACGAGGACCGATCCCCCGGTCTGCGCGGCGACGGCCTCGGCCCGGGCGAGGACCGCCGCGTCGGGCTGGTGGCTGGCCGGGGTGCCGATGCGCACGTGCATGCCCGCGGTCGCCCCGGCGAGCAGGTACGTGTGCGCCATGTTGTTGGCCCCGTCGCCGACGTAGGCGAGGTGCTGGCCGGCGAGATCGCCGCGGTGCTCGCGGATCGTCAGCAGGTCGGCCAGCCCCTGGCAGGGGTGGTAGTCGTCGGTGAGCGCGTTGACGACCGGCACCCCGGCGTGGCGGGCCATCTCCTCGATGCGGTCCTGGCCGTGGGTGCGCCAGACGACGGCGCTCACCTGACGACCGATGACGCGGGCGACGTCCGCGACCGACTCCCGGGTGCCGATCTGGGCGAGGTTGCCGTCGACGACCATCGGGTAGCCGCCGAGCTCGGCGACACCCGTGGTGAAGGACAGCTGGGTGCGCAGGGTCGGCTTGTCGAAGATGATCGCGACGGCCTGGGGCCCCTCGAGCGGGCGCTCGGCATGGCGGGACGCCTTGAGGGCCAGCGCGCGGTCGAGGACCGCGGTCTGCTCGGCGGGGGTGAGGTCGTCGTCGGCGAGGAGGTGGCGGGTCACGAGCTGCTCCGGGTGGCGTCGTCGAGGATGGAGGGCAGGGCGGTGACGAAGCCGTCGAGCTCCGCCGCCGTGATGACGAGCGGCGGGGCGAGACGGATCGCGTCGGGGGCGACGGGGTTGACGATGAAGCCCGCCCGTCGGGCGGCGGCGACGACGTCGGTCGAGGCGAGACCTCGAAGGGGGATCGCCCGCAGCAGCCCGAGCCCGCGGACCGGGCCGAGGCGGGGGTCTTCGAGCGCGGCGACCGCGGCGACGAGGTGCTCGCCGAGCTCTCCCGCGCGGGCCACGAGCCCCTCGGACTCGATGGTGTCGAGCACGGTGAGCGCCGCCGAGCAGGCGAGCGGGTTGCCGCCGAAGGTGCTGCCGTGCTGGCCGGGCGCGAGGAGCGCGGTCGTCTCCGGCCCGAAGGTGACGAGAGCGCCGATCGGCACGCCGCCGCCGAGCCCCTTCGCCAGGGTCATCGCGTCGGGGACGACGCCGTGGTGCTGGTGGGCGAACCACGCGCCGGTGCGCCCGATGCCGGTCTGGATCTCGTCGAGGACGAGGAGGGCGCCGACCTCGCGGGTGACCTCACGGGCGGCCCGCAGGTAGTCGCCGTCGAGAGGCAGCACGCCGGCCTCGCCCTGGACCGGCTCGAGGAGCACCATCGCCGTGCGCTCGTCGACGGCGGCCCGCAGCGCCGCGACGTCGCCCGGGGGCACGTGGACGACGTCGGGGATGAGCGGCTCGAAGGGCTCGCGGTAGGCGGCCTTGTGGGTGAGGGCCAGCGCCCCGGTGCTGCGCCCGTGGAAGGCGCCCTCGAGGGCGACGATGCGGCTGCGGCCCGTGCGGCGCGAGAGCTTGATCGCCGCCTCGACCGACTCGGTGCCGCTGTTGGTGAAGAAGACCCCGGACCCCGCCGGGGCGTCGGCGACCGCCAGGATGCGCTCGGCGGCACCGACCTGGGCGGTCGTCGTGAAGAAGTTCGAGACGTGGACGAGCTCGCCGGCCTGCTTGCTGATGGCCGCGACGAGCTCGGGGTGGGAGTGGCCGAGCGCGTTGACCGCGATGCCGGAGACGAGGTCGAGGTAGCGCTGCCCGTCGACGTCCCAGACCCAGCAGCCCTCGCCGCGGGAGATGACCAGGCCCGGTGCGCCGAAGACGCCGATGTGGCTCGCGCCGTAGCGCTCGAGCCACTCCGCCTGGCTCGTGGTGCGCTCCTGGCCCCCGCTCACGACGGGCTCCCGGAGACGAGCGCCTCGTCGGCCGCCGCCGCGGCCTCGGTGCCGTCGGGCACGAGCATCGTGCCGATGCCCTCGCGGGTGAAGATCTCGAGGAGCATCGAGTGCGGCTGGCGGCCGTCGACGACGTGCGCCTGCGGCACGCCGCCCTCGACGGCGCGGATGCAGGCCTCGAGCTTGGGGATCATCCCGGCGTCGACGCGCTCGAGGAGCCGGCGCGCGCCGGAGACGGAGAGCTGGCTGAGCAGGCTGTCGCGGTCGGGCCAGTCGGCGTAGATGCCCTCGACGTCGGTGAGCACGACGAGCTTGTGCGCGCCGAGGGCGACGGCGAGCGCGGCCGCGGCCGTGTCGGCGTTGACGTTGAGGACCTGGCCCTCGACGTCGAGGTCGGGGGCGATCGTCGACACGACGGGGATGCGACCGGCGTCGAGGACGTCCTGCACCGCGGAGGGCTCGACGTGCTCGACGTCGCCGACGAGACCGATGTCGACGTGCTGCCCGTCGATCTCGACCCCACGGCGGCGCCCGCCGAAGAGACCGGCGTCCTCGCCCGACAGCCCGACGGCGACGGGGCCGTGCTGGTTGAGCAGCCCGACGAGCTCGCGCCCGACCTGCCCCATGAGCACCATTCGCACGACGTCCATGACCTCGGGGGTCGTCACCCGCAGCCCGCCCTTGAACTCGCTCTCGAGCCCGAGCCGGTCGAGCATCGCCGCGATCTGCGGTCCGCCGCCGTGGACGACGACGGGGCGCAGCCCGGCGTAGCGCAGGAAGACGACGTCCTCGGCGAAGGCACGCTTGAGCGCGTCGTCGGTCATCGCGTTGCCGCCGTACTTGACGACGACGAGCGAGCCGCGGAAGCGCTCGAGCCAGGGCAGGGCCTCGACGAGCGTCGTCGCCTTGGTGCGGGCGACGCGCAGCGCGGCCGCGTCGATCGCACCGCGCAGCGTGGCGCTCGGGTCGGACGAAGGGGGCGGGGTCACGCGCATCACTTCCCGGTCAGGTGGAGTAGGCGGAGTTCTCGTGGACGTAGTCGTGGGTGAGGTCGTTGGTCCAGACCGTCACCTCGTGCTCGCCCGCGTGGAGGTCGACGACGACGCTCACCTCGCGGCCGGCGAGGCTGACGGCCGAGCGGTCCTCGCCCACTCCCCCGGCGCGGCAGACCTGCACGTCGTTCATGCTCACGTCGAGCCGGTCGGGCTCGAAGACCGCCCGGGTCGTGCCGACGGCGGCGAGCACGCGGCCCCAGTTCGGGTCCTCGCCGAAGACCGCGCACTTGAAGAGGTTGTTGCGCGCGACGGACCGGGCGACCTCGAGGCCGTCGTCCTCGCTCGCGGCGCCCCGCACGGTGATCGCGATGTCGTGCTTCGCGCCCTCGGCGTCGCCGATGAGCGCGCGGGCCAGCTCGGAGCACACCTCGCGGACGGCCTCGGTGAGCTCGTCGGGGTCGACGGGCACCCCGCTCGCGCCGGAGGCCATGAGGAGCACGGTGTCGTTCGTCGACTGGCAGCCGTCGGAGTCGACCCGGTCGAAGGTCGTGCGGGTCGCCTCGCGCAGCGCGGCGTCGAGGACCTCGGGGGTCGTCACGGCGTCGGTCGTCACGACGACGAGCATCGTGGCCAGGGCGGGCGCGAGCATCCCCGCCCCCTTCGCCATGCCGCCGACCGACCAGCCGTCGCGGGTGGCCGTGGCGGTCTTGCTCACGGTGTCGGTCGTCATGATCGCCTCGGCGGCGTCGGCGCCGCCGTCCGCCGACAGCGCGGCCGCGGCCGCGTCGACGCCGCCGAGCAGCGCGTCCATCGGCAGCCGCTCGCCGATGAGGCCGGTCGAGCACACGGCGACGTCACCGGCGGAGACCCCGAGCACCTGGGCGACGTGCTCGGCCGTGCGGTGCGTGTCGGCGAAGCCCTCGGGCCCGGTGCACGCGTTCGCACCGCCGGAGTTGAGCACGACCGCGTCGACCCGGCCGTCGGAGAGCACCTGCCGGGTCCACACGACGGGGGCCGCCTGGACGCGGTTGGAGGTGAGGACGACGGCCGCGTGGTGGTCGGGGCCGTCGTTGACGACGACGGCGACGTCGGGGCGACCGCTCGCCTTGAGACCGGCGGTGACGCCGGCCGCGCGGAAGCCGGCGGGGACGGTGGTGCTCATGAGCCCTCCTGGGGGTCCGGGCGCCAGCCCGACAGGGACGTCGGGGTGACGACGAAGCCGTGCTTGCGCCACAGGGTCGCGGCGTCGTCGGCCCGCGCCTCGGGGACGAGGACCCAGTCGGTGTCGTAGGTCGACATCGCGAGGATGCTGATCCGGCCGGCGACGACGGGCGTCAGCAGGTCGTGCATGACCCCGACGAGCTCGAAGTCGAGCGGTCCGGCGACCTCGAAGGGGATGTACGGCCCCTCCTGGCGGACGTCGGCGGGCACGAGGTGCGCGTCGCACATGATCGAGGTCTCGTCGGCGGTGCGGGTGATCGAGGAGAAGGCCCCGCCGAAGACGTCCCACGTCGGCTCCTCGCCGGCGGCGAGCCGGGCGACGACTAGACGGTCGGGGTGACGCATGAGGTGCAGCGGCATCCGGCTCAAGGCGCGACCCCCGCGAGCGGCAGCCCCGTGGTCTCGGGCAGGCCGAGGGCGAGGTTCATCGACTGCACGGCGGCGCCGGCGGTCCCCTTCGTGAGGTTGTCGACCGCGGCGACGGCGACGACGCGGCCGACGCGCTCGTCGAGGGTCACCTGCACGTGGACGAGGTTGGACCCGACGACGTCGCCCGTGCGCGGCCACGTGCCCTGGGCCAGCAGGTGGACGAAGGGCTCGTCCACGTAGGCCTGCTCGTAGGCGGCCCGCACGGCGGTGACGTCGACGCCCTCGGCGGCCGGCGCGGTCGCGGTCGCGAGGATGCCCCGGGGCATCGGCGCGAGGGTGGGGGTAAAGGACACGCTCGCGTCCGTGCCCGCGGCGAGGGCGAGGTTCTGCTCGATCTCGGGGGTGTGGCGGTGGACCCCACCGACGCCGTAGGGGGACATCGCCCCCATGACCTCCGAGCCGAGGAGGTGCGCCTTGAGCGAGCGGCCGGCACCGGACGTGCCGGAGGCGGCGACGACGACGACGTCCTGGGCGCGCGCGACACCGGCGGACAGCGCCGGGGCGAGGGCCAGGCTCACGGCCGTCGGGTAGCACCCGGGCACCGCGATGCGGCGTGCCGAGCGCAGCTGCTCGCGGGCCTTGGTCCCGTCGTGGGCGACGAGCTCGGGCATGCCGTAGGGCCAGGTCCCGGCGAAGGGGGTGTCGTAGTACGTCGTCCACGCGGACTCGTCGCGCAGCCGGAAGTCGGCGCCGCAGTCGACGACGACGCAGTCCTGCGGCAGCTGGGCGGCGATCGCCGCCGAGTGGCCGTGCGGGAGGGCGAGGAAGACGACGTCGTGCCCGACGAGCTGCTCGACCTCGGTCGGGGCGAGCACCCGGTCGGCGAGCGGGGAGAGGTGCGGGGCGATGTCGCCCAGCCGGCTCCCGGCGTTGCCGGCTGCGGTGACCGCGCCGATCTCGACCTCGGGGTGCGCGAGGAGGAGCCGGAGGATCTCTGCCCCGGCGTACCCGCTCGCTCCTGCGACTGCTGCTGTGACCACGATGTATGAATATACGCTATCGCTAGAAGTTATGCAGACCGGGGTGGTGCACAGCCGCGGGGGCGGGGGGGGGGGGCCCCGCCGGCCCCCCCCCCCCCCCGGGCGCGCCCCCGGCGGCCCGCCCCCCCCCCCGCACCCCCCGCCCCCCCCACC
>NZ_JAJBZM010000003.1:850734-907890 GCF_020567375.1 Janibacter melonis | reverse complement strand
GGCGGCGGCCACCGCGTTGTTTTCATAGACGCTAGCGCTCGTCGTTCGGCACCCGGGGGGGGCCCCCCCCCGCGCGCCGGGGGGGGGCCCCCGGGGCGCGCGACGCGTCAGCGCTGGACGGCGCCGGTGGCCCGGCCCGCCGCGGCGACCGCGCGGTCGCGCAGCGCGCTCACCTCGTCGGTCGTCAGCGTGCGGTCCGGCGCGCGGAAGGTCAGCCGGTAGGCGAGCGACTTGCGGCCCGCGTCGAGCTGGTCGCCGCGGTAGACGTCGAAGAGGGCCACCGACTCGAGCGCGTCCCCGGCGCCGGAGCGCAGGGCGAGCTCGACCCCGGATGCCGCGACGTCCTCGGCGACGACGAGGGCGACGTCCGTGCGGGCGGCCGGGTAGCCCGACAGCGTGCGCGCCTGCACGGGCACGCCGCTGGCGTCGACGAGGACGTCGACGTCGATCTCGGCGGCCACCGTGCGCTCCGGGAGGCCGAGCGCGGCGACGACCTTCGGGTGCAGCTCGCCGAGGTGGCCGACGAGGACGCCGTCGGCCGTGGTCACCCGGGCGCAGCGACCGGGGTGGTAGGGCATGACGTCGTCGGCCTCGAGCGTCAGGCGCAGCGCGAGCGCCTCGCCGAGCTGGGTGACGAGCTCGACGACGTCGGCGAGGTCGGCACGACGACCCGCACCCCACCAGCCGGCGCGGTCGCGGTCGCCGGCGAGGACGAGGGCGAGGTGCCGGGGCTGGGCGGGGACGGCCGCGCGGATCGCCGCGAGCGTCTCGGCGTCCGGGTGCACGCCGACGTCGGCGGTCGGCGCGGGCTGCTGCTCGCCCTCGCGCTGCACGACGAGCCCGGTCTCGAAGAGCGCGACGTCCTTCGCCCCGCGGGCGAGGTTGCGGCGCAGCGACTCGACGAGCGTCGTGAGCACGCGGGTGCGCATGAGCGGCTGCTCGTCGGAGAGCGGGTTGGCGACGACGAGGGTGCGCTCGCGCTCGGCCGCTGCGTCGAGCCCGAGGGCCTCGTGCTGGGCGTCGCCGACGAAGGGCGGGTTCCACACCTCGGAGAGACCCTGCGCCGCGAGCACGGTCGCGAGCAGACGGCGCACGCCCTGGCCGTGGGTCAGCCCGCGGCCGCCCGGCGCGGTCGGGACCACGGACGGGATGGCCTCGTAGCCCTCGAGCCGGGCGACCTCCTCGACGAGGTCCTCCCCCGTCGTGAGGTCGGGTCGCCAGGTCGGCGGGACGACGACGTACGTCTCGTCCTCGGTGCTCACCTCGCAGCCGATCTCGCGCAGGCGGCGCTCGACGGTCGGGCCGTCGTAGGGCACGCCGACGACGCGGCCGGGCAGGTCGGCGGCCATGCGCACCGGCTCGGGGCGCAGCGGCTCGCCGACGTCGGTGACACCGGGGTCGGCCGTGCCGCCCCCGTGCTCGACGAGCAGCTCGACGGCCATCTGGGCGGCAGCGGCGGCGAGCTGCGGGTCGACGCCGCGCTCGAAGCGGCGCGACGCCTCCGAGGGCAGCCGGTGACGGCGGGCGGTCCGGGCGACCGACACCGCGTCGAAGTGGGCCGCCTCGAGCAGGACGTCCGTCGTCGACGGACCGACCTCGCTGTCCTGGCCGCCCATGACACCGGCGATGGCGAGCACGCGCTCGCCCCCCTCGGTGACGAGCAGGTCCTGCGGGCTGAGGGCGCGCTCGACGTCGTCGAGGGTCGTGAGCCGCTCGCCGTCGCGGGCGCGGCGCACGACGACCGGCCCGTCGAGGGTCGCGACGTCGAAGGCGTGCAGCGGCTGGCCGAGGTCGAGCATGACGTAGTTCGTCACGTCGACGGGCAGCGAGATCGGACGCATGCCCGCCTCGGTGAGCCGCGTCGCCATCCAGTCCGGCGTGGGCGCGGAGACGTCGATGCCGCGCACGACGCGGGCGACGTAGCGGTCGCAGCCGGGACGGCCGCGCACCGGGGAGTCGTCGCGCAGCTCGACGGGGTAGCCGCCGGCGCCGGCCGCCGGGGCGCGCTCGGCGAGCGCGAGGGCCGGGTCGACGAAGGGGGCGCCCGTCGAGTGGGCGTACTCGCGGGCGACGCCGCGCACGGCGAAGCAGTAGCCGCGGTCCGGGGTGACGTTGATCTCGACGGTCTCGCGGTCGAGGCCGAGGAGCGGGATCGCGTCCTGGCCGGGCTGCAGCGAGGAGGCGTCGGGACGGTCGGTGAGCACGAGGATCCCGTCGTGGTCCTCGCCGATGCCGAGCTCGGCGACCGAGCAGATCATCCCGGCGCTCACGTGCCCGTAGGTCTTGCGCGCCGAGATCTCGAAACCGCCGGGCAGCACCCCGCCGGGGAGGATGACGACGACGAGGTCGCCCGCGTCGAAGTTGTGCGCGCCGCAGACGATGCCCTGGGGCTCACCGGTGCCGTTGGCGTCGCCGACGTCGACCGTGCACCAGTTGATCGTCTTGCCGTTCTTCTGCTCCTCCGGCTCGCGGGTGAGCACCCGGCCCACGACGAGCGGGCCGGTGACGTCACCGGTGTGCAGGCCTTCTTCCTCGAGCCCGACCTGCACGAGGGCGGCGGCCACGTCGAGGCCGCTCACCCCGTCGGGCAGGGTGACGTGCTCGCCGAGCCAGTCGACGGGTACCCGCATCAGATCTCCATCCCGAACTGGGCGTCGAATCGCACGTCACCCTCGATCATGTCGCGCATGTCGGACACCCCGGTCCGGAACATCAGCGCCCGGTCGATGCCCATCCCGAAGGCGAAGCCGGTGTACCGGTCGGGGTCGACCCCGCTCGCCGTGAGGACGTTGCGGTTGACCATCCCGCAGCCGCCCCACTCGATCCAGCCCGTGCCCTTGCACGTACGGCAGTCGGGGTCCTCGCCGCGGCACACGAAGCAGCGCAGGTCCATCTCGGCGCTCGGCTCGGTGAAGGGGAAGTACGAGGGGCGCAGCCGCGTCGTGATGCCCTCGCCGAAGAGCGAGGTCGCGAGCCGGTCGAGCGTGCCCTTGAGGTGCGCCATCGTCAGCCCCTCGTCGACGGCGATGCCCTCGACCTGGTGGAAGGCCGGCATGTGCGTCGCGTCGAGCTCGTCGGTGCGGAAGACGCGGCCGATCGCGGCGACGTAGAGCGGCACGCCGCGCTCGATGAGCGAGCGCGCCTGGACCGGTGAGGTGTGGGTGCGCAGGACGAGACCGGCGTCGGCGGGCTCGAGGTAGAAGGTGTCCTGCATCTGGCGCGCGGGGTGGTCGGCGTCGAAGTTCAGCGCGTCGAAGTTGAACCACTCGGCCTCGACCTCCGGACCCTCGGCGATCTCCCAGCCCATGCCGACGAAGAGGTCGGCGATGCGCTCGGACATCAGCTCGATGGGGTGCCGGCGCCCGAGCGGGCGGCGGGCCGCGCGCTGGGTGACGTCGAGGGTCTCCTCGCGCAGGATCCGCTCGTCGCGCTCGGCCTCGAGCTCTCCCTGGCGGGCCGTGAGGGCCTGGGCCACCCGGCCGCGGGCCTGCCCGACGCGCTTGCCGGCCTCGGCCTTGGCGCTCGGGGGCAGGGCGCCGATCTCTCGATTGGCCAGGGCCAGCGGGCTCTTGTCCCCCTGGTGGGCGGGGCGCACGGCCTTGAGCTCCTCGAGGGAGCTCGCGGCGGCGATCGCGGCGAGGGCGGCGTCGACGGCCTCCTCGACGGCGGCGGGCGCGAGCGCGGCCACCTCGACGGGGTCGTAGCTGGTGTTGGGTCCGGACACGCCTGAGAGTCTAGGTAATGCCCGCGGGAGATCTCACCGCGGTTTCGCTCGCGCTCGCGGGCGGCAGGGGTGACGATGGCCAGGGCCCGACGACGCAGCCGGGCCGACCTGCCCGACCGACGAAGGAGTCACCCCGTGCCCGAGCCCAGCCACGCCGTGGGACGCACCGACCTGCCGATGCCCGAGCGCACGATCGGCGCCGACCTCGACGCGACGGTCGCGGCGCACGCAGACCGGGACGCGCTCGTGGAGATGGCGAGCGGGCGGCGCTGGACCTACGCCCAGCTGCGCCGCGACGTCGACGAGCTGGCCCGCGGCTTCCTCGCCATGGGCGTGCGGCCGGGTGACCGCGTCGGCATCTGGGCCCCGAGCTGCGCCGAGTGGACCCTCACCCAGTACGCGACGGCGAAGATCGGCGCCGTCCTCGTCACCGTCAACCCCGCCTACCGCACCCACGAGCTGCAGTACGTCCTCGCCCAGGCCGGCACGAGCGTGCTCGTCTGCACGCAGTCCTTCAAGGGCAGCGACTACCCGCAGATGGTGGCCGAGGTGCGCGACGAGCTGCCGGAGCTGCGCGAGGTCGTCGTCATCGGCACGCCGTCGTGGGACGCCCTCGTGGCCGGCGCGCGGTCCGTTGACGCCGACGAGCTCGCCCGGGTCGGCGAGGGGCTCGCCCCGGACGACCCGATCAACATCCAGTACACGTCGGGCACGACGGGCTTCCCGAAGGGGGCGACCCTCTCCCACCGCAACATCCTGGGCAACGGGTGGTTCGTCGGCGAGGGCTGCCGCTACACGCACGAGGACCGGATCTGCATCCCCGTGCCCTTCTACCACTGCTTCGGCATGGTCATGGGTAACCTCGCGGCCACCTCGCACGGGGCCTGCATGGTCATCCCCGCCCCCGCCTTCGACCCCGCCCTCACGCTCGCCGCCGTGGCGGCCGAGCGGTGCACGAGCCTGTACGGGGTGCCGACGATGTTCATCGCCGAGTGGGCCCTGCCGGACCGCGAGAGCTACGACCTGTCCACCCTGCGCACGGGGATCATGGCCGGCTCCCCCTGCCCCGCCGAGCTCATGCGCCAGGTCCTCGACGCCGGGATCAGCGACATGACGATCTGCTACGGCATGACCGAGACCTCGCCGGTCTCGACGCAGACGAGCCCGGACGACCCCTTCGAGGCCAAGGTCGGCACCGTCGGGCGCGTCGGACCTCACCTCGAGGTCAAGGTGGTCGACCCGACCACCGGCGAGACGGTGCCCCGCGGCGAACCCGGCGAGCTGTGCACGAAGGGGTACTCCGTGATGCTCGGCTACTGGCGCGAGCCGCAGAAGAGCGCCGAGGCGATCCGCGACGGGTGGATGCACACGGGCGACCTCGCGGTCATGGACGACGAGGGCTTCGTGCGGATCACCGGGCGGATCAAGGACGTCGTCATCCGTGGGGGCGAGAACATCTACCCCCGCGAGATCGAGGAGTTCCTCTACACCCACCCCGACGTCCTCGACGCCCAGGTCATCGGGGTCCCCGACGATCGCTACGGCGAGGAGCTCATGGCCTGGGTGCGTCTGCGTGAGGGCGCCGAGCCGATGACCGCGCAGTCGCTGCGCGACTTCTGCACCGGCCGCCTCGCCCACTACAAGATCCCGCGCTTCGTCCACGTCGTCGACGACTTCCCGATGACCGTCACCGGCAAGGTGCGCAAGGTCGAGATGCGCGAGGCGGCCGCGCAGATCCTGCGGCGGGACGGTGCCTGACGACGGGCGAAGGGGTGCGCCCCCTCAGTCGTCGAGCTCGACCTCCTGGAGGGTCCCGTCGGGCTTCACGGGGTTCTCGAGGCCGTTGGGCAGGAAGGGGTTGTCGGAGTCGAGCACGTCCTGGCGGTAGGGCTCGGCGTCGGACTCGTTGCTGATGACGAGCTGCCCGTCGCGGATGACGAGCCCCTGCGACAGCGGGCTGAGGTCGTCGCGGACGACGGTCTGCTCCCCCGTCACCGGGTCGACCTGCACGAGGTTCGACGGGTCGTCCGGGCCACGGGACTGCGTGAAGTAGTAGTGCTCGCCGTCGCTGACGAGCCCCTGGATGTTGTACGGGGCCTCGAAGGTGTGGACCGGCTCGGGCATCCAGGTGCTCGGCGGGCCGGGCGAGTACGCCGGGGTCGGCAGCTCTCCGTCCGGTCCGAGCTCGTACTCGTAGACCGTCGGGGTGTCGCCGTCCGCGTCGCCGCGGTTGAGGTACTCGGCCACGACGAGCCGCCCGTCGGCGACGGTGAGCGTCGAGCCCGTCGGCACCCGCACCGTCTCGACCGGGGCGGTCGGGTCGGCGGAGGTGTCGTCACCGCCGGCCGCGAGCAGGGTGTCGAGCGAGTAGCGCTGGACGTACGAGCCGTCGCTGCCCTCCTCGCCGTTGCCGGAGACGTAGACGTTGTCCCCGTTGACGGCCAGGCCGCCGTAGTGGTCGTTGCCCTCGACGGGCACGTAGCGCGTCTGGCCGTCCTCGGTCTGGATCGCGAGGAGCCCCTGCTCGGGGTTGTCGTGGTCGTAGAAGGCCCAGACGTAGGCGCCCTCCTCCTCGCTGTAGCCGAAGCCCTGCGGCACCCACGGGCGCCCGTCGTCGGGATAGGGGATCTCGACGTCCTCGGCGCTGGGCAAGGGGCCGCGGCGACCCCCACCGGGATCGGTGCTCGTGCGGACCGGCCCGGTGCCGCCCGTCCCGGGCGCGCCGCCGCCCCCTTCGCCGCTCGCCGCGCGCTGGTCGGCCGCCTGCTGCCGGGCCCGCTCCGAGACGAGGCGCAGCATCGCCGACGCGTCGCCCAGCGAGCGGTGGGCGCCCTGCCACTGCTGCCCGAAGGACTCGACGTCGGGGCCCGACCACGACTGCCCGAGGACCGCTATCCCCGAGGTGCCCGTCTGCGCGACGACGTCGACCCGGTCGGCCAGCGCCGACAGCGCCACCCCCACCTGCTCGACCCGCTCCGGGTCCTGCCCCTGCGTCACCGTCATCGGCTTCCCCCGTCTCTCGCGCACGGCCTGCTCGTCCCGGGTCAGCGTAGGGGCACCCCCGCCGCTGGCCCATGGGGACGACTCCCCGGCCGACGCCCCGCCGGGCGCCCTAAACTTGACTGGTTCCAGATCATGCGGGACTCTGGACGGATGCACCCCACCCTGTCCCCCGACGACGCCGCGCAGATGCTGCGTGCGCGGTCGCTGCGGGTGACCGCGCCGCGGGTCGCGGTCCTCACGGTGCTTGCCGCGACACCCCACGCGACGGTCGACGTCATCACGACCTCGACCCGCGAGGTGCTCGGCTCGGTGAGCACCCAGGCCGTCTACGACGTCCTCGCCGCTCTCGCCCGCGCCGGCCTCGTGCGCCGTTTCGAGCCGGCCGGGCACCCGGCCCGCTACGAGATCGAGCTCGGCGACAACCACCACCACCTCGTCTGCCGCTCCTGCGCGACGATGGTCGACGTCGACTGCGCGACGGGCTCCGCCCCCTGCCTCGACGCCGCCGACGACAACGGCTTCGCCATCGACGAGGCCGAGGTCATCTACTGGGGCCTGTGCCCCCGGTGCCAGGCCGAGCTCGAGCCGGCGCTGAGCGTGGACGCCCGCTGAGCGCACAGCCCCCCGGTGGGTCATGATCGAGGTGGGCCGCCGCGACGCGGACCGGCCGGCTGAGATCTCGACCGAGGAGCACAGCGCATGTCCACCCCTTCGCACCCCGCCCCGCACGCAGGCCCTGACGGGACCGTCGACGTCTCCGGGCCGTCCACCACCGCCAGCGGTGCGCCCGTCGCCAGCGACCGCAACAGCCTCTCCGTCGGGGCGAACGGCCCGCTGCTGCTCCACGACCACCACCTCGTCGACACGCTCGCCCACTTCAACCGCGAGAACATCCCAGAGCGCAAGCCGCATGCGAAGGGTTCCGGCGCCTTCGGCCGCTTCGAGGTGACCGGGGACGTCAGCCGGTACACGAGGGCCGCGGTCTTCCAGCCCGGGACGACGACCCGGATGCTCGCGCGCTTCTCGACCGTCGCCGGCGAGCTCGGCTCGCCCGACACGTGGCGCGACGTCCGCGGCTTCTCGCTGCGCTTCTACTCCTCCGAGGGCAACTACGACCTCGTCGGCAACAACACCCCGGTCTTCTTCGTCCGCGACCCCATGAAGTTCCCCCACTTCATCCGCAGCCAGAAGCGCCTGCCGGACTCCGGGCTGCGCGACATGACGATGCAGTGGGACTTCTGGACCGCCAACCCCGAGTCGGCGCACCAGGTCACCTACCTCATGGGTGACCGCGGGCTCCCCCGCACGTGGCGTCACATGAACGGCTACGGCTCGCACACGTACATGTGGGTGGACGCGCAGGGCGAGCGCTCCTGGGTGAAGTACCACTTCCACAGCGAGCAGGGCGTCGAGGCGCTCACCGGCGAGGCCGCCGAGCGGATCGCCGGGTCGGACGCGGACTTCCACCGCCGCGACCTCTTCGAGGCGATCGAGCGCGGCGACGCCCCGCGCTGGACGATGTCGGTGCAGGTCATGCCCTACGAGGACGCGAAGGCCTACCGGTACAACCCCTTCGACCTCACGAAGGTCTGGCCGCATGAGGACTACCCGCTCATCGAGGTCGGCACGATGACCCTCGACGAGAACCCCGTGAACTTCTTCGCGCAGATCGAGCAGGCCGCCTTCGCGCCGAGCAACACCGTGCCCGGCATCGGCTTCTCCCCCGACAAGATGCTCCTCGGCCGGGTCTTCGCCTACGCCGACGCGCACCGCGCGCGGGTGGGTGTCAACGCCGACCAGCTGCCGGTCAACCGCCCCGCGGTCGAGCGCACCAACGCCTCCGTCTTCGACGGGGCGATGACCTACGAGCACTCCGGTGCCGCGCCGACCTACCTGCCGAACAGCTACGGACGCCCGCACGCGGACGAGACCGGCCCGGTGGCCGCCGGGTGGGAGGCCGACGGCGAGATGGTGCGCTCGGCCTACGAGCTGCACCCGCAGGACGACGACTTCGGCCAGGCGGGGCTGCTCGTGCGTGAGGTCTTCGACGACGCGCAGCGCGAGCGGCTCGTCGCCACCGTCGCGGGCACCCTGCCCGACGTCGTCGAGCCCGTCCTGTCACGGGTCTTCGAGTACTGGCGCAGCGTCGACGGCGACATCGGCGCGCGCATCCAGGCCGCCTACGAGGAGGCGAAGGGGGCCAGCCTCCCCGGCGGCGACGCCGACGACGCCAAGGCCGAGCAGGACGTCATCAGGGAGTCCCGCACCCACGCGGACGCCTGAGCGGCGCCCTCGAGGGACCCGAGGACGACCCGAAGGGGGTGCCCCTCACCGTGGTGAGGGGCACCCCCTTCGTCGTGCGCGGGTGATGCGCTCGGGCCAGCTCAGGCGCGGGTCGAGGCGTAGAGGCACAGGGTCGCCGCCATCGCGAGGTTCAGCGACTCGGCGTGCCCGTAGATCGGGACGCGGACGACCTCGTCGCAGGCGGTGAGGAGGTCGTCGGGCAGGCCCCAGGCCTCGTTGCCCATGACCCAGGCGTGGGGGCGGGTGCGGTCGACCTCGTCGACGCTCGCGCGGCCCGAGCCGTCGGCGGCGTAGGTGCTCACGCCGGCCTCGTCCAGGCGGGCCAGGGTGGTGGGCACGTCGAGACCGGTGACGACCGGGACGTGGAAGAGGGAGCCGACGGTCGAGCGGACGACCTTCGGGGCGGTGACGTCGACCGAGGACCCCGAGACGAGGACGGCGTCGGCCCCCGCGGCGTCGGCACCGCGGATGACGGTGCCGAGGTTGCCGGGGTCACGGACGTTGGTGAGGAAGACGAGGGTGCGGGGGCCGACGGCGAGGACGTCGTCGAGCCCGGCGGGCTGCCAGCCGACGACGGCGGCCATGCCCTGCGGGTGCTCGGCGTCGCACATCGCGGCGAGGACCTCCTCGCTCACCTCGTGCACGAAGCGACCCGCCTCGCGCGCGTCGTGGACGACGTCGGCGTAGCGGTCGGCCGCCTCGGCGGTGACGTAGAGGTCGACGACGTCGTGGGGGGCGAAGCGCACGGCCTCGCGCACGCCCTGGGGACCCTCGACGAGGAGGCGTCCCGTGCGGCGTCGCACGGGACGACGAGAGAGCCCTCGCACCGACCGCACCCGGTCGGAACCGGGGTTGGTCAGCACGGGGCTCTCTCGGTGCTGCTCTGCGCTCAGGCGCTGGCCGTCTCGGTCTGCGCCGGGACGTTGGCCCGGGCGATCTCGACGAGCGCGGCGAAGGCGGCCTCGTCGTTGACGGCGAGCTCGGCGAGCATACGACGGTCGACCTCGATCTCAGCGGCGCGCAGCCCCTGGATGAAGCGGTTGTACGTCATGCCGTTGGCGCGGGCGCCGGCGTTGATGCGCTGGATCCACAGGCGACGGAAGTCGCCCTTCTTGGCCCGGCGGTCGCGGTAGCTGTAGCCCAGCGAGTGGGTGACCTGCTCCTTGGCCTTGCGGTAGAGCCGCGAGCGCTGACCGCGGTAACCGCTGGCCCGCTCGAGGACGACCCGGCGCTTCTTCTGGGCGTTGACCGCCCGCTTCACGCGTGCCACGTGAGTACTCCTTCGTTGTGGGGTGTGTCGACTGGCAGGTCAGAGGCCGAGGAGCCGCTTGACCTTCTTGGTCTCGGCCGGGCTCAGCTCGACGTCGTTCGCCAGGCGGCGGGCGTGCTGCGGGGTCTTCTCGTGGAACTTGTGCACGTGGTTGGCGCGCTGGCGCATGATCTTGCCCGAGCCGGTCACCCGGAAGCGCTTCTTGGCACCGCTGTGCGTCTTGTTCTTCGGCATCTCGCCGTTCTCCTTGCTGATCTGCTCTGCTGGTTGGCGGGGGACGGCGCTCAGGCCTGCGAGGTGCTCTCGCTCGCGGGGGCCTGCTCGACCTGGTCGGCCTGGACCTCGGTGCTCTCGACCTCGGTGGTCTCGGTCTGCGGGGTCTGGGCCTCGACGGCCTCGGCCTGCGCGGCCTCGTCCTTCATCCGACGCTGCTGGGCGCGTGCCTCGGACTTCTTCTTGGTCGGCCCGAGGACCATGACCATGTTGCGGCCATCCTGCTTCGGCGAGGACTCGACGAAGCCGAGCTCGGCGACGTCCTCGGCGAGACGCTGCAGGAGACGGAAGCCCAGCTCCGGGCGCGACTGCTCGCGGCCGCGGAACATGATCGTCACCTTGACCTTGTCGCCGGCGCTGAGGAAGCGCACGACGTGGCCCTTCTTCGTGCCGTAGTCGTGGGCGTCGATCTTCGGGCGGAGCTTGATCTCCTTGATGATCGTGTTGACCTGGTTCTTGCGCGCTTCGCGCGCCTTCATGGCGGCTTCGTACTTGTACTTGCCGAAGTCCATGAGCTTGGCCACAGGGGGCTTGGCCATCGGGGCGACCTCGACGAGATCGAGGTCGGCCTCGGCGGCCAGACGGAGGGCGTCCTCGACCCGGACGATCCCCACCTGCTCCCCGTTAGGCCCGACAAGCCGCACCTCGGGGACACGGATGCGGTCGTTGATGCGAGGCTCGCTGATGTGATGCTCCTTCGTCGGTGGTCCTGGTCCCGGCACGACGAAGGGCTCCTCGCCGTGCGAGGAGCCCACCTGGACACGAGCACCACGACGCCGTCGGACCCCCGCCGAGACGGCGAGGCCGAGGACGACCGTGACGGTCGCGACCTGAGACCCGGCCGATCGAGTCGGCCCGGGTGGAAGCGGTGAAGCCCCTCTTGCGCTGCACGCGGACGTGCAACCGGTCGACGTCAAGACTAGCAGCGGCCCCGCGGCCGACGAAATCAGCCCGGTCAGCCCACGCGGGCGGGCGGGCGCGAAGCCCGGGCCGACGCGACGGAGCGGCTGCGCCGCCGCGCCTGGAGCACGACGAGAGCCGCTCCCGCGACGAGCAGACCCGCCACGGAGACCGCGACGAACCCCGCCGGGGCACCGGCGTGGTCGATCGCGAAGCCCGCGACGGGAGCACCGAGGGCGCTGCCTCCGGTGATCGCCGACCCGTGCCAGCCGAGGGCCTCGCCGCGCGAGCGCTCGGGCACGATCCGGCTCAGCTGCTCGGTCGTCGCGGTGAGCGTCGGCGCGCAGAAGAAGCCGGCGAGCAGCAGGGCCAGGCTGCTGACGAGCGTCGACGAGGTGAGCGCGACCGGCAGCGTGGCGAGCGCGAGGGCGACGAGGAGCACGTGCGCGGGGACGCTGCGGTGCCACATGCCGTAGAGCAGACCGCCGACGAGCGAGCCGAAGGCCCACACGGCCATCGCGACCGCGACCCCCGTCTCCTCCCCCACCGCGCGCAGCAGCGCGACGACCGAGACGTCGGTGCCCGAGAGGATCACCGTCGTCGCGGCGGTCATCGCGAGCACGGCGACGGCCGCGCCGGAGAACCACGAGCGCGCCGGGGCGAGGGTCGAGGAGGACTGCGTCGAGTCCTGGGCGGGCGCGTCGCTGACGATCGTCGGGTCCATCCACCACATCGCCGCCGCGCCGAGGACCCCCAGCCACATGAGGACGAGCAGGACGTAGCGGGTGTCGAGGGCGCTCGCGGCGACGACGCCGATGGCGGGGCCGATCATGAAGGAGATCTCCGTCGCGACGGAGTCGAGCGAGAGCGCGCTGCGGCGCTGCTGCTCGGGCACGGCGTGGAGAATCATCTGGCGCAGCACCCCCCAGATCGGCACCTGGAAGAGGCCGGCGACGACGACGGCCGCGACGAGCGGCCAGTACGACAAGAAGGGCGCGACCGACCACACGAGCGGCAGCACGACGAGCGAGGGCACGAAGGTGCGGCGCAGGCCCTGCCGGTCGACGAGCCGGCCGCGCCACGGGTTGCTCACGGCGAGCGCGAGGGTCAGGGCCATGCTCGCGATGCCGGCCTTGCCGTAGCTCTGCCCGAGGTGGGTGACGACGTGCAGCGTGAGCGCGATGAGGCTCGCCGCCATCGGGGTGCGCAGGATGATGCCGAAGATCAGCGCGTGGCGCACCTGCGGGATCCGCAGCACGTCACGGTAGGGGGCGATGGTCACAACCACCTATGGTGCGGCTGCCCCGCCCTCCCCGGCAAACCGGTCCCGACGCGAGGCGAAGGGGTGACCTCAGCTCACCCGGAAGGTGAGCCCGTCCACCCGCGCCCGCAGCTCGCCGTCGGCGGCGAGCCGCTCGCCCACCCCTTCGACGACGGCCTGCAGCTGCTCGGTCGCCAGGCCGGGCACGATCTGCAGCGACAGGACGAGCTCGCCGGCCTCTGCGCCCGCGACGAGCTCGTGCCCGAGGACCTGGGGCGCACCGGAGAGCGCGGCGTCGACGGAGCGGGCGACGAAGGGGTCCTCGTGCGGCGGCAGCCAGGGCTGACGCTGGACGAGCGCCCACAGCATGCTCGAGCGCACCTCGACGGCGTGCTCGCTCGCGCAGTCGAGCACCATGAGCTGGGCCTGCTCGGAGATCGCCGCCTCGGCGGCCCGCTCGGCCGTGACCGGCACGGGGCGCAGCGAGGTGTCGAAGGCCGCGAGGTCGGCAGCGCTGGAGAAGACGGGCAGCGCGGTGCGCCCGTCGGGGTTGTCGAGCAGGACGACGGCCATGTCCGTCTCCTTCTCGGCGGTGAGGCCGCCCACGCCCTCGGTCGTCTCGGCCGCGACGGCCGTCACCGGCACGAGCAGCCGAGCACCGCGCAGGGCCTCGACGAGCGCCGCGTCGTCGCCCGTGCCGAGCGCGGCGCCCAGGCGAGGGTCGCGCGAGCCGTCGTCGCCCTCGAAGCCCGAGTGCGGCACGGCCCGCCCGCCCCACGGGACCCCGGCCGAGTCGGCCGGGCCCGTCTGCGGGACCTGCTCGGGCTGGTCGGGCTTGTCGGGAGAGGTCACTGGGGCCCGGCCGCCTCGATGGCGTCGGCCATCGTCAGGGTGCCCCGGTAGAGCGCCGAGCCGACGATCGCTCCCTCGACGCCCGCCGGCACGAGCTCGCGCAGGGCGGCGACGTCGTCCGCGGTCGTCACGCCGCCGGAGGCGACGACGGGTCGCTGGGTCGCGGCGCAGACGTCACGCAGGAGCGAGAGGTTCGGCCCGGCGAGCATGCCGTCCTTCGCGACGTCGGTGACGACGTAGCGGGCGCAGCCCTCGGAGTCCAGGCGCGCGAGCGTCTCCCAGAGGTCTCCCCCTTCGCTCGTCCACCCGCGCGCCGCGAGCGTCGTGCCGCGCACGTCGAGACCGACGGCGACCCGGTCGCCGTACGTCGCGATGGCGCTCGCGGTCCACTCGGGGTCCTCGAGCGCCGCGGTGCCGAGGTTGACGCGCCGGCACCCGGTCGCGAGGGCGCGACGCAGGGTCACCTCGTCGCGGATGCCCCCGCTCATCTCGACGTCGATGTCGAGCCGGCCGACGATCTCGGCGAGCAGGTCGGCGTTGCTCCCCCGCCCGAAGGCGGCGTCGAGGTCGACGAGGTGGAGCCAGCGCGAGCCCTGCTCCTGCCACGACAGCGCCGCCTCGACGGGGTCGCCGAACTGGCCCCCGCTGCCGGCGACGCCCTGGACGAGCTGGACGGCCCGCCCCTCGGAGACGTCGACGGCCGGCAGCAGCTCCAGGCTCGGGATCGGGTCGGTCGCGCTGGTCATAGTGAGCTCACCCAGTTCTTCAAGAGGTGCAGTCCCGCGTCCCCGGACTTCTCGGGGTGGAACTGCGTGGCGGACAAGGTGCCGTCCTCGACGGCGGCGGCGAAGGGGTGGCCGTGCTCGGCGACCGAGACGACCCGCTCCCCCAGCGCTCCCGTGTCGGTGACGGCGTAGGAGTGGACGAAGTAGAAGCGCTCGCCGTCGAGCCCGTCGAGCAGCGCGCTGCCCCGGCCGGCGACGACGGGGGTCCAGCCCATGTGCGGCACGACGGGGGCGTCGACCCGGTGCACGGAGCCCGGCCACAGCCCCAGGCCCGGCTGCGGGTCGGGCGAGGGCTCGTCGGAGCCGTCGAGCATGACCTGCATGCCGACGCAGATGCCGAGGGTCGGTGCGCCGTGGGCGAGCCGGGCCCGGACGACCTCCCCACCGCCGGCGTCGCGCAGACCGGTCATGCACGCGTGGAAGTTGCCGACGCCGGGCACGAGCAGGCCGTCGGCCCGCTCGGCGCGGACGAGGTCGGAGGTGAGCTCGACGGCGGCGCCGACGTGCTCGAGGGCGCGGACGACGGAGCGGACGTTGCCGCTGCCGTAGTCGAGGACGACGACGTCGGTCATGGGCGGCCGTCCTCGGCGACGCGGGCGAAGCCGGCGAGCGAGCGGGGGTCGGGCTCGACGAGCGCGCCGGGCTGGTCCTCGCCGCGCACGACCTGCGCACCGGGCAGCTGGAGCACCTCGAGGACGTGCGCGAGCCAGTCGTGCGAGGGCAGCTGGGTCTCCTCGAGCGCGGCGGTCACCTCGGCGGTGCTCACCCCGGCCCCGGCGAAGGGGGCGAGGTCACCCGGGCGCAGCGGCGCGAGGTCGCCCTGGCGCACGAGGGAGCCCCGACGCATCCGGACGGCCCAGCGCTTCATCGTGCGCCAGCCGGTGGACTGGGCGGCGATGACGGCGCGGTCGCCGACGACGCCGAGACCGAGGGAGGGCGCCACGCGGGGCCCGACGGGTCGGGCGAGCAGCACCGACGTCGGGTCGTCGTAGGGGGCCGCGGCCGCGACCCGGCCGGGTGCCGCGGAGACGAGGGTCCAGCCGTGCTGCTCGGCGACGTGGCAGGCCACGACGCCGCGCCGGACCCACGTCGAGGCCGACGCGGCCGACGCGGAGACGAGGACGAGTGCGCTCACCAGGATCGGCTTACAGCGCGCCCTTGGCGCTGGGGATGCCCTCGACCCGGGGGTCGAGAGCCACCGCGGCGCGCAGGGCACGGGCGACGGCCTTGAACTGCGCCTCGACGATGTGGTGCGGGTCGCGGCCGGCGAGCACGCGCACGTGGAGGGCGATGCCGGCGTGGTGGCCGAGCGTCTCGAGGACGTGCCGGGTGAGGGAGCCGACGTAGGCGCCGCCGATGACGACGTACTGCTGCCCCTCGGGCTCACCGGTGTGGACGACGTAGGGGCGGCCGGCGACGTCGACGACGGCGTGCACGAGCGCCTCGTCGAGCGGCACGGTCGCGTCGCCGAAGCGAGAGATGCCGGACTTGTCGCCGAGCGCCTCGCGCAGGGCGTCGCCGAGGCAGATCGCGACGTCCTCGACGGTGTGGTGCGCGTCGACGTCGGTGTCACCGGTGGCCGTGACGTCGATGTCGATGAGGCTGTGCTTGGCCAGCGAGGCGAGCATGTGGTCGTAGAAGCGCACCCCCGTCGAGACCGAGCTGCGCCCGGTGCCGTCGAGGTCGATGCGCAGCTCGACCGAGCTCTCGGACGTGGCGCGCGAGATGGTCGCGGTCCGGTGCTGCTGGGTGGTCACGGGCGGGCCCCTTCGGCAGTGGCGGTCGTGGTGCTGGTCGGCGCGAGGTGCTGCGGGAGCAGGGAGCGCAGGGCGGTGAGGAAGGCGGTGGTCTCCTCCGGCGTGCCCGCGGTGACCCGCAGGTGGCCGGAGATGCCGACGTCGCGGACGAGCACGCCCGCGTCGAGCAGAGCCTGCCAGGTGGCGGGGGCGTCGGCGAGCCCTCCGAAGAGGACGAAGTTGGCGTCGCTGGGCACGGGTCGCAGACCCATCTCGGCGAGCTCGGTGACGAGCCGGTCGCGCTGCTCCTTGATCGCCTCGACCGTCGACAGCAGCCGCGGCGCGTGGGCCAGGGCGACCTCGGCGACGGCCTGGGTGGGCGTCGAGAGGTGGTAGGGCAGGCGCACGAGCCGCAGGGCGTCGACGAGGCTCGGGTGCGCTGCGAGGTAGCCCAGGCGCGCCCCGGCGAGGGTGAAGGCCTTGCTCATCGTGCGCGTGACGACGAGCCGCTCGTGGTGCTCGAGCAGCGCGAGGGCGCTCGGGGTGCCCGGCCGGGCGAACTCGGCGTACGCCTCGTCGACGACGACGATCGCCCGGGGCGCGGCCGCGAGGACCGCCTCGATGGACTCGAAGGGCAGCGCGGTGCCCGTCGGGTTGTTCGGGGAGCACAAGAAGACGAGGTCGGGGTCGCTCGCCCGGACCTGCTCGACCGCCGAGCCCACCTCGAGGTCGAAGCTCTCGGCGTCGCGCTGGCCGTCCACCCAGCGGGTGCCGAGGGTCTCGACGATGATCGGGTGCATCGAGTACGCCGGCGTGAAGCCCAGGGCGGTGCGCCCGGCCCCGCCGAAGGCGAGCACGAGGTGCTGGAGCACCTCGTTGCTGCCGTTCCCTGCCCACACCTGCTCGGGACGCAGCCGGGTGCCGGACTGCAGCTCGAGGTAGTCGACGAGCGCCTTGCGCAGCCCGACGAACTCGCGGTCCGGGTAGCGGTTGAGCCCGGCGAGGTCCTCCCCCAGGCGCGCGAGGACGTCGGCGACGACCTCGTCGGGCACGGGATAGCTGCTCTCGTTGGTGTTGAGCTGCACGGCGACGTCGAGCTGGGGGGCGCCGTAGGCGGTCCGGCCGCGCAGGTCGGGTCGCAGGGCGGCCTCGACCTGGGCGCCGGGGGCCGGTGCGGGCCCGCTCATCGGGCCACCGTCTGCCCGGTGCGCGCCGTGACGGCCTCGCCGTGCGCGGGCAGGTCCTCGGCCTCGGCGAGCGTGACGACGTGCTGACCGACCTCGGTGAGGGCCTGCTCGTCGTAGTGGATGACGTGGATGCCGCGCAGGAAGGACTGCACGGACAGGCCGCTGCTGTGGCAGGCGCACCCGCCGGTGGGCAGGACGTGGTTGCTGCCGGCGGCGTAGTCGCCGAGCGAGACGGGGCTGTACGTGCCGACGAAGACCGCGCCGGCGTTGCGCACCCGGGCGGCGACGGCGGGTGAGTCGGCCGTGATGATCTCGAGGTGCTCGGCCCCGTAGGCGTTGACGACGGCGAGCCCGGCGTCGAGGTCGTCGACGAGCACGACCCCGGACTGCGGACCGGTGAGGGCGGTCCGGACGCGCTCGGAGTGCTTCGTCGCGAGGGCGCGTCGGGTCACCGCCTCTTCGACGGCGGCGGCGAGCTCGGTGCTGTCGGTGACGAGCACCGACGCGGCGAGCGGGTCGTGCTCGGCCTGGCTGACGAGGTCGGCGGCGACGTGCTCGGGGTCGGCACCCGCGTCCGCGAGCACGGCGATCTCGGTCGGGCCGGCCTCGGAGTCGATGCCGATGAGGCCCTTGAGCAGGCGCTTGGCGGCGGCGACGTAGACGTTGCCCGGGCCGGTGACGAGGCTCACCGGCTCGCAGCGCGGCACGCGCCCGTCGACCGGCTCGGCCGTCGTGTCGTCGAAGCCGTGGGCGAAGGCGGCGACGGCCTGGGCCCCGCCGGTCGCGTAGACCTCGTCGACCCCGAGGAGCGCGCAGGCGGCGAGGATCGTCGGGTGCGGGTAGCCGGCGAGCTCGCCGGCGTTGTCGCGCTGGGGCGGGCTAGCCACGGCGAGCGAGGAGACCCCGGCGATCTGGGCGGGGACGACGTTCATGACGACCGAGGACGGGTAGACCGCGAGACCGCCGGGCACGTAGAGGCCGACGCGGTCGACGGGCACCCAGCGCTCGGTGACGGTGCCGCCCGGGCTCACCTGCGTCGTGACGTCGGTGCGCACCTGGTCGGCGTGCACGAGCCGCGCCCGCTCGATCGAGACCTCGAGCGCGCGGCGCACGTCGGGGTCGAGGAGCTCGAGCGCACGCTGCATGACCTCGGCCGGCACGCGCAGGCGCTGCGGGCGCACCCCGTCGAAGCGCTCGGCGAGCTCGAGGAGGGCCTCGGCGCCGCGCTCGGCGACGTCGGCGACGATGGGGGTGACGGCATGCAGGGCGGCCTCGACGTCGTACTCCGCGCGCGGCAGCGCCGCACGCAGCTCGGTCACCGACAGGTCGGTACCACGCAGGTCAGTCGTCGAGAGCATGGCTCCATCTTAGGTACCGCTCGCGGCACCCCTTCGCCAGGTCTCACCAGGCGGGGGTGCGCTCAGACCTCGCCGTAGAAGACCCGGTCGGTGACGGAGCGGGCGTGCCGCGCCGTGCGGCGGTAGGACTCGGCGAGGGTGAGCCCGGACTGTGGCGGCATGCCGACGATCCGGCCGACCCCGTCTGCCTCGCGCAGGTTCGAGGGCACCGAGTCGACGGGCCGGGCGCGCAGGAGCATCCCGGCGTTGCGCAGCCGTGAGGCCATCGACCACGCCTCGCGCATCGCGTCGGCGTCGGCGCGCTCGAGCAGACCGGCCTCCACCGCGGCCGCGATCGCCGGCAGGGTCTGGGTCGTGCGCAGGCCGGCCACCTCGTGGGCGTGCTGCATCTGGAGGAGCTGGATCGTCCACTCGACGTCCGACAGCCCGCCGTAGCCGAGCTTGAAGTGGGTGCGCCGGTCGGCTCCGCGCGGCAGGCGCTCGCCCTCCATGCGCGCCTTGAGGCGGCGCACCTGGCGCACCGCGTCGCTCGAGAGACCCCCCTTCGGCCACCGCATCGGGTCGACGAGCGCCATGAAGCGCTCCCCCAGGGCCTCGTCGCCCGCGCACGGGGCCGCGCGCAGCAGGGCCTGGGCCTCCCAGGGCTCGGACCACCGCTCGTAGTACGCCCGGTAGGACGCGAGGCTGCGCACGAGCGGGCCGGCCTTGCCCTCCGGGCGCAGGTCGGCGTCGAGCCCCAGCGGCGGGTCGCTGCCGGGGGTGCCGAGCAGCGTGCGCAGACGGGAGACGACGGCAGCCGCCGCCTCCTGGGCCTCGGCGTCCGCCACCCCGTCGTGGGGGTCGTGGACGAAGAGGACGTCGGCGTCGCTCGCGTAGCCGACCTCGCGCCCGCCGAGGCGGCCCATGCCGACGACGAGCAGGTCGGTGCCGAGCGGGCGCCCGAGCTCGGCCTCGACGGCCGGCCCGACGACGCCGAGCGCCGCGTCGAGGGTGGCGCAGGTGAGCTCGGTGAGGGCACGCCCGACGTCGTCGAGCCCGATCTGCTCGGTGAGGTCGGCGACGGCGACGCGGAAGAACTCGGCGCGTCGGATCGCCCGGATCGAGGAGATCGCGCTCTCGAGCTCGTCCTTGCGGCCGGCGGCGGCCCGCATCCGGCGCTCGATGTCCTCGCGCGAGCGCGGGACGAGCCCGCCGCTCTCGCCGAGCATCTGCACCGCCTCCGGGCTGGAGAGGAGGAGGTCGCCGGTGAAGCGGCTCGCCCCCAGCACCCGGGCGAGGGTGCGGGCGGCGGTGCCCTCGTCGCGCAGCAGGCGCAGGTACCAGGGGGTCGTGCCGAGGGCGTCGCTCACCTTGCGGAAGGCGAGCAGCCCGGCGTCGGGGTCGGCCTCCTCGCCGAACCACTCGAGCATGACCGGCAGCAGCTGGCGGTGGATCGATGCGCTGCGCGAGACACCCCCGGTGAGCCCCTCGATGTGCCGCAGCGCGCCCGCGGGGTCGCGGTAGCCCAGCGCCAGCAGGCGCTCGCGGGCGGCCTCCGGCGACAGGCGCACGTCGTCGTCGGAGAGCCGGGCGACCGCCGAGAGCAGCGGGCGGTAGAAGAGGCGCTGGTGCAGCCGGCGCACCTCGAGCGAGGTCTCCGAGCGCAGCGCGGTGACGCCCTTCTCCGGCTCGGAGAAGATGCGCAGGGCCCGGCCGAGGTGGCGCAGGTCGGTGGCCCCGGTGGGCATGAGATGGGTGCGTCTCATCCGGCGCAGCTGGATCCGGTGCTCGAGCGTGCGCAGGGTCCGGTACGCGTGGTCGAGCGTCGATGCGTCACGTCGCCCGACGTAGCTGCCCCGGGACAGGGCGGCGAGCGCGTCGAGGGTGGTGCCCGAGCGCAGCGTCTCGTCGGTGCGCCCGTGGACCATCTGGAGCAGCTGGACGCTGAACTCGACGTCCCGCAGCCCGCCCGGACCGAGCTTGAGCTGGCGCGCGGCCTCGCCGCTGGGGATGTGGTCCTCCACCCGGCGCCGCATGGACTGCACGTCGTCGACGAAGTCCTCACGTGAGCTCGCCTGCCACACGAAAGGGCGGATGGCGTCGAGGTAGGCGGCGCCCACCTCGGGGTCCCCGGCCATCGGGCGGGCCTTGAGCAGCGCCTGGAACTCCCAGGTCTTGGCCCACCGCTGGTAGTAGGTGCGATGGCTGGCCACCGTGCGCACGAGCGGACCCTGGGCGCCCTCGGGCCGGAGGTTGGCGTCGACGGGCCACAACGACCCGTGCGCGGTCGACGAGGCGCAGGCCGACATCAGCCGGCTGGCCAGCCGGGTCGCGGCAGCGATCGCCTCGCCCTCGTCGTGCCCCTCGGCGGCCTCGGCGACGAAGATGACGTCGACGTCGGAGATGTAGTTGAGCTCTCGACCGCCGGCCTTGCCCATGCCGATGACCGCGAGGCGTGCCGCCGCGGCCTCGTCGGGCAGCTCGTCCTGGGCGATGACGAGCGCGGCCTCGAGTGCTGCGCCGGCGAGATCTGCGAGGGCGGCGGCAGCGACCGGCAGCTCCGAGACGGGGTCGCCGGAGGTGACGTCGAGCGCGGCGATGGCGACGAGCTGACGCCGGTACTCGACGCGCAGCGCGTCCTGGGGCTCGAGGTCACCCGGGTCGCGCACGGCGGCGATCATCGCCCCGGCTCGGGCTGCGGGGTCGAGCCCCTCGGCCTCGACGACCGCGTGCCAGTGCCCAGGGTGCGCGACGAGGTGGTCGGTGAGGGCGGTCGACGCACCGAGCACCCCGAGGACCCGACGTCGGGCCCGGTCGTCGGCGCACAGGGCGCCGAGCAGTCCGTCCTCGCCCTGCTGGGCGGCCGCCTCGACGAGGCGCACCAGGCCGAGGAGCGCGGCGTCTGGGTCGGCACAGCGAGACAGCGTGTCGACGAGCGCGTCGCGGCAGCCCTTGAGCTCGGTGAGCACGGGGTCGGCGAGCAGCTGCTCAGCACGCTCCGCGTCGACCAGGCCGCGCCGGGCCAGGCTCGACGGCTCTCGTCGCCCGGGCGCCATCACAGGCGAGGCAGCAGGCGCTCGAGCTCGAAGGGGGTGACCTGGCGCCTGTAGTCGTCCCACTCCTGCTTCTTGTTGCGCAGGACGAAGTCGAAGACGTGCTCCCCCAGGGTCTGGGCGACGAGCTCGCTGGACTCCATCGCGTCGATCGCCTCCGAGAGCGAGGCGGGCAGGGGCTTGATGCCCATGGCGCGACGCTCGCGGTCCGTGAGCTGCCAGACGTCGTCCTCGGTCTCGGCCGGCAGGTCGTAGCCCTCCTCGATCCCCTTGAGCCCCGCGGCGAGCATCACCGAGAAGGCGAGGTAGGGATTGCACGCGGCGTCGAGCGTGCGCACCTCGACCCGGCTGCTGTTGGCCTTGTTCGGCTTGTACATCGGCACGCGGACCATCGCGGAGCGGTTGTTGTGGCCCCAGGTGAGGTGCGCCGGTGCCTCGCCGCCGCCCCACAGCCGCTTGTAGCTGTTGACCCACTGGTTGGTGATGAGGGTGAACTCGCGTCCGTGGGTGAGCAGGCCCGCGATGAACTGGCGGCCGGTCTTGCTCAGCGAGTACGGCGCACCGGGCTCGTAGAAGGCGTTCGAGTCGCCCTCGAAGAGCGACATGTGGGTGTGCATGCCCGAGCCCGGGTGGTCGGCGAAGACCTTGGGCATGAAGGTCGCGTAGATGCCCTGCTCGAGCGCGACCTCCTTGATGACGGTGCGGAAGGTCATGATGTTGTCGGCGGTCGACAGCGCGTCGGCGTAGCGCAGGTCGATCTCGTTCTGGCCCGGAGCGCCCTCGTGGTGGCTGAACTCCACGGAGATGCCCACCTGCTCGAGCATGGTGATGGCAGCGCGACGGAAGTCGTGCGCCGTCCCCTTCGGCACGTGGTCGAAGTACCCGCCCTGGTCGACCGGCTCGGGGGCCCCGGAGCCGGACTTGAGGAGGAAGAACTCGATCTCGGGGTGGGTGTAGAAGGAGAAGCCCATGTCCGCGGCCCGCGAGAGCGTGCGCCGCAGGACGTAGCGCGCGTCGGCCAGCGCCGGGTTGCCGTCGGGCAGGGTGATGTCGCAGAACATCCGCGCGGTGCCGGGGCGCTCGCCGCGCCACGGCAGGACCTGGAAGGTCGATGGGTCGGGCTTGGCCAGCATGTCCGCCTCGTACACGCGGGTGAAGCCCTCGATGGCGCTGCCGTCGAAGCCGATCCCCTCGGCGAAGGCACCCTCGAGCTCCGCGGGGGCGATGGCGACCGACTTCAGCGTCCCGAGGACGTCGGTGAACCACAGCCGCACGAAGCGGATGTCGCGCTCCTCGATGGTGCGAAGGACGAACTCCTGCTGGCGATCCATGGCCCCATCCTGCCCCATGGACGCACGACGCCCGCCGTGACCACGCGGGTCACGGCGGGCGCCGTCGGGGGTGGCGTCAGGCACGCCGGGCCGGGCTCACTTCTTGCGCGAGACCTGGACCTGCATGTTGTCGCCGGTGCCGGAGAGCACCTCGATCGTCGTCCCGGAGCCCGCGACCTTCGTCGAGCCCTGGGGGTTCTTCGCCGACCAGTACTTGTCGACGTTGGTGTCGTCGAACTTCGGGATGGCCGCCTGCCAGCGCAGCGAGGTCGCCGTGCCGTTCTTGTGGAAGGTCACCGGGTCGGTCCGCTCGAGGCCGAAGGTGGCGTCGAAGGGCTGACGACGGTTGCCCAGGAGCGAGCCGTCCGAGAACGTGACCGGGGTGGGCCGGGCGTCGACGGGAAGGACCTGGCCGTAGCCGGGGTGTTGGCTCGTGTTGTTGTCGCTGTACTCGTTGTTGATGTACCAGACGAGCAGGCCGTTCTGGTACGGGAAGCGCTCCACCCAGTCCGGCTTGGTCGAGGACCAGCCGAAGTTGTACGGGCCCGTCTTGAGGTACTTGTCGTACCCGCTGTAGACGCGGTTCTCCGCGAGGTAGTAGCTCTGGACCGTCTCGGTCGTCGTGCCGTCCATGCGCTCGAAGCCCTTGGCGGTCCAGCCGTTGTCACCGGACTCGACGTCGTCGGAGAGCAGGGTCGCGCCGTCGGCGGTCACCGTGATGTCGTCGAGGAAGGGACCGTCCTCGTGGACGCCGCCGTCGGTGGCGTAGCGGAAGCGGAAGTCGACCTTCTGACCAGCCCACTTCGACAGGTCCCAGGTCTTCTGGGTCCACGAGCGGCTGACACCGCTGATCGGGCTGCCGGTGTCGGTCCACGTCGCGCCGCCGTCGGTGCTCACCTGGCCGTAGAGGAAGTCGTAGCCCTCCTCGATGTCGTACCAGGTCCAGGCGGAGACCGAGGCGGTCTTCTTGCCGGTGAGGTCGATGCTGCGGGTCAGCGTGCTGTTGAGGTCGTCCGCCGAGCCGCCCCACCACTGCATGGAGCCGGAGTGCGGGGTGTTGTACTCCGTCGTGTTCGTCTTCTCCGGGAGGAGGACGGACAGCGCCTGCGGCCGCTTCTTGTCGTCGCGGTCGGCCGGGCCGAGCTTGGCCGTGGTCACCCGCTTCTTCGACGGGTCGATGGTCTGGACGTCGAGCCAGCCGAGCTGCAGCTTCTCCCACGCGCCCATGTAGCCGGGCTTGGAGCCGATGTCCTCGGTGCCGTCGTTGAGCCAGCTGCCGGCGGACATGAGGGTCCAGAAGCCGGTGCCGTTGTCGCCACCGGCGGTGTCGTAGAGGTCGGGCAGACCGAGGTCGTGGCCGAACTCGTGGGTGAAGACGCCCAGGCCGCCGTTCTCGGGCTCGGTGGTGTAGTCACCGATCCACAGGCCGGAGTCTCCGATCGGGACACCACCGAGGAGGTTGCCGGAGGGACCGGCCTTGCCCGCGAGGTTGGAGTAGGCGTACCAGCGGTGGCTCCAGATGGCGTCCTCGCCCTCGGCGCCGCCGCCGGCCTCCTCGCCCTCACCGGCGTGGATGGCCTGGAAGTGGTCGATGTAGCCGTCCGGCTCGTCGAAGTCACCGTCGCCGTCGTGGTCGTAGCGGTCCCACTGGTCGAAGGTGCGCAGGTAGGCCTTGATCTCCTCGAGGCTCTTGCCCTGGGCGACCTGGTCGTCGTACCAGGCCTGCGCGGTGTCCTTGACGTAGTTCCAGTAGCCGTCGGCCTCGGAGGTGCCGTCGCCCTTGACGGGGTTGTGCCCGTAGCGCGCCTCGTTGTAGGGCACCTTCACCCAGTCGGAGACGTCACCGGTGGTGCTGAAGCGACCGTTGGACTGCTTGAGGTAGAAGTCGCGGAAGGACTCCTTGCCCTCGGCGAACATGAGGTCCTGGTAGTGCTCCTGGTCGAAGTCGCTCTGCCAGATCGTCGAGTTGTTGTCCGTGGCGTCGTTGTTCCAGTTGCGGTCCGGCTTCGGGATCCGGTTGTGCACCGGGCCCGGGGCGCCGCCCTGGGGCGAGCTGACCCTGTCACCGAAGTCGGTGAGGACCGTGAAGACCGAGGCCTCGCGGTTGACGTCGTACTCGACGTACTTGCTCTTCTTGCGGTTGCCCTTGCCGTCCTTCGCGCCCTTGAGCTCGATGACCTTCTTGCCGCCGCGGGTGACGACGTCGGCCTCGCCCTTGACGAGCTTGTCGACGGCGTCCTCGCGCAGGCGGCGCTGCGCGTCGCCCAGCGGGTTGGGCTTGTCGTCCTGCTGGACGTTCTTGCTGGTCCCGTCCTGGGGCGGGACCTCGCTCGCACCGGCGGTCGCGGTCGCGGTCGTGGGGGCGAGGGTGAAGACCAGGGCCGAGGTGGCGATCCCGGCCAGAGCTGTGCTGTGACGTCTCTTCACTAGGGGACTTCTTTCGTGGACGAGCGGCTCAGGGGTGCCGCGTGACGGTCCTCGTAGTTGAGCAAGCCGTCCGGCCGTCCGGAAGAGATCCGAGATCTTCTTGGAGGAATCCTTACTTCTTGCAGTCCGTGCACTGACTGCCGAGCGGTCATCCTGCCCCGTCGGGGCGACCCCCTAGGCTGACGCCATGCCCTCGAGCCCGAACGCCCAGGACGCACCCGGCGAGACCACCGCCCCGTACGGCGGGGGCACCGCCCCGGCCGCCGCCGGCGCCGCCGGCAAGCGCCGCGTGCGCATCCCGCACCTGCAGGCGATGACCGACCGTGGCGATCGCTGGAGCATGCTCACCGCCTACGACATGTACACGGCGGAGATCTTCGACGAGGCCGGCATCGAGGTGCTCCTCGTCGGCGACTCGGCCGGCAACAACGTCTACGGCTACGACACGACGCTGCCGGTGAGCGTCGAGGAGATGGTCTTCCTCACGCGGGCCGTCTCCCGCGCCGCGACGCGCGCGCTCGTCCTGGCCGATCTCCCCTTCGGCAGCTACCAGGCCTCCCCCGAGCAGGGCTACCTCACGGCCGCCCGCTTCATGAAGGAGGGCGGCGCGCACGCCGTCAAGCTCGAGGGCGGGGTCGAGATGGCACCGACGATCGAGCGCCTCGTGCGCGGCGGCATCCCGGTGTGCGCGCACATCGGCTTCACCCCGCAGAGCGAGCACACCCTCGGCGGCTACCGGGTCCAGGGCCGCGGCGAGGAGCAGGCCGAGCGCACGCTCGCCGACGCCCGCGCCGTCGAGGCCGCCGGGGCCTTCGCCGTCGTCCTCGAGATGGTGCCCGCGCCCGTCGCCGCCCGGGTGAGCGAGGAGCTGCGCATCCCCACCGTCGGCATCGGCGCCGGCCCGTCGTGCGACGCCCAGGTGCTCGTGTGGCAGGACATGGCCGGCCTGCGCGGGGGCAAGGCGCCCCGCTTCGTCAAGAAGTACGCCGACCTGCGCGGCGAGCTCTCCCGCGCTGCGGGCGAGTTCGCCCGTGAGGTCCAGGCCGGCACCTTCCCCGCCGCGGAGCACTCCTTCGATGCCTGACGAGCTGCCCGAGATCCGCACGCGCTGGTCCGAGGTGAGCGGCGGCATCGACGCGGCCACCGCCTACCAGCGCCGCTTCGACGCGCTCGTCGAGCGCGGCGTCGACATCCACGGCGAGGCCCGCTTCGTCCACGAGCTGCTGCCCGCCCCCATCCGGGTCCTCGACGCCGGTTGCGGCACCGGGCGCGTCGCCTCCGAGCTGACCCGCCTGGGCCACGACGTCGTCGGGGTCGACGCCGACGGCGACATGATCGAGGTGGCGCGCGAGCGAGACGACGTCACCCGCTTCGTGCGGGCCGACCTCGCCTCGCTGGAGCTGCGCGGCCAGACCTTCGACGTCGTGCTCATGGCGGGCAACGTCGTGCCCTACCTCGCCGACGGCACGCTCGTCGACGTCCTGCGCCACCTGCGCGGCCATCTCACCCCCGAGGGCGTTCTCGTCGCCGGGTGGTCGTTGCCCGGGCACGAGCCCGCCGCGGCCGCACCGGTCTCGTGGCAGACCTACGAGCGCGCGACCTTCGCCGCCGGGCTCTCCCTCGTGCGCCGCTACGCCGGGTGGGACGCCCAGGCGTGGCCGGGTGACGGCTCCTACTGCCTCGCCCTCCACCGGCGCAGCTGAGGTCTGGTCCGAGCACGGCGAAGGGGGGAGCCACCCGCTGCGGCGGGTGGCTCCCCCTTCGACGGCACGAGACGGGCCTCAGCGGCCCTCCTCGTACTCCTCGTCCTCCTGGTCCCACTGCGCGGTGCGCTCGGCGGCCGAGGCGAGGGCGTTGCGGGCCTGCTCCTCGGTGTCGTACGGGCCCATGAGGTTCTCACCCGCGGACTTGCTCTCGTCGGGCTCCACCTGGCCGGACTCGATGTTGTACCAGTAGGTCATCGACAGCTCCTTCTGCGCAGACATGGCGGCCTCGCCGTTGCGTCGCCGACGAGATGCCTAGACTCCACCGTATGCCCGGAGCAGCACCTGCCAGCCCCGCCGCGCCCGTCCGACCCGGCACGGTCTCGCCCCGCCGACCCGTCCCGGCCTCGATCGCCCGTCCCGAGTACGTCGACCGCCCCGCGCCCCAGCCGTACACCGGCCCCGAGGTCAAGGACGCCGAGACGATCGAGCGGATGCGCGTGGCCGGCCGGCTCGCCGCGCGCGCCATGGCCGCCGCCGCCGAGGTCATCGCCCCGGGCGTGACAACCGACGAGATCGACCGCGTCGGCCACGAGTACCTCCTCGACCACGGCGCCTACCCCTCGACCCTCGGCTACCGCGGCTTCCCGAAGTCGCTGTGCACCTCGGTCAACGAGGTTGTCTGTCACGGCATCCCCGACGACCGCCCGCTCCAGGACGGCGACGTCGTCAACATCGACATCACGGCCTACCTCGACGGCGTCCACGGCGACACCGACGCGACCTATCTCGTCGGCGAGGTCGACGAGGAGTCGCGCCTGCTCGTCGAGCGCACCCACGAGGCGATGATGCGCGGCATCCGCGCGGCCGTGCCCGGCCGTCAGGTCAACATCATCGGCCGGGTCATCGAGAAGTACGCGGCCCGCTTCGGCTACGGCGTCGTGCGCGACTTCACCGGTCATGGCATCGGCAGCGCCTTCCACTCCGGTCTCGTCATCCCGAACTACGACGCGGCCCCCGGCTACGACACCGTCATCGAGCCCGGCATGACCTTCACCGTCGAGCCGATGCTCAACCTCGGCACCCACGAGTGGACGATGTGGGAGGACGGCTGGACCGTCGCGACGAAGGACCTGCGCCGCTCGGCGCAGTTCGAGCACACCGTCCTCATCACCGAGGACGGCCCCGAGATCCTCACCCTGCCCTGACCCCCTGACCGCGCACGAGAAGCGAGATCACATGGCCACGACGAGCACCGCCCTCGGCATCGACGTCGGCGGCTCCGGCATCAAGGGAGCCCCCGTCGACCTGCGCAAGGGCGCCTTCGCCGACGACCGTCTGCGCATCCCGACGCCCGACGTCGCGACACCCGACGCGGTGTGCGACGTCGTCGCCGAGATCGTCTCCCAGTTCGGGCTGAAGAAGGACGCGGCGGTCGGCATCACGCTGCCCGCGGTCGTCACCCACGGCGTCGCGCGCAGCGCCGCGAACATCGACCCCTCGTGGGTGGACGTCGACGCCGAGGCGCTCTTCGAGAAGCGGCTGGGGCGCGACGTCGTCATCGTCAACGACGCCGACGCGGCCGGGGTCGCCGAGCGGCACTTCGGCGCGGCGCGCAAGCACGACGGGCTCGTCGTGCTCACGACGCTCGGCACCGGCATCGGCTCGGCCGTGCTCCTCGACGGGCAGCTCATGCCCAACTCCGAGCTCGGCCACCTCGAGATCGACGGGCACGACGCGGAGACCCGCGCCGCCGACAGCGCCCGCGAGCGCGAGGACCTCGACTGGGAGCAGTGGGCCCAGCGCCTCACCCGCTACTACCGCGTCGTCGAGGACCTGCTGTGGCCCGACCTCTTCGTCGTCGGCGGTGGCGTGAGCAAGCACGCCGACCACTTCCTGCCGCTCCTCGAGATCCGCACCGAGATCGTCCCGGCGAAGCTGCGCAACAAGGCCGGCATCATCGGCGCGGCCTACCTGGCGGCGAACGCCTGAGGCCGCCGTCGTCCCCCCGAGGGGCACGGCACCTCGAGCAGCCATGGCAGCCACCGGAGGTCACGACCAGACGCTGAGGCGCAGCCTCGGGCTCGGCGACGCGGTCGTCGTCGGGCTCGCCGCGATGCTCGGCGCAGGGGTCTTCGTCGCCTTCGCGCCGGCGGCCCGCGCGGCCGGGGACCTGCTCCTCGTCGCGCTGGCGATCGCGGTCCTCGTCGCCGGGGCGAACGCCCACAGCAGTGCTCGGCTCGCCGCGCGCTACCCGACGTCCGGCGGCGCCTACGTCTACGGCCGAGAGCGTCTCGGGGTGCCGTGGGGGCACCTGGCCGGGTGGGCCTTCATCACCGGCAAGACGGCGTCCTGCGCGGCGATGGCCCTCACCGTGGGCGCGTACCTCATGCCCGACCAGCAGGCCGTGCTCGCCGTCCTCGTCGTCCTCGCGGTGCTGGCGCTCAACCTCGCCGGCGTGCAGCGCAGCGCGAGGGTCGCGTCAGCGGTCGTCGCGCTCGTGCTCGTCGCGCTGCTCGGCTTCGTCGCCGTCATGCTCGCCTCGCCCCCGGCGATCCTGTCCGACCTGCCCGCCCGCGAGAGCGAGCCGGGGCTGCTCGGGGCGGTCCAGGGCGCGGGATTCCTCTTCTTCGCGATGGCCGGGTACGCCCGGGTCGCCACCCTCGGCGAGGAGGTGCGCGACCCCGAGCGCACGCTCCCCCGGGCGATCGCCCTGTCGCTGGGCGTCGTGACGGTCGTCTACCTGCTCGTCGCCTCGGCCTTCCTCTTCACCGTCGGGCCCGACTGGCTCAGCGCGCGGGTCTCCCCCGTCGCCGAGGCCGCCGAGATCTCCGGTCTGCCGTGGCTGGGCCCGGTGATGCGCGTCGTCGCCGGTGTCGCCGCCGGCGGAGCCCTCCTCGCGCTCCTCCTGGGTGTCTCGCGCACCGTGCTCGCGATGGCGCGCGACCACCACCTGCCCCGTGGGCTGGCGCTCGTCGACGCGAAGGGGGTCCCCGCCCGGGCGGAGACCACCGTGGCCGTCGTCGTGCTGCTGCTCGTCGTCCTCTTCGACGTGCGGGCGGTCATCGGCTTCTCCAGCGTGTGCGTGCTCACCTACTACGCGATCGCCAACGCCAGCGCGCTGACCCTCCCGGGCTCGGCGGCCCTGCGGGTCGTCCCGGTCGTCGGGCTCGTCGGCTGCGTCGTCGTCGCGCTGTGCCTGCCGGTGCAGAGCGTCGTCGTCGGGGCGGCCGTGCTCGCCGTCGGTGCGGCGGTCGGGTGGTTCCGGCACGTGGCCCGGCACGACGTGCCCGACGCGGGCTGAGCGCGGGCCGGGCCCGGTCCATCGGTGGTCGGCGCGGTGACGCCGATGGGTGATCGGTCAGCGACCCATCGGGGTCTTGCCCATGAGCACCGAGACGCAGGCACCCATGACGACGACGAGAGGCAGCACGGCGATCGCGAGTCCGAAGGTCATGGGGACAGAGAAGCCGCTCGGCGGCGGGGCTGGCAAAGACCTGTCCAGACTTCTGCGAGAGGCCAGGTGCGGCCGACCCCGAAGGGGGATGAGTCAGCCTGTAAGCCGGGTTCTGTCCACCGCCCCGAGGGGCGGATGGGCGGCCATCCATCTGGGGCCGTCGTCACCGACGACCTCGTCGCGTCCTACCCGTGCGCTCGGGCGGGCAGCCCTCGGGCGCGCACTGTCTGGACTTGCTCCAGGTGGGGTTTACCTAGCCGGACCGGTCACCCGGCCCGCTGGTGGTCTCTTACACCACCCTTTCACCCTTACCGGTGCGAGCACCGGCGGTCTTCTCTCTGTGGCACTGTCCCGCGGGTCACCCCGGGTGGCCGTTAGCCACCACCTCGCCCTGCGGAGCCCGGACTTTCCTCGACATCGCTGCCGCGGCCGCCCGGCTGACTCATCCGCGGGACAGCATACGGCTCCTGGCTGCTCCCCCTTCGCCACCGGTCACGACCTCGGGAAGGAACCTTCGACCTCGGGAAGGCAATGTCCCTTCCCGAGGTCGAGCTTTCCCGCCCCAGGGCGGGAAAGCTGGGACGACCGGGGAGGCGAAGGCGAAGGGGGTCAGACGACGACGAGGTCGACGGTGCCGGCAGCGACGTCGGCAGCGACGACCCGCACGGTCACCTGCGAGCCGAGCTCGGCGCGGCCGGAGGCCCGGGCGATCGCCGGGGGCTCGCTCAGCTGGAGCTCGACGCGCTCCTTGTCCTCGTCGACCTCGACGACGACGCCCGTGAGCTCCTCTCCCACCCGTCCGCGCAGCACGGCGGCCTCGACGGCGTCGGTGCTCGCGCGCTCGACGGCGCCGGCGAGGCGGTCAGAGGCCGCCATGACCTCCGGCAGCTGCGGGAGCGCGGCGCGGGCCCAGGCCGGCACCTCCTCGCCGGCGCTCACCGCGGCGCACACGGCGAGGCCGAAGCGGTCGACGAGCCGGCGCAGCGGCGCGGTGACGTGCGCGTAGGGCGCGGCGATGGCCGACTGCTCCGTGTGCTCGGGCAGCTCGCCGTCGAAGGCGGTGTACCCCGCCCCGCGGAAGAGCGATGTGGCCTCGTGGATGAGCGCGAGATGGCGCCCGTCCGTGCGGTCCAGCGAGCGCAGCATCTCGCCGTGGGGCACGTCGTCGCGCCACTGCACGCCGAGCGCCCGGGCGGCGGCGCGCAGACGACGCAGCGCGCGCTCGTCCGGCGGGGGCATCGTGCGCAGGATCCCGACCCGGGCGTCGAGCATGAGCCGGGCGGCGCACATGCCGGTCATCAGCGAGATCTGCGCGTTCCAGTCCTCGATGGCGAGGAGCGGGCGCAGCTGGAGGGTGTACGAGCCGTCCTCGGCGCGCTCCACCTCCTGCTCGGGCATGGGCAGGGTGGCCCCGCCGCGGGCCTGCTCGAGGGCGATCCGGAGCTCCCCCACCTCGCGCAGCAGGACGAGGCGCTCGTCGGGCTCGGCCGTCTCGAGCTGCTCCTGGGCGTGCTCGTAGTCGAGGCGGTCGGCCGAGCGGACCATCGCGGGGTAGAGCTCGACGGCGGTGACCTCGCCGGTCTCGTCGAGGCGCATGTCCCACAGGTAGGCCGGCGTGGCCTGACCGGGCAGCAGGCTGGCAGCCCCCTCGGAGAGCACCGGCGGGTGCAGCGGCACCCGCTCGTCCGGGGCGTAGATCGTCTGGCCCCGGCGCCGTGCCTCGGCGTCGATCGCGCCACCGGGCTCGACGAAGGAGACGAGGTGCGCGATCGCGTAGCGCACGCGGTAGCCCTGGCCCTCGCGCTCGAGGTGCATCGCCTGGTCGAGGTCCATCGAGCCGGGAGGGTCGATCGTCAGCAGCGGCAGCGCGGTCTCGTCGCGCCCGGGCAGAGACCGCGGCCGCTCCGCGACGCGCTGCGCCTCGGCGACCGCCTCGGGCGGGAAGTCCTCGGGCACCTCGAGCTCGGTGCGGATCGCCGCGAAGCGGGCCACGAGGTCGGGATCGGGCTCCCCCGTCGAGCGGTCGCGCAGGCCGAGGACGCGGTGGGTACCCATGTGGCTCACCCTAGGGCGGGTCCGCTCAGGTCAGCGTGCTGCGCAGTGCCTGGTCGAGGTCGGCCACGAGGTCGGCGCTCGCCTCTAGCCCGATCGAGACCCGCAGGGTCCCGTCGGTGATGCCGATCGCGGCGCGCGCCTCCTCCCCCATCCGGCGGTGCGTGGTCGTCGCGGGATGGGTGATGAGCGACTTGCTGTCGCCGAGGTTGTTGGAGATGTCGACGAGCCGCAGCGCGTCCATGACGGCGAAGGCGTCGTCCTTTCCCCCGCCGATCTCGAAGGTCACCACCGTGCCGCCCCCGCTCATCTGCCGGCGGGCGAGGTCGTGCTGGGGGTGCGAGGGCAGCCAGGGGTAGACGGTCGAGACGACACCGGGGTGCGCGTCGAGGTGCTCCGCGACGGCGAGGGCGGAGGCTGCCATCGCGCGCACCCGCAGGTCCATCGTCTCCAGGCCCTTGAGCAGCACCCAGGCGTTGAAGGGCGACAGGCTCGGGCCGGTGTGCCGCACGAGCTGCTCGACGGGCCCGTGGATGTACTCCTGCGGCCCGAGGATCGCGCCGCCGAGCACCCGGCCCTGCCCGTCGATGTGCTTCGTCGCCGAGTACACGACGACGTCGGCGCCGTGGTCGAGCGGGCGGGAGAAGACGGGGGTGCCGAAGACGTTGTCGACGACGACCTGGGCCCCCGCGGCGTGGGCGAGCTCGCACACGGCCTCGATGTCGACGAGCTCTTGCATCGGGTTGCTCGGCGTCTCGAAGAAGACGGCGGTCGTCGGCTGGGCCAGGGCCTCGCGCCACTGCTCGAGGTCGGGCCCGTCGACGAAGACGGTCTCGACGCCCCAGCGCGGGAGGATCTCGTCGAGGATGACGAAGCACGAGCCGAAGAGCCCACGAGAGGCGACGACCCGGTCACCGGCGCCGAGCAGCGCGCCCAGGGCGGTGAAGACCGCGCCCATGCCCGACCCGGTCGCGTAGCAGGCGGGGGCTCCCTCGAGGAGCCGCAGTCGCTCCTCGAACATCGCGACGGTCGGGTTGCCGTAGCGCGAGTAGACGAACTTGCTGCGCTCGCCGGAGAAGGCGGCCTCGGCCTCTCGGGCCGAGCCGTACACGAAGCCGGAGGTGAGGTACATCGCCTCGGCGGTCTCGTCGAAGGCGCTGCGGGCCTGACCACCGCGCACGGAGAGCGTGCGCGGGTCGAGACCGGCGGGGTCGAGGTAGGGCTGGGGGTTGCCGGGGCCGAGGTCGTGCGTCACGGGTCAGTCCTGGCGCCAGGGCAGCCCGGCGACCTTCCACCCGGCGAGGGTGCGGCGGCCGGCGTCGTCGACGCCGCCCTCGAAGCCGTCGAGGATGTTGTACGCCTCGTCCCACCCGGCAGCGGTGGCCTCGTCGGCCGCTGCCACGGAGCGCACCCCGGAGCGGCACAGGAAGTACACCGGCTGGTCGCGGCGCACGCCGAGCTGGTCGAGCTCGGCGACGAAGTCGGGGTTGCGCTCGCCCCCGGGGAAACGGGTCCACTCGACCGCGACGAGCGGGCGGCCGAGCTCGGCGAGGTCGGGCCGGCCGACGAAGGTCAGCTCGGCGCGGGTGCGCACGTCGACGAGGACGGCGTCGGGCTGGGAGCGCAGCGCCTCCCAGGTCTGCTCGGGCGTGACATCACCGGCGTAGGTCATGCGGCGCACCCTAGACCAGCCCCGCGGCGTCCCGCGGAGGCGTGTCAGCCCGCGGCGCGGGAGACGAGGAAGGCCGTGCCGAGGAAGCGCACGAGGCACCCGAGGGTGCCGAAGGTCGCGAAGCGGACGAGGCCGCTGCGACGCACACCGGCGGCCACCGTGATGACGGCGAAGGGAGGGATCCCGGTGAGCCCGGAGACGAAGACGACGAGCGGGCCGAGGACGGGGCGCTCCAGGGTGTCGATGGCCCGGCTCGTCCAGCGCGCGAGGACCCGCTTGACCACGGCCGTCCAGCCCTCGTCCGGGGGTCGCCCCTGCGGGTCGTCATCGGGCACGACACTCTGCCGTCGCGCACGACGCCGGGCGAAGAGGGCCATCCCGCGGTCGGCGGCGACGTAGTGGCTCACCTTGCCCACCATGAAGCCGGCGGTCATGAGCAGGATGTGCCAGTGCCAGGTCTCGGGGAAGACGAGCGGCAGCGCGAGGGCGTACACCTCGGCGTTGAGCGGCGGGATGAAGGCCGAGAGCAGCCCGAAGGCCACGGCCCCGACGAGCCCGGAGGTCTGCAGCCAGCCGGGGACGTCGCCGGCGCCGATGAGCTCGACCACTACGTGCGGTTGGTGAAGGCGACGACGGCCTCGCCGCCGGGCCAGGCCTCGACGGCGGTGAGCGAGCCCGGGGCGCCGGCGAGACGCCAGATCCGGTCGTGCGGGATGCCGAGCACGTGCGCGAGGACGACGAGGATCGGCTTGCGGTGGCACACGACGACGACGGTGCCCCCGCGGGCCACGACGGCCTCCCAGGCGGCGAGCACGCGCGTCGTCAGCTCCTCGTGGCTCTCCCCGCCGGGCGGGGCGAAGGCGGGGTCGTCGCGCAGCGCGGCGAAGCCCGCGGCGTCCGCGGCGACGAGCTCGCCGACCGAGGCGCCGTCCCACTCGCCGAAGGACTGCTCGTCCCAGTCCGCCACCTGCACCGGCGTGACGCCGAGCGCGTCGGCGACGTGCTCGGCGGTCTCACGGGCCCGCCGCAGCGAGGAGCTGATGACGACGCTCTCGGCGTCGCCGACGAGGGCGCGCACGCCCCGGGCGGCGGCCTGCGCCTGCTCGTGGCCCCTCGGCGCGAGCGCGGGGTCGGCCCCGCCGCGACCGTCGAGGCGGGCCTCGAGGGTGAAGTCGGTGACCCCGTGCCGCACGAGGACGACGCGGGTCGGCTCGCCCTCGCGCCGGGGCGGGCGCACGGGCAGCTGGTCGGTGTCCTTCGTCGGCTCGAGGTCCTCCGGGGACAGGCCGACCCCGGCGTCGGGCGCCTGCGCGCTCGCCGAGACGTCCTCGGACGCGACGCCGTCGTGCCAGTCGGCGACGTGGTCGCCGTCCATGCCCCGGTTCGACAGCGCGTCGGCGTCGCCGTTCTGCGCGCGCGGGATCCAGGTGAAGCGCACCGAGCCGCCGGCCTGCGTGATGTCGGCGAGCAGGTCACGGGCGGTCAGGGCGAGCGCACGCATGTCGGCGTGCTTGATCTTCCACCGCCCGCTCATCTGCTCGACGACGAGCTTGGAGTCCATCGCGACCTCGACGTCGGCCGAGGGGTCGATGCGCAGCACCGCCTCGAGCCCGGCGATCATCCCGCGGTACTCGGCGACGTTGTTCGAGGCCTTGCCCAGCGGGGCGGCGAGCTCGACGAGCAACGCGCCGGACGCGCGGTCCCGCACGAGCGCGCCGTACCCGGCCACGCCGGGGTTGCCGCGCGAGCCGCCGTCGGCCTCGACCCGGAGGCGCCGACCCATCAGGCGGGCAGACCGGACTCGTCGGTGCGCACGACGATGCGCCCGCACTCCTCGCAGCGCAGCACCTCGTCCTCCGGCGCCGCGGCCATGCGGTTGAGCTCGACGGGGTTGAGCTCGAGCTGGCAGCCACCGCATCGTCGAGCCCGCAGCGCGGCGGCCCCGAGGCCACCGCTCTGCGCCCGGACGCGGTCGTAGAGGGCGAGCAGCGGGTCGTCGATCTCGGCGAGGATCGACGCGCGCGGTGCGCTCACCTCGCGCTCCTGGGCGTCGAGGTCGGCCCGCGCGGCGGCGAGCTCGTCGGTGAGCCGGGCGACCTCGGCCTCCGCGGCGGGCACCTGGGCGGTCGCGTCGTCGAGACGTGCGCGGACCTCCTCGGCGCGCTCCATGACCTCGAGCTCGACGTCCTCGAGCGTGGCCTGGCGGCGGGCGAGGGACTCGAGCTCGTGCTGGAGGGCCTGGAGGTCCTTCGCGCTGCCCTGGCCGGACTCGAGCCGCGAGCGGTCCCGGGTCGCCCGGTCCCGGACGAGCTGGACGTCGCCCTCGGCCCGCGCGAGCTCGCGCTCGACGTCGCTCACCTGGGTCTGCGCCATGATGACGGCGTCCTGGACCTTCCCCAGACGGGCGTGCGCGGCCTCGAGCTCGGCCTGCTGGGGGATGCGGGCCCGGGCGTGCGCGATCTGCGAGAGGCGCGTGTCGAGCTGCTGCAGGTCGAGCAGCCGCAGCTGCACGGTGGGGTCGGCCTTCACTGGGGGGCTCCTTCGGGGCCGGTGGCACCGACCGTGAAGGTCCACGGGTCGGTGCGCAGGGTGCTGACGTGGGTCTCCACGGTAGTCGTGTCGTGGCCGTGCTCCTGCAGCACCCGCAGCAGGTCGCGCGTCGCGCGCTCCAGCCACAGCGACTCCGTCGCCCAGTGGCCGGCGTCGACGAGGTAGGGCGTGCCTCCCCGCGCCTCCTCGCGCGCCTCGAGGGCGGGGTGGTGGCGCAGGTCGGCGGTGACGTAGACGTCGGCCCCGCTCGCCCGGACCGCGTCGAAGAGCCCGTCACCGGATCCGCCGAGCAGCGCGACGCGGCGCACGGCCGCGTCGGGCGGCCCGGCGACCCGGACGCCCCCGGCGGCTGCGGGCAGGCGCCCCGCGAGGTCACCGGCGAAGGTCGCGAGGTCCACGGCGTCGTCGAGGTCGCCGACGAGACCGAGGGGCTGGCCCTCCTCGACCGAGAGCGGGCCCCATCGCGTGAGGCCGCACGCCTGCGCGAGCGCGGTGTTGACCCCGGGGTCGGCGACGTCGGCGTTCGTGTGCGCCACGTAGAGCGCGACGTCGCCGACGACGAGCGAGGTGACGCTCTCCCCCTTCGCCGTCGTCGTCGCGACGGAGTGGATGCCGCGCAGGAGGAGCGGGTGGTGGGTGAGCAGGAGGTCGGCGCCGAGCTCGCGGGCCTCGGCGATGACGGCGAGGGTCGGGTCGACGGCCGCGTGGACGCGGCGCACGGGCTGCGCGAGGTCACCGGTGACGAGACCCACCTGGTCCCAGGACTGGGCCCTCGAGCTCGGGTACAGCTGCTCGAGAGCGGCGACGACGTCGCCGAGGGTGATGCTCATGTGGGCCCGGCCGGGATCGAACCGACGACATCCACGGTGTAAACGTGGCGCTCTGCCAGCTGAGCTACAGGCCCCTGCCCACCCACGCGGTGCGGGGGACGGACGTCATTCTCGCAGGGCTGGCGCACCCCGCCGCGCACTCAGGAGCGCGCGTCCTCGATGAGGTTGATCTCGTAGAGCACGAGGTCGAGCGCGTCGGCCGCCGAGACCGGGCTGAAGCGCTGGGGCGTCTGCGGCGTGATCGTCGAGGCGACCGGGCTGAGCACGGTCCACGGGGTGGGGTGGCAGAACTGCACGACCGAGTATCGGTCGCCGCTCTGGCCCGGCGCCGCGACGACGCGGTGGATGCCCGGCTCGACGAGGCCGTTCGTCACGACCTCGAGCATGAGCCCGGTGTTGATGATCGCCCCGCCCTCGGGGGCGACGGCGTCGATCCACTCCCCCGTGTCCTTGAGCTTGACCTGCAGCCCGGAGGCCGTGGCACGGGGCAGCGCGGTGATGAGGTTGATGTCGGCGTGCTCGGCCGCCCACACGTGCGGCTGCTCGGGCGCGGACTCCATCGCCGGGTAGTGGATCGCGCGCGAGAGCGTCGGGCCGTCGACGAGCATCCGCTCGAAGTAGTCGGCGTGCGCGCCGATGCCGGTCGCGATGATCCTCAGGATCCGGCGCTGGAGGTCGGCGACCTCGTCGTGGAAGGTCGTGAGGGTCCGCGTGATGCCCGGCACGGCGGCCTCGGGGAGGACGGCGTCGTGGTAGCGGTGCGGGTAGCGGGTGCGAAGGGGGTGCCCGGCCGGGATGTCGCGGCCCCAGTTGAGCATCTCCTTCCAGTCCGCGACGTCGGCGCTGGCCGCGGTCTCGACGAGCAGCCCGGTGTAGCCGGTCTGGCCGTGCGTGCCGGGGGCGACGAAGCGGTCCTTGCTCTCCTGCTCCTGGGTGAAGAACTCCTCGAGCATCCCGTAGGCCTCGTCGACGAGGTCCTCGGACAGGTCGTGGCGCACGAACACGAAGCCGGTCTCCAGCGAGGTCATCATCCCCTCGACGACCGCCCGGGCGCGCTGCGCGTCCCCGGACTCGAAGGCTGCCAGGTCGACCTCGAGGATGTGCTCGCTCATGGCGGGGAGGCTACCGCGCCGCCCGACGCGCGGCGTACCGCTCAGCCGAGCACGACGAGCTCGTACCCCGGTGCGCGACGCGGCAGCAGGGCGGAGACGGCGACGGGGTCGACGTAGGCGGCCGTCGCCCACACGTCCGCCCACAGCAGGTCCGGCCCGACGACGCTCGCCGACCCGGCCGGCGAGATCGCCGTCCCCGACCTCGGGTCGTAGACGTGGGCCCCCCGGGCCGCCGCACCGGACGTCGCCACCGCGCCGCGGGCCACCTCGACGACCCGGGCCACCCGGGTGCGGTCGGCCGGGTCCTCGATGCCCACCCGCCACGGCGGGACCGGACCGGCGAGGCCGGTGCCCGTGCCGGCGACGACGTCGCCACCGGCGTCGACGAGGTGCTGCACCCCGGGGACGAGACGCAGCTGCTCGGAGGCGGTGGCGACGGCCCACCCCTTGACCAGGCCCGTCGGATCGAAGACCCGGCCCCCTCCCGGAGCCGGCGCCCGGGCGCTGAAGAGACCGTCCGTGACGTCCTCTGCCCGCGCGCAGAGGTCGGCCACCTCGGCGAGCCACGGGTGGGCCTCGTCGAGGCCGATCTCACCGCGCCGCACCCGCACGAGGTCGGAGTCGTCCCGGTAGGTCGAGAAGACCCGGTCGACGCGGCGCAGCCGGGCGTAGACCTGCTCGACGTGCGGGGCGGCGCCGTCGAGCAGGTGCACGGGCCCGCGCACGGCCACCGACACGGGCATGCCCATGACCTCCTCGACCCACGAGCGACGAGCCTGTCCCGGCGGGGCCCACGGCCGCACCGGCGTGGCGGTCACAGCCCGGCCTCGTCGAGGGCCGACTGCAGGGATCCCGTGTACCCCTGCCAGGTCACCGTCGCCCCGGAGACGGCGTCGATGTCCGCGCTCTGGGCGGTGACGGTCTCGGACTCGTAGACGGGGACGGCGTAGCCGTTGATCTGCTCGTCACGCGGGTTGCCGGTGGGCACCTGGACGGCGTCGGCGGAGGTGACCCGCCCGCCGGAGACGGTGATCTGCACCTGGACCGGCCCCCACTGCGTGCTCATGACGTCTCCGGTGTACGTCGTGCCTGCCCCGCTCGACCCCGCGGAGCCGGTCGTGGCGCCCGCGGCCGGGGCGGCCCCGGCCACCGCCGGCGAGCTGATGTGGGTGGCCGCCCGGCCGGTCGACGTCGAGTAGGACAGCAGGACGAGCAGCGCGCCGAGCGTGCTCGCGGACCAGATGACGATGCGTCGCATCTCGCTCCTTCGTGGTGGGTGGTCGGGCCGCACGTGCGGGGCTCTACAGCTCGAAGCTCTCGCGGTGGACCGCGTCGTCGGGCACGCCGAGGGCGCGCAGCGCCGCGACGACGGCGTCGGTCCACCCCGGCGCCCCGCACAGGTAGACCTCGCGCGACGCGACGTCGGGCACGAGGTGGGCGATGGCCGCTGCGTCGTCGAGAGAGGTCGCCCCGAGCGGCAGCCAGCTGCCGGGCGCGCGACGACCGGCGAGGGTCACGTAGCGCGCGCCGACGGCCTCCGCGGTCCGTGCGCTCTGCGCGACGAGCGCGTCGTGCGGGGTGCGCACGCGGTGCACGAGGACGGCGTCCTCGACGTCGTCGCCGAGGTCGCCGAGCAGCGAGCGCAGCGGTGCGACGCCGACGCCCGACCCCATGAGGAGCACCCGCGGGCGGGTCCTGACGCCGTCGTGCAGACGGCCGTAGGGGCCCTCGAGGAGCACCCGGGCACCGGGCCGCAGGTCCGCGACCGCGGCCGACCCGTCGCCGACGTGGGCGACCGTGACCTCGAGGGTGTCGCGACCGGGGGCGGCCGACAACGAGTACGGGTGCGCGCGGGTCCACCCCGGCGCACCGAGGAAGCGCCACTGGAAGAACTGACCGCCCCGTGCCTGCAGCGCCGCGACGCCGGGGCCGCCGACGCGCACCGTCGTGGCGCCCGGGCCGGCCGGGACGACGTCGACGACACGAAGGGGGGCCCGCAGCGAGCGGTGCAGCGGCACGGCGACCCGCCACAGGAGCACGGCACCGGCCGTCGCTCCCCACAGCCCCCACCACACGACCGTCGCGAGCCGGGACCCGAGGAGGTCCGCGCCCGTCCACAGCTGGTGCGGCAGGACCAGGCCCGCCCCGAGGTAGCCGTAGAGGTGCAGCAGGTGCCACGACTCCCGGCGCAGCCGGCGCCGGGCGCGGGCGAGGGAGGTCACGACGACGAGGCAGAGGGCCGCGGTGCCGGCGAGCGCCAGCAGCATGCCCGGGTAGTCGAGGACGAGGTCGGCGAGCGTGCCGAGCAGACCCAGCGGGGAGCGCGCGGCGTAGCCGGCGCTGATGAGGACGACGTGCACCCACAGCAGGACGAAGGAGGAGAAGCCGACGACGCGGTGCGCCCGGGCGAGCGCGTCCTGCCCCCACGCCCGCTCGACGACGGGCACCCGCGCCATGAGCACGACCTGGAGCAGGAGCAGCGCCGAGGCGACGAGGCCGGTGAGCCGGCCGAGGGAGACGAGGGCGCCGCCGAGGTCGCCGAGCTCGCGCAGACCGCCGCCGTACGCCCAGAGGGCGCACACGGCGACGACGACCCCCCAGGCCGCCGTCGCGGTCGCAGCACGCCACCAGCGCGGCGGGCCGGACCGCCGGGCCGCAGGTGCGGGCACGGGCAGAGGGGGTGCCGGGACGGGCAGGGTCGGTGCGCTCACCTCACCGAGGGTCGACGCGGACCCTGTGGCCCGGCTGTGCTCCCCCTTCGCCGCCCGTGTGGGTCTGCGTCAGGTCAGACGCGGTCGAGCGCGGCGACCTCCGCGCGCACCCGGGCGAAGTCGCGACGCTGGCCCTGCTCGTTGACGCCGGACCACACGACGCGGCCGTCCCGGCCGACGAGGAAGGTGCCGCGCACCGCCATGCCGGCCTTCTCGTCGAGGACGCCGTAGCTGCGGGCGACCTCGCCGTGGGGCCAGAAGTCGGAGAGCAGCGGGAAGAAGTAGCCCTGCTGGTCGGCCCACGCGCGCAGGCTGAACATCGGGTCGCACGAGATGGCGAGCACCTCGCTCGTGGAGGTGACGAAGGAGCCGAGGTCGTCGCGGATCTCGCTCAGCTCACCCGTGCAGATGCCGGAGAAGGCGAAGGGGTAGAAGACGAGCAGGACGTTCTTCTCGCCGGCGAACTGCGACAGGCGCACGCTCGCGCCGTTCTGGTCGCGCAGGGCGAGATCCGGGGCGAGGTCGCCGACCGCCGGCGGGCGGGCGCTCCTCGTGGGTGCGGGGACGGGCTGGTGCCGCCTCATCGCCCGCCCTTGGGCGACACGAGCCGGGTCGCCACCCAGTCCGGGCCGCACTTCGTCGTGCCCGAGGTGTGCAGACCGGCCGTGCTCGCGGCCTCCTCGATCTCCGTCGCGTCGACCTCGTCGGGTCGCCCGGAGGTGGGGGTGACGAGCACGATGCTGCCGCCCTCCTCGAGGGTGCCCAGCGTGTCGACGAGCGCGTCGGTGAGGTCGCCGTCGGAGTCACGCCACCACATGAGGACGTGGTCGACCACACCCGTGTAGTCCTCGTCCTCCAGCTCTCCCCCGACGACCTCGACGACCGAGGCCCGGAAGCCCTCGTCGATGTCCTCGTCCCAGCCGAACTCCTGGATCACCTGGTCGTGCTCCAGACCAAGCCGGCTCACGGCGCTCGTGGCGCTCTCCCCGCTCACCTCGTACCACCTCTCGTGCTTCGCGTGATGTCTGTCATCAAGTCCACCCAATCACGACCCGGATGGCAAGGGTCGGCTAGGGGCGCTGGGAGTTGGCCCGGCGCGCCGAGCGCGGGAGCGCGCGCGCATCTCCTCGGCCACCTCCTGCGCGTCCCGGGCGGCGAGGTGCTGGGCGAGCGGGCGGACCGCCCCGACGGTCGAGACGAGCCGCACGTCGGCCAGCCCGAGCCGGCGCGCGAGCGGGCCCTGCGAGACCTCGACGGACTGGATGCGCCCCCAGGGCACGACGGTGACGACGCGGGCGAGCCGCCCGCTGCGCACGACGGCGACCTCGTCGGCGAGCAGGACGCCCCGCCGCCGCCAGGCCCACGGGTCGAGCAGCCGGGCCGAGGGCGGGCAGCCGACGGCCTGCGGCGGCAGGCCGTCGCGCATCACCGACCGCGCCGGGGTCGTGTCCATCGTCGTCGAGAGCACGCCGAGCAGGCCCTCGGCCTCGGCTCGGCTCGCGGCGGGCACGATGACGCCCTCCTCGACGACGGTGTCGCCGCCGACCTTGACCCCGGCGATGTTGACGGCCACCGACCACCAGTCGGGGCGACGCCACAGCAGCGGCTGGGTGAGCTCGACCGCCTGCACGCGGTGCAGCGGCACGGTCGACGTCGCGAGCTCGGTGAGCCCGTGCTGCGAGGCGAGGGTGCGACCGCTCACCCGCATCGTGAGGTTGCCCCAGGTCAGCAGGCGCCGGACCTTGCCGACGACGTAGAGCAGGAGCGGCACGACGAAACCGGTGACCGCGACCTGCCCGAAGAGCGCCCCGACGCCCAGGCCGAGGACGACGAGCACGGTGATGACGAGGGTGTCGAGCGTGAGCACGGTCGAGGCGAGAAGCCGGCCGAAGGGCATCGAGACGACCGGGGGCGGCGGGGGTCCCGCCGGCGAAGGGGGACCCGCCGGCGACGGGGGACCCGCCGCGGGTGAGGGGGCGAGCCCGTCGGGCGAGACCTCCGTGCTCTCGTCCCGGGCGTCCCCGTCGTCCCCCGCGCCGACCGGGTCGGCGCCGGCGCGCTCGGCCAGCCCGAGGAGCTGGTCGCGCAGCACGGCGGCGGAGCGCCGGTCGAGGTAGGCGAGCGACATGTGCGAGTCTCCGCCGCCCGCGGACTCGACCCGCACCTCCGCGAGCCCGACGAGCCGGGCGAGGAGGGGCTGGGTCGTGCTCACGGCCTGGATCTGCGCGTACCGGGCCTGGCGGTGACGGCGGAAGAGGACGCCCTGGGTGAGCTCGATGGTGCTCGGGCCGAGCCGGTAGCGGGTGAACCACCACGACGCCGCGGCCACGGCGACGACGCCGAGGACGACGAGGGCGACCGCGGCGACGGCCAGCAGAGGGTGCTCACCCGCCGACGCCTCCCACCCGCCGTCGGGTCCCCCTTCGCCCCGGCCGGTGATCCCGCCGAGGAGGTCCTCGACGAGCTGGCTGGCGAGGTAGCCGACGACGGCGAGCAGGAGCAGCCCGCCGCGCAGCAGCGGGGAGAGGGGGTGGAAGCGCTGCCAGCCCGGCTCGGGCGGGGCGCTCACAGCCCCGCCCGGCGGCTCTCGCCCAGCGAGCTGAGGCTCTCGCGCAGCCGGTGGGCGACCGGCTCGGGCAGGCCGGGGATCGACCCGGCGCTCTGGGGGTTGGCGGTGTGCACCTCGACCTCGGCGAGACCGGCACGACGCAGCAGCGGGCCCGCCTCGACGTCGACGTACTGGATGCGGCCGTAGGGGATCGTCACGAGGGTGCGGACAATCCGCCCCTTGCGGATCACCAGCTCGTCGGGCAGCTCGGCATAGCTCATCGCGCTCACCTGGCGGCCGACGAGCCACCACGCCCAGGCCCACAGCAGGAGCAGCACGACGGCCGGGACGGCAGCCCACCGCCACACCGTCGCGGCGACGACGACCGCGGCGAGCGTCAGGGGGGCGAGGACGACCGAGGTGGCGACCCGACGCACCCCTGCCAGGCCCGGGTCGACCCGCGCCCAGCGCACCGCTCCGTCGTCGTAGAGGTCCAGGGCGGGCGGCTGCTCCGTCATGCGCTCATCCAACCACCACCCCGGAATGTGACCGTGGCCACCTCGGGTGGGAGACTGGTCCCAGCAACCCACCGCGTGGTGGGCCCGGTGCAGCACCCTGCACCCCCGTGCACCGAAAGGACGCAGACGTGACCGTCCCTGACGACCGGCCCGACGACGGCCCGATCCTCAACGGCATCCCCACCCACCTGCCGGACATCGACCCCGACGAGACCCAGGAGTGGGTCGAGTCGCTCGAGGCCCTCGTCGACCAGGCCGGCCGCCGCCGAGCCCGCTACGTGATGCTGCGCCTGCTCGAGCGCGCCCGGGCGATGAACGTCGGCGTCCCGTCGCTGACGACGACCGACTACGTCAACACCATCCGTCCCGAGCACGAGCCCTGGTACCCCGGCGACGAGGAGGTCGAGCGGCGCTACCGCTCGTGGATCCGCTGGAACGCCGCGGTGCAGGTGCACCGCGCGCAGCGCCCCGAGATCTCTGTCGGCGGTCACATCTCGACGTACGCCTCCGCGGCGACCCTCTACGAGGTGGGCTTCAACCACTTCTGGCGCGGCAAGGACCACCCCGGCGGCGGCGACCACATCTTCTTCCAGGGCCACGCCTCCCCCGGCATGTACGCCCGCGCCTTCCTCGAGGGCCGGCTGTCCGAGGACCAGATGGACGGCTTCCGCCAGGAGAAGAGCCACGAGGTCGACGGCAAGCCCTTCGGGCTGCCGAGCTACCCGCACCCGCGCCTCATGCCCGACTTCTGGGAGTTCCCGACCGTCTCGATGGGCCTGGGCCCGATGGACGCGATCTACCAGGCGCAGTTCAACAAGTACCTGCACAACCGGGGCATCAAGGACACGAGCGAGCAGCACGTGTGGGCCTTCCTCGGCGACGGCGAGATGGACGAGGCCGAGAGCCGGGGGCTGCTGCAGACCGCGGCGACCGACGAGCTCGACAACCTCACCTTCGTCATCAACTGCAACCTCCAGCGCCTCGACGGGCCGGTGCGCGGCAACGGCAAGATCATCCAGGAGCTCGAGGCCTTCTTCCGCGGCGCCGGGTGGAACGTCATCAAGGTCGTGTGGGGCCGCGGGTGGGACCCGCTGCTCGCCGCCGACCACGACGGCGCCCTGGTCAACCTCATGAACCAGACGCCGGACGGCGACTACCAGACCTACCGCGCGAACGACGGCCGGTACGTCCGCGAGCACTTCTTCGACCGCGACCCCCGCACCCGCAAGATGGTGCAGGACTGGAGCGACGAGGACGTGTGGTGGAAGCTCAAGCGCGGCGGCCACGACTACAACAAGGTCTTCGCGGCCTACAAGGCGGCGACCGAGCACACCGGCCAGCCGACCGTCATCCTCGTCAAGACCATCAAGGGCTACGGCCTGGGCACGCACTTCGCCGCCCGCAACGCCACGCACCAGATGAAGAAGCTCACGCTCGACGACCTCAAGGGTCTGCGCGACGGGCTGAAGATCCCGATCAGCGACGAGGTCCTCGAGGCCGACCCGAAGGCGCCGCCGTACTACCACCCGGGGACCGACGACGAGGCCGTGCGCTACATGCTCGAGCGCCGCGAGAAGCTCGGCGGCTCGCTGCCCTCGCGCCGGGTGAAGTACAAGGACCTCACCCTGCCCGGCGACGACGCCTACAAGCAGATGGCCAAGGGCTCGGGCAAGCAGGAGGTCGCCACGACGATGGCGTGGGTGCGTCTCGTCAAGGACCTCATGCGCGAGAAGGACTTCGGCGACCGCGTCGTGCCGATCATCCCGGACGAGGCCCGCACCTTCGGGATGGACTCCTTCTTCCCGACGAAGAAGATCTACAACCCGCACGGCCAGAACTACACCTCGGTCGACGCCGACCTCATGCTCGCCTACAAGGAGTCCGAGCAGGGTCAGATCATCCACACCGGCATCAACGAGGCCGGCTCGGTCGCGGCCTTCATCGCCGCCGGCTCGAGCTACGCCACCCACGGCCAGCCGATGATCCCGCTGTACATCTTCTACTCGATGTTCGGCTTCCAGCGCACCGGTGACGGCATCTGGGCGGCCGCCGACCAGATGACGCGAGGCTTCCTCCTCGGGGCCACCGCCGGTCGCACGACGCTCACGGGCGAGGGCCTGCAGCACGCCGACGGGCACTCGCAGATCCTCGCGGCGACCAACCCCGCCGTCGTCACGTGGGACCCCGCCTTCGGCTTCGAGATCGGGCACATCATGCGCCGCGGCCTCGAGACGATGTACGGCGGCGACGCCCCGCAGGACGACCCGTCGCGCAACAAGATCTACTACCTCACCCTCTACAACGAGCCGTACGTGCAGCCGGCCGAGCCGGAGGGCGTCGACGTCGACGGCCTGCTCAAGGGCATGTACCTCTACAAGAAGGGCGACGCCGAGGGTCTGGGCGACACCCCGCCGCGCTGCCAGCTGCTCGGCAGCGGTGTCGGCATGCCGTGGGTCCTCGAGGCCCAGGAGCTGCTGCGCAAGGACTGGGGCGTCGTCGCCGACGCGTGGTCGGTGACGTCGTGGACCGAGCTGCGCCGTGAGGCGATGGACTGCGACGAGCAGGCCTTCCTCCACCCGGAGCAGGAGAAGCGCACGCCGTACATCACGACGGCCCTCGAGCCGGCGGTCGGCCCGGTCGTCGCGGTCTCGGACTACATGAAGCAGGTCCAGGACCAGATCCGTCCCTGGGTCCCCGAGGAGTTCTCGGCGCTCGGCACGGACGGCTTCGGCTTCTCCGACACCCGCGCCGCGGCCCGTCGCTTCTTCCACGTCGACGGCCCGTCCGTCGCGGTCCGGGCGCTGCAGATGCTCGCCGCCCGCGGCTGGGTGGACGCCTCGGTCCCCGAGGAGGCGGCGAAGAAGTACCAGCTGCTCGACGTGCGGGCCGGCACCTCCGGCAACGCCGGGGGCGACGCCTGAGCGCACCCCGCTCGCCCGCGAGGGCGACGCACGAGGCCCCCGCCACGCACCTGCGTGGCGGGGGCCTCGTGGGTCCGGGGCGGGCTCAGCCGCGCTCGTGGAGCATCTCGGTGCGGGCCTGCACGCACACGTCGGGCTGGTCGCAGAAGATGCCGTCGACGTCGGTCTCGAGGAAGGCCCGGGCCTCGTCGATCGCGCGGCCGAAGTGCGAGGGGTCGCTGCCGACCCGGTAGTCGGTCGGCAGGAAGGAGTTCTCCGCCCGGAAGGTCCACGGCATGACCGTGAGCCCGACCGCGTGGGCGTCGCGCACGAAGGTCGTCGGCGTCCCCAGGGAGCCGTCTGCTCGGCGCGGGATGACCTGGGACTTCTCCGGGCCGTAGCCGTCGATCCAGCGGGAGAGGTCCTTCATCGCCGCCGGCGTCGTCAGCTGGGCGTAGGTGGTCCCCCGCCCGCTGAGGTCGAAGGGGCCCCCCTTCGCCGTCGTGAGGAAGGTCGTGCGCGCCCGGAAGCCGTGCTGCTCGCGCAGGTCCTTCAGGGCGGTGAGCTCGAAGGACTGGACCCACAGCGGTGCTCGGCGGTGGTCGAGGTGGTGCTTGCGGGCCAGGCGGGCCACCTCGCGCTCGGGGTCGAAGCCCTCCGCGTGGAGGTAGGTCGAGTGCTTGATCTCGGGGATGACGCCGATGACCCGGCCGGTGCGCCGCGAGAGCTCCTCGCGCTGGCGCAGCACCTCCTCGAAGGTCGGCACCTCGAAGCGGCCGTCGTACATCGCCGACTCCTCGCGCAGCTCGCCGAGGCGCTCGGTCGCGCGCAGCGTCTTCAGCTCGGCGAGGGTGAAGTCGTCGACGAACCACCCGGTCGTGCGCACCCCGTCGAGCAGCTTCGTCGTGCGCCGGTCGGCGAACTCGGGGCGCTGCGCGACGTCGGTCGTGCCGCCGATCTCGGGCTCGTGACGGTCGACGAGCACGCCGTCCCTCGTCATGACGAGGTCGGGCTCGATGTAGTCCGCGCCCTGGCCGACGGCCAGCTCGTAGGCGGCGAGGGTGTGCTCGGGGCGGTAGCCCGACGCGCCGCGGTGGGCCACGACGAGCGGGCGGATCATGTCCTTCTCGCGCAGACCGGGGCCGCCGGTGACGCTCTGGGTCTGGGTGTCGAGGGCGGGGGCCGGCGCGGAGACGGCGGCGGCCGCGGGGGCGGCGAGAGCCGCGGCCGCGAGCACGCCGGTGGCGATCTTCGTGGGGGTCATGGCGGCGACGCTAGGGACGCCCGGCCAGCAGGCCGCGACGCGCAGGTGGCGCGCCGGTGACGATCAGATGAGGTCGCGGGGACGGACCGGCGCGCGGTGCGCGCGCGGGAGGTCCTACGCTGACCTCGTGTCCAAGGTCCTCACCTCTCTGCCAGTCAACGAACGCGTCGGGATCGCCTTCTCGGGTGGTCTCGACACATCTGTCGCCGTCGCGTGGATGCGCGAGAAGGGCGCGGTCCCGTGCACGTACACGGCCGACCTCGGCCAGTACGACGAGGACGACATCGAGACGATCCCCGGCCGCGCCGGGCAGTACGGCGCCGAGATCAGCCGGCTCGTCGACTGCAAGGGCCCCCTCGTCGAGGAGGGTCTCGCCGCGATCGCGACCGGTGCCTTCCACATCCGCTCGGGCGGCCGCACGTACTTCAACACCACCCCGCTCGGGCGCGCCGTCACCGGCACGATGCTCGTGCGCGCGATGGCGCAGGACGGCGTGTCGATCTGGGGCGACGGCTCGACCTTCAAGGGCAACGACATCGAGCGCTTCTACCGCTACGGCCTCATGGCGAACCCCGCGCTGCGGGTCTACAAGCCGTGGCTCGACGCCGACTTCGTCACCGAGCTCGGCGGGCGCCAGGAGATGAGCGAGTGGCTCACCGCGCGTGACCTGCCCTACCGCGCGAGCGCCGAGAAGGCGTACAGCACGGACGCGAACATCTGGGGCGCGACCCACGAGGCGAAGACCCTCGAGCACCTCGACGAGTCCATCGAGATCGTCGAGCCGATCATGGGCGTGCGCTTCTGGGACCCCGAGGTCGCCATCGAGACCGAGGACGTCACCGTGCGCTTCGAGCGCGGCCGTCCCGTGGCGATCAACGGCACCCGCTACGACGACCCGGTGGCCCTCGTCCACGAGGCCAACACCATCGGCGGTCGCCACGGCCTGGGCATGTCGGACCAGATCGAGAACCGGATCATCGAGGCGAAGTCGCGCGGCATCTACGAGGCCCCCGCGATGGCGCTGCTCCACATCACCTACGAGCGCCTCGTCGCCGCGATCCACAACGAGGACACCGTCGAGGCGTACCACACGCAGGGCCGCCGCCTCGGGCGCCTCATGTACGAGGGCCGCTGGTTCGACCCCCAGGCGCTCATGCTGCGCGAGTCGATCGAGCGCTGGGTCGCCTCGCTCGTCACCGGCGAGGTCACCCTGCGGCTGCGCCGGGGCGACGACTGGAGCATCGTGTCGACGGCGGGCGAGAACTTCAGCTACCACCCCGACAAGCTGTCGATGGAGCGCACCGAGAACGCCGCCTTCGGCCCGGTCGACCGCATCGGCCAGCTGACGATGCGCAACCTCGACATCGCCGACAGCCGCGCGAAGCTCGAGATCTACGCCGGCCAGGACCAGCTCGGCGGCGGGTACGCCGACCTCATGGGCGAGCTCGAGCCCGGTGGCGCCGAGCAGATCGCCTCCAACCCGGCGGCCGCGGCTGTCGACGACGAGGACGACGCGCTCGACCGCGCCGCCATGGAGTTCGGCACCGACTGACCTCGCACCTCTGCACGCACCCGGCCCCGTCGTCCTCGACGGGGCCGGTTGTCGTCCGCCCACAAAGACAGCCCCTAGAGTGCGCTCGTGCCCACCGCGTCTCCCGTCCCCTCGCGCGCCCAGGCCGCCGTGCGCCGGCGGGCCGGCGAGCTCGCGACCGCGGCGACGAGACAGCTCGAGGAGAGCCACTCCTGGTACGCCGACCTCAGCGCCCAGGAGCGCGCCTGGGTGGCCCAGGTCGCCCAGGCGGGCATCGCCGACTTCGTCGCGTGGCTGGCCGCCGGCACGCACGGCGGGACGGCCCGACCAGGCGCGATCTTCGCCTCCGCACCACGCGAGCTGACCCGCTCGATCACCCTCGCCCAGACCCTGTCGTTGCTCCGCGAGGTCGTCCGCGTCGTCGAGTCACGGGTCGAGAGCGTCGTGCGCGCCGAGGACGTCGTCGTCGTGCGCGAGGCGATCCTGCGCTACAGCAGCGAGGTCGCCTTCGGCGCCGCCCTCGTCTACGCCGAGGCGGCCGAGCAGCGCGGTGCGTGGGACGCGCGGCTCGAGGCGCTCGTCCTCGACGCGGTCCTGCGCGGCGAGGTCGACGAGTCGATCCGCTCGCAGGCCTCGGCCCTCGGATGGACCGCGACGACCGGGGTGGTCGTCGTCGTCGGCCGTGCCCCGGCGCCCGACGAGAGCGGGATCGAAGGGGTCCTGTCCCACCTGCACCGGGCGGCCGCCCGCCGTCATCTCGCCGTCATCGCCGGGGTCCAGGGACGCCGGCTCGTCGCGGTGCTCGGCCAGGTCGAGGACGTCACCGCCGAGGTGAGCGCGCTCGCCGACTGCTTCGGCGACGGCCCGCTCGTGCACGGACTCGTCGTCGACGACCTCGTCGAGGGCGCGCTGTCGGCCGCCGCCGCGATGGCCGGCTACGACGCGTCCGGCGGCTGGCCGGCCTGCCCTCGCCCGTGCCCCGCCTCGGACCTGCTGCCCGAGCGGGCCCTCGTCGGCGACGAGTGGGCGCGCCACGAGCTCGTGACGACCGTGTGGGAGCCGTTGCGCGCGCAGCCGGCGCTGCTGCGCACCGCCGAGATCCACCTCGACACGAAGGGGGGCCTCGAGGGCACCGCGCGCGCCCTCTTCGTCCACGTCAACACGGTGCGCTACCGCCTGGGCAAGATCACCGACGCCACGGGCTATGACCTCGCTGAGCCGCACGACGCCTTCACCGTGCGCACTGCCCTGACGATCGGCCGGTTGTTGGAGGTAACCTCCAACAACTGACTGATTTTGCTGTGCCCGTCGCCGTCGCGTCGACGGCCCGATCATCGCGAAGGTGGAGACGTGCTTGCGATCACCTGCCCCGGTCAGGGCTCCCAGACCCCCGGTTTCCTCGCCCCCTGGCTCGAGCTCCCCGGGATGCGCGACCGCCTCCACTGGCTGTCCACCGTCGCCGGTCTCGACCTCGAGCAGCACGGCACCGTCTCCGACGAGGCGACGATCAAGGACACGGCCGTCGCCCAGCCCCTCATCGTCGCCGCGGGCCTGCTCGGCATGCTCGGCCTCTTCCAGCACCCGGCCGACGGCTTCCGCGTCGTCGGCGTCGGCGCGGGTCACTCCGTCGGCGAGCTCACGGCCGCTGCCGCGGCGGGCGTCATCAGCGCCGAGCAGGCGATGGTCCTCGTCGCCCAGCGCGGCCGCGCGATGGCCGCCGCCTCGGCGCAGACCCCGACCGGCATGAGCGCGGTCGTCGGCGGCGACGAGAGCGAGGTGCTCGCCGCGATCGAGCGCCACGGTCTCACCCCCGCCAACGTCAACGGCGCCGGCCAGGTCGTCGCGGCCGGTGCGCTCGACGCGCTCGCCGCCCTGGCCGACGACGCCCCCGCGAAGGCCCGGGTCATCCCGCTCTCGGTCGCCGGCGCCTTCCACACCGACTACATGTCGCCCGCCGTCGAGACCCTCTCGCGCCTCTCGCGCGCCGTCTCCACCCACGACGCACGCGTCCCGCTGCTGTCGAACTCCGACGGCACCGTCGTCGGCTCCGGCAGCGAGGTGCTGCGGCGCATCGTGCGTCAGGTCTCCTCGCCGGTGCGCTGGGACCTGTGCATGGACACGATGCGCGACCTCGGCGTGACCGGGATCATCGAGGTGCCGCCAGCCGGCGCCCTCACAGGTCTGGCCAAGCGTGGCCTCAAGGGCGTCGAGACGCTCGCGCTGCGCACCCCGGACGACCTCGAGGCGGCCCACCGCATGGTGCGCGAGCACGGCGAGGAGCGCACCGCGTCCGACCCGGCCTGGCGCCTCGTCGTCGCCCCGGTCAAGGGCACCGTCGCCGTCGAGCCGCACGGCCCCGGCGACTCCCTGAGCCCGGGCGACCTCGTCGCCCGCGTCTCCTCCCTTCGCGACACCCACCAGGTCATCTCGGCCTACGGCGGCCAGGTCGTCGAGTGGCTCGTCGAGGAGGGCGACCCCGTCTCCCCCGGCCAGCCGCTGCTGCGCCTGCACCCGACGGGAGAGCTCGCATGAGCAGCATGGTGACCCTCAGCCCCGGCCTGGGCACGACGCCGGGCGGCTACCACTCGCGGATCTCGGGCATCGGCGGGTACCGCCCCGAGCGGGTCGTGCCCAACAGCGAGATCGTCGAGCGGATCGACTCCAGCGACGAGTGGATCCGCCAGCGCTCCGGCATCGAGGCCCGCCACCGCGCGGCCCCGGAGGAGACCGTCGTCGACATGGCCGAGCAGGCCGCGCGCGCCGCGATCGCGCACGCCGGGCTCGAGGTCGACCAGGTCGACGCGGTCCTCGTCGCGACGGTGACCCACCCCTACCAGACGCCCGCCGCGGCGCCCGAGCTCGCGCACCGCCTGGGCCTGACGTGCATGGCCATCGACCTCAGCGCCGCGTGCGCCGGGTACTGCTACGGCATCGGCCTGGCCTCGGACATGGTGCGCTCGGGCTCGGCCCAGAACGTCCTCGTCCTCGGCGTCGAGAAGCTCTCGGACTTCACCGACTACGACGACCGCACCATCGCCTTCATCTTCGGCGACGGCGCCGGCGCCGCGGTCGTCTCCCGCTCCGAGACGCCGGGCATCAGCCCCACCGTCTGGGGCAGCGACGGCGAGCAGAAGGCCGTCATCGCCCAGGACGAGTCGTGGATGGAGGTCCGGGCCAACCCGGACCTGCAGTTCCCCTCGATCAAGATGCAGGGCCAGAGCGTCTTCCGCTGGGCCGTGTGGACGATCGCGAAGAAGGCCCAGGAGACCCTCGACGCGGCCGGGCTCACCGTCGCCGACGTGGACGTCTTCGTGCCGCACCAGGCGAACATGCGGATCATCGACTCGCTGGCCAAGACCCTCGGCCTGCCCGAGTCGGTCGTCATCGCCGACGACATCCGCACGACGGCCAACACCTCGGCCGCCTCCGTGCCGCTCGCGATGAGCAAGCTCGTCGAGTCCGGCCAGATCCGCAGCGGCGACGTCGTCCTGCAGATCGCCTTCGGCGCCGGCCTGGCCTACGCCGGCCAGGTCGTCATCGCCCCCTGACCACCCGCACCACCAGCACCACCCACACAGAAGAAGGAGACACGCATGGCCTACACCGACCAGGAGATCCTCGAGGGCCTCGCCGAGGTCGTCGCCGAGGAGACCGGCATCGACGCTGCCGAGGTCACCGCCGACAAGAGCTTCACCGACGACCTCGACGTGGACTCGCTGTCGATGATGACCATCGCGGTCACCGCGGAGGAGAAGTTCGGGGTGAAGATCCCCGACGAGGAGGTCAAGAACCTCAAGACCGTCGGCGACGCCGTCACCTACATCAAGACCAACCAGGGCTGATCGCCCGCACCACCGCGCTGCCACGCGGCGCCGGTCGTCACCACGACCGGTGCCGCGCGGCCGCCGGGCCCACCCCCTTCGCCGACCCCACCACGGAGAACTCATGACTTCACCCACCGTCGTCGTCACCGGTCTCGGGGCGACCACCCCGCTCGGCGGGGACGTCACCTCCACCTGGGAGGCCGCGCTCGCGGGGACCCCCGGCGCCCGGCCCCTCACCCAGGAGTGGGTGAGCGAGCACGAGCTGCCCGTCACCTTCGCCGCCAGCCTCACCACCCCGGTGGCCGAGGTGCTCAAGAAGGTCGAGACCAAGCGGCTTGACCCCTTCGCCCAGTACGCGCTCGTCGCCGCCCGTGAGGCCTGGCAGCACGCCGGCGCCCCCGAGGTCGAGCCCGAGCGGCTCGGCGTCGCCGTCGGCAGCGGCATCGGCGGGGTGCAGACCCTCATCACCGCGTGGGACACCCTCGGCTCGAAGGGGGCCCGTCGGGTCTACCCGCTGTCGATCCCCATGCTCATGCCCAACAGCGCCTCCGGCACGATCTCGCTCGAGCTCGGTGCCCGCGCGGGCGCCCACACCCTCGTCTCGGCCTGCAGCTCCGGCGCGGAGTCGATCGGCTACGGCCTGCAGATGATCCGCGACGGCAAGGCCGACGTCGTCGTCTGCGGCGGCTCCGAGGCCGCGATCCACCCGCTGCCCATCGCCGGCTTCGCCGCGATGCAGGCGCTGTCGACCCGCAACGACGACCCGGCGACCGCCTCGCGCCCCTACGACACGACGCGCGACGGCTTCGTCCTCGGCGAGGGCGCCGCGATCATGGTCCTCGAGTCCGAGGAGCACGCGAAGGCCCGCGGCGCGACGATCTACGCGACGCTCGCCGGCTTCGGCGTGAGCGCCGACGCCCACCACATGGCTGCCCCCGAGCCCGAGGGCGCCGGTGCCAGCCGCGCGATGGCCGACGCCGTGACCGACGCCGGGGCCACCCCCGCCGACGTCGTCCACATCAACGCCCACGCGACGTCGACGCCCGTCGGCGACGTCGCCGAGGTGGCCGCGATCCGTCGCGCCTTCGGCGACGAGGCCGACCACATGGCCGTGAGCGGCACGAAGTCGATGACCGGTCACCTCCTGGGTGCGGCCGGCTCGCTCGAGGCGATCTTCTCCGCGCTCGCGGTCTACCACCGGGTCGCTCCCCCGACGATCAACATCACCGATCTCGACCCGGCCGTCACGCTCGACGTCGTGCGCGACGAGCCCCGTCCGCTCGGCGACGGCCAGATCATCGCGCTCAACAACTCCTTCGGCTTCGGCGGTCACAACGTCGCGCTCGCCTTCGGGAGCATCTGATGGCGCGCCAGCCCAGCGCCGCGAGCGCTGCCGTGAGCAAGGCCGGCAAGCCCGACCGCCTGCAGGACCCGCGTCACCCGGAGAAGCGCCTGCGGGCCTTCCTCGACGAGGGCTCGGTCGAGCTCCTCGGGCCCGACGACGGCTCCGGCATGATGGCCGCGCGCGGCACGGTCGACGGCCAGCAGGTCATCACCTTCGTCTCCGACGCGACGATCATGGGCGGCGCGATGGGTGTCGACGGCTGCCGCGTCGTCGTCGACGCCTACGAGCTCGCCCTCGCCGAGCAGCTGCCGATCATCGGCCTGTGGCACAGCGGCGGCGCCCGTCTGCCCGAGGGCGTCGTCTCGCTGCACGCCGTCGGCCTGATCTTCGCGATCATGACCCGCGCGAGCGGCAAGATCCCCCAGATCTCCATCGTCATCGGCGCGGCTGCCGGCGGCGCCGCGTACGGCCCCGCGCTCACCGACGTCGTCATCCTCGCCCCCGAGGGCCGGATCTTCGTCACCGGGCCCGACGTCGTGCGCTCCGTCACCGGCGAGGCCGTCGACGCGCTGCGCCTCGGTGGGCCCGAGCCGCACGGGCGTCGCTCCGGCGTCGTCCACGTCCTCGCGAGCTCCGTCGACGACGCCTTCGCCCGGGGCCGCGCCATCGCGCGCCTCATGGACCCGGCGACGCAGGGCGACTTCGACGTCGACGGCGTCGAGGACCGCGACCTCGCGGCCTCGCTGCCCGAGTCGGCCAAGCGCGCCTACGACGTGCACTCCCTCGTCGACGACCTCCTCGACGAGGGCACGACGGAGGAGCTCCACGCGCGGTGGGCGCCGAACATCGTCACCGCGCTCGGCCGTCTCGGCGGTCGCAGCGTCGGCGTCATCGCCAACAACCCGATGCGCCTGGGCGGCTGCCTCGACTCCGCCTCGGCGGAGAAGTCGGCCCGCTTCGTGCGGATGTGCGACGCCTTCGGCATCCCGCTCGTCGTCCTCGTCGACGTGCCGGGCTACCTGCCCGGTGTCGGCCAGGAGTGGGACGGCGTCGTACGACGCGGGGCGAAGCTGCTCCACGCCTTCGCCGAGGCGGTCGTCCCACGCGTCACCGTCGTCACCCGCAAGACCTTCGGCGGTGCCTACATCGCGATGAACTCGCGCTCGCTCGGCGCGACGAAGGTCTACGCCTGGCCCGACGCGCACGTGGCGGTCATGGGCTCGGTCGCGGCCATCCGGATCCTGCACCGCCGGCGCCTGGCCGAGGTCGACGACTCCGAGCGCGCCGCCGTCGAGGAGCAGCTCGCCGCTGAGCACGACCGCCTCTCCGGTGGTCTGCCGCGGGCGGTCGAGATCGGCGTCGTCGACGAGATCGTCGAGCCGACGGGGACCCGCTCCGCGGTCGTCGCCACCCTCGCCGCCGCCCCCGCGGCCCGTGGGCAGCACACGAACATCCCGCTCTGAGGCCTCAGCTTTCCCGCCCAGGGCGGGAAAGCTCGACCTCGGGAAAGAACATTTCCTTCCCGAGGTCGAAGGTCCTTGCCCGAGGTGACTGGGACGGGTGACTCAGGGCATGGCGAAGGGGTGCGCCGCGGGGAGGATCCGCGGCGCCCCCCGTCGTCAGGGGTGGGTGGGGGTGGGCCGCCCATGGGGCGCCCCCGCACCGGCGCGCCCACGCCCGCGGGGGGGGAGGGGGC
>NZ_JAJBZM010000003.1:387332-850724 GCF_020567375.1 Janibacter melonis | reverse complement strand
ACCTCGCCCGCCCCGCGCCCGAGGGTCCGCCCCGGGGGCGCGGGGGCGGGGTGCCGCGGGGCTGGGCTGGGGGGGGCGCGGGGGGGGGGCCCCGCGCCCCACCCCTTCGTCATGGGTGGGTGGAGGTCAGCCGACCTTGTGCAGCCAGCGCACGGGCGCGCCCTCGCCGGCGTGGCGGAAGGGCTCGAGCTCGGCATCCCACTGACTGCCGAGGAGCTCGTCGAGCATGTCCTCGACGGCCTCCCCTGCGCCCTGGGCGAGGGTAAGGACCTCGCGGAGGCGGTTCTCGTGGATGACGGTGTCGCCGGAGGCGGAGATCGTCGCGTGGTGGATGCCCAGGCTCGGGGTGTGCGACCAGCGCGACCCGTCGACGCCGGGGCTCGGCTCCTCGGTCACCTCGTAGCGCACGCCCTCCCACCCGCGCAGTGCGGAGGCCAGGGCCGCGCCGGTGCCCGGCAGACCCGTCCAGGAGAACTCGGCACGACGAAGCGAGGGACCCAGCGGCTGCTCGGTCCACTCGAGGGCCACGTCACGCCCGAGAGCAGACTCCAGCGCCCACGTGATGTGGGGGCAGAGCGCCGTCGGGGTGCTGTGGATGAACACCACTCCACGCGTTGCGATCGACATCCGTTCCTCCTTGTGTGCGATGGACGTCTTCCCCACGGCCAGGGCACTGCTCGGAGATGGATGCGCTCGATGCGCGGTGGTGATGCAGAGATATGAGACGGCCGCAGCTGTCTGTTTGGGCTCATCATGCCCCATCGGCACCAGGAGCACCACCCTCCGCACCGGGCACTTCTGATGACTCTGGTAGCACGCAGGCGCAGGCCTCACGTGATCCTCATAGGCATCAGGGGTGGGCTCAGGCCGCGGCTGGACCGGGCCCGGGGGCAGGGGCTCCCGGGCCCGGCCGATGAGGTCAGCTCGCGGTGGAGCTGGCGCTCGGCGACGGGTCCTGCTCGCCCTGAGGCGCCGAGGGCGCCCCCTGCTGGGCGTCGTCGGACCCCTTGTCGTCCGAGCTCTCCGCCCCCGGTGCCTGACCGGGTGCGCCGTGTCCGCCCGGGCCACCGGGACCGCCCGGCCCACCGCGACCGTCGCGCTCCTCGACACCGGTGACGGTGAAGGAGTCGTCGACCGTGACCTCGACCATCGTGCCGTCCGTGCGGAGCATCATGACGTCGTAGCCGCCGTCACGACCGAGGTGCACGCCCTTGACAGCGGCGTCTGCCTCCTTGCTCTGCGCGGCGGTGATCGCCTTGCTCGCGGCATCAGCGCTCAGCTCCCGGCCGTCGTCGACCGGTGCGGGCCGCTCCCCCTTCGTGCCCTGCTGACCCTCGCTGTCGCCCGAGCCCTGGGTCGAGCTCGTGCTGGACGAGCCGGTCGAGGGGCTGTCGTCCGCCGAGGCGAACGAGGCACCGGTGACGCCGAGGCCGAGGGCGGCCAGACCGGCCGCACCGATCCCGATGAGCTTCTCCGTCTGCATGTGTGTCTCCTTCCGTCGGGGATGTGGAGATCCCACGCTCGCCGCACGACGTAGGCCCGACCTCGGGCGGACCTGTCAGGAGGCTGTCGGTCGGCCGGCGACCTGTGCGCGGGCAGGGGCGAAGGGGGCGGTAGCCTGCCCGCGTCACCGCCTCGCGGTGCGGGGCGGTAGCTCAGTCGGTCAGAGCAGCGGACTCATAATCCGTCGGTCCTGGGTTCAAGCCCCAGCCGCCCCACCGCATTGCCCCCCATAACCTCCAATCTAGATTTGCGTGAGGGATCGGAGGAGGTGAACGGCTTCTGTTATGGGGATGAACACGCCAGCTCTCGGACGTCGGAAGAATACGCGCCCCCAGATCGGTCGCCGCGACATTCTTGACGCATTGGGTTTGCCGGCATTCCTCGCAGAAATACCCGTCACCCTGCGTTTTGGTAGCCACAAGTGGCGCGAGACAATGCCGGTTCCCGATTATGTGGTTGAGGGACTCGGGGCCTACTGCATGCGATGACTGACAACCCACACCAAAAATCTGGGTCGCTAACAGCCAGGAGCCCCGTTGTGCGTACAAAACAAGTGCACAAGGGCGAGCCCCGACGCCAATCACGAGTTTCCCAGCTAGGCGGAAGGTTACGCGGTATACACGATGGGCTTCTCGGGTCGGGATACAGCAAGACCACTCCGTCTATGATTTTCTAAGTGCTCAAAGGCCTACGTTAAAATTGACTTGTGAACCCGAAACTTTCGATCACTCGACCAGTTCCGACGCCAGATCAAATAGATTCGCAGTGACCTCGCCTAAATCGTCATGATCATCTGCTCGGCCATCAATTCGGCGCACGGCGCCCACCTCGACTGAAAGAAGCACCTCGCTCAGCATGCGACGCGTTTCGTCTTCAATGTTGAGCCGTGATAAGACGCCAGAAAGATCATAGGCAATGACTCCTTTGCGCACAAAGTCCGGGGACGGCATCCAATTAGCGAATGCTTGAAGACCTCTATCTGAGGTTAGAATTGCGCTAGGGCGAGGTCCACTCTCATCGAAGTGACCGCAACCCATCGCGGCGTCATGCGCATACCGGACCATGGCCAGGTCCCGCACGGTGTTTAGAGTATCTTGGACGAGCAGCGTCTGACTCCTCCACGGTCGTTTGACCTTCACAACCGCAAAGGGATCTACCCCCTCCACTAGGCGACCCTTCGGTGATGGTGCGAATAGTCGAAGAAGTGTATATATAGCTTCCAGGGAGCCAATAGTTCCGGCTCGGTCGACCGCGATCTCCAGGTATCGCGAGAACAACTCGACGCGAAACCGTTCATTAGCCCCTTTGTTAATTGGTTCCAGCTTGGAAAAGGCGAGGAGTGCAGTCGCACTGCGAGTGATCCACGCCTCATTTCCTGCACTGACTGTCCACTTGTGGTACACAAGGGGTGTCAAGGATTCTTTCTTCAGGGCTCGAACCCAACCGGGTGGCGATCCAGTCAACCATCCATCCCTGCCCTTTGAGTGGAATAGTCGATCGAATACCTCATGCAGTAAGCGGGTATTTTTTGCGGCGAGGTTTAGACGCTCATCGAGGTCTTCGCAACCCACCCCTAGATCCGGAATTCTCGACCATGCATACTCGGCCAGGGCCGGCCACCGTGAGACTGTTACAGGGCCGCCGTCGGAACGAGCGGAGAGTATGGCACTGAACGATTCCCTCAGGCGCTCGCCGGCGCCTGCCCTGCCATTGATCCAATCATCCAGGTCAACAATGAAGTTCGTGTCGGGAATAACTACTTTCGGAGCGCGGCTCTCAAAAACTCTGATAACCATTACCATGTCTGCCGCCGACTGCGCATAAGCAACCTTTCATCACGGCCTCGCTGGAATGTTAGTACTGTAGCACCTCATTACCGGTGGCTTGGATCGTCGGTAATGGGCTGCCGAACGGCCTCACTCTTGTGGCCAAAGGGTTCAGCTATTCATGCAACGCTTAGAGTTCCCCGGCTGTAAACCCGGCTCAGGAGTCGAAGCCCACCCCGGCGACGTCGAGCGCGCGCAGGAGCGGCCCCCTTCGCCCGGTCCTGTCCTCACGGGCCATCGCCGCACGGGTCGCCTGGACCGCCGCGTAGCGCAGCGGCTCTGGCGGGAAGGGGATGGGCTTGTCCCGCACCATCGACAGACCGGTGCGCTCGGTCTCGGCACCGGCGAGGAGGTCGAGCGCCACCGCCGCGCCGAAGCGCGTGGACGCGACCCCCAGCCCGGTGTACCCCATCGCGTAGGCCACGCGGCCGCCGTGCGAGGTCCCGAAGATCGGGGTGAAGCGCGAGGTCGTGTCGATGACCCCGGCCCACCGGTGGCTGATCCGCACTCCCTCCAGCTGGGGGAAGATCTCGAGCAGGTGCCGGGCCAGCAGGTCGTGCGACGCCCCCTGCTCGAGCTCGGCGTCGATGCGGCCGCCGTAGTGATAGCTCGCGTCGTACCCGCCGAAGAGGATGCGGTCGTCGGCGGTGAGCCGGTAGTAGTGGAACTGGTTGCCCGCGTCGGTCAGCCCCTCGCGCCCGTGCCACCGCAGGGACGCGAGCTGCTCGCCGGTGAGCGGCTCGGTCATGAGGACGTGGTCGTAGACGGGGATGACCCACGCGCCCACCCGCCGCAGCAGCGCGGGGTACGCCCCGGTCGCGAGGACGACCTGGTCGGCGCGGACCGAGCCCTCGTCACCGCGCAGCCGCATCCCCGACCCGTCGCGCACCATCGCCCGCACCGGGCTGCGCTCGACGACCACGACGCCGCGCTCCCGGGCCGCGGTGGCCAGGCCCCACAGCAGCCGCGCCGGGTCGACGAGACCCACCGTCGGGTCGAGCATGCCGGCGCGGTAGCACGGGGAGTCGACGCGCTCGCGCGCCGCTCGGGCGTCGAGCCAGGTCACGTCGGCACCGTGCTGCCGGTGCAGCTGGTAGCCCTCGCGCAGCGTGCTCACCTGGTGCTCGTCGAGCGCGAGGGTCAGCTCCCCCGGGACGTGGAGGTCGCAGTCGATGCCCAGCCGGGCCACGTCGGCCTGCAGACCCGCGAAGTTCTCGGCCCCCATCCGCTCGAGGGTCTCGATCTCGTCGGGCCAGCACCCGACACCCTGGGCCAGCCCGTGGGTGAGCGAGGGAGAGACGAAGCCGCCGTTGCGCCCTGACGCGCCGAAGCCGAGCGGTCCCCCTTCGAGCACGACGACCCTCCGACCCGGGTCCGCCTCCGCGGCCTGCAGGGCCGCCCACAGCCCGGTGAAGCCTCCCCCGACGACCGCGAGGTCGCAGCGCACCTCGCCCCGGAGCGACTCCCCCGGCGAGGGCGCCGGCCGCAGGTCCGGGTCGGTCCAGTAGGGCCGGCGGGTAGACCCCGCGAGGGACTCGTGCTCGGTCGGGCGGTCGGGCATCGCTGCTCCTCGGTCGGGTGCGCAGGAGACTACGCCCGCGCCCCCGCACCCGTGCCCAGGGCTCGAGACGGCGGGTGACGGTGCGGTCACAACCCCGTCTGACCTGGGCGAAGGGGGAGGCCGTCCCGCACGCGGGGTGCGAGGATGAGGGCCATGCCCAGGGGTCGTCGAGTCGCCGCTGCCCTCGCGGTCCCGGCCCTGCTGCTGGTGAGCGCGTGCAGCCAGGCCGTCGACGTGCCCCCGAGCACCTCGACCCCCACCCCTGGCACGACGACCTCGAGCGACGGGCTGCCGCCGGCGCCCGACCGCCTGCGCGTCGCGATCTCCTTCGACCAGCCCGGCCTCGGCGTCAAGGACGGCGACGACTACTCCGGTCTCGACGTCGACGTCAGCCGCTACGTCGCGCAGCAGATGGGCACCGAGCGCATCACCTTCGTCCAGGCGATCCCCGACCAGCGCGAGACCCTCCTCGCGACCGGTCAGGTCGACATGGTCGTCTCCAGCTACTCGATGACGCCGCAGCGCGCCGAGCAGGTCCGCTTCGCCGGGCCCTACCTCGTCACCGACCAAGAGCTCCTGCTCCCCCGCCGCAGCAGCATCCGCTCGCCGCAGGAGCTCAGGGGCTTCACCGTGTGCGGTGCCGCGGGCTCCTCGGCGACGCAGCGCCTCGTGCGCGACTACACCGGGCTGCACATCGTCGAGGAGAAGAGCGTCGACGCGTGCGTCGACCGGCTCCGCGAGGGCGAGGTCAAGGCGGTCACGTCCGACACGACGATCCTCGCCGGCTACCTCGAGGAGGAGGACGGGAGCGACCTGCGGCTGTCCGGTCGCCCCTTCGGCCGGGAGTCCTACGGGATCGGGCTGGCCAAGGACGACCGAGCCCTGTGCTACCGGGTGAGCGAGGGGCTGCGCACGATGATCTCCTCGGGCGAGTGGCGCCGGACCGTCGCCCGCAACCTGCCGAGCGCGAAGGTCATCGGCCGGCAGACCTACCGGCCGCCGCAGGTGCGGTCCTGCACGTCCCCGACCACCCCGTCGCCCTCCGGCTCGAGCACCTCGAGCTGACCCGGCCGGGGCACGACGAAGGCCCGGACGCGATGCGTCCGGGCCTGGTCATGAAGAGCTCCCCCGGTTGGACTCGAACCAACAACCTATCGATTAACAGTCGATTGCTCTGCCAATTGAGCTACAGGGGATCGCGCCTCAGCGCTGCGCCACCATAGCAAGAAGACCGCGAGCGACGAAAACGGCGGTCAGCGCTCGAGGCCGACGTGCTCCGCGAGCCGGGCGAGGGCGTCGTCGACCTGCTCCTTGAGCTCGGGCCGGTCGGGGTCGGCGCCCTCGGAGTAGATGGTCTGCACGCTCAGCGCGCCCGTCGCGAGGTCCTTGCGCAGGACGACCCGGGCCTTGTCGCGACGGTCGACGCCGACGTGCTCGGTGAGCACGACGCTGGCCTGGACGCGCTCGCGGAAGGCGTCCGTCACCGGGCCCGGGTCCGGCAGCACCCAGGCTCCCGGCTCACGCCCGTCGACGAAGGTCGCCCAGATCTCGTCGCGCTCGGGACGCCAGCCGCCGCCGTCGACGAGGTGCCACGGGCAGCGCTCGGGCTGCTCGCCGTCGACGACGAGCCGGTAGGTCGTCACGGCGAGCACACCGCCGTCGGCGAGGGCCGCGCTGGCGAGGACCCGCTCCCCCCGCTCGAGACCCTCGGGCTGGGGCTGCTTGTCACGTCGGCGCAGGATGCTCATCGGGTCAGCCCATCACGGATGGCTGCGCGCTGGCGCTCCAGGTCCTGCAGGCGCACCGAGAGTGCGCGCAGCTCGGCCTGGTCGGCCTTGGGGTCGGTGCCCAGGCGCCGCATCGTCGCCATGCCGTCGGCGATCTCGCGGCTCACCTGGCGCTCCCGCACCCGGGCGACGAGCGAGTCGGTGTACGCCCGCGGCGGCAGCCCGCTCGAGGCCTCGAGGACGACGGGCACGGGGGCGACGGCGAGCTCGGCGATGAGCCCGCGCACGGTGAGCGACGCGGCCTCGCCGAGCAGCGCGTGCCAGCCGCCGAGCGAGAGGTCCGGGCGCAGGCCGACCTCACGGATCGCGTCGAGCACGGCCCGGTGCGCCGGGGCGCTGATCGCCTCGGGCTGCCAGTCCTCGATGCCGGACTCGGCGAAGAGGGAGGGGTACTGCAGCACGGACTGGAAGAGCTGGCGCTCGGCGAAGACGACGGGGTCGCGCAGGTCGGGCGCCGGCAGCCCGGCCATCGCCTCCGCGCTCGGCTCTGGAGCGGCGGGTGCGGAGCGCTCCTTCGGGCCGGTGCTCGGCTGTGCCGAGACACGGCCGGCGCGCTGGGTCGCGGTGCGCATCTGCTCGACCTCGACACCGACCCATCCGGCGACGGTGCGGATGTACTCCGGGCGCAGCGCGCTGTCGCGGATCGCGTTGATGATCGGGGCGACCGCCGTCATCGCGCGCACGCGACCCTCCGCGGTCGTGAGGTCGAAGCGCTCGAGCGTCGTGCGCACCGCGAACTCGAACATCGGGACCGCCGACTCGACGAGGTCGCGCACCGCGGCGTCCCCGTCCCGCAGCCGCAGGTCGCACGGGTCCATGCCCTCACGGGCGACCGCGACGAAGGACTGGCTGGCCCAGCGCTGGTCCTCGCCGTAGGCCTTCATCGCGGCCTTCTGCCCCGCCGCGTCGCCGTCGAAGGTGAAGACCACCCGCGCCGGCGACATGTCGGCCTCGTCGCGCATGATCCGCCGGAGCATCTTGATGTGGTCGACACCGAAGGCGGTGCCGCACGTCGCCACGGCCTGCTCGACCCCGGAGAGGTGGGCCGCCATGACGTCGGTGTAGCCCTCGACGACGACGGCCTTGCGCTCGGTCGAGATCGCCTTCTTCGCGAGGTCGAGCCCGTAGAGCACCTGGCTCTTCTTGTAGATCGCCGTCTCGGAGGTGTTGAGGTACTTCGCGTTGATCCGGTCGTCCTCGAAGAGGCGCCGGGCGCCGAAGCCGAGGGTGTCGCCCGTCGTGTCCCGGATCGGCCACAGCAGACGGCCGCGGAAGCGGTCGTAGAGGCCCCTCGAGCCCCGCCCGCTCAAGCCGGCGGCGACGAGCTCCTCGTCGGTGAAGCCGCGTCCGAGGAGGTGGCGGGTCAGCTCCTCGCCGCCGCGGGGCGCGTAGCCGATGCCGAAGCGCTCGGCGTCGGGGCGCATGAAGCCGCGCTGGCGCAGGAAGTCGCGACCGGCTCGCCCTTCGCTCGTGTCGACGAGCATCTGCTGGTACCACTGCTCGGCCGTCCGGTTGGCCTCGATGAGCCGGGAGCGCTTGCCGATGCTCTCGCCGCGGCGTGGCGCCCCGCCCTCCTCGTAGCGCAGCTCGAGGCCGAGCTTGCCGGCGAGCCGCTCGACGGACTCGGTGAAGGTGAGGTGGTCGACCTTCTGCACGAAGTCGAGGACGTCTCCCCCTTCGCCGCAGCCGAAGCAGTGATAGCTGCCGACGGACTCGCGCACGGTGAAGGACGGGGTCTTCTCGTCGTGGAAGGGGCACAGCCCCTTCATCGCGCCGACCCCGGCGGGGCGCAGCGTCACGTGCTCGCGGACGACGTCGGTGATCGACGAGCGCTCCTTGACGGCCGTGACGTCCTCGGCCCTGATCCTGCCTGCCACGCGTGCACCTCCTGCGGTCGAGGTGAGTCTAGGTGCCGCGGCGAAGGGGGCGCTCAGAGCCGACCTCGGCGCACGGAGGTGACGACCCGGCCGCGATGACCCGAGTCCCGCGCTCGGGCCGGGATCACGGCGGCCGACCGGGAAGTCGGCCATCGGCCGGGACACGTCTCGGCACGAGCGGGTGTCCTGGGCCGGGTCCGTCGTCCCGGGCACGGACGGGTTCCCCGGACGCCGTCCTGAGCGGCACCCCTGTCGCGGCGAAGGGGACGCTCAGAGCCGGGCGTGGAGGGCGAGCGCCCGGACGTCGGTGAGCCCGGCGACCTGGTCGACGACGACCCGCAGCCGTGCCGCGTCGTCTGCCGCGGCCGCGTGGTCGGCGCGAAGGTCGGGGTCGAGACGGCTTCGTGGGTCGGCGGCGAACCACTCGACGAGGTCGCCGACGACGACCCGCTGGCGCACGTAGACGTCGGCGCGCTCGCTCGCGTGCATGACGAAGTGGGCGGCCATCCCCTTGAGCACCGCGACCTCGGCGCGGCTGTCGTCGGGCACGACGAGCGAGGCCGCGTAGCGGGTGAGCGGGCCGGGCCCGTAGCGCTCGCGGGTGGCCTCCTCGGCTGCCTGGACGAAGCGGCCGACGAGGCGCGAGGTCATGTCCTTGAGCCGGGCGAGCGCCTCGCGGCTGCCGTCGAAGTGCAGCGGCACGAGGCCCTGGTCGGTGAGCCGGGCGAGCGCGGCCTCGACCTCGTGTGCCGGCAGGTCCGCGGCGTACTCGCCGTGGGCGGCGGCGAGCACCGAGTCCGAGCGGGCGGTGTCGCGCAGGGCCGCGGGGTCGAGCTGGCCGGAGGCGACGGCGTCCTCGACGTCGTGCACGGAGTAGGCGACGTCGTCCGACCAGTCCATGACGTCGGCCTCGAGGCAGCGCACCCGTGGCGCGGCTCCATGGCGCACCCAGCCGAAGGCCGCGACGTCGTCGCCGTACGCGCCGTACTTCGGTCCGGGGCGCGGGCCGTCGTCGCGGGTCCAGGGGTACTTCGTCGCGGCGTCGAGGCTCGCGCGGGTGAGGTTGAGACCGGCAGGGCGGCCGTCGGGGTGGACCCGCTTGGCCTCGAGCCGGGTGAGGATCCGCAGGGTCTGCGCGTTGCCCTCGAAGCCGCCGATGCCCGCGGCGATCGCGTCGAGCGCGCTCTCCCCGTTGTGGCCGAAGGGGGGATGCCCGAGGTCGTGCGCGAGGCAGGCCACCTCGACGACGTCGGCGTTGCAGCCCAGCGCCCCGCCGAACTCCCGGCCGATCTGAGCGACCTCGAGGGTGTGGGTCAGCCGGTTGCGCACGAAGTCGTCGCTCGCCGGCTGGACGACCTGGGTCTTCGCCGCGAGCCGGCGCAGGGCGGCGGAGTGGATGAGCCGCCCCCGGTCGCGCGCGAAGTCGTCGCGATCGGCGCGCTTGTGCACGGGGTCCTCGGCCACCCAGCGCTCACGATCGGCCTCGGCATAGGTCACGGGGCGAGCCTATGTCCGGCAGGACCCCGCCCTAGGGTTGCGTCTGTGACGACCCCGGACGAGCCGCCACCTGCCACCCCCGACGACGCGACGACCGATGCCGAGCAGCTGACCGCCGCCGTGCGGGTACGACGGTGGCTCGGCGCCGACGCCGTCGACGTGCTCCTCGGCGCCTCCGGCCCCGACTCGGCGGCTCGTGCCCTCCTCGCGACGCGCCCGCAGGTCACCGAGCACAGCGTGCAGGACGGGCTCGACCTCGTCGCCGACCGGCATCGAGACCACCCCGACGGGCTGCCCGCCGAGCGGTGGGGCGCCCGCATCGCCCGGGTCCGCAACCTCATGGGAGCGCTCACCCTCGTCGTGCTCCTCGCCCTGCTCGTCGCCGGCTTCGTCGCCCGGCAGGACACGGGGGTCGACGACCCCTTCGAGGCCCTCGAGGCGCAGACGTCGCCGGAGGTGCTCCGCGGCGCCGTCCTCGCCCTGCTGGCGCCGCTCGCGGTCGGCGTGCTGCTGCTGTGGGTCACCTCGGTGTGGCGGCACGTCATCACCCTCGCCGAGGCGCGGTACGCCGTGCGCTGGGCCGCGAGCCGCGCCGGGCAGCGCGGCCGCGGGATCCCGGTCGCCGATCCCTTCCCGGGGCTCGCGGGTCCCGCCATGGCGTTGTCCGTCATGGGCTGGGTGATCGGCGGGCTCGCGCTGCTGCTCTGCCTGCTCGTGCTCTCGGACCCCGTCCTCGCCCTCGTCCTGCTCGGACTGGCGGCGGCGATCTTGCTGCCGACCTGGCCGCTCATGCGCTGGCGTCGAGAGATGCGCCGGGCCGGCGCCGTGGCGAGCGCGCACCTGCTGATCCTCGGCACCCGTGACGACGGCGTGCGCCTCGACGTCGCCACGTCGGTGCAGGAGCACGTCCTCGTCGTCGTCCAGCTGCCGCTCACGAGCAGGTGGCACCCGAGCGAGGAGCGCGTCGTCTACCCGCTGACCGCCGTCCTGCCCCGCGACGAGCTCGCGCGTCGCCATGACCAGGTCGACCAGGACCTCGCGGGGCTCGTCGCCGTCGGGCCTCGGCACGAGGCACCCCTCGTCACCGTCGAGCGCAACGCCGAGGACCACCACCTCGACGTCGAGCGCTACTCCGGCGGCTGGGTCGTCGCCCTGGGCACGCGGTCCGGCCGGCCCGCGGCGCTCGTCGTCCCCTCGGACCCGGAACGCTTCGTCGCCGAGGTGCTGCCCACCCTCGGCGACCGCCACGGCCTGGAGAGCGGGTCGTTGCGTGTCCACGAGCCCCGCCAGGTCCCGACCGGCGGTTCGCGCTGGATGCAGGGGTGGGACCCCCGTGACGACGTCGACACGTCGAGGACGACCTAGACCTCAGGCGCCGTCCTGGGCGGCTCGGGCCCGGCGCACCCAGGCGGGCTCGGCGCCGTAGCGCTGCGTGCGGATGAGCCGTCCGGCGGCGCAGTCGGCGACGAGCTCGCCCATCCGCCGCTCGCGGGTGGCCTCCTGCTTCGCGCCGAGCACCCAGTGGGTGGCCTGCTTGCGGTACCCCGGCGTCGCCTCGGCCCAGAAGGCCCGGGCACGGGGCTCTGCCTCGAGACGGGCCGCGTATCCCTGCGGCAGCTCACCGGCCTCGACCTCGTAGGTGTAGATCGCCGTGCGGTCCTCGCGCCGCCGCTCGAAGGCCGCCTCGCCCGCCGGCGTCATCAGCCCCTGCTCGCGCAGCCGCTCGACGTGAGCGACGTTGACCGCGCTCCACGTGCTGCCCGCGCGACGGGGCGTCCAGCGCTGGCGCCGCGAGTCCTCGTCGACCCGCTCGCTCACGCTGTCGATCCACCCGAAGCACAGGGCGACCGGCACCGCCTCCGCCCAGGTGATGCCGCGGTCGGGGACGTGCTTGCCGCGCAGCCCCATCCACAGCTCGCTCGCGCTGTCGTGGTGCTCCTCGAACCACGCGCGCAGCTCGGCCGCGTCGGCGAAGTAGGTCGCCGGTCGCTCCGGCGTCCCCCCGGGGCGACCGGGCGCCCCCTTCGCCCCCGACGTCATCTCAGCCGCCGCTCACCGACAGCTCGGCCTGGGAGACCTGGGCGGCCTGGTCGGCGTCGAGCTCGCGGCTGCGCAGCCAGCCCTCCGGGAGGGCGACGGTGCGCGGGGAGCCGGCGCGGCCCCGGGGCCCGTCGGCGGCCTCGGCGGGCCAGGGCACGTCCGGGTCGAGCGTCGCGATGAGCTCGTCCAGGGCGGCGAGGGAGTCGACGAGCGCGAGCTGGTTGCGCACGCGCGAGCCCGCCGGGAAGCCCTTGAGGTACCAGGCGATGTGCTTGCGGATGTCGCGGCAGCCGCGCAGCTCGTCGCCGTCGTAGAAGTCGACGAGGTGCTCGGCGTGCAGGCGCAGCGTCGCCGCGACCTCGCCGAGGGTCGGTCGGACGCGAGCGCTCGAGCCGGCGAAGGCGGCCGCGAGATCGGTGAAGAGCCACGGCCGGCCCAGGCAGCCGCGGCCGACGACGACGCCGTCGCAGCCGGTCTCGCGGACCATCCGCAGGGCGTCGTCGGCCGACCAGATGTCGCCGTTGCCGAGGACCGGGACCTGCGTGATCGTCTCCTTGAGGAGCCGGATCGCCGACCAGTCGGCCTGGCCGGAGTACGCCTGGGACGCGGTGCGGCCGTGCAGCGAGATCGCCGCGACGCCCTCGTCGACGGCGATCTGCGCGGCCTCGAGGTAGGTGAGGTGCTCGTCGTCGATGCCCTTGCGCATCTTCACCGTCACCGGGATGTCGCGGCGCGAGCCCTCCTCGACGGCGGCGGCGACGATGGAGCGGAAGAGGTCGCGCTTCCACGGCAGCGCCGCTCCCCCGCCCTTGCGCGTCACCTTCGGCACCGGGCACCCGAAGTTGAGGTCGATGTGGTCGGCCCGGTCCTCCGTGGCGATGATCCGGGCGGCCAGCCGGGTGGCCCCGGGGTCGACGCTGTAGAGCTGGACGCTGCGCGGGTGCTCGTCCGGGTCGTGCTCGAGCAGCCGCATCGTCTCGGGCGAGCGCTCGACGACCGCACGCGAGGTGACCATCTCGTTGACGTACAGGCTGCTCGCCCCGTCGGCCCCGCCGGCGACGTGACCGGCCGCGCCGTAGCGCCGGCACAGCCGGCGGAAGGCGACATTGGTGATGCCGGCCATCGGCGCGAGGACCACCGGCGAGGTGATCGTGTGGCGGCCGAGGCGAAGGGGTGGCAGCACCGGCGACGCGGCCTGCGTCGCGGGCGGCGCGGTGCGGGGCGAGGTGGTGGTGGGAGCGCTCATGACCACCCCAGTGTCCCACCACCGGCGGACAGCCCCTCCCCGCCGGCTCACAGCACCGGCGAGCCGACCATCTCCCCCACCGCCGGCTGCGACCCCGGCGGTGGCTGCCCGAGGACCTCGGTGACCCGCCACGTCGTGCCGGTGTGGACGTCCCACACGAGGACCCAGGTGCCCAGGGCGGAGCGCGAGAGGAGGAGCAGCTGGTCGGCCGGCCCCCAGTCGAGCGGGACGAGGCCGCCCATGACGGTGCTGTCGTCGGCCGCGGCGAGCACCCGGGGACGGGGCGAGGCGTCGACCTGCACGGCGTAGACGCCCTGGTAGCTGCCGTCGAGCTGGGCGGTGGCCCACTGCGGCAGCCAGATGCCGGCCGCCGACCACCCGGCGATGTCGCTCACCGTCTCGCCGTGCACACCGCCGACCGGGCCCGGCATCGTCTCGCCGCCGACGAGGTCGCCCGTGCCGGCGTAGGAGGAGCGCTCGAGCCGGCCGTCGGGACGCAGCACGAGCACCTCGGGGGCCGGGCTGACCTGGGGATCTGCCCGCCGCACGCGCGAGCCGGTGATCCGCCACGTCGACTCCCCGCGCACGATGATGTCGCCGTTGCCGGCCCACCCGAGGCTGCTCAGCCGGTCGTCGGGCACCGGGATCTCCTGGGTGCGCCCGCGGGCGACGTCCACGACGACCACCCGACCCGGCTGGGGCACGGCGACCCGGTCGCGGTCGGGGTGGATCATGTCGCCGGTGAGCACGAGCGGCTCCCCGACGACCTGGCTGGTCAGCAGCTCCTCGACCTCGACGTAGGGCGTCGGCGTGCCCGTGAGGCGCAGCACGAGGTGGGCCCGGTGACGACCCTGCACGCGGCGCAGGGCCACGGCGCGCACCGGCTGCGAGAGCCCGCCCTGCGGCAGCCCGGAGATGTCGGCGCCCGCGGTCCAGCCCAGCGTCGCCCCGAGGCCCAGGCTGCCCGGGTCGGGGTGCCGCGGCAGGTCGCCCAGCTGCTCGGCCGGGACGAGCCGGTCGACCTGGGCGCCGCCGAGCACGACCGGGCGGCCCGGGCCCTCGGAGGTCGACGTCGGTGCCGGCACGGGCTCGACCGCCGCGTCGGGCCCGAGGGCGAAGCCGACGCCGAGCACGGCGACGACGGCCGCCGCGACGACCGCCCCGCGGCGCCGCCCGGCCCGACGACGGGTCGTCGCGGTGCGCCACGCGCTGTCGACGAGGGCGTCGAGGTCGGACGTGGCGGGAGGGGGCGTCGTCCGCGAGCCCGGGTGGGTCCGGTGCCGGTGCATGGCGCGCCGCGCGTACGCGAGGGGCTCCTCGTGGCGCAGCACGCCCCAGCGCACGGCCACGAGGACGAGGGCCTCGTGCACGTCGACGCGGGCCTGCTCCTCGTCGACCCGGCCGTGGCCGGCCTCGCGCAGCAGCCCGGCCACGCTGGAGCGCGCCCAGCTGACGAACTCCTGCTCGTCTCGCGACGGCCCACCCATGGCACCGACCTCCCGTCCGCCCTCGTGCGGCGCGACCTCTCGTCGCCAGGATGGACCCTGCACCTGCGCCCGCGCAGCCGGTCCGATCTCGGTCCGGCCTCAGACGCGGCCGCGCAGCAGGGCGTAGCGGTAGACCCTCGGCTCGAGGTAGCGGTCGAAGACCCACAGCCAGGTCCTCGGGACGGTGAGATCGGGTCGGCGCACGGTGGGCTGAGGGGTGCCGTCGCGGTCCATCTCGGCGAGGAGCAGCCGGCGCCGGTCGGTGGTGATCGGGATGATCGTGTAGCCGTCGTAGCGGCGCAACGGCTCGCCGAGACGGCGGCGGGCGATGTTGTCGGCGAGGACGTCGACCTGCCGACGCAGCGCTCCCCCGGACGGGCGGGTGCGCAGGTCGGCGACGTCACCGAGGGACCACACGTCCGGTGCGCTGCGGTGCGCCATCGTCTCGGGGTCGACGTCGACGAGCCCGTGCTCGCCACCGGCGAGACCGGCCAGCCAGGACGGCCCCCGGTAGTGCGGGACGACGACGGCGTGGTCGACGTCCGCGATCGGCGTCGTGCCCCCGCCGGACGCGACGACGACCTCGCGGGTGGCGCCGTCGAGCGACGCGACCCGGGCGTCGTGGTGCACCTGGACGCCGAGCCTCTCGAGCCGGGTGGTGAGCGTGCCGTCGACGAAGGGGAGGTCGAGGACCGACGCGAAGGGGGTGACGAGATGGATCTCGACGTCGCCGAGGACCCCTTCGCGCCGCCAGTGGTCGGCCGCGAGGAAGAGGGGCTTGAGCGCCGTGCCACCGCACGGCGCCGGCTCGGGCGGGATGCTCAGCACGACCCTGCCGCGGCGAAGGGGGCGCAGCGCCTCCCAGGTGCGCTCGGCCCGTTCTTCGAGGTGCGGGGTGCTCGCCCAGCCCGACGCGAGAGCCGTCTCGAGACCCTCGACCGCGCCGAGGTCCTCCTCGAGCCCGGTCGCGACGACGAGGTCGGTGTAGCCGACGCGCTCCCCCTTCGCCGTCTCGACCTCGTGGAGGTCGGGATGCACGGCGACCGCCCGGTCGCGCAGCCACTGCACGCCCGAGGGCATGACGGCGTGCGTCGTCAGGGTGAGCTCGTCGAGGCGCGCCTGACCGCCGCCGACGTAGTTGAGCATCGGTCGGTAGAGGTGGGTCGCGGAGGGGGCGACGACGAGGACGTCTCGGCAGCCGACCCGGCGCAGCCGGGCGGCCAGCGAGATGCCGGCGTTCCCTCCCCCGAGGACGACGACGTCGTGGTGCCGGCTCATGGGGCGGACGCTACCCGCGCGACCGGCGGCTGCGGGGCCGCAGGTCGGGCCCCGTGCGCGAGGATGGCCGGGTGACGACCGCCGCACCGCCCGCCCGGGTCGACCGGGCCCGTCTGACCCGCTTCGCCTGGCTGGCCATCGCCGCCGCCCTGGTGACGATCGGGATGAAGACCACCGCCTGGCTCGTCACCGACTCCGTCGGTCTGCTCTCGGACGCAGCCGAGTCGGTCGTCAACCTTGTCGCCGCCGTCGGCGCGCTCGTCGCCCTGCGCGTCGCGGCGGCCCCCGCCGACGCGGGCCACCATTTCGGCCACGCGAAGGCGGAGTACCTCTCCGCCGCCCTCGAGGGCGCGATGATCGCCGTCGCCGCGCTCGTCATCATCTGGCAGTCGGTGCTGCGACTGCTCGACCCCCGGCCGGTGGAGGACGTCGGCATCGGTCTGGCCATCTCGGTCGGTGCGTCGGTCGTCAACGGGCTCGTCGCCGTCGTGCTCCTGCGGGCCGGTCGCCGGCACCGCTCGATCACCCTCACCGCCGACGGCCGGCACCTGCTCACCGACGTCGTCACCTCCGTCGGGGTCGTCGTCGGCGTCGCGCTCGTGTGGCTCACCGGCATCGACTGGCTCGACCCCGTCGTCGCGCTGCTCGTCGCGGCCAACATCCTGTGGGCCGGGTGGGGGCTGCTCGACGAGTCGACGAGCGGGCTCATGGACCGCACGATGGACGAGTCCGACAACGTCCGGCTCGCCGAGCTGCTCTCGCGGTGGGCCGACGACGAGGTCCACTTCCACGGCCTGCGCACGCGGGTGGCCGGCCACACCTCCTTCGCCGAGGTGCACGTCCTCGTGCCCGGGGCGTGGGACGTGCGCCGGGCCCACGACCTCGTCGAGGAGGTCGAGGACGCGCTGCGGGCGGAGTACCCCGACCTGCGGGTCTCGACCCACATCGAGCCGCGCGAGGACCCCCGCTCCTACGACGACTACGAGCACGAGGTGCCCGTGGCCGGCCCGACACCGACCCCCGGAGGACCCTCATGAGCACGCTGCTCACCCCTTCTGCCCTCGACGCGATGCGTCAGCGCCCCGACGTCGTCGTGCTCGACGTGCAGTACGAGCTGGGCGGCACGCCGAGCGCCCAGCTCTACGCCGCCGGTCACCTGCCCGGGGCGGCGCCGGTCGACCTCGACTCCGTCCTCGCCGGCCCGCCCGGCGCGGGTGGACGGCACCCCCTGCCCGACCCGGAGGTGCTCCAGGAGGGCCTGCGAGCCGCGGGTGTGCGCGCCGAGAGCACCGTCGTCGTCTACGACCAGCGCACCTCGCTGTCGGCCGCCCGGGCGTGGTGGGTGCTGCGCTGGGCAGGCGTCGAGGACGTCCGCGTGCTCGACGGCGGTCTGTCCGCGTGGCGCGACGCCGGGCTGCCGGTGAGCACCGAGCCGGACCCGGTCGAGCCGGGTGACGTCGTCGTGCGCCCCGGGAGCCTGCCGGTCCTCGACGCCGACGGCGCCGCCCGGGTCGCGCAGGAGGGTCTGCTCCTCGACGCCCGCACGCCCGAGCGCTTCCGCGGCGAGAGCGAGCCGATCGACCCGGTCGCCGGGCACGTCCCCGGGGCGACGAACCTGCCCATGGGCGAGCTGGTGCGCCCGGACGGCCGGCTGCTCCCGCCGGAGGAGCTGCGGGAGCGGCTGCACGCCCTCGGGCTGCACGCCTCCGACGCGACACCCGTCGGCACGTACTGCGGCTCGGGCGTCACCGCGGCGCACACGGCGCTCGCCCTTGCCGAGATCGAGGTGACCGCCGTGCCGTACATCGGCTCGTGGAGCGAGTGGGTCTCCGACCCCGAGCGGCCCGTCGCCACCGGCGCCTGAGCGGGGGAACCACCCGCTCCCCCGCCGCGTCCTAGCCCCGAGGTCGACGGCACGGGCCGTCGCACGAGGATCGGGGTGGGGCAGATGAGCGGGATCTCCAGCAGCATGCGCGGGGCGGTCGTGACGCTCGCCGTCGTGGTCGGGCTCGCGCTCGCCTACGTCGTCGGCACGAGCAACGCGCAGGCCGACGAGCCGGACCCGGCAGGCCCGGCGAGCAGCGAGACGATCACCATCCGTGGCTCGGGGAGCACGAGCGTCGTGCCCGACGAGGTCCACTTCGACCTGTCGGTGACGACCCGGGCCGAGGGCCTCGACGACGCGCTGAGCCGCTCGAGCGCCGAGCTGTCGACGGCCGTCGACGCCCTCGTCGACCAGGGCGTCGCCCGCGAGGACGTGCGGACCACCGGCGCCCAGATGCGCCCGACCTACCGCCGGGTCAAGGGGCAGGCGCCCGAGCCGACGGGCTACTCCGTCACGCAGTCGGTGCGGGTCGAGGTCGCCCTCGAGGACGCCGGCGACGCCATCACCGCGGCGACCAAGGACGCCGGCAGGGCGCTGCGCGTCGGCGGGATCCGGCTCGCGGTGAGCGACGAGACGCAGGCGACGAAGGAGGCGCGCGACGAGGCGATGGCCGACTCGCGCGCGACCGCCGAGCAGTACGCGAAGGCGTCCGGGCGCCGGCTCGGGAGGGCCACGAAGATCGTCGAGCCCCGCGGTGACCGGGGCGTCTTCGAGGCGCAGTTGCTCAGCAGCGCCGACGCGAGCACCGGCAGGGCCTTCGCCCTCTACGCCGGCGAGCAGGACCTCACCGTCCAGGTCGAGGTGGTCTGGGAGCTCCTCTGAGACGACGCAGCGCCCCCGGCCTGGTGGCCGGGGGCGCTGGCTGTCGTGCGGTGCGGCTCAGCAGCCGAGGAGCTTGGGGGCGAGCCAGGACTCGACCTGGTCGATGCTCACCCGCTCCTGGCGCATCGAGTCGCGCTCGCGGATCGTCACCGCGTCGTCCTCGAGGGTGTCGAAGTCGACGGTGATGCAGTACGGCGTGCCGATCTCGTCCTGGCGGCGGTAGCGCTTGCCGATCGCCTGGGCGTCGTCGAAGTCGACGTTCCAGCTGCGGCGCAGCTGGGCGGCGAGGTCGCGGGCCTTGGGCGAGAGGTCGGCGTTGCGCGAGAGCGGGAGCACCGCGGCCTTGACCGGCGCGAGGCGGTGGTCGAGGCGCAGCACCGTGCGGGTGTCGACCCCGCCCTTGGCGTTGGGCGCCTCGTCCTCGGCGTAGGCGTCGACGAGGAAGGTCATGAGCGAGCGCGACAGGCCCGCCGCCGGCTCGATGACGTACGGCGTGTACTTCTCGCCGGAGGCCTGGTCGAAGTAGACGAGGTCGGTGCCCGAGTGCTCGCTGTGGCTCTTGAGGTCGAAGTCGGTGCGGTTGGCGATGCCCTCGAGCTCGCCCCACTCGTTGCCGCTGAAGCCGAAGCGGTACTCGATGTCGACGGTGCGCTTCGAGTAGTGCGAGAGCTTCTCCTGCGCGTGCTCGTAGTGGCGCAGGTTCTCGGGCTTGATGCCGAGGTCGGTGTACCAGCGGGTGCGCTCGTCGATCCAGTACTGGTGCCAGTCCTCGTCCTCGCCGGGCTTGACGAAGAACTCCATCTCCATCTGCTCGAACTCGCGCGTGCGGAAGATGAAGTTGCCCGGCGTGATCTCGTTGCGGAAGGACTTGCCGGTCTGCGCGATGCCGAAGGGGGGCTTCTTGCGCGAGGTGCCGAGGACGTTGAGGAAGTTGATGAAGATGCCCTGCGCGGTCTCGGGGCGCAGGTAGTGCAGCCCGGACTCGTCCTCGATGACGCCGAGGTAGGTCTTGAGCATCATGTTGAACTCGCGCGCCTCGGTCCACTGGCCGCGGGTGCCGCAGTCGGGGCAGACGACCTCGGACATCGGCACGTCGTCCGGGTCGAGCTCCTGGCCCTTCTTCGCGGCCTTCTCGGCCACGGCCTCCTGCAGGTGGTCCTGACGGCGGCGCTTGTGGCAGCTGAGGCACTCGACGAGCGGGTCGGTGAAGGTGCCGACGTGCCCGGAGGCGACCCAGGTCTCGCGCGGCAGGATGATCGAGGAGTCGAGGCCGACGACGTCGTCACGACCGGTGACCATCGAGCGCCACCACTGGCGCTTGATGTTCTCCTTGAGCTCGACGCCGAGGGGACCGTAGTCCCACGCGGAGCGGGTGCCGCCGTAGATCTCGCCGCAGGGGAAGACGAATCCCCGCCGCTTGCACAGCGAGACGACGGTGTCGACGGTGGAGGTCTGCTTGGCCATGGCGCAAGGCTATCCGGCCGCGAAGGGGGTGCCGACCACCGCCTACGATCGTCGGGTGAGCCCGTCCCAGCCGTCCCCCGAGGTCCCGCGGGACACCGCCGTCGCCCGCGCCACCGCGCCCCTCGTCCGATGGGTGTCGGGGCTGCCGCCGGTCGTGCCCGTCCTCGGCGTCTTCGCCCTCGTCCTGCTCGGTGCGGTCGTGCCCGGCTGGGGCTGGGTCTTCCTCGCCCTCGCGGTGCTCGTGCTCGTCTGGGTGCTCGCCATCAGCTGGCCGCGCCTCACGCCGTCGGAGAAGATGCTCCGCCTCGCGGTCATCGTCTTGTGCCTGGCGATCACCGTCGTGCGAGCCGTCCCGCGCTGACCCGTAGATTTTGACAACCGTTCTCAATTGAGATGAGAATGGTTGTCATGAAGCGCACCGCCCTCCTCGTCGCCCCCCTCCTCGCCCTCGCCGCCTGCGGCAGCGACGGCTCCGACGACGCAGCGGGCGGGGGTGACCGCCTCGAGGTGGTCACCTCCTTCTACCCCCTGCAGTACGCCGTGCAGCAGGTCGGCGGCGACCGGGTCGAGGCGACCAACCTCACCCGCCCCGGCGCCGAGCCGCACGACCTCGAGCTCAGCCCCAAGGACGTGCTGTCGGTGGCCCAGGCCGACTCGGTGGTCTACCTCGCCGACTTCCAGCCCGCCGTCGACGACGCGATCACCGAGGCCGACGGCACCGCCTTCGACGTGACGAAGGCCGCCCGGCTCGACCTCGCCGCCACCGACGACGGCCACGACCACGGCGGCGAGTCCGCGGAGGAGCACGCGGGCCACGACCACGGCTCGCAGGACCCCCACTTCTGGCTCGACCCGCAGCGCTACGCGGACGTCGCCGACGCGATCGCCGGCGAGCTCGGCCGGGTCGACCCCGACCACGCCGCGGAGTACGAGCAGAACGCCAAGGACATGCGCACCCGGCTCGACTCGCTCGACGCCTCCTTCCGCGAGGGCCTGAAGGACTGCCGGACGACCGACCTCGTCACCTCGCACGCCGCCTTCGGCTACCTCGCCGACGCGTACGGCCTGACCCAGGAGTCGATCACCGGGCTCACACCCGAGACCGAGCCCAGCGCGCAGGCGATGAAGGACGTCGTCGAGCACATCCGCGAGCACGACGTGCCGACCGTCTACGCCGAGACCCTCGTGCCCAAGGACGTCGCCGAGACCATCGCGAAGGAGGCCGACGCGCAGGTCATGGTCCTCGACCCGATCGAAGGGGTGACCGACGAGTCGTCCGCGCAGGACTACTTCGGCATCATGGAGGCCAACCTCACGACCTTGGAGAAGGGCCAGTCCTGCTCATGAGCTCAGCAGAGCCCACCCCGGTGATCCGGGTGCACGCGGCCTCCTTCGGGTACTCCGAGCGCACCGTCGTCACCGACGTCGACCTCGTCGTGGAGCGCGGCGAGGTCGTCGCCGTGCTCGGGCCCAACGGGTCGGGCAAGTCGACCGTCGTCAAGGGCCTGCTCGGGCTCGCCGAGACCAGCCGCGGGACCGTCGAGCTCTTCGGCACCCCGCGCGAGCACCTCGAGGAGCGCACGCGGGTCGGGTATGTCCCGCAGCGCCACACCCTCGCCTCGACCGTCTCGGCGACCGTCGAGGAGATCGTCGCGACCGGCCGTGTCCCCCGCGTGCCGTGGTGGGCGCCGTGGCGGGCCCTGGCTCCCGAGCACCGCACGGCCGTCCGCGAGGCGATCGAGGTCGTCGGTCTCGGCGAGCAGCGCACCCACGAGGTCTCGACCCTCTCGGGCGGCCAGCAGCGCCGGGTGCTCATCGCCCGGGCCCTCGCCGCCGGACCCGAGCTCTTCGTCCTCGACGAGCCGACCGCCGGCGTCGACGTCGGCAACCAGCGGGTGCTCGCCGCCGTGCTGCGACGCCTCGTCGAGCGCGGCGCGACCCTCGTCGTCGTCACGCACGAGCTCGACGCCCTGCGCGACCTCGTCACCCGGGCCGTCGTCGTGCGCGACGGCGCGATCGCTTACGACGGGCCACCCTCGGCGCTCGACGACCTCGGCCACGTGCACCACCACCACGACGACGAGCTCGACCACGAGCCCGACCCCTCGCTCACCGGCGAGATCATCGCCCCCAGGAGGCGTGCATGAGCGACCTGCTCTCCCTGGACTTCATGCGCAACGCGCTGCTCGCGGCGCTGCTCGTCGGCGCTGCCGCGCCGCTCGTCGGGGTCTTCCTCGTCCAGCGGCGCATGTCGCTCATCGGCGACGGCCTGGGCCACATGGCCCTGGCCGGCGTCGGGGTCGGCGTGGTCACCTCGACCTCCCCCGTGTGGACCGCGCTCGTCGTCGCCCTCGTCGCGGCGGTGCTCATCGAGCTGCTGCGCTCGTACGCGCGCACGGGCGGCGACCTCGCGCTCGCCGTGATGTTCTACGGCGGCATCGCCGCCGGCGTCGTGCTCATCGCGCGTGCGCCGGCGGGTGCCCCGGTCAACCTCAACGGCTACCTCTTCGGCGCGATCAACACGGTCTCGCGCGCCGACCTCGTCGCCTTCGCCGTGCTCTCCGCCGTCGTCGTCCTCGTGACGACGGTGCTGCGCGGCCGCTTCTTCGCCGTGGCGCAGGACGAGGAGTACGCACGGGCCGTCGGCCTGCCGGTCGTCGGCACCAACGTCTTGCTCGCCGCGCTCACCGCCCTCACCGTCGTCGTCTCGATGCGCGTCGTCGGCCTGCTGCTCATCAGCGCGCTGATGATCCTGCCCAACGCGGCCGGTCAGCAGCTCGGGCGCAGCTTCCGCGGGGTCCTGCGGTGGGCCGTCGTCATCGGCATCGGGACGAGCGTCGGCGGGGTCGTCGCGAGCTTCTACGCGGACACCCCCTCCGGTGGCACGATCGTCCTCCTGCTCATCGCGATCTTCGTCCTCGCCGCGGCCGGCGGCGCGGCGGCGCGCACCCTGCGACGGCGCCGGGCGGCTCCTGCCGGGCACCCGCACGAGCACGTGCACTGGGACGAGTGCGGCCACGAGCAGGTGCTGCACGGCGACCACGTCGACTACGTCCACGACGGGCACCGTCACGCCGCGCACGGCGACCACTGGCACGAGCACGGCGACCACGAGCACGAGCACGGCGACCACGAGCACGACCACCGCGGTGACGACGCCCGCGACCACGAAGGGGCACGATGAGCACACCAGCACGCAGGCCGACCCGGCAGCGGGTCGCCGTCGCCGAGGCGCTGTCGCGCTCCCAGGCCTTCGAGTCCGCGCAGGAGCTGCACACCCGGCTGTCGACCGCCGGCGAGCGGGTGGGCCTCGCGACCGTCTACCGCGCCCTGCAGGCAATGGCCGACGACGGCGACGTCGACGTCGTGCGCACCGACGAGGGCGAGTCCCTCTACCGCCGGTGCAGCACCGGGCACCACCACCACCTCGTGTGCCGTGAGTGCGGTCGGGCCGTCGAGGTCGAGGGGCCGACGGTGGAGCGCTGGGCCGACCGGGTCTCCGCCGAGCACGGCTTCACCCAGGTCGAGCACACGCTGGAGATCTTCGGGCGCTGCGCGGACTGCTCGCGCGGCTGACCCCTTCGCTCAGCCGTCGACCGCGTCCACCGCTCCCCCGTAGCGCCGGTCGCGCCGGGCGTAGGTCTCGATCGCCTGCCACAGGTGGCGGCGGTCGTAGTCGGGCCACAGCGTGTCCTGGAAGACCATCTCGGCGTACGCGCTCTGCCACAGCAGGAAGTTGCTCGTGCGCTGCTCGCCGCTGGACCGCACGAAGAGATCGACGTCGGGCATCCCCGGCTCGGGCAGGTAGCGCGCGATGGTGCGCTCGTCGATGCCGTTGCCCTTGAGCCGGCCACGACGCACGTCCTCCGCGATGCGCTGCACGGCATCGGCGATCTCGGCCCTGCCCCCGTAGTTGACGCAGAAGTACAACGTCATCGCGTCGTTGTCCTTCGTCATCTCCTGGGCGATCTCGAGCTCCTTGATGACCGAGGCCCACAGCCGTGGGCGCCGGCCGACCCAGCGCATCCGCACGCCCCACGCGTGCAGCTGGTCGCGGCGGCGCCGGATGACGTCGCGGTTGAAGCCCATGAGGAAGCGCACCTCGTCGGGCGAGCGGCGCCAGTTCTCCGTCGAGAAGGCATAGGCCGAGAGGTGGGTCACCCCGATCTCCAGCGCCCCGGCGACGACGTCGAGCAGCGCGCCCTCGCCGGCCTCGTGCCCCTTCGTGCGGGGCAGCCCGCGCTCGTTGGCCCACCGGCCGTTGCCGTCCATGACGACGGCGACGTGACCGGGCACGAGCTCGGCCGGGACCGGCGGCGCGGTGACCCCGGTGGGGTGCGCGAAGGGGGTCTCGTACCGTCTCGTCGTCATCGCGTCCTCGTCATCGGGTCGTCGGGGGCGGGCGCCCTCGAGGGTTGGGGGGTGCGGTCGACCAGGCCGAGGGAGCGCACGCCCCGCTCGAGGTGCCACTGGAGGAAGGCAGCGGTCAGGCCGCTCGACTCGCGCCGCGCCGGCATCGGCGAGGCGTCGGCGTGGGCCCAGTCGCCGGCGAGGAGCGAGGCCATGAGCGCCGTCGTCGCCGGCGCGGGAGCGCTCGCCCCCGGCGTGCGGCACTGCGAGCAGACCGAGCCGCCCGCGGCGATCTGGAAGGCGCGGTGCGGGCCGTCGGCGCCGCACCGGGCGCAGTCGTGCAGGCTCGGCGCCCAGCCCGCGACGGCGAGGGCGCGCAGCAGGTAGGCGTCGAGGACGAGCGAGGAGTCGTGCTCGCCGGCCGTGAGGGTGCGCAGCGCCCCGCACAGCAGGTGGTACTGCTGGACGGAGACCTCGTGCTCCTCCGTGAGCCGGTCGGCGGTCTCGAGGATCGCGGCGGCCGCGGTCCAGTCCGAGTAGCGGCTGGCGAGGGTGTGGCCCCACGAGTCGACCCCGACCGCCTGGGTCACGGTGTCGAGGTTGCGACCCTCGTAGCACTGGACGTCGACGTGCATGCCCGGCTCGAGGCGGGCGCCGAAGCGGGACTTCGTGCGGCGGACCCCCTTCGCCACCGCCCGGACCTTGCCGCGACCGCGGGTGAGCATCGTGATGATGCGGTCGGCCTCGCCGAGCTTGTGCGTGCGCAGCACGACACCGGTGTCTCGGTACAGGGGCATGCGTCCATTGTCCTACGAGCCCCCGACGACGCCCGCCGCCGCGCCGCACCTCGTCGCTGGTCGAGGTGCGAGGGCGCTCAGCGCCCGAGCCTCGAGACCACCCGCACCGGGAAGGGGTCGCGCAAGCACCTCGAACACCTGTTCGATGCACTTGCTATCCTCGTCTCGTGAGCGCGCTGCAGCCCAGCCTCTTCGACGACGCGGAGCGGCCGACCCTCGCCCCGGTCGACCCGCGCCGCACGACGCTGGACCGGGGGGCGTGGGTCGACCTGCACCCGGGCTGGGTGAGCGGGGGCGACACGGTGCTCGACGACCTCGTGCGTGACGTGCCGTGGCACGCCGAGCGCCGCCAGATGTACGACCGCGTGCTCGACGTGCCCCGCCTGACGAAGTTCTACGGCGAGCACGAGCCGCTCCCCCACCCCCTCGTCGCGCAGGCGCGCACCGCCCTCAGCGCGCACTACCGCGACGAGCTGGGCGAGGACTTCGTCACGGCGGGCCTGTGCCTCTACCGCGACGGGCGCGACTCCGTCGCCTGGCACGGCGACCGCATCGGGCGCAGCCGCGAGCAGGACACGATGGTCGCGATCATCTCCCTCGGCGCGCAGCGCGTCCTCGCCCTGCGCCCGCGCGACGGCGGCCCGTCGACCCGGCTGCCCCTCGGCCACGGCGACCTCGTCGTCATGGGCGGCTCGTGCCAGCGCACGTGGGACCACAGCGTCCCGAAGGCTGCCGCCGTGAGCGGCCCGCGGATCTCGATCCAGCTCCGCGTGCGCGGGGTGCGCTGAGCGATACGAAGGGGGCGCGACCGGATGACCGGTCACGCCCCCTTCGTCGTCCGCCGACAGGTCAGACGGTGTCGCGCTCCGCGCGGTTGACCGCCGAGAGGATCGCGCGCAGCGAGGCCTTGACGATCGACTCGTGCAGGCCGACGCCCCACAGGACGCGGTCGCCGACGGCGCACTCGACGTACGCGGCGGCGCGGGCGTCGCCACCGGCCGACAGCGCGTGCTCGTGGTAGTCGAGGACCCGCACGTCGACGCCGATGGTGCCGAGGGCGTCGGTGAAGGCGTCGATCGGGCCGTTGCCGCGGCCGTGGACGGTGATCTCGCTGCCGCCGTCGGTGAGCACGGCCTCGATCTGGTCCAGGCCGTCCTCGCTGCCCGAGATCGTCGAGCGCACGGGCGCCAGACGACCCCAGCGGATCTCGGACTCCTCGGAGTGGAGGTACTCGTCGGAGAAGATGCGCCACAGCTCGGCGCCGCTCACCTCGCCGCCCTCGGTGTCGGTCTTGCGCTGGATGACCTGGCTGAACTCGACCTGCAGACGACGCGGCAGCTCCATGCCCCGGTCGGTCTTCAGCAGGTAGGCCATGCCGCCCTTGCCGGACTGGCTGTTGACGCGCACGACGGCCTCGTAGCTGCGGCCGATGTCGTGCGGGTCGATGGGCAGGTAGGGCACGCCCCAGTCGATGCCGTCGGTGTCGGTGCCCGCGGCCTTGGCGCGGCGCTCCATGTCGTCGAAGCCCTTCTTGATGGCGTCCTGGTGGGACCCGGAGAAGGCCGTGTAGACGAGGTCGCCGCCCCACGGGTGGCGCGGGTGCACCGGCAGCTGGTTGCAGTGCTCGACGGTGCGCCGGATCTCGTCCATCTGCGAGAGGTCGACCTGCGGGTCGATGCCCTGGCTGAAGAGGTTCATCCCGAGGGTGACGAGGTCGACGTTGCCCGTGCGCTCGCCGTTGCCGAAGAGGCACCCCTCGATGCGGTCCGCGCCGGCCAGGTAGCCGAGCTCGGCGGCCGCCACCCCTTCGCCCCGGTCGTTGTGCGGGTGCAGGCTGACGACGACCGACTCGCGCCGGTCGAGGTGGCGGATCATCCACTCGATGGAGTCGGCGTAGACGTTCGGCGTGGCCATCTCGACCGTCGCCGGCAGGTTGATGATCATCTTGTGGTCCGGCGTCGGGTCGATGACGTCGATGACCTCGTTGCAGACCCGGACGGCGAACTCGAGCTCGGTGCCGGTGTAGGACTCCGGGCTGTACTCGTAGTAGACGTCGGTGTCGGGGATCGTCTCCTCGAGCTTCTTGCACAGCCGCGCCCCCTGGAGCGCGATGTCGACGATGCCGTCCTCGTCGGTGCCGAAGACGACGCGGCGCTGCAGGACCGAGGTCGAGTTGTAGAAGTGGACGATCGCCTGGCGGCTGCCGGCGATGGCGTCGAAGGTGCGCTCGACGAGCTCGTCACGGCACTGGGTGAGCACCTGGATCGTCACGTCGTCGGGGATGTGCCCGCCCTCGATGAGCATCCGGCAGAAGTCGTAGTCGGTCTGGCTCGCGCTGGGGAAGCCGACCTCGATCTCCTTGTAGCCCATCGTCACGAGCAGCCGGAACATCGTCAGCTTGCGCTCGGAGTCCATCGGGTCGATGAGGGCCTGGTTGCCGTCGCGCAGGTCGACCGCGCACCAGCGCGGGGCCTTGGTCATCACGGCGTCGGGCCACGTGCGGTCCGGCAGCTCGACGCGGATCTGGTCCTGGAAGGGCAGGTACTTGTGGGTCGGCATCCCGGAGGGGGCCTGGGAGTGGATCATGTCTCTTCTCGTCTCGTCTCGGGTGGGTCGGCCGGACGCACCGAACTCCGCGACGAGGGGGGCCGTCTAGGCCTCGCCGCGGCAGAGAAGGAGGAGTCGCGCCTGCATGGCGACCACCCTAGACCCGCCCGCAGTACGCCACCCAGGGGGTCCCGTACTGCGGACACCCAGGGCGAAGGGGGCCCGCCGACGAGATGTCGGCGGGCCCCCTTCGTCGTGGGTCGGTCGGCCTCAGCGGCGCGCGAGGAGCTCCTCGGCGACCTGGACGGCGTTGAGCGCCGCGCCCTTGCGCAGGTTGTCGCCGACGACGAAGAGCACGAGGCCCTTCCCCTCGGGGGCGGCCTGGTCGGCGCGGACGCGACCGACGAAGACCTCGTCGCGGCCGGTGGCCTCGAGCGGGTTCGGGTGGTCGGTGACGACGACGCCGGGCGCGGCCTCGAGCAGCTCGAGCGCGCGCTCGACGTCGATGTCGCGCTCGAACTCGGCGTGGATCGCCAGGGAGTGGCCGGTGAAGACGGGGACGCGCACGCACGTGCCGGAGACCCGCAGGTCGGGCGCGTGGAGGATCTTGCGGGACTCGTTGCGCAGCTTCTGCTCCTCGTCGGTCTCCAGCGAGCCGTCGTCGACGACCGAGCCGGCGACCGGCACGACGTTGAAGGCGACGGGCACGACGTACTTCTGCGGGGAGGGCAGCGTCAGCGCGCCGCCGTCGACGGCGAGGTCCTTCGGGTCGCCGCTGGCGTACCCGGCGCGCAGCTGGCTGTCGAGCTCGTCGAGCCCGGCACCGCCGGAGCCGGAGACGGCCTGGTAGCTCGCGACGTGGAGGCGGACGAGGCCGGCCTCCTCGTGGAGCGGGGCGAGGACCGGCATCGCGGCCATCGTCGTGCAGTTGGGGTTGGCGACGATCCCCTTGGGGATCGAGTCGAGATCACCGGCGTTGACCTCCGAGACGACAAGCGGGACCTCGGGGTCCTTGCGCCAGGCGCTGGAGTTGTCGATGACGGTCGCGCCGGCCGCGGCGACCTTCGGCGCCCACTCCTTGCTCGTCGACCCGCCGTTGGAGAAGAGGGCGATGTCGAGGCCCGAGAAGTCCGCCGTCGCGGTGTCCTCCACGGTGACCTCGTCGTCCCGCCAGGGCAGGGTCGTCCCCGCCGAGCGGGCCGAGGCGAAGTACCGCATCTCCTCGACGGGGAAGTCGCGCTCCTGCAGGAGGGCACGCATGACGGAGCCGACCTGCCCCGTGGCACCAAATACACCGATTCGCATGGCACCCAGGATAGGTCGGCTCCGTCGTCGAGCTCGTGAGGGACTACCTCGTGGACATCTCCGAGCTGTCGTCGTGCCCGACGCGCTCGTCGACCGGACGGTCGACGGGCTGGTCGGCGTGGCTCTGCGGCTCCGGCTCGGACGAGTCGGTGGTGTCCGGCGTCGGCACCGAGTGACCGATGCCCTCGCCCGGCTCGGACTGCTGGATGCGCAGGTTGAAGTCGTCACCGTGGTGGGTGACGCCCTCGACGACAGCGGCCTCGACGGCTGCGACGGCGTACTTGCGCCGCACCACCATCGGGTCGTTGCGCAGGTCCTTCATGAGCGACACGGCCATGCCGATCATGATGACGACGAAGGGCAGGGCCGCGACGATGGTGATCGTCTGCAGCCCGGCCAGGCTGTCCTCACCGCCGAGGATGAGCATGATCGCCGCGACGGCACCGGTCGCCACGCCCCAGAAGATCACCGTCTTCTTCGACGGCTCGAGCGTGCCGTTCTCGCTGAGCGTGCCCATGACGATCGAGGCGGCGTCCGCGCCGGAGATGAAGAAGATCGCGACGAGGACCATGACGAGGATCGAGGTGATCGTCGCCAGCGGCATCGTGTCGAGGAGGTTGAAGAGCGTCGCCTCGAGCGACTCGGCGCTCGACAGGCCCGCGCCGTCCTGCTCGGCCTTGATCGCGGCGCCGCCGAAGATGGCGAACCACACGAGCGAGACCGCGCTCGGGACGAGGAGCACGCCGGTGACGAACTCACGGATGGTGCGACCGCGCGAGATGCGCGCGATGAACATGCCGACGAAGGGGGTCCAGCTGACCCACCAGGCCCAGTAGAAGATCGTCCAGCCGCCGAGCCAGGCCTGGATGCCCTCTTCGCCCTGGGCGTCCGAGCGGGCCGAGTACTCCATGAAGTGCTGGAAGTACGTGCCCAGCGTCGTCGGGAGCAGGTTGAGGATGAAGATCGTCGGTCCGACGACGAAGACGAAGAGCGCGAGGACGAGCGCGAGCACCATGTTGGTGTTCGACAGCCACTGGATGCCCTTCTCGATGCCGGAGACGGCGGAGATGACGAAGCAGATGGTGAGGACGACGATGATGCCGACGAGCAGGTTGTTGCCCGTCTCGCCGGTCCAGCCGACGATCTGCGCGCCCGTGGCGATCTGCAGCGCACCCAGGCCCAGCGAGGTCGCCGAGCCGAAGAGGGTGGCGAAGATCGCGAAGCTGTCGATGATCTTGCCGGCAGGGCCGTGCACGCGGCGCTTGCCGAGGATCGGCTCGAAGACCGCGCTGATCGTCAGGCCGCGGCCCTTGCGGAAGACGCCGTAGGCGATGGCCAGACCGGCGACGGCGTAGATGGCCCACGGGTGCAGCGACCAGTGGAAGAAGGTCGTCGCCATGGCGTTGCGGCCGGCGGCCGGGTTGCCCGCCTCGCCGGTGCCGGGCGGCGGGGTGACGAAGTGGGTCAGCGGCTCCGAGGCGCCGTAGAACATCAGGCCGATGCCCATGCCGGCGGAGAACATCATCGCGATCCACGACACGGTCCGGAACTCCGGGCCCTCGTCGTCGCGGCCGAGCGGGATGCGGCCGTACTTGCTGGCGGCGAGCCAGATGACGAAGAAGACGAAGCCGGTGGCGGTGATGCTGAAGAGCCAGCCGGCGTTCGCGAGGACCCACGCCAGACCGGCGTCGGAGGCGCTCGCCAGCGAGGCGGTGCTCACGGCGCCCCACACGACGAAGGCGATGGTGGCCACGGCGGTGACGCCGAAGACGACGGTGTCGAGGCGGCCGGGCTGCTCGTGCTCGGGGGCGTCGATGACCGGCTCGAGAGCGGGGTGGTTCGGCTCGACCGGCAGGTCGAGCAGACCGGCGTCCCCGGTCAGGCGGGCCGCTCCTGCGGGGCCGGAGGTGCCGACGCGGCTGCGTGGCGTGCCCTGCTGGACGACATCTCCCCGGCGGGTGGTCTCGTTCTTGTCTGGTGTCTCTTTCACGTCAGTCCGAGGCGGCCGAGGCCGCCCCTCCCTTCGGTTGCGTAACGGTGGCGACGGCCGAGATCGCGCTCGACCGACCATCCACCATCACCCCTAGGGGTGTCGACGGACAAGTTACGAGGGGGGTCCGTGCAGATCGAGACCCACGTGTGACCTCTCCCCGGGCACTCCCGCAGGGGGCGAGGGGGTCAGAAACCGAGCCGTTGGAGCTGCTTGGGGTCGCGCTGCCAGTCCTTGGCGACCTTGACGTGCAGGTCCAGGTAGACGCGGTGGCCGAGGACCCGCTCGATGCCCTCGCGCGCGGTCGTGCCGACCTCGCGCAGGCGCGACCCGCCACGACCGATGATGATCGCCTTCTGGCTCGGCCGCTCGACGAAGACGTTGACCCGCACATCGGTCATCGGGTCGTCCTCCGGGCGGTCCGCGCGCGGCACCATCTCCTCGACGACGACGGCCAGCGAGTGCGGCAGCTCGTCGCGCACGCCCTCGAGAGCGGCCTCGCGGACGAGCTCGGCGATCATCGTCTCGGCCGGCTCGTCGGTGAGGACGTCCTCGGGGTAGAGCGGCGCGGGGGCGGGCGGCAGCCGATCTGAGAGCAGCGCGAGCACCTCCTCGACCTGGTCGCCGGCGACGGCGGAGCACGGCACGATCGCGGCCCAGTCGCCGAGCTGGTCGACGGCGATGAGGTGCTCGGCCAGGCGCTGCCGGTCGACGCGGTCGCTCTTCGTCGCGATGGCGACGACGGGCACGCGCTTCGCGCGCTGCAGCTCGACGAGCTCGGCGGCGATGTAGCTGTCGCCGGGGCCGATCCGCTGGTCGGCCGGCAGGCAGAAGCCGATGACGTCGACCTCGAGGAGGGTCTCTCGGACGAGGTCGTTGAGCCGCTCCCCCAGCAGGGTGCGCGGCTTGTGCAGGCCCGGGGTGTCGACGAGGATCAGCTGGCTCCCGGGCCGGGAGACGATGCCACGGATCGTGTGCCGGGTCGTCTGCGGCTTGCTCGAGGTGATCGCGACCTTGTCGCCGACGAGGGCGTTGGTCAGCGTCGACTTGCCGGCGTTGGGGCGCCCGACGAGGCAGGCGAAGCCCGCCCGGTAGGTCGTCTCGTCCGTGCTCGTGCCGTCCTGGCTCATGACGCCTCCTCCTGCTCCTGGTCCTCGCTCGGCTCGGCGAGCCGCTCGACGACGACGCTCGCGACGCGGTGGCGTCGCCCGGACATCTTCTCAGCCGTGAGGGCCAGGCCCGCCACCTCGGCGCGGGACCCGACGATCGGCACCCGACCGACGATCTTGCCGATGAGCCCGCCGACAGTGTCGACCTCGTCCTCCTCGATGCTCACGTCGAAGAGCTCGGCGAGGTCGTCGACGTGCATCGTCGCGGGCACGCGGACGAGCCCGCCCTCCATCGGCTCGACGCCGGGGGTCTCGCGGTCGTACTCGTCGTCGATCTCGCCGACGATCTCCTCGAGGATGTCCTCGATCGTCACCAGCCCGGCGGTGCCGCCGTACTCGTCGACGACGACCGCGGCGTGGGTGTGGTCGCGCTGCATCTCGCGCAGCAGGTCGTCGACCGGCTTGCTCTCGGGGACGAAGGGGGCGGGCCGCATGATCGCGGTGACCGGCAGGGTCGCGCTCTCCGGGTCGGCCGTCACCCGCCGGATGACGTCCTTGAGGTAGAGCAGCCCGACGATGTCGTCGGTGCTCTCGCCGACGACGGGCACCCGCGAGAAGCCGGAGCGGATGAAGAGGTTGACCGCCTTGCGGGCCGTCTTGTCGGCCTCGATGGTGATCATGTCGGTGCGCGGCACCATGACCTCGCGGGCGAGGGTGTCGCCGAGGTCGAAGACGGAGTGGAGCATCCGGCGCTCGGTCGCCTCGATGAGCGAGGACTCCCCGGCGAGGTCGACGAGGTCGCGCAGCTCGGCCTCGGAGCGGAAGGGGCCGTCGCGGTAGCCCTTGCCCGGCGTCACGGCGTTGCCGAGCGCGATGAGCAGCCTCGCGACGGGCCCGAGGACCCGGCGCACGCCGACGACGACCGGGGCGACGGCCAGCGCGACCGCCGTCGAGTGCTGCCGCCCGAGGGTGCGCGGCGAGACCCCGACGATGACGAAGGAGACGAGCACCATGATCGCGATGGCGATGAGCAGCGGGCGCAGCAGCCCGTCGAGCGCCTCGACGGCCGCCACGGCGACGAGCACGCCGGCCGTGGACTCGGCCATCGCGCGCACGAAGTTGAGCACGGCGACGTAGCCGGTGGAGTCGGCGAGGATGAGGCGAAGGGGGGCCGCCCCCCGACGTCCCTGCTCCTCGGCCTCCTCGGCGGCGACCCGGGAGGTCGTCGAGATCGCGGACTCCGCGAGGACGAGGACGAAGGCGAGCACGGTCGCGGCGAGGGCCGCGAGGACGAGCGGGAGGTTCACGAGCGGCCGGCGGGCGGGTTCGCGCTGCGTCCGCGGCCGGCGAGGAAGGTGAGCAGGAGGCGGCGCTGGAGGTCGAACATCTCGCGCTCCTCGTCGACCTCGGCGTGGTCGTGGCCGAGGAGGTGGAGGATGCCGTGCGTCGTCAGCAGGAGCAGCTCGTCGGCGGGGGCGTGCCCGGCCGCGGCGGCCTGCCGCTCGGCGACGCTCGGGCACAGCACGATGTCGCCGAGGATGCCCTGGGCGGGCGCGCCGGGACGGCCCGGGCGCAGCTCGTCCATGGGGAAGGACATGACGTCGGTCGGGCCGGGCAGGTCCATCCACTGCTCGTGCAGCTGGGCCATCGTCGGCTCGTCGACGACGCGGACGTAGAGGTCCGCGCCCGGGTGCACGTGCATCTCCTGCAGGACGTAGCCGCACAGCTCCCGGATCTCGTCGAGGTCGACCTCGTGGTCGGTCTCGTTGCCGAGCTCGACGCTCACCGACGCTCCCCCTTCGCCCCTCGCCCGCCGCCCGTGCGGGCGTCGTAGCGCCCGTACGCGTCGACGATCTGCCCGACGAGGCGGTGGCGCACGACGTCCTCGCTCGTCAGCTCGGAGAAGTGGATGTCCTCGATGCCCTCGAGGACGCGCTGGACGACCTTGAGGCCGGAGTCCATCCCGCCCGGCAGGTCGACCTGGGTCGTGTCGCCGGTGACGACCATCTTGCTGCCGAAGCCGAGACGCGTGAGGAACATCTTCATCTGCTCGGGCGAGGTGTTCTGCGCCTCGTCGAGGATGATGAAGGCGTCGTTGAGGGTGCGCCCGCGCATGTACGCGAGCGGCGCGACCTCGATCGTGCCGGCGGCCATGAGCCGCGGGATCGACTCGGCGTCGATCATGTCGTGCAGCGCGTCGTAGAGCGGGCGCAGGTACGGGTCGATCTTGTCGTTGAGCGAGCCGGGCAGGAAGCCCAGTCGCTCGCCGGCCTCGACGGCCGGGCGGGTGAGGATGATCCGGGTGACCTGCTTGGCCTGGAGCGCGGCGACGGCCTTGGCCATCGCGAGGTAGGTCTTGCCGGTGCCGGCCGGGCCGATCCCGAAGATCACCGTGTGGTCGTCGATCGCGTCGACGTACTCCTTCTGGCCCAGCGTCTTGGGGCGGATCGTGCGCCCCCGGTTGCTCACGATGTTCTGCGTGAGGACGTCGGCGGGGCGCTGACGGCTCGCACCGCGCAGCATCGAGATCGAGCGCTCGACGGCGTCGCGGTTGAGCGGCTGCCCTGCGCGGACGATCTCGACGAGCTCGCCGAGGAGGGCGTCGACGACGTCGACGTCCTTCTTCGGGCCGGAGATCCGGAACTCGTTGCCCCGCACGAGGATCTCGGTGCGGGGGAACTGCCGCTCCATCGTGCGCAGCAGCTCGTCGCGCGGGCCGAGCAGGGCCACGGGGGTGACCGAGTCGGGCAGGACGATCACCTCGTCGACGGTGCGCTCCCCGAGGGTGTCGGGCGCGGGCGCGGCGTCGGGCAGCGAGTCGAGGGCGGAGAGGTCGGGACGAGAGTCGTCAGTCATCAGGCCTGCAGTCTACGGGGGCGGGGAGCGCGGGTGGGCTCGAGCGGGACCGGGTCAGCGCCACCGCGAGCGGGCGCTGAGCACCGCGATCGCGGCCGGTCCGGCGGTCGAGGCCCGCAGCACGCCCGGCCCGAGCCGGACGGGGACGGCGCCGGCGGCGACGAGCTGGTCGACCTCGACCGGGCTGATGCCGCCCTCGGGCCCGACGAGGAGCAGCACGTCGCCGTCGGCCGGCAGCTCGACGGCGGCGAGCGGGGTCGTCGCGTCCTCGTGGAGGACCAGCGCGACGGCGCCCAGCTCGACGCGCGCGAGGAGCTGCCTGGTCGAGACGGGCTGGGCCACCTCGGGGGTGCGGGCGCGGCGGGACTGCTTGGCCGCGGCCGTGACGACGTTGACCCACTTCTGGTGCGACTTGGCGACCTTCGGGCCGCGCCAGCGCACGATCGCGCGCTCGGACTCCCACGGCACGACCTCGTCGACGCCGAGCTCGGTGGCGGCCTCGACGGCGTCCTCGTCGCGGCCCCCCTTCGCCAGGGCCTGGACGAGGACGAGGCGAGGGCTCGGCTGCGGCTCGTCCCGGCGGGCCTCGACGCGCACGACGAGCTCGCCGGCGTCGGCCGCCTCGACCGTGCCGAGGACCGCCTGGCCGGCGCCGTCGGCGACGATGACCTGCTCGCCCGGGGCGATCCGGCGCACCGAGACCGCGTGCCTGGCCTCGGCGCCGCCGATGCTGACGTGCGCGCCGGGGGCCAGGTCCTGCAGGCTCCCCCGCTCGACGTGGAAGAGCGGCGCGGTCATCGGCTCAGCGGCCCTTGAAGGCGTGGCGCAGCTTGCCCATGAATCCGGAGTCGACGTCGGCGAGCTGGCCGCTCGGCTCGGTCTCCTCGCGGGCGACGGCGAGGTCGCGCAGCAGCTGCTCCTGCTCGGCGTCCAGGCGAGTGGGGGTGCGCACGTCGGCGTGGATGACGAGGTCGCCGCGGCCGCCGCCCCGCAGGTGGGTGACGCCGAGCCCCTCGAGGACGATCGTGTCGCCGGGCTGCGTGCCCCGGGCGATCTCGACCTGGCGCTCGCCGTCGAACGTCGCGAAGTTGAGCGTCGTGCCGAGCGCGGCGGCCGTCATCGGCAGCTGGACCGAGGCGTGCAGGTCGTCGCCCTGACGCGTGAAGGTCGGGTGCGGGGTGACGCGCAGCTCGACGAAGAGGTCGCCGGCGGGACCTCCGCCGATGCCGACCTCGCCCTCGCCGGAGAGGTGGATGCGCGTGCCGGTGTCGACGCCCGCCGGGATGCGGATGCTCATCGTGCGGCGGGTGCGCACGCGGCCCTGGCCGGAGCACTCGTGGCAGGGGTGCGGGATGACCTCGCCGAAGCCCTGGCAGGCCGCGCACGGGCGCGACGTCATGACCTGGCCGAGGAAGCTGCGCTGGACCATCTGGACCTCGCCGCGACCGCCGCACACCTCGCAGACCTTGCGGCTCGTGCCGGGCTGGGCGCCGTCGCCGGAGCACGTGCTGCAGCGCTCGGCGGTGTCGATCGTCAGGTCCTGGGTGCCGCCGAAGACCGCGGTCTCGAGGTCGACGGACAGGGCGACGAGACCGTCCTGGCCGCGGGTCTGGCGCGGCCGCGGACCGCGACCGCCGCCGGCCGCCTGGCCGAAGAACTGCTCCATGATGTCGCTGAAGGAGAAGCCCGCGCCGAAGCCCTCGTGCGCGCCGCCGTAGGGGTCGGAGCCCATGTCGTACTGGCGGCGCTTGTCCTCGTCGCCGAGGACGTCGTAGGCCTGGCTGACGCGCTTGAACTGCTCCTCGGCCTCCTCGCCGGGGTTGACGTCCGGGTGCAGCTTGCGGGCGAGCTTGCGGTAGGAGCGCTTGATCTCCTCCGGCGTGGCGGAGCGGTCGACGCCCAGGTCGGCGTAGTAGTCGTTCACAGCGGTGGGGGTCCTGTCGATCAGGGGTCTGGGGACGAAGGGGGTGCCCGGCGTCAGCCGGTCGTGATGATCCGGGAGAGATAGGTGGCGACGGCCCGGACCTGGCTGATCGTCGCCGGGTAGTTCATCCGGGTCGGGCCGAGCACGCCGACGTGGCCGACGAGCTCGTCGCCGGCGCCGTAGCCGGTCGAGACGACCGAGGTCGTCTGCAGGCCCGAGACGGGGTTCTCGCTGCCGATGCGCACGGCGACCTCACCGGTCTGCTCGGCCTGGGTGCCGAGCAGGCGCAGCAGCACGACGTGCTGCTCGAGGGCGTCGAGCACGGGCTCGAGGGTGAGCGGGAAGTCCGAGGGGGTCCGCGCGAGGTTGGCCGTGCCGGCGAGGGTGACGCGGCTCGCGCTCTCCTCGCGGGCGGCCTCCTCGATGGCGGCGAGCACCCCGTCGGTGAGGCTGGAGCGGGTGCGCTCGTCGTCGTCGAGGGTGCGCAGGGCGGTGACGGCCTCGCCGAGCCGGCGCTCGGTGACGACGGCGTTGATCTGGGTGCGGGCGGTCGCGAGCTCGTCGGCGCCCGCGGGCGTCGTGTAGTCGGTCTCGGTCGTGATGACCCGCTGCTCGACCCGGCCGCTGCCGGTGATGACGACGACCATGAGCCGGCTCGAGGACATCGGCACGAGCTCGACGTGGCGCACCGTGCTGCGGGTGAGCGAGGGGTACTGGACGACGGCGACCTGCCGGGTGAGGGTCGCGAGGAGGCGCACGGTGCGGTCGAGCACCTCGTCGAGGGCGTCGGCCCCCTCGAGGAACTGCGCGATCGCGGATCGCTCGGCCCGCGACATCGGCTTGAGCGTCGAGAGCTGGTCGACGAAGGTCCGGTAGCCCGCGTCCGTCGGGATGCGGCCCGCGCTCGTGTGCGGGGCCACGATGAGCCCCTCGTCCTCGAGCGCGGCCATGTCGTTGCGCACGGTCGCGGCGCTCACGCCGAGCTGGTGGCGCTCGAGCAGCGCGCGCGAGCCGACGGGCTCGCTCGTGTGGACGTAGTCCTCGACGATCGCGGAGAGGACGGCCATGCGTCGCTCGGTGCTCACGGGCTCTCCCTTCGCTCATCCGGTCGGTACGGCCCGCCGAGGCGGGCTCCCCCGCCCTGGCACTCTCGGGCACTGAGTGCCAAGTCTACGGGCGCGGACGGCATTCCCCAATCGCGCACGCGTGTTGCGGCGAGCACGGGCGCCGCGGCCGACTAGCCTCGCCCGACGTGAGCGACCGCTACGGATCCGACGTCCTGTCCGGCGACTGGCGCAGCGCGGGCAAGCCCCGCAGCCGCGAGGTCGAGGCGACCCCCGACCTCGTCGTCGAGGACGTCGAGACCGGCTGGGTGGGCGCGGTCGTGCGGGTCGAGAAGGCCGGCGGCATGCACGTCGTGCACCTCGAGGACCGACGCGGGGCGGTCAAGGCCTTCCCCCTCGGGCCGGGCTTCCACCTCGACGGCGCCCCGGTCGTCCTCACCGCGCCGAAGGGGGCCGGGCGGGCCGCCCTGGCCCAGCAGCAGCAGGCCTCGGCCCGGACCGCGTCGGGCTCGGTGGCCGTCGCCGACCGCACCGCGCGCATCGCCCGCGGGTCGCGGATCTTCGTCGAGGGGCGTCACGACGCCGAGCTCGTCGAGAAGGTGTGGGGCCACGACCTGCGCGTCGAGGGCGTCGTCGTCGAGATGCTCGACGGCGTCGACGACCTCGCCGGGGCGATCCGGGACTTCGCGCCCGGACCAGGGCGCCGGATGGGCGTGCTCGTCGACCACCTCGTGCCCGGCTCCAAGGAGTCGCGGATCGTCGCGAAGGCGTCGGGGATCTCCCCCTTCGCCCCCCACGTGCTCGTCCTCGGTCACCCCTTCGTCGACGTCTGGCAGTCCGTGCGCCCGCAGCGTCTCGGGATGGACGCCTGGCCGACCATCCCCCGCTCCGTGGAGTGGAAGCGCGGGATCTGCGCCCACCTCGGCTGGGCCCACGACGACCAGGCCGACATCGCCCGCGCGTGGAAGCAGATCCTCGGCACCGTGCGCAGCTACGCCGACCTCGAGCCCTCGCTCCTGGGCCGGGTCGAGGAGCTCATCGACTTCGTCACCGCCCCTGACGCCTGAGCCGGTTTATCGGGTGACCCGATAAACCCCGGGTTCGCATGAGTAAGAAACTCATGCGAAGCCGGGGTTTCTCGGGTCACCCGAGAATCTTGTGGCTCGAGTCAGTCCCTCGGGCCCCCGGCGACGTAGATGACCTGGCCCGAGACGAAGCCGGCCTCGTCGGAGCACAGGAAGGACGCCGTCGCGGCGATGTCCTCGGGCTGGCCGACGCGCTGGACGGGGATCTCCTTGGCCGAGTACGCGATGAAGTCCTCGAAGGGGACGCCGACGCGCTCGGCGGTGGCCGCCGTCATCTCGGTCTGGATGAAGCCCGGGGCGATGGCGTTGGCGGTGACGCCGAACTTGCCGAGCTCGATGGCGAGGGTCTTGGTGAAGCCCTGCATGCCGGCCTTGGCGGCCGCGTAGTTGGCCTGACCGCGGTTGCCCAGCGCCGAGGTCGACGAGAGGTTGACGACGCGGCCGTGCTTCTCCTGCGTCATGTACGCCTGGCACGCCTTGGTCATGAGGAAGGCACCGCGCAGGTGCACGCCCATGACGGCGTCCCAGTCGTCGAGGGTCATCTTGAAGAGCAGGTTGTCGCGGATGATGCCCGCGTTGTTGACGAGCACGGTCGGCGCGCCGAGCTCGGCGGCGATGCGCTCGACGGCGGCGGCCACCTGGGCCTCGTCGGAGACGTCGGCGCCGACGGCGATCGCCCGGCCGCCGGCCGCGGTGATCTCCTCGACGGTGCCGGCGCAGGCGCTCTCGTCGAGGTCGACGACGGCGACCTGGTGCCCGTCGGCCGCGAGACGGACGGCGACGGCCCGTCCGATGCCGCGGGCGGCTCCGGTGACGACGGCGGTGCGCTGGGTGCTCATGGGCGTGGTGTCCTCCTGGTCGTGGGTGAGTGCACCACGCCACGGGGGCGACGGTGCGCCCTATGCATAACAGACACCGCGGGCGAAGGGGTCAGCCGCGCCGCCGGAAGCGGTTGATCGCCTTGCCCCGGATCTGGGGGACGAGGATGGCGGGCTCGGTCGGCAGGACCCAGCCCAGACGGCGGGCCAGCAGGCACACCCCGGCACCGACGAGCACCCCGCCGGGGGCGGAGTACGGCCCGACGACCTCGCGCAGGACGAGGTAGGTCAGGGCGCCGGCGAGCGCGGCCGTCGCGTAGAGCTCGGAGCGGCGGAAGATGCTCGGCACCTGGCCGAGCATGACGTCGCGCACCGCCCCGCCGCCGACCGCGGTGAGCACGCCGAGCAGGACCGCGGGCAGCGGGCTGATGCCGGTGAGGAGCGCCTTCTGCGTGCCGGCGACCGCCCACGCCCCGAGCGCCAGCGCGTCGACGTAGGGGAAGACCTGACGCCATCGCCGCCCCTCGAAGCGGACGAGGAAGGCCAGCCCCGACGCGACGAGCGCGCACCCCAGATAGGCCCCGTCGGTGAGCGCGATCGGGGTCTGGTTGAGCAGCACGTCGCGGATCGCCCCGCCGCCCAGCGCCGAGATCATCGAGATGATCGCGAAGCCGACGGGGTCGAGGTTGAACTGGCGAGCCACCGCCGCACCGAGCAGGGCGTTGGTGACCACGCCGAGAAGGTCGATGCTGCGCAGCACCTGGGCGATGAGCTCCTGCTGCTCGCTCACGCCGCTCCCCCGAGCAGCGTGTGCACGACGGTGTCGGCGAGCAGCCGGCCCCGGCGGGTGAGCACGACGCGACCGCCGACCGCGGCCCGGCCGTCGACGAGGCCGCTCGCGACGAGACCCGCGACGGCACGTCGGGCGCCGGGCTCGAGCGCGCTCGTCGCGACCCCGTCGACGAGCCGCACCCCGAGGAGGAGCTCCTCGTCGGCGCGCTGCGCGTCGGTGAGCACCTCGCGGGCCGCCGCGGGCGACGAGCCGTCGTCGAGGCGCCCGGCCCACGCGGCGGGGTGCTTGACGTTCCACCACCGCGTGCCGGCGACGTGGCTGTGGGCACCGGGCCCGACGCCCCACCAGTCGTCGCCGCGCCAGTAGGCGAGGTTGTGCCGGCAGCGGTCCTGCGGCGTGCGCGCCCAGTTGCTGATCTCGTACCAGTCGTAGCCCGCGCCGGCGAGCAGCTCGTCGGCGAGCTCGTACTTGTCGGCCTCGTCGTCACCGGTCGGCAGGGGCAGCTCGCCGCGGCGCACGCGCGCGGCGAGCCTCGTGCCGTCCTCGACGGTGAGGGCGTAGGCCGAGACGTGGTCGGGCTCGAGGGCGAGCGCGGCCTCGAGCGAGGCGCGCCAGTCCTCGAGGGTCTCCCCCGGGGTGCCGTAGATGAGGTCGAGGCTCACCGCGAGACCCGCGTCGCGCGCGCCCGCGACGGCCCGGGCGACGCCCTCGGGGTCGTGTGTGCGGTCGAGGGTCTTCAGCACGCCGGGACGGACCGACTGCATGCCGACCGAGACCCGGGTGACCCCGCCGCGGGCGAGCTCGGCGAGGGACGAAGGGGTGACCGAGTCCGGGTTCGCCTCGGTCGTCACCTCGGCGTCGGCAGCGAGCCCGAAGCGCTCGCGGATGCCGTCGAGCACGACGACGAGATCCGCCGACGGCAGCAGGGTCGGGGTCCCCCCGCCCAGGAAGACGGTGCTCACCGGACCCGGCGCAGCACCTGCCGAGCCGAGCACGTCGCGGGCGAGGTCGAGCTCGCGCAGCGCGCCCTGCGCGAAGGTGGCCCGGCTCGACCCGGGCGGGCCGTCCTGGCCGCCGAGCTCGGAGGCGGTGTAGGTGTTGAAGTCGCAGTACCCGCAGCGCACCGCGCAGAAGGGCACGTGGACGTACATCGCGAGCGCGCGCCGCCCGACCGCCTCGGCACTGGCGTCGGGCAGCCGGCCGTCGCGGGGCGCGGGGTCGCCGTCGGGGAGCTGTGGCACGGGGTCCATCGTCCCCCACCGCGGCCGGTGCTCGCGCCCGCGCCCGCCCCTGCGGGTGGTCCGCCCCCCGGGCCGGGCGACCTACGGTCGGCAGATGAGGACGGTCAGCCGCTGGACACCCGCCGGGCCGGACGCCGTCTGGTCCGTGCTGGCCGACGGGTGGACCTACCCGGGCTGGGTCGTCGGCGCGTCACGCATGCGGGCGGTCACCCCCGGGTGGCCGGGAGCAGGTGCCCGGCTCCACCACTCCGTGGGCAGCTGGCCCTGGCTGCTCGACGACGAGACGTCCGTGCGAGAGGTCGACCCCGGCCGCCGCCTCGTCCTGCGTGCTCGTGCCACGCCCCTCGGTGCGGCACGCGTCGAGATCACCCTCCACCCGCAGGCCCAGGGCACCCGGGTCGAGATGCGGGAGGACGCCGAGAGCGGCCCCTCGCTCCTCCTGCCCTCACCAGCGCGCCAGCTCGGCATCGTGCTGCGCAACCGCGAGGCGCTGCGCCGTCTCGCCCTGCTCGCCGAGCGGGCGGGACGGGCCACGGGCTAGCCGCGGCCGCCCCCGGGGCGGCCTGCCGGCGTGAGGGCGCGGCACGCTCCCCCCGTAGGGTGGCGGCATGACGCAGCCCCGCTGGATCGAGCTCGACGGTGTCGTCAACATGCGAGACGTGGGCGGTCTGCCGACCCGGGACGGCGGGCGCCTGCGCGAGCGTCGCCTCATCCGCAGCGACAACCTCCAGGACCTCACCGAGAGCGACGTGGCGCACGTCGTCGACGTGCTCGGCGTCACCGACGTCGTCGACCTGCGCACCCACGACGAGCTCGACGAGACCGGCCCGGGGCCGCTGCGGCGCACGGCCGTCGCCCACCACCACCACACCTTCTTCCGCACCGTCGGCGGTGACCTGCGCGACCTCATGGTCCTGCGCGAGGAGGAGCAGCCGGTCAAGGACGCCTCCTACTGGAGCGCCCACTACCGCGGCTACCTCGAGCACCGGCCCGACTCGGTCGCCGGGGCTCTCGGCCGGGTCGCCGACGCGAAGGGGGCGGCGCTCGTGCACTGCGCGGCGGGCAAGGACCGCACGGGCACGGTCGTCGCGCTCGCCCTGTCCGTCGCGGGCGTGCCGGACGAGGAGATCGTCGCCGACTACGTGCTCACCGCCGAGCGCCTGCCCCGGATCATCGAGCGGCTCCAGGGCACCGGCTTCTACAGCCGCCTGCGCGACCGGCCGATGAGCGAGCAGGAGCCGGTGCCGGAGGCCATCACCGGTCTGCTCGACTCCGTCGCGGAGCACGGCGGGGCGCGGGCCTGGCTGCGCGACCAGGGGTGGAGCGCCGAGCAGGTCGGGCGGCTGGCCGCCCGTCTGCGCGACTGAGCGCCCCGACGACCAGGAGGGTCACCCCTTCGTGGGCTTGTCCGAGACGTAGATCGGGATGACGCCCTGCACGACGACGACGCCGTCGGTGCGCACGGCCTTGACCCGCACGTCGATGTCGAAGGGGGCCTCGCGCTCCCAGTCCGAGGGCGTCGTCTCGGCGACGCACAGCAGGTCGGTCGTCGACTTCTGCAGGTACTCGACCTGCAGGCCGCGCGGGAGCCACCGCTGGTGGTCCGGGCAGGTCGCCTCGGCGACGAGACCCATCGCCGCCTCGAGCCCGTTGCACACGGCGATCGCGTGCAGGGTCCCGATGTGGTTGTGCACCCGGCGGCGGTTCTTGATCGTCAGCTCGGCCCGGTGCGGACGCACCTCGCGCACCTGCGGACGCACCGTCCAGAAGTACGGGGCGAACCGGGCGTACGCGAGCGAGAAGAGCCGTGTGCCTCCCGGGTAGCGGGTCAGGCGTCGGTAGAGGGCGTAGGTCTGCTGGGCCACGGGGGCACCCTACGTCCTCGCCCGGCGGCTACTTCTTCGCCTTGTCCTTCGTCGGCTCGTCGGAGGACAGCGCGGCGACGAAGGCCTCCGGCGGCACCTCGACGCTGCCGATGTTCTTCATCCGCTTCTTGCCCGCCTTCTGCTTCTCGAGCAGCTTGCGCTTGCGCGAGATGTCACCGCCGTAGCACTTGGCGAGCACGTCCTTGCGGATCGCGCGGATCGTCTCGCGGGCGATGACCCGGGCGCCGATGGCCGCCTGGATCGGCACCTCGAACTGCTGGCGCGGGATGAGGTCCTTGAGCTTGCCGGCCATCATCGTGCCGTAGGAGTAGGCCTTGTCCTTGTGGACGACGGCGCTGAAGGCGTCGACGCCCTCGCCCTGGAGGAGGATGTCGACCTTGACGAGGTCGGCCGCCTGGTCGCCGGCCTCCTGGTAGTCCAGCGAGGCGTAACCGCGGGTCTTGGACTTCAGCTGGTCGAAGAAGTCGAAGACGATCTCCGCGAGCGGCAGGGTGTAGCGCATCTCGACGCGGTCCTCGGAGAGGTAGTCCATGCCGCCGAGCTGGCCGCGCTTGCCCTGGCACAGCTCCATGATCGCGCCGATGAACTCGCTCGGGGCGAGGATCGTCGCCTTGACGACGGGCTCGCGGACCTCGGCGACCTTGCCGTAGGGGAACTCGCTGGGGTTGGTCACCTCGATCTCGGTGCCGTCGTCCATCGTCACCTGGTAGACGACGTTGGGCTGGGTCGAGATGAGGTCGAGGTCGAACTCGCGCTCGAGGCGCTCGCGCACGATCTCGAGGTGGAGCAGGCCGAGGAAGCCGACCCGGAAGCCGAAGCCGAGGGCCGCGGAGGTCTCCGGCTCGTAGACGAGCGCGGCGTCGTTGAGCTTGAGCTTGTCGAGCGCGTCGCGCAGGTCGGGGTAGTCCGAGCCGTCGATGGGGTACAGGCCGGAGAAGACCATCGGCTTGGGGTCCTTGTAGCCGCCGATGGCGTCGGTGGCCGGCTTGGCCATGTTCGTCACCGTGTCGCCGACCTTGGACTGGCGCACGTCCTTGACCCCGGTGATGAGGTAGCCGACCTCGCCGACGCCCAGGCCGTTCGAGGGCTTGGGCTCGGGGCTGATGACGCCGATCTCGAGCAGCTCGTGCGTCGCCTTCGTGCTCATCATCGCGATGCGCTCGCGGGGGTTGAGGTTGCCGTCGACGACGCGGACGTAGGTGACGACCCCGCGGTAGGTGTCGTACACGGAGTCGAAGATCATCGCGCGGGCCGGGGCGTCGGGGTCGCCCACCGGTGCGGGCAGGTCGCCGACGACGCGGTCGAGGAGGGCCTCGACCCCTTCGCCCGTCTTGCCTGAGACCTTGAGGACGTCCTCGGGGTCGCAGCCGATGAGGCCGGCGAGCTCGGCGGCGTACTTCTCGGGCTGAGCGGCCGGCAGGTCGATCTTGTTGAGCACCGGGATGATCGTCAGCTCGTTCTCCATCGCCAGGTAGAGGTTGGCCAGGGTCTGCGCCTCGATGCCCTGCGCGGCGTCGACGAGCAGGACCGCGCCCTCGCACGCGGCGAGGCTGCGCGAGACCTCGTAGGTGAAGTCGACGTGCCCGGGGGTGTCGATCATGTTGAGGCAGTAGGTCTGGCCCTCGAGCTCCCAGGGCATGCGCACGGCCTGGCTCTTGATCGTGATGCCGCGCTCGCGCTCGATGTCCATGCGGTCGAGGTACTGCGCGCGCATCTGCCGCGCCTCGACGACGCCGGTGATCTGCAGCATGCGGTCGGCCAGGGTGGACTTGCCGTGGTCGATGTGGGCGATGATGCAGAAGTTGCGGATCTGCTGCGGCGGGGTCGCGTGCGGCTGCAGCGCCTTCGTGGCCATGGGTGACACGGGGGAGACTCAACCTCGTCGATGGGCGGCGATGGATCAGCGCTCATCATCGCACCTCCCAGCCGACCCACGAGAACGCGACCTAGGCTCGCCCCCGTGACCGCAGCCGCCGAGCCCGCCGTCGACGGGGTGCCCGCCTCCCCCTTCGGCCGTCGCACCCTCCTCGCGGAGACCGCCCTCGTCCTGCTCGTCTCGCTCGGCGCGAGCGCCATCTGGTCGCTCCTGCGCATCGTCTCGCTGCTCACCCAGGGCGGGCTGTCACGGGTGACGACGACGATGAACTCCTCGGCCTACCCCGACCGGCCGTGGCTCGACCTCGTCCACCAGCTCGTCGGCGTCGGGCTCGGCGTGGTGCCCGCCCTGCTCGCTCTGCACCTGCTCACCCGGGAGGACCGGGACGCGCCGCACCGGATCGGCGCCGACCTGCGCCGCCCCGGCAGCGACCTGCTGCGCGGCGTCCTGCTCACCGCTGCCGTCGGCATCCCCGGGCTCGCCTGGTACCTCGGGTCGCGGGCGCTCGGCATCAACACGACGGTGGCCGCCGCGGACCTCGCGCCGGTGTGGTGGGCCGTGCCGGTGCTCGTCCTCGCCGCGCTGCAGAACGCCGTGCTCGAGGAGGTCGTCATGGTCGGCTACCTCTTCACCCGGTGGACCCAGGCGGGGTGGGGCCGGTGGCGGGTGATCGTCGTCAGCGCGCTCGTCCGGGGCAGCTATCACCTCTACCAGGGCTTCGGCGGCTTCGTCGGCAACGTCGTCATGGGCCTGCTCTTCGGCTGGCTCTACACCCGCACCCGACGGGTCGGCCCGCTCGTCGTCGCGCACACGCTGCTCGACGTCGTCGCCTTCGTGGGGTACACCCTGGCCCGCGACCACCTGGGGTGGCTGCGATGATCCTGCCCGGAGCGGCCTGACACCGGCCGCCGACGACAGGGGAACCTCGATGAGCTCGCAGTGGCCACCCGCGCCGGGGACTCCCCCGGCCGCCTACCCGCCCGCCGGACGACGGCCGCGCGGCCCCGCCGACCCCCGCGGTCCCCGGCACGCTCAGCGCCTCGCGGTGCGCCGCGGCGTGCGCCACCCGCTGGAGATCCTCTGCCTCGTCGTGGCGGTCGTCGCCTCGCTGCTCTACCTCGGCTTCGCGATCTTCGAGATCGTGCAGGCGATCGGTGACCGGCGCGAGCCGAGCACCTATGCCGTGATCCTCGTGCTCGCCCCGGTGCTCGTGTGGTTCGCCCGTGGCCTGCTCTTCGCGCAGATCCGCCTGCGCGGCGTGCAGATCACCCCGACGCAGTACCCCGAGGCCTACGAGATCCTCGTGGAGGCGTCGGCGGCCTTCGGGCTCGAGGAGCCGCCGCGGGCCTACGTCGTCGGGGGCAACGGGCTCATCAACGCCTTCGCCTCCGGGCACGGCTTCCGCCGCTTCGTCGTCGTGTACTCCGACCTCTTCGAGGTGGGTGGGCGCGCGCGTCAGCCGGACTCGCTGCGCTTCATCATCGGCCACGAGCTCGGCCACATCGCCGCCGGGCACACGTCGTACTGGCGTCAGCTGGGCACCTTCGCCTCGGCCTACTTCCCGCTCGTGGGGCCGGTCCTGTCACGCAGCCAGGAGTACACGTCGGACAGCTACGGGTACCACCTGTGCCCGCAGGGAGCGATGGGAGCGATGGCCACCCTCGGCGCCGGCAAGTACCTCAACGCCTCCGTCGACACGACGCAGTACTTCGGGCGGGTCGGTGACGAGCGCGGCTTCTTCGTGTGGTGGGCCAACGCCATCGCCTCGCACCCGGTGCTGCTGTGGCGCGGGCACGCACTGCGCGACCGCACCCAGCGCGGGCGGCTGCTGTGGCGCCCGCGGCCGGACCGCTGGGGCCCGCCCCCGGTGAGCCCCTACGTGGGCAACCTCCCGCCGAACGCCGCCGTCGCGGGCGGCACGCACCCCTCGCAGCGCCTCGCAGCGATCGGCGCACCGCAGATCGGCATGCCCGAGGCCCGGCCGACCCCGCCCGCGATGCCGCAGGGCGGCCCCACCCCGCCGTCCCCCGGGCAGGCCCCGTCGTGGGGGCCGCCGACGACGCCGCCTGCGGGCCCGGCTGCGTAACCTCGCAGACATGTTGCGCTCGCTCGTGCGCCGGCTGCTGCGCACGACGCCGCGGCCGAGCACCGCCTCGACGTCGACCGCGCCGTCGACCCCGCCGACGGCTCCCCCGCCGACGACCCCGCCGCCCGGGCCGGCCTACCCCGGTGACTTCTCGGGCGAGGCGGGCTCCCCCTTCGCCACCCCGACCGGCTCGGTGGGCGCGGGCGAGGTCGTGTGGGCATGGGTGCCCTTCGAGGAGGACCACCGGCGGGGCAAGGACCGGCCGGCGCTCGTCATCGGTGCCGACGGGCCGTGGCTGCTCGGGCTGCCCATGACGAGCCAGGACCACGACCTCGACGAGACCCAGGAGCGCCGGGTGGGGCGGCAGTGGATCGACGTCGGCTCCGGCGACTGGGACCGCCGCCGTCGGCGCAGCGAGGCCCGTCTCGACCGCGTCGTGCGGCTCGACCCCGCACAGGTCCGGCGTGCCGGTGGGTCCGTCGACCGCGCGGTCTACGACGCCGTCCTCGTCGCCCTCGAGGCCGTGCGTCGCGGCGAGCCCTACGACGACGACCCGGTCTGAGCGAGCCCAGGAGGGCACCCCGGGCACGCGAAGGGGGCCCGCACCGTCGAGACGGTACGGGCCCCCTTCGCGGGTCAGGCGCGGGTCACTTGGACAGCGCGTTGACCTTCTTCGCCAGGGCCGACTTCTTGTTGGCCGCCTGGTTGGCGTGGATGACGCCCTTGCTGACGGCCTTGTCGAGGCGCTTCGAGGCGGCCTGCAGGGCGGTGCCCGCAGCGGTCGCGTCGCCGGCGGCGACAGCCTCACGGACCTTGCGGATCGAGGTGCGCAGCTCCGACTTGTGCGCACGGTTGCGCTCGGTGCGGGCCGCGTTGGTCTTGATCCGCTTGATCTGGGACTTGATGTTTGCCACGTGTATGTCTTCCTAGAGGTCGATGATGTGCCGTTGAGGGCGGCAGGACGTCTCGGGACCGGCGTGGGGAGACCGTTGGGAGAGACGCCCTGGGTGGTGCTGCGTTGCGCGCACGACCGCAGCGCGCACGCAAGGATCGACGATATCAGCGGGCGGTCGTGCCGGGCAAAACCGGTCAGCCGGACTCGTGCTCGCGCACGACGGTGAGCACCGCGTGCTCGACGGCGTAGACCGGGTCGCGCCCCCCGCCCTTGACCTCCTCGTCGGCCGCGGCGACGGCCTGGATGGCCCGCCCGAGGGCCGGCCCCGACCACCCGCGCAGCGCGCGGCGGGCCTTGTCGACCTGCCACGGGGCCATGCCGAGGTCGCGGGCGAGGTCGGCCGACCGGCCGCGCCCCGCTCCCCCGACCTTGGCCAGCTGGCGCAGCTGGCCGGCGAGGACGGCGACGATCGGGACCGGGTCGACCCCGACGGCCACGGCATGACGCAGCAGCCGCAGCGCCTCACCGGCCTCGCCGGTCACGGCCGCGTCGGCCACGCGGAAGCCCGTGGCCTCGACCTTGCCCCCGTGGTAGCGGTCGACGACGTCGTGGTCGACGACACCGGTTGTGTCGTCGACGAGCTGGGTGCACGCCGAGGCGAGCTCGCGCAGGTCCTTGCCCACGGCCTCGACGAGGGCCTGGACGGCGTCCGGGGCGATCTTGCGCCGGGCCCGGCGGAACTCGCCGGTGACGAAGTCGGCCTTGTCGCGGTCGGACTTGATCGCGGGGCACTCGACGACGCGGGCGCGCGACTTCTTCATCGTGTCGAGGACCTTCTTGCCCCGGTTGCCCGAGGAGTGCAGCACGACGAGCGTCACGTCCTCGGCCGGCTGCTCGAGGTAGGCCAGGACGTCCTGCTGCAACGCGTCGGAGGCCTCGTGCAGCCCGCGCACGACGATGACCTTGTCCTCGCCGAAGAGCGACGGGCTCGCGTGCATCGCGAGCGCGCCCGCCTCGTAGCCGGCGGTCTCGACGGCCACGAGCTCGATCTCCGGGGAGGCGACGCGCAGGTCGGCGAGCACCTGGTCGACGGCGCGCTCGGCGAGCAGCTCCTCGGGGCCCGTGACGAGCACGAGGGGCGGGACGCCGGAGCGGACGTCGACGAGATCGGTCACCGGGACACCTTCGCACCGGGGGCCGACACCGGTCGCGGGTGCTCCGCCCCGTCCTCGTCCCGGCTGGCGGCGACGGCTCCCTCGACGACGGCGCCGGTCAGGCCGCGTCGGGCGGGGTCGGCGACGGCCACCGGGGGCGGTGCGGTCTCGTCGAGGCGGCGCAGGGCGCCGAGCACGAGCGACTTGTCGGTCGTGGGCCAGAAGGGCGGCAGCGAGCGCTGCAGGAAGCCGGCGTAGCGCGCCTTGACCATGCGGTTGTCGAGGAAGGCGACGACCCCGCGGTCGTCGGAGCGCCGCACGAGCCGACCCGCGCCCTGCGAGAGCCGCAGCGCGGCGTGGGTCGCCGACACCGCCATGAAGCCGTTGCCGCCGCGTCGCCCGATCTCCTCGGTGCGCGCGGACGACAGCGGGTCGTCCGGCCGCGGGAAGGGGATGCGGTCGATGAGCACGAGCTGGCAGCTCGAGCCGGGCACGTCGACGCCCTGCCAGAGCGTGAGCGTGCCGAAGAGGCAGGTCGTCGGCTCGGCGGCGAACTGCCGCACGAGCGTGGTGATCTGGTCCTCGCCCTGGCAGAGCACCTCCATCTCGCCGCCCAGCCGCTCGCGCATCGCCTCGGCGGCCTCGCGGGCCGCGCGCATCGAGGAGAAGAGACCGAGGGTGCGCCCGCCGGCCGCGCGCACGAGCTCTTCGATCTCGTCGAGGGTCTGCGGGGCGAGCCCGTCACGACCGGGCGCGGGCAGGTGCTCGGCGACGTAGGCGATCGCCTGCTCGGGGTAGGCGAAGGGGGACCCGACGTCCAGGCCGCGCCACGGCGGTGCGCCGTCCCCGCGCAGCCCGAGGGTGCCGGCGACCGCGTCGAAGGTGCCGCCGAGCTCGAGGGTCGCCGACGTGAGCACGACCGTGCGGTCGGTGCGGTTGCCGTCCTCGTCGGTCGAGTCGTCCTCGAAGACCTTGTCCCGCACGAGCATCGCCACGCTCATCGGCGCGACCCTCAGGACGGGACCGCGCCGGGGGTCCTTGCTCACCCACAGCACGTCGAGCTCGCGCTCCTCGAGCACCCGGCCCGCGGTGTCGAAGAGGTCCTCCATCGCGGCCATGGCGATCTGCCGGCCCCCGTCGACCTCGGCGCCCTTCTCCGGCTTGAGCTCGGTGAGCAGGGTGCGGGTGACCTCGCGCAGCCGCGAGACCGTGAGCGCCAGCGCGTCGGGCATGCCCCCGCGCAGCCGGCCCTCCGGCACGTCCTCGAGCTGGGCCTCGAGCGCCACCGCGAGGTCGTCGAGCTCCTCGGTGGACTGGACGAGGCGCCCGGCACGCTTGCTCGCGCCGCGGACCGCGCCCGGGGTGATGTCGTCGGTGATCGTCGAGGTGACGCGGTCGACGAGCTCGTGGGCCTCGTCGACGACGAGCACGTCGTGCGGCGGCAGCAGGTGGCGCCCCTCGAAGGCGTCGATGGCCATGAAGGAGTGGTTGGTGACCACGACGTCGACCTCCTTGGCCGCCGTGCGCGAGCGCTCGACGAAGCAGTCGCCGAACTCCGGGCACTTGCTGCCGAGGCACTCGTCCGCGCTCACCGACACCTGCCGCCAGGCCCGCTCCGAGACACCGGGCACGAGCTCATCACGGTCACCGGACTCGGTCTGCTCGGCCCACTCGCGCAGCCGCACGACCTCCTGGCCGAGCCGGCCGGCCGCCGCGTCGACCTCGCCGACGTCGAGGAGCCCGTCCTCGTCGTCGGGGAAGCCGCCGACGAGCTTGTGCTGGCAGACGTAGTTGCGGCGGCCCTTGACGAGGGCGTACGTCGGGCGCCGGCCGAGCGGTCCGGTGAGCGCGTCGGCGAGCCGGGGCATGTCGCGGTCGACGATCTGCGCCTGCAGCGCGAGGGTCGCGGTCGCGACGACGGCGGGCCGTCCGCTGCGCATCGCGTGGGCGATCGCGGGCACGAGGTAGGCCAGCGACTTGCCGGTGCCGGTGCCGGCCTGGACGAGGAGGTGCTCGCCCGTCGTCACCGCCCGCTCGACGGCCTGGGCCATCTCGACCTGACCTGGGCGGGTGCTGCCGCCGACCCCGTCGACGGCGGCGTTGAGCAGGTCGGTCAGGGAGGGCACCGGCCCTAGGTTAGCGCTCGATATCCTCGCCGCCGTGACGATCCACATCCGCACCGCCACCGCGCAGGACTGGCCCCAGATCTGGCCGGTCGTCGCCGAGGTCGTGCGCGCCGGCGAGACCTACGCCTACCCCCTCGACCTCACGAGCGAGCAGGCCCAGCAGCTGTGGCTCGAGGCCCCGCCGGGCGAGAGCGTCGTGGCGACCGACGACGACGGGTCCGTGCTCGGCACGGCGAAGATGGGTCCGAACCGGCCCGGCCACGGCGACCACGTGGGCACGGCGTCCTTCATGGTCGCGAGCAGCGCGCGGGGTCTCGGGGTCGGCCGAGCGCTCGGCGAGCACGTCGTCGCGTGGCACCGCGAGCGCGGCTTCCACGCGATCCAGTTCAACGCCGTCGTCGAGACCAACGCTGCGGCGGTAGCGCTGTGGCGCTCCCTGGGCTTCGAGGTCGTCGGGACCGTGCCGGAGGCCTTCCGCCACCCGACGCACGGTCTCGTCGGGCTGCACGTCATGCACCTCCCCCTTCGCACCGGTCGTGCGCAGGGCTGAGCCTCAGACGGCTCCCGGCTTCTGCATGAGCCCGCCGTCGGCGAAGATCGTCGTGGCGGTGATGTAGCTCGCCGCGTCGGAGGCGACGAAGCAGGCGAGCTTGCCCATCTGCTGCGGGGTGCCGATGTAGCCCAGCGGGATCGCCGCGCGCAGGGCGTCCTGCTCGGCCGGGTCGTCGTCGGCGTTGATGGGGGTGACGATCGCGCCCGGCGCGATGCTCACCATCCGGATGCCGTGCTCGCCGAGCTCGACGCCCGCGGTGCGGGTGAGCATGCGCATCCCGCCCTTGCTCACGCAGTACGTGAGGTCGCTCGGCATCGGCCAGTCCTCGTGGGTGCTCGAGGTGTTGATGATGACCCCGCCGCCGCCCTGCTCGACGAAGCGCTCCGCGGCGACCTTCGCGCCGAAGACCGCGCCGCGCAGGTTGATCGCGAGCTGCTTGTCGAAGCCCTCCTCGGTGAGGGTGAGCAGCGTCTCCTTCAGCTCGATGCCGGCGTTGCTCACCCACACGTCGATCCGCCCGAAGGCGTCGACCGCCGCGTCGCGCAGCCGCTCGAGGTCGGCGACCGAGGAGACGTCGGCCTCGACCGCGATGGCCCGCTCGGGCCCGCCGAGCTCGTCGACCATCGCGTGCGCGTGGTCGGCGTCGCTCACGTAGTCGATGACGACCCGCGCGCCCTGGGCGCTGGCCTCGCGCACGATGCCCTCGCCGATCCCGGAGTTCCCTCCCGTGACGACGACCACCCGGTCCTCGAGGGGCCGGGGCGAGGCCCCGGCGGGCAGGTCGGGTGCGGTCGGGGGCTGCTCGGTCATGCAGGCAGCGTAGGACCGTCCGCCCGGTCGTGGTCGGCTGCGCGAAGGGGGATGAGCGGGTCGGCGACCGCGCCCGTCACCGAGTTGAGGGCCCGCAGTCCGTGGAAGCCGACGAGGGCGGCGATCGTGCCGAGCGCGATGCCGGCGAGCTGGACGTCGCCGATGCTCCACGTGAAGTCGGCGATGCCGATGATGAGCGCGACGGCACCGGTCATGAGGTTGATCGGGTTGCCGAGGTCGACGCGGTTCTCGATCCAGATCTTCACGCCGAGCAGGCCGATCATCCCGTAGAGGGCGGTCGCGGCCCCGCCGAGGACGCCGGACGGGACGGTGTTGATGAGCTCGCCGAACTTCGGGCTCATCGAGAGGAGCACGGCGGTGACGGCCGCGACCCAGTACGCCGCCGTGGAGTAGACGCGGGTCGCCGCCATGACGCCGATGTTCTCCGCGTAGGTCGTCGTGCCGGAGCCTCCGCCGGAGCCGGCGAGGGTGGTCGCGAGACCGTCGGCGATGAGCGCCCGACCCATGTACGGGTCGAGGTCGTCACCGGTCATCGCCGCGACCGAGCGGACGTGCCCGACGTTCTCGGCGACGAGGACGAGGACGACGGGGACGAAGAGCCCCAGCACGGAGATGTCGAAGGTCGGCGCGGTGAGGTCCGGCAGGCCGATCAGGTCGGCCTCGCGCACCAGGGTGAAGTCGAGCTCGCCGCGGATCGCCGCGCAGACGTAGCCGGCGGCCACGCCGCCGAGGATCGCCAGACGCGAGATCATCCCCTTCGTCGCGACGCTGAGGACGAGGATCACGACGAGGGTGACGAGGGCGGTGACCGGGGAGACGACGAAGTTGGTCTTCGCGGCCGGGGCGAGGTTGAGCCCGATGAGGGCGACGATCGCGCCGGTGACCATCGGGGGCATGAGGGCCCGCAGCCACCGGTCGCCGGAGAGCTGCACCGCCAGGCCGACGAGGGCGAGCGCCAGACCAGCCATGACGACGCCGCCGAGGGCAGTGGGGAGGTCGTGGCTCGACGTCGCGGCGGTGATCGGGGCGATGAAGGCGAAGGAGCTGCCGAGATAGCTCGGCACCCGACCGCGGGTGATGAGGAGGAAAAGCATCGTGCCGACGCCGGAGAAGAGCAGGGTCGTCGCCGGGGACAGTCCCGTGAGCAGCGGCACGAGGAAGGTCGCGCCGAACATCGCGACGACGTGCTGCATGCCCAGACCGATGGTCAGGTCCCACGAGAGGCGCTCGCGGGGGCGGACGACCTCGCCCGGGGCGACCCTGCGGCCGTCGCCGTGGAGGGTCCAGCCGCGCTGGGTGTCGTCGAGGTCCGGGGGCGTCGGTGCGGGTGCGCTCACGGACCGCAAGGCTATCGCCGCTCCGGCTCCTCCTGTGCACCTGTCTGATCCGGGGCGGGCGTCTCGGCCAGGCGACGCCACAGCAGCACGGAGTCGCGGTCGTCGCCGGGCGCGACGCGGATGACCCCGGGCTGGCGGCCGACCTCGGTGTAGCCGACCTTCGCGTAGAACTGGCCGAGCCCGACGCCGTCCCGGTAGTCCAGGGTGAGGATCTCGACCCCTTCGTCCCGTGCAGCCCGGTGCACCCCGGCCATGAGATGCCGGCCGAGGCTGGCGCCACGGCGCTGCGGGTCGACCATGACGCTCTCGACGCTGCGGATGTGGGCCTGGAGGGGGGTGGTCGGGGTGCGCAGGAAGGCGGCGCCGACGAGGTCACCCGCCGGGGTCATCAGACCCACCCCGCGCAGGTGCCCGGAGGCCAGGCCGTCCTCGCGGCGCTCGACCTCGGCCTCGACGTCCTCGCGCGGTGCCCCGGCGACGAAGCCGACCGCTCCCCCGGCGTCGTTGACCCGCACCCAGAGGTCGACGAGGCTGCGCCGGGCTCGGGGCGGCAAGCTCGTGAAGGTGCGCACGTACGGGCTCTCGAGGACCTGCCACCGCGTGCCGCGTGCCTCGTGGTCGTCCTCGGGGACGTGGACCAGGCCCGAGGACTCGGCGACCGCGCGGGTCGTCGGGTCGTCCTCGGCGACGCGGAGGCGAAGGGGGACGTCGGGCAGCCACTCGACCGCGTCGGCGACCGCGAGGCGCAGCGCGGCCCGGGCGCGACCGTCGGCCGCGACGGCCGGGGTGGAGCGGACCGTGAGCGCGATGTCGTCCTCGCGGGGGCGCACCCCGACGAAGCCCACCGGCTCGTCCTCGACGGCGACGACCCAGCTGCCGAAGCCGTCGCGCTCCCAGCGCTGGACCCAGCCGGCGACGACGTCGTGCGAGCGGTCGACGTCGCCGACGAGCTGCCCGAGCGCCTCCGCGTCCTCGACCCGCGGCGGCCGCAGGGCGAGACCCACCCCGGCGATGGTCGTCGGCCGCGTCGTCATCGCCCCATCCTGTCCCACCCCGCCCCTGCACGCCGTGAGGCCACGCGGCCCGTGGTCTCGAGGCTCCTCCGTCTCACCTCGACCACCACCATCCCCTTCGTCCCACCTCGACCGCCCGGGAGCACACCTCGACCGGGGCACCTCGGGCGGGCTGCGAGGATGGGTCGGTGAGCCAGCCCCAGACCCTCGACGTGCGTACCGGCTCGACCCCCGACGAGGTCTTCGACGCGCTGGAGCGGTGGGCGGCGGGGCGCGGGATCACGCTCTACCCCCACCAGGAGGAGGCGGCGCTCGCGCTGCTCGCCGACGAGCACGTCGTCATCTCGACCCCGACCGGGTCGGGCAAGTCGCTCGTCGCGACGGCCGCCATCGCCCACGCCCTCTCGCAGGACAAGGTCGCCTTCTACACCGCGCCGATCAAGGCGCTCGTCAGCGAGAAGTTCTTCGACCTCTGCGCGACCTTCGGGGCGCAGGACGTCGGCATGCTCACCGGCGACGCGTCGGTCAACCCCGACGCCCCGATCATCGTGTGCACGGCCGAGGTGCTCGCCAACATGGCGCTGCGCGAGGGCCGGGCCGCCGACGTCGGCCTCGTCGTCATGGACGAGTTCCACTACTACTCCGAGCCCGAGCGCGGCTGGGCCTGGCAGGTCCCGCTCCTCACCCTCGTCGACGCGCAGATGCTCCTCATGTCGGCGACCCTCGGCGACACGACGCGCTTCGTCGAGGACCTCGAGGCGCGCACCGGCCGCGACGTCACCGTCGTCTCGGACGCGCCCCGCCCGGTGCCGCTGACCTTCACCTGGTCGACGACCCCGCTGCAGGACACCATCGAGGACCTCGTCGAGTGGGACCGCGTGCCGGTCTACGTCGTGCACCAGACCCAGGCCAACGCCGCCGAGCACGCGCGCACCCTCTCGTCGACGAAGCTGCTCACCCCCGCCGAGCGCGACGCCGTCGCGGCCGAGATCGCCGGCTTCCGCTTCTCCGCCGGCTTCGGGCGCACCCTCTCGGCGCTGCTGCGCAAGGGCATCGGCGTGCACCACGCCGGGATGCTCCCGCGCTACCGCCGGCTCGTCGAGCGCCTCGCCCAGCAGGGCAAGCTCAAGGTCATCTGCGGGACCGACACCCTCGGCGTCGGCATCAACGTGCCGATCCGCGCCGTCCTCTTCACCTCGCTGACGAAGTTCGACGGGCGTCGCCACCGGGTGCTCCGCGTCCGCGAGTTCCTCCAGGTCGCCGGTCGCGCCGGTCGCGCCGGCTACGACACGCAGGGCTTCGTCGTCGTCCAGGCCCCCGAGCACACGATCGAGAACGAGCGCCTCGTCGCCAAGGCCGGTGACGACCCGAAGAAGCTGAAGAAGATCCAGCGCAAGAAGCCCCCGGAGGGCTTCGTCGTGTGGACCGAGGACACCTTCACCAAGCTGACGACCGCCCCGGCCGAGCCGCTCGCCAGCCGCATGCGGGTGGAGAACTCGACGATCCTCAACGTCGTCGCCCGGCCCGGCGACCCCATCGCCGCCCTGTCGGCCCTCACCCGCGACAACCACGAGGACCCGCGCGGCCAGGCCCGCCTGGCCAAGCGGGCGATCCGGCTCGGCCGCTCCCTGCTCGACTCCGGCGTCCTCGTGCGCCTCGACGAGCCCGACGACAGCGGGCGCACCGTCGCCCTCACCCTCGACCTGCCGAGCGACTTCGCGCTCAACCAGCCGCTCGCCCCCTTCGCCCTGGCCGTCTTCGAGCTGCTCGACCGCGACGCCGACACCTACGCCCTCGACGTCGTCTCCGTCGTCGAGGCGGTCCTCGACGCCCCCCGACCGCTCCTGCTCGCCCAGCAGCACGCCGCCCGCGGCGAGGCCCTGGCCGAGATGAAGGCCGACGGCGTCGAGTACGAGGAGCGGATGGCGCGCCTCGACGAGATCACCTGGCCCGAGCCGCTCGCCGAGCTCCTCCGCCCGGCCTACGAGGAGTACCTCGTCGCCCACCCGTGGCTGCCCGTCGACGGTCTCGTGCCGTGCAGCATCGTGCGGCACATGTGGGAGGACGGCATGTCCTTCAGCGACCTCGTGCGCCGCTACGACCTCGCACCGCGCGAGGGCCTGCTGCTGCGCTACCTCTCCGACGCCTACCGCACGATGGCGCACACCGTGCCGGCCGAGCACCGGGGCGAGGCGCTCGAAGAGATCATCGCCTGGCTCGGCGAGACCATCCGCCAGACCGACTCCTCCCTCCTCGACGAGTGGGAGGCGCTGGCCCATCCCGACGCCCACCTCGCCGAGGTCGTCTCGCACCACGACGCGGGCGACCTGCGCCCGCCGTCGCGCCCGATCAGCGCGCAGCCCCACGCCTTCACCCCCATGGTCCGGGGCGCGATGTGGCAGCGGGTCGCTCGCGCGGCCCGCGACGACGTCGACGGGCTCGCCGCGATCGAGCACGCCGCCGCAGCCCTCGCCGATGACGGGCGCTCCGCGGTGATGACGCGCGACGCCTGGGACGAGGCGCTCGGCGAGTACTGGCAGGAGCACGACGAGATCGCGACCGATGCCGACGCCCGTGGGCCGCACCGCATCTCGACCGAGGACGTCATGGCGCCGGCACCCGGCATGCCCGACGAGGGCGACGAGGCGATCGCCGACGTGCGGGTCCGCCGGGTACGTCAGGTGCTCGCCGACCCCGCGGGTGACGGCGACTGGGTGGTCGAGGCCGAGGTCGACCTCGACGCGTCCGACCGCGTCGGCGAGGCCGTCGTCCTCGCGACGGCGATGCGGCGGCTCTGAGGCGCCACAGGCACCGCGCCGAGGCCTGGACGCCGCGAGGGCGCCCACAGGGTCACCGACCTAGGCTGTGGGGCATGCCCGTCACCACGCCGCGCCCTGCGCCCGGCCCGCTCGCAGCCCGGCTGCGGGTGCTCGCCGCGCTCCTGCTCGCGCTGCTCCCCGCCCTCGTGCTCGCGGCACCCGCCGGGGCGCAGACGGACGCCGAGCAGCGTCCGACCGCCCGCCAGATGGCGCAGCAGGCCGAGATCCCCGACCCCCTGCGTGTCGGGACCGAAGGGGTGTACGCCCCCTTCTCGACGCGCTCCGGCGACGAGTTCACCGGCTTCGACATCGACGTGATGAACGCCGTCGGCGAGCGCCTCGGGGTCGAGGTCGAGTACGTCGCGACCCCGTGGGACTCGATGTTCGCCGCGCTCGAGTCCGACCGCTTCGACGTCGTCGCCAACCAGGTGACGTACAACGAGGAGCGCGCCCAGCTCTACGACCTCTCCGACCCCTACGTCGAGACCGCCGGCGTGCTCGTCGTCGCCGAGGACAACCCGAAGGGCATCGAGTCCCTGGAGGACCTGCGCGACAAGCGCTCGGCGCAGAACATCACGAGCAGCTGGGCCGAGGTCGCGGAGGAGTACGGCGCGAAGGTCGTCGGCGTCGACGGCATGACCGAGGCGATGGCCAGCCTGCGCGAGGGCCGGGTCGACGCGCTCGTCAACGACAAGCTCGCCGTGCGCAACTACATCGCGACCAACCCCAACCCCGGGGTGAAGATCGTCGCCGAGACCGATGAGAAGTCCGAGTCCGTCTTCGCGGCGAAGAAGGGCTCCGGCTACATGCCGGCGATCGACAAGGCCCTGGCCGAGATGGAGCAGGACGGCACGACTCAGCGCATCTACGACACGTACTTCTCCGCGGAGAACACCGCGCCGAGCTGGTGGGAGCTCGTCCAGGAGAACGCCTGGCCGATGCTCAAGGCCGCGGTGACGGTCAACATCCCGCTCGCCGCGCTCTCCTTCGCCCTCGGCCTCGTCATCGCACTCCTGGCCGCCGTCGGGCGGATGTCCACGGCCGCGGTGCCCCGGGCGGTCGCACGGGTCTACATCTCGGCGATCCGCGGGACACCGCTGCTCGTGCAGCTCTTCATCATCTTCTACGCGATGCCGCAGCTCGGGATCAACTTCGACCCCTTCCCCGCCGCGGTCATCGCGCTGTCCCTCAACGTCGGCGGGTACGCGGCCGAGGTCATCCGCTCGGCCGTCGAGTCCATCCCGCGGGGCCAGTGGGAGGCGGCCCGCACCATCGGGATGAGCCGGGCGACGACGATGCGACGGATCATCCTGCCGCAGGCCGCCCGCACCGCCGTGCCACCGCTGTCGAACACCCTCGTGTCCCTCGTCAAGGACACCTCGCTGACGTCGGTCATCCTCGTCACCGACCTCTTCCGCGTGGCGCAGTTCGCCGCCGCGCCGACCTACCAGTTCCTGCCGATGTACACGATGGCCGCCCTGTACTTCTGGGTCATCTGCCTGGTCATCTCGTTCTTCCAGGACCGCGCCGAGGAGAGGCTGAGCCGCTATGTCGCCCGCTGAGACCACCACCGCCCCCGTGCTGTCCGCGCGCTCCGTGCGCAAGAGCTTCGGCGAGAAGGAGGTGCTGCGCGACATCTCCTTCGAGGTCGGTGCGGGCACCGTCACCGTCGTCCTCGGCCCGTCCGGGTCGGGCAAGACGACCCTGCTGCGTGCGCTCGGCGGGCTCGAGACCCCCGACGCCGGGGTCATCACCATCGGCGGCACGACCGTCGACTTCGCCGAGCTCACGCCCAACCGGCGCGGCCGGCTCCCCCGTGCTCAGCGGGAGCAGGCCGACCAGCTCGCCTCGCACACGGGGTTCGTCTTCCAGGGGCACGACCTCTTCGCGCACAAGAGCGCGATCGACAACGTCGTGGAGGGCCCGGTCGTCGTCCAGGGCGAGGACCCGGCAGCGGCTCGCGAGCGGGGCATGACCCTGCTCGAGCAGGTCGGGCTCACCGAGCACGCCGACAAGTACCCCTACCAGCTCTCCGGCGGTCAGCAGCAGCGCGTCGGCATCGCCCGGGCGCTCGCCCTGCGCCCCGACGTCGTCCTCTTCGACGAGCCGACCTCGGCGCTCGACCCCGAGACGGTCGGCGAGGTACTCGCGGTGATGCGCGACCTCGCGCAGCAGAGCTGGACGATGGTCGTCGTCACCCACGAGATCCGCTTCGCGCGGGAGGTCGCCGACGACGTGCTCTTCATCGACGGCGGGGTCGTCGTCGAGCGGGGCGCGCCCGAGCAGGTGATCCTCGCGCCGCGCGAGGCCCGCACCCAGGCCTTCCTCAAGCGCATCCTCGAGCCGATCTGAGCCGATGATCCTCGTCGACCCGCCGACCTGGCCGGGGTGGGACACCGTGTGGAGCCATCTCGTCTCCGACACCTCGCTGGCCGAGCTGCACGCCTTCGCCGAGGGCGTCGGCCTGCCGAGACGACTCTTCGACGAGGACCACTACGACGTCCCGCGCAGCCGCTACGCCGAGGTCGTCGCCGCCGGAGCCCACGAGGTGAGCGGTCGCGAGCTCATCGTCGCGCTGCGCACCTCCGGGCTGCGGGTCACCGCCGCTCAGCGCCGTCCGCACCGCCGCTGAGCCGGTCGAGCTCACGGCGCAGGTTGGTCCGCGCGGCGTCGGTCCAGCGCTCGTGGGCCACGGTGGTCGCGTAGAGCCGCGGACGGGTGGCGAAGGGGGCGAGGACAGCCGTCCTCCCCCGCGCGAAGTCCTCGGCCGGGACGTGGGCGTACTCGTCGCAAACCTGGGCGCAGTACTCGTCGAAGCGCTGCGGCGGGGCTGACAGCACCCACAGGTCGGCGTCGTGGAGCACCGCCTCGGGCCCGGGCGTCCCCGGCAGCTCGTGCTCGAGCGTGGCCCGCACTAGGCCGGCGACCGCCCCCGCAGCGCTCGGGTCGCACCCGGCACCGGAGAGCTCGCGCTCGGAGAGGACGGCGCTCGCCTCCTCGTTGGCCCCTGGTGCCGCGGCGGGGTCGTACACGGCGTCGTGGTACCACGCGGCGAGCACGACGAGCGCATGCTCGCGGGGGTCGAGGTCGCCGCCGAGCAGGTCGACGGCCGTGAGCACCTCGGCGAGATGACGGCCGTCGTGGTAGCCGCGCTGGGGCTCGGCGTAGCGGTCGAGCAAGGACGTCGCCATCTCCCCCGGGGCACCCCCGAGCCGGGTCACCGCGTCGTCGTACGAGCTCGTGTCCACCGCGTCATCCTCGCAGCCCGGGGGTCCCGGACCGCCCGGCGTCGGTGCACCGGGCTAGCCTCGAGATGCCCCCTTCGCCCGCCCGCCGCACCGACCGCAGACCTGGAGGACCATGCCGACCACCCGCCGCGCCGTCGTCGTCGCCGCGCTGTGCGGCGTGCTCGCGGCCGGCTGCCAGGGCGGCCAGGGCGAGGACGCGAGCCCCACCTCGGCCGGCCCGACGAGCCCCGAGGAGCCGGTGCCCTCGCAGACGCGCTCCCCCGCCCCGGAGCAGACCTACCGGCCGGTCCGCTTCGACGACGGGCCGGTCTTCAACGAGCCCCTCGCCGACGACGTGACGGCCGCTCAGCTGCAGCGCCTCGTCGACGAGGAGCGCGTGCCGGTCGCCCCCACGCACGGGGGCGCCTTCGAGACGATGACGAACTCCCTCCGGGCCCTCGACAAGGCCCCCGACGTCATGATCTTCGGTGACTCGATGACCCAGCAGGGCATCGACCCCGAGGTGCTGGGTGAGCAGCTCGCCGAGCGCACCGGGTCACCGGTGAGCGTCTTCAACGCGGCGAGCAGCCGCGCCAGGTGGGGCGTCAACCGCATGGTCGCGCGATACGCCCGGTCCGTCGACCGGCTGCCGCAGGTGGCCGTCCTCAGCATCTCGACCCGAGCCGCGGAGGACGACGGCTTCTACACGAGCACCGTGCAGCGCACGCCCTTCTCGCACGTCGTCGAGGGGTGCGACCGCCCGAGCAGCCCCGTGTGGGACGCCGCGGAGCGCGCGGACTGCGAGGCCGACCGCACCGACCTGCGGCACCGCTTCGCGCTCGGCGGTGGGCAGGTGCGCCGCGCACTCGACGGGCGAGCGCTCCAGACCACCCTGCAGATCGCGCCGGGCTCCCGGCTGCGGGCCGACGGGATGATCGAGCACCCGTCGATGACCCGGGCGGAGGTCGAGCAGCGCGCTCGCACCCGGCTCGCCGAGCGTGGCTTCCCCGGCTTCCCGACGATCCTGCAGAGCTCGATCGACGAGTACACCGAGCTCGTCGACCTGCTCGAGGCCGAGGGGGTCACCGTCATCTCGACCGAGATCCCGTACAGCCCGGCCCACCAGGCGGGCCTGGAGCGGATCGGGCGCGACTACGACGCGAAGCGGCAGAAGGCCGCGGCCCGGCTCGCCCGCGAGGGCGGGACGCAGCACTTCCCCGTCGCCTCCTACGGCGACTGGTGGGGCGACGGCTCGAGCCGCGACGAGATCCACCTCGCCCCCCAGGGCGCCGTCGACTTCACCGAGCAGCTCGTCGACGACACCCCGGGCCTCGCCGACGCGATCGAGGCCGGGCTGCGCTGAGCCGCCTGCCGTGACCGCCGGGCGTGACCGCGTGCGCACCCGGGCCGCTCGCGTCGTGGTGCGCCCCGGCGGGGCGCGGATGTGGGACATTGCGATCATGACCAGCACCCCGGTGAGCGACAGGGACGGCTCGCGGATCGACGCCGTGCGGCGACGCGGCGTCGAGACCACAGGCATCGAGATCATCGCCGAGTCCGAGCGCACCGCCCGGCCCCGCGACCTCTTCTGGCCGTGGTTCGCGGCCAACGTCAGCGTCTTCGGCATCTCCTACGCCGCCTTCGTCCTCGGCTTCGGCATCTCCTTCGTCCAGGCGGTCGTCGTCACCGTCCTCGGCGTCGTCATCTCCTTCGCGCTGTGCGGCGTCATCGCTCTCGCCGGCAAGCGCGGGTCGGCCCCGACGATGGTGCTCTCGCGGGCCGCCTTCGGCGTCACCGGGCAGAAGGTGCCCGGCGTCATCAGCTGGCTGACCTCGATCGGCTGGGAGACCTTCCTCGCGATCCTCGCCACGCTCGCGACGGCGACGATCTTCGAGCGGCTCGGCTGGGGCGGTGGCACCGGGACGAAGGTCGTCGCCGCGGTCGTCGTCGCCGGGCTCGTCGTCGCCGCCTCGGTCGCGGGCTACCACGTCATCATGCGGATGCAGTCGGTGCTCACGTGGGTCACCGGGGCCATCACCGTCCTCTACGTCGTCATGACGGTGCAGCACGTCGACTGGGGCGCGGTCACCTCGCTGCCGTCCGGGTCGATCGGCGCGATGACGGGAGCCCTCGTCATGGTGATGACGGGCTTCGGCCTGGGCTGGATCAACATCGCCGCCGACTGGTCGCGCTACCAGCGCCGTGATGCGTCGGGCGCCGCGATCGTCGGGTGGAACACCCTCGGCGGCGCGATCGCCCCGGCCCTGCTCGTCTGCTACGGCCTGGCGCTCGCCGGCTCGGACGAGGCGGTGCTCACCGGCATCGGCGGCGACCCGATCGGCACGCTGGCGACCCTCCTGCCGACGTGGGTGCTCGTGCCCTTCCTTGTCGCGGCGGTGCTCGCGCTCGTCTCGGGGGCCGTCCTCGGGATCTACTCCTCCGGCCTGACGCTGCTCTCCCTCGGGGTGCGCATCCCCCGGCCGGCGGCGGCCGCGGTCGACGGGGTCATCCTCACCATCGGCACCTTCTACGTCGTCTTCGTCGCCGAGAGCTTCATCAACCCCTTCCAGTCCTTCCTCATCACCCTCGGGGTTCCGCTCGCGAGCTGGGCGGGGATCATGATCGCCGACATCGCCCTGCGCCGCCGCGACTACGACGAGGAGGCGCTCTTCGACCCGCGCGGCCGGTACGGCGCGTGGGACTGGACCTCGATCGCGACGATGGTCGTCGCGTCCGTCCTCGGCTGGGGCCTCGTCGTCAACTCCTTCGCCGCCGACGCGAGCTGGAACAACTGGCAGGGCTACCTGCTCGAGCCGCTCGGCCTCGGCACGTGGGACGCGGCCGGCGGTTTCTGGGAGGGCACCTTCGCCTACGCCAACCTCGGCGTCCTCCTCGCGCTCGTCCTGTCCTTCCTCGTCACGCTCGTCGCCCGGCGCGGCACCGTCGCCCGGCAGGAGGGACGGGCGTGACCATGGCCCCGCTGCCGGACCTCGCGGGGGCCTGGCTGCTCGTCGTCGACCCGCAGCGGATCTTCGCCGACCCCGAGTCGCAGTGGGGCTCGCTGATGTTCGGCGACATCATCGCGCCGGTGCACCACCTCGCCGAGCGGCTCGGGCCGCAGCGCACGGTCGTCACCCGCTGGGTGCCGGGACGCTCGCGGGTGGGGTCGTGGGCCGACTACTTCGCGGCCTGGCCCTTCGCCGACCGCCCCGACGACGACCCGATGTTCGCCCTCGTCGGCCAGGCCGAGGAGATCTCCGCCCACCCGACGGTCGACGTGCCGACCTTCGGCAAGTGGGGCGAGGACCTCGTCGACGTCGTCGGCCCGACACCGACCCTGCTCGTCACCGGGGTCTCGACGGACTGCTGCGTCGTCTCGACGGTGCTCGCCGCCGCCGACGCGGGTGCGCGCGTCGTCGTCGTCACCGACGGCTGCGCCGGCTCGAGCCGCGAGCACCACACGGCGGCGCTGCACGTCATGGGTCTCTACCCGCCGCAGGTCGTCCTGGCCACCTCGGCCGAGGTCCTCACCGCGCTGGGCTGACTCCCCCTTCGCCCCCGAGGGGACGGCTCAGCCGCGCCCGCCGCGGCTCTCGGGCACGCTCACCGCGACGGCGACGCTGCTCATCACCCACAAGGTGATGCCGGCGGTCCCGCCGAGCACGAAGAGGGCCGGGCCGAGCCCGGCGCCGACGAGCGCGGCGACCGCGGCGACGACCGACAGGCCGAGCACCACGAGCGCGCGGCGCACGACGGTGCGGCTGAGGTGGCCCTGCGGGCCGGCGAGGCGCAGCGCGTTGGCGACGAGGAAGACGCCGATGCCCACACCGACGACGGCCCACACCGTGCGGCTCTCGACCGAGCCGCCGGCGAGCGCGAGCAGCCACACCAGTGACCCCGCGACGGCGAGGACGACCCCGCCCCGGCGGCCGCCGAGGTCCTCGAGCGCGCGCACGTCAGGCGGTCTTCGCCGCGAAGGGGGCGAGCTCGGCGGCGAGGTCACCCATGACCTTCGCGCGGACCCGGGTGCCCTCGGCGAGGTGGTCCTCGCCGAGGATGTCGGCCTCCTCGTAGATCCGCGAGACGAGGTCGCCGCGGTCGTAGGGCAGGACGACGTCGACCTCGATGTCGGGCTGGGGCAGCTCGACGCTGATGAGGTCGCGCAGCGCGTCGACTCCCAGGCCCGTGCGGGCCGAGACTGCGATGGAGTGACGCTCGTGGCGCAGCAGCCGGTCGACGACCTCGGGGTCGGCGAGGTCGGCCTTGTTGATGACGACGACCTCCTTGACGTCGGTCGCGTCGACGTCGGCGAGCACCGCGCGGACCGCGCTGATCTGACCCTCGGGGTCGGGGTGGCTGCCGTCGACGACGTGGAGGAGCAGATCGGCGTCGGCGACCTCCTCGAGCGTGCTGCGGAAGGCCTCGACGAGCTGGTGGGGCAGCGCCCGCACGAAGCCGACGGTGTCGGCGAGGGTGAAGTCGCGGCCCTCGGGGGTCTCGGCGCGGCGCACCGTCGTGTCCAGCGTGGCGAAGAGCTGGTTGTCGACGAGGACGCCGGCGTGGGTGAGCCGGTTGAGCAGGGTCGACTTGCCGGCGTTGGTGTACCCGGCGATGACGACGGCGGGCACGCCGTGGGCGTCGCGGGCCCCGCGGCGGGTGTCGCGGTGGGTCTTCATCGACGACAGCTCGCGGCGCAGCTTGGCGATGCGCGAGTTGATCCGGCGGCGGTCGAGCTCGATCTTCGTCTCACCCGGTCCGCGTGAGCCCATGCCCTGGCCGCCGGCGGCCTGGCCACCGGCCTGGCGGGACATCGACTCGCCCCAGCCGCGCAGGCGTGGCAAGAGGTACTGCAGCTGGGCGAGCTCGACCTGGGCCTTGCCCTCCTTGGACTTCGCGTGCTGGGCGAAGATGTCGAGGATGAGGGCGGTGCGGTCGATGACCTTGACCTTGACGACGTCCTCGAGGGCACGACGCTGGCTCGGGGCGAGCTCGGTGTCGCACACCACGGTGTCGGCGCCCTCGGCGATGACGATGTCGCGCAGCTCGATGGCCTTGCCGGACCCGAGGTAGGTGCCCGGGTCGGGGCGCTGGCGGCGCTGCAGGACGCCGGCGAGGACCTCGGAGCCGGCGGTCTCGGCGAGCGCGGCGAGCTCGCGCATGGAGTTCTCGGCGTCCTGGGCGGTGCCCTCGGACCACACGGCGGCGAGGACGACGCGCTCGAGGCGCAGCTGGCGGTACTCGACCTCGGTGATGTCCTCGAGCTCGGTGGAGAGCCCGGAGACGCGGCGCAGCGCGGTGCGCTCCTCGCGGTCGAGCTGGTCGCCGTCGAAGCGGTCTGCGTCGTCGAAGAAGCCGTCGTCGTCGGCCAGGGCGCTCGCCCTGCGGGCCAGGATGTCGTCGGTCGCGGTGCTACGTGGTTCGGTCATGTTCTCCTCAGGGTCTCACCTCAGAACGCCCCGGGGCCACCGAATACTCCCGTCCGCACGATGGGCGGCCGCGGCGGCTCTCCCTTCGCCCCCGGCTACCCCTCCGTATGTGTGGTGATCACGACCACTACGGCGTGGTAGGTGGGTGTCGAGCGGGGTCGGCAGGTGGGTCGGCGGGGCGAAGGGGGCGTGGGCGAAGGGGGCGTGCGCGCGGCGGGTCGGCGGCTCAGCCGTGGGCGCGGGTGCGGATGTCGCTCGCGTGGAGCCGCTCGGCGTCGGCGCGCTCGTCGTCGGTCATCTGCTGGCTGTCGAGCTCGGCCTGCACGCGGCGCCGGTAGTGCTCGACCTCGGCCGCGACCTGCGCGTCGTCCCACCCGAGCTCGCCGGCCATGAGGGCGGCGGCCGTCTCGGCGGCGGCCGCGCCCCGGTCGGGCGTCTCGATGGAGATCCGGGTGCGGCGGGTGAGCACGTCGTTGAGGTGCAGGGCCGCCTCGGCCCGCACGGCGTAGACGACCTCGACGGCGAGGTACTCCTCGGCGCCGACCAGCGGCTCGGCGAGCTCGGGGCGCTGCGCCATGAGCTCGAAGAGGTCGACGACGAGCGAGCCGTACCGGTCGAGCAGGTGGGTGATGCGCCATACCGGCAGCCCGTGCCGACGGCTCAGGGTGTCGAGCTGGTTGACGAGCGCCTGGTAGCCCTCGGCCCCGACGAGCGGGATGTTCTCGGTGACGCTGTCGGGCACGCCCGGCGGCAGGTCCTCACGGGCGGCGTCGACGGCGTCGGCGGCCATGACGCGGTAGGTCGTGTACTTGCCCCCGGCGATCGAGACGAGCCCCGGCTGCGGTCGGGCGACCGCGTGCTCGCGGCTCAGCTGCGAGGTCTCCTCGCTCTCGCCCGCGAGCAGGGGGCGCAGGCCCGCGTAGACCCCTTGGATGTCCTCGCGCGTGATCGGGGTGAGCAGGACGTCGTTGATCTCGCCGAGGAGGTAGTCGATGTCGGCCGAGGTCGCGGCCGGGTGCGCCCGCGAGAGCTCCCACGGGGTGTCGGTCGTGCCGACGATCCAGTGCGTGCCCCACGGGATGCAGAAGAGGACGGAGGTCGCCGTGCGCAGGATGAGCCCCGTCTCGGAGTTGATCCGGTCACGCGGCACGACGATGTGCACGCCCTTGCTCGCGCGCACGTGGAAGCGGCCGCGCCCACCGGCCATGCGCTGGATGTCGTCGGTCCACACCCCGGTGCAGTTGACGACGACGGAGGCGCGCACCTCCACCTCGGCACCGGTCTCGACGTCGAGGACCCGGGCGCCGACGACGCGCTCGCCCGCGTGGAGCAGGCCGACGACCTTCGCCGAGCTGAGGACCGTGGCCCCGTAGGACGCGGCGGTGCGCACGACGGTGAGGGTGTGACGCGCGTCGTCGCACTGGGCGTCGTGGTAGAGCAGCCCGCCGTGGTGGCTGTCGGGCTTGAGGGCCGGCGCGATGCGCCGCACGCCCCCCTTCGTCAGCTGCTTGGTCCGCGGGACCGAGCGGGCGCCGCCCATCGTGTCGTACATCGTCAGGCCGGCGGTGACGTAGGGGCGCTCCCACACCGCGTGCTCGAGCGGGTAGAGGAAGGAGACGGGCTTGACGAGGTGCGGCGCGATCCGGGTGAGCATGAGCTCGCGCTCCTTGAGCGCCTCGCGCACGAGGGCGAAGTTCAGCTGCTCGAGGTAGCGCACCCCGCCGTGGAAGAGCTTGCTGCTGCGTGAGGAGGTACCCGAGGCGAAGTCGCGCTGCTCGACGAGCGCCACCCGCAGGCCGCGGGTCGCGGCGTCGAGCGCCACCCCGGCCCCGGTCACCCCTCCCCCGACGACGAGCACGTCGAGCTCGGCCGAGGCGAGGTGCTCCCACGCCGCGGCTCGCTGGGCGGGGTCGAGTTGAGCGGGTCCGCGCATGCCGCCACGATATCCGCCGCCCCTCGCCTGCCAGACTGCCGCCCATGACCCCTTCGCGCACCTACGTCCTGGCCATCGACCAGGGCACGACGAGCACCCGGGCGATGATCTTCGACGCGTCGGGAGAGGTCGTCGCGCAGGACCAGATCGAGCACGAGCAGATCTTCCCGCGGGCCGGGTGGGTCGAGCACGACCCGATGGAGATCTGGGAGAGCACCCGCCGGGTCATCGGCGGGGCGCTCGGCAAGGGCAACCTCAACAGCCGTCACGTCGAGGCGATCGGCATCACCAACCAGCGCGAGACCGTCGTCGTGTGGGAGCGCGCCACCGGGCGCCCGATCCACAACGCCGTCGTGTGGCAGGACACCCGGACCCAGGCGATGGTCGACAAGCTCGCCGCCAACGGCGGGCTCGACCGCTTCAAGGACGTCTGCGGCCTGCCGCTCGCGACGTACTTCGCCGGGCCGAAGATCGCCTGGGTCCTCGACCACGTCGAGGGGGCCCGCGACCGGGCGGCGAAGGGGGAGCTGCTCGCCGGGACGATCGACAGCTGGCTCGTGTGGAACCTCACCGGCGGTGGGGAGCACGACGGCGAGCACGTCACCGACGTCACCAACGCCTCGCGCACGATGCTCATGGACCTGCGCACGCTGCAGTGGAGCGAGGAGCTGTGCGAGGCGATCCGCGTGCCGATGGAGGTGCTCCCCCGCATCTGCAGCTCCTCGGAGGTCTACGGCGAGTGCACCCCCGGCGTCCTCGCGGGCACCCCCGTCGCCGGCATCCTCGGCGACCAGCAGGCGGCGACCTTCGGGCAGGCCTGCCTCGCCCCGGGCACGGCGAAGAACACGTACGGCACGGGCAACTTCATGCTGCTCAACACCGGCACCGAGATCGTCGAGAGCGAGAACGGCCTGCTGACGACGCTGTGCTACCAGCTCGGCGACGACGCGCCGGTCTACGCGCTCGAGGGGTCCATCGCCGTCACCGGGTCGCTCGTGCAGTGGGTGCGCGACAACCTCGGGCTCATCCGCAGCGCCCCGGAGATCGAGCAGCTCGCGTGCTCGGTGGAGGACAACGGCGGCGTGTACTTCGTGCCGGCCTTCTCGGGTCTCTTCGCGCCGTACTGGCGACCCGATGCCCGCGGCGCGATCCTCGGGCTCACGCGGTACGCGAACAAGGGGCACCTCGCCCGGGCGGTGCTCGAGTCGACGGCCTTCCAGACCCGCGACGTCCTCGACGCGATGCAGGCCGACGCCGAGCGGGCCGGCGGCCGGCTCACCGAGCTCAAGGTCGACGGCGGGATGGTCGCCAACGAGACGCTCATGCAGTTCCAGGCCGACGTGCTCGGCGTCGACGTCGTCCGACCGAAGATCGCCGAGACGACGGCCCTCGGGGCGGCCTACGTCGCCGGTCTCGCCGTCGGGTACTGGAGCTCGACCGAGCAGGTCGAGGCCAACTGGTCCGAGGACGAGCGGTGGACCCCCCGGCTGGACCGCGCCGACGTCGAGCGGATGTGCCGCAACTGGGCCAAGGCCGTCTCGCGCACCCTCGACTGGGTCGACGAGGACGTGGACTGACGCCGTGACCGAGCACTACTTCAGCGAAGGGGTCCCCGCGACCGACGCCGAGCGGCGCCGGCTGGGCGTCCGCCTCGCCGGGCAGGACGTCGTCGTCGAGACCGCGGGCGGGGTCTTCTCCGCCGGGGCGCTCGACAAGGCCACGCAGGTGCTGCTCGAGGAGGTCGAGCCGCCGCCCACGACCGGGCAGGCGCTCGACCTCGGCTGCGGCTGGGGTCCGATCGCGCTCGAGCTCGCCCTGCGCTCCCCCGGGCTCGACGTCACCGCCGTCGACGTCAACGAGCGCGCGCTCGACCTCGTGCGGCGCAACGCCGCGGCCCTCGGGTGCGAGCGCGTGCGTGCGGTGCGGGCCGACGCGGTCGACCCCGACCTGCGCTACGACGTCATCTGGTCCAACCCCCCGATCCGGATCGGCAAGGCCGCCCTCCACGAGCTCTTGAGGACCTGGCTGCCGCGCCTCGCGCCGCACGGGCAGGCCTGGCTCGTCGTCGGCAAGAACCTCGGCGCCGACTCGCTCCAGCGCTGGGTCGAGTCCGAGCTCGACCTGCGCTGCGAGCGCACCGCCTCCTCGAAGGGCTTCCGCGTCCTGCGCGTCTCGCGCTGACTCCCCTTCGCCGAGCCCACCGGCCCGTGCCCTGCGCTCCGCCTGGCTCCGCGTCGGCCCGCCTTCGCCGAGCCCCAGCGGGCTGTGGATGACGAGGCAGGTAGTAGCGCCGGCTCTGCCACCGTGCACAGGTGGACGATCTGCTCACCACGATGCGCGCCCTGGCTGCCGACGGACTCCTCTCCGCGGCTGACGCGCGGGCCTGCGGTCTCGATCGCCGACTTCTCGCCGAGGCCGCTGCGAGAGGAGAGATCGAGCGGCTCGCGCGGGGCCAGTACCTCGTCAGCCCTGCGCCGGACCTGCGTGAGCTGCACAGGTCACGGTCGATCGCGGTCGTCGACGGGCTGGAGCACACGGGGCTGAGCCATGACAGCGGGCTCGTCGTGCGCGGGCTGCCGACCTTCGCCGCCGACCTGTCGCAGGTGCACGTGACGTCGACCCGTCCACGCAAGCGGGTCCCTTCGCACGTCCACCACTGGGTGCGCGGGTCGTTGGTGCTCGACGAGGTCGTCGTCGGGGCCAGGACGGTACCGGCGCTGCCCGTGGCTGACTGCGTCGTACAGGTCGGGCTGCTGCGCGGGGGCGAGGCGGCGCTCGTGCCCGCCGACGCCGCCATCCGGCAGGGCTCGCTCACCGTCGACGACCTCTCGGCGGCCCTCGACCTCGTCGTCGGTCACCGGGGTGTGCGCTCGCTGCGGCAGATGCTCGCATGGGCCGACGGCCGCCACGAGACGCCGGGCGAGACCCGCACCGGTGTGTGCCTGCACCGTCTCGGGCTGGCGTACACGCCGCAGGTCTGGATCGGCCAGGACCGCGTCGACGCGCTCCTGGACGACGAGCCGGTCGTCGTCGAGTTCGACGGCGCACTCAAGTACACGGACCAGGACGCTCTCGTCGCAGAGAAGATCCGCGAGGACCGGATCCGCTCACGCGGGTACGGCTTCGTCCGGTTGATGTGGGCCGACCTCTACGACCTCGGCCTGGTCGCTGCGCGGGTGCGCCGAGCGATCGACGCCCTGCCCCGCCGGTCCTAGCCCCCGCCGCAGACCCCTCTCGTCCACCCGGTCACCAGGACGCGCCTCGCCCGCACCCGGCCCCCTTCGCCGAGACCCGCTCGTGGTCCGTGCGACCCGGTCATCGCAGCCCCGCGACGACCGGCCTTCGCGGACCACGAGCGGGTCTCGGCGGGGTGGGGGGCGGGTTGGGGGGGGCGGGGTGGGCGAAGGGGGGCAGAGGGGTCGGGGAGGTCAGGCGGGGGCGGAGGGGGTGCGGCGGGCCGCGAGCAGGGCGACGACCGCGACGAGCGAGACACCGGCGCCGACGGCGGTCGACCCGACGCGGTCGAGCAGGAGCGGTCCGACCGGCTGCTCGTGGGCGAGCTGGCTCATCATCAGAGCGAGCGGGGTGATGAAGAGCAGGGCGAGCGCGTAGTTGCGCCCGATGAAGAGCTCGGCACCGATCTGCGTCACGCACACGACGGCGACCGCGGCCAGGCCGCGGGGGTGGGCCGCGAGGAGGGGCCAGGCCACGAGGACCCCGAGGACGGTGCCGACGGCGCGGTGCACCGCGCGCACGAGACGGGTCCGGTGGTCGGCCCCGCCGAGGGCCGCGACGGCCGCGACGATGCCCCAGTAGGGGTGCTCGAAGCCGACGAGCAGGCACGCGCTGCCGCCGACGAGGGCACAGCCGAGGACGACGGCGACCCAGCGGCGCCGGGCCGGGGTGCCGAGCGCCGTGCGCACGGACATCGCCGGCAGGGTCGGCACCCGGTAGCCGGTGCGGTCTCGCAGCACCCCGACGTGACCGACGAGCAGCGAGAAGGCCGCGCTCAGCGCAGACACCGCGAGGGCCAGCGGCACGTCGAGCAGACCGAGCCCGGGGATCGAGGCGCACACGCAGAAGGCGAAGACGAGGAAGGTCGACCCAGGCGGGTGCCACGCCAGGGCGTCCGCGAGGACCTGTCCCGCGCCGGCGACGAGCGCCCCGACGAGGACGACGAGCCACGCGTGCTGCCCCGGCAGCACGGCGGCGAGCACGCCGAGCCCCACTGTGGCGGTGAAGGCGGTCGCCGCCCCGAGCTGCATGCCGGACCGGTCGACATGGCCGTGGTGACGGCCGTAGAGCGAGGTCATGGCGCCGAAGGCGGCGTACGGGGTGAGGTCGACCCGTCCGGCGAGCACGAGCACGGCGAGCGGCACGAGGACGGACACCCCGGCGCGAAGGGCGACTCTGTGCGCCCCTGCGTGCGGCCCGATCTCGACGCTCGCGCGGGCGACCTCGCCGACCGCGGCACCGACCCGGCCGAGCACCTCAGACCCCGGTGAGCAGGTCCGTCTGGCCGTCGGCGACGAGCACGGCGGGCCCGGCGAGCTCGACCTGGTGGTCGGGCAGGGCCCGGACGGTGAGGGTGCCCCCGGGGACGTCGACGCGCCACGTGCCGGACCCGACGGAGTCGGACCAGATGCCGACGGCGAGCGCGGCCGCGCAGACACCGGTGCCGCACGAGCGGGTCTCGCCGACACCGCGCTCGTGGACGCGCATCGCGAGGTGGCCGGGACCGAGGACGCGGACGAACTCGACGTTGCTGCCCTCCGGCGGCACCGGGCGCACGACGGGCGCGCGGGTGAGGTCGAGCCCCTCGAGGCTCACCTCGGGCGGGAGGGCGACGACGGTGTGGGGGTTGCCGAGGTCGAGGGAGAGGGCGCTGTACGGGTCGTCGACGTCCTCGGCCTCGTCGACGTGCACGAAGGAGTCGACACCGCGCTCGGCGGCCTCGGTCGGGTGCACGAGCGACCACGTGCCCATGTGGGTGACGACGTCGTCGCCCTCGAAGCGCACGCGCCGGGTGCCGGCGCGGGTCGCGACGACCCTCTCGCCGTCGCCGATGAGCCCCTCGCGGCGCAGCCAGGTCGCGAAGACCCGGGTCCCGTTGCCGCACATCTGGGCCTTCGAGCCGTCGGCGTTGCGGTAGTCCATGAAGAACTCGGCCTCGTCGGCCTGCGCCCGCACCTCGGGCTCCTCGGCGTGGACCGTGCGCACGACGCGGATCACCCCGTCGCCGCCGATGCCGGCGTGCCGATCGCTCAGCCGGGCGACCTGCGCCGCGGAGAGGTCGAGCCGGCCGTCGAGGTCGGCCAGGAGCACGAAGTCGTTCTCGGTGCCATGACCCTTGGTGAAGCGCACGCTCATGGCGCCATTGTGCTGCACGTCTCAGGCATGGCTGAGATCGCCCCGCGCGACGACCTCGTGCGCCCGCCCGAGCAGGTCCGGTGCCGACGCGTCGAGCCACACGACCCGGGGGTCGGGCCGCAGCCAGGACTCCTGACGACGGGCGTAGCGCCGCGTAGCCGCCTGGGTCGACGCGATCGCCTCGGCCGTCGTCAGCTCGCCGTCGAGCTCCGCGAGGGCCTGGGCGTAGCCGATGGCCCGGCTCGCCGTCCGTCCTCGCCGCAGCCCGGCCGTCTCGAGGCGCCTGGTCTCGTCGAGCATGCCCTCGGCCCACATCCGCAGGACCCGTTGCTCGATGCGCGTCGTCAGCAGGTCCCAGTCGTCGCGCAGCCCGATGACGAGCGAGGGGCGCACGTAGGTCTTCGTCGGGGCGGTCGCGGAGAAGGGCCGCCCGGTGAGCTCGACGACCTCGAGCGCACGGATGATCCGCCGCACGTTCTGCTCCTGGATCGCCTCGGCCGCCTGCGGGTCGACCCGGCGCAGCTCCGCGCGCAGGGCGTCGTCCTCGCCGGCGGCGCTGCGGGCCTCGAGCCGGGCCCGCACCTCGGGGTCGGTCGGCGGGATCTCGAGGTGGTCCAGCGCCGCGCGGACGTACAGCCCCGACCCGCCGGCGAGCACCGGCACGGCGCCCCGCGAGCGGATGTCCTCGATCGCCGACCGGGCACGCGTCTGGTAGGCGGCGAGGGTGGACTCGTCGGTGACGTCGAGGACGTCGAGGAGGTGGTGCGGGACCCCGCGACGCTCGGCCGGCGCAAGCTTCGCCGTCCCGACGTCCATGCCCCGGTAGAGCTGCATGGAGTCGGCGTTGACCACCTCGCCGCCGAGGGACAGCGCGAGGTCGAGCGCGAGCGCCGACTTGCCGGTCGCGGTGGCGCCGACGACCGCGACGACCTCGACGGGCTCCCCCTTCGCGCTCACTCGTCGTCGTCGTGACCGAAGGGGTCGCGGTCCTCCCCCGGCATCCAGCTGTGACCGGGCACGCCCCAGCCCTCGGCCTTGACGGCCTTTCGGGCCTTCTTCTGCCACCGCTCCCCGAGCCGGTCGACGTAGAGGAAGCCGTTGAGGTGGTCGTACTCGTGCTGCATGCACCGGGCGAACCACCCGGTCGCGGTGAAGTCGAGCTCGTTGCCGTCGACGTCGTAGCCCGTGACGTGCGCGCTCTCGCCGCGCCGCAGCGGGAAGGAGTAGCCCGGCACCGACAGGCAGCCCTCGGACTCGTCGTCGCGGCTGGGCTCGCCGACCGGCGCCTTGGTCGCCCGGACGAAGGGGTTGATGACGTGCCCGCGCGCGGGCACGCCGTCCTCGTTGTCCATCTGCCAGGTGTAGATGCGCAGCCCGACGCCCACCTGGGGAGCGGCCAGGCCGACGCCGTGCGCGGCGTCCTGGGTCTCGTACATGTCCTGCACCAGGGTGCGGATCTCGTCGTCGATCATCTCGACGGGCCGGGCCCGGGTGTGCAGGACGGGGTCGCCGGAGATGACGATGGGGCGGATGGTCATGGCGGGATTCTCTCCCATCACGACCACCCGCCCCATGTCAGGTGCTGCGGCCTGCCGGCCGCGTGTGCTCAGGCCTGCTTGATCGCGGAGATCTCGAGGTTGAGGGTGATCTTCTTGCTGACGAGGACGCCACCGGTCTCGAGCGCGGCGTTCCAGGTCAGGCCCCAGGTCTCGCGGTCGACCTCGGTCTTGGCGGTGAAGCCGACACGGGTGTTGCCGAAGGGGTCCTGCGCGGTGCCCTCGTACTCGGCCTCGAGCTCGACCGGCTGGGTCGTGCCCTTGATCGTCAGGTCGCCGAGGAGGACGAAGCGGTTGCCGTCATGGTCCTTGACACCGGTGGAGACGAAGGTGATCTCCGGGTTGGTCTCGGCGTCGAAGAAGTCGGCCGACTTGAGGTGGCCGTCGCGGTCGGCGCTGCCGGTGTCGACGGAGGCGACCTGCATGGTGGCGGTCGCGGAGGACTGGGCGAAGTCGTCGCCGACGACGATCTCGCCGGCCACGTCGCGGAAGTAGCCGCGGACCTTGGTGACCATCGCGTGGCGGGCGACGAAGCCGACCTCGGAGTGGCTGGGGTCGATGACGTAGGTGCCGGGGGTGATGTCGTGGGTCATGAGGGGCTCCTTGTGCGTGATGTCTGTGTCGACCAGGTGGTCGGGACGCCGTGGGGTGGGTCGCTGAGTCCCAACATAGTTGATGGTTTCACTATTCCGCAAGTTGAATCCTCAACTTCTTCGACCCGCCCCCTTCGCCCCCGTTCGCGACCGTCGCGCTGCCACGCTGAGAGCAGGGCCGCCCCCGCGACCCGTCCCCGCAGCAGAGGAGATCGACGCATGAGCATCTTCGACAACGCCAAGGACAAGGCCGGCGAGCTGAGCGAGAAGCACGGCGACCAGATCGAGGAGCACTCGGACACCGGGCTCGACACGGCTGGTGAGTTCGCCGAGGGCAAGGGTCTGGGCGCCGACCAGGTCCAGCAGGGCCGCGACGCCGCCGACGGGGCCATCGGCAACGAGTAGCCCCACCGTCGCCTGACGAAGGGGGCGTCCCACCCAGCAGGTGGGACGCCCCCCTTCGTCCTGCGCTGGCAGACTCGCGCCGTGATCGCGACGACCGTCCTGCGCCCCGAGGACCTGCGCGCGCCGCACTACGCGCCGCGTCCGGAGCACGCCCGGGTCCGCGCGCACGTCGACCACGCACGGCGCCTCGTGCTCGTCCGGGACCTCGACGGCAACGTCTGCGACTGGGCGTCTCACGGCTCGCTCGACGACGACGTCACGACGATCGGCGAGGTCGTCCTCGCGCTGACCTCCCGCCCCGCCGGGCGGCTCGTGTCGGACCGCCACCGGGCCGAGCAGCGTCTCGGGCTCGCCCCGCGCTCCCTGCACGATGCCTGGGGCCGGGTCGACGTCCAGGTGCACTCCCGCGATCCCCGCACCGCCGGCGGTCAGCTGGTCTCCCGGCTCCGTGCGCTCTACCCGCCGGCCACGACCGACGTCAGCGCCACCGCAGACCGGATGCTCACGGCGTGGGAGCTCGACCTCCGTCCGCGTGAGGACGAGGACGCGGTGCAGCGGTGGGAGCGGGTGAGCTGGCTCGGCCGGCACGTCGAGGCGGAGCCGCTGCTGCGCCTCAGCGCCGACGAGAGCATCCGCGCCCGAGCGGTCGCGGCGAGCCGGGCGATGGCGGACGCGTACGGCGCGTACATGAGCGTCGTGCGCTGAGGCGAGCCGCGCGACGCGGTCTCGAGGCTGCGGCCTGGCGGCCTTCGCCCCTCGACCGCCGACGGGGTCAGGCGCCGCAGACGGGGGCGGCGGGGGTGACCGGGTCAGGGGCGCCGATGCGGGGCATGCCGAGCGAGACCGAGGGCTTGCCCGCGGGCTGGGCCTGGGCCCGCTCCCACGCGTCGCCGCCGGCCGTGCGCCGCACGGAGTACGTGCCGCCGGACAGCGCGCCGTCGGCGAGCAGGTGGTGCGGGGCGCCGTACGTGACGTCCGCGCTCACCATGTCGCCCGGCCGCGGGCGCTGCGCCCCCTCGGGCACCGCGACGTGGACGAGCCGGTTGTCGCGGGCGCGCCCGGAGATCCGGTCGGTCGCGCCGTCCTTGCGCCCCTCGCCGGTGGCGACGAGCACCTCGACGGTGCGCCCCTCCTGCGCCCTGTTCTCCTGCCAGCTGATCTCGTCCTGCAGCGCGACGAGACGCTCGAAGCGCTCCTGCACGACCGCCTTGGGGATCTGGTCGGCCATCGTCGCCGCGGGCGTGCCGGGGCGGATCGAGTACTGGAAGGTGAAGGCGCTCGAGAAGCGCGACTCCCGCACGACCCGCAACGTCTCCTCGAAGTCGGCCTCGGTCTCGCCGGGGAAGCCGACGATGATGTCAGTGGTGATCGCCGCGTCGGGGATGCGGTCGCGGACGCGCTCGATGATCCCGAGGAACTTCGCGCTGCGGTAGGAGCGGCGCATGTCCTTCAGGACCCGGTCGGAGCCGGACTGCAGCGGCATGTGCAGGCTCGGCATGACGTTCGGCGTCTGCGCCATCGCCTCGATGACGTCATCGGTGAAGGCCGCGGGGTGCGGGCTGGTGAAGCGCACGCGCTCGAGGCCCTCGACGTCGCCGCAGGCGCGCAGCAGCTTGCCGAAGGCGAGCCGGTCGCCGAACTCGACGCCGTAGCTGTTGACGTTCTGGCCGAGCAGGGTCACCTCGAGCACGCCCTGAGCGACGAGCGCCTCGACCTCGGCGAGGATCTCGCCCGGCCGGCGGTCCTTCTCCTTGCCGCGCAGCGCGGGGACGATGCAGAAGGTGCACGTGTTGTTGCACCCGACCGAGATCGAGGTCCACCCCGAGTACGCGGAGTCGCGGCGCGTCGGCAGCGTCGAGGGGAAGGTCTCGAGGGACTCGAGGATCTCGACCTGTGCCTCGCGGTTGTGCCGCGCGCGGTCGAGCAGCGCCGGCAGCGAGCCGATGTTGTGGGTGCCGAAGACGACGTCGACCCACGGCGCGCGCTGCACGATCGTGTCGCGGTCCTTCTGCGCCATGCAGCCGCCGACGGCGATCTGCAGGTCGGGGTTGCGCTGCTTGTGCGGGCGCAGCTGGCCGAGGTTGCCGTACAGCTTGTTGTCGGCGTTCTCGCGCACGGCGCAGGTGTTGAAGACGACGACGTCGGCGGTGTCGCCGCGCTCGCCCTCGGGCACCGAGGCGAGGTCGACGTACCCCGCCGTCTCGAGCAGGCCGGCGAGGCGCTCGGAGTCGTGCACGTTCATCTGGCACCCGTGGGTGCGCACGTCGTAGGTCTTGGGCGCAGCAGTCATGACCGGTCCAGGGTAGTCGGCCCTCCCGTCGGCGCCGACCGCGCGGGCGAAGGGGGGCGCTGCCCCCTTCGCCCGGGGCGGCCCCCGACGCCCGGGAGCCCCCGGTCCTCGTGACATGCTGGGCGCAGCGGCCCGGTCGAGACCGCCCGGCGAGGGTGCGGACCTGGCACAGGGCCGTGACCGACCGGCCCTGCTCTCGCGGGGCCCTGACCCGGTGCGCGGACGCGTGCCGACGAGAGGGCGACCGATGGACGCCACGGCCCCGCAGGACCGCGACGCAGCAGACCTCGTCGTCCTGCTCGACGACGACGGCGTGCCCACCGGCACCGCCCCCCGGGCGGAGGTGCACACGACCGACACCCCGCTCCACCTCGCCTTCTCCTGCCACGTCACCGACGGCGCCGGACGCCTGCTCCTCACCCGCCGCGCCCTGGGCAAGCGGGCCTGGCCCGGGGTGTGGACCAACGCCTTCTGCGGCCACCCCCGACCCGGCGAGGACCCGGTCGACGCGGTGCACCGGTACGCCGAGCACGAGCTCGGCCTCGTCCTGGACCACCTCGAGCCGATGCTCCCCGACTTCCGCTACCGCGCCGTCGACGCCTCGGGCGTCGTCGAGCACGAGGTGTGCCCGGTGTGGCTCGCCCGCGCGACGGCCGCCCCGCAGCTCAACCCCGACGAGGCCGTCGAGGCGCGCTGGGTCACCCCGCGCGAGCTGCGCACGACGGCCGAGGTCGCCCCGTGGGCGCTCAGCCCGTGGCTCGTCATGCAGCTCGAGCAGCTGCCCGTCGGCGCCAGCGCCCTCGACGCGGTGGGTGACCCCGCATGAGCGCGGGCACCGACCCGGGCCCCACGACCTACGCCGCGCACCTCACCGGGCCGGACCCTCGCGGCCCGGCGGTCGACCTCGGTGACGCCGAGGTCCTCCAGGACGCCCTCGCCTCGGCCGCGAGCGGCGGCAAGCGCTTCCGTCCCCGCCTCGTCCACTCCGTGCACGACCTGCTCGGAGGCGACGCCGGACCGGCCGTCGGGCAGGTCGCCGACGCCGTCGAGCTGCTGCACACCGCCTTCGTCGTCCACGACGACGTCATCGACGGCGACGACCTGCGACGGGGCGCCCCGAGCGCGCCCGGGCGCTTCCGGGCCGACGCGCTCGAGGGCGGCGCACCGCCGGCCTCGGCGCACTCGTACGCCACCGCCGGCGCGATCCTCACCGGCGACCTCGCCCTCGGCGCGGCCCTGCGCGCCGTCGCCACGGCGCCCGTCGAGCGCGACCGGGTGCACCACATGCTCGACCTCTTCGACCACGCCCTGGCCGTCTCCGCAGCCGGCGAGCTCGCGGACGTACGGCTCTCGCTCGGGGCGCAGGAGCCGACCCTGCAGGAGGCGCTGACCGTCGCCGAGCAGAAGACGGCCGTCTACTCCTTCAGCCTGCCGATGCAGTGCGGCGCGGTGCTCGCCGGGGCCTCGGGAGCCGTCGTCGACGGGCTCGGGCGCATCGGGCGCGACCTCGGCCTGGCCTTCCAGCTGCTCGACGACCTCATGGGCGTCTTCGGCGCACCGGCCCAGACCGGCAAGGACGTCGTCGCCGGCGACCTGCGCGAGGGCAAGCGCACGCCGCTCGTCGTCCACGCCCGCACGACCTCGGCGTGGCCGGTCATCGAGCGCCACCTCGGTGACCCCGAGCTCGACGAGCAGGGCGTGGAGCAGGTGCGCGCCGCGCTCACCGCCGCGGGGTCTCGCTCCTTCATCAGCGAGCTCGCGACGCAGCGCCTGCGCTCCGCGACCGGCCTGGCCGCCGACCTCGCCCTCCCCCCGGCTCTCGCCACCTGGGTCGGCGAGCTCTCCGGTGCCCTCGAGCAGGGCGCCGCGTGATCGCGTCCCGCCGACGTCGTCTCGACGAGGGCCCGGCCCACGTGCGCTACGACGCGACCGCCCAGGCGGCCGCAGAGCTCGTCATCGAGCGGTACTCGAGCTCCTTCGGGCTGGCCAGCCGGCTGCTCGAGGAGCCGGTGCGCGCCCAGGTCCGCAGCATCTACGCGCTCGTGCGGGTCGCCGACGAGGTCGTCGACGCACCGCGGCCCGGCGTCGGCGCGCAGGAGCAGCGCGCCGTGCTCGACCACCTCGAGCAGGAGGTCCAGCACGCGCTGGAGCGAGGGCTGAGCTCGGACCTCGTCGTCCACGCCTTCGCCCGCACCGCCCGGGGGTGCGGGATCGGGATGGACCTCGTCGAGCCCTTCTTCGCCTCGATGCGCACCGACCTCACCCGCACCACCCACGACCCCGACAGCTTCGCGACCTACGTCTACGGGTCGGCCGAGGTCGTCGGGCTCATGTGCCTGCGCGCCTTCGTCGCCGACGAGCCGTCGCCCGAGCAGTCCTACGAGCAGCTGGCCCCCGGGGCCCGGCGCCTCGGCGCCGCCTTCCAGAAGGTGAACTTCTTGCGCGACATCGCCGCCGACAGCGACGACCTGGGCCGCGGGTACTTCCCCGGGGTCGACCCCCGCGGCCTCGACGACGCCCAGCGCGACCGGCTCCTCGACGACGTCGACGCCGATCTCGCGGTCGCGGCGCTCGCCGTCGACCGGCTGCCCCCGAGCAGCCGACGGGCGGTGAGGGTGGCCCACCGGCTCTTCGCCGAGCTCTCCGCCCGGCTGCGTGAGACCCCGGCGGAGCGGCTGCGGCAGGAGCGCGTCCGTGTGCCCGGGCCGCGCAAGGCCGCCCTCGTGCTCGACACCCTCGTGCGGGGCGAGCGATGAGGCCCCTGCCGTGGACCGGGCGCGCGAGCGCCCCCCGAGAGCCCGGCACCGTCTGCGTCATCGGCGGCGGCGTGAGCGGTCTGGCGACCGCGGCGCTGCTCGCCGCCGACGGCTGGCAGGTCGAGCTCGTCGAGCGCGGCGAGCGACCGGGCGGCCGGGCCGGCCTGTGGGAGCACGACGGCTACCGCTTCGACACCGGGCCGTCATGGTACCTCATGCCCCAGGTCTTCGAGCACTTCTTCGACATGCTCGGGACGGACGTCCACGTCGAGCTCGACCTCGTGCGTCTCGACCCCGGCTACCGCGTCTTCTTCGAGGACCACGACGGGCCGCTCGACGTCCAGGCGACCCGCGCGGCCAACGAGGCGCTCTTCGAGTCCCTCGAGCCGGGAGCGGGCGAGGCCCTGTCGGACTACCTCGACTCGGCGGAGCACGTCTACGAGCTGGCCGTCGACCGATTCCTCTACACGAGCTTCGACTCGGGCACCTCGCTGCTCAACACCGACGTGCTGCGCAACGGGCCTCGACTGTCGGGTCTGCTCACCCGCTCGCTGGAGTCGCACGTCGCCGCGCGCTTCGAGGACCCCCGGCTGCGCCAGGTGCTCGGCTACCCCGCCGTCTTCCTCGGCACCTCCCCCGACCGGGCGCCGAGCATGTACCACCTCATGAGCTGGATGGACCTCGCCGAGGGCGTGCTCTACCCGCAGGGCGGCTTCACGACGCTCGTCGACGCGCTCGTGCGAGCAGCCGAGCGTCACGGGGTGCGGATCCGCACGAGCACGACGGCCACGGCCATCCGCACCACCTCCGGACGCAGCCCCCGGGTCACCGGCGTGGGTGTCGTCGAGGCCGACGGCACGACCGCCGAGATCACGTGCGACGTCGTCGTCGGCGCGGCCGACCTGCACCACGTGGAGACCGAGCTCCTCCCCGAGCACCTGCAGACCTACCCGCAGTCGTGGTGGGAGCGGGTCGACCCCGGGCCCGGCGGGGTGCTCGCGATGCTCGGCGTCGACGGCGAGCTGCCGCAGCTCGCCCACCACTCGCTCTTCTTCACCACCGACTGGCGCCGCAACTTCGACGACATCCTCGGCCCCGACCCCCAGGTCCCCGACCCCGCGTCGATCTACGTGTGCCGTCCGTCGGCGAGCGACACCACCGTCGCCCCCGCCGGCAAGGAGAACCTCTTCGTCCTCGTGCCGGTCCCGGCCGACCCGACGATCGGCCGGGGCGGCACGGACGGCGCCGGCGACCCGCGCGTGGAGCGGGCGGTGGACGCGGCGATCGAGCAGATCTCCTCGTGGGCGGGGGTGCCGGACCTCGCCGACCGGGTCGAGGTGCGCCGCACCGTCGGCCCGCAGGACTTCGCGCAGGACCTCGCCTCGTACTCGGGCAGCATGCTCGGGCCTGGTCACGTCCTGCGGCAGAGCGCCTTCTTCCGCGCCGACAACGTCTCGAAGAAGGTCGACGGCCTCTACTACGCCGGCTACTCCACCCGCCCGGGCATCGGGCTGCCGATGTGCCTCATCAGCGCCGAGCTCGTGCTCAAGCGGCTGCGCGGCGACTCCTCGAGCGGGCCCAGCGCCACCGCGGCCGCCACCGACGTCGAGGTGGGCTGAGTGGGTCTGCTGTACCTCGGCTTCGTCGTCGTCTCGACGCTCTGCATGGGTCTCGTCGACCACCGCTGGCGCCTCGCCCTCTTCGACCGGCCCCGGCGCACCCTCGGCGTCGTCGCCGCCGGCACCCTGCTCTTCCTCGTGTGGGACCTCGTGGCGATCGAGTCGGGCATGTACGTGCGCGGCGAGTCCCCGGCGATGACCGGTGTCGAGCTGCTGCCCGAGCTGCCCGTCGAGGAGATCTTCTTCATCGTCTTCCTCAGCTACATCACCTGCGTGCTCCACGGGCTCTTCTCGCGCCTGCTCGCCGGTGGCGAGGCGACCTCATGACGTACGCCGGCCTGGCCGCCTGCTTCCTCGCCGCCTCGGTGCTCGTCCTCGTCGCCGCGACCGTCCTGCGCCGGCCCGACCGGCGCTGGTGGCTCGCGACCGCCGCGACGGCCCTGGCCCTCGTCGTGCTCACCGCCGTCTTCGACAACGTGATGATCGCCGTCGACCTCTTCCGCTTCGACGAGTCCCAGCTCTCCGGCATCCACGTCGGCCTGGCCCCGCTGGAGGACTTCGCCTGGCCGGTCGCCGCCGCGACGGCCCTGCCCGCCCTCGCCCTGCTGCTCTCCCCCGACGACCCGCGGGCCACCCGGGGAGCCCGCCGATGACCACCGCGCCCGGCGAGCGGGCGGCGCCGGTCTCCCCCTTCGCCCACGTCCTCGCGTCCTCGCGGCCGCTGTCCTGGGTCAACACCGCCTACCCCTTCGCCGCCGCGTACCTGCTCGCCGGCGGCCGGGTCGACCTCGTGTGGGTCGTCGGTACCCTGTGGTGCCTCGTGCCGTACAACCTGCTGATGTACGGCGTCAACGACGTCTTCGACTACGAGTCCGACATCCGCAACCCGCGCAAGGGAGGTGTCGAAGGGGTCGTCCTCGACCGGTCGCTGCACCGGACCACCCTGTGGGCCGTCGCCGTGACCAACATCCCCTTCGTCCTCGCCCTCGTGCTCCTGGGCGACCTGCGCTCGACCCTCGTGCTCGCCGTGAGCGTCTTCGCGGTCGTCGCGTACTCGGCGCCCCGGCTGCGCTTCAAGGAGCGGCCCTTCGTCGACTCCCTCACCTCGAGCACCCACTTCGTCAGCCCGGCGGTCCTCGGCATCGCGCTCGCCGGAGGGGCCTTCGACCCGGTGACCCTCGCCGCGCTCGGCGGCTTCTTCGCCTGGGGCGTCGGGTCGCACGCCTTCGGCGCGGTCCAGGACATCGAGGCCGACCGGGCCGGTGGCATCTCCTCGATCGGCACCGTGCTCGGTGCCCGGGTGACGACGTGCTTCGCCCTGCTGGCGTACGTGCTCGGCGGGCTGCTCCTGCTCGTCCTGCCCTGGCCGAGCACGCTCGCGGCCGCGCTCGTCCTGCCCTACGTCGCCAACGTCGTGCCGTACCTGCGCCTCACCGACGCGCAGTGCGAGCGGGCGCATGCGGGCTGGCGACGCTTCTTGTGGCTCAACTACCTCATGGGCTTCCTCGTCACCCAGCTGATGATCGTCGTGACGATCGGCCTGCCCGGTCGCTGACCTCGCTCTGCGCGCGCTCGACCCGGTCGCGCCAGCGCAGCCACGGCGGGTGCACCCGCCAGTTGACCTCGAGGGTGCGGAAGGCGCGCTCGAAGCGCCGACGCATCTGCGCGGCGCCCCGCAGCGAGCGGGCCGACACCCCGACGTGCAGGCTCGGCGCGAGCCGCACCCGACGCGTCGGTCCGAGGACGAAGGCCAGATCCATGTCGTCGTGCAGCTCGGGGTCGTCGCGGTGCACGTCGTCGCGCACCGCGAGCCACGTGCGCCGGCGCACCGCCATGCTCGACCCCCACAGGACCGTGTGGCCGAGGGCGAGATGGCTGAGCACGTAGTACGCGGCGAGGTAGACGGCGGCGAGGGCACCCCCGACCGGGCGTGGCAGGTCGTAGAAGGTGCCGACACCGGTCACCGCGTCGCGTCGCGGGTCGCGCATCGAGCGGGCCACGCGCTCGACCCATCGGCGCCCGGGCCGGGAGTCCGCGTCGAGGCGGGCGATGACGTCGCCCTGCGCCGCGTCGTAGCCCGCCGCCGCGGCGGACGGGATGCCGACGCGCGGCTCGTCGACGACGACCGCACCGAGGCTGCGGGCCAGCTCGGCCGTGCCGTCGCTCGACCCGTTGTCGACGACGACGACCTCGAAGGGGGCGACGCTCTGGCGGGCGAGGAGGTCGAGGCAGGTGCTCAGGGCCTCGGCGTCGTCACGCGAGGGGATGACGACGGAGACCGAGGGCAGCGCCGGGGCGAGCGGTGCCCGGGCGCTCACGAGCGGTCCCGTCGGCCGGGCATGCTCAGCGCGAGCAGGACGGCGGCGACGACGGCCCCGACGACACCCGCGGCGAGATCGCCGATCGTGTCGTCGTAGCCGACCTGGATGCGGTCATCGAGGTAGGTGTGGCCGAACCACTCGCCCATCTCCCACAGCAGGGCCAGGGTGGTCGCGATCGTCGTGCTCACGACGACGACCCCGGCGCGCGGCACGTCGCGCCCGAAGACCCCGACGCGGTCGAGGGCCGCGTAGCCGACGGCGCCCACGAGGCCGGTCATCGCCGCGTGCACGACGAGGTCGAGCCAGCTCACGGCGACGTACCAGTCGAGCATCGCGGCCCACGCGCCGAAGAGGATCGTCGCGCAGTACGCGAGGTCGAGCGGCGCGGGCGTGCGCAGCGCCCGCGGCACCATGGAGCCGCCGAGGACCAGCATGAAGAGCGCGAAGCCGATGAAGCCCCAGCCCAGCGTGCCGGGCACGAGGCTCACGGCCGCTGCGAGACGCAGCACGTCGACCGGGACGGGACGCAGCAGGTCCCGCAGGCTCTCGCCGCTCGGCGCGGTGACGGGCACCCCCGCCCTCTCAGCTGACCCGGGTGAAGGTGATCTCGACGTCGAGGTCGGCGAGCTCGGGCCCGGCGTACATCCCGCGGAAGGGCGCGACGTCGTCGTAGTCGCGGCCTCGCCCGACGACGACGTGGTCGAGCCCGACCGGGGCGAGGTGGGTCGGGTCATAGGGCAACCAGGCTCCGTCCCAGATCTCGATCCACGCGTGCGAGTCCCCTGGGCAGGACTGGCCGCGCTGCAGGTCGGGCTGCCGGGCCACGTAGCCCGACACGTAGCGCGCGGGGACGCCGATCGAGCGCAGCGCCGCGAGGGTCACGTGCGCGAAGTCCTGGCACACGCCCTGGCCGGTGCTCCACGCGTCCTCGGCGGTGCTGCTCACCTGGGTCGCGCCCTCGGAGTAGCGCATGCGCTCGTGGACCTTCGCGGAGATGGCCTGAGCCGCGGCCCGTGGCGTGGGCTCGTCGCGCGCGGCGCGGGCGATCCCGGCGAGGTCGGGCGAGGCCTGCGTGCGCGGGGTGGGCGCGAGCAGCTCGCTGAGCCGGTCGCAGATGCCGGGCTCGGCGAGCGAGTCCCATCCGCTGGCGGACGCCTCGGCGACCGCCTCGGTGCGCTCGACGGTCGAGATGGCCTCGATCTCGAGCACCTCGTGGGCGCCCTGGGACTCGACGGCCATGACGGAGGTGCCCCAGTGGTCGGTGTAGACGTTGCTCCACGAGTGGGGGCGGATCCGGATGCGCGCCTCGAGGGTGGTCTGCCCGGCGTCGGTCAGCGGGGTCATCCGCAGCTCGTTGTGCGAGGCGACGACCTCGCCCTGGTAGCGCATCGTCGAGCGGTGCGTGATGCGGTGCCGGCGGCTGCTCACAGGATCTCCCCCGTCCACTCCTGGACCGGGCCCGAGCGGAAGTAGCGGGCCCCGATCTCGTCCGACGCCCGGGTCACCGAGCGCTGCACCATGCCCATCATCGTCGGCAGGTCCTCGAGCACGTCGTCGGGGTTCGCGTACTCGAGCTGGGTGCGGGTCTGCCCGAGGATGCGACGGGCCTCGTCGGAGAAGCCGACGCGGTCGATGTCGGGCGCGAGCACCGTGAGCCGGTCCTCCGCGTCGCGCAGCGCGGCGAGGACGGAGCGCGGGAAGCGCCGGTCGAGGGTGAGGAAGGCCGCGGCCGTGCGGTCGGTGATCATCCCTCGCATCGTGCGCAGCATCGCCTGCTGGGCACCGCAGCTCGCGAGCACGACACCCCAGCTCGGGCCGCCCTGGAGCGCCCCGGTCGCGACGATGCGCGCTGTCATGTCGGCCCGCTCGAGCGAGCGGCCCAGGCTGAGGAACTCCCAGGCCTCGTCGTGGCTCATCGTCGAGTCGGCGATGCCGGCGACGAGGGCGGCACGCTCGGTGACCCAGCTGAGGTGCTGCTGCGTGGCGGTGCTCGCCCCGAGGCCGTTCCACCGGCGCCACGAGGTGTTGATGACCTCCCACAGCTCGGTCGAGAGGGTCTCGCGGGCACGCCGGGCGTTCTCCCGGGCGGCGAGCCAGGACCCGGAGACGGCGCTGGGGTTGCTCGCGTCGAAGACGAGACGCGCGGCGACGTCGGAGTAGGCGACGTCATGGGCCACGTCGTCGTAGCCCATGATGCCGCCGAGGAGCATCGAGGAGGTGTAGCTCTCGTCCTGGCCCGGGTCCTCGACGAGGGACAGGCGCAGGACGTCGACCATCCGGGCGGTGCCGTCGGCCCGCTCGATGTACCGGCCGATCCAGAAGAGCGAGTCCGCGATCCGGCTGAGCATCAGCGCTCCTCCCGCTCGACGACAGTGACCTCGTCGGGGACGGCGAAGGGGGGTGCGTCCTGCCCGAGGTCGGGCTCGCCCGGCAGCGGGTCGGCCGGGGGCGCGTCCGCGTCCGTCGTCATCGGCCGGTTGGCGCCGAGGAGGATGACCTCGGCGTCGTCGGTCGTCGGCACCTTCGCGTACCGGCCGGCGAGCACCCAGGTGTCCTTGCTGCCGCCGCCCTGGCTGGAGTTGACGACGAGCTGACCCTCGGGCAGCGCGACGCGCGTCAGCCCCCCGGGCAGCACCGTCACCTGGTCGCCGTCATTGACCGCGAAGGGGCGCAGGTCGACGTGGCGCGGCCGGAGCTGGCCGTCGATGAGGGTAGGCACGGTCGAGAGCTGGACGACCGGCTGGGCGATCCACCCGCGCGGGTCCCGGCGCAGGTTGGCGCGCAGCTGGTCGAGCTCCTCGCCGGTCGCCTTCGGGCCGATGACCAGGCCCTTGCCGCCGGAGCCGTCGACCGGCTTGACGACCATCTCGTCGAGCCGCTCGAGCACCTCGGCGAGGGCCTCGGGCTCGTTGCACCGGTAGGTGTCGACGCTGCGCAGGATCGGGTCCTCGTCGAGGTAGTAGCGGATGAGGTCGGGCACGTAGGAGTAGACGAGCTTGTCGTCGGCGACGCCGTTGCCGATGGCGTTGGCGAGGGTGACGCGCCCGGCTCGCAGCGCGGAGACGAGCCCGGTGACGCCGAGCATCGAGTCGCGGCGGAAGTGCACCGGGTCGAGGAAGTCGTCGTCGATGCGCCGGTAGATGACGTCGACGCGCTCCTCGCCCTGGGTGGTGCGCATGCGCACCTCGCCGTCGCGCACGACGAGGTCGCGCCCCTCGACGAGCTCGACGCCCATCATCCGGGCGAGCAGGGTGTGCTCGAAGTAGGCGCTGTTGTAGACGCCCGGGGTGAGCACGACAACCGTGGGGTTGCTGCGCCCCTCGGGCGCCGCGGCGCGCAGCGCGTGGAGGAGCAGGCGCGGGTAGTCGTGGACGGGCCGGATGCGCATCGTCGCGAAGGCCTCGGGGAAGACGTTGGCCATCGCGCGGCGGTTGGCGATGACGTAGGAGACACCGGAGGGCACCCGGACGTTGTCCTCGAGCACGCGGAAGTCGCCCTGCTCGTCACGGATGAGGTCGATGCCGCTCACGTGGGCCCGCACGCCGTTGGCGGGACGCAGCCCGGCGACGGCGCGGTGGAAGTGGCTCGACGTCGCGATGAGCCCCCACGGGATGATCCCGTCCTCGACGGCACGCGGCATCGAGCCCTGCCGCGAGTAGATGTCGTCGAGGAAGGCCTCGAGCGCCTGGACGCGCTGCGCGACCCCGCTCTCGACGCTCTGCCAGCTCTCGGCGTCGATGACGCGCGGCACGGCGTCGAGAGGGAAGGGGCGCTCCTCGCCGGCGTGGTCGAAGGTCACGCCCTGGTCGAGGAACATCCGGGCGAGCGCGTCGGCCCGCTCCTTGAGGCTCTCGGGCTCCATCGAGCGCAGGGTGTGATGGATCGGCTTGTACGGCTGCCGCGGCTCCTGCGCGCCAGCCGCGAACATCTCGTCCCACGCCGGGCCGGCCGCGTAGTCGGCGAAGAGCGAATGAGCGGCGGGGCCCTGGGACTGTCGCTGCACCTGGGTCACGGGGTCACCCTCGCACAGCAGGGGGTCGCAGGCCTCACCCTCGACCACCCGATCCTCGGTGCCGCCACAGCTGCACCGAGGTGGGGTTGAGCGGCAGACCGGCGTCTGCCGAGGTCAGACGGCTCCCGCCGCCCTCGACCTGCCCCTCGACGTACAGCGTGAGGCGAAGGGGGTCCGGGCCGAGGGCGTCCGAGAGGGTCTCGAGCGCGGCCCGCAGGACCGCCGCTCCCCCGGTCTGCGGTACGAGGACCACGCCCTCGAGGACCCGGCCCGCACCGCCGGTCTCGCGCACGCCGAGCTCGACCCCGCGCACGCCGGCGACGGCGGCGACCGCAGCGGTGAGCTGCTCGACGTCGAGGTCGTCACGACGCAGCAGCCGGCTCAGCAGGCCCATGGTGGCCCTCCCTTCGTCGGGCCAGCATGCCAGCGGGCCGGCTCAGCCCTCCCGGCCGACCTCGTAGTCCGTGCCGGTCACCACCGCGCCGTCCTCGGCGAGGAAGGCCGCCAGGCTCGCCTCGTAGGCCGCGACGGCCGGGTCCTGCGACGCGGCGACCGAGTCGGCGTAGGCGGCGTGGGAGTGGTTGCCGGCGAGGTCGAGGGGGCCGGAGGGGTTGGACAGGGTGACCGTGGTCGCGCCCGGCCCGTTGCCGTGGGCCAGCTGGTCGGGGTTCGGGAGCGGGACGAGCGGCGCCAGGGGGTTGGAGAGCGAGTCGCCGAGGTCGAGGCGCGGCACCGCGTCGGAGGCGTGCTGGAGGTCCAGACGCAGGACGGAGGGGTCGGTGTCGAAGGTGTCGACGGGTGCGCCGTAGGTCAGGGAGTGGGTGATGTCGTAGCGCGACGTGAAGGCCGGGTCCTCGAGCAGGGCGGTCGTGACGATGCCGCCCTGGGAGTGGCCGACGAGCATGACCGGCGCGTCGGGCGGGATCTGGCCCTGCGCCATCGCCTCCTGCACCGCCTGCATGGCCGCCGACTGCTGGCCGGACATCGCGACGAGGTTGCCGGTGAGGTCGAAGGTGTTGCTCCCCGTCGTCGGGCCCCAGGACTGGGTCCCCGGCGTGGCGACGACGTAGGCGGTGCTGCCGTCCGGCTGCGTCACCTGGGTGACCCGGATCGAGCCGTCGACGGCGTACGCGTCGGTCGTGCCGAGCATGATCTCGGCGAGCGAGGTCGGTCGGCGCAGCGCGGGATGCCCGTCGACCGAGCCCGACGTCGACAGCTCGGTGGAGCCGGTGACGGTGCCGGTGCCGTCGTCGAGGAGGTCGAGGTCCTGCCCGGTGAGCAGCGCCCCGGCGAGGTTGGCGACGCTGCCGCCGAGGAGCAGCGTGCTCGCGACGACCTCGCTGAGCCGGGGCCACCGGCCCTGCGTGAAGACGTCGGTGAAGAGTTCGAGGTGGTGGTCGGCGGCCTCGGCGAGACGGACGAAGGTGTGAGCGACGCTCTCCTCGTACCGGGACAGCCCGACGACAAGATCACTCGCGCGGTCGCCCAGCCAGCGCCCGGTGTCCTCGCCGCGGTCACCGAGCCAGTCGAGCCCCTCCTCGGCACGATCCCCGAGCCACTCCGCGCCGTCGGCGACGGTGTCGACCACCTCCTCACCCGCGCCGAGGAGGTCGTCGGCGAGATCGCCCGCGCCCTCCCACGCGTCCTGCCACCAGGGCCGGTCGGGCGACTCGTGGGCCACCGGCACCGACGGGGCGCGACCGCCGCTCGCGCCCTCCTGGTCGGCGACCTGGCGCTCGAGGTCGTCGGCGGCCGAGCGCAGCGCGCGAGCCGCGGCCGAGATCGACGGCGCGGCCTGCTGCCACCCCCGGGCGAAGTCCTCGACGTCGCCCCCGGCCCAGCACCCGTCGAGGACGCGCAGCATCGCGGTGCCGCTCGTGCCGACGTCGTCGGCGCGGCCCGCCTGGTCGGCCAGGTGCGCGGCCACCTCGAGCACGAGCGCGGGGTCGAGGCCCTCGGTGACGCTCATGCCCCGACCTGCCCGGTGATCGCCTCGTCGACGAGAGCGTGGGCGCCGGTGACGAGGTAGCGCAGCTGCGCGGCGACGTCACCCGGCTCGACCCCGACGACGTCGGGGGTCCCGGACGCCGTGCGCACGGCGCACAGGTGCTCGTCGGCGAGCACCCAGTGGCCGCTGCCCACCGGCACGGCGACGTCCGCACCGGTGCGCGCCAGGACGGTGAGGGCGACCTGGGCCTCGCCGCCAGCGAGCACCGCCGACAGCTCGGGGTCGTCGACGGCAGACTCGAGGACGGCGCCGGGGGTGCGCCCGAGCGGGTCAGCCTCGACGCGTCGACGCAGGTCCTCGGCGACACCGCGCGGCGGGGCGAGATGGCGCTCCCGGCTCAGCGGGGTCACGTGAGCGGCTGCCCGCAGCGCCTCGTGGGGCGGCAGCACCCGACGCACGGCCGCCCAGAGCTGCTCGGGGTCCACCGCGACGAGCTCGACGGCGCCCTCTCGGCCCGCCGGCTCGTAGCCCTCGGCCGTGGCGCGCAGGCGGACCCGCTGGGTGCGCACGAGCGCGATGCCGGGCAGCAGGGCGATGTCGCTCTCGAAGGAGACGAGGTCCTGGCGGGCGACGACCCGCACCTGCACCGGCGCTCCCGGGGCCGCCGCGAGGACACGAGCCCACGACGGGCGCAGCGTCCCACCGCTCGCGATCTCGGCGCGCTCCAGCTCCGCCCAGGCTCCCTCCAGCGCCGGCACGTCCTGGCCGGTGGCCGCGGCGAGGGCGGTCTCGAAGGCCGGCAGGCTGACCCGCCGGATGGTCATCGAGCGGGTCCCGCCCCCGCCCTGGTGCTCGTGCTGCTCGTGCTCGTGCTCGTGACCGCTCGTGCCCATGCCCGCTCCCTCGCCGGTGTGCCAGCGACGCTAGGGCGGGCCCCTCGCGGTGGGGAATGGGGAGCGCTCCCCATGCCGGCGTACGACAGGGTGCGCGGGTCGGTCAGTCGCGCTGGTGCTCGGGCAGCGCGTCGAGGGACTCGGCGATCACCTGACGGGAGATCTCCGAGGAGTAGCCCTTCCGGGCGAGCATCCCCGCGAGGCGGCGGGTCTGCACGACCCGCTCGAGGCCGTGCATCGAGCGCAGCTTCTTCGCGACGAGCTCACGGGCGACGTCGCGCTCGTCGTCGACGCCGATCTGGGCGAGCACCCCGCTCGCCGTCTCGTCGTCGACCCCCTTCGCCCGCAGCTCGTGCTGCAGCGCCCGCCGGGCCAGGCCCCGACCGGTGCGCTTGGAGCGCACGAACATCTGCGCGTACGCCTCGTCGTCGACGAGGCCCACGTGCTCCATGCGGTCGAGCACCTCGGCGGCGACGTCGTCGGGGCAGCCCTTGCGGCGCAGCGCGCGCTCGAGCTCGGCGCGCGACTTCGGCGACCCCGTGAGCGCCCGCAGCACGACGGCCCGGGCCACCGCCCGGGGGTCGGCGTCGTCGTCGGGCGCCTCGGGCGGCGGCGGTCCGGCCGGCGCGCCCTGCGCACTCTGCGCGCTCTGCCCGCCCTGGATCGGCTCCCCCGCCTGGGCACGCGCGACCGCCGCGCGCAGCCGCTCCAGGGTCTGCTCCTGGGGCGTGCCGGGCGCGGCGGTCTCGTCGGTGCTGCTCATCGCGGGCGATCAGCTCTGCGTGACGGCGTCAACCGGTGCGATCAGAAGTCGACCGGGACGTCGACGCTGCCCTCGGGCTCCTCGACCGGGACCCCGATGCCGAGCTTGGTCTTGATCTTGACCTCGATCTCGTCGGCGAGCTGCGGGTTGTCCTTCAAGAAGTTGCGGGCGTTCTCCTTGCCCTGGCCGAGCTGGTCGCCCTCGTACGTGTACCAGGCACCGGCCTTGCGCACGAAGCCGTGGTCGACGCCCTGGTCGATGAGACCGCCCTCGCGGGAGATGCCCTGCCCGTAGAGGATGTCGAACTCCGCCTGCTTGAAGGGCGGGGAGACCTTGTTCTTGACGACCTTGACGCGGGTGCGGTTGCCGACCGGCTCGCTGCCGTCCTTGAGCGTCTCGATGCGCCGGACGTCGAGACGCACGGAGGCGTAGAACTTCAGCGCCTTGCCACCGGTCGTCGTCTCCGGGGAGCCGAACATCACGCCGATCTTCTCGCGGAGCTGGTTGATGAAGATCGCCGTCGTGCCCGAGGTGTTGAGCGCACCGGTGATCTTGCGCAGCGCCTGGCTCATGAGACGGGCCTGGAGACCGACGTGGCTGTCGCCCATCTCGCCCTCGATCTCGGCGCGCGGCACGAGCGCCGCCACCGAGTCGATGACGATGATGTCGAGAGCACCGGAGCGGATGAGCATGTCGGCGATCTCGAGCGCCTGCTCACCGGTGTCGGGCTGGGAGACGAGGAGGGCGTCGGTGTCGACGCCGAGCTTCTTGGCGTAATCGGGGTCGAGGGCGTGCTCGGCGTCGATGAAGGCCGCGATGCCACCGGCGCGCTGGGCGCTGGCGACGGCGTGGAGAGCGACCGTCGTCTTGCCGCTCGACTCGGGGCCGTAGATCTCGACGACCCGGCCGCGGGGCAGCCCGCCGATGCCGAGCGCGATGTCGAGGGAGATCGACCCGGTCGGGATGACGGCGATGGGCGGCCGGACGTCGTCGCCCAGGCGCATGATCGCGCCCTTGCCGTGCGACTTCTCGATCTGGCCCATGACGGAGTCGAGGGACTTCAGCTTCTGCTCGTGGAGCTTGGTGTCGATGGCGGTGACATCAGCCATGCCAGGTACCTGCCTGTTCTTGCTCGGGTCGGGCGCGCCCACCGGCGAACCGTCGCACGGTCGGTCTCGTCGTGCTGTCGGGTCAGACGCTAGGGACCACCACCGACAACGACCCCAGCCGCCGTGAGGCTGTGGATACTGATGCCGTCGGGATGACCGCTGTGCACAAACCTAGCCGAACAGGTGTTCGAGGTCGTGCACCGACGCGCCGGACGGCGTGTCGGGCCGCCGACGGCCGCCACGAGGAGGACACGCGATGACGACCCAGCCCGGGAGCAGGCCCGACGAGGGCGACGAGGTCCCCCTCCCCCGCCTGTGCCAGACCGTCCTCGACACCACCGACGCCCGAGCCCTCGCCGAGTTCTACCGCCGTCTCCTCGGCCTCGTCTACCGACCCGGCGACGAGCCGCCGGCCGACGGCGAGCGCGACGACGCCGACTGGCTCGTCCTGCACCAGCCCGACGGCGGGCGCGCCCTGGCCGTCCAGCAGGTCGAGCGGCTCACCGCGACGACCTGGCCCGACGACGACGTGCCGATGCAGCTCCACGTCGACTGCACCGTCCCCGACGTCCCTGCCCTCGAGGCCAACCTGCGGCGGGCCCTCGACCTCGGCGGCCGGCTCGTCCTCGACCGCTCGCAGGACCCCGAGGAGCCCCTCTACGTCGTCGCCGACCCGGCCGGTCACCCCTTCTGCATGTTCGTCGGCTGAGTGTCCGACGACGCCGACCGGGCCTGGAGCAGGTCGAGGTCGCGCACCGCGTAGCGCTGGTGCTCCCACTCCTCGTCGAGGATCGTGCGCAGGCACGACAGCGTCGTCTCCGCGTGCTGCGGCGCCCAGGGGTTGGCCCGCACCTGGGCGAGGTCGTCGGCGACGAGCGTCGCGAGGTGCTCACGGACCATCCGCTGACGCCCTGCCCGCGCCTCGAGCACCTCCTCGTACGTCGGCTGCCGCGTCGTGAAGACCGACATGTCGTAGCCGTCGGTCTCGTACTCGGCGTGCGGCTGGCCGAGGGGGTGGTAGGGCTGCTCCAGCCCGAGCACCGCGCGCCCGAGCCACGTGTCGGTCGCCATGACGAGATGACGCAGGGTCTGCGCGAAGGACCACTCGTCGTCGACGCCCGCGTCGACCGTGCCGGACGGCATGGCCGCGACCCGCTCGAGGACCCGCTCCCACGACTGCTCCAGCGCCGCCCACGCCGCCCTCAGCCCCTCGGGGTCGCTCGCGCGTCGCAGCGACCGGCCGGGCATCCGGGCGTCGAGCTCGGCGTCGACCAGCGGGGCCACGTCCACGCCGTTGACGACGAGCGAGGCGCCGCCGCCGAGCAGCCACGGGGCCTCGATCTCGGCACCGTCGACCTCGACCGAGCGCAGCACCGCCCCCGACAGGTCGACCCGCTCGAAGCGGGCCCCGCTGAGATCCACGTCGACGAAGCGCTCGGCCATGCGTCAACCCTCGCGCAGCGCCTCTCCCGGCGGCAACGGGTCCGCTCCGAGCGGCAGGGTCGCGACGACCTCGTGACGGGGTCGCCCGTTCGCCCCTTCGCCGAGGAAGGAGGCGACGAGCTCGACCTCGTCGACGACGAAGGGGTCCGCCTGCCACGCGTCGAGGACCCGCAGCCACCGCGTCGCCTCGACCGGTCGCCGCAGCCGCGCGAGGGTGAGATGGGGCACGAAGGCCCGCCCGTCCGGGCTCGCCCCCGACACCGAGGCAGCGGCCCGGCACCCGCGGGCCAGCCGGGCCAGCGGGTCCTGGGCGGCGTCGTCGACGCCGAGCCAGAGCACCGAGGCGCGACCGGCGTGCGGGAAGGCTCCCGCTCCCCCGAGCGAGAGGGCGAAGGGGACGACCCGCCCCGCCGCGTGGGCGAGCCGCTCGACGAGCTCGTCCGCACGGGCCGGGGGCACGGATGCCATGAAGGCCAGGGTGAGGTGCCACTGGACGGCGTCCACCCACGGCATGCCCTCGCGGGGCTCGAGGAAGGCGGCGAGGTCCTCGCGCACCGCCTCGGGCAGGGCCACCGCGACGAACATCAGGTGGCCCACGCCGATCAGTCCCCGATGGAGTCGACGACCCGGCGCGGCACGTCCATCGTCACGTCCTCGCCGAGCCGGCGGGACTCCGGGACGTCCATCGCGTCGCACACCGCCTGCCACACCTCGCGGGCCGGGACACCGGCCTCGAGGGCGTCGACGGCGTTGCGCCCGCCGAGGCTGCCGAGGACCTGGTGGCGGGCGAGGGTATGGGCGTACCCGGCACCGAACTCGCCCTCCATGAGCGACCAGAACTGACTCATCCGCACCCGCGAAGTCTAGGCACGCCCCGCCCCTAGACTGCCCGCGTGCACCTCATCACCGCTGACGCCGTGCCCACCAGCCTCGCCCGGGTCGAGGAGCCGACCCGGCCCCCGCTCCGGGTCGCCCTCGTCCAGCACCGCTGGCGCGAGGACGCGGGCGAGCTCGCCCGCGTGCTCGACGAGGCGATCGGCCAGGCCGCGCAGGCCGGTGCCGAGATCGTCTTCCTGCCCGAGATCACCCTGCTGCGCTACCCCGCCGACGTCCTGCCCGCCGAGGCACCCGGACCCGGCGCCGAGTCGCTCGACGACGGCCCGACGGTGACCCTCGCGCGCGAGGCCGCCGCCCGGCACGGCGTCTTCGTCCACGCCTCGCTCTACGAGCGCGCCGCCCGCGCGGACGGCGCGGACCCGGGCAGCCCCGAGGACGGGCTGGGCTACAACTCCGCCGTCGTCGTCAGCCCCGACGGAGAGGTCGTCGCCCGCACCCGCAAGACCCACATCCCCGTCACCGCCGGCTACTACGAGGACAAGTACTTCCGGGCGGGCCCGGCGGCCGACGCATACCCGGTCCACGACGTCGCGACCTCGGTCCCCCTTCGCCTCGGTCTGCCGACGTGCTGGGACGAGTGGTTCCCCGAGGTCGCCCGTGCGTACTCCCTCGGCGGCGCGCAGGTCCTGTGCTACCCGACCGCGATCGGCTCCGAGCCCGACCACCCCGACTTCGACACGCAGCCGCTGTGGCAGCAGGTCATCGTCGGCAACGGCATCGCCAACGGCCTCTTCATGGTCGTCCCGAACCGCACGGGCGACGAAGGGGTCAACGACTTCTACGGCAGCAGCTTCATCTCCGACCCCTACGGCCGGGTGCTCGTCCAGGCCCCGCGCGACGAGGAGGCGGTCCTCGTCGCCGACCTCGACCTCGCCCAGCGCGAGGACTGGCTGGCGCTCTTCCCCTTCCTCGCCACCCGTCGACCGGACACCTACGGCGTCCTCACCGAGCCGATCCGCGACGAGCACCGCCGCGAGCTCGACGGCCCGACGACGAGCACGGACGTCTCCCTGTGAGCCAGCCCGCCTGGCGCATGCCGGCCGAGTGGGAGCCGCACGAGCGCACGTGGATGGCGTGGCCGAGCGCCGGCTACACGCTCGGTGACACCGCCGCCGACGCCGAGGAGGCCCGCACGACGTGGGCGGCCGTGGCCCGCGCGGTGGCCCGCTTCGAGCCGGTGACCGTCGTCGTCACCAGCCCGGACGTGCGCATCGCCCGTGAGCACCTCGGCACCGACAGCCCGCACGAGATCGACATCGTCGTCGCCTCGCTCGACGACGCGTGGATGCGTGACATCGGGCCGAGCTTCGTCCTCGGTGACGGGCGCCTCGGCGGGGTCGACTGGGTCTTCAACGGCTGGGGCGGTCAGGACTGGGCGAGCTGGGAGGACGACGCGCGCGTCGCCGAGCTCGTCACCGACGTCGCCGGCGGCGCGCACCTGCCCTCGACCCTCGTCAACGAGGGCGGCGGCATCCACGTCGACGGCCAGGGCACGGTCCTGCTCACCGAGACCGTCCAGCTCGACCCGGGCCGCAACCCCGGCCTCACCCGTGAGGACGTCGAGGCCGAGCTCGCCCGCACCATCGGCGCGACGACGGCGATCTGGCTGCCCCGGGGCCTCACCCGCGACTACGACTCCTTCGGCACCCGCGGGCACGTCGACATCGTCGCCTGCTTCAGCGAGCCGGGGACGGTGCTGGTGCACTGGCAGGACGACCCCGAGCACCCCGACCACGAGGTGAGCCGCGAGGCGGAGGCCGTCCTGTCGGCCGCCCACGACGCGAAGGGGGACCCGCTGCGGGTCGTCCGCGTGCCGGCACCGCGCACGCTCACCGACGACGAGGGCCCGGTCGACTGGAGCTACATCAACCACCTCGTGTGCAACGGCGGGGTCGTCGCGTGCACCTTCGAGGACGAGCGCGACGACGAGGCGCTCGCCGTGCTGCGCGCCGCCTACCCCGGGCGCGAGGTCGTCGGCGTCGACGCCCGCCCGCTCTACGCCCGCGGCGGCGGCATCCACTGCATCACCCAGCAGCAGCCGGCGGTCCCGGCGGGCTGAGGCGCTCCCCCTTCGCCCCCGCCGTCGGTGCCCGGGGTTAGCGTCGGGCATGGCCCTCGCACCGAACCCCCGGCACACCCCGTCGCTGCGCGGACGGCGGGTGCTCGTCACCGGCGGGGCCCGGGGCATCGGCGCCGCGCTCGCCGAGCTGCTCGCGGCGCACGGGGCGCAGGTCGCCGTGCTCGGGCTCGAGCCGGCCCTGCTCGAGGAGGTCGCCGGGCGGTGCGGCGGCCCCTGGCGCGAGTGCGACGTCTCCGACCCCGCGGAGGTGGACGACGCGGTCGAGGGTCTTGTCGCCGATCTCGGCGGTATAGACGTCGTCGTCGCCAACGCCGGCATCGCCCGGCAGCTGCCCGTCATCGGCGGCCAGCCGGGGGTCATGGAGACCCACCTCGCCGTCAACGCGCTCGGGACCTTCTACACGCTGCGCGCGGCGGGCCCGCACATCAGCCACGAGCGCGGCTACGCCCTGGCCACCGCCTCGCTCGCCGCGGCGGTCCACCTGCCCCTCATCGGCGCGTACTCGGCGAGCAAGGCCGCCGTCGAGGCGATCGGCAACACGCTGCGCCTGGAGATCCGGCACACCGGGGCGAGGGTCGGGGTCGCCTACTACTCCGAGATCGACACCGAGATGACGCAGCGGGGCTTCGCCACCGAGACAGCGCGCCTGCTCACCGGTGGGGGGACGATCACTGGCGTGACCCCGCTGCCCACCGCGCTGCGAGCGCTCGAGCGCGGGATCGCCCGGCGCAGCCGGCACGTCGTCGCGCCCCCGTGGCTGCGTCCGGCGGTCCCCGGGCGGGCGGTCGCGCAACGGCTCGCCGAGCTGCGCCTGCCCGCCACCCTCGCCGACGCGATCGAGCTGGCCCGCACCGAGCGAGTCGGGTGGACGACGGATCAGCCGACGTCTCGCGCGGCCCGGGGCCCCGACACGGCGCGAGACTGACGCCATGACGTCCGACGAGCAGCGCACCGAGCAGATCATCACGACCCTGGCGGACGCCTTCGAGGACCTCCAGCGCACCGCCCCCGCCGCGTTCCGGGTGAAGTACCGCAAGATGGCCCGGGACCCGCACGCCTTCTACCGGGGCACCGCGTGCCTGTTCTTCCACGACGTCACGCAGCGCGAGGACGACTGGGCCGACGAGCGCGCGTCCGCCGTGTGGATCCACGGCGACCTCCACGTCGAGAACTTCGGCACCTACCTCGACTCCGACGGCCGGATGGTCTTCGACGTCAACGACTTCGACGAGGCCTACCTCGGCAGCTTCACGTGGGACCTCATGCGCTTCGCCTCCTCGCTCGCGCTGCTCGGCTGGCAGAAGGCGCTGCCCGACGACGAGATCCGACGGCTCATCGGCCGCTACCTGCGCGCCTACCTCGCCCAGGTCGACCACTACGCCGGTACGGAGCGCGAGGACTTCTCGCTCCACCTCGACAACACCGAGGGCCCGGTGCGCGACGCGCTCGTCCTCGCCCGGATGACCGAGCGCTCCGAGCTGCTCGACTCGATGACGCACCGGGTCGACGGGGTGCGGATGTTCGCGGAGGGCACCGGGGCACGTCCGCTCGGGCAGCGCGAGCGGGCGAAGGTCATGCGCGCCTTCGAGCGCTACCTCGAGACCATCCCCGAGCACAAGAAGATCGACCGCGAGCTCTTCTACGAGGTGCGCGACGTCATCGGGCGCTCCGGCTTCGGCATCGGCAGCGCCGGGCTGCCCGCGTACACCGTGCTCGTCGAGGGCACGAGCCAGGCGCTCGACAACGACGTCCTGCTGTCGATGAAGCAGGCCAACGTGCCGGCGCTGAGCCGCTTCGTCGACACCGCGCGGATCGACGCCTACTTCGAGCACGAGGGCCACCGCACCGTCGTCAGCCAGCGCGCGCTGCAGGCCCACACCGACCCCCTCCTCGGCCACACGGAGATGGACGGCGTCGGCTACGTCGTCAGCGAGGTCTCGCCCTACGAGGTCGACCTCGACTGGGCCGAGCTCACCGAGCCCTCGCAGATGGCGGCCGTCGTCGACCTCCTCGGCCGCGCGACCGCGAAGATCCACTGCGCCGCCGACGAGGACAGCGACCAGGACCTCGTCGACTTCCAGGTCGAGGAGGCGATCATCGCCTCGCTCGACGGCCGCCGTCGGGCCTTCGGGGGCTTCCTCGCGGACTTCGCCGTCGAGTACGCGCAGGAGGTGCGGCGCGACCACGCGCTCTTCGTCAACGCCTTCCGCGAGGGCCGGATCGGGATCTCCGCGACCTGAGCCGGGCAACCCTGGACGTCCGCAGGTCGCACCTCCCACGAGCGGCCGCGCTGTCGGTGCCCGGTGGCAGGCTGTCCCTGCCATGACAGCCGACCCCGCCCCCGCCGAGGACGTCCTCCACCTCTTCTCGCCCGCGACGCGCGCCTGGTTCTCCACGAGCTTCGCCGGGCCGACGACCGCGCAGGAGGGCGCGTGGCGCGCCATCAGCAGCGGCGCGCACGCGCTCGTCGTCGCCCCGACCGGCTCGGGCAAGACGCTGTCCGCCTTCTTGTGGGCCCTCGACCGACTCGTCGCCACCGAGCCCCCGGCCGAGCGGCTCGCCCGCTGCCGGGTCCTCTACGTCTCGCCGCTCAAGGCCCTCGCCGTCGACGTCGAGCGCAACCTGCGCTCCCCGCTCGTCGGCATCGGGCACGCCGCGACCCGGCTCGGGCTCGAGGCGCCGCAGGTCGGCGTGTCGGTGCGCTCGGGCGACACCCCGGCCAACGAGCGGCGCGCCTTCGCCCGGACCCCCACCGACGTCCTCATCACGACGCCCGAGTCGCTCTTCCTCATGCTCACCTCGGCCGCACGCGAGGCGCTCGTCGGGGTCGAGACGATCATCATCGACGAGATCCACGCCCTCGCCGGCACCAAGCGCGGGGCCCACCTCGCCCTGTCGCTGGAGCGGCTCGACGCTCTGCTGCCGCAGCCCGCGCAGCGCATCGGCCTGTCCGCCACGGTGCGCCCGGTCGAGGAGATCGCCCGCTACCTGGCGGGCGGGCGCCCCGTCGAGGTCGTCGCACCCCCGTCGACGAAGCAGTGGGACCTCGACGTCGTCGTGCCCGTGCCCGACCTCGCCGACCTCGGTCAGGAGGTCGAGGACCTCAGCGGCCCGGCGAGCGGCCAGGTCGCCCGCACCTCCATCTGGCCGCACGTCGAGGAGCAGGTCGTCGACCTCGTGACCTCGCACGACTCGACCCTCGTCTTCGTCAACAGCCGACGGCTCGCCGAGCGCCTGACGACCCGGCTCAACGAGATCTACGCCGAGCGGCTCGAGGCGGCGGCGCTCGACGACGGCGCCCCGGCTCCCGCCGAGGGCGCGCCCGTCCGCCCGGCCGGGCCGCCCGCCCAGGTCATGGCGCAGGCCGGCACGTCGAGCGGTGCCCCCGCGATCCTCGCCCGGGCCCACCACGGGTCCGTGAGCAAGGAGCAGCGCGACGAGATCGAGGAGGACCTCAAGGCGGGCCGCCTGCCCTGCGTCGTCGCGACGTCGAGCCTCGAGCTCGGCATCGACATGGGTGCCATCGACCTCGTCGTGCAGATCGAGTCACCGCCGTCGGTGGCGTCCGGCCTGCAGCGGGTCGGGCGCGCCGGTCACCAGGTCGGCGCGGTGAGCCACGGCGTCGTCATGCCGAAGTTCCGCGGAGACCTCGTCCAGGCGACCGTCGTCGTCGAGCGCATGCGTCAGGGGGCGATCGAGTCCATCGCCGTGCCCGCCAACCCGCTCGACGTGCTCGCCCAGCAGGTCGTCGCCATGTGCGCGCTCGACGACTGGTCGGTCGAGGACCTCGGTGCGCTCGTGCGGCGGGCCGCCCCCTTCGCCTCCCTGCCCGACCCCGTCCTCACCGCGACCCTCGACATGCTCGCCGGTGCCTACCCCTCCGAGGACTTCGCCGAGCTGCGCCCGCGCGTCGTCTGGGACCGCGTCGCCGGCACCCTCACCGGCCGGCGGGGCGCCCAGCGCCTCGCAGTGACGAGCGGCGGCACGATCCCCGACCGCGGTCTCTTCGGCGTCTTCCTCGCCACCGGCGAGGGCCCGGGCCGCCGCGTCGGCGAGCTCGACGAGGAGATGGTCTACGAGTCGCGGGTCGGCGACGTCTTCACCCTCGGCACGTCGTCGTGGCGGGTCGAGGACATCACCCACGACCGGGTGCTCGTGAGCCCGGCGCCGGGGCAGCCGGGCAAGCTCCCCTTCTGGCACGGCGACCAGCTCGGCCGGCCCGCCGAGCTCGGCGCAGCCCTCGGCGCGACGGTGCGTGAGCTCGTCGCCCTGTCCCCCAAGGCCGCCCGCGAGCGACTCAGCGCCTCCGGGCTCGACACCTGGGCGGTCGAGAACCTCCTGGCCTACCTCGGCGAGCAGCGTGAGGCGACCCGGCACGTCCCCGACGACCGCACGATCGTCGTCGAGCGCTTCCGCGACGAGATCGGCGACTGGCGGGTCGCGGTGCTCTCACCCTTCGGCGGGCAGGTGCACGCGCCGTGGGCGTTGGCCATCTCCGCCCGGATGCGCGAGCGCTTCGGGGTCGAGGTCCAGGCGATGCACGGCGACGACGGGATCGTGCTGCGCCTGCCGGACCTCGAGTTCGACGACGGCGCGGCCATCGGCTCCGAGCTGCTCGACCTCGTCACCGTCGAGCCGTCGATGGTCCTGCCCGTCGTCACCGAGCAGGTGGGCGGCTCGGCCCTCTTCGCCTCGCGCTTCCGCGAGTGCGCCGCCCGCGCCCTGCTGCTCCCCCGGCGCCGGCCCGACCGGCGCCAGCCGCTGTGGCAGCAGCGCCAGCGGGCCGCCTCGCTGCTCGAGGTCGCCAGCCGCTACCCGAGCTTCCCGATCATCCTCGAGACCGTGCGCGAGGTGCTCCAGGACGTCTACGACGTGCCGGGTCTCGTGCGTCTCATGGAGGGCATCGACCGCCGCGAGATCACCCTCGTCGAGCTCGAGAGCCCGCGCCCCTCCCCCTTCGCCGCGTCGCTGATGTTCGGCTACGTCGCGCAGTTCCTCTACGAGGGCGACTCCCCGCTCGCCGAGCGACGGGCCGCCGCGCTCACCCTCGACCCGGCCCTGCTCGCCGACCTGCTCGGGCAGGGCGAGCAGCTCTCGCTCGCGGACCTGCTCGACGTCGAGGCGGTCCAGCGCACCCAGGGCGAGCTGCAGCGCCTCGCCGAGGGCCGCCGCGCCCGTGACGGCGAGGACGTCGCCGACCTCGTGCGCACCCTCGGCCCGATCACCGTCGACGACCTCGTGGCGCGCTCGGTCGACGAGCTCGACGAGACCGCCGTGCGCGCCGCCCTCGAGGAGCTGCGGGCCAGCCGGCAGGTCATCGCCGTGCAGGTCGCCGGCCAGGAGCGGTGGGCCGTCGTCGAGGACGCCGGGCGGCTGCGCGACGCCCTCGGCGTCCCCCTGCCCGTCGGGGTGCCCCAGGTCTTCCTCGAGCCGGTCGCCGACCCGCTCGGCGACCTCCTGTCCCGCTACGCCCGGACGCACACCCCCTTCGCCGCGACCGAGGCGGCGGCCTGGCTCGGGGTCGGCGCCGCCGTCGCCCGCGACGGGCTGCGCCGGCTCGTCCAGTCCGGGCGGGTCGTCGAGGGCGACCTGCGTCCGGCCGAGCTCGGCGGGGGCAGCGGGAGCGACTTCTGCGACGCCGAGGTGCTGCGGCTGCTGCGGCGCCGCTCGCTGGCCGCGCTGCGCCACGAGGTCGAGCCGGTCGCCCCTGAGCAGCTCGCCGTCTTCGTGCCCGCGTGGCAGGGGGTCGGGGCGACGATGCGTGGCGAGGACGGTCTCGTGCGGGTCGTCGAGCAGCTCGGCGGGGTGCGCCTGCCGGCCTCCGCGCTCGAGTCGCTCGTCCTGCCCTCGCGGGTCGCCGACTACACCCCGGGCATGCTCGACTCCCTCGTCGCGACCGGCGAGGTCGTCTGGGCCGGTCACGGGAGCCTGCCCGGCGACGACGGCTGGGTCTCGCTGCACCTCGCCGACACGGCGCACCTCACCCTGCCGGCGCCCGACCGCGAGGGCCTCTCCCCCGCCCACGAGTCGGTGCTCGAGGCGCTCGACGGCGGCGGGTCCTTCCTCTTCCGCCGGCTGAGCGACGAGGTCGCCTCGACCGACGACGAGGCGCTCGCCGACGTCCTGTGGGATCTCGTGTGGCGCGGGCTCGTCACCGGCGACACCGCGGCCCCGGTCCGCGGTCTGCTCGCCGGGGGCCGCTCGGCTCACAAGACGACCCGCCGACCGGTGGCGCGCACGCGGTACGGCCGGCGCACGAGCCTGGGCCGGGCCGCGATGCCGGCCCGCAGCGGCCCGCCGCGCGTCGCCGGACGGTGGTCGCTGCTGCCCGAGGCCACGAGTGACGCCACGGTGCGCACCCACGCCTTCGCCGAGGGCCTGCTTGACCGGCACGGCGTGCTCACCCGGGGGGCCGTGCAGTCCGAGTCGGTGCCCGGGGGCTTCGCGGCCATCCACCGGGTGCTCTCCGCCGCCGAGGAGGCCGGCCAGGTGCGCCGCGGCTACTTCGTCGAGGGGCTCGGCGGCTCGCAGTTCGCCCTGCCGGGTGCGGTCGACCAGGTGCGCTCGGCCAGCGGCCGCGAGCAGACCTGGGTCCTCGCCGCCACCGACCCCGCCAACCCCTACGGCGCCGCGCTGCCCTGGCCGCCCTCGGAGCGCGAGGGCAGCCACCAGCCGGGCCGCAAGGCCGGGGCGCTCGTCGTCCTCGTCGACGGCCGGCTCGTCCTCTACGTCGAGCGCGGCGGTCGCACGCTGCTGTCCTGGACCGACGACCCCGAGCCGCTCGCCGCCGCGGCCCGGGGCCTCGCCGGAGCCGTGACGAAGGGGGCGCTCGGCCGCCTCACCGTGCAGAAGGCCGACGGCCAGCAGCTCCTCGGCAGCGACCACCCGCTCGGTCAGGCCCTCGAGGACGCCGGCTTCACCGCCACGCCCCGAGGGCTGCGTCTGCGGCAGCGGCCCCGTGCCTGAGGGCGACACGCTGCGCCGGACAGCCCAGCGGCTCCACCAGGCCCTCGCCGGCGACCCGCTCGAGCGGGTCGACCTGCGCTGGGGGTCGCTCGACGGTGCGGCGCTCGTCGGCTCCCGGACCCTCGAGGTCGTCAGCCACGGCAAGCGTCTGCTCCACCGGGTCGAGGGCGGGTGGACGATCCACTCGCACCTGCGGATGGAGGGGCAGTGGCGGGTCGAGGGGCTCGACTCACCCCAGGGGCGTCGCGCGCTGGCCAACCCGCAGACGCGGGCCGTGCTCGACGGCACCCGATGGCGAGCGGTCGGCCTGCGTCTCGGTGAGCTCGACCTCGTGCGCACCCGCGACGAGGCCACGCTCGTCGGCCATCTCGGGCCGGACGTCCTCGCCGACCCGCTCGACCTCGACGAGGTCGTCCACCGGCTCGAGGGCGACCCGCGGCCGATCGCCGAGGCGCTGCTCGACCAGCGGGTCGTCAGCGGGATCGGCACCTTCTGGGCCAGCGAGATCCTCTTCGTGCGACGGGTGCACCCGTGGCGTCCGGCCCGGGACGTGGGCGCCGACGAGCTCAGCCAGATTATCAGCCGTGTCGCGCGCCTCATGCAGCGCGCCGTGGTCACCGGGGTGCAGGGCTCGACCGGCGAGACGCGGCGCGGTCACGAGTCGTACGTCCACGCCCGCTCGGGTCGGCCGTGCCGCCGCTGCGGCGACACGATCCGTGTGGCGATGGCCGGTCGGGCGGGTCAGGAGCGCACGATCTTCTCCTGCCCGACATGCCAGGGCGGGCTCGCCCCGACCGACGACGGTCGACGCCAGGCCCCCTTGGGACCCCGCGGACGTCGCTGAGGGGGGCGCGCCGACGGCGCCGAGCGGGACCGCTCAGGCGGCGGAGGCGGAGACGCCACCGCCGACGCGCAGCGGCACAGGAGCGCTGGCGTGCTCGGCGCGGCTGACCCGGGTCGCCACCTCGGCGAGGACCTCGGACAGCGGCATGCCGAGCGCGACGCAGACGGAGGAGAGGAGCTCGGAGCTCGCCTCCTTCTCGCCGCGCTCGATCTCGGAGAGGTAGCCCAGCGAGATGGAGGCGTCGGCGGAGATCTGGCGCAGCGTGCGGCCCTGGGTCGTCCGGGCCTCGCGCAGGACCTCCCCGAGCTCTTCGCGCAGCAGGATCACGACCGGCCCTCCTCTCGCTCGACGTGCGACTGTGGTGCTGACCCCACCGTACCGCGAGCGTGCGACGACGCCACGGCGAGGAGCAGGTCCAGCGCGCCGCGCACGCTCGCCTCGCGCACCTCGGCGCGCTCGCCCGGCAGGTCGAGCCGGCGCAGGTGCACCTCCTCGCCCCAGGCGCAGGCGAGGTGCACGGTGCCGGCGGGGTGGCCCTCGCTCGGCCCGGGGCCCGCGACCCCGGTCGTCGCCAGGGCGACGTCGCACCGCAGGACGCGCTGCGCCCCCTTCGCCATCGCGGCGGCCACGTCCGGGTGGACCGTGCCGACCGCGTCGAGGAGCGAGCGGTCGACCCCGAGGACCTGCGCCTTGACCTCCGCGGCGTACGCGACGACCGCCCCCCGGTGGACGTCCGAGGCGCCCGGCACCGCGACGACCGCTGCCGAGAGCAGACCGCCGGTGAGCGACTCGGCGCAGCCCAGCGTCAGCCCGTGCGCGCGCAGCTCGTCGAGCGCCGCCGCCGCGACCGGGTGGGGGGTCATGGGACCTGGCGGTCGCGACCGGCCCGGGCCCGCTTCATCGCCGCGCGCTCGCTCGTCTCGCGCAGCGTCAGCGCCTTCATGACGTAGTCGACGGCGGTCGCGATGGTCACGGCGACGGCCGCGGCGAGGATGACGTAGCCCACGACCTCCCACACCCGCGACCACGGCAGGACCCACAGCGGCGCCATGAGGATGAGCAGGGCCTGGGCCTGGAGGAAGGTCTTGACCTTGCCCCCGCGGCTGGCCGGCATCACGCCGTGGCGGATGACGAAGAACCGCATGAGGGTGATGCCGAGCTCGCGCGCGATGACGACGACGCTCACCCACCACGGGATGACGTCGATGATCGACAGGGTGATGAAGCCGGCCCCGGTGAGGGCCTTGTCGGCGATCGGGTCGGCGACCTTGCCGAAGTTCGTGACGATGCCACGGGCCCGGGCGATGTCGCCGTCGACCCGGTCGGTGACGATCGCGACGGCGAAGACCCCGAAGGCCCACCAGCGCGACGCGGCGTCGTCGCCGCCGCCGCGCAGCAGCAGCCAGACGAAGACGGGGACGAGCAGGATGCGCAGGACGGTCAGCGCGTTGGGCAGGTTCCACGGGCTCGGCTCGGGTGCGGGCGCGGGGACCGGCGCGGGGGTGCTCATCGCCCGACCCGGGCCACGAGGTCGATCCCCTCGGTGCCCTCGACGACCGCGTCGACGAGGTCACCGACGGCCAGGCCCTCGACCTCGCCGAGCAGGATCGTCTCGCCGTCGACGTCAGGGCCCTGGTGCTCGGCGCGCCCGACGACCTCGGGGTGCCCGTCCTCGTCCTCGACCTGCTCGACGAGGACACGGACGTGCTGGCCGATGCGCTCCTCGGCGCGCTGCGCCGAGAGCTCGTCGACGAGGGCCCGCACGCGCTCGACGCGCTCGGCGACGACGTCGGGGTCGATCTTGTCGTCGAGGCGCTCGCCCTCGGTGCCGTCCTCGTCGGAGTAGCCGAAGACGCCGACGACGTCGAGGCGGGCCGCGACGAGGAAGCGCTCGAGCTCGGCGAGGTCGTCCTCGCTCTCGCCGGGGAAGCCGACGATGACGTTGCTGCGGATGCCCGCCTCGGGCTGGCGCTCCCGGATGCCCTCGACGAGCTCGAGGAAGGCCTGCGTCGAGCCGAAGCGGCGCATCCGGCGCAGCAGGGTCGGGCTCGAGTGCTGGAAGGAGATGTCGTACCAGGGCATGACCCCGGGGGTGGCCGCCATCGCCTCGAGGAGGCCGGGACGGATCTCGGCGGGCTGGAGGTAGCTGACGCGCACCCGCTCGACGCCCTCGATCTGCGTGAGCTGGGGCATGAGCGCCTGCATGAGGTCGAGCTCGCCGAGGTCCTTGCCGTACGACGTCGAGTTCTCCGAGACGAGGAAGAGCTCGCGCACGCCCTGCTGGGCCAGCCAGCGCCCCTCGGCGATGACGTCGGTGGGCCGGCGCGAGACGAAGGAGCCGCGGAAGGTGGGGATCGCGCAGAAGGCGCAGCGCCGGTCGCAGCCCGAGGCGATCTTCAGCGGCGCCCAGGGCCGGTCGTCGAGCCGGGCACGGGGCAGGTCGCGCACGGCGGCGGAGTCTCCGCCCGGAGCGGCGGAGATGCCGTCGTCGCCGTGGCCGGGCAGGGCCACCGCGGCCGCGGCGTCGGCACGCTGGAGCGGTGCGAGCGGGAGCAGCGTGCGGCGGTCGCCGGGGACGTGCGCCTCGGGCGGGTGCCCGTCGAGCACGGCGCGCAGGTGTGAGGACATGTCGCGGTAGGAGTCGAAGCCGAGCACGGCGTCGGCCTCGGGCAGCTCCTCCGCGAGCTCGCGGCCGTACCGCTCGGCGAGGCAGCCCACGGCGACGACCGCCTGGGTGCGCCCCGTCTCGCGCAGCTGTCCGGCCTCGAGGACGGCGTCGATCGAGTCCTTCTTCGCCTGCTCGATGAAGCCGCACGTGTTGACGACGGCGACGTCAGCCTGCGAGGCGTCGTCGACGAGCTGCCACCCCTCGGCGGCGAGGCGCCCGGCGAGCTCCTCGGAGTCGACCTCGTTACGGGTGCACCCGAGGGTGACGAGGGCGACGCTGCGAGACGGCTCAGACATGCCCCCCACTCTAGGTCTCGCGCGGAGGGGCTCGGTCAGCGGCGCGCCTTGGCCACGGTGAGCGCGACGAGCCGGGAGATGACCATCGCGACGTACATGACGCCGGTGAGCTGCTCGATGATCGTCACAGCCCGGGCGTGCGGGCGGATCGCCCCGACGTCGGAGAGCCCGACGCTCGTGAGGTTGGCTGCGGAGAAGAAGAGCAGCTCGAGGAACGTGCGACGCGGCCCGGGGACGTGACCGGTGAACGACTCCGGCCAGATGAACTGGACCCCGAGGAAGAGGTAGGCGAAGGCGAAGAGCAGGACGGTGAAGGCCGCGCCCACCGCGAAGAGCTCGTCGCTCGTCACCCAGCTGTCGGAGAAGACGTAGGACACGAGCCCGTACGCGACGTAGAGGTAGAAGGCCGCGAGCCCGAAGTGGCCGACGGCCCCGACGAGGACGTTGTCCGGCGAGAGCACGCTCCACGCCTCGAGCGCCACGCAGGGGACGCCGATGAGCAGCGCCAGCCAGGTGAGCGAGGGCGTCGAGCGCGTGACGAAGGCGGCGATCGTCACCGCGAAGAAGGAGATGACGACGAAGACGAGCCGCCCCCACAGCTGTGCCTCCAGCCACGGCAGCAGCAGGATCGCGAGCAGCTGGATCGCGAGGAGGATCGCCGACGGCTGCTTGCGCAGCACCGCCACCCAGTAGTCCCGGCCGGACAGGGGCTTCTTCGGGGCGTACCAGACCTCGGGCATGACGTCAGCGTAGAGCCGCGGGGGCCCCGGTCAGCGCCCGGTGAGCGACCACGCGTCCTCGTCGTCCTCGTCGTCGTCGACGGGGATGTCCGTGCCGATGGGGTCGACCGCGTAGCGCCCGGTCGGAGGGGTCGGCTGCGGGTCGCGCTCGACGTCGACGACCTCCTCCTCGCCGGCGAAGGGGCGAGGACCCTCGCCTCGGCCCGGCACCTCCTGCGTGTCGTCCGGGGACACCGGGGCGGCGTCCGGCACGTCGTCTCCGCGCATGAGCGCCAGGGTTACCGGCAGCTCGTCGGGCGTGATGAGCACGTCACGGGCCTTGCTGCCCTCGGAGGGGCCGACGACGCCGCGGGACTCGAGCAGGTCCATGAGGCGGCCGGCCTTGGCGAAGCCGACGCGCAGCTTGCGCTGGAGCATCGATGTCGAGCCGAACTGCGTCGTGACGACGAGCTCGGTGGCCTGGAGCAGCACGTCGAGGTCGTCGCCGATGTCCTCGTCGATCTGCTTCTTCGGCGCCTCGACGGCGACGTCCTCGCGGTAGCGCGGGGCGAGCTGGCCGGTGACGTGCTGGACGACCTCGTGGATCTCGGACTCGGTGACCCACGCGCCCTGGACGCGCATCGGCTTGCTCTTGCCCATGGGCAAGAAGAGCGCGTCGCCCTGGCCGAGCAGCTTCTCGGCGCCCGGCTGGTCGAGGACGACCCGGCTGTCGGCGAGCGAGGAGGTCGCGAAGGCCATCCGGCTGGGCACGTTGGCCTTGATGAGGCCGGTGACGACGTCGACGGAGGGCCGCTGGGTCGCCAGCACGAGGTGGATGCCGGCGGCGCGCGCCAGCTGGGTGATGCGCACGATCGAGTCCTCGACGTCGCGCGGCGCGACCATCATGAGGTCGGCGAGCTCGTCGACGATGACGAGCAGGTAGGGGTAGGGCTGGATCGTGCGCTCGCTGCCGGGCAGCGGCTGCACGGTGCCGGCGCGGACCGCCTTGTTGAAGTCGTCGACGTGCTTGTACCCGAAGGCGGCGAGGTCGTCGTAGCGCATGTCCATCTCCTTCACCACCCACTGCAGGGCCTCGGCGGCCTTCTTCGCGTTGGTGATGATGGGCGTGATGAGGTGCGGGATCCCCTCGTACGCGGTGAGCTCGACGCGCTTGGGGTCGACGAGCACCATGCGCACCTCGTCGGGCGTGGCCCGCATGAGGATCGAGGTGATCATCGAGTTGACGAAGCTCGACTTGCCGGAGCCCGTCGCGCCGGCGACGAGGATGTGGGGCATCTTCGCGAGGTTGGCGATGACGTACCCGCCCTCGACGTCCTTGCCGACACCCATGACCATCGGGTGCTCGTTGGTCCGTGCGACGTCGCTGCGCAGCACGTCGCCGAGGCAGACCATCTCCTTGTCGGCGTTCGGGATCTCGATGCCGATGGCCGACTTGCCCGGGATGGGGCTGAGGATGCGCACGTCGGCCGAGGCCACGGCGTAGGCGATGTTCTTGCTGAGCGCGGTGACGCGCTCGACCTTGACGCCGGGGCCCAGCTCGACGACGTACCGGGTGACGGTGGGGCCGCGGTGGAAGCCGGTGACCTGCGCGTCGATGCCGAACTCGTCGAGGACGTTGGTCAGGGCGTCGACGACCTGGTCGTTGGCGGCGGAGCGCTCCTTGTGCGGCGAGCCGGCCTTGAGCGCCGCCGAGTCGGGCAGCGTGTAGGTGACGTCGCCGGCGAGGGCGAGCTGCTCGACGCGCTGCGGCAGCTGGGTCGTCGGGGGCGCCTGCAGCGGGGTCTTGTCCTTGGCGACCGGGGCGACGACGCCGTTGCCGGTCGAGCGCTTCTCGCCGGGGCGCGGGCCCCCCTTCGCCGGGGCCTCCGGGGCGGCCTCCTCTGCCGCGGCGGCCTCTGCCGCCTTCGCGGCGTCGGACTCGGCCTTCGCGGCCCGCCGGCGACGTGCCTTCTCCGCGGGCGAGACCTGGGCGGCCTGGTCGAAGGCGGTGTCGCCGTCGCGCTCGTCGAGCTCGTCGAAGCGGCGCTTGCGGGCGGCCTGCACGGCACGGGCGGCCGCCGGCGTGCTCTCGACCTCGTCGTGCGGCTGCGGCGGGGCGCCGGTGAAGACGGCCCGCAGGTAGGCGGCCCGGGTGGGGATCTCGTGCAGGGGCGTGCCCGTGACGAGCAGGAGCGAGAAGGTGCCGAGCAGCACGAGGATGATCGCCGTCGGCCACACGGTGAGCCCGGTGGCGAGCGGGTCGGAGGCGAGGAAGCCGACGATGCCGCCGGCGTCGCGCATCGGGCCGGCGCCGTCGGGGGGCTGCGGGATGCCGCGGGCGATGTGCGTCAGACCGCAGACCGACAGCGAGAGCAGGGCCAGGCCGAAGCCGAGCCGGGCGCTCGTCGCGTCGTCGGCGCCGCGCAGCAGGCGCCACCCGGCGAGGACGAGGACGAGCGGGAGGGCGTAGGCGACGCGGCCGAAGGTCCCCGCCGCCACGGCGTGCACGAGATCGGCGAGCCCGCCCTGCAGGCCCCACCACTCGACGGCGGCGACGACGACGGCGAGCGCGACGAGGGTGAAGCCGAGACCGTCACGACGGTGCTCGGGCTCGATCTGGCCGGCCTGGTGGCCCACCCGGCGGGCACCGGCGCCGGCGGCGCCGGCGACCCCCATCCACGTGCTGCGCACGGCGGCGAGCGGGAGCGGGAGACCGCCCCCCTTCGCCGAGGTCGTGCCCGACCCCTTCGAGCCGGTGCGGCCGGAGGAGCGCGAGGAGGACCGGGCCTTGGTGCCCGTGGACCGCCCCGGGCCCTTGGTCGCGGCCGTGCGACCGGGTGCGCGGGTGGATCCCCCACGCGGGCGCGCGGGGGTGCCGTTACGTGTTGCCATGCTCGCAGGCTAGGCGATCGCCACCCCTTTCACACGTGTCACACGCGCACCAGGGGCCGCCGGTTCCGGGCGAAGGGGGGTGTGGACGGCGCCGGGGAGAGCCACCGGCGCCCGCATACCCTGCGTGCGTGCCCCATGTCCTCGTCGCGCTCGCCGTCGCGCTCGTGGGCATGCCCCTCGCGTGGAGGTGGGGCCGCTCGGGCACCTACCGACGCCCCGACGAGACGGCTCCGCTGCCCGCCCACGGGTGGCTCGTGCCGGCGGTGCCGGCGCTCGCGGCCGCCCTCGTCTGGGTCGCCCGCGACGAGCCGCTCGCCGCCGCGGCGGCGACCGCGCTCCTCGCCCCGGTCGGCCTGCTCCTGCTCGCGGTCGACGCGGACGTCCACCGGCTGCCCAACGCCCTCACGCTCCCCTTCGCGGCCGCCGTCCTCGCGCTCCTCGCCCTCGCCGCGGCGACGTCCGGGCAGTGGGACGACCTGCGCCGGGCGCTCGTCGCCATGGCGGGCGTCGGCGGTGCCTTCGTGCTCGTCAGCCTCGTCCTCGGCTCGCGCGGCATCGGGATGGGTGACGCGAAGCTCGTGCTCGCCCTCGCCCCGCTGCTCGGCTGGTACGGCTGGAGCACCCTCGTCCTCGGCGTGTACGCGGCCTTCGCGCTCGGCGGTGTCGCCGCACTCGTGCTCCTCGTGCTGCGCCGGGCGGACCGCGCCACGCATCTCGCCTTCGGCCCCTACCTCGTGCTCGGGGCGGTCCTCGCGCTCCTCGTGCGCGCCTGAGCACGCCCCTCCTCCACCCAGGTCTCAGCAGACAAGACGGGGCCGGACGAGCTCGACGCCGGTCCACGACCCGCTGCTAAGGTCGCGGCCAAGGTCATGAGTGCCAGCGTCAAGCCCCGGCTCGCTGGTCGGCAACCCTCCTCCGCGGTGGGGTGCTCCGGGTGACGACCTGGCCGACGCCAGACGACGCCGGCAAGCGCGGACCCCGGCTGCCCCGAGGTCCCAGACCTCATGGGAGGCATGCCATGTCCACCACCGCTCTCGCCCCGGCCGCCCCGCCGGCGCTCCCCCGCCCCGCCGAGCCGACGCTGGCGGCCGTGCACCAGCTGCGACCCCGTCCGAGCGCACCGGCGACACCGGCACTCGTCTCCGACGGGCTCGTCTGCCCGCTCGAGTCCGGCGCCGAGGTCGAATACGCGAATCTCGACCACGGGGCCTCGACCTCGGCCTTCGTCGCCGTCAAGGCCGCCGTCGACGAGGCGAGCCTCACGTACTCGTCGGTGCACCGCGGCAACGGCTACGCCTCGCGCGTGACGAGCGCGCGCTACGAGCAGGCCCGCGAGGTCGTGGCCCGCTTCGTCGGCGCGCGCGCGGACGACCACGTGATCTTCACGCGCAACACCACCGACTCCTTCAACCTCCTCGCCTCGGTCGTGCCGCAGGACGCGCAGGTCTTCGTCTTCGGCTCCGACCACCACGCGACGATCCTGCCGTGGCGCGCCGAGCAGCTCGTCCGCCTCCCCGTGCCCTCGAGCCCGGCCGAGGCGGTCTCGGTCGTCGACGCGGCGCTGCGGACCTCGCGCACCGCCGACGCGCTCGTCGTCGTCACCGGCGCGTCGAACGTCACGGGCGAGTACTGGCCGGTCGCGCAGATCGCGGCGGTCGCCCGCCGGCACGGCGCCCGGGTCGCGCTCGACGCCGCCCAGCTCGTCCAGCACCGCGCCGTCGACCTCGCGCTCGAGGAGCTCGACTACGTCGCCTTCTCGGGGCACAAGATCTACGCCCCGTACGGCGCCGGCGTGCTCGTCGGGCGCTCGGACTGGCTCGACGCGGCCGAGCCCTACCTCGCCGGGGGCGGTGCGACCGCCGCGGTCTCCGACGAGGACACGACGTGGCAGATCGGTCCCGCCCGCCACGAGGCCGGCAGCCCGAACGTCCTCGGCGCGGTGGCCCTGGCCGTCGCGTGCGAGGTCGTCGAGGAGCACCGCGAGGCCATCGCCGAGCTCGACGAGACCCTCGGGCGGGGCCTGGTGAGCCGGCTCGACGCGATCCCCGGGGTGCAGACGCACTCGATCTTCGGGCCGACGCACGACCGGGCGCCGGTCGTCACCTTCACGGTCGAGGGGCGGTCGGCCCAGGAGGTCTCGCGCCGGCTCTCCGACGAGCACGGCATCGGGGTGCGCGACGGACGCTTCTGCGCCCACGTCCTCGTCGACGCCCTCCTCGCGCGGCAGGGGTCGGGCAGCACGAGCGCGGTCCGCGCGAGCCTGGGTCTGGCGAACTCCCCCGAGCACGTCGACCGCCTCGTCGCCGCGGTCCGCTCCCTCGCCCCGCGGGGCTGACTCCCCCTTCGCCCGCCTCCGGCTACCGACCCGGCTACGACGCGAGCTACCACGCAGTGCTGGTCGTGATGACGACCAGTACTGCGTGGTAGCTCGGGGGGTGTGGTAGCTCGGGGGTGCCGGGGCGAAGGGGTGCGCCTCAGGCCTCGACGACCGTCGGGATGATCATCGGGCGGCGACGGATCTTGCCGCCGACCCAGCCGCCGACGGCGCGGCGGATGACCTGCTGCAGCTGGTGGGGGTCGGTGACCCCCTTCGCCGTCGCGTCCTGGATCGCCGCGACGATCTTCGGACGCACCTGCTCGAAGATCTCGTCACCCTCCGCGAACCCGCGGGCGACGATCTCCGGGCCGGCGAGGATCGCGCCGCTGGAGGAGTTGATGACGACCATGACCGAGATGAAGCCCTCGTCGCGCAGGATGCGGCGGTCCTTGAGCAGGTCCTCGTCGGCCTCGCCCACGCTGCTGCCGTCGACGTAGACGTAGCCGCAGGGCACCGCGCCGACGACCCGCGCCCGGCCGTCGACGAGGTCGACGACGACGCCGTCCTCGGCGAGCGGGATGTGGTCGGGGTGAACCCCGGTCGCGATCGCGAGGTCGCGGTTGGCCACGAGGTGGCGCCACTCGCCGTGCACCGGCAGGACGTTCTTGGGCTTGACGATGTTGTAGCAGTAGAGAAGCTCGCCCGCGCTCGCGTGGCCGGAGACGTGCACCCGGTCGGTGCCGCCGCTGTGCACGACGTGGGCACCCAGGCGCATGAGGCCGTTGATGACCCGCCACACCGAGCCCTCGTTGCCGGGGATCGGCGAGGAGAGCAGCATGATGGTGTCGTCGACGCCGACGTCGATGCGGTGGTCGCGGTTGGCCATGCGGTTGAGGGCCGCCATCGGCTCGCCCTGGCTGCCGGTGCAGATGAGGACGACCTGGTCGTCGGGCAGGTCGCCGAGCTTCTTGACGTCGACGAGCACCCGGTCGGGCACGTGGAGATGACCGAGGTCGGCCGCGATCCCCATGTTGCGGATCATCGAGCGACCGACGAAGGCGACCTTGCGCCCGTTGCGCTCCGCGGCGTCGAGCACCTGCTGGACGCGGTGCATGTGCGAGGAGAAGCACGCGGCGATGATCCGCCGCTCGGCCCCGCGGAAGACCTTGTCGATCGCCGCCGAGATGTCGCGCTCGGGCGCGGTGAAGCCCGGCACCGTCGCGTTCGTGCTGTCGGTGAGGAAGAGGTCGACCCCCTCCTCGCCTGCGCGGGCGAAGGCGCGCAGGTCCGTGATCCGGCCGTCGAGCGGCAGCTGGTCCATCTTGAAGTCACCGGTGTGCAGCAGGGTGCCACCGGGCGTGCGCACGAAGACGGCGAGGGCGTCGGGGATCGAGTGGTTGACGGCGATGAACTCGCAGTCGAAGTGCCCGAAGACCTCGCGCATGCCCTCGGCGACGCCGAGGGTGTAGGGCTTGATCCGGTGCTCCTTGAGCTTGGCCTCGACGAGCGCGAGGGTCAGCTGCGAGCCGATGAGCGGCAGGTCGGGCTTGAGGCGCAGCAGGTAGGGCACGGCGCCGATGTGGTCCTCGTGCCCGTGGGTGAGGATCACCGCCTGGATGTCGTCGAGCCGGTCCTCGATGTACTCGAAGTCCGGGAGGATGAGGTCGACACCGGGCTGGTGGTCGTCGGGGAAGAGGACTCCGCAGTCGATGATCAGCAGCTGGCCGTCGTGCTCGACGACGGTCATGTTGCGCCCGATCTCGCCGAGGCCACCGAGCGGGACGACCCGCACGGCACCCTTCGCGAGCGGGGCGGGGATGTCGAGCTCGGGGTGCGGGTGGCTCATGCGACCTTCTCTGCGTGCGTGGCGGCGAGACCGGCTCGCAGGATGTCGAGGTGCTCGGGCGGGCTCTCGAGGAGCGGCAGGCGGACGGTCGCATGCTCGATGACGCCGAGCTCGACGAGCGCAGCCTTGGCCATGATCGCCCCCTGCGAGGTCGTCATGATCGCGTCGATGACCGGGATGACCCGGTCCTGGATCTCGCGGGCTCGCACGAGGTCGCCGGCGGCGACGGCCTCGACGAGCGCGGCGTTCTCACGGCCGGTGACGTGGCCGGTGACGGAGACGACGCCGACGGCACCGAGCGCGAGCAGCGGCAGGTTGAGGGCGTCCTCGCCCGAGTACCAGAGGTAGTCGGTCGCGGCCATGACGCGGATCGAGGCGGCGAGGTCCCCCTTCGCGTCCTTGACCGCGACGATCCGGTCGTGGCCCGCGAGCTCGACGAGGGTCTCGGTGGCGAAGGGGACGGCGGTGCGGCCGGGGATGTCGTAGAGCATGATCGGCAGCTCGGTCGAGTCCGCCACCGCCGTGCAGTGCGCGACGAGACCCGGCTGGGTCGGCTTGTTGTAGTACGGCGAGACGAGCAGGAGCGAGTCGGCCCCGGCCTCGGCGGCGCGGGCGGCCATCTCGATGCTGTGCGCGGTGGAGTTCGAGCCGACGCCCGCGACGACGGCGAGCCGGTCGCCGACCTCGTCGACGACCATCCGCACGACCTCGATGCTCTCGTCGGAGGTGAGGGTGGCCGACTCGCCGGTCGTGCCGTTGACGACGACGCCGTCGTGGGCGGTGTCGGCGAGGTGGCGGGCGACCGCGCGCACTCCCCCTTCGTCGACCGCACCATCTGGCGTCATCGGCGTCACCATCGCTGTCAGGACGTGGCCGAAGGGGGTGGTGTCAGGCATGTCTCGAGGGTAGCGCGGCGGACGCCGGTAGATTTGCTGCCCATGCGCCAGTACCTCGACCTCCTCCAGCACGTGCGCGACGACGGGGTCGAGAAGTCCGACCGCACGGGGACGGGCACACGCTCGGTCTTCGGCTACCAGATGCGCTTCGACCTATCGCAGGGCTTCCCCGTCCTCACGACGAAGAAGCTGCACCTGCGCTCGATCATCGGCGAGCTGCTGTGGTTCCTGCGCGGCGAGACCAACGTGCGCTGGCTGCAGGAGCGCGGCATCACGATCTGGGACGAGTGGGCCGACGAGGACGGCGAGCTCGGCCCGGTCTACGGGCACCAGTGGCGCTCGTGGCCCACCCCCGACGGCGGCACCGTCGACCAGATCGCGAAGGTCATCGAGTCGATCCGCACGAATCCCGACGGCCGCCGGCACGTCGTCTCGGCGTGGAACGTCGCCGAGGTCGACGACATGGCGCTCCCGCCCTGCCACACCCTCTTCCAGTTCTACGTCGCGCCCGGGGTCGACGGGGGCCGCGGCCGGCTGTCCTGCCAGCTCTACCAGCGCAGCGGCGACGTCTTCCTCGGCGTGCCCTTCAACATCGCCAGCTACGCGCTGCTGACGATGATCGTCGCCCAGCAGTGCGACCTTGAGCTCGGCGACCTCGTGCACACGCTCGGCGACGCCCACCTCTACCTCAACCACCTCGAGCAGGCCGACGAGCAGCTGGGGCGCGAGCCGTACCCGCTGCCGACGATGCGGATCACCCCGCGCGGCAGCGTCGACGCGTACGAGCTCGAGGACTTCGAGCTCGTCGGCTACGAGGCGCACCCGAGCATCAAGGCGCCGATCGCCGTATGAGCGGCACCGACCGCGAGCCCCGACCGGTCCACCCCGAGCTGCGGGGACGCATCCCCCTTCGTGCCGCGTCGTACGCAGTGATCACACGACCGGCCGCCGGGGCCGCCGGGCTCGAGGTGCTCCTCCAGCTGCGCAGCGGCACCCCCTTCATGGACGGGTGGTGGGCCTGCGGGGCGGCCGGGCACGTCGAGGACGCCGGGTCGGCGAGCGCGGCGCTGCGCCGCGAGGTCCGCGAGGAGCTCGGCGTCGACGTCGTGCGGGCCACGCCCCTGACGACGGTGCACCGCGGCTGCCTCGTCGGGACGATCGAGCAGCGGGCCGACTTCTTCTTCCACGTCACCGAGGTCTCGGGCGAGCCCCGGCTCGCCGAGCCCGACAAGGCCGCCGACCTGCGGTGGTACCCCCTCGACGAGCTGCCGGAGCGGGTCGTCCCGCACGAGCGGCTCGTCCTCGACGCGCTCGCGGCCGCGACGAGCGGCGGGCCGGCCGTGCCCGCGGTGCTCGAGCTGGGCTTCGAGCAGCACCTCACCCTCGTGGCAGCCATCGGCGCCAACCGCGCCATCGGCGTCGAAGGGGGGATGCCGTGGCACCTCCCGGAGGACCTGCGGCACTTCAAGGAGGTGACGACGGGCGGCGTCATGGTCATGGGCCGCCGCACGTGGGACTCCATCGGGCGGGCCCTGCCCGGTCGGCGCACCGTCGTCGTCACCTCCGACCTCACGTGGTCGGCGCCCGGCGCCGAGGTCGCCCACTCGCTGCCGGAGGCCCTCCTCGTCGCTGGCGACCGCGAGGTCTTCGTCGTCGGGGGCGGCGAGATCTACGCTCAGACGATCGAGGTGGCGAGCGCGCTCGAGATCACGCACGTCGAGGCCTCCCCCCAGGCCGAGGTCTTCTTCCCCCCGATCGACCCCGACGTCTGGGTCGAGGTCCGGCGCGTGCCGCGCGAGGGCATGACCTTCGTGCGCTACGAGCGACGCGATCGTGGTGAAGTCTGAGGCTTCATCACGACGATATGAAGGTATGTTCTTCATATGGCTCAGATGAAGGACCGGGCTGTCGCCACCCTCATCGGCGACGTCGTCGGCTCGCGCCGTGCGCGTGACCGCGCCGGTCTGCACGACCGGCTCGCGCGGGCGCTGCGGGAGATCGCGCCGGGCGCCGTCGATGCTCCGCTCGTCACCGTCGGCGACGAGTTCCAGGGCAGCTACGCCACGCCCGGGGCTGCCCTCGACGCCGCGTGGCGGCTGCGGCTGCGGCTCTCGCCCGACGTCGACGTGCGGATCGGCCTCGGTCACGGGCCGGTCGCCCGGCTCGACGAGACGACCCAGGACGGGCCCGGCTGGTGGGCGGCCCGCGAGGCGATCGACTGGGTGAAGCAGACCCAGTCGCGGGCGACCACCGAGCACCTGCGCACCGCCTACCGCAGCGCGGACGAGGGACCGGAGGTCGCGGCCGTCAACGCCGCCCTGCAGTGCCGCGACCACCTCGTCGGCGTCATGGACGAGCGCTCCCTGCGCATCCTCGCCGCCCTCGTCGCCGGGCAGTCGCAGGCCGCGGTGGCGCAGGCCGAGGGCATCAGCGCCTCCGCGGTCTCGCAGCGGGTGCGCAGCGCGGGCATCGGGGTCGTGCGGCTGGCGGCCGAGCAGCTCGCCGGCGTGGAGGCGTCATGAGCGTGCTCGCCGTGCTCCTCGTCGCCGTCGGCGTCACCGACCTGCTGCGCAGCGCGCTGCCCGTCCGGCCACGGCGCCCGGTCGTCGCCGCTGCCGCCGGCGTCGTGCTCGTCGTCGCGACCTCGGCGCTGGCCGGCACGCTCGGCACGGCCGCGGGCCGGTGGCTCGCCGTCGCCGCGGCCCTCGGGCTGCTCGCCTGGGTCCTCACGACCGAGCGCACCCTGCGCACCGGGCGCGCCTACCTCCTGCCCCTCGCCGTCCTGCTCGTCAGCGGTCTCGTGCCGCTGCTGTGGGCCGGGGCGGCGCCGGAGGTCGGGGGCCCCTTCGCCCGCTGGCTCGCCTGGGCCGAGCTGCCGTGGGCCGGCGACCCCGCGCGCGCCCTGCTCGTGGCCGGTCTCGTCCTCGTCCAGCTGAGCACGGGCAACCTCGTCGTCCGACTCGTCCTCACGAGCACCGGCGCGATGCGCCCCGGGCACGACCGCGGCCAGGAGGAGCTGCGCGGCGGGCGTCTCCTCGGCCCGCTCGAGCGGCTCTTCGTCCTCGGTCTCGGGCTCGCCGGCGAGGTCACCGCCGCCGGCCTCGTCATCGCCGCGAAGGGCCTCATCCGCTGGCCGGAGCTGCGCTCGCACGCCGACGACGAGGGTCGGCACGACATCGACAAGGTCACCGAGTACTTCCTCGTCGGCTCCTTCGTCAGCTGGCTCGTCGCGCTGGGAGCCCTCGCGCTCGCCTCCTGAGGGCCGCCTATCCTGGCCCCGTGCCCATCCGCAGCCACGTCCACGGCGACGTCCACGTCGTGACGGTCGAGCGCCCGGAGCGGCGCAACGCGATCGACCACGAGCACCTCGACGCGCTCGACGCGGCCGTCCGGGCCGCCGAGCAGGGCGGTGCCCGCGCCCTCGTCCTCACCGGGGCGCAGGGGCACTTCTGCGCCGGCGCCGATCTCACCGAGCTCGAGGACGTCGCCTTCACCGAGCGCCTCGCCGAGGTGCTCGGGCACCTCGCCTCGCTCCCGGTGACGACCGTGGCCGCGATCTCCGGGTCGTGCATGGGGCTCGGCATGCAGCTCGCCGTCGCGTGCGACGTGCGCGTCGCCACCGACGACGCCCGGTACGCCGTGCCCGTCGCCCGGCTCGGGCTCATGGTCGACCACTGGACCCTCGAGCGGGTGGCCCGCTGCTGGGGCGAGGGAGCGGCCCGCCACATGGTCCTCACCGCCGCCGTCCTCGACGCCGACGACGCCTGGCGCCTCGGCTTCGTCCAGCGCCGCGGTGACCTCGACGACGCCCTCGAGCTCGCGACCTCCGCCGCCCGGCTGGCCCCGCTGACCCAGGCCGGCTCGAAGACCGGGCTCGACGCCCGCACCCCCGACGACCTCGCGCGCTACCGCGACGCCTTCGCCACCGCCTGGGCGAGCGCGGACCTCCAGGAGGGCCGCGCCGCCTTCGCCGACCGACGACACCCCACCTTCGAAGGACGCTGATGAGCACCCCCACCCCCGATGCCGGCGTCCGCACCGCCGGGCCCAACGACCTGCCGGCCCTCGGCGTCGTCCAGGCCCTCGTGTGGCAGGAGGCCTACGACGGCGTCGTCCCCCCGGAGGTCCACGCGCAGTTCGAGCCGCAGGCTTTCGCCGCCGCGTGGCGCCAGGCCCTCGCCGAGCCGCCCGAAGGGGTGCACCGCCTCCTCGTCGCGACGGCCGGCGGCCAGGTCGTCGGCTTCGCCGCCCTCGGCCCGAGCCAGGACCCCGACACCGGTCAGGCGACCGGCGAGCTCACGGCGATCGGCGTGCACCCCCAGGCCCGGCGCACCGGGCACGGCTCGCGCCTGCTCAACGCCGTCGTCGACACGCTCAAGGGCGCGGGCGCGGACACCCTCGCCACGTGGGTGCTCGTCCCCCACGAGCAGACCCGCGCCTTCCTCGTCGGCGCCGGTCTCGCGCCCGACGGCGCCTTCCGCGACCGCGTGGTCTCCCCCGACGGGGCGACCGCCCGCGAGGTGCGCCTCGTCGCCTCGCTCGCCGACCCCGAGCCGTGAGCGCGGCCGTCGAGGACGCCGCCGTCGGGACGGCACGGCGTCAGGCCCTGTCCGTCGGCGTGGCGACGGGTGCGTACGGTGTGAGCTTCGGCGCGCTCGCGGTCGCCGCCGGCTTCGACGTGCTGCAGACCCAGGCCCTCTCGCTCCTGCTCTTCACCGGCGGCTCGCAGTTCGCCGTCGTCTCGGTGATGGGGGCCGGCGGCAGCCCGGCGACCGCCGTCGCGACCTCGACGATGCTCGGCATCCGCAACGGGCTGTACGCGCTGGAGACCTCGCGGGTGCTCGACGTGCGGGGGTGGCGCCGGCTCGCCGCCGCGCACGTGACGATCGACGAGTCGACCGCCGTGGGTCTCGCGCAGCCGACGACGCGCTCTCGTCGGGTCGGCTTCTGGTGGACCGGCCTGGCCGTCCTCGCCTTCTGGAACCTCGCGACGCTGGCCGGCTCGGCGCTCGGGAACGCGCTCGGCGACCCGCGCACGTGGGGGCTGGACGCGGCGGCGGCGGCAGCCTTCGTCGGGCTCATCTGGCCGCGGCTGCGCTCGGCCCCGACCGTCGTCACCGCCGCGGTGGCCGCGCTCGTCGCGCTCGTCTCCTACGAGTCGGTGCCGGCCGGCATCCCCGTGCTCCTCGCGGCCCTCGCCGCGCTCGTCGTCGGGCTCACCGGCGCTGGACGCACGGAGCCCGAGCCCGGGCACCTCGACGGAGAGGACCCGACGCCGTGAGCGCCTGGGCCACCGTCCTGCTCGCCGCCGTCCTCGGCTACGCGCTCAAGCTCGCGGGGTACCTCGCCCCGCCGTCCCTCGTCGAGGGGCCGCGTCGCTCGCGCGTCATCACGCTCCTGCCGGTGGCCCTGCTCGCGGGCCTGCTCGTCGTCCAGACGGCCGGCGGCGCCGACACCCTGACCCTCGACGCCCGCCTGCCCGCGGTCGTCGTCGCCGTCGCGCTCTTCGCGCTGCGGGTCAACTTCTTGCTCGTCGTCCTCGCCGCGGCCGCGACGGCCGCCGGGCTGCGCGCCCTCGGCTGGGCTGCCTAGGCCGCGTGCCGGCCGCCGCGGTGACGCCCGCGCCAGGCGGCGAGCAGCTGGTAGGCCGCGTACACGAAGAGCGCGCCCGCGCTCCAGCGCACGACGGTGTCCTTGTCGGTCTGGCTCATGCTCGAGGCGACGTAGCCCACCCACGGCACGTGGTAGCGCACGACCCCGCGCAGCTGGGTCGGGGTGACCTCCCAGTCGTCGACGCCGCCGTTGGCGTCCCCCTTCGTCGTCCAGACCGGACGGCCCGAGACGTCCTGCTCCACCGCGACGACGCGGTGGGTGACGAGGGTGGGGTCGTCCGGGCGCGGCATGACCGTGATGATCGAGCCGACGGTGACCTCCTCACGGGCCTGCTCCGCGCTCTCGACAGGGTCGACGAAGACCTGGCTGCCGACCGGCAGGGTCGGCTCCATCGAGCCCGAGAGGATCGTCAGGGGCACGAGGCCGAGCACGCGCGGCACCGCGACGACGAGGACGAGGACCGCGCCTAGCAGCGTGAGCAGGGCGAGGAGCACGAGCCTCAGCGCGCGCGACGCAGGACGCGCAGCGGTCGTGGGCTCGTCCTCGACGACCTCGGCCGGCGCGTCGGCGGGCGGGTGGAGGGTGGCGGTCATGGCAGGTTCACCTGTCCCTGGTCGGGGTTGGGGATGACGCCGGTGCACACGAAGCGGTCGTTGCGGCCGGCAGAGTCGTTGGTGGCCCGCACGAGCCAGTCGGACTCGACGTAGCGGGTGCGGTCGCCGGCGAAGGGGTACCCGCGCAGGACGAGCTCTCGGGTCGCCCCGACCGGTCCGAGCTCGCTGCCCACGAGCGGGCCGGAGAGGCGGGCGGAGGCGTCGAGCGAGCCAAGGCTCCGCCAGCTGCCCGCGACCGGTCGGACGAGGACCTCCCACCCACCCGCCATCGCGGGGGTGGGGGTGGTCGCGGTCGTCGAGGCGAGGGGCCAGCCGAACGCGAGCCGGCCGACCGAGCCCGAACCCTGCCCGCCGGAGACCTCGCTGCGGCAGGGGCTCGCGCCCGCCGGCGAGGTCGGCGCGGGGGTGCCGATCGAGAAGCGGGTTGTCGTCGTGCGCTGGGTCGAGGCCCACGTGGCCGGCGGCTTGCTCGTCTGCCGCACGACGGTCGTGATGTCGACGGAGCGTCCGGCGTGCGCGAGATAGGTGTCGCGCTCACCTGCGGCCGTCGCGGGGTAGGGCAGGGACAGGGTCGGGCACAGCACCCGGCCAGCGCCCGGTGCGAGGGTCGCGCCGGCCACGGCTCCCTGGGGGCGGGTGTACGTCGTGCCTGCGGTGATCTGGCCGGCCGAGCGGGCCGCCCAGTAGGTGCTCTGGGTCGTGCCGCCGCAGGCTCCCTGGCCGGAGGTGTAGACGAGCGCGGCCCGAGCGAGGAGGTCGTTGGTGTCCCCGGCGTCGACCCGGGTGACCCTCGTGCTGCGCACGTCGAGGTCGGCGCTCTGGCGGCGTGAGAGGTTCGTCAGGTCGACCTGGGGCCCCGACGCGGTCGCGGTCATCTCGAAGACGTCCGAGCTCGGGCCGCTGATCGTGGTCGTCGCGCTCTCCCGCCACTGGGCCTGGGTCTGGCCGCTCGGCGCACTCACGAGGAGCACGCCGGCGAGGGCCACAGCCGCCACGGGCCACAGCCGCGTCGCTCTCATCCGTCGTGCCTCTCGGCTCATGCCCGCGTCTGGGCGAAGGTGTAGGTGAAGGTGCCGCCGAAGAGCGACTGGTCCTGCAGGGCGCTCCCCCAGCCGCCGGCGCTCGCCGTCACGGGCGTGCTGATCGAGATGCGGACCGTCGAGGTCCCCACCCCCGCGCCGGTCGGCACCGAGACGGGGATGCTCACCGAGCTGCCCGACGTCACCGCGCCCCCCGGCGCCGTGATCGTCGTCGTGGTCGTCGCGCTGCCGCTGAAGGCCGAGCGGGCCGCCGAGGTGAGCTCGGTGCTCGACACGGCGAGGGCGCCCCGCAGCGTCGTGCCGGTCGCGGCGAGCGTCACCGGCTGGGCGATGACGACCCGGTCACCGGGCACGAGCGCCTCGGAGGTGAGCGTGGTGCTGATGACCCGGCACTCGACGTAACCGGGGTCGGGGGTGCACGTCGTGCTCGACGCGTACGTCCTCGACCCCGCGGGCTGCTGCGAGTGCAGCTCGGTGCGCAGCGTGCCCGTCGTCAGGCTCACCCCGCCCGAGGTGATGGTGCCGGGCTGCCGGGCGTCGTGCTCGGCCCAGCTCGCGCCGGTCCCCCCGGCCCCGGTGAGGACGACGAGACCCAGGCCGAGCGCGAGCAGTGCGCGCCATGGCGCCGCGTCCCCCCTCATGCCTGCCCCCCTCGTCGTCCCCACCGCTCCCCCCAGGTCAGCGCTGCTGCTGGACGAGCGAGATGCGCAGGGTGTTGAGGTCGAGCGTCTTGTCCTCACCAGCGGTGCCGTTGGTCTTCACGTCGTCGAAGGGCATCGTGACGGTGACCCGGGCGTCGTACGCCTTGCCGCTCGCAGTGTCCTGGGAGGTGACCGTCACGCTGTCGGCGCCGTCGACCTTCGTCGCGATGACGACGTGATCCTTGAGGGTGTTGCTCACGCCCGGGAGGTTCGCTGTGAGCTGGGCCTTGAGGGTGTTGCCGACGAGGTTCGGCCGGACCTTCGCCCGGTACTCGACCTCGTCGCCGGGGACCATCTTGAAGGCGGAGGGCGTGATCGACGTGTCGTCGCCCGTGTCCGAGGTCCCCTTGGTGTCGAACCAGCCGCCGCCGTCGACCTGCATGTCCAGGTGACCGGCGGTGATGCTCCCCGGGGCGACGTCCTTCCCCTCGCTCCACTGGGCGAAGCTGCCGCCCGCGGCGGACAGGAGGATGACACCGGCACCGACGGCGACGAGCGAGGTGGTGGTCCGGGACATGGAGATGGGCATGCGAGATCCAATCGGCTCCGCGCGGGGATCAGCCCGCGCTGGGGTGGGTGGGAGCAGACAGGTCGGCGTCGACCCCGGGCAGTCCCCCTGGACGCCCTCTCCCACCGCCGACGTTACTGGAGAGTCTTTACCATTTGCTGACTTTCGGCAGAACTAGTTGAAAGTCGCAGCATGACCCGGGTCACACCGCAGGCATGACGGCCCAGCAGGCCGTCCACGACGACCTGTCCGGCGAGAGGGCCTCACATCTGCAGATACTTCTCCAGACCCACGGTCACGCCGGGGTGCGAGGCGACGCCTCGGACCCCTTCGAGCACCCCGGGCATGAAGGAGGTGCGGTCGAAGGAGTCGTGCCGGATCGTCAGGGTCTCGCCCTCGCCGCCGAAGAGGACCTCCTGGTGGGCCACCATTCCGCGCAGCCGCACGGAGTGCACCGAGACGCCGTGGACCTGCGCGCCGCGCGCCCCGTCGGGGTCCTGCGTCGTCGCGTCCGGCGAGGCCGGCAGCCCGGCCTCGTCGCGGGCCGCGCCGATGATCTCAGCCGTCCGCGCGGCCGTGCCGCTCGGCGCGTCGACCTTGTCGGGGTGGTGCAGCTCGACGACCTCGACGGACTCGTAGAAGCGAGCGGCCTGGCGCGCGAAGGACATCATGAGGATCGCGCCGATGGCGAAGTTCGGCGCGATGAGCACGCCGACACCGTCATGGAGCGACACCTGCTCCTCGAGGCTCGCCAGGCGCTCCGGCGTCCACCCCGTCGTCCCGACGACGACATGGATCCCCCGCTCGACGCAGTGGACGACGTTCGCCGGGCTCGCCTCGGGCACGGAGAACTCCACGACGACGTCGGCGCCCGCGAGATCGCCGAGGTCGTCGCCGGCGTCGAAGCGGCCGACGAGCTCCATGCCCTCGGCCCCCTCGACGGCGCGGCAGGCCGCCGACCCCATCCGTCCCGACGCCCCGACGACCGACACCCGCACGATGCTCTCGCTCATGCGCAGCACCTTACGACCGAGCAGCGGTGCCGCCCGGGCGCGTCCCGGCGCGGCACCGTACGCATCTCCTGGCCGCGTGTCGTTCACCTGCCGTTCACCTTGGTGCTACAGTCGTAGATGAACACAGAGTGAACAAGGGGTGTACGACATGACCGTGACTCATCTGACGACGACCGCGCCGGCTTCCGCAGAGCGCCGCCTCACCTGCACCTGGGTGCCCGTCCGCGGCGAGGACGGCCGCACGCGCATGGAGATGCGCTGGGTTGAGCCGGCCCCGCGCCGCGCACGCCACGCCGCCTGAACGACCGCCTGGACCATCCGCCGCGGCGGAGGCAGACCAGGACGACGAAGGCCCCGCCCCCCACGAGGGGGACGGGGCCTTCGTCATGGGCGGCTAGATCAGCCGGCGGCGTCCTCGGAGGACGCGGGGGCCTCGGCACCCGTCTCCTCGGAGTCTGCGCCACGGCCGCGACCGCCACGACGGCGGCGGCGGCCACCCTCGCGCGCGTCGTCGTCGCCGGAGCGCTCCTCGCGCTCGGGACGGCCACCACGGTCGCCACGGTCGCCGCCGCGGTCACCGCGGTCGCCGCCGCGGTCGCCGCGGTCGCCCGCGCCGGACTCGAGCTCGGCCTGCTGCTCGTCCGAGAGGACGGCGGCCAGGCTCAGCTTGCCGCGGGGGTCGATCTCCTTGAGCTCGACCTGGACCTTGGTGCCGACGCCGAGGACGTCCTCGACCGCGTCGATCCGCTTGCCACCGACGAGCTTGCGCACCTCGGAGATGTGCAGCAGACCGTCCTTGCCCGGCAGGAGCGAGATGAACGCGCCGAAGGTCGTCGTCTTCACGACGGTCCCGAGGAAGCGCTCACCGATCTCCGGCATCTGCGGGTTGGCGATCGCGTTGACGGCGTTGCGCGCCGCGTCCGCGGAGGCGCCGTCGGCCGCACCGATGAAGACGGTGCCGTCGTCCTCGATGGAGATGTCGGCGCCGGTGTCGTCCTGGATCTGGTTGATCATCTTGCCCTTGGGCCCGATGACCTCGCCGATCTTGTCGACGGGGACCTGGACGGTGATGATCCGCGGGGCGGTGGGAGCCATCTCGTCCGGGGCGTCGATCGCCTCGTTCATGACGTCGAGGATGTGCAGGCGAGCGTCGCGGGCCTGGGTCAGCGCGCCGCCGAGCACCGAGGCGGGGATGCCGTCGAGCTTGGTGTCGAGCTGGATGGCCGTGACGAACTCACGGGTGCCGGCGACCTTGAAGTCCATGTCGCCGAAGGCGTCCTCGGCGCCGAGGATGTCGGTGAGCGCCGCGTACTGCGTCTGCCCGTCGACCTCGTCGGTGACCAGGCCCATCGCGATGCCGGCGACCGGTGCACGCAGCGGCACACCGGCGTTGAGCAGCGACAGGGTCGAGGCGCACACGGAGCCCATCGACGTCGAGCCGTTGGAGCCGAGGGCCTCGGACACCTGACGGATCGCGTAGGGGAACTCCTCGCGGCTCGGCAGCACCGGCATGAGCGCGCGCTCGGCCAGGGCCCCGTGCCCGATCTCGCGACGCTTCGGCGAGCCGACGCGACCGGTCTCACCGGTGGAGAAGGGCGGGAAGTTGTAGTTGTGCATGTAGCGCTTCTTGCTCACCGGGCTTAGCGAGTCGATCTGCTGCTCCATCTTGAGCATGTTGAGCGTCGTGACACCCATGATCTGGGTCTCGCCACGCTCGAAGATCGCCGAGCCGTGCACGCGCGGCAGGACCTCGACCTCGGCCGACAGCGCGCGGATGTCCGCGAGCCCACGACCGTCGATGCGGACCTTGTCGCGCAGGATGCGCTCGCGCACGAGCTGCTTCTGCACGGAGCGGAAGGCAGCGGAGAGCTCCTTCTCACGGCCGGCGAAGGCGGCGGGCGCGTCGGCGGAGCCGGCGAGCTCGGAGGTCATGCTCGCCTTGATCTCGTCGAGGCGGTCCTCGCGCTCCTGCTTGTCGGCGATGGTGAGCGCCTGGGCAGCCTGCTCGGAGACGGCCTGCTGGACCGCGGCGTACGCGTCGTCCTCGTAGTCGAGGAAGACCGGGAACTCCTGGACCGGCTTGGCGGCCTTGGTGGCGATCTCGGCCTGCGCGTCGCACAGGGTGCGGATGAAGCCCTTCGCGGCCTCGAGACCCTCGGCGACGACCTCCTCGGTGGGAGCGGTCTTGCCCTGGTTCTTCACGAGGTCCCACGTGGACTCGGTGGACTCGGCCTCGACCATCATGATCGCGACGTCGTCACCGACGACGCGGCCGGCGACGACCATGTCGAAGGTCGAGCGCTCGATGTCGCTGAAGTTCGGGAAGGCGACCCACTGGCCGTCGATGAGCGAGACGCGCACGCCGCCGATCGGGCCGGAGAAGGGCAGACCCGAGATCTGCGTGGACAGCGAGGCCGCGTTGATCGCGAGCACGTCGTACTGGTGGTCCGGGTGGATCGACAGCACGGTGATGACGACCTGGACCTCGTTGCGCAGGCCCTTGACGAAGGACGGGCGCAGCGGGCGGTCGATGAGACGGCAGGTGAGGATCGCGTCGGTGCCGGGGCGGCCCTCGCGACGGAAGAAGCTGCCGGGGATGCGTCCGGCGGCGTACATCCGCTCCTCGACGTCCACGGTCAGCGGGAAGAAGTCGAACTGGTCCTTGGGCTTCTTGCCGGCCGTCGTGGTCGACAGGAGCATGGTCTCGCCGTCGAGGTAGGCAGCGACGGAGCCGCCGGCCTGCTTGGCCAGTCGGCCGGTCTCGAAGCGGATGGTGCGGGTGCCGAACGAGCCGTTGTCGATGACGGCTTCGGCGGTGGTGATCTCTGGACCCTCCATCGGGCCCTCCTTACTCTCTGCGCTCGCCGAGGGACGTCGTCGTTGCGCCCTGGCGTCTAGCGGTGCACCCGTCACGGGTGCCGGGGCGGTGCCCCGGGGACGCGCCTGGTCAGGCGGCGGCCCCATACGCGAAACAAGCGGTCCCCGTGGCGGGAACCGCTTGTCGCGTAGGTCTTATCGGCGAAGGCCGAGGCGCTTGATCAGCGAGCGGTAGCGCTCGATGTCGGTGCTCTCGAGGTAGCGCAGCAGACGGCGGCGCTGACCGACGAGGAGCAGCAGCCCGCGGCGGCTGTGGTGGTCGTGCTTGTGCTCGCGGGAGTGCTCGGTCAGGTCCTTGATGCGCTGCGTGAGCATCGCGATCTGGACCTCCGGGGAGCCCGTGTCGCCCTCGCCCGTGCCGTACTCGGCGATGATCTGCTTCTTGACGTCAGTGGTCAGCGGCATGCTGGGTCTCACTGCTCCTTCTCTGGGTCGTTGCGCGGCGCGCCCGGGCATGTTCACCGAGGCTCTCTGGATCCGCGGCCGATCTCACGGCAGCACCGAGATTACCAGCGGCGTGCACGGCGGCCCTAATCGCGGCCGGATACGGTGGCGCGATGAACGAGAGCGTCGTCGCGGTATCCACGCAGGCGTGCGCTTCATGTCGTTGCGCTGGTCGCAGCTCGAGTCGGGCCGGGGCGAGGGCGGCGGCGACTCCGAGACGTATAACGTCGTCGCCGTCGGGACCCGCCACCGCTACCCCCGGCTCAGCGTGGTGCGCGGCCGGCACTACCACGGCGTCCCCGAGGGCCGCTTCGAGACGGGTGACCCCCGCTTCGACACCTTCGGCGACGCGGCCTTCGGCGCCGACCTGCTCACCGAGCCCGTGCGCGCGGCCATCGACGAGCTCGAGGCGCTGCTCGCACCGCTACGGCTGGTGCCGCCGCAGGTCTGGTCGACCCACGGCGGCCCGCCGGACTTCCTCACGTCCTTCCGGCACTCCGGCTAGGCCGGGCGCCGTCCCGCGGCGGCGTCAGCCGACGCGCTTGCTGCCCTGCTGAAGGCGGTCGATGTGCTCTGAGGCCTGCGCCTTGGTCAGATCGGCCGGGAGCTCCTCGCCCGCCTCCTTCGCCAGGGTGTCGAGGTAGCTGCGCTGGGCGGCAGTCATCGGCTCGTCACCGGTGACCCACTGCTCGGGGTCGCGCTCGAGGGACCCGTCGCTGCCCGTCGTCGCGTCGGGGGTGGCGCCGATGGTCTCGCCGCCGGCCCCGGCGGTGGAGGTCGTGCTGTCGTCGGTGGGCACGGGGGCCCCGGTCTGCTGGTCGTGCTGGGTGGGCTCGCTCATGTGCCGACCGTAGACGCGGGCACCGACGACGACCGGTGGGACGACCCCCCTTCGTCCAGGGTCGGCGGCACCGCGCCCCGCGACCGTGGTGCACTACGAAGCACCCTCACCCGCACCCGCACCCGAGCGAGGAAGAAGAGAGCATGCTCCCCGAGGTCCTGCGCGACGCGGAGGTCGCCGACGACGTCCCCGCCCTGCGCCCCGACTACCGCGCCCTGCTCCTCGTCGTCGAGGGCATCTCCGCCGGCCCTGGTGACGACGCGAGCGAGGCCCTGCTGCTCCGGGCGAAGTCGACGGCGATCGCGCTCACGGCGGGCGCACCCGTCGAGGAGCTCCCCCACGTCGCCGCGTGGCGTGACGCCTACCGCGCCTTCGGCGCCAAGCCGCAGCGCACACGCAGCAGCCTCGAGGCGCTCACCCGGCGGGCCGCCGCGGGCCTGCCACGGGTCAACCGGGCCACGGACGTCTACAACGCGCTGAGCGTCATCCACCAGGTGCCGCTCGGCGGCGAGGACCTCGACCGGTACGCCGGCGCGCCCCGGCTCGTCCGGGCGAGCGGCGACGAGCTCTTCGACACGACCGCCGGTGGTGAGGAGGTCCTCGAGCACCCCTCCCCCGGCGAGGTCGTCTGGCGCGACGACGTCGGCGTCACCTGCCGACGCTGGAGCTGGCGCCAGGGCCGGCGCACCCGGCTGGGCGCCGGCACGACCCGGGCGCTCTTCGTCCTCGACGCCCTGGCCCCGATGAGCGACGACGCGCTCACCGCAGCCGCCGACGAGCTCGTCGCCCACCTCGGACCCCGGGCGCGGTCCCAGCGCCGGCTGCTCGGCGCGGCCGGCTAGGAGACCGAGCGGGCGGCCGAGGTCGCCCAGGTGCTCGCCCGGCCCGACCCGGACCCGGTGACCTTGACGCTCACCTGGCGACCGCGGTCGGCCGAGGTGAGGCGGTAGGTCGAGGCCGTCGCCCCGCTGATGGCGATGCCGTCGCGGTACCAGCGGATGGTGCGCGTCGACGGCGCCGGCGACCACGTGCCGACGGTGACCCGCAGGCTCGACCCCACGGCGGACGTGCCGGAGATGCGCGGCAGCGGCGCCGAGTACGGGCGCCACGCCGTCGTCGCCGCCGGGGCCGGCGCCAGGCGCGGTGCCGGGTCGCTCGTGCGCCCCAGCGAGAAGGACCAGCCCTCCCAGCCGCCGTTGACCACCTGCCGGCCCGCCGCGCCGTACCGGCTCAGCTGCCACGCCCCCTTCGCGCTCGAGGTGTGCCAGTAGCTCCAGTGCGCGCCGGTCGGCGGGGTCGTGCGGCAGGACTCGCGGTAGTCCCTCCCGGCCACGGTGAGGGTCGTGCTCGCCGACGGCTTGCCGGCGAGACGGCACACGACCGCCAGGCCGTAGGTGTCGACGCCGGTGACGTCGAGGCCGGCCGCGCGCAGCGCGTCCAGACCGGTCCCGCGGAAGGCCGTCTGCCCCGGGTCGGGCAGGGCGCACCGACGCAGGGTCGACCCGCCGAGCTCGCGGAAGTCGACGACGACGCTCACCCCCCGGCTCGTCGTGCACGTGCCGGAGTGGCCGCGCGACGACGCGAGCAGCGCCGTGCGCGGTGCCGCGGCCAGGGCCGCGGCACCGTCGGCGCGCGAGGTCGAGATCTCCCCCGCCCGGGCGGCCGGGGCGCCGAGGGCGCCCGCGAGGAGCGCCGCCGCGAGGGCGACGGGCAGGGCACGACGCACGGGGCTCCCCCTTCGCACGGTCAGGTCAGAGGTTGATCATGTGGCCGACGATGCCCTCGACGGACTCCTTGACCGCCTCGGACAGGGTCGGGTGGGCGAAGACGTTGCGGGCGACCTCGTCGGCACGCAGGTCCCACTTCTGGGCGAGCGTGAGCACCGGGAGCAGCTCGGTGACGTCCGGGCCGATCATGTGCGCGCCGAGGATCTCGTTGGTCTTCGCGTCGGCGACGACCTTGACGAAGCCGACCGCGTCGCCCAGGCCCATGGCCTTGCCATTGGCGCTGAAGGGGAACTTCGCCGACTTCGTCTCGAAGCCCTTCTCCTTGGCCTGCGCCTCGGAGTAGCCGAAGGAGCCGATCTGCGGGTGGCAGTACGTCGCGCGCGGGATGAAGTCGTACTCGACCGGCATCGTCTCGGCACCCGCGATGGTCTCGGCCGCGACGACGCCCTGGGCCTCGGCGACGTGGGCGAGCATGAGCTTGGCCGTGCAGTCGCCGATGGCGTAGACGCCGTCGACGTTGGTGCGCATGTAGTCGTCGATGGCGACGGCGCCGCGGTCGGTGAGCTCGACCCCGATCGCCTCGAGGCCGTAGCCCTCGGTGCGCGGGGCGAAGCCGATGGCCGACATGAGGCGGTCGGCCTCGAGGACCTGCTGGTCGCCTCCCTTCGCCGGGGTGACGGTGACCTTGACGCCGGAGCCGGTGTCCTCGACGGACTCGACCTTCGTGCCGAGCATGACCTTGACGCCGAGCTTCTTGTAGTGCTTGAAGAGCTCCTTGGAGACCTCCTCGTCCTCGGTCGGGACCATGCGGTCGAGGAACTCGACGATCGTCACGTCGACGCCGAAGTTCTTCATGACGTAGGCGAACTCGACGCCGATGGCGCCCGAGCCGGCGATGATGATCGAGCCGGGCAGCTCGGGGTCGAGGATCTGCTCCTCGTAGGTGACGACGTTCTCGCTCACCTCGACGCCGGGCAGCATGCGGGTGACGGCGCCGGCGGCGATGATGAGGTTGTCGAAGGTGATGCTGCGGGTGTCGCCGCCCTCGAGCGCGACGTCCATCGAGGTGGGCGAGGTCAGGGTGCCCCAGCCGTCGATCTCCTCGATCTTGTTCTTCTTCATGAGGAAGTGGACGCCCTTGACGATCCCGTCGCTCACCTGGCGCGAGCGCTTGTGGGTCGGGCCGAAGGACATCGTGGCGTCGCCCTCGATGCCGAACTTCGCCTTGTCGTGGGCGAGGGTGTGCGCCAGCTCGGCGTTCTTGATGAGCGCCTTCGAGGGGATGCACCCGACGTTGAGGCAGACACCGCCCCAGTACTTCTTCTCGACGACGGCGACCTTCTTCCCCAGCTGCGAGGCGCGGATCGCCGCGACGTAACCACCAGGACCAGCACCGAGCACGACCACATCGAAGTCAGACATGATCGAAGACTATCTGGCGCGCCGTGGTGCGGATCACGCCCTCCCGCACTAACGTGCGTGCGTCATCGGCGACGGGTCGGTGGCACGTCCGCCGGGAGGCACCCATGAGCACGTCGCTCGACCCCGAGGTCCGCGAGCTGCGGACCGACCCAGACCGGCCACCGGTCGCGGTGGAGCAGCGCCACCGCGTGACGACCCGCGAGAAGGCGGTCTTCGGCGTCATCGCCGTGCTCGGCGCGATCGGGTGGGTCATGCTCGCGATCGTGCGCGGCGAGCAGGTCAACACCGTGTGGTTCGTCGTCGCGGCCGTCGCGACCTACCTCATCGCCTTCCGCTTCTACGCCCGGCTCATCGAGTACAAGGTGCTCCAGCCGCGTGACACCCGCGCCACCCCGGCCGAGGAGCTCGAGAACGGCAAGGACTTCATGCCGACCGACCGGCGGGTGCTCTACGGGCACCACTTCGCCGCGGTCGCCGGCGCCGGTCCGCTCGTCGGCCCCGTCCTCGCCGCCCAGATGGGCTACCTGCCCGGCACGCTGTGGATCATCATCGGCGTCGTCTTCGCCGGCGCCGTCCAGGACTACATGGTCCTGCACCTGTCGATCCGCCGCCGTGGGCGCAGCCTGGGCCAGATGGCGCGCGACGAGCTCGGCGTCGTCGGCGGCGTCGCCGCGATCCTCGGCGTGCTGTCGATCATGCTCATCCTCATCGCGGTGCTCGGCATCGTCGTCATCGGCGCCCTCGCCGGCAGCCCGTGGGGCGTCTTCTCCATCGCGATGACGATCCCCATCGCCCTCTTCATGGGCGTCTACCTGCGCTACCTGCGCCCCGGCGCGGTCAACGAGGTCTCCGTCATCGGCGTCGTGCTCCTCGTCCTCGCCATCGTCGCCGGCGGCTGGGTCGCCGAGCACCCGACGCTGTCGGACACCTTCACCCTCGAGCCGATCACCCTCGCCTGGCTGCTCATCGCGTACGGCTTCGCCGCCTCGGTCCTCCCGGTCTGGCTGCTCCTCGCCCCGCGCGACTATCTGTCGACCTTCATGAAGATCGGGACGATCGTCCTGCTCGCCGTCGGCATCCTCATCGCCCGGCCGGTCGCGCAGATGCCGGCGGTCACCGAGTTCGCGAGCACGGGCACCGGTCCCGCCTTCGCCGGCTCGCTCTTCCCCTTCCTCTTCATCACCATCGCGTGCGGCGCCCTCTCGGGCTTCCACGCCCTCGTCTCCTCGGGCACGACGCCCAAGCTCATCGAGAAGGAGAGCCAGGCCCGTCTCATCGGCTACGGGGGCATGCTCACCGAGTCCTTCGTCGCGATCATGGCGCTCGTCGCCGCGGTGAGCATCGACCAGCACATCTACTTCGCGATGAACGCCCCGGTCGCCCTCACCGGCGGCGAGCCCGGCTCGGCCGCGGACTACGTCAACGGCCTCGGCCTGCTGAGCCCCGGCGGCACCCCCATCCCGCCGATCGACCCGAGCGTGCTGCAGAACGCGGCCGAAGGGGTGGGCGAGGAGACGATCATCTCGCGCACCGGCGGTGCGCCGACCCTCGCCTTCGGCATGTCCGAGGTGATGTCGGCCTTCGGCGGCGACTCGATGAAGTCCTTCTGGTACCACTTCGCGGTGATGTTCGAGGCGCTCTTCATCCTCACGACCGTCGACGCCGGCACCCGCGTCGCGCGCTTCATGTTCTCCGACTCCATCGGCAACGTCCCCGGCATGTCCCGCTTCAAGGACCCGAGCTGGCGCGTCGGGGCGTGGATCTGCTCCCTCATCGTCGTCGCGGGCTGGGGCTCGATCCTCGTCATGGGCATCCTCGACCCGCTCGGCGGGATCTACACGCTCTTCCCGCTCTTCGGCATCGCCAACCAGCTGCTCGCCGCCATCGCGCTCACCGTCGTCACGGCGGTGCTCGTCAAGCAGGGCAAGGTCCGCTGGGCCTGGGTGCCGGGCATCCCGCTCGTGTGGGACCTCGTCGTCACGATGTCGGCGTCGTACCAGAAGATCTTCAGCGACAACCCGAAGATCGGCTACTTCGCTCAGCGCGACGCCTTCGTCACCGCGCGTGACGCGGGCGAGGTCCTCGCCCCGGCCAAGAGCGCGGCCGACATGGACAAGATCATCTTCAACTCCCTCGTCCAGGGCACGCTCTCGATCGTCTTCGCCGTGCTCGTCATCATCGTCGTCGCCGCCGCGGCCGTCGTCGTCGTCAAGGCCCTGCGGGCCGGCGGGCTGCCGACGACCGAGGACGAGGACGTCCCGTCGCGGATCTTCGCCCCGGCCGGCTTCGTCCCGACGCCGGCGGAGAAGCGGGTCCTCGAGCAGTGGCAGGAGGCCGGGCTCGACCCGTCGCCCGCCGCCAGCCGGGGGCACCACTGATGGCCGCCGCCCCCGCGGAGCAGGGCCGGCTGCGCTCGGTCCTGTCCGGGGTGGGCTGGTTCGTCGGCGGCGTCACCGGCGGCAGCGCCTACGAGCGCTACGTCGAGCACCTGCGGCGCACGCACCCCGAGCGCCCCGTGCCGAGCAAGCGCGACTTCTGGCGTGAGAAGTACGACGAGCAGGAGCGCAACCCCTCCACCCGCTGCTGCTGAGCGGCACCGCTGATCCCCCTTCGTCCCCCGGGCGGAGGGGGATCAGCGCGTCGTGCGGGCGAGAGAGGCGTGGATCTCGCGGGCGATGCCCGCGGCCGTGCCGCCGCCGGTGCCGCCCTGGCCGACGACGACGGCGACGGCGTAGCGGGGACGGTCGGCCGGGGCGTAGCTGACGAACCACGCCGTGTCCTCCTCGCCGAAGACCTCCGCGGTGCCGGTCTTGCCCGCCACCGGCCAGGCGTCGAGGTCGAAGCCCCGGAAGGCGCCGGCGCCGGTGCCCTCGGTGACGACACCTTCGAGCGCGGAGCGCAGGTAGCGCCCCATCGCGGGGTCGAGGTCGACGGTGCGCGCCGGCGCGAGCGGGCGGTCCGTCCGCTCGCCCTGCGCGGTGCGCGTGGCCGAGACGAGCCGCGGGGTGCGCACGCTGCCGCCGGTCGCGATCGCGGCGTAGACCTGGGCCATCTGCAGGGGGGTGACGAGCGTGTCGCCCTGCCCGATGGACAGGTTGACCTCGTCGCCGGGGCGGAACTGGTAGCCGTTCGCGCAGCTCTCGCGGGCGAGCGCCCTGAGGTAGGCCGCGCGGGTGGCGTCGGCGACGTCGGGGTAGCCGTCACGGGCGCGGCGGCAGGACTCGTCCTTCGTCGCCTCCCAGTACTCCCGCTTCCAGGTCCGGCCCGGCAGGCGTCCGGCGCTCTCGACGGGCAGGTCGACCCCGGTGCGCGCGCCGAGCCCGAGGTCGCGGGCCGTCGCGAGGATCGCGTCGTCGGCGTCGCGGCCGGACAGCCCCCCGGCGCGCTCCCACACCCGCTCGGCGTTCGTGTAGAAGACGGTGTCGCACGAGACGACGAGCGCGCGGTGCCAGCTGATCCGGCCGTACGCCCGTGACTCGAAGTTGCGGAAGGTGCGGTCGCCGATGCGCACGCTCGACGCGCAGTCGACCTGCTCGTCGAGCTCGTCGGGGGCGACGACGGCGGGCATCGTCACGACCTTGAAGGTCGAGGCCGGCGGGTAGGCCCCGCCCGTCACCCGGTCGGTGAGCGGTGTCGATCCGGGCCGACCGGTGAGGCGCTCGTACTCGGCGCTGCTGATGCCCCCGGTCCACACGGACGGGTCGTACGTCGGCACGCTCGCCGAGGCCACCACTCCCCCGTCGCGCACGTCGACGACGACGGCGGCGGCCTCGTCGGCCGGCAGCCCGCGGGCCTGGGCGTCGCGCACGCCCTCGGCGAGAGCCTCCTGCGTCGCGCGCTGGACGCGGGCGTCGATCGTCGTGACGACGTCGTCACCCGGCACGGGGTCGCTGCCGGGCTCGGTGCCCGTGACGATGCCGCGTGCGTCGACGCGCACCTCTGCCGAGCCGGGCTCGCCGCGGAGCACGTCGTCGTACTGCTGCTCCAGACCGGCGCGCCCGACGAGGTCGCCGTCGTGGATGCGCCCCGCCGAGGCCTCGACCGTCGCGGCGTCGGCGGGCGTGAGATAGCCGAGGACCTGGGGGGCGAGCGGCACCTCCTGGTCGCGCCGCACCGCGGTCGTCACGACCTCGGCCGCGGGGTAGCGGTCGCCGCGCTCGCCCAGGCGCAGGGCGAGGCGGGAGGACACCCCTTCGGCCACCGTGACGGGCACGTAGGCAGACCCGGGCCAGCAGCGCGGGGCGGGCGCGGCGTCGGGGGCGCCGCACAGGGTGAGCCGGTCGCGCAGCGACTCCGGCGTCACCCCGAGGTCACGGGCGAGGGCGCGAAGGGAGGAGCGGCCCGCGTCGTCCTCGTCGGCGAGGACCGCGCGGTCGAGGGTGACGTCGAGACGGACCGCGTCGTCGGCCAGCGGCACGCCGCGGCGGTCGAGGATGCGCCCGCGGGGAGCCGGGGTGAGGACGACCTGGGTGCTCGTGCTCGGTCCGGCGTCGCCCGCGGCGACCGGGGCGGGGTCGAGCTGGAGCTGGCCGAGACGTCCGACGAGACCGGCGAGGAGCACCGCGATGACGGCTAGCACGGCGACGAGCCGGGCGTGGAGGTTCGGGCGTCGCGACCCCACCCGTCTCGGCCCTCGCCGGCGTGACGGCCGCCGGCTCACCGGCGGCCGCTTCACCGCGGGTCGCCTCACCGGGGGCGGCGGCCGGCGACCCGGCGGTCGAGGGCGAGCAGGACGGGCGTGAGGAGCACGGCGAGGACGACCGTGCCGACGAGCTGACCGAGCAGCGCGAGCCATGCGACGGGCGCCCCGGTCGTCAGGGCGCGCACGACCGGGACGGCCGTGACGACCACCCAGCAGGCGGCGGCCACCGCCCCGGGCCACCACAGCGGCCACCCCGACACCCGCCGGGCCGCGCCGGCGACGGCCCCGACGACGGCGTGGGTGGCCGCGGCCAGTCCGAGGATCTCGCCACCGGGCGGCACGAGGTCGCTCATCCAGCCGCCGACGAGACCGGCGAGGATCCCGTCGGCGGGCCCCGAGGCCATGCCGATCGCGACGACGACGAGCAGGACGAGGGTGGGGGGCACGGGCACGCCGCGCGCCGCGAGGACGGCCGAGCCGACGGCCGCGAGGGCGAGGGCGGGCACCCGCCACAGCCACACCGAGCGCGTCATCGCGTCGTCCCCGTGATGACGCCGACGACGTCGAGGGCGGGCAGGTCGGCGACGGGGCGGACCGTCGCGACGGCGGTGAGCCCGGTGGCGTCCTGAGGCGCCGTGACGACCTCGCCGACGGGCAGACCCGGCGGGTAGGGCCGGCCGTCCTGGCTGCCGAGGGTGCGGACCTGCTGACCGGGCTCGAGCCGGCCCTCCTGCACGGCGCGGACGGCGAGCTCGCCGGGCCGCTCGTCGAGGGTCGGCTCGCTCCCGGAGAGCTCGGCGAGCACGCCCGGCGCGGTGCCCACCCGGACGCCGACGCTCGTGCCCGAGGCACCGAGCAGCTCGACGTCGCTCGTCCACCGCGAGACGGAGACGACCCGCCCGACGAGCCCGTCGGGGCTGACGACCGCCCGGTCGGTGCTCACGCCGTCGCGCGAGCCGACGTCGAGGGTGACGCGCACGGCGCCCCGGGCGTCCCGGGCGCCGACGGCGACGATCCGCGCCGGCACGACGTCGACCCGGTGGTCCTCGGCGAGGTCGCGCAGCTCGCTCTCCTGAGCGCTCGCGGAGCGCTCGTCCTCGAGCTCGGCGACGCGCAGGCGCAGGCGGGTCAGCTCGGCGTCACGGGTGTCGCCCGCGTCGGTGCTCGTCGCCCGCAGCATCGGGCCGAAGACGCTCGCCCCGGCCGAGCGCACCGGACCGGTCGGCCCCCCGGCGACGTCGAGGAGCAGCAGGAGCACGGTGAGCGCGACGAGCACGGCCAGACCCCGGCGCACGACGTCAGAACCTCCGGCCGTCGACGAGGACCGGCTCGAGCGTGGCGAAGTCGTCGACGCACCGGCCCGCGCCGCGCACGACGGCGCGCAGCGGCTCGTCGGCGACGCGCGTGGGCACCCCGAGCTCGTGCTCGAGCCGGGCGTCGAGCCCGCGCAGGAGGGCGCCGCCGCCGGTGAGCACGACACCTCGTGAGAGCACGTCGCCGACGAGCTCGGGCGGGCTGGCGTCGAGGAGCGAGCGCACGAGGTCGACGACGGCCCGTACCGGGGCGTCGAGGGCGCGGCGGACCTCCGACGAGCCGATCTCGACCGTGCGGGGCAGCCCGGTGACGAGGTCACGGCCGCGGACCCGGGTGCGCCGCTCCTGGCCGAGGGGGAAGGCGGAGCCCGCCTCGATCTTGATGTGCTCGGCGGAGCGCTCGCCGAGCAGCAGCGAGTAGTGCTGCTCGACGTGCGCGGCGATCGCCTCGTCCATGCTCTCGCCGCCGACGCGCACGGAGCGCGAGGCGACGACGCCCCCGAGGGCGAGGATGGCCGCGTCGGTCGACCCGCCGCCGATGTCGACGACGGTCGAGGCGTCGCTGCCGGTGAGGGGCAGGCCCGCGCCGATGGCCGCGACGACGGGCTCCTCGACGACGTAGACGCGGCGGGCGCCGACCCGCAGCGCGACGTCCTCGACGGCCCGGCGCTCCAGCGGCGAGACGGTGCTCGGCACGCAGACGACGACCCGGGGTCGCAGCACCGAGGAGACGCCGACCGTGTCGGCGAAGACGCGCAGCATGCGCTCGGCGACGTCGGGGTCGTGGATGACCCCGCCGCGCAGCGGTCGCACCGAGCGCATCGAGCCCGGGGTGCGCCCGAGCATCTCCTTGGCCGCGCGGCCGGCCGCGAGGACCTCGTCGGAGTCGGCCGCGAGGGCGACGACGCTCGGCTCGTCGAGCACGACGCCGCGTCCCTGCTGGTGGATCAGGGTGCTGGCGGTGCCGAGGTCGAGGGCGAGGTCACGGCCGGGGAGCCACCGACGGGACGGCACGAGCGCTGCGGGCGAGGTCGCGTCAGGACGCGAGCTGGGGGAACCAGATCGCGATCTCGCGCGCCGCCGACTCCGGGGAGTCCGAGCCGTGGACGATGTTCTGCTGGACCTTCAGGCCCCAGTCGCGCCCGAGGTCGCCGCGGATGGTGCCGGGGGCGGCCTCGGTCGGGTTCGTCGCGCCGGCGAGCGAGCGGAAGCCGCGGATGCAGTCCTCGCCCTCGACGACGACCGCGGTGAGCGGGCCGGAGGACATGAAGTCGACGAGCGGCTGGTAGAAGGGCTTGCCCTCGTGCTCGGCGTAGTGCGCGGCCAGCTGCTCCTGGGTCGCGGAGGTGACGTCGAGGGCGACGAGGGTGTACCCCTTCGCCTCGATGCGGCGCAGGACCTCACCGGTGAGGCCGCGGCGGTAGCCGTCGGGCTTGACGAGGATCAGGGAGCGTTCGGTGGTCACGGGCGCCACCCTATCCGCGTGCGCCGTGGGCGGTGCTCAGGCCCCGCCGGCGGCGCGGGCGCGCTCGGCGTCCTCGGCGTCGACGCGGCGCCCCACCCGCAGGCACAGCAGCCACAGCGCGCCGAAGATCAGCCCGACGACGAACATCGAGGTCACGAGGAAGCCGCAGAGCACCGTGGCCAGCTGGACGGCCCAGCCGATGGCGACGCCGCCCGGCCGGCGCACGAGGCCGGCGGCGACGGCGCAGGCGACCGCGAGGACGCACATGACGACGAAGGGGGTGGCCGAGCTGTCGTTGCCGGCGAAGCCCCGCGCGACGAGGGCCCCGAGGAAGATGACCACCGACTGCCCGCCGAGCACGGTGGCGAGCATGCGCCACGTGAAGCGGCCCGACGCGATCGCGCCGGGCCGCCGGGGTCCGTCGATGGTGCTCATGACGGACCAGGGTATGCGAGGTGGGTCAGTGCATCGCCACGTGCACCGGCTCGGCGTCCTCGTCCCCGTCGAGCAGGTGGCTCTCCTCGCGCTTGCGCGGGAGGAAGAGCGCGACGACGAGGGTGAGCGCGCACAGCCCGCCCGAGACCCAGTACGTGCTGGCGAAGGCGCCGGCGAGGTCGGAGCGGACCGCCGCCATGAGGACCTCCTGGGCGCGCGCCGGGTCGGCGACCTGACCGATGACCCGCGCGACCTCGGGGAAGCGCTCGAGGAGCTGCTGCACCTGGTTCGGGTCGGTGGCCCCCTTCGCCGCGTCGCCGTACTTCTGCGCCTGGTCGACGAGCGGACGGGACTCGATGGAGTTCGTCAGCAGCACCGAGATGATCGCGACGCCGAAGGAGCTGGCGACCTGCTGGGTGATGTTGAGCAGCGTCGAGCCGCGCGCGACCTGGTGGGCGGTGAGCGTCTTCAGCGCCGAGGTCATGAGCGGCATCATCGTGCCGCCCATGCCCAGACCCATGACGAAGAGCACCGGGATGATGTAGCCCCAGTAGGAGGTCTCGGCGTCGATCTGGGTGAGCGCGAACATGCCGCCGGTGATGAGGGCGATGCCGAAGGGGACGATCCGCCCGACCGGCATCTTGTCCACGAGCGCGCCCGCGATCGGCATGGTGATGAGCGCGCCGATGCCCTGCGGGGCGAGGAGCAGGCCCGCGGTGAAGGTGTCCTCGCCGCGCACCTGCTGGAAGTACGTCGGCACGAGGAGCAGCCCGCCGAAGAAGGCCGCCGCGAAGAGGAACATCGTCAGCGCCGCGACCGTGAAGTTGCGGTTGGTGAAGAGGCTGAGGTCGAGCAGCGGGTGCTCGGGCTTGAAGGACCACCAGGCGAAGGCCGCCATGAGGACGATGCCGACGAGCGCCGGCGCGAGGACCTTCGTCGCGAGGATGGTGCCGGTGTCGGGGATCGAGCTCACGCCGTAGAGGAAGAGCGCGAGACCGGGCGACATGAGGAGCAGGCCGACGACGTCGAGCGACTCGCTCGGGACGGCGGAGTCCTTGGGCAGGACGACCCAGGCGTAGACGAGGGCCGCGGCACCGATGGGCAGGTTGATGAGGAAGATCCACGTCCAGCTCGGTCGGCCGAGCCAGTGGGCGTTGTCGATGAGCCAGCCGCCGAGGATCGGGCCGCCGATCGGGCCGAGGAGCATCGGGACGCCGAGGATGGCCATGAGCCGGCCCATCCGCTGCGGGCCCGCGGCGCGGGTCATGATCGTCATGCCGAGCGGCATGAGCATGCCGCCGCCGAGCCCCTGCAGGACCCGGAAGCCGATGAGCGCCTCGATGCTCGGGGCGAAGGCGCACAGCGTCGAGCCGAGGGCGAAGAGCGCGACCGCCGTGAGGTAGAGGCGCTTGGTGCCGAAGCGGTCGGCCGCCCAGCCGGTGAGCGGGATGACCGTCGCGAGGGCGAGGGTGTAGCCGGTGACGGTCCACGCGACGGTGGAGTACTGGAGCGGGTCCGGGCCGGTGGCCAGGTCGGTCTGGAAGTGCGGGAGGGCGACGTTGACGACCGTGATGTCGAGGATCGACATGATGGCGCCGAGCACGACGACGCCGGCGACCTTGAGGACGGCCGCGTCGATCTTCTCCGGGTACGCCTGCGTCCCGGCAGGAGCGGTTGAGGACATGCGGTGATGACTCTCTCGTGGCAGAGGGGCCGGTCCGAGGATGCCCGGACGGCGACGGGGGGCCGACCTCGCGGCTGTGCGGAGGTCAGGGCCGACGAAGGTGCACAGACTGCACCGATACGACCAGGCTACTGCGGGGTCTGGTCGGACGTCCAACCCCTTCGCGCCCCGTCGTATTCCCGCCGGGGCGGGGAGGTCAGTCCTCGTCGCCGTCGCCGAAGACGTCGTCGAGGATGTCTGCGGCGTCGCCGTCGTCCTGCACCGGGGCCGGGGCACCCCGGTCGAGGGTGCGGGCGGGCTCCCCTTCGCCGCCGTGGCCGAGGAGCAGGCGCACCTCGGCAGCGGTGATGACCGAGCCGGTGGCGAGGACGCCGCCGCCCACTCCCCCGTCGTCGGCGAGCTCCGCGGCGCGGTCGAGCGCGTCCGGCAGCTCGGGGACGACGGTCACGCGGTGCTCGCCGAAGACCTCCTCGGCCGCGGCTCCCAGCGCGCGCGGTGACATCGCCCGCGGCGAGGTCGTGCGGGTGACGACGACGTGGTCGAGGACCGGCTCGAGGATCTCGAGGATCTCGGTCGCCTCCTTGTCGGCGAGGATGCCGATGACGCCGACGAGACGGGTGAAGGTGAAGGAGTCGGCGAGCGCGGCCGCGAGCGCCCGGGCCCCGTGCGGGTTGTGCGCGGCGTCGACGATGACGGTGGGGCTGCGGCGCACGATCTCGAGACGACCGGGCGAGGTGACCTGCTCGAGCGCGGGGCGCAGGACGTCCTGCGACAGACGCTGCTCTCCCCCGCCGACGAAGGCCTCGACGGCGGAGACCGCGAGCACGGTGTTGTGGGCCTGGTGCTCGCCGTGCAGCCCGAGGAGCAGGTCCTCGTGCTCGCCGGCGAGCGAGGTGAAGGAGATCTGCTGGCCGCCGACGGCGACGTCGCGGGCGGTGATACCGAGCTCGCGGCCGGAGAAGACGATGCGCGCGCCGACCTCCTCGGCCCGCTCGCGCAGGATCTCGGCGACGTCCTCCTCCTGCTCGGCCGAGACGACGATGGCGTCGGCCTTGATGATCCCGGACTTCTCGCCGGCGATGTCGAGCACGGAGTCGCCGAGGAAGTGCTGGTGGTCGAGGTCGACGGGGGTGATGACGGCGACGGGGGCGTCGATGACGTTCGTCGCGTCCCACGCCCCGCCCATGCCGACCTCGACGACGGCGACGTCGACCGGGGCAGCGGCGAAGGCCGCGTACGCGACGGCGACGACGACCTCGAAGTAGGTCATCCGCGGGCCGCCCTCGGCGACCGACTTCGTGTCGACGGCCTCGACGAAGGGCAGCACGTCCGCGTACGCGTCGAGGAAGTCCTCTCGGCTGATCGGCTCGCCGCCGATGCTGATCCGCTCGCGGATGTCGTGCAGGTGGGGGCTGGTGAAGCGCCCGGTCTTCAGGCCCATCTCGCGCAGGACCGCCTCGATGATGCGCGCGGTGCTCGTCTTGCCGTTCGTGCCGGTGACGTGGATCGCGGGGAAGGTGCGCTGCGGCTCCCCGAGCAGGTCCATGACGGCCTGGATCCGGTCGAGGCTGGGCTGGAGGTCGTGCTCGGGCGTGCGGGCGAGGATCGCCTCCTCGACCAGACGCATCTGCTTGCGGATCTCGAGCTGCTGGGCGGCCGCCTTCTGCGCGGCCTGCGGGTCACCACTGGGCATGCCCGCCATCCTCCCACCGCCGCGACCTCCCTTCGCGCCACCTCCCCCTGTGCGCTGAGCACCGCTCGTGGTCCGCGAGACCCGCTCGTCGCGGCCCGGCGAGGAGCGGTGCTCACGGACGAGGAGCGGTGCTCGGCGAAGGGGTGGGCGTGGGCGAAGGGGGTGGGCGAGGGCGAAGGGGGTCAGACGGCGAGGTAGGCCGCGAGGGCCGGGACGCCGACGAGGACACCTGCGGGCAGGAGCCACCACGCGACGACGCGGGGGATCACCGACTGCGGCATCACGGTGACGAGCGGAGGGGCGGCGCGGTGGGTCGTCCACGTGACGACCCACAGGTGCAGCGGCACGAGGACGGCGACGAGGGCCGTCGTCACGCCGGGGTCGCCGAGCGCCGTCGCCGCGGCGACGGCGACCAGGCCCCCGACGAGCGCAGCCACCCCGGGCAGGACGAGATGGCCGAGCGTCTCGCGCCGTGGTCCCCACCCGAGCACGGGCACGAGAGGCGCGGACTGCCCGCGCAGGCCCGTCGCCCACGCGACGACGCCCTGGTAGAGCACGAGCGATGCGAGCACCCCGAGGACGGCCGAGCGGGGCGTGAGCAGACCGACCCCCAGCCCCCCGAGGGCGAGGAGCAGGGCCGCGCGGAGCAGCCCCGGGCCGCGCCGCACGGCGAGGAGGTCGCGGCGCAGCAGCATCGCGCGACCAGGGCGCAGCCGGCCGAGGTGGCGCGGCGGTCGCCCCCCGAGCTCGCGCACGAGCGCCGTGCGCTGCCCGGACAGGAAGGACCCGTACACGCCCTCGCCCCGGTCGCGCTGGCGACCCAGCCCCTGCTCCGTGAGCCCGCGCAGCGCGTCGGCGGGACGAAGGGGGTGCCCCCCGCCGTCGGCGGCGACCTGACCGGCCAGCCAGGCACGCGCGACGACGGCCCCGAGGAGCACCGAGGCGGCGGTGACGCCGAGCGCGCCGAGCGGCCCGACGACGGCGGCCGACCACAGCGCGAGGGCGAGCAGCAGCCCGAGCGCCGCCGCAGCGGCGAGCACCGCACCGCCGAGCAGCAGCCACCAGCGTCGCAGCGAGACCGCCCGGTCGGCCGGGCCGGCGACGACGTGGCGCACCCACAGCATCGGGGGCGCGACGGGACCGCGCACCCGGCCCACCCGGTGCGCGACGACGGGGGCGGCGACGACGGCGAGGACGAGAGCCCCCGCCCCTACCGGGTCGGTGAGCACGTCGACGAGCCCGGAGCGGCCGAGCGCGGCGAAGACGACGTGCCCGTAGGGGAAGAGGTAGACGGCGCCGAGGAGGACGACGACGTAGACGACGTAGGCGACCGAGCCGACGCTCGTCAGCTGCGCGCCGCGACGCACGACGGCGAGCGCGTCCGACACGAGACGTCGGGAGTCAACCGCCGGCTCTCGCCCGGGCCCTCGCCCGGGCCCGCCGTCGGGCGGCGCGGGGGACGCCACCGGCTCGCTCACGCCTCGGCCGGGCGCAGGACGAGCTCGTCGTCGGCGACGATCTCGGCGAGGAGCGGGTCGTGCGTCGCGAGGAGCATCGTCGTGCCGGACCGGACCCGCTCGCGGAGCAGCTCGGCGACGACGCGGCGCCGGTCCTCGTCGAGACGCTGCTCGGGCTCGTCGAGGACGAGCAGGTCGGCGGGGCGGAAGAGCACGAGCGCGATGTCGGCGAGCTGGCGCTGCCCCGAGGACAGCTCGGTGACGAAGCGGTCGGCGAGCCCACTGATCGTCAGCCCGTCGAGCACCTCGTCGACCCGCTGCTCGACGGTGGCCGGGTCCCCGCCCCACGACGCGTCGACGAGCAGCAGGTGCTCGTAGACGGTGAGATCCGGGTAGATCGCGCTGGGCCCGAGCAGCCCGCCGAGACGGCGGCGCAGCCTGGACGACCGGGCGTCGACCCTCCTGCCCGCGACGCGCACCTCGCCGGTGCTGGGGGCCTGCGCCCCGGCGACGACCCGCAGCAGGGTCGTCTTGCCGGTGCCGTTGTCGCCCCGCACGGCGAGGCAGCGACCGGGCTCGACCGTCGCGCTCACGGGGGCGAGCATCTCGCGCGGCCCGATGCTCACGCCGACGTCCTCGATCTCGACCCGTGCCGGAGCATCCATGGGCGGCAGGCTACCCAGGGGGGCGGCTCCCCCCTTCGCCCCGTTGACATGTGACCTTTTGGTCACCTAATCTCGACGCATGGCCGATGACGACCTCGTCTTCCGAGCACTGGCGGATCCCACCCGCCGGCTGCTCCTCGACGCGCTGCACGAGCGCGGCGGGCAGACGCAGTCCGAGCTGGAGCAGGTCGTGCAGGGCCAGGTGGAGATGACGAGGTTCGGGGTGGCCAAGCACCTGCGGCTGCTCGAGGAAGCGGGCCTCGTCGTCACGCGCAAGGAGGGACGGAGCAAGCACCACTTCCTCAACGCCGTCCCGATCCAGACGATCCACGAGCGCTGGATCGGCAAGTACACGGCGGCGCGGGCCTCCGCGCTGCTCGACCTCAAGAGAGCCCTGGAGGACCGACAATGAGCCAGACCCAGATGTACCGCATCTTCATCGACGCCACCCCGGAGCAGGTGTGGCAGGCGATCACCACCCCCGAGATGAGCCGCATGTACGGCTACACGGGAGACGTCTCCTACGACCTGCGGCCCGGCGGCGACTTCCGCCACCACGCGAGCGAGCAGATGCTCGAGATGGGCATGCCGGAGGTCGTCGTCACCGGCGAGGTCCTCCAGAGCGACCCGCCGCGCCGGCTCGTGCAGACCTGGGCACCGGTGTGGATCCCCGAGGAGCCCGCGGGCACGCTCACCTGGGACATCGAGGTCACCGCCGACGGCGCGACCCGCCTCACCCTCACCCACGACGTCACCGACCGGCCGCAGACCGCCGAGCAGGTGGCCGGCAACCCCGACCCGTCCGGTCTGGGCGGCGGCGGCTGGCCGTGGGTGCTCTCGGGCATCAAGACCGTCCTCGAGCGGGGCGAGCCGATGGAGCGCGGCGTCTGGGAGCGCCAGGCCTCCGCCTCCTGACCCTCCCCTCCCCCTTCGCCCCCCTCCCCCTTCGCCGAGGTATGGAGATCGGTCGCGACGTGGCCCACCACCCTGACCGATCGCCATACCTCGGCGAGGGACGAAGGGGGTCGGGGGGCGAGGGGGGGTCAGCCGGTGAACTCGCGGACCGGCAGACCTCGGACCCCGGGCGAGACCCGGAAGAGCGAGCCGGCGAGCGGGTCGTCGCCCTCCTCGAGCCCCTCGCGCGAGGTCGTGACGTACAACTCGTCGAGAGCGGGCCCGCCGAAGGTGCACGCCGTCACCTGCCGCGCGTCGACCTCGACGACCTCGTCGAGCCGGCCCGCCCGGTCGTAGCGGTGCACGACGCCCTGGTCGAAGATCGCGGTCCACACCCCGCCCTCGGCGTCGACGGTCAGGCCGTCGGGGTGCCCGCCGTCGCCGACCTGTACGAAGGGGCGCCGGCCGGTGAGCCCGCTCTCGCGGTCGTAGTCGAAGACGTCGACCCGCCCGGTCGCCGTGTCGTTGTAGTAGGCCAGCGCGCCGTCGGGGCTCCACTCGAGCCCGTTGGAGATCGTCACGCCCGTCAGCTGCACGCTCGTCGACCCGTCGGGGTCGAGGCGGTAGAGGCTCGCGGCCCCCTCGCGCTGGTCGTAGGCCATCGAGCCGCACCAGAAGCGGCCGTCGGGGTCGCAGCCCCCTTCGTTCATCCGCACCGGTCCGGACCACAGGTCGCGAAGGGGGGTCACCGTCCCGTCCGCGTCCTCGAGGGCGAAGCCGCGCTCGAGCGCTAGGACGGCGCCGCCGCGGGTGCGCGGGCGCAGGGCCGCGACGACGGTGCCGACGTGCCGCCGCGCGACCGAGCCGTCCGGCGCCAGGCTCAGGACGTCGCCGGCGACCATGTCGACCCAGCGCAGGCCGCCCCACCGGGGCGACCACACCGGGCCCTCTGCGTGATGGGCGACGGGGTCGGTGATCTGCTCGGCCTGCATGCCGGCCATCCTGCCGTCAGGCGGAGCCCAGGTCGCGCTGCGGGGCCTCGGCGAGATCGGCGAGCCGGCGCAGCGCCAGCGTGCTGCGCACGACGACGGCGCCCTGCCGGGCCAGGCGCGGTACGACCCGACCCGGCCCGTCGACGACGTCCTGGCGGATCGTCACCGTGCACGACGGCCCGTCGTCCGGCTCGACCTCGACCCGGACGCGGGTCGGCCCGGCGGCTCCCTGCGCGCCGAGGACGAGGTGGCGTCCGTCCTCGCTCTCGTGCACCCGGGCGCCGGGGAGCCACTGCTGGAGACGGGCGGGGTCGGCGAGGACCTCCCACACCCGGTCGGCCGGCGCGGCGACGGTGCGCCGGACCGGCAGGGAGCCGGGCGGGTCGTCCGCCTCGGGCGGGACGTCGCGCGGCTCGAGCACGTTGCCCGCCGTGGGCTCGACGCCGCTGCCGGGCTGCTGGGCCACGCGTGATGCCAGGGGTCCGACGGCCGCGTCGTAGAGCCACGGCAGGAGCCGTGAGCCCAGGACGATGACGTGGTTGGTCCAGGTGAGGTCGACCTCGCGCCTCGGTCGCTCGAGGCAGGCCATCACCGCGTCGGCGGCCTTGTCCGGACCGGCGACCGGCTCGGGCGGGCGGCCGTGGCGGCCCGAGAAGGTGCCCGAGCTGCGGTAGATCGGGGTGTCGACCCCGCCGGGCGAGACGAGCGAGATCTCGACGTCCGGGTCGCCCCGGTGCTCGACCTGCAAGGTGCGCACGAGGCCGTGCAGGCCCCACTTCGCGGTGACGTAGGACGACATCTCGGGCACGACGACCTTGCCGAGGACGGACCCGACGACGACGAAGCCTCCGCCGCCGCTGCTGCGGAAGATCCGCAGCGCCTCGCGGAAGACGCGCGACGTGCCGAGCAGCGTCGTGTCGATCGCGGCCTCGAAGACCTCCGCCGGCACGTCCTCGAAGCGCCCGTAGGTGAGCACCCCGGCGCTGTGCACGACGGCGTCGAGGCGGCCCAGGCTCGCCGCGGTCTCGAAGGCCGACCGCACCGCCTCGGCGTCGCGGACGTCGGCGGGCACGACCATGGCGGAGCCGCCGACCCGCTCGCACGCGGCCCGGGCCCGCTCGAGCGCGGGCACGCCGCGGCCGACGAGGACGACGACGTGGCCCTGGGCCGCGAGCCGCTCGGCGACGGACAGGCCGATGCCGCTGCCCGCTCCGGTGACGAGAGCCACCCGGGCGGTCATGACCGGTCCCCCGTCGTGAGCACGCGCGACCAGGCGGTGCGCACCACCGCCCGGTGCACGGCCCCGAGCCGCCCGTGGGCGGACAGCGCAGCACGAGCGGCGTTCGAGCCGCACGTCCCGTGCACCCCGCCGCCGGGGTGGGCCGACGCGCTCGCGAGGTAGAGACCGGGGACCGGGGTCTCCGAGCGACCCAGACCCGGGGTGGGGCGCATGAAGAGCTGCTGGTGCAGCGCCGAGGTGCCGCCGTTGACCGAGCCCCCGACGAGGTTGGGGTCCCAGTGCTCGAGGTCGCTCGGCGACTGGACGTGCTCGCCGACGACGTGACCGGCGAAGCCCGGGGCGACCTGCTCGACCGCCTGGCGCATGCGCTCGACGTGCTCGTCGACGACCGCCGGGTCGTGCGTGCCGACGGGCAGGTGGGTGTAGGCCCAGGCCGACTCGGTCCCCTCGGGCGACCGGGTGGGGTCGGCGGTCGTCATCTGCCCGAAGAGCAGGAAGGGGCGGCGCGGGACCCGGCGCAGGGCGAGGTCCTTCGAGACCTCGAGCAGGCCGTCGTCGTCGACGCCGAGGTGCACCGTGCCGGCGCCGGCGAGCCCCGGGGCGGCCCACGGCACCGGTGCGTCGAGCGCCCAGTTGACCTTGAGCGTGCCGGCGTCGAGCTCGAAGCGCTCGAGGTCGGCGAGCAGGCGGTCGGGCACGACGTCCGGGTCGAGCATCTCGCGGTAGAGGTGGGGCGCCCCGACGTCGGCGAGCACCGCGCGGCGCGCCCGCACCGTGCTGCCGTCGCGCAGCCGCACGCCGCTCGCCCGGCCGTGCTCGACGAGCACGGTCTCGACGGTGCTGCCGGTGCGGATCTCGACGCCGCGCGCCGTCGCGCGTCGGGCCATCGACAGCGCGAGCTCGCCCGCGCCTCCGCGGGGCACCGGGAAGCCGACGTCCTGGCCGAGCATCGCGAGCAGCCACCCGAAGAAGCCGCTGCCCGCACCATCCGGGGGCAGGTCGCTGTGCATCGCGTTGCCGGTGAGCAGCACGCGGCCGCCCTCGCCGGCGAAGGACTCCTCGCCGAGCCGGCGCACCGGCACGGTGGCCAGACGGGCCAGCTCGACCAGGCCGCCGGCCCGCTGCTGACGCGCGAGGCGCAGGCTCGCCCGCACGGGCGGGAAGGGGGTGAAGAGCGCGTCGAGCAGGGGGTCGCGCACGGAGCGCCAGTGCTCGACCATCCGCAACCACGAGGCGCCGTCGCCCGGCGCATCGGCCTCGAGACCGGCGGCGGTCGCCTCGGCGTCGCGCTCGATGACGGCGGCCCGGCCGTCGGGCAGGGCGTGGCCGACGACGGACGGCGCGTCCACCCACTCGAGGCCGTGCTCCTCGAGGTGCAGCCCGGAGATGACCGGGCTCGCTGCGGCGAGGGGGTAGAAGGCGCTGAAGAGGTCCGAGACGAAGCCCGGCGCGGCCACCTCGGCGCTGCGCACCGCTCCCCCGACCTCGTCGGCGCCCTCGAGGAGGACGACGTCCCAGCCGGCGTCGGCGAGGAGGTTGGCGGCGACGAGCCCGTTGGGCCCGCCGCCGATGACGACGGCGTCGGCCACGGCTGAGGTCATCGCTGCGCTTCTGTCATGCGGCGACGCTAACAACGCACCAGCTCCCCGGGGCCGTGAGCGCCTCCCCCCGAAGGGAGGCAGTCAGGCCCCGGGGCGGGCTGCTAGAGGCGGGTCACCTTGATGCGCACCGTCTCGCCCTCGGACAGGGTCGTCTCGACGACGCCCTCGCCGACGGGCAGCGCCTCGAGCTGGGGAGCGGCGCCGAACTGGCCGGCGAGCGTCTCCTCGACGACGAGGCCCTGGTGGGCGAGCGTCGCCTCCCACAGCCGCTGGCTGCCGGTGACGGTGAGGCTGATCCGGTCCGAGACCTCGAGCCCGGCGCGCTTGCGCGCGTCCTGCACGGCGCGCACGACGTCGCGGGCCAGGCCCTCGGCGGCGAGCTCCTCGGTGACCTCGGTGTCGAGGACGACGAAGCCGCCCCCGGGCAGCATCGCCGTCGCGCGGCTGCTCGAGCCGTCGTCGGCTACGACCGACTCGAGGGTGTACTCCCCCTCGACGAGCGCGAGCCCGCCGGAGGTGACGGTGCCGTCCTCGGCCACCGACCAGTCGCCCGTCTTGCTGCCCTTGATCGCGTGCTGCACCTCGCGGCCCAGGCGCGGCCCGGCGGCGCGCGCGTTGACCGTGAGGCGCTGGGTCACCCCGAATCCGTCGGCCGCGGGGTCGTCGAGGTCGAGCAGGCTGACCTGGCGCACGTTGACCTCGTCGGCGACGATCGCGCCGAAGGGGGCGAGCGCGGCCGCGCCCGGGACGACGACCGTGAGGTCGCGCAGGGGCAGACGGGTGCGCAGCTTGTTGGACTTGCGCAGCGAGGACGCGGTCGAGCAGACCTGACGGGCCGTGTCCATGGCGACGACGAGCGCGTGGTCCTCGGGCAGGTCCGCGGCGTCCGGGTAGTCGGCGAGGTGCACCGAGCGCCCGCCGGTCAGGCCCCGCCAGATCTCCTCGGTCGTCAGCGGCAGCAGCGGCGCCGCGACCCGGCACAGGACCTCGAGGGTCGTGTGCAGCGTGTCGAAGGCGGCCTGCGCGTCGCCCGTGTCCTCGCCCGTCGCCCAGAAGCGCTCGCGCGAGCGCCGGATGTACCAGTTGGTCAGCACGTCGGTGAAGCCGCGCACGGCGTCGCACGACCCGGCGATGTCGTAGGCGTCCATCCGCTCGCGGACGTCGACGACGAGCTCGCGCAGCTTCGCCAGCAGGTAGCGGTCGAGCGGGTCGGTCGACGCCGTGGACCAGCGCGCCTCGTACCCGCCGGGCATCGCGTTGGCGTAGAGGCTGAAGAAGTACCAGCTGCTCCACAGCGGCAGGAGGACCTGGCGGACCCCTTCGCGGATGCCCTCCTCGGTGACGACGAGGTTGCCGCCGCGCAGGATCGGGCTGCTCATGAGGAACCAGCGCATCGCGTCGGCGCCGTCGCGGTCGAAGACCTCGCGGACGTCGGGGTAGTTCCGGAGACTCTTGCTCATCTTCGCGCCGTCGTTGCCGAGGACGATGCCGTGGCTGATGCAGCTCGAGAAGGCCGGCCGGTCGAAGAGCGCGGTGGCGAGCACGTGCAGGGTGTAGAACCAGCCGCGCGTCTGCCCGATGTACTCGACGATGAAGTCGCCCGGGAAGTGCTCCTCGAACCACTCGCGCTGCTCGAAGGGGTAGTGCACCTGCGCGTAGCTCATCGACCCGGAGTCGAACCACACGTCGAGGACGTCCTCGACGCGGCGCATCGTCGAGCGGCCCGTCGGGTCGTCGGGGTTGGGCCGGGTGAGGTCGTCGACCCACGGGCGGTGCAGGTCGGGCTCACCGGCCTCGTTGCGCGGCAGCCGGCCGAAGTCGCGCTCGATCTCCTCGAAGGAGCCGTAGACGTCCAGGCGCGGGTAGGCCGGGTCGTCGGACTTCCACACCGGCACCGGGGAGCCCCAGAAGCGGTTGCGGGTGATCGACCAGTCGCGGGCGTTCTCGAGCCACTTGCCGAACTGCCCGTGCTTGACGTGCTCGGGCGTCCAGGTGATCTGCTCGTTGTTGGCGAGCATCCGCTCCTTGATCGCCGTGACCTCGACGAACCACGACTCGACGCCCTTGTAGATGAGCGGCTGACGGCAGCGCCAGCAGTGCGGGTAGGAGTGCTCGTAGGTCTCGCGGCGCAGCAGCACCGTGCCGGGGGTGACCCCGCCGCTCGCCTCGCCGCGCGTCGTCGCGCGCAGCGCGTCGATGATCGGGCCGTTGGCGTCGAAGACCTGCAGGCCCTCGTAGTCGGCGACCGGCGCGGTGAAGCGCCCGTCCTTGGCGACCGGCATGACGGCGGCGATGCCCTCGCGGTCGGTGACCTCCTTGTCGACCTCGCCGAAGGCGCCGGCGGTGTGCACCAGGCCCGAGCCGTCGGTCGTCGTCACGGCGTCGTCGGCGGCGACGACGCGGAAGGCCCGCTCGTGCCCCAGGTAGTAGGCGAAGGGGGGCGTGTACGTGCGCCCGAGCAGCTGGGCACCGGTGTACCGACCGAGGACCGTCGGCTCCTCGCCGAGCTCACGGGCGTAGTGGCCCAGGCGCGCCTCGGCGAGGACGAACCTGCCCGTCTCGTCGGTCCCGGGCACCGGGGCCTCGACGACCACGTAGTCGATGCTCGAGCCGACCATGACCGCGAGGTGGCTGGGCAGGGTCCACGGGGTCGTCGTCCACACGAGCAGCCGGGCGCCGTCGAGCACCGGGTCCTCGCCCGTGGAGTCCATCGTCAGGCCGACGGTGACGGCGGGGTCCTGACGCTGCTGGTAGACGTCGTCGTCCATCCGCAGCTCGTGGTTCGACAGCGGGGTCTCGTCCTGCCAGCAGTAGGGCAGCACGCGGAAGCCCTCGTAGACCAGGCCCTTGTCGTGCAGGCTCTTGAAGGCCCACATGACCGACTCCATGAAGTCGGGGTTCATCGTCTTGTAGTCGTCGTCGAAGTCGACCCAGCGGGCCTGGCGGGTGACGTAGTCGCGCCACTCCCCCGTGTAGCGCATGACCGACTCGCGGCACGCGTCGTTGAAGCGCTCGATGCCGAGCTCGCGGATCTCGTCGGTCGTCTTCAGGCCGAGCTGACGCATCGCCTCGAGCTCGGCGGGCAGCCCGTGGGTGTCCCAGCCGAAGCGCCGCTCGACCCGCTTGCCGAGCATCGTCTGGTAGCGCGGGACGACGTCCTTGACGTAGCCGGTGAGCAGGTGGCCGTAGTGCGGCAGGCCGTTGGCGAAGGGGGGCCCGTCGTAGAAGACGAACTCGTCGGCGCGCGTCGTGGAGGCGCGCTGCTCGACGGAGGCGCGGAAGGTGTCATCGCCCTCCCAGTAGGCGAGCACGCCCTCCTCGATCGCGGGGAAGGAGGGGCTCGCGGGCACGCCGAGGGCGGCGCCGGGGTGGGTGGAGGCCTTGGGGTAGGTCATCGGCTGTGGCTCCAGCGGGTCGTCGCGGTCGTCGTCGACGAGGACGACGTCGCCTCGACCTGTCGGTCTCGGCGGCACCGCGGTACCACCTCGCTTGCCGTCATCACCCCTTCGCGGGCGAAGGGGGTGCTGCCGACCGCTCATGAGGGCTGTGACGGGCCCACCCGTCCGGTTCTAGTGAGGAGCGACACCTCGGGCGAAGGGGTCGCGTCCCGTTCTTCCGGACAGCTCGCCGCTGATGACGGCTCAGACGCTACGAGCAGTGTAGTGGGCACCGCCGCGACCGGCGTACCCTGATGGTGCCCACCCCGTCGCCGGGGCGGGACGCGCAGCCCCAGGGGAAGCCGGTGAGATCCCGGCACTGTCCCGCAGCCGTGACGGCACGTCGTGCCGAAGTCGGAACGCCTGGCCTGCGCGGGCTCAGCACACCACCCGTCGCGGACCACGGGTCGAGCCCGTCATCTCGGTGCCGGGTGCAGACCAGCTCGCCACCCGACCGAGAGAGACCACCGTGCCCCTCACGTCACGCCGTCCCCCCTTCGCCACCCTGCTCACCGGCTCCGCCCTCGCTGCGGCCGCCACCCTCGCGCTCGCCCCCGCCGCGCAGGCCGCCGAGCAGCCGAGCGCCACGACCTCCGCGGCCTACCTCGCCGCCCAGCTCGAGGCGAACGACGACCGGCTGAGCGTCAGCTACGGCGACCAGTCCTACGACGACCCCGGCGTGACGATCGACGCGATCCTCGCGATGCAGGCCACGGGCACCGCCGGCGACCAGTCGCAGGCCTCGACCGACTACGTCCTCGGTGCGGCCGGCACCTACACCGGCAGCGCCGGTGACGAGCTCTACGTCGGCGCGACCGGCAAGCTGCTGACGCTCACCGCCTCGCGCGGCCTCGGCGGGACCGTCGGCGGCACCGACTACCTGGGCGCGCTGCAGGCCCGCGAGCAGGCGAGCGGGCAGTTCACCGACGACTCGCAGTACGGCGACTACTCGAACACCCTCGGCCAGTCCTTCTCGATCATCGGGCTCGAGCGCCACGGCGTCGACGTGTCCGACGAGGCCGTGGACTTCCTGCTCACCCGGCAGTGCGCCGACGGCGGCTTCGCCCTCGAGAACGCCGGCGCGTGCACCTCGGACCCGGACGCGACCTCCGTCGCGGTCCAGGCCCTCTCGGGCGCCGGCGGCCAGGACGCGGCGATCACCGAGGCGGTCGACTACCTCCAGGCCCGTCAGGGCGGGGACGGCGGGGTCGGCGGCGGCACCTCGACGAGCGAGGAGAACTCCAACTCCACCGGTCTGGCCGCGGTCGCCTTCCGGCTCGCCGGTCGCACCGACGCGCTGACCTCCGCGCGCGGCTTCCTCGACTCCGTGCGCCTGGGCTGCGAGTCCCCGGACGTCGCCGGCGCCCTGGCCTACACCCCGGCCGACGCCGCGGCCGCCGACGCCTCGACGCAGCCGAGCGACCAGCTCAACCGCTCGACCGCCCAGGCCCTGCTCGGCAGCACCGACGTCTCCTACCTCGACGTGACCTCCGACGGCGCGGCCGCCGCTCCCGTCGCGCTGGACTGCGCCGACGAGCCCACCCCGGGCGACCCGAGCACGACCGACCCGAGCGACGAGCCGTCGACGAGCACGACGACGGTCACCGCGACCGCACGCCCGACGACCCCCGGCCAGGAGCCCACCCGACCCGAGGTCGTCCAGACCGACGACGCCCGTGACGGCGGCCTCGGCGGCGCCGGCTGGGTCGGCGCCGGGATCCTCGCCCTCGTCGGTGCCGGCGCCCTCGTGGGCTCGCGTCGCCGCGGGGCGCACCGCTGAGGCCCGGGACCACGATGTCGACGACCACCCGCCTGCTCGCCCGCGGCGCCGCCGCGACGCTGCTCGTCGCCCCGGCGCTCGCGGTGAGCGCCGCGCCGGGGCAGGCCGCGGCCTGCCAGGGCACCTCCGGCGTCACGGTCGTCGTGCAGTACTCGGGCGGCGTCGACGTGCGCTGCGCCCCGGGCGACCCGACCTCCGGGGCCGACGCCCTGAAGAGGGCGGGCTTCACCATCACCGACGTCCAGACCCAGCCCGGCTTCGTGTGCCGGATCAGCGGGCAGCCGAGCAGCGACCCGTGCGTGCGCACGCCCCCGGGCAGCGCCTCGTGGTCCTTCTGGCGGGCCGAGGCCGGTGGGTCGTGGGCCTACAGCAGCTACGGCGCGTACAGCCCGCAGAGCGACCCGGCCCCCGGCAGCTACCAGGGCTGGCGCTTCGGCGCCGGGTCGGCGCCGGCGTGGTCGGTGCCCGCGGCTGCCTCGGCGCCCACCCCGAGCGCGGCGCCCTCGTCGAGCGGAGGCGTGAGCGGCGGGTCCAGCGGCTCGGGCTCGGGCGGCTCGGGCTCGGGCGGCTCGGGCTCGGGCGGCTCGGGCTCCGGCTCGAGCACCCAGGGCTCCGGTGGCTCGGGCTCCGGCTCGGGCGATGAGGGCTCCGGTGGCTCGGGCGGGGCGACCGGCAGCAGCGCGCCCGCGCCGGGCTCGACTCCCTCCGCCCCTGCACCTGGGGCGACCACCGACGGCTCCGGCGCGGCGCCAGGGGCGACCTCGACCCCCTCCGCGTCCTCGAGCGGCCGCGCGAGCGCCACTGCCGGGTCGACGCGATCGGGCTCGACCCGCGCGCGCACCCCGTCGGCGTCCCGCACCAGCTCCTCGGGCTCGGCCGGCGCGACGGCCGGCGCCCCCCAGGACGTGCTGCCGACGAGCACCCCGGTGCGCGAGGAGGACGGCTCCTCCGCCCTGCCGGCGCTCGCCGGCCTCGGGCTCGTCGCCCTCCTCGGCGCGGGCGCGGTCATCGCCGCCCGTCGTCGACGCGCGTGACCCCACCCCTCCCCCGGGCGGTGCACCCCGGGGCCTGGTGGCTGTGGGCCATCGCGCTCGCGGTCGGCGTCTCGGCGACGACGAACCCGCTGCTGCTGCTCCTCGCGATCTCGGTCGTCACCTTCGTCGTCGTGTCGCGTCGTCCGAGCACCCCGTGGGCCCGGGCCTTCCGCCTCTACGTCTGGCTCGGCGTCCTCGTCGTCGTCCTGCGTCTCGTCCTGCACGTCCTGCTCGGCCTCAAGTGGGGCGAGACCGTGCTGCTCGAGCTGCCGAGCGCGACCCTGCCCTCGTGGGCCGCCGGCATCGACCTGCTGGGCACCGTCCGACTGGAGGGGCTGCTCGCCGCGGGCTTGGAGGGCCTGCGCCTGGCGACGATGATCCTGTGCGTCGGCGCGGCCAACGCGCTGGCGAACCCCAAGCGGCTGCTCGCGGCGCTGCCCGGCGCGCTCCACGAGATCGGGGCCGCCGTCGTCGTCGCGATCACCGTCGCCCCCCAGCTCGCCGAGTCCGTCCAGCGGGTGCTGCGGGCGCGGCGACTGCGCGGTGACGCCGGGCGGGGTCTGCGCGCCTTCCGCCGGGTCGCGATGCCGGTCCTGCAGGACACCCTCGACCGCTCCCTCATGCTCGCCTCGGCGATGGACTCGCGCGGCTACGGCCGGCGCGGCGACGTCCCCCTTCGCCGCCGGCGGCTCGTCAGCGGGGTCACCCTCGCGTCGCTCCTCGCGATCTGCCTCGGGGTCTACGGACTGCTCGACACCCGCAGCCCGGCGTGGATCGGCACGCCGATGCTCGTCGGCGGGATCGGTCTGGGCGCCCTCGGGCTGCGGCTGGGCAGCGCCGCGGTGCACCGCACCGTCTACCGGCCCGACCCGTGGCGGGGCGCGGAGTGGCTCGTCCTCGCGTGCGGCGTCGCCGGGGCCGCCGGGGTGCTCGCCGCCCAGGAGCTCGACCCCCTCGGCCTGTCGCTGCCCCTGCAGCCCCTCGGGGCGCCCGCGCTGCCGTGGACGGCCGCGCTCGGGCTCCTCGTCGCCGCGCTGCCCGGGGTGCTCACCCCGCTCCCGCCGGTCACCCGGGCGAGCGCCGCCCGCCGCGCGTCCGGTGCCCCTGCCCGAGCCGTCGCGACCCCGCAGGAGAGCGCATGAGCACGGGCAGCCACCACGGGCCGGCCGTGGTCCTCGAGCACGTCGGGGTGACCTACGCCGACGCGACGCAGCCGGTGCTGCGCGACGTGGACGTCGAGATCGAGGAGGGCGAGCTCGTCGTCGTCGTCGGTCGGACCGGCTCGGGCAAGAGCACCCTGCTCGGCACGATCAACGGCACGGTCCCCCACTTCACCGGCGGCACCCTCTCGGGGCGGGTCGTCGTCGCCGGGCGCGACACGCGCACCCACCGGCCGCGCGACCTCGCCGACGTCGTCGGTGTCGTCGGGCAGGACCCCCTCGCCGGCTTCGTCACCGACACCGTCGAGGCCGAGCTCGCCTACGGCATGGAGCAGCTCGCGCTGCCGCCGGCGACGATGCGCAAGCGGGTCGAGGAGACCCTCGACGTCCTCGGCATCGCCGACCTGCGCGACGCCCCGCTGCGCGACCTCTCCGGGGGCCAGCAGCAGCGGGTCGCCATCGGCGCCGTCCTCACCTGCCACCCGCGCGTCGTCGTCCTCGACGAGCCGACGTCGGCGCTCGACCCGACGGGCGCCGAGGACGTGCTCGCCGCGATCACCCGGCTCGTCCACGACCTCGCGACGACGGTGATCATCGCCGAGCACCGCATCGAGCGGGTGCTCCACCACGCCGACTCCGTCCTCCACGTCGTCGACGGGCGGGTCGAGCACGGGTCGCCCGCGAGCGTCATGCGCACCGCGACCGTGGCGCCGCCCGTCGTCGAGCTCGGCCGCGTCGCCGGGTGGGACCCGCTGCCGCTGTCGGTGCGTGACGCCCGCCGCGCCGCCGTCTCCCTGCGGCGCGAGCTGCCGCCCCGACCCGCCCCGGTGCCGCCGACCGCCACCGAGCCGGTGCTCGAGGCGGGCGGGGTGAGCGTGCGCTACGACGACCTCGTCGCCGTCCAGGACGTCGACCTCGTCCTGCCCCGCGGCAGCGTCACCGCCCTCATGGGCCGCAACGGCAGCGGCAAGTCGACGCTGCTGTGGGCCCTGCAGGGCTCCGGCCCGCGCACCGCCGGGCGGGTGCGCGTCGACGGGGCCGACACGGCCGACCTCGGCGCGGCGCAGCGTCGCGCCCGGGTGGGGCTCGTGCCGCAGACCGCGAGCGACCTGCTCTACCTCGACACCGTCGACGCCGAGCTCGCGCAGGCCGACCGCGAGAGCGACGCCGCGCCCGGCACGGCTCGCGCGCACCTCGACGCCCTCGCCCCGGGCATCCCCGGCGAGCGCCACCCCCGTGACCTCTCCGAGGGGCAGCGCCTCTCGCTCGTGCTCGCGGTGCAGCTCACCGCCGACCCGCCGGTCCTGCTCCTCGACGAGCCGACGCGCGGGCTCGACTACACCGCGAAGGCCGCCCTGCGCGACGCCGTGCGCCGGCTCGCGCGCAGCGGGCGAGCGGTCCTGTGCTCGACCCACGACGTGGAGTTCGTCGCCGAGAGCGCCGACCGGGTGCTGCTCCTCGCCGCCGGCGAGGTCGTCGCCGACGGCCCGACGGCCGACGTCGTCCTGGCCTCCCCCGCCTTCGCCCCCCAGGTCGCGAAGATCACGGCCCCGGCCGGCTACCTCACCGTCGCCGAGGTCTGCGCGCAGCTCCGGGCACCGCGATGAGCACGACGCTCCCGCCGCGCCCGGTCGCCGACGGTCACGGGGTCCGGGCCGTGCAGCTGCGGCCGTGGTCGACCGCCGCGGTCGTCATGTCGAGCGTCGTGGGCCTGCTCGCGTTCGGCTGGCCGCTGCTGATCTCGCCGGAGATGGCGAGCGAGCACAGCGCCGACGCGCCGCTCGTGCTCGCCCTCCTCCTCCCCTTCGTCCTGGCGGTCGTCCTCGCCGAGGTCGCCGAGGGCGGGCTCGACGTCAAGGCCGTCGCGATGCTCGGGGTCCTCTCGGCCGTGGGCGCGATCCTGCGGCCGATGGGCGCGGGCACCGCGGGGGTCGAGACCGTCTTCTTCCTCCTCGTGCTGGCCGGGAGGGTCTTCGGGCCGGGCTTCGGCTTCGTGCTCGGCACGACGACGCTCTTCTCGTCGGCGCTGCTCACGGCCGGTGTCGGCCCGTGGCTGCCCTTCCAGATGCTCGGTGCCGCGTGGGTCGGGCTCGGCGCCGGGCTGCTGCCGCGGGCGAGGGGGCGTGCCGAGATCGCGCTGCTCGCCGGGTACGGCGCGCTCGCCGCGCTGCTCTACGGCGTCGCGCTGAACTTCGCCTTCTGGCCCTTCACCGTCCAGGGCGAGAGCGCGATCACCTTCGTGCCCGGGGCGCCGGCGCTCGAGAACCTCCAGCGCTTCCTCGTCTACTCCGTGTCGACCTCGCTGGGGTGGGACATCGGGCGGGCGCTGACGACCGTGCTCCTCGTCTGCCTCACCGGTCGGGCCGTCCTCGGGGCCCTGCGGCGGGCCTCGCGCAAGGCGGCCTTCGACGCGCAGGCGCGCTTCGAGGGGCCGCAGGACCAGCCCGGCTGACGCCGTGCGTCGGGCCGCCGCCCGCTCTGGCAGGATCGGGGCCATGTCGACCGAGACCCACCGCCAGGAGGCCTGGCTGCCTCGCGAAGAGCTCGAGTCGGTGCGGGGCCGTGTGCCGATGCTCTACGTCGTCGCCGTGCCCGTGCGCGTCGACCAGAGCGGCGAGATCACCTCCGTCGGGCTGCTGCTGCGGGCCACCGACACCGGCCGGATGGAGCGCGAGCTCGTCGGCGGTCGAGTCCAGTACCACGAGCGGATCCGCGACGCGCTCGTGCGCCACCTCGAGAAGGACCTCGGCCCGATGGCCCTGCCGCAGGTCCCGCCGAGCCCCCAGCCCTTCACCGTGGCGGAGTTCTTCCCCACCCCCGGGGTCACGCCCTTCCACGACCCGCGCCAGCACGCCGTCGCGATGGTCTACGTCGTGCCCGTCGGCGGTGACTGCGCCCCCCAGCAGGACGCGCTCGACCTGTCCTGGCTCACCCCGAGCGAGGCCTCCGAGCCGGGCCTGCTCGCCGACATGGGCGGCGGCCACGGAGTCCTCCTGCGCCAGGCCCTCTCCCACCTCGGTCACCCGGTCTGACCCCTTCCCCCCTCTCGCCTGAGGCCCCCTTCGCCTGGCCGCTCCCGGCGGCTCGCCACACCCGTCACATGTTTATCGGGTCACCCGATAAACACCGGCTCAGCAGGAGTTTCTTACTCGTGCTGAGCAAGGGTTTATCGGGTGACCCGAGAATCTTGGGGCTGGTGGGACTCGCACCAAGGCCTCAAGGCGCCCGGGGGCGAAGGGGTCAGCCCGTGAACTCGTCGCGGGTGCGGCTCATGTCGGAGAAGTCCTTCGAGTATGCGGCCTCGTAGGTCGGGGCGGTGCCGCCGAGGCGGGCGGGGAGGAAGCGCAGGTCGTCGCCGGTGAGCTCGGGGTAGCCCGCGATCGTCTCGTCGAGGAGGCGCTTCATGATCTCGCGCAGCTCCTCGGTCTTGGCCGTGACGTCGTCGTCGGGACCGACGTGCAGCGGCTCGCCGATCGTCACGTGGATCGGGGTCTTCGTGCGCCCGATGCGGCGGGGCGCGTCCTTGGTCCAGATTCGGTGCGAGCCCCAGACGATCGTCGGGAGCACGGGGACGCCGGCCTCCTGGGCCATGCGCACCGCGCCCTTCTTCAGCTCCTTGATCTCGAAGCTGCGCGACATCGTCGCCTCGGGGTAGACGCCGACGACCTCGCCGCTGCGCAGGGCCTCGACGGCCAGGCGGTAGGACTCGGTGCCCGCGCGCCGGTCGACGGGGATGTGCTTGCACCCGCGCATGATCTTGCCGGCCTGGGGGTGCCCGAAGATCGACTTCTTGGCCATGAAGCGCACGAAGCGGTGCTGCTTGCGCGCGGCGACGCCGGCGAAGAGGAAGTCGACGTAGGACGTGTGGTTGACCGCCATGACGGCGCCGCCGTGGCGGGGCACGTTGTGCCGGCCGCGGTAGCGCAGCTGGTAGCCCAGGGCGAGGAAGGTCGGCCGGCCGACAGCGATGATCGTGCGGTACGTCGGCTCTGCCGAGAAGCGCGGGGGCGTCATGCGCCCAGCCTACGACGGCACCCTCGACAGGGCCCGGGTCGATTGGGTCGCGAGGTCGCCGTGATGGGAGGATCGGGCCCATGACGAACGCCCCCGCCACCCCTTCGCCGATCCCCGATCGACCGTCCCTGGACGGCCTCGAGGACAAGTGGGCGCAGGTATGGCGCGAGGAGCGCACCTACGCCTTCGGCGGCACCGCCGACCGCTCGAAGGTCTTCTCCATCGACACCCCGCCGCCGACCGCCTCCGGCTCGCTGCACATGGGGCACGTCTTCAGCTACACCCACACCGACTGCATGGCCCGCTACAAGCGGATGGCCGGCTTCGACGTCTTCTACCCCATCGGCTGGGACGACAACGGACTGCCGACCGAGAAGCGCGTCCAGAACTTCTACGGCGTGCGCGGCGACGCGACCCTGCCCTACGAGCCCGGGTACGTGCCCCCCTTCGCCGGGGACACCAAGAGCATCAAGGCCGCCGACCAGCAGCCGATCAGCCGGCAGAACTTCATCGAGCTGTGCGACGAGCTGACGGTCAAGGACGAGGAGGCCTTCGAGTCCCTCTTCCGCCGGCTCGGCTTCAGCCTCGACTGGGACATCCAGTACCGGACCATCGACGACCGCTCCCGCGCGACCGCGCAGCAGGCCTTCCTGCGCCAGCTCGCCCGCGGCGAGGCCTACACGGCCGAGGCGCCGGGGCTGTGGGACGTCACCTTCCAGACCGCCGTCGCCCAGGCCGAGCTCGAGGCGCGCGACTACCCGGGGGCGTACCACCGCGTCGCCTTCCACCGGGTCGCCGCGGACGGCACGACCGGTGAGCCGGTGCACATCGAGACCACCCGCCCCGAGCTGCTCCCCGCGTGCGTCGCGCTCATCGCGCACCCCGACGACGAGCGCTACCAGGGCCTCTTCGGCACGAGCGTGACCTCGCCGATCTTTGGCGTCGAGATCCCCGTCGTCGCCCACCCGGCCGCCGAGATGGACAAGGGCGCGGGCATCGCGATGTGCTGCACCTTCGGTGACCTCACCGACGTCATCTGGTGGCGCGAGCTGCGCCTGCCGACCCGCTCGGTCATCACCCGCGCGGGCCGTGTGCAGGCCGAGGTCCCCGCATGGGTCGCCGACGCGAAGGGGGACCGCGGCACCGAGGTCTTCGAGGAGATGGCCGGCAAGACCGTGCACTCGGCCCGCGAGGTGGTCGTCGAGGCGCTGCGCGCCTCCGGCGACCTCGACGGCGAGCCGCAGAAGACCCAGCGCAAGGCCAACTTCTACGAGCGGGGCGAGAAGCCGCTCGAGATCGTCACGAGCCGTCAGTGGTACATCCGCAACGGCGGGCGCGACGTCGAGCTCAACGAGGCGCTGCAGGCGCGCGGCGACGAGATCGACTTCCACCCCTCCTTCATGCGCTCGCGCTACAAGAACTGGGTGGCCGGGCTCAACGGCGACTGGCTCGTGAGCCGTCAGCGCTTCTTCGGGGTGCCGATCCCCGTCTGGTACCGCCTCGACGCCTCCGGCGAGCCCGACTACGACGCCCCGATCGCCCCGGCCGAGGACACCCTGCCCGTCGACCCCGCCGCGCAGACGCCGCCGGGGTACACCGAGGACCAGCGCGACAAGCCCGGCGGCTTCACCGGCGACCCCGACGTCATGGACACGTGGGCGACGAGCTCGCTCACCCCGCAGATCGCCGGCGACTGGCGCGGCGCCGAGGCCGGGACGAGCGACCTCTTCGGCAAGGTCTTCCCCATGGACGTGCGCCCGCAGGGGCACGACATCATCCGTACCTGGCTCTTCGCGACCGTCGTGCGCTCGCACTTCGAGCACGGCAGCGTGCCGTGGACCGACGCCGCGATCAGCGGCTGGATCCTCGACCCCGAGCGCAAGAAGATGAGCAAGAGCAAGGGCAACGTCGTCACCCCCGAGGACGTCGTCGTCGAGCACTCCGCCGACGCGGTGCGCTACTGGGCGGCCAGCGGGCGTCTGGGCACCGACGCCGCGTACGACACGGGTCAGATGAAGGTCGGCCGCCGCCTGGCGATCAAGCTGCTCAACGCGAGCAAGTTCGCCCTCGGCTTCGGCGAGCCCGAGCTCGAGCCCCGTCAGGGTCTGGCCTCGGTCATCACCGAGCCGCTCGACCGCTCGATGATCGCCGCGCTCGCGCACGTCGTGCGCGACGCGACGGCCGGCTTCGAGGGCTGGGACTACACCCGCTCCCTCGACGTCACCGAGACCTTCTTCTGGACCTTCTGCGACGACTACATCGAGCTCGTCAAGGACCGTGCCCACGCCGGTGACCCCTCCGCCCGCGCCGCCCTGCGGCTCGCGCTGTCGGTGCTCCTGCGCCTGCTCGCCCCCTTCCTGCCCTACGCGACCGAGGAGGTCTGGTCGTGGTGGCAGCAGGGCTCGGTCCACCGCTCGACGTGGCCGCTCGTCGACGAGCTCGCCCTGGGCCAGCCCGGTGACCCCGAGGTCCTCGCGGCCGTCGGCGCGGCCCTGAGCCAGGTCCGCAAGGCCAAGTCCGACGCGAAGGTCGGCATGCGCTCCGAGATCACCTCGGCGACGCTGCAGACCCCCGCCGCCCTCGCCCCGCTCGTGCAGCAGGGCGAGCCGGACCTGCGCACCGCCGGACGTCTCACCGGCACGCTCGACTACGCCGAGGGCGAGGCCGTCGCCCTCGTCGACGTCGAGCTCGTCCCCTTCGTCAAGCCCCCCAAGCAGACCTGACCCCCGACCGCCCCCGAGGCAGGAGCGACCCGTGATCAACCCCGTGACCGAGGTCTCGAAGTTCCTCCATGCCGCGCTGCTCACCCCCGTGGAGCGCGACCACGCCGAGTCCGACGCCGCCTTCCGCCGGCGCCGCGTCGTCGCCGTCATCACGCTCGCCCTGGGGGCGGTCCTGCTCGCGTCCGCGCTGCGGATCGAGCCCGGCGACCCGCTCTTCTACGGGGCGACGCTCGCGCTCGCCGCGGTGTGGACGATCGGCGCCTTCGCCTCGGGCCGGCTGTGGCTCGGGCGCGGGCACACCCGGGCGGGGACGACGGCCCGCCCGGTGGTCCAGTCCTTCTCGCTCGGGCTGCTGCTGCTCGCGATCTTCCTCGCCGGCGGCTTCGTCGTCGCCGGGATCCCCGCTCTGTCCGAGCCGGTCCGTGGCCTGCTCGCGCACGCGACGGTCGGCTCGCTGCCGGTCGTCGCGGCGATCACCGCCGTCAACGGCATCGCCGAGGAGCTGTACTTCCGCGGAGCCCTCTACTCCGCCGCGGGGCGGCGGCACGCCGTCGCCATCACCGCGGTGATCTACACGCTGGTCTCCTTGGCCAGCGGCATCGCCCTGCTCGCGCTCGCGGGACTGGCCGTCGGCGTCGTCACGGGGCTGCAGCGCCGTGTCACCGGCGGTGTGCTCGGCCCCATCATCACCCACCTCACGTGGTCGCTCGGCATGCTCTTCCTCCTCCCGCCGACCCTCGACCTCTCCTCGTCGATCGGACTCTTCTCATGAGCACCACCACCGCTGCGCCCGGCACCGTCCTCATGACCGGCTCGACCGGCTACGTCGGGTCCAACCTGCTGCCCGAGCTGCTCGACCGCGGGTGGCGCGTGCGGGTCCTCACCCGCTCCGCCGCGCGCCTGCCCAAGGAGTGGGCCGACCGGGTCGACGTCGTCGAGGGTGACGCGACCGACCGCGAGAGCGTCGCGCGTGCGCTCGAGGGCGTCGACGTCGCGTACTACCTGCTGCACTCGATGGACGGCGAGGGCGACTTCATCGAGCGAGACCGCGAGATGGCCCAGCTCTTCAGCGACGAGGCCGCAGCGGCCGGCGTCGGGCGCATCGTCTACCTTGGCGGGCTGCACCCCGACGGCGAGCTCTCGCCCCACCTGCGCTCGCGGGTCGAGGTCGGCGAGATCTTCCTCGACAGCCCCACGCCCAGCGTCGTGCTCCAGGCCGGCATCGTCCTCGGGGACGGGTCCGCGAGCTTCCAGATGCTGCGCCACCTCACCGAGCGGCTGCCGGCGATGATCACCCCGAAGTGGGCGCTCAACACGATCCAGCCCATCGGCATCGTCGACGTCGTCTACTTCCTCGCCTCGGCCGCCGGGCTCGAGGGCGACGTCAACCGCAGCTTCGACCTCGGCGGGCCGGACGTGCTCACCTACGCCGAGATGATGAAGCGCTACGCCGAGGTCGCCGGGCTCGTCCCCCGCGTCATCGTCACCGTGCCCGTCCTCACGCCGTCGCTCGCGAGCCACTGGATCGGGCTCGTCACCCCCGTCAAGGCCGGCATCGCCCGCCCGCTCATCGGCAGCCTCGTCCACGACGCCGTCTGCCACGAGCAGGACCTCCTCGAGCTCGTCGGCCCGCCCCCCGGCGGCCGGACCGGGTACACCGACGCCCTCGAGGCCGCCATGGAGGGCTACGACCCGCTGCGCTGGCGCCGTTCGCTCCAGGTCGCCGGTCTGGCCACCGCTGCGACCGCGGTCGTCGGGAGCCTCGCGACCGACCCCGGGTCGCGGTGGTACCGCCGTCTCGACACCCCCGGCTGGCAGCCGCCGGCCATCGCCTTCCCCGTCGTGTGGACGGCGCTGTACACCGGCATCGCGCTGAGCAGCGCGGCGACGCTCGCCGAGACCGAGGACGACCCCAAGGCGGCGAAGGGGTACGCGGCCACCCTCGCGGCGAACCTCGCCCTCAACGCGGGGTGGAGCGCGCTCTTCTTCAAGGGGCACCGTCCCGGTCTCGCGGCGATCGACTCCGCGGCGCTGGCGGCGACCGCTGCCGAGCTCACCCGTCGGGCCCGCCCCCACGGGCGGCTGCGCACCGCCGCGCTCGGCACGTACACGGGCTGGTGCACCTTCGCCACCGCCCTCACCGTCGCGATCTGGCGCCGCAACCGCCGCTGACCCGCCCCTCCCCTTCGCCGGGCTGCCGCCCCCTTCGCCCTCGCCTGCCGACCCGGCTACCACGCCGTACTGGTGGTGATCACGACCACTACGGCGTGGTAGCCGGAGAGGTAGCCGGCGTCAGGTGCGCTCGGGTGTCCGCGGGTGGGGGGTCGGCGACGGCGTCGGCGTCGGGGCGGGTCAGCGCACGGGCTCGCTGCGCACCGCGTCCGGGGACGGTGCCGTCCCGGGCACGAGACGGGGCACGGGGACCCGGCGGGGGTCGAAGGCCGGGCGCGACCCGGCCCGGGCCAGCCGCTCCCCCGTCGGGCGCACGAGCAGCCACGCACGGTCCCAGCCACCCAGGCCCAGCCGGGCCTCGACGACCTCGGTGACGGTCACCTGGCGCACGTGCCCCGACGCCGGCTCGTAGACGTCGACGACGTCGTCGAGCTGGCCGGGCAGCACGAGGGTCACGTGGCGCGGCAGCACGTCCGAGCCGACGTAGAGCAGGGCGGGCTCGCCCTCGTCGACGACCCGGTGCAGGCGCTCGAAGGCCGCCCGCAGCCCGTCGTCGCCGAGCGGCCGCAGGACGTCGACCTCGTAGCGGGTGCCGACCCGGCTCGCACCGGCCTCGAGCTCGGCCCGCGCGCCCCACGGCGGGGTGCCGAGCGCGCGCGGCCACGGCGGCCGGAGCCCGGCGCGCGACACCTTGAGCCCGTTGGTGCGTCGGTGCACGGTGCGCTCGTAGCTCGCGAAGCGCTCGACGGGCGTCGAGCCCTCGGCCCCGAGGACCGGCAGGCCGCTGCCCGTCGTCACCCACCGGGCGAAGGGGTCGTCCACGAGCATCCGCGCGACCGTGAGGCAGGCCGCGCCGCACGTCACCGGTGACTGCTGGGTCGGGCCGGTGTCACCGGCCCGCAGGAGGTACGCGCTCACGCCTCCATCCAACCGCGAGAGCGGGGCGCACGCCACACCCCTGGGCGGGCGCCTGCACGTCCGGACGAACGAGGCCGGCTAGAGCAGGACGCCGGGGTTGAGCAGACCGAGCGGGTCGAGGGCGTCCTTGACCCGCCGGCTCGCGGTCATGACCTCCGGGCCGAGCTGCGTCGGCAGGGCGTCGCGCTTGAGCCGGCCGATGCCGTGCTCGCCGGTGATCGTGCCGCCGATCTCGACGGCCGCGGCCATGACGTCGACGAAGGCGGCCTGCGCCTTCGCCTCGCCGTCCGGGTCGTCGGTGTCGACGACGATGATCGGGTGGGTGTTGCCGTCGCCGGCGTGGGCGACGACGGGGATGGCGACCCCGTGCCGGGCGGCGACCGCCTCGATCCGGGCGAGCAGGTCGGGCAGCAACGGCACCGCCGCGCCGACGTCCTCGAGCAGCACCCGCCCGCGCTGCTCGAGCGCCGGCAGCGCGAGACGGCGGGCCTGGATGAAGAGCTCGCCCTCGTCGACGTCGTCGGTGGAGAAGACCTCGAGGGCCCCCGCCGCCTCGAACGCTCGCCCGACGAGCTGGACCTCGGCGGCCCGGGCGGCGCCCGGCGCGTCGGACTGCGCGAGGAGCAGCGCCCCTGCGTCGCGGTCCAGACCCATCGGGGCGTAGTCCTCGACGGCGTTGATCGCGGCCTGGTCGAGCAGCTCGAGCATCGAGGGCTGCACGTCACGACCGACCCGCACGACGGCGTCGGCGGCCGCCGCGACGGTCGGGAAGGTCGCGACGAGGGTGGCGGCCGGCCGCTGCGCCGGCACGAGGCGCAGGGTGGCCGAGGTGATGATGCCCAGGGTCCCCTCGCTGCCGACGAAGAGCGGCATGAGCGACAGGCCGGCGACGTCCTTGACGTGACGCCCGCCCAGACGCAGCACCGTGCCGTCGGCGAGGACGACCTCGAGCCCGAGGACGTAGTCGGCGGTGACGCCGTACTTGACGCAGCACAGACCCCCGGCGTTCGTCGCGAGGTTGCCCCCGATGGAGCAGATCTGGACCGAGCTGGGGTCGGGCGGGTACCACAGGCCGTGCTCCGCCACGGCGGCCTTGACCTCGGCGTTGAGCAGACCGGGCTGGACGACGACGGTGCGGCTCGCCGGGTCGACCTCGACGGCGCGCATGCGCTCGGTCGACAGGGTGATCGCCCCGGACTGCCCCGACGCGCCACCCGACAGCCCCGTCCCCGCACCTCGCGGGACGACGGCGACGCGGTGCTCGGTGGCCCACCGCATCGTCGTCACGACGTGGTCGGTGGACTCCGCGCGCACGCACGCCAGGGGCAGCTGCGCGGTGGGGTCGTTCGCCCCGTCGTGGCGGTACTTCTCGAGCGTCTCCGCGCGGGTGGCCACGACCCCCTCGGGCAGCGCGGCGACGAGCCGCTCGAGGGCCTCGGGCGAGAGTGCGCTCACGTCGACCTGCTCAGGCCGAGCGCTTCTGCTTCGGCTTGCGCTTGGTCTCCTGCTCGTGGCGCACGATGGTCGGCAGCACGTTGTCGAGGACGACCTCGCGGGTGACGACGACCTGCTTGATGCCCTCGTCGCTCGGGACGTCGAACATCACCGGCAGGAGGACCTCCTCCATGATCGCCCGCAGACCGCGCGCGCCGGTGCCGCGGGCGAGCGCCTGGTCGGCGATGGCCTCGACGGCGTCGTCGGTGAACTCGAGCTCGACGTCGTCGAGCGCGAACATCTTGCGGTACTGCTTGACGAGGGCGTTGCGCGGCTCGGTGAGGATCTTCGTCAGCGCGTCCTGGTCGAGCGGCGAGACCGTCGTGATGACCGGCAGACGACCGATGAACTCGGGGATGAGCCCGAACTTCATGAGGTCCTCGGGCATGACGTCGACGATGGAGTCGGCGAGGTCGGTCGGCGTGTGCAGCTCGGAGCCGAAGCCCAGGCCCTTCTTGCCGCTGCGCGACTCGATGAGCTTCTCCAGCCCGGCGAAGGCCCCGCCGACGATGAAGAGGACGTTCGTCGTGTCGATCTGGATGAACTCCTGGTGCGGGTGCTTGCGCCCGCCCTGCGGCGGCACGGAGGCCGTCGTCCCCTCGAGGATCTTCAGCAGGGCCTGCTGCACCCCTTCGCCCGAGACGTCACGGGTGATCGAGGGGTTCTCGCTCTTGCGGGCGATCTTGTCGACCTCGTCGATGTAGATGATCCCCTGCTCGGCCTTCTTGACGTCGTAGTCCGCGGCCTGGATGAGCTTGAGCAGGATGTTCTCGACGTCCTCGCCGACGTAGCCGGCCTCGGTGAGCGCCGTCGCGTCGGCGATGGCGAAGGGGACGTCGAGCATCTTCGCGAGGGTCTGGGCGAGGTAGGTCTTGCCGCAGCCGGTGGGACCGATGAGCAGGATGTTGGACTTGGCGATGTCCACGTGCTCCTCGTCGCGCTTGCCGGCGGTGCTCGCGGCCTCCTGGGCCTGGACCCGCTTGTAGTGGTTGTAGACGGCGACGGCGAGCGACTTCTTCGCGCCCTCCTGGCCGATGATGAACTTCTGCAGGAAGTCGAAGATCTCACGCGGCTTGGGCAGCTCGTCAAAGCCGAGGTTGCTGCCCTCGGACAGCTCTTCCTCGATGATCTCGTTGCACAGGTCGATGCACTCGTCGCAGATGTACACCCCGGGACCCGCGATGAGCTTCTTGACCTGCTTCTGGGACTTGCCGCAGAAGGAGCACTTGAGGAGGTCTCCGCTCTCTCCGACTCGTGCCACGTCCAGATCCTCTCGCTCGCCCGGTGCCGCCGGTCGCCGCCGGCCGACGTGCCCGACGGTACCCGTCGGCTCGTCGCTGTCCTGCTATTGGACACCGCGTGTGGGGGGCGCGTCGCGCCTGTCCGCTGTCAGCGCAACGCGGTGAGGGCGACCGATCCGGTGACCGCGAGGACGAGCGAAGGGGTGGCCCGTCGCGTCCCGCTGCACAGCGTCGTCATGAGTGCGCCGCGTGCGTCCTCCTGCGCGTAGAGGAGTTATGTCCGGCCCCTCATGAGGCGCACGCCGCACCCGTCCGAGACGGTGTAGGCGCGGACGGTGGCAGTCCGCGAGACGTCGCCGCCGAGGCGCTGGTCCACGTCGAGCCGGTAGTACGCGTAGCCCGCCCCGCCGCCGCCGGGTAGTGCCACGTCGGTGACGGTGACGACGGCGAGGACATCGGCGCGCTCGGCCTGCTGCTGAGGGGTCCCGCGCACGCACGAGCAGGTCTGGGAGCACGGGGCAGCACGGGCGGTCGGCGTGCTGCCGAGGACGCCGAGACCCACGAGCACGGACGCGAGGAGGAGCCTCATCCCCCTTCGACGTCCCTGGGGTGCCCTCGGTTCCCTCCCCCGGGCACGACGACGGCCGCCGGCCCGATGGGGGCGGCGGCCGTCGTCGACGGTCCGGCTCAGTCCTCGAGCGAGGCCTTGCGCGGGGTGAGCACGAGGTCGATGAGCCCGTAGTCCTTGGCCTCGGCGGCCGAGAGGATCTTGTCGCGCTCGATGTCCTCGCGGACCTGCTCGGGGGTCTTGCCCGAGTGCTTGGCCCAGGTCTCCTCGAGCCACTCGCGCATGCGCAGCACCTCGTTGGCCTGGATCTCCAGGTCGGAGGCCTGACCGCCCGCACCACCGGCGAGAGCCGGCTGGTGGATGAGGATGCGCGAGTTCGGCAGGGCGAAGCGCTTGCCCGGGGCGCCGGCGGCGAGGAGCACCGCGGCGGCCGAGGCGGCCTGGCCGATGACGAAGGTCTGGATGTCAGGACGGATGTACTGCATCGTGTCGTAGATCGCCGTCATGGCGGTGAAGGAGCCGCCCGGGCTGTTGATGTACATGAGGATGTCGCGCTCGGGCTCCATCGACTCGAGCACGAGCAGCTGGGCGATGATGTCGTCCGCGCTGGCGTCGTCCACCTGCACCCCGAGGAAGATGATGCGGTCCTCGAAGAGCTTGGTGTACGGGTCCATCCGCTTCATGCCGTAGGAGGTGCGCTCCTCGAAGTTCGGCAGGATGTAGCGGCTCGACGGGCCGGGGCGCATCGGGGCGTCACCGGGCATGGACGTGCGGGCCTGGGGGTCGAAGTACATGTGTCTCTCTCCTGGTCTCTCGCGCGCTCAGTCGGTGACCGGGTTGTCGCTGCGCGGCCCGGCCTGCGCCGCGCTCTCGAAGACGTGGTCGATGAAGCCGTACTCCTTGGCCTCCTCGGCGGAGAACCACCGGTCGCGGTCGGAGTCCTTCTCGATCCGCTCGAGGTCCTGGCCCGTGTGCTGGGCGATGAGCTCGGCCATCTGCTTCTTGACGAAGAGCATCTGCTCGGCCTGGATCTTGATGTCGGACGCGGTGCCGCCGATGCCGCCCGAGGGCTGGTGCATCATGACCCGCGCGTGGGGGGTCGCGTACCGCTTGCCCGGGGTGCCGGCCGACAGGAGGAACTGGCCCATCGACGCGGCCAGGCCCATGGCCACGGTCGCGACGTCGTTGGGGATCCACTTCATCGTGTCGAAGATGGCCATGCCGGCGGAGATCGAGCCGCCGGGGCTGTTGATGTACAGCCAGATGTCCTTCTCCGGGTCCTCCGCCGCGAGGAGCAGCATCTGGGCCGCGATGGCGTTCGCGTTGTCGTCGCGCACGTCCGACCCGAGGAAGATGATCCGCTCCTTGAGGAGCCGCTGGTAGATGTGGTCGTCGAGTCCGAGGCCGCCCTGGGGGCCTGCCGCGACGATCTCGCTGGGGTTGCTCACGCTCGCTCGCTCTCGTGTCGTGATGGCGTTGTCAGTGACCCTAACGCCGAAGGGTCGGGCGCTACTCCCGACCCATCTGCGTGTTCGCCGTGGGCGCAACCGGGCGCGAAGGGGGAGCCGCGCGGCTGCTCAGAGCGCGAGGTTGAGCAGCACCGTGAGCAGGACCGACAGGAGCAGGGAGACGACGATCATCGTCAGGCATCCCGCGGCGCCCCCGAGGGGGCGGACCTGGACGCGTCGGCGGGGGGGCTGGGTCATCACCTCACGCTAACGGCGGCGACGGGGGCTCGACCGTGTCAGCTGTCGTCGTCCTCGCCGCCGGCGTCGTCCTCGCCGTCGTCGCCGCCGTCCTGACCGTCGTCACCGTCGTCGCCCTCGTCCTGACCGTCGCCGCCGTCCTCCTCGGTCTGGCTCGACCCGGGCTCGTCCTCTCCCCCGAGCGGCAGCACGCAGGCGGAGAGACCGAGCGGGAGGGCGGCGGCGAGCAGGACGGCGGTGAGGGTGCGGCGCATGCACCCACCCTGGACGACGTGGATGAGACGGCGATGAGAGAGCGGCCCGCCGGGGCGGCCCGCCGGGGCGGTCCGCCCCGCCTCAGGAGCGCACGAGCAGCGCCAGCGCCGCGTGCGCCTCGAGCTCGACGTGGAAGCCGTGCAGCTGGTCGACCTCGCCGAAGGTCGACCCGTCGCCCATGTCCATGAGCCGGGCGCCGGGGACGAGGTGCTCGCTGATGACCGTGCCGGAGATCGGCTCGGCGGCGAAGTTGAGCACCGTCACCTGCATCTGCCCCTCGATGCTCTCGTAGTCGTGGACCATGACGAGCATCGCCGGGTGCGCGACGTCGGGCACGTCGACCTGGCTCGTCGTCGCGATCTGGAAGTACCCGCGCAGGTGCAGGATCTGCTTGAGCCGGTAGACGAAGGACGTCTCGTCCTCGAGCTGCTCGGGCAGGGTGCCGTAGAGCGATCGGGCCCGCGGCATGCCGGACATCGAGCGCTGGGCGGAGGGGTCGACGCCGAGCAGGTCGTAGGCACCGCGGTGGATCCAGCGGGTGTCTCCCCCGTCGAGCAGCGGCGCGACGTCCGGGTGGTCGGCGGGCAGCGGCAGCGCGCCGGTGAGGTCCCACCCGGAGAGGGCGAAGACGCCCGGCTGGAGAGCGTTGTAGCTCGCGAGGAGCAGGTGCGCCTGCCGGATCCGGGCGACCTCCTCCTCGCCGATCGCGTCGAGGTCGGTGATGCCGAGCGACCCGGCGATGATCGACGCCGTCGTCGAGGCGATGCCGTTGGTCGTGAAGACCTGGTTGTACGGCGCGGCCGCGCCGGTGAGGCGCTCGGTGAGCTCGCCACGGATCGTCTCGGCGAGCACCTCGCCGCTCACCTGCTCGCCGCGGAAGGTGAACTCCTCCTCGCGGTGCTCGCTGGCGAAGTGGACGAGCTCGTAGGTCATCTCGTCGTGGTTCTGCAGCGCGTGGACGAGCCCGACCGCATGGACGCCCCGAGCCATCGCCTCGCGCATCGTCAGCCGGAGGAACTCCGTGTCGGCCGTCGCGAGCGCGTGCTGGTAGGCGGGCCGGTTGACGAAGTCGTAGGACAGGTCGGCGCCGGCCTCGGAGGTCGTCGCGATGTCGTCGATCGAGAGGTTGAGCTCCTGGAAGGTGAAGCCGCCGATCTTGCGCACCATCGACCCGATGAGCTGGTTGGCCGCCTCCGACAGGGGGTGGCCCTCGGACCACGCGGGCGAGCCCTCCGCGGACTTCTCGACCCCGAGGAACCCGTTGGCGTCGAGCCGCAGACCCCCGGAGCCGAGGTCGCCGAGGCTGTGCAGGGCGTCGCCCATGACCATGCGCATGCCGGCGAAGGTGGGGTCGAGCCAGTTGATCGAGGGCTGGCCCTCCTTGAAGTAGTGCAGGTAGACCCAGCGCCGCCGGACGCCATCGGGACCGGTGACGACGGAGGTCGCGCTCCAGTTCGTGTCCTTGACCCCGGGCACGTGGAAGATCACCCGCTGGAGGCGGCCGACGATGTAGCCCGCCTCCGACAGCGCGGCCTCCGCCTCCTCGTCGAGGTTGACCGAGTCGCGCCCCTCGGGCACGTCGGGCAGCAGGTGCCAGTCCTCCTCGGGCACGAGGACCATGTGGTAGATCCCGGGGTAGTCGTCGACCCCGAGCTCGGCAAGGCGGAAGTCGGCGCCCTTGCCGGTGTGCCCGGGCACGATGTCGTCGATGACCGTGCCGTCGTGGGCGGCCGCGGTGACGCACATCTCGCGGAACTCGTCCTCGGTGCCGAAGGCGGTGTCGATGTGGGTCGAGATGCGGTCGAAGTGCCCGTCGATGCTCGGCGTGGGGCTCCACCCGGAGATCCCGCCGGCCTGCTTGACCGGGCCCGTGTGCAGGCCGTGGATGCCGATGTCGGCGAAGGTGCGCCACAGCTCGTCGTCGCCGAGCGCGGCGAGGAAGGAGCGCCCGGGCGGGGTGATCATCGAGATCGGGTAGGCGGTGAACCACACCGACGCGGTCTGGACCGCGAGGCGCGGGTCCGGGGTGGCGTAGGGGTTCTGCCACATCGAGCCCACGGCCGAGAACTGCCGGGCGATGGCCTTCGCGTCGGCGAGCATCGACTGGTCGCGCAGCCACTCGACGTAGACGGGGTTGTCCCCGAGCGGCTCACCGGAGCGCAGCTCGGCCGGCGAGGGCGACCCCTGGGGCCGCAGCCGGCCCCGCGGACGAAGGGCGCGGGGTCGGGCGGGGTAGAAGACCTGGGCGAAGTTCGGCTCGTGGGGGTCCTGCTCGAGCAGGTCGGACTCCACGGCGGCCTCGAGGAGCTCGTCGTCAGGGGTGACGTCCGGCGAGATGTCGGTCATGACGCACAACCCTAGGGTCCGACCCGCCCGGATCGCACACCGCGCTGCGCCTAGAGCCAGCCGTTGTCATGGGCGACCCTCGCCGCCTCCATCCGGGTCGTCGTGCCCGTCTTGCCGATGGCCGAGGACAGGTGGTTGCGCACCGTGCCCGGCGAGAGGTAGACCTGCGCGGCGATGCTCGCGACCGGGGCGCCCGTGAGCGCCTCGCGCAGGACCTCCCGCTCGCGCGGGGAGAGGGGGTTCACCCCTTCGTAGAGCGACTCCGCGGCGAGCGTCGGGTCGATGACGCGCAGACCCGAGTGCACCCGGCGCACCGCCTCGGCGAGCTCGCTCGCCGGGGTGTCCTTGACGACGAAGCCCCGCGCACCGGCCTCGAGAGCCCGACGCACGTAGCCGGCCCGCCCGAAGGTCGTGACGACGAGCGCCCGGCACGACGGCTCCTCGCGGGAGAGCTGCTCGGCGACGTCGATGCCCGACATGCCGGGCATCTCGATGTCGAGCAGCGCGACCTCGGCCCCGGTGCGCCGCACCGCGGTGAGGACCTCGTCGCCGCGGCCGACCTCGCCGACGACGTCGATGTCGCGCTCGAGACCGAGCAGAGCCGCGAGGGCGCCCCGCACGAGGGCCTGGTCGTCGGCCAGCAGCACCTTGATGCTCACAACGTCACCTCCACGCGCGTGCCCGGCTCGGCCGCCTCGACGACGACGCTCCCGCCGGACGGCTCGACCCGCTCTCGAAGTCCCCGCAGACCGTTGCCCTCGCGCCCCGAGCGCGGCCCCCGCCCGTCGTCGACGACGACGAGGCGGTCCTCGCCCAGGGTGACGACGCACCCGGTCGCGCCGCTGTGGCGCACGACGTTCGTCGCGAGCTCGCGCAGTGCCCACGCGAGGGTGATCCGGTGCCGCGGGTCGACCTCGGCCGGGTCGCCGTCGACGACGAGCGCGATGCCCGCGTCTGCCATCGCGCCGCGCGCCGAGTCGATCTCGTCCGCGAGCCGGGCGACGCGCAGCCCCGCCACGGTGGCCCGGATCTCGGCGAGCGACTGGCGGGCGATGGAGCGCAGCTCGGCGAGCTCGGCCTTGGCCCGCTCGGGGTCGACGTCGACGAGACGCTCGGCGAGCTCGGCCTTGACGGTGACGACGGTCAGCGAGTGGCCGAGGACGTCGTGCACGTCGCGGGCGACCCGCTCGCGCTCCTGGCTGATCGACAGGCGCTGCTCCGAGGCACGCCGCCGCGAGGAGCTGCGGTCGAGGCCGCCGACGAGGATGAGCGTCAGCGTGACCATCGGGTAGACGAGGTAGACGAAGGCGAGCTGCTCGATGCCCACCTGCGACACGACGACCGAGGCGATGCCCAGGGCCAGGCCGAGCGCGACGAGGGCCTGCCAGGGTCGCAGGGCGATGCCGGCGAGGGCGAGGACGAAGGGGACGAGCCCGAGCGAGGCGATGCCGGCGGTGGGGATCGTCGCGAGGGTGAGGGCGACGAGGACCGCGAGGTAGGTCCACACGCTCCAGCTCGTGCCCTCGGGCCGGTCCTCCGCGCGCATCGCGTGGAGGTAGACGACGCTGAAGGCGAGGACGACGAGGATCCCCAGCGCGCGCCACGGCCACGGCGCGTCGTCCTGGACGATGGAGACGACCGGGAAGACGATGAAGACGAGCCAGACCGCGCCGAGGAGCCAGCCGAAGCGGGCCCAGGGGTCGCGCTCGAACTCCTCCCCCACCACCACGTCGCCGCGTCGTCGCTCCATGGGCCGCAGGCTAGCGCCGGGCATCGCCGGGGGTCACTGACGGCCGCGGCTGCGGCGCACGAGCAGGGTGGCGACGACGGCGAAGATCGCGCCCCAGACGAGCAGGTTGGTCACCGGCACCCACAGCGGCTCCTGCACCATCGCCGCACCGTCCTGCGTGCTCACGAGCCAGCCCTCGGTGATGGGGTAGCGCGCCAGCGAGATGTAGCCGTAGAGCGGGGTGAAGCGGGCGATGTCGAGCAGCGTGCCCGACAGGGGGGTGAAGACGTTGCCGAGGAAGGCGAAGATGACGAGCGTGCCCGAGGCCGCGCCGACGGCGCTCTCCGAGCGGAAGGCGAGCCCGACGCACAGCCCGTAGAGGGCGAAGACCCCCGCACCGGCCAGGACGACGAGCGCCGAGAGGACCCACGCCTGCACGGTGCCCTCGGCGCCGGTGAGCGCCCCGATGAGGTAGATGAGCCCGATCGGCACGCACGCGACGGTGAGCGCGGTGACCGCCTTGCTGAGGACGAAGGAGGAGTCGCGCATCGGGGTGAGGCCGAGCTGACGGCCCCAGCCCTGCATCTTCTCGACCGCCGCCCCGCCGCCGATGGAGGTCGTGGCGGTCACGGCGCCGTACGCGGCCATCGAGACCATGATGTAGAGACCGACGTTGCCGTTGCCGGCCGACTCGTCCTTGAAGGACTGGGTCGCGCCGAAGATGACGAAGAGGAAGGCCGGCAGCGCGGCGGTGAAGAAGAGCCCGACCGGGTCGCGCACGATCCGTCGCAGCTCCATGCCCGTGTACGTGGGGTTGATGCTCATGCCCGGCTCCCGCTGGTCTCGTGCTCGGTGGTCTCGTCGGTGGTGCGGTGGGGGTCGTCGGCCCCCTGCCCGGTGAGGGCGAGGAAGGCCTCGTCGAGCGAGCCCGTCGTGATCTCGAGGTTGGACCCGCCGAGGTCGAGCAGGGTGCGGGCCAGCGCGTCGGAGTCGGCGGCGAGCACCCGCACCCGTGGCCCCTGCCGCTCGAGCGAGTGCACCCCCGCAGCGGCCTCGAGCCGTGCGTCGAGCTCGGGGGCGAGGTCGGCGCTCACGACGCGCCCGGTCGCCCGGGCGCGGATGGCCTCGGTCGTGCCGTCGGCGACGACGACGCCACTGGACATGAGGACGATCCGGTCGGCGAAGGTGTTGGCCTCCTCGAGGTAGTGCGTCGCGAAGATGATCGTGCGGCCCTGCGCGGCCTCGGCGTGCATCGCCGCCCAGAAGTCGCGCCGGGCGCCGACGTCCATGCCCGCCGTGGGCTCGTCGAGGACGAGCAGGTCGGGGTCGGGCAGGAGCGCGAGGGCGAAGCGCAGCCGCTGCTGCTCGCCGCCAGAGCACTTGCTCACGCGGCGACGGGCCAGCGCGGTGATCCCGGCCCGCTCCATGACCTCGGCGACCGGCTGCGGCGAGGCGAAGGTCGAGGCGATGACCTCGACGGTCTCCTCGACCGTGAGGTCGCGGAGCAGGCCGCCGGTCTGGAGCACCGCCGACACCCGCCCGGCGTCGACCGCGGCGCGCGGCACGGTGCCGAAGACCTCGACGCCGCCCGACGACGGCTGGGTGAGACCGAGCACCATGTCGAGGGTCGTCGTCTTGCCGGCGCCGTTCGGCCCGAGCATGGCGACGACCTCGCCGTGCCCGACCTCGAGGTCGACGCCGCGCACGGCCTCGACCCGCTGCCGGGCGAGCGTGAAGTGCTTGGTCACCTGCCGCAGCCGCAGCGCCGGGGGCGCCCCCTGCTCAGTTCGCGTGTCCTGGTCCATGCCCCCACCCTGCCCGGCGGGAGGAGGGGGCGCTGCCCCCTTCGTCATCGGGGCCGCATGACACCTGTCATGCGCTGCGCGCGGGCTGAGCGGCACGGGCGTCGTCCGGCTCGACGACGGCGGGCAGGGTGACGAGGGCGAGGAGGATCATCACGGCGACGAGCAGCAGCGCGCGCAGGATGCCGACGTGGTCGCCGAGCAGGCCGAGCACCGGCGGGCCGGCGATGAAGGCCGCGTAGCCGATCGTCGCGACGACCGACATCCGCGCGGCGGCGCGACGCGGGTCGTCGGCTGCGGCGCTCATGCCGACGGGGAAGCCCAGGCTCACGCCGAATCCCCACAGCAGCGTGCCGACGTAGGCCGTCGCGGGCGGGGTGAGCACGACGAGCAGCGAGCCGACCGCGGCGACAACGAGCATCGGCAGGAGCACCCGCCGGCGGCCGTAGACGTCGAGGAGGCGGGTGCCGAGCACCCGTCCGAGGGTCATCGCGCCGAGGAAGCACGCGAAGGCGACGACGCCGGCCCACGTCGGCACCCCGTGGCCGTCGACGAAGGCGACGGCGATCCAGTCGTTGGCCGTGCCCTCGGTGAAGGCGGCGACGAGGACGAAGACGCCGATGAGCGCCGTGCGCGGCTCGCGCCACGCCGAGCGGGTGACGCCGGTCGTGCCCGGCTCGTCGGGCAGCCGCGGGTCGGCGAGGAAGTGGCGCTGGGTGCGCAGCGCGAGCGTGGCGGCCAGCGCGACGACGACGACGAAGTGCACGAGCAACGAGACGTCGAGGGCGACGAGACCGGCGCCGACGAGGGCCGCGAGGACGGTGCCGCCGCTGAAGAACGCGTGGTACAGCGGCATCGTCGAGCGGCCGAGCGCCCGCTCGACGGTCGCGCCCTGGAGGTTCATCGACACGTCCCACAGGCTCACGCCCGCCGAGGTGACGAAGAGGCCGGCGGAGATGAGCGGTCGGGAGCCCGCGACCTGGGCGCCGAGACCGACGCCGAGGATCCCGACGGAGGCGAGGACCGCGCCGACGACGACGGCCCGGCCCGTCCCGACGCGCTCGGCGAGACGACCGGCGACCGGCAGCGCGAGCAGGGAGCCGACGCTGCCCGCGAGCAGGGTGATGCCGAGCTCGCCGCTCGTCAGGCCGAGCATCGACTTGATGTCCGGCAGCCGGCTCGCCCAGGTCGCGAAGACGACCCCGGCGAGGGCGAAGACGAGCAGGAGCGCGCGGTGGGCACGCTCCTGGGGCACGGCGGACGTGCGGGCGGCGGTGGTCACGCCGGGCTCCTTCTGCGGTGGTGCGGCAGCGACGAAGGGGGGACCCGACCGCGTGGTCGGCTCCCCCCTTCGTCGCGAGGTGCGGTGGATCAGGCCTTGGAGGCGTCCTGCTCCTGCGTGGCCTCGGCCTCGGGGGCCTCGGTCTCGACCGACGTGCTGTCGCCCTCGGTCACCTCGGGAGTCTCGGTCTCCACCGACTCGTCGCTCTCGCCCTCGGCGTCCGGGACGAGCTCGTCGAGGTCGATCGCGTTGCCGTCGGTGTCGGTGATGCTCGCCTTGTCGAGGACCGCGGCGAGGGCCTTGCGACGGCCGACCTCGCCGACCATCGCCTGCACCTGACCCTGCTGGTCGATGAGCTGGGCGAACTGGTTGGGGTCCATGCCGTACTGCTGGGCCTGCATGACGAGGTACTCGACGAGCTCGGGCTGGCCGACCTCGACCTGCTCGGCCTCGACGATCGCGTCGAGGAGGAACTGCGAGGTGAGCGCCTTGCGGGTCGACTCGTCGACCTCGGCACGGTGCTCGTCGTCCTCGAGGCGACCCTCCTGCTCGAGGTGCTGGTGCACCTCGCCCTCGACGATGCTCTCCGGGAGGTCGATCTGGACCTGCTCGAGGAGGGCCTCGAGGACCTTGTCGCGGGCCTGGATGCCCTGCTCGAACTTCTTGGCCTGCTCGGCCTGCTTCGCGACGTCGGCGCGCAGCTCCTCGGCCGTGTCGAACTCGCTGGCCATCTGGGCGAAGTCGTCGTCGACCTCGGGCAGCTCGCGGACCTTGACGGACTGGACGGTCACGGTGCACGAGGCGTCCTGACCGGCCTGGTCGCCACCGGCGAGCGGCGAGGTGAAGTCAGCGCTCTCGCCCTTGTTCAGGCCGACGAGCGCGGCGTCCATGCCCTCGAGCATCGTGCCGGAGCCGACCTCGTAGGAGATGCCCTCGACGGCGTCGATCTCCTGGCCGTCGATCTCGGCGCGCAGGTCGATGGAGACGAAGTCGCCGTCCTCGACGGCGCGGTCGACACCGGTGAGGGTGCCGAAGCGCTCGCGCAGCTCGGTCATGCGGGCCTCGACGTCCTCGTCGCTCACGGTGACGGGGTCGACGGTGACGGCCAGGCCGTCGTAGTCGGGGAGGGTGACCTCGGGGCGGACGTCGACCTCGACGGTGAACTCGAGCTGCTCGCCGTCCTCGAGGGGCAGCGAGGTGATCTCGACCTCGGGCTGGCCCAGCGGCTTGAGCTCCTCGGCCTCGACGGCCTGGCCGAAGAACTCCGGCAGGGCCTCGTTGACGGCCTCCTGGAGGACGGCGGCCTTGCCGACGCGCTGCTCGATGATGCGGCTCGGGACCTTGCCCGCGCGGAAGCCCGGGACCTGGATCTGGGAGCCGATGGTCTTCAGGGCGGCGTCGACGTGCGGCGCGAGCTCCTCGCTGGTGACCTCGACGGTCATCTTGACCCGGGTCGGGTTGAGCTTCTCGACGGCACTCTTCACTGCAGGCACTCCAAAGGATCTCTGGCGGGTGGTCAACGGTTGACGCCCACGAGCCGTCTCCGACCCCGCAGGGACCGGTCCCGGCTGCTCCTTGAGGTGGACGCAGACGTAGGTCGTCACACTACCGTCACACCGGCCGCGCGACCCAAACGAGCCCGCCGGGCCCTAGGGTGCCAGCCATGTCGCAGCCATCGGCCACGCCCGCCACCGCCCTGCAGCCCGTGAAGATCGTCGTCGCCGCGATGTGCAGCGGTCTCGTCCTCGTCAGCCTCGTCGGGCTGGTGAGCGCCGGCACCGACGGCGGGGCGGACCCGCTGTGGCTGGCCGTCTTCGCCGTCGTCGCCCTCGCCGGTATCGGTGCCGCGACGACCGTCGGCTTCCGGGTGCCGCCGGTCGACCCGGCCGACCGCGACCCCGGTCGCACCGCGGTCGCCGCGCTCCAGTCCTCGACGATCGTGCGCTGCGCGCTCGTCGAGGCGCCCGGGATCGTCGCCGTGATGCTCGCCTTCGTCAGCGGGTGGGGCCTGCTCGCCCTGCTCGGGCTGGTCATGGTCCCCGTCATGCTGTGGCTCGCCTGGCCCACCCGCTCCAACGTCGCCAAGGTGCAGCGGGCGCTCGAGGCGAAGGGGGCCCGCACGGGCCTCACCGAGCGCCTCTTCGGCACCGGCGGCCCGATGCTCCCGACCTGAGCGGTCTCGCGGCGGGCGTCGATGGTCGAGGTGCGAGGGCCCGCCAGGGCCTGAGCTTCGAGACCACCGGACGCACGGCGGGTCTGGGTACGTCGATGGTCGAGGTGCGAGGGCCCGCCAGGGCCTGAGCCTCGAGACCACCGGACGCACGGCGGGTCGGGGTAGCCGGATTCGAACCGGCGGCCTTCCGCTCCCAAAGCGGACGCGCTACCAAGCTGCGCCATACCCCGTCACCCGGGAGCCGATTCGGTCGGCGTCCGAGCGCGCATTAGGCTAACCCGTGCTCCTCGCGCAGCAGAGCCCGCACCTCGCGGGCAGGCCGCGAGAGGTGTGCGGGCGTAGCTCAATGGTAGAGCCCCAGTCTTCCAAACTGGCTACGCGGGTTCGATTCCCGTCGCCCGCTCCCCCGTCCGTCCGCGGACGCGATGAGACCCCCGCACCGACCTGGTGCGGGGGTCTCGTCGTCCCGGCTCGCTCAGATGAAGTCGGCGGGGTCGTACTCGGAGATCGGGATGATCCGCACGCGCGGCAGCGCGGAGGTGAAGGCGCCGATCTCGTACTCGAGGTCGACGACCTCGAGGCCGGGCACCTGCCGCAGCCCGGTGGAGACGAACTCGGTGAAGCCGGCGACGGCGAGGCGGCGGTCCTCGTCGCGCGAGAGCGCGGTCATCTGCGGGGTGAAGTCGCCGTCGTGGCTGACGAGCATGACGTCGGCGGCCCGGTCGAGCAGCGCGTCCGCGGTGCGCTGGATCGCGATGTCGACGACCTTGCCCGGGCCGCTCAGCGGGACCGGGGTGTAGCCCATGGCGAGCAGCGCCTGGACGAAGGACATCGGCAGGTCCTCGTCGACCGCGAGGAAGAAGAGGGCCTTGACCGGCTGCTGCCAGCGCCGCTCGAGGTGGCCGAGCAGCTTGTTCCAGCGCGGCCGCTCCTCGGGGTGGGGACGTCGGCCGAGGACGGAGGTGCCGAGGGTGGCGTCGATGTTCTCGCCGTCGACGAGGAGATAGCTGGTGCGCTGGGACATGTCGCGACCCTATCCGCGTCCGCGCGGCGTGAGGCGCAGCTCGTGGATGACGCGACCGGCGCGGGTGCCCTTGTCCTCGAAGCCGTCGGTGGGCCGCCAGGACGGCCGCTCCCCCTCGACGACCTCGTACCCGCCGTGCTCGGCGAGCTGCTCGCGCACGTGCTGGGCGTAGAGCTCGTGGTCGGTGGCGACGAGGACGTGGCCGCCGGGCCGCAGCCGTCGCGCGAGGAGGTCGAGGGTGTGCTGCTGGACGAAGCGGCGCTTCGCATGCCGCGCCTTGGGCCACGGGTCGGGGAAGAAGAGGTGGACCGCCTGGAGCGAGCCGTCGGGCACTGCGTCGTGGAGCAGGTCGAGGGCATCACCGCGGTGGACCCGCAGGGTGGTCAGGCCCTCCTCGTCGGCGGCCGCGAGCATCCGGGCGATCCCGGGCACGTGCACCTCGACGGCGAGCACGTCGTGCTCGGGGTGCGCGGCGGCGTAGGCGCGGGCCGCGGCGCCGTGGCCCGACCCGATCTCGAGGACGAAGGGGGCGACCCGCCCGTAGATCCGGGCGCGGGCGGCCTCGTCGAGCCGCTGCGACTCGACGCCGTAGCGGGGCATGAGCGCAGCCATCCGCTCGTCGGTGAGCGGCGAGCTGCGCCAGCGGGGGGTGAAGGTGCGCACCCCCGAGGAGGGCCGGCCGTTCGGGGCGGGCGGGCGGTCGTGCGCGGGGCGGCGCAACGGGTCGTCGTGGGGCTGGTCAGGGGTCATCGGACGCCGATCCTACGGCGCCCCCGCCCCGGTCCGGACGGCCCGGTCAGCTGCGCCGGATGAGGATCGCGGCGCGGTCGTCGGCCTCGCCGGCGCGACCCTGGCGCACGAGCTCGGTCGTCAGCCCGCTCAGGCCGGCGCCGACGGAGGCCTCGGCCCGGCCGAGCATCCAGTCGATGCCGTCGGCGACGTCGGCGGTCGGCGACTCGACGACGCCGTCGGTGTAGACGAGCAGCGCGTCACCGGGCTCGAGCACTCCCTCGACGCGGGGGTACACCGCGTCGGGCAGCAGGCCGAGCGCCGGCCCGAGGGCGGCGGTGACGGTCTGCCACTGGCCGGTCGCCGCGACGAACTGGACGGCGGGCGGGTGCCCGGCGTGGGCGAGGTTGAAGCAGCCGTTCTCGAGGTCGACGTCGAGGTGGACCGCGGTCGCATAGCCCTCGTCCCAGTTCGCCCGGGCGAGGTAGCCGTTGGCCGCGGTGAGCACGCCCGCGGGGTCGACCTGCCCGACGAGGCCGGACAGCGCGCCGGAGAGGGCGAGCGAGCGCGTCGCGACCTTCTGCCCGTGGCCGGCGACGTCGACGAGGATCACCTCGAGCCGGCTGTGGTCCTCCTGGAGCACCGCGACATCGAAGTCACCGGAGAAGGCCTGGTGGTGGGCCGTGGCGAAGGCGCGCTCCGCGTGCCACCCGGCGGGCAGCGGCGGGATCTCGCCGATCGCGAAGAGGCTGTCACGCAGCTCCATGATCATCCGGTCGCCGGTGAAGGCGCCGACCCCGTGCTGGGAGCGCGAGTACGAGGTGGCGAGCAGGGTCCCCATGGTCGCCGCGCAGGCGAAGGGGGCGATGTAGTACGGGCCTCCGGTGCCGAAGGCGACGACCCAGATGATCATCGTCGTGATGGCGACGTAGGTCGCCGCGAGCGCACGGACCGGCAGGACGACACCGGCGAGCAGGATGACGGGGACGAAGGCGGAGACGGGCAGGTACTGCGGTGCGTAGGGGTTGCCGAGGGTGATCGCGAGCGCCGCCGTGAGGAGGACGACGACGCGCGGCGCTGAGCTCGAGTGCGCCAGCGTGCGCACCAACGATGCCCCCAGCTCGGGCAGCGCGAGGCGCCCGCTCTGGGAGGTGGTGGTCGACATCAGGTATCCCTTGGTCGTCGGGCCGCCGCCCGACGGGGCGGCGACACCTCGACACTAGGTGCCAGCCCCCCGGCAGCACGATTCCTTGACCAAGTCTTGAAGAAGAAGACTTCACTGTCCAGGGTTGGACGTTGTATATGGGCCAATCGCCCACCTTCGGGTGGGTCGATCCCCCGGCGTTGCCTAGAGCTCGGGCAGCTCTCGGGTCTGCTCGTAGCGGGTCACCATGTCGATCCGCCGCTGGTGGCGGGGCTCGCCGGTGAAGTCCGTGGAGAGGAAGACGCGCACCATCTCGGTGGCCACCTCGACCGGCTGCATGCGCCCGCCGATGCTGATGACCTGGGCGTCGTTGTGCTCGCGGGCCAGGCGCGCGAGCTCGACGTCGTAGCACAGCGCCGCACGGATGCCGGCCACCTTGTTGGCCGCCATCTGCTCGCCGTTGCCGGACCCCCCGAGGACCACGCCCCGGCTGCCCGGGTCCGCCGCGACCGCCTCGGCGGCGCGCAGCACGAAGACCGGGTAGTCGTCGACGGCGTCGTAGTCGAAGGGGCCGTGGTTGACGACCTCGTGGCCCTCGGACTGGAGGTGGGCGATGAGCTCCTGCTGGAGCTCGTAGGCGGCGTGGTCTCCGCCGATGTGCACGCGCATGGGGTGGTGATACCTCTCGGGTGGGTGCTGCTGGGTGGTGAGGTCCGGGAGCGGACCGGGTCAGACGTCGAAGATCGGGTCGCGGGTGCGCGAGCGCTTGAGCTCGAAGAACCCGTCGGTGCCCGCGACGGCCACGCAGCCGTCCCACAGCCGGCCGGCGGCCTCCCCCTTCGGGGCGGGGCTGACGACCGGGCCGAAGAAGCTCGAGCCGGCCACGGTGATCGTCGGGGTGCCGACGTCGTCGCCGACGAGCTCGCTCACCGCCTGCTTCTTGGCCCGCAGGACGTCGTCGAGCGACTCGTCCTGGCCGGCGTCGAGGAGCGAGGCCGCCAGCCCGACCTGCTCGAGCGCCTCGGCGGTGATCGCGTCGAAGTCGCTGCGGCCCTGGTGGTGGATGCGCTCGCCGAGGGCGTCGTACAGCGGCTTGGCGACCTCGTCGCCGTGCGCGTCGAGCGCCTTGGCCAGGACACGCGACATGCCGTGGATGCGCTCCTGGAACTCGCGGTAGCCCTCGGGGATGTCGCGGCCCTCGTTGAGCGCCCACAGGCTCATCTGCCGCCAGTGGACGTCGACGTCGCGGACCTGCTCCACCTCCATCATCCAGCGGGAGGCCATCCATGCCCACGGGCACGCGGGGTCGAAGTAGAAGTCAACGCTCTCGGTCGCCATGGCGGCATCCTGGCAGAAGCCCGGGCCGGTGAGCCCCGCAGGCCCTGTGTCAGCATGAGGAGGATCACCCGACGGCGCCGTGACCCGGCCGCCGTCCCCAGGACGACACCGATGGAGGCCCCGTGCCCGGCACGAACCTGACCCGCGAGGAGGCCGCGACCCGCGCCGGCCTCGTCCGGGTCGAGAGCTATGACGTCACCCTCGACCTCACCGTGTCCGAGGAGACCTTCGCGACGACGTCGACGATCACCTTCTCCGCGACGACCCCGGGCGCCGAGACCTTCGTCGACTTCATCGGCGAGTCGGTCGACTCGGTGACCCTCAACGGCACGACCCTCTCCCCCGGCGAGCTGTACGCCGACTCCCGCCTGCGGGTGCCCGGCCTGGCCGAGCACAACGTCCTGACGATCGAGGCGACCGGGCGCTACATGCACACCGGCGAGGGGCTGCACCGCTTCGTCGACCCGGTCGACGGCGAGGTCTACCTCTACACGCAGTTCGAGGTGCCGGACAGCCGGCGCATGTACCCGGTCTTCGAGCAGCCCGACCTCAAGGCCTCCTTCACCTTCGACGTCACCGCGCCCGCGCACTGGGTGCTCATCTCGAACTCCGCGACGCCGGAGCCGTCGCCCGTGCGCGAAGGGGTCGCCCGCTGGGCCTTCCCCGCGACCGAGCGGATGAGCAGCTACATCACCGCCCTCGTCGCCGGCCCGTACGACGTCGTGCGCGACAGCGTGACCACCCGCGCCGGCGAGGTGCCGCTCGGCATCTTCTGCCGCCGCTCGCTGAGCGCGCACCTCGACGCCGACCACCTCTTCGACCTCACGAAGGCCGGCTTCGCCTTCTTCGAGGAGGAGTTCGACCAGGCCTACCCCTTCCACAAGTACGACCAGGTCTTCACCCCCGAGTACAACGCCGGGGCGATGGAGAACGCCGGGTGCGTGACGCTGCACGAGATGTACGTCTTCCGCTCGAAGGTCCCCGACAGCCTCGTCGAGCGCCGTGCCCTCACCGTGCTCCACGAGCTCGCGCACATGTGGTTCGGCGACCTCGTGACGATGAAGTGGTGGAACGACCTCTGGCTCAACGAGAGCTTCGCCGAGTGGGCGAGCACGACGTGCCAGGCCGAGGCCACCCAGTGGGCCTCGGCGTGGACGACCTTCTCGACGCACGAGAAGTCGTGGGCCTACCGCCAGGACCAGCTGAGCACCACCCACCCGATCGTCGCCCCGATCCGCGACCTCGCCGACGTCGAGGTCAACTTCGACGGCATCACCTACGCCAAGGGCGCCTCGGTGCTCAAGCAGCTCGTCGCCTACGTCGGCCGCGAGGCCTTCCGCGACGGCCTGCGCGCCTACTTCGCCAAGCACGCGTGGGGCAACACGACCCTCGGCGATCTCCTCGACGAGCTCGAGGCCACCTCGGGCCGCGACCTGCGCTCGTGGTCGGCGCTGTGGCTCGAGACCGCCGGCGTGGCGACCCTGCGCCCCGTCGTCGAGGTCGACGACCGCGGCGCGATCACCGCGGCGCGCGTCGAGCAGAGCGCGACGGACGAGCACCCGACGCTGCGCCCGCACCGGCTCGCGATCGGCTGCTACGACCTCGTCGACGGCGTCCTCACCCGCACGGACCGCATCGAGCTCGACGTCGACGGGGCGGTGACCGAGGTGCCCGCGCTCGTCGGGCGTCAGCAGCCCGACCTGCTCCTCGTCAACGACGACGACCTCGCCTACGCGAAGATCCGCCTCGACGCCCGCTCGCTGGCGACCTTCCGCAGCAACCCGCGCGCCTTCGCCGACTCGCTGCCCGAGTCGCTGTGCCTCGCGAGCGCGTGGGACATGACGCGCGACGCCGAGCTGCCCGCCCGCGAGTACGTGCCGATCGCGCTGGGGGCCCTCGAGGGCCAGGACGACTCCACCCTGCTCAAGACGCTCCTGCAGCAGCTGCGCACGGCGGTCCTGTCCTACTCCGACCCTGCCGTGCGGGCGGGCCTGCGCACCCAGGTGCGCGACCGGATCGAGGAGCTGGCCCGGACCGCCGAGCCCGGCAGCGACGCCCAGCTCCAGCTCGTCACCGCGGTCGCCGACCTCACCGCCCCCGGTGACGACACGACCTTCGTCGCCGGTCTGCTCGACGGCTCGCAGGACGCGCGCGGCCTGGCCGTCGACACCGACATGCGCTGGACCCTGCTCACCGCTCTCGTCGCCGCCGGCGAGCGCACCGCGCAGGACGTCGACGCCGAGGCCGGTCAGGACAACACCGCGACCGGTCGCGAGCGCGCCGCCCGGGCCCGGGGCGCGGCCCCGACGCCGGAGGCGAAGGAGGCCGCCTGGCACGCCGGTGTCGAGGACGCGACGACGTCGAACTCCGTCGTGGACGCCCACGCCCTCGGCTTCGGCCGGGTCGGCGACCCGGCGCTGCTCTCCCCCTTCGTCGCCCGCTACCACGACGCGCTGACGCGCGTGTGGTCCGAGCGCACGCACGCGGTCGCCGAGAGCATCGTCGTGCTCTTCTACCCGATGGCCCTCGCCGGCCCCGAGCTGCTCGCCGCCTCCGACGCGTGGCTGGCCGAGCACCCGGACGCCCCGGCCGGGCTGCGCCGCACCCTCACCGAGCAGCGCGACGCCGTCGCGCGCGCGGTGGCGGCCCAGCAGCGCGACGCGCAGAGCACGGGGGCCTGATCTGGTGCGGACGAGCTCGACCCTGTCCCCCGTCAGCGAGGGCGCGAGCAGCATGGCGGCGGTGACCGCCCAGGACGCCTGGGGCTGGTTCTCCGGCGTGCCGCTGCAGATCCTCGTCACCGTCGTCGCCGCGGTGGTCGCCCGGGCCGTGCTGCACCGGGCGATCCGCGGCTTCGTCGACACGACCGTCTCGCGTCGCGAGGGCCGCATCGTCGACCGCGGGCGCTCCGCCGTCGGCATGGTGGCGACGAAGGCCGGCATCAACACCGAGCGGCACCGTCAGCGCACGCTGACGCTCGGCTCGTTGCTGCGCTCGGTCGTCACCTTCGTCATCTCGCTCATCACCCTGCTCACGGTGATGGCGCTCCTCGGCATCCCGCTCGCGCCGCTCCTGGCGTCCGCGGGCGTCGGCGGTGTCGCGCTCGGCTTCGGCGCGCAGAGCCTCGTCAAGGACTTCCTCTCCGGGGTCTTCATGATCCTCGAGGACCAGTACGGCGTCGGCGACCTCGTCGACACCGGCGAGGCCATCGGCACCGTCGAGGAGGTCACCCTGCGGATCACCCGGCTGCGCGACGCGCAGGGGGTCGTCTGGTACGTCCGCAACGGCGAGATCATCCGCATCGCGAACCGCTCGCAGGGGTGGTCGACCGCGACGGTGGACCTGCCCTTCTCCTACCGCGAGGACGTCGACCGGGTGGGGCGGATCATCCGCGAGGCGATCTCCGGTCTCGAGGACGAGCCGGAGTGGTCCGCCGCGGTGCTCGACCCGCCGCAGCTGCTCGGCGTCGAGTCGATCACCGGCGGCACGGTGACGATGCGCGTCCTCGCGCGCTGCGCGCCCGACGAGCACTGGGGCGTCCAGCGCGAGATCCGGCGCCGGGTCAAGGACGCCTTCGACCGCGAAGGGGTCAAGGGCCCGCCCTTCCCCCCGGTCGCCACGGTCTGAGCCCGGCGCACCTCGGGCACGGCACGGGGGCGGGCTCGGCCCGCCCCCGTGCCGCCTGAGAGACTGGACGCATGTTCGTCCAGCCCGGCGAGACCTTCTACTCCCAGGTCGGTGGTCACGAGACCTTCGTCGCCCTCGTCCACGCCTTCTACGAGGGGGTCCGTGAGGACCCCGAGCTGCGCGCCCTCTACCCCGAGGAGGACCTCGGTCCAGCCGAGGTGCGCCTGCGGATGTTCCTCGAGCAGTACTTCGGGGGGCCCTCGACGTACAACGAGCTGCGCGGGCACCCGCGCCTGCGGATGCGGCACGTCGGCTTCGCCGTGACGCTCGACATGCGCGACCGCTGGCTGCGCCACATGTACGCGGCGATGGACCAGGTCGACCTGCCCGAGGCGCACGCCGAGCAGATGCGCGACTACTTCTTCCGAGCCGCGCACATGCTCGTCAACTCCGACGACGAGGGCAACCGGCTCTGAGCACGGCGCCGCCCTGAGCACGACGAAGGGGGACCCCCGACCGGCCGGTCGGGGGTCCCCCTTCGTGCGTGGTGGGTCAGGCGACGGCGGGGTCGCTGACCGAGAGGACGATCTTGCCGGCCGCCGAGCCGTCACGGCTCGCGGCGAAGGCGTCGGCGGTCTGCTCGAGCGGGACCACCCGGTCGACCTCGACGTGCAGACGCCCGGCGGCGACCTCGTCGAGCAGACGGGCCAGCCGGGGGCCGTCGGGGCGCACCCAGACCCAGCGGCCGCCGTGCTCCTCGACCGAGGCGTCCGCGATCGAGGCCAGCCGCCCGCCGTCGCGACGCAGCGCGAGGCTGTCGTCGAGGACCCCGCCGACGAGGTCGGCGACCGCGTCGACGCCCTCGGGCGCGAGCTCGCGGACGCGCTCGACGAGGCCGTCGCCGTACTCGACCGGCTCGACGCCCAGGGCGCGCAGCCGCTCGTGGTTGCGGGCCGAGGCGGTGCCGATGACCCGGGCGCCGGCCCCGACGGCGAGCTGCGAGAGCAGGTGACCGACACCGCCGGACGCCGCATGGACGAGGACGACGTCGCCCGAGCCGATCTCGAGGGTCTCGAGGACGCGCTGGGCGGTCAGGCCCGCGAGCGGCAGCGCCGCGGCGTCGTCGTCGCTCACGGCGTCGGGCACGGCCGCGACGTCGTCGACGGCGACGGTGACGTACTCGGCGTAGGTGCCGCCCGAGACGACCTGCTTGCGCGCGTACGCGGCGACCCGGTCGCCGACGGCGTGCTCGGGGGTGTCGGGGCCGACGGCGTCGACGACGCCCGCGACGTCCCAGCCGGGCACGACGGGGAAGTGCGCGTCGAGGAGGGGGTCGAGCCCGCCGGACATGACCTTCCAGTCCACGGGGTTGACGCTCGCCCGGGTGACGCGGATGCGGACCTCGCTCGGTCCCACCTTCGGCGTCTCGCGCTCGGTGAGCTGCAGGACGCTGTCGTCGCCGTACTGGTCATAGGTGATCGCTCGCATGCTCATGCCAACCCGGCGGGAGGCCGAGCCATTCCGCCGGGTCGACGGCCCGGGCGCCCGGGGCGGCTGGGCCGTGGGATGAGGGTCCGACGCCCTTTTGCACCGACGGGTCCCGCGCTGCGACGATCTGCGCATGACTGCGTCCCCGACGACCCTGCAGACCACCCCCCTGCACGCCGGTGCCCCGGCCGACGCCGCGTGGTGGCGCGACGCCGTGATCTACCAGGTCTACCCCCGCAGCTGGGCCGACGGCGACGGCGACGGCGTCGGCGACCTCGCGGGCATCACGGCCCGCCTGCCCCACCTGCGCGCCCTCGGGGTCGACGCGGTGTGGTTCTCCCCCTTCTACGTCTCGCCGCAGCGCGACGCCGGGTACGACGTCGCCGACTACCGCGACATCGACCCGCTCTTCGGCGACCTCGACGACGTCGACGCGATGATGGCCCGCGCCGCCGAGCTCGACCTCAAGGTCGTCGTCGACCTCGTGCCCAACCACACCTCGGTCGACCACGCGTGGTTCCAGGCCGCCCTGGCCGCCGCGCCCGGCTCCCCCGAGCGGGCCCGCTACATCTTCCGCGAGGGGCGCGGCGACGGCAGCGAGGCGCCGAACGACTGGACCTCCGTCTTCGGCGGGCCCGCGTGGACGCGTGTCACCGAGGCCGACGGCGAGCCCGGCCAGTGGTACCTCCACCTCTTCGACACCGGTCAGCCCGACCTCGACTGGACCAACCCGCAGGTGCGCGCGGAGTTCGAGTCCGTGCTGCGCTTCTGGCTCGACCGAGGCGTCGCGGGCTTCCGCGTCGACGTCGCCCACGGCCTCGTCAAGGCCGAGGGGCTGCCCGACTACGCGCCGCGCGAGCACATGCTCCAGCAGAACAACACCGCCGACAGCCCGTACTGGGACCAGGACGGCGTGCACGAGATCTACCGCGACTGGCGCCGGGTGCTCGACTCCTACACCGAGGGCCCCGAGCGGATCCTGTGCGCCGAGGCGTGGGTGCGCCCGCCGGAGCGTCTCGCCCGGTACGTGCGCCCCGACGAGATGCACCAGGCCTTCAACTTCGACTTCCTCGACACCCGGTGGGACGCCGGCGCCCTGCGCGAGGTCGTCGAGACCTCGCTGCGGGTCTACGACGAGATCGGCGCGCCCTCGACGTGGGTGCTGAGCAACCACGACGTCGTGCGTCACGCGAGCCGCTTCGGGCTGCCGCAGGACGGCCCGCGCCCCAACGGCATCGGCGCCGAGGACCCCCAGCCCGACGCCGAGCTCGGGCTGCGCCGGGCCCGCGCCGCGACGACGCTCATGCTCGCGCTGCCCGGCGGGGCGTACGTCTACCAGGGCGAGGAGCTCGGGCTGCCCGAGCACACGAGCCTGCCCGACGAGTACCGCCAGGACCCGACCTTCCGCCGAACCGGCGGCGAGGAGCTCGGTCGTGACGGCTGCCGCGTGCCGATGCCGTGGGAGGGCGACGCCCCCGGGTACGGCTTCGGCCCGAGCGGGCGCACGTGGCTGCCGCAACCGCCGTCCTACGGCGAGCTCGCCGTCGACCGCCAGACCGGCGTCGAGGGCTCGACCCTCGAGCTCTACCGCCGGCTGCTGTCGGTGCGCCGCGAGCGCGCCCTCGGCCGCGGCTCGCTGGCCCACGTCGACGGGCTCGGCGAGGACGTCGTCGCCTTCGTCGTCGGCGAGAGCACGCTCGTCCTGGCCAACCTCGGTGACGCGACCGTCGCGCTGCCGGCCGGCGCCGAGGTGCTCGTCGCCTCCGGGCCGCTCGCCGACGGCCAGGTCCCGAGCGACACGGCCGTGTGGGCCGCCCTGGCGAGCGAGGGCTGATGCTCTCGGCCCGGGTGGCCCGACCGGCGTCGGACTACCCGTACTTCCAGGCGCAGACCCCCATCGGGCTCGCGCACCGCGGTGGGGCCGGGTACGAGCCGAACGTCGGGCGCGAGAACACGGCGGCAGCCTTCGAGGAGGCGGTCGCCATGGGCTACCGCTACCTCGAGACCGACGTGCACGCGACGTCCGACGGGCGGCTCGTCGCCTTCCACGACGCGGTGCTCGACCGGGTGACCGACGGGGTCGGCTCGCTCGCCGAGCTGCCGTGGTCGCGCGTGAGCCGGGCCCGCACGCCGGCGGGTGACGCGGTGCCGCTCATGGACGAGCTGCTCGAGCGCTTCCCGACGATCCGCTTCAACATCGACGTCAAGGCGCCCGGCGCGGTCGCGCCGCTCGCCGAGGTCGTGCGGCGTCACGGGGCGATCGACCGGGTGTGCGTCGGGTCCTTCTCCGACGAGCGGCTGCGCGCGGCGCGGCGCCTGCTCGGGCCACGGCTGGCGACCTCGGCCGGGCCCGCGGGAGTCGCCGGCATGCGCCTGCTGCCCGGGGTGCTCTCGCGCCTGCTCCACTCCCCCGCGCAGGCGCTGCAGATCCCCGTCCAGCACCTCCTCGGGCGCCGCCCGATCACCCTCGTCACCCCGGCGCTGCTGCGCGCGGCCCACGCGACCGGCAAGCACGTCCACGTGTGGACGATCGACGACGCCGACGAGATGCACCGCCTCCTCGACCTCGGCGTCGACGGCATCGTCAGCGACCGGATCGAGGTCCTGCGCGACGTCCTCGCCGAGCGCGGCACCCCCCTCGCCGACGACTGACGGACGGCTCCGCCCCCCTTCGCACTTTCCCGCCCAGGGCGGGAACATGCGACCTCGGGCAAGAACATCTCTTTCCCGATGTCGAACCTTCCCGCCCTGGGCGGGAAAGCTGTGGCGGCGGGTCAGCGGGTGAGGGCGGAGAGGACCTGCTCGACGGCGGTGGGGCGGCCGGCGACGCTCCATGTCGTGCCGCGGACGTCGACCTGGGCCGTGCGCCCGCCCGCGCCGAGGACGAGGGCCTCACCGGGCAGCCAGTCCCACGCGGGCACGAGGGGCTGCGCCCACACGCCGACGCGGCCGGCAGCGACCGCGGCGAGGTCGCACGAGCCCGACCCGAGCATGCGCACCGTCGCCGCCCCCTCGCACGCGGCGAGCCACGGCTCGCGCAGGGCGGGGTCGGCCAGACGCGTCGGGTGGAGGTAGGTCGCGAGGCAGACCTCCTCGAGCGGCAGGTCGGCGAGGGGCTCCAGCGGTGCGCCGTCGAGGCTCGTCGGCAGGTCACGGCCACCGAGCCACCGCTCCCCCGTCACCGGCTGGTGCACCGCGCCGAGCACGACGCCCGTGCCGTCGCGCAGCGCGAGCGCGCTGCACCAGTAGGCCATCCCGGCCAAGAAGTTGTACGTCCCGTCGACGGGGTCGATGACCCAGGTCCGCCCGCTGCGCGAGGGCGCCTCCGCGCCCTCCTCGCCGACGACTCCGTCGTCGGGCCGTAGCCGGGCCAGGACCGAGACGACGAGCTCCTCGGCGGCGTGGTCGGCGGCCGTGACGACGTCGGAGACCGACGTCTTGCGGGCGCCGGTGAGGCCCTCCGCACGCATCGCCGCGGCGAGTGCGCCGGCCCGGTCGACGAGCTCGGCGGCCAGGGCCGCGTCGTCGAGGTCAGCGGGGATGGTCGTGGGGTCGGTGCTCACGGCACCAGCCTACGAAGGGGGGTCAGCGCGCGAGGACGTAGCCGGCCCGGGAGGTGAGCCGGACCCACGGGCCCTGGGCGTGGACCGTCACGGGGTCCTCGCCGAGGAAGCCCAGGACGTGCATCCCGAAGGCTGCGCCCGCCGGGACCGACGCGCCGTCAGACCCGCCGGGGACCTCGACGCGACGACCCCAGACGCGCGAGCGCAGGTCGGCGACGGCGCTCGAGCCCGCGCCCTGCGGGGTGCCCGTCGCGACCTCGACGATGCCGGCGGTGGCGGTGTCGTACAGCCGCGAGGCGGGGAGCGACCCGACCGGCTCCCAGCCCCCGCGGGGCGGGCTCACGGCCGCCCACGACGCGGCGACGGTCGTCGGCGGCACGGGGAGCTCGGCGGACCCCGTGCCGCTGCGGGCCAGCCGGTCGGTGAGGGCGGCGAGCGCGACGACGGTGTCGAGGGGCTCGGGAGGTGCCCCGAGGGGCAGGGTGCGCAGGCCGAGCACGAGGCCCGCACGGGTCAGACCGGCCCCGGGCAGCACGCACGTCCACACGGCGAGGACGCCGGCGTCGCCCGCGGGCAGGGCCTGCAGCCGGGCGGCGCCGTCCTCGTCGTGACGCTTCGCGCGGCCGACGTAGGTGGCCAGGTCGGCGCCGACCTGCTCGTCGGCGAGCACGAGGGCGCTCATCGCCGACCCCGCAGCGCGACGGGGGCCTCGAGCTGCGCGCGCAGGGCGTCGCGCTCGGTCTGCGGCAGGCGCCGCGGCCGCTCGGTGGCGAGGTCGAAGGCCGCGAGCGTCGTCTCGGCCCGGGCGTACACCGCGTCGCCGACGTCCTCGGGGTCGCGCACCTCGTAGCCCACCTCGAAGCTCGCGCCCCCGATCTGGCTCACCCGCAGGTCGATGCGCACGGGGGCGAGGCGGTAGACGAGCGGGCGCAGGTACTCGATCTCCTGCCGCGCGACGATGACCCCGCCCTGGAGCATCTCCTCCGACCCCGACCCGAACCACTGCGCGAAGGCGGTGATCCGCGCCTCCTCGAGCAGCCGCAGGTACTGGACGTTGTTCACGTGCCCGTACGCGTCCATGTCGCTCCAGCGAAGGGGGACGAGGGTCGTGGTGATCGGCATGGCGCCATCCTCCCAGCCCGGCAGGGAGCCCGGCGGCGCTGCCCAGCGGGCGCCGGGCAGCGGTGCCCGGCGGGCGTCCGGGCGGCGCCGTCGCACCCCTCGCCTACGGTGGAGGACATGAGCTCCTCCCCCGCTCCCACCGACCTCGCGAGCACCGACGGCACGCACGTCGACGTCGACCCCCAGGTCGCGCAGGCCGCCCGTGCCGCCCTGCGCCGTCTCGTCGGGCGCGAGGACGTCGACTTCCGCGACGGGCAGCTCGAGGCGATCGCCGCCCTCGTCCAGCACCGGCGCCGGGCGCTCGTCGTGCAGCGCACCGGGTGGGGCAAGTCGGCGGTCTACTTCGTCGCCGCCTCGCTCATGCGTGCCCGGGGCGCGGGCCCGGCGCTCATCGTCTCGCCCCTCATCGCGCTCATGCGCGACCAGGTGGCCGCCGCCCACCGCGCCGGGGTGCGCGCGGTGTCGATGAGCTCGGCCAACGCCCAGGAGTGGGACGACGTGCGCTCGGCGCTGGCCGCCGACGAGGTCGACGTGCTCCTCGTCAGCCCCGAGCGGCTCAACAACCCCCGCTTCCGCGAGGAGCAGCTGCCCGACCTCGTGCGCCGCTGCGGCCTCGTCGTCGTCGACGAGGCGCACTGCATCTCCGACTGGGGCCACGACTTCCGACCGGACTACCGGCGCATCGCCGACCTGCTCGAGCGCCTGCCGCAGGACACCCCGGTGCTCGCGACGACCGCGACCGCCAACGCGCGCGTCGTCGCCGACGTCGCCGAGCAGCTCGGGGCCGGAGGCCACGACGTGACGACGGTGCGCGGGGCGCTGGCCCGCGACTCCCTGCGCCTCGGCGTGCTGCCGGTCGCCGGTCCCGACGAGCACCTCGCCTGGCTGACGACGCACCTGCACGACCTGCCCGGCAGCGGCATCATCTACACCCTCACGGTCTCGGCCGCCGAGGACGTCGCCCGGGCCCTCGGCGACGCCGGCCACACGGTCGCCGCCTACACCGGCCGCACCGACGCCGAGGACCGCGCCCGGCTCGAGGAGGCGCTGCGACGCGACGACGTCAAGGCCCTCGTCGCGACGAGCGCGCTCGGCATGGGCTTCGACAAGCCCGACCTCGGCTTCGTCGTGCACCTGGGAGCGCCCTCGTCGCCGGTCGCCTACTACCAGCAGGTCGGTCGTGCCGGCCGCGCCACCGACCGCGCCGACGTCGTGCTCCTGCCCGGCCACGAGGACAGCTCGATCTGGAGCTACTTCGCCTCCGCGTCGATGCCGCGCGAGGACCAGGCCGAGGTCGTCCTGCGCACCCTCGCCGAGGCCGGCCGACCCGTCTCGACCGCTGCGCTCGAGACCGCTGTCGACATCCGACGCACCCGTCTGGAGCTGCTGCTCAAGGTCCTCGACGTCGACGGCGCCGTGAGCCGCGTCCAGGGCGGGTGGATCAGCACCGGGCAGCCGTGGACCTACGACGGCGAGCGCTACGCCCGGGTCGACCAGGCCCGTCGCGACGAGCAGGACGCGATGCGGCGCTACCTCACCCTGACGACCTGCCGGATGGCCTACCTCCAGGCCTGCCTGGACGACCCGAGCGCGCAGCCGTGCGGGCGGTGCGACGTGTGCGACCCCGGCTGGGTGCCGCAGGGCGTCGCCGCCGATGCCCGCACGAGCGCGAGCCAGGCGCTGCAGCGTCCGGGTGTGCCGCTGGACCCGCGGGTCTCGTGGCCGACCGGGATGCCGCGGCTCGGCGTCGAGGTCAAGGGCCGGATCCCGGCCGAGGAGCAGGTCGAGGAGGGCCGGGCCCTCGCCCGCACGACCGACCTCGGGTGGGGACCCCGGGTGCGCGAGGTGCTCGCCGCGCCCGACGCGCCCGTGCCCGAGCCGATGACCCGCGCGCTCGTCCAGGTGCTCGCCGCGTGGCCGTGGGCGCAGCGCCCGGTCGGCGTCGTCGCGATGCCCTCGCGGCGACACCCCCTGCTCGTCGGGTCGGTGGCCGAGCGCCTCGCGCAGGTCGGTCGGCTGACGATGCTCGGCACCCTCGACCTCGTCGAGGACGGACCGGTCGGCGAGCCGGGGGGCAACAGCGCCTTCCGGCTCGCCGGGGTGTGGGACCGCCTCTCGGTCGGGCCCGAGCTCGCCTCCGCCCTAGCGACGGCAGGCGGCCCCGTGCTCCTCGTCGACGACGTCGTCCACTCGCGCTGGAGCCTGACCGTCGCCGGCCGGCTGCTGCGCCGCGCGGGTGCCGAGGCCGTCCTGCCCCTCGCCCTCGGGCTCGAGGGCTGAGGCGACCGGCTCGAGCGGGGCGTCGGCCGGCTGCGCGCCCGCGTGCGCAGGACGGCGCCGTGACGCCGAGAGGTCGACGGTGACGAAGGGGAGGAAGAGCTGGATCGTCGGTCCGATGAGGACGGCGTAGAGGACGGTGCCCAGACCCACGACCCCGCCGAGCAGCCAGCCGAGCGCCAGCACGGTGAGCTCGAGCGAGGTGCGCACGAGGCGGATCGACCCGCCGGTGCGCCGGGCGATGCCGGTCATCAGCCCGTCGCGCGGCCCGGGGCCGTACTGGCTGCCGATGTACAGGGCCCCGGCGAAGCCGTTGACGAGGATGCCGCCGAGGAGCAGGACCCACCGCCACACGAGGCCGTCGGGGGTGTCGAGCAGCGACAGGGTCGCGTCGGTGGCCAGGCCGATGACGACGGCGTTGGCGACCGTGCCCAGCCCCGGCCACTGGCGAAGGGGGATCCACAGCACGAGCACGAGCACCCCGACGCCGATGACGATCGTGCCGAAGCTCAGCCCCGTGAGACGGCGCACGCCGTCGTGGAAGACGTCCCAGGGGTCGAGGCCGAGCTCGCTGCGCACGAGCATGCCCATCGCGGCGCCGTAGAGGGCCAGACCGACGAAGAGCTGCGGCAGCCGCCGGGCGGTCTGCCCGGCACGGAGCTGCTCGAGAGGGGTCATCGCCTCGAGGGCGACACGGCGTGGTGCGTTCATGAGACCGATGGTGCCGTGCCGACCCCTGCCGCAGAAGAGCCAATCATGACAAAGTGGCTCGCATGACCCGCACGATCTCTCCCACCCGGCTGGCGACCCTGCTCGGCCGCGCACCGGAGCGCCACCCCGCCTACCGCTCCGTCGCCGAGGCCCTGCGCCTGCTCGTCGACGACGGCCGGGTCCCGGCCGGCACGCGGCTGCCCAGCGAGCGCGCGCTCGCGGAGACCGTCGGGGTGAGCCGGGCGACGGTCACGCGGGCCTACGCCCTGCTCACCGAGCAGGGGTACGCGAGCTCCCGGCGCGGGTCCGGCACCGTCACCGACCTGCCCGACGCCGCGAGCCGCGACGGCCGCGGCGCCCTCATGCCGCGCATCGAGGGCGGCGACACCGGCGTCGTCGACCTCACCTGCGCCGTCATGCCGCCGCCGGTGCAGATGCACACGGCCTACGAGCAGGCCCTCACCCGCTGGCCGACCTACCTGCAGGGGTCGGGCTACTACCCGCTCGGGGTGCCCGCCCTACGCGAGGCCGTCGCCGCGCGGTACACCCAGCGCGGTCTGCCGACGAGCGCGGACGAGGTGATGATCACCAGCGGCGCGGTGGGTGCCCACGCCATCGCGTCGCGCGCCTTCCTCCGGCCCGGCGACCGGCTGCTCCTCGACAGCCCGACCTACCCCAACGGCATGGAGGCCCTGCGCGCCGACGGCGCCCGGCTCGTCGCCATGCCCGTCGACGAGACCGGCTGGGACCTCGACGCCTGGGAGGCCGCCCTGCCGCGCACCGGCGCTCGCGCCACCCTGCTCCTGCCCGACTACCAGAACCCCACCGGGCACCTCATGGGCGAGGGCGAGCGGGCGCGGCTGGGTCGGGCACTCACCCGCCACGACGTGCTCGCCGTCGTCGACGAGACCCTCGTCGAGACCCGGGTCGACGGGCCGGGGGTGCCCTCCCCCTTCGCCGCCCACCACCGCCGCACGATCACCCTCGGCGGCGCGAGCAAGAGCCACTGGTCCGGGCTGCGGGTGGGCTGGCTGCGGGCGCCCGCCCGCCTCATGGCGCCGCTCGCCGCGGCGCGCACGACCCTCGACCTCGGCTCCCCCGTGCTCGAGCAGCTCGCCCTGCTCGAGCTCATGGCCCACGACGACGAGATCACCGCCTCGCGCGCCGAGGTGGCCCGCTCCCGGCGCGACACCCTCGTCGCGGCCCTGCACGAGCACCTGCCGCAGTGGCGCACCCGCGTCCCGCACGGCGGGCTGTGCCTGTGGGTGACCCTGCCCGGGCCGGTGTCGACCCCCTTCGTCGTCGCCGCCGAGCGGCACGGGGTGATCCTCGCCCCCGGGCCGCGCTTCGCCCCCGAGCCCGGTCTCGAGCGGCATCTGCGCATCCCCTTCACCCTGCCCGAGCCGACCCTGCGCGACGCCGTGCACCGGATGGCCCGCGCCTGGGCCGAGCTCGACCCGGGGGCGCACGCCCGCCACGACCTCGCCACCCCCCTCATCGCCTAGTCTTCGCCCAGCGCCCCCGACCCGAAGGACCCCCGTGACCGACCAGCGTCCCCTCGCCGAGCGCCAGGCCGCCACCCTGCGCGAGCTGCTCGACGTGCTCACCCTGCGCCCCCTCGGCAGCGCCCGCATCGAGGTGACCGGCATCGACGGCGAGCGCTCGACGAGCCTGGGCACCGAGGGCGCCGACGTCTTCGAGGGCGCGAGCATCAAGCAGCCGCACAACCGCGTCTTCGGCGGCCAGGTGCTCGCCCAGGCCCTCGTCGCGTCGAGCCTCAGCCTGCGCGAGGAGCACCCGCAGCGCCTCCCCCACTCGCTGCACGCGTACTTCATGCGCGCGGGCGACGACACGATGCCCATCCGCTTCGTCGTCGAGCGGATGCGCGACGGCCGCTCCTTCTCCACCCGCCGCGTCCACGCGATCCAGCACGGCCGCCCCATCCTCTCGCTCACCGCGTCCTTCCAGGACCCGGCCGGCGGGCTGGACCACCAGGACCCGATGCCTCAGGTGCCCGGACCCGACAGCCTGCCGTCGATGAACGCCGTGTACGACCAGTACGACGTCCCGCAGGCCAAGCGCCTGGCCGAGCGCCCCTTCGACCACCGCTACCCCGCCGGCGACCTCGCCGGGCCCGCCCGCGAGCCGGGCGAGGCGGTCCAGCAGGTGTGGGTGCGGATGATCTCCGAGCCCGTCGAGGACCCCTACCTGCGCTCCGCGCTGCTCGCCTTCGTCTCCGACTTCAGCCTCCTCGAGCCGGTGCTGCGCCGGCACGGCCTCGCGTGGGGCGACCGTCGGCTGCGCCCGGCGAGCCTCGACCACGCCATGTGGTTCCACCGCGACGTCGACCCGACGCAGTGGATGCTCTACGACCAGACCTCGCCGTCCGCGCAGGGCGGGCGCGGGCTCGGCACCGGTCGCTTCTTCACGCAGGACGGGCGGCTCGTCGCCTCCGTCGCGCAGGAGGGCATGATGCGGGTCAAGGGTGAGTGAGCCCGTCGGCCCGTCGCTGCCGGGCTGGACCCCGCGCGAGCCGCTGCGCCCGCAGCGTCTCGCCGGACGCACCGTGACGCTGCGCCCGCTGCGCGTCGACGACGCCCCCTCGCTGTGGTCCGCCCTCGGCGGCCCGGCCGCACCCCCGAATCTCTTCACCTACCTCAAGACCGACCCGCCCCGTGACGAGGACGAGCTGCGGGCCGTCCTGCAGGACGCGCTCCGCGCGCCCGCGTCCTGGGCCCTGGCGATCTGCCGCGACGACCTCGTCGTCGGCATGGCGAGCTATCTGCGCACCGACACCGCGGCCGGCAGCGTCGAGGTCGGCAACATCCTCTTCGCCCCGCCGCTGCAGCGCACGACCGCCGCGACCGAGGCGATGCACCTCATGGCCGAGCACGCCTTCGCCGCCGGCTACCGCCGCTACGAGTGGAAGTGCGACTCGCTCAACGCGCCCTCGCGCGCCGCCGCGGCCCGGCTCGGCTTCACCCTCGAGGGCACCTTCCGCAACGCGCTCGTCTACAAGGGGCGCAGCCGCGACACGACGTGGTTCTCCATCACCGACGACGAGTGGCCCGCCGTCCGCGACGCCCACCGCCGGTGGCTCGACGAGGCCGTCGCCGGCTCGCCCCGCACCTCGCTCACCGAGCTCACCGCGGCCCTGCGCCCGTAGCGCTCGGCCGGCCCGGACGACGCGGCACGCCTCGCGCCCGGACGACGAAGGGGGGTCCCGACCGGCTGGCCGGGACCCCCCTTCGTGCCCTCGGGTCAGCCGAGCGGGTTGGCGCCGGTCGGGGTCACCCCGGCGTCGCGCCGGTTGCGCAGCACGACGACGCTGCGGTCGTCGACCTCGACCTGGGCGCCGGCGTCGTGCTCGCCGCCGTCGACGACGTCGGCCGCCGTGTCGATGACGCAGACCCAGCACTGGCCGTACGCCTCGCCGGGGAGCGTGAAGGTCACCGGGTCGGGGCTGGAGTTGAAGAGCATGACGAAGTCGTCGTCGACGAGCGGGTTGCCCCGCTCGTCCGGCTCGGGGATCGCCTGGCCGTTGAGGAAGACCATGATGGCCCCGGAGGCCGAGTCGCCCCACTCCTCGTCACCCATGTGCTGGGCGTCGGGACGGAACCACTCGATGTCGCCGATCGCGGACTCACCGCCGTGGTCGGCCCGGCCGGCGAAGAAGCGCCGGCGGCGGAAGACGGGGTGCTCACGGCGCAACGAGACGACCGCGCGGGTGAACTCGAGCAGCTCCTGGTCGGGCAGCTCGAGCTCCCAGTCCATCCACGAGGTCTCGTTGTCCTGGCAGTAGACGTTGTTGTTGCCGTCCTGGGTGCGACCGAGCTCGTCGCCGTGGGCGATCATCGGCACGCCCTGGCTGAGGAGCAGGGTCGTGAGGATGTTGCGCTGCTGGCGGGCGCGCAGCGCGAGCACCTCGGGGTCGTCGGTCGGCCCCTCGACGCCGCAGTTCCACGAGCGGTTGTGGCTCTCGCCGTCACGCCCGTCCTCGCCGTTGGCCTCGTTGTGCTTGTCGTTGTACGAGAAGAGGTCGCGCAGGGTGAAGCCGTCGTGGGCGATGACGAAGTTGATCGACGCGAAGGGGCGGCGGCCCGAGTGCTCGTAGAGGTCGGAGGACCCGGTCAGCCGCGAGGCGAACTCGCCGAGGGTCGCGCCCTCGCCGCGCCAGTAGTCGCGCACGGTGTCGCGGTACTTGCCGTTCCACTCCGTCCACAGGGGCGGGAAGTTGCCGACCTGGTAGCCGCCGTCACCGATGTCCCAGGGCTCGGCGATGAGCTTGACCTGGCTGATGATCGGGTCCTGCTGGATGAGGTCGAAGAAGGCCGAGAGCTTGTCGACCTCGTGGAACTGCCGGGCCAGCGTCGCCGCGAGGTCGAAGCGGAAGCCGTCGACGTGCATCTCGGTGACCCAGTAGCGCAGGCTGTCCATGATGAGCTGGAGCACGTGCGGGCTGCGCATGAGCAGGCTGTTGCCCGTGCCCGTCGTGTCGTAGTAGTGCTGGGGGGCGTCGTCGACGAGGCGGTAGTAGGACGCGTTGTCCAGACCGCGGAAGGCCAGGGTCGGCCCGAGGTGGTTGCCCTCGGCGGTGTGGTTGTAGACGACGTCGAGGATGACCTCGATGTCCGCCTCGTGCAGCGCCTTGACCATCGTCTTGAACTCGGTGACCTGCTGGCCGCGCCCGCTCGAGGCGTAGCCGTTGTGCGGGGCGAGGAAGCCGATGGTGTTGTAGCCCCAGTAGTTCGACAGGCCCTTGTCCTGCAGGCCGGTGTCGTTGACGAACTGGTGCACCGGGAGCAGCTCGATCGCGGTGACCCCGAGATCGGTGAGGTGGCCGATGATCGCCGGGTGGGCGATGGCCGAGTACGTGCCGCGGATCTCCTCCGGCACGTCGGGGTGGGTCATCGTCAGGCCCTTGACGTGGGCCTCGTAGATGACCGACTCGTGGTACTCGTGGCGCGGCGGGCGGTCGTGGCCCCAGTCGAAGAAGGGGTTGATGACGACGGAGAGCATCGTCTTGCCGGCGCTGTCCTCCTCGTTGCGCACCGAGGGGTCCTCGAAGTCGTAGGAGAAGAGCGCCGGGTCGGTGACGACCTGGCCCTCGATCGCCTTCGCGTACGGGTCGAGGAGCAGCTTGCTCGGGTCGCAGCGGTGGCCCTGCTCGGGCTCGTAGGGCCCGTGGACGCGGTAGCCGTAGCGCTGGCCGGGCTGCACCTGCGGCAGGTAGCAGTGCCAGACGAAGGCGTCGACCTCGGTGAGCTCGACGCAGGTCTGCTCGCCGTCGTCGTCGATGAGGCAGAGCTGGACACGCTCGGCCACCTCGGAGAAGACGGCGAAGTTGACTCCTGACCCGTCGTACGTCGCTCCGAGGGGGTAGGGGGCGCCGGGCCAGATCTCCACGCGTGTCTTCTCCTGTGCTGTTGCGGTCGGGGTCGAGGACGCCCTGAGCCTACGGTGCGCAGGCCCCGATCCCGACGACAAGGGCCGCCCGTGCGCTCCCGCACGGACGGCCCCTGCCCCCTGTCCTGCCAGGTCAGCTCTTCTTCGGCGCCCCCGGGCGGGCGTATCGCCACCACGTGATGGCGATGCACATGAGCGCCCAGGCGATGCCGATGCCGTAGAAGGCGAGCGCCCCGAAGGTCGTCACGCCGACCCCGAAGAAGAAGGGCCCGAAGGCCGCGATGGCGGCGGTCCAGCCGATGACGCCACCGGCCTGACGGCGCTCGAAGATCATCGGCATCTGCTTGAAGGTCGAGGCGTTGCCGATGCCCGAGAAGAGGAAGATCGCGAGCATCCCCCACAAGAACTTCGTGAAGCCTGCCTCGAGGGTGGCTGCCGAGGTCGTGTCGGGGGTGAGGGCCGTCATCGTGAAGGCGATCGAGGCGACGAGGCCGATGCCGGAGACGAGCGTCCAGACCGCCCCGCCCATCCGGTCGGTGAGCGGCGCGAAGAGCACGCGCGCGCCGGCGCCGACGAGCGGGCCGAGGAAGACGTACTTGACGACGTCGGGCACCTCGTAGCCCGGGACGAGGAGCTGGGCGCTGGCGCCCGCCCCGGTGACGATCGCGTCGTTGCCGCTGCCGTAGAGGTTGGCCATGAGGAGGCCGAACTGCGCCGACAGGCCAGAGAAGGTGCCGAAGGTCATGATGTAGAGCAGCGTCATCCACCAGGTGTCCTGGTTGCCGAAGATGTCGAACTGCTGACGGATGTTGGCCTGCACCGGCACCGAGCGCAGCATCGTCCACGCGAGGACGGCGCCGAGCACCATGAGCGGGATCCACACGAAGGCGGCGTTCTGGAACCACACCTGCGTCGGCTCCTTGCCCGGCGCCGAGAGCATCTGGCTGCCGCCGAAGATCGCCAGACCGCTGAGCGCGATGAGGTAGGGCGTGAGCAGCTGCACCAGCGAGACGCCGAAGTTGCCCAGCCCGGCCTGCAGCCCCAGGGCGGTGCCCTGCATCCGCTTCGGGAAGAAGTAGCTCGTGCTCGGCATGAAGCCCGAGAAGGCGCCGCCGCCGATGCCGGCGAGGAAGGCGAGGGTCATGAGCTCCCAGTACGGCGCGGTGGGCTGCTGGACCCGCACGCCCCAGCCGAGCGTGGAGAAGACGAGGAGCAGCGTCGTGAGCGCGACCATCTTGCGGGTGCCCATGATCGGGGGCAGCACCATCCACACGAGCCGGAAGAGCCCGGCGGCCAGACCCGGCATCGCGGCCATCCAGTACAGCTGCGAGGCGTTGAGGTCGTAGCCGAGCGCCGTGAGCTTGGGGATGATCGCGCTCGGCAGGAACCACGCGACGAAGGCGAGGGTGAGGCAGAAGGTCGTGATCCACAGGGTGCGCCAGGCCAGCGGCTTGTCCCAGCTCTGCTCGTCCTCGGGATCCCAGGACTGGAGCCACTCGCCTCCGGTGCGACCTGCTCGGGCGGTGGGGGTCGTGCTGCTCATCGGTGGTGTCCTTGTCTGCGCGAAGGGGTGAGGATCAGCGGGTGGCGAGGGCGCCCTGCGGCGCCTCGAAGTGGTCGGCGAGCTCGGGCGACTCGTCGTGGAGCATCCGTACGACCGTGAGGTGCATCCACGCGAGGCAGACGGCCGTGAGGACCAAGACGACGAAGAAGGTGCTCGTCGGGAAGCCGCTCCACTGCTTCGTGTAGGCGAAGAGCAGCGGCAGGAAGAAGCCCCCGAGCCCGCCGAGCATCCCCACGAGCCCGCCGACCGAGCCGACGTTGTCGGGGAAGTACTCGGGGATGTGCTTGAAGACGGCGGCCTTGCCGATGCCCATCGCGCACCCGAGGAGCACGAGGAGGGCGGTGAAGGGGGCGATGCCCAGGCCGTAGGCGAGGTGCTCGCTCGTCGAGCCGTCGGCGTGGACGACGACGAGGTGCCCGTTCGGCATCATGAGGACGCCGCTCGCGAGGAGCATGACGACGAAGGTCGCGTACATGACCCGCCGGGCCCCGACCCGGTCCGAGACCCAGCCGCCGAGCGGGCGAAGCAGCGAGGCCGGGAAGATGAAGAGCGCGGTGAGCAGGGCTGCCGTGCGCAGCTCGACCCCGAAGGTGGTCACGTAGTAGTGCGGCATCCAGGCCGAGAGCGCGACGTAGGCGCCGAAGACGGCGGCGTAGTAGAGGCTGAAGCGCCACACCCGCAGCTCGCGCAGCGGGGCGAGCATCGCCCGCAACGGCTTGCCCTGGCCCGCCATCCGGTCCTGCCGCGGGACGACGAGGTAGGTGAGCAGCGCGACGACGACGAGCGCGACCGAGTAGATGGCCGGGATGACCCGCCACCCTCCCTCGACCACGCCGAGATAGGTCGCCCCGGCGGTGGCCGTGAGCAGGCCGGGGGCGAGGACGAGCAGCAGCTTGGTGACCGACGCGCCGACGTTGCCCGCACCGAAGACGCCGAGCGCGAAGCCCTGGTGCTCCTTGGGGGTCCACGCGGAGTTCCACGCGACGCCGACGCTGAAGAGGTTGCCGGCGAAGCCGACGAGGAAGGCGAGGACGAGCAGGGTGGCGTAGCTGCCCGCCTGGGTGACGAGGAAGCACGGGATCGCGGTGAGCAGGAGCATCGCGATCGTCACGACCCGGCCGCCCACCCGGTCGGCGAGCATGCCGGCCGGCAGGCGCCACATCGAGCCGTTGAGCACCGCGACCGCGGAGATCCACGCGAGCTGGGGCTCGCTGAGACCGAGCTCGGCCTGGATCGGCACGCCGAGGACGCCGAACATCAGCCACACGGCGAACATCAGGGTGAAGGCCGTGCTCGACATGACGAGCACGCGGGTGGCCCCGCGGTAGCCGGCGCCGCCGGTCTGCATGGGTGCCGGACGTGCTGCTTGCGCTGCCGCCATGGGTGCTCCTCGTGAGCCCGGACGCCCTCTCGGACGTCTCCTTTTAATCGCTTAAAAATGACCCTACACCCGGCGCAGACCCCCTTCGACCACGTCTACGACGGCCCGGTCGCAGATGGTTGAACGCGTGACAAACCCTGCCGTAGCAGGGAATTACGACCTGTCGGCGTTGCCGAATAGGGCCGCGGTCGACGCGCCGGACCAGGTGTCCGGTCATTGCTTTTTATCTGCCAGACTGAGCGCGTGAACGTCACCCGACTCCCGTCCCAGCCCCCGGTCCCGCCGGGGGACGAGGGCGCCGGCCTGCTCCGGTCGGCGGTGCGTCGCGACATCGTCGACACGCTCGCCAACCTCGAGCCCGCCGTCCGTGAGGACGGCCTCACCGCCAAGGAGCTCGGTGAGCTCGTCGGCCTGCACACGACGACCGTGCGCTTCCACCTCGACCAGCTCGTCGGGGCCGGCATCCTCACGAGCCACTTCGTGCGCTCCTCGGGCGCCGGACGCCCGAGCAAGCGCTACGCCGTCGCGCCGGGCGAGCTCGAGCCGACGAAGGACGCCGAGGGATACAAGGTCCTCGCCGGTCTGCTCGCCGAGATGTTCGTGCGCAGCGACGGCGCGCCGATGACGCCTGAGGAGGCCGGCGCCGCGTGGGCGCACACCCACGCGCCGTCGCTGGTGCACCACTCCCCCTCGAGCGAGCCGGCTCGCAGCCCCGGGGTGTGGCTGAGCAAGGTCGGCCTGATGATCGACGTCCTGCGCGAGTGGGGCTACACCCCGAACCTGCGCACCGACAGCTCCGGGCGCACCGCCGAGGTCACCCTCGAGAGCTGCCCCTTCCTCTCGCTCGCCCGCACCAACCCCGAGGTGGTGTGCGGGGTCCACCGAGGACTCATGCGCGGCACCCTCGAGGTCTTCGGCGAGACCGAGACCGAGCTCTCGCTCGAGCCCTTCGTCGAGCCCCACCGCTGCCTGGCCCACGTGACGACCCGGGCCCCCTTCTCTCGATCTGGAGGCACCGCATGACCCCTTCGCCCACGCCCTCGACCCCGACGCCCCCGCGCTCGGCCGGTCTCGACGGCCCGATCTCCGAGGCGCTCGTCGGCACCCGCCGCTTCTTCACCCGGGCCGGCATCTCGCCCGACCAGCGCGCGATGTTCGTCGAGGGCGGACGCAGCGGCGACTCCTTCTACCGCGACCGCTGGAGCCACGACAAGGTCGTGCGCAGCACCCACGGCGTCAACTGCACCGGGTCGTGCTCGTGGAAGGTCTACGTCAAGGACGGGATCATCACGTGGGAGGCGCAGCAGACCGACTACCCGAGCACCGGGGCCGACCGTCCCGAGTACGAGCCGCGCGGGTGCCCCCGCGGTGCCGCCTTCTCCTGGTACACGTACTCGCCCACCCGGGTGCGCTACCCCTACGTGCGCGGCGTGCTGCTCGAGATGTACCGCGAGGCCCGGGCCCGCTACGGCGACCCCGTCGTCGCGTGGGGCTCGGTCGTGCAGGACGAGGAGGCCGCCCGACGCTACAAGAGCGCGCGCGGCAAGGGCGGTCTCGTGCGGGCCACGTGGGAGGAGGTCACCGACATGGTGGCCGCCGCGTACGTCTACACGATCAAGCGCTGGGGCCCGGACCGGATCGCCGGCTTCTCCCCCATCCCGGCGATGTCACCGGTCAGCTACGCCTCCGGCGCCCGCTTCAACGAGCTCATCGGCGCCCCGATGCTCTCCTTCTACGACTGGTACGCCGACCTGCCCAACGCCTCGCCGCAGATGTTCGGCGACCAGACCGACGTCCCCGAGTCGGGTGACTGGTGGGACGCCGGGTACCTCATCATGTGGGGCTCGAACGTCCCGCTCACCCGCACGCCGGACGCGCACTGGATGGCCGAGGCCCGGTACCGCGGTCAGAAGGTCGTCGCGGTCGCCCCGGACTATGCCGAGAACGTCAAGTTCGCCGACGAGTGGGTCGCCGCCGCGCCCGGCACCGACGGCGCCCTCGCGATGGCGATGGGGCACGTCGTGCTCAAGGAGTACTTCGCCGACCGTCAGGTCGACTTCTTCACCGAGTACAACCAGCAGTACACCGACCTGCCCTACCTCGTCAGCCTCGAGGCGGTCACGACGGACGGCGCGACCTCCTACCGCCCGGGCAAGTTCCTCGTCGCCGGCGACATCGACTGCGCCGAGAGCACGAGCGAGAACGCCATGTGGAAGACGGCGGTCATCGACGAGCGCACCGACGAGGTCGTCATCCCCAACGGCTCCATCGGGCACCGATTCGGTGACGAGGGTGCCGGCCGGTGGAACCTCGAGCTCGGCGACATCCGCCCGCGCCTGTCCCTCTACGGGTCACCCGACGCGGTCGAGGTCGAGCTGCCCCGCTTCGACAACGTCGCCGGCGCCGTGCGCGAGGAGCGCCGCGGCGTCCCCGTGCGACGGGTCGGCGACCACCTCGTGACGACCGTCCTCGACCTCATGCTCGCCCAGTACGGCGTCGCCCGCGACGGCCTGCCCGGCGCCTGGCCGACGGGCTACGACGACCCGGGGGTGCCGGCCACCCCCGCGTGGGGCGCCGAGATCTCCGGCGTGCCGCTCGAGCAGATCGTCCGGCTGGCCCGCGAGTGGGCGCAGAACGCCATCGACACGACCGGTCGCGGCATGATCCTCATGGGCGCCGGCACCAACCACTGGTACCACTCCGACCAGATCTACCGCGCCATGCTCGTCCTCACGACGATCACCGGCTGCCAGGGCCGCAACGGCGGGGGCTGGGCGCACTACGTCGGGCAGGAGAAGGTCCGCCCGATCATGGGCTTCCAGCACATGGCCTTCGCGCTGGACTGGATGCGCCCGCCGCGCCACATGAACCAGACGGCGTACTGGTACGTCAACACGAGCCAGTACCGCTACGACACCTTCACCGCCGACGAGGTCAACGGCAGCACCGGCGTCTTCGCCGGCCGCTCGACGATGGACCTGCTCGTCCAGTCGGCCCGCCTCGGGTGGACCCCCTCCTACCCGCAGTTCGACCGCAGCTCGCTCGCCGTCTCCGACGAGGCGAAGGAGGCCGGGGTGCCGGTCGGCGAGTACGTCGCCTCCGCGCTCAAGGCCGGCACCCTGCGCCTGGCCGTCGAGGACCCCGAGGCCCCCGACAACCACCCCCGGGTCCTCTCGCTGTGGCGGGCCAACCTCTTCGGCTCCTCGGCGAAGGGCAACGAGTACTTCCTCAAGCACCTCCTCGGCACCGACAACGCCGTGCGGGCCGCCGAGGCGCCCGAGTCGATGCGCCCCGAGGGGGTCGTCTGGCCCGAGCGGGCACCGGAGGGCAAGCTCGACCTGCTCCTCACCCTCGACTTCCGGATGACGAGCTCGACGCTGCTCTCCGACGTCGTCCTCCCGGCCGCGACCTGGTACGAGAAGCACGACATCAACACGACGGACATGCACCCCTTCGTGCACTCCTTCAACCCCGCGATCGCTCCCCCGTGGCAGTCCAAGAGCGACTGGGAGACGTGGAAGACGATCGCCAAGCGCTTCTCCGAGCTCGCCGTCGACCACCTCGGCACCCGCACCGACGTCGTCGCCAAGCCGCTGTGGCACGACACCCCCGAGGCGATGGCGACCGTGCACGGCCGCGTCCAGGACTGGGCGAAGGGGGAGTGCGACCCGGTCCCCGGGAAGACCATGCCGGTCCTCGTCGAGGTCACCCGCGACTACCCCGCGACCTACGAGAAGATGACCTCGATCGGCCCGCTCATGGAGAAGGCCGGGATGCTCACCAAGGGCGTGCGCTACGAGGTGGGGCGCGAGATCGACCTGCTGCGCGGGCGTCACGGAGTCGCCCGCACGGGCGCCGGGGCCGGGCAGCCGCGGATGGAGACCGACATCCAGGTCGCCGACGCGATCCTGCACCTCTCGGGCGTGAGCAACGGCCACCTCGCCACTCAGGGCTTCCGCTTCCTCGAGAAGCGCACGGGGACCCAGCTGCACGACCTCGCGTCGGAGCACGAGGGCAAGCAGATCACCTTCGCCGACACCCAGGCCGCGCCGGTGCCGGTCATCACCTCGCCGGAGTGGTCGGGCAGCGAGTCCGGCGGACGGCGCTACTCCCCCTTCACCATCAACATCGAGCGGCACAAGCCCTTCCACACCCTCACCGGTCGCCAGCAGATGTACGTCGACCACGACTGGATGCTCGGGATGGGCGAGGCGCTGCCGGTCTACCGGCCACCGCTCGACATGACCCGGCTCTTCGGCGAGACCCCGCTCGGCGAGCAGGTCGAGGAGGAGGGCCGCGGCATCGCGCTGTCGGTGCGCTACCTCACCCCGCACAACAAGTGGTCGATCCACTCCGAGTACCAGGACAACCTCTTCATGCTCAGCCTGAGCCGCGGCGGTCAGACGGTGTGGATGTCGGATGTCGACGCGGCGAAGATCGGCGTGCGCGACAACGACTGGATCGAGGCGGTCAACCGCAACGGCGTCGTCGCGGCCCGGGCCGTCGTCAGCCACCGGATGCCCGAGGGCACGGTCTACATGCACCACGCCCAGGACCGGCTCATCGACGTGCCGCTCACGGAGACCGACGGCAAGCGGGGCGGCATCCACAACAGCCTCACGCGGATCCTGCTCAAGCCGAGCCACATCATCGGCGGCTACGCGCAGCTGTCCTACTTCTTCAACTACATCGGCCCGACGGGCAACAACCGCGACGAGGTCACGACGATCCGCCGCCGCACCGACCAGGACGTGGAGTACTGACATGCGAGTCATGGCCCAGATGGCGATGGTGATGAACCTCGACAAGTGCATCGGGTGCCACACGTGCTCGGTCACCTGCAAGCAGGCGTGGACCAACCGAGCCGGCACCGAGTACGTGTGGTTCAACAACGTCGAGACCCGGCCCGGTCTGGGCTACCCCCGCGGGTACGAGGACCAGGACGAGTGGAAGGGCGGCTGGGAGCGCGCCGCCAACGGCCGGCTGCGCCTGCGCGCCGGCGGGCGGCTGAACAAGCTGCTCAACATCTTCTCCAACCCCAAGATGCCGAGCATCCAGGACTACTACGAGCCCTGGACCTACGACTACGAGACCCTCCTCGACGCCCCGGCGCAGAAGACCTTCCCCGTCGCCCGCCCCTACTCGCTCATCTCGGGCAAGCCGATGAACGTCTCGTGGTCGGCGAACTGGGACGACGACCTCGGCGGCAGCATGGAGCACGCCGTGAAGGACCCGATGCTCAAGGGCATCGAGGACAAGGTGAGGTTCGAGTTCGACCAGACCTTCATGTTCTACCTGCCGCGGATCTGCGAGCACTGCCTCAACCCCAGCTGCGCGGCGTCCTGCCCCTCCGGCGCGATCTACAAGCGCGAGGAGGACGGCATCGTCCTCGTCGACCAGGACCGCTGCCGCGGCTGGCGGATGTGCGTCACCGGCTGCCCGTACAAGAAGGTCTACTTCAACCACAAGACCGGCAAGGCCGAGAAGTGCACCTTCTGCTACCCCCGGGTCGAGGTCGGCATCCCCACGGTGTGCGCCGAGACCTGCGTCGGGCGGCTGCGCTACATCGGGATCATGCTCTACGACGCCGACCGCGTCCTCGACGCGGCCTCGGTGGAGGACGACCACGACCTCTACGAGGCGCAGCGCTCGGTCTTCCTCGACCCCTTCGACCCCGAGGTGCAGCGCGAGGCCGAGCGGGCCGGCATCCCCGGTGACTGGGTCGAGGCCGCGAAGGCCTCGCCCGTGCGGCGGCTCATCATGGACTACAAGGTGGCCCTGCCCCTGCACCCGGAGTACCGCACGATGCCGATGGTCTGGTACATCCCGCCGCTGTCGCCCGTCGTCGACGTCGTCACCGAGACCGGGCACGACGGCGAGGACGCGGACAACCTCTTCGCCGCCATCGACACCCTGCGCATCCCCGTCGAGTACCTCGCCAACCTCTTCACCGCCGGCGACGTCCGACCCGTCGACGAGGTCCTCAAGAAGCTCGCGGCGATGCGCTCCTACATGCGCGACATCAACCTCGGGCGTGACCCGCGCGGCGAGATCCCCGCGGCCGTCGGGATGGAGGAGGAGGACATGTACGAGATGTTCCGCCTGCTCGCCCTGGCGAAGTACGACGAGCGCTACGTCATCCCCACCGCCCACGGCGAGCAGGCGCACGGGCTCGAGGAGCTCGCGACGGACTGCGCGGTCTCGGGCTACGACACCGAGCTCGACGACCTCTCCGGCCCCTTCGGCGAGGGCTCCGGGCGCGGCGGCACGACCCCGGTCGCGGTGGAGAACTTCCACATGCTCGCCGAGCGCCAGACCTCCGACCAGCTCGTCGGCGGCGGCAGCAAGTCCGGGCGCGTCAACCTGCTCAACTGGGACGGCAAGGGCACCCCCGAGGGCATGTTCCCGACCCGAGGGTCCGGTGATCGGCCGTGATGCCGTGGCGGCGCCACCGCCGCAGCGCACCCGCCCTCGACGAGCGCGCCCAGGCCGACGCGTGGCAGATCATCTCGCTCCTCCTCGACTACCCCGACGAGCGCCTCCTGACGCTCCTGCCCGTCCTGCGGGAGAGCGCGAAGGGGTTGCCCCCCGGCGTCGGCGACCGCCTCACCGGCGTCGTCGACCACCTCGAGAGCACCCCCCTTCGCGAGCTCCAGGCGCAGTACGTCGACACCTTCGACGTCACCCGCCGGTGCGCCCTGCACCTCACGTACTTCTTGCACGGCGACACCCGCAAGCGCGGTGCCGCGCTCGTGCAGTTCAAGCAGGCCTACCGCCGTGCGGGCGTCGAGCTCGCCGACGAGGGCGCGGAGCTGCCCGACCACCTGTGCGTCGTCCTCGAGCTCGGCGCGACCGTCGACGCGGCCACCGCGTGGCGGCTGCTCAACGACCACCGCGTCGGCGTCGAGCTGCTGCACACGGCGCTCAAGGGCAAGGCCTCGCCGTGGCTGCCCGTCGTCCAGGCGCTGCGGGCCACCCTGCCCGCGCTCGGCGACGACGACGAGCAGGCCCTCGCCCGGCTCGTCGCGCAGGGCCCGCCCCAGGAGGACGTCGGCATCGACCAGTCCCCCTACACCCACGACCCGGCGGTCGAGGAGCACCTCGCGCGCACCTCGGGCACCACCTGCGGCAGCGCCGCCGCGGACCCCCTTCGCCCCACCCCGCCGCAGGCGCTCACGCCCGGCCCGACCATCCCCGTAGGAGCACCCCGGTGAGCACCTTCCTCTGGGTCATCGTCCCGTACCTCACCCTCGCGACCTTCGTCGTCGGGCACGTCTGGCGATACCGCTACGACAAGTTCGGGTGGACCACCCGCTCCTCGCAGCTCTACGAGGACCGGCTGCTGCGGATCGGCAGCCCGCTCTTCCACTTCGGGATGCTCGGGGTCGTCGCCGGCCACGTCATCGGCCTCGTCATCCCGAAGGTCGCGACCGACGCGCTGGGCATCAGCGCGCACACGTACCACGTCGTCGCGCTGGCGGGCGGCATCCCCGCGGGGCTGGCCGCCGTCGCCGGGCTCGTCATCCTCGTCTACCGCCGCCGCACCACCGGGCCGGTCTTCAGCGCGACGACGCTCAACGACAAGGTCATGTACCTCTTCCTCGGGCTCGTCATGGTCCTCGGGATCTGGAACACGATCGCGGGCTCGCTCCTGCGCTTCGGCGGCGAGTACGACTACCGCGAAGGGGTGTCGGTGTGGTGGCGCAGCATCTTCACCTTCGCGCCCGAGCCCGATCTCATGGCCGCCGCACCGCTCGGCTTCCAGCTGCACGCGCTCACCGCGATGATCCTCTTCGCGATGTGGCCCTTCACCCGGCTCGTCCACGTCTTCAGCGCACCGATCGGCTACCTCACCCGGCCCTACCTCGTCTACCGGTCACGCGACAGCCGTCCGGGCCGCGGCACGGGCAGCCGGGCACCCCGCCGCGGGTGGGACAAGCCCGAGCTGACCCGCCGCTGATCCCCACCCCGAGCAGCGCGACGCCCCCCGAGACGACGTACCGTCGACCCATGCCCTTCCCCGCCCTCGTCGAGCCAGGACCGCCCCTGAGCCCGGACCAGCTGACCCGGTACGCACGGCACCTGCTGCTGCCGAGCATCGGCGAGACGGGCCAGCGCCGGCTGCTCGCGGCCCGGGTCGCGGTCGTCGGCGCGGGCGGCCTGGGCTCCCCCGCCCTGCTCTACCTCGCGGCCGCCGGGGTCGGCGCGATCACCGTCGTCGACGACGACTCCGTCGACGCGACGAACCTCCAGCGCCAGGTCATCCACGACGCGATGTCGGTCGGCCTGTCGAAGGTCGAGAGCGCCGTCGACCGCGTGCGCGGGCTCAACCCCGACTGCGACGTCGTCGGACGGCACGTGCGCATCACCGACGAGAACGCCCGCGAGGTCCTCGCCGGGCACGACCTCGTCCTCGACGGCAGCGACAACTTCGAGACGCGGTACGCCGTCGACGCCGCCTGCGCCGAGCTCGGCGTGCCGCTCGTGTGGGCCGCCGTGTACCGCACCGCCGCGCACGTGACGACCTTCTGGACCGCTGCGCCCGAGGGGCTGCCCGCGGTCGGCCTGCGCGACCTCTTCCCGGACCCGCCCGAGCCGGGGTCGGTCCCGGCCTGCGGCGACGCCGGGGTGCTCGGTGCGCTCGTCGGGCAGATCGGGTCGATGATGACGAGCGAGGCGATCAAGCTCGTCACCGGGTCCGGGGAGCCGCTGCTGGGCCGCGTCCTGTACGTCGACAGCATGTCGAGCACGCAGCGCTCCATCCCCCTCGCCCCGTCGGGTCGGTACGACGCCGCGGTGCGGCGGCCGGCCGCCCCCGCTCCCCCGGCCGCGCCGGAGACGACGACCGTGAGCGCGACCGCCCTCGCCGCCCTCGTCGAGGCGCCGGGCTCCCCCTTCGTCCTCGACGTGCGCGAGCCGGCCGAGATCGCCTTCGGGATGGTGCCGGGCTCGGCGCACATCCCCCTGGCCACCCTGCGCGACGGCGACCCCGACGCGCTCGGCGTCCCGCGCGACCGCACCGTCGTCCTCGTGTGCAAGGCCGGGCCGCGCGCGACCCTGGCCGCCGCGACCCTGCGAGCCCACGGCTACGAGCAGCTCGAGGTGCTCGACGGCGGCATGCTCGCGTGGGTCGACGAGGTCGACCCCTCTCTCCCCCGCTACTAGGAGCAGGCACCCGTGAGCACCACCCGCGAGCTGTTGACGCTCGAGCAGTACGTCGCCGAGGTCCTGCGCCTCGTGCCCGGCCCGACCCCGGTCGAGGTCGTCGCGCTCGACGACGCCCACGGCCGCGTGCTCGCGGGCGCGGTCACCGCGCGCGGCCAGGTCCCGGCCTTCGCCAACTCGGCGATGGACGGCTACGCCGTGCGCTGGGCGGACGTCGCGGACGCGCCCGTCGAGCTGGCCGTCGTCGGCGAGGTGCCCGCGGGCTCGCCGCACGACCCGGCGATCGGGCCGGGCGAGTGCGTGCGGATCATGACCGGCGCACCCGTGCCGGGCGACGCCGACACGATCGTGCCCGTCGAGCTCACCGACGGCGGCGAGCAGCGGGTCCACGTCACCGCAGCCCCCGAGCGCGGGCAGGGCGCCCACGTCCGCGGGGCCGGCGAGGACCTCCAGGCCGGCGACCTCGTCGCCGAGCCCGGCACCACGCTCACCGCACGGGTCCTCTCGTCCGTCGCCGCCGCCGGGCACGCCGAGGTGCCCGTGCGCCGCCGACCGGTCGTCGCCGTCGCCGCGACCGGCGACGAGCTCGTCGCCCCCGGTGGCGAGCTGGGGCGTGGTCAGGTCTACGAGTCCAACGCGACGCACCTCGCGGCGACCGCCCGCGAGCAGGGCGCCGACGTCGTCGTGCCGCCCACGGTGCGCGACGACGCCGCCCTCGTCGTGCGGGCCCTCGACGAGCTCGCCGCGCAGGCCGACGTCGTCGTCCTCACCGGTGGGGCGAGCGTCGGCGCCTACGACGTGGCCCGCGACGTGCTCACCGAGCACGCGGGCGCGACCTACCGTCACGTGCGCGTCCAGCCGGGCAAGCCCCAGGGCTGGGCGCTCTGGCAGGGCACCCCGGTCGTCGCGCTCCCGGGCAACCCGGTGAGCGCGGCCATCTCCTTCGAGGTCGTCGTGCGGCCGCTCCTCGACGCGCTGCTCGGCCGGGCGCCGCGCCCGACCACCCGCGCCGTCGCCGCGACCGGGTGGCGCTCGCCGCCCGGTCGGCGCCAGCTCGTCCCGGTGCGCATCACCCAGGGCGAGGACCTGCGCCCTCTCGCGACCCCGTCGCACCGCCGGGGGTCGGCGTCGCACATGGTGACCTCGCTCGCCGGTGCCGACGCGCTCGCCGAGGTGCCCGAGGAGACCACCGAGGTCGCCCCGGGCGACCTCCTGACGATCAGGAGCCTGGCATGAGCCACCCCCTCACCCATCTCGACGAGGGCGGGCACGCCCGCATGGTCGACGTCACCGAGAAGTCGCCGACCGTCCGGGCCGCGACCGCCGCCGGGTCGGTGCGGGTCGCGCCGGAGGTCGTCGCCCTGCTGCGCGACGGCGCCGTGCCGAAGGGGGACGTGCTCGCCGTCGCCCGCGTCGCGGGCATCCAGGCCGCGAAGAAGACCCCGGAGCTGCTCCCCCTCGCCCACGTCATCGGCGTGCACGGGTGCACCGTCGACCTGACGATCACCGACACGGGGGTCGACGTCGTCGCGACGGTGCGCACCGCCGACCGCACCGGTGTCGAGATGGAGGCGCTGACGAGCGTGAGCGTCGCAGCGCTCGCCGTCGTCGACATGGTCAAGGGCGTCGACCGCACCGCCCGCATCACCGACATCCGCGTGCTGAGCAAGCAGGGCGGGCGCTCCGGGTCGTGGACCCGCCCCGAGACGCAGGACCACGCATGAGCGCCGTCGAGTACGACGTCGTCGTCGTCGCCGGCGGCGCCGGCTCGCGCCTCGGAGGAGCGGTCAAGGCGGACCTCACCGTCGACGGCGAGCGCCTGCTCGACCGCGTCCTCGCGGCGACCGGGTCGGCGTCGACCCGCGTGCTCGTCGGGCGAGGCATCGACGCCCCCGACGACGTGGTGCGCACGCTCGAGGACCCCCCGTCCGGCGGCCCGGCGGCCGGCACCGACGCCGGGCTGCAGGCCGTGACGAGCCCCGCGCGGTGGACCCTGCTCCTCGCGAGCGATCTCGCCGACCCCGCCGCCGGCATCGCCACCCTGCTCGAGGCGGCGGCCCGCGCGGACGAGGACGGAGAGGACGACGTCGACGGTATCTGCCTGGCCGGTGACGCCGAGCACCCGCAGTGGCTCTTCGGCATCCACCGCACGGCGGCGCTGCGCGGCGCGGTCGAGTCTCTCGACACCGTGCGCAACCGCTCGATGAAGGCCCTGCTGTCCTCGCTGCGCCTCACCACCGTCGCCGTCGACCCGGCCGCGGTCGCCGACATCGACACCCCGACGGACGCCCGGACCTGGCAGGCGCAGCGCCCGGCCGACGCCCCCCGCGAGCCGCGGCTGCGCGGCGACGCCGCGACCGTGCAGCGCTGGCGGCAGTGGGTCGAGATGGCCTGCGAGGCGGTCGCGGTCGACCCCGATCTCGTCGACGTCGCCGGCATCCACGTCCTCACCAAGCAGGTCGCCCACGGCTACGACCGGCCGCTCGCGCCGGTGTCGTCCTACGTCCTCGGCCTGGCCGTCGGTGCGGCGCAGGCGCGCGGCGAGGAGGTCGACCAGGTCGCCCTGCGGCGGGCCATCGTCGCGACGATCGAGCAGGCACCCCCGGTGCCGGAGGAGCAGTCATGAGCGTGCAGGTCAGGTGGTTCGGCGGGGCGGCGGAAGCCGCCGGCGTCGAGGAGGAGCAGGTGCCCGAGGGCCTGCTGTCCGCGGTGCTCGCCGCGACGGTCGAGCGTCACGGCGACGCCGTGGCGCGCGTGCTGCCGCGGTGCGCGGTGCTCGTCGACGGGCGCAACGCCCAGGGCGAGGACCCGCAGGTGCCGACCGGCTCGGTCGTCGACGTGCTGCCCCCCTTCGCCGGGGGCTGATCAGCCGCCGATCGCGCTCATCGGGCGCGGTGGCTGGAGGAATCCGGGCTCGTCGATGCCGTGACCGGGGCGCTTGCCCGCGAGGCACGAGTGGAGCAGCGCGGTGACCTCCTCCTCGGAGGACCCGTCGCGAAGGGGGGTCCTCAGGTCGGTCTCGCCGCGGGCGAAGAGGCACGAGCGCAGCTGGCCGTCGGCGGTGAGGCGCAGCCGGTCGCACGCCCCGCAGAAGGGCATCGTCACCGACGCGATGATCCCGACCGTGCCGGGGCCGCCGTCGACGACGAAGCGCTCGGCCGGGGCCGCCCCGCGACCGGGCATCTCGACGAGGTCGAAGTCCTCGCGCAGCCACCCGAGGATCTCGGCGGCGGTGATCATCTCCGAGCGCTGCCACGTGTGACCGCCGTCGAGCGGCATCTGCTCGATGAAGCGCAGCTCGTAGCCGTGGTCGAGGGCCCACCGCAGCAGGTCGCCGGCCTCGTCGTCGTTGACGCCGCGCATGAGCACGGTGTTGATCTTGATGGGGGCGAGACCGGCTGCGTCGGCTGCGGCGATGCCGGCCATCGTGTCCTCGAAGCGGTCGCGCCGCGTCATCGAGGCGAAGCGGTCCGCCCGCAGGGTGTCGAGGCTGATGTTGACCCGGGCGAGGCCGGCGTCGGCCAGGGGCTGGGCGAGCTTGGGCAGGCGCAGCGCGTTGGAGGTCAGCGAGACCTCGACCGGGCCGTGCTCGCCGCTCATCGCGGCCACGCCGCGGACGACGTCGACGACGTCGGGGCGCAGCAGCGGCTCGCCACCGGTGAGCCGGACCTCGGTGATGCCGGCCGCGACCGCGACCTCGATGACGCGCAGGAGCTCGTCGGTCGTCAGCAGGTCGGGGGTGGGCAGCCAGGGCATGCCCTCGGCGGGCATGCAGTAGGTGCAGCGCAGGTTGCACCGGTCGGTGAGCGAGACCCGCAAGTCCCGGTGGACGCGTCCGTGGCCGTCGGTCAGCACGAGAGCCCGCTCCACTGGTGGCTGCCGTCGACCTCGTGCTGCTTCTTCCAGATCGGCACGCCGTGCTTGACCGCCTCGACGACGTCGCGGCACAGGGTGATCGCGAGGTCGCGGTGCGCGCTCGCGACGAGCACGACGAGGGCGAGGTCGCCGACCTCGAGGTGGCCGACGCGGTGCACGGCGACGACCTGGGCCTGGCCGTCGGGATCACCGGCGGCGACCGCGGCGGAGACGACGTCGTCGATGACACGGCCCGCGTCAGGGTGCGCGGAGTAGTCGAGCGAGACGACCTCGCCGGACGCCTCCGGGTCGTGGTCGCGGACCTGCCCGACGAAGGTGGAGACAGCCCCGTGCGAGGGGCCGCCCACCTCGGCCATGAGGGCCGTCAGGTCGATCGGGTCGGTCGCGATCTGGGCGCGCCAGGTCATCGGTGATCGCCTCCGTGGAGCTGGTCGAGCAGGTGGGCCAGCAGCGGGACGACGACCTCGAGGCCCTCGCGCACCGCCTTCGGGCTGCCGGGCAGATTGACGACGACGGCACCGGGGTGGTCTGCCGTCGCGTGGACGACGCCGGCGAGACCACGGGTGAGGACGGCGTGCGGGGTCTTCGTCGCGCCGTGGGCGCGGATCGCCTCGGCGACGCCGGGCAGCTCGGCGTCGAGGACCTCGCGCGTGCCCTCGGGCGTGCGGTCGCGCGGGCCGACACCGGTGCCCCCGGTCGAGACCACGACGCGCACCCCCTCGGCGAGCACCCGCCGCAGCTCGTCGCGCACGCTGTCGGCGCCGTCCGGCACGACCGAGGTCGTCACGACGAAGCCGGCACCCTCGAGGGCCTCGCGACCGGCCGGACCGGACAGGTCCTCGCGCTCACCACGGGCCGAGCGGTCCGACACGGTGAGGACATGGGCGCCCACGGGCGCGGTGGTCGGGGCTGGCTGCGTCATCACCCCCATCCTCTCACCACGCCCTGCGGCCCCGACGCCCCCTGGGGGGTGCGGGGACGGGAGCCGGCGGGACCGGCCCAGTCGTTGACCACCTGGTTAATCAACCGCTAGGTTAATCACATGGCAGACGAGCTGAGCACCACCTTCGCCGCCCTGGCCGACCCGACCCGGCGCGCGATCCTCACGCGCTTGGGCGACGGCGAGGCCACGGTGAGCGAGCTGGCGCAGCCCTTCGCCATGTCCCTGCCCGCCATCTCCAAGCACCTCTCGGTGCTCGAGCGGGCCGGGCTGATCTCGAAGACCCCCGACAGGCAGCGACGCCGCTGCCGCCTGGAGGCCACCCCGCTGCAGGACGCGACGGCGTGGCTCGAGCTCTACCGGGAGCACTGGGAGCGACGGCTGGACGACCTCGGCGACTACCTCGCCACCATGAGCACGCCCTCGACGCAGGGCACCACCCAGGAGAAGCCATGAGCACTGCACCCCGAGGCGCCCGCGAGCGCGCCACCGTCACCACCGACGGCCCGGAGCTGGTCATCACCCGCACCTTCGACGCCCCTGCCGATCTCGTCTTCGAGGTCATGACGACCCCCGAGCACGTGCGGCGGTGGTGGGGCGCCGGCCACGGCCAGGTCACCGTCTGCGAGATCGACCTGCGCGAGGGCGGGGCGTGGCACTTCGCCCAGCGCGCCGGCTCCTCGGGCGAGGAGGTGTCCTTCTCCGGTCACTACCGCACGATCGAGCGACCGGGCCACCTCGTGCACACCGAGCGCTTCGACAACCTCGAGTCGCCCTACTCGCTCGTCGACACGACATACACCGAGAGCGAGGGACGCACCCACCTGCGCGCGGTCATCACCTACGACTCCCCCGAGACCGTGCAGATGGTCGTCGAGTCGGGCATGGAGGGCGGCCTCCAGAGCTCCTACGACGCCGTCGACGACGTCCTCGCCGAGCTCGCCTCCCGCTAGCCCCTTCGATGGTCGAGGGACGAAGGCCCCCCAGGGCCTGAGCCTTGAGACCACCGCCGCGAAGTGGGACCGCTCCCGTCATGGAGGTGGCCCCCTTCGCCCGCCGAGCGGGACACTGCCTGGTCGGGGGGCCGACGGGGAGGGGATCGCCATGCAGTACGTCAGCGACGGAGGTCTGGAGACCGACCTCATCTACCACCACGGGGTGGACCTGCCGCACTTCGCGGCCTACGTGCTGCTGCGCGACGCGCCCGGCCGCGACCTGCTCCGGCAGTACTACGAGGGCTACGCGCGGGTCGCGGAGCGGCACGGCGTCGGGCTGCAGCTCGAGACGCCGACCTGGCGGGCGAGCAGCGACTGGGGCGACCTCCTCGGCGACGACGCCTCGGCCCTCGCCGCCGCCAACGCCGACGCGGTCGCCCTGCTGCGCGAGATCGGCGAGCAGTGGTCCGACCGCGTCCCGGCCGTGCGGGTCGTGGGGCAGATCGGCCCGAGGGGCGACGGCTACCGGCCGGGGGCACGGGTCGACCCGGACGAGGCCGCGGAGTACCACCGCCCGCAGGTCGCGGCTCTCGCAGGGGCGGGCGCTGACCACGTCGAGGTGCTGACCCTCACCGACGTCGGCGAGGCCGTCGGCGTCGTGCGCGCGGCGCGCGACGTCGGGGTGCCCGTGCGGGTGGGCTGGACCGTCGAGGTCGACGGGCGCCTGCCCGGCGGGACGAGCCTGCAGGAGGCGGTCGAGGCCACCGACGCCCAGGCCGCGCCGGACGCGTACATGGTCAACTGCGCCCACCCGCGGCACGTCGCCGCCGGGCTGAGCGGGCCGTGGGACCGCGTCCGTGGGCTCGAGGTCAACGCCTCCGAGCGCAGCCACGAGGAGGTCGACGCGATGACGAGCCTCGACCCCGGCGACCCGGCCGAGCTCGCCGCGGCCCACGTCGAGCTCGAGCTCTCGCTGCCGGCGCTCGAGGTGGTCGGGGGGTGCTGCGGCACCGACGCGACCCACGTCGGCGCGATCTGGGCCGCGCGGACGGGGGGCTGACCCCCCCCCCTTCGCCGGTGATTCGAAGAAGGACCGTCACCTCGAGGTGACGGCCCTTCTTCGAATCAGGGGACCTGCTACAGCCCGAGGTCGCGGCCGATGAGCTCCTTCATGATCTCGTTCGTGCCGGCCCAGATCTTGTGGACGCGGGCGTCGCGCCAGGCGCGGGCCACGCGGTACTCGGTCATGAAGCCGTACCCGCCGTGCAGCTGGACGCACTCGTCGAGCACGCCGCACTGGACCTCGGCGGCCCACCACTTGGCCTTCGCGGCGTCGACGGCGGTGAGACGGCCCTGCGCGTGCGCGGTGACGCAGTCGTCGACGTAGGCCTGCGTGACCTCGACCTTCGTCACGAGCTCGGCGATCTTGAACTTGTTGTGCTGGAAGGTGCCGATCGGCTGGCCGAAGGCCTTGCGCTCCTTCGTGTACGCGATCGTCTCGCGCAGGATCTGGTCGGCGCCGGCGATGTTGGCGATCGCGTTGCCGAGGCGCTCCTGCGGCAGCTTCTGCATCATCGCGACGAAGCCCATGCCCTCGGGGCCGAGGAGGCGGTCGGCGGGCACGCGCACGTCGTCGAAGAAGAGCTCGGAGGTGTCGGACTCGGGCTGACCGATCTTGTCCAGCGGGTTGCCCTTGGTGAAGCCCGCGTCGCCGGCCTCGAGGACGAAGAGCGAGATGCCCTTGGCCCCCTTCGTCGGGTCGGTCCGCGCGGCGACGACCGCGAGGTCGCACTGGTGGCCGTTGGTGATGAAGGTCTTGCTGCCGTTGATGACCCAGTCGCCCGAGCCGTCGTCGGCGCGCACGGCGGTCGTCTTCAGCGCGGCGAGGTCGGAGCCGCCGGAGGGCTCGGTCATGCCGATCGACAGGATCGTCTCGCCGGTGACGACCGTCGGCAGCCAGCGCTGCTTCTGCTCCTCGGTGCCGAGCGCGACGACGTACGGCGCGGTGATGTCGGAGTGGATGCCGAAGCACGACGCGGTCGCGGCGTTGAAGGCCGCGAGCTCCTCGGCGAGGACGGCGTTGAAGCGGTAGTCGTCGATGCCCGCGCCGCCGAACTCCTCGGGGATCGTCAGGCCGAAGAAGCCCTGCTTGCCCGCCTCGAGCCACACCTCGCGCGGGATCCGGTGCTCGCGGATCATCTCCTCCGCACGGGGGACGAGCGTGCGCTCGACGAACTCCTTGACGGAGGCGCGGAAGGACTCGTGGTCCTCGTCGTAGATGTTGCGGGGCATGCCTGATGGCCTCTCGCTCGCGGTGGTTGGGACGCGCCCAGCATGGCTAAGCGCTTGCTTAGCGTAGGCGTCGCCGGGCATGCTGGGCAAGTGACGAGCACCTCATCCGCGACGCCGTCGAGCGAGTCGCCCACCGTGTCCCGCCTCTACGAGGCGGCGGCAGATGCCTTCGGCGCGAAGGGGTTCCACGCGACGACGACCCGAGACATCGCCTCTCGGGCCGGGCTGTCCCCCGCGGGCGTGTACGTCCACTTCGCCTCGAAGGAGGACCTGCTCTTCCAGCTCTCCCGCGAGGGGCACACCGTCGCCCGCGACGCGCTGGCCCGCGCCGCCGCGCGCTCGAGCGCCCCGGCCGAGACGCTCCGCTCGATGATCGGCGCCTTCGCCCGCTGGCACGCCGAGCAGCACCAGGTGGCCCGGATCGTCCAGTACGAGTTCCGCCACCTCTCCCCCGAGCACCAGCACGAGGTGCTCACCCTGCGTCGTGAGATCGACGCGGTCGTGCGCGGGGTCGTCGACGAAGGGGTGGCCTCGGGCGACTTCGAGGTCGAGGACACCCACGCGGCCGCGCTCGCGCTGCTCTCGCTCGTCGTCGACGTCGCCCGCTGGTACCACCCGGGCGTGCAGCAGACCCCGGAGCAGATCGAGCAGACCTACGGCGCGCTCGCCCTCCGGCTCGTCGGCGCCTCGCCCCACCCGGGCTGATCGCGCCCGACCGGCGCGCCCGGCCCACCTCTGCCATCATCACCGCATGACCAGCCGGGGCGGCGCGATCGCGCGCGGGAGCGCGGCCGCCGCGCTCGCCACCGCGGTCGCCCTGTGCTCGCACGTCCTAGCCGGCGGCGCCGTGCCGCACGTGCTCGGGGTCGTCGTCCCGCTCGCCCTCGCCGTGCCCGCGTGCACCCTGCTCGCCCGGTGGCGCCCGGCCCTGCCGCGCCTGGGCTCCTCGGTGGCCGTGAGCCAGCTGCTCTTCCACACCCTCTTCTCGCTCGGCGTGGCCCCGGGCGGTGCCGGTCATCTCGAGCACGTGCGTCAGACCGGGCACCTCGGCCAGCTCGGGCTCACCGCCCAGGGCGAGGCCCTGCTGACGACGACCACGACCGGCGCGCACACGATGCCCTCGAGCTCGATGTGGCTCGCGCACCTCGTCGCAGCCGTCGTGACGACCGCGGCGCTGCACCGCGGCGAGGAGGTGTCGCGCCGGCTGCACGTGCTCGCCCTGGCGGTCGCGGCCTTCCTCGCCCCTCCCGCCCCGGTGCACCTCGCCCGACCTGGCACCGACGTGCGACCGGCCCCCGCGCCCCGCGCGCTGCCGACCGCCCGGCTCGTCGAGCTCGCGCAGGAGATCAGCCGCAGGGGCCCGCCGTCGGGCCTCGCCGACTCCTTCGCCTGACCCCCGCCTCCGGCGAGGGGTCGTCGGCGACACCTGCCGTGCCCAGCATGGACGGCCCGTCTCGCCACCCGCGCACCGCGACGGCCTCTCGTCGCGCGAGCGCTCCCCCTTCGTCATCGCGCCGACCCGGCAGCCCGGGCGGCGACGCACCAGGAAGCGACCCCCCATGTCGACGACCACGTCGAGCACGACCTCCCCCACCCCACCCCTGCCATCTGCCGCGCCACCCGGGCGCGACCGCCCCGCCCGCGGATGGCTGCCGCAGCTGCTCCTGCGGCTGCACTTCTACGCCGGGCTGCTCGTCGGCCCCTTCGTCCTCGTCGCCGCGCTCACCGGGGCGATCTACGCGCTGACGCCGAGCATCGAGCGCGTCGTCTACGCCGAGCAGCTGAGCACCGACGGCACCGGCGTGCACCGCCCCCTGTCCGAGCAGGTGGCGACGGCCCAGGCGTACACGGGCGGCGAGCGCGTCGCCGCCGTGCGCCCCGCCCCCGACGCCGGGTCGACGACGCGGGTGATGTTCGCCGCCCCCGGTCTCGGCGAGAGCGAGAGCCGGGCGATCTTCGTCGACCCGTACACGAACGCCGTGCGCGGCGACCTCACCGTCTACGGCACGAGCGGCGCGCTGCCCGTACGCACCTGGGTCGACCAGCTGCACCGCGGGCTCCACCTCGGCGAGCCCGGGCGGCTCTACAGCGAGCTCGCCGCCTCGTGGCTGTGGGTCGTCGCCCTCGCCGGTCTCGGCCTGTGGGTGCGCCGGCTGCGGCGCACCCGGCGGCTGCGCGAGATGCTCCTGCCCCCACGAGGACGGGCCGGCTACCGGCGCACCCGCGACCGGCACGCCGCGGTCGGCGCGTGGGTGCTCATCGGGGCGCTCGGGCTCTCCGCGACCGGCATCACGTGGTCGCAGCTCGCCGGCGAGCGGGTCACCGACCTCCGGGCGCAGCTGGGCTGGTCAGCACCGGCCCTCGACACCGAGCTGTCGGGCGGGACGGCCGCGGCGGGTGCGCACCACGCGGGCCACCACGGCGACGGCGGGTCCGGTGAGGCCCCGCGCGTCGCACCGGTGAGCTTCGACGCGGTCCTCGGGGCGGCCCGGCAGGCGGGCATCGACGCCGGCCAGGTCGAGGTCTCCGCCCCGGCGGCGGAGGGCAGCGCGTGGGTGGTCCGTGAGATCCGGGCCGCCTACCCCACCGAGGTCGACACCGTCGCCGTCGACGGCGACACCCTCGAGGTGACCGACCGGGTGACCTTCGCCGAGCACCCCTTCGTCGCCAAGCTCGCTCGCTGGGGCATCGACCTGCACATCGGCGCCCTCTTCGGCGTCGCCAACCAGGTGGCGCTCTTCGTCCTCGCGTGCGGCATCGCGGCGAGCGTCGTGTGGGGCTACGCGATGTGGTGGCGACGGGGGACCACCCGGCCCGGACGGGTCGGCGGACGCGCCCCGGCGCGCGGCGCTCTCGCCCGGGCCCCGTGGTGGGGGCTCGTGGGCGTCGCGGCGGTGGCCGTCGTCATCGGCCTGGCCCTGCCGCTCGTCGGGATCTCGCTGCTCGTCTTCGTGCTCGTCGACTCCGGTCGGGGGCTGCTCGCCCGGCGACGAGAGGTCGGCGCGGCCTGACCAGACGCGGCGCCCGTCGCACGGCTCGGTCCGGTGAGCGCGGATCGCCGCTACGTCATCGGCGTGACGGCGATTCGTGCTCACTCGATGCGAGGGCCAGATGTGCCCGACGCTCAGGCGAGGAGGAGGACCGCGCCGGCCACGGCGACGAGCGCACCGGCGGTGCGCACGTGGTCGGCGCGGGCCAGCCGGCGCAGCAGACGCGCACGCTCCTGCTCGTCGGCCCCCCTGCCCAGACGACCGTGGGTCGGGGCCGCGACGAGCGCCGTCGTGACGACCGCGACGAGCGTCCCGGCAGCCGCGAGCCAGCCCGCCGCGACGGCCGGGTGCGCGACGAGCTGCCACGCGACGACGAGGACGAGCGGCGGGTAGATCACGGCGACGACCGGGGTGATCCGGCGCGAGTGGGCGGCGTGGGCACCGGCCCACCGCTCGTGCCCGACCTCGGCGAGCGCCGGGTAGACGACGCGGTCGACCGTCAGCTGGAAGCCGAGGTGCGCACCGGCGAGCAGCACGAGCCACGGGGTCGGCTCGAGCAGGCTCATCGGGGCGTCCGCAAGGGCATGGCTGGAGGCTATCCGGCCGCTCGGCGCACGGGGTGGACGCGAGGTTGACCACGCCAGTCGAACAGGTGTTCGATGACGTCATGCCCGAGATCGACATCGCCGCCCTGAGAGACCGGGTGCGTGCGATGGAGCGTACGACGAGCACCCGAGAGCCGCTCTCGCGCTCCGCGGTCGTCGACGCGCTCGTCCCCGGCGGGCTCGTCGCGGGCTGCACCTACGCGGTGCACGGCTCGCACACCCTGCTCCTCAGCCTCCTCGCCGGCGGCTCGGCGCAGGGCCGCTGGTGCGGGCTCGTCGGGCTGCCCGACCTCGGCGTCGAGTCGGCCCGCGGGCTGGGTCTCGACCTGGAGCGCACCCTCGCCGTGCCCTCCCCCGGCGAGACCTGGGTCGAGACGACCGCGACCCTCGTCGAGGCCCTCCCCCTCGTCGCCGTCCGCCCGCCGCACACCCCGTCGCGCGCTGACGTCACCCGGCTCTCCGCCCGGCTGCGTGCCCGCTCCGCCGCCCTCGTCGTCCTGCTCGACGACGCCCCCGGCGAGCAGACCCGGTGGCCCGGGGTCGAGGCGAGCGTGCGCGTGCTCTCGCAGTCGTGGACCGGTCTGGCCGACGGCCGCGGTCGGCTGCTCGGCCGCGAGCTCGTCGCCGAGGTCCGCCCGCGCAGCGCCCCCGTCCGTCAGGTGGCGCTCGTCCAGCGGCCCGACGGCCTCGTCGGCCTGCCGGGCGCGAGCGACGACGCCACGCGGCGCGACCGGCGCGGGCTGCTCGAGGCGGCGAGCTGATGGCCCGCGCCGCCGTGCGCACCGGCACGACCGCGCTCGCCTCCGGCGGCCGACGGCTCGTCCTGTGGTGCCCCGACTGGCCGGTCCGCGCGGCCGTCTGGGACGCGGGCGAGGGCTCCCCCCTTCGCCTGAGCGAGCCGATCGGGCTCGTGGCGAAGGGGGAGATCCACGCCTGCTCCGCCGCGGCCCGCGGGCTCGGCGTGCGGCGCGGGCTGCGCGTGCGCGAGGCGCAGTCGCGCTGCCCCGAGCTGCTCACCCTCACCCACGACCCGGGCGCCGACGAGCGGCTCTTCGCCAGCCTGCTGCCCGACCTCGAGGAGGTCGTCGCCGGGGTCGAGGTCGTCCGTCCGGGCACGGCGACCCTCGTCGTCGACGGCCCGGCCCGCTTCCACGGGGGCGAGGTGCCGGTCGGGGCGCTGCTGTGCGAGCGGCTCGTCGGGCGCGGCGTCGACGACGTGCGGGCCGGTGTCGCCGACACGGTCTTCGCCGCCGAGCAGGTCGCCCGCGTCACCGGGGCCCAGGACTGCGCGGCGCTGCCCGGCGAGCAGACCGCCGACTTCCTCGCGCCGCTGCCCGTCACCGCCCTCGGCGAGCCCGATCTCGCCGACCTGTGGCGCCGTCTCGGGCTGCGCACCCTCGGCGACCTGGCCCTGCTCGACGAGGCCGACGTGCGGGCCCGCTTCGGCGAGCACGGGGTGCGCTGCCACCGCACGGCGCGGGGTCTCGAGGACGCGACCTTCCTGCCCCGGCGGCCACCGGCGACCCATGAGGAGAGCGCGCACTTCGAGCACGCGCTGCGGCGCGCCGAGCAGGTCGTCACCGGTGCCGGCGCGGCCGCGCAGCGGCTCGTCGACTCCCTCGAGCGCGAGCACCTCGTGTGCACCGCGGTGTGGGTCGAGGTCGTCACCGACTCCGGGCGCACGCTCCAGCGACGCTGGGCCCATCCCCGGTTCTTCCACGCCGCGGCGCTGCTCGACCGGCTCGCGTGGACCCTCGACGCCGAGGCCCCCGGCGCCCCGGTGAGCGAGGTGCGTCTCGTGCCCGACGAGACCGCCGACGTCACCGCCGTCGCCGACGGGCTGTGGTCGGACCCGGCCGGCGAGCAGGTGCGCCAGGCCGCCTCGCGCATCCAGTCCGCCCTCGGGCACGACGCCGTCGGTCGGCCCGAGCCCGTCGGCGGGCGGGGGCCGGCCGAGCGGCAGCGGCTCGTCCCGTGGGGCGTGGCCGCGCCACGTGTCGACGACGCGCCCTGGCCCGGGCACCTGCCGGCGCCCGCGCCGGCGAGCGTCTACACCGCCCCCGCCCCCGCCGAGCTGCTCGACCGCGGCGGCCATCTCGTCGGTGTCACCGAGCGCGGGGCCGTGAGCGCCTCGCCCGCCACGGTCCGGGCGACCCCGGGCGGCCCGGCCCGTCCGGTCCAGGGGTGGGCCGGGCCCTGGCCCGCCGACGAGCGCTGGTGGGCGCCCGACGGGCGGCGCACCGCGCGCCTGCAGGTCGTCGACGTCACCGGTCAGGCCTGGCTGCTCCTGCACGCCGACGGGCAGTGGTGGACCGAGGCCCGGTATGACTGACATCTCGCCCGAGGTCTCCTGATGGGCTGGCACAACCCCCAGCAGAGCTGGTCGCAGCTCGAGCGGGTCCTCTCCGACACCCGGCTCACCCGCGAGGGCCTGCCGTGGCCCGACGGCGGCGACGCGCCGGGGTGGTCGCGCAAGCGCGAGGCGTACACCCCTCCCCCGCGCATCGACCGGCCCCGTCCCGGGACGACCCGGCCGTACGCCGAGCTGCACGCGCACTCGCACTTCTCCTTCCTCGACGGCGCGAGCAGCCCCCAGGAGCTCGTCGAGGAGGCGGTGCGGCTCGGGCTCACGGGGCTGGCCGTCACCGACCACGACGGGCTCTACGGCGCGGTGCGCCTCGCCGAGGCCGCCGAGAGCCACGACCTCGGCACGGTCTTCGGCACCGAGCTCTCCCTCGGGCTGCCCGAGCCGCAGGCCGGGGTCGCCGACCCCGTCGGCGAGCACCTCCTCCTCCTCGCCCGCGGGCCCGAGGGCTACCACCGCCTCTCCTCCACCCTGACAACCGGGCAGCTCGCCGGCGAGAAGGGCCGGCCCGTGCACGACCTGCGCCGGGTCGCCGACGAGCTGGCCGGTCATGTCGTCGTGCTCACCGGCTGCCGCAAGGGCGCGGTGCGCCGGGCCCTCGCCGGACCGGGCGGGGGCGGGCCCCCCGTCGGGCCCCTCGACCTCGACGCCGCCGAGCGGGCGCTGCGCGCCCAGCAGGAGACCTTCGGGCACGACGCCGTGCTCGTCGAGGTGAGCCATCGTGGGCTGCCCGGCGACGACCACCTCGCCGACGCCCTCGCCGAGGTCGCCCGTCGGGCCGGCGCCCCGGTCGTCGCGACGACGGGGGCGCACGTCGCCCGGCCCGACGCCGCCCGGCTCGCCCAGGTCGTCGCCGCGGTGCGCGCCCGGCGCAGCCTCGACGAGCTCGACGGCTGGATCGCCGGCACCGGCGCGGCCCACCTGCGCTCCGGCGAGGAGATGCACCGGCTGCTCGGGCACATCCCCGGCGCGGTCGAGCTCACCGTCGACGTCGCCGCCGAGTGCGCCTTCTCGTTGCGCCGGGCCACCCCGCGGCTGCCGCAGCACCACGTGCCCGAGGGCCACACGGCGATGTCGTGGCTGCGCGAGCTCGTCGCCCGGGGCATGCCGCGGCGCTACCCCCACGCGACCGCCGCCCACCACGAGCGGATCGAGCGCGAGCTCTCGGTCATCGAGACCAAGGACTTCGCCGGCTACTTCGTCATCGTCCACGACATCGCCGCCTTCGCCCGCGAGCAGGGGATCCTGCACCAGGGCCGCGGCTCGGCGGCCAACTCCGCGGTCTGCTACGCCCTGGGCATCACGGCGATCGACTCGATCTACTACGACCTGCCCTTCGAGCGCTTCCTCGCGACGACCCGCGACGAGGAGCCCGACATCGACCTCGACCTCGACTCCGACCGCCGCGAGGAGGTCATCCAGTGGGTCTACGCCCGCTACGGCCGGGTCAACGCCGCGCAGGTCGCCAACGTCATCACCTACCGCCCCCGCTCTGCGGTGCGCGACGTCGCCAAGGCGCTCGGCCACTCGACGGGCCAGCAGGACGCGTGGAGCAAGACCATCGACGGGTGGGGCGAGGTCCTCGACGGCCACCACGACATCCCCGCCCCCGTCGTCGAGCTCGCCGAGGAGCTGCTCGGCGCACCCCGCCACCTCGGCATCCACTCCGGCGGCATGGTGCTCACCGAGCGACCGGTGAGCGAGGTCTGCCCGATCGAGCCGGCCCGGATGGAGGACCGCACCGTCCTGCAGTGGGACAAGGACGACTGCGCGTGGATGGGCCTGGTGAAGTTCGACCTGCTCGGGCTGGGGATGCTCGGCTGCATCCAGCACACCTTCGACCACCTGCGCCACCACCTCGGCGAGCAGTGGAGCCTCGAGCGGATCACCAAGGAGGAGGCGGCCGTCTACGACATGCTGTGCCGCGCCGACTCCATCGGCGTCTTCCAGGTCGAGAGCCGCGCGCAGATCGGCACGCTCACCCGGCTGCTGCCCCGCCGCTTCTACGACCTCGTCGTCGAGATCGCGCTCATCCGGCCCGGCCCCATCCAGGGCGGCGCGATCCACCCCTACATCCGCCGGCGCACCGGTGCCGAGCCGGTCACCTACCTCCACCCGAAGCTCGTGCCGGTGCTCGAGCGCACGATGGGCGTCCCGCTCTTCCAGGAGCAGCTCATGCAGATGGCGGTCGCCGTCGGCGGGTGCACCGGTGACGACGCCGACCTGCTGCGCCGGGCGATGGGCTCCAAGCGGGGGGTCGAGAAGATCGCCAGCCTGCGCGAGCGGCTCTACGAGGGCATGGCCGCCAACGGCATCACCGGCGAGGTCGCCGACGACATCTACGCCAAGATCGAGGCCTTCGCGAACTTCGGCTTCGCCGAGAGCCACGCCCTGTCCTTCGGGCTGCTCGTCTACGCGAGCAGCTGGCTCAAGCTGCACTACCCCGCGGCCTTCCTCGCCGGGCTGCTGCGCAGCCAGCCGATGGGCTTCTACTCACCGCAGACCCTCGTCGCCGACGCCCGCCGGCACGGCGTCGAGGTCGCCCGCCCGTGCCTGCTCGCCTCCTCGGTCCACGCCGATCTCGAGGCGGGCGGCGAGGTGCCCCGGTGGGCGGGTGAGGAGGACCTGCCAGGCGAAGGGGGACCCGCCCCTGCCGGCGGGTACGTCCGCCCGAGCGGGATGGAGAGCTGCCTCGAGCGCGAGCAGCCGGCGATCCCTCCCTTCGACCCCGACGCCCCCGAGCCCGGTGCGGCCCACCGGCGCGACGCCCACCTGCGGGTGCGGCTCGGGCTGAGCGACGTCACGGGCATCGACGTGCCGACGGCGGAGCGGGTCGTCGCCGAGCGCGAGGCGAACGGCCCCTTCGTCTCGCTCGTCGACCTCACCCGGCGGGTCGAGCTCACCGCGCCGCAGGTCGAGGCGCTGGCGACGGCCGGGGCCTTCGACGCGCTCGGGCTGACCCGTCGCCAGGCGCTGTGGGGCGCCGGGGCGGCGGCGCGCGAGCGGCCCGGCCAGCTCGAGGTCGTCACCCCCCACGTCGGGGCGCCGGAGCTGCCGGAGATGAGCGCGCGCGAGAGCACCGTCGCCGACCTGTGGTCGACGGGCATCGCGACGGGCGACCACCCGATCGCGCACGAGCGCGGCTTCCTCGACAGCATGGGGGTGCTCTCCGCGCAGGAGCTGCGCACCGCCGAGAGCGACCAGCGGGTCACGGTCGCCGGTCTCGTCACCCACCGTCAGCGGCCCGCGACCGCGCAGGGCGTGACCTTCCTCAGCCTCGAGGACGAGACGGGGATGATCAACGTCATCTGCTCGGTCGGGGTCTTCCGCCGCTACCGACCGCACTCGCGCACGGCCTCCGCGCTGCTCGTGCGCGGCACGCTCGAGCGGCGCTCCGGCGCGATCAACGTCGTCGCCGACCGGCTCGAGCGCCTGCCGGTCGCAGCAGCCACCCGGTCGCGGGACTTCCGCTGACCGGGTGGCCGGGTGCTGCTCGGAGAGGGCCGGGCCCTAGACGCGGTCCTCCATGCTGCCCTCGGACGCGACCTCACGTTTGCGCGTGGCGCGGGCGACGAGGAAGAGCACGACGCCGACGACGAGGTAGCCGGCACCGACGAGCCAGACCGTCGACTCCATCTGGGTCAGCAGGAGCAGGCTGGCGAGCAGGGCGAGGACCGGCACGACGCTGGGGATGGTGAAGTGGTCGTGGTCGACCGGGTCCTTCTTCTTGAGGACGAGCACCGAGACGTTGGCCGAGATGAAGACGAGGACGAGCAGGAGCACCGTCGTGTCCGCGAGCTGGCTGACGTCGCCGATCATGCTCATGGCCATCGTCGCGCCGCCCACCACGAGGATCGCGACCCAGGGGGTGCGACGGCCCTCGAGCACCTTGCCGAAGACGCTCGGCAGCAGGCCCACCTCGGCGAGCCCGTAGGTCGCGCGGCTGGCCATGACCATGAAGAGCAGCGCGCCGTTGGTGATCGCGACGAGCGCGATCGCCGAGAACAGCCAGGACGGGACGCCGATGCCCGATGCCTTGACGACCTCGAGCAGCGGTCCGGTCGACTCCGCCATCGTCGTGGGGTCGACGACGATCGCCGCTCCGAGCGCGATGAGCAGGTAGACCGTGGCGGCGGTGAGGATCGCGCCGAAGAGGGCCCTCGGGTAGGCCCGGGTCGGCTCCTTGACCTCCTCGGCCATGTTGGCGGCGGCCTCGAAGCCGAGGAAGGAGAAGAAGGCGGTGATCGACGCCGCGAAGGCCCCGCTCAGCAGCGGCGTGTCCGAGGCCGGGGTGAGGATGCGGCTGGGGTCGCCGTCGCCGCTGCCGAAGACGATCGCCGCGAGCACGATGACGAGGACGAGCCCGGAGACCTCGATGCAGGTGAAGACGACGTTGGCCGACAGCGACTCGCGCACCCCGCGCAGGTTGACCGCGATGAGGACAGCGAGGAAGACCAGCCGCACCGGGATGGCGACCGACGAGGGCAGGCTCTCGTCGCCGAAGAACGAGGCGAGGTAGTCGCCGGCGAAGGCGTTGGCCAGCGCCGCCGACGTCGTGATGCCCGAGGACAGCATGAGGAAGCCGATGATGAAGGTGACGAAGGGCTTGTCGAAGGCCCGGTCGGCGTACCGCGAGGCTCCTCCGGCGTGGGGGTACTTCGTGATGAGCTCGGCGTACGTGCCGGCCGTGAGCAGCGCCAGCACGAGCGCGATGACGAGCGGGAGCCAGAGCATCCCGCCGACATCGGTGGCCATCGTGCCCACGAGCGTGTAGATGCCGGCACCGAGGGTGTCACCGACGATGAAGAAGAAGAGCAGCGTCGTCGTGATGCTGCGACTGAGCCTGGTGTCGTGCTCGGAGCTGTCCGGGGCTGTCGTCGTCGCCATCGGGCGAGCATGGCAGAGCGGAGCGCCCTGATCCGGGTCGCGAAGGGGGGTCGATGAGGTCACGGTATGGGGCCGGTCACGACTTCACCCGGACTTGGCAAGGGCTCGACCGCAGCCGCCGGGGCTGCCCTACGGTGCGACGGAACCCCGCGTCGAAGGAGATGCCGTGCGCCCTGTCCGTACCCTCGCCACGCTGGCCAGCCTCACCCTCGTGAGCACCCTGGCCGTCACCGACGCCGGGGCCGCGGCCACCGGTGGCTACGTCGCCCTCGGCGACTCCTACTCCTCGGGCACCGGCACGCGCGACTACCTCGCCGACGGCACGTCGTGCCAGCGCTCGGCCCGGGCCTACCCCTCGCTCATCGCCTCGGCGCGCGGTCTCGACCTCAACTTCCGGGCCTGCTCGGGGGCGACGACGGCGGACGTCACGAGCACCCAGCTCTCCGCGCTCAGCACGACGACGAGCCGGGTGAGCATCTCCGTCGGCGGCAACGACGCGGGCTTCGCCGACGTGCTCACCGAGTGCGCGCTGCCGGCCTGGGCGAGCAGCTGCAACGCCGCGATCGACAAGGCGACGACCTTCATCAACGGCACCCTGCCCGGCCGGCTCAGCACGCTCTACGGCTCGATCCGCGCCAAGGCCCCCGACGCCACCGTCGTCGTCGTGGGCTATCCCCGGATCTTCATGGGCGAGGACTGCAACGCCCTCACGTGGTTCTCCCCCACCGAGCAGAGCCGCCTCAACGCGACCGCCGACCTGCTCAACTCGCGCATCCGCACGGCGGCGAGCGCGCGGGGCTTCGCCTTCGCCAACCCCACGAGCGCCTTCACCGGTCACGCCGTGTGCGACGACGTCGAGTGGCTCAACGGGCTCTCCAGCCCGATCAGCGAGAGCTACCACCCGAACGTCGCGGGCCACCGCAGCGGGTACACCCCGCTCGTCAGCACGCCGCTCACCGGCACGACGGTGCGCGCCACCAGCACGACCGTGCAGCGCGCCGACTCCCTCGCCGGCGAGCAGGCGCAGCGCCAGCGCGGCTATGCCGAGCAGGACCGCACGATCACCCCGAAGCGGATGCGGCTGCCCGACCTCGACTCGCCGAGGGTGCGCCGGGCCGCCGAGCGCGCCGGTGTCGACCTGGGCTCGCGGCGCAGCATCGACGCCGCCGACCGGACGTGGTCGGCGCGGCAGTCCGCAGCGCTCGTGCGCCGCTGACCGCTCCGGTACAGGTCGAGACCACGCCCCTCAGCTCGAGACGGGTCCCTCGTCGAGCAGCGGACCGAGGTAGAGCTGGAGCAGCGACGGCACGCGCCGCACGTCGAGCCCCGTGATCCTCTCCACGCGGGACAGCCGCAGGCGCAGGGTGTTGCGGTGCACGTGGAGGTCCGCCGCGCACCGGGCGACGTCGAGGTCGTGCGCGAGCCACGAGCGCACCGTGCGCTGCAGCTCGCCGTGGCGGTCCTGCTCGACGAGGCGTCGCCACGGCGCGGCGACACCCGCGCCGCGCCAGTCGCCCCGCAGCCCGACGAGCAGGGCGAGGAGGGCGAGATCCTGGGGGTCGTAGCCCCCGCCCGGCAGGGTGGTCACCCGCAGGGACTCGTGCGCGGAGACGAAGGCGCGGTGCACCCCTTCGCCACCGCTGTGCTCCTCGCCCGTCACGACGGCGGTGCCCGGCAGCGCCCCGAGGGCCGCTACCGGTGACGGACCCGCCGGCCACCACACCGCGAGCTCCTGGTCACCGACGGCGCCGACCCGCGCCGCGCCCGCCTGCTCCGGGAGCAGACCGGCGACCCTGCGCTGGAGCGCCAGGAGGTCGACGTGGGCCTCGCCCGTGGGCCGCAGGACGGTGCACCTGCGGGGCAGGGCGAGGTCCCAGCCGAGCGTCTCGGCCATCTCGGTCGTCGCGTCCTCGTCGAGCAGGCCGCCCGCGGCCGCGACGAGGAAGTCCTCCCGCCGTCGCTCGCGCCACCGACCGACCTCGAGCGCCGCGGCCTGCTCGACCATCAGCTCGGCGGTGACGCGGATGAGGTCGCCGAGGACCTCGACCTCCTGGGGCGGCCCGGAGATGCCGACGACCCCGACGACGGCGCCGCGGTGGTGCAGGGGCAGGTTGACCCCCGGCTGCACCCCGCGGAGCAAGAGCTCGTGGACGTCGTCGATGACGACCGTGCGGTCCTGCTCGGCGGCGAGCAGCGCGCCCTCGTGCCGGGTGTGCACCCGGTCGGGCTGCCCGCTCGCGAGGATGACGCCCCGCTCGTCCATGACGTTGACGTTGCGGGCGACGACCGCCATCGTCCGCTCGACGATCCGGGCGGCGAGGGCCGCGGTCAGCGTGGTCACGAGGAGACGCTAGCCGTCCGGTGTGCAGATGCATCGCGAAGGGGCCATCAGGTCACCGATCCCTGTGCAGTCGACCATGGTCGACGCGAGCGGTGTCCGCCACGCTGTCCGGGTCCGGTCACCCGGACGTCCCGACGCCCGCCGTGCCCCACGGCCCGGGCGCGACTCAAGGCAAGGAGGCCTCCCATGGTCGACGTCGTCATCCTCGTCGGCGTGGTCGTCGCGCTCGTCGTGGCCGCCAGCGTGCTCAAGCTCCACCCCTTCCTCGCGCTGCTCCTCGCGGCCCTGCTCGGCGGGCTCGCCTTCACGCTGCCGCTCCTGCCCGTCGGTGAGGACCCCGGGCTCATCGGGATCATCAGCACCGGCTTCGGCACGACCCTGGGCAACATCGGTCTCGTCATCGCGCTCGGCACGATCATCGGGGTCGTCCTCGACAAGTCGGGTGCCGCCATCACGATGGCCGACCTCGTCGTGCGCAAGATCGGCGAGAAGCACCCGACGATCACCGTCTCGGTCATCGGCTACATCGTCTCGATCCCCGTCTTCTGCGACTCCGGGTACGTCATCCTCAACTCGCTCAAGGAGTCGATCGCCACCCGGGCGCGCACCTCGCCGGTCGCGATGTCCGTCGCCCTGGCCACCGGCCTGTACGCGACGCACACCCTCGTGCCGCCGACCCCCGGACCGATCGCCGCGGCCGGCAACCTCGGTCTTGAGAGCCAGCTCGGGCTCGTCATCCTCGTCGGCCTGCCCATCGCCGCGGTCTCGGCCGTCGCGGGCAACCTGTGGGCGACCCGCTTCCGCCACGAGACCCCGGACGGCGTGAGCTCGGCCGAGGTCGAGGAGAAGATCCGCGAGTTCGAGAGCATGCGGGAGTCCGCCGGACGGCTGCCCAGCCCCGGCGCGGCCTTCGCCCCGATCTTCGTCCCGCTCGTGCTCATCATGGTCGGGTCAATCGCCGCACTGCCGAGCGCGCCGCTCGGCAGCTCCACCGCCACCGAGGTCCTGCGCTTCGTCGGCCTGCCGGTCGTCGCCCTCCTCATCGGGCTCGTGTGCTCCCTCGCCCTGCTGCCGCGGCGCGGCTTCATGGCGGCCTTCGAGGAGCGCGTCGGCGAGGGCATCGTCGCCGCCGCCCCGATCCTGCTCATCACCGGTGCGGGCGGCGCCTTCGGCGCTGTCATCACCGCGACCGATGTCGGGACCTACCTCGGCGAGCAGCTCTCCGAGCTCGGCATCGGGGTCCTCGTCCCCTTCCTCGTCGCCGCGGCGCTCAAGACCGCGCAGGGCTCCTCGACCGTGGCCCTCGTGACGACCTCGGCGCTCATGGCACCGCTCGTCGGAGACCTCGGTCTCGACACCGACCTCGGCCGCGTCCTCGTCGTCATGGCGATCGGCGCCGGCGCGATGACCGTCTCGCACGCCAACGACAGCTACTTCTGGGTGGTCAGCCAGTTCAGCCGGATGAGCGTCAAGCAGGCCTACCGGGCGCAGACGATGGCCACCCTCGTGCAGGGTCTCACCGCCATCGCGGTCGTCTGGGTCCTCTCGTTCGTCGTCGTGTGAGCAGGCGGCCCGTGAGAGTCGTCATCGCCCCTGACTCCTTCAAGGAGAGCCTCGGCAGCCCCGCCGTCGCCGCAGCGCTCGCCCAGGGCTGGCGGGAGGGTGATCCCTCGGCGACCGTCGTCGAGGTCCCCATGGCCGACGGCGGCGAGGGCACCGTCGAAGCGGTGCTCGGCGCCACCGGTGGCACGCGGCGCGCGCTCGAGGTGCCCGACCCGCTCGGGCGCCCGGTCGCCGCGACCTACGCGCTGCTGCCCGACGGCCGGACGGCTGTCGTCGAGGTCGCCGCCGCCACCGGCCTCGCGCTCGTCGAGCCCGGGCTGCGCGACGCCGGACGCGCGTCGTCCTACGGCACCGGCGCGCTCCTCGCCCGGGCCCTGGACGACGGCGTGAGCAGCGTCGTGCTGGGGCTGGGCGGGAGCGCGTCGACCGACGGCGGTGCCGGTCTGTGCCAGGCGCTGGGCATCCGGCTGCTCGACGACCGGGGCGAGACGATCCCGCCCGGTGGCGACGGGCTCGCCGAGCTCGCGACCGTCGACCTGTCCGGGGCTCACCCGCGTCTGCGGGAGGTCGACCTCGTCGCCGCGTGCGACGTGGACAACCCGCTGTGCGGGACCCGCGGCGCCGCGGCCGTCTTCGGCCCGCAGAAGGGTGCTGACCCCGCGGACGTCGACCGGCTCGACGACGCCCTGCGTCGTCTGGCCGACGTGGTGCAGCGCCACCACCCTCGCGCCGATCCCGAGGTTGCCGGTGCAGGGGCCGCGGGCGGCATCGGCTTCGCGGTCGTCGCGCTGCTCGGAGGGCGCCTCGCGACCGGGGTCGACCTCGTCGCGCAGGCCGTCGGGCTCGAGGACCACGTGCGTGGCGCCGACCTCGTCGTCACCGGCGAGGGGCGGCTCGACGGGCAGAGCCTGTCCGGCAAGACCCCTGTCGGGGTGCTGCGCGTCGCGCAGCGGCACGGGGTGCCGACGATCGCGGTCGCCGGGCAGCTCGGCCCTGACGTGGATCGGCTCGTGGACGCCGGCGTCACCGCCGTCTTCGCCGCTGTCCCCGGCCCGGTGACCCTGGAGCAGGCGATGGCGGACGCCCCGCAGGACCTGCGTCGGCTCGCCCGCCAGCTCGCCGCGACCTGGGCCGCGGCCAGCAGGTCCTGACCGGGTCGGGTCAGCCCACCTCGATGCCGAAGGGGGTGAGCAGCCCCACCGCGCCGACGAGGTCGACCTGCAGCCCCGCGACCTCGTTGTCGCGCGGGTCGAGGACGTAGCCGTGGCTGCCGCGCAGGTCGGCCTCGCGCAGATCGGCCCGGATGACCCGGGTCCCCCGCAGGTCGCAGTCGTCCAGCCGGGCACCGCGCAGGACCACGCCGTCGAGATCGGCCTCGACGAGCGAGCAGCGCTCGAACCGGGCGCCGGTGAGGTCCGCGCCACCGAAGGAGCCGAAGTCGAGCCGGCAGCCGGTCCACGTGCTCGGGTCCGGCGGGATGGTCGGGCGGGCCAAGGAGCTCCAGGCGGCGCCGAGGGCCCGGACGTCGACGAGACGGCAGCCGTCGAGGACGGTGTCCGGCAGACGGGTGCCCGAGAGGTCCACCCCCTCGAAGGTGCAGTCCTCGAAGCGGCACCGCGCGACGACCGCGTGCGCCCAGACCGAGCCGGTGATGGTGCACCCGACGAAGGTCACCCCTTCGAGCCGCTCCTGCTCCGCGAGGTCCCCACGGAGCTCCTCGTCCTCGACGAGGTCCCGTCCTGCCAGCAACTCGTGCAGCCCGCTCATGCCGGCCACGCTACGGCGTGGGACAGGATGGCCGCATGGCGTGGACCCGGACGACCTCAGCCCAGCTCGACCTCCCCCCGGCCCAGGTCTGGTCGGTGATCTCGGACCTCTCGCGCTGGTCTCGGTGGCAGCCGGCGGTGTCCGGGGCCAGGCTCGACGGGCCCGTCGCCGTGGGTGCCACCGGCTCGTACTCCCTGAGCAGCCGGGCCTTCCGCGCCCTGCACGAGCGCACCGCGCCGCCGCTGCAGGTCACCGCGCACGAGGAGGGCCGCGTCCTCGAGATCAGCCAGCCCAACCCGACCGGGGAGATGCGGGTGCGCTGGACCCTCGACGCGGTCGACGACGCGACCCGGCTCGAGCAGGTCGTCTCGGTGCACGGGGCGATGACCCCGGCCGTCGTGCTCGGCGTCGCAGGCGCGCTGGCGCAGGACTTCTCGACGACGTCCGCCCGCCTCGCTCTCGAGTGCGGCCTCTCCCCCGACCCGTCGCGGGTGAAGGTCGTCGTCGCGGGCGGGTCCGGGGCGCTCGGCCGGCTCCTCGCCGGTGACCTGCTGCGCCACCGGCACGAGGTCGTCCTGCTCACCCGGTCGCCCGACGCCTCCCTCCCGTACCGGCAGGTGCAGTGGGACGGCCGCACCGTCGGCGCCTGGGCCGACGAGCTCGAGGCGACCGCAGATGCCGGCGTGACGCTCGTCAACCTCGCCGGCCGTCTCGTCGACGTGCGTCCCTCCCCTGCGAACATCGCCTCCTTGCGCACCTCCCGCGTCGAGCCGACCCACGCCCTCGTGAGCGCCAGCCAGCAGCTCGAGCGCCCGCTCGTCAGCTGGCTGCAGGCCTCGACGACCGCCATCTGGTCCGACAGCGGCGAGGAGCGCATCACCGAGACCACCCCGCTGCCCGCCGACGGCGGCCTGCCCCAGATGACCGGGGTGGCCCAGCCGTGGGAGGCAGCCGTCGACGGAGCGCGCGCCGAGCACGTGCACCTGCTGCGCACCTCGATCGTCCTCGACCGCGACGCCCCGGCGCTGCAGGTCCTCGCCCGCCTCACGCGGGCCGGTCTCGGCGGGCGGGTCGGGTCCGGGCGGCAGTGGTTCAGCTGGATCCACCGCGACGACTGGGTGCGGGTCGCCCGGGCCGCGCTCGGCCTCGAGCCCGGCACGACGCTGCCCGACGGACCGGTCGTCGCCGCCGCGCCGGAGCCGGTGCGCAACGCCGAGCTCATGGCCGCCCTGCGCCGGGTGCTGCGCCGGCCGGCGGCTCCCCCGACCCCGGCCGCCCTGCTGCACGTCGGGGCGGTCGCCCTCCGCTCCGACCCGGCGCTGGCCCTCACCGGTCGGCACTGCACCTCGCAGGTGCTCGCCGACGCCGGTTTCGTCTTCGAGCACCCGCATCTCGACGACGCCCTCGCCGAGCTCTACCGGGGCTGACGCCCCTCACCCCGCCGCACGACGACGGCCGCCGCTGCCCGGGTGGGCGGCGGCGGCCGTCGTCGTCGTGAGGCGGGTCAGTCGCGCGTCAGTCGACGGTAGGTGACCCGGTGCGGGCGGGCCGCGTCCTCGCCGAGGCGCTCGACCTTGTTCTTCTCGTAGGCCTCGAAGTTGCCCTCGAACCAGTACCAGCTCGCCGGCGACTGCTCGGTGCCCTCGTAGGCGAGGATGTGCGTCGCGACGCGGTCGAGGAACCACCGGTCGTGGCTGATGACCACGGCGCAGCCCGGGAACTCGAGCAGGGCGTTCTCGAGCGAGCCGAGGGTCTCGACGTCGAGGTCGTTGGTGGGCTCGTCGAGGAGCAGCAGGTTGCCGCCCTCCTTGAGCGTCAGCGCGAGGTTGAGACGGTTGCGCTCACCACCGGAGAGCACCCCGGCCTTCTTCTGCTGGTCCGGGCCCTTGAAGCCGAACTGGCTGACGTAGGCGCGGCTGGGGATCTCGACCTGGCCGACCTGGATGTGGTCGAGACCGTCGGAGACGACCTCCCACAGCGACTTCTCCGGGTCGATGCCGCCGCGGCTCTGGTCGACGTAGCTGATCTCGACGGTGTCGCCGATGTCGACGGTGCCGGAGTCGGGCTGCTCGAAGCCGACGATGGTCTTGAAGAGCGTCGTCTTGCCCACGCCGTTGGGGCCGATGACGCCGACGATGCCGTTGCGCGGCAGGGTGAAGCTCAGGCCGTCGATGAGGACGCGGTCGCCGAAGCCCTTCGTGAGGTCGCGGACCTCGATGACCTTGCTGCCCAGGCGCGGGCCGGGCGGGATCTGGATCTCCTCGAAGTCGAGCTTGCGGGTGCGCTCGGCCTCCGCAGCCATCTCCTCGTAGCGCTGGAGACGGGCCTTGCTCTTCGTCTGCCGCGCCTTGGCGTTGGAGCGGACCCACTCGAGCTCGGAGGCGAGGCGCTTGGCGAGCTTCGCGTCCTTCTTGCCCTGGACCTGCAGACGCTCCTGCTTCTTCTCCAGGTAGGTCGAGTAGTTGCCCTCGTAGGGGTAGAGCCGGCCGCGGTCGACCTCGGCGATCCACTGCGCGACGTTGTCCATGAAGTACCGGTCGTGCGTCACGGCGACGACGGCGCCGGGGTAGGCGGCGAGGTGCTGCTCGAGCCACAGGACCGACTCGGCGTCGAGGTGGTTGGTGGGCTCGTCGAGGAGCAGCAGGTCGGGCTTGGAGAGCAGCAGCTTGCACAGCGCGACGCGACGGCGCTCACCACCGGACAGGACGGTGACGTCGGCGTCCGGCGGCGGGCAGCGCAGCGCGTCCATCGCCTGCTCGAGCTGGGAGTCGAGGTCCCACGCGTCGGCGTGGTCGATCTCCTCCTGCAGCGAGCCCATCTCGGCCATGAGGGCGTCGAAGTCGGCGTCGGGCTCGGTCATCTCCTCGGAGATCGCGTTGTAGCGGTCGAGCTTGGCCTTGATCTCGCCCAGGCCCTCCTCGACGTTGCCGAGGACGGTCTTGTCCTCGGTGAGCGGCGGCTCCTGCAGGAGGATGCCGACGGAGGCACCCTTGGCCAGCTGCGCCTCGCCGTTGCTCGGCTGGTCCAGCCCGGCCATGATCTTGAGGATCGTCGACTTGCCGGCGCCGTTCGGGCCGACCATGCCGATCTTGGCGCCGGGGTAGAACGACATCGTGACGTCGTCGAGGATGACCTTCTCGTTGTGCGCCTTGCGGGCACGGGTCATGGTGTAGATGAACTCGGGCATGGTGCCAGGCTATCGGCCTGGCACCCCGCGCCCGAATCCGCCGACCACCCCGCTCACGCGCTCTGCGCGACCGGCTCCTCGAGCACCTCCTGCTCGTCCTCGCCCTCGGGCCCGGAGCCCTCGTGCTCGTGCCGCGCCTCGCCGATCTCGCCGCTCAGCCGGTCGACGAGCCCGACGCCGGGGACGGCCTCCTCGCCGCCGAAGCCGGCCTCGACGACATCGCTCTCGTCGCGCACCGGGCGGGAGAAGACCGTCTGGCCCCACAGCAGGTCGTGACCGACGTGCATCGCCTCGACCTCGACCGAGGTCCCGTAGCTCTCGTCGGAGCGCTGGTACTGACGCACGCGCTGGCGGCCGACGACGACCACCGGCTCGCCCTTGTGCAGCGCCGTGCGCGTGTTGACGCCGAGCGCCCGGTACGCGGCGACGTTGTAGAAGGAGGTCGGCCCGTCCTCGAAGACTCCGTCGCGGGTGCGGCGCCGCTCGCTCGTCGCGAGCCGGAAGGTCGTGAAGACCTGGCCCGCTCGCGTCGTGCGGGTCTCGGGGTCGGCGACGAGCCGGCCGGTGATCGTCACATAGGTCTCGTACATGTCGTGCCCTCACTGCTCGAAGTGTCCGTGCACGCCCACTGTCCGGCGGCGCACCCGGACGCACCACGGGCCGCCGTCCGGCTGTGGACGGCGGCCCGGGCGAGAGCGGGGGTGTGGACGACTACCGGGCGTGGGCCCGGGCGACCGCCTCGCGAGCGCGGCGGTGGCGGGCGAGCACGGCTCGCACCGGCTCGACGACGACACGGTCGGCGACCTCGCGGATCGCCTCGCGCAGCCGCTTGTCCGCGGCGGCACCGCGCCGTCGGGCCCCGGCCCGGGCCATGACCCGCCCGAGGCCGGCGACGAGCAGGCCACCGAGCAGCCCCCCGACGAGCAGGACGAAGGGGGTGGCGAAGGGCCCGATGTCGTAGGTGGGCAGATCCGGCAGCTGGAGCCAGCCGGCGACCGCGATGACGACGAGCCAGAGCAGCCCGACGACCGCTGCTGCGGCGAGGAGCAGCTGCAGCGCCCCGAGCAGCCCCCACCACAGCGGGTCGCGCCCGCGCAGCGAGGTGCGCAGGACCGACTGGTCGAGCTCGTCGGCGAGACGCTCGTCGTAGGGTGCCGCGGCGTCGGCGACGGCGTCGGCCCACCGCGTCGGCAGGCCCTGCCCGGCGTGCTCGCCGAGCCTGCGAGCAGCGAGGTCGACGGCGGCGCGGGCCGAGCGGGTGGGCGGCGGGATCGAGGAGCGGCCGAGCACGGCGCGCACGTCGGCATCGGTGATGCCGGCCTCGGCGCGGTCGAGGCGCAGCCGCTTCAGCGGCGCGGCCCGCAGCCCCTGCACCCACCGGGTGAGGGGCCAGCCCGTGCGAGCGGCGGACTGCATGAGGTAGTCGCGCTCGACGGCGGCGACGACGGTGGGCACGCCGGCGGCGCGGGCCAGCGCGTCGACGAGCTCGCCGGAGCCGAGCCGGTCGACCTCCACCTCGCGCTCGCCCACCGAGCGGGCGAGACGACGGGCGCTGTCGGCGAGGTCGAGACCGAGGCGGTGGCGGCTCGCGTCGGCCGCGGCGACGGCGACGTGGAGCCGCTCGCCGAGGGCGTCGATGCCCTCACCGGTGCGGGTCGAGGTCGCGATGACCTTCGACCCCGGGATGCCGTCGCGCTCGAGCAGCCGGGCGAGGTCGGCGGTCACCCGGGCGACCCCGTCGCCGCGCAGGCGGTCGGCCTGGTTGAGCACGACGATGGTCACGGCGCCGTACTCGCGCAGCACGGCGACGTACTCGTCGTGGAGCACCGCGTCGGCGTACTTCTGCGGGTCGGTCACCCACACGAAGACGTCGACGAGCTCGAGGACGCGGCGGGCCTCCTCGCGGTTGGCCGACTCCCGCGAGTCGAAGTCGGGCAGGTCGAGCAGCACGAGCCCCTCGAGGTCGTCACGCCCCTGCACCGTGTGCCGGCGGCCGACGCCGAGCCAGTCGAGCAGGTCGCCGACGGGCTCCTCGCCCCAGACCGCAGCAGTCGGCGTCGAGGTCGTCGGGCGGCGCATGCCGGCCTGGGCGACCTCCTCGCCGACGAGCGCGTTGAAGAGCGAGGACTTGCCCGAGCCGGTCGCCCCGGCGAGCGCGACGACGGTGCGACCGCCGACGAGACGGGTGCGCTCGTCGACCTTGTCGCTCACCTCGCGCGCCCGCGCCGACGCCGTCGGGTCGAGGAGGTCTCCCCCTTCGTCCAGCGCCTCCCGCAGGCTCGCCGAGCGGTCGCGCAGCTCCTCGACCGACAGCGCTCTCGCCTTCGACCGGCCCGGCAGCAGCGGGCTCATCGCGCCGCCCGCACGGCCTCGGCGGCCTGGCCCAGCCGGCGGACCTGGCCGTCGGAGATCGTCATCGCGCCGAGCGCCTGCTCGTAGCGCTCGCGCTCGGCGGCGTAGATGCCCTGGACACGCTCGAGGAGGAGGGCGCGGGCCTTCGTCGACATCTCGCGGACCGCCTGGTCGCCGAAGATCGCCTCGAGGACCTTCTGCGCGACGGCGGTCGTCCCGCCGGCGATGGCGACCTCGGGGGCGACGAGGACCCCGCCGGTGTGGGCGAAGCTCACGAGCATGAGGAAGAGCCCGATCCCGTTGACCCCGTAGGCCGCGATCCGGGCGTTGGTGCGGCGGTTGCCGCCCTCGGCGCGCACGATGTCGAGCACGTCGCCCTGCCAGTCGCGCACCGCCCGCTCGATCTGCTCCTGCAGGTCGGCGGAGGAGCGCGCGAGGTCGGGGCGGGCGTCGAGGAGCGCGGGTCCGGCCTCGGTGCTGCGCCAGCGTCGGGCGACCGTCGCGGCGGCGGCGTCGGCCTCGGCCTGCACGAGGGTGGCGACCCCGTCGTGGAGGGCCTCGTCGAGCGGCTTGGACGGGGCGGGGGCACCGCGGAAGGCGGCGCCGATGCGGTCGCGGACGCGCGAGACCCCGGCCTCGACCTTCTTGAAGAGCTCGCCGGTGCCGACGAACTCCTGCCAGCGCGCGAGGACCTCGCCGCGCAGCAGCTGACCGTCGCTCATGCCGTCCTTGACCTGCTCCTCGGCCTTGTCGTACGCGGCGAAGGCCGCTCCCTTGAGGTCGAAGACCGCGCTCTGCTGCGTCGACAAGGCGGCCACGAGCTCGCCGGTGCGGGTGTCGAGCGAGCGCAGCGCGCCGTCGAGGGTCTGCCGGATGACGATGGTGCGGGCGCGCTGGTCGCCGGCGAGCGCGCCCAGCCACGAGCGCAGCCGCGCGATGTCCGGCTCGGGGATCAGGCCCGCGCGGTCGAGGTCGACCTCGGGGACGGTGAAGACCGGCGAGGTCTGCAGACCCTGCTCGCGCAGCATCTCGACGAGATGGCCGCGCACCTCTCCCATCGCAGCCGGGTCGACGCGGTCGAGGACGATCGCGACGGCGGTGCCCCGCTCGGAGGCCTGGCGCAGCAGCTCCCACGGCACGGCGTCGGCGTAGCGGGCGGCCGTCGTCACGAAGAGCCAGAGGTCGGCGGCCTGGAGCAGCTGGGTGGCCAGGCTGCGGTTGGCGGCGACGACAGAGTCGATGTCGGGGGCGTCGAGCAGCGCGAGCCCCGCGGGGAGGGTGTCGGAGGGGACGAGCCGCACGGTGCCCGGCTGCGGGTCGGAGGGCGAGCCGGTGACCCGGGCGAGGGACGGCAGGACCCGGGCGTCGCGGAACCACCGCTCGTCACCGGGGTGGTGGATGAGGACGGGGCTCGTCGTCGTCGGCCGGATGACGCCGACGGCGCTCACCTCGCGGCGCAGGACGGAGTTGACGAGGGTCGACTTGCCGGCGCCCGTCGAGCCCCCGACGACCGCGAGCAGGGGCGCGTCGATCGAGGCCAGTCGCGGGATGACATAGTCGTCGAGCTGGGCGAGCAGCGCGGCCCGGCCCTCGCGGGCGGCGTCGGTCGAGGGGATGTCGAGGGGGAGCTCGGCGCGCTCCACCTCGTCGCGCAGGACCCTGACCTGAGAGAGGAGGTCGCTGCTCGGGAGCCCCTGCGCAGGGGGTGTGGCGGCCATGGCCCAAACCTAGCCCAGCGGCCCCCCTTCGCCCCGCACGGCACCGTCACTGACCTGCGCGAAGGGGGACGCCGCCCGGCGTCTCCCGGCTCGCCCCCGCGAGCGGGTGGGCGACGCGGTCGGTCCGGTGCGCCCGCGTCGGGGACACTGGGGTGACAGCAGTGGCAGCACGAAGAAGGAGTCAGCCATGACCGAGGGAACCGTCCGCTGGTTCGACACCGAGCGAGGGTTCGGCTTCATCGCCCTCGCAGACGGGGGCGAGGACCTCTACGTCCACGCCTCGGAGATCGTCGGTGGCGACGGCACGAGAGTGCTCCGAGAGGGGCAGGTCGTCGAGCTCGAGATCGGCGAGGGCGACCGCGGCCCGCAGGCGCGCCGTGTCCGGGTGACCGCCGACCAGGCCGCAGACGCGCTCGGCGTCCTCGGCACCGTGGCCTGGTACGAGCCCGCGAAGGGGTACGGCTTCGTCACGCCCGACGGGGAGAGCACCGAGGTCTTCGTGCACAGCTCGGCCGTCCTCGGGGGCGGCGTGCTCTCCGAGGGCATGCGGGCTGCCTTCTTCGTCGTCGAGGGCGAGAAGGGCCTGCAGGCCGAGAACCTCATCCCCCTGGGGGCGCAGGCCGGCCGCGAGGCCGGGCCGTCCGACGGCGCCGACGGCACGGTGTCCTGGTACGACGACGACAAGGGCTTCGGCTTCATCGAGCCGGACACCGGCGGCGACGACGTCTTCGCGCACGTCCGGTCGTTGGCCGACGGGCTCCCCGGTCTCGTCGAGGGCGACCGCGTGGCCTACGAGGTCGTCGAGGGCGACCGGGGCCCGCAGGCCCGCGACGTGCGCCTCGTGCGCGAGGCGCCGCGCAGCGCACCCCCGCGCAGCGCACCCCCGCGCAACTCCCCGCCGTCGCGTGGGCGCTCGGACGACCGGCGCGGCTCGGACGGCCCCCCGGCACGAGGTGGCGAAGGGGTGGTCGCGCGCTACGACGACGAGCGCGGCTTCGGCTTCATCACGCCCGACGCGGGAGGCGCGGACCTCTTCGTGCACGTCTCGGTGATCCGTGGCGCCGACCCGCTGCGCCCCGGTGACCGGGTGCGCTACCAGGTGCGTCAGAGCGACCGCGGGCCTCAGGCCGACCGCGTCGAGCTGCTCTGACCGAGTCGGCGGCCCGGGCAGAGATGCCCGGCCGCCGACCCTCGCTGGCTGGCGCGCCCCCACGGACTCGGGGCTTGCGCCCAGCGCCCCCGGCAGGACTCGAACCTGCGACCTCGGGATTAGAAGGCCCTTGCTCTGTCCAGCTGAGCTACGGGGGCTCGCGGGCGTGCCCGCGCGAGGGTCAGTGTACGAGCGCGGACGACCTGCCATGATGCGAGCCATGGTCCTGCGTGTGAGCCTCGCCGAGACGGAGGTCGTCGACGACCCCGCCCTGCGGGACCTCCTCGACGACGCCGAGCGCGCGCGGGCCGACCGCAAGCGCGCGCCCTCCCCCTTCGTCACCGCCCACGCCCACGTGCGGCGCGTGCTCGGCGACCTGCTCGGCGTGGACCCTTCGAGCCTGGCCTTCGACCGGCACTGCCCGACGTGCGGCTCGACCCAGCACGGCAAGCCGACGATCGTCGGCCACCCGCAGTGGTCGTACTCCTTGTCCTACACGGACGCCCTGGCCGTCGTCGCGGTGGCCCAGGGGCCCGAGCTCGGCGTCGACGTCGAGCACGTGACGGAGGCCGACTTCGGCGGCTTCGCCCAGGTGACGCTCGCACCGGAGGAGGCCGACGGCTTCGCCGGGCACGAGGGCGAGGCGCTGCTCGCCGCCCGCGCCCAGGTCTGGGCGCGCAAGGAGGCGATCCTCAAGGCCACCGGCCACGGTCTCGTCGTCGACCCCACTGAGGTCGTCGTCACCGGGCCGGACGAGGCCCCCGCGCTCGTCGACTGGCGGGCCCGCGAGGAGCGACCGACGGCCGTGACGCTCGCCGACGTCGTCCTGCGCTGCCCGGACCACCGGGCGAGCGTCGCCGCGCTCACCGACGAGCCCGTCGAGGTGGTCACCCTCCGCTGACCGAGATCAGCGGGATCGGGCCCTCTGCGATCAGCGGATCGACATCCCGGCGAACTCACGACGGCGGGCGGTCATCGAGTCCAGGAGCACGCGCTCCTTCGAGATCGACGCGTCGTCGACCCGGTGGTTGTGCATCCGGGCGCGCAGCAGCGCCAGCTCGGAGGCGGTGTCCTGGAAGGCGCGCATCGAGCTCAGGCTCTGCGGACCGCCGTTGAGCTTGGCCCACGTGCGCGCCTCGCGCCGCTGACGCATCGAGGACAGCATCGTCACCTCGCCGGGGGCGAGCCAGCCGGTCTGCACGTAGGGCTGGAGGAAGTGGCCGATGATCCGGCCCTCACGACCGCGCGCCCACACGATGAAGATGATGAAGGCGATGAGCAGCAGGAAGCCGACGCCGTAGCCGAGGACGAAGCCGATGAGCCCGTTGCTCGCCGAGAGGTTCCACCCCGCGTGGAGGAGCACCGCGGCGCACCAGCCGACGAAGGGGGCGACGACCTTGACGGCCGTGCTGCGGGTCGACGCGGCCAGGCCGACGCCGATGCCGGTCATCGCCGTGAACATCGGGTGGCAGAAGGGGGACATGACCCCGCGCAGCACGAAGATCGTCGCGAAGGCCTCGCCGCCCATCTCGGAGTAACCACGGGCGAGGTAGAGGATGTTCTCGGTGAAGGCGAAGCCGGCCGCGCACAGCCCGGCGTAGGTCACGCCGTCGGCCAGGCCGTTGAGCTGGTTGCGCCGGAAGAGCAGCATGACGACGAGGAAGAGCCCCTTGAAGGTCTCCTCGACGAGGGGTGCGACGACGACGGCGCCGACCGTGTTGGCCGAGGTCGCGTCGAGCGAGGACGCGACGACGACGGTGGCCGCCGTGTTGAGGACGATGGAGGGCAGCGTGGCGGCGAGCGCTCCCCAGAGGAAGGCGACGAGCAGGTAGCGCCACGGCTCGGCCTCGAAGCGGTCGAGCCACAAGAAGATCGGGATGACGATGCCGAGCGGGATGATCGCGAAGAGCAGGCCGAGCAGGGTCGCGATGACCCCGAAGCTCAGCGAGAAGTACGCGGCGAACATCAGCGCGATGACCGAGAAGGCGGTCGCGATCAGCCCGCCGATGACCCAGCGGCGCACGCCCGGGCGCACAGTCGGGTTGTGCTGGGCCTGCGCGGTGACGTACTGCGGGTCGTAGTGCTGCTGCACGGGCTGCTGGTGGCCGCGCTGCTCGTAGCCCCACGCCTCCTTGAGCGGCTTGCTCCAGTGCTCCTGGGGCTCGGAGTACGGCTCGACCCAGTCGTGCTGACCGAGCTGGGGCGCGGGCGGGCCCGGGCGCGACGACACCGGCGCGGGGGGACCGCTGCGGGCGGGCGGGCCGCTCGGTGCGGGCGGGCCGCTCGGTGCGGGCGGGCCGGAGGGCGCGGGCGGTCCGCTGCGGGCGGGGGCGCCGGGGGCCGGGGGCTGCCCACTGGGGGGCTGGGGGTGCCCGCCCGACGGGGGCTGCTGCGGCCAACTCATGCGCGAAGGGTAGTCGAGCCCGCCGACGGCGCCCCGGGCCGCGCCGACCCCAGTGGCTAGAGTCGTCGCGTGACCTCCGATACGCCCGCCCCGTCCGCCCGGTCGACGAACGACCGCATCGTCTGGATCGACTGCGAGATGACCGGGCTGTCCCTCGAGCACGACGCGCTCGTCGAGGTGGCGGCGCTCGTCACCGACTACGAGCTCACGGTGCTCGGCGAGGGTGTCGACGTCGTGGTCCGCCCACCCGAGGCGGCCCTGGCCCAGATGGGTGACTTCGTGCGCGAGATGCATACGAGCTCGGGCCTGCTCGACCAGCTCGCCGAGGGCACGACCCTGCAGGACGCCCAGGAGCAGGTCCTCGCCTACGTCCGCGAGCACGCGCCCGAGGCCCGCAAGGCCCCGCTCGGCGGCAACACCGTCGCGACCGACCGCGGCTTCCTCGCCCGCGACATGCCCGAGCTCGACGGGCACCTGCACTACCGGATCATCGACGTCTCCTCGATCAAGGAGCTCGCCCGCCGCTGGTACCCCCGCGCCTACTTCGCCTCCCCCGAGAAGCAGGGCGGCCACCGCGCTCTCGCCGACATCACCGAGTCGATCGCCGAGCTGCGCTACTACCGCGAGGCCGTCTTCGTGCCCCCGCCCGGCCTCGACAGCGAGACCCTGCGCGGCATCGCCGCCCGCCACCAGGTCGGCTCGGCGCGAGCCTGACCGGTCGGCCCCGCCGGCGTCGGGCGGGATCTGCACGAGACGCACGAAGGGGACCCGGTCGGCTCGACCGGGTCCCCTTCGTCATGGGGTGAGTGACGGGGCTTGAACCCGCGACCCCCGCGACCACAACGCGGTGCTCTACCAGCTGAGCTACACCCACCACGACCTGCTGGACGGAGCGCCCAGCACGACGGCGACGATCCTACCTGCTCGTCAGGGGTGCTCCGACCACCCCCTCGCAGGCGCCTGTCAGGGGCCTGCGGCAGGATGGACACGTGACCTCAGCTCGCGCCGTCATCTCGCCCACCAGCGCCCTGCGCGCCTCCCTCGTCGCCTGCGTCGCCGCGGTGCTCGCCCTCGCCGGCGCGCTGCCCGCGTCGGCCCACGCGGCGCTGGTCCGCTCGAGCCCGACCTCGGGCTCGACGCTCACGGCGGTGCCCCCGGAGGTCGCGCTGACCTTCAACGAGGCGATCGACCCCCAGTTCACCTCGGTGACGGTGAAGTCCGGCAGCACGACCGCGAGCACGGGCAAGCCCACGGTCGAGGGCCCGACCGTCTACCAGTCCCTCGATCCGCGCATGGACGAGGGCACGTACACCGTCTCCTACCGCGTGACGAGCGCCGACGGCCACCCGGTGTCGGGGTCCTACACCTTCACCTACAAGTCCTCGGGCGGCGAGGACCCGGAGCCCTCTGGCAGCTCGACCTCCGAGCCGTCGACGACGTCGAGCACGAGCGAGCCCTCCACCTCCTCGACGAGCGAGCCGTCGAGCAGCTCGACGAGCGAGCCTTCCCCGACCTCGACGACGACCTCCAGCTCGTCCTCCACCAGCTCGACGTCGAGCACGTCCGACACCCCGAGCAGCAGCTCGACGACCACCCCGAGCGAGACGACGACCGAGCCGAGCACGACGAGCTCGAGCCCGTCGACCGACGAGCCCGTCGAGAGCACCGCGGACGGCGCCCAGGACGGCACCCCCTGGTGGGTCTGGCTGCTCGTCGCCCTCGGCGGACTGGCCCTCCTCGGCGCCCTCGTGGCCTACCTGCGAGGCCGCAGCGAGCGCCAGGACGACGAGTACGACTTCCGCGACGACGACCTGCGCTGACCGCGAGGAGGCAGGGCCCGCAGCCGATTTCACCCTCCGCTGCACCGGTGCTACTGTCTCTTCTCGCGCGCCATTAGCTCAATTGGCAGAGCAGCTGACTCTTAATCAGCGGGTTCGGGGTTCGAGTCCCTGATGGCGCACCACCCGAAGGGCCCCGGTCGACGACCGGGGCCCTTTCGTCGTCCCGCCCGACACGTCCCGCCCCGAGGAGCCGACCCGATGAGCACCGTCACCGCCGTCCCCTTCGCCCCCGGCCTGGTCCGCGGCCACGACCACCTCGAGACGACGTCTCGCGGGCTGCGCCCGCACCGCCTGCCCGAGGACGTCACGACGCGCTTCCCCGACCCGCAGCTGCTCTCGATGCAGGCGCAGCCGAGCGGGGTCCGGGTGGCGATGACGACGACCGCCGGGGTCGTCGAGCTCGTCACCCACCCGACGCGGACCGCCTACCGCGGGCTGCCGCGACCGCGCGGTCAGGTCGACCTCGTCGTCGACGGCGCTCTCGTCGCCTCGGACGAGCTCACGGGCGGCGACACCGTGCTCGTCGACCTCGCGACGCGCAGCACGCAGACGAGCGCGGGCGAGGCGCACGTGTCGCGCTTCGAGGGGCTGCCGGCCGGGGAGAAGCGCGTCGAGCTCTGGCTCCCCCACAACGAGGTCGTCGACCTCGTCGAGCTGCGCGCCGACGCCCCGGTCGCCCCGGTCGAGCCCGTCGGGCCACGCTGGCTGCACCACGGCAGCTCGATCAGCCAGGGGTCGAACGCGACCTCCCCCGCGCGGACCTGGCCCTCGCTCGTCGCCCGCGGCGCCGGGGTCGAGCTGCGCAACCTCGGCCTGGGCGGCAGCGCCCTCGTCGACCCCTTCATGGCCCGCGTCATGCGGGACACCCCGGCCGACCTCCTCAGCGTCGCGCTCGGCATCAACGTCGTGAACGGCGACGTCATGCGGCTGCGCTCCTTCGTGCCCGCCGTGCACGGCTTCCTCGACACGATCCGCGATGGCCACCCCACGACGTCGCTCGTGCTCGTCACCCCGATCCACTGCGCGATCCACGAGGACACGTCCGGCCCGGGTGCCTTCGACGTCGAGCGGCTGCAGCGTGGTGAGGTGGGCTTCGTCGCCACCGGTCCGGTCGGCGGCGACGAGCTCGGCCGGCTCACCCTGCGCCGCGTGCGCGAGGCCCTCGCCGAGGTCGTCACCCGCCGGGGCGACCCCCACCTGCACCTCCTCGACGGGCTCTCGCTCTACGGGGGGCAGGACGAGGCCGAGCACCCGCTCCCCGACGCCCTCCACCCCGACACGCGGACCCACGAGGTCATCGCCACCCGCTTCGCCGAGCGGGTCTTCGGCGAGGACGGCCCCTTCGCGGGCGGTCGCTGATCCGAGCACGACGAAGGGCCCCGGTCGGCTGACCGGGGCCCCTCGTGCTCCCCCTTCGCGCTGGTGGGCGAAGGGGTGAGCGCGCCTACCAGCGGTTGCGGCGGCTCGAGATGATCTTCAGCGCGACGACGCCGACGACGAGGGCGGCGGCGATCGCGACGCGGTCGGTGCGCAGCTGCCCGTCGGGGGTTCGGGTGGCGTTGTAGAACGATGCCTTCGCCGACTCCTTCTGGCGGGCCACGACGTTCTTCGGGGCGGCGCGGTCGGCCAGCTCGTCGATCGAGCGGGCGAGGCGGTCGCGCAGCGCCGAGATGTCGTTCTCCAGGGCCGTCTGGCTCGGGGTGGTGTTGCTCATGTCAGGCTCGTCCGTCCTTCTCGCGGTGACTTGCGGTCAAGTATGGGGGCTGCGTCAGGCGGTCTGGAGCCCGAGGTCACGCTGGATCTTCGCGACGTGACCGGTGGCCTTGACGTTGTACATCGCGTGCGTCACCTCGCCCTGCTCGTCGACGACGACGGTCGAGCGGATGACCCCGGTGACCGTCTTGCCGTAGAGCTTCTTCTCGCCGTAGGCGCCGTAGCGGGTCATCACCTCGCGGTCGGGGTCGGAGAGCAGCGTGATCCGCAGGTGCTCCTTCTCACGGAAGGTCGCGAGCTTGTCCGGGCTGTCCGGCGAGATGCCGAGGACCGTGTAGCCCTGGTCCTGCAGGACGTCGATGCGATCGGTGAAGTCGCACGCCTGCGTCGTGCAGCCCGGCGTCATCGCGGCCGGGTAGAAGTAGACGATGACCTTGCGACCGCGCAGGTCGGACAGCGTGACCTGCTCGCCGCGGTCGTCGGTGAGGGTGAAGTCGGGGGCGGTGTCCCCGGGGCTGAGTCGTGCGGCCATCGGCCGTCTCCCTTCGCTAGGTGCAACAGAACTGCAATAAGATCTCGAGGTCCACCTGCCAACGTACCCAACGCGACGGAGCGACCCTGTGCACGTCCCCGACGGCTTCCTCGACATCCCGACCTCGGTCGGGACCGCAGCGGTCGCGGCCGGCGCGATCGCCCTCTCGCTCGCCCGGTCCCGGCGCGAGCTCGACGACCGCGCCGCCCCACTCGCCGGGCTCGTCGCGGTCTTCGTCTTCGCCGCGCAGATGCTCAACTTCCCCGTCGGCGTCGGGGTGAGCGGGCACCTCCTCGGCGGCGCCCTCGCCGCCGTGCTCGTGGGGCCCTGGGTGGCGACGCTCGCCGTGACGGTCGTCCTCGTCGTGCAGGCGCTCGTCTTCGCCGACGGCGGCATCACGGCGCTCGGCACCAACGTCCTGCTCATGGCCGTCGCGGGCGTGTGGATCGGCTGGACGGTCTTCGTCGCCGTGCGCTCGGTCCTCCCCCGCCGCCTGGCCATGGTCACCCCCGCGGCCGCCGTCGCCGCGGCCGTCTCCGTGCCGGCGACCGCCCTCGTCTTCACCCTGCTCTTCGCCGTCGGCGGTCAGGCGCCGGTCGACCTCTCCACGATGGTCGGGCTCATGGTGACCTGGCACGCCGTCATCGGCATCGGCGAGGCGGTCATCACCGCGCTCGTCGTCTCCGCCGTGCTCGCCACGCGGCCCGACCTCGTGCGCGGCGCCGTGCCCGCGCTCGCCCGGCAGCGCGAGCAGCGCCTCGCCCCGACGACCCCGGAGGCCACCCGATGACCCGCCCCGCCGTGCAGACCCAGGGCACCAGTCGCCGGGTCTCGACCCGCACCCTCGTCGTCGTCGGCCTCCTCGTCTCGCTCCTGCTCGCCGGGGTCGTCTCCGGCTGGGCCTCCTCGCACCCCGACGGCCTCGAGCACGTCGCGAGCCAGGTCGGCTTCGGCGACACCGCGCAGGAGAGCCCGACCGCCGACTCCCCCATGGCCGAGTACGAGACCCGCGGCGTCGAGGGACGACTCGGTGGCGCGCTCGCCGGCGTCGTCGGCGTCGTGCTCACCGCCGTGCTCATGGGTGGGCTGCTGCTCCTGCTGCGCCGCCGGCGGGAGGAGTAGGTGGGCGGCCCCCACGGCCACACCCTGCACTTCCACGGCCACTCCCCCCTGCACCGAGCCCCCGCGCACGTCAAGGTCGTCGCCACCCTCGGCTTCGTCCTCGCCGTCGTCGCCACGCCGCGCGAGGCGGTCTGGGCCTTCGCGGTCCACCTCGCGCTGCTCGTCGGCGTCGCGGTCGTCTCGAGCGTCCCCCCGCGTTACCTCGCCCGACGGCTCGTCGTCGAGATCCCCTTCGTGCTGCTCGCCGTGACGATGCCCTTCATCGCCACGGGTCCGACGGTGCCGGTCGGCCCCCTCGAGCTCTCGCAGGCCGGCCTGTGGGCCGGGTGGGGGCTCTTCGCGAAGGGGTCGCTCGGCGCCCTCGCCGCGGTCCTGCTCGCCGCGACGACCGAGGCAGGCGACCTCGTGAGCGGGCTGGCCCGGTTGCGCGTCCCGCGCCAGCTCGTGCTCGTCCTGTCCTTCATGATCCGCTACCTCGACGTCGTGAGCGGCGAGATGCGCCGGATGCGCGTCGCCCGCGAGAGCCGCGGCTTCCGCACTGGCGGGCTGCGGTCCTGGCCCGTCCTCGGCTCGACGGCGGGCGCGCTCTTCGTGCGCAGCTACGAGCGCGGCGAGCGCGTGCACCTCGCGATGCTCTCGCGGGGCTTCCAGGGCCGGGTCGACCTCGACGACGGCGTCGCCGTGCGGGCGACGACCTGGTCCGCAGCACTCGTCGTGCCCGCCGCGGCCGTCGTCGTCGCGACGACCGCGTGGGCGCTCACCGGCGGGGGCGTGCGATGAGCGCACCGGTGCTCGACCTCAGCGGGGTGCACCACGCCTATCCCGACGGCCACCACGCGTTGCGCGGCGTCGACCTGCACGTCCACGCCGGCGAGCGGGTGGCCCTCCTCGGCCCGAACGGCGCCGGCAAGACGACCCTCGTGCTCCACCTCAACGGCATCCTCGTGCCCGAGGCGGGCAGCGTGCGCGTCTCCGGGCTGCCCGTCGACGGCGAGCACATGCTCGAGGTCCGTCGCCGCGTCGGCGTCGTCTTCCAAGACCCCGACGACCAGCTCTTCATGCCGACGGTGCGCCAGGACGTCGCCTTCGGCCCGCGCAACCTCGGCCTGCGCGGCGACGCGCTCGACGCCCGGGTGCACGCGGCGCTCGAGGCGGTCGACATGGGCGACCACGCCGACCGCGCGCCCCACCACCTCTCCTTCGGGCAGCGCCGGCGCGTCGCGGTGGCGACGGTGCTCGCGATGGAGCCGGAGATCCTCGTGCTCGACGAGCCGAGCAGCAACCTCGACCCGGCGTCGCGGCGCGAGCTCGCCGAGATCGTCGATGCGCTCGACGTCACCGTGCTCATGGTCACCCACGACCTCCCGTACGCCCTGCAGCTGTGCGAGCGATCCGTCGTCCTCGCCGCGGGCCAGGTCGTCGCGGACGGCGCGACGGCGCAGGTGCTCGGCGACGACGCGCTGATGACGCGTCACCGTCTCGAACTGCCCTACGGCTTCGACCCCTCGTCGGTCCCTGCCCGCACCCGTCGGGCTGGCTGACTCCCCCTTCGCCCCCCTTCGCCCCCCTTCGCCCCTGCCCGACGGCCACGCCGCGGCCCCCGCTACCACGCAGTACTGGTCGTGATCACGACCAGTACTGCGTCGTAGCGGGCGGTCTAGGTGGCACGGACGACGGTCGCCTCGATGACGACCTCGCTCGTCAGCGAGCGGGCGACGAAGCACTCGCGGTGGGCCACCTCGAGCAGGTGGTGGATGCGGGAGTCGGGCACGTCGCCGCGCACCGTCACCTCGGGGCGAAGGGTGATCCGCCCGACGCGAAGGGGTGGGTCGGCCTCGTCCATGACGGCCTGCGCCGCGTCGCGGTAGCCGACGACGTCGAGCCGAGCCCGTGCGGCGACGGCGAGGAAGGACAGCAGCTGACAGCTGCTCGCCGCGGCGAGCAACAGCTGCTCGGGGTTGAGCCGCGCCGGGTCACCGCCGAAGGAGGGGTCGGCGCTCAGCTCGAGCTGCTCACCGCCGACCCCGGCGGCGTGGCCGCGGTCGTAGTGCTCGTAGCCGAGCGCCGTGGACCCCTCCCAGGCGAGGGTCGCGGTGTAGTCGTGGGTCGTCACCCCCATAGACTCCCACCGCGCCCACGACGGGCGTCGCGCCGAAGTGGTGGAACTGGCAGACACGCGAGATTTAGGTTCTCGTGCCCTCGGGTGTGCGGGTTCAAGTCCCGCCTTCGGCACCGGTGAGATCAGGCGAGGTGCTCGCGCAGCAGCGGCACCATCGCGCGGAAGGCCGCGCCGCGGTGGCTGATCGCGTTCTTCTCCTCGTCGGAGTGCTCGGCGAGCGTGCGGGTCCCGCCGTCGGGCACGAAGACCGGGTCGTACCCGAAGCCGTTCTCCCCCACGGGCTCCCGCACGACGACGCCCTCGACCCGGCCCTCGGTCGACACGACGTCCTCGGCACCGGGCAGGGCGAGGACCGCGGCGCAGCGGAAGGCCGCCCGGCGGTGCTCGTCGGGCACGTCGGCGAGCTGGTCGAGGAGCAGCTGGAGGTTGCGGCGGTCGCGCTCGGCGCGGGCCAGCTCCTCGCCGCCGTGCAGACCGGACCAGCGCGCGGAGAAGACCCCCGGAGAGCCGCCGAGCACGTCGACGCTCAGGCCGGAGTCGTCGGCGAGGGCCGGCAGACCGGTCGCGGCGGCCACCGCGCGCGCCTTGAGCGTGGCGTTGCCGACGAAGGTCACCTCGGTCTCGGGCACCTCACCGACCTCGGGGTAGGCGGCCATCGAGACGACCTCGAGACCGAGGTCGCCGAGCGGGCCGGAGAGGATCTGCTGCAGCTCCTCGACCTTGTGCTCGTTGTGCGTGGCGAGGACGACCCTCATCGCACGCGCTCGCGGGCCGGGGCCTCGAGGGCCTGCTGCTGCAGGACGGTGAGCTGGGCGCAGCCGGCCGCGCCGAGGTCGAGCAGCTGGTCGAGGAGCGCGCGGTCGAAGGGGGCGCCCTCGGCCGTGCCCTGCACCTCGACGAAGTCGCCGGTGCCGGTCATGACGACGTTCATGTCGGTCTGCGCGGTCGAGTCCTCGGGGTAGTCGAGGTCGCACACGGCGCGGCCGTCGACGACGCCCACCGAGACGGCGGCGAGCGAGCCGGTGAGCGGCTGGGCGGAGGCGGGGATGAGACCACGGGCGCGGGCGTCGGCCACCGCGTCGGCGAGGGCGACATACGCGCCGGTGATCGCCGCGGTGCGGGTGCCGCCGTCGGCCTGGAGCACGTCGCAGTCGACGACGACGGTGTTCTCGCCGAGCGCCGAGGTGTCGATGACGGCGCGCAGGCTGCGCCCGATGAGCCGGCTGATCTCGTGGGTGCGGCCGCCGACCTTGCCGCGGCGCGACTCGCGGTCGCTGCGCGTGTTCGTCGAGCGGGGCAGCATCTCGTACTCGGCGGTGACCCAGCCGGTGCCGCGACCCTTGAGCCAGCGCGGCACCCCTTCGGTGAAGCTCGCGGCGACGAGCACGCGGGTGCGCCCGAACTCGACGAGCACGGAGCCCTCGGCGTGGTCGAGCCAGTTGCGGGTGATGCGGACCTCGCGGAGGTCGCCGGGGGCGCGGCCGTCGTGGCGCGCAGGTGCTGCGGAGGTGGCGTCGGTCATGCCCTCCAGGCTAAGGGTCCCGTGAGGCCGGACGTGACCCGCCGTGGACAGCCCCACCGCCCCCTTCGCCCCCTGAGCGACGCCCCACGAACCACAAGTTTCTCGGGTCACCCGATAAACCCCGGGTCAGCATGGGTAAGAGACTCATGCTGAGCAGGGGTAAGTCTTGCTGAGCACCGCCCGCACCGACGCGGCGTCACATGCGTCACAAGGTTCTCGGGTGACCCGATAAACGAGGGGTTGGTGTGACGTGCCGAGCGGGGGTGACTCGACGTGCCTGGGCTCGTGCTCGTGCGACTCGAAGCGGGCTGGTGCTCGTCGGCGAGCCCCGCCCGAAGGGGGCCTCAGACCTCGTAGGTCGCGTCGGGCTCGGCGAGCTCGACCTCGCGGCCCTCGCCGCACCACACCGCGGCGGCCTGGGCGCGGCACTCCTGGGGGTCGTTCCACGCGGGGATGTGGGTGAGCACGAGGCGCCCCACTCCCCCGGCGTCGACCGCGGCCTGCGCGGCCCGCGACCCCGAGAGGTGGATGTCGGGGATCTGGTCGCGCCCGTCGACGAAGGCGGAGTCGGCGAGCACGAGGTCGGCGTCGCGCATGAGCCGCGCCAGCGCCGGGCACGCGTCGGTGTCGCCCGTGTACGCGAGCACCCTCCCACCGCTCTCGACGCGGAAGCCGTACGCCTCGACGGGGTGGTTGACGCGGTACGGGGTGATGACGAAGGGGCCGATGTGCACGGGGATCGTGTCGGAGAGCCGGCGGAAGTCGAGCTCGCGCGTCATCCCGACGTCGTCGATGCCCTCGTACGCCGCGGCGAGGCGGTCGGCCGTGCCGGCGGGGCCGTACACGGGCAGGCGCGTCGGCAGCGGCCCCTGCGGGCGGTAGCGCCGGGTGACGTACAGACCGGTGACGTCCATGCAGTGATCGGGGTGCAGGTGTGTGAGCAGCAGCGCGTCGAGCGAGGCGGGGTCGACGTGGCGCTGCAGCGCACCGAGCGCGCCGTTGCCGAGGTCGAGCGCGACCCGCCACGTCCGCTGCCCGTCGTCGGCGCTCAGCAGGTAGCACGACGCGGGCGAGGCCGGGCCCGCGAAGGACCCGGAGCACCCGACGACCGTGAGCCTCACGCGACACCTCTCATGTTGCCGAAGACGCTGCCGACCTCGGGCCCGAGGAAGCGACGGGCCAGTCGCCGGAACTCCTCGGCGTCACCGGTCGTGGTGAAGCCGTGCCCCGGCGGCGGGGCGTCGTCGGGTCGCAGCAGGTCCCTGTCGGCAAGGACACGGTAGACGTCCTTGGCCGTCTCCTCGGCGGACGAGACGAGCGTCACCCCGTCGCCCATGACGTAGGAGATGACGCCGGTGAGCAAGGGGTAGTGCGTGCAGCCGAGCACGAGCGTGTCGACCTCCGCGGCCCGCAGCGGCTCGAGGTACTCGCGGGCGACGGCGATGAGCTCCTGCCCGCCGGTCGTCCCCGACTCGACGAACTCGACGAAGCGGGGGCACGGCTGCGAGAGCACCCGCAGGTGCGGCGCCGCCGTGAAGGCGTCGACGTACGCCCCTGACTGGTGCGTGCCGACGGTCGAGATCACCCCGACCCGGTCGGTCCGCGTCGCGAGCACCGCGCGGCGCACCGCCGGGCGGATCACCTCGACGACCGGCACGTCGTAGCGCTCACGGGCGTCGTGCAGGACGGCGGCTGAGGCGGTGTTGCACGCGATGACGAGCACCTTGACCCCGTGCTCGACGAGCCGGTCGAGGCACTCGAGCGCGTACTGGCGGGTCTGGGCGATCGGCCGCGGGCCGTACGGCGCCCGGGCGGTGTCGCCGAAGTAGGTCGTCGCCTCCTGCGGCAGCTGGTCGAGGACCGCCCGCAGCACGGTGAGGCCGCCGTACCCGGAGTCGAAGATCCCGATCGGCGCGTCCACGGCGCTCACCCTACGCAGCACCCCCGGCGCGCCCGGCGCCCCCGCGCGGCGGCCCGGCCGGCAGCGTGCGGCCGAGCGACTCCTGCAGCCAGGTGAGGAAGTCGTAGAGCATGAGCGCGAAGGCCGCCGGGTCCTCGTCGTCGAGATCGGCGACGACCCGCTCGAGCCGGTCGGCGTCGTCGTCGGTGCGCAGGCCGAGCCGCTCGCCCATGACGAGCCGGATGTCGGTGAGCGCGACGAGCACGGCGACGGCCTCGCCGCGGTCGAGCACGACCGCCTCGGGGTCGCCCGGGTCGGCCGAGGGCCGCAGGACCGCCTGGGCGAGGGTGCGCAGGTTGCCCGCCTTGCGCTGGCGCAGCCCGCCCTCGGTGAGCCGGCGGAACTCGCGGGCCTCCTCGGGGTCACCGCGGTGCCCCGCGGGGAAGAGCCGGTCGAGCGCGGGGTCGCGCTCCTCGTCCAGGCCCGCCGAGCGCTCGGGGTCGGGAGTGCCCGTGTCGGTGCTTAAGGTCCCCAGGCCCGCGACGATCGCGTCGAAGGGGTCGACCTCCCCTTCGCCCGCCGTCACCGGGCCGTCGTCCTGCGGCGAGACGACGTCGAGGACCTGCTCGGCGAGCTGGGCGAGGACCTCGCGCTCGTCGGCGTCGAGCCAGGCGACGACGTCCTCGCCACGGCGCTGGAAGGCGCGGGCCATCAGTCGTCCTTCTGGTAGGTGGCCCACAGGCCGTAGCCCTGCATCGCCTCGGTGTCGAGCTCCATCTGCTCCTTCGGCCCGGTCGAGACGACGGCGCGGCCCTTCGTGTGCACGTCCATCATGAGCTTCGTCGCGTGCTGCTCGGTGTAGCCGAAGTGGGTCTGGAAGACCCAGGTCACGTACGACATGAGGTTCACCGGGTCGTTCCACACGAGCGTGATCCACGGGACGTCGGGGTCGACGACGAGATCGGGCTCGTGCACCTGCTGGTCCACCGGCGCTGCACTCACCCGCACAACCATAGAGTGACGCCGTGACGACGACCGACCCCAGCACCGGCCTGCTCACCGACCACTACGAGCTGACGATGCTCCAGGCCGCGCTGCGCAGCGGCGCGGCGAGCCGTCGCTGCGTCTTCGAGGTCTTCGCCCGCCGCCTGCCCGACGGGCGGCGCTACGGCGTCGTCGCGGGCACCGGCCGTCTCCTCGACGCCATCGAGTCCTTCCGCTTCGACGAGGCGGAGATCGCGGACCTGCGCTCGCGCGGCGTCGTCGACGAGGCGACGCTCGACTTCCTCGCCGGCTACCGCTTCGACGGCGACGTGTGGGGCTACGCCGAGGGCGACGCGTACTTCCCGTACTCGCCGATCCTCGTCGTCGAGGCCGACTTCGCCCACGGGGTCATCCTCGAGACGGTCATCCTCTCGATCCTCAACCACGACAGCGCGATCGCCTCTGCGGCCTCGCGGATGACCGGCGCCGCCGGCACCCGCCCGTGCATCGAGATGGGCTCGCGACGCACGCACGAGGAGGCGGCCGTCGCCGCCGCCCGCGCCGCCTACATCGCCGGCTTCGCCTCGACCTCCAACCTCGAGGCCGGTCGCCGCCACGGCGTGCCGACGGTGGGCACCTCCGCCCACGCCTTCACCCTCCTGCACGACGACGAGCGCACCGCCTTCCAGGCCCAGGTCGACGCCCTCGGCGCGAGCACCACCCTGCTCGTCGACACCTACGACGTCACCGACGGGGTGCGCACGGCCGTCGAGGTCGCCGGCACCGGGCTGGGGGGCGTGCGCCTGGACTCCGGTGACCTCGTCGTGCAGGCCCAGGAGGTCCGCGACCAGCTCGACTCCCTCGGCGCGACGAGCACCCGCATCACCGTGACCTCCGACCTCGACGAGTACGCGATCGCCGCCCTGGCCGCGGCGCCGGTCGACGGCTACGGCGTCGGCACCCGGGTCGTCACCGGCTCGGGCCACCCGACGGCGTCGATGGTCTACAAGCTCGTCGCCCGCGAGGACGAGAGCGGCGAGATGATCGGCGTCGTCAAGAAGAGCAAGGACAAGCAGTCCGTCGGCGGACGCAAGTACGCCCTGCGCCGGCTCGACGCCCACGGCATCGCCTCGGCCGAGCTCATCGGCGTCGACGAGCTCCCCGAGGACGACGGCGAAGGGGTCGGCGACCGCGAGCTGCTCGTCCCCCTCGTGCGTGACGGCGTCGTCGTCGGTCGCGAGACGTGCACCGTCGCCGCGGCCCGCGAGCGTCACGAGGCCTCGATGGCCGAGCTGCCCCGCTCGGCGCACCAGCTGAGCGCCGGCCGCCCCGCGGTCGAGACGGTCTTCGTCACCGAGACCCCCTGAGCCGGGCGGTAGCGTCGGTCGCATGGCCCGTGCGCTCGTGCTCGTCGACATCCAGAACGACTTCTGCGAAGGGGGATCCCTCGCCGTGACCGGGGGCGCCGAGGTGGCCCGCCGGGCCGCCGAGCGGGTCCTGAGGACGAAGGGCGAGTACGCCGCCGTCGTCGCGACGGCGGACTGGCACGTCGACCCGGGCTCGCACTGGGCCGCGCCGGGCACCGAGCCGGACTTCGTCGACAGCTGGCCCGTGCACTGCGAGGTCGGCACGGCCGGCGCCGACTTCCACCCCGCCCTCGCGCCTGCGCTCCCCCACGTCGACGCCGTCTTCCGCAAGGGCCGCCACGAGGCCGCGTACAGCGGCTTCGAGGGTACGAGCGAGGACGGCACCGGTCTGGCGGCGTGGCTGCGCGAGCGCGACGTCGACGCGGTCGACGTGTGCGGCATCGCGACCGACTACTGCGTGCGCGCCACGGTCCTCGACGCCGTCGGCGCCGGTCTGCAGGTCCGCCTGCTCGAGGACCTGTGCGCCGGCGTCGCCCCGGAGAGCACGCAGCGGGCGCTCGCCGAGATGGCCGCCGCGGGCGTCGCCCGCGCCTGACCGCGCCCCCGCGTGCCCCCGCGGCGCGACTTCTCACAGCGGCGCGCCCTCCGGTGTGCACGCAGCGTTACGCCCCTTTCACCGCGGCACGCGTCGGCCGGTAACACCGGCTCGGCAGTCTCGGCGAGGACAGCCCGCACGACGACGAGGTCAGGTGGGCCCCCCTTCGCACGAGAAGTCGAGGCCAGCATGTCCACCACCGCACTGCCCGGGAGCGCCGCTCCCGACGAGGCGCTCGCGCCGCCGCAGACCTCGCCCGCCCCGACCGGCCCCGTCGTCGGACCGGGCCGGTGGGTCGAGCACTGGGACCCGGAGGACCCGGTCGCCTGGGAGCACGGCGGCCGACGGCTGGCCCGGCGCAACCTCGGGCTCTCGGTCTACGCCGAGTTCCTCGGCTTCTGCGTCTGGGCGCTGTGGAGCGTCGTCGTGCCCCAGCTGCCGGCGGCCGGCATCCCGGTGACGCTCGGCGAGCAGTTCTGGCTCGTCTCGCTCCCCGCGCTCGTCGGCGCGACCCTGCGCGTGCCCTACTCCTTCGCGGTGACGAAGGTCGGCGGGCGCAACTGGACCGTCGTCTCGGCGCTCCTGCTCCTCCTGCCGACCCTCGCGCTCGCCTGGTCGGTGAGCACCCAGCAGGGCTTCGGGGTGCTCCTCGCGTGCGCCGCGCTCGCCGGGCTCGGCGGCGGCAACTTCGCCTCGTCGATGACGAACATCTCCTTCTTCTTCCCCGAGGCCGCGAAGGGCCGGGCGCTCGGCATCAACGCCGCAGGCGGCAACCTCGGCACCGGCATCGTCCAGATGGTCATCCCCGCCGTCGTCGCCGTCGGCGCGGGCATCCACCTCGAGTACGCGGGGCTCGTCATGGTGCCGCTCGTGCTCCTCGCCGCCGTCCTCGCCTGGCGCGGCATGGACAACCTGCGCGAGGCCCGCTCCGACCTCGGCTCCTACCGCGACGCGTGCCGCCGGCGCGACACGTGGGTCATCTCCGTGCTCTACATCGGCACCTTCGGCTCCTTCGTCGGCTACTCCGCCGCCTTCCCCACGCTGCTCGTCAGCCAGTTCCCCGAGCAGTCGCCCTACGTCGCCTTCGTCGGCGCGGTCGTCGGTGCGCTCACCCGACCGCTCGGCGGGTCCGTCGCCGACCGGCTCGGCGGCGCCCGGGTGACGATCGCCGCCTTCGCCGTCATGGCGGCCGGGGCGGTCGGGGCGGTCCTCGCGCTCGCCCAGCACTCCTTCGTCCTCTTCGTCGCGAGCTTCGTCGTGATGTTCGCCGGCTCGGGCATCGGCAACGGCGCCACCTACCGGATGATCCCCGCCGTCTTCCGCGCCGGGGTCTCGGCCGCCGACCTGCCCCGGGCCCGTCGCGCCGCCGCCGCCTGCATCGGCATCGCCGGGGCGGTCGGCGCGTACGGCGGCTTCCTCATCCCGCAGGGCCTGCGCCTGGCGCGCACCGAGCTCGGCTCGCTCGTGCCCGCGCTGTGGGTCTTCGTCGCCGCCTACGTGCTCATGGGCCTGCTCACCTGGGCGCGCTACGCCCGCCGCGGCAGCGCCCTCGCCGAGCACACCGTCTGACATGACCGGCACCCGAGCCACTGACACCCACTGCCCCTACTGCGCGCTGCAGTGCGCGCAGCGGCTCACCGTCGGCGCGGACGGCGCCGTCGAGCCCGCCGGGCGTGCCTTCCCGACGTCGAAGGGAGGGATGTGCCAGAAGGGGTGGACCTCGCCGGCGCTGCTGCGGGCCCCCGACCGTCTCGTCGAGCCGCTCGTGCGCGGCGCCGACGGCGTGCTGGCACCGGCGTCGTGGGACGACGCGCTGGACCTCGTCGCCGACCGGCTGGCGGACCTGCGCCGCGAGCACGGCGCCGACAGCGTCGCCGTCTTCGGCGGCGGAGGGCTGACGAACGAGAAGGCCTACGTCCTGGGCAAGCTCGCCCGGGTCGCCCTCGGCACGGCGATGGTCGACTACAACGGCCGCTTCTGCATGAGCTCGGCGGCCGCGGCCACGAACCGCAGCCTCGGTCTCGACCGCGGGCTGCCCTTCCCCCTCGCCGACCTCGCCGGCGCCGACGCGGTCCTGCTCCTCGGCTCCAATCTCGCCGAGACCTCGCCCCCCGCGGTGGCCCACCTCACCGGGGTGCGCCGGCGGGGTGGCCTCGTCGTCGCCGACCCGCGGCACAGCGCGACCGCCGCGCTCGCCGACGACGGCGCGGGCATCCACCTGCAGCCCCTGCCGGGCACCGACCTCGTCGTCCTGCTGGCCCTGGCCCACGTCGTCCTCGCCGACCGGCTCCTGGACGAGCGGTACGTCACCGAGCGCACGAGCGGGCTCGACGCGCTGCGCTCGGCGGTCGCCCCGTGGTGGCCCGAGCGCGCCGAGCAGGTCTGCGGGGTGCCGGCGCGCACGCTGCGGCGCACCGCCCACCTGCTCGCCGCGGCCTCTCCCCACCGCGGCGGCGCGGGCGCCTACGTGCTCACCGGGCGAGGCGTCGAGCAGTCCCGCCAGGGCACCGACACGGTGAGCGCGGCGATCGCGCTCTCGTTGCTGCTCGGTCTCGTCGGCCGGGTCGGCAGCGGCTACGGCGCGATCACCGGTCAGGGCAACGGCCAGGGCGGTCGCGAGCACGGCCAGAAGTGCGACCAGCTGCCCGGGTACCGCTCCATCACCGACCCGGCCGCCCGGGCGCACGTCGCCCAGGTGTGGGGCGTCGACCCCGACGAGCTGCCCGGTCCCGGCATCCCCGCCGTCGCGCTCCTCGACGCCCTCGGGCGACCGGGCGGACCGCGCGCCCTGCTCGTACACGGCTCGAACCCCGCCGTCAGCGTGCCCGGCAGCTCCGGCGTCCGCGAGCGCCTCGCCGCGCTCGACCTGCTCGTCGTGTGCGACCTCGTGCCGTCCGAGACCGCGCTGCTCGCCGACGTCGTCCTGCCGGTGACCCAGTGGGCCGAGGAGGAGGGCACGATGACGAGCCTCGAGGGCCGGGTCCTGCGACGCCGGGCCGCGGTGCGCCCACCGGCCGGCGTGCGCTCCGAGCTGTGGGTGTGGGCCGAGCTGGCCCGCCGGCTCGGGGCGCCCGGCACGTGGTCGAGCGACCCCGCCGAGGTCTTCGACGAGCTGGCCCGCGCCTCCGCCGGGGGCGTCGCCGACTACTCCGGTCTCAGCCACGCCCGGCTCGACGCAGCGGAGGCGAGCGGCGCGGACGACGGCGGCACCGCGCTGCACTGGCCGTGCCCGGCGACGCCGGACGGCACCCCGGACCACCCGGGCACCCCGCGTCTCTTCCTCGACCGCTTCCCCACCCCCGACGGGCGGGCCCGCCTCGTGCCGGTCCGCCACCGCGGGCCGTCCGACGACCTCGGCCCGACCACCCCGGTCTACCTCGTCACCGGTCGCGTGCTCGCGCACTACCAGTCCGGCGCGCAGACCCGTCGGGTGCCCGAGCTCGTCGAGGCGGCCGGTGACCCCTTCGTCGAGGTCCACCCCCTCCTCGCCGAGCGCACCGGAGTCGCTGACGGCGACCTCGTCCACCTCGACGGCCTGCGCGGGCGGGTCACCGCCCGGGTGAGGGTCGACGCCGGGACCCGACCGGACACGGTCTTCATGGCCTTCCACTGGGCCGGGCCGGGCGGCGTCAACGAGATCACCTCGCCCGTCGTCGACCCCGTCTCCTCGATGCCCGAGCTCAAGGTGTGCACGGTCTCGCTCACCCCGGCCGCCGACGCCCCCGGCACGGCCGACCTCGCGGGGGCCGTGCGATGACCCGCGTGCTCGTCGTCGGCGCCGGCATGGTCGGGGCGCGGGTCGCCGACGACCTGCTCGCCGCCGACTCCGCCGGCCGGCTCGACGTCACGGTCCTCGGCGCCGAGGCGACGACCCCCTACAACCGCGTCCTGCTCTCCGACGTCGTCGCCGGGCGGTACGCGGCGAGCGAGATCGGCCTGCCGCCGCTGCCGCACGACCGCCTCGCGGTGCACGAAGGGGTCGCGGTCGCCTCGGTCGACCGGGCGGACCGGTCCGTGACGACGTCCGACGGCCGCCGGCTGCGCTACGACTTCCTCGTCCTCGCCACCGGCGCGCGGGCCCGCGTGCCCGACCTGCCCGGTCTGCGTGGCGGCGAGGGCGGCACGCTGCCCGCCGGTGTCCACCCGCTGCGCACCCTCGGCGACGCGACGGCCGTCGTCGCCGCGAGCCGCACGGCCCGTCACGCCGTCGTCCTCGGCGGTGGGGTCCTCGGGCTCGAGGTCGCGACCGGTCTGCGACGCCGCGGTCTCGCGGTCGTCGTCGTCCACCCCGGCGCCGGTCTCATGGACCGCCAGCTCGGCAGCCAGGCCGCCGACGTGCTCGCCCGCTCCCTGCACGACCTCGGCGTCGGGCACCGGCTCGGCCGGGGCGCGACGGAGGTCGTCACGACGGCGAGCGCCGACGGCCGGCGCGCCGTCGAGGGAGTGCGCCTCTCCGACGGCGAGGTCGTCCCCGCCGACCTGCTCGTCGTCACGGCGGGCACGGTCCCCGACACCGACCTGGCCCGCGGCGCCGGGCTCGCCGTCGGGCGCGGCGTGCTCGTCGACGAGCACAGCCGCACGGCCGACCCCCGGGTCTTCGCCGTCGGCGACTGCGCCGAGCCGCCCGAGGGCGGCACCGGCCTCGTCGCCCAGGGCTGGGCGCAGTCGGCGCGGCTCGCCGAGCTCCTCACGAGCGGGACGAGACCCCCGGCCCCGGCTCCCACCCCCGCTGGGGACGACGTCGTCCGGGTCAAGGCCCACGGAGTCGACGTGGTGACGATGGGGGTGAGCGGCGGCGCCGACGCGCGCACGGTCGCGCTCAGCGACCCCGCCGCCGGGCGGCACGTCGAGGTGAGCGTCGTCGGCGACCGTCTCGTCGGCGCCACGTGCATCGGCAGCCCGGACGTCGCCGCCGACCTCGTCGTCGCGTACACACGCCGGACCCCGCTGCCCACCGACCCCGCGCGGCTCTTCCTCACCGCCCTCGCCGGCGAGCCCGTCGCCCGCGTGCCCGTCACCGAGCTGCCCGACGAGGGCGTGGTCTGCCGCTGCTCGAGCGTGACGAAGGGGGCGATCCGCGCCGCCGTCGCCGACGGCGCTCACGACGTCGCCGAGGTCGCCGCCCGCACCCGCGCCAGCACCGGGTGCGGCTCCTGCCGCGCCGACGTCTGCGCTCTGCTCGCCGCCCTCACACCCGCCGACGCACCCGCGTGAGCACACCGTGACGACGGCGAAACCGCGACCGACACCCGACGACACGTCCGACCGAGAGGCTCCTGCCATGACCCACCACCCGAAGCAGCTCGTCGTCGTCGGCGGCGGCATGGTCGCCCGCCGGCTCGTCGACGCCCTGCGCGAGCGCGACACCGACGGCCGCTGGGCGATCACCCTCCTGTGCGAGGAGCCCCGTGCGCCGTACGACCGCGTCGCGCTGACGTCGTACTTCTCCGGACGCGACCCCGACGACCTCTCCCTCGGCGGCGCGGAGATCTGGGACGACCCGCTCGTGACGATCCGGCGCGGCGTGGCCGCGACCCGGGTCGACCGCGAGGCGCGCGAGGTGACGTGCAGCGACGGGAGGGTCCTCCCCTTCGACGAGCTCGTCCTCGCAACCGGCTCCTCGGCGGCGGTGCCCCCGGTGCCCGGCACCGACCTCCAGGGCTGCTTCGTCTACCGCACCATCGACGACGTCGCGGCGCTGCGGCAGTGGGTCGAGGCGCTGCGCGAGCGCCACGACCGGCCGCTGCGCGGTGCGGTCGTCGGCGGCGGCCTGCTCGGGCTCGAGGCCGCCGGCGCCCTGCAGGCGCTCGAGGTCGCCAGCCACGTCGTCGAGTTCGCGCCGCGGCTCATGCCGATCCAGGTCGACGACGGCGGTGGCGAGGCCCTGCGGCGCCTCATCACCGGGCTCGGCGTCGACGTGCGCACGGGCACGGCCACGTCACGCATCAGCGGAGAGCGCGGACGGGTGCACCGGATGCACTTCGCCGACGGGCCCGCCCTGCCCGTCGACGTCGTCGTGCTCGCGACGGGGGTCCGGCCCCGCGACGAGCTGGCCCGCGCGTGCGGGCTCGAGATCGGCGAGCGCGGCGGCGTCGTCGTCGACGACGCGTGCCGGACCACCGACCCGGCGATCTCCGCGATCGGCGAGGTCGCCTGCATCGAGGGCCGGGTGTGGGGCATCGTCGCCCCCGGCTACGCGATGGCCGAGGTCACCGCCGACCGCCTCCTCGGCGGCGGCGCGACCTTCCCGGGCGCCGACACCGCAACGAAGCTCAAGCTGCTCGGTGTCGACGTCGCGAGCTTCGGCGACGCCTTCGGCACCGAGCCCGGCAGCCTCGACGTCGTCGTCTCCGACCCGGTCGCCGGGGTGTACAAGAAGCTCGTCCTGTCCGACGACGCCCGCACCCTGCGCGGCGGGATCCTCGTCGGCGACGCCTCCGCCTACGCCGGGCTGCGCCCGATGCTCGGCCGCGAGCTGCCCGGCGACCCCGTCTCCTACCTCCTGCCCGAGGGCGTGGGCGCTGCTCCCTCGGCCGAGCTGCCCGACGACGCGACGGTGTGCTCGTGCAACAACGTCAGCGCCGGCACCGTGCGCGGGTCGGTCACCGAGCACGCGTGCACCGACCTGCCCGCGGTCAAGGCCTGCACGCGTGCCGGCACGAGCTGCGGGTCCTGCCTGCCGCTCGTCAAGCGCCTCATGACGACCGAGCTCGAGCGCTCCGGCGTCGAGGTGAGCGACGCGCTGTGCGAGCACCTGGACCTCTCGCGCGCCCAGCTCTTCGACGTCGTGCGGGTCGGGCAGCTGCGCTCCTTCACCGAGGTCCTCGAGCGGCACGGGCGCGGGCGGGGCTGCGACATCTGCAAGCCGGTCGTCGCCTCCGTGCTCGCGTCGCTGTGGAACGAGCACCCGCTGACGCAGGGGCGGGCCGGTCTGCAGGACACCAACGACCGCTACCTCGCGAACATGCAGAAGGACGGCTCCTACTCCGTCGTCCCGCGCATCCCCGGAGGCGAGATCACCCCCGAGGGGCTCATCGTCATCGGCGAGATCGCCCGCGACTTCGGCCTCTACACGAAGATCACCGGCGGCCAGCGGATCGACCTCTTCGGGGCCCGGCTCGACCAGCTGCCCGACATCTGGCGCCGGCTCGTCGACGCGGGCTTCGAGTCGGGTCACGCCTACGGCAAGTCGCTGCGCACGGTGAAGTCCTGCGTCGGCTCGACGTGGTGCCGCTACGGGGTGCAGGACTCGGTCGGCCTCGCCATCGCCCTCGAGGAGCGCTACCGGGGTCTGCGCAGCCCGCACAAGATCAAGCTCGGGGTCTCCGGCTGCGCCCGGGAGTGCGCCGAGGCGCGCGGCAAGGACGTCGGCGTCATCGCCACCGACCACGGCTGGAACCTCTACGTCGGCGGCAACGGCGGCTTCACCCCGCGCCACGCCCAGCTGCTCGCCGAGGACCTCCCCACCGACGAGCTCGTCCGCGCGATCGACCGCTACCTCATGTACTACGTGCGCACGGCAGACCGCCTCCAGCGCACCGCGGCCTGGCAGGAGGACCACGAGGGCGGTCTCGACGCGATCCGGGCGGTCGTCCTCGAGGACTCGCTGGGCATCGCCGCCGACCTCGACGCCGCGATGGCCCAGCACGTCGACACCTACGTCGACGAGTGGGCGGCGGCGCTGGAGGACCCGAAGACCCTGGCCCGCTTCACGACCTTCGTCAACGCGCCCGACGCGCACGACGACACCCTCGCCTACGTCGCCGAGCGCGGCCAGGCCCGGCCGGCGACGCCGGCCGAACGATCCGGCCCGGTGCTCGTCGCCGGCACGACCCTGGAGGTGCGCTCATGAGCTGGACGACGGTGTGCGACGTCGAGACCATCGGTCTCGACGAGGCGGTGCTTGCCCTCGTCGACGGCGAGCAGGTCGCCGTCGTGCGCACGGCCGGCGGCGAGGTCTTCGCCGTCGACCAACGCGACCCGTACAGCGGCGCCCACGTCATGGCTCGCGGCATCGTCGGCACGCGCGGCGACCGGCCGTGCCTCGTGTCGCCGATGTACAAGCAGGTCTTCGACCTGCGCACCGGGGCCTGCCTCGACACCGTCGGCGGGGAGGAGCGGGTGCTGCCGACCTGGCCGGTGCGGGTCGAGGCGGGACGGGTCCTCGTCGGGAGCGGCCGAAACACGGGCGCAACACCGACGTCATCGCCGGAGCCGTCGTCCGTCGGAGCATGAGGTCATGGCACCTCGACACACGCCGGGCCGCGTCGTCCTCGTCGGCGGCGGACCGGGCGACCCCGACCTGCTGACCGTGCGCGCTCTGCGCCACCTGCGCAGCGCCGACGTCGTCGTCGCCGACCGGCTCGGCCCGACCTCCGTGCTCGACGACCTGCCGCTGCGGGTCGAGATCATCGACGTCGGCAAGGCCCCGGGCCAGCACGCGATGAGCCAGGAGCGGATCGACGAGCTCATCGTCGAGCGGGCCCGGCGCGGTCAGATGGTGGTGCGGCTCAAGGGCGGCGACCCCTTCGTCTTCGGGCGCGGGGGCGAGGAGGTCCTCGCCTGCCGCGACGCGGGCGTCGAGGTCGAGGTGGTGCCCGGCATCTCCAGCGCCCTCGCGGTCCCCGCGCTCGCCGGGGTGCCGAGCACCCACCGGGGGGTCGTCGGCGCCGTCCACGTCACCCACGGGCACGAGCCCCTCACCGCGACCGCGACGAGCGCCGTCGTCACCGGCGAGGCCACGCTCGTCGTCCTCATGGGCGTCGCCCGCCTGGCCGAGCACGCCGCCTCGCTGCTCGCGGCCGGTGCCGCGCCCTCCATCCCCGTCGCCGTCGTCGAGTCCGGCAGCACGCCCGACGAGCGGGTCACCCGCGCGCCCCTGTCGCAGGTCGCCGCCGTCGCCGCGCAGATCGGTGTGCGCTCCCCCGCGGTGGTCGTCGTCGGGGCGGTGGCTGCGGAGGGCTTCCTCGACGCGCGGGCCCTCGTCGAGGCCGTCGCGTGAGCACCGCGCTCCCGGCAGTCCTCGCCGGCTGCGTCGTCCTCGTCACCGCGGACCGCCGCTCGGCCGACCTCGCCGCCGCGCTGGAGCGTCGCGGCGCGAGCGTGCGGCACGCCCCGGCGCTGACGATCGTGCCGCACACCGACGACGCGCAGCTGCTGCGTGCCACCCGTGACCTCGTCGGGGCCCCGCCCGACGTGCTCGTCGTGACGACCGGGGTCGGCTTCCGCGGCTGGCTCGAGGCCGCCGACGCCGGCGGTCTGGGCGCCGAGCTGCACGAGGTGCTCGCCGGCACGCGCGTCGTCGCCCGCGGCCCGAAGGCCAAGGGCGCGATCATGGCCGCCGGCCTCACCCCCGACTGGGTCGCCGAGTCCGAGACCTCGGCGGAGATCCTGCGTCTGCTCCTCGACGAAGGGGTGAGCGGCCTGCGCGTCGCGATCCAGCACCACGGGGCGGGCGCGGACGGGCTCGACGTCGCGCTCGCCGACGCCGGGGCGGACGTCGCCCCCTTCGTCGTCTACCGCTGGGGACCGCCGCGCGACCCCGAGGCGGTCGCGGCCTCCGTGCGCGACAGCGCCGCCGGGGCTATCGACTGCGTCGTCTTCACCTCTGCCCCGGGGGCGCAGGCGTGGCTCGACGCGGCCCGGGGCGAAGGGGTCCTCGGCGACCTCGTCGCCCGGGCGGCGAGCGGCGATCTCGTCGCCGCGGCCGTCGGGCCGGTCACCGCCGCACCCCTGCGCGAGGCGGGCATCGAGCCCGTCGTCCCCGAGCGGGGCCGCCTCGGCGCGCTCGTGCGCGCCGTGCTCGCCCACTACTCCGGCGCCCGGTGCCCGGCCGTGACGACCGTCGCCGGCGAGCTGCAGGTGCGCGGCACGGCGGCCATCCTCGGCGAGCGCGTGCTGCCGCTCTCGCCGAGCGGGCTGGCCGTGCTGCGCGCCCTCGTCGACGCCCAGGGCGCCGTCGTCTCCCGCGAGCAGCTGCTGGGCGTGCTCCCCGGCGACTCCACCGACCCGCACGCGGCCGAGGTCGCCGTGTCACGGGTGCGCGAGGCCGCCGGCCGGCGCGACCTCGTGCAGACCGTCGTCAAGCGGGGCTACCGCCTCGGCGTCCCCGTCTGAGCGCGACCGGGACCGGCCGAGCGGTCAGCGCCCGCCGGTCCAGCTCCAGGCGTACCGGCCGTCGTCGCAGGCCAGTCCCCCTTCGCCGATCTCGAGGGGCCGGAAGGTGTCGACCATGACGGCCGTCTCGTCGAAGTACTCGATGCCGATCGACTTCTCGTAGGCGCCCGGCTGCGGCCCGTGGGCGTGCCCGCCGGGGTGCAGGCTGATCGAGCCGCGCCCGATGCCCGAGCCCTTGCGCGCCTCGTAGTCGCCGTCGACGTAGAACATCACCTCGTCGCTGTCGACGTTCGAGTGGTAGTACGGCACCGGGATCGACAACGGGTGGTAGTCGACCTTGCGCGGCACGAAGTTGCACACGACGAAGTTCCACCCCTCCCACACCTGGTGCACGGGCGGCGGCTGGTGGACCCGGCCGGTGATCGGCTCGTAGTCGGCGATGTTGAAGACGTAGGGGTAGAGGCAGCCGTCCCAGCCGACGACGTCGAGCGGGTGGAAGGGGTAGGTGAAGCGGGTGCCGACGACCCCGCCGGGCCCGTTGCCACGATGGCGCACGAGCACCTCGGTGCTCTCGCCGCGCTCGGCACCGATGTCCTCGGCGAGCAGGGGCCCTTGGGGGCCGCGCAGGTCGCGCTCGCAGTACGGGGCGTGCTCGAGCAGCTGGCCGTGCTTCGAGAGGTAGCGCTTCGGCGGCTGGATGTGGCTGCTCGCCTCGCAGACGTACAGGCGCAGCACGGACCCGTCGGCCGCGTCGGCCGAGGACGCGGGCAGCCAGCGGTGGGTCGTCGCGCGGGGCATGACGACGTAGTCGCCCTTCGCCACCTCGAGCGAGCCGAAGACCGTCTCGACGCGTCCGGCGCCGCGCTCGACGTAGACGAGCTCGTCGCCGACGGCGTTGCGGTACCAGGGGCTCACCGCGCCGGCGACGACGTAGGAGATCCGCACGTCACCGTTGCCGAGGAGGAGGCGGCGGCCCTGCACGGCGTCGACCTCGGCCACTGCGGCGTCGTCCTCGCCGAAGAGGCGGTGCGGCTGCAGGTGCATGGGCTTGAGCGGGTGGTTGGCCGTGAGGGTCTGGTCGGGCAGCTCCCAGATCTCGCTCGCGGTGATCTCGCTGGGGATCTCGCGGTGGTAGAGCAGCGAGCTGTCGCTCGAGAAGCCCTCCTCGCCCATGAGCTCCTCGTAGTAGAGCCCGCCCTCGCCGTCCGGGTGCTGGGTGTGCCGCTTGGGCGGGATGCTGCCCGTCGCGCGGTAGTACGCCATCGCAGACCTCCTGAGCCTCCGTCCGACTATCGGACGACTATGTCCTTCTTCCGGACTCATGGTCGCGAGGTCGCCCGGCCCTGTCAAGACGGGGGCGAAGGGGGGTCAGCCCAGTCGCACGGCGACCTCGGCCGCCGCGGCGACGATCCTCGGGCCGACCGACGCGAGGTCGAGCTCGCCGAGCGAGACGACCCCGACGGAGCCCTCGACACCGCACCCGGGCGGCAGCGGCGCGGCGACCCCGACGGCCCCCGACTGCAGCTCCCCCTTCGTCATCACGGCCCCGAGGTCACCCGCCCGGCCGGCGAGGACCGCCCGGCCGGCGGCGCCCTCGTCGAGGGCGTGCCGGGTGCCGACGCGGTAGGCGACGTGCAGATCGGTCCACGACGGCTCGACGACGACCGCGGCGGCTGCCTCCCCGCTCTCGAGGAGGGTGAGGTGGGCGGTCGCACCGATCTCGTCGGCCAGACGGCGCAGGGTCGGGGTGGCGCTCGCCCGGATCCGCGGGCCGAGCGAGCCCGCGAGCTGGGTCAGCCCCATGCCGAGCCGGCAGCGCCCGTCTCCTGCCCGTCCGACGAGGCCGTGGTCGGCGAGGGTCTCGACGAGGCGGTAGACGACGGTGCGCCCCACGCCGAGCTCACGGGCGAGCTCGGCGACGGTCAGGCCGCCGGCCGCCTCGGGGCGGGCGAGGACCTCGAGCACGCGCAGCCCCCGGTCGAGGGTCTGGACGGACTCGCGCGGCCGCACCGCGCCCTGGCTGTGCTCCGCGTCGGGCATGGGGGCACCCTATGTCCGTGACGGAGGTCGTGCGCTTGACATCGACCCGGGCGGCGCACCACGGTGGAGTCCGCTGCACGGATGATCTCGACCGATAAACGGACACCAGGAGACGCGATGACGCCCGCCCCACCCGCCGCGCTCTTCGCCGGGCTCGTCGACGACGCCGCCGTCTTCCCCCCGGGTCAGGCCCCTCTCCCCCGCGCCCTCGCCGAGCACCACGAGCACCGCGCCGCCTGGTACGCCGCGATGGTCGGGCCGCTCCTCGTCCCCGCCTCCGGCGTCGGCGAGCTCGTGACCCTCGCCGGCGGCACCCCGGTCGGGGTCGTCGTCGTCGCCCGGCCGGGCACGCCCGCCGCAGACGTGAGCGCCGCGCTCGACGCCACCCACGGCACGGCGCTCGACGTGCGCGGCGTCGAGATCGGCTGGCAGGCCGACTGGCGCTCCCTCCCCTTCGCCGACCACCCCCTCGTGCTCGAGATCCCGCGCGGCGCCGACCGCGACCGCGCCCTCGCCGACGTCCGCGACGGTCAGCAAGAGGGCCACGCCGTCCAGGCGAAGCTGCGCACCGGCGCCACCCCCACGTGGGAGTGGCCCGACGAGCTCGAGCTGGCCCGGCACATCACCGACGTCGTCCAGCTGGGCATCTCGACCAAGCTCACCGGCGGTCTGCACCACGTCGTGCGCGGCGACCACGACAGCGGCCCGCAGCACGGGCTGCTCGACGTGCTCGTCGCCGTCGACGCCGCGATCACCGACGCCCTGGCACCCGACACCGACCGGCTCGCCGAGATCCTCGCCGAGCGCGACCCCGCCGTCCTCGCCGCCGCGGTGCGCACCTGGGACGCCGACCGCACCGACCGCGTCCGCCGCACCCTCACCGCCTACGGGTGCTGCGGCGTCACCGACCCCATCACCGAGCTCGTCGAGCTCGACCTCGTGGCAGGAGCAGCATGACCACCCACCCCTGGCTCGCCGTCGGCACCGACCACCCCTTCGGCCCCCACCACCTGCCCTACGGGTCCTTCTCCGTCGGAGCAGGTGCACCCCGTCTCGGCGTGCGCATCGGCGAGCAGGTGCTCGACGTCGCCGCGGCCGCGCAGGTCTGCCACCGCGACGCACGGCCGTACTCGGGTGGCGACCTCACGGCCCTGCTCGAGGTGCCCCAGGAGTGGGAGCCGACCCGTGCGTGGCTCACCGAGCTCGTCGCCGACGAGGACCGCGCCCCGGTGCTCGCCGAGCACGTGCACGACCTCGACGACGTGACCCTGCACCTGCCCTTCGCCGTCGCCGACTACGTCGACTTCTACGCCAGCGAGCACCACGCCTCGAACGTCGGGCGGATCTTCCGCCCCGACTCCGAGCCGCTCACCCCGAACTGGCGCCACCTGCCGATCGGCTACCACGGCCGCTCGAGCACCGTCGTCGTCTCCGGCACGGACGTGCGTCGCCCCCACGGCCAGCGCAAGGCCCCGGGCGACGCCGCCCCGACCTTCGGCCCGAGCATCAAGCTCGACATCGAGGCCGAGCTCGGTCTCGTCGTCGGCGGGAGCACGCAGATCGGGCAGAGCCTGAGCGTCGACGAGGCCGCCGAGCACCTCTTCGGCGTCGTGCTGCTCGACGACTGGTCGGCCCGCGACATCCAGGCCTGGGAGTACGTGCCGCTCGGCCCCTTCCTCGGCAAGTCCTTCGCGACGACGATCTCGGCCTGGGTCACCCCGATGGTCGCGCTTGAGCCGGCCCGCGTGCCGCTGCCGGCGCAGGACCCGCAGCCGCTGCCCTACCTCACCGGAGCCGCGGCCCGCGGCATCGACCTCGAGTACGAGGTGGAGTGGAACGGCACCGTCGTCTCCCGCCCGCCGTACCGCACGATGTACTGGGCGCCCGAGCAGATGCTCGCCCACCTCAGCGTCAACGGCGCGAAGGTGAGCGCCGGTGACCTCTTCGGGTCGGGCACCATCTCGGGCCCGGAGGCCGGCACCCGCGGCAGCTTCCTCGAGCTGTCGTGGAACGGCACCGAGCCGGTCACCCTCGACAACGGGTCGACCCGCACCTTCCTCGAGGACGGCGACACGGTCACCCTGCGTGCGAGCGCCCCGGGTGCCGGCGGCCGGATCAGCCTCGGCGAGTGCACGGGGACCATCCGCGGCTGACCCACCCCTCCCCCGCCGCCCCCGTGCGCCGGGCGGCGGCGGGGTGGCGCGGCTCAGCGCTGGACGACCTCGGTCCCGGCGAGCTTGTCGTGGATGGTCTGGCGCTGCGGGTCGCGCGCGGCCCACACGTGGTCGACGACGAGCGCCGGCACCGCGAACCAGGAGATCAGCGGCACGCTGCACAGCAGCCACAGCAGCACGACGAGGCTCGTGCGGCGGATCGCCGCGCTCGCCGGGAGCGGGCCGACCGGCTGGCCGACGACGCGCACGGTCGTGCTCGTCGCGAGCTTGCCGACGGTCCCGCCGCGCCGGGTGAGCATGAGCACGTGGTAGAGCCAGGCGGTGAGCGCCATGAGCCCGATGGCGATGGTGAACCAGCGCCAGTCGAAGAACGCGACGAGGTCGTCGGGGTCGAGGCGCTGCACCGCGTCGGGGTCACCGACGTTGTCGACGGCGAAGGCGACGTAGTCGGCCATCCACAGCCAGCAGGCCCAGCCCGCGGTGACGACGCCGATCGCCCACACGACGAGCAGGTCGATGAGCCCCGAGGCCAGGCGCAGCCCGAAGCCCGCGAGCGGGCGGCCGTCGGCGGCCACCCCGCCCGCGCCGGGCGCGGTGCGGGGGCCGTCCTGCCACGAGGCCTGCGGCGCCGGCTGGCGCGGGAAGCCGACCGGGGTCTGGTCGACGTGACCCGGGACGGGCGAAGGGGTGGGCTCGGGCTGCCGGACCGGGGCGCGCTTGGACACGACCCGCTGCGACCACACGATGCCGTCGAAGTAGCGCAGCTGCTCCGGGTCCTCCGGGTCGTCGTACCAGCCGGCGCGCTCGGGGCTCTGCGTCATGGGCACAGGTTCTCACGACGGCCTGCAGGCCTCCGGCCCGGGCGGCGTCCGGGTGGGGCAGCATGGGCGCGTGACTGACGCGATGCACCTGTGGATGCGGCACGAGACCCGGAGCACGGAACGACGTGCCCCCCTCACCCCGGCCGACGCGGCTCGCGTCGTCGCCGCCGGGCACGCCCTGACCGTCGAGCGCTCCCCGCAGCGGGTCTTCGCCGACGACGAGTACGCCGACGCGGGCGCGACGCTCGCCGACGCGCTGTCGTGGGTGGACGCGCCCGCCGACGCCGTCGTCCTCGGGCTCAAGGAGCTGCCCGACGAGCCCGCCGAGCTGCGCCACACCCACGTCTTCTTCGGCCACGCCTACAAGGGCCAGACCGGGGCCCAGGAGCTGCTCGCCCGCTTCCGTCGCGGCGGCGGCCGCCTGCTCGACATCGAGTACCTCACGGTCGAGGGCCGGCGGGTCGTCGCCTTCGGCTACTGGGCCGGCTACGTCGGAGCGGCCCTCGCGGCGCTGAGCACCCGAGGTGCGCTCGAGACACCGCTGCACCCGATGGAGCGCGAAGAGCTCGACGCGCGCCTGCGCGCGAGCACCGGGCAGGACGAGCGCTACCTCGTGACCGGGGCGCTCGGGCGCAGCGGCACCGGCGCGCGCGACGCGATCGCCGTCGCCGGCTCGCAGGCCACCGCCTGGGATCTCGCGGAGACGGCCGTCCTCGACCACGAGGCCCTCCTCGCCCACGACGTGCTCGTCAACTGCGTCATGGTCACGGCGCCGGCTCCCCCCTTCGTCACCGACGCAGACCTCGACGACCCGGCACGACGCCTGCGCACGGTCGCCGACGTCACCGCCGACTTCACCAGCGAGCTCAACCTCGTGCCCGTCGTCACGCAGGAGACGACGTGGGAGCAGCCCGTGCGACGGGTCCGCGACGACGGCGCCGGACCGGCCGTCGACGTCATCGCGATCGACAACCTGCCCTCGCTGCTGCCCCGCGAGGCGAGCACGACCTTCTCGGCCGACCTCCTGCCGACCCTGCTGCAGCTGCCCGGCGGCAGCCCGGCGTGGACGGCGGCGCAGCGCTCCTTCGACGAGGCCATGGGCGCACGCGCCTGAGCGGGCTCACGGGGCGCCGCGGGGCTCCTCGCCCTGGAGCGTCTCCGTGAGGTCGTCGACGACGAGGAGGTCGGAGCGCACCTGACGGGCACGGAAGGACGCCCGCCCGACCATGTGCGAGGCGATGGGCGCCGTGACGCCCTGGAAGATCGCGACGAAGACGAGCAGGACCGCGACGGGGATGCTGCGCAACGACAGCGCGAGCCCGAGCAGCGCGAGACCGAGGCCGACGACCTGCGGCTTGGTGCCCGCGTGCATCCGGCTCAGCAGGTCGGGGAAGCGGAACATGCCGATCGCGGAGACGAGGGCGAAGAAGCACGCGAGGACGAAGCACACCGAGGCGAGGACGTCGAGGACCTGGGTCATCGCATCTCCCCTCGGGCCACGCCCTCCACGGGCGAGTCGTCGAGAGCCTCGCCCTCCGCGTCCCGGCCGTCGCCGGCCGGCTGCTCCTCGCCGTCGTCGTCCACGCTCGTCGGGTCGATGAAGCGGGCGACGCTCACCGAGCCGATGAAGCCGACGAGGGTGAGCACGACGAGCAGCACGAGGCTGTCGGTCGAGCGCACGACCGCGGCGTGCAGGCAGATGCCGATGATCGCGAAGGCGACCATGACGTCGAAGCTCACGGTCCGGTCGAGGACCGTCGGGCCGATGGTCATCCGGGCCAGCAGGAGCAGCAGCCCGACGCCGAGCATGGCGACGCAGATGCCGACGACGACGGTGCTCATGAGGGCTCCCGCGGGGTGATGGTCTGGCCGAAGGCCCGGATGAGCTGCTCCTCGGTGCGCAGCACGCGCTCGCGCTCGCGCTCGACCGCCTCGTCGTCGTCGACGCCGAGGGCGTGGATGAAGAGGCTGTGCGTCGAGCGCCGCGCCTCGACGACGACCGAGCCGGGGATGAGCGAGGTGACGATCGCGACGAGCGTGAGGATGAAGTCGGACTCGCTGCGCAGGTCGACCTCCATGACGGCGTTGCGCGGCGTCGTGCGCAGGCTGAGCACGTGCCGCGCGACGACGACGCTCGCGACGAGCGTCTGCCAGACGAAGCCGACGAGGAAGGTCGTCAGGGCCACCGGGTGCACGCGTCCGTCGATGCGCAGCGGCGGCAGCGGCAGGAGCACCTGCACGCCGACGGCGACGAGCAGCCCGGCGACGACGTTGTAGACGTTGAGCTCGCCCCACAGCGCCACCCACAGCGCCGTGAGGACGACAAGGAGGAAGGGGTTGACGCGCGTGCGCCGCGAGGGCGTCTTCGCAGAGGTGGCCACCGCGCCGTGGTCTCGGGTGCTCATCGCGACTCCACCGTCGGCAGGACCGCCTGGACGTAGTCCTGCGGGTCGAGCAGGTCGGCCGAGGCCCGGTCGGCGAGCCCGTACAACGGCCCGCCGATGACGCTGAGCATGACGCTCGCGGCGACGAGCGCGACCGTCGCCCCGACCATCGAGCGCGGGAGCTGGTGGCTCGCGCCGCGCAGCTCGCGCTCGTAGAGCGTCTCGTCGTCCTCGGTGTCGAAGGCCTCGGGCCCCGCCTCCGAGTCCTTGCGGCGGCGCTCGTCGTCGGCCTCCTCGCGCTGCAGGGTGAAGGACTCCGCCTCGACGAGGGCGTCGGACTGCCAGCGCCCGCTGCTGCCGACCGCGACCGAGGTCGTCTCGACCGCGTCGTCGGTGGTCTGCTCGTGCGCGACGATGGCGACCGCGAGCTCGTGCGCCTGGGCCGGGGTGCGCCAGAAGGCCAGGCTCCACGCCTTGGCGATGGCGTAGAGGGTGAGCAGCGAGGTGACGGCGCTCGCCGCGACGAGGACGTAGGCGAGCGGGGTGCCCGTCTCGACGCCGGCGCTCATCAGCCCGATCTTGCCGATGAAGCCCGACAGCGGCGGGATCCCCGCGAGGTTCATCGCCGGCACGAAGAAGAGCACCGCGATGAGCGGGGCGATCCGGGCGAGACCGCCGAGGCGCACGAGCGAGGTCGAGCCCGCCCGGCGCTCGAGCAGGCCGAGCACGAGGAAGAGCGCGGTCTGGATGGTGATGTGGTGCGCGACGTAGAAGACGGCGCCCGACACTCCCCCCTTCGTCGCCAGCGCGATGCCGAAGATCATGTAGCCGATGTGGCTGACGAGGGTGAAGGACAGCAGTCGCTTGAGGTCGCTCTGCGCGACCGCGCCGAGGATGCCGACGACCATCGTCAGCACCGCGACGACGAGGAGCAGGTCGGTGAGCGGGCGGTCGGGGAAGAGCAGCGTCTGCGTGCGCAGGATCGCGTAGACACCGACCTTCGTCAGCAGGCCGGCGAAGACCGCGGTGACCGGTGCGGGGGCCGTCGGGTAGCTGTCCGGCAGCCAGAAGCCGAGCGGGAACATCGCCGCCTTGACCCCGAAGGTCGTGAGGAGAAGCAGCTGCAGGGTGAGCGCGACGGGGTCGGGCAGCTGGGCGAGGCTCTCGTGCAGCCGGGCGAGGTTGACCGACCCGGTCGCCCCGTAGACCGCGGCGATGGAGATGAGGAAGAGCATCGAGCTGAGCATGTTGACGACGACGTAGATCGTCCCGGCGCGGATCCGGCTCTCGGTGCCGCCGAGGGTGAGCAGCACGTACGAGGCGAAGAGCAGCATCTCGAAGCTGACGAAGATGTTGAAGAGGTCGCCGGCGAGGAAGGCGTTGCTCACCCCGGCGACGAGCACGAGGAAGGTCGGGTGGTAGATCGAGACCGGCGCGCTCTCGTCGTCGTCGATCATGCCCTGGCCGATCGAGTACACGAGGACGGCGAGCGCGACCGAGCTGCTCACGAGGAGCATGAGCGTCGAGAGCCGGTCGGCGACGAGCGAGATGCCGAGCGGCGCCTCCCAGCCGCCGACCCAGACGGCCATCGTGCCGTGCTCGTCGACGGCCCACAGCAGGTAGGCCGCGAGGGCCACGACGGCCACGAGCACCGCGACCGAGACCGCGCGCTGGGCCCGCGGCCGGTGCACGAGCACGAGCGTGAGGCCCGCTCCGAGCAGCGGCAGCAGGACGGGGACGGGGATCAGGGAATTCATCGGGTCTCCTGGGCGGTCGCACGCGGACCGGCCCCGTCGTGGTCGGGCCCCTCGGGCTCGTCGCCCTCCTCGTCGAAGACCTCGAGGGCGTCGTCGGTCGTCTCGCCGGCGGCGAGGTCGTAGCCGTCGGACATCTGGTCCTCGTGGGCGAGGCGGCGGATCGCGGCGTCCTCGACGTCGTCCTTGACGTCGTCGTTGCCGCTCAGCTGCCAGCTGCGGTAGGCCATGGCGAGCAGGAAGGCGGTCGTGCCCAGGGTGATGACGATCGCGGTGAGCACGAAGGCCTGGGGCAGCGGGTCGGAGATCTCGGAGACGTCGTAGCGGTCGACGAGCGGGGGGCGTCCGCTCGGCCCGCTGACGACGAGGAAGCCGAGGTTGACGCCGTTGCTCAGCATGACGAGCCCGACGAGCACCCGGGTCAGCGAGCGCTCGAGCATGAGGTAGACGCCGCAGCCGACGAGGATCATCGTCGCGAGGACGAGCGTGAGGTTGACGGTCATGCTGCGGCCTCCTCCTCTCGTTGGCGCTGCTCTCGTCGGATGTGCCGGTCGATGCCGGAGCCGAGCGAGCGCAGCAGGTCGAGCACGAGCCCGATGATGACGAGGAAGACCCCGATGTCGAAGAAGAGCGAGCTGACGAGCTTGACGTGGCCGAGCAGCGGGACGTCGGTCTCGAGCACGAAGGACTGGAGCACCTGGCCGCCGAAGGCGAGCGGCGACAGCGCCGAGATCGCGGCGACGAAGAGCCCGGCACCGAGGACGACACCGGCGTCGACCGGCATCGCCTCGTCGAGCTCGTAGCGGCCGCCGGCGAGGTAGCGCACGACGAGCGCGAGCCCGACGACGATGCCCCCGGCGAAGCCGCCGCCGGGGTTGTTGTGCCCGGCGAAGAGCAGGTAGACCCCGATGAGGAGCATCGGGTGGAAGATCAGCCGGGTGACGACCTCGAAGAGGATCGAGCGGTTCTCCGGCGCGAGGGTGCGCGGGGCCGGCAGCCACGCGCGGCGGCCGGGCTGGCTCGGCAGCTTCTTCACCCCCTTCGGGTAGGGGATGTCGGCGACCCGTCGGATGCCCGCGCTGCGGGTGTCGATGAAGAGCAGCGAGGCGACGCCGGTAGCGGCGACGAGGAGCACCGAGATCTCGCCGAAGGTGTCCCACGCGCGCACGTCGACGAGGGTGACGTTGACGACGTTGTAGCCCGCGCCGAAGTCGATGGCGCCCGCGACGAGCTCGGGGGTGAGCGGGGCCTGGGTGCGGTACATCGTCGCGGCGGTGAGGATCGCGCCGACGACGACGGCGACCGCGGTGGCCAGCGCCATCCGCCAGTAGCGCGTGCGCGTCAGCGGGCGGTCGGTGAAGTGCTGCGGCAGACGGCGCAGGACGAGGACGAAGACGACGAGGCTGATCGTCTCGACGAGCACCTGGGTCAGGGCGAGGTCGACCGCGCCGTGCAGGAGGAAGAGCAGGGCGCAGCCGTACCCGGTGACGCTCACGAGGATGACGGCGCGCAGACGACGACGAGAGCGGGTCGTCACGAGCGCCGCGAGGACGATGACGAGGGCGACGAGCAGCTGCGCCGGGGTGTCGTAGGCGATGACCCCGCCGCCCTGCTCGACGGTCCACACGACGGTGCCGGGCACCGCGACGACGACGACGAGGGCGACGGCGAGGTAGATCGCCACCGAGCCCCGCTGGGCCAGACCGGTCGTCTCGACCGCGGCCCGCTCGAGACCGCGGATCGACCAGCCGTACGCGCGCTCGGCGCTCCAGCCGAAGGACAGCGCGCCTTGCAGCTGGCCGAAGGTCTTGCGCCCGAGGAAGAGCAGGACGCCCCCGAGGGTCGCGAGGACCGACAGCAGGAGCGGTCCCCCGACGCCGTGCCACAGGGCCAGCTCCTCGGGGTGCAGGGCCGGCTCGAGCTGCTCGGCGTAGGGCCAGATGTGCTCGCTGAGCACGGCGCCGCTGAAGCCGAGACCGAGGCTGAGCAGGGCGAGGACGCCCGGGACGGCCCAGTAGCGCGGCGAGACGTGGGTGCACGGCGTGTCCTCGTCGGCCGGGCCACGGCCCCAGAAGGCGCCGTGCAGGAAGCGCAGGGTGTACGCGACGGTGAGCACCGTGCCAAGGACGAGGGCGACGACGACGGCCCACCCGGCCCACCCGCGAAGGGGGGTCCCGTCCCCTTCGGTCGCGACGGCGAGCAGCGCCGCCCAGATGCTCTCCTTGCCGATGAAGCCGATGAGCGGGGGCAGCCCGGCCATCGACATGCTCGCGAGCACCGCGAAGGCGAAGACGAGCGGCATGCGGTGCCGCAGCCCGTGCAGCTTGCGGATGTCGCGAGTGCCGGCGTGCTTGTCGATGATGCCGACGACGAGGAAGAGCGTGGCCTTGAAGAGCGCGTGCGCGAGCACCATCGCCATGCCGGCGAAGGCGGTCATCTGCGAGCCGACCCCGAGGACGGTGAGCAGGAAGCCGAGCTGGGAGACCGTGCCGTAGGCGAGGAGCAGCTTGATGTCGTACTGGCGAAGGGAGCGCCACCCGCCGATGAGCATCGTCAGGGCGCCCAGGGGCAGGAGCAGCTCGCGCCAGCCCGGGACGTCGGCGAAGGCGGGGACGAGCAGCGCGACGAGGAAGACGCCGGCCTTGACCATCGCGGCGGCGTGGAGGTAGGCGCTCACCGGGGTCGGCGCGGCCATCGCCCCGGGCAGCCAGAAGTGGAAGGGGAAGAGCGCCGACTTGCTCAGGGCGCCGAGGAGGAGCAGCACGACCGCCGCGGACAGCGCGCCGGAGCTGGCCGGCGGCGAGGCGAGGATCCCGCTGATCGAGTAGGTGCCCGCCAGGCCGCCGAGGACGAGGATGCCGACGAGCATCGCGAGCCCGCCGAGGGTCGTGACGACGAGGGCGGTCGTCGCGGCGGCGCGCGCCGAGCGCTTGGCCGGGTCGAAGCCGATGAGCAAGAAGCTGAAGACCGTCGTCAGCTCCCAGAAGACGTAGGTGATGAGCAGGTTGTCGGCCCACACCAGACCGAGCATCGCGCCGGCGAAGGCGACGAGCGTGCCGGCGAGCAGACCGCGCCCGGCCTCCCCCTCGCCGAAGTAGGCGGCGCAGTACGCGAGGACCAGGGCCCCCACCCCGGCGACGACGAGCGTCATCAACCACTGGAGCGGCCCCATGACGAGGGTGACGCTCATGTCGAGGGCCGGGACCCACGTCAGCTGCTGGGTGACCTCCCCGCGCATCGCGGCATCGGTCTGGGCCAGGGCCCACACCGTCGTGGCGGCCGGTCCGAGGGCCAGCACGTAGAACGCGCGACTCCCCATCCGGCCGATGAGCACGGGCGCCAGCACGGCGAGGACGACGTGCGCGGCGAGAAGGGGGAGCAGAAGGGGCCTCCGGCTGTCGTGCAGATGCAAGCATCGGCGGTCGGTGGGTCAGCCCAAGTTTACGTCAGGGACGACGGCGCCCCGTCGGCCGTGGGGGCCGACGGGGCGTCGAGGTCTCCTGGGGGCCGCGCGGCGGCGCCTCAGAGGTTGCCGCGCTTGTCCTGCTCGCGCTCGATGGACTCGAAGAGCGCCTTGAAGTTGCCCTTGCCGAAGCCGAGCGAGCCGTGGCGCTCGATGATCTCGAAGAAGACCGTCGGGCGGTCGCCGAGCGGCTTGGTGAAGATCTGGAGCAGGTAGCCGTCCTCGTCGCGGTCGACGAGGATGCCGCGCGCCTTGAGCTCCTCGATGGGGACGCGGACCTCGCCGATGCGCGCACGCATCTGCGGGTCGTCGTAGTACGCGTCCGGGGTGTCGAGGAACTCCACGCCCTCGGTGCGCAGCTCGTCGACCGTGCGCAGGATGTCGTTCGTCGCCAGGGCGAGGTGCTGGGCACCGGGACCGGAGTAGAAGTCGAGGTACTCGTCGATCTGGCTGCGCTTCTTGGCGATGGCCGGCTCGTTGAGGGGGAATTTCACGCGGTGGTTGCCGTTGGCGACGACCTTGCTCATGAGCGCCGAGTACTCGGTGGCGATGTCGTCGCCGATGAACTCGGCCATGTTCACGAAGCCCATGACCCGGTTGTAGAAGCCGACCCACTCGTCCATCCGGCCGAGCTCGACGTTGCCGACGATGTGGTCGAGGGCCTGGAAGAGGCGCTTCGGGGCGCCGTCGCGCTTGACGAAGCCGGAGGTCCTCGCGACGTAGCCGGGCAGGTACGGGCCGGCGTAGGTCTGGCCGTCGACGACGCGCTGCACGAGGGTGTGGCGGGTCTCGCCGTACGTGGCGATGGCGGCGACGCGGATCGCGCCGTGCTCGTCGGTGACGGTCTCCGGCTCCTGGAGCACGGTCGCCCCGGCGGCCTTGGCCTGGGCGATGCACCGGTCGACGTCGGGCACCTCGAGCGAGATGTCGACGACGCCGTCGCCGTGCTTCGCGTGGTGGGCGATGAGCGGGCTGTCGGGGCTCACGGCGCCCTTGACGACGAAGCGGATCGAGCCGGACTTCAGGACGAAGGCCTTGTGGTCGCGGTTGCCGTTCTCCGGGCCGGAGTAGGCGACGAGCTCCATGCCCCACGCGGACTGGTAGTAGTGCGCCGTCTGGGTCGCGTTGCCGACGACGAAGACGATGGCGTCCCACCCGGTCACCGGGAAGGGGTCGGTGCTCTCGTCGTACTCGACGAGACCGACGAGCTGCTTGAGCTGGTCGAGGTCCAGGTCGGCCTGGCGCTCCTGCTCGGTGAGGTCGAGGGGCGGGGTCGACGTCGCTGTCGTGTCAGTCATGAGCCGAGGGTCCAACCGACATGCAGTCTGCGCAAGGGAAGCATCCGACACTGGACAGGCTGTCCAGGACCTTGCGACATACATCGGCACGCGAGCACAATGTGACCATGGCCAGACCCGACGGCATCGACGAGCTCGACGCACGCCTGCTCGACCTGCTGACGCAGCAGCCGCAGATCGGCGTGCTCGGCGCCTCGCGCGAGCTCGGGGTCGCCCGCGGCACCGTGCAGGCGCGTCTGGACCGGTTGCAGACGACCGGGGTCATCGCCTCGCTCGCGCCGCAGGTCGACCCGGAGGCGCTCGGCTTCCCCGTCACCGCCTTCTGCACCCTCGAGATCAACCAGCGCCAGGGTCACGGGCCGGTCGTCGCGCACCTCAGCGGGCTGCCGCAGGTCCTCGAGATCCACTCGACGACCGGTGACGGCGACCTCATCGTGCGGGTCGTGGCGCGCGACAACGCCGATCTCGGCCGCGTCATCGACGAGATGATCGACGACGTCCACGTCATCCGGGCGAGCACCGCGATCGCGCTCGTCACCCACCTGCCGATGCGCACCGGCCCCCTCGTCCACCGGGCCGCCGGTCTCGTGTGAGCCTGGCCCGCACGAGCCGCTAGGACGCGAGCAGGTCGCCCAGCACGAAGGCGGCCCAGATCGACCCGACGACGAGCAGCCCGCCGAGCACCGAGACCGCCATCCCCCGCGCCCCGTCGGTGCGGCGGCGGCGCTGACCGCCGACGACGACGAGCGCCGCTCCCACGAGGTCCATCGGCACGGCGACGAGCCACGCCCAGGTCCCCGTCGCCACGGCGCCGGCGGTGAAGGCCGTCGCCAGCAGGACCGCGATGACGACGAGGGCGACCTGGGTGACGGCGATCTTCGCCTCGAGCACGCTCACCGACGGCCGACGAACCAGCGCCGGATGGTCTCGATCCGCTCGGTGACCTGCTCGCTCGTCGCCGTGGCCAGCTCCGGCCCGCCGCACGCCCGGCGCAGGTCCATGTGGACGTTCGCGTGGGCGACGGACTTCTTGGTCGCGTAGGCCGAGACGAGCGAGTTGAGCTCCTTGCGCTGGCTGGCCAGCGCCCGGTGCGCCGAGACCGTCTGCGGCTCGGCTGGGCGCTTCCGACCGGTCTTCGCTGACTGCTTGCTCTGCCGCTCGGAGAGCAGCGCGTGCACCTGGTCGGGCTCGAGCAGACCGGGCAGGCCGAGGTAGTCCTGCTCGTCGTCGGAGCCGACGTCGGCGTGCAGGCCCCACTGCTTGCTGTCGTAGAGCACGTGGTCGAAGTGCGCGTCGGACTCGAGCGCCTCGAAGCTGCCGAGCAGGTCGTCGCTCGCGCCCTCGTCGCGGTTGGCCTCCTCGAGCAGGCCCTCCTCCTCGGACCAGATCTGCTCCTCGCCGACCTCGGGCTCGGGGCGGTCGAGGGCGTGGTCGCGCTCGACCTCCATCGTCCCGGCGTGGGCGAGGATCACCGGCACGCTCGGCAGGAAGACCGAGGCGGTCTCGCCGCGCTTGCGCGCCCGCACGAAGCGCCCGACGGCCTGGGCGAAGTACAGCGGCGTCGAGGTCGACGTCGCGTAGACCCCGACGCACAGGCGCGGGACGTCCACCCCTTCGGACACCATGCGCACGGCGACCATCCACCGCGAGCTGCTCGCGGCGAAGGTCTCGATGCGCGCCGAGCTGCCCGGGTCGTCGGAGAGCACGACGGTGGGCTTCTCGCCGGTGATCGACTCGAGGATGCGCGCGTAGGCGCGGGCCTGGGTCTGGTTGCTCGCGATGACGAGCCCCCCGGCGTCCTCGACGTGCCGACGCACCTCGGTGAGCCGCTTGTCGGCGGCCGAGAGGACCGAGGGGACCCACTCCCCCTTCGGGTCGAGCGCGGTGCGCCAGGCCTGCGCCGCGAGGTCCTTGGTCATCGGCTCGCCGAGACGGGCCGCGACCTCGTCGCCCGCGCGGGTGCGCCAGCGCATGCCGCCGCCGTAGGCCATGAAGAGCACGGGGCGCACGACGTGGTCGGCGAGCGCCTGGGCGTAGCCGTAGGTGTAGTCGGCCGAGGAGCGCAGGATCCCGTCGTCGCCGTACTCGTAGGTGACGAAGGGGATGGGGTTGGTGTCGGAGCGGAAGGGCGTGCCGGTGAGCGCGAGGCGGCGGGTGGCCGGCTCGAAGGCCTCGCGGATCGCGCTGCCCCACGACTTGTTGTCGCCGCCGTGGTGGATCTCGTCGAGGATGACGAAGGTGCGCCGCGACCTCGTGCGGGCCTCGTGGACCGAGGCGCGCGAGGCGACCTGGGCGTAGGTGACGGCGACGCCGTCGTAGTCGCTGCTCGTCGAGCCGACGGAGTTCGAGAACTTCGGGTCGAGGTGGATGCCCACGCGGGCCGCGGCGTCGGCCCACTGCGTCTTGAGGTGCTCGGTGGGCGCGACGACCGTCACCGCCTCGATCTCGCCGCGGGTCAGCAGCTCGGCGGCGACCCGCAGGGCGAAGGTCGTCTTGCCCGCTCCCGGGGTCGCGACGGCGAGGAAGTCGCGCGCGCCGCTGCCGAGGTACTTCTCCAGCGCCTCGGCCTGCCAGGCCCGCAGCGCGCCGGCGGTCCCCCATGCTGCCCGCTCCGGGAAGGCGGGGGGCAGGTTCGACGCGGCGTGCTGGCTCATGACGCCGACCAGGGTAAGCCGCCGCACCGACTGCGACGAAAGCGTGCCCGGCGAGACCGCCGACGGCACGGCGGGACGGCACGACGAAGGGGGCGTCGCACGACCTCGTGCGACGCCCCCTTCGTCGGGGTCGGGGTCAGCTCGCCCGGTAGGTCACCCACTGGTTCTGCATACGGGTCACCTGGTTGGCGGTGAAGTGGTCCATGCACGCGTCGTCGGAGTAGTCCATGAAGTTGCGGATCGGGTCGAGACCGGGCTTGGCGGGGCAGGTGTCCGCGCCGGTGGGGCAGCCCGAGGCGGGCTGGGCCTCGGCGGGGGTGTCGGCGACGTAGTCGCCGTCCTGGCAGCCGCCCTGGAAGGTGTGGTAGAGCCCGAGCCAGTGGCCGACCTCGTGGGTACCCGTGTCGCCGAGGTTGTACGGCGCGGCGTTGCCGCCGGGGACCGAGCCGTCGAGGATGACGACGCCGTCGTTGCTGCCGATGTTCCGGGTGGGGAAGGTCGCCCAGCCGAGCAGACCGCCGGCGAGGTCGGCGCTGTAGACGTTGAGGGCGTTCTTGCCGCCCTTGCGCAGGGCGCTCTTCATCTGCGACTCGGCGGTCGAGCCGTGGTCGAGGCCGTTGTACCAGGTGGAGTTCACCGTGGTGTCGGTGCCGGCGAGGGTGAAGGAGAAGCCCGAGCCCGCGTAGGCGTCGTTGAGGACCTTGACCTGCGAGCTGATCTGGGTCGAGGTGAGCTTGCCGTTCGTCCCGTCGGTGATGACGTGGAAGTACACGGGGATGTTCGTCGAGGCGAACTGCGCGGTGCCGGGCTTGCCCTTCGCGGCGACCTTGCCGGTCGGGCTGAGCCGCAGGCCCTTGTCGACGAGGGCGTCCTGGAAGGCGTCCTCGCGGATGTCGACCTGCGCCTGGCTCAGGGTGTGCGGGTCCTTGACCTTGCCGCCCTTGCCCGTGCTGCGGGCGGTCGCGGAGACCTCCTCGTCGCAGTGCTCGTCGGCGTGCGAGGCCGAGACGCGGGAGGCGCCCGCGTCGGCGGCGTCCGCGCCGGCGAGGGCGGGCAGAGCAGGGGCGGACCCGGTCAGGGCCAGGGCGAGCAGGGCGGGGGCGACAAGGGCGCGCGTGGACTTCACAGGCTCTCCATCAGGGGTGACGGGCCGGGTGTGTCCCGGCCGTTACCTCGGACGCTAGGAGCCCGATGGTCAGGGCGGCACCCCGTCTGCACCCAGGAGTTGGCAAAGGTTCGGCCAAGCGCTCCCGGGTGCGAGAGGGGTCAGTCCTCGCCGTCCTGGGGGTCGCGCAGGCCCTGGTAGATCTCCTTGCAGATCGGGCACACCGGGAACTTGTCGGGGTTGCGACCGGGGATCCACTTCTTGCCGCACAGGGCCGTCACGGGCTCGCCGGACAGCGCCGACTCGAGGATCTTCTCCTTGCGCACGTAGTGCGAGAAGCGCTCGTGGTCGCCCGGCTCCTGCAGCTGCGGGGTGACCTCAGTGCGCTCGAGCAACCCGGTGGAGGTCCCCGGAGAGGTGGGGTCGGCGTCGGGCCCGCTCGGGGGCAGTGGCTCGCTCATGGGGCGAGTCTAGGACGAGGCGCGAAGGGGGTCAGCCCCGCGTCGGCGCCGCGTCAGTTCTGGGTCGGGTCCTCGGGGTAGGTCGAGACCCAGGCCATGACGCCGCGCTGACGACGCAGGACCCGACGCCACAGCGTCGCCGGGTCCGCGTCGAAGACGTCGCCGATCTCGGCGTCGCAGACGAACCAGCCGCCCCGCTCGATCTCGCCGGCGAGCTGCGGGGCGGTCCACCCCGAGTACCCGGCGAAGATGCGCAGCGCGCTGATCGCGGGCCACACGCTCTCCTGCGGGGCGTCGAGGTCGACCAGGCCGATCCCGCCGAAGAGGCGCTTGACCCCCACGGGGGGCTCCCCGTCGCCGGGGACCCCGACGAGCCCGACCGCCGAGTCGGTCTGGACGGGCCCGCCCTGGAAGACCTTCTGCGGCTCGCTCGCGCCGTCCTGCCACCCTGGCAGGACGGCGTCGATCGGCGCCTGGACGGGCTTGTTGATGACGACGCCCTCGGCGGACTGCTCGTCATGGGCCAGCACGAGCACGATGCTGCGGTCGAAGACCCCGTCGGTGATCTCAGGGGTGCTCACGAGCAGACGTCCGGCCAGGCTGTCCATGCCTACATCATCACCCGTGACGCGGCCCGCGGCGCTGGCCGCCGCCCCGGTACTGCCCACCGGTGCGCGCACCGCGCGGGCCGCCGGTGCCACCGTGGCGCCGTGCAGGCCGGGGGTCGAGCAGCTTGCGGAAGTCGGCCTCGTCGATCGGCACGCCGCTCACGGGCGCCGCACCGGCGGCCTCGAGGACCTCGTCACCGGGGGCCGCCTTGACCGGACGGGCCTCGAGACCGGCGTCGGTCGCCATGCGCTCCATCATCTTGCGCTGGTGCGGCAGGGCGAGGGTGACGACGGTGCCGCGCTCACCGGCGCGGGCGGTGCGGCCCGCGCGGTGGAGGTAGTCCTTGTGGTCCGCGGGCGGGTCCGCCTGCAGGACGACCGAGACGTCGTCGACGTGGATGCCGCGGGCAGCGACGTCGGTGGCGACGAGGACGGGGATCCGACCGGTGCGGAAGGCCCCGAGCACCTTGTTGCGGGCGCCCTGGGTCAGACCGCCGTGGAGGGCCGCGGCGCGGACACCGGACTCGCGCAGCTGGAGGGCGACGCGGTCGGCACCGAGCTTGGTGCGGCAGAAGACGACGGTGCGGCCCTCGCGGTTGGCCACCTCCGCGGTGATGACCTTCTTGTGCTGCGGGTCGATGACGAGGATGTGGTGCTCCATCGTGTCGACCGACGCGGTGGCGTCGTTCGTCGAGTGGGTCACCGGGTCGACGAGGTAGCGCTGGACCAGGGTGTCGACACCCTTGTCGAGCGTCGCCGAGAAGAGCAGGCGCTGCCCGCCCTCGGGGACCTCGTCGAGGACGCGGGTCACGGCCGGGACGAAGCCCATGTCGGCCATGTGGTCGGCCTCGTCGAGGATCGTCACCTCGATGGAGTCGAGGATGACGGCCTCGCGGTCGAGCAGGTCGACGAGACGGCCCGGGGTCGCGATGAGCAGGTCGACGCCCTTGTCGAGCGCGGCGATCTGACCCGTGTAGGACAGGCCACCGGCGACGAGCTTGTGACGCAGCCCGGCGACGTGCACGAGCGGCTCGAGCGAGTCGCTCACCTGCATCGCGAGCTCACGCGTCGGCACGAGGACGAGGGCACGGGGGCGGCGGGGCTTCGAGCGCTCGCCGGAGAGGCGGGCGATCGTCGGCAGGCCGAAGGCGAGCGTCTTGCCCGACCCGGTCTGGCCACGGCCGAGGACGTCCTTGCCGGCCAGGGCGTCGGGGATCGTCGCCTCCTGGATCGGGAAGGGGCTCGAGATGCCCTCGCGGGCGAGCCGCTCGACGAGGCGCTCGGGCAGGCCGAGCGCGGCGAAGCCGTTGTCCTCGGCGACCGTCACGGGCTCGGTGGTCGTCGTGCGAGCCGCGGAGACCCAGCTGTCGGCCTCCATCCGCTCCGCCTCGGCGTCCTGGTGGTGGTCCTGCGAGGTCTGCTCGCGGTCGAAGCGGGGACGGTAGCCCTGGCGCTCGTCGCGGGGACCGCGACGGAAGCCCTCGCGGGACCCGCCCCGGCGGTCGTCGGAGCGGAAGCCACCGTCACGGCGGTCGTCGCCGCGGTAGCCGCCACGGCGGTCGTCGGTGCGACGGTCGTCGCTGCGGAAGCCACCGCGACGGTCATCGGTGCGACGGTCGTCGCTGCGGAAGCCACCACGACGGTCGTCAGCACGACGGTCGTCGGAGCGGAAACCGCCACCACGACGGTCGTCGGAGCGGAAGCCGCCTCCACGGCGGTCGTCGGTGCGACGGTCGTCGGAGCGGAAACCGCCACCACGACGGTCGTCGCTGCGGAAGCCACCACCGCGGCGGTCGTCGCTGCGGAAACCGCCACCACGACGGTCATCGGAGCGGAAGCCACCACGACGGTCGTCGCTACGACGGTCGTCGCTGCGGAAACCGCCACCACGACGGTCGTCGGAGCGGAAGCCACCGGGGCGGCTGTCCTCGCGGCGCTCCCAGCGACGCTGGCCCTGGTCCTCGGCGCCGTCCTTGCGGACGCGACGCGGGCGGTCCTCGGCGGCGCGCACGGGACGCTTGGCGCCGCGGGGGGCGTCGTCGGCCGGCTTCTGGCCGCGGTGGTAGGGCTTCTTCGGCCCCTTCGTGCTGGCGGCGGCCTTCTCGGCAGCGCTCCAGCGGGCCTTCTTGTTCGGGTTCTTCGCGGGCATGTCGACATCACCTTCTGGCTCGAGCAGACACGTCTCGAGCCACCGCGAAGGGGTGACCGCACCAGACGAGTCTCAGGCGCTCTGCGGCGCCCATGGACCGGGCGGCATCCGTGCGGCCCGGCGGTCGTCACGGGTGAGGGATCATCAGCGACCGGAAGCGATCGCGGGGCGCAGCAGTGCGCAGTCCGTGACGACGAAGGTACGAGTCTACCAGCGCGAGGGGGGTGCTCCTGAAACCCCGCTCAGTCGGCGGGCGACGAGCGCACCGAGCACCACGCCGATGAGGTCGGCGGCGACGTCGAAGGGGTCGCCGCTGCGGGTGGGCAGCGCCAGGCCCTGGACGATCTCGCTCACCGGGGCGTGCACGGCCATCAGCACGGCCACCCACACCCACCGCAGCCGGGCCCAGCCGGCGAGGGCGACGGGCACGCCGAAGACGAGGGCGTGGACCACCTTGTCGGCGAAGGGGATGTCCCCTCCCCCGGCGGGGCTCGGGTCGTAGAGCACGACCAGCTGGACGAGGACGGCGACCACGGTGAGGACGACGGCCAGACGCCGCCGACCAGTCTGGACGGGGCGTCCCGTCGTCGAGGTGCTCACGGGCCTCATCCCAGCACACCGGGCCACGCCCCCTTCGCCCTCCCCCGGGCATGCCGACGGCCGCCCGCTCGAGAGATCTCGTGCGGGCGGCCATCGGCTGCTGACGTGGGTCACGGTGGTGGAGGTGGCGGGAATCGAACCCGCGTCCACTGGTAGACGAGCAGGACTTCTCCGGGTGCAGTGCGCTATGGATTTTCTCGGCCTCAGGGCTCGCACGCACACGTCCCCTGACAGGCCCAGTCGAGAAGGAGTCCCGCGCAGCGTCCCGACACCGCTGCGCAGCAAGATCTCTAGCTGACGCTGGTTACTGAGCCGAGATCGAGCTCAGACCAACGGACTTCGGGCTCGCTCAGGCGGCGAGGGCGAAGTCGGTGCGCTTGGAATCGGCACCTATTGATGTGCACGGGGCGTTGACGAGATGACCGTGCATCCTCGACCCGCTTCTCCTGCAGGACCGACCAATGTCGAAACCGATCACCCCCGTGAGGGTGTCCACGTCACGCTGTTGAGTTGTGGGGTGAGACTACCGTCCTCAACCGCGGGGCCGCCAACCGCATTCCCCTCCCCCGCTGCCACCAAATGCCCAGGCAGGCCGCCTAGTGTCGAGGAGCACGGACCACCACACCCCAGGAGGCACATATGGGTATCGGCGACAAGATCGAGAACGCGAAGGACCAGCTGGCCGGCAAGGCCAAGCAGGCTGCGGGCGACGCCAAGGACGACCCGGAGATGCAGGCTGAGGGCCAGGCTCAGGAGAGCAAGGGCAACCTCAAGGCCGCTGGCGAGAACGTCAAGGACACCTTCAAGTGACCCTCTGACCCTGATCAGCGCGAAGGGGTGGCCCGCCGACTCGGCGGGCCACCCCTTCGTCGTGCTCGGCCCGGTGCGACCGGGCGCAGGTCACTCCTCGCGGTGCCGCCCGAAGACCGCGCGCTCGGTCTCACGACGGTCCTGGCGCTCGCGCAGCGCATGGCGCTTGTCGTAGTGCTTCTTGCCGGTGGCGACGGCGATCTCGACCTTGACGACGCTGCCGGAGAAGTACAGCGAGAGCGGCACGATGGTCCGCCCGCTCGCGTGGACGGCGGCGTGCAGCTTGTCGAGCTCGCGGCGGTGCAGGAGGAGCTTGCGACGGCGCCGGGGGGTGTGGTTGGTCCACGAGCCGTTGAGGTACTCGGGGATGTGCACGCCCTCGAGGTAGAGCTCGTCGCGGTAGAAGGTCGCGTAGCCATCCACGAGGTTGGCCCGGCCCATGCGCAGCGCCTTGACCTCGGTGCCCATGAGCGCCAGCCCGGCCTCGTAGGTGTCCTCGATGAGGTAGTCGTGCCGCGCCTTGCGGTTGCTGGCGATGACCTTGCGGCCCGCCTGGCCCTTGTCGGCCACCGATCTCACCCGTCCTCGCTCGCTGTACGTCGTGCCCCTGCCGGGGAGCATCACGCTACCTGGCGGCGCGGGCGGGACCTACTCGGTTGTCCGGGGCTCAGAGCCAGCGGCGCGGATCGACCGGGGTGCCGTTCTCGTAGGTCTCGAAGTGCAGGTGGCAGCCGGTCGAGGTCCCGGTCGTGCCGACGTAGCCGATGAGCTCGCCGCGCTTGACCGTGCCGGAGGTGCGGGCGAAGGCCTGCAGGTGGTTGTACGTCGTCGAGAGCAGCACGCCGCGCTTGACCCCGTGGTCGACGGCGATCTGGTTGCCGTACCCGCCGGCGACGCCCGCCGAGACGATCGTGCCGTCGGCCGCCGCGCGCACCGGGGCGCCGCACGCGCCGCCGTAGTCGCGACCGGCGTGCAGGCGCCAGTAGCTGAGGATCGGGTGGAAGCGCAGCCCGAACTCCGAGGTGATCGGCGCGTTGACCGGGGCCGCGAGGACCCCCGAGCTCGTCGCGGGAGGCGTCGGGTTGGGGTCGGCGGCCTCGGGCTCCGGGGCTGCGGCGGCCCGACGACGGGCCTCGGCCTGCCGGGCCTGCTCGGCCTCGCGGGCGGCCTTGATCTTCGCGGCCTTGACCCGGGCCTTGCGGGCGCGCTCCTCGAGGATCTTGCCGAGGCGGTCGGACTCGGCGCGCAGACCGGTGAGCCGGCCCTGCTCCTTGGCCCGCTCGGTGCGCAGCGTCTTGGCCTGGCTCGTCTGGTCTGCCTCGAGCGACTCGAGGTCGGCCTCGGCCTCGTCGGCCTCGGTCTTGGCGACCTTGGCGTCCGACAGCGCGGTGCTCGCGTCGTCGCGGGCCTGCTGGGTCTTGTCCTTGAGCGCCTCGAGCCGGTCCTGCTGGGTGACGAGGTCGGCGCGCGAGGTGGTCAGCGAGTCCAGCGAGTCGGACTGGGCGCCGCCGGCGGAGTCGGCGATGACCATGCGGTCGATGACCTCGCCGGGCGACTCGGCCCCGAGCGCGACGGAGAGGTCGCCCAGACCCTGCTGCTGGTAGACCTCGCCGGCGAAGCCCGCGACGTCGGAGCGGGCGCGGGTGATCTTCGTGCTCGTCGTGCGGATGTCCTTGCGCGCCTTCGCCTCGTCGGCCTTGGCCACGCGCAGGTCGGCGGCTGCGTCGTCGTACTTGCTCTGGGCGGCGGTCTCGGCCTCCTCGGCCTGCTTCGCCTTCGAGCGCGCGGCGGGCAGCTTGGCCCGGGTGCTCTTCAGCGAGTCGTAGGCCTCGACGAGCTCGGCGGAGGTGTCGCTGAGGTCGGCCTTCGTCGCACTGATGCTGTCGTCGACCTTGCGCTTCTTGTCGGCGGGGTCGGGGTCACCGGCGGCCCACGAGGCCGTCGCGAGACCCGCGGCGAGGCAGACCGCCAGGGCCGAGCTGGTCGCGGCCCGGCTCGTACGGCCGGCCCGGGGTGCGAAGCGCTTCATCGCGTCGAACGATAGCGGCGCCGCCTGGGAGGCGAAGGGAGGTCACCGAACCCCGCGTGTCACACGGGTCCCAGAGGTCCCACGCCGACCTAGACGCGCAGATATCTCCACAGCGTGATCGTCGAGGTGCCGATGGCGAGCACGCCGACGAGCCCGAAGAGGGCGGGCGCGATGACGAGGACCTCGGAGCTGCTGATGAGCGCGGTGCCCGTCGTCTCCTGGATGAGGTACTCGTCGAAGAGGCTCCACGCCGAGAACCACAGCATGCCGACGGCCAGACCCGTGCCGACGAGCCCGGCGACGAGGGTCTCGATGATGAAGGGCGTGCGGATCGTGCTGTTGCTCGCGCCGACGAGCTTCATGATCGCGATCTCTCGTCGCCTGGTGAAGGCGGCCTGGCGGATCGTCGTCGCCATGAGCAGCACGGCGCTGACGAGCGTGAGCAAGGACAGCGCGACCATGACGGCCGAGGCGATGTTGATCGCCTGGAAGAGCTTGCTGAAGACCTGCCGCAGGTCGGGCACGCTCGCCACCCCCGGCGCGTTCTCGAAGGCCGAGGCGACGGTCTCGTACTGCTCGGGGTCGCTCAGCTGCACGCGATAGCTCGGCGGGATGTCGCCGACGCGGATGTTCTTGCTGAGCGGCGAGTTCTTGTAGTCCTCGCGGAAGCGGTCGTAGGCCTCCTGCTCGCTCTCGAAGTAGACCTCCTTGACGAGCGGGCGGGACTCCTCGAGCTGGGCCTCGATCGTCTCGCGCTGCTCGTCGGTCACCGCGCCCTCGGCGCAGTTGGGCTGGCTCGAGCTGTCGGTGCACAGGTAGATCGAGACCTGGACCCGGTCGTACCAGTAGCCCTTCATCGTCGTGACCTGGCGCTGGGCGAGGACCCCGACGCCGAGGAGGTACATCGAGATCATCGTCACGAGGACGACGGAGATGGCGATCGACTTGTTGCGACGCAGGCCCTGCCATGCGTCGACGAGGACGTTGGTCGGCCTCATCGCGCCTCCTCCTCGTCCCAGTCGTCCCACTCGGTGCTCTGCACCGCCACGGGCTCGGCGTCCTGCTCGGCCCGGCGCTCGGCCTCGGCCGCCTCCTCGCGCGGGTCGCGTGGCTCGTCCTGCAGGTCGTCGCGCAGGTCGTCGTCGTCACGCTCGGCCACCCGCTCCTCGCGGTCGACCGAGTCGACGACCTTGGGCACGTAGCCGCCGGTGGCCTCGTCGCGGATGATGACGCCGTCCTCGATCTCGACGACGCGCTGCTGCATGCTGTCGACGATCGTGTTGTCGTGGGTAGCCATGAGGATCGTCGTGCCCGAGTCGTGGATGCGCTTGAGCAGGTGGACGATGTCGAGCGAGGTCGCCGGGTCGAGGTTGCCGGTCGGCTCGTCGGCGAGCAGCACCGGCGGGCGGTTGACGACGGCCCGGGCGATGGCGACGCGCTGCTGCTCACCGCCGGAGAGCTCGTGGGGGAATCTCTTGGCCATGCCGTTGAGCCCGACGAGGTCGAGGGTCTCGGGCACGAGCGAGCGGATAGCGCGGCGCGGGCGGCCGATGACCTGCAGCGCGAAGGCGATGTTCTGCTCCACCGTCTTGTTGGGCAGCAGGCGGAAGTCCTGGAAGACCGAGCCGATCTGACGGCGCAGCTGGGGCACCTTGCGGCCCGGCAGCCGGCTGAGGTCGTGACCGCCGACGAGGAGGCGGCCCTTGGTGACCTGCTCCTCGCGGATGGCCAGCCGCAGCATCGTCGACTTGCCCGAGCCGGACGCGCCGACGAGGAAGACGAACTCCCCGCGAGCGATGTCGAGGCTCACCCCGTCCAGCGCGGGGTGCTGCTGGCGGGGGTAGAGCTTGGTGACGTCTTCGAAGCGGATCATCGCGTGGTACGAGCCTCAGGGGTCGAGCGGGCAGGCCGTCATCGAGGATAGGTGGGGGTCCTGGGGACCCCGCCGCACCTCGGGGACCTCGGCGCGTTCACCCGCGCCGGGGTCCCCCTTCGCTCAGTCCTGAGCCTTCGACTGCTCGATGCGCCAGCGCACGCCGGCCTCGATGAACTCGTCGATCTCGCCGTCGAAGACGGCGGTGGGGTTGCCGGTCTCGTGCTCGGTGCGCAGGTCCTTGACCATCTGGTAGGGGTTGAGGACGTAGGAGCGCATCTGGTCGCCCCAGCTGGCCTTGATGTCGCCGGCGAGCTCCTTGCGCTCGGCGGCCTCCTCGGCCTTCTTGAGCAGCAGCAGGCGCGACTGCATGACGCGCAGCGCGGCGGCGCGGTTCTGGATCTGGCTCTTCTCGTTCTGCATCGACACGACGGTGCCGGTGGGGATGTGCGTCATGCGCACGGCCGAGTCGGTCGTGTTGACCGACTGACCACCGGGGCCCGAGGAACGGAAGACGTCGATCTTGAGGTCGTTCTCCGGGATGTCGATGGAGTCGGTGCCCTCGATGAGCGGGATGACCTCGACGGCGGCGAAGGAGGTCTGGCGGCGCCCCTGGTTGTCGAAGGGGGAGATCCGCACGAGGCGGTGGGTGCCGCCCTCGACGGAGAGGTTGCCGTAGGCGTAGGGCACGTTGACCTCGAAGGTCACCGACTTCAGGCCGGCCTCCTCCGCGTAGGAGGTGTCCATGACCTTCGTCGGGTAGCCGTGGCGCTCGGCCCAGCGCAGGTACATCCGCATGAGCATCTCGGCGAAGTCGGCGGCGTCGACGCCACCGGCGCCGGCGCGGATCGTCACGACCGCGGAGCGCTCGTCGTACTCGCCGGACAGCAGGGTGCGGACCTCGAGCTCGCCGACGGCCTTGCGCACGGCCTTGAGCTCGCGCTCGGCCTCGGCGAGGGTCTCGGCGTCGTTCTCCTCCTGGCCCATCTCGACGAGCGCCTCGACGTCGTCGATGCGGCTGTCCATGCCGGTGATCCGGTCGATCTCGGCGCGGGCGCGCTGCATGGCCGAGGTGACCTTCTGCGCGTTGTCCGGGTCGTCCCAGATCGAGGGGTCCGAGGACTGCCGCTCGAGCTCCTCGACCTGCGCCTGGAGCTTGGGGACGTCGCTCACCTCGCGCACCGAGCTCATCGTCGTGCGAAGGTCTTGGATCTCCTGGGTGAAGTCGACAGCCACGATCAGCAAGAGTACGGCAGCCCCGCCGGGCCGCTCGCCGCTACACCGGTTGGGCGGACGAGGACTGGTCGGGGTTGGAGGCGATGAACTGGTTGAGCCAGCGCGCGTCGGGGTCGCGGTCGATGAGCAGGCTCTTGACGAGCAGGGTGAAGGGGATGGCGAGCAGGGCCCCGAGCGCGCCGAAGACGTAGCTCCAGAAGATGAGGGAGAGGAAGGCGGTCGTCGCGTTGATGCCCACGGCGTCGCCGGTGAACTTCGGCTGGAGCACGGTCTGGATGACGAAGTTGACGACGCTGTAGACGACGACCACCCAGACGAGCTTCTCCACTCCCCCGTCGAGCAGGGCGAGCAGCGCCGGCGGCACGAGGCCGATGACGAAGCCGATGTTGGGGATGTAGTTCGTCACGAAGGCGAGCAGCCCGAAGGTCAGCGGCAGCGGCACGTCGAGGGCCATGAGCGCGAGCGCGTCGATGACGGCGACGACGATGCCGAAGGTCGTCGAGACGACCCAGTACTTGCGCACCCGCTCGGCGAAGTCGGCCAGGGCGTCGGCGATGTCGGGCTTGACGACGTGCACCCGGGTAAGCCGCTTGGGGAAGCCGCCGGCGTCCATGGTGAGGAAGAGCATCACCGTGAGCAGGAAGAGCATCGAGGAGGTCAGCCCGGTGAGGGCGTTGGCCAGGCCGCGGGCGATGCCGGAGAGGTCGCGGATGTCGAAGTTCGTCATCGCGTTGTCGATCTGGTCCTGCCCGACGCCCCACCCGATGAGCGTGCTGCGGCCGGACTCGACGAGGTCGTCGAAGGTGTCGCCGTACTTCGGCAGCTCGGTCGCGAGCTTGCCCGCCGCGAGCCCGATCGAGCCGACGAGCAGGAAGAGCAGCCCGTAGAGGAGCAGCAGCATGACGACGGCGCCGAGGGCACGGGGCAGCACGGCGGAGATCGCCCGGTAGATCGGGTAGACGGCGATGATGAGGGTGATCGCGAGGAAGGTCGGCGCGATGATCGAGGCCACGGACTTCAGCCCGCCGATGGCGATGACCGCCCCGGCGATGCCGATGAGCAGGGTGAGCGTCGGCGGCAGGACGGTGCGGATCTCGCGGCGCGGCGGGGCGGGGTGCTCGTGCTCTCGGTCGACCGTGGCGACCTCCGCGACGGGGACCGTGTCCTCCCCCTTCGCTGGCTCGGTCTCGACGCTCCCGTCCGTCCGGTGGGCGACCTCGTCCGCCGGCTCGGCGGGCTTGTCGGGGTCGGGCGTGGTCGTCACGGGGCGCCTCACAGGTCGGGTCAGGGCGAAGGGGTGTCCGCCACGGCGATTGTGACCGACACCCCCGACCGCGCGCACCCGGGTCCCGGACGGACGCTGGTTCGAAGAAGATCTGTCACCTCGACGTGACGATCCTTCTTCGAGTCAGTGGTCCCGGACGAAGGTCCACTCCCCCGGCAGGTCGCCGAGGTCCCGCTCGAGCTCGAGCACCGAGTACACCCGCTGCATGACGAAGCTCATCCCGTCAGCACCGCGGTGACCGAAGGCCCCCCTGGCTCCGGGGCCGGCGTGGCGCACCGCCTCGCGCAGCTCGTCCTCGCTCACCACCCACCACGCGTACGGCACCCCGTCGCGCTCGAAGACGATCCGTCTCCCGACGTAGCGGGCCTCCCGCTCGCCGTCCTCCTCGAGACCCTCGAGCAGGCGGTCGATCGTCGCCGTCACGGCGCAGCCACCGGGACGCGCGCCTGCGCTCTCGACTCGACGGTCACGGTGACGGAGCCGCCGAGCCCGCGGATGAGCCCGCCGACGAGCGGGAGGTCGGCTTCACCGGTGAGTCTCACGACGGCAGTCTGCCCGTCCGCGGCGCCGGTGCCCGGCGCGACCTGCCACGACCTCAGCCCAGCAGGCATCTCGCGGCCAGCGAGCGTCTCGGCCGCGGTGCGCTGCACCGCCTCGTCGCTCACCGGGACGACCTGGTCGATGCCCTCGGCGTAGATGCTCGCCTCGTCCTCGTCGGCCGCGTCGAGGGCGGCGGTGTCCGCCGCGTCGAGCAGGCGCATGCGGGTGACCTGCACCGACGTGAAGGCCATGGCGACGAGGATCAGCGTCAGAGCGATGACGGTGAAGCCGAGGACGAAGAGCGAGAGCTGGCCGTCCTCCCCCTTCGCCCGTCGCGCCGAGACCCGCCACAGCCCGCTCATCCGGTCCGCACCTCGGAGCGCGGGACGACGGAGACCTGGGTGGCGCTCACCGGCAGCTCGAGGGGGATGACGTCGCGGGCGAAGGTGGGGACGAGCGGGAGGGGGACGCTCACCGTGGCGGTGGAGCGGATCTCGCCCTCGGGGGTCAGGCAGGGCGTCTACGTGCACGTCACCTGCAGCTGCCGCTGTCCCCCGAAACCCTGGTCCTCGAAGGCGATGTCGGCAGCGGCCGCGGCCCGCGCGGGTGCAGCGTCCTCTGACGTCGAGGTGACGAAGGCGCGGCCCGACTCGCGCGCCGCGGCACGAACTGCCCCACCGCGAAATGCAGTTGTAAGCCGTGGCCGGCCTTGTGCCACTCCGGCACCCACAGGTACGAAAGTGGCTTGCCATCAAGCTCTTGACGAAGCGTCCGAAAGAACAGGCCCACGTCCCGCCGTGCCTGGCGCGGGTCGTGACAGCCCTCGCCCCGGTACGTCAGAGTGCCGAGCCGGTTCAGCCGGCTAGCCGCGCAGTACCGCCGCAACTCCCGCCGACCCGCCTCAGCCCGAGCCCGCTCAGGATCACTCGCCGGGCCCCCACCCAGAGGACGACGCTGAGCCGGGCGCACCGACACAAAGGAACCACAAGCCTCACCGGGGGCAGCGCACAGCCCCAATTACCACCCCGACCACGTCGAGCGAAGACGGACCCCTGACACCCAACTCTCCCTTAGCCCGAGACTACGCAGATGGATGCGTCGACCCGGACCGCTGCAACATCAGAGCCCGGGAGCAGACGCTCAACCGGGCTTCTGGTCAGATGCTTTAAGGGATCCCGAGTTGGATGAGGCGGCCCAAGGCGGGGTCGCGATGCGATTATGGTACTCGCTGATTCGTGTGTGGCCTTGTTATTAGTGCCCCCCGGTTGGTAGGCGGCAACATCACACCACACGATCTACAGCCGTGTCAGTCGATTCACCAAACGACGCCCCGGCCGCTCCACGCTCATGCCACTTCCCCCGCCCGTCAAGGGTTCGCTAGCGCCGCTCCGCGCCCTTGACCGCCTCCCCCAACGGCCAGGGACTGCCGGTGTCGGGCGTCGACCCTTCTGAGGCCGTAACGCACTCTAATGCCGATGTCCGGGCGTTACGGCGGCCCGCCGTCGACCGGCTGCGAACTTGACTAGGGTCGCTCACGCCTCAGAAGCCGGGGCCAGGACCCGTCCAACTCCAACTGGGCCCACCATGCAACTTCACCTTGTTTGGGTCTTCGTCCCCGTGCTCGTCGGCCCAGCGCTCTTTTGCCATCCAGTGATCACGGTGACGCGAAACCAGTCCTGCAATCGCCAGCCAGAGAAACGACACGACGCCGATGGCAAACATGACGACGAAGAAGCCTTCAAATAGGTTGTCGCCCATCGTTGCTCCTTCCAGCCTGGCTCGCCGGGATTAGCGCGCCGGGCGCCTTCCCGCGCTCAGCATACGCCGGACTTGCCGAGCCCACTGGGCTTCGGCCGTGCCTCTATTAGGCGTCCGCTCATACCGCGATCTGCGCGGAAACTGCTCGTCCGGGGGTGGGCAGGAGGCCGCCTGGCGGGGCGAGAGTGGCCCTCAGCAGCTTACGAGTTGTGTTGCTACTTCAGTCAAGCGCCGGTCGGCGCGGACGTTTCACTCTCAGGCAAGTCGTCCTCTCGGGCGCTCCCTTTCTCCGCTTCCTCATCCGGCTTTGCGGCCTGCGCTATGCCATGTTCGATGGAGTGACGGCGCACGAACTTCAGAACATCCATCCCCAAGGACGTCAAAGTCCAATATTCGTTGGTATCGCTGACCGTGTGGCGTCGCTCCGAGGGCTGGACTAGGTCGAGGGTCATGAAGTCGCTCATGAGCAACTTGACCTGATTGGTGGCCACGGTGTCCCATGGCAGGGCGGGGTCTTCGCGAATCTCCATGGCCAAAACCTTGGATAGACCAATAATCGAATGCTCGACGACCATTTGAGGAGCGGCAACGCGGAAGACGTCGAACAAGGTTACTTCCTTCCTTTGCCACGGGCCTCCCGGCCGCTCCCGGTGCGACAGGGTGGACTTCGCTTGCACCAGTGTCCGGCCGGTCTTCTTGACCAATTCGCGACGTTCGTGAGCCGAGGCACCCTCCGCCTGCTCGAGCCTCTGCCGTAGGTCTGCGTTCTCGGCGCTGAGCCGAACGACCTCAGCCATGGCTTCGGGACCCACACTCCCCGAGCTCCTAATCCACCCCTCGCGCGGCTGAGCAGTGAAGGCCTTCATCAGAGAGATCGAGAACTTGCCATGCAGCTCTGGCCCGTCCTTCCAGAACATTACGGGCTTCTCTTTCACCAGAGCCTTGAACTCGTCTAGGCGCTCCCGTTCCGCGTCGTCCTTCGCCAGGCGGTCCGACGGCCAACTGGCCTTCTCATCGAGAATGAACCCGAGGCAGGGAATACCGCGGGATCGTGCGTATTCGTATTCCTTTCGCGTGAAACTGATTTGCTCCTCCGTCATGGAGCCATACCTCTGTGCAACGATAACGGCGTAATAATCACTTTCGTCGATATGCCGTGCAATGATCTTCCACTGCTCCTCGTCGGCCGCGCTGAACATCTCCATTCCAACAGGAATGTGCCCCATTTCGAGAACCGCTCGTATGACCTGATCTCTCTCGTCCTTCAAGTCCTCGTAGGTGGAACTGACGAATAACCTGGTACTTAACAGCGGCCACGCTGAGGCTCCTGACGTCGGGGTAGGTCCGGTGAATCCTAGACGGATCCAGAGAGGGGCGATTCGGGATTAGCGGGATTGCCCGCCTGCGTGCCGCCGGCGACGAGGACGTTGAGCCCGACGCGACAGCGGCCTGCAGGAAGGTCGACGCGTGCTGCGTCAGCGTGCCGAGACAGACGAGGTCGTCGAGGTGGTCGCCCTTGACAACGAACTTGCGCACGTTGACGAGCCAGTGCTCGCGGCTGATGTCGGGGATCGTCACGTGGAGGCGGCTGCCGTCGGGCAGCACCGCGTCGACGAAGGGGGCGACAGGTCAAATCCTACTATCTTACATACAAGTGACGTCAATCACAAATTGGGAGGTCTAACGATCCGGCCCTCGGTCCCGAATGGGTCGGCCGTGGTTGACTCTTGACATGCCGGGCCCCGCCCCCCGCCAGCTCATGCGTGATGCTCGCCCAGACCTCCTCACGCAGCTCGTGCATGTGCTGGACAGGCCCGATGTCGGATCGTCCGGTCTCGGGACGGGGTCGCAATTCAAATGCCTCTGGCGCTGCCCGGCTTGCTCGCATGAATGGGTGGCTACCGTAGCCGCTCGCTGTGGCGGAACTGGGTGCCCGGAATGCGCCAAGGCGGTGCGTGCGCGCTCACGAGCTGCAGCCCGCGAAGGGGAGGCCCTCGTCGATCTGCACCCGACGATCGCCGCCGAGTGGGTGACCAATCTCGATCGACCCGACATGGCGCCAGACGAGCTTAGACCAAGCTCTAAACAGCGTTGCGTGTGGTTGTGTCCGGCGTGTTCCAAGAGGTACGAGGCAACTGTCGCCAACCGAGTCCGGGGGCGCGGCTGCCGCTGGTGCGCGTATACGGATCGCGGCCGCAGGCGTAGAGAAGTGCCGCCTGGGTCTCCTTCCGCAGCGGACATGGCACCTGAACTTCTGGACGAGCACGTTCGGAACATCACGACAGGGTCATCACTTCGGGAACTACGCCCCGGATCCCTTGACCGCTGCCTGTGGCGTTGTTCCGGTTGTGGGCACGAGTGGGAAGCCACGGTCGTGAATCGAGTAACGAAGGGAAGTGGTTGCCCTCTTTGCGCGCACATTGCCTCGGCATCTAGGCGACGTACTGCCGCTCCAGGACAATCCCTAGCTGATCGACACCCTGACATCGCCGCCGAGTTTTCGGGCCTCGTGGCCCACCCAGACCTCCTTGCGAACAGCATTCGGCCGGGCAGCCCGGCGCTTGCATGGTGGCGATGCAGCAAGGGGCACGCTTGGGCCACAACAATTGTTTCTAGGACCACCAGCGGAACAGGCTGCGCCCGCTGCCAGGCGCTTGGGCAGTCGCGCTTTGAGCTCGAGGTTGCTGAACTCTTGGAGGAGTCCCTAGGCACCTCAGTCTTGGTCGACCACCCCCTGCAGACTGATGAGCGAACATGGCGAATGGATCTATACCTTCCGGATCTTGACACCTACGTGGACCTAGATCCAGTCCGCTGGCACCAGGACGCCGCCCGAGACCAACGCAAGGTCACAGCCCTAGCCAACCACCTAGCAACCGCCAATAAGGGTACGTACGTACGGGTTCGCCAGACGGGCACCCCGCCTATTTGCCCCGCCGTCAACGTGCAGGTGGTCGAAATAGTCGAACGGTCCCTCGACCCTGCCTTGTGGACCCACCTTTTGCTCAACAGCCCCGGTGCACTTCCAGACCATGCCGCAGGACGGATCCTCACCGATGCCCAGATAGCCGCTGCACTCTCCAGGGCCGCCAGGCGGTGGCAAGCGACACTTCGGGGACGTCCGAAGCGGAGTGCGATGGACGCACGCCCAGAGCTCTCGAACGAATGGCGGAGAAACCTCAGCCGCCCGGGCATATCCCTGGAATGGCTCGCCCCGAGCTCGAAGGACCAAGCCGAGTGGCAGTGCGGGACGTGTGCACACGTCTGGTCTAGCTCTGTCGCGTCACGAGCTCAGGTCGGAACAAGCTGTCCAGTCTGCGCGCGTGCTGCGTCCGCTAGACGCATGAGGGCGAGATCCATCCCAGCACCCGAAGACTCCCTTGCCTCCCAGTACCCGTCGGTTGCAGCCAGCTTTCGTTGTTGCCTGCGCGATCCCCACCGCACCCCAGAGGATCTCGCATCTCACAGCAATCTCGTCTGCGAATGGTCATGCCCCAGCTGCGAAGTGCCGTTCACTGCTTCCGTGGCAGCCCGCGTCCGGCGGCCAGACTCGGGCTGCAGGTCTTGCGGCAACGCCAAGAGGGGCATCACTCGGAGCCGGGCGTTGAAGGGCGATTCCCTCGCTGCGCATCACCCCCGAGTCGCATCGGAGCTCATTCAGATCCACGCCCGTCCGGGATGGGATGGCGACGATGTGCAGCCCGGGTCCAACCTCACTGGGGACTGGATGTGCGCTTCGTGCCAACACGAGTGGAGTGCGAAGATCTCATCTCGCGCCGTCACTGGCAGTGGATGTCCCGCCTGTGGACGCGAACGAACCGCTGCTGCACGCAGAAGGCCAAGGAGAGGGGAGTCGCTCAAGGACCTCCACCCGGCGGTGGCGGCGACGTTCGTCTCTAACGTCTCGCGCCCCTACACCAGGCCCGACGGCATGAAGCCGGGTAGTCACGATCGCTGTGAATGGCGCTGCCGCCACTGTGGCCATTCGTATGTGCGCGTCGCTAGAGACGCAGTGAGACCGGAGAGCCGGTGCCCCCGCTGCAAGACCAGGGCGACCTAGGGTCCAGAACAGGCGCAGCCCCTCCGGTCTCTTGCGTAGCCTGCCCGAGGACGATTACGGACCCGCCCCGCCCGTCCTCGTGGTCGCCGTCGACGGCTGGTCGCTCCTCTCCCGAGCGCTCGACCAGCCCGACCTCGAGAGCGCCGACGCGCTCGAGTCCGTGGCTCGCGACGGCGCGTCCCTGGGCATCCGTCTCGTCGTGCCCGGCGGACGGGAGCTGTCCTCGGGACGGCTCGGGTCGCTGGCTCGTCGGCGTCTCGTGCTCCACCTGCCCGACCGAGGCGACGTCCTGGCCGCCGGTGCGCCGCCGTCGCTGGTGCCCGCCGGTGCGGTGCCCGGCCGTGGTGCCCTCCTGCCCGACGGCGTCCTCGCCCAGGTGGCACTGCCCGTGCCGGCAGGACGACCGTCCACCGACTCCTGCGACCCGTGGCGGTGGCGTGTCGTCGACCTGCCGGCGAGCGTCGCGCTCGACGACCTGCCGCACGCGGAAGGGCTCGTGCTCGGCCACTCCGGCGACCCGGACCGTCCCGTCGTGGTCGAGGTCGACGGCGGGCCCTGGGTGGCCGTCGGGCCCGGCCGGTCGGGACGTACCACGGCTCTGCAGCTCCTCGGCGAGCAGCTGGCGAAGGGGGGTCGGCCCGTCCTCGAGGTCTCCTCACGGGCGACCCGGCTCGTCTCGTCGTCGCTCGCCGTCATCGGTCCCGAGGAGGTCGACCCCTTCGTGCGCGCCGTGCAGTCGCACGAGGACCTCGTCGTCCTCGTCGACGACCTCGACACGCTGGACGAGACGCCCCTCGACCCGGTCCTGCGCAGCTACGCCAGCCACTGCACGCGCTCGGGCGACGTCCTCCTCGCCGCGAGCAGCTCGACGGCTGCGACGTCCTTCAGGGGGCTCACCGCGACGATGTGCCGGTCGCGTCGGGGCTTGCTGCTGCAGCCCCAGGCCCGCTCCGACGGTGACCTCCTGGGCGTCCGGGTGCCGGCCTCGCCGCGGGTCCCGGGCCGGGGCTACCTCGTCGACCGCGGGGTCGCCACCGAGGTGCAGGTCGCGCTCCCGGCTCGGGCAGCGGGTCAGTCACCTGCTGCGACACAACCGCGGTGATCAGGTACCACCCCCGCGCTCCCGCGTCGTTCGAAGAAGATCTGTCACCTCGACGTGACGATCCTTCTTCGAACCACCGCCTCAGTGGACGGTGTCCTCCGGCAGGTCGGCGGCGGGCGAGGACATCGCGGCGAGCAGACCGGCGATCGACAGCACCGCGAGCGGGGCGGCGACGAGCAGGCCGTTGGAGGTGTTGAGGGTCCAGATCGCCGGCAGGGTGAGCAGGCACCACACGACCGTCGCGGTCCGGGGCCAGCGGCGGCCGGTGAGCCACCCGCGGGCCATGGCGGCGAGCAGCACGGTGAAGATCGCGGTGACGACGAGCGAGAGCGCCGCGGCGGAGGCGACGTCGGTCGTACCGGTGACGAGCTCGCGCAGGTACAGGCCGGCCGCGACGAGCAGGGCGAGCGCGTACACCGCGCACACCGCCCCCGCGACGAGGGCAGCGGGGGCCAGGCCCGTCCGGGCGCCGTCGGGTCGTGGTGCGGTGCTCACAGGCCGCACCCTACGACTCCGCCCCGGCATCAGCCCCGGGTGCGCGTCGGCCGCCCTTCGCGGGCGACCCGGTGGGCGCGTCGTCGGACCCCCGTGATGGGGTGGGACGACCACGGGGCCGAGACCCGCCGGCAACTCACCGGCCGCTACCCCTAGCGGGACATGCCCGTCCCCGGCTAACATCGAGGGTCGCCCCCGATACAGGCTCCTGCCTGCCCTCACGCGCCCCGGCCCGGAACATCGAGCCTGCGTGGATCGTTGGCACAGGGTGTCCCCGACCGGGACTCCCGAGCGAGCACCGTCCGTCAACGCCGATCGACTGGTGATCCACCCCTGACCCCTGCCCGGGTCAGGATCCCAGGCCACCACCGCTAGGCCCCACAGACAGACAAGGAGCACGACTACATGGATTGGCGCGACCGGTCAGCCTGCCTCGACGAGGACCCCGAGCTGTTCTTCCCCATCGGCAACACCGGCCCCGCGATCGCTCAGATCGAGGAGGCCAAGAAGGTGTGCCGCCGCTGCGAGGTCATCGACACCTGCCTCAAGTGGGCCATCGAGTCCGGCCAGGACGCCGGCGTCTGGGGCGGTCTGTCCGAGGACGAGCGCCGCGCGCTCAAGCGTCGTAACGCCCGCGCCCGCCGCGCCGGCTGAGACGCCCACCCACCTGCACGACCCGAGCCGGCGGCCAGCTCCTGACGGAGCGGCCACCGGCTCTCCCTTCGCCCGGGGTCAGCTGCGCTGACGCAGCCGGGCGCTGAAGCGCACGGTCGTCCCGCCCCGGGGGTTGTCCTCCCAGCGGATCGTGCCGCGCAGGTCCTGCACCATCGAGGTGACGATCCGGGTGCCGAGCCCGGCCCGGCTGGGCCGGAAGCCCGCCGGCAGTCCCGCCCCGTCGTCGGTGATGCTCACCCGCAGGATGTCCTCGCCGTCCGCCGCGGTGCGCTCGGCCCGCACGACGATCGCTCCCCCGTCGGGCACGCCGTGCTCGACGGCGTTCTGGACGAGCTCGGAGAGGATGAGCGCGACGGAGGTCGCCTCGTTCGGGCCCATCCAGCCGAAGCTGCCCTCGACCCGTGAGTCGAGCGAGCCCTGGGTGCGCGCGACCTCGATGATGCCGCGCAGCCCGCGTACGGCGATCTCGTCGAAGTCGGCCTCCTCGGAGAAGCCGGTGCTCAGCGTCTCGTAGACCATCGCGATGACCCCGACCCGGCGCTCGGCCTCGCGCAGCGCCTGGCGACCCTCGCCGTCCTCGACCCGGCGCCCCTGCATGCGCAGCAGGGCGGCCACGGTCTGCAGGTTGTTCTTCACCCGGTGGTGGATCTCGCGGATCGTCTGGTCCTTGCTGAGCACCTCCTCGTCGCGGTGCCGCAGGTCCGAGATGTCGCGGATGAGGACGATCGCGCCCTGCCGGGCGCCGCCCCGCGTCAGCGGGAGGGCCCGCAAGGTCGCGGCCTGGCCACCAGCGGTCACCTCGGCGCGCCACGCGGCGCGACCCATGACGACGATGGCCAGGCCCTCGTCGAGCGGTCCGTCGAGACGCGGCAGCCCGCCGATCGCCTGCGCGAGCACCGCGCCGAGGATCTGGCCGTCGTGGCCGAGGCGGCGCATCGCGCTCACGGCGTTCGGGCTGGCGAAGAGGACCTCGCCCCGCTCGTCGAGCTGGATGACCCCGTCGGCGACCCGGGGCGCCCCGCGGCGCTGGCCCGTCGGGGCCGACGCCGAGGGCCACTCCCCCCGCACGAGCATCTCGCTCAGCGTGTCGGTGAGCTCGCCGTAGGTGCGCTCGAGCGGGCTGGTCGAGCGGTCTCGACCACCTGGCTGGTGCCGGGTGACGACGCCGACCGTGCGCCCGCCGAGCCGCACGGGCACGGCGGCGACCTTCGTCGCGCCCTCGAGGCCGTCGGCGTCGATGCACTGCCCCGCGTCCGCAGCGGCGTCGATGACCTCGCGCAGGTCGTCGAAGGCGCGGCGCCCGATCATGTCGTCGACGAAGGCCATCGGCCCCGTCATCGGGCGGGCGTGGGCCACGGCGACCCAGCCCTCGTCGAGGCACACCCACATGACGAGGTCGCAGAAGCCGAGGTCGGCGAGCAGCTGCCAGTCCTCGAGGACCAGCCGCAGCCGCTCGACCTCGGCCTGCGTCAGACCGCTGGCCGCGAAGACCTCGGTCGTCGTGCGGACTGGGGTCACCGCGTCACCGAGCGCAGCATCCTCAGCGCGACGGACAGGGCGGCGACGGTCGGCGCCGAGAGCGCGCGGATGCCGGCGAGCGAGGTGCGCACGCGCTCCCACGACTCGTCGTGCCCGTCGAGCCAGCTCTGCCAGCGCTCCTCGGGCGTCGGGTCGCTCAGCTCGGAGCTCGACTCGAGCACCGAGCGGGTGAGCGCCTGCAGCGTCGCATAGAGGTCGTCGCGCAGCGCGCCGCGGGCCAGGCTGTCCCAGCGCTCGACGCGCGGCAGCGCGGTGACGCGCAGCAGCAGGTCGTCGATGCCGAAGCGCTCCGAGACGAGGTAGTACAGCTCGGCGACCTGCTCCGGCGTCTGCCCCGAGTCGGCGGCGATGTCGGTGATGTCGAGCAGCGAGTAGCCGTCGAGCAGCGACGCGGCCCGGGCCGCGAGCTGCTCGGGGACGCCTCGCTCGACGAGGTCGGCGGTGTTGTCCTCGAGACGCTTCGCCTCCGAGCCCTGGAGCATGCCGCCGACGCTGGAGCCGAGCTCGGCGACGACCGGCGCGAAGCGCTCGATCTCCTCGCGGATCGCCAGCCGGCCCGGGCGCGCGGCGAGCAGCCAACGCACCCCGCGGTCGAGCAGCCGACGGAACTCGAGGTAGAGCCGCGTCTGCACCTCGGTCGGCACGACGGCGTCGAGCGCCTCGACCTCGGCGACGTAGTCGTCGAGACCGAAGACCTCACGGATGACGACGTAGGCCCGGGCGACCTGCTCGGGGGTCGCACCGGTCTCGGTGACCGCGCGGTGCACGAAGGTGATGCCGCCGCGGTTGACGACGTCGTTGGCCAGGACGGTCGTGACGATCTGGCGGCGAAGGGGGTGCGCGAGCACCTGGTCGCCGTACTCGTCCCGGATGCGCTGCGGGAAGTACGAGAGCAGCATGTCCTCGGTCGCCGGGTCGTCCGGGGTCGCGGAGTCGAGCAGGTCGGCCTTGAGCGCGAGCTTGCTGTAGGCGAGGAGCACCGACAGCTCGGGCGAGGTGAGCCCCTGCCCGGCCTCCTGACGGCGGGCGACCTCGGTCGTGCTCGGCAGGAACTCGAGCTCGCGGTCGAGCTCGCCGCGCTCCTCGAGGTCGGTCATGAAGGTCTCGTGGACCGAGAGCATCGAGCCGCCCTGGGCACGCGCGTTGCCGAGCAGGACGTTCTGCTCGTAGTTGTCGCGCAGGACCATCTCGCCGACCTCGTCGGTCATCGAGGCGAGCAGGTCGACGCGGGCCGGCTCGTCGAGACCGCCCTCGCGCACGACGTCGCCGAGGAGGACCTTGATGTTGACCTCGTGGTCGCTCGTGTCGACGCCGGCCGAGTTGTCGACGGCGTCGGTGTTGATCCGCACGCCGCTCTGCGCGGCCTCGATGCGACCGCGCTGGGTGGCGCCGAGGTTGCCGCCCTCGCCGACGACCTTCGCCCGCAGCTGGGCGCCGTCGACGCGGTAGGCGTCGCCGGAGCGGTCGCCGACCTCGTCGTGGCTCTCGCTCTGCGCCTTGACGTAGGTGCCGATGCCGCCGTTCCACAGCAGGTCGGCCGGCGCGAGGAGGATCGCGCGGATGAGGTCGTTCGGCGCGAGCGAGGTCGCCCCGTCGAGACCGAGCGCGGCCGCGGCCTGCTCGCTCACGGGGATCGACTTCGCCGAGCGCGGCCACACGCCGCCGCCCTCGCTGATGAGGGAGGTGTCGTAGTCGGCCCACGAGCTGCGCGGCAGGTCGAAGAGCCGCCGGCGCTCGGCGAAGGAGCTCGCCGCGTCGGGGTCCGGGTCGAGGAAGACGTGACGGTGGTCGAAGGCCGCGAGCAGGCGGATGTGCTCGGACAGGAGCATCCCGTTGCCGAAGACGTCGCCTGACATGTCGCCGATGCCGACGACGGTGAAGTCCTCGCTCTGGGTGTCGACGCCCATCTCGCGGAAGTGCCGCTTGACCGACTCCCACGCGCCACGGGCCGTGATGCCCATGCCCTTGTGGTCGTAGCCGATCGAGCCGCCGGAGGCGAAGGCGTCGTCGAGCCAGAAGCCGTACTCCTGCGCGACGGAGTTCGCCAGGTCGGAGAAGGTCGCCGTGCCCTTGTCGGCCGCGACGACCAGGTAGGGGTCGTCGCCGTCGACACGGACGACGCGCTCGGGCGGGACGACCTCGGAGCCGACGCGGTTGTCGGTGATGTCGAGCAGACCGGAGATGAACTGCCGGTACGCGGCCCGGCCAGCCTCCATCCACGCCTCGCGGTCGGCGGAGGCGTCGGGCAGCTGCTTGCCGTAGAAGCCGCCCTTGCTGCCGGTCGGCACGATGACGGCGTTCTTGACCATCTGCGCCTTGACGAGGCCGAGGACCTCGGTGCGGAAGTCGTCGCGCCGGTCGCTCCAGCGCAGACCGCCGCGGGCGACCGCGCCGAAGCGCAGGTGGACGCCCTCGACCATCGGCGAGCACACCCAGATCTCGTAGGCGGGCCACGGCTTGGGCATGTCGGGCACCTTGCGCGGCTCGAGCTTGAGGCTGATCCGCGGCAGCGGCTGGCCCTGCTCGTCGCGCTGGTAGTAGCTCGTGCGCAGCGTCGCGGCGATCACGCCGACGAAGGAACGGATGACCCGGTCGTGCGCCAGCGAGGCGACGTCGTCGAGCAGCTCGTCGATCCGGCCGCGGATCTCGGCCTGGGCCGCCTCGCGCGCCTGCGCGTCACCCTCGACGTCGGGGTCGAAGCGGGCGTCGAAGAGCGCGACGAGCTCGCGGGCGATCTGGGTGTGCTCGGTGAGCGCCTCGGCGAGCGAGCGCAGGCTCCACGTCGTGCGGGTCTGGCGCAGGTAGCGCGCGACGGTCCGCAGCAGGGCGACCTGGCGCCAGGTGAGACCGGCGGAGACGACGAGCGAGTTGAGCGCGTCGGACTCGGCGCGACCGGACCAGACCGCGGTGACCGCGCTCTCGACGAGCTCGCGGAGCTCCTCGTGGGTGTGCTGCTCCCACAGCCCCGCGTCGTCGACCCGCAGGCCGAAGTCGTAGACGCCGATGCGCTCGCCGTCGGAGCGGGTGACGACGTAGGGCTCCTCGTCGACGACCTCGAGCCCGAGGTCGTGGAAGAGCGGCATGACGCGGGCCAGGGAGACCCGGTCGATGCTGAAGAGCTTGAAGCGGCGGACCGTCGCGCCGTCGTCGCGACCGTGGCCGCGACGGGGGTCGTACAGGACGCACTCGAAGCGGTGGTCCTCGTCGATGGAGACGAGGTTCTTGAGGTCGGCGACGGTCTGCGCGGCGTCGAAGTCGTCCTGGTAGTCGACGGGGAAGCCGTGGACGAAGGGGGCGAGCACCGCCTCGGCGCGATCGCCCAGTCGCTCCTCGGCGGCGGCGGCGAGGTGCTCGGTCCACGTGCGCGAGGCGGCCGCGACCCGGTCGCCGAGCGACCCGGCCTCGTCCGAGGACGGGGTGTAGACCGGCTCGCCGTCGGTGCGGCGCAGGACGTAGTACAGCCGCGCGAGGGAGTCCTCGCTCACGTGGGCGGTGAAGGTCGCCTCGTCGGCCCCGATCGCGGTGAGCAGGACCTCCTCGATGCGGTGGCGCACGGTCGTCGTGTAGCGGTCGCGCGAGAGGTAGACGAGCGCGGTGACGTACTGGCGCTGCTCGTCGCCGCGCAGGTAGAGCGAGGTCTGGCGCAGGGTCTCGATGCGCAGGATCGAGTGCACGACCTGGTCGAGGTGCTCGACGTCGTCCTGGAAGAGCTCGTCGCGGGGGAAGGTCTCGAGCAGGCGCAGCACCCGGTTGCCCGAGTGCGAGTCCTCGCTCCACCCGGCGGTGTGCAGGATCGAGGAGACCTTCGCCGAGACGACGGGGATCGTGATGACCGGCTCGGTGTAGGCGCTCGAGGTGAAGAGCCCGACGACGCGGGTCTCGCGCAGCGAGCCGTCGCTGCCCTGCCAGCGTACGGCGACGTGGTCGGGATACGCGGTGCGGTGCACGGTCGAGCGCGCACTGCCCTTGCCGATGCGCACGCCGACGCGGCCCTGCGCCAGGCGCTGCTCGGCCTCGCTGAGGGTGTACGCGTCGTCGGCGAGCAGACCGAGACCGGAGCCGGCGACGGGCTCCATGCCGGCGTCGGTCACGGTGTAGTCGCGGATGCCGAGGAAGGTGAGGTGGTCGCGGGTCAGCCAGCGCAGCAGCTCGGCGGCCTCGTCGAGCTCGTCGTCGTCCCCGGACGCGGAGATCTCGTCGGCGCGCTCGAGCGCGCGCTGCTGCATCGCCTCCCAGTCCTGGACGGCGCAGCGCACGTCGTCGAGGACGTCGCGCACCGTCGTCGTCAGCACCTCGTCGTCGGCGGCGGACGCGGAGGTCTCGACGTGCATCCACGACTCGGCGAGCTCGCCGGCAGCGACGCCCTGGCCGCCCGTCGGGGCGTCGCGCAGGTCGACGATGCGGCCGTCGTCGTCGCGGCGGACGGCGAACTGCGGGTGGATGACGAGGGTGACCCGGTGGCCGAGGCGCTCGAGCGCCCCGACGACGGAGTCGACGAGGAAGGGACGGTCGTCGGTGACGACGTCGACCGAGCCGTTGCGCACGTGGAGGTGGGACTGCCCGGCCGAGCGCCGCTCGGCGGCGGAGCGGTGTCGGCTCGCGAGCGCGAGCAGGTCCTCGGGTGGTCGGCCGGAGACCTCGGCCGGGTCCACGTGCCGCAGGTAGCGGCGGACGAAGGTGGGGTCCTCACCCGCCGCGGCGGCCGCCGCGGCGGCCCCCTCGGCGACGGTGGAGGACGAGTCGGCGGAGAGCGGAACCATGTGCTCGGGCATCCTTGATCTGCGGTCTCGACGGCGGGTGGCCGACGTCCTCGTCGGCTCGCGCACCCAGCCTAGCGCCGTGCCGTCACGCGCCGAGACGCCGCCTGACCGCGCGTGCCTCGCTGTCGACGAAGCCCCCGATGACCTCGGCGATCTGACCCTCGAGCGAGCGCCCGACGAGCGGGATGGAGCACGTGAGGTCGCCATCGACGACGAGGCTGCAGCCCTGCCCCTCGGGCGTGAGGGAGAGGGTGCCGTCCATCGTCACGGGGGCGCCCTTGACCCGCACGACGACCGTGCCGCGCCGGGCGCCGTCGGACGCGGCGTCGCTCTCCCAGCGACGGTCGTCGGTGACGGTGAGGGAGTCGCCGAGGAACTTCTTCGCCGGGCCGGGCGCACCGTCGGTGGGCAGGTTGAGCACGATGCTCACGACGTCGGCGTCGGAGCCGCGGGTGACCTCGGCGCGGGGGTCGGTCCCGGTCCGGGCGACCCGCTCGCGCTGGAAGCCCTCGTCCATCAGCAGGTCGTAGACCTGCTCGCAGGGGGCGTCGAAGCTGTAGGCACGGTGGAAGCGCATGGCCTCACGGTAGCCATCTCAAGACCTCCTCGGCGCGGTGGGCCAGGGCCGCTCGGCGGCGCTCGAGCAGCACCGCGCTGCGCTGCAGCCGTCGGCCCAGCCGCTCGGCCGTCTCGGCACGCTCGGCGTCCGCGCTGCCGTCGGCCTCGCCGGAGATGCCCCACCCGGGCAGCACCTGCCCGTCCTGCACGACGAGCCCGTGCGAGCGGGCCTCGTCGCTCGCGCGGCGCAGGTCGTGCTGCGCCTCGCCGAGCGCTGCGGCGAAGTCGTCGAGCGCGTCGGCGAGCTCTCGCATCCGCGCGGCCGCACCGCGGCTTGTCGCCGTCACGGCGTCGACCCGGCGACGGTGCCCGACGGCCACGCGACCGATCCACCCCGCAGCAGCAGCCGCGTGGGCTGCGTCGGTCTCGTCGGCGCGGACCTCGAGGTCGCCGGCCCGCCGTCGCAGCGACGCGACGAGGGCCGAGACCGACGCGGCGTCACCCAGCAGCGCGGCGCTCATCGGGCCTCGCGGGCGTGGTCCTCGGCGGGTCGCGGCGCGCTGGAGGGAGCGCGGCGCGCCTCGCCCCGGGTGCCGGTGCTGCCGAGGACGTAGGCCAGCTCGGCGCACTCGGCGTCGACCCCGCGCAGCGCGCTCACGAGGGCGTCGACCGCGTCGTCGACGACCCGCTGGGTGCCGTGGTCGCCCACCATGACGAGGCTGTCGAGGAGCTCGTCGCCGGCGGCCCGCGCGAGCCGTCCGAGACCGCCGACCGCGGTGGCGAGCTCGGTCAGACGCTGCGGCTCGGGGTGTCCTGGCATGGTGCCGTCAGCGTATCCGTCACGTCGCCGGCGGCCGCCGGGTCGCCCACAGGGCCGCCGGTCAGCCCGCCTCGGCCACGAGCTGGTCGAGCTCGGTGACGTCGTACCAGAGGAGGTCGTCGTAGCCCTCGCCGAGCGCGGTGCCGGTGCTCTCCTCGACGTGGAAGGACACGACGTCGGACAGGGCGACGGGGGCCTCGACGACGGCGGTCCACGCGTCCTGCTCGACCACCGACGCGACGTCGGCGGCGACGACGACGCGGCGCTCACCCTTCGTCCGGCGGCGGTCAGCGGCGCTGTCGAGCGCCTGGCAGGTCGCCTCGAACTCGAGGTCCTCCTCGTCCTCGCCCGGGTGGTCCGCGCGGTCCCCCGCCGTCACGGCGTGCACGGTGCGGCGGGAGGAGATCGGGACCTCGCCGGAGGTCTGCACGGCGGCGAGGTCGGACATGACCAGCGGCAGGTAGACGCGCACGCTCACGACCGACCCCCGCCCCGCGGGCTCTCCCGCAGCTCGGCGAGGGCCTCGTCGACCGCCTGGGCGAGCACGTCGAGGTCGGGCATCGCGAGACGGTCGGCGTTGAGCCCGAAGTAGACCGACCCGTCGTAGGAGGTCAGCCCCACGGCGAGCGCCTGCCCGCGCGAGAGCGGCATGACGGGGTAGGTCGCGAGCAGCCGCGCTCCCCCGGCGTACAGGGGCTGCTGGGGGCCGGGCACGTTGGTCACGACGAGGTTGAAGAGGCGCCGGGTCATCGCCGCTCCGGTCCGCGCGCCGAGCGAGTGCAGGGTGGGCGGCGCGAAGCCGCCGAGCGAGGACAGCGAGGCGGCGTCGACCGCCTGCGTGGTCTCCATCTGCTGGCGCATCGAGAAGGCGATCTGGTGCAGGCGCATCGACGGGCTGGCCTCGCCGACGGGCAGGTCGACGAAGCACGCGGTGAGGCGCGAGCCGGAGCGGTGGTCGCCGGACTCGTCGTAGACGCTCACCGGGACCATCACGCGGATGACGGCGGTCGAGCTGAGGTGCTCGCCGCGGTTCTGCATCCACGTGCGCAGCGCACCGGTGATCGTCGCGAGGACGACGTCGTTGATCGTCACGTCCTCGACGTAGCGCCCACGGGTCAGGCTGGTCCGGATGCGGCGGTAGTCCGCGAGGTCCGTGCGCACCATGACCCACCGACGGGTGCCCGACACGGTGACGTCGAGCGGCGACTGCGGGGCCGGGCGCGTGCCGACCTGGGCGAGGGTCGAGACGAGCCCGCCGGCCAGGCCGAGGGCGCGCCGCCCGGTCTCGGAGACGTCGCGCAGACCCCCGCGGACGTTGTCGGCGACCTGGCTGGGTCGGCGCACCGAGTCCATGACAGCGTCGGCGACGAGGCGAAGGGGGCTGGGAGACCCCGTGGGCCGGCGGGTCTCCTCGTCCGGGTGGACCCCGTCGGGGTCGAGGAGGAGATGCCCGACGTCGACGGCGTTGATGCCGTCGACGAGCGACTGGTGCGCCTTGCTGACGATCGCGAAACGGCCGTCGGTCAGCCCCTCGACGAAGTAGAGCTCCCACAGCGGACGGCTGCGGTCGAGCGGGCGCGAGGTGATCCGCGCGACGAACTCCTCGAGCTGCTCGTCGTCACCCGGACGCGGGAGCGCGGAGCGGCGCACGTGGTAGGTGAGGTCGAAGTCCTCGTCGTCGACCCACACGGGGTTCGCGAGCCGCGCGGGCACGCTCTGGACGCGCTGGCGGTAGCGCGGCGAGCTCGCGATGCGCTCGGCGATGAGCTCGACGAGGCTGTCGTAGTCGAAGCCGTCACGTGGGGGCTCGAAGATCATGACCGACCCGACGTGCATCGGCAGCGTGGCGTCCTCGAGGTAGAGGAACGACGAGTCGAGGGCGGACAGTCGTTGGCTCACCGGGCCATCGTCGCACGGGGCCTGCCTGCTCACCTGCTCCTCGTGCGGGCCCGCCGCAGCCCACGCCGCTCGTGGCGCTCGGCCCGCGGCACCTCGACGTCGAGGAGGTCGGCGGCCAGCGCCCGCAGGGCGAGACGGGCCGGGCTGCTCGGGGCCCTCTCGGCGAGGGTCGCACCCGCGAGCATCGCCGCGTCCGTCGCCGCGGGGTCGTCCGGGACGAAGACGAGCCCGGTCAGGCCGGCGAAGCGCTCGAGCGACTCGGAGATCCGTCGCTGCGGGTCGGGCCCGACCGCGGCGGCGCGGACCCTGTTGACGACGGTGCGTGGCTGCGGGCTCGGCACCGACGCCAACGACTGCACCGCCCGGACGAGCCGTTGCAGGCCGACGGGGTCACCCGCACCGACGACGAGGAGGTCGTCGGCGACCGCGAGCGCGGTGAGGGTCGTCGCGTTGCGACGCGGCGCAGCCGTGTCGTAGGAGAGCTCCTCGTCCTCCTCGACGCAGAAGCCGAGGTCGAGGACGACGAGCGGGGCGAGCCCCCGCGCCAGCTCGAGGACCTGCTCGACCGCCGAGGCACGCAGCTCGGGCCATCGCTGCGGGCTGACGACGCCGGAGACGACCCGAAGCCCCGGGGCGACCTCGGGGGCGAGGCGCGCGAGCGAGACGAGGTCGAGGGTGCCCAGCTCGGACGCCCGGGCCGCCGCCGCGATGCCCGGCGACTCGTCGAGCATCGACAGCGCCTGGGCGACCGAGGCACCGTACGTGTCGAGGTCGAGCAGCACGGTCGGCACCCCGAGCGCCGCCGCCTCGCTGGCCACCCCGACCGCCACGGTGGTGCGGCCGGGCGCACCGGTCGGGCCCCAGACCGCGACCACCCGGCCGCGGACCGGCTCGGCGTCGGTCACGGTGTCGTCGTCGCCCGCCCCGCCGGGCCCTCGCGCGTCGATCTGCGTCTCGTCGGCGCGTCGGGCCGTGCTGCGGGCTGCCGTGCCCAGGCGCTCGCGCAGCTCGTCGCGGTCGAGACCCGGGTGGACGACGGTCTCGACGCCGAGCTGGCGCAGGACGCGCTCCGAGGGCTCGTCACCCTCCGCCGACGCCCCGACGACGGCCACGCCGTCGCCCGACATCCGGGCGACGGCGTCGCGTCCGACGCCCCTGAGGTCGGCCGAGACGATGGCGACGTCGCCGTGCCCGGCGGCGACGGCGGCGAGCAGGTCCGCCAGGTCCGGGCACCGGCGTGCCACCCGGACCCCGGGGACCTCGTCGATCGCGGTGACCAGCTGGCTCTCCCAGCCGTGGCCGACCGCGACGAGGACGTCGATCACTCCGCGACCTCGGCGAGGGTGCCGCCGTTGGCCACGACGCGGAGGGGTGGGTCGGCGTCGGTGTCCGCGGAGAGCACCCGCTCGACCTCGTCCTCGGGGATGAGCAGCTCGACGGACGAGTCCGCGCTGCTGCCGCCGATGACGGTGCCGCCCTGCGTCGGCACGCGGTGCACCGTTACCGGGCTGAGCAGCTCGGTGTACTCGGGTCGCCTGCCAGCCTGCTTGTCCTGCGAGCTGAGGGGAGCGGCGGCGTAGATCGCGACGCGCGACCCCTTCGCCAGGCCGCTGAGATCGGTCGCGGGGACGTGGACGACGGTCGGGAAGACGGTGAGGTCGCCGCGGTCGATGAGGGCGGAGCGGGGCACGAGCTCGCCCTGGCGCAGCTCGCGGTCGATGGTCGCGCCCTGGGGGAACTCACGCCCGGTCTGCAGGTACTTGCCCGCCTGGTCACCGAGCGAGACGTCGACGCGCACGAGGTCGCTCTCGCGCACGGGGTCGCCCGGGGTCATGTCCGAGGCCGCGGCCCACACCCCGACCCGCTCGTCGGCCGCGCCGATCGCCAGGGCCCCGACGACGACCGAGGCGAGGACGAGCACGACGCCGACGAGCAGACGGCTGTCCTTCCAGCTCGGCGCGGAGAGTCGTCGGGCGGTCGGTGCGGGCAGATCGGCGCTCACGGTGCTCCCCTGGCTCTCGTCGGTGACGGGCGGGTGTCCTCGGCGACGCCCGCAGGCTGCGTGCCCCACTATGGCCCAGGTCGGGGCCCCGCGGCACGCGGTCTCCACAGGCTCCGGCGCACCCCGCGCGAGCAGTGGCAGACTGACGGCTCCCGTCCTGCCCCGTCGTGCGAGAGACCATGGCCAAGAGATTCGTCCCGCTGAGCGAGGTCGCCGAGACCCTCGACATCTCCGCTGCCCAGGCGTACGCCCTCGTGCGCAGCGGAGAGCTGCCGGCGATCAAGGTCGGCGGGCGCGGCCAGTGGCGCGTCGAGCTCACCGAGCTCGACGCCTACATCGAGCGGATGTACTCGCAGACGAAGGCCTTCGTCGACTCCCAGCGCGACGGCTGACCCCGCCTCGCCCAGGGGCTGAGCCGCCTCACCCCGCGTCGGCGACGGCCGCGAGGGCCGCCAGCGGCAGGACCCGCACCGAGCGCACGTCGCCCGCCCGCCGCGGCACGTCCACGGGGTGCTCTCCGACGTCGACGACGTCGGCCCCGACCCCGTCGATCGTGCCGGTCGTCAGCCCTCCCCCGACGTCGTGCACGTGCACGACCCGGCGGTCCCGGCTCACCCCTCGCAGCGCGTAGCCCAGGGTCAGCCGCCGTGCGCTCGCCGTGCTGCGCGGCCGCCGGGCCAGCCCGGACAGGGAGACGACGGCGCCGGTGACGACGAGCGTCGGGCGCGAGCGCGCCTCGAGCACGAACCACCCCGCCCCCACGTCGACGAGCACCCCCTCGAGCCGCCGCCCGCCGAGAAGGTGCGCTCCGACGACGGCTCCCGTCGACCCCACGAGCCGGTCGGTGAGCGTCACCTTCGAGCGCTCGACGCGGGTGCGCTCGGCGACCTCGCTGTCGAGCTCGAGACGCTCCTGGGCGGCGAGCTGCGACTCGAGGTCGTCGAAGAGACGGTCCCAGCGCATGGGCGACATCCTGCCCGCGCGCCGGCTCCCCCGCCGGGCGCGCGCTCAGCGGCGTGGGCCGCGCGGCGTGATGACCGCTCGGCGACCACCCTGTTGCTCGATGTAGTTTGATGTTGTTTGCTGCTGTTTGACGGCATTAGATGATCGTCGCAGACCGGCAGCCCGACGACGCAGAGGTGAGGACGATGACCACGACGACCGGCCGAGGAGCGCTCTTCGGCTTCTTCGTCACCGCCACGGCGGTGACGGTCGCACTCGCCGCCGCCTGCCGGACGGCGGTCGCGCAGCCCGAGCCCTCCGACCCCGGCTCGGTCCTGCTCGCCCTGTGCGCCGCCGCAGCCTGCGCGGGTGCCGGATGGCTCTGCGCGCTGAGCGGGCTCCACCTCGCTGCCACGCTGCCGGGCCGGCTGGGGTGTCTCGTGACGCGCCTGGCCGACCGGGTCACCCCCGCCGTCCTGCGCCAGGGTCTCGCCGTCGTCGTCACGACGAGCAGCGTCGCCGTGGTCCTGCCAGGTGCGAGCGTGTCCGCGAGCGCCGCGACGACCGGCACGCCCGGTCGTGGCGGCGAGGATCCCGCAGGCCCGCCCTCGGCCTCCGCTCCCGACCCGGGGTGGCGTGCCACCGTGCCCACCTCGGTCCCCGACGCCTCGTGGCGGGCGACGGCGGTGCCGCACGAGAGGTCAGCCGCTCCCCCCGCCGTCCCGCCGTCGGCGGGCTGGACCCCCCACCGCCCGCGGCCGGTGCAGCAGCCCTCGCTCGAGGTCATCGGTGGGCGAGCGGCCCCGGCGGACGAGCCGCGCGTGAGCCACGCCGTGCGCCGCGGTGACTGCCTGTGGGACGTCGTCGAGCGTCACCTCGGGTCCCGCGCGACCCCGGCGGAGGTCGCCGCGGCCCTGCCGCACTGGTACGAGACCAACCGGTCCGTCATCGGCGACAACCCCGACCTCGTGCTGCCGGGCACCGTCCTGCACGCACCCGACCCGCTGCCCGCCGCGGGATGGACCGCGCGATGAGCACGCCCATCCACATCGTCCCCGCGCCCTCGGCGCGGCCGGTCGGCGTCCCGCTCCCCACCCGCGACGAGGCGGACCGGCGCGACCCTCGCACCCCCTACGTCCAGGACGCGCTGGCCGTCGACTTCCGGATGGCCAGCGACGAGGCCGTCTTCGGCATCCAGCCGACCCCGGCCGACGAGCTCCCCGACGCCCAGGCCTGGGCGGCCCACGTGGGCCAGGCCGTCGTCGAGGTCATGCACGGGGCGCGGCCGCCGGCGCAGGTGCTGCGGTGGACCTCCCCCGAGGTCTACACCGTCGTCGCGCGCCGCGGCGCGCTCGCCGCCCGACGGGCGGGTCACCCCCTTCGTCAGGGCGAAGGGGTGGTCCGCCGCGTCCGGGTCCGCACCGCGCGGGTCTGCCACCCGCGCGACGACGTCGCCGAGGCCAGCCTCGTCGTGCACGACGGCGGGCGGCTGCGCGCCATGGCGATACGGCTGGAGGGCCGTGACGGACGCTGGGTCGTCACGGCCCTCCAGGTGGCCTGAGGGCGGGGGCTCACAGCCCGTCGCGCTTGGTCGTCACCGCTTCTTGCGCTGCTTCTTCGCGGCGGCGCGACGCTCCGAGCGCGAGCTGCCGGCGGTGACGGTCTCGTCGTCGTCGCGCTCCTCGACGCTGCCGTCCTCGGACGGGGCCGAGTAGTGCAGGTTGCGCGCGCTCGGCTCGTCCTCGAGCCCCTTCGCCCGGATCGCCGGACGCTCGTGGGCGACGTCGCCCTCGCCCTCGCCCGAGCCGGAGCCGGAGCCGATGAGGTCGGAGACGCTCATCGGGGCGGCGCCGACGCTCGTGCGCTGGTCGACCTCGACCTCGGCGTTGAAGAGGTAGCCGACGCTCTCCTCCTTGATCGCCTCGTTCATCGCCTCGAAGAGCTGGAAGCCCTCGCGCTGGTACTCGACGAGCGGGTCGCGCTGGGCCATGGCCCGCAGGCCGATGCCCTCCTTGAGGTAGTCCATCTCGTAGAGGTGCTCGCGCCACTTGCGGTCGAGGACCGACAGCACGACGCGTCGCTCGAGCTCGCGCGCCACCGGCGGGGTGAGCTCGGCTTCGCGGCGGTCGTATGCCTCGTGGATGTCGGTGACGACCTCCTCGCGCAGGTTCGCCGCCGTGAGCTTGGTGAGGCCGCCGGCCCGCTCGAGCAGGTCCTCCTTGGTGAAGGAGATCGGGTAGACCGCGCCGAGCGCCGTGAGCAGTCGGTCGAGGTCCCAGTCCTCGGCGAAGCCCGCCGAGGTCTCCGCGTCGACGTAGCCGCCGGCGACGTCGGTCATGAAGTGACGGACCTGCTCCTCGAGGTCCTCGCCCTTGAGCACCCGGCGCCGCTCGTCGTAGACGACGGTGCGCTGGCGGTTGAGGACGTCGTCGTACTTGAGGACGTTCTTGCGGGTCTCGAAGTTCTGCCCCTCGAGCTGGCTCTGCGCCGACTCGATCGAGCGCGAGAGCAGCTTGCCCTCGATGGGGGTGTCGTCGTCGATCTTCGCCGTCGCCATGACGCGGTCGACGAAGCCGGCGTTGAAGAGCCGCATGAGGCTGTCCTGCAGCGAGAGGTAGAAGCGAGACTCGCCCGGGTCGCCCTGACGGCCGGAGCGACCGCGCAGCTGGTTGTCGATGCGGCGCGACTCGTGCCGCTCGGTGCCCAGGACGTACAGGCCACCGAGCTCGGTGACCTCCTCGTGCTCGGACTCGACGGCCTTCTCGGCGGCGGCGAGCGCGTCGTCCCACGCCGCCTCGTACTCCTCCGGGGTCTCCTCGGGGTCCAGGCCGCGCTTCTTCAGCTCGGCGACCGCGCGGAACTCCGGGTTGCCGCCGAGCATGATGTCGGTGCCTCGACCGGCCATGTTCGTCGCGACGGTGACGGCGCCCTTGCGCCCCGCGTCGGCGACGATCGCGGCCTCGCGCTCGTGGTGCTTGGCGTTGAGGACCTCGTGCTTCACGCCGCGCTTGGTCAGCTCGGCGGAGAGGTACTCGCTCTTCTCGACGCTCGTCGTGCCGACGAGGACCGGCTGGCCCTCCTCGTACTTGTCGGCGATGTCGTCGACGACCGCGCGGAACTTCGCCTCCTCCGTGCGGTAGACGAGGTCGGCCTGGTCCTTGCGGACCATCGGGCGGTTCGTGCGGATCGGCACGACACCGAGCTGGTAGATCGAGTGCAGCTCGGCGGCCTCGGTCTGGGCGGTGCCCGTCATGCCGGAGAGCTTGTCGTAGAGCCGGAAGTAGTTCTGCAGGGTGATCGTCGCCAGGGTCTGGTTCTCGTTCTTGATCTCCACACCCTCCTTGGCCTCGATCGCCTGGTGCATGCCCTCGTTGTAGCGACGCCCCTTGAGGATGCGACCGGTGTGCTCGTCGACGATGAGGACCTCGCCGTCGATGACGACGTAGTCCTTGTCGCGCTTGAAGAGCTCCTTGGCCTTGATCGCGTTGTTGAGGTACCCGATGAGGGGGGTGTTGACGCTCTCGTAGAGGTTGTCGATGCCGAGGGCGTCCTCGATCTTCTCGATGCCCGGCTCGAGCACGCCGATCGTGCGCTTCTTCTCGTCGACCTCGTAGTCGCCGGTCGCCGCGATGCCCTTGAGGGTGTCGGCGGCGGTGCCGCGCTCGAGCTTCGTGACGAGCTTAGCGAACTCGACGTACCACTTCGTCGGCTGGTCGGCCGGCCCCGAGATGATGAGCGGCGTGCGCGCCTCGTCGATGAGGATCGAGTCGACCTCGTCGACGATGCAGAAGTTGTGGCCGCGCTGCACGAGGTCGTCGACCTTGTTGGCCATGTTGTCGCGCAGGTAGTCGAAGCCGAACTCGTTGTTCGTGCCGTAGGTGATGTCCTTCGCGTACTCCGCGCGGCGCTCCTCCGGCGTCATGTGCGACAGGATGCAGCCGGTCTCGAGCCCCAGGGCGCGGTGGACTCGACCCATGAGGTCCGCCTGGTACTGCGCGAGGTAGTCGTTGACGGTGATGACGTGCACGCCCTTGCCCTCGAGCGCGTTGAGATAGCTCGGCAGGGTGGCGACGAGGGTCTTGCCCTCACCGGTCTTCATCTCCGCGACGTTGCCCAGGTGGAGCGCGGCGCCACCCATGACCTGCACGTCGAAGTGGCGCTTGCCGATGGTGCGGCGGGACGCCTCGCGCACGGCCGCGAAGGCCTCGGGGAGGATGTCGTCCAGCGTCTCGCCGTCGGCGAGGCGAGCGCGGAACTTCTCCGTCTCACCTCGCAGCTCGGCGTCGCTCATCGCCTCGAAGTCCTCCTCGACGGCGGCGACCTGCGCGGCGATGCCCTCCAGCCGCTTGACGACCCGGCCCTCACCGGCACGCAGCAGCTTCTCGACGATCTTCACGGGTATGTCTCTCCTGACGACGGCATCCGACCCGCGGCGAGACCCTGCAGCCTCGGGGGTCGTGGACTGTGGGTCAGGTTAGTCCCTCGCCACAGCAGCGCCCAACGAAGAGGGTCGCGCGGCGGTTCCCCCTTCGCCCGCAGGGCAATTGACTTGCCCCCCACGGGGATGGGCGGCGAGGGTGACGCCATGACGAGCAGCTACCCGCAGTGCGTGCCGGTCCTCGACGACGGGCGCGTCCGGCTGCGCGCGATGACGCCGGCCGACCTGCCGGCCGTCGTCGAGCAGAGCACCGACCCCGAGACCCTGCGGTGGACCACCGTGCCGAGCCCGTACGGCCCGGACGACGCCGCCGAATTCCTCGAGCACATCGGCTCGCAGTGGGAGGACGAAGGGGGTGTGCGCATCTTCGTCGTCGAGCTCACCGGGGGCGACGGCGAGGAGGAAGCCCCCTTCGCCGGGCTGCTCGACCTGCGCCCCGGCCCCTCGCTGCAGCACCCGTGGGAGGTCGGCTTCGCCACCCACCCGGCGGTGCGCGGCCGCGGCGTGATGACGGCCGCGATGCGTCTCGGGGCGGCATGGGCCTTCGAGCAGGGCGCGCCGAGCCTGTACTGGTACGCCAACGTCGGCAACTGGGGCTCGCGGCGCGTCGCGTGGCGGGTCGGCATGACCGACCACGGCACGCTCCCCCAGCGCGTCCCCGGCCGCGACGGGGCGGTGATGGACGCGTGGTGCGCCTCGCTGCTCCCCGGGCAGGAGATGAGCCCGCGCACCCCGTGGGTCGTCCCGCCGGTGCTCACCGACGGCTCAGTCCGGCTGCGCCCGTGGCGGGACGACGACCGGGCGAGCGTCCAGGAGCCGGACCACCCGAGCCACCACGTGCCGGCCCGCGCCCTGCCGACGGCGCAGACGTGGGACGCGTGGCTCGACCGCCGCCGGCACGCCATGGCGAGCGGGTCGGGGGTCAACTGGTGCGTCGCCGACGCGCAGAGCGACGTCGCCCTCGGCGAGGTGCTCGTCTTCGTGCACGGCGGCACCCTCGCCGACGGTGACACCGCCGAGCTCGGCTACTTCCTCTACCCCCGGGCCCGGGGCCGCGGCATCGCCAAGGTCGCCGCCGCCCTCGCGGCCGAGCACGCGCTGGCGCCGCAGGAGTCGGGAGGGCTCGGTCTGCGCCGGCTCGTCGCGCAGACCGCCGCCGACAACGCTGCGAGCAACGCCGTCCTCGCCTCGGCCGGGTTCTCCCGCTGGGGCCACGAGGCGGCCGCCACCGCCCCCGACGGGTCGGTGGGACCGGCCGACCACTGGGAGCGGGTCCGCCCCTAGGCCCCGCCGGCGACCGCGCCGAGCTCGAGCCAGCGCGCCATGAGGTCGAGCTCGGCGTCGAGCTCCGCACGGTCCTGCACTCCCCCGCGCCCGCTCTCCCAGCCGACCCGGTGCACCCGCAGGACGCCCGCGGCGCGGTCGGCCTTGAGGTCGACCCGCCCGACGAGGGCGTCGCCGAGCAGGAAGGGCAGCACGTAGTAGCCGTGCACCCGCTTCGGAGCCGGGGTGTAGATCTCGAGGCGGTAGTGGAAGTCGAAGAGCGCCTCGAGCCGGGGGCGGTGCCAGACGGCGGAGTCGAAGGGGGACAGCAGCGCCCGCCCGGAGACCGACCGGGGGCGACGCGCGGCGGCGTGGAGGTAGGCCGGGGCCGACCAGCCCTCGACCCGTACCTCCTCGACCTCTCCGGCAGCGACGAGCCGCTCCAGAGCCGGCACCGCGTGCTCGCGCCGGATGCGGAAGTAGTCGGCGATGCTCGCGACGTCGGCGACACCGAGGGCACGCGTCGAGATCCGTACGAGCTCGTCGTACGCGTCCTGCGGGCCGAGCCGCCGCGCGGGGTCGAGCCACCGGGCGGCGTCCGCCGGCGGCACGACGCGGGACAGCCCGGCGTACCGCCGCTCGAACTGGCGGGTGCGGCCGGCGCTGGAGATCCGTCCGGTCCAGAAGAGGTGCTCGAGCGCGTTCTTCACGAGCGACCAGTTCCACCCCCAGCCACCCTCGGCGCGGGGCGCGTCGTGCTCGAGCGCGGCCTCGATCTCACGGGCGGTGCGGGGACGGCCGGCCTCGACCTCGGCGAGGACCGCGCCCACGAGATCGGGGTGCTCCTGGGCGACCCTGCGCATGCCGCCCCACGAGTCCTCCTCGCCGCGACGCATCCGCGGGTGCTCCATGAGCGGCCACGTGCTCGGCGGCAGCAGGCTCGCCTCGTGCGCCCAGTACTCGACCATTCGGCGGGGCGCCCGGTCGCGCATGCGGTCGAGCAGCCCCGTGTCGTAGGGGCCGAGCCGGGAGAAGAAGGGCAGGTAGTGGCTGCGGGTGAGGACGTTGACGCTGTCGATCTGGACCAGGCCCACGGTGTCGAGCACCCGACCGAGGTCGCGCACGGTCACCGGCCGCTGCGGTCGCGGTGCCGCCAGCCCCTGCGCGGCGAGGGCGACGCGGCGGGCGGCGGGCAGGCCGAGGCGGCGGGGCCCGGGGACGGCGCTCACGCGCGCCGGGCGTCGCCGGGGCGCTCGGCCGTCACGCCGTGACGAAGGGCGTACGTCGCCGCCTCGACCCGCGAGGTGAGGACGAGCTTGTCGAGGATGTTGCGCACGTGGTTCTTCACGGTGTTCTCCGCGATGAAGAGCTCCTGGGCGATGTCGCGGTTGCGCCTGCCCAGGGCCAGCAGGGCGAGGACCTCGCGCTCCCGGGCGGTCAGCTCGCGCTGCTGCACCGGCTCGCGGACCGGCTCGCCGTGGCTGACCATCGTCAGCTTCATCGAGTCGTACGCAGCGAGCAGCAGCGGACCGAGGTCCTCGGCCGCCACCGGCTCGCCCGCGTGCACGGCGCACACCGCGGCGAGGAGCTCCTCACCGGTGCACTCGCGCAGCAGGTAGCCCGCCGCGGGCGGGACCCCTTCGCCGAAGACGTGCTCGTCGGTCACCGAGACGAGGACGAGCACCCGGGCCGAGGGGCAGGCCTGCCGCAGCCGCGAGAGCAGGTCCGCCAGGAGCATGCCGACGACGTTGCTGTCGACGACGACGACGTGCGGCTCGAGCTCGGGGGCGACGGCCAGGGCCTCGGCCCCTGTGGCGGCGTCGACGACCTGCTCGAAGGCGTCCGCCCCGCCGAGCGCGGCGCGCAGGCCCAGGCGGTACAGGGGGTACCTGCACACGAGGAGCACCCGGATCGGCTCGGCCATGCAGGACATCATGCAGGAGCGGGGACGCGCCGACCGGCGTCGTCCCCGCCCCTTGTGCGTACGGGCTCTCGCTCGCGCTAGCCGCGGGCCCCCTGGCCGGCGGTGGCCGGCTCGGGCTCGGGCGCGCCGTCGGCGGCGGCCTCGAGGTGCAGGACGCCGTAGGACCAGCCGCGACGGCGGTAGACCACGCTCGGCCGGTCGGTCTCGCTGTCGTGGAAGAGGTAGAAGTCGTGGCCGACGAGCTCCATCTCGCGCAGCGCGGCCTCGAGGGTCATCGGGGCGCTGACGTGGACCTTCTCGCGGACCTCGATGGGGCTGTTGCCGACCGCGCCGAAGAGGTCGGGCCCGTCGTCGGTCGTGCTGTCCCCGTCGAGCACGGGCTCGGGGGCCTGCAGCCCGGCCGTCGCCTCCGCCACGGAGACCGGGGCCTTGCGCCCGCGGTGCACCTTGCGGCGGTCGTGCGCGCGACGCAGCCGCTCCATGAGCTTGTCGGTCGCGAGGTCGACGGCTGCCTGCCGGTCGTCATGACACGCCTCGGCTCTGATCACCGGACCCTTCGAGCGACAGGTGATCTCGACGCGCTCCGAGGTCTTGGACTGCCGGGGGTTGGTCTCGTGGCTCACGAGCACCTCCACCCTCTGCATCCGTGGCTCGAGCTGGGTCACCTTGTCGAGCTTCTCGGCGACGTACTCGCGCAGTCGGTCGGAAACGTTGACGTGCCGTCCGGTGACGACGATCTCCATCGGTCCTCCTTGGGACGAGGGGGTACGTGGTGGTGGCGTGCTAGGCCTGACGCGCTGGGTCCCACCCCCTTCGCCGCCGCCGCCGACCGCTGGTCGGGGCAGACGCAGAGAACCCCCATGGTCCGCGGTCGCCGCGTGCCTGGGGGTCCATGACGACACGTTAGACCCCAACGGGTGCACTCGCCAGGGCGGGTCCCTCCCTGTCTGAGCGCAACGGGGTCGCGAGGGCGCAGGCGGCGACGACACGGGCCGCCCCGGCTCGCCGCAGGACCCGCGTCGCCTCGGCCAGGGTGCTGCCGGAGGTGACGACGTCGTCGACGAGCACGCACGTCGCGCCGACGAGCAGGCCTGTGCCGCAGGGGCTCACGTGCATCGCCCCGTCGAGGTTGGCTCGGCGCCCGGCTCCGCCGAGGGTCGCCTGGTCACGGACCCCGCGGCGCAGCCGGAGCAGGTCGACGACGCGCGCCTCCTCGGGTCGCAGGCCGGCGACCGCACGTCGTGCGAGCGCCTGGACCGGTCGGTCGCCGCGGGCGCGAGCGGTGCCCGGCGCGCTCGGGGCCGGCACGACGAGGAGACCCCCGCCGGCCGCGGCTCGGGCGGTCGTCGGGTCGGCTCGCAGCACCGCGTCGAGCGCACGGGCCAGCGGCAGGGCGAGGACCGGCGCGAGGTCACGCCGGTCACCGTCCTTGTAGGCGCGCACGAGGGCCGCGGCCACCCCTTCGTAGGCCCCGCCGGCCCAGCACGGCGGCCACCCCGGTGGCATCGGCCGGGGCACGACGACGCGCGGAGGCGGCGAGAGCGCGGCGGCGCACGACGCGCACAGCGGGGCACCGATGTCCCCGCAGCCCGGGCACGCGGCGGGCAGGACGAGGTCGAGGGCCGCGGCGAGGAGGTCTCTCACCCCGCCATCCTCGTGCGGCGCTCCTCCGCCGCGGGAGCGGACGACGGCGGTGTGGACGACGGCTCGGCGCAGCGAGGTCCTGTGGACGGACCCGTGGTGGGGGTACCGCGGTCAGGGGATGCTGCGAGTCAGGACGACGGGACGACGACGGTGCCGGTGACGCCGAGCGCGCTCCAGCTCGCCCCGACCCGGCTGTACGTGCGACCCGACGAGGTCGTCACGTAGAGCTCGCGCTCGCCACCGGTCGTCGCGATCGAGCGGGCCGATGTCACCGCGGCAAGGGCCTCGATCTGGCCGCCGACCTCGACGATGAGCGGGCGCACGGCCTTGTCCGTCGACCGGCGTCCCAGGACGCCCAGCGTCGTCGGGGTGATCCACGTGAGGTCTCTCGCCTGCTCGACCGACGCCGCGACCTGCAGCGACTGGGTCGCCGTCGACGTCGGCAGGCCGTTGGGCTGGCGGGCGATGCCGCTCACCTGGATCTGCACGTCGCCACCCCCGTCGTCGGTCGAGATCGCGGCGAGGCAGGTGCTGTCCGGGCTCACCGAGATCGCGATCGGCCGGCGGCCGGTGAGCCACGGCGCCGGCACTTCCGCCGGCTCGGCGTCGGGCTCGGAGGGGTCGACGGCGGTGTTGATGACCCACAGCCGCGAGGAGTCGAGCTCACCGCGCCCGGCGACCCACAGCACCCCCGACGCGTCGTAGACCGGGCGGGTCATGTGGGTGGCGAACTGCTCGACGGGCACCGAGGTCTTGTCGTCGAACCAGCGCACAAGCTCCAGGCCGGAGCCACGGACCCCGGCGATCTCCTTGCCGTCGAGGCTCACCGCGAGCCGGGCCCAGCGGCTCGGCACGTCTAAGAAGGGGCTCTCCCGGGCGGCGACGTCGGTGTCCGTGGCTGCGCCCACCTGCCGCAGCGGCACGGGCACGGCCCGCTCGTCCTCGCGCACGATCGCGTACTGGCCGTCCGGCGAGCCGACCTCGACGAAGCCGAACTGCGCCGGGCTCGTGAGCGGCGGCTCGATGCCGGGCAGGTCGAGGGTGGAGCCGGCGACGCTCAGGGCGACCTGGGTGACGGCCGGCAGCTGCATGAGCGAGGCGACGAGCTGGGCGGCGAAGTTCTTGCGCACCGTCGGGTCGCTCGACAGGTCGGTCTTGAGGTCGACCTGGGCGACGCCGTCGATGACCGGCACCGCGTCGACGGTGAGGCGCGCGTCGGCGTCGGTCTGGACCGCCCCGGCCAGGTAGCCCGGCACGTCGCCGAGCTGGGCCCGCACGAGACGGGTGGCCTCCTGGTCGCTGGGGATCCAGCGCAGGTCGGGCACGAGCCTGTTCCACCCGATCGCCGCGTAGTGCACGCGGTAGCGCCGGTACATCTGGTCGACGCGCGAGGAGGGCAGCAGCCGCCCGAAGTCCTGCTGGACCTTCGAGATCCGCCACTCCCCCTCGACCCGGCTCACCCCGAAGCGCACGATGGCCCCGTCGCTGGCCTTGGCGAGCGAGTAGCGCCCGTCGGCGTCGATGCGCGCGGCGACACGGGTCTGCACGTGCATCGTGCCGTCGCCCTCCGAGCGGATCTGCGGCAGGTCCTGGGCCTGCACGATGGTCTGCGCGTCGTCGGGGTTCCACGCGCTCGATGCCTCGGGCGTGAGATAGCTGCGGGCCACCGAGAGCCCGCTGCCGGTCGAGGCTCCCGCGAGCAGGAAGCCCTGGACGAGCTCGGCCGGGGTCATGCCCGCGCGCGGCGGCTCGGGCTGGTACTGGATCTCCTCGCGGTCCTGGGCCGCGTCGACCTCGAGCCCCGGGCGCACGGTGTCGTCGACCGACAGCCCGCACGCGCTGAGCGCCCCGACGCCGCCGGCGCCGAGCGCGAGGCGCAGGACGGCCCGCCGCGGCAGGCCCGGCCGCTCGACGGGGGTCACGAGGTCCCCCCTTCGCTCCTCGTCAGACGCGGCGAGGGGTCCGCCGCCATCTCTGTGGGCGTGAGCGGGAGGGCGGCCGTCTGGATGCGCGACTCCGGGGTCTTGGGCAGGGTGAGACGGAAACGCGAGCCCTGGCCCGGCTCGCCCCACGCCTGGAGCCAGCCGTGGTGGAGGCGGGCGTCCTCGAGCGAGATCGCCAGCCCGAGCCCGGTGCCGCCCGTCGTGCGGGCGCGAGCCGGGTCGGCTCGCCAGAAGCGGTTGAAGACGAGCGACGCCTCGCCGGCGCGCAGGCCGACCCCGTGGTCCTCGACGACGACGCTCACCGAGTCGTCGTTCTCGCCGACGTGCACCGTCACCGGGCGGCCCTCGCCGTGCTCGACGGCGTTGACGACGAGGTTGCGCAGGATCCGCTCGATGCGACGGCTGTCGACCTCGGCGATGGCCGTCGTGCCGGTCCGCACGACGCCCACCTCGGACCCGCGCACGCGGGCGATCGGCTCGGCAGAGGCGATGGCGCGGTCGACGACGGCGTAGATGTCGGTGGGCTCGAGCTCGAGCACGGCGGCGCCGGCGTCGTGACGGCTGATCTCGAGCAGGTCGGCGAGCAGCGCCTCGAAGCGCTCGAGCTCGGTGACGAGCAGCTCGGCCGAGCGGGCCGCGACGGGGTCGAGCTCGTCCTTGCTCGACATGAGGACGTCGGCCGCCATGGTGATCGTCGTCAGCGGGGTGCGCAGCTCGTGCGAGACGTCGGAGACGAAGCGCTGCTGGACGCGCGAGAGCCCCTCGAGCTGACGGATCTGGGCCTGGAGGCTGTCGGCCATGTCGTTGAAGGAGCGGCCGAGCTGGGCCAGGTCGTCGTGGCCGCGTGCGCTCATCCGCTCGTTGAGGTGGCCCGAGGACAGGCGCTCGGAGACCGCGGCCGCGCGACGCACCGGCGAGACGACCTGCCGGGTGACGACGAAGGCGACGGCCGAGACGAGCAGGACGAGCGAGAGCGCGCCGAGGACGAAGGAGCGGGTGATCGTCGCGAGCGTGCGCTCCTCCTGCTCCATCGGGTAGACGAGGTAGACGTCGTAGGCACCGGCGGTCGGCACGGTGATCTGCGAGCCGACGACGACGGCGGGGATGGTCTCCTCGCTCGACAGCCCCGTGAGCGCGCCCGCGCTCTGCCCCTCTCGGCGCAGGTCGATCGTCGTCGTCTGCTGACGCTCCGGGTCGGCGGCCACGGCCTGGCGCAGCTCGGGCGGGATGTCGTTGAGGTCGACGCCGCTGCCTTTGATGAATCGCGTCTCGAGCGCCGGGCCGGGCTCGTCGTTGTTCTGCGAGCGGGCGAAGACGAAGTACCGCGAGCGGTCGTCGGCCGGCGGGGCGAGGGTCGAGTTGACGATGTCGTTGACCGCCTGCGACAGCTTCGCCGGGGTCTCCGTCTGGTCGGTCTGGTCGAGCGTCTCCTGCGCGTCCCCGGCGAGCTGACGGGCCTGGGCCTGCGAGGCGCTCACCCGGTCGGCGATGAGCCCCTCGGCGATGGAGCGGTACATCGCCGCGCTGATGAGCGAGACGGTGATGATGCCGAGGACGACGGTCGTCGTCACGACGCGCAGCTGGAGGCTGCGCCGCCATAGGGCGACGATCCGGCGGACCGCTCGGACCGGCAGCGCCGGACGGCTCGGCGGCTCGGGGAGGAGACCCCCGGCCATGGTCAGGCCGGGCCCGCCTTGTAGCCGACGCCCCGGACGGTGACGACGATCTGCGGGTTCTCGGGGTCCTGCTCGATCTTGCTGCGCAGGCGCTGCACGTGGACGTTGACCAGACGGGTGTCACCGGCGTGCCGGTAGCCCCACACCTGCTCGAGGAGGACCTCGCGGGAGAAGACCTGCCACGGCTTGCGTGCGAGGGCGACGAGGAGGTCGAACTCGAGCGGGGTGAGCGAGAGCGGGGTCTCGCCGCGGCGCACGGAGTGGCCGGCGACGTCGATGACGAGGTCGGCGATCTGCAGGCGCTCCGGCTCGGGCTCGTCGCCGCGACGCAGGCGGGCGCGCAGACGGGCGATGAGCTCCTGGGGCTTGAAGGGCTTGACGACGTAGTCGTCGGCACCGGACTCGAGACCGACGACGACGTCGACGGTGTCGGTACGCGCGGTGAGCATGACGATCGGGACGCCGGACTCCTGGCGGATGCGGCGGCAGATCTCGATGCCGTCCATCCCGGGGAGCATGACGTCGAGCAGCACGAGATCGGGACGCACGTCGCGGAAGACCTCGACAGCCTTCGCCCCGTCGGCGACGTGGCTGACCTCGAGACCTTCCTTCTGGAGCACGATGCCGAGCATCTCGGCGAGCGCCTGGTCGTCGTCGACGACGAGGACACGTCCCTTCACGTCTGTCCCTCCTACGGGTCCCTGCTACCTGTACGGGTCGGCCCCATGGTCGCACAACGGCGGGCCCGGGACTCCCAGGCCCGCCGTCGGCGGAGGCGTCGAAGGGGGACCCGGCGGGGTCCCCCTTCGCGCTCAGTAGCGGTAGTGCTCGGGCTTGTAGGGGCCCGCGACGTCCACGCCGATGTACTCGGCCTGGGCCTTGGTCAGCTCGGTGAGCTCGGCGCCGATGGCGTCGAGGTGCAGCCGCGCGACCTTCTCGTCGAGGTGCTTGGGCAGCACGTAGACCTGCTTGTCGTACTCCCCCGGCTTCGTGAAGAGCTCGATCTGCGCGATCGTCTGGTTCGCGAAGGAGTTGCTCATGACGAAGCTCGGGTGGCCCGTCGCGTTGCCGAGGTTGAAGAGGCGCCCCTCGGACAGGACGATGATCGAGCTGCCGCTCTCGAAGGTCCACTCGTGGACCTGCGCCTTGATCTCGGTCTTGACGACGCCGGGGACCTTCGCCAGCCCGGCGATGTCGATCTCGTTGTCGAAGTGGCCGATGTTGGCGACGATCGCCTTGTTCTTCATCTTCTGCATGTGCTCGGCAGTGATGATGTCGAAGTTGCCGGTCGTCGTGATGTAGATGTCGGCGGTCTCGAGGAGGTCCTCGAGACGGGCGACCTGGTAGCCCTCCATCGCGGCCTGCAGCGCGCAGATGGGGTCGACCTCGGTGACGATGACGCGGGCGCCCTGGCCGCGCAGCGCCTCGGCGCAGCCCTTGCCGACGTCGCCGTAGCCGCAGACCACCGCGACCTTGCCGGCGATGAGCACGTCGGTGGCGCGGTTGAGGCCGTCGATGACGGAGTGGCGGCAGCCGTACTTGTTGTCGAACTTCGACTTCGTCACGGAGTCGTTGACGTTGATCGCCGGGAAGAGCAGCTCGCCGGCGCGGGCCAGCTCGTAGAGGCGGTGCACGCCGGTCGTCGTCTCCTCGGTGACGCCCTGGATCTCACCGGCGACGGTGGTCCACTTCTGGGCGTCCTGCTCGAGGGTGCGGCGCACGAGCGCCTTGAAGACGGAGAACTCCTCGGAGTCGTCCTCGGTCGTCGGGGGCACCTGACCGGCGGCCTCCCACTCGCGACCCTTGTGGACGAGCATCGTGGCGTCGCCGCCGTCGTCGAGGATCATGTTCGCGCCCTCGCCGGGCCAGGTGAGGATCTGCTCGGTGCAGTCCCAGTACTCCTCGAGGGTCTCGCCCTTCCAGGCGAAGACCGGCACACCCTGGGGGTCGTCGGCCGTGCCGTGCGGGCCGACGACGACGGCCGCGGCGGCCTCGTCCTGGGTGGAGTAGATGTTGCAGGAGGCCCAGCGGACCTCGGCGCCGAGCGCGGTGAGCGTCTCGATGAGCACGGCGGTCTGCACGGTCATGTGCAGCGAGCCGGCGATGCGCGCGCCCGTGAGGGGCTGGCTGTCGCCGTACTCCTCGCGCAGGCTCATCAGGCCGGGCATCTCGTGCTCGGCGAGACGGATCTGGTGGCGGCCGGCCTCGGCGAGGCCCAGGTCGGCGACCTTGTAGTCGAAGGACACGGATGTGCTCCTTGGGTGTCGGGTACACGGACCCGGCGCGCCCCTCTGGGCTCCACGGGTCATCACCCACGCCGGCCCCTCCAGTGTAGGACCGGCGACGGGGTGCCCCGTCCGTCCGCCTCGTCGGGGGGCGAAGGGGGGCTCCCCTTCGCCCGACCCCTCCGACAAAACCCTGCTGGCTGCCTTTCGACGAGCCAGGACCCCTTCGAGACCCTGCTGGGTCGTCAAGACCCAGCCAGCAGGGTTTCGTAGCACCACGGATCCCCGGCGAAGGGGGTGTCGCGCACCATCCGCAGCTCGTCGGCCCCGAGCGCGGTGGCGGCCCCGCGACGCTGATGCGCCGGGTCGACGGAGAGCGACCACATCTCGAGCAGGGCAGGTGCGTCCTCGTCGCGGGGCGATCCGGTCGTGCACCACCCCACGGGCCGACCGTCGAGGCGGGCGACGAGGGTCCGGGCGCCTGCGGGCGACAGGGAGCGGGCGATGGGGGGTCCCCCTTCGCCGCGGTTCGAAGAAGGACCGTCACCTCGAGGTGACGATCCTTCTTCGAACGACCGCTGCCGGTGGGGGCCGGCCCCCGTCAGTGGGTGCGGGGCGTCGTCGACTCGGCGGGGGCGTCGTGGCCGGCGTCCTCGCCCTTGCCCTTGCCGAAGGGCAGGACGTGCATGACGGCGACGATGACCGCGCCCCACGCGACGCCGAGGAGGAAGGAGAAGAAGGTGTTGGTCAGCCAGCCGAGCACACCGCCGAGCGCACCCGTCGCCTCGTGGACGGCCTCCTCGAGGTGGTGGACCCCCTCGTAGGGCGCCGCCCACCAGCCCGACTCCTCGAGCCCGACGAGGATGATGTGCCCGCCGACCCAAAGCATCGCCACGGTGCCGATGACCGAGATCGCGGCGAGGACCTTCGGCATCGCGGCGACGAGACCGCGCCCGAGACGCTCGGAGCTCGGGTTCTTCGCCAGGCGCAGGCCGATGTCGTCCATCTTGACGATGAGCGCGACGACGCCGTAGACGACGAGGGTGATGACGACCGCGACGACGGTGAGGATCACCGCGCGCGAGACGAAGCCCTCGGAGGCGACCTCCTTGAGCGCGATGATCATGATCTCGGCCGAGAGGATGAAGTCGGTGCGGATCGCGTTCGAGGTGACCGCGGCCTCCTGGGCCGCCGCGTCCTCCCCCTTCGCCGCGACCGGGTCGCCGTGACCGCCGGAGTGCCCGGAGACCTTCTCCCAGATCTTCTCGGCGCCCTCGTAGCAGAGGTAGGAGCCGCCGAGCATGAGGATCGGGCTGATGATCCACGGCACGAACTGGCTGAGCAGCAGCGCCGCCGGGAGGATGAAGAGGATCTTGTTGCGCAGCGAGCCGATGGCGATCTTCTTGATCATCGGCAGCTCGCGGCTGGGGTCGACGCCCTGGAGGTACTGCGGGGTGACCGCCGTGTCGTCGACGACGACGCCGGCCGACTTCGCCGAGGCACGACCGGCCGCCGCGGCGACGTCGTCGACGCTCGCCGCGGCGAGCCGGGCGAGGGCCGCGATGTCGTCGAGCAGGGCGAAGAGGCCGCCGCTCATCGCCGCGCCCCCGGGGTCAGCCGGCGGGCCGGCGAGAGGGGCGCGATGGCGAGCGGGTCCGTGAGCACGCTCGCAGGGTACTGCCGAAGGGGGATCAGCCCGGGGTCTGCGCGGAGGCGATGCTCTCCGGGTCCTCGGTCTGCATCGTCTCGAGCAGCCCGAGCGCGGCGTTCTCGACGACCTCGGTGAGCGCCGGGTGGATCCAGTACTGCCCACGGGCGAGGTCGAGCAGCGAGCTGCCGAGCGCGAGGGTCTGCACGACCGGCTGGATGAGGCTCGACGCCTGCGGCCCCACGACGTGCCCGCCGAGCAGCGCCCCCGTGCGGCGGTCGCCGACGAGCACGCAGCGGCTGGTCCGGTCCTCGAGGGCCCACCCGTAGGCGGTCGAGCCGTACTCCTGGACCTTGACGACGACGTCGTGACCCGCGTCGCGCGCCTCCTGCGTCGTCATCCCGACCGAGGCGACCTGCGGGTGGGTGAAGACGGCGTACGGCACGGCGTCGTGGATGAAGCAGTGGAGGTCCTCGGGGTGGGCGAGGTTGTGCGCGACGACCCGGGCCTCGTGGTTGGCGACGTGCTTGAGCATGTACGGCGACGAGACGTCGCCGAGCGCCCACACGCCCTCGGCCGTCGTGCGGCCGTGCTCGTCGACGACGACCCGGCCGTCCTGGCGCAGGTCGACACCGGCGAGCTCGACGCCGAGGTCGTCGGTGCTCGGGCGGCGGCCGGTCGCGACGAGGACCTCGTCGACGACGACCTCGGCGCCGTCGGTGAGGGTGGCGTGGATGCCGTCGTCCTCGCGCCGCAGCGCGGTGACGCTCACCCCCGTGCGCACGTCGTAGCGCTCACGCGCAGCGGCGGTGACGACGGCGCGCACGACGTCGTCGGCCTCACGCAGCAGGTCCTCGCCACGCACCGCGAGGGTGACGGCCGACCCGAAGGCCTCGAAGACGTGGGCCATCTCGAGCGCGATGTACCCGCCGCCGACGACGAGCAGGCGCTCGGGGAGCTCCTCGAGACGCATGATCGTGTCCGAGGTGTGGGTCTCGACGTCGCTCTGCGCGATCTCCGGCGGCACGAAGGCGTGCGACCCGGCGGCGATGACGACCTGGTCGGCGGTGACCTCGACGGCCCCCTCGGGCAGGTCGACGACGAGGCGCCGCGGCCCGACGAAGCGCGCGTGCCCGCGGTAGAGGGTCGTGCGCTCCCCGTCGCGGCGGTAGGCCTCGCCCGCGGCGGCGATGGGGTCGATCCGCCCGAAGACCCGGTCACGGATCGCCGGCCAGTCGGCGCCGTCGAAGCGCGTGCGCACCCCGAGACGCTCCCCCGTCTGCGCGTCGATCGCACGGTCGGCGGGCAGGACGAACATCTTCGTCGGGATGCAGCCGACGTTGAGGCAGGTCCCGCCGAACCACGGTGCGCCCTCGATGATCGCGATGTCGGCGTCGGCGAGCTCGGGCGTGACGAGCGAGTTGCCCGACCCTGACCCGATGATGACGATGTCGTGGTGGGGCATTCAGGCCCTCTCTCCTGTGATGTCGTCCAGACCGGGCACCCGGCCTGGGTCGAGCCCGTGACCGAGCGCGATGTAGGCGGTGGCGAGGTCGAGCATCGCCGCCAGCGAGGCGACCCGCACGAGGTCGGCGCCAGGGCGGGCGTGCTGCTCGACGACCCGGACCCCGCTGCGCTCCGCCGCCCGGCGCACCGAGCGGGTGAGGCTGTGGTCGACGCCCTCGGCCTCGACGCCCTCGGGCTCGCGCAGGAGCGCCAGGGCCAGCGGGCGGGCCGGGGCAGCACCGTCGAGGTAGGGGTCGGCGAAGACCCCGCCGCCGGACCCGTCGGGCGAGCCCGCGGCCGGCCCGGACAGGCAGGCGACGATCTCACCCGCGTCGTCGGGCAGCCGGCCCCAGGAGGCCGGCACCCGTGAGGTGCGGTGGAGCATCGCGGCCGCCCGGGAGGCGGCGACGGAGGTCACCGGCCCGTCGGCGAGGACGAGCGGCGAGCGGTCCGCGAGGTCGAGCGCGAGGGTCTTGGCCGGGTTGACGAAGTACTCCGCGTCCGGGCGCGCGCGCTCGGCGACCTCGTCGAGGGTGTCGGCGAGCTCGTCGAAGGGGGTGGCCCCCGCCTCGAGCAGACCGGCCAGCTGGAGGGCGCGCAGCACGGGCACGGCGGCGGCCCAGGCGGCGGTGCGCGAGCGGGCGACCCGGTGAGTGTGGTCGCTGCGGCCGGTGACCTCGACGTGCACGCCGCGGGCTCGGGCGGCGGCGTCGGCGAGCGGGCCGCCCGGCGCACCGACGGTGAGCACGCTCGCGCCGCGGCGGGCGGCCTCGTAGGCCTGGGCGACGGGTCCGTCCGCCGCGCCGCTCAGCGAGATCGCGACGACGAGGTCGAGCGGGCCGATCCAGCCGGGCAGGGCGCTGCCCGCACCCGTCGTCACGAGGACACCGGAGTGCCGGGTCAGCGAGCAGGCGAGGTCGGCAGCCAGCCGGGTGCCCCCGACGGCGACGACGTGCACGGCGCGCGGACGGTCGGCCGCGAGACGCCGCAGCGGCTCGGCGAGGTCGCCGTCGACACGACCGGTGACCTCGCGCACGAGCGCACCTGCCCCGGCGAGCGAGCGCAGGTAGTCCGTGCGGTCCACCTCGTCACGACGACCGGGGTCGTCGAGGAGGGTCTCGTCGAAGGGGTGCACGGCCGGGGGCCTAGGAGCCGTCGGTCCCGGGTCGGCGGGCCTCGTCGACGAGCAGCACGGGGATGCCGTCCTCGACCCGGTAGGCCAGGCCGCACGTCGGGTCGACGCAGACGAGCTCGGGCCCGGCAGGCCCCTGCTCGTCGCGCAGCTCGCTGCGGCAGGCGGGGCAGCGCAGGATCTCGCGCAGCCAGGGCTCGATGGTGGTGCTCATGGGTCGTGCTCCCTTCGTCGGTCGGGGCGCTCGCCCCGCCGCAGGTCAGGCCCGGACGCGGGCCAGGACCTCGTCACGGATCTGGGTCATGGTCGCCTCGTCGGCGGCCTCGACGTTGAGCCTCAGCAGCGGCTCGGTGTTGCTCGGGCGCAGGTTGAACCACCACATCGGCTCGCCGTCGTCCTCGCGGTGGGTGACCGTCATGCCGTCGAGCTCGTCGATCTCGACCGTGCTGCGCTGCTCGACCCAGGCGCGCACGTCAGCGGCGACCGCGGCCGCGTCGTCGACGGTCGAGTTGATCTCGCCCGAGGCCGGGTAGCGGTCGTAGGGCGCCATGACCTCGCTCAGCGGGGCCGGCGTCTCGCCGAGGGCGGCGAGGACGTGCATCGCCGCGAGCATGCCGGTGTCGGCGAAGAAGAAGTCGCGGAAGTAGTAGTGAGCCGAGTGCTCGCCCCCGAAGACCGCGTCGTGCTCGCTCATCTGCGCCTTGACGAAGGAGTGCCCGACCCGACCGCGCACGGGCTGGGCGCCGTGCTCGGCGATGATCTCGGGCACGGCCGCCGAGGTGATCGCGTTGTGCACGACGCGCACGTCGGCGGCGGAGCGGCCGGCGGCGACCTCACGGGCGATCTCGCGCGCGGCGATCATCGCCGTGATGGCGCTCGGCGAGACCGGCTCGCCGCGCTCGTCGACGACGAAGCACCGGTCGGCGTCGCCGTCGAAGGCGATGCCGATGTCGGCGCCGTGCTCGCGCACAGCGGCCTGCAGGTCGACGAGGTTCTTCGGCTCGAGCGGGTTGGCCTCGTGGTTGGGGAAGGTGCCGTCGAGGTCGAAGTACATCTCCTCGACGCGCAGGGGCAGCTCGGGCAGCCCCGCCGCGGTGCCCAGGACGGCGGGCACGGTGAGCCCGCCCATGCCGTTCGCCGCGTCGACGACGACGTGGAGCGGGCGGGACCCGGACAGGTCGACGAGCGAGCGCAGGAAGCCGGCGTAGTCGGCGAGCACGTCGCGGTGGCTCACGCGGCCGTGCGGGCCGTCGAAGCCGGACCGGCCGGCGTCGAGGTGCCCCTGGGCGACCTCGCGGATGCGGTCGAGACCGCTGTCCTGGCCGACGGGGCGGGCGCCCGCGCGGCACAGCTTGATGCCGTTGTAGCGGGCCGGGTTGTGGCTCGCGGTGAACATCGCGCCGGGCATGTCGAGCGCGCCGCTGGCGTAGTAGAGGCCGTCGGTGCTCGCCAGGCCGATGAGGACGACGTCGACCCCGCGGGCGGTGATGCCGGCGGCGAGGGCCTCGACGAGCTCGGGCGAGGAGGGCCGCATGTCGTGGCCGACGACCACCGTGGACGCACCCTCGGCCTGCGCGACGACCTCGGCGAAGGCCGCGCCCAGCGCCCACACGACGTCGACGTTCAGCTGGTCGGGCACCGTGCCCCGGACGTCGTAGGCCTTGACGAAGGCCCGCAGGTCGATGCTCACGTCGACAGCCTAGTCGGCGGCCGGAGCGCCTCCGGCACGCGCCTCAGCCCTGGTCGCGCAGGACCCGCAGGTGACCGCGACGGCCGGTCTCGCGCAGACCGCTCGCCTGCTCGCTCGCCTGCGAGGTCGGGCGGGCGGTGGCGGGTACGGAGGCGGTGGCGGGTACGGAGGCGGCGACGGGGCCGCGCGACGACGGCGCAGCGCCAGGCCGACGGCGCACGGCCTCGGCGATGGCGACGAGGTCGTCGTGCGAGTCGGGGGCCGGGGCGCCGGAGTCCAGGCGCACGACGTCCCACCCGCGCGGTGCGGTGAGCCGGGCGGCGTGATCGGTGCACAAGTCGTAGGCGTGCGGCTCGGCGTAGGTCGCGAGCGGTCCGAGCACGGCGGTCGAGTCCGCGTACACGTAGGTGAGGGTCGCCGTCGCCGGGAGGGAGCAGGCGGCTCGGGAGCACAGACGGGAGACACTCACGCCGGTCAATGTAGGCCACGACGGCGACAGCCGTGGGCGGCGCGCCGGGAGCACCCGGCGCGGGACCTCCCCGGGGGCGCCGTGGCGACCTAGGGTGGCCCGGTGAGCACGGGCAGGGACCGACGCGGTCGTGGGCGACGCGGACCGCTCGCGTGGCCGGCGGTCCCGGCCATGGTGAGCCGGGCCGTCGCCTTCGACGAGCTCGTCCTCGACTGCGCGCAGCGCTACGAAGGGGTCCTCGGCGCCCGGTGGGCGGACGTCGAGCTGGCCGTCGCGGACGTGCCCCCGACCGACCCCGCACCGTGGGAGGACGGCCCCGCGCTGGCCCGGATCTTCCCCGCCGAGGGCGCGCACCCGCACCGGGTCGTCGTCTACCGCCGTCCGGTCGAGACCCTCGCCGCGCGCGAGGGCGACCTGGCCAGCGTCGTCGAGCTCGTCGTGGCCCGTCAGCTCGCCGAGCTGCTGGGCGTCGACGTCGAGGACATCGACCCCGAGCTCGGCTGAGCCGGGCTCACGGGACGGGCAGCACCTCGACGGTGCGGTCGGCCACCCGGGCGCGCAGCAGCGGCGTCACCGAGAGCACGGGGGTCCCGGGCCCGGTCTCCCCCTTCGTCAGCAGCGACGCGTGCACGTCGCCGGAGACCCGCCGCACCCAGACGGCGTCGACGTCCTCGAGCGGCACGACCGTGCTGCGGTCGCGCTCGAGCGAGACCGTCCTCGTCGTCGCCTCGCCGGCGTACACGCTGACGACCTCGGCCTCGGCGGCGCCGGACGGCGCGGTGAGCTGGACGTGGCGCGGCAGCCCCGCGACGGCGTTCGGCACCACTGCTCCGACGAGGTCGCGCACGGCCGGGGTCGCGGTGCTCCACGACATGTCCTGGCCGCCCGTGCGCGACGCGGAGCCGACGACCTCGGCCGCGGCGACGACCGGCTCGTCAGAGGTGACGGTGTAGGCGACGACGCCGCTCTCGACGTCGACGTCGACGCTGCGGCTGGTGCCGGCGGGCACGGTCGCCACCGCGACCGAGCGGGCGCGGTCGGAGCCGACGGCACGCACCTTGACGACGGCGTCCCGGCTGCCGGGGGCACCGACGACGACGCGGGCCGACTCCCCCTTCGAGATGGCGCCGAGGACGTGCTCACGGCTCGGGCCGCCGGTCGCGGGCACGACCTCGAGACCGCGCGGCTCGAGGCCGTCGACCCAGTGGTCGACCACCCAGGCGGCGACGGGCCCGCCGGTCGCGCGGACGCGGACGACCTGCGAGGCGCTCGCCCCGGTGATGCCGTCGAGGAGCAGCGCGACCCGCGAGCGCGGCGGCACGGTGACGTCCTGGCCGGCCGGCGGGGTCTGCGGGCGTCGCTCGCCGAGACCGGTGACGTCGACGGAGACGGGGTTCTCGCCCGGGTTGCTCACGAGGAGGCGCTCCTGACGGCCCGCTCCGGAGCCGCCCGAGACGAGCCACTGGTCGGCGCTCGTCACCGCGCACGGCGCGGTGCTCGCACCTCGCACCTGGTCGTTCGACGCGACGACCTCCTCCGCGCCGACGAGACCCGGGGCGTGGTCGCCCGTGCCGGTGATCGTCGCCCCCTGGGCGAGGGACCCGCCCCGGGCGACGCGGTCTCGCTCGACGGGTCGGTCGGCCTCGCCGCCGCCGAGCGGGCTCACCTGGAGACGGCCCTGCTCGTCCGGCGGGCGCACGAGCCGGCGCACGAGGTCGTCGGGGGCGACCTGACCGGCGACGACACCTGACGTGCGCACGTCCTCGACGCCGTCGACCCCGGCCAGCGGCGAGCCCGGGCACACGAGCTCGGCCTGCGTGGCCGGCACGCTCGCGCGCGGCGCGGCCCCCGACGGGCCCGTGGGCTCCGGGCGGGTGGCGGCCTGGGCACCGGCGACGGTGCCGCCGGCGAGGACGGCGACGAGGACGAGCCGCAGCGGCTTCACTGCTCCTCCTGCGGGTCGGGTCGGCGCTCCGTGGGCAGGGCGAGGTAGAGACCGACGACGAGCGAGCCGAGGACGAGCCACTTCCAGGCCGCGTGCCCGGTGCGCACGTCGATCTCGACCTCACGGGTGCCGGCGGGCACGGCGTAGGTGGGCACGCTGCTGCGGGTGTCGAGGACGAGCGGCGCGCCGTCGCCGGTGACGACCGCGTGCTCGGTCCAGCCGATGGGCTCGCCGACGACGACCCGGCCCTGGCCGGGTACTCGCAGGACCCCGGTGCTCTCGCTGTGGTCGCGCAGCCCGACGAGGTTGCGCGCGCCGTCGGCTCCCCCGACGTAGCGCACCCGCGAGGGCGTCGTCGACCCGGTCGACTCCGGGCGCACGGACCACGTCGTCGTGCCGGCGCTCGTCGACAGCCGGCGCAGACCGGGGGTGGCGTCGACGGCGACCTGGTCGTCGCTCGAGGGGTCGTGCATCGTCACGAACCCCACGCCCCACGCCCCGAGCGCGGCGTCGACCGGGGTGCGACCGGACGGCCCCACACCGAGCAGCGCCGCGACGTCGTCGCTCAGCCCCTCGTCGACGAGGGGTGCCGGCAGGTCACGGACGAGATCGGGTGCCTCACGGCCGACGAGGCGGTAGGTGATCGCGCCGTCGTCGGTGCGGCCGAGCGAGAGGGTCCGGCCGGCGAGCGGGCCCTCGGCGGCGTCGACGGCGATCTGCGGCCGGTCGTCGCGCCATGTCGTCAGCTTGTCGCCGAAGCCGGTGTCGGCCACGAGCGCCGCGCTGCCGACCACCCCGCCGGCGAGGACGAGCACGGGCAGCACCTGCAGGGCGCGACGGGCGCGTGAGGTCGCGGCCGGCAGGGCCGCGAGACCGAGCCCGGCCAGCGAGAGCACCCCGAGCGCGACGATCAGCCCGCCGACGCCCGGCCACGGGTGCACCTCGGCGCCCGCGTCCGCCAGCCCGGCTGGGACCTCGCCGAGGACGACGAAGGGGGACCCGACCGCGGCGGCCGCCCCGAGGACGACGACGAGACCGGCCGCCCAGGGCACCGGGCCGCGGGCGAGCAGGAGACCGAGCAGCGCGAGGAGGGCCACGGGCAGGTACCACCACAGCGGGATCTCGCCGGGGCCCCCGGGCGCCGCGGCGGCGAGCCGCCAGGCCTCCGGGAGGGGCCCACGGGCGGTGGCTCCCCAGCCGGCGAGCAGCCGCTCGGGCTCGGCGCGCAGGGTGAGCAGCCAGGGGCCGGCGAGCAGGAGCGGGAGGGTGAGGAGGACGACCCCGCGGCCGCGCCGGCCCGGTCGGCCGAGGAGGAGCAGGGCGACGCCGACGAGGAGCACCGGCACGGCGAGGGCGGGCACGAGGGAGCCGAGGACGGCGGCCCACAGCGCGGTGCGCACGGCGTCGCTGATCCCCGGGCCACGGCGGGCGGCCCGGACGAGACCGGCGGCGACCCGCGGCAGCAGGACGACGGCGAGCAGCGGGCCGACCCGGCCCTCGCCCGCGGCGGCCGCGGCGGCCGGGGTGCTGATCCACCCGAGGGCGAGCAGGGCGCGCACCCACCGGGCGGTCGTGACGACGCGCGCGCTGCGGTAGGCGACGACGGCACCCAGGGGCAGCGCGGCGAGGACGAAGAGGCTGAGCGCGACGCCTGCGGGCGAGTCGGCGTCACCGCCGCCGGGGACGTGCTCGACGACCCAGCTCGCCGCCGCCAGCAGCAGCACCGCCGGGCTGCGCTCGAGGTCCGACCCCGCGCCGGCACCAGACCACGCGTCGCGCCAGCTCGCGAGGAGGGACCCCGAGGTCGCCCGGCCGCCGAGCAGCTCTCCGCCGACGAGCCCCGCGTCGAAGCGGTGGCGCAGCTCACCGGTGATCTGCCGACCGGCCCAGGCAGACATCGCGACCGCGGCGAGGAGCAGGAGGGGCACCGGGCTGCGCAGCACCCCGGTGGCCTCGGCACCGGACGCGGGGGCGTCGACGCCCGCGCCGGGGTGATGACCGCGGATGTCGTCGACCAGGCGCTGGCGGGCCTGGGCGGTCGGCACGAAGAGGGTCGCGAGCTCGCGCCGGTCGACGGTGGCGCGCCCGCCGCGGCGCCGCAGCGAGGTGAGGGTGCGGGGGTCGAGCGAGCCGCGCACGAGCGCGAGCTCCTCCCGGGCCAGCCCGGGGCGCTTGAGCAGCAGCAGGGCGAGCGAGGTGAGCAGCGCGAGCAGCGCACCGCCGAGCGCCCGGACGGGCGCCGCCCACAGCGGGCCGCGAGCCAGGGCGACGCGGCGGGCCTGGGCGCGGTGGCGCAGCCCCGGCCGGCGCTCGACCGGCCACGGGCGGACGGCGAGGACGGCGGTCGGCACGGCGACGACGCGGTGCCCGCACCGCTGGGCCCGCCAGCCGAGGTCGAGATCGCCCCCGAGATCGCCGAGGGCGGGGTCGTGACCGCCGAGCGCAAGGTACTCGTCGCGGTCGAGGAGCAGACCTTCGAGGGGGCCCGCGAGCACGTCGACGGAGTCGTCGTGCTGGCCCTGGTCGCGCTCGCCGCACACGGGCGTCGGGACGAGGCGCCCGGCCCGGGTCACCTGCAGGCCCTGGCGCACGAGGACACCCTCGTCGGCGACGTCGACGACCTTCGGCGTCGCCATGACCACCCCGCGGCTGACGGCGGCGACGAGCGCGTGGAGGGCGTCGGGGCGGGGCCGGCAGCGGCTCGTGAGGACCCACACGAGGTCACGCCGGTCGGCGTGGGTCGGCAGGCTCTCGACGAGCTCGGGCAGCGAGCGCCGCAGACCACGCCGGGGGTCGAGCCGGGTGGACAGGGCGGGCAGCCCGGCCTCGCGCACCGGGGCGAGGACGGCGTCGACGTCGAGCCCCGAGGGGCTGGCGTCGACGAGGAGCACCGTGTGCTGCTGACGGTCGGCGGCCCCGGGGGCGTCACCGAGGTGCGACTGGGCCAGGAGTGCGGTGACGGTCTCTGCGGCGTCGTCCGCGGACCGTGCGAGCAGGACGGTCGCGACGGCAGGGGGCGCCTCAGGAGCGCGGCGGGAGGGGGCCGCGGTGGTCTCGGGCGCGTGCTGGGGTGGTGCCGGTGTCACGAGGAGCGCGTCAGACGGCGCGCTTCTTGAGCTTGCGACGCTCGCGCTCGGACAGACCGCCCCAGATGCCGAAGCGCTCGTCGTTGGCCAGGGCGTACTCGAGGCACTCCTGGCGCACCTCGCACCCGACGCACACCTTCTTCGCCTCGCGGGTGGACCCGCCCTTCTCCGGGAAGAAGGCCTCGGGATCCGTCTGAGCGCACAGGGAGCGCTCCTGCCAGGACATCTCCTCGGCCTCGTCGTCCTGGATCGGGTTGAGCATCAGCAGGTCGTGCATCCGGATCCCTCCTCGACATATCGCACCTCGACCCACGCGATCTCGCGCGTGCGATGTCCACGACCTGCTCGCAAGCAGAAAGACATCACCGAAATTACACGCGTGTCATCCACGATTAGTCAAGCCGAAGGGGTTATACGGTCCCCCTGTCCAGGGTCCGCGGCACGGATCGGGTCGATCCGCGCGGGCAGCGGGTCTCCAGGGCCCCGCGCGGTGCTGCGACGTGGTACTGGGCGCCCCGCGCGTCGGGAGAGACTGGACCCATGCACGTCGTCGTCATCGCCCCCTCGCCCACCAGCGCACCGGTCGTCGCTTCCCTCGTCGACGGGCTCCTCGCGCGCGACGAGAGCACCGCGGTCGACGTCGTCGTCGCGACCGCCGAGGACGTCACCGCGCTCGGCCTGCGCGTCAGCGCGACGAGCGACGCGGTCCTCGACGCGCTCGCGGGTCGTCCCGAGCCCGTCGGCACGACCGTGCAGGACGGCCTGCGAGAGACCGGGTCGGGTCCGGGCTGGCTCGAGCTGCCCGACACCGCCGTGGCGACCCACCTGGCCCGCAGCGCGTGGCTGGCCCAGGGCGCGACGCCGAGCGAGGTCCTCGCCCGTCTCTGCCAGGCCGCGGGCCTGCCCGACCGCGTCCGGGTGCGCCCGGTGACAGACGTGCCCGTCGAGACCCACGTCGTCCTCGACGTGCCGGACGGCGAGGCGCCCCAGAGCGCCGTCCACGTGCGCGAGTGGCGCGAGGGGCTGGGCGGGCGGCCGACCCCAGCCCGTGTCGTCGTCGCCGGCCTCGACCGGGCCCCTGCGGCGCCGGGCGTGCTCGACGCCGTGCGCTCCGCCGACGCCGTCGTCGTCGCCCCGGGCGACCCCGTCCTGCAGGTCGGCCCGGTGCTCGGGGTGCCCGGCATGTCCGACGCGCTGCGCGGCACCTCGGCCGACGTCGTCGTGCTCGACCCGCGCCTGGGCCCCGGCACCACGCTCGTCGGTCTAGAGGTCGCCGGGCTGCCCGCGACCGGGCCGGCCGCCGCCGGCATCTACCGCGACATCGCCGACGTCTGGGTCACCCCGGTGCCCGAGACGGGTTACGCCCGCGCGCTGCGCGTCGTCCCCACCGCCGCCTCGGACCCCTTCGCCCTCGCCGCCGAGGTCCTCGCCCTCCTCTGAGCGCCCCACCTCAGCTTTCCCGCCCAGGGCGGGAAAGTGCGACCTCGGGAAGGAACGGTTCTTGCCCGAGGTCGAAGCTTCCTTCCCGAGGTCACCGGACCCGCGGGCGAAGGGGGATCAGAAGCGGGTCGGGAGGTGGGTCGGCAGCGAGCGGCGAGGGCCGCGGCGCGGGGGTGCTCCCCCGACGGCGCTGATGATCCGGCAGGCGCGGAAGCGGTGCCCGGCGTAGGGGGCGACGAGCTCGGCGAGCTCGTCGTCGTCTCCGATCCGACCGGTGAGCGACCACGTGACGTTGCGGGCGAGGTGGTAGTCGCCGAAGGACACGGCGTCGGCGTCGCCGAGGGCGCGCTGGGCGACCTCGGCGGTCGTCCAGACCCCGACGCCGGGCAGCGCCCGGAGCCGGCGGGTCGCGGCGTCCCGGTCGAGCTCGGCGCACTCCTCGAGCCGGCCGGCGACCTTCGCGGCGTTGACGACGACCCGGCTGCGCGCGCCCTCGACCCCGGCCTGCAGCCAGGCCCACGACGGCACGTTCCCCCACCCCGACGCCGTCGGCGGGCAGATCATGCCCTGCTCCCCCGCCGGCCCCGGCGCCGGCTCGCCGAAGCGCGTGACGAGCTGGCGGTAGGACGAGAAGGCCTCGCGACCGGTGACCCGCTGCTCGATGACGGCGGGCACGAAGACCTGGAAGACCAGCCGCGACGCGGGCACGCGGTAGCCCGACCACGACGGCCAGCCGGCGGCGACGAGATCGTGGTGGGGCTCGAAGCCCGTGGGGTCGTCGCGCCCGCCGAGCAGGTCGGGCAGCGCGTCGAGGAACCACTGCGCACCGGCGCCCCACGCGTGAGCGGTGACCTCGTCACCGGGCACGAGGTGAGCCCCGACGGGGCCGTCGGGCGTCGTCCAGGCGAGCCACCAGTCGCGCCCGACCCGGCGCGAGGTCGGGTCGCCGGCGCCCCGGCGGAAGGGCCCGAGCACGCGGTCCAGCGACACCGGGGCGTCCAGCCCCGGCGGCTGGTGGCGCCGGGTCGCGGTCATGCTCAGATCTTGCGGAAGGTCAGCAGGACGAAGGTGTAGTCGAGGTCGACCCGGGTCCAGTGCACGGGCCGCTCGTCGTGCGCGAGGAGCTCGTCGCTCAGCTCGCCGACGAGCTCGAGGCCGTGACGGCGGGCGGTCGCGACGAGCTCGCGGATCTCCTCCGGCGAGAAGATGTGCACCTGCGAGCCGTAGATGTGCTTGCCGGTCGTGTCCGGCGGGCTCTGGTCGTAGTCGGTGGACAGGACGAGGACGCCGCCGGGGCGCAGCACCCGGGCGGACTCGGCGAGGAAGCCCTCGACGGGGACCCCGTGCTCGATGACCGACATGCACGTGATCGCGTCGAGCGCCCCGCCCTCGAGCCCCGTCGCCGTGACGTCGCCGTAGCGGAAGACCACGCCGTCGCGCGTGACGACGTCGCCGAACTCGAGGTTGATGCCGAGGAGCGACTCGGGCTGCTCGCCGAAGCCGTAGAGGCGCAGCCAGGGCAGGACCGGCGAGTACCGGGCGCTGCCCGCGTCCATGACGCGCGCCCGGCGCGAGCCGTCGTCGACGAGCGAGAGGATCGCGCCGACGGCTCCGAGGGCGTCCCAGTTCTTCGGCAGGTCGCGGTGCAGCGGCAGGCGCAACGAGCGGGCCTCGGCCGTCGCGCGCTCCCACGTCGCCTTGTCGCCGAGCACCGCCGTCGGCGCCACCGAGGTCGGGGCCGGGCGTCCGCCGCCGATCCCGCGTCGGCCCTCGAGCCGGCGCTGCCCCGCGACGCGGCCCCACAGCGCGAGCTCGGCGCCGCGCTTGGCGACGGCGAGCAGACGGCCTCCGGGAGGTGCGGCCACCTGGCCGGTCGGCTCCGCGGCAGGGGTGCCGGTGGGTCGGTCGGGGTGGACGTCAGACATGGGTATCAACCTTCGGGTCGGGCAGGAGGTGGTGCGCACGTGCCCAGAGCCAGCCGATGCCGGCCCAGGCGACGTCGGCGACGACGCTGTAGAAGCGTGCCACGACGACGACGGCGGTCGCCGCGGCGACCGGCATCGACGTCGCGAGGAGCACGACGAGGACCCCGTCACGCACGCCGACACCGGCGGGCACGACGAAGGAGAACATGCCGATGCCCGCGGCGAGGAGGTAGCCGCAGATGCTCACGAGCGCGAGATGACCGGGGTCGGCGCCGGCGTCGGCGAGCGAGGTCGCCATGACCCAGATCGACGCGCCACCGGCGAGCCACGACAGCGTGAACCACATCGTCGACAGCGCGACCGCGGCGAGCGAGAGGTCGTGCTCGAGCGGCTCGCGGCGCAGGAGGCGGAAGAGCAGGGCGATCGCCCGGTTGAGCACCGGGGGCCACAGCGCGACGAGCAGCCCGCCGACGACGAGGACGAGGAACCACGTCGGCAGGTTGGCCTGGCCACGGGTCAGCAGCGCCGGCAGCGCGGGCAGACCGACGACGATGCCGCACAGCGCCGACAGCGCGATGGTGATGAGCCCGACGACCGCGGTGCGACGGCGCGGGACCCCGAGCCGCCGGGCCATGTCGGCCTGGGCGACGACCGACCACACCGAGCCGGGCAGGTACTTGCCGAGCTGGCCGACGAAGAAGACGCCGCTCGCCGGGGCGAGGTGCAGCCGTGAGCCGAGGTCGGCGAGGAGCACCCGCCAGCCGAGCACGGTGAGGGCCGGCGACACGAGGGCGAGGACGAGCCCGAGCGCGAGCGACCCGGCGCCGATCCGTCGGAAGGACGCGGAGACGTCGTCCCAGCCGCGCGTCAGGGCGTAGCCGACCGCGAGGAGGACGAGGGCGAGGAAGGCGACGCGCACGGCGTCGACGACGCGCTTGCGGGTCGACCGGGTGGTGGGCGGGGGCGGCTCGGTGACGGGCGCGGCCGCTTCGGGAGCACCCGGCTCGGGCGCGACGGGCTCGCTCATCGGCGGCGCAGGGTCAGCCGGACGACGGCGTAGGCGTCCTCGGCGTCGCGGCCCGAGGTGCCCGCGGCGACGTCGGCGGCCCGGCGCAGCCGCGCGGTGAGATCGCCGTCGAGGTCGCCGACGAGCGCGAGACCGGCGTCGTCGGCCCGGGCGATGACGCCGCGCAGGTCCGCGGGGCCGACCGCGTCGTCGTCGGAGCCGCCGACCGCGAGGGTGAGCACGAGGATCCCGCGGGCGCGCAGCGCCCACGAGGCCACGGTGACGAGCTCGTCGACGTCGCCCGCCGCGGCCCCACCGGGGTGCAGGGCGGTGATGACGTCGAGGCTGGCCGTGTCGAGGTCGAGCAGGTCGAAGGGCGAGCGCCCGCCGGACAGCTCGACCTCGACCGGCGCGTAGCCCAGCGATCGGGCCCACCGGGCGAAGGGGGACCCGGGCCCGGAGAAGTCGAGGACCGTCGCCGAGCGGGCGGTGTCGCCGCCGACGGACAGCAGCGCCGAGACCGCGCCGAGCGCGGCCCAGCCGGCGATCCGGTCGCCGCGGCCGGGCAGGCCGAGCGAGCCCGCGAGCTCGTGGGCCGCCTCGGCCTCGTCGTCGACGCCGAGCACGTCGGTGGGGCGCACCCAGTCGGGCAGGTCGCGGTCGCGCAGGTCCAGGCGCGGCTCCCGCCGGCGCCGGGCCGCCCGGGCGAGGTCGCGCACCGCGCCGAGGCGACGGGCGAAGGGGGCGGCCGAGGGTGCCTCGTCCGGCCCGTCGGAGGCGTCGGGGATCGCCACGGCGCCGTCGGCGGCGACCGCCTCGAGGGTGCCGACGTAGCGGGCCCACGGGCCGGAGAGGTCCGGCGGGCGGACCCCTGCACGCAGCCGCTCGACCTCGTCGGGGTCGGCGAGGCGCTCGAGAGCGGTGACGAGCGCGTCCTCGTCGTCGGGCGCGACGAGCAGCCCGTCGACGTCGTCGCGGACCTGCTCGGCGAAGGTCCCCACCCGCGAGGCGAGCGCAGGCAGCCCGTGCTGGTGGGCGAGCAGGACGTTCTGCGAGGCGGTCGCGCTGCGGTAGGTCAGGGCGAGGACGTCGTGGTCGGCGAGCAGGGGCGCGATCCGCTCGGCGGGCACGTACCCGCCGTGGATCTCGACCCGCCCGGCGAGCCGGGGGTCCTGCGCGAGCTCACGGAGCTGTGCGCCCGCGTCGCCCCACATCTCCCCGGCGACGGTGAGGCTCACGCCCGGCACCCGGGTCATCGCGCGCATGAGGACGTCGATGCCCTTGTAGCCGCGCACCAGCCCGAGGGCGAGGATGCGGGCCGGGCCCCGGTGGGCGGGCCGCTCGACGGGCGCTCCCCCGGGCAGGTGCGGGGGCAGCTCGGAGACGACGACGTGCGAGGCGCCGAGCTCGCGCGCGAGCCGCGCCTGCTCGCCGGAGTGCACGACGACCGCGTCGACCCGGGCGAAGAGCCCCCGCATGATCGCGGCGTCGCCGGGGTGCGGCTCGTGCGGCAGCACGTTGTGGCAGATGACGACGCTGCGCGGGCCGCGACCCGTGCTCGACGTGCGCCCGGCGCCCGCCGCCCGCAGGAGCAGCAGGTGGAGCGGCACGACCGGCGGGATGACGTGGACGACGACGACGACGTCGACGTCGCGCAGCGCTCGACCGGCCCGCACGAGCGTGTCCGGGCGCGCCCACGACAGCGAGTGCTCGGTGCCCGGGAAGGGCTCGACGTCGGGCGCCCCGCCCGCGGGGACCGACTGCTCCCCCGGGTAGAGGAAGCTCGGGTACAGGTGCCGCCACGAGACGAGCCGGACGTCGTGCCCGGCGTCGCTCAGCTCGTGGGCGAGCGTCGTCGTGTGGCTGGCGACCCCGCCCTTGTACGGGTGGGTCGGCCCGACGACGGCGACCCGCAGGCGCGCCTGGTCGCTCACGGGCTAGACCGCGTCGCGCGAGCGGACGAGCAGGTCGGCCATGAGCGCGAGGGACCCGATGAGGATGCCGCTCACGACGAGCAGGATCGTGCTCGCCGGGACGTAGAAGGGGTGGCGCACCATGTCGACGACGAGCTTGAGCCCGCCGATGAGCACGAGCCACAGCGCGGGCGGCATGAGCACCCGCAGCGGGTCGAAGTACATGACCATGCGCAGCACCTGGAGGATGTAGCGGTAGGCGTCCTTGAAGAACTTGAACTTCGAGGTGCCGGCACGCTTCGCGTACGACGTGTAGACGTACTTGATGTCGTGCTGGTTCATGAGGAAGGCCAGCGTGATCGTCGTGACGCACGAGAAGCCGGGGGGCAGCAGGCGCAGGTAGGGCAGCGCAACGGAGCGACGGATCGCCCGCAGACCGGAGTTGAGGTCCGGGATCCGCTGGCGCGAGAGCCACTCGGCGATCTTGCGGATGACGAACTTCGCCGGGACGCGCGCCCACTTGTGGGTGCCCTCCTCGGTGGTGCGCGCGCCGACGACCTGGTCGTAGGACGGGTCGTCGAGGAGCACCTGGACGAGCTCGGGGATGCGCTCGTTCTCGTAGGTCATGTCGGCGTCGGTCCACACGACGATCTCGCCGCGGGCCTGCTGGGTGCCGATGCGACGCGCGGTGCCCGAGCCGCCGTTGCGGCGGAAGGCGAGGATGCGGATGGCCGGGTAGTCGACGGCCGCGGCGGTGAGCACCTCGAGGGTGTCGTCCGTCGACGCGTCGTCGATGCACAGCAGCTCGTAGCTCAGCCCGCTCTCGTCGAGGACGCGGCTGATCCGCTCGATCTCGAGCATGACGTGCTCGGCCTCGTTGTAGCAGGGCAGGACGACGGTGACGAGCGGGTCGCCCGGCTCGCGCTCGACCGGCTCGCCGGCCCCGACGTGCTCGACGACGGGGTTGCGCCGACCGGGGTGACCGGCGACGGCCGGCGTGACGACGTGATCCCCGTCGTCGCGCACGGCACCGCTGCGCCCCGGCTGCGGGACCGGGACGGTCTGGTCGGACGACGGGACGGGGGTGGGCCCGGGGCCCTGCATGTGCTCGCTCATCTCGTGAGCGAGGGTATCGCCCGCCGGGTCGGCGGGCCGCATCGTGCCCGAAGGGGTGGTCGGCCCGCCGTGCTCAGCCGGCCGGGGCGAGCCAGACCTGGAGGGGCAGCGGGGTCGTCCCGTCGGGGCGGTCCTCGAGGATGCGCATGTCCTCCTGCACGGTGACGTCGAGGACGAGCTCGCCCGCGGGCAGACCGAGCTCGGGCAGCGACTGCGGACCGCGCGAGGCGACGAGGACGAGACGCCCGCCGGAGGCCTCGACCCGCTCGGCGAGGTCGTCGACGGCGGCCCGCAGCTCCTGCGGGTCGTCGCGCAGCAGGCCCTGGGTGGCCACGGCCGGCACGTCGCACATGCCCCGCGTCACCTGGGCCCACTGGTTGACCGCCCAGTCGTCCGCCGCGAGCACGAGCGTGGCCCCGCTGTCGTGCACGGCACGGCAGTAGGTGTCGACCGCGGCCAGCTCGCCCTGCTCGATGCGCTCGGAGCGGTGCGGCCAGGTCGCCGCGGCGGTGGGGACGGCGGCGGCGAGGAGGACGACCGCGACGGCCGCTGCGGCCAGCCCCCGACCCGCGGCCCCCGGGGCAGTCGTGAGCAGCCGGCGGCCGAGCCAGGCGGCCGCCACGACGACGAGGAGGAGCACGAGGGGCAGGACGACGAGGAGCCGGCGGTCGGCCCACGGGTGGTCGGGGGTGATGCCGGGTCGCCACAGGGTGAGCAGGCTCGACCCGGTCGCGACGAAGATCGGGCCGGCCCACGACGGGTAGGGGTCCCCCTTCGCCCACGTCGAGCCCAGCCGCCCCCACAGGGCGGCGAGCGCGAGGAGGGCGACGACGAGAGCCACCGGGCCCACCCACCACGACAGCCACTCGACGGAGTGCTCGGCGTAGGTGCGTCCGCCGTCGACCGGCAGGCCCTGCGCGGCCTGCATCCGCGCGACGTACATCGCGCCGGGGTCGCTCGGGTCCTGGCGCACCGTCATGACGAGCGGGCGCAGCGCGAGACCGACGCCGACGAGGACGACGAGCGGCGCGAGCACGCGCGGCAGAGTCGTCGTGAGGCGCGTCGGCAGCGACCAGCCGCGCGCCGAGCGGAGCAGCAGGTACCAGCACAGCAGGCCCATGAGGACGACGAGCCCGACGAGGGGCAGCAGGGAGGCGCCGATCTCGCCGAGGTAGCGCCAGCTCATGACGCCCGCGACGGCGAAGCCCGCGAGCGTCGCCCCGACGGAGCCGACGAGCAGCGGCCGCCCCCACGAGCGCCCGCGCGCGAGGAGCAGTGCGGCGACGGGGACGAGCAGCATCGTCTCGCGCAGGGCGTCGATGCGCACGATGCTCGTGCCGCCGACGAGCACCCCGGCGAGCAGCGCGGTGCGCGCGACGCGCACCGCCGTCGGACCGGAGGCCCCGCGGCCGTCGTCTCGCGTCGCGAGGGCCAGGGCGAGGAAGCCGCCGGCGAGGGTGAGCGCGGCGAGCGGCTCGGAGTACGTGCTGCGCGAGGTGTGCAGCCACGGGAAGCACGCCCCGACGAGGAGCACCCCCGGCGTGGCGAGCCAGGCGCCGGCCCGGCCCCGGATGCCGAGGGCCAGGAGCAGCCCGAGCCCGAGCAGCGCGGGACCGGCGAGCACGGCCGGCGCCCACATCGCGAGGTCCGGCCCGCCGAGACGAAGGGGGATCGAGTACGTCAGGGCGGGGCCGGGCATGAACTGCGGCTGGACCGACGGGTCGTCCGGCGAGCCGATCTCGTAGAAGGCCGGGGACTCCAGCGTCAGCCCCGGCACCGCGAGGGTCTCCGGGCCGCCGATGTCGGCCGGGTCGACGGGCACGGGCCGGCGCGACTCACGGGCCAGCTGCTCGGTCGCCTGGTAGTAGCTCGCGGAGTCGCGGCGGGGCAGCACCTGCTCGCTGCGTGTCGTACCGGTCCACACCGTGATGGCGAGGACGGCGAGGACGAGGAGCGCCGCGGGGGCCGCCGGCATCGCGACGGCGGGCAGGTCACGGGTCCCCCGCACCGCCGCGGCCGCGGCGACGACGGCGGTGACGACGCCGACGAGCGGGGTCCAGGCCCCGACCCAGGCGAAGACCGCTCCGACGAAGCCGAGCAGCACGAGCCACAGGGCCGTGGCGAGCACGACGCGGGTGAGCACGCCACCGGCATCGGCCGTGCTGCGGGAGGCGGTCCGCTCGCGGTCGTCAGGAGCGGTCGCGGCGGCAGTCACGCGCGCCACGGTATCCCGACCACCTCGACGCGACGTGGCACGGTGGTGCCATGCCAGCCCCCTCCCCCGCCGACCTCCTGCCCGCCCTCCTGGCCGACGACCCGGCCCGCCCGCGGATCACCTGCTACGACGACCTGCCCGGCGCGACGGCCGGCGAGCGGGTCGAGCTGTCCGCCCGCGTCCTCGACAAGTGGGTCTCGAAGGCGGCGAACGCGCTCCAAGAGGAGTGGGACGTCGCCCCCGGCTCGGTCGTCGTGCTCGCCGCCCGGCCGCACTGGCGCGCCACGTACTGGGCGCTCGCGACATGGGCCGTCGGCGCGACGCTCTCGCTCGTCGAGGTCGACGACGCCGAGGTGGCCGTGAGCGACACCCTGCCCGGCCCGGACGCGACGACGAGCGTCTACCTCACCCGCGCCTCGCTCGCCCGCTCGGGCGACGTCGCGCTGCCCCCGGGCGTCGTCGACGAGGCGGCCGACGTGTCGGGCTACGGCGACTTCTTCGCCCCCTGGGCGACGCCCGAGCCCGACGGCACCGCGCTCGTCACCGGCTCCGGCGAGATCACCTACGGCGAGCTCGTCGACGCGGCAGCGCGGCGCTGGCCCGACCTGCCCCGTGGCGGCCGGGTCGACGTCGCGCCCGCAAGCACGCAGGACCTGCTGCTCGCGCTCGTCGCCGCGTGGTCCGCCCGAGGCTCTCTCGTCGTCCACGTCGGCGGCACCGACCCCGCCGTGCGGGCGCGGCGGGCCCAGGACGAAGGGGTGGACCACCAGATCGAGGTCGACCCGGCCTGAGCCGGGTCGACCTCGTCGTGGGTACGGGGGTGCGTCAGCCCGCGCGGCGGGCGCGCAGCTCGTGCTCGAGGGCCTGCCACGTCATGCCGCCGACGACACCGGTGCGGGCCATGCCCCGTCGGCCCTGGAGCGCCTTGACCGCCTCGACGGTCTTCGGCCCGTAGGAGCCGTCCGCCCGGACGCCGAGGTAGCGCTGCAGGGTGGTGACGGCATACCCCTTCGAGCCGGGCTTGATGACCGTGGTGCGGTACTTGAGGAAGGGGTAGTCGCGGGCCTCGAGCGCGTCCCACGTCTTGGCGTCGACGACGCCGGTGACCTTGAGCTTGCTCGCCCACTGGAAGGAGCGGACGGCCTTCTCCGTGGCCTTGCCGTAGGCACCGTCGACGCCGATGGCGAGAGCGCGCTGGAGGGTCTTCACCGCGGCACCGCGAGCGCCGGGGGCCAGGACCGTCGACTTCAGGCCGGAGTACTCCGTCGTCGAGCGCACGGTCGGGGTGACCGGGGTCGGCTTCGGCGTCTGGACCGAGCCGTTCTTCTTGTACGGCAGCCCGGCGAGCGCGCGCCAGGCGTTCTCGCCGACGACGCCGTCGACCTTGAGGGTCATCTTGCGCTGGAAGGAGCGCACGGCGGTCGCGGTCTTCTCGCCGTAGCTGCCGTCGGCGGCGATCCCGAGCTTCTTCTGCGCGGCCTTGACCGCCTCACCGGTCGAGCCGAGGCGCAGGGTGGTCTTGAAGTACTTCGCCAGGCTCTCCATGCCCCCGCGAGCGGGGATCTCGCCCAGCGCCACCATCCGCTCCCACGTGCGGGTGTCGAGGACACCGGTGACCGGGATGGACTGCGCCGACTGCCAACGGCGCAGCGCGGTCTCCGTCGCGGGGCCGAAGGCGCCGTCGGCGGTGACGCCGATGACCTTCTGCGCGAGCTTGACGTCGTCCCCCTTCGCGCCGACCTTGAGGGTCGGGTAGCTGTCCGGGGTGGCGACCGGGGGCGTGACGGGGGTCCCGCTCGACCCGCCGGGGGTGCTCGTGACGCTCGTCCACGCCTTGCCCGTCCACCACGACGTGCGCTGCATCGCGCCGTCCCAGCTGAAGGAGAAGTGGATGTGGTCGGTGTGCGGGCTCGACCCGTAGTACGGGCGCCAGCCGACGCCCATGTTGTACGTGCCCCAGATCTTGCGGTCCCAGATGATGTACATGACGCCGAAGCGGCGGGCCATCGCGCCCGGGCGGCCCTGCGCGTCCGGGGCGACGAGCCAGGCGACGACCGAGTCGGCGATCTCCTGCTGGCGGGGGTCGTTCTTGTTGAGCATCCAGTCCAGCGCGCGCCCCTCGGAGTGCTCCGTCAGACCGGCGTTGCAGTTGCGGCTGATGCCGTAGTTGAGCTGGCTGTAGTGCTGCGACATGAGACGGGCGAAGGCGGTGACGCCCGGCTTGGCCACCGGGTCGCAGACCGTCTGCGGCAGGTACGGCGAGGCGACGTCGAGGTCACCGGGCAGGTTGTTGTTGACGGGCGGCCTCGGGGCGTCCGCCGCGGCGAGCGGGGCCATGACGGGGATGGTCACGGCGGGGACGACGAGGGCACCAAGAACGCGGGCGCTGAGGGACACGCCGGATCCTCCGTTTCAGCAGGCAGATCCGCTGGGCCAGGGGGAGCCCAACGGCGTCTGGCATCAGGTGTCACAGAGGTCCCTGGCGCCACAACGTGCACAGATATCTCACGGGGCACTCCCGACGCGCCAGACCCCGGAGGTGAATTACGTCCCTGTCGTTCCGTGGACGAGCACACCGTGCGCTGCCGCGGGAGGACACTGCTGACCGGCCCGTCGGGCCCGCGCACCCCGCCCGGGACCGTCCGTCGACGGCCACTAGCCTGGCGCCATGGACAAGGTCGTCTCCACTGCTGCCGAGGCCGTCGACGGGATCCGTGACGGCGCCTCCCTGGCCGTGGGCGGGTTCGGGTTGTGCGGCATCCCGAGCGTGCTCATCGCCGAGCTGCGACGGACGGGGGTGAAGCACCTGCGCTGCGTGAGCAACAACTGCGGCGTCGACGACTGGGGGCTGGGCCTGCTCCTCGCCGGTGGTCAGATCGACCGGATGACCTCCTCCTACGTCGGGGAGAACAAGGAGTTCGCCCGCCAGTACCTCTCCGGCGAGCTCGAGGTCGAGCTCACCCCTCAGGGCACGCTCGCGGAGAAGCTGCGGGCCGGCGGCGCCGGGATCGCCGCCTTCTACACCCGCACCGGGGTCGGCACGCAGATCGCCGACGGCGGTCTGCCGTGGCGCTACGACGCCGAGGGCGGCATCGCCCTCGCCTCGCCGCCGAAGGAGGTGCGCCCCTTCGCCGTGACGAGCCGCGACGCCGAGGCCGAGGACGGCCGCCGGGTCGAGGAGCACGAGTTCGTCCTCGAGGAGGCGATCTCGACCGACTTCGCCCTCGTGCGCGCCTGGAAGGGCGACCGCCACGGCAACCTCGTCTTCCGCACGAGCTCGCGCAACTTCAACCCGCTGTGCGCCATGGCCGGCCGGCTGACGATCGCCGAGGTCGAGGAGCTCGTCGAGCCCGGCGACCTCGACCCCGACGAGGTGCACCTGCCGGGCATCTACGTCCAGCGGGTGCTGCCGCTGACGGCCGAGCAGGCCGCCGACAAGCGGATCGAGAAGCGCACGGTCACCCCCACCCCCACGACGCAGGAGGCCTGAGATGCCGCTGACCCGTGTGCAGATGGCCGCACGTGCCGCCCAGGAGCTCGCCGACGGCGACTACGTCAACCTCGGCATCGGGCTGCCCACGCTCGTGCCGAACTACGTGCCCGACGACGTCGAGATCGTCCTGCAGTCCGAGAACGGCATCCTCGGCGTCGGGGCCTACCCCGCCGAGGACGCCGTCGACCCCGATCTCATCAACGCGGGCAAGGAGACGGTCACCCTGCGCAAGGGGGCGAGCATCTTCGACTCCGCCACGTCCTTCGGGATGATCCGCGGCGGCAAGGTCGACGCGGCGATCCTCGGTGCCATGCAGGTCGCCGCCAACGGCGACATCGCCAACTGGATGATCCCCGGCAAGATGGTCAAGGGCATGGGCGGCGCGATGGACCTCGTCCACGGGGCCCGCAAGGTCATCGTCCTCATGGAGCACGTCGCGAAGGACGGCTCGCACAAGATCGTCGCCGAGTGCGACCTGCCGCTCACCGGCAAGGGCGTCGTGCAGCGGGTCATCACCGACCTCGCCGTCATGGACCTCACCGAGGACGGCGTCGTCGTGCGCGAGCTCTTCGACATCTCCCCCGAGGACCTCCAGGACAAGACGGGCGTGGCGCTGACCTTCGACCTCGAGGGCTGACCCCCTCGCCGGTCGAGGTGCGACGAAGGAGCCTCGAGACACCCAGCCACCTTCGCTGGTCGAGGTGCGAGACCACCCAGCCCTCCTCGCTGGTCGAGGTGCGAGGGCGCTCAGCGCCCGAGCCTCGAGACCACCGAGGCGGCTCACGACTCCCGCGCGGCCCACAGCCAGGCCGTCGGCACCTCCTGCGTCGTGCCGACGGCCCGCACGCGGGTCCACGACGGGGCGCGCTGCAGGGCGGCCGCCGTGGCACCCGGCAGCGTGTCGGTCCCGACGAGCACGACCTCGCCCAGCCCCCCGGCGACCGCCCGGTGGAGGACCCGGGTCGCACCGGCCGGGGCGAGGACGACCTCGGTCCCGCCGACGGAGCGCACGAAGTGCTCCCCGACCCGGCCGGCGACCTCGGCGTCGTCGTCGCCCGGCAGACGGACCGTCCTCAGACCCGCCCCGGTGAGCGAGTCCTCGACGGCCTCCGAGACGTGCGCGGTACCGCCGAGCAGGTGCGCCGACGTCACCCCCGCTCGGCCCACCGCCGCCCGGGTGCGCCACGGCAGCTGCGTGCTGCCCGCGACGACGACTGGCTCGCGCAGACGTCGCGCCGTCCCGGAGAAGGCCGCACCGGCCGAGCGCCCCGTCGTCGTCGTCACCGCGACGGCCCGCACGGTGCGCCGCGCGGAGATCTGCTGCAGGACCGCGGCAGCCACCGAGTCGACGTCCGAGCCGCCGAGACGCACGACGACGAGACCGCGCGAGCGCAGCGCGCGCAGCACCCCGTCCTCGACCGTCGTGGGGCCGCCGACGACGTAGGCGGTGCGTACGCGGCTCCCCCGCCGGTCCAGCTCCGCCGTCGTCGCAGACCCCAGGCCGCGGCGACCGGTGAGGAGCAGCGGGGCGTCGAGGGTGCCGGCGAGCGGCTGGGCGACGAGGGCGTGCAGCGCGTCCTGCTCGTACTGGCTGGCGAGGACCACGCTCGTCGCGCTCATGGGGACCGAACGGGCGATCGCGACGGCCAGCCCGGGAGCGCCCGCGCCCGACGTCCGTGCGTCGGAGCGTCGGAGCGCCGTCGACGGGAGGCCGAGGGCCTGTCGCAGCGCGACCCCGGTCAGCGTCGCCGTCGTGCCGCCCGAGGAGGTCGCCCTCGCGGTGGCCACGGCATGGCCGGTCGCCCGGTCGGAGAGGTCGAGGCGCACGACGTCGGGCAGGCCGAAGGCCGCCGCGAGGCTCGACTGCGAGATCGTCCGGGTCCACGAGCGGTAGGGGTTCTCCGAGCCGAGGCTCGCGGGGTCGTAGCGGCTGCGCAGGTAGGGCCGCGCCGCTCCGAAGACCTCTCCCCCGTCGAGCGACCACCCGCCGTTGCTCGACGAGTACAGCGCCTCGATCACCTGGCCGCCGTAGCGCGGGACGTACCCCGTCGAGGACGAGCCGGTCGCCCGCACGGCCGCCTGCCAGCGCGGCCAGGCGGCGAGCTCGCCGCCCGTGGGCACGGGGTGGAAGACCTGGTCGGCGACGGTGTCGGTGACGTGGCAGGCGCACTCCGGGCGCAGCCCGGCGGAGATCTTGCGCATCGCGTACGCCCGTGCGGCGGCGGCCTGCGCCTGGAGGGCCGACGACGGCCAGCTCCACGGCACCTCGCGGATCTGGTCGAGGTACTCGTCGTGCAGCCGGACCCAGAGGACGGCGTGCACTCCCGCGCCGGCCGAGGGGGTGAGGACGAGGCGGCCGTACCGGTAGAGCGACCCCGAGACCTCGAGATCGGTCCGGGCCGCCCAGGTCGTCGCGGTGATGCTCGACCCGGTGAGCGGCGCCCAGGAGCAGGACGAGCAGCTCGCGACGACCGACGAGCCGCTGCGGGTGACGACGACCGTCGCCCCGCCCGGGGCGCTCACGGTGCGCGAGCCGGCGGTGAGGGTGAGGGTGCCCCCTCCGCTCGCCGTCGCGCGCCCGACGAGCCGCGACTGCGCCACCGACTGCTCGAGCGAGACCGCGACCTGCTGGGTGTCCGGGACGGCGTCGTAGGTCGTGCCGGCGTAGTAGTGCGCGAGGATCTGGCGCGCGCTCCAGCCCTCGTCGGCGAGATGCTTCGCCCCGTACTGGCTCATGCCCACGCCGTGCCCGAAGCCCGACCCGCTGATCTGCCACTGCGCCGGCACGACGACCGCCGCGTCCGCGGCCGGCGCACGGCCCGGTGGCGCGGCAGAGGTCGGCGCCGCCATCGGCACGAGGAGCACGGCGGCGAGGAGCAGGGCGGGCAGTGTGCGAGGCGAGATCATGGCGGGACCGGCTGCTCGAAGGGATCTGCGGGGCGCCGATCGTAGTCCCGCGGGCCGCCCCGCGACAGGCCCTCAGCGGATCTGGTCGTCCACGCCGTCGGCGAGCGAGGCGGGGCTGGTGAGGAAGCCGATCCCCCACGCCCAGTGCATCGTCGCGATCGCCAGGGGCACCCGGGCCCGCACGGCGGGGGCCTCCCCCTTCGCCACCACCCAGCCGCCCACGGTGACGGCCGCGGCGTAGCCGAGCGGCACGACGAGGGCGGGCCGCCAGCGCAGCCCGACGACGGTCGCGGCGAGGGTGCCGGCGACCATGACCGGCGGGGCGAGGTAGCGGGCGTTGGCCGTGCCCGGGTGACGACGGGCGACGACCCGGCGCCACCGGCCGTAGCCGCGGTACTGCTCGGCGAGCCGGCGCACCGTGCTGCGCGGGCGGTAGGTGACGACGAGGTCGGGGGTGAACCACACGCGGCGGCCCTGCTGGCGCAGGCGGTGGTTCATCTCCCAGTCCTGGGCCCGCGAGAAGTGCGGGTCGTAGCCGCCGACGGACTCCAGGGCCTCTCGCCGGAAGACCCCGAGATAGACCGTGTCGGCCTCGCCCGCCCCCCCGCCGACGTGGAAGCGGCTGCCGCCGACGCCGAGCGGGCTGCGCATCGCCGTCGCGACCGCCCGCTCGAAGGGGGTCGTCCCCCGGGCGTCCATGATCCCGCCGACGTTGTCGGCGCCCGTCTCGTCCAGGACGCGCACCGCCGTGGAGATGTACGACGGGGGGATCTCGGCGTGGGCGTCGACGCGGGCGACGACGTCGCCGGAGGACGCGGCGATGGCGGCGTTGAGGCCGTCGGGGGTGCGTCCGCTGGGGTTGGGCACGGAGAGCACCCGCGGGTCGGCGGCGGCCAGACGCGCGGCGAGCTCCTCGGTCCGGTCCGAGGAGGGCCCGACGGCGAGGACGACCTCGACCCGTCCCTCGTAGTCCTGCTCGAGGACCTGGCGCACGGAGGCCTCGAGGTGACGCTCCTCGTCGAGGACGGGCATGACGACGCTGACGGCGGGGAGGGGGTGCGGCACGGGCCCAGTATGGCCGTCCACGGTGTTGCTGCGAGCGAGCACACGGCTGCGCCTCGTACCCTGTCCGGCATGCCTGAGCACCCCCGCCGGCCCCGCCGCCCCGAGGACGGACGTCGCGACGACGACGCGATGACCTTCGACGTGCGGCGCGGCCGCTCCCGCTCCACCGGGGGTTCGCCGACCCCGCGCGAGCGGCCGCAGCGGCCTCAGCGCCCCGCCCAGGGCGCGGCCAAGCCCTCTCCCAAGCCAACCTCGAAGCCCGCGCCGAAGCAGCCCGCCGACCGCCCGCGCCGCCGTCCTGAGCCGGGCTCAGCACGCGCCGACGACACCGCCCGCGCCATCCCGACCGGCAGCCGCGCCGCCCGTCCGGCAGGGTCACGCCCCCAGGGGCAGTCCCGTCCCCGCCAGCAGGCCCGGCCCGACGAGCGGGCCGAGCCGCGCACCCGGGTCATGCCGGTGGCCGGCCAGGGCCCGTCGCCGCGCCCGGAGCGGCCCCGCCGTCCGGAGCGGCCCGCGACCGACGACCGGGGTCGTCCCGGGGGCCCGACCGGCCCGACGCGCACCGGTGGGGGCCGGCGCCGCCGCCCCCTTCGCACCGCCGGGATCGTGCTGCTCTGCCTCGCCCTCGTCTGGGGCGGGGCGACGTACTGGGCCGTGAGCTCGGCGTGGGGCGAGGTCAACAAGGTCGACGCGACCCCGAGCGGCGAGCGCGTCGCCGAGGGCGACGGGCGCAACGTCCTGCTCGTCGGCAGCGACTCCCGCGAGGGCATGACCCGCGAGGAGCGCAACCGGCTGGGCACCGGCCAGGCCGAGGGCAAGCGCACCGACTCGATCATCGTGCTGCACACCGGCGGCGACCGGCCGGTCCTGCTGTCGATCCCCCGCGACTCCTACGTCGAGATCCCCGGCCACGGGATGAACAAGATCAACGCCGCCTACTCGATCGGCGGGGCCAAGCTGCTCGGCGAGACGATCGAGGCCAACACCGGTCTGCACATGGACGGGTACATGGAGATCGGCTTCGGCGGCTTCGCGCAGGTCGTCGACGCCGTCGACGGGGTGTGGATCTGCGTCCAGCGCGACATGGACGACCCCAAGGCGCACATCGACCTCAAGAAGGGCTGCCAGACCCTCGACGGCAAGACCGCGCTCGGCTACGTCCGGGCGCGCTACTCCGACCCCGAGGGCGACATCGGCCGCGCGAAGCGTCAGCGGCAGTTCCTCGGCTCGCTCATGGGCGAGATCGCGACGCCGGGCACCCTGGTCCAGCCGTGGAAGCTGCGCTCCCTGGGCCAGCAGTCGGGCGGCGCCCTCACCGTCGGCGAGGACGACTCGATGATCGAGACCGGTCGCGCCTTCTGGGCGATCCGCTCGGTGTCGAAGGGGGAGGGCGACTCGATCGTCGTCCCGATCTCGAACAGCAACCTGCCCACCCCCGTCGGCTCCGCCGTGCAGTGGGACACCGAGAAGGCCCCCCAGCTCTTCGACGACCTCAACCACAACCGCCCCCTGAGCATCGACCCCTCGAAGGGCTGAGCCGTCAGACCCTGGCGGGCCGTCGCACCTCGACCACCACGGCCCCCTTCGGTCTCCACCCGATGCGCTCCGCGCCACGACTGCCCGGTAGCGTCGCGCCCATGCAGAAGATCGGTGTCGTCGGGTGCGGGCTCATGGGTGCGGGCATCGCGGAGGTGTGCGCGCGGGCAGGCAGCGAGGTCGTCGTCGTCGAGTCCGACGACGCGCGCGCCGAGTCGGGCCGCGCCCGCCTCGAGAAGTCCCTGCGCCGGGCCCAGGAGCGCGGCAAGCTCGACGACGCGGGCGCCGTGCTCGAGCGGATCCGGGTCGTCACCGATCTCACCGAGCTCGCGGACCGCGACATGGTCGTCGAGGCGATCCTCGAGGAGGAGTCGGCGAAGGTCGCCCTCTTCAAGCAGCTCGACGAGATCGTCACCAGCCCGGACGCGATCCTCGCCTCGAACACGAGCTCGATCCCGATCATGAAGCTCGCGACGGTCACGAAGCGCCCCAGCCACGTCCTCGGCGTCCACTTCTTCAACCCAGTCCCGGTGCTCAAGCTCGTCGAGCTCGTCCCCTCGCTCATGACCGACGCGCAGACGACCGAGCGCGCCCGCGACTACGTCGACAACACCCTGGGCAAGCAGGCCATCACCTGCCAGGACCGCGCCGGCTTCGTCGTCAACAGCCTGCTCATCCCCTTCATCCTCAGCGCGATCCGGATGTACGAGTCCGGCTTCGCGACCGCCGAGGACATCGACTCCGGCCTCGTCCTCGGCGCCGCCCACCCGCAGGGCCCCCTCGCCCTGGCCGACCTCATCGGTCTCGACACGACGATGGCCGTCGCCCAGTCGCTCTACGAGGAGTTCAAGGAGCCGCTCTACGCTCCCCCGCCGCTGCTCGCGCGCATGGTCGACGCCGGCCTCCTCGGTCGCAAGACCGGCCGCGGCTTCTACACCTACGAGCAGTAGGCCGAAGGGGGACGCCCCCAGGTCGCGCAGAAGCCCCCGCCGGTCTCGGCGGGGGCTTCTGCGATGTCCGACGAAGGGGTGTCGGGCACACCGGGGTCTCGGCTGGGCGGGGAGGACGCCGGTCAGGCGCGAGCCGGCTCCACCGGGCTCTCGATGCTCTCCTCCGCGGCGCGTGCGGCGCGCTGCGGGATGAGCAGGGCGACCCCCGCAGCGAGCGCGGCCGCCGCGGCGCCGAGCAGCAGCCCGACGCGGAAGCCGGACTCGCTGGGCAGCGGCACACCCCCGAGGTCGGTCGTCATGTGCGACAGGACGACGCCGATGACCGCGGACGACACGGTGGTGCCGATGGAGCGCATGAGCGTGTTGACGCTGTTCGCCGACGCGGTCTCGGAGATCGGGACCGAGCCCATGATGAGCGCGGGCATGGCGCCGTATGCGAAGCCGACCCCGGCGCTCATGACGCACACGGCGACGAGCAGCCCCCACGTCGAGCCCATGAGCGCGATCGCGCTGAGGTACCCGAGCGAGACGATCAGCGCACCGAGGGCAAGAGTCGTGCGCGGGCCACGGGCGTGCGAGAGCCGGGCGCCAACCGGCGAGACGAGCATCATGACGATGCCGCCCGGGGCCATCCACAGCCCCATCTGGAGCATGTCCTGGCCGAGCCCGTACCCGGTCTGGGTGGGCAGCTGGAGCAGCTGCGGGACGACGAGGCCCTGGGCGTACATCGCGAAGCCGACGACGACCGAGGCGAGGTTGGTGAGCAGCACGACCGGCCGGGCGGTGACCCGCAGGTCGACGAGCGGCTCGGGCGTGCGCAGCTCGTAGGCGCCCCAGACGAGCAGGACGACGATGCCGACCACGAGCGGGACGAGGGTCCGGCCGCTCGCCCAGCCCCAGTCCGCCCCCTTCGTGATCGGCAGCAGCACGCAGATGAGGCCGACGCCCAGGCCCAGCGCGCCGACGGCGTCGAAGCGACCGCCCGCGGTCACCCCGGACGCGGGCAGGAAGCGGTGGACGAGGACGGCCACGACGAGCGCGAGCACCGCCGCGCCCCAGAAGAGACCGCGCCAGCTGCCGTACTCGGCGACGGCCGCGGCTGCCGGCAGGCCGAGCGCTCCGCCGATGCCGAGCGAGGCGCTCATGAGGGCGATCGAGCTGCCCAGCCGCTCCGGCGGCAGCAGGTCGCGCATGACGCTGATGCCGAGCGGGATGAGACCCATCGCGGCCCCCTGGAAGGCACGCCCGACGATCATCGGCACGACGCTCGAGGCGGTGGCGCACACGAGGGACCCGACGACGAGCAGCGCGGTGCACCCGAGCATCACCGGTCGCTTGCCGTAGAGGTCGCCGAGGCGTCCGCTCACCGGCGTGACGACCGCGGCGGCGAGCAGCGTCGCGGTGATGACCCACGTCGCGTCGGTGGCCGTCGTGCCGAGCAGCTGCGGGAGGTCACCGATGAGCGGCACGACGAGGGTCTGCATGAGGGCGGCGACGATGCCGGCGAAGGCGAGGACGGGGACGATCGCGCGCGGCGACGCCGCGGGTGCGGGGAGGGTCTGTGACACGGATGTGTACCGTACATATGATGTGCACGATGCACAAAGCCGGGCGGGTGCACCCGCACCCGCACCCGCTCCGACGAGGAGGGACGAGGCCATGACGCACGACGGGCGCCACGAGGCGCTGGAGCTCGAGACGATGCTCCTCAGCCGCTACCTCCTGCCCGGACGGCGCCCGCCGAAGCGGGTGCGCCACCTCGAGCGCAGCGCCTACACGCTGCTGCGCCGCCTCCAGGCCGAGGGCCCGATGACCATCGCCGAGCTCAGCGAGGCCCTCGACCTCGACGTGTCCACCCTCAACCGGCAGACCGCAGCGATGCTGCGCTGCGGAGACCTCGAGCGCGTGCCCGACCCCGATGGCGGGGTCGCACGCAAGTTCCGCCCCACGCCGGCCGGCGAGGAGCACCTGCAGCACGACCTCGGCGCGAACGTCGACGGCCTTCGCCGGGTCGTCGGCGACTGGCCCGAGGAGGACCTCGACGACCTCGTCCGGCTGCTGCGCCGCTTCAACGGCGACATCGAGCGCCTCCACGGGCGCCCCTGGCCCCGCGGCTGACGCGGCCCACGCAGGACGGTCTCCCCCGTCAGGACGGCGAAGGGGTGCCCCCTCGCCTCAGGCGAGGGTGAGGAAGAGCTTCTCCATGGCCTCGCGGTCGGCAGGGTCCACGCCCTCGGGCGCCGTGAGGCACTGCTCGAGACCGGTGGCGACGATCGCGAAGCCGGCGCGGTCCAGCGCGCGGCTCGCCGCGGCGAGCTGGGTGACGACGTCCTTGCAGTCGCGCCCCTCCTCGATGAGGCGGATGACCCCGCCGATCTGCCCCTGCGCTCGCCGGAGCCGGTTGATGACCGGACCCATCTCCTCGATGTCCAGCACGACCATGTCAGCCCTCTTCTCTCGTCCGCCTCGCCTGTCGCCAGGCCTGGTCCGGACCGTACCCGCCGAGGACCGGCGGATCGATCTGCGTTTTGACAACTATACCCCCGGGGGTATCTACTCGTCGGCATGACACCGCAGATCGTCACCATCGAGACCCCGAGCCTCGGCGACCGCTCCTACCTCGCCCACGACGGGCAGGTCGCGGTCGTCGTCGACCCGCAGCGCGACATCGACCGCGTGCTCGCCGCCGCCGAGGAGGCGGGTGTGCGCATCACCGACGTCTTCGAGACGCACATCCACAACGACTACGTCACCGGCGGTCTCGCGCTGGCCGAGCAGGTCGGCGCGCGCTACCACGTCAACGCCGAGGACGAGGTCGCCTTCGAGCGCGAGCCGATCGGCGACGGCGACGTCGTCGAGGTCTCGCCGTCGATGCGGGTGCGCGCGATCTCCACACCGGGTCACACCTACACGCACCTCTCCTACGCGCTGGAGTCCGTCGACGAGACCGGTGAGGTCGCCACCGCGGTCTTCACCGGCGGGTCGCTGCTCTTCGGGGCCACCGGCCGGCCCGACCTGCTCGGCCCCGACCACACCCACGACCTGGTGCACCACCAGTACGCGTCCGCGCAGCGCCTCGCGCAGGAGCTGCCCGACCAGACCGAGGTCCTGCCCACCCACGGCTTCGGGTCCTTCTGCTCGGCCGGCTCGACCGGGGGATCCACCGAGTCCACGATCGGGGTGGAGAAGCGGCAGAACCCCGCGCTCACCCAGGACGAGGAGGCCTGGGTGGCGAGCACTCTCGCCGGTCTCGACGCCTACCCGACGTACTACGCCCACATGGCGCCGTCGAACAGCGCCGGTCCGGACGCCCCCGACCTCTCTGCGCCGGAGACGGCCGACAAGGAGACGCTCGCGTCGCGGATCGCGGCGGGCGAGTGGGTCGTCGACCTGCGCACCCGCACCGCCTTCGCCGCCGGTCACGTCGGCGGGACCCTGAACTTCGGCCTCGACGGCCAGCTCGCCACCTACCTCGGCTGGCTCATCCCCTGGGGGACCCCGCTCACCCTGCTCGGCGAGAGCCCGGAGCAGGTCGAGCAGGCGCAGCGAGAGCTCGTCCGGATCGGCATCGACCAGCTCGAGGGCGCGGCCACCGGCACCCCCTCGGACTGGACCGACGAGCCGCTCGGCAGCTTCGAGCGCGCGGTCTTCGCCGACCTCGCCCAGGTGCGCCACCACCGCCCGGTCCAGGTCCTCGACGTGCGCCGCGCGAGCGAGCACGCGGGCGGGCACGTCGACGGTGCGCTGAACATCCCTCTGCACGAGCTCCTCGACCGCCTCGACGAGGTGCCGGCCGGCGAGCTCTGGGTCCACTGCGCGGGCGGCTACCGCGCGTCGGTCGCCGCCTCGGTGCTCGCCGCGCACGGCAGCACCGTCGTCGCGGTCGACGACAGCTTCGACGAGGCCGGGCCCGCCGGGCTGCCTGTCGTCACCAGCTGACCCAGCACCACCCCTCACCCCATCGAAGAAGGAGATCCACCATGTGCCGACAGGCCACCTGCCGTGTGTGCGGCAAGACCACCTGGGCCGGTTGCGGCCAGCACGTCGACCAGGTCATGGCCGGCGTCCCCCGCGCCGACCGCTGCCCCGGCCACGCCGCCGAGGCCAAGACCACCACCCCCGGCGCCGGAGTCCTCTCCCGCCTGCTCGGCCGCGGCTGAGCCCACCCGAGACCCCGTCGGGGGCGTGTCCCCCCTGTCGCGCCTCCGACGGCCTCCCCCTCGACCCCGCCGGGGGCGTGTCCCCCTGTCGCGCCTCCGGCGACCTCTCCCCCAAGGAGCCACCCCATGCCCCTCGTCGTCATCCCGCTCGGGCTGCTCGTCGGGCTCGCCCTCGGCGCGCTCGGCGGGGGCGGGTCGGTGCTCACCGTGCCCGCGCTGGTCCAGGTGCTCGGCGTCGAGCCGGCCGTCGCGACGACGAGCTCGCTCGTCATCGTCGGCATCACCGCGCTGCTCTCGCTGCCCTCGCACCACCGCGCCGGCCGCGTCCGGGTCGGGCAGGGTCTGACCTTCGGGCTGCTCGGCACCGCCGGCTCGCTCGCCGGGTCGACCGCCGCCCGGTCGGTGCCCCCGGCGGTGCTCATGACCGCCTTCGCGGCGCTCATGGTGCTCGTCGCCACCCTCATGCTGCGCCGCAGCGGACGACCGGCCGGGCAGGCCGACGCCTCCCCCTTCGAGCCGATGATCACCCTGCGCCCGCTCACCTGCGCCTGCCCCCGGGTCCTGCAGCTGCTCGCGGCGGCCACGCTTGTCGGCCTGCTCACGGGCTTCCTCGGCGTGGGCGGGGGCTTCGTCCTCGTGCCGGTGCTCGTGCTCGTCCTCGGCTTCACCATGCCCGTGGCCGTCGGCACCTCGCTGCTCGTCGTCGCCGTCAACAGCGCGACCGCGCTCGCCGCCCGCCTGCACCAGGGCGCCGGCGACCTGCCGTGGGGCGTCGTCCTCGGCTTCTCGGCCGCCGCGGTAGTCGGCAGCGTCCTCGGCAGCCGGGTCGGCGACCGCGTCCCCGCCGGCCGCCTCTCGCAGGCCTTCGCCGTGCTCGTCCTGGTCGTCGCGGCGATCACCGCGGTGCAGCACGTGCCCGACCTCATCGCCTGACCCGCTCCCCCTTCGACCCCTCCTCGGGAAGGACACCCATGACCTCCACCGACACCCGTCCCACCACGCTCGACGCCGCCCAGGTCCGCACCTGGCTCGAGCAGCCCGACGGACCGCGCGTGCTCGACGTGCGCACGCCCGGCGAGTTCGCCGCAGCGCACATCCCCGGCTCGTACAACGTCCCGCTCGACCTCGTCACCGAGCACCGCCGCAAGCTCGCCGAGCAGATCGACGAGGACGTCGTGCTGGTGTGCCGCTCCGGCGCACGCGCCACCCGGGCCGGTGAGGCCCTCTCCTCGACCGGCCTGCCCCACCTGCACGTCCTCGACGGAGGGGTCCAGGCCTGGGAGGCAGCGGGCGGCGACCTCGTGCGCGGCGACGGCACGTGGGACCTCGAGCGTCAGGTCCGCCTCGTCGCCGGCGGCATCGTCCTCACCGGCGTGCTCGCCAGCACCGTGCTCCCCGCCGCGAAGTGGGTCTCCGCCGGGATCGGCGCGGGCCTGACCGGAGCAGCCCTCACCGACACGTGCGCGATGGGCATGATGCTCTCGCGGCTGCCGCACAACCGGCGGCACTCCCCCGAGCTCGAGGACGTCCTCGCGCAGCTGCGGGGCTAGGGGCTCAGGCCTTCGGCAGGCCCTGCAGCAGCTGACGGGCCATGACGACCCGCTGGATCTGGTTGGTGCCCTCGTAGATCTGCGTGATCTTCGCGTCGCGCATCATCCGCTCCAGCGGGAAGTCACGGGTGTATCCCGCACCGCCGAGGAGCTGGACCGCGTCCGTCGTGACCCGCATCGCCATGTCCGAGGCGTAGGCCTTCGCGGCCGCGCCGAAGAAGGTGAGGTCGGCGTCGCCGCGCTCGGACTTCGCGGCCGCGACGTAGACCATCTGCCGAGCGGCCTCGAGCTCCATCGCCATGTCGGCGAGCATGAACTGGATGCCCTGGAAGTCGGCGACGGCCTTGCCGAACTGCGAGCGCTCCTTGACGTAGGCCAGCGCGTGGTCGAGCGCGCCCTGGGCGATGCCGACGGCCTGCGCGCCGATGGTGATGCGGGTGTGATCCAGGGTGCGCAGGGCGATCTTCAGCCCCTCGCCCTCGGCGCCGACGATGCGGTCGCCGGGCAGACGCACGTCGTCGAAGTGCAGCTCACGGGTCGGGCTGCCCTTGATGCCGAGCTTGCGCTCCTTCTCGCCGAAGGTGAAGCCCTCGTCGGACTTCTCCACGACGAAGGCGCTGATGTTGCGCCCGCGCTCGCCGTCGGGGTCGGTGACCGCGAGCACCGTGTAGTACTCCGAGACGCCGGCGTTGGTGATCCACGCCTTGCTGCCCCGCAGCACCCAGTCCTCGCCGTCCTTCGTGGCCCGGCAGCGCATGCCCGCGGTGTCCGAACCGGCCTCGCGCTCGGAGAGCCCGTAGGAGAAGAAGCCCTCGCCGGAGGCCAGCTTGGGCATGTACCGCGCGTTGATCTCCGGCGAGCCGCCGAGGATCACCGGCAGCGAGCCGAGCTTGTTGACCGCGGGGATGAGCGAGGAGCTCGCGCAGACGCGCGCGACCTCCTCGATGATGATGCAGACCGCGAGCGCGTCGGCGCCGACGCCGTCGTGCTCCTCGGCGACGTGCGCCGCGTGGAAGTCGGCCGCGACGAGGGCGTCGTGCGCCTCCTGCGGGTAGCGGCTCTCCTCGTCGACGGCAGCGGCGAAGGGGGCGATCTTCGCCTCGGAGACGGCACGCACCGCCTCGCGGAGGGCCTCGTGGTCCTCGCTCGTGCGGAAGAGGTCGAAGTCGGCGTCAGCGCTCACGAGCCCGATGCTACGTCCGGCCGGCGCGAGACCGGCACGCCCCCCACCCGGAGGTGAGCAATCGCTCACTCACCGGGTCGAAGAAGGAGCGTCACCTCGAGGTGACGCTCCTTCTTCCAACCAGGGCGGGTCGGCTCAGGAGTCGGAGCCGAAGAGGTCGCGGGTGTAGATCTTGTCGTCGACGTCGGCGAGGTCGTCGGTGCGGCGGTTGGCGACGATGACGTCGGACATGGCCTTGAACTCGTCGAGGTCGCGGATGACGCGCGAGCCGTAGAAGGAGTCGTCGGTGAGCTCGGGCTCGAAGACGACGACGTCGACGCCCTTGGCCTTGATCCGCTTCATGATCCCCTGGATCGAGGAGGCGCGGAAGTTGTCCGAGCCGGCCTTCATGATGAGGCGGTGGATGCCCACGACACGGGGGCTGCGGGCCAGGACGTCCTCGGCGACGAAGTCCTTGCGGGTGCGGTTGGAGTCGACGATCGCCTGCATGAGGTTCTGCGGGACGTCCTGGTAGTTGGCGAGCATCTGCTTGGTGTCCTTGGGCAGGCAGTAGCCGCCGTAGCCGAAGCTCGGGTTGTTGTAGTGCGTGCCGATGCGCGGGTCGTGACCCACGCCCTCGATGATCTGACGGGTGTTGAGCCCGTGGGTCGCGGCGAAGGTGTCGAGCTCGTTGAAGTACGCGACGCGCATCGCGAGGTAGGTGTTGGCGAAGAGCTTGATCGCCTCGGCCTCGGTGGAGTCGGTGAGCAGCACCGGGATGTCGCTGTCCTCGGCGGCCTCGACGAGCAGGTCGGCGAAGCGGCGCGCACGGTCGCTGATCTCGCCGACGACGATGCGCGAGGGGTGGAGGTTGTCGTAGAGGGCCCGGCCCTCGCGCAGGAACTCCGGGGAGAAGATGACGTCGGGGGTGCCCAGGCGCTCGCGCACGCCGGCGGTGAAGCCGACGGGGATCGTGGACTTGATGACCATCGTCGCGCCCGGGGCGTGCTCCATGACGTCGGCGATGACGCCCTCGACGGTGGAGGTGTTGAAGTAGTTCGTCTGCGGGTCGTAGTCCGTGGGCGTGGCGATGACGACGTACTCCGCCCCCGCGTACGCGTCGGCCTTGTCGAGCGTGAAGCGCAGGTCCAGCTCGCGGTGGGCGAGGAAGTCGACGATCTCGGGGTCCGCGATCGGGCTGCGCCGGTCGTTGAGGGCCTCGACCCGGTCGGGCGCGATGTCGAAGCCGACCACCTCGTTGTGCTGCGCGAGGAGGACGGCCATGGACAGGCCGACGTAACCGGTGCCGACGACGGCGATGCGAGTGCTCACGGGGTCCCTGTCTACCTGGGGGTGCGGACACGGCATTATCACCCGCCCCCCGACCCGCTCCGAAATGACCCGGCGCGCCCCTCCCCACGACCGGGTCGGAAGGCAGAGACTGACCCGATGAGCCTGACCCATCAGAACGACGACGACCTCATGCGAGAGCTCATGGCCGACCCGGGCATCTGGGTGGTCGTGGGGCTGTCCAACAACACCGAGCGCGACGCCTACCGCGTCGCCCGCTGGCTGAAGTACGAGCTCGGCAAGGGCATCATCCCGGTGCACCCCGACGCCGAGGACGTCGACGGCGACACGGGCTACGCCTCGCTCGCCGACATCCCGGACGGCACCGACGTCAAGGTCGTCGACTGCTTCGTCAACAGCACCGAGGTCGGGTCGGTCGTCGACCAGGCGATCACGCACAAGGACCGGCTGCAGATCGACGCGATCTGGATGCAGCTCGGCGTCGTCGACGCCGCCGCGGCCGACCGCGCCCGCGCCGCCGGTCTCGACGTCGTCATGGACACATGCCCGAAGATCCAGGCCCGTCGGCTGCGCACCATGGGCTCCCACCGCTAGGACACCGGCGGCGAAGGGGGTCAGCGCTGCGCGCGCAGCGCCTCCCCCTTCGCCCGGGCGGACGACTCGAGGTCGGCGGCGAAGGCGACGAGGGCCGAGCGCAGCCGCGCCGCCTCCTCGCCCTCGCCCGCCCCGAGGATCCGCGCGGCGAGCAGGCCCGCGTTGCGGGCGCCGCCGACGGCGACGGTCGCGACGGGGATGCCCGCGGGCATCTGGACGATGGAGAGCAGGCTGTCCATGCCGTCGAGGTACTTCAGCGGGACCGGCACGCCGATGACCGGCAGCGGCGTGACCGACGCGAGCATGCCCGGCAGATGAGCCGCTCCCCCGGCGCCGGCGATGATGACGCGCAGCCCGCGCTCGGCGGCCTGCTGCCCGTACTCGATCATCGCCGTCGGCATGCGGTGCGCCGAGACGACGTCGGCCTCGTGGGCGACGCCGAGCTCGTCGAGCACCTCGGAGGCGGCCCGCATGACGGGCCAGTCGCTGTCGCTGCCCATGACGACCCCGACGACCGGCTGCTGCTCACTCACGGATGGCTCCTTCGATGTAGTCGGCGGCGTGCCGGGCCCGCTCGCGCAGGTCGGCGAGGTCCTCGCCGCTGAGGTTGACGTGCCCGATCTTGCGGCCCGGGCGGACCGCCTTGCCGTAGAGGTGGACCTTGAGCTCGGGGTCGCGGGCCATGACGTGGCGGTACGTCGGGTAGAGGTCGGCGTCGACCCCGCCGAGCACGTTGGCCATGACCGTCCAGCGCGCCCGGGCTCGCGGCGAGCCGAGCGGCAGGTCGAGGACCGCCCGCAGGTGCTGCTCGAACTGCCCCGTCGTCGCGCCGTCCATGCTCCAGTGGCCCGAGTTGTGCGGGCGCATCGCGAGCTCGTTGACGACGACGTGGCCCTCCGCGAGCTCGAAGAGCTCGACGGCGAAGACCCCGGTAACGTCGAGCTCGGCGGCGATGCCGAGCGCGACGTCGCTCGCCCGCTCGGCGAGCTCGGGCGTGAGCCCCGGTGCCGGGGCGAGCACCTCGGTGCAGATGCCCCCGGACTGCACGGTCTCGACGACCGGCCACACGCTGGCCTGGCCGGAGGGCGCGCGGGCGACGAGGACGGCGAGCTCGCGCACGAAGGGGACCCGCTCCTCGACGAGCAGCGGCTCGCCGGCGGCGGCCGCCCGGGCGAGCCACTCCGTGGCGTCCTCGGGCTGGGTCGCGACGAGCACGCCGCGGCCGTCGTAGCCGCCGCGCGGGGTCTTGAGCACGACCGGCCAGCCGTGCTGGTCTGCGAAGGCGAGCAGCCCCCCTTCGTCACGCACCTCCGCCCACGCCGGGCACGGGATGCCGGCCCGCGAGAGGCGCTCGCGCATCGCGAGCTTGTCCTGCGCGTAGCGCAGCGCGGAGGGGCGCGGGTGGAGGGTCGCGCCGTCGGCCTCGAGGGCCGCGAGGACCTCGGCCGGGACCTGCTCGTGGTCGAAGGTCACGACGTCGCAGGCCCGGGCGAAGGCCCGGACCGCCTCGAGGTCGGTGTGCTCGCCGACGGGGGCGCTGGGGACGACGAGGGCGGCGCTGTCGTGGGCGTCGGCGGCCAGGACGGACAGCGTCACGCCCAGCTCGACGGCCGGGCCCGCGCACATCCGGGCGAGCTGACCACCACCGATGATGCCGACGACGGGGAAGCCTCCAGGAGCACGGCGCGGTGATGTCACGAATCGCAGAATAACGAGGTCACGCACTAGGCTCCCCCGGTGCCCACCACGCCAGACACCCCGACAGGGGACGCGCCGGCGCCGGGCCCTGCCCGCACGGGTCTGCGTGGCTTCGTCGACACGATCTGGCACGAGGTCGCGAAGTTCGGGGTCATCGGCCTCATCTCCTTCGTCATCGACCTCGGCGGGATGAACCTGCTCACGCACACCGTGCTCGAGGAGAAGCCGACGACGGCCCGCATCCTCAGCGGTGTCGCGGCGACGATGTTCGCGTGGTTCGGCAACCGCAGCTGGACCTTCGCCCACCGGCGCAGCCGCCCGGTCGCCCACGAGGTCACCCTCTTCTTCGTCGTCAACGGCATCGCGCTCGTCATCTCGACGCTCACGCTCGTCATCTCGCACTACGTCATGGGCCTCGAGTCGCGCCTCGCCGACAACATCTCGACGATCTTCGGCATCGGGCTCGGCACGCTCTTCCGCTTCTGGGCCTACCGGCGCTTCGTCTTCGCCAACGAGCCCCTCGACGTCGACACCTCTCCCCTGGCGGAGGACGAGCCCGTCAGCGGGTGACGTGCCCGTCTGAGAGGTAGACCTCGAAGACCGCCGGCTGGGTCTGCACGAGCTGGAGGCGACCCCCGTTGCGCTCGGCGAGATCGCGCGCGAGCGCCAGCCCCAGGCCCGTGCCCTGCGAGGTCACCGAGCGCTCGAAGATGTGCGGCGCGATCGCCATCGGGATCCCCCGGCCCTCGTCGCGCGCCTCGACGACGATGCTCGGCCCGCTGCGCCGCGGCACGACCGAGACGGTGCCCGCACCGTGCTTGAGGCCGTTCTCGACGAGCGCGCCGATGATCTGGCTGAGGTCGGAGGGGCGCACGCGGACCATGAGCCCGCGCTGGCCGGCGACCCGGATGCTGCGCTGCTCCGCGGCGAAGGCGGGCAGGTACTCGCGCTGGATCGAGGCGAGCACCGAATCCAGCGAGATGACCGGCAGCTCGACCTCGTCGGTGCGTGTGCGGGCCCGCAGGTCTTCGACGACCCCGCCGAGGCGCACCACCTGGGCGATGGCGACCTGAGCCTCCTCGTGCACCTCGTCGACGTCGTCCATGATCGCCAGCTCCTCGAGCCGCATGAGCAGCGCGGTGAGCGGGGTGCGCAGCTGGTGCGCGGCGTCGGCGGTGAAGTCGCGGTCGGTCGCGGTGCGCCGGCTCAGCTCGACGTCGCGCGCGGTGATGACCTGCGCCAGCCGGTCGATCTCCGCGACGTCCGAGCGGGGGGCGGGCGCTCCCCCTTCGCCCAGGGTCCGCACACGCTGCGTGAGCTCGCCGAGTGTCCCGGCGAGCTCCTCGGCGAGGCGCTCGCTCGCCCGACGGGCGAGCATCGCGCTGCCGGCGACGACGAGGGCGACCCAGGCCAGGCCGACGGCGGCCCACCCGGCGAGGTGACCGGGCTCGACCTGCAGGGCCCGCTCGGGGTCGCTCGCGGCGACGAAGAGCGCGGCGACGAGCGGCAGACCCAGCCCGACGGCGAGGACGACGAGGGGCAGCGTCGTCGCGGAGAGGGCGCGGCGCCTCATCAGCCGGCGTCGAAGCGGAAGCCGACCCCCCGCACGGTCGTGATGTACCGGGGGTTGGAGGCGTCGTCACCCAGCTTCCGGCGCAGCACGGAGATGTGCATGTCGAGGGTCTTCGTCGAGCCGAACCACTCGGTCTCCCACACCTCCGCCATGAGGCGGTCGCGGGGCACGACGCGGCCGGACTCGCGCACGAGGACCGAGAGGACCTCGAACTCCTTGACCGTGAGGGCGAGCTCCTCGCCGTGGAACCACGCGCGGCGGGCCTCGGCGTCGATGCGCAGCACGCTCTCGGCGGAGGCCTCCTCGGCGGAGGTGCGGCGCAGCAGGGCGCGCACGCGCGCCATGAGCTCGGCGAGCCGGAAGGGCTTGGTGACGTAGTCGTCGGCGCCGGCGTCGAGCCCCACGACCGTGTCGACCTCGTCGGCCCGGGCGGTGAGGATGAGGACGGGCACCGCCGATCCGCTCGCCCGCACGCGGCGGCACACCTCGAGCCCGTCGAGCGTCGGCAGCCCGAGGTCGAGGATGAGCAGGTCGGGTCCCGAGGCGACGACGGCGTCCAGCGCCTCGCGCCCGTCGACGAACGCGTCGACGTCGTAGCCCTCACGACGCAGAGCACGGGTCAACGGGTCGGCGATGGCTGTGTCGTCCTCGGCCAGCAGCACTCGCGTCATGGGGCCTGAGTGTAGGGGCGGGATCTGCGATCCGCCGACCGGAGCTCTCAGGGGTGCGCGGTGACGTCGATGCGGTCCCGGACACCGGTGACGCGCACGAGCCGGGAGGGGGTCACGGTCCCGATCCCGCGCAGCGAGCGCTGCCGGGTGCGGATCGTCGTGAAGCCGCTGAGGGGGGCGAGCTGGCGCGCGAGGGAGTCGTCGACGAAGACGCCGTTCGAGGGTGCGACGGCGGTCAGCCGGCTCGCGCGGTTGACGGTCGTGCCGAAGACGTCGCCGAGCCGGCTGACGACCGGGCCGTGCGCCATGCCGATGCGCACCTCGGGCAGGAGCGGCTCCTCGGTCATCGCCTCGACGAGGTCGAGCGCGATGGCGGCGGCGGGCGCGGCGTCACCGGTGAGGTACATGACCTCGTCGCCGACGGTCTTGACGACCCGCCCGCCGTGGGCGGTGACGACGTCGCTGGCGAGGATCTCGAAGCGCTGGACCATGTCGGCGAGCTCGCGCTCGGACAGCCGCCGCACGACGGCGGTGAAGTTCACGAGGTCGGCGAAGCCGACGACCCGCGGGACGCCGGTGCCGTCCGCCTCGGGGGCGTCGGCGAGGCTGCGGTTGATCGCCGCGGTGAGCTGGCGGCGCCACACGTAGACGAGGAGCGGCTCGAGCTCGTCGGCGAGCTCGGCCATCCGCACCGCGGTCTCCTCGAGCACCGGCTGCGAGGACGCGAGGTCGTAGGCGGGCCGGTCGTCGCCGCCGAGCTCGGCGACCTCCTCGGCGATCGCCTCGGCGACGAGCTGGGTCTGCCAGATGGCGAGCCGGTCGAGGGTGCGGGCGAGCGCCCTGGCCATCGACAGGGCGAACTCCTCGGGGACCCCGCTGCGCACGAGCTCGGCGACCTGGCGCAGCGCCTCGAGGTCGGCCTCGGTGAACATCGCGTCCTCCTCCCCCACGAGGGGGAAGCCGAGCGCGTGCCAGAACTTGCGGGCGGAGCGGATCGAGACGCCGGCGCCGCGGGAGACCTCGCGGCGACCCATCGACGCGGGGCGTCCGAGGAGGGCGCGCTCGAGGGCGTCGGGGTTGGGGTCGAGGACCGCGGGCGGGTCGAGACCGAGGTCGGGCTCGGGGTGCGGGTCCGCGCCGGGTGCCGGGGGCCGGGCCTGAGGCATGGCGCTCCCTTCGGGCCTACGACGGTGGTTGGTGACGCAGGTGGTGCACGTCACCCGCGCTCACCGTAGCCGAGCCCTGCGGGCCGGCGACACGGAGCCGACCGTCGTCGTCGACCCCCTCGGCGCGGGCCCGCAGCACGCTCCCGTCGGGCAGGTGGACGTCGACCTCGCGCCCCAGGGTCGCGGAGGCCTCGCGGTAGTCGCGGCGAAGGGAGGTGAGGTCCAGCGGGTCGAGGCGGTCGCGCAGCGCGTCGAGGAGGGCGGGGACGACCTCGTCGCGGGTGGGGGCGGGCCGGCCGGCCGCCCGCGCGAGGAGGCGAAGGGAGGTCGCGGTCGGCACCGGCAGGTCGGCGGCCTCGTGGTCGAGGTTGACGCCGACGCCGACGACGACGCGAGGTCTCTCCCCCTTCGCACTGGGAGGGAGGGCCTCGCAGAGGATCCCGCAGACCTTCTGCTCGGACGGGCCGGCGAGGACGTCGTTGGGCCACTTGAGGGCTGCGTCGAGACCGAGCGAGACGAGGCAGTCGCGCACGGCCAGCCCAGTGGCCAGGGGGACCCAGCCGAGCGCGCCGTCACCCTGGCCGTCGACGTCGACCTCGGCGAGGAGGGAGCAGGCGATGCCGTGGCCCTCGGTGTCGGACCACGCACGGCCGCGGCGACCGCGCCCGGCGCTCTGGCGGCGGGCGACGACCGCCGACCAGACCGGCAGGTCGCGGACCTCGAGGTTGGTCGAGCCCACCTCGTCGACGAGGCGGACCTCGCCCCAGGCGCGCCCCGGGCGCAGTGCGGCGAGGGTCTCACGGACGACAGGTGTGGGCTCCACACGACAAGGCTAGGCTCCGGCCCATGTCCCAGAGCACCGACACCGCAGCGTCCCTCGGCGGCACCGACGTCCCCGCCGACATCGACGTGCACACCACGGCCGGCAAGCTCGCCGACCTCAAGCGTCGTGTGGCCGAGGTGGCCCACGCCGGGTCCGAGCGCGCGGTCGAGAAGCAGCACGCGAAGGGCAAGAAGACGGCACGCGAGCGGATCGCGCTGCTCCTCGACGAGGGCACCTTCGTCGAGATGGACAAGTACGCGCGGCACCGCAGCGTCGCCTTCGGGCAGGAGGCCAACCGGCCCTACGGCGACGGCGTCGTCACGGGCTACGGCACGGTCGACGGGCGCACGATCGCGGTCTTCGCGCAGGACTTCACCGTCTTCGGCGGGTCCCTCGGCGAGGTCTTCGGCGAGAAGATCACCAAGGTCATGGACTTCGCGATGAAGGTCGGCTGCCCCGTCGTCGGCCTCAACGACTCCGGCGGCGCGCGCATCCAGGAGGGCGTCGTCTCGCTCGGCCTCTACGGCGAGATCTTCCGCCGCAACGTCCACGCCTCCGGCGTCGTCCCGCAGATCTCGCTCGTCATGGGCCCGTGCGCCGGCGGCGCCGTGTACTCGCCGGCCGTCACCGACTTCACCGTCATGGTCGACCAGACCTCGCACATGTTCATCACCGGCCCCGACGTCATCAAGACCGTCACCGGCGAGGACGTGGAGTTCGAGGACCTCGGCGGTGCCCGCACGCACAACACGAAGTCCGGCGTCGCGCACTACATGGGCAGCGACGAGGAAGACGCCATCGAGTACGTCAAGGCGCTCCTGTCCTACCTGCCGAGCAACAACCTCGAGGACCCGCCCGTGCTCGGGGACGAGCTCGACCTCGAGGTCACCGACCTCGACCGCGAGCTCGACACGATCGTGCCGGACTCGGCGAACATGCCCTACGACATGCACAAGGTCATCGAGGTCGTCCTCGACGACGGCGAGTTCCTCGAGACCCAGCCGCTCTTCGCGCCGAACATCATCTGCGGCTTCGGCCGGGTCGAGGGGCGATCGGTCGGCGTCGTCGCGAACAACCCGATGCAGTTCGCCGGGACCCTCGACATCGACGCGTCCGAGAAGGCCGCGCGCTTCGTGCGCACGTGCGACGCCTTCAACGTGCCGGTGCTGACCTTCGTCGACGTGCCCGGCTTCCTGCCCGGCACCGACCAGGAGTGGGACGGCATCATCCGCCGCGGAGCGAAGCTCATCTACGCGTACGCCGAGGCCACCGTGCCGCTCGTCACCGTCATCACGCGCAAGGCGTACGGCGGCGCGTACGACGTCATGGGCTCCAAGCACCTCGGTGCCGACATCAACCTCGCGTGGCCGACCGCCCAGATCGCGGTCATGGGGGCGCAGGGCGCCGTCAACATCCTCTACCGCAAGCAGCTCGCCGCCGCGCAGGCCGCGGGCGAGGACGTCGACGCGGCCCGCCAGGCCTTCATCACCGAGTACGAGGACGCGCTGGCCAACCCCTACGTCGCGGCCGAGCGCGGGTACGTCGACACCGTCATCACCCCGAGCAACACCCGGCTGAACGTCAGCCGCGCCCTGCGGGCCCTGCGCACCAAGCGCGAGACCCTGCCGGCGAAGAAGCACGGGAACATCCCGCTGTGACGGCCGACGACACCTCTGCGCAGGAGACGTCTGCGCAGGCCGTCGAGATCGTCGGCGACGCGACGCCCGAGCAGGTCGCCGCGCTCGTCGCCGTCCTCTCGGGCCTCGGTGGCGGCGAGGAGGAGCCCGCCCCGGCGAGCACCTCGCGCTGGGCGAGCCGCGAGCGCCTCGTGCGCCGCGACGTCCACGCCGGCCCCGGCGGCTGGCGCGCCTCGGCCTTCCCCCGCTGACCCCCTTCGCCCCCTCCCCTCGCCCTCCTCCCCCCTTCGCCCCGCTGATTCGAAGAAGGACCGTCACCTCGAGGTGACGGTCCTTCTTCGAACCACTGCACACAGGCAAGGGCGGCCCGGGTCGCGCGTCCACAGACCGTCCCCGAGCCGAGACGACGACGCCAGGCCCGGCCGACCGTGAGGCATGACCCGCACCGACCGTCGCCACGACCTGCTCTCCCGAGCCCGGGCGATCGCCGACGAGCGCGGGGGTGTGCTGTCGCGCGCAGACCTGCGAGAGATCGGCGCGGACCGACGCTTCGTCGCACGGCAGGTCACCGCGGGCCGCTGGCGGGTGCACGGCCGCCAGACGATCGCCGTGCACACCGGACCTCTCGAGGCGCAGGGCCATCGGTGGCGGGCGGTGCACGAGGTCGGGGCCAGCCTCCTCGACGGTGTCACCGCGCTCCAGGTCGCCGGCCTGAGCGGGATCACCGAGGAGGTGCTGCACGTCTCGGTGCACCACCTCGCACAGGCACCGGTGGTCGACGGGGTCCGGGTGCACAAGGTCTCGCGCCGCACCGACGGCGAGCTCGACCTCGCCGTCCCGCCTCGCACGCCACCGGCGCTGGCGGCGTTGCGGGCTGCGCAGTGGGCGGTGTCCGACGCCCAGGCAGCCCTCTTCCTCGTCGCCCCCGTCCAGCAACGACTGGTCACCGGCGCCCAGCTGCGCACGGCACGCGAGCAGTACCTCGGGCGACGCCGCCGTGCACTCGTCGACACGCTGCTCGCCGACATCGTCGACGGCGCGCAGTCGCTCGGCGAGCTCGACTTCGCCGCGATGTGCCGGGCGCGGCGGATGCCCGTGCCGGAGCGGCAGGTGGTGCGCCAGGGTCCGAAGGGGCGGGTCTACCTCGACGTCAGGTGGCGGTGCGGGCTCGTCGTCGAGGTCGACGGACGGCAGCACGTCGAGGGGGTGGCCCCCGTGGCGGACATGCTCCGGCAGAACTCCGTCAGCCTGACCCGCGACATGGTGCTGAGGATCCCTCTCCTGGGTCTGCGGCTCGAGGCGGACGCCTTCCTCGACCAGGTCGAGCAGGGCCTCGCCGTCCTGGCGGCCAGAGCCTCGTGACTGGTTCGAAGAAGCATCGTCACGCCGAGGTGCCACATCTTCTTCGAACCGCGGGCGACCCCCGGATACTCTCGCCCCCATGCAGCCCCAGGTCATCTCCGTCAACGTCGGGCGGCCGATGCACCAGCGGGTCCCGAAGGACAAGGCCACCGGCATCGGCAAGATCCCCGTCGACGTCGTCACCGTCGCCGACCCCGGGCGCAAGCGCGTCGAGGACGGGCACGGGGTGTCGGGGGTCGAGGGCGACTTCATCGGCAACGGCCGCCACCACGGCGGGAGCGACCAGGCGGTCTACGCCTTCGCCCGCGAAGAGCTCGACCGGTGGGGCGCAGAGCTCGGCCGCGACCTCGCCCCCGGCCTCTTCGGCGAGAACCTCACGACGCAGGGTCTCGACGTCGACGCCGCCGAGATCGGCGACACGTGGCGGGTCGGCGGCGCGGTGCTCCAGGTCTCCGGGCCCCGGGTGCCGTGCGCGACCTTCGCCGCCCGCATGGAGGAGCGCGGCTGGGTCAAGCGTTTCGCGCAGCGCGGCCGCTCCGGCGCCTACCTGCGCGTGATCGAGCCCGGCGACATCCGCCCCGGCGACACCGTCGTCATCGAGCCGTCCGCCAGCGGCCTCGACGTGCCGACGACGCTGCGGGCGCTCATGGGCGACCCGGACGCCGCTCGACTCGTCCTCGCGACCGGCCTCTTCGAGGGCAGCACCGAGGCGACGACGATGCGGCGGGTCGTGCGCACGAAGGGGTAGCGTCCGCCGCGTGACGTCACCCACCGACACCCCGCGCCAGCGCACCGAGATCGACCGCATCGCCGAGGACTACCTCGACGCCTCCGTCGAGCTGAGCCCGCTCGAGGCGACCTATCTCGGGGTGCCGGGACGCGAGGACGCCCTCGACGACCTCTCCCCCGCGGGCCTGGCCGCCCACAGCGAGCTGCGCCGCCGCACCCTCGCCGAGCTCGAGGCCGCCACCCCCGTCGACGACGTCGACCGCGTCACGGTCGAGGCCATGCGCGAGCGGCTCGGCCTGGCCGAGGAGGTCCACGCCGCCGGCCTCGACGCGATGGAGCTCAACAACATCGCCTCGCCCATGCAGGCCGTGCGCGACGTCCTCGACCTCATGCCCACCGACACCGAGGAGCAGTGGGCGACGATCAGCCGTCGCATCGCCGCGATCCCGACAGCGCTGTCGCAGTACGCCGAGTCGCTGCGCCACGCCGCCGACCGCGGTCTCGTCGCCTCGCGCCGCCAGGTCGACGTGTGCGCCGAGCAGGCCCGCGAGCTCGCCGCCGACGACTCCTACCTCGGGACCCTGCCGAGCAGCGCCCGGGTCGGCGACGCGGAGCCGAGCGCCCCCCTTCGCTCCGATCTCGAGACCTCGACGACCGCCGCGCGCCAGGCCTACCTCGACCTCGCCGACGCCCTCGTCGCGCTGCGCGAGCAGGCGCCCGACACCCTCGGCTGCGGCCGCGAGCGCTACGCCCTGCACTCCCGCGCCTTCCTCGGCAGCGAGGTCGACCTCGAGGAGACCTACGCGTGGGGCCAGGAGGAGCTCGCCCGGATCACCGCGCAGATGGAGCAGGTCGCCGAGCAGATCCGCCCCGGCGCGTCGGTCAAGGAGGCCATCGCGATCCTCGAGGAGGACCCCGCGTACCGCCTCGAGGGGACCGACGCCCTGCGCGAGTGGATGCAGGGCAAGGCCGACGAGGCCGTGAGCGCTCTCGGGGGCTCGCACTTCGACATCCCCGAGCCGGTGCGCACCATCGAGTGCCGCATCGCGCCGACGCAGACCGGCGGCATCTACTACACCGGTCCGAGCGACGACTTCGCCCGCCCCGGCCGGATGTGGTGGTCGGTGCCGAAGGGGGTCACGACCTTCGGCACGTGGCGCGAGCTGACGACCGTCTACCACGAGGGCGTCCCGGGCCATCACCTCCAGGTCGGCCAGACGGTCTACCGCCGCGAGCTGCTCAACCGCTGGCGCCGCCTCGCGGCGTGGACCTCCGGGCACGGCGAGGGCTGGGCGCTGTACGCCGAGTGGCTCATGGCCGAGCTCGGCTACATGGACGACCCGGGCAACCGCATGGGCCTGCTCGACGGGCAGAGCCTGCGGGCCGCGCGCGTCGTCATCGACATCGGTGTGCACTGCGGCTTCGAGGCCCCCGCCGAGGTCGGCGGTGGCGAGTGGACCTACGAGAAGGCCTGGACCTTCCTCGACACGCACGCCAACCAGGGCACCGAGCAGCTGCGCTTCGAGCTCGACCGCTACCTCGGCTGGCCGGGTCAGGCCCCGAGCTACAAGATCGGCGAGCGGCTGTGGATGGAGCTGCGCGACGAGGTCGCCCGCCGCGAGGGCGACGACTTCGACCTCGCCGCCTTCCACCGTCGCTCGCTCGACATCGGCGGCGTCGGCCTGGACACCCTGCGCCGGGCGGTCCTCCAGGAGCTCTGACCCGCCCACCCCATGACGAAGGGGGACCCCCACGACCTCGTGGGGGTCCCCTTCGTCGTCCGCGGGGCGCGGGTCGCTCAGAGCCGCCAGCAGCTGCTCGGCTGGTTGAGCCCGGCGAAGCGCGCCTCGAAGAAGAGCATCGACTTCTCCACGTGCGGGAGGAAGCCGCCGAGGTGGGTCGGGGTGATGCCGGCGTTGAAGGTGACGCGCGTGCCCCGGTCGCACCAGTCGCTGCCGAGCTGCTTGCCCCCGGCGTAGGGGATGACGTCGTCGGCGACGGCGTGGTTGATGACGACCGGCGCGTTCGGCGTGCGCCGGCCGATCCGCTGCTCCTCGACGACGCTCGCGAAGGGCTCGCGCCCGAGCAGCTCGGTGAGCGAGGACCCGTCAGCGGTGTACCTGCGGCTGTCCTTGTAGGAGTAGTCGAAGAGGTCGAAGACGCACGCCCCCTCGACCTTCGAGGCCAGGGCGACGCCGTCCGCGTTGAGGTAGGGCTCGGGGTCGATGCCCGCGTCCTGGGCGACGCCGAGGAGCGCGAAGGTCGCGAAGGCGAAGTAGAAGGAGCTGTCGATCTTCGCCCCCACCGAGGCGAGGTCGGCCGTCGGGGCGCCGATCGCCGAGCCCTTGATCGCGAGCTCCGGCGCGTACGTCCCCGCCAGCTCGGCCGCCGAGGCCGCCGCACCACCGCCCTGCGAGTAGCCCATGAGGCCGACGGGCGTCGAGCTCGTCACGCCGCTGCCCTGGAGGTTGCGCGCGGCGCGCGCCATGTCGAGCACGGCGTGGCCCTGCGCCCCGCGGGCGACGTACGTGTGGGTGCCGGGGGTGCCCAGCCCCTGGTAGTCGGTGATGCCGACCGCGTAGCCGCGACCGATCGTGCGCGTGAGCCCGATGCCCTCGTACTCGACGAGCTCGGCCATCTGGCGCGACGGGGCGCACCGGTCGGCCATCCCCTGGGTGCCGGGGGCGTAGGAGACGAAGGGGCGACGCGACGCCCCGACGTAGGGGGTCTTCGGCACGAAGATCGTGCCCGTCACGGCGATCGGGCGCCCGGCACTGTCGGTCGAGGAGTACATCACCCGGGTCGCGGTGACGACCGAGCTCGACAGCCGCAGCGGGTCGAGGAGCAGCGGCGCCGGCTCCGAGCGGATGATCGTGCCGGGGGTCGAGGGGATCGTCGCCGGCGGCTCGTAGAAGGCCGGGCGGGCCGGCTCGGGCGTGCCCGTGAGCGTCTGCGCGCCGGCGGTGCCGGGGACGTCCCCGGGTCCGGCGCTCGCCACCGGGGCGGCGACGAGGGCGAGGGCGGCGGCCACGGCGAGCGCGGGCACGGTACGGCGGCGTGTCTTCATCGACGGTCCTCCACGGTGAGGCAGCCCGGTGGTCCGAGCCGGCCCGTTCGACGTTACTGACGGGTCACAAGACCGGCAACCGCTCGAGACGTGTCCCGCGTCATACGGTGCAGGCGTGCGCCCCCTCGTCCTCGCCTCCGCCTCACCCGCCCGCCGCGAGCTCCTCGAGCGCGCCGGCGTGCGCCCGACGACCCGGCCGAGCGCGGTCGACGAGGACGCTGTCGAGCGAGCCGCCCGCGCCGCGGACCCCGGGCTGGATGCCGCCGGCCTCGTCGTCGAGCTCGCCCGGGCGAAGGGCGAGCACGTCGCCTCGTCGTGGCCGCAGGAGGACGACGCACCCGTCGTCGTCGCGTGCGACTCCGTCCTCGAGGTCGGCGGCGCGGTCGTCGGCAAGCCCCACGAGCCGCACGTCGCCGTCGAGCGGTGGCGGCGGATGCGCGGTGGCGAAGGGGTGCTCCACACCGGTCAGTGGGTGCGAGACCTCGCCACCGGCGCGACGACCTCGGCGGCGGCCTCGACGCGGCTGCGCTTCGCCGAGCTCTCCGACGACGAGATCGAGGCCTACGTCGCGACGGGCGAGCCGCTCGAGGTGGCGGGCGCCTTCACCATCGACGGGCTCGGCTCCCCCTTCGTCGAGGTGCTCGAGGGCGACCACGGCACGGTCATCGGGCTCAGCCTGCCGCTGCTGCGCCGGATGCTGCTCGAGCTCGGCGTCGGGTGGTTCGAGGTCGTCTCGCGCTGAAGCGCTCCCGGCGGGCCCACCGCGCCAGTACCCTCGCGCCATGTCGACCCCCGGGCTGCAGCGGCCCGCACCCACCTCGCCCGCGGCGCTCGACGCCCTCACCCGTCGACCGGTCCGTGACCTGCTCGTCGAGCTCGGCGGCCATGTCGTGCTGGGCGTCGCCGTCCTCGGGATGGCGCTCCCCGCGGCTCTCACCCTGCGCGACGCCGAGGCTCCCCCGTACCGGCCGCTGCCCACTGGGCTCGCGCTGGCCCTGCTCGCGCTCGCCAGCGTACTGGTGCTGATGGGTCATCGGCGGAGGGGCACCGACCGCCTCCCGCTGCCGGCCCTCCACGCACTCGCCATGGGCGTCATCCTCGTCGTGACCGCCGGGCTGTGGTGGGCCTCCACGTGGAGTTCTCCGGCACCCTCTCCGTCAGCACCCCTGCTGGCGGTCTTCGCGACATGGGTGGCCGGCGCGGTGAGCAGTGTGCTCTTCTGGCGCCGGCCACTGCCCCGTGCCCAGCCTCACCACGACCCCCTGCTCGACGAGGACGGGCCGGTCCGCGTGCTCGCCGCCCTCGCCGGGGCGAGCTCCTACCGTGCCGACGCCCTCCAGGAGCGCCTCGGCGTCAACGAGCCGACCCTCGTCGCCTGGCACCGTCAGCTCGTGAATGTCGGCTACGCGACCTCGCACCTGCGCGGGGGCCGGCCCTGGCTCGACGCGACCGGGCTGGGCCGCACCGCCCTGACCGAGCACCTCACCGCGGTGAGCGCCGGGACGTGACGGACGTGGCCCTCACGGGGCTCACCCGGCCGCGACTGCGCGACCTCGGGGTGCGTCTCGTCGAGGACGCCGCCCTGCCCGTCGCCGTCCCCGGTGCGCTGCTCCTCCCTCCAGGGGCCGACCAGCACGCGACCCTCGTCTTCGTCGCCTGCGGCGGGATATGGCTGGCGACCCGGCTCTGGTGGCGCGACGTCGCCCCGCTGCATCCCTCCGGGGCGACGAGCACGACGATGGGGTCGGTGCTCGCCGCGCTCGTCGTCGTCATCGCACTGGCCGGCCTCGTGTGGGCCTTGCTCCAGCAGATCGCGGTGCTCGTCGGCGTCCTCGCCCTCTGCCTCGCCCTGTCTCTCGCCGCCGATGTCCGCGACTGGCGACGCCCGCCGCCCGCCGCGCAGCCCCGTCTCGACCCCGCACTCCGCGAGCACCCAGGCCCCACCCGGGTGCTCACCGCGCTCATGCCGGTCGGCAGCTACCGGGCGACCGCGCTCCAGCGCCGGCTCGACGTCGACGAGCCGACCCTCGTCGCGTGGCACCGCACCCTCGTCGACCTGGGATACGCGACCTCGCACGAGACCCTCGGGCAGGCCTGGCTCGACGCCACCGAGGTCGGCCGAGCCGCCATCGCCGGTCATCTCGCCGCGGTCGGCGGCCGAGGCTACTGACAACTACTTTCCGGATACGAAAGTAGTTGCTACGGTGATCCCATGGACACCGAGCAGCCGACCCCGACCCCCGAGCAGGCCCGCAGCGCGCTCGCCGAGGCCGAGTCCAACGCCGTCCGCGACCGCCGCGACGTCCAGGTGCACGCCCTGGCGGTCGCGGGCTTCGGCACACTCATCGGGCTCTTCGTCGCCGCCCGAGAGCTCTTCAGCGGCCCGTGGACGGGTCTGCTCACCGCCGCCTACCTCGCCGGGCTCGTCGGCCTGGCCACGTGGCAGACCCGGGCACCGCGCTCGGCGCCGCGCCACAGCAAGCGCACCGGCTACCTCGGTCTCGCCGGCACCCTCGTCATGGTCGTCGTCTCGGTCGGGCTGCTCAACTGGCGCGGCCACGACCGCCAGCCCGAGCTGTGGCTCGTGCTCCTGTCAGCCCTGCTCGTCGCGGCCCCGATGCTCCTGGCGGCCGCCCGCATCTACCGCGCCGCCCGTCGATGAGCGCACCCGGCCGGCACGCCCGCCACCGGCTCGACGAGACGATCCACGCCCCGGTGCGCTTCAGCATCGTCACGACCCTCGCCGGGTCCGACGAGGTCGAGTTCTCCGCCGTGCGCGACACCGTCGAGGTGAGCGACTCGGTCCTCTCGCGCCAGGTGAGCACGCTCGAGGCCGCGGGCTACGTCAAGGTCCGCAAGGGCTACGTCGGCAAGCGTCCCCGCACCTGGCTCTCGCTCACCGCCGCCGGACGACGCGCGCTCACCGCTCACCTCGACGCCCTGCGCGAGATCGCCGGCGGGCGGCCCTGACACGGACCGACGACGGGGCTCGACCTGCAGGTCGCGCCCCGTCGGTGCCGGTCAGACCGGGGGGATCCCCCGGCGCCGCTCGGAGAAGCGGCGGTCCCGACCGCGCGCGTGCGCGAGCCGCCGGACGATGTCGGCGCGCAGCTGCTCGGGCTCCACGACGTCGTCGATGACGAGGTCGGCGGCCAGCCGCTCGAGGTCGACGTCCTGCAGGTACTCCGCCCGACGGGCCTCGACGAAGGCGTCGCGGGCCTCCACCCCTTCGCTGCTCTCGATCTCGGCGATCTTGTTCGCGTACACCGCGTTGATCGCCGCCTCGGGACCCATGACCGCGATCCGCGCGGTCGGCAGCGCGATCGTCGCGTCAGGCCCGAAGCCCGGGCCGCCCATCGCGTACAGCCCCGCCCCGTACGCCTTGCGCACGACGACGCACAGCTGCGGCACGGTGGCAGAGGAGACCGCGGAGACCATCTTCGCGCCGTGCCGGATGATGCCGGCGCCCTCGACCTCGGAGCCGATCATGAAGCCCGGCACGTCGGCGAGGTAGACGAGCGGGATCGAGTACGCGTCGCACAGCCAGATGAAGCGGGCCGCCTTGTCGGCGCTGTCGGAGAAGAGGACGCCCCCCTTCGCCATCGAGTTGTTCGCGACGATGCCGACGCTCTCGCCGGCGACACGACCGATGCCCACGACGAGCTCGGGCGCGAAGAGGGGCTTGACCTCGAAGAAGGAGTCGTCGTCGACGAGCCCGTCGATGACGTCGTGGATGTCGAAGGGCTGGCTCTCGCGCTCGGGGATGTCGGCCGCGGTGAGCGGGCGCGCGGGCTCCTCCGGCTCGTAGGTCGGCAGGTCGGAGCGCCAGCTGAGCGGCAGGTAGGAGAACCAGAGCCGGGCCAGCTCGATCGCCTCCGCGTCGTCCTGGACGAGCAGGTCGCCGACGCCGGAGACGGTGCAGTGCATGCGCGCCCCGCCCATCTCCTCGAGCGAGACCCGCTCCCCCACGACCATCTCGGCCATACGCGGGCTGCCGAGGTACATCGAGGCGTTCCCCTCGACCATGATGACGAGATCGGTGAAGGACGGGATGTACGCGCCGCCGGCCGCGCTCGGCCCGAAGAGGCAGCAGATCTGCGGCACCTTGCCCGACAACGCGACCTGGTTGTGGAAGATCCGTCCGGCACCGCGTCGACCGGGGAACATCTCGACCTGGTCGGTGATCCGCGCACCGGCGGAGTCGACGAACCAGAAGACGGGCAGCTCCTCGCGCAGCGCGGTCTCGGTGGCGCGCACGATCTTCTCGACCGTGCGAGCGCCCCATGACCCCGCCTTGACCGTGGGGTCGTTGGCGATGACGATCACGGGTCGGCCGTCGACGAGGCCGCGTCCGGTGACGACGCCGTCGGCGGGCAGCCCGCTCGCCAGGGCGTTCGCGTAGCGCCCGTCCTCGACGAAGGTCCCCTCGTCGAGGAGCAGGTCGATCCGGTCGCGGACGTAGAGCTTGCCCTGGTCGTCGAGCTTGGCCCTCGCCCGCTCGGTCGGCGCGGCCGAGGCGGCGTGCGCGGCACGCAGCCGCTCCCGCACCTCGGCGACCTTCGGGTCGGCGGGGTACCCGGGCGAAGGGGGCGTCACGCCGGCAGCCCGAGGTGGCGGGCGATGACCATGCGCTGCACCTCGGAGGTGCCCTCGCCGATCTCGAGGATCTTCGCGTCGCGGTAGAAGCGGGCGACCGGGTACTCCTCCATGAAGCCGTTGCCGCCGAAGACCTGGGTGGCGATGCGGGTCGCGGACACCGCGGCCTCGGAGGTGTAGAGCTTGGCGATGCTCGCGGCCTTGGCGACCTCGGTGGCCGAGCGGCGCCCGCGGTCATGCTCGTCCTTGAGCCACGCGGCCTTGTAGGTGAGCACGCGTGAGGTCTCGGCCATGAGGGCGAGATCGGCGACCTGGAAGCTCACGCCCTGGTTGGCGCCGATGGGGCGGCCGAAGGCGGTGCGGGTCTTCGCGTACTCGGTCGACAGCTCGAGCATGCGCTGGGTGAGCCCGCAGGCGAGCGCGGAGATCGCGATGCGCCCGTCGTCGAGGGTCTTGAGGAACTGGCGGAAGCCGCGCCCCTCCTCGCCGAGGAGGTTCGCCTCGGGCACCCGGCAGCCGGCGAAGGTCAGGCCGTGCGTGTCGGAGATGTGCCAGCCGAGCTTGTCGTAGGGCGCCTCGACGGTGAAGCCCGGCGTACCGCTCGGCACGAGGATCGCGCTGATCTGGGGGCGGCCGTCCTCACCGGTGCCGGTGCGGGCGGTGACCGTGACGACCGAGGTGATGTCGGTGCCGGAGTTGGTGATGAAGGCCTTCGCCCCGTCGATGACCCAGTCCTCGCCGTCGCGCACGGCGCGCGTACGGGTGCCCCCGGCGTCGGAGCCGGCGTCGGGCTCGGTGAGGCCGAAGCCGGCGAGGGCGCGTCCGGCGACGAGGTCGGGCAGCCAGGTCTGCTTCTGCTCGTCGGTGCCGTACGTGAGGATCGGGTTGATGCCCAGGCCCACGCCCGCCGAGAGGGTGATGCCGATCGACTGGTCGACGCGGCCGAGCTCCTCGATGGCGACGCACAGGGCGGTGAAGTCCCCGACGACCCGGCCGTCGCTCGTCTGCTCGTCGGCGCTGCCGCCGTACTCCGTCGGCACGACGAGGCCGAAGAGCCCCAGCTCGCCCATCCGCGGCACGACCTCGGTCGGGAAGTGGTGGTCACGGTCCCACTGCGCGACGTACGGCTCGACCTCGCTCTGCGCGAAGTCGCGCACCGCGGCGCGGAAGTCCTCGTGGTCCTGGCTCAGCTCGAACATCGTCGTCCTCACGCTCTCTCTGGGGTCGCCAGTGCTTGACGTTGACGTCAACGTAAAGCACGATGCGGGCCATGACAAGTCGTCCCGCTCCCCCGTCGTCGCACCCCGACGAGCGGTCCCGGACGTGGACGATCCGCGAGATCGCCGAGGAGTTCGGCATCACGCATCGCACGGTGCGCCACTACGAGGAGCTCGGCCTCATCAGCCCCGAGCGGGTGGGCACGACCCGCGTCTACCGGCGCCGTGACCGCACCCGGCTCGCGCTCGTGCTGCGCGGGCGGCGCCTGGGCTTCCCGCTGGACGAGATCGCCAAGATCATCGACCTCTACGACGCGCCGCGCGGGCGGGCCAGCCAGCTCGAGTACGTCCTGGGGCAGATCGAGGAGCGCCGCGACGACCTCGAGCAGCGCCGCCGCGACATCGAGGACGCCCTCGCCGAGCTCGACACCTTCGAGCGGCGCTGCCGCGAGGACCTCGGGTCCCTCGCCCGCTGACCCGACTTTCGTCGACGGCCCACGAGGCCCCCCTTCGCGCGCGTAGGGTGCGACGACATCGCGACGGCCGGACCCACCGGGGGGAGACGGCCGTCGAAGACGAAGGAGTCACGATGCGTCCTGCAGTCTCTGCTGCCCTCGCGGTGCCGACCGCGGCCACGCTGCTCGTCCTCGGGGGGACGAGCGCGAGCGCCGAGGACCGCTACACGATGACGCTCCGCGACACGATGGGCAACGGCAGCGGCGCCACGGCCACCGTGATCATGGACATCCACGACGACGAGATGACCCTGAAGATCACCGGCAAGGGCTTCGTGCCGAACGCGCCGCACGCCCAGCACTTCCACGGGTCCTTCGACGTCAACAAGGACTTCACCTGCCCGACGCCCGCGGCCGACGCGGACGGCGACGGCCAGGTGACGACGGAGGAGGGCCTGCCGACGTACGGCGACATCATCATCTCGCTGACGACGGAGGGCGACACGAGCCCGAAGAGCGGTCTGGCCGTCGACCGGATGCCCGTCGCGGACGCGAAGGGGCGTCTCACCTACGAGCGCACCTTCCCCCTGCCGAACGGCTCGGGTCGCAAGCTGCGCAACCTCCACGTCGTCCAGCACGGCCTCGATGCCAACGGCAACGAGAAGTACGACCTCGGGGCCCTCGGCGAGTCGACCTTCGCGCGCTCGGCCGGGGTGAAGGGCATCCCCGAGGAGGCGACGAACCCCGCGACGTGCGGCACCGTGAGCGGCGCCGCGGTCGGGGCGGCCCCGAGCGGTGGCGTCGACACCGGCGGCGGGTCGAGCGACGGGCTCGAGGCGAAGGGGGCCCTGGGCGGGGGCGCCGTCGCGATCCTCGCGGCCGGCGCGCTCGTCGCCTGCCGCCGGCGCCTGACCGGGGAGGGCTGAGCAGGCCCGGGCGGGCCCCCTTCGCGTCCCGTTGCTGCGGGGTGCTCAAGAAAAGATGCAATCGGTCCCATCCGACCTCGTGAGGACTCCGAACCCCTGTCACGACCGACCGACCCCAGGGGCCGGTCGACACCACGACAAGGGAGTCACGAATGCGTACCCTGACCAAGGCCAGCATGGTCGTCCCGGCAGCGGCTGCGATGCTGCTCGCCAGCGCCACGGGCGCGAGCGCCGAGGACCGCTACTCGATGAAGCTGCTCGACACGATGGGCAACAACAGCGGGTCGTCCTCGACCGCCGAGGTCACCGTCGACGGTGACGAGATGACGATCAAGATCCAGGGCAGCGGCTTCACCCCCAACTCGCCCCACGCCCAGCACTTCCACGGGTCCTTCGACGCCAACAAGGACTTCACCTGCCCCACCGCCGCGGACGACGCGGACGGCGACGGCCAGGTCAACACCGAGGAGGGTCTGCCCCGCTATGGCGACGTCATGATCTCGCTGACGACGAAGGGCGACACGAGCGCCAAGAGCGGCCTGGCCGTCGACCGCATGCCGGTCGCCGACGCGGACGGCAACCTCAGCTACGAGCGCACCATCGCGCTGCCGGCCGGTGCCGGCGCGAAGCTGAAGAACCTCCACGTCGTCCAGCACGGCCTGGACGCGAACGGCAACGACAAGTACGACATGGAGGCGCTCGGCGAGTCCAGCTTCGCCAAGTCGCTCGGCGTCGACGGCATCCCGGAGGAGGCCACGAACCCGGCCACCTGCGGCACCGTGAGCGGCGCTGCGGTCGGCGCGGCCCCGACCGGTGGCGTCGACACCGGTGGCGGCACGACCGACGGCGTGGAGTCGAAGGGGGCGCTCGGCGCCGGTGCCTTCGCCATCCTCGCCGCGGGCGCGATCGTCGCCACGCGTCGTCGTACGGCCACGGAGCGCTGAGCGAGCCGTGTCGAAGCACGCCACTGACCGCAGTCGCCGCGCCACCGGCGTGGCGGCTGCGGTCGCGGCCCTCACCCTCGGTGGCGGGGGGCTGGTCGCCTACGGTCTGAGCCAGCAGGAGACGCGTGACCCCGCCTGGGTCGCCTCGTCCGGCGGGTCGCACGAGGGTCATGGGATGTCGTCCTCGGCGGCCGAGCCGAGCGGCTCGAGCACCTCTGGGTCCTCGTCCGGCTCCGCGGGCTCCGCTGACCCCCACGCCGGTCACATGGGCATGGGCGGGTCCAGCTCGTCGGGCTCCTCGAGCCCCACCGCGTCGCAGAAGCCGGCCGCACGCTACGTCCGCCCCAGCGGCGAGACCCTCGCGCGCTCCCAGCCGACGAAGGTCCGCATCCCCTCCCTCGACGTCTCGAGCACGATCGGCGAGCTCGGTCTGCAGCAGGACAAGCGGATGGAGGTGCCGCAGGACGGCACGAGCACCGGGTGGTACACGGGCAGCCCCACCCCGGGCGAGCTCGGCCCGTCGGTCCTCGCCGCCCACGTCACGTGGGACAAGAAGCCCGCGGTCTTCTTCGACCTCGGGGCGATGAAGAAGGGCCAGAAGATCGAGGTCGACCGCAAGGACGGCACGACGGCGATCTTCTCCGTCGAGGACGTCGGGCAGTACCCGAAGTCCGACTTCCCGACCGACGACGTCTACGGCACCGTCGACCACGCCGCGCTGCGGCTCATCACGTGCGGCGGGTTCTTCGACGGCGAGACCGGCCATCACGTCGACAACGTCGTCGTCTACGCGAAGCTCGTCGGCTCGCGCTGACGACGCAGGGACTCAGCCCCGGGGGGAGGCTGAGCCGGAGGGGACTGAGCCGCGGGGGGGCTCAGCCGGCAACCGGTCGAGATAGCTGTCGATCTCGGCCGCGGTGGGGGCGGTCGCCGGTCCGCGGCGGGTGACCTTGATGGCACCCGCGGCGTTGGACCGGCGGCACGCCTCGACCCAGTCGGTGCCCCGGGCGCGCTCCGCGACGAGGACACCGGTGTGGCAGTCGCCGGCGCCGTTGGTGTCCACCGCCCGCTCCGGGTAGCCCGCCACGAGGGTCGCCGGCAGATCGCCCGAGGCGACGGCGCACCCCTTCGCCCCGTCACGCACGACCGCCACCGCTCCCGGCGCGAGGTGCGCGAGAGCCGCCTGAGCGGCCATCGTCATCTCGACCTCGCCGGTGAGCGCCTCGCCCTCCTCGGCGTTCGAGGTCCACACGTCGGTGAGCGCCAGCGCACGACGCCGCACCGGCTCCTCGAGCTCGGCGAAGATCGCCCCCGGGTCGAGCACGACGTGCACCTGCGCGGGCAGGCTCTCCAGCCAGCCGAGCAGCGGGTCGCGGGTGCGCCCGACGAGGCTGTAGCCGCTGACGCACACGAGGTCCCCCGCGACGGGCTGCGAGGTCTGGAGGGACTCGACGGTGATCTCGCGCTCGGCGAGCTGCGTTGTGACGAAGGTCCGCTCGCCGCTCGGCTCGAGCATGACGACGCAGATGCCGGTGTCCTCGCCGCGCACGACGGGCGCCGACACGCCCACCCCCTCGGCGGCGAGCGCCTCGCGCACGAGGTCGCCGTTGGGGCCCTCGCCGTGCGCGCCGGCGTGGACGCACGTCGCGCCCGAGCGGGCGGCCGCGAGCAGGATGTTGACCGCTCCCCCGGCGTAGCGCTCGTAGCCCGACGCCATGGAGTTCGCGCCCCGGCGCGGCAGCGCGGGCACCTCGAGCACGGCGTCGACGAGGGCCTGTGCGGTGTGGATCACCCGGGGTGGCATGCGGCGATCGTAGGCGCAGCGGGCACACTGACGGCCATGACCGCCGCGCGCCGCTTCACCTCCGTCGAGCACACCTCGGCCGCCCTCGCGGAGGCGGGGTACATCGCCTCGGACGCCATCGCGACGACCGTGTACCTCGCCGACGTCCTCGGCAAGCCGCTGCTCGTCGAGGGGCCCGCGGGCGTGGGCAAGACCGAGCTGAGCAAGGCGGTCGCCGCGGCGACCGGCGCCGAGCTCATCCGGCTGCAGTGCTACGAAGGGGTCGACGAGGCCCGCGCCCTCTACGAGTGGAACCACGCGAAGCAGCTGCTGCGCATCACCGCCGCCGGCGCGCACCACGACACCACCGGCGCGGACGAGGCCGACTGGCATCACGTGCGTGACGACATCTTCACCGACGAGTTCCTCCTCGACCGCCCGCTGCTCAAGGCGGTCCGCTCCGAGCACCCGAGCGTGCTCCTCGTCGACGAGCTCGACAAGGCCGACGTCGAGATCGAGGGGCTGCTCCTGGAGATCCTCTCCGACTTCGCCGTGACCGTCCCCGAGCTCGGCACGATCACCGCACGGCACACCCCCTTCGTCGTCCTCACCTCGAACGCGACGCGCGAGCTCTCCGAGGCGCTGCGCCGCCGGTGCCTCTACCTGCACATCGACTACCCCGAGGCCGCGCTCGAGCAGCGCATCGTCTCGCTCAAGGTCCCCGAGCTCGACGCGACGCTCGCCGAGTCGGTCGTCCGTCTCGTCGGGGCGCTGCGCGAGATGCGGCTGCGCAAGTCGCCGTCGGTGGCCGAGACCATCGACTGGGCACGCACCCTCATCGCCCTCGGCGGCGACAGCCTCGACCCCGAGCTCGTGCGCTCCAGCCTCGGCGTCCTGCTCAAGCACCAGGAGGACATCGACACCGCGACCGCGCGGCTGGACCTCACCCGTGCCCTCGCCTGACCTCGACGCGACGACGAGCGACCCGCTGACCCGGCGGGTCGTCGACCTCGCCCGGGCGCTGCGTCAGCACGGCGTCGCCGTGGGCCCGTCCGAGAGCGTCGACGCGGCCGCCGCGTGCGCCGCCCTCGGCGTCACCGACCGCGAGCGCCTCCGCGCCGGGGTGGCCGCCGCGATGATGCGGCGCGAGGGCGACCGGGCGGTCTTCGACCAGCTCTTCGACATCTACTTCCCGGCGGCCGTCGGTGACCGGACCGAGGTCGGCGAGGTCGAGGCGGCCCGCGACCCCGCGAGCGCGCGCGAGGCGGCCGCCCGCCTGCGCGACGAGCTCGCCGACGCGCTGGCCGCCGACGACACGGCCGCCCTTGACCGGCTCGCCGCCCGCGCGGTCGCCGAGCTCGGCGCCCTCGCCAACGAGGCGACGACCGGCAGCTACTCCGCGGCCCAGGCGCTCGAGCGGCTCGCCCCCCAGACCGCGATCGCGGCCGCCCTCCAGCGTGCCCGCGACGCCGGCCGGGTCGTCTCGGGCTCGGGCGAAGGGGGCGGGGGCGGCGGCTCCGGCAGCGGCGGCACGCAGGGCGGCGGGTCAGGTGGCGGGTCTGGCGCGGGCGAGCAGGTGGAGTCGCTGACCGACCGCTTCGACCGCGACGAGATCCGCGGGCGGGTCGCGGGCTTCCGCCGACGGGTGGAGCGCGAGGCGACCCGGCGCAACGCCGAGGTCCGCGGGGCGGAGCGGATCAGCCGCTACGGCGTACGAGACCCGCTGGCGCGCAAGGACTTCCTGCTCACCGGGACGACCGAGGCGGGCGAGCTGCAGGCGGCGATCCGACCGCTCGCCCGCAAGATCGCTGCCCGGCTCGCGGCCCGGCAGCGCCGCGCGTCGCGGGGGTCGGTCGACATCCGGCGCACCCTGCGGCGGGCGATGTCGACCGGAGGGGTGCCGGTGCGCCCGGCCTACAAGCACCGCCACCACTCGCGCGCGGACGTCGTGCTCGTGTGCGACATGTCCGGCTCGGTGTCGGGCTTCTCGCGCTTCACGATGCTGCTGCTGCAGGCGCTGTCGACGCAGTTCCGGCGGGTGCGCTTCTTCGGCTTCGTCAACATCTGCGACGACATCACCGAGATCGTCACGAGCGCGCGGGTCGGCGAGGACATCCGCACCGAGGTCGCGCAACGCGCGAGCATGTCGCGCTGGCACGGCAGCAGCGACTACGGCAGCGCGCTCACCGACTTCGTCGACCGCTGGCTCGACGCCGTCGGCCCCCGCAGCACGGTGCTCGTCCTCGGCGACGCCCGGACCAACGGCACCGAGCCGCACGTCGAGGCGCTGCGCACCATCGCCGCGCAGGCCCGCCACGTCGTGTGGCTCAACCCCGAGCCGCGGGCCCAGTGGGACAGCGGGGACTCCGTCGCCGGCCGCTACGGGCAGGTCGTCGACATGCACGAGGTCCGCAACCTCGACCAGCTGCGCCAGTTCGTCGCCCGCGCCCTCCCGGTCTGACCCGCCCCTCCCCCGTCGCCGACGCCTCCCCCTTCGCCGACCCCTCCCCCTTCGCCCCGGCCTCCCCCGTCGCCCGCCCCCCTCGCCCGGCCTCCGACAAAACCCTGCCAGCAGCCTTTCGACGTGGCGGGACCCTGTCGAAGGGGTCCTGGCACGTCAAGACCCAGCCAGCAGGGTTTTGTCGGAGGGGGCAGGATCTCCACGAGATCTCCAGATCGACCTCCGAAGGCCTGCAGGTGGGGCTCCCTAGCCTGGGCTCATGCCGCTCGATCCCGTCCCCGCGCCACGTCGCGTCCTCGTCGTCGAGGACGACCCGACGATCAACCAGGCCCTGTGCGACCGCTTCGCCGCGGAGGGCTTCGCCGTCGAGCGGGCGGTCGACGGACCGGGCGCGGTCGACACCTTCGAGCGCACCGCGCCCGACGTCGTCGTCCTCGACCTCATGCTCCCCGGCTTCGACGGCCTCGAGGTGATGCGCCGGATCCAGCCGCTGCGCCCCGTGCCGGTGCTCGTGCTCACCGCCCGCGACGAGGAGGCCGACGTCGTCCTCGGTCTCGGGCTCGGTGCGGACGACTACCTCACCAAGCCCTTCCGGATGCGCGAGGTGCTCGCCCGCGTGCACGCCCTGCTGCGCCGGGTCGACCGCGCCCGCGAGCTCGCCGACCCGGGTACGCCGGTGCTGCGGCACGACGGCCTGGAGCTCGACCCGCGGACCCGTCGCTGCACCGTCGAGGGCACGGAGGTGCACCTCACGCCCACGGAGTTCGACCTGCTCGCGCTGCTCTGCGCCGACCCCGGCACCGTCGTGCGGCGCGAGCGGATCGTCGCCGAGCTGTGGGGCTGGGACGAGAGCCTGGGCAGCCGCACCCTCGACAGCCACGTCAAGGCGGTCCGGGCGAAGGTGGGCGCGCACCGTCTGCGCACCGTCCACGGAGTCGGGTACGCCCTGGCCGACGAGACGCCGTGATGGACCGTCACGAGCCCCTCGCGGGTGTCACCTCCATCCGGACCCGGCTCGCCGTGCTCGTCGGCGCGAGCGTCGTCGTCGCCGCGCTCGTCGGTGCGCTGGGCACCGACGTCGGCGTGCCGCTGTGGATCTCGCTGCCGGTGACCATCGCCCTTGCCCTCGTCGTGACGCGCTGGCTCGCCACGGGGATGACGACCCCGCTGCGCGAGATGACGGCGGCGGCGAGCCGGGTCGCGGACGGCCACTACGACGTACGGGTCACAGACTCGGGCACCGCCGAGATCGGCGCCCTGTCGCGGGCGCTGTCGTCGATGGCCCGCGACCTCGGCGCCGCGGACGAGCACCGGCGTCGTCTCGTCGCGACCGTCGCCCACGAGCTGCGGACCCCCCTCGCGGCGCAGCAGGCCCTCCTGGAGAACCTCGTCGACGGCGTCACGGCACCCGACGACGCCGCGCTGCAGCAGGCGCTGCACCAGTCCGAGCGGCTCGGGGCGCTCGTCGCCGACCTGCTCGACCTCTCCCGCGACGACGGGCGCGGCGCGCCGATGACCCCGCAGCGCGTCCCCGTGCGCGAGCTCCTCGACCGCGCCGTCGGCGAGGCCGCGCTCCAGAGCCGCTCGGTCGAGCTCGTCGCGCGCGTCGACCCCGAGGACCTCGTCGTCACCGCCGACCGCGGTCGCCTGCAGCAGGTGCTCGCCAACCTCGTCGACAACGCCCTGCGCCACTCCCCCGAGGCGGGCACGGTCACCCTTCGTGCGGCGCTGGCCGGACCCGACCACTGGTCGCTCACCGTGGAGGACGAGGGGCCCGGCCTCGCGCCCGACCGCGCGGAGCGTCTCTTCGACCGCTTCGGCAGCGGTGGCGACGCGGCCGGCGGCACCGGGCTCGGCCTGGCCATCGTCGGCTGGGTCGCGGCGATGCACGGCGGCCGGGTCGAGGCCCTCCCGCCCCGAGAGGGCTCCTCCCCCGGCGCCCGGTTGCGCATGACCCTGCCCCTCGACCCCTCCGCCCGACTCCAGGAGCCCGTGATGAGCACACCCGACCCCGCCCTGCCCGCACCGACGGTGCCGACCGTCGCACCGCTGCCCGACGTGCTCGACCAGCCCCGCGGCTGGGTCCGCCGGTGGTGGCCGGAGCGCGACGAGCGCCCGCAGACGCGGGCCGTCGGGGTGGCGCTGGCCGTCGGCGCGCTCGCCGCCGTCGTGCTCCCCGGGCACGACCCCGGCCTCGGGCTGCTCCTCGTCCTCGTGGCGGGCGGAGTGAGCCTGTGGGTCGCCTCGCCGCGCCGGTCGCGCCCGCTCTCCTTCGTCGTCGCCGCGCTCGCGGTGCCGCTCGCCCTGACGACGGTGCTGCGGGCCGACTTCGGGCTCGTCGTCCTCGCCCTGCTCACCGCCGCGGTGCTCGCGATGCTCGCGTGCACCGGCGCCCGCTCCCTGCCGGGTGTCGCCGCGGGTGTCCTCGCCTGGCCGGCCGCCGCGCTGCGCGGCCTGCCCCTGCTCGACCGGACCCTGCGGGCGAGCGCACGCCGGGGACAGGTGTGGTCGACGGTGCGGGTGGCCGCGATCTCGCTCGTGCTGCTCCTCGTCTTCGGCGGGCTGCTCGCCAGCTCCGACGCCGTGCTCGGCTCCTGGGTCGACGCCGCGCTGCCGGAGATCGGGGACGACGCCGTCTTCCGGGTCTTCACCTTCGTCTTCTTCGCCGGCGTCACGCTGTGCGGTCTCTACGTCGCGATCAACCCGCCGGCCGTCGACGCGGTCGAGCCCAGCGCGGCCGTCGGCTACCGGGTGCCACCGCGGGAGTGGCAGGTGCCGCTCGTCGTCGTCATCGCCGCCTTCGTCGCCTGGCTCGCGGCCCAGGCCGCCTCGCTCGTCGGCGGCCACGAGTACGTGCTGCGCACGACCGGAGTCACCTACGCCGAGTCCGCCCGCGAGGGGTTCGCCCAGCTCGCCCTCGTCACCGCGCTGACGATCGGGCTCGTCAGCCTCGTGCGCACGTGGGGTCGCGCGGAGCGCGCGGCCGACCGGCGCCTGCGCACCGGGCTCTGCACCGCCCTGTGCGTGCTCGCCCTGCTCGTCGTCGGCTCGGCCCTGCGCCGCATGGCGCTCTACCAGGAGGCCTACGGGTGGACCGTCACGCGGGTGGCCGCGGACCTGCTCGAGATCTGGTTCGGCGTCGTGCTCCTCGGCGTCCTCGTCTCGCTCTACGTGCCCTGGCGGCGGTGGTCGGGCCGCTTCGTCGTCCTCACCGGTGCGGCGACCATGCTCGTCCTCACGGTCGGCGACGTCTCCGCCTTCGTCGCCGGGCGCAACATCGCGCGCTACGAGGCGACGGGGCGGATCGACACCGAGTACCTCACGTCGATGAGCGCGGACGCCGCGCCGACGATCCACGCGAGCTCGCTGCCCCGAGACGTCAAGGCCTGCGCGCTGGCTCGGTGGTCCGACCCGGACGAGGGGGTGCCGGCGTGGAACCTCTCGCGGCACCGCGCCCAGGAGATCGCCCGCGTCTACGTCGGTGACCCGGCCGCCGCGACCTGCCCGTCCGGACCCCGCTGGTCCTAGTCCCCCACGGCCGTCGCACGTCGGGCGTAGCCTGACGCCGATGCGTCCAGCGACCTCGTCACTGGCGACCCTGAGCCGCCTCGTGCGCCCCACGCACGCCTCCGCGTGCGTGGGGTGGTCCGCGCACGCGGAGGGGGTCGACCGTCTCCTCGCCTCCTTCGCAGCGGTCCCCGCCGAGCAGCAGGTGCGGCTGGCCAAGAGCACCTCGAACCTCTTCCGCGAGCGCTCGCGCGCACGCGGGCCCGGCCTGGACACGAGCGGTCTCACCGGGGTCGTCGAGGTCGACCCGGCGACCCGCACCGCCGAGGTCCAGGGGATGTGCACCTACGAGACGCTCGTCGACGCGACCCTCGCGCACGGGCTCCTGCCGCTCGTCGTCCCGCAGCTGAAGACGATCACCCTCGGCGGTGCCGTCACCGGCCTCGGCATCGAGTCGACCTCCTTCCGTCACGGCCTGCCGCACGAGTCGGTGCTGTCGATGGACGTGCTCACCGGCACGGGCGAGGTCGTCACCGCCTCGCCCGACGGGACCGCCGACGAGCAGGCCCTGTGGCGCGGCCTACCCAACTCCTACGGCAGCCTCGGCTACGCGGTGCGGCTGCGCATCGAGCTCGAGGAGGTGCCCCCCTTCGTCGCCCTGCGCTCGCTGCGCCTGGACGACCTCGACGCCGTGCAGGACACCCTCGCCCGGGTGGCCGAGACCGGCGCGCACGACGGCGAGCGGGTGGACGCGGTCGACGCCGTCGTCTTCGCCGCGGACGAGTGCTACGTCGTCCTCGCCCGGTGGAGCGACGAGCCGGGGCCGACGAGCGACTACACGGGTCGGCACGTCTACTACCGCTCGCTCCAGCACCCGAGCGGCACGACCCACGACCGCCTCACGATCCGTGACTACGTGTGGCGCTGGGACACCGACTGGTTCTGGTGCTCGCGCGCCTTCGGCGCCCAGGACCCACGCGTGCGGCGGCTGTGGCCGAGACGATGGCTGCGCAGCAGCGTCTACTGGCGTCTCGTGGCCCTCGACCGCCGGTTCGCGGTCGCCGACCGGCTGGAGCGCCGTGCCGGCCGCCCGCCCCGCGAGCGCGTGGTCCAGGACGTCGAGGTCGAGGTCGGTCGCACCGCGGACTTCCTGCGGTGGTTCCTCGCCGAGGTGCCGGTCGAGCCGGTGTGGCTGTGCCCGCTGCGGCTGCTCGAGAGCTCCGACGCCCCCGGCGCCGACCGCCCGTGGCCGCTCTACCCCCTTCGTCCCGGGCGCACCTACGTCAACATCGGCTTCTGGTCGACGGTGCCCGCCACCCCCGGGGACCCCAGCGCCTGCAACCGCGCCGTCGAGCAGGCCGTGGGGCGCATGGGCGGGCACAAGTCCCTCTACTCGGAGGCCTTCTACGACGAGGCGACCTTCGCCGCCCTCTACGGCGGTGATCACGCGCACCGCCTCAAGACCCGCTTCGACCCCGGGTCCCGCTTCCCGACCCTCTACGACAAGGCGGTCCGACGACGATGACGACGCAGACGACGACCCGCGACCGGATGAGCGTCGCCGAGATCCTCCAGGCCTTCTTGCCCGTCGACGCGCCGCTGCGGGTGTGCGCCTACGACGGCTCGGTCTTCGGCTCCGCGGACGCCCGCCTCGAGATCGAGGTCCTCTCCCCGCGCGCGGTGCAGCACGTCGTCACCGCGCCGGGCGACCTCGGGCTGGCCCGGGCCTACCTCTCCGGCGAGCTGCGGCTCGGGGGCGTGCACCCCGGAGCCCCGCACGACCTCTTCGCCGTCCTCGAGCACCTGCGCAAGGAGGTCGCCCGCCGGCCCGACGCCCGCACCCTGGCCCGGGTGGCCCGCTCGCTCGGGCCGTCCGCCGTGCGACGCCCACCGGTCCCGGACCTCGAGGCACCGCCCGGCTGGCAGCGGGCCCTGCACGGGCTGCGCCGGCACACCCGGGCCCGCGACCTCGAGGTCGTCTCCTCCCACTACGACGTGTCGAACCGCTTCTACGAGCTCGTCCTCGGGCCGTCGATGACGTACACGTGCGCCGTCTACCCCGACGAGGGGGCGACCCTCGAGCAGTCGCAGGAGCACAAGTACCGCCTCGTGCACGACAAGCTCGCGCTCGCCCCGGGCGACCGGCTCCTCGACCTCGGCTGCGGGTGGGGCGGCATGGTGCGCCATGCCGCCCGTCGTGGGGTGCGCGCGCTCGGCGTCACCCTCAGCGCCGAGCAGGCCGCGTGGGCGCAGCGCGAGATCGAGCGCGAGGGTCTGGGCGATCTCGCCGAGGTGCGCCTGCAGGACTACCGCGACGTGCCCGAGCGGGACTTCGACGCCGTGAGCTCGATCGGGATGACCGAGCACATCGGGCGCGACCACTACGGCGAGTACTTCGGCGAGGTCCGCGAGCTGCTGCGCCCCGGCGGGCTCTTCCTCAACCACTGCATCACCCGGCCGGTCACCGTGGGGCCGGCCCGCGCCGGCCGCTTCATCGACCGCTACGTCTTCCCCGACGGCGAGCTGAGCGCCGGGGGCACGGTCCTCGCGGCGATCCAGGACGCCGGCCTCGAGGTGCACCACGCCGAGAACCTGCGCCAGCACTACGCACGCACCCTCGCGGGCTGGTGCGCGAACCTCGTCGAGCACTGGGAGGAGTGCGTCGCCGAGGTCGGCGAGCCGAAGGCCCGGCTGTGGGGCCTGTACATGGGCGCCTGCCAGTACGGCTTCGAGACCGATGTCACCGAGCTCTTCCACGTCCTCGCCCAGCGGCCGCTGGCACCGCGTCGGCCCGCACCGGTCCCCCTTCGCCCGTGGTGGGGCGGCTAGCCCGGCCCCCCCGCGACGAAGGACCCGACCACCTGGTCGGGTCCTTCGCCGTCGAGCCGTCGCTCAGGCGTCCTTGCCGAAGGTCGTCGGGTCCGGGCCGATGCGCCCGTCCGCGCGGTCGAGGCCCTCGATGGCCTTGAGGTCGTCGTCGTCGAGGGTCACCTCGGTCGCCGCGAAGTTCTCCGCGATGCGCGAAGGGGTGACCGACTTGGGGATGACGACGTGGTCGAGCGCGAGGTGCCAGGCGATGACGACCTGCGCCGGGGTCGCGTCGTGCTTGCGGGCGAGGTCGAGGATCACCTCGTCCTGGAGCAGCTCGCCGCCCTGGCCGAGCGGGCTCCACGCCTGCGTGACGACCGCGTGCGAGCGGTGGAAGTCGCGCAGCTCGCGCTGCTGGAAGTACGGGTGCAGCTCGACCTGGTTGATCGCCGGCATGATGCCGGTGAGGTCGCTGGCGCGCTGGAGGTGCTCGGGCTCGAAGTTGCACACGCCGACGGCCCGGGTCAGTCCCTCCTCGCGGACCGCGAGCAGCGAGCGCCACGCCTGCGCGTAGCGGTCGGCCGCCGGGACGGGCCAGTGCATGAGGTAGAGGTCGACCTGTGCGAGGCCGAGGCGCTCGAGCGAGCCGCGCAGCGCGGTGCGCACGGTGTCGACGTCGCCCTGGTCGTCGTTCCAGAGCTTCGTCGTGACGAAGATGTCCTCGCGCGGGTACGGCGCGTGCTCGAGCGCGCGGCCCACGCCGGCCTCGTTGCCGTAGATCCGCGCGGTGTCGATGTGCCGGTAGCCGGCACCGAGCGCAGCCGCGACCGGCGCCTCGACCTGGTCGTCGTCGACCTGGAAGACGCCGAAGCCGAGCTGGGGGATGTCGACGCCGCCGGAGGAGGGGTCGAGGTGCACGTTCTTCACATCAGCCATGTCCTCGACCCTAGGCGCTGCAGCCCCGGCCCGGCCCCCTCGCGCGGGCCGTTGTCCAGGTCATAGTCACCTCACGACCGGCGCCCGCACGACCCCGCTACAGTCCCCCTCATGGCCATCAGCAAAGTCCTCATCGCCAACCGTGGCGAGATCGCAGTCCGTATCGCCCGCGCGTGCAAGGACCACGGCATCGGCTCGGTCGCCGTCTACGCAGACCCCGACCGCGAGTCGCTGCACGTCACGGTGGCCGATGAGGCCTACGCCCTCGGCGGCACGACGCCCGGCGACTCCTACCTGCTGCAGGACAAGCTGATCGAGGTCGCCCGGCAGGCCGGCGCGGACGCGGTCCACCCCGGCTACGGCTTCCTCGCCGAGAACGCCGAGTTCGCCCAGGCCGTCATCGACGCCGGACTGACCTGGATCGGCCCCTCCCCCGAGGCCATCGACGCGCTCGGCGACAAGGCCAAGGCCAAGCACATCGCCGTCAAGGCGCAGGCGCCTCTCGCGCCCGGCACGAAGGACCCGGTCAAGGACGCCGACGAGGTCGTCGCGCTCGCCCAGGAGTTCGGGCTGCCGGTCGCCATCAAGGCGGTCTACGGCGGTGGCGGGCGCGGCCTCAAGGTCGCCCGCACCCTCGAGGAGATCCCCGAGCTCTACGAGTCCGCGGTGCGCGAGGCGGTCACCGCCTTCGGCCGCGGCGAGTGCCTCGTCGAGAAGTTCCTCGACCGCCCGCGCCACGTCGAGACCCAGTGCCTGGCCGACCAGCACGGCAACGTCGTCGTCGTCTCGACCCGCGACTGCTCGCTGCAGCGCCGCAACCAGAAGCTCGTCGAGGAGGCGCCCGCGCCCTTCCTCACCGACGAGCAGAACGCCGAGCTCGTCCGCGCCTCGAAGGCCATCCTGCGCGAGGCCGGCTACGTCGGCGCCGGGACCTGCGAGTACCTCGTCGCCCAGGACGGCACGATCAGCTTCCTCGAGGTCAACACCCGCCTCCAGGTCGAGCACCCGGTGACCGAGGAGGTCACCGGCATAGACCTCGTGCGCGAGCAGTTCCGCATCGCCGACGGCGAGGAGCTCGGCTTCGACGACCCCGCCCCGCGCGCCCACTCCTTCGAGTTCCGGATCAACGGCGAGGACGCCGGCCGCGGCTTCATCCCCGCCCCGGGCACCGTCTCGGCGATGACGATCCCGCAGGGCCCGGGCGTGCGCTGGGACGCCGGCATCGTCGCCGGCGACACCGTCGCCGGCGCCTTCGACTCGATGATCGCCAAGCTCGTCGTCACCGGCAGCACCCGTGAGCAGGCCCTCGCGCGCTCCCGCCGTGCGCTCGACGAGCTGCAGGTCGAGGGCATGCCGACCGTCCTGCCCTTCCACCGCAAGGTCGTCTCCGACCCCGCCTTCGCCCCCGCGGACCCGCAGGAGGCCTTCTCCGTGCACACGCGCTGGATCGAGGAGGAGATGGTCAACGACATCGCCCCCTACGGCGGAGAGGTCGCCGAGGGCGAGGAGACCGGTGAGCGCCAGCGCGTCACCGTCGAGGTCGGCGGCAAGCGCCTCGAGGTCGTCCTGCCCGCCGGGCTCGCGCTCGGCGGCGGTGGCGGTGCCACCGCCAAGAAGAAGGCCCCCCGCCGCAGCGGCGGCAAGAGCGGCGGCGCCGCCGCCTCCGGCGACTCCCTCACCGCACCCATGCAGGGCACGATCGTCAAGGTCGCCGTCGAGGAGGGGCAGAGCGTCGCCGAGGGCGAGCTCGTCCTCGTGCTCGAGGCGATGAAGATGGAGCAGCCGATCACCGCGCACAAGGCCGGCACCATCACCGGCCTCGCCGCCGAGGTCGGGGCCACCGTGAGCAACGGCGCCGTCCTCGCCGAGATCAAGGATGCCGACGGCGCCTGACCCTCCGCGCGGACGACGAAGGGGGGCGGTCACCGGATCGGTGACCGCCCCCCTTCGTCGTGCGGTGGTGCGACGGGCGCTCGCGCGCCGCCCGCTCAGCCGCGCAGCTCCTCGCCACCGGGCGGGGTGCCGTCGGTCTGCGTCTGGGGGTCGAACTCAGGCTGGGTGCCCGGCAGCGGGTCGGGGTCGCTCTGCGGCGGCGGCCCCGGGGTCGGCGTGCCGCCCGGCTGGGGCTCGGGGGTGACACCGGGCAGCGGGCTCGGCTCGCCGCCCGGGGTCTCGCCGGGCACCGCGGGGGCGTTCGGGTCGCCGGGCTGGGCATCGCCCTGCGCGGGCGGGACGGGGTTGGGTGCGGGGATCTGCTGGTCGCTCATCCGGGCCTCCTCATCGGTCCCGGCGGACGCTCCGCCGGGCCGCTCCCGACGCTACGCCGCGATCAGGCCTCGGTGGGGTGCAGGCGCCGGGCCGCCTCGGCGAGCGTGCCGCTCAGCGAGGGGTAGACGGTGAAGGTGGCGGCGACCTGGTCGACGCTCAGCCTGTTCTGGACCGCGAGGGAGAGCGGGAAGATCAGCTCCGAGGCGCGCGGGGCGACGACGACGCCCCCGAGCACGGTGCCCGCGCCGCGCATCGAGAACATCTTGACGAAGCCCTCCGAGATGCCGAGCATCTTCGCCCGCGGGTTGCGCGCGAGCGGCATCGTCACGGCCTCGACCTCCTCGCTGGCCTCGGCCTGCGCCGCGGTCATGCCGACCGTGGCGATCTCGGGGTCGGTGAAGACGTTGGCGCTCACGGCGCCGAGACGAAGGGGCGCCACCGCGTCGCCGAGCGCGTGGGACATGGCGATCCGGCCCTGCATGGCCGCGACGGAGGCGAGTGCGAAGACGCCGGTGCAGTCGCCGGCGGCGTAGACGCCGCGCACCGACGTGCGCGAGACGCGGTCGACGGCGACGTGCCCGGACTCGCTGAGCTCGACCCCGGCCTCCTCGAGCCCGAGGCCCGAGGTCTGCGGCACGGCACCGACGGCGATGAGCACGTGGCTGCCCTCGACCTCGCGGCCGTCGGTGAGGGTGACGACGACGCCGTCCCCGCGGCGCTCGGCGGAGGCCATCCGCGACCGGTTGAGCACAGTCATCCCGCGCCTGCGGAAGACGTCCTCGATGACGGCCGCGGCGTCCTGGTCCTCCCCGGGCAGGACGAGGTCGCGCGAGGAGACGAGGGTGACGCGGGCGCCCAGGCCGAGGAAGCCCTGCGCGAGCTCGGCACCGGTGACGCCCGAGCCGACGACGACGAGGTGCTCGGGCAGCTCGGTGAGCCCGTAGATCTGCTGCCACGTGAGGATGCGCTCGCCGTCGGGCTGCGCCGTGGGCAGCACGCGCGGGGTGGCACCGGTCGAGACGAGCACGACGTCGGCCTCGAGCCGCTCGTCCCCCTCGTCGGTCGTCGCGACGACGACACCGGGCGACTCGAGACGGCCCGTGCCGGAGACGACCCGCACCCCGACCTCGTCGAGACGGGCCGAGATGTCGCTGGACTGGTGGGCGGCGAGGTCGAGCACGCGGCGGTTGACCTCGCCCAGGGCGGCGACCGTGTCGGTGACGGCGTCGCCCTCGCCGTCCTCGAGGTGGACGCCGAGGTCAGCCGCGGTCTCGAAGGCCGACATGTAGTCGGCGGTGGCGATGAGGGTCTTGCTCGGCACGCAGTCGGTGAGCACCGCCGCGCCGCCGATGCCGTCGCGGTCGACGATGGTCACCCGCGCACCGAGGTGCGCGGCGACGAGGGCCGCCTCGTACCCGCCGGGGCCGCCGCCGATGATCACCACAGAGCTGTCGCGCGTCGTCACGGCCCCCATCCAACCACCCCGGCCGGGGCGCGGCGGTGGCCGCTCAGCCCGCGATAGCCTGCCCCCCGTGCATGACGACCCCGCCGCCCTCGACCTCGACGACCCCGCGACCGACCCGGTGGACGTGGCCCGTGCCGCAGCAGCGGTGATCGCGGAGCGCACCGGGGCGCCGCGTCACGACGTCGCCCTCGTCCTCGGCTCGGGGTGGGGCCAGGCCGGCGACCTCGTCGGCGAGACCCTCGCGAGCATCGAGCAGGACGAGGTGCCGGGCTTCGCCCGGGCCAGCGTCGCGGGGCACTCGGGCGTCATGCGCTCGGTCGCCATCGGCGAGACGGGGCGTCGCGCCCTCGTCTACGGCACCCGCACGCACTACTACGAGGGTCGCGGCGTCCGGGCCGTCGTGCACGCGATCCGCACCGCGGCCGCCGCCGGGTGCTCGACCGTCGTGCTCACCAACGGCTGCGGCGGGCTGCGCCCCGAGTGGGGCCCGGGCACCCCGGTCCTCATCAGCGACCACATCAACCTCACGGCGACCTCGCCGATCGAGGGCGCGACCTTCGTCGACCTCACCGACCTGTACTCGAGCCGGCTGCGCGCCGTGGCTCGCGAGGTCGACCCGGGTCTGGACGAAGGGGTCTACGTCCAGTTCCGCGGTCCGCACTACGAGACCCCGGCCGAGGTGCGGATGGCCGGCACCCTGGGCGGCGACCTCGTCGGCATGTCGACCTCGCTCGAGGCGATCGCCGCCCGCCAGGCCGGTCTCGAGGTCCTCGGCATCTCACTCGTCACCAACCACGCCGCCGGCGTGAGCGACCAGCCGCTCTCGCACGACGAGGTCGTCGCCGCCGGGCAGGCCGCCGCGCAGCGCTGCGGCCGGCTGCTCGCCGACATCGTCGGCCGGATCTGACCGGGCCCGCCATGAGCTACACCGGGCGACACTCCGACGCCGCGTCCGCGGACTCCGACCTGCTCGACGCGGCCCGCGACTGGGCCGCCGACGACCCCGACCCCCAGACCCGCGCCGAGCTGCTCGACGTCGTCGACGTCGCCGCGGCCGGCGGCCCCGGCGCGGAGGCTGCCCTGGCCGACCTCGCCGACCGCTTCAGCGGGATGCTCGAGTTCGGCACCGCCGGGCTGCGCGGCGCCATCGGCGCAGGGCCCAGCCGGATGAACCGCTCGGTCGTCATCCGTGCGGCCGCCGGCCTCACCGCGACGATCGCCGCCGACCAGGCGGCCCGCGCGGGCGCCGAGGAGGGGGGCTCCCCCTTCGCCCCGGCGGACGTGCCCGTCGTCGTCATCGGCTACGACGCCCGCCACGGCTCCGACGTCTTCGCGCGCGACACGGCCGCCGTCGTCACCGCCGCCGGCGGGCGCGCGATGGTGCTGCCGCGCACCCTGCCCACGCCCGTGCTCGCCTTCGCGACGCCGTGGACCGGGGCCGACGCCGGCGTCATGGTCACCGCGAGCCACAACCCGCCGCAGGACAACGGCTACAAGGTCTACCTCCACGACGGCAGCCAGATCGTGCCCCCCGTCGACGCCGAGATCGCCGGGCACATCGCCGCGATCCGCCGCACCGCCGACGTGCCGCTCGCGGAGGACGGGTGGGTGACCCTCGACGAGGGGGTCGTCGACGCCTACCTCGACGCGATCACCTCGCTCGTGCCCGCCGGCTCGCCGCGCGACGTGCGCATCGTCCACACCGCGCTGCACGGCGTGGGCACGGAGACGGTCACCGCGGCGCTCGACCGGGCCGGCTTCCCCGAGCCGGTCCTCGTCGCCGAGCAGGCCGAGCCCGACCCCGACTTCCCCACCGTCGCCTTCCCCAACCCCGAGGAGGACGGCGCGCTCGACCTCGCGCTCGCCGCTGCCCGGGGTGCCGACGCCGACGTGCTCATCGCCAACGACCCCGACGCCGACCGGTGCGCGGTGGCCGTGCCGAGCCCCGACGTCGAGGGCGGCTGGCGGCTGCTGCGCGGCGACGAGCTCGGCGCGCTGCTCGGCAGCCACCTCATCATGCGCGGGGTGCCGCAGGGGCACGCCTTCGCGTGCTCGATCGTCAGCTCCCGCCTGCTCGCCGCGATGTGCGCAGGGGTGGGCGTGCGCCACGAGGAGACGCTCACCGGCTTCAAGTGGATCAGCAAGGTCGACCGGCTCGCCTACGGATACGAGGAGGCCCTCGGCTACTGCGTCGCACCGCAGTGGGTCAAGGACAAGGACGGCGTGAGCGCCGCGCTGCTCGTCGCCGAGCACGTCGCGATCCTCAAGTCGCACGGGCGCACCCTGCTCGACGTCCTCGACGACCTGCACCGGGAGTACGGCGTGCACGCGACCGACAGCTTCTCCGTGCGGGTCGAGCGGGTCGAGCAGGTCGCCCCGATCATGCAGCGGCTGCGCTCGGCACCCCCGACCGTGGTCGCGGGGGTCGAGGTGACCCGGTGCGACGACCTCGCGACCGGCGTCGACGGCCTCCCCCCGACGGACGCGCTGCGCTGGTACCTCGCCGACGGCTCGCGGGTCATCGTGCGCCCGTCGGGCACCGAGCCCAAGCTCAAGGTCTACCTCGAGGCGGTCGAGCAGGTTGGGGGCGACGACCTCGTCGGCGCGCGGTCGGTCGCGGACGAGCGGCTCGCCGCCCTGCGCGCGGACCTCACCGCTCTCACGGCGCTGTGACGGGCCGGGCCCACCACCCACCGCGCCGCTACGACGAGCCCGTGCGGCGCGGCCGCGTCGTCGTGCTCGCCGGCCCCTCGGGCAGCGGCAAGTCGCGCCTGGCCGACCGGCTCGCCGAGCGCTTCGGCTGGCCCGTCGTCCGGCTCGACGACTTCTACCTGCCCGAGGACCACCCGGACCTGCCCCGCAGCGCCGAGCTCGGCATCGCCGACTGGGACGACCCGCGGTCGTGGGACGGCGAGGCCGCGGCGGAGTGCATCGACCGGCTGCTGCGCGAGGGCTACGCCGAGGCGCCGGTCTACGACATCTCGACCTCGTCGGTCGTCGGGCGTCACGAGCTGCGCAGCCGCCCGGGCGACCTCGTGGTCACCGAGGGGATCTTCGCCGCCGAGATCATCCCCGAGCTGCGCGCCCGCGGCCTGCTCCACTCGGCGTGGTGCGTGCGGCACCGACGACTCGTGACCTTCGCGCTGCGGCTCGTGCGCGATCTCGCCGAGCGGCGCAAGCCGCCGCTCACGCTCGTGCGTCGCGGGCTCGTGCTGCTGCGCGAGGAGCCGGCGGTCGTCGCCGGGCACGTCGCCGCCGGCGCCCGGGCGGCCAGCCCCCGCACCGTCGAGCGGCTCCTCGTGTCGACCGCGCAGCGGTCGCGCTGAGCCTGCCCGCGCGCGCCGTACCCTGGTGCGCATGAAGGCCTACTCCCCCGGCGACACCCTCACCGTCCAGGACGTCGCCGATCTCGTCGACCACGCCCTGCTCAAGCCCGAGCTGACGCCGCAGGAGGTCTCCGCGGCCGTCTCCGAGCTCGCCGCCCAGCGCATCTGGAGCGTCTGCGTGCGCCCGAGCGACGTCGCGCTCGCCGCGCGGACGATCGCCGCCGTCGAGGGCTCCCCCACGCGGGTGTGCACGGTCATCGGCTTCCCCCACGGCACGACGACCACGGCGACGAAGGTCGCCGAGTCGCAGCAGGCCCTCGCCGACGGCGCCACCGAGCTCGACATGGTCCTCAACATCGGCCGCCTGCGCGGCGGGGACGTCCAGGCCGTGCGCGACGACATCGCCGCGGTCGTCGAGGTGGGCCATGCCGCCGGCGTGCTCGTCAAGGTGATCTTCGAGACCGCGCTGCTCGACGAGCGGGCGAAGATCGACGCCTGCCGCGCGAGCGCCGATGCCGGCGCGGACTTCACGAAGACCTCGACCGGCTTCGCCGGCGGAGGGGCGACCCTCGCCGACGTGCGCCTCATGCGCGAGCACACCCCCGAGGGCATGGAGGTCAAGGCGTCCGGGGGTGTCCGCGACATCCCGACCCTGCTCGCGATGCTCGCCGAGGGCGTCACCCGGATCGGCACGTCGAGCACGCAGACCTTGCTCGCCGAGGCCGAGCGCTACGCCGCCTCCGGCGACCTCGTCGTGCCCCACCCGGGCCAGGACTGCGCCGTCCCCGCCGTCACCGGGTACTGACCGTCGCTGGTCGAGGTGCGAGCGCCCGCCAGGGCGTGAGCCTCGAGACCGTCGACCGAGCGACCACGGTCACCGCGCTCCCCTCGAGGCGCGGTGACCGTGCCCGCGCTCAGCGACGGGCGGCGCGGATGGCGTCGCGGGCGCGGTCCACGAGCGCGACGGCGGGACCGAGCGCGAGGTTGGCCGTCGCCGACTCCACCCCGGCGTGCGGGTGGGTGGGCGCGGCCAGCTCGGCCGCCTGCACGAGCGTGAGCATGCCCCGGCGCTCGCTCTCGGAGCAGTACTGGCGCACCCGGTTGAACTCGTAGCGCTGCTCGGCGAGCGCGTGGGTGATCACCGCGGTGCGCAGCAGCGCGAAGAGCGGGTCGAAGCGCGGGTCGTCGACATCCATCCCGTCGAGCTCCCCGAGCACCTGCTTCGCGGCGTTCTCCTCGTCGAGGCGGTCCTCGACGACCCCGTGCTCACCGGCGATCCGGCGAGCGACCGGGTGGAGCACCTCCTCCTCGACGGTCTCGTGCACGGAGAGCATCCGCACCACCGTCTCGAAGGCGTCGCGCTTGGCCTCTCCGGTGCTCGTCATCACCTCGTGCATGAGGTCACGGACCTGCATGTGCTGCGCGACGAGCCGGTCGACGACGTCGGGCTTCGGCATGACCCCGAAGGGCATGGCGACGTGCCCGTCGGCGTGCTGCTGGGGCGACATCACAGACCGCCGAGGCGCTCGGCCCGCTGCGCGGCGTCCTGCGGGTACGGACCGGCCTGCGTCGACCGGTAGTCCTCGCCGCCGAACATCTCGCGGTGCCGCTCGACGACGAGGTCGGAGGCGGGCGTCGTGCCGCTGTGCAGCGTCTCCTGCATCTTCACGAAGCGCTCGTGCTGGTCTCCGACGTACCCCGTGCCGAGCGTCGTGAGATCCATCTGCGTGTCGAGCAGGTGGCGCAGGTACTCCTTGTTCGGCTCGAAGGTCAGCACGTCCGGCAGCTCCGTCGGCAGCAGCGCCTCGGGGTCGCGGTCCTCGTGGGTGCGCACGAGGTCGCACGCGGCGTGCAGCTGGCCGATCTCCATCTGCAGGTGCAGCTCCCAGATCGCCTTGATCTTCGGGTCGACCTCCTGCTCGAAGAACGAGTGGTAGAGGTAGCACTCGTTGTACTCGTGCAGGAGCAGCTGCTCGAACCAGCTGAGGCTGCCGTCCCCGAGCGACTCGTAGTGCGTGACGTGCTCCTCCTCGACCATCCCGATCTCCTGGTAGAGCTGGCGGGCGATCGGCTCCATGTACTGCGGGCCGACGTTGGCGTAGAAGTTCAGCGTCTGCTGCTCGGCCGAGAGGATCGTCAGCTGGTGCAGCTTCGACAACGCGGCGGCGGTCTGGCCGTCCATGTTCTCGCGGACGTTGTCGAAGGGGTGACGGTGGTGCGCCCGCGTCGGCCGCCCCGGCATGACCTCGGTGAGCTCGTCGACGAGCTTCTCGGCCTTGCGGTGCTCGATCATCTCGTAGAGGTTCGCGTACCGGTAGAGGTGGTCGAAGTCCTCGAGGACGCCGAACTCGTAGGCCTGGCGCAGGTACGCGTCGGGCTCGTTGCGCGCGACCCACGACGTGAGGTCGGTCGCGACCTGCTCGTAGGCGATCGTCGTCTCGAGCACCGAGGACCACCCCGGCAGCAGCCAGTTGACGACCTTCTGCTGCTGGTGGTCGACGTAGCGCGACAGGGCGAGCTGGCGCTGCAGCTCCTTGTCGTTCGTGTGCCGGGTCATCTGGTGGCTGAAGCTCAGGGCCTCGACCTCGATGCCGTTCATGACGATGACGCGGCAGCGCGTGTACGGGTGGACGGTGTCGGGGTCGAAGGGCTCGACGTTGAGCTCTTGCCAGCTGCGGATCGAGTCCTCGGGCGTGATGCCCTTCTCGGCCAACGGGTTGAACGCCATGGTCTCTCCAGTGACTTCGGGGGCCCCGACCGTGCGATCGGGTTCCTTCGTCACCGTAGGAGCGGGCAGCCGGGCCGGGCCGCCCCGAGCTGGGCGCCCTTAGGGGTGGAATCCCTCGGCGGCGCGGGCGTAGGCCGGCTTGATCGTGCCCTCGATGAGCTCGAGACGCTCGTCGAAGGGGAGGAAGGCGGACTTCATCGCGTTGGTCGTCACCCAGCGCAGGTCGTCCAGGCCCCAGCCGGCCTGCTCGACGAGCGCGGTCATCTCCTTGGTCATCGACGTGTCCGACATGAGCCGGTTGTCGGTGTTGAGGGTGACGCGGTAGCGCAGGCGGGCGAGCGCGGTGATCGGGTGGGCGGCGATGCTCGGCGCGGCCCCCGTCTGCACGTTGCTGTGGGGGCACATCTCGAGCGGCACACGGGTGTCGCGCACGTACGCGGCGAGCCGGCCGAGACGCAACGAGGAGGGGTCCTCGACGGCAGCGCGGTTGGCCGCCTCCGGGTCGTCGGTGACCGTCCCGTCGCCGAGCGCGATGTCGTCGACGACGCGCACGCCGTGACCCAGACGGTCCGCGCCGCAGACCTGCAGCGCCTCCCAGATCGAGGGCAGCCCGAAGGCCTCGCCCGCGTGGATCGTGAAGTGGGCGTTGTGGGCCTTGAGGTGCTCGAAGGCGGCGAGGTGGCGGCTCGGCGGGAAGCCGGCCTCTGCACCGGCGATGTCGAAGCCGGCCACGCCCTCGTCGCGGTAGCGCACGGCGAGCTCGGCGATCTCCAGCGAGCGGGCGGCGTGGCGCATCGCGGTGAGCAGCGAGCGGACGACGACCGGCCGCCCGGCGGCGGCGGCCTCGATCTCACCGGCGCGCAGCCCGGCGTTGACGGCCTCGACGACCTCCTCGAGGGTCAGCCCGCGCTCGAGGTGCTGCTCGGGGGCGTAGCGGGACTCGGCGTAGACGACGCCGTCGGCGGCCAGGTCGAGCACGCACTCCTTGGCGACCCGGAAGAGGTGCTCCCGGGTCTGCATGACGGCGACGGTGTGCTCGAAGGTCTCGAGGTAGCGCACGAGCGAGCCGGAGTCGGCGCTCGCGCGGAACCACTCGGCCAGACCCTCGACGGTGCCGTCGGTGACCGGCAGCTCGTGGCCGATCTCCGCGGCCAGCTCGAGGACGGTGGCGGGGCGCACGCCCCCGTCGAGGTGGTCGTGCAGGAGCACCTTGGGCAGCCCGTGGATGACCTCACGGGTCAGCGACGCGCTCACGCCTCGTCCTCGCGGTGCACCGAGCCCGGGCCGAAGGCCGGGGTGCAGATGGCGACGTACTCGGCGCCCTCGGGACCCACGGAGTAGCGCACGCGGCGTCCGGCCGGCGTGCGGACCGACTGCCCGGCGTGCACCTCCACCCGGCCGCCGTCGTGCTCGACGACGACGGTCCCGGCGACGACGAGGGTGACCTCGTCGAAGTCCGGCGTCTGCGCGGGCTCCTCCCAGCCCGCCGGCGCCTTCATGTGGGCGACGGACATGCCCTCGTCCCCGGTGGTGACCCGGCCGACGTGCTCGGCGATGACCTTGCCGCCGGGCACGTCGATGACGGCCGGGTGCGTCGTGACGACGACCTCGCTCATCGGGTCACCCCGTCCGCGTCGACGCGGTCGAGGACGACGGACCCGCTCGACGCCGCGGTGTCACCGACCCGCCAGGCACCCGCGAGGGCCTCCTGGGCACGCGCGAAGCGCTCGGGGGTGTCGGTGTGCAGGGTGAGCAGCGGCTGCCCCGCACGCACCTGGTCACCGGGCCGGGCGTGCAGCTCGACGCCGGCGCCGGCCTGCACCGGGTCCTCCTTGCGTGCGCGACCGGCACCGAGGCGCCAGGCGGCCACGCCGACGGCCAGCGCGTCGAGCGACTCGAGGACGCCGTCGCGGTCGGCGACGACCTGCTCGGTCTCGCGGGCCCGCGGCAGCTCGGCCTGCGGGTCGCCGCCCTGGGCGGAGATCATCGCGCGCCACACGTCCATGGCGCGTCCGTCGGAGAGCGCACCACGGACCTCGGCCTCGTCCTGCGGGCGCCCCGCCCCGGCGAGCATCTCGACGGCGAGGGCGACGGTGAGGTCGACGACGTCGGCGGGACCGCCGCCGGCGAGCACCTCGACGGACTCTCGTACCTCGAGCGCGTTGCCGGCCGTGAGGCCGAGCGGGGTCGACATGTCGGTGAGCAGCGCGACGGTGCGCACCCCGGCGTCCGTGCCGAGCGCGACCATGGTCTCGGCGAGCTCGCGGGCGTCCCCTTCGGTCTTCATGAAGGCGCCGCTGCCGACCTTGACGTCGAGGACGAGCGCCCCGGTGCCCTCGGCGATCTTCTTGCTCATGATCGAGCTGGCGATGAGCGGGATCGCCTCGACGGTGCCGGTGACGTCACGCAGCGCGTAGAGCTTCTTGTCCGCGGGGGCCAGCCCGGACCCGGCCGCGCAGATCACCGCGCCGACCTCCTCGAGCTGACGCATCATCGCCTCGTTGGTGAGGTCGGCGCGCCAGCCGGGGATCGACTCGAGCTTGTCGAGCGTGCCCCCGGTGTGGCCCAGGCCGCGCCCGGAGAGCTGGGGCACGGCGACGCCGAAGACGGCGACGAGCGGGGCGAGCGGGAGGGTGATCTTGTCGCCGACTCCCCCGGTCGAGTGCTTGTCGGCCGTCGGGCGGGAGAGCCCGGCGAAGTCCATCCGCTCGCCCGAGGCGATCATCGCGCCGGTCCAGCGGCTGATCTCGCGGCGGTCCATGCCGTTGAGCAGGATCGCCATCGCGAGGGCGCTCATCTGCTCGTCGGCGACGACCCCGCGTGTGTAGGCGTCGACGACCCAGTCGATCTGCGCGTCGCTGAGCTCGGCGCGGTCCCGCTTGGCCCGGATGACGTCGACGACGTCGTGCTGCTCGGTCATGGCTCTCCCTTCGCGTCCCGGCCCGTGCGGGCGGTGCGCTGGTCCTCGGCACCCCGCGGGCGCCCTGTCGTGCGATGCAGGTGTGGTCAGGTCGCGCGCTGCGCGGCGGCCTCGAGGTCGGCGACGCCGAAGGCCTGCGGCAGCACCTGGGCCATCGTCAGGTCGCCCTCGGGGGTGCGCAGGACGCACTGCTCGCCGCCGTGCTCCCACAGCAGCTGCCGGCAGCGGCCGCAGGGCATGAGCGTGGACTCGTCGCCGCCGACGCACCACACGGCGACCAGCCGGCCGCCGCCGCCGCGCACGAGGTCGCCGACCATGCCGCACTCGGCGCACAGGCCGACGCCGTAGGACGCGTTCTCGACGTTGCACCCGGAGACGACGCGCCCGTCGTCGACGAGCCCGGCGACGCCGACGGCGAAGCCGCTGTACGGCGCGTAGGCACGACGCATCGCGGCGACGGCCTCCTCGTGCAGGCGCCCCCAGTCGACCTCGAGGGCCACTAGTGCCCCTCGCCGCGGCGGTAGATCATGCCGTCCGCCTTGGGCATCCGCAGCCGCTGGCTGGCGAAGGCGAGGACGAGCAGCGTCGTGAGGTGCGGGGCGAAGGGGGTGATGTCGGACGGCACCGAGTCGGTGACGAACCACAGCACGAAGACGACGACGGCGACGACGACCGCGATGCCGCCCTGGATCATCCGGCCGTTGCGCAGGACCTGCCACAGGCCGATGGCGAGCAGCAGCATCGTGATGAGGAGCAGCAGCCCGTGCAGGGCGGTGCCGCCGCCGCGCAGCTGCAGCGCGTCCATGAAGCCGAAGAGACCTGAGCCGGCGAGCAGGCCGCCGGGCCGCCAGTTGCCGAAGATCATCGCGGCGAGACCGATGTAGCCACGCCCGTCGACCTGCGACTCGCGGTAGATGTTCGTCGCGACCATCGACAGGAAGCCACCGCCGAGACCGGCGAGGGCGCCGGAGATGACGACGGCGACGTACTTGTGGAGGTAGACGTTGACGCCGAGCGTCTCCGCGGCCACCGGCGACTCACCACAGCTGCGCACGCGCAGGCCGAAGGGGGTGCGCCACAGCACGTAGAAGGTGATGACGAAGAGGGCCAGGCCGATGACCGTGAGGACCGACAGACCGGTCGTCAGCGCCTTGAGGATCGCCGCGACCTCGGAGACGAAGAACCACCCCTTCGTCTCGACCGCCGACAACGCGTCGCCGGCGCCCGGGATGCCGATCTTCGGCAGCTGTGGCAGGGGCGGGGACTGGACGTCGCTGCCGCCCTCGAGCTCGCCGAAGAAGCGGGCGGCCAGATAGCTGGCGGCGCCGACGGAGACGATGTTGAGGGCGACACCGGAGACGATGTGGTCGACGCCGAAGGTCACCGTCGCCAGGGCGTGGATGAGGCCCCCGACCGCGCCGCACAGGGCGGCGCCGACGATGCCCATCCACGGGCCGCCGTGGAGGGAGCCGAAGGCCCCGCCCCACGTGCCGAGGACCATCATCCCCTCGAGACCGATGTTGACGACGCCGGCCCGCTCGGACCACAGGCCGCCGAGACCGGCGAAGGCGATGGGCATGGCGAGCGCCAGCGCGGCGCTCAGGGTGCCCGAGGAGGCGATGTCGTTGCGGCCGGTGACGACGCGCACGACGGACAGGGCGAGGACGAGGGCGAGGGCCATCGCGCCCCAGGCCCACAGGGGCAGACGGCGCTTCGGGGTCGCCTCCGGGACGACCTCGGTGCCGACGCTGAGGTCGCTGCTCACGCTGCGGCTCCTTCGGGGACGGAGGATGCGTCGAGGTCGCGCGCCACCTGGCGCTGCTCCATCCGCCGCTCGACGCGGTGGACGACCTCGTAGGCGATGACGACGGCCAGGAGGATCGAGCCCTGGATGATGTAGACGAGGGCCGGCGAGACCTGGGCCTCGAGCTGCAGGCCGTCGGAGGCCTTCTCGAGCCAGGACCACAGCAGCGCGGCGAAGGCGATGCCGACCGGGTGGTTGCGCCCGAGGAGCGCGACGCCGATGCCGACGAAGCCGACGCCGTCCTGGAAGCTGCTGCCGTAGGCGTGGTCGGCGCCGAAGAAGGCCGGCATCCCGACGAGACCGGCGACGGCACCGGACAGGACGATGGAGATGAGGACCATCCGCTTGACCTTGACGCCCGAGGCGACGGCCGCCGACTCGGACTGCCCCGTCGCCCGCAGGTCGAAGCCGAAGCGGGTCTTGTTGATGACGAACCAGTACAGGACGCCGACGACCACGGCGAGGGCGACGAGGGTGTAGACCGTGTTCGCCGCGCCGGGCACGAGGGCGAAGCCGTCGAGCTGGTTGGACTCGGGGATCGGCGTCGTCGAGCGGGCGTTGCTGCCCTCGGCGCGCTGGCCCCAGCTGCGCAGCCCCCAGCCGACGAGACCGGCGGAGATCGTGTTGAGCATGATCGTCGAGATGACCTCGGACACCCCGCGGGTGATCTTGAGCCAGCCGGCGATGCCCGCCCAGATGCCACCGGTCACCATCGCGACGAGCATCGCCACGATGATGTTGAGCCAGCTCGGGAGCCACCCGTAGCCGGCGAAGATCGCGGCGGCGAAGGAGGCGATCCGGTACTGCCCGTCGACGCCGATGTTGAAGAGGTTCATCTTGAAGCCGATGGCGACGGCGACCGCGGCGATGTAGTACGTCGTCGCGCTGTTGATGATGTTGACCGTCGTGCGCGGACGCGGCTCCTTGAGCAGCGTCGACCACACCTGGCCGACGGGGTCGCCCACGGCGAGCAGCACGAGGCTGGTGATGACGAAGGCGACGACGACGGCGAGCGCCGGTGCGGCCAGGGTGAGCGCCAGACGACGCGGGTTGAGACTCATCGGGGCTCCTCGCCGGCTCCGGTCATGGCGCTGCCGAGCTCCTGGCTGGTGACGGTGTCGGGGTCGAAGGTGCCGGTCATGCGGCCGCGCAGGATGACCTGGATCGTGTCGGAGAGCCCGATGAGCTCCTCGAGGTCGGCGCTGATGAGGAGCACGGCGAGCCCTTCGCGACGGGCAGCGCGGATCTGGTCCCAGATCGCGGCCTGCGCGCCGACGTCGACGCCGCGGGTCGGGTGCGAGGCGACGAGCACCCGCGGGCTGTGACTCATCTCGCGGCCGATGATGAGCTTCTGCTGGTTGCCGCCGGACAGCGAGCCGGAGGTGACGGTGATGCTCGGGGTGCGCACGTCGTACTCGCGCACGATCCGTTCGGTGTCCTTCTTCGCCGCGCGGGCGTCGACGAGACCGCCGCGGACGTTCGGTCGCTCGGTCTGGTGGCCGAGGACGCGGTTCTCCCACAGCGGGGAGTCGAGGAGCAGGCCGTGGCGGTGGCGGTCCTCGGGGACGTAGCCGACGCCGGCCTCGCGGATGCGGCGCACGTCCCAGTCCGAGATGTCCTCGCCACCGAGGTGCACCTGGCCCGAGGTGGGCTCGCGCATGCCCATGATGACCTCGACGAGCTCGGCCTGGCCGTTGCCCTCGACCCCGGCGATCCCGAGGACCTCGCCGGCGTGGATCTCGAGGTCGACGTCGTCGAGCAGGGCCCGACCGGTGCCCGGGGCGCCGGCCAGGCTCACACCGCGGCAGGACAGGACCACCTCGTCGGTGACCGTGGACTCCTCGGTCGCGGGGGTCGGCAGCTCGGAGCCGACCATCATCTCGGCGAGCTCGCGCGAGGTGATCGAGCTCGGGTCGTCGACGGAGCCGACGGTGGTGCCGCGCCGGATGACGGTGATCGCGTCGGCGACCGAGAGCACCTCGTCGAGCTTGTGGGAGATGAAGATGACGGCCAGGCCCTCGTTCTTCAGCTCGCGCAGGTTGTCGAAGAGCTCGTCGACCTCCTGGGGCACGAGGACGGCCGTCGGCTCGTCGAGGATGATCGTGCGCGCCCCGCGGTAGAGGACCTTGAGGATCTCGACGCGCTGGCGCGAGCCGACGCCGAGGTCCTCGACGAGGGCGTCGGGGTCGACGCCGAGGCCGTACTCGTCGCTGATCCGCCGGATCTCCGCTCGCGCCCGGCCGCCGATGCCGTGGAGCTTCTCCGCCCCGAGCACGACGTTCTCGAGCACGGTGAGGTTGTCGGCGAGCATGAAGTGCTGGAAGACCATGCCGATGCCGTGCTTGATGGCGTCGCTCGGCGAGCGCAGGTCGACGACCTGGCCGTCGACCTCGATGGTCCCCTCGTCGGGACGCTGCACGCCGTAGAGGATCTTCATGAGCGTGGACTTGCCCGCGCCGTTCTCGCCGACGACGGCGTGGACGGTGCCCCGCCGCACCGAGAAGGCGATGTCCTTGTTGGCCACCACGCCCGGGAAGCGCTTGGTGATGCCCTCGAGCCGGACCGCGACGTCGCCCGCTGCGGGCGCCGAGGGGGTCGGGCTGGTCGTCGTGGTGCTGATCGGGTGCCTCCTGATGACGAAGGGCCGCACGTGGGGTGGTCGTGGGCGGAGCAAGAGTAGCCGCTGCGTGGTGAGCGGACGGCCCGCCCCTCGCTGGTGCGCGAGGGGCGGGCCGGGTGCGTCAGGCGGGTCGCCCGACGGTGATCACTTGGTCGGGACCGTGACCTTGCCGTCGACGATCTCCTGCTTGTAGCCGTCGAGCTTGTCCTTGATGTCGTCGACCTTGCCACCGGTCGTCGAGTAGTCGACGCCGCCGGCCTTGAGGTCGAAGATGATGTTGCCGGACTGCATGTCGCCCTCGGTCACGGCCTTGATGTGGTCGAAGACCGCGACGTCGACGTTCTTGACCATCGAGGTGAGGATGACGTCGCGGACGTCCTCCTCGGCGGTGAGCGCCTGGTCGGAGTCGACGCCGATCGCCATCTTCTTGGCGGCCTTGGCGGCCTTGAAGACGCCGGAGCCCGAGCCGCCGGCGGCGTGGTAGACCACGTCGGCGCCGTTGTCGTACATGCCCTCGGCAGCGGTCTGGCCCTTGGCCGGGTCGGCGAAGCCGGAGCCGTCCTCGGCGAGGTACTTCGTGCTCACCTCGATGTCGGGGTTGACGGCCTTGGCGCCGGCCTCGAAGCCCGCCTGGAACTTGTTGATGAGCGGCACGTCGACACCGCCGATGAAGCCGACCTTGTTGCTCTTGGACTTCAGCGCCGCGGCGGCGCCGACGAGGTAGGAGCCCTGCTCCTCCGCGAAGGTCAGCTGCGCGACGTTCTCGCCCGCGGAGTCCTCCGACGCGTCGTCGATGATCGCGAACTGGATGTCGGAGTTCTCCTTGGCGGCGCCGCCGACGGCCTTCGCGTAGATGTAGCCGACCGCGATGATGTCGGTGCAGCCGCTCTCGATGAGCTGGTTGAGGCGGTCCTCGCGGGCGGCGTCGTTCTCGCCCTGGGAGGCCTCGACCTCGGCGGTCTCGACCTTGAGCTCGTCCTTGGCCTTGTCCAGGCCCTTGGCGGCCGAGTCGTTGAAGGACTGGTCGCCGCGGCCGCCCACGTCGTAGGCCAGGCAGGCCTTGACGTCGGAACCGCTGCCGCCCTCGGCCGAGGTCGAGTCCCCGGTGGAGTCGGAGCCGCCACAGGCGGCGAGGGACAGGGCGGCGACCGACGAGACCGCGGCAGCCTTGATCAGGGAGTGGCGCACAGTTGCTCTCCTTCGTCGAAACTCGTGCACTGACCGACAGGGGGCGGTCATCGGCGCCATGCTAGGTGCGGAACCTGACGAGCCCGACCGATCCGTCGAAACCGGCGGAGGTTGTTACCGAGTCGCGACGCAGGCGTGACCCGCGGGTGTCCTCAGTCCGGGTCCTCGACCCGGGTCCACTCCCCTGCCGCGGAGAGCGCGAGCAGCGCCGTCCCGGCGCGCACCGCGGCCTCGTCGACGACGAGGTCGCCCTGGTGCAGGTCGTACGTCGTGCCGCCCGGGGTGCGGGTGCCCAGGCGCGCCATCGCGCCGCTGCTCGCGTGGATGAGCCAGCCGAAGTCCTCGCCGCCGAGCGACTGCGGGGTCGGCACCGGGCGCAACCCCGCGGTCATCGCCGCCCGTCCGAGCGAGGCGACGGCGCGGGGGTCGTTGACGACCGGGGGCACGCCGCGGACGTAGTCGACACGGGCGCGCACGCCGTACGGGTCGACGACCTCGTGGACGACCTGCGTGAGCAGCTCCTCCATGTCGTCCCACACCGCGACGTCGAGCATCCGCAGGGTGCCCTCCGCGTGACCGGTCGAGGGGATGACGTTGGCGGCGCCGCCTGCGTGGAGCTGGCCCCACACGAGCGCGACGCCCGAGCGCGGGTCCATCCGGCGCGAGAGGATCGCCGGCACCTCGGTGACGACCTTGGCCAGGGCGAAGGTGAGGTCCTCGGTGAGGTGGGGGCGCGAGGTGTGCCCGCCGCGACCGCCGAGCGTGATCCGCACCTTGTCGGCGGCCGCCGTGAGCGGCCCCTCCTTGAGCCCGACCTCGCCGACGTCGATCGAGGGGTCGCAGTGCACCGCGTAGGCGATGTCGACACCCTCCATGACGCCGAGCTCGACGAAGCGCTCGGCACCGCCGGGCATCGCCTCCTCCGCGGGCTGGAAGACGAGCCGGACCCCGACGCGGCGCTCGGCCAGCTCGTCGGCGACGCTCGCCAGGGCCAGGCCGGCGCCGAGCAGAACCGTCGTGTGGACGTCGTGGCCGCAGGCGTGGCACACCCCGTCGACGGTCGAGGCCCAGTCCAGACCGGTCCGCTCGCGGATCGGCAGGGCGTCGATGTCACCGCGCAGGGCGACCCGTCGTGCCGGGTCCGGGTCCCCGAGGTCGACGACGACACCGGTCGGGCCGACGTCCTGGGGCACGAGCCCGCTCGCGGCCAGCCGCTCGCGCAGGCGCTGCGTCGTGCGGTGCTCGGCGAAGCCCAGCTCGGGGTGGGCGTGGAGGTCTCGCCGGAAGGTGAGGAGCTCGGGGACGAGGTCGTCGACGACACGCAGCAGCGTCGGGGCGAGAGGTGCGGTCATGTCGGCTCACCACCCTACTCGGGGTGTGCGCGACGCCTCGGCGACCCCGCCCGCCGTGGACACCCCTGTCACACGAGCTCGTCGCGGCCGGCGGCCTTGAGCGACTCGACGACGCGCTTGACGTCCTGCGCGCGGGCCCGGGTCGTCACGAGGAGGGCGTCGTCGGTCTCGACGACGACGATGTCGTGCACCCCGACGAGCGCGACCATCCGCCCCGACTCGCTGACGACGATGCCGCTGGAGTCGACGGACTGCACCTGCCCCGGGTCGCCGACGACCGTCGTCCCGTCGTGCGCGCCGGGCAGGATCCCCGACAACGACCCGAAGTCACCGATGTCGTCCCACCCGAAGGTGCCGGGCACGACGGCGACGAGGCCCTCGTCGGCGGCCGGCTCGGCCACGGCGTGGTCGATGGCGATCTTCTCCAGGTCCGGCCAGAGCTCGTCGAGCCGCGCCGGGTCGGCGGCGAGCGCACGGGCGCCCGCGGCGAGCTCGGGGTGCCAGCGGCCGAGCAGGTCGAGCAGGGTGCCCGCCCGCACGACGAACATGCCGGCGTTCCACCGGAACTCACCGGTGGCGAGGTAGCGGGCCGCACGCTCGGCGTCGGGCTTCTCGACGAACTGGCGCACCCGGCAGGCGGTGCTGAAGCCGCGCAGCGGGCGTCCGGTCTGGATGTACCCGAAGCCCGTCGCGGGGTAGGTGGGGTCGATGCCGATCGTCACGACGTAGCCTTCGCGCGCGACGTCGACCGCCTCGGCGACGGCACCGGCGAAGGCGCCCTCCCCGGTGATGACGTGGTCGGCGGCGAAGGACCCGAGCACGGCCTCGGGGTCGCGCGCCTCGAGGACCGCGGCCGCCCAGGCGATGGCCGCCATGGAGTCGCGCGGGCTGGGCTCGGCGAGGAGCTGGTCCGGCGCGAGGTCGGGCAGCTGCGCCGACACCGCCGCGGTGTGGGCGGCGCCGGTGACGACGACGACCCGCTGGCCGGCGAGGGGACGCAGCCGGTCGACCGTGGCCTGGAGGAGGGTGCGCCCGCTGCCGGTGAGGTCGTGGAGGAACTTCGGCGAGCCGGCCCTCGAGACCGGCCACAGCCGGGTGCCGGCACCGCCCGCGGGGACGACGGCCCAGAAGCCCGGGATCGGTCCGGTGGCGGTCTGCGGCTGCGCGTCCGGCGTGGCGCCGGTCTCCTCGGTCATGGCCGCGACGGTACCGGCTCCCCCTTCGCCCCCCGGCGGCGCCGACACGTCACCCGCCCGTCACCCGACACCTCCCCCGACGTCACCCCCTGGGCGCGCACGCCGAGGACCGTGGTCGGCGTGAGAGTGGCGATCGCGACCGAGTCCTTCCTGCCGAGCCTCAACGGCGTGACGACGAGCGTGTGCCGGGTGAGCGAGGAGCTCGCCGCCCAGGGCCACGAGACCCTCGTCATCGCGCCCGGCCCGGGCCCGGCGACCTACGCGGGGCGGCCCGTGCACCGGCTGCCCGGTGTCACCGTCCGCGGCTTCCGGGCCGGGGTGCCGACGACGGCGGTGCGACGAGCCCTCGACGACTTCGAGCCGGACGTGCTCCACCTCGCCTCGCCCTTCCTCGTCGGTGCCCGCGGGGTGCGCGACGCCGCGCTGACGCAGGTGCCGACCGTCGCGATCTACCAGACCGACATGCCCTCGTACGTCGAGCAGCACGGCCCGGGCGCGATCGGCCGCGGGGCCGGCTCCCTCGTCTGGCGGTGGCTGCGGCGCCTCCACGACCAGGTCGACCTCACCCTCGCCCCCTCCCGCCCCACCCTTGAGGACCTGCGCGCGCACGGGATCCCGCGCACCGCCCTGTGGGGTCGCGGCGTCGACACCCGGCTCTTCGCCCCGAGGTGGCGCGAGGAGGAGGGCACGCTCGCGCTGCGCCAGGCGCTGGCCCCCGGCGGCGAGGTGCTCCTCGGCTACGTCGGTCGGCTCGCCCCGGAGAAGGAGCTGCACCGGCTCGTCGAGCTGGCGCACCTGCCCGGCACCCGTCTCGTCCTCGTCGGCGAGGGGCCGAGCCGTAACGAGCTCGGGGCGCGGCTCAGCGAGGCGGTCGCGAGCAGCGGGCGTCGCCCCAACCTGCCGCCCGCCTTCCTCGGACCGCGCACCGGCGACGCCCTCGCCCGGGCCTACGCGGCGCTCGACGTCTTCGTGCACACGGGGACGAAGGAGACCTTCGGCCAGACCCTGCAGGAGGCGGCGGCGACCGGTCTGCCGGTCGTCGCCCCGGCCGCGGGCGGCCCGCTGGACCTCGTCGCCGACGGGGTGAGCGGTGCCCTGTACGACCCGGCGGTGCCGGGTTCCCTCCGGGCAGCCGCCGCGCCGATCGTCGGGGACGCCTCGCTGCGGTCCCGGATGGGACGGGCCGGCGCCGAGCACGTCGCGGACCGGTCGTGGTCGGCCCTCACCGGCCAGCTCGTCGGTCACTACGAGCGCGTGCTCGCCGGCGCAGAGGAGTCGGTCAGGTCCCGGTGAGCGCGAAGTCGGCGACCGGGCGCCACACCGAGTCCTCGCCGTGCCGGTAGAGGTGGAAGTCGGCGACCTCGAAACGGGCCTCGAAGTGCGCAAGCCCGTCGAAGGCCTCGTCGAGGTGGTGCTCGGCGACGGCGTGGGCGACGGTGACGTGCGGGTGGTAGGGGAAGTCGAGCTCGCGCTCGACGGGCCCGGAGCGCACGGCCTGCTCGAGCATCTCGCACCACGGGATGCCCGACGCGACCTGGACGAAGACGACGGGGCTGATCGGGCGGAAGGTCCCCGTGCCGCGCAGCAGCATCTCGAAGGGGGCGAAGCGCGCCCCGACGAGCCGGAGGTGCTCCTCGAAGGCCGGCAGGGCCTCGTCCTCGACCTGCGTCGGGGGCAGCAGGGTCACGTGCGGCGGGATCGCGTAGGCGAGCGGGTCGCCGTAGTCCTCACGGCGCGACTGCAGCTCGTCTCCCCAGGGCGGGGGGATCGAGATCGAGACGCCGTAGGTCGCCACCGGCCGGCCTCAGCGCTGCGCCGGGAGGACGCCGACCGCGTCGTACACGGCGTCGCGGGTCGGACGGGCGATCTCGGTGGCCCGCGCGGCCCCCTTCGCGAGGATCCGGTCGAGCTCGGCCGGGTCGTCCATGAGCTCGCTCATCCGGGCCTGGAAGGGCTCGACCGCGGCGACGACCGCCTCGGCAACGGCCTTCTTGAGGTCGCCGTAGCCGCGCCCGGCGTACTCGGCGACGAGCTCGGCGACCGGCCGGCGCGACATCGCCGAGTGGATCGTCAGCAGGTTCGAGACCCCGGCCTTGGTCTCGGGGTCGAAGCGGATCTCGCCGTCGGTGTCGGTGACGGCCGAGCGCACCTTCTTGGCCAGCCGGGCCGGCTCGTCGCTCAGCAGGAGCAGGCCCTTGTCCGGCGAGGTCGACCCCGACATCTTGTTCTGCGGCTCCTGGAGGTCCATGATCCGCGCCGACTCCTTGAGGATGTACGGCTCGGGCACGGTGAAGGTCTGACCGAAGCGGGAGTTGAAGCGGGTCGCGAGATCGCGGGTGATCTCGAGGTGCTGGCGCTGGTCGTCGCCCACCGGCACGAAGTCGGGCCGGTAGAGCAGGATGTCGCTCGCCATGAGGACCGGGTAGGTGAAGAGCCCGACGTTGGCGTTCTGCCCCTTCGTCGTCTTGTCCTTGAACTGCGTCATCCGGCTCATCTCGCCGAAACCGGTCTGGCAGGCGAGGATCCAGGCGACCTCTGTGTGCTCGCGCACGTGGCTCTGGCAGAAGAGCGCCGAGCGCTCGGGGTCGACCCCTCCGGCGATGAACTGGGCAGCCGTCACCCGGGTGCGGCGACGGATGACCTCGGGGTCGGTCGGCACGGTCTGCGCGTGGAGGTCCGCGACGAAGTAGAAGGCGTCGGTGCGCTCCTGCAGCTCGACCCAGTTGACGAGCGCCCCGAGGTAGTTGCCGAGGTGGAGCGAGTCGCTCGTCGGCTGCATCCCTGACAGGGAGCGCGGCGGGGTGGCGGGAGTGGCGTCCGGCATGCGCTCATCATGTCAGGCCGCCCCCCGCGCACCGCCGCGGCTCCCGCCGGGTGGGTAGCGTCAGCGCGTGGACGTCGCCCAGAGCCTGCAGCAGCGCACCGGATCTCCCGCCGAGGGGGTGTGGTCGGCCCCCGGTCGGGTCAACCTCATCGGCGAGCACACCGACTACAACGACGGGCTGTGCCTGCCGATGGCGCTCCCGCTGCGCACGCGCGTCGCGGCGTCGCGTCGCGACGACGACCTCGTCGTCGCCTCCTCGGAGGGATTCGGCCGGGTCGTCAGCACCTCGATCGGCGACGTCGGGCCGGGCCGGCCGAAGGGGTGGGCGGCCTACGTCCTCGGTGTCCTGTGGGCGCTGCGCGAGGCCGGTCACGACGTGCGCGGCCTCGAGCTGAGCATCGACTCCGACGTGCCCTCCGGCGCCGGGCTGTCGAGCTCGGCCGCCCTCGAGTGCGCGGTCGGCGCCGCCGCGAGCGACCTCTTCGACCTCGGGCTCCTCGGCTCCGACGAGCGCCGGGTCGAGCTAGCAGCGGCCTGCGTCCGCGCCGAGAACGACATCGCGATGGCCGCCACGGGCGGCATGGACCAGGCCGTCGCGCTCCGCTCGCGCGAGGGCGCCCTGCTGCTCCTGGACTGCCAGGACGGCTCCGTCGAGCACGTGCGGGCCGAGCTCGACGGCCACGTCGTCCTCGTCACCGACACCCGCAGCCCGCACCAGCTCGTCGACGGGCAGTACGAGGCGCGGCGACGCGACTGCGAGGCCGCCGCCGCGGCGGCGGGCGTCTCGAGCCTGCGCGAGGTCGAGCCCGAGGACCTGCCCGCGCTGCTGGGTCGGGTCGACGAGGTCGTCGGCCGCCGTGCCCGGCACGTCGTCACGGAGAACGCCCGCGTGCGTCTCGTCGTCGACGCGCTGCGCTCCGGCGACCTCGACGCCGTCGGCGCCGCGCTGAGCGCCGGTCACGCCTCGTTGCGCGACGACTTCGAGGTGACCGTGCCCCATCTCGACGTGGCCGTCGAGTCGGCGGTCGCCGCCGGCGCGCTCGGCGCCCGGATGACGGGGGGCGGCTTCGGCGGCTCGACCGTCGCGCTCGTGCCCTCCGAGCTCGTCGAGCCGGTCCAGGCCCGCATCCGCGACGACTACGTCTCCCGCGGGTGGGAGGAGCCGGCCTTCCACGTCGCCACCCCGTCCGGGCCGGCGACGCGGGAGGCCTGACTCCCCCCGGTCCCCCTGCTCTCCCCTTCCCCCGGGGTCCTAGTACGCCCCTCGGCCGCCGACGACGGCCTTGACGGTGCGCAGCAAGATCATCGCGTCCTGGGTGATGGACCAGTTGTCGGCGTAGTACAGGTCGAGCCGCACGGTGTCCTCCCACGACAGGTCGGAGCGGCCGGAGACCTGCCACAGGCCCGTCATCCCCGGGCGCACGCGCAGCCGCTGGACGATGTCTCCCTCGTAGGCGTCGACCTCCCGCGGCAGCGGGGGCCGGGGGCCGACGAGGCTCATGTGCCCGGCGAAGACGTTGAGCAGCTGGGGCAGCTCGTCGAGCGAGTAGCGACGCAGCACCCGACCGACGCGGGTGATCCGCGGGTCGGCCTTCATCTTGAAGAGGACCCCGCTGCCCTCGTTGCTCTCGGTGAGCCGCTGGAGCACGGCGTCCGCGTCCTGGCACATCGAGCGGAACTTGAAGCAGTCGAAGTGCTGCCCGGCGATGCCCACCCTGCGCTGCCGGAAGAGCACCGGGCCGCGGTCGTCGAGGACGATCGCGAGGGCGACGATCAGCGTCACCGGCGACAGGAGCAGGAGCAGCAGGCCCGAGCCGACGACGTCGAAGATGCGCTTGCACACCCGCATCGGCAGGTCGCGCTGCGGCCGCTCGACGTGCACGAAGGGCAGACCGGCGACCGGTCGCACGTCGAGCCGCTGACGCGAGATGTCCGACAGCGAGGGCACGACGATCATCTGCACGTTGCGGGACTCGAGGTCCCACGCGGTGCGCCGGAAGTCGTCGGCGCACGGCAGGGCGCCGTCGGCGAAGACGATGGCGTCGACGTCGGTGCGCTCGAGGACCGCCGAGACAGCGGACGGGTCGCCGACGACCTCGACGCCGCCGAGGGTCTCCCCGCTCGGCGGGGGCGTCGGCGACAGAGCGCCGACGACCTCGTAGCCGAGCCACGACTCGCGGCGCAGGACCCGGGCGACGTCGTCGATGTGCCGGTCCGTGCCGGCGACGAGGACCCGGCTGCGGAAGTGACCGCGCACGTGGGCCCGCTGGATCGCCCGGCGCAGCGCGAGCCGGCCGACGAGCAGCAGCGTCGTGCCGATGCCGAAGAAGATGACGAAGAAGCCGCGCGAGAGCTCGGTCTGCACCATGTAGGCACCGATGCCGACGAAGGCCGCGGTCCCCAGCGAGGCGGTGAGCACCCGCTGGTACTCCCACGAGCCGACCCCGGTGCGTCGTGGCGACTGCGCACCGAAGGCCCACAGGGCGAGCAGCCACAGCAGGCTGAGCTGGGGCGCCACCTCTCGGGGAAAGTCACCGAGCTGCTCGGTGACGCCGATCGACGCCAGCCACTGCGTCTGCGAGCGCAGCACGAGAGCGGCCAGGGCGGCGATGCTGATCATCACGGTGTCGGCGGCGATCATCGCCGCGCGCGTCTTGACGAAGGCGTTGGTGCCCGCCCGTGGGACGGTCGTGCTCGCTGTGCCCGCCGGGGCGCTCGTGCGCCCGAGGACACCCAGGACGTCTGATCCGCCCTGGTCCAAGGTATGGCTCATCCAGGTCTCCCCACCCCAAGTCGCCTGGTCAGACCCCCCTGACCATGAATGACGACCTCTGTGCTGGCGCGATCAGCGCCGTGCTCGCCACACTAGGGCGGGCGAGCAGACCCGCGCCGGTCTTTGCAAGAATTTGGTCAACGTCATCCCCCGTAGCGGTCAAGGATCTGTTACCGCAAGCCCCCCTCGGGGTGCAGCCGGGTGATCAGACCGCCCGCATCCGCCGCTGCAGCGGGGCGGGGAGGGCGAAGAGCCAGCCCATCCGCGCCCGGCCCGCCAGCCACCAGATCCCCAGCGGCGCGAGCACCCCGACGGCCGTGCCGACGACGAGGTGGGCACCGTCGGTCTGCACGCCCTCGTCGACGAGGACGGCCCGCACGAGCACCCCGACGAGGATGTGCGCGAGGTAGATCTCCATGCTGCGCTGCCCGACGAAGGCCAGCCAGCCCAGACCGGGCAGCCGGGCGAGCAGCGCGCTCACCGCGAGCACGAGCACGAGGCCGCTCGTCGAGCCCAGGACGCCCCAGACGAGCGGGATCGCCGAGCGGTCCGGGCTCGCCGCGGTCGGCATGGCGAAGTTCCCGACGGCGACGACGCCGAGGTACACCACGCCGGCCGCCAGCGCCACGACGCCCAGCCGCAGGACCGTCGACCCGCTGACGAGGTCGACGACACGATCGCCCCGGACGAGCACCCCCGCGACGAAGAAGGGCGTGAGCGCGAGCCCCTGGACGACCACGGCGTTGGGCTCCCAGCCCCACACGACGAGCGCGAGGGCTGCGGTGGCCCCGAGCAGGGCGAGCCCGCGTCGCCGCGAGCGCCAGGGGTGGACGAGCGCGACGAGCACCGTGGCCGCGAGCAGCCACGGGAGGAACCACAGCTGCCCCTCGGGCCGCCACAGGCGCAGCAGCTCGACCGGCGAGGCGGCCGTGCTCGCGAAGGGGCCGCCGAGCACCCTCGACCCGCGCTGCAGCAGGGTCCACAGCAGGTAGAGCCAGACGAAGAGCGCGCCCCGCTCGGCGAGGTAGCGCGCCGCGCCCCGACGGCTCACCCCCCGCTCGACGAAGAGACCGGCGAGGACGGCGAAGACGACGATGTGCACGAGGTAGAGCGCCGGCATGAGCGGCCCCTTCGCCCCCGTCTCGATGGCGTCGGACTGCCACACGCCGACGATGACGTGCGAGAGGACGATGAGGACGATGGAGATGCCGCGCGCGATGTCGACGGTGCGGTCGCGTCGCAGGCTGGCGGGGGGTCCCGTGGGGTAGGTGCTCGACATCGCCCGTCAGTATGGGGCACCCCGCGCGGCTCCTCCCACGACCTGTCCAGGCCCGGGCGGACGGGTCGGCCCGGGCCGCCGCCGCGACAGAGCCGAACGCCCCGGCGGCCCGCGAGGGGTCCGTGGGAAGATCGGGACGAGCCACCCATCACGACCCCGACGGAGGAGTCACATGAGCACGTCCAAGATCGTCTGGACGCAGATCGACGAGGCGCCGGCGCTCGCCAGCTACTCGTTGCTGCCGATCGTCCAGGCCTTCACCAGGGGCACCGGAGTCGAGGTCGAGACGAGCGACATCTCCCTCTCCGGTCGCATCCTCGCGCAGTTCCCGGAGCGCCTGCAGGAGGACCAGCGCGTCGAGGACAACCTCGCGCGCCTCGGCGAGCTGACGCAGGACCCGTCCGCCAACATCATCAAGCTGCCGAACATCTCGGCGTCGGTCCCCCAGCTCAAGGCCGCGATCCGCGAGCTGCAGGGCCAGGGCTACGACATCCCCGACTACCCCTCCGACCCGAGCACCGACGAGGAGCGCGAGACCCAGTCCCGCTACGCGACCGTCCTGGGCTCTGCGGTCAACCCCGTGCTCCGCGAGGGCAACTCCGACCGCCGGGCGCCCCAGTCGGTGAAGAACTTCGCCAAGAAGCACCCGCACCGCCTCGGCCCGTGGACCGCCGAGAACAGGGCGCGCGTCGTCTCGATGAGCGAGGGCGACTTCTACGGCCACGAGCAGTCGGTCGTCATGACCGCCGACGACACGCTGACGATCACCCTCATGACCCCGCAGGGCGACACCGTGCTCAAGGACGGCATCTCGGTGCTCGAGGGCGAGATCGTCGACGGCACCTTCATGTCCGTCTCCGCGCTGCGCGCCTTCTACGCCGAGCAGATCGAGGCCGCGAAGAGCGAGGACCTCCTGCTCTCGCTGCACCTCAAGGCGACGATGATGAAGGTCTCCGACCCGGTGCTCTTCGGGCACGCCGTCTCGGTGTGGCTCGGCGAGGTCATGGACACCCACGCCGACGCCTTCCGCGAGGCCGGCGTCAACCCCAACCTCGGCCTCGGCGCGCTGCACTCCTCCATCGAGTCGCTCCCGCAGGAGACGCAGGAGGCGATCCGCGCCGACATCGACGCCGTCTTCGCGCAGCGCCCCGCGCTCGCCATGGTCGACTCCGACAAGGGCATCACGAACCTCCACGTGCCGAGCGACGTCATCATCGACGCCTCGATGCCGGTCGTCATCCGCGACAGCGGTCAGATGTGGGACGCGAAGGGGGGTCAGCGCGAGACCCTCGCGATGGTCCCGGACCGCAGCTACGGCCCGATGTACCAGGCCGTCGTCGAGGAGCACAAGAAGAACGGCGCGCTCGACCCGGCGACGATCGGCTCGGTGCCCAACGTCGGTCTCATGGCCCAGAAGGCCGAGGAGTACGGCTCGCACCCGACGACCTTCGTCGTCCCCGCCGCCGGCACCGTGCGCGTCTCGACGGCCGACGGCACCGTGCTCATGGAGCACGAGGTCGAGACCGGTGACATCTGGCGGATGGCGCGCGTGCGCGACATCCCCGTCCAGGACTGGGTCAAGCTCGCCGTCACCCGCGCCCGCGCGACCGGCGCCCCCGCGGTCTTCTACCTCGACGACGCGCGCGCGCACGACCGCAACGTCATCGCCAAGGTCGAGCGCTACCTGCTCGACCACGACACCGAGGGCCTCGAGATCGTCGTGCTCCCCCCGGTGGAGGCCATCACGTACTGCCTCGAGCAGATCCGGGCCGGCAAGGACGCGATCTCGGTCACCGGCAACGTCCTGCGCGACTACCTCACCGACCTCTTCCCGATCCTCGAGCTCGGCACGAGCGCGAAGATGCTCTCGGTCGTGCCGCTGCTCAACGGCGGCGGGCTCTTCGAGACCGGTGCGGGCGGCTCGGCCCCGAAGCACGTCCAGCAGTTCGTCAAGGAGAACTACCTGCGCTGGGACAGCCTCGGCGAGTTCTCCGCGCTCGGCGCCTCGCTCGAGCACCTCGCGACGACGCAGGACAACGCCAAGGCGCAGGTCCTCGCCGACACGCTCGACCAGGCCATCGCGACCTTCCTCGACGAGAACAAGTCGCCGGCGCGCAAGCTCGGCAGCATCGACAACCGCGGCAGCCACTACTACCTCGCCCTGTACTGGGCGCGGGCCCTGGCCGCCCAGCACGCCGACGCCGAGCTGCGCGAGCGCTTCACCCCGGTGGCGCAGGCGTTGGGCGACGGTGAGGAGCAGATCACCTCCGAGCTCATCGGCGCGCAGGGCGAGCCGGTCGACCTCGGCGGGTACTACCGCCCCGACCCGCAGCGCGCGAGCGCCGCGATGCGTCCGAGCCCGACGCTCAACGCGGTCGTCGACGGGATGTGACCCGCACGCCCATCCGGACGGCGGGTCTGCGCCGAACCTCCACCATGGAGAGATCTCAGACCCCCGACCGGGTGGGCGCCCTGCACGGGCTGCTCGCAGCCGCCCTGGGCACCGGCGCGGCGCACCTCGTCGCCGCGCTCGTCGACCCCGCCGCCTCGCCGGTCCTCGCCGTCGGGTCCACGGTCATCGACGCCACCCCCACCCCCGTCAAGGAGTGGGCGGTCTCGACCTTCGGCACCGCCGACAAACCGATCCTCGTCGGATCCGTCGCCGTCGTCACCCTGCTGCTGGCCGCCCTGGCCGGCGTCCTGCACCGCACCCGGCCGGTGCTGGGCCTCGGGCTGCTCGCCGCGCTCACCGCGCTCGCGGGTGCTGCTGCGCTCAGCCGGCCCGCTGCCGGCCCCGCCGCCGTGCTCCCGTCGGTCGTCGCCGGAGTCCTCGGCTGCGCCACCCTCGCCTGGCTCGCCGGCCGTCGTGAGGCCGACACCTGGGCGGCCCCCGGCCAGCCAGCCCGCCGCGGGGTCCTCGCCGCCGGTGGCGCGGGCGTCGCCGCCGCGGCGCTCGGCGGCGGCGGTCAGGTCATCACCGCTCGCCGCCGCGTCCCCGAGATCGCGCTGCCGGAGCCCACGACCTCTCCCCGGCCGCTCCCCGCCGGCATCGAGGGCACGCACGAGGGGGTCTCCCCCTTCGTCACCCCGCGGGACGCCTTCTACCGGGTCGACACCGCCCTCACCGTGCCGCGTGTGGACCCGAAGGACTGGCAGCTCGTCATCGACGGCGACGTCGAGCGGCCCCTCACCCTCTCCTTCGACGAGCTGCTCGAGCTGCCGATGATCGAGAAGGACATCACGATGACCTGCGTGAGCAACGAGGTCGGCGGCGGCTACGTCGGCTCCGCCCGCTGGCTCGGGGTGCCCACCCGCACCCTGCTCGAGCGCGTCGGCGTGCGCCCCGGCGCCGACCAGGTGCTCAGCACGAGCGTCGAGGGTATGACGATCTCGACCCCGGTCCAGGCGCTCCTGGACGACCGCGACGCGCTCGTCGTCGTCGGCATGGACGGCGCGCCGCTGCCCCGCGAGCACGGCTTCCCCGTGCGCCTCGTCACGCCCGGGCTCTACGGATTCGTCGGCGCGACGAAGTGGCTGACGAAGATGACCCTGACGACCTACGCCGCCCAGAGCGCCTACTGGACCGACCGTGACTGGGCGACCGACGCCCCGGTGCTCACGCAGTCGCGCATCGACACCCCCAAGCCGCTCGACCCCATCCCGGCCGGGAGCACCGTCATCGGCGGTGTCGCCTGGGCCCAGCAGCGCGGCATCGAGCGCGTCGAGGTGAGGATCGACGACGGCGAGTGGCAGCGCGCCACCCTGGGTCCCGATGCAGGCATCGACTACTGGCGTCAGTGGTACCTGCCGTGGCGGGCCACCCCCGGCCGTCACGACATCTCGGTCCGCGCGACCGACGAGACCGGCTACACCCAGACCACCGAGCGGGCCACGCCCTTCCCGAAGGGGGCCACCGGCCTGCACACGATCGCCGTCGTCGTCACCTGAGGGCTCGTCCGAAAAAGGTTGCGCCGCAGACCCATCCGATCTGCGCGCAGCGACGAAGACCAGGTGTCAGCTTGATCCCCTCAGAGAGGACCGCTCCCATGCGACGCATCACCCGCACCACCGCCCTGGCCACCCTCGCCGCCCTCCCCCTCGCGCTCACCGCGTGCGGTGGCGGCGACACCGACACCGCCAGCGGCTCGAGCACCAGCTCCGGCATGAGCTCCTCGTCCTCCTCCCCCATGGAGTCCAGCTCCAGCTCGAGCGACGACATGGCCATGGGCGACGAGCCCTTCGGCCCCGGCTGCGAGTCGGTCCCGGCCGACGGCGCGGGCTCCTTCGCCGGCATGGCCAAGGACCCGGTCGCGACCGCCGCGAGCAACAACCCCGACCTCAAGACGCTCGTCGGCGCGGTCAAGGAGGCCGGCCTGGTCGACACGCTCAACAGCTCCGAGGACATCACCGTCTTCGCCCCGACGAACGACGCCTTCTCCGCGGTCGACAAGAAGACTCTCGACTCGGCGATGGCCGACCCGAAGGGTCTGCTCACCACCGTCCTCACGCACCACGTCGTCAAGGGCAAGCTCACGCCCGAGGACCTCGCGGGCACGCACAAGACGCTCGCCGGTGACGAGATCACCGTCGAGGGCTCCGGCGAGGACTTCACCGTCGGCGACGCGAAGGTCGTCTGCGGCAACGTCCAGACCTCCAACGCCACCGTCTACATCATCGACGGCGTCCTCATGCCCGAGATGAAGAAGTAAGAAAGCACGACCACGGCGGGGGATGAGTGATCATGGGTGCATGCGGGCGTTGTCGAGCGATGATGAGTCACCGGTCGACGACGCCCGCGCACCTGTGGTCCCCGACCTCGCCGCCCTCCTGCGTCGCTCTGCGACCGGGGACGAGTCAGCCTTCGCCGCGCTCTACGACGCGACGGCCTCACGGGTCTACGGTCTCGTCGTGCGCGTCCTGCGCAACCCGGCGCAGTCCGAGGAGGTCGCCCAGGAGGTCTTCCTCGACATCTGGCGCACCGCGAGCCGCTTCGACCCCGCCCGGGGCAGCGCGCTCGGGTGGATGCTCACCATCGCCCACCGCCGCGCCGTCGACCGGGTCCGGGCCAGCGAGGCGGCCGACCACCGCGACCACCGCTACGAGGTCGAGACGCACAGCCCGGCCTACGACTCGACCGCCGAGGTCGCCGCGGCCCGCCTCGAGGCGGCCCGGGTGCACCGCGCGCTGGGGGACCTCACCGAGGTCCAGCGCGAGGCCGTCACACTGGCCTACCTCGGGGGGTACACGCACACCGAGGTGGCCGCGCTGCTGGACCTGCCGCTCGGCACCGCGAAGACACGCATCCGAGACGGCCTGATACGACTACGAGACTCGCTGGGGGTGACCGCATGAACGCCGAGCTGCACACGCTGACCGGGGCCTACGCCCTGGACGCACTCGACGACGCCGAGCGGTCCGCCTTCGAGGAGCACATGCGCGAGTGCGCGGCCTGCCGCGAAGAGGTCGCCTCCTTCGCCGAGCTCGGCCCGCTGCTCGCCTCCGACGAGGCCGTCTCCCCGCCGCCGAGCATGCGCGCCTCGGTCCTCGCCGGCATCACCCAGACCCGTCAGCTGCCGCCGCTCGTCGGAGACCAGGACGGTCACGCCGGCGCCGAGAGCACCTCCGAGGGCGTCGACCCGCAGCAGGGCCGGCACGCCGACGTCGTGCCGATCACCACGACGCGTCGGTGGGGCCGCCGCGTGAGCGTCCTGGCCGCCGCGGCCGCGCTCGCCGTCGGGGGCACCGTCGCCTGGCAGGTCACCCAGACCGAGCAGAGCAGCCAGACCGACATGGCCCAGCTCGTCATGGACGCGCCCGACGCGCGGACCGCCCGGGCGCAGGTCACGGGCGGGGGCACCGTCGAGGTCGTGCGCAGCGCGTCGATGGACGCCGCAGTCCTCGTGCCCACGGACCTGCCCGAGACGGACGCCGACAAGCGCTACCAGGCCTGGCTCGCAGACGACTCCGGCACGATGCACGCCTCGACGGTCTTCGCGTCGGGCTCTGCCCCGGTCCTGCTCACCGGCGACGCGTCCGGCGCCACCGGCGTCGGTCTGACGATCGAGCCGAGCAGCGGCTCGAAGCAGCCGACGAGCGACCCGATCGCCGTCGTCGCGCTCTAGGCGACCGGCTCCCACGAGGAGAGGTCGGCGCTGCTCCACGAGCTCGTGCCGACGAGCCACCCACCCTGCTCGCCCAGGACGACGGCGGCGGTGCGGGCGCCCGAGACGCACGTCGCGTCCTCGAGGTCGGCCTGCGAGGTGGTGCCGGACGCCACGGAGAGCCCGTCGCACCCGGTGACGACCGAGCCCACGAGGAGCCGCTCGCCGCTCACGGCGAGCGAGGTCACCCCCTTCGCCCGGCCGACGCCCTCCCAGCTGGCCCCGGTGTCGGTGGTGCGCCGCAGGGTGCCGTCCGAGCAGGCCGCCCACGCGCTCGTCTCGTCGACGGGCGCGAGTCCGACGGCCCGCGCCGACCCGCACGCGTCGACCTCCTCGCCACCGGGGACGAGGACATTCCCGTCACGCAGAGGGGCCCAGGTCTGGCCCGCCGACGTCTCCTGCCAGGTCTGACCGCCGTCGCCGGTGCTCTTGACGACCGTCTCGGGGCACCCGCGGTCGGCACCGACGGCGAAGCCCACCGAGGGCTCGGTGAGGCGCAGGCGGTAGACGACCTGCCCGTCGTAGCGGGTGCGCTCCCAGCTCGCGCCGCCGTCCTGCGAGCGCTCGACGACCGCCGCGTCACCGGTGCACCGGGCGACCGAGGCCCGCCACAGGGTGTCGCCGACGGAGGTCGCGACGTACCGCGCCGCCGGGGCCGCGGGCTTCGAGGTCGCGCTCGGCGAGGCAGAGGGCGAGGCCGACGTCGCGGTCGGCGCAGCCGCGGGCTCGGGCACCGCCGCGTCCGCCCCGCTGCCGGGCAGCAGCCCGAAGACCCAGGCGAGGAGCACGGCGTCGGCGAGGAGCATGACGACGAGGGCGAGCACGCCGAGCCGGCGCTGGGTCATGACCGGCCTCCGGCCACCGCTGGAGCCACGGCGCTCCCCCTTCGAGTCGGGCGCGGCGGGTCGCCGCGCAGGTGCCTGACGGCACCACCAGATCTCACCACATCCGGGCTCCCCCGGTCCTCGCAGCGTGACCCGGCTGCCCGTCCGGCCGCGCGAGCGGGCTAGAGTCGAGGGACATCCGACACCCACGACGAAGGGGTAGAAGTCCCAGTGAGCACCACGCCCGTCAAGGTCGCCGTCACCGGCGCCGCCGGTCAGATCGGCTACAGCCTCCTCTTCCGCATCGCGAGCGGCTCCCTCTTCGGCCCGGACACCCCGGTCGAGCTGCGCCTGCTCGAGATCACCCCTGCCCTCAAGGCCCTCGAGGGCGTCGTCATGGAGCTCGACGACTGCGCCTTCCCGACCCTGGCCGGCGTCGAGATCGGCGACGACCCCGAGGTCGTCTTCGACGGCGTCAACCACGCCCTGCTCGTCGGCGCGCGTCCCCGCGGCCCGGGCATGGAGCGCGGCGACCTCCTCGAGGCCAACGGCGGCATCTTCGCCCCGCAGGGCCAGGCGCTCAACAAGGTCGCGGCCGACGACGTGCGCGTCACGGTCACCGGCAACCCGGCGAACACCAACGCGCTCATCGCGATGAGCAACGCCCCCGACATCCCGCGCGAGCGCTTCGCGGCGCTGACCCGTCTCGACCACAACCGCGCGATCAGCCAGCTCGCGGCGAAGCTGTCGGTCCCCGTCACCGAGATCCGCAAGATGACGATCTGGGGCAACCACTCGGCGACCCAGTACCCCGACCTCTTCCACGCCGAGGTCGGCGGCCGCAACGCCGCCGAGGCCGTCGGCGACCAGGAGTGGCTGGAGTCGACCTTCATCCCCACCGTCGCCAAGCGCGGCGCGGCGATCATCGAGGCGCGCGGCGCGTCCTCCGCGGCGTCCGCGGCGAGCGCCACCGTCGACCACGCCCGCGACTGGGCGCTCGGCACGCCCGAGGGCGACTGGGTCTCGATGTCGGTCGCGTCCGACGGCTCGTACGGCGTGCCGGAGGGCCTCATCTCCTCCTTCCCCGTCACCGTCTCCGGTGGCGACTGGAGCATCGTCCAGGGCCTGGAGATCGACGACTTCTCGCGCGGCCGGATCGACGCGTCCGTCGCCGAGCTCGAGGAGGAGCGCGAGGCGGTCAAGGGCCTGGGTCTCATCCAGGGCTGACCGCCCCTCCCCATGACGAAGGGGGGTGCCCCCCCGGGGGGGGGGCCCCCCCCCGCCGGGGCGGGGGGGCGGGTGCGACGCAGCGCCAGGCCGACGACGAGGACGGCAGCGCCGAGCGCGACGAGCACGAGGACGTCGAAACCGCGGGAGCGCACGACGAGCCCGCCGGCGACCGTCTCGGGCACGACGGCGCGGATCGCCGCGCCGAGCCACAGGCCGGAGGCGACGAGGATGACCGCCCAGCGCAGCTGACCGAGGGCGAGGACGACGAGCGCGACCGCCCCGACGGCCACGACGAGCCACCACGCGGACAGGCGCGGGGTCGCCGGGGGCCGCTGCTCGGGGGCGACGACACGAGGCTGGGTCTCGACCTCGATCTCGCGGGGCTCCTCGCTCACGACGGGCCGGTCAGAGCTGGCGCTCGGCGGCGGCGACGACGTTCGACAGCAGCATCGCGCGGGTCATCGGGCCGACGCCCCCGGGGTTGGGGCTGACCCACCCGGCCACCTCGGCGACGTCGTCCGCGACGTCTCCGGCGACCTTCGAGCGGCCGTCCTCGGCGACGACGCGGCTCACGCCGACGTCGAGCACCGCGGCACCCGGCTTGACCATGTCGGCGGTGATGATGCCCGGCACGCCCGCGGCGGCGACGACGACGTCGGCCTGGCGGACCTCTGCGGCGAGGTCACGGGTGCCGGTGTGGCACAGCGTCACCGTCGCGTTCTCGGAGCGCCGGGTGAGGATGAGGCCGAGGGGGCGGCCGACGGTGATGCCGCGGCCGACGACGACGACCTTCGCGCCGGCGATCGGCACGTCGTGGCGCCGCAGCAGCTCGACGCAGCCGACGGGCGTGCACGGCAGCGGTGCCTCGTGACCGAGGACCAGCCAGCCGAGGTTCGTCGGGTGCAGCCCGTCGACGTCCTTCGTCGGGTCGACGGCGGAGAGGATGGCGTTCTCGTCGAGCCCGGTGGGCTGCTGGACGATGAAGCCGGTGCACGCGGGGTCCTCGTTGAGCTCGCGGACGACGGCGAGGACCTCGTCGAGCGTCGAGCTCGCCGGCAGGTCGCGCCGGATGCTCGTCACGCCGATCTCGGCGCAGTCCTTGTGCTTGGCGCCGACGTACCACTGGCTGCCGGGGTCATCGCCGACGAGCACGGTGCCCAGGCCGGGGACGACGCCGCGCTCGCGCAGGGCGGCGACCCGTCCGGTGAGCTCGCGCTTGATGTCGGCGAGCACGGCCTTGCCGTCGAGGAGAGTGGCGGTCACGGGGAGCATCCTTCCATCGCAGGGGTGAGGTCGGGGCGGGGCGTCATCGAGCGGCCACCACCCGGGTGCGCCGGCGCGGACGTGCCGCCCAGCCGGCGAGCGCCGCGGCGCCGAAGGTGATGAGCACGCCGAGGATCATCACGGCGCTCACCTCGTGACCGGCGCTGGGCCAGACGACGTCGATGAGCACGGCGGAGCCGAGCTGGCCGGTGAGCAGGGCGAGCCCGAAGAGCAGGACGCCGACGTGGGCGACAGCCCACGCGGCGATGGCGATGAAGGCGATGCCGGCCAGACCGCCGAACCACGCCCACCACGGCACGCCCTCGAAGCTCGTGGGCCGGTAGCTGCCCCGCGAGTACTGGACGAGGGCGAGGAGCAGGAGCAGGGTCGTGCCGGCGACGAAGTTCTGACCGGTCGTCGCGAGCACATGACGGCTCTCGAGGTTGACCCGGGCGTTGACGCCCTGCTGGAAGGCAACTCCCCCGCCGGCGAGAAGCGCGAGCACCACGGCGAGCACCGAGATGCCGCCGTCGCCGAAGGACCCGCTCACCGTCACGGCCACGCCGACGACGGCGAGGAGGGCTGCGAGCACCCGGACCGGCTGGACCGGACGACGGCCGCCGGGACCGACACCGAGCCGGTCGACGGCCAGGGCGTTGCTCGTCTGCCCGGCGACGGTCGCGACCGTGAAGATCGCGACGCCGACGAGCGGCACTGCGTACGTCTGCACGGCGACGAAGACCGCGCCGAGGGTCCCGCCGATGCACTGCCACCAGCGCAGCCGGCCGGCGCGCAGGGCCGCGGCGATCCGGCCGATGCCCGAGCGGACGGCGGGCAGGAGGGCGAGGAGGAGCAGGAGGGCCAGCCCGGATCCGAAGCTCCACAGCGCCGCCTGCACCGGCGCCCCGATCGTCGCGGAGATCTCGCCGTTCATCCGGGCCTGCAGGGTCGTCAGCAGGCCGCCGAGGCAGGCGAGGACGAGGGCGAGCGCGTGCTGGCGCCCGCCCTCCTCAGTGGGCAAAGTGCCGGGTCCCGGTGAAGTACATCGTCACGCCGGCGGCCTGGGCGGCCTCGACGACCTCGGGGTCGCGCATCGACCCGCCGGGGGCGACGACAGCCCGCACGCCGGCGTCGAGGAGGACCTGGAGCCCGTCGGCGAAGGGGAAGAAGGCGTCGGAGGCGGCGACAGCGCCGGAGGCGCGCTGCTCGCCCGCGCGGTCCACGGCGAGGTGGCAGGAGTCGACACGGTTGACCTGGCCCATCCCGATACCGACGGACGCGCCGCCGCGGGCGAGGAGGATCGCGTTGGACTTCACCGCGCGCACGGAGCGCCACGCGAAGTGCAGGTCGGCCAGGGTGGCGTCGTCGGCGGGCTCGCCGGACACGAGGGTCCACCGCGAGGGGTCGTCGCCGTGGCCCTGGGTCGGACGGTCGCCCTCGGCCGGCTCGAGCACCGCGTCAATCGCGTCGCGCTGCTGCACGAGCAGGCCGCCGCCGATCGGGCGCACCTCGACGCCGCCGGTGCGCGGCGGCGGGCAGGTGAGCAGGCGGATGTTCTTCTTCGCCGTGAGGATCTCGAGCGCCTCGTCCTCGAAGGCCGGGGCGAGGACGACCTCGGTGAAGATGTCGGCGACGGTGCGGGCCATCTCGGCGCTCACCGGACGGTTCGTCGCGATGATGCCGCCGAAGGCGCTCACGGGGTCGCACTCGTGGGCCTTGCGGTGGGCGTCGGCGATGTCCTCGCCGACGGCGATGCCGCAGGGGTTCGCGTGCTTGATGACGGCGACCGTCGGCTGGTCGCCGTGGTCGTAGGCGGCGCGCACGGCCGCGTCCGCGTCGACGAAGTTGTTGTACGACATCGCCTTGCCGTGGAGCTGCTCGGCCTGGGCGAGCGCCGGGGCCGCTCCCCCTTCGATGCGGTAGATCGCGGCGGCCTGGTGCGGGTTCTCGCCGTAGCGCAGGACGTCGGAGCGGCGCCACGTCGCGCCGAGCCACGACGGGAAGCCGGTGCCCTCGCTGCTGTCGGTGACGACCGAGCCCATCCACGACGCGACGGCGACGTCGTAGGTCGCCGTGTGGACGAAGGCGTCAGCGGCCAGCCGCTGACGCTGCTCGAGGGTGAAGCCGCCCTCGGCGACCGTGCGCAGGACCTCGGCATAGCTCGTCGGGTCGGTGACGACGGCGACGCTCGCGTGGTTCTTCGCGGCGGCGCGCACCATCGTCGGCCCGCCGATGTCGATCTTCTCGATGCAGTCCTGGACGCCGGCCCCGGACGCGACGGTGTCGGCGAAGGGGTAGAGGTTGACGACGACGAGGTCGAAGGGGGCGATGTCCAGCTCCTCGAGCTGGGCCTGGTGCTCCGGCAGGCGGGTGTCGGCGAGGATGCCGGCGTGCACCCGCGGGTGCAGGGTCTTCACGCGGCCGTCGAGGCACTCCGGGAAGCCGGTGAGCGCCTCGACCTGCGTCACGGGCAGCCCGAGGCGCTCGATGGTCGCGGCGGAGCCGCCGGTGGAGACGAGCTCGACACCCGCGGCCACGAGACCGGCGACGAGCTCTTCGAGGCCGTCCTTGTCGTAGACGGAGACGAGGGCGCGGCGGACCGGGCGGCGGTCCTGCGCGGCCTGGTCGAAGGGGACCTCGGGCGTGGCGGTGGTGGACTCGGGCATGGCGTGCTCCTCGCGGTCGACGTCGGTGGTCCTGTCAGGTGTCCCTGTCAGCAGGAGGCGCACCCAGGCGGGCGATGCACCCCGACGTCACTCCCCGGTGGTGACCCACCTGCGCCAGTCGTGTCCGGCCAGGGTATCGCTCAGCGCGCGCCCCACCGAACCGAGCGGCCGTCGACGACGTAGCCCTCGGTGATGGCGCGGGCGAGCGTCGCGACGAGCATCTCGCGCTCGACGAGCTTGATCCGCTCGTGCAGCGAGGCCTCGTCGTCGCCCTCCTCGACCCGCACGGCGACCTGCTCGAGGATCGGACCGGTGTCCACGCCGCCGTCGACGAGGTGGCAGGTCGCGCCGGTGACGCGCGCACCGCCCGCCAGGGCGTCACGGACGCCGTGGGCACCCGGGTAGCTCGGCAGCAGCGCGGGGTGGGTGTTGACGACCCGGTGGGCGAAGTGCTCGACGAAGGTCGGGCCGAGGATCTTCATGAAGCCCGCGGTGACGACGAGGTCGGGGTCGTGCTCCTGCACGGCCTGGGTGAGGGCGCGGTCCCACTCCCCCCGGTCGGCGTGGTCACCGACCCTCAGCACGAAGGTGGGCACGCCCGCGCGCTCGGCGCGGCGCAGCCCCTCGACGTCGGGGCGGTCGGACCCGACGGCGACGACCTGCGCGCCGTAGGCGGGGTCGGCGCAGGCGTCGAGGAGGGCCTGCAGGGTGGTGCCGGAGCCGGAGACGAGGACGACGAGACGCACCTGACCAACCTAGCGGGGCCGGCATGCGCGCCCTTCACGCCGTCTCAGCGGCGCAGCCGCCGTGCCGTCTCAGCGGCGCAGCCGCCACCAGTCGTGGGCGAGGACGAGCGCCGCCCCGATGCCGAGGTCGACGACGAGCGCCAGGGCCAGGCGCGGCGCCGGCACCCCGATGCGGGCGAGGCGCTCGGAGCCGAGCGAGCCACCGGCGACGGCGTCGAGCAGCGCGACCGCGACGGCCGCGACGACGACGGCGCAGCCGACGACGGCGGCCTTGTCCACGGTCCGCGACAGCCGGGAGATCCGGGCGAGCGACTGACGGGCGAGCCAGGCGCCGAGGAGGACGGGGACGAGCACCGAGAGCCGCGCGACCCACGGCAGTGCGCCGGGCTCGGGGTGAGCGGCGAGGACCGGCACCATCGGCAGCAGCGCGGTCTGCGACTCGGCCCACGTCGTCTCAGCGCCGAGCGAGACGGAGAAGCCGGGTCCGGCGAGCCAGCCGAGCCCCCACAGACCGATGTTCGGCAGCGCGAGGACCTGGAGGGCGGCGAGGAGCGCTCCCCCGGCCACCCCGGCGTCGAGCTCGGAGTGCACGTGGAGCACCCGGCTGAGGTGCACGACGACCATGACGACGACGAGGAGAGAACCGGCGAGCACGAGCGCGCCGGCCGTGTGCAGACCGGGCACGACGGCGCGGCGCAGCGCGACCGGGAGCACCCCGAGCAGCCCCGCGCCGACCTCGTCGTCGCCGAGGACGAGACCGAGGAGCGGCACGAGCAGGACGGGCAGGAGCAGCGAGAGCAGTCGCACGTCGAAGGGGCCGGCCAGGCTCGCGCCCCACGCCGCGAGCGCGGCGAGGGCGTAGCCGGCCAGCCAGGCGACGGCCACGCGCGTCCGGGGCTGCACGACCCGCTCGCGCCAGGTGAGCTCGGGGGCGAAGGGGGACCCCTCCACCTCCCGCAGCGCCCGGCGGGCTCCGGCCCGGGCGGCCCAGACGAGCAGGGCGAGCGCGAGGAGGGGCACGAGGGCGATCGTCGCGGTGCCCAGGCCGAGGCGGGCGCCGCCGAGGGCGAGCCACACGGCGGAGCCGGCACCGATGGTGCTGCCGACGGGAGCGCCGCCGCCCGAGAGCAGCACCGCCGTGAGGACGAGAGCGGTGACGACGACCCAGGTCGCGGCGGCCGTCAGGGCACCACGACCGAGCGCGGCGAGCTCGGGGCGCTGGTCGCCCGTCTCGTCGGCGGTGGCCGAGCGGATGCGGTCGATGACGGTCATCGCCCACATCGTCGGTCACGGCGCGCGTCGCACCGTGGAGGCAACGCCGGGCGCGGCGAAACACGGCGAAGGTTTCTCGCCGGGCGGCACGAGACCCGGCCCGGACATGAGGCAGCGCCGACCCGGGAGCAGGGGGGTGTCGACCGGGTCGGCGCTGGTGAGAGCAACACTAGGGCCTCTCGCCCGCTCGCGCCACGCAGACGCGAAATCTGCCGTTGAAAGATGGATCACCCTGCTCGACCCCATCCGACGAGCGGCCCCCGTTGCTGGTCGAGGTGCGACGCAGGGAGCCCGTCGCTGGTCGAGGTGCGACGCAGGAGCCCGTCGCTGGTCGAGGTGCGACGAAGGAGCCTCGAGACCACCCCTCGTGGCCTCGAGGCTCAGGCCTGGCGGCCTTCGCACCTCGACCACCAAAGCCCCCCTCGTCGGTCAAGGTGCGACGAAGGAGCGTCGAGACCACCCCTTCGCCGGTCGAGGTGCGACGCAGGAGCCTCGAGACCACCGCACGTGGCCTCGAGGCTCAGGCCTGGCGGCCTTCGCACCTCGACCACCAAAGGCCCCCCTTCGCTGGTCGAGGTGCCCGCGCGCACGACGAAGGGGGACCGCCCTGGCGGGCGGTCCCCCTTCGGCAGAGGTGGTGCGGGAGGTCAGGCGCTGATCTGGGCCATGATCTCGCGCATGAGGGCCGCGGTCTCGGACGGCGTCTTGCCGACCTTGACCCCGGCGGCCTCGAGGGCCTCCTTCTTCGCGGCGGCCGTGCCCGAGGAGCCCGAGACGATGGCGCCGGCGTGGCCCATCGTCTTGCCCTCGGGAGCGGTGAAGCCCGCGACGTAGCCGACGACCGGCTTGGTGACGTGCTCGGCGATGTAGGCCGCGGCACGCTCCTCGGCGTCGCCGCCGATCTCGCCGATCATGACGATCGCGTCGGTGTCGGGGTCGGCCTCGAAGGCCTCGAGGCAGTCGATGTGCGTCGTCCCGATGACCGGGTCGCCGCCGATGCCGACCGCCGAGGAGAAGCCGAACTCCTTGAGCTCGTACATCATCTGGTAGGTCAGCGTGCCCGACTTCGAGACCAGGCCGATGCGGCCCGGGCCGGCGATGTCGGCCGGGATGATGCCGGCGTTGGACTGACCGGGGCTGATCAGGCCGGGGCAGTTCGGGCCGATGATCCGGGTGCCCTTGCCGAGGCTGTAGTTGTAGAACTCCGCGGAGTCCTTGACCGCGATGCCCTCGGTGATGACGACGGCCAGGCCGATGCCGGCGTCGATCGCCTCGACGACGGCGGACTTGGCGAAGGCCGGGGGCACGAAGACGACGGTGACGTCGGCGCCGGTGGCCTCCATCGCCTCGGCGACGGAGCCGAAGACGGGGACCTGCTTGCCCTCGGGGAAGTCGACGGTCTGGCCGGCCTTGCGCGGGTTGACGCCGCCGACGACGTTCGTGCCGGAGGCGAGCATGCGCGTCGTGTGCTTCATGCCCTCGGAGCCGGTCATGCCCTGGACGACGACCTTGGAGTCAGCGGTGAGGAAGATTGCCATTTGAGTCTCTTCGTCCTTACTTGGCGGCCAGCTCGGCGGCCTTGCGGGCCGCGCCGTCCATGGTCTCTTCGATGGTCACGAGGGGGTGGTCGAAGTCGGCGAGGATCTGCCGACCCTCGACGACGTTGTTGCCGTCCAGACGCACGACGAGCGGCTTGGTCGCCGAGTCGCCGAGGGTCTTCAGCGCGCCGACGATGCCGTTGGCGACCGCGTCGCACGCGGTGATGCCGCCGAAGACGTTGACGAAGACGGACTTGACCTGCTCGTCGCCGAGGATGACGTCGAGGCCGTTGGCCATGACCTCCGCGGAGGCGCCGCCGCCGATGTCGAGGAAGTTGGCCGGCTTGCTCGCGCCGCCGGTGTGGTCCTCCCCGGCGTAGGCGACGACGTCGAGGGTCGACATGACCAGGCCCGCGCCGTTGCCGATGATGCCGACGTTGCCGTCGAGCTTGACGTAGTTGAGACCCATCGCCGCGGCCTTGGCCTCGAGCGGGTCGGCGGCGTCCTTGTCCTCGAGCTCGGCGTGGCCGGGCTGGCGGAAGTCGGCGTTGCCGTCGAGGGTCACCTTGCCGTCGAGGGCGACGATGTTGCCGTCCTCGTCCTTGACGAGGGGGTTGACCTCGACGAGGGTCGCGTCCTCCTCGCGGTAGACGGTCCACAGCGACTTGAGGACCTCGGCGACCTTGGGGGCCGTCTCGGCGTCGAAGCCGGCGGCCTGCACGATCTCGGTGGCCTTCGCGTCGTCGATGCCGACGTTGGGGTCGACGGCGATCTTCGCCAGCGCCTCGGGGCGCTCCTCGGCGAGCTGCTCGATCTCCATGCCGCCCTCGACAGAGCACATGGCGAGGTAGCGGCGGTTCGCGCGGTCGAGCAGGATCGAGAAGTAGTACTCCTCGGCGATCTTCGCGCCCTGGGCGATCATCACCTTCTTCACGGTGTGGCCCTTGATGTCCATCCCGAGGATCGCCTGCGCGTGGACCTCGGCCTCCTGCGCGGTCTTGGCGACCTTGACGCCACCGGCCTTGCCTCGGCCACCGGTCTTGACCTGGGCCTTGACCACGGTGACGCCGCCGCTGCGGGCGCCGATCTGCTCGGCCGCGGCCAGGGCCTCCGCCGGGGTGGTGGCCACGGCGCCGGCCAGGACCGGGACACCGTGCTTCTCGAACACGTCACGTGCTTGGTACTCGAAGAGATCCACGAGCGTTATCCGTCCTCTTTCTCGGGCACAGGGGCATGGCTGTCGCACATGCCCCACGGGTGTAGTCCCGGAGCCTAGACCTCCCGCCGTCACCCGGGCACGCCCGGTCCTGCGGGTGGGACGCAGGCCCCGGCGAAGGGGGCGCCCACCCCCGTCGTCGGCCCGACCGCACGAGGACGCACGAAAACCCTCGACACACAAGGCCATCGGGGCAGGTCAGACGGTTACTGTCGATCTCGTCATGGAGCCGCAGCCACGCCTCGTCACGCACGAGCCGAGCACCCCGCCGACATCCGGGGATCTCGGGCCGTACGTCGTCGAGCGTGCCCGCGCCCTGGCCAGCCCGCACGCCGTCCTGGGGTCGATGGTCGAGGCGATGTGGGGGCTGAGCCATCTCGCGGTCTACCCGCTCGGGGCGCTCGCGCCGCGGCGGGGCGGAGCCGGTCATCGCTACCGCATGGAGCACCTCACCCCGCTCCAGCGCGGCATGGTCGTCTCCGGTGTGGCCGAGAGCGGCACGCCGATCCTCCTCATCCACGGGATGGTCGACAACCACTCGATCTTCGCGCTGCTGCGACGGGGTCTGCAGCGGCGCGGCTTCAGCCGGGTCTACTCGATGAACTACTCGGTGCGCACGTCCGACGTGCGCACCGCCGCGGCACAGCTGGCCGCGGAGATCGAGCAGATCTGCGAGGAGACCGGGTACGAGCGGATCCACGTCGTCGCGCACAGCCTCGGTGGGCTGATCGCGCGCTACTACGTGACCCGTCTCGGTGGTGACGACCGAGTGCACACGGTCGTCACCCTCGGCTCCCCCCACCAGGGCACGCACATGGCCCGCCTGCTCCCGCTGCGGATCGCCCGCCAGCTGCGGCCGGGCAGCCCCCTCTTCGAGGAGCTCGACCGACCGGTCCCGGGGTGCACGACGCGCTTCGTGTGCTTCTGGTCTGACACCGACGAGGCCGTGCTCCCGGCCCACCACGCCCAGCTGCGACACCCCGACCTCGCGGTGACCGACGTCCCCCTCACCGGCGTCGGCCACCTGTCCCTGCCGATCCTGCCCAGCGTGGCCCACCGGATCTCCACGACCCTGACCCAGCTCGACAACGACGGAGCGCCCACCGCGTCAGTGACCTCGATCACCCCGGCCTAGCGCCTCGACAACCGCATATCGCCACTCGCACGGGCCCTCGCGGACTCGGGCGAGCCGCTGTCCACAGCCCGAGTTTTGTGTAACGAAGTGGTCACGCTAGGCTCGCCGAGATTTGTCCGCGACCCCCTGCGAGGACTTTCTCGATGTCAAGCTATTCCGGGCGCCACCGCACGCCCACCCGCGCCGAGCGACGCGCCACCACCGGCCGTCGTCGGCTCCCCAAGGCCTTCGGTGCCGGATACGCCCTGCCCACCGCCGCTGCCGCGACGCTCGTCGTGACCGCCGGCGGGGCGACCGCAGCCCAGAGCACCGCGCTCGCCTCGGGCACGGCCGTCAGCGCCTTCACGGCCCCGGCTGCCCAGCACAGCGAGGCGCTCGCCGACCCGGCGCTCGCCGAGCGCTCGAAGGGCGAGGTCGCCCAGACCGTCGCCGGCTACACCGACCTGGCGCAGCGACGCCAGGAGAGCAGCCAGTCCGTGGCCGAGGGCCAGGGGCGGGCGCAGGAGCGCCAGCGCGTCGCCCGCGACAAGAAGCGCAAGGAGCTGGCCGCGCAGAAGCGCGAGGCCGCGAAGCAGCGTGCCGCAGAGAAGAAGGCCGCGGCCAAGGAGCTCGGCGTCTCCACCGAGGACGTCACGGTCGACGCCGCGGGCACCCCCGCCGTGGCCGACGGCGCCTGGGTCCTGCCGCTGACCAACCCCGTCTTCACCTCCGGCTTCGGCCCCCGCTGGGGTCGGATGCACGCTGGTGACGACTTCGGCGTGCCGATCGGCACCCCGCTGCGCGCGATGAGCAACGGCGAGGTCGTCTTCGCCGGGCAGCAGAGCGGCTACGGCACGATGGTCGACATCCGCTACAGCGACGGCACGATCTCGCGCTACGGCCACATGAGCAGCCTCCAGGTCACCGTGGGCCAGAAGGTCTCCGCGGGCGAGCAGGTCGGCCTGTCCGGCAACTCGGGCCGCTCGACCGGGCCCCACCTGCACCTCGAGATCCACCCGGGCGGTGGCGAGCCCGTCGCGCCGCGCTCCTGGCTGGCCGCCAAGGGTCTGACCTACTGATCCGACCCGTCCACGGGGTCGTGGGCATGAGAGAGGGGGGGGGGCCTGAAAGGGGGGGGCGCGCCCCGCGGCCGGGGGGGGCGGGGGCAGGCGGCGGGGGGCGGC
>NZ_JAJBZM010000003.1:351523-387322 GCF_020567375.1 Janibacter melonis | reverse complement strand
GGGCCCCCAGGGGACTCCCCCCCTGAGCGCCCCGGACCCCGGGGGGGGGGGCATGCCGGCGGGCCCCCCCGGGGCCCGGGGCGCCCCTCTCTCGCGTCCAGGGACGGACGTGCCCGTCGCAGGTCTCAGGCGGGGCTCGACGCCGCCGCCGCGATGACGGCGGCGAGCTCGTCCGGGCGGCTCCACATCGGCCAGTGACCGGTCGGCAGGTCGACGACGTCGACGGTCGTCAGCCGGGCGACGTCGGCGAACATCGGGTGCCCGCCACGTGCCAGCTCGAGCACCTGCGCGCTCGGGATCGAGCAGCACACGAGGGTGGTCGGCACGTCGTGCCGGTCGTCGTGCGTGAGCTCGACCGCCTGGCGGAGCACCGGGGCCGGCTCGGGGACCACCCTGGCCCGGAAGGTCTCGAGCACCTCCGGGCTCAGGCCCTCGAGGCTCGCCTGCTCGGCGAGGACGGCGAAGGGGGGCAGCTCCAGCTCCTCGACCCCCGGCGGCGGGTACGGGATGGCGGCCGGCGCGTCGCTCGCGCCCGTCAGCCTGTCGCCGGCACAGGCGGTGGCGCTCATGGCCGCCGTGTCCGCCGCCCCGGACGCAGATCTCGCCGCGGCGGGGGTCCGCAAGATCGTCGACGTGCTCGACCCCCGGACCCGGGCGCGGTCCCTCGAGCTGGCCGACCGCGTGTGGGTCGATGCGCCCCCCTCCCCCGCCCGGCGGGTCAGGTCGGCGCTGGAGGAGGCGATGGCCGAGCAGCGGGTCGTCCGCATCCGGTACACGTCGGCACAGGGGGTCACGACGACGCGTGACGTCGAGCCCGAGCTCTTCGCGTCCACCGGCGGCCGGTGGCACCTCGTGGCCTGGTGCCGGACCCGCGACGCGATGCGGTGGTTCACCGTGTCGCGGGTCGTGTCGGCCACCGTGACGCGGACCCCGTGCACCGGCCACACCGTCGCCGAGGTCGGCGAGCCCCCGCCGCACGCCCGTCCGGTCCACGGCGGCGGGTGAGAGCCGCTGGGACGACCCGTCGTCCTCGACGCCCGGGTCTAGAGCTTGGTGAGCGGCGCGTAGCGCAGGAGCAGGCGCTTGACGCCGGTCTCGCCCCCGAAGTCGACGTGCGCCATCGACTTCTCGCCCTCGCCCTCGACCCGCACGACGGTGCCGAGCCCGAAGGCGTCGTGCGTCACCCGGTCGCCGGCGTCGAGCGCGATGACCGGCCGGTTGCCCGGCGAGCGCACGCCGGGACGGGCGGCGAGCCGGGCCACGGCGGGCTCGCCGCGGCGCGCGACCGGCGAGGTCGGCCCCGTGCGCTCCCACTCGAGGAGCTCCTCGGGGATCTCGGCGAGGAATCGTGAGGCGGGGTTGTACTGCGGGGTGCCGAAGGCCGAGCGGACGCTCGCCCGCGACAGGTGGAGCCGCTCCCGGGCGCGGGTGATGCCGACGTAGGCCAGACGCCGCTCCTCCTCGAGCTCGCTCGCCTTGCCCAGGCTGCGCATGTGCGGGAAGGTCCCGTCCTCCATGCCGGTGAGGAAGACGACGGGGAACTCGAGCCCCTTCGCCGTGTGGAGGGTCATGAGGGTGATGACCCCTCGGTCCTCCACCTCGCCGTCGGGCTGGTCGGGGATCTCGTCGGCGTCGGCGACGAGGCTGACCTGCTCGAGGAAGTCGTCGAGGCTGATCTCCTCGCCGGTGGCGACCCGGGTCGCGTCGAACTCGCGGGCGACGGCGACGAGCTCGGCGAGGTTCTCCAGCCGGGTCTCGTCCTGCGGGTCACGGCTGGCGCGCAGCTCGTCGACGTAGCCGGAGCGCTCGAGGACCTCCGTCAGCAGGTCGCCGACTCCCTCACCGCTCTCGCGCACGCCCTGCAGCCCCTCGAGCAGCGAGGTGAAGCCGCGGATCGCGGTGAGCGAGCGGGTGACGAGCCCCGGCGCGTCCTCGGCGCGGCCGAGGGCGGCGACGAAGGGGATCCGCTCGCGCTCGGCGAGCTGGGAGACGGCCGCCTCGGCCCGGTCGCCGATGCCGCGCTTCGGCACGTTGAGGATGCGGCGCAGGTTGACGGTGTCGGTCGGGTTGGCGATGACACGCAGGTAGGCGAGCGCGTCCTTGATCTCGCGCCGCTCGTAGAAGCGCGTGCCGCCGACGACCTTGTAGGGCAGGCCGACGCGGACGAAGACCTCCTCGATGGCGCGCGACTGCGCGTTGGTGCGGTAGAAGACCGCGACGTCGCCGGGCTTGACCCCGTGCTCGTCGGAGAGGGTGTCGATCCGCGTCGCGATGAAGGACGCCTCGTCGTGCTCGTTGTCCGCGACGTAGCCGACGATCGCGTCGCCCGCACCGGACTCGGTCCACAGCCGCTTCGGGCGGCGCGACTCGTTGCGCTCGATGACGGCGTTCGCCGCGCGCAGGATCGTCTCGGTCGAGCGGTAGTTCTGCTCGAGCAGGATCGTGCGGGCGTCGGGGTAGTCCTGCTCGAACTCGGCGATGTTGCGGATCGTCGCGCCGCGGAAGGCGTAGATGGACTGGTCGGCGTCGCCGACGACGACGAGCTCGCTCTGGCCGACCGCGTGCTCGGCCGGCTCGTGGTCGGGGCTGCCGCCGACGAGGGTGCGGATGAGCATGTACTGCGCGTGGTTGGTGTCCTGGTACTCGTCGACCATGACGTGGCGGAAACGACGCCGGTAGTGCTCGGCGACGTCGGGGAAGGCCTGGAGGATGCCGACCGTCGTCATGATGATGTCGTCGAAGTCGAGCGCGTTGGCCTCGCGCAGGCGCCGCTGGTAGGCGGTGTAGACCTCGGAGAGCACCTGCTCCTGGTGCGTGCCGCCGGGCGCCTCGTCGTGCTCGCTGCCGACCCGGCGGGCGAAGTCCTCCTCGTCGACGAGCTCGTTCTTGAGGTTGCTGATCTGGTGGCCGAAGGAGCGCGGCGGGTAGCGCTTGGAGTCGAGGTCGAGGTCGCGCATGACGAGCGCGATGAGGCGCTGGCTGTCGGCGGCGTCGTAGATCGAGAAGCTGCTGCGCATCCCGACCTTCGTCGCCTCGCGGCGCAGGATGCGCACGCACGCCGAGTGGAAGGTCATGACCCACATCGCCTTGGCACGCGGGCCGACGAGGTCCTCGACCCGCTCGCGCATCTCGGCGGCGGCCTTGTTGGTGAAGGTGATGGCGAGGACCTGGCCCGGCTGGACCCCGCGGGCTGCCAGCAGGTGGGCGATGCGGTGCGTGAGCACGCGGGTCTTGCCCGAGCCGGCGCCGGCGATGATGAGCAGCGGGGAGCCCTCGTGGAGCACGGCCTCACGCTGCTGCGGGTTGAGCCCCTCGAGCAGCTCGTCGGGGTCGCGCCCGCCGGGGTGGGCGGGGTGCGTCCCCGCCCGGGCCGGGCCCTCGTCGGTCATCGCCCAGGTGGGCACGCCGGAGTCGGTCACGGCGGTGGACCAGTCGCCGGGGATCGCGTCGGGGAGGTCGTCGAAGAGGCTGCTCATCTCGGGTCCAACCCTACGTCGCGGCGCGGACAGCCCCGCCCACCGCGGGCGGGCGGGGCTCCCCCTTCGCCCTAGGGCCGGCGGACGGGCAGGCCCGCCTCGAGCCACGCGTCGAAGCCGCCGACGACATCGGCCGCGCGGTGGATGCCGACCTCGCGCAGGGTCTGCGCGGCCAGCGATGACGCGTAGCCCTGCTGGCACAGGACGAGCACCCGCAGGTCGGTCGACGCGATCGGCAGGCTGGCGCCCGAGGTGGGGTCGAGACGCCACTCGAGGACGTTGCGGTCGATGACGACCGAGCCCGGCCCTTCCGGCAGCTCGCCGGTGGTCTCGCGCTGCGAGACCGGCCGGATGTCGACGACGACGGCGCCGTCCTCGACCTCGCGCCAGGCCTCCTCGGGAGTCACCCGGTCGATCTGGGCCCGGGCGGCCTCGAGCCGCCCCTCGATGCCGGGGGTGCTCACCACGCCTCCCGGCGCTCGACACCGGCCGGGCGCAGCCGGCCGTCGACGAGGTCGTAGTGGGTCATCTGCTCCAGGGACGGCGAGTACGCGTGGATGCTCACGGCCTCATCCTCGCCAAGGTTGACGACGTCGTGGACGTGAGAGGCCCCGAAGGCGCGCCCGTCTCCGGCGCCGAGGCGCTCCTCCTGCACCTGGGCGACGCGGGTGCGCTCGGTGAGCGCGCCCCGCACGACGGTGAAGGCGCCGACCGCGCTGCCGTGGTCGTGCCAGCCGGTCGAGGTGCCGGGGGGCCAGCGGATGAGCCAGACCTGCAGGTGCGGGGCGCCCGCGAGCTGGAGCCAGGTGCGCTCGTGGGGGTCGGCGTCGGGGCGCGCGGTCGCCTCGTCGGCGATGCCGGGGCGGCCGGCGAAGAGCCGCGCGAGGCGCAGCAGCTGGACGGGGGTGAGGTCGCGGGCGTCGGCCGCGAGATCAGCGGTGGTGCTGGGGACGGGCATGGTCTCTCCTGGGGTGCGAGGTGTGCGGGCGGGGGCGAGGCCCCGGACACATCGCGGCGGAGAGGCGCATGAGGTCGACGTGCCGGCGTCGGTGCAGCGGCGTCGTCGAGGTCATGCCCCGATCCCACCACCCATCTCCTACCAAGTCAGTAGGCGTTCCGCATCGTGGACGCACCCTTCGCCGCCACCGAGCACGCCGCGGCTCCTACGCTGCCCCCATGGCCAAGGGAGAGCACGGCGAGGACGTCCATCTCGAGGTCGGCGGGCGCGACGTGCGCATCTCCTCGCCGCAACGGGTGTACTTCCCCGAGACGGGCGCGACGAAGCTCGACCTCGCGCAGTACTACGTCGCGGTCGGCGACGGCATCCTGCGGGCGCTGCGGGAGCGGCCGACGATGCTCCACCGCTTCCCGAAGGGGGTGTCGGGCGCGAAGGTGCACCAGAAGCGGCTGCCCCAGGGGGCGCCGCCGTGGGTGGAGACCGTGCGCCTGCACTTCCCGCGCTACGGCCTGCACGCCGACGAGCTGTGCCCGACCGAGCTGGCGCAGATCGTCTGGGCGGTGCAGATGAGCACCGTCGAGCTGCACCCGTGGAACGTGCGCCGCGCCGACGTCGACCGTCCTGACGAGTGGCGCATCGACCTCGACCCGATGCCCGAGGCCGGGCTGGACCGGGTGCGCGAGGTGGCCGGCGTCGTCCACGAGGTGCTCGACGAGCTCGGCATCGTCGGCTACCCGAAGACCTCGGGCGGCGGCGGGCTGCACGTCTACGTGCGCGTCGAGCCGCGGTGGGTGTTCGGCGAGGTGCGGCGCGCGGCGCTCGCCTTCGCCCGCGAGGTCGAGCGGCGCGCGCCCCAGCTCGTGACGACGACGTGGTGGCGCAAGGACCGCGACCCCTCCGCCGTCTTCGTCGACTACAACCAGAACGCGCGGGACCACACGATCGCCGCTGCGTACTCGGTGCGCGGCAACGCCCGGGCGACGGTCTCGACCCCGATCACGTGGGACGAGATCACCGACGTGGAGCCGCAGGAGTGCACCATCGCGACCGTGCCGGCCCGCTTCGCCGAGCTCGGCGACCTCCACGCCGGCATCGACGACGTCGCCCACGACCTCACCCCGCTCCTCGAGTGGGCCGAGCGCGACGAGGACGCGGGCGAGCAGGTGCCGCCCGACCCGGACGAGGACGACGCGTGACCCTCCTCCCCCACCCGGTGACGGGTGCCCCCTTCGCCAGCCCGGTCCCGCCGGGCACCGGCTGGCCCGGCGACCCGGCGACCGCGCAGACACCCGTCGCGCGCACGCCCGCCGGCGTGCGCCGGCTCGCGGCGACGCCCGACCCGGCCGAGCTGGCTGCACGGATCACCGTGTGCCGTGCGTGCCCCCGGCTCGTCGACTGGCGCGAGGAGGTCGCGACGACCAAGCGCGCCGCCTTCGCCGACCAGCCGTACTGGGGCCGCCCGGTGCCGGGGCTCGGCCCGCTCGACGCCCGGGTGCTCGTCGTCGGGCTCGCGCCCGCGGCGCACGGCGCCAACCGCACGGGGCGCAACTTCACCGGGGACCGCTCCGGCGACTGGCTCTACGCGGCGCTGCACCGCGCGGGCTACGCAAGCCAGCCGCAGTCGTGGGCCGCCGGGGACGGCCTCGAGCTCACCGGCGTGCGCATCGTCGCGCCGGTGCGCTGCGCCCCGCCGGCGAACAAGCCGACCGGCGAGGAGCGGGCGACCTGCGCCCCGTGGTTCGAGGCCAGCCTGCGCATCAGCGAGCCGCACGTCGAGGCGATCCTGTGCCTCGGCTCGATCGGCTGGGACGCGACCGTCACCGCGCTGCGCGGCGCCGGGTGGCAGGTGCCGCGGCCCAAGCCACGGTTCGGGCACGGCGCGCGGGCGGCCGTCGCGACGCCGTCCGGCCGACCGGTCGAGCTCGTCGGCTGCTACCACGTGAGCCAGCAGAACACCTTCACCGGGAGGCTGACGCAGGACATGCTCGACGACGTCCTCGCGTCTCTGCCAGGGTGAGCAGCATGACCGACATCCGTGCACTCGTCGCCACGTCCACCGGTGGGGGCGACGTCCTCGCCGTCGAGTCCCGGCTCGAGCCCTCCCCCGGACCCGGCGAGGTCGCGGTGCAGGTCGCGGCCGTCGGGGTGAACTTCATCGACGTCTACCAGCGCGAAGGGGTCTACCCGACGCAGACCCCCTTCGTCATCGGCAACGAGGGGGCGGGAGTCGTGCGCTCCGTCGGCGAGGGGGTCCACGACCTCACCCCCGGCGACCGGGTGGCGTGGCCCTTCACCCTCGGCTCGGCCGCCGAGGTCACCGTGCTCCCGGCGGCGCGGGTCGTCCCGGTGCCCGACGGCGTCGACCTCGAGATCGCCGCCGCCGCGCTGCTCCAGGGGCTCACCGCGCACTTCCTCACCCGCTCGACCTTCGAGGTCCGGCCGGGCACGCTCGCTCTCGTGCACGCCGCGGCCGGCGGCGTCGGCCGCCTCCTCGTGCAGATGATCACCGACCTCGGCGGCACGGTCATCGCCACCGCGGGCGGTCCGGAGAAGTGCGAGATCGCCCACGACCTCGGCGCGCGGGAGGTCGTCGACTACCGCGAGGCGAAGGGGGACGACCTCGCCTCCGAGATCCAGGGCGCCGCCCACCGCCTCGGTCGGGAGGACGGCGTCGACGTCGCCTACGACGGGGTCGGGGCCGCGACCTTCGACGCCTCGCTGGCCTCGCTGCGACCGCGAGGGCTCATGGTGCTCTTCGGCGGGGCGAGCGGCCAGGTGCCCCCCTTCGACATCCAGCGCCTCAACTCCGGCGGCTCGCTCTTCCTCACCCGCCCGACCCTCGCCCACCACATCGCGACGACCGAGGAGCTGCGCGGCCGCGCCGCCGAGCTGCTCGGCGCCGTCGCCGAGGGCCGGCTCGACGTGCACGTCGGCGGCCGCTACTCCTGGGACGACGCCGCGAGCGCCTACGCCGACCTCGAGGGCCGGCGCAGCACCGGCAAGCTGCTCCTGCTCCCCTGAGTCCCAGCACGCAGACGGGGACGAGATGCCGGGGGCGTCAGCGCTCCCCGATGACGAGGCACAGTCCGACGCGCGCGGTCACCAGAGGAAGGCGACGAGCGCGTTGACCACGGTGAGACCGGCCGCGGCGAGCATGAGCGGGCGGTGGCTCTCGCCACGGCGGGCGCGCGCGTTCGCGATCTCGGCGCAGGCGACGACGGCGAGCGCCACGAGCAGCTTCACGCCGATCTTCGTGTGGTTCAGGCTCGCGTCCTGCATCTCGAGGACGCCGACGAGCAGGAGCCCGATGAGCAGCTGGACCCGGGCAGCCCACACCTGGGTCGTGCGCCCGAGGGCCGCGACGAAGGGGGAGAGCACGATCGCCACCATCGCGATCATGTGCAGGACGTAGAGGACGAGGCGCAGGGCTTCCATGCCGCGGAGTTTACGGGCCGGGGGTATCGCCGAGGTGCCCGGCCTCGCGCAGCAGGAGCACGGTCGGCACGAGGCGCAAGGCGTCGACCTCGTCGAGCGGCACCCACCGGGCGTCAGCCGTCGAGCCGCCCACGTCGTGCACGACCGGGGCGCTCGGCGCGGCCACCCGGGCCCGGTAGACCAGGCGCACGGCGTGGAAGTCCTCGAGCGCACCGCTCGGCGCCCGCCCCACCCAGTGCTGCGTCTGCACGTCGAGCAGCCCGCCGATCTCGGCGTCCTGGCCGCTCTCCTCCCACACCTCGCGCACGAGCCCGGCGACCGGGTCCTCGCCGGGGTCGAGCCCGCCGCCGGGCAGGGTCCAGCGGCCGGGGGCGGCGTGCACCCGCGACGAGAGCTGGGTGAGCAGGAGCGCGCCCCCCTCGACGACGACGGCGTAGGCGGCGACCCGCTGGTGCGGCACGACCTCCTCGCCCGGTGCGAGGTCGAGACCGGCGTCGAGCGGCGCGACCGCCGGCACGAAAGGGGTGACCTCGCCACGACGGGCGGTCACCTCGATCTCGACGGTCTCGGGCTCGCCCGCCGGTCGGCTCGCGCCGAGCCAGCGCGGGTCGTGCCACCCCACCGCTGCGAGCGCGGCCCGCGGGTCCTCGCCGTGGCGAAGGGGGACGAGCGCGGTCGGGTCGCACTCGTCGAGCAGACCGGACGCTCCCCCGCCGTCGGCGCAGACCCGCAGCAGCACCCTGCTCATCGCGCCCCCGCCCGCTCGTACTCCGCGAGCACCTCGGGCAGGACGTGCGACCACACCTGCCGCGGCGGGGTGGTCCGGTTGTGCGCCGCCATCCGCGCGCGCAGGGCGTCGTCGGTGACGAGGCGGGCGACGGCACGCGTCAGCCCCGCGTCGTCGGGCACGAGCAGACCGGACACGCCGTCGTCGACGACGTCGTCCACCCCCGAGCCACCCATCGCGACGACGGGCAGCCCGGCGGCGCGGGCCTCGAGCACCGCGATGCCGAAGGCCTCGAGCCGGGTCGGCGCGAGGTAGCCGTCGGCGTCGGCGTAGAGCGCGCGCAGGTCCTCGCGGGGCAGCCGCCCGCGCACGACGACCTGCCCGGTGGGCAGCTCCGCGGCCCGGCGCTCGAGCCGGTCGCGCAGCGGGCCGTCACCGACGACCTCGAGCCGCGCCCGGTCCCCCAGCCCCGCGGCGACGAAGGCGTCGACGAGCTCGAGGGGCCGCTTGCGCGGGGCCAGCCGCATCGTCGAGACGAGCCGGACCGGCCCCCCGTCGCCCGCCGCCGACCCCCCGTCGCCCGCCGTCGACCCCCCTTCGCCTCCGGCTACCACGCCGTACTGGTCGTCATCGCGACCAGTACTGCGTGGTAGGTGGGGGCGCCACCGGTCGAGGTCGATCGCGTTGGGGAGCACCGCGACCTGCGTGCCCGCAGGGGCGGCGGCGCGCACCTGGCCCGCGGCGAAGGTCGACACCGCCGACAGCACCGCTCCCCGCCCGGTCCACCGTGCGAGCACCCCCGACGCGCGGTACAGCGCCGCCGCCCGGTGCAGCACGCAGTGCCACGTGATCGCCGTCGGCAGCCCGAGACCCGTGCTCACCCGAGCCGCGTCCCACGCGAAGGGGCTGACCACCCCCACGTGCACGTGCGCCACGTCGAAGCTCCCCGCCGCCAGCCGGCGGCGCAGCTCGGGCACCGCGAAGGGGTTGACCGGCACCCGCAGCAGCGGCTCGGCGAGGCGGTGCACCCGCACCGGGCCCTCCTCGACGTCGCCGCGGGACTGCCCCGCCGCGCCCGTCGTCGCCGTGAAGACCTCGACCTCGTGACCGTCGTCGACGAGATGCGCGGCGAGGTCGGCGACCTGCGACTCGATGCCCCCGACACGCGGGGGGTAGCAGTCGGTGAGCAGGGCGACCTTCACGGGTGCCAGGGTGCCACGGCCGGGTGTGGGAGGGTGTGGCCGATGACCTCGCAGCCCGCAGGCGGGGGCGGCCGCACGATCGTCGCCCTCCACGCCCATCCCGACGACGAGGCCCTCCTCACCGCCGGCACGATGGCCCGCGCGGCCGCCGAGGGCCACCGCGTCGTCCTCGTCGTCGCCACCGACGGGGCGCAGGGGCTGGCCGACGCCTCGGCCTACGGCGCGAAGGGGGACCACCTCGCCGCCACCCGGAGCCGCGAGCTCGCCGCGAGCGCCCGCGCGCTGGGCGTCGCCCGTGTCGTCGAGCTCGGCTACGCCGACTCCGGCAGCGACCCGCAGATGGAGCCCGACCCCCCGGGTGCCACCCGCTTCGCCCGGGTGCCCGTCGAGGAGGCCGCCGAGCGTGTCGCCGAGGTGCTGCTCGAGGAGGGCGCCGACGTCCTGCTCACCTACGACCGTCACGGCGGCTACGGCCACCGCGACCACGTCCACGTCCACCACGTCGGTGCCGCCGCGGCGCAGCGCCACCGGGAGGCGACCGGGCTCCCCCTTCGCGTCCTCGAGGCGACGGTCCCCCGCGACACGATCTGCCGGGCCCTCGACCTCGTCGGGCGCGTCTACCGCTTCCCCGACGCCTTCGACCGGGCGTCTTTCGACCGCGCGTACTCGGCCCGCTCCGAGATCACCCACCGCATCTCCGTGCGCTCCCACATCCGCGCGAAGCGGGCCTCCATGCGCGCCCACGCGAGCCAGACGAGCGACTCCGCCGGCGACGCCCGCACGCTCGGGATGCTGCTGCGCATCCCCCGCCCGCTCTACGACCTCGTCTTCGGCCGCGAGTGGTACCGCGACCCGGCCCTGCCCGCGGGCTCCCCCGTGCGCCGCGACCTCCTCGCCGACGTCGAGGCCGGCTCATGACGACCCAGGCCCCCGACCGCCGCCGCGTCCTCGTGCGCCGCGGGCTGCAGGTCACCCTCGGCCTAGGGCTCGCCGCCGTCATGCTCGTGTGGGGCCTGCCCTACTTCGCCAAGACGAGCTGGTCGGAGGTCTTCTCGGTGCTCGGCACCGTGCCGGCGACCTCCGCCCTGCTCTACATCGCCCTCGTCCTCGCCGGCCTGTACTGCTACACCTTCGTCATGGTCGGCGCCATGCCCGGCCTGAGCCACGGGCGCGCGCTCGTGCTCAACCTGTGCGGCTCGTCGGTGAGCAACCTCCTGCCCGGCGGCGGCGCCGTCGGCCTCGCCGCGACGTACACGATCGCGAAGTCGTGGGGCTTCTCCGCCGCTCGCGTCACGACGATGGCCGTCGTCACGGGCGTGTGGAACGTCCTCACCCGCGCCGCCCTGCCCGTCGTCGCGATCGCCGGGCTGTCCGTCGGCGCCACCGACCTGCCCACCTCGATGCGCGAGGCGTCCTGGGCGGCGATCGTCACCGGCGTCGTCGTCCTCGCGGTCTTCGCCCTTGCCGTAGCGACCGACCGAGGGGCCGCGCTCGTCGGCTCGGCCGTCGACCGCGTCATCCGCGTCGTGCGGCGTCGGCACGCCGACCAGGTCGAGCGGGCCGCGCGCGACCTGCGCTCGCGCATCGCCGAGACCTTGCGCACCGGCTGGCTGTCGATGACCCTCGGCATGGTCGGCTTCTTCGGGCTGTACTACGTGCTCTTCCTGCTCGTCACGCGCGCGACGGGCGTCGACCTGCCCTTCGGCCAGCTCTTCGCCGCGTACGCCATCGGGCGTCTGCTCACGGCCGTCGGCGTCACCCCCGGCGGCCTCGGGGTCACCGAGACCGGCACGGCCGCCGCCCTCGTCGCGTGGGGCGCCGACCCCGCCGCCGCGATGGCCGGCGTCGTGCTCTTCTCCGTCTTCACCCACCTCATGGAGGTGCCGCTCGGGGCCATCGGGTGGCTCGCGTGGACGGTCATGCCGCGCCGGGCGAGCACCGCCGACGACGACCTCGAGCCGGTCGCCTAGCCGACGAGGCGGCGGACCTGGCGCTGCTGGGCCTCGCGTGCCGTCGAGTCGTCGAGCGTCTCGGGCACGAAGGGGGACCCCGTCGCGTGCTCGGCGGCCCACCCCACGAGCGTGTCGGCGAGGACCGGGTTCGCGGGCAGGATCGGCCCGTGCAGGTAGGAGCCGATGACGTGCCCGGTGATCGCGCCCTCGGTGCCGTCGGAGCCGTTGTTGCCCAGACCGCTGCGCACCCGCCCGAAGGGGGCCTGCCCGGGCCCGAGGGTCGTCGAGCCGGAGTGGTTCTCGTAGCCGACGACGTCGCCGTGGTCGGTGCTCAGCACGACGGGGCCGATCATCCGCTTCGCGTTGCCCTGGGTCGTGACGTCGAGGATGCCCAGCCCGGGCAGGCGCCGCCCGTCCACGGTGATGAAGGCGTTGCCGAAGAGCTGGTACATGCCGCAGATCATGAGCATCGGCACGCCCTGGTCGGCGAGCTCGCGCAGCCGGTCGGCGATCCGCTCGAGGTCGTCCTCGACGGTCACCTGGCCGGAGTCCTGCCCCCCGCCGCCGACGACGAGGTCGACGCGCTCCGGGAAGGGCTGGCCCGGGTGGTGCTGGTGGACGACCGGCACGTAGCCGTGCCGCCGGATCCGGGCGGCGAGGCAGCGGGTGTTGCCGAGGTCGCCGTAGATGCTCATCTCGCGTGGGTAGAGGTGGACGAGGTGGATCTCGCCCTTGCCCTCCCCGCCGGGGTCTGCCGGCAGCGACGAGCCGAGGGGCTCGCCGAGGATGGTCACGTCGAGATCGCTCATGCCTGACCTGCCTCGGGTGCGTCGGTGCCCATCTCGGGCACGTCGTAGCGCTCGCCGAGCATCCGGCGCAGGGCGAGCATCGCCGTGTACGTGCAGAAGACCCGCTTGGGCTCGTCGCGGTGCTCGGCGAGGAAGGTGCTCAGCCCCTCCTCGAGATCCGTGAGGGTCCGGCCCACCTCGACGTCGTCGTACTCGAGGCGCAGGGCCATGTCCCAGCCGCGCACGCCCGAGGTGAGCGCCACCCCCTTCGCCCGCAGCGGGGTGAAGTCGACGTCGTAGAGCCACGAGACGTCGCGGCCGTCGGCGTAGTCGTCGTTGATCGCGATCATCGACGCGACGGGCGTCGAGCCGTACGTGCCGAGCGCGACGGTGAAGCCCGCGGGGTTCTTGACGAGCACGAGCTCGAGCGGCTGGCCGTCGGCGTCGATGACCTCGCCCCGGCCGAAGGGGGGAGCCACGGTGCGCAGCGCGTGCAGGGTCGCGTCCTCGCGGAAGTCGTCGCCGAGGAGCATCCGGGCGGTCGTCGTCGCGGCGGTCGCGTTGATCATCGCGGCGAGCCCGCGCTGCTTGAGGGTGACCGGTCCGAGGACGCCGCCCTCGTGCTCCTCGCCCCAGCGCACGAGCAGCTGCTGCTCGTCGATCGGGGCGAGCAGGCCGTCGAGCGGCCCGGCCGGCGGCGGGGTGTAGGCGTCCTGCGCCCGGACGTCCTGCTCCTGCAGCTCGCCGAGCCGCGCGGCGATGCTCTCGTCGAGCCCGAACCACCTCACCTGCACGCCGTCGGCGAGCTCGGCGGCGATCCGGTTGACGTAGGAGTCGTCGCGGTTGAGCACGACGCCGGTCGTCGTCATGCCGGCGAGCTCGGTGAGCAGCCGCGCGGTGTGGTCGATCTCGGCGAAGCGGTCGAGCTGGTCGCGGGCGACGTTGAGCAGCAGGGCGTGGCTCGGGGCGACCGCCCGCGCGAAGTGCAGCGCGTGGGCCTCGTCGAGCTCGAGCACGGCGAGGTCGGCCTCGAGCCGGCCGCGCAGGGGCAGCTCCTCGAGCATCGCCGAGATGACGCCGCGGGTGAAGTTCGAGCCGGTGGGGTTGGTGAAGACGGTGCGCCCGTGGGCCCGCAGGAGCGCGACGAGCATCTTCGTCGTCGTCGTCTTGCCGTTCGTCCCGCTGACGACGACGACGCCGTCGCGCACCCCGGCGAGGGCGTGAGCGAGGAAGCCGGGGTCGACCCGCTCGGCGACGAGGCCGGGCAGCGCCGAGCCCCCGGACCCACCGCCCCTGATGCGGGCGGCGGTACGCGCGGCCTTGCCGGCGATGACGGCGGTGGTCGTCCTCAGCACGCGGTCAGTCTAGGAGGCGGGCCGGACGCCCGTGCGGCGCACCGGGGTCCGCGCGCCCGTGTCTCGCCCGGTCGGGTACGAAGCACTGCGGTCAGGAGGCACGGCGGTCAGGAGGCACTGCGGTCGGAGAAGCCGTCCGAGCGCTCCTGCGGCGAGCGCTGCGCGATCTCCTCCATCACCGCGTCGGTGATCGCCCGGTAGAGCCGGGTCTTCACGTGCTGGCGCTTGAGGCTCGCGACGTCGACCGGCGGGCCGAAGCGGACCGTCACCCGGTGCGGGCGCAGCCCGCGCGCGCCGACGGGCTGCACGCGGTCGGTCCCGACGAGCGTGCACGGCACGACGACGGCGTCGGTCGCGTCCGCGAGCCGGCCGACCCCGGTCTTGCCCTTGTGCAGGCGGCCGTCGCGGCTGCGCGTGCCCTCGGGGTAGATGCCGAAGGCCCCGCCGGAGCGCAGGTGCTCCTCGGCGACCTCGAGCGACCGGGCGGCAGCCCGGGGGTCGTCCCGGTCGACCGGGATCATCCCGGCGAACTCGCCGAACCACAGCCGCTTGAGCCACCCCTTCGCCCCGGTGCCCTCGACGTACTCGGCCTTGCCGAGGAAGCCGACCTTGCGGCCCGCGGCGAGCGGGATGACCATCGAGTCGACGAAGCTGAGGTGGTTGCTCGCGATGATGACGGCGCCGGTGGCGGGCACGTGCTCGCGCCCCTCGACGCGCATCCGCAGGTAGGCCTTGAGCGGCGGCCCGACGAGCACCTTGCGCAGGATCACCTCGGCGACGTGGGTCGGCAGGTTGGCGGGCATGCGGCCAGGGTAGTCACCTAGGGTCGGGCCCATGTCGAGCCTTCCGCCCGTGGGACCGCCTCCGCCGCAGCAGCCCCCGCACCACCACCCCGGACCGCCCGCCCCGCCGCCCCAGCACCACCAGGCCCCGCACCACCCGTCCGGCCCTCCCGCTCCCCAGCCGCCCCACGGCGGCGCGGTCATGCCGGTGCACGGCGAGCACGCCCGGACCATGGCGCCCCCACCCGGCTACGGCGCGCTCCTCGTCACCCTCCAGGGCAACGCGCTGACGACCGGTCTCACCCCGGCGGTCCACGTCGACGGGCACCGCGTGAGCGGCGCCTTCGGGGCGACGCTGTACCCCCTTCGCCCGGGCCGTCACCGCGTCGACGTGCACACCCAGTGGCTGCGTCGCTACGGCCAGGCCGGCATGGAGGTCGACGTCCGCGAGGGCCAGGTCGTCCCCGTCTTCTACGCCGTGCCGTGGCACCAGTTCACGACGGGCTCCATCGGGCACGAGACGCAGAAGCGCAAGGGCGTCGGCGTCCTCGTCGCGATGCTCGCCGTCGTCGTCCTCGTCGTCGCGCTCTGCGTCGGCGGCCCGATCCTGCTCAGCTGAGCGAAGGGGGACCCACCTCGCCCGTCGGGTCGGCGGGCGGGGCGTCGAGCTCGGCCGCGCTGCGCGCGACCCAGCCGTCCCAGTCGGTGCCGAGGTCGGCGCCCACTCCCCCGCGGTAGCGCACGGCTCCCCCGCCGATGTCGCCGACGACGACCGACCCCTCGGGCTGCACGTGCACCATGAGCGACTCGGTCTCGCCGTCCGGGCCCGGGAAGCGCACGAGGTTGCCGATGTGGCGGGTCCGGGTGAGGAAGCCCAGCTCGTCGCCGTCGCGGCGGGCCGCAGCCCCCAGCTCGGCCTCGGTGAGGAGCACGTCGACGTCGGGCGCGGCGGCCTGCGCCGCCCCGTCGGGCAGCTGGAAGCGGCCGAGGTAGACCTCGCGCTCCGCGGCGTCGAGACGCACGAGGCTCACGAGGTGGAAGCCGTGCGTCGTGACGACCTCGCGGCACCACAGGTCGTCCTCGACGTGCCGCAGGAGGTACCACGTCTCGCCCATCGACCCCACGACGCGCAGCGACAGACGGATCTCGCGCGAGCGCAGGGCCAGCGCCGCGACCACCTGGTCGTCGAGCACGACGCGACCGACCGCGTCCTCCCCCGTCGTGTCGAGCTCGACGTCGACCGCGTCGCGGGCGGCAGCGGAGCGCAGCGCGCCGAGCGCGGCCGCCTGCTGGGCCTCCTCGGTGAGGTTGGCGAACCACAGCCCGTGCGGCGTGGAGTCGGCCGGCTCGTCGCAGTACGCGTAGAGCTCCTCGTCGGTGAGCACCGCGAGGTCGACCGGCTCGTCACCGGCCCGGGCGAGCGCTACCACCGTCGCCACGGCCTCGTCGGTGCTGGTGGTCTCGCTGGTGAGGGTCATGGCGTCCTTCGGGTCGGTCACGGCCACGGCAGGGGGTTGGGCAGGGAGGGCAGCGGGATCGGGTTCGTCGCGACGTCCTTGATCGTGTCCCACGTGCCGCTGGCGATCTCCGACGGCGACGGGCCGGGCAGGTCGAAGTCCGTGTCGGGCAGCAGGTCGGCGAGGACGAGCGGGTTCGTCGGGGCCATGAGGCCGACACGGCCGATCCGGATGACGTCCTCGGAGATCCCCGTCTGCTCCGCGAGCCAGCCGTCGAGCTTGGGCATGTGCTCGTGGCGCAGCTGCTCGAGCGTCAGCCCGACCGAGACGAGCGTGCCGTAGGGCGGGAAGAAGGCGGCGACCGACGAGCCGCCGCCGAGGATCACCTTGTTCCAGATCTCGTGGGGGTTGGCCCTGCCGTTCCACGCGTCGGAGAAGACGCCCTTCATCTCCCACAGCGCGACACCGGCACCGACGTAGGGCAGCGCCTTGAGGAACTTCGCACCGATGCCGAGCACCGGGAGCAGCGAGCGACCGAGCGGCACGAGCTTCGGCGCCCACTTGGCGACGAAGCGGCTGATGACGCCACCGGTCGCGGCGAGCCAGGCCTTGAACTTCGGCGAGATCTCGCGGAAGGCGTCGACGAGGTCGGCGGCGATCATCGAGAACTTCACCGCGAGGTTGTTGAAGACGCCGGTGATGCCGTCGAGCACCCCGGTGACGAGGTCGCGGACCGGCTGGGTGACGCGGTCCAGCGCGTCCCAGATGCGGTCGAGGAGCGACTGGCCCTGCCCTGCGCGACCCGGCGGGAGCGGGCTGGGCGGCAGCGGGACGGGCGGCGTCGGCGCACCGGGGGCGCGCCCCCCGACCGAGGCGGACGCGTCGTCCTGGTCCTCGGCCTGGTCGTCGAGGCGCTGCCCGTAGTCGCGCATCGCCTGACCCGCGTGGGTGAGGCGCGGCACGGTCGCGCGCCAGGAGCGCTGGAAGTGCTCGAGGTCGGGCCCGGCCCACACGTCGTCGAGGACGTCGACCCGGGCCTGGCCCTCCTGGCGCACGTCCTCGACCCTCGACCCGAGATCCATGAGCTGCGTGGCGATCGAGCGCACCCGCTCGACGTCCATCCCCTCGGTGACCGTCATCTGCATCCCCCTGCCCGTCGCGTCGGCGGCTCCGCCCCTGTCTGCTCGAAGACTAGGGGCGCGACGAGCCGCCCGACCATGGGGAGCACTGCCCTCCTGCCCCGATACGCTCACCGCCCATGACAGCTCATCCGCGGCCGGGCAGCGCCGTCGTCGTGCATGCCGTGAGCGGGGCGAGCGGGGGCCAGGTGCGCTGCCGCGTCGACGGCCACGAGGTGCAGCTGCTGCCGAGCGTCGGCAGCGGGTCGAGCACCCTCGTGCCGGTCACGCCGGGTCGGCACACGATCGCCTGCTACGGCATCTACCAGCTCGTCGCGCGCTACGGCGAGGCCGAGCTCGTCGTCGACGTCCCGCCGGGCGGGCAGGTCGACGTGCACTACGCGCTGCCCCGGACCTCGGAGGCGAAGGGGATGATCGGCCTGGTCCCGCAGCAGCGCTCGGCGACGCCGCACGCGCGGACCGTCCTGACGAACGTCGCGATGGCGGTCGTCGTCGTCCTCGTGTGCGGTGGTGGCGCCGCGCTGTGGCAGCTGCTGCAGGACCGGGTCTAGGCCCGGAGCAGCGCCGCGCTCACTCCCACTCGATGGTGCCCGGGGGCTTGCTCGTGACGTCGAGGACGACCCGGTTGACCTCTTCGACCTCGTTGGTGATCCGGGTGGAGATCTGGGCGAGCACGTCGTAGGGGACGCGGGTCCAGTCGGCGGTCATCGCGTCCTCGGAGGAGACGGGACGCAGGACGACCGGGTGGCCGTAGGTCCGGCCGTCGCCCTGGACGCCGACGGAGCGCACGTCGGCCAGCAGCACGACGGGGCACTGCCAGATCTCCTTGTCGAGACCGGCCTGCGTGAGCTCCTCGCGGGCGATCGCGTCGGCGCGACGCAGGATGTCGAGGTTGGTCTCGGTGACCTCGCCGATGATGCGGATGCCCAGCCCGGGCCCGGGGAAGGGCTGGCGGTCGACGATGGGGTCGGGGACGCCGAGCTCGCGACCCACCTGGCGCACCTCGTCCTTGAAGAGCGCGCGCAGCGGCTCGACGAGGCTGAACTGCAGGTCGTCGGGCAGCCCGCCGACGTTGTGGTGGCTCTTGATGTTCGCCGCTCCTGAGCCGCCCCCGGACTCGACGACGTCGGGGTAGAGCGTGCCCTGGACGAGCCACTTCACGGGGTGCTCGGCGTCTCCACGGTCCTCGACGACGTCGCGGGCGGCCTGCTCGAAGACCCGGATGAACTCTCGGCCGATGATCTTGCGCTTCGCCTCGGGCTCGGTGACCCCGGCGAGGGCCCCGAGGAACTGCTCCTTGGCGTCGACGACGACGAGGTCGACCCCCGTCGCCGCGACGAACTCCTGCTCGACCTGCTCGGCCTCGCCCTGGCGCAGCAGGCCGTGGTCGACGAAGACGCACGTCAGCTGGTCGCCGACGGCGCGCTGGACGAGCGCGGCCGCGACGGAGGAGTCGACACCACCGGAGAGCGCGCACAGGACGCGGTCCTCGCCGACCTGCTCGCGGATCGCCGCGACCTGGTCGTCGACGACGTTGCTCGCGGTCCAGTCGGCGGAGAGACCGGCGCCGCGCAGGAGGAAGTTCTCGAGGACCCGCTGCCCGAAGGTCGAGTGCATGACCTCGGGGTGCCACTGCACGCCGTAGAGACGACGCTCGTCGTCCTCGAAGGCGGCGACGGGGGCGCCGGACGTCGTCGCGGTGACCCGCATGCCCTCGGGCGCCTCGATGACCGAGTCGCCGTGGCTCATCCACACCGACTGGTCCTCGGGCTGGCCGTTGAAGAGGGTCGACTCGCGGTCGGCGATGCGTGCGCGGGTGCTGCCGTACTCGCGCAGCCCGGTGCGCTCGACGGTCCCGCCGAGGGCCTGGACCATCGACTGGAAGCCGTAGCACATGCCGAAGACGGGGACACCGGCCTCGAGCAGCTCGGCCTGCAGCTCGGGCGCGCCCTCCTCGTACACCGAGCTCGGGCCGCCCGAGAGGATGATCGCGGCCGGCTCCTTCGCGAGGAGGTCGGCGGCGCTCGTCTCGTGGGGGACGACCTCGCTGTAGACCTTCGCCTCACGCACCCGACGGGCGATGAGCTGGGCGTACTGGGCGCCGAAGTCGACGACGAGGACAGGGTGCTGCTTCAGCGATTCCGTCACGCGCCCAGGTTACCGGGGCGCGAGGGATCCCCTCGCTCCCCCTTCGCCCGCCCGTACCGGGCTGCCTCAGCTGGTGAGCGGCGCGACCTCGCGCACGACCCGGCGCTCCTCGACGAAGGCGACGAAGGGGATGCACGCGAGGAGGAGGATCGCGACCATCCGCCCGATCCCCCAGCCCACCTTGAGACCGAGGTTGGCCGTCGCGGCGGCGAAGACCATGAAGATCAGGCCGTGGACGGGGCTCCACCACGTGAGCACGTCGTTGCCCATGCCGTACTTGAGGACCATCTCGAGGATGAGGACGAACATCGCCAGACCGGCGACGATCGCGCTCACCCGGAAGAAGGACAGCGCGCTCGCGACCTGGCGGGGGCTCGCCCCGGTGCCGGTCCTGCTCGTCTGGGTCATGACTCTCCTGTCTGCACGACCGCGCGCTCCTGCGCGGGCGTCTCGTCGCGTCGGGCCTCCTGACGCATCATCCGCCACCACATCCAGATTACGAAGGCGGCGATGACGTACCACTGGGCCGCGTAGCTGGCGTTGCGCCAGTCCAGCGAGGTGTCGGGCAGGGGCGGGGGCACCCGCTCCAGCCCGTCGGGCGGGGTGGCGCCGGACCCGCCGCGCTCGTCGACGACGAAGCCGAAGCCGTTGTACAGCTCGCCCGGCCAGTCGTTGACGAGGGCGGCGAGGTCGACGGTCGAGGCGGTGCCGGGGGCGAGCCCGGTCGCGGTGTCGGGGGCCTCGCCCGGCGCGAGCGAGGCGACGACGTCGACGGTGCCGGTCGGGGGCGCCGGGGGCTCCTCCCCCTTCGGCAGCCAGCCGCGCACGACGGGCAGGTTGGCCCCGGTCTGCTCGACGACGAGCCGCTCGACGGCCCAGCCGCCCTCGCGCCCGTCGAGCAGCCGGCCGACGACGACGAAGCCGCTGCCGGGCTCGTACTCGCCGGTGACGTCGACGCGCTGGCCGGACCCGTCGTCGGGGAAGCCCTCGTGGGGCGCGATGACGTCGGCGATCGGCTCGACGGGACGCTCCTGCACCTCGCGCACGGCCTCCTCGCGGGCCCGGTCGTGGGCGACGGCCCACTGCCAGCGCCCGGCGGTCACGGCGAGCGCGGCACCGAGGAGCGCGAGGACCAGCAGACCCAGCCACTTCGGGCGGGTCGCGGTCCTGAGCACCCGCCCAGGTTACGTCCCGCCCCTGAGGGCTCCCTGCACGGGCTCAGACGCTCGCGGTGCGCCAGTCGTCGGCGGGGCCGACGACGTCGACCTCCTCCGGCGGGGGCGCGACCCGGGGCATGCCGAGGTCGACCTGGCGCGACTCGACGTGGGTGAAGGCGGTGACGGCCGGGGTGCGCGCGGGCACCGGGTCGAGCCGGCGGTAGCCCTCGCCCTGGGCCGGTCGCGGGTCGTCCTCGCCGCGGTTGGGCCACAGCGCGAAGGCCCGCTCGGCCTGCGCCGTGATCGTCAGCGAGGGGTTGACCCCGAGGTTGGCGCTCACCGCGGAGCCGTCGACGACGCTGATCCCGGGGTAGCCCCACAGCCGGTGGTAAGGGTCGAGGACGCCCGACTGCGCCGTGTCGCCGATCGGTGCCCCGCCGAGGAAGTGCGCGGTGAGCGGGATGTCGAAGGCCTCGCTCCACGTGCCCCCCGGGTAGAAGGGGATGCCGATGCGCTCGGAGAGGCGGTGAGCCAGCGCCCGGATGCCGCGATGCCCGGCCTCGATGTACGTCGGGTTGGGCTCTCCGTGACCCTGCGTCGAGGTGAGCCGGCGACGGCCCCCCTTCGTCGTCAGCGAGGTCGTCAGCGAGTTGTCGAGCGACTGCATGACGAGACCGATGACCGTCGAGTCGGCGAAGTGGGTGCCGGGCGGCGCCCAGGCCCGCAGCGCGGGCAGGTTGCGGGGCAGCTCGGCGAGCAGCCGCAGCCACCGGGGCGTGCGCCCGGTGCGCGGCGGGGCGAGGAGGGTGGTCAGCAGACCCATCGCGTCCGAGCCCCGCCCGTAGCGGCAGTTCTCGACGTGCGTGTCCGCGTCGGGGTGGAAGGAGCTCGTGATCGCGACGCCGCGGGTGAGGTCGTGCTCGCCCGTCGGCGGGGTCGCCGCGAGCGCCCCGACGAGGGCCTCGGAGTTCGTGCGGGTCAGCTCGCCGACCCGGTCGCTCGTCGCGCTCAGCTCGCCCTCGGCGCGCATCTCGTGCAGCAGGTGCTGGGTCCCCCACGTGCCCGCCGCGAGGACGACGTGGCGGGCGGTGGTGACCCGCGCCGAGCGGTCGCCCCGGTCGTCGGTCGCCTCGTGGCGCACGCGGTAGGTGGGGGTCCCCCCTTCGCCGCCGGGCACGAGACCGAGCCGGGTCACCGTGCGAAGGGGGGTCACCCGCGCCCCGAGCCCCTCGGCGAGGGCGAGGTAGTTCTTCACGAGGGTGTTCTTCGCGCCCACCCGGCAGCCGACCATGCAGTTGCCGCACTCGGTGCACGTCGTGCGCTGCGGCCCGGCCCCGCCGAAGTACGGGTCGGGGATCGTGCGGCCCTGCTCCTCGGGGCGGTTGCCCTCGCCGAAGAGGACGCCGACGGGGGTCTTGCGGAAGGTGTCGCCGACCCCGAGGTCGTGCGCGGCGTCACGCATCGCCTGCTCGACCGGGCCGTCGCACGGGTTGGTGACGACGCCGAGCATGCTCTGGCCGGTCGCGTAGTGCGGCGCGAGCTCGGCCTCCCAGTCGGTGATGTGCCCCCACTGCCGGTCCTCGAAGAAGGCCCGCGGCGGCACGTAGAGGGTGTTGGCGTAGTTGAGCGAGCCGCCCCCGACGCCTGCCCCGGCGAGGATCATCACGTCCTTGAGCAGGTGGATGCGCTGCACCCCGTAGCACCCGAGGCGGGGCGCCCAGAGGAAGTTCTTCAGGTCCCAGCTCGTGCGGGCGAAGTCCTCGTCGGCGAAGCGACGTCCGGCCTCGAGGACGAGGACGGAGTAGCCCTTCTCGGCGAGCCGCAGCGCGGCGACGGACCCGCCGAAGCCGGACCCGACGACGAGGACGTCGACATCGGGCTCGACGGCGGGGCCGCCCGCGCGGTCGGCCGCGCTCTCGACGGCGCTCATGACAGCCCCACCGACTTCAGCGCGCGCAGCCCGAGCGTCATGACCTTCGCGTACCGGCGCTGGTCGAGCCCCATGGACGGCGCGATCGGCAGCACGTGCTGGGCCGTGACGTTCTGGCTCTCGGTGTACTTGAGGATCCCCTCGGCACCGTGCCGGCGGCCGACCCCGGAGTCCTTCATGCCGCCCATCGGGGCGCCCATCGACGCCCAGGCCGCGGCGTAGGCCTCGTTGACGTTGACCGTGCCGGTGCGGATGCGCGCGGCGACCGCGCGCCCGCGGCGCACGTCACGCGTCCACACCGAGGCGTTGAGGCCGTAGTCGGTGTCGTTGGCGAGCGCGACCGCCGCGTCGTCGTCGGCCACGCGGTAGAGCGAGACGAGCGGCCCGAAGGTCTCCTCGTCGCGGCAGGTCATCGCCGAGGTCACCCCGTCGAGGACGGTGGGCTCGAAGACGAAGGGGCCGACGTCGGGCCGGGCGGACCCGCCGGCGAGGACGCGAGCCCCCTTCGCCACGGCGTCGCGCACGTGCTCGGTGACGGTGTCGAGCTGGGCCTGCGAGACGAGGCTGCCCATGTCGTAGCCGTACTCGAGCGAGGTGCCGAGGCGCAGCGCGCGGACCGCCTCCACGAAGGCGGGCACGAAGCGGCCATAGATGCCGTCGTGGACGAGGACGCGCTCGGCCGAGATGCACAGCTGGCCGGCGGAGGAGAAGCACGCCCGCACCGCTCCCTCGACGGCCCGGTCGAGATCGGCGTCGTCGGCGACGTAGACGGAGTTCTTGCCGCCCAGCTCGAGGCTGTAGGACACGAGGCGCTCGGCGGCCGAGCGCGCGACGGAGCGACCGGTCGCCGTCGACCCGGTGAAGCAGACGTAGTCGCCGGCGTCGACGACGGCCTGCCCGGTCGACCCGCCCGGCCCGAGGACGACCTGGAGGACGCCGTCGGGCAGCCCGGCCTCGCGGAGCAGCTCGACGCCGGCGAGCGCGGTGAGCGAGCCCTGCTCGTCAGGGCGCAGGACGACGGCGTTGCCCGCCATGAGCGCGGGGATCGCGTCGGTGACGGCCAGGCTCAGCGGGTAGTTCCACGGCGAGACGATGCCGACGACGCCCTTCGGGTGGTGCAGGGTGCGCGCCTGGCTGAGCAGCGGCAGGGCGCCGAGGTGGCGGGTCGGCGCGAGGTAGCTCTCCGCCCGCGCGGCGTAGTGACGGGCGGCGATCGCGCAGTCGAGGACCTCCTCGAAGGCGTGCAGGCGCGCCTTGCCCGCCTCGAGCTGGACGAGGTCGAGCAGCTCGACCTGACGCTCGAGGACGAGGTCGTGGAAGCGGCGCATCACCCGCCGGCGGTCGTCGTGCGTCGTCGCCGCCCACCGCGGCTGGGCCGCGCGCGCGGACGCGAAAGCCCGGGCGACGTCCTCCGGGGTCGAGATCGGCAGGGCCGCCAGCGGCGCACCGGTCATCGGCGAGGTCCGCGTGAAGGTCTGCGCGCGCGGCGCCGCGACGACGCGGGCGGAGAGGCTGCTGGCTCGTGCCGGGTCGACGGCGTAGGCCGCGGTGGGGTCGAGCTCGGGATCGGCGATGATCTCGGACGTCATTACTCCACGGTAATGCCGTCGCCACGCTCGCGCCTGTGGCTCTGCTCACCCGCACCGGCCCGAGGACGACAAAACCCTGCCGGCTGCCTCTTGATGTGCCAGGACCCTGTCGAGAGGGTCCTGGCACGCCGAAGGGCAGCCAGCAGGGTTTCGTACGCCAGCCGGCACGGGCCGGGGCGAAGGGGGTCAGCTCGGCTGGTGCGGGGCGACGACGACGCCGATCCGCTGCAGCTCCTTGACGTCGGTGTACCCGGTCGTCGCCATCGCGCGGCGCAGGGCGCCCATGAGGTTCGTCGTGCCGTCGGAGTGGCGGCTCGGCCCGAAGAGGACCTCCTCGAGGTTCGCGACGGAGCCGACCTCGACCCGCGAGCCGCGGGGCAGCTCGCCGTGGTGGGCCTCGGCGCCCCAGTGGTAGCCGCGGCCGGGGGCGTCGGTCGCGCGCGCCAGCGCGGCGCCGAGCATGACGGCGTCGGCGCCCACGGCGATCGCCTTGACGATGTCGCCGCTCGTGCCCAGGCCGCCGTCGGCGATGACGTGCACGTACCGGCCGCCGGACTCGTCGAGGTAGTCGCGGCGGGCAGCAGCGACGTCGGCGACCGCGCTGGCCATCGGCGCGTGGATGCCGAGGGTCTGCCGGGTCGTGTGGGCCGCTCCCCCGCCGAAGCCGACGAGCACGCCGGCCGCACCGGTGCGCATGAGGTGCAGGGCCGCCGTGTAGCTGCCCGCGCCGCCGACGATGACGGGGACGTCGAGCTCGTAGATGAAGCGCTTGAGGTTGAGCGGCTCGGCCCGGCTGCTCACGTGCTCGGCCGAGACGGTCGTGCCGCGGATGACGAAGAGGTCGACCCCGGCCTCGACGACGGTCCGCCAGTGCTGCTGGGTGCGCTGCGGGCTGAGCGCGCCGGCGACGGTCACGCCTGCCTCGCGGATCTCGCGCAGCCGCTCGGTGATGAGCTCGGGGACGATCTCGGCGGAGTAGATCTCCTGCATCCGCGCCGTCGCGACGGCGGGGTCGAGGGTGGCGATCTCGGCGAGGACCGGCTCCGGGTCCTCGTAGCGGGTCCACACCCCTTCGAGGTCGAGGACGGGCAGCCCGCCGTGCTTGCCGAGGGCGATCGCGGTGGCCGGCGACATCACCGAGTCCATCGGCGCGGCGATGACCGGCATCTCGAAGTGGTAGGCGTCGATCTGCCAGTCCAGCGAGACCTCCTCCGGGTCGCGCGTGCGCCGCGTGGGGGTCACCGCGATGTCGTCGAAGGAGTAGGCCCGACGGCCGCGCTTGCCTCGCCCGATCTCGATCTCGTTCACCCGGTCAGCGTACGGGTAGCCCGATGGGCGGGTGCGCGGGGAGCAATCGGGCGCACCGCTGCGTTACACATGGACGAAGCGTCCTCGACCCGAAGGAGAAGACCATGGCCAAGCTCGGCAGGATCACAGTGCTCGCCACGGCGGCAGAGGCCGCCCGTCAGTGGGCGAAGAACAACCCCGACAAGGCCGGCGCCTACATCGACAAGGCGGGCGCCGCCGTCGACAAGGGCACCAAGGGCAAGTACTCGCGCCAGATCACCTCGGCGACCGGCAAGGCGAAGGGCGCGGTCGGCGGCGGGCACCGCGGTGGCACCACCACCGCACCTCCCGCCCCGGGCACGACGCCCCCGCCCTCCTCGCAGACGCTGCCGCCCCCGGTGAGCTGACGCCACGTCCGACGAAGGGGCGACGCACCACGGTGCGTCGCCCCTTCGTCGTGCGTGGTGACCCGTCAGTAACAGGACCCGTGAGTGCCTGGCCCTCCCCATGCCGGGGCAACCGCACCAGGAGTCCCGTTACTGCCGAGTAGCTGCGTCAGGCCTGCGCGCACGACCGCGCCCCGCGTCAGACCTCGGTGTCGCGCAGGACGCGCAGGGCGTTGCCGTGGGCGAGCGCCTCGAGGTCGGCCCGTGACCACCCGCGCTCGGCGAGCGCACCGAGCAGGTGGGGGTAGCGCGCGACGTCGTCGAGATCGGCGGGCAGCACGTCGACGCCGTCGAAGTCGCCGCCGAGACCGACGTGCTCGATGCCGACGACCTCGCGCAGGTGCTCGAGGTGCGCGACGACGTCCGCCGCGGTCGCCGGCGCCGGCGCCTCGCCCTTAAAGCCCCCGAGCCGCCACTGCGCCCAGTCCTCGCGCAGGAAGTACGGCACGAAGTTCGCCATGACGACCCCGCCGTTGTCGGGCATCCGCTCGAGGACGTCGTCGGGCACGTTGCGAGGGTGGGAGCACAGCGCGCGCGCGTTGCTGTGGCTGAAGAGGACCGGCCGGCTCGTCTCGTCGAGCGCGTGGTGCATGGTCTCGGCGCTCACGTGGCTGAGGTCGACGGCCACCCCGAGGGCGTTCATCGTGCGCACGACCTCACGCCCGAAGTCGGTGAGGCCGCCGTGGACGCGCTCGTCGGTCGCGGAGTCGGCCCACGCCGTGTTGTCGTTGTGCGTGAGAGTCATGTACCGCACGCCCCGGGCGGCGAAGGCCGCGAGGTGCTCCAGCGAGCCGTCGATGCTGTGCCCGCCCTCCATCCCGAGCAGCGCGGCGTGACGCCCCTGCTCCCACACCCGCTCGACGTCGGCGGCCGTGCGGGCGAGCTCCATCTCCTCGTAGCGCGCGCACATGGCCTCGACGAAGTCGACCTGCTCGTGGGTCGCGGTCACCGCGGCCTCGCCCGGCAGCTCGCAGGGCACCCAGACCGACCACAGCTGGGCCGCGAGCCCGCCCGCGCGCATCCGCGGCAGGTCGGTGTGCAGCTCGGGCTGCTCGAGCGCGATGTCGCAGCGGTCGAGGTCGTACCCGGCGATCTCGCGGTGGTGCCACGGGAGGTCGTTGTGACCATCGAGGACGCGGATGCCGGTGATGTCGGGGCTCGCCATGCCCGGCAGTCAACCAGCCGTCGAGCATGCTGGGCGCATGGACCTCGCCCCCGCCGGACCGCTCGACGCCATCACCGACGTGCCCGGCGTGCGTGTCGGCCACGCGACCCGTGACGAGCCGGGCTGGCTCACCGGCACGACCGTCGTCGTGCCCCCGATCGGCACCGTCGGCGGGGTCGACGTGCGCGGCGGCGGCCCCGGCACCCGTGAGACCGACCTGCTCGACCCCCGCCACACCGTCGACCTCGTCGACGCGGTCGTCCTCGGCGGGGGCAGCGCCCTCGGGCTGGCCGCCTGCGACGGCGTGAGCGCCGGCCTGCTCGCCGACGGGCGGGGGTGGCCGGCCGGCTCGGGCCCCGGCGAGGTCGTGCCGATCGTGCCCGGCGCCATCGTCTTCGACCTCGGCCGCGGGGGCGTGTGGGGTCATCACCCGGGGGCAGCAGAGGGCCGGGCCGCGTACGACGCGGCGACCACCGGCCCGGTGGACGAAGGGGTCGTCGGCGCCGGCACCGGCGCCCGCGCCGGGGGTCTCAAGGGCGGGGTGGGCACGGCGAGCGCCGTCCTCGCCGACGGCTCGACCGTCGCCGCTCTCGTCGTGGTCAACGCCGTCGGCTCCCCCGTCGCGCCCGACGGCAGGCTCCTCGGGGCTCACCTGCTCGGGCCGCAGGACGCGACCGAGCTGCCCGTGCCCGACCCCGAGCGGGTCAGCGCCTACTGGTCCGCGCTCGAGCAGGAGCAGGCAGCCCTGCGGGCCGGCACCGCGACGACGATCGCGGTCGTCGCGACGGACGCGAGGCTCACCAAGCCCGCGACCTCGATGCTCGCCCGGGTCGCCCACGACGGCATGGCCCGGGCGATCTCACCGGTGCACACCGCCTTCGACGGCGACACGGTCTTCGCCCTCGCCACCGGCGAGGGGCCCGCCCCCTCGCCGCTCGACCTCGTCGTCCTGCAGACCGAGGCGGCCCGTTGCGTGACCCGGGCGATCGTGTCCGCGATGCTCGCGGCGACCTCGGTCGACCGCAGCGCCGACGGCGGCGCGGTCCTGCGCTCCTACCGGGACGCCGTCGTCGGCTGAGCCGCGCTCAGCGCGCCCGGCTTCAGCGGGCGGAGTAGTTCGGCGCCTCGACGATGCCCTGGAGGTTGTGCGGGTGGCTCTCCTTGAGCGAGGCGGAGGTGATCCGGACGAACTTCCCCTTCGCCTGCAGCTCGGGGACCGTCCGCGCACCGACGTAGAACATCGACTGGCGCAGCCCGCCGAGCATCTGGTGGGTGACCGCCGAGACGGCACCGCGATAGGCGACGCGGCCCTCGACGCCCTCGGGCACGAGCTTGTCGTCGCTGTCGACCTCGGCCTGGAAGTACCGGTCCTTGGAGAAGGACTTCTTGCCGCGGCTGCTCATCGCGCCCAGGCTGCCCATGCCGCGGTAGGACTTGTACTGCTTGCCGTTGACGAAGATCAGCTCGCCGGGGCTCTCCTCGCAGCCAGCGAGCATCGAGCCCACCATGACCGAGTCGGCGCCGGCGACGATCGCCTTGGCGATCTCGCCGCTGTGCTGCATGCCGCCGTCGGCGATGACCGGCACGCCGGCCGGCTTGCACGCGAGCGAGGCGTCGTAGACCGCGGTGATCTGCGGGGCGCCGACACCGGTGACGATGCGGGTGGTGCAGATCGAGCCCGGCCCGACGCCGACCTTGACCGCGTCGACGCCCGCGTCGACGAAGGCCTGGGCGCCCTCACGGGTCGCGACGTTGCCGCCGATGACCTGCACGTGACGGGTCGCCGGGTCGGACTTCAGGCGGCCGACCATCTCGAGGAGCATCCGCACGTGGCCGTGGGCGGTGTCGGCGACGAGCACGTCGGCCCCGGCCTCGATGAGCGTCGTCGCGCGCTCCCACGCGTCGCCGAAGTAGCCGATGGCGGCGCCGACGAGCAGACGGCCGTCGGCGTCCTTGCTCGCGAGGGGGAACTGCTCGCTCTTGACGAAGTCCTTGACGGTGATGAGACCGGCGAGACGACCCTCCTCGTCGACGATCGGCAGGCGCTCGCGCTTGTGCTGGCGCAGCAGCGTCGTCGCGTCCTCCTGCGAGATGCCGACGGGGGCGGTGATGAGCGGCATCTTCGTCATGACGTCGCGCACGAGCGTCGTGGCCCACTCGGCGACGGGCGTGAAGCGCAGGTCGCGGTTGGTGATGATGCCGATGAGGTGCTCGCCCTCGTCGACGACCGGCAGCCCGGAGACGCGGTACTCGCCGCAGCGCTGGTCGAGCTCCTCGAGCGTCGCGTCTGGCCCGATGACGACGGGGTTGGAGATCATCCCGGTCTGGGTGCGCTTGACGAGGTCGACCTGGTAGGCCTGGTCCTCGATGGAGAGGTTGCGGTGCAGCACCCCGATGCCGCCCTGGCGCGCCATGGCGATCGCCATCCGCGACTCGGTGACGGTGTCCATCGCGGCGGAGAGCAGCGGCGCGTTGAGCGAGAGCTCACGGGTCAGCCGCGTCGTCGTGTCGAGCTCGTCGGGCGCCAGGTCGCTGAAGCCGGGCAGGAGGAGCACGTCGTCGTAGGTGAGCCCCACCTTGGCGAAGGGGTCCGCCTGCGCCGCCGCCTGGGCGGCGAAGTCGTCGTGGCGAGGGTCGGAGGAGGAGCCGAGAGCCATTGGACAAGTCTAGGCCGCGTCGGCAGGTGGTCCGGACACCCCCACGACCGGGCTCGACCACGTCCGCGGGGCGGTCCCGTGACGTCCGCGAGGCGGTCGCCCCTAGCGCGATCGCGCCGACCCGCAACCCGGCATGACCATCTCTTGACGAAGACCCCCGATTTCTTGGGCGAATCCTGACGTCGAGGGGTGTTGGACCTGGGCGCCCTCTCCGTAGCGTTCCGTGCCACGAGGGCAGCCCGCCCAGGGGTCGACATGACCAGGGCCGCCCTAGATCAGCAGAGCAGAACGGGGTACCGCGATGGCCGACCTAGGACACCTGCCAGGACCGGTGGCGGACCTGTGGGAGTGGCAGTACGAGGGCCGGTGCCGCAGCATCGACACCGACGTCTTCTACCACCCGGAGGGCGAGCGAGGGGCTGCCCGCCGGCTGCGCGAGACGGCGGCCAAGGAGATCTGCGCGACCTGCCCGGTCATCGCGGCCTGCCGCGCGCATGCCCTCGCCACCCGCGAGACCTTCGGCGTGTGGGGCGGCATGACCGAGGACGAGCGCGAGCACCAGCTCGCCCGCGCCGCCCTCGCCGGCTGACCCGGCGGCGACCGCGCCACGCGCCGACCCGCCTACGCTGGTCCGCGTGAGCACGCACGAGTCCGTCTACATCCGCGACGACGTCATCCGGCTCGGCCAGCTGCTCAAGCTCGCCGCGCTCGTCGACGACGGCGCCACCGCCCGCGAAGTCATCAGCGAGGGCCGGGTGAGCGTCGACGGCGAGGTCGACACGCGACGCGGCGCCCAGATCCGCCCCGGCCAGGTCGTCGCGCTCGACGGCCAGGAGGTCACCGTCGTCCAGGGCGAGCCGGAGATCGACGTCCCCTGGTGACGCCACCGACCCGGTCGAGGTGATGGGGCGAGCCCTGGCTCATGGGATCACCTCGACGCGGTGCGGGTCGCTCAGGAGCCGGCGAGCATCCAGTCGAGCGCGTCCGCGACGTGGATCTCCGTCGTGTCGTGCAGGGGCACCGGGCAGTCGTCGGGCTCGATGAGCAGCCCGAGCTCGGTGCCGGCGAGGACGACGGCCTCGGCGCCGCGGTCGACCATGCCCTCCATGACCTGACGCACCCGCTTGCGCGAGGCGTCCTTGATGACGCCGTGCACGAGCTCGTCGTAGATGAGCGCGTCGACCTCGGGGCGCTCGCTCTCCTCGGGGAGGATCACCTCGAGCCCGCGGGCCGACAGCGGCCCCGTGTAGAAGTCGGCGCCCATCGTCGTCGCCGTGGCGAGCAGGCCCACGCGGCTCTGGCGCTGCTCCTCGACCCGCCGGGCGGCGGACTCGGCGATGTGGAGCAGCGGGATGTCGACCGCGGCCGAGACCCGGTCGGCGACGGCGTGCATCGTGTTCGCCGCGATGAGCAGACCCTCCGCTCCCCCGCGCTCGAGCGAGCGGGCCGCGTCGACGAGGACCTCGGCCATGCCGTCCCAGTCGCCGGCGTGCTCGAAGTCCGTCACCGGCGCGAAGTCGACGCTGTGCAGGAGCACCCGCGCGCTGTGCAGACCACCCAGGCGCGCCTCCACCCCTTCGTTGAGCAGCCGGTAGTACTCAGCCGTCGCGGACCAACCCATGCCGCCGATGACACCCAGGAGCCTCATGGCGCTCACCCTAACCACGGGGGGCCGGGGTGCGCGCGTCCGAGTGGCGTACACCCTGCGCACCGTCCTCCCCGGGCGATCTAGGCTCGTGCGACGTGAAGGTCCTGCTCCTCGAGAACATCCACGAGTGCGCCACCGCCGCGCTCACCGACGCCGGCTTCGAGGTCGAGACGCGCTCCGGCGCCCTCGACGAGGCCGAGCTGATCTCCGCGCTGGAGGGCGTGGAGATGCTCGGCATCCGCAGCAAGACGCAGGTCACCCGGGAGGTGCTCCAGGCCCGGCCGGAGCTGCGGGCCATCGGCGCCTTCTGCATCGGCACCAACCAGGTCGACCTCGACGCGGCCGCCGCGCACGGCACCGTCGTCTTCAACGCGCCCTTCTCCAACACGCGCAGCGTCGTCGAGCTCGCCATGGCGGAGATCATCGCGATGGCCCGTCACCTCACCGACAAGAACTCCGCGCTCCACGCGGGCGTCTGGGACAAGTCGGCGAAGGGGGCGCACGAGGTCCGCGGGCGCAGCCTGGGGATCGTCGGCTACGGCAACATCGGCAGCCAGCTCTCCGTCATCGCCGAGGCCTTCGGCATGCACGTCAGCTACTACGACGTCGACGACAAGCTGCCGCTGGGCAACGCGCGTCGCTGCGACAGCCTCGAGGAGCTGCTCGAGACCTGCGAGACGGTCTCGCTCCACGTCGACGGACGCGACGGCAACGCCGGGGTCTTCGGCGCCGAGCAGTTCGCCCAGATGCGACCGCGCAGCCTCTTCCTCAACCTGTGCCGCGGCTTCGTCGTCGACCTCGAGGCCCTGCGCGAGCACCTCGTGAGCGGTCACATCGCCGGCGCGGCGGTCGACGTCTTCCCCGAGGAGCCGAAGAAGGCGGGCGACCCCTTCGTCTCGATCCTCCAGGGTCTGCCGAACGTCATCCTCACCCCGCACGTCGGCGGGTCCACCGAGGAGGCGCAGTACGACATCGGGCGCTATGTCAGCGGCAAGCTGCGCGACTACGCCCACACCGGTGCGACGACGATGTCGGTCAACGTGCCCTCCGTCGCGCTCACGCAGTCGCCCGGAGACACCCGCATCCTCCACCTGCACCGCAACGTCCCCGGCGTCCTCGCCCGGGTCAACACGCTGCTCTCCGAGGGCGGGGCGAACATCGACAGCCAGCAGCTCTCGACGCGGGGCGAGTACGGCTACGCCGTCACCGACCTCGCCGGCTCCCTGCCCGGAGACGTCGAGCAGCGCCTGCGCGAGCTCGACGAGACCATCGAGGTCCGCGTCATCACCTCCTGAGGCCTGCCCGTCCGGCGCGTCGGACGGCACCTCGGGCGGGCGAAGGGGGACGACCCGCCAGGGCTCGTCCGGTCGCCGGCGACCCGCCGTCCGACACGCAGGGCGGGTCAGCGGGCCGGGACGACCTCGGGCAGCACCGGGGCGCGGCGCGCGCGGGCCTGGAGCAGCTGGGCCGCGGCCAGGCCGGTCATCGCGATGCCGGCACCGACGAGGTCGATCGCCGAGGGCTGGTCGCCCTGCAGCACCCAGGCGAGCAGGATCGCCAGCGGCGGCACCGCGAGCACCCACGAGACGACGGTCGCGCTGGGGTTGCGGTGGAGCAGCGAGTAGAAGATCCCGTAGCCGACGAGCGTCGAGACGACCGCCGTCCATGCCGTCGACAGCAGCGGGCGCCAGCCGAGCCCGGAGAGGGCGTCGACGACGGTCGCCGGGCCGTCGACGAGCAGGGACAGCGCGAGCAGCGGCAGCGGCACGACGAGCGAGGACCAGACCGTCAGACCGAGGCCACCGGGCACCCCCTTCGCCCGCACGACGACGTTGCCGACCGCCCAGGACAGGCCGGCGAGCAGGGTGACGGCGAAGGGGAGCAGGCCAGCCGCTCCCCGGCCGAGGGCGACGACGGCGAGTCCGACGACGGCCACGCCCACACCGATCGCCACCGCCGGGGCGACCCGCTCGTGGAGGACGACGGCCGCGATGACGATGGTGAGGGGCACCTGGACCTGCAGGACGAGCGCGGCCATCCCGCTCGGCATCCCGAGGTGCAGCGCGAGGTAGAGCATCGAGAACTGGCCCAGGCTCACGGTGAGCCCGACCGTGGCGAGCACCCGCCACGACACCGCCGGGCGCGGCACGAGGAAGATCGCCGGCAGCAGGACGAGGACGAAGCGCATCGCGGCGAAGAGCAGCGGCGGGACGTCCTGCAGACCCCACTCGATGACGACGAAGTTGCTCCCCCAGATGAGGGCCATGAGGGCGGCGAGCCCGGTGTCGCGAGGGGTCATGCGTGCCAGTCTGCGCGCGACGACCTCGTAGCACCAGCAAATGATCTGCGTGCTGACCGTGTACCTTCGCTGCATGATCGATCTCGACGCCGTCCGCGCGCTGCGCGCCGTCCAGGACCACGGCACCGTCGTCGCCGCGGCGGAGGCGACCGGCTACACGACGAGTGCGGTCTCGCAGCAGGTCAAGCGGCTCGAGCGGGCCGTCGGCCTGCCGCTCCTCGAGCGCGTGGGGCGCGGCGTCATCCTCACCGAGCACGGCCGGCGGCTCTGCGACTCCGGTGGCGAGGTCCTGCGCGCCGTCGAGCAGGTCGAGGCCGGGCTGCAGGCCGCCGCCGACCGCGTCGTCGGCGAGCTGAGCGTCGCGGCCTTCTCGACGGCGCTGCGCGGGCTCGTGGCCCCGGTCGTCCGCGACGTCCTGCGCACCTGGCCCGACCTGCGCCTGCGCCTCAGCGAGAGCGAGCCGTGGCAGACCGTCGAGCTCGTCGCCGCCGGTCGGGTCGACCTCGGCATCACCCACTCGTGGGGGACGGTGCCGCTGTCGATCCCCGAGCACGTCGACGTCCGCCCGCTTCGCGAGGACCGGGCCGACCTCGTCGTCCCGGCGGGTCATCCCCTCGCCACGGCCCATGAGGTCCGCGCCGCCGACCTCGTCGACGAGAGCTGGGTGGCGACGCCCGAGGGGACGATCTGCCGCGAGTGGCTCGTCCACATGCATGCGCTGCACCGGGCTCGGCCGCGGGTCGTGCACGAGTCGGCCGAGTTCGACGCCCAGCTGGCGCTCGTGCGCGCCGGTCTCGGGGTCGCCCTCGTGCCGCGCATGGGCCGCTCCGAGCTCACGGCGGACCTCGTCGCGGTGCCCGTCGTCGACCCCGTGCCGACCCGCGAGGTGCTCGCGCTGTCGCGGGTGTCGATGCGCGAGTCCCCCGCCGTCCGCGTGCTCCTCGACGCCCTGACCTGCTGAGCCGAGCTCTCCTGCCCGCTGCGCGGCGACGAGCGGGGAGGTGCGGGAGCCGGTAGGTTCCGCACACGCGGGTGCAGGGCCCGCGATGTCGGCAGGGGGTCGTCATGAGCAGGTCCGTCCGTGCGCTGCAGGTGCTGCTCGCCGCGCTGCTGCCCCTGCTCGTGCTGGCGCCCGCCGCCGCGGCCGAGCGCGTGCCGGTGCCGCCGGCGCCCTCCTCGGCCACCCGCTTCGCCGACCCGGACGACGTGCTGACCTCGGGTCAGCGCAGCCGGCTCGCACGCTCGCTGCGCGAGACCGCCCGCTCCGAGCCCCGGGTCATCGTCCGGGCGCTCGTCGTGCGCACGACCGGTGACGAGGACGTCGAGGCCTACGCCCGGCGGGTGGGGACGAGCTGGCGGGCCGGCGTCGGACGCGGGGTCCTCGTCGTCGTCGCGACCCAGGACCGCCGCATCCGGGTCCAGGTCGGCAGCCGCGAGCGGGCCCGGCTCACCGACCGCGAGGCCGCGCGCATCATCGGGCAGGTCCGACCTGCTCTGCGTGACGGGCGCTGGGAGACCGCGGTGGCCCGGGCCGTCGAGCTCGCCGCGGCCGAGGCCGGCAGCCCCGCCCAGCGCACCGGCGCCGACACCGAGAGCGACTGGGTCGAGCACGACGAGATGCTCGGCGGGCCGTGGGACGTCGGCGACGACGGGGTCGCGACGGGGCAGGACCTCTTCGGCGTCCCCTTCGCCTTCGTCGGGGGCCTCGTCGTCGTCCTCGGGCTCGTGGCCGTGGTGACAGGCGGTCGCGGGTCCTCGCGCCACCGCTCGAGCGCGGCCGGCGTCGCGCTCGGCATGTCGCACCACCATCACCATCACGGCGGGCACATGGGTGGCGGCTTCGACAGCGGGAGCGGCTTCGGCGGGGGCGGCGGAGGCGGAGGCGGAGGGGGCGACGGCGGGTCCTCGGGGTCCTTCTGACGAGGCGGGAGGGCCCGAACCCTCCCCGCGCCGTCTTGGCCCCCGAGATCCCGGCTCTCCCCGGAGCTACCCGGCAGTAACGGGACCCCTGGTGCGGTTGACCCCGTATATGCGGGCCAGCACCCTCACGGGTCCCGTTGCTGCCGGGTCACCGAGACGACGACGGGGGGGCGCCCCCGGGGGGGGGGCCCCCGGGGGGGGGGGGGGGGGGGGGGGGGGGGGGGGGGGGGCCCCCGCCGGCGGGGCCCCGGCCGAGGGGGGGTGGACCCCCCCGGGGTGGGG
>NZ_JAJBZM010000003.1:322545-351513 GCF_020567375.1 Janibacter melonis | reverse complement strand
GGGGTTTGCCCCCGTATTGGCGGCCCCCCCCCAGCCGGGGGCCGGTTGCGGCGGGGTCCCCGAGCCGCCGCGGGGGCCCCCCCCGGGGGGGCGCCCCCCCGTCGTGGGTGAGGTCGGGTCAGTGGTGGTGACCGTGGCCCGCGGCAGCGGGCTCCTCGTCCTCGGGCTTGTCGACGACGAGCGTGTCGGTGGTGAGGACCATCGACGCGATCGACGCGGCGTTGACGAGCGCGGAGCGGGTGACCTTGACCGGGTCGATGACGCCGGCGCCGACGAGGTCGCCGTACTCACCGGTCGCGGCGTTAAGGCCCTGACCCGGCTCGAGCTCGGAGACCTTCGAGACCGCGACGTAGCCCTGGAGGCCGGCGTTCTCGGCGATCCAGCGCAGCGGCTCGACAGCGGCCTTGCGCACGATGCTCGCGCCGGTCGCCTCGTCGCCCTCGAGGGTGAGGGTGTCGATGACGGAGACGGCGTGCACGAGGGCGGAGCCGCCACCGGCGACGATGCCCTCCTCGATCGCGGCGCGCGTCGCGGAGATCGCGTCCTCGATCCGGTGCTTCTTCTCCTTGAGCTCGACCTCGGTGTGGGCACCGACCTGGATGACGCAGACGCCACCGGCGAGCTTGGCGAGGCGCTCCTGGAGCTTCTCGCGGTCCCAGTCGGAGTCGGTGCGCTCGATCTCGGCCTTGATCTGGTTGACCCGGCCCTCGACCTGCGAGCTCTCGCCCTGGCCGTCGATGATCGTCGTGGCGTCCTTGGTGATGACGACGCGACGGGCCTGGCCGAGGTCCTCGAGACCGGCCTGGTCGAGCTTGAGGCCGACCTCCTCGGCGATGACCTGGGCACCCGTGAGGATGGCCATGTCCTGCAGCATCGCCTTGCGGCGGTCGCCGAAGCCGGGGGCCTTGACGGCCGCGACGTTGAAGGTGCCGCGCATCTTGTTGACGACGAGCGTCGACAGCGCCTCGCCCTCGATGTCCTCGGCGATGATGAGCAGCGGCTTGCCGGACTGCACGACCTTCTCGAGGACGGGGAGGATGTCGGCGACCGTGGAGATCTTGCCCTGGTTGATGAGGACGTAGGCGTCCTCGAGGACGGCCTCCATGCGCTCGGCGTCGGAGACGAAGTAGGGGCTGATGTAGCCCTTGTCGAACTGCATGCCCTCGGTGAAGTCGAGCGAGGTCTCGGCGGTCGAGGACTCCTCGACCGTGATGACGCCGTCCTTGCCGACCTTGTCGAAGGCCTCGGCGATGATCCCGCCGATGGTCTGGTCCTGCGCGGAGAGCGAGGCGACCTGGGCGATCTCGTCCTTGCCCTCGACCTCGCGGGCGGTCTCGAGCAGACGCCCGGAGACGGCCTCGACGGCCTTGTCGATGCCGCGCTTGAGGCCCGACGGGGCGGCGCCCGCGGCGACGTTGCGCAGGCCCTCCTTGACCATGGCCTGGGCGAGGACGGTCGCGGTCGTCGTGCCGTCACCGGCGACGTCGTTGGTCTTGGTGGCGACCTCCTTCGCGAGCTGGGCGCCGAGGTTCTCGTAGGGGTCCTCGAGCTCGATCTCGCGGGCGATCGTCACACCGTCGTTGGTGATCGTGGGGGCGCCCCACGACTTGTTGATGACGACGTTGCGACCCTTGGGGCCGAGCGTCACCTTCACCGCGTTGGCGAGCTGGTCGACGCCACGCTGGAGGGCGTCACGGGCGGAGTCGTTGAACGCCAGTTCCTTGGCCATGTCAGTCCTTACTGTTGATCGAAGGGGGGATGTCAGCGCGACGCCCCGGGGAGCCCGGGCGGGCCCGCACCCGGGGCGTCAGCGTGCTGAGAGGTGGGTCAGCCGACGATCGCGAGGACGTCGCGCGCCGAGAGGATGAGGTACTCGGTCCCGCCGTGCTTGACCTCGGTGCCGCCGTACTTGCTGTAGATGACGCGGTCGCCGACGGAGATGTCCATGGCGACGCGCTCACCGGCGTCGGACACGCGGCCCGGACCGACGGCGACGACCTCGCCCTCCTGGGGCTTCTCCTTGGCGGTGTCCGGGATGACCAGGCCGGAGGCCGTGGTCTGCTCGGCCTCGAGCGACTTGACGATGATGCGGTCCTCGAGCGGCTTGAGCGAAACCGACACGTTGGCTCCTTCGATGGAAGTTACTTCGCTTGTCTTCGGTGGTCAGAGCCGCTCGCCGTCGCGGGGGTCGACCGGCTCTGGTCCTGGCACTCACCAGTGGAGAGTGCCAAGCAGAAATCTAGGCCGCTCGTTAGCACTCGGTCAACCTGAGTGCCAGCAGGCGGTCAGCGCGGGCCGTGGTGGTGCGAGCTGAGGACCTGGCGGCCCGTCGCGGTCGGTGCGTAGTAGACGCTGCTCCCCCGCCGGCTCGGCTCGAGCAGGCCGGCCCTCGTGAGCCACCGCAGGTGCTGGCCGGCGGCCGAGGTGGAGACGCCCAGGTGGCGACCGAGGGCGGTGCTCGTCGTCTCCAGGCCCACCGAGGACAGCGCCGCCGCGCGGGCCGGCCCGAGCAGGGCGGAGAGGTCGGGGCGGTGCGGTGCGGCCCCGAGCGGCACCGGACGCGCCGGGTAGAGGACGTAGGGCTGCGCCCCCTCGTGCACCGGGCAGGCCGGGAAGGGCGCGAAGAGGGTCGGCACGAAGACGAGCCCTCGCCCGTCGACGTCGGCCTCGAAGTTCGGCCCGTTGGGGTTGCGGCAGACGACCTGCGTCGCCGTGACCTCGAGATGGGGGCTCAGCTGGTCGAGAGCCGGCAGCAGCCCCGCGGTCACCGCGACGTCGGAGCGCACGGCGATGTCCTCGCGCAGCGCGGCGCTGATCCGCTCCCACCACGGCGCGAAGCTGTGGGTCCAGTACGCCTGCATCGCGGCGACGACCTGGCGGTGCACGGCGACGTCCGAGCCCTGCAGCGCCAGGGGGCGACGGTCGGGGAAGAGCACGTCGAGCTCGGCCCCGACGACCGCTGGGTCCATGCGGGCCAGCTCGCGCATCTCGGCGGCGAAGTCCGGTGCACCCGCGTGCGGCCGCGGGTTGAGGAACTCCGGGGTCGACATGTCGTCGGAGACGAGCGCGGCGAGGGTCTGCAGGACGGGCAGCGGCGTCGTCGCGAGCACGTGCCGACGCCACTCGCGCAGGTGCGGGTAGTCCTCCGGCCGACGGATGACGCGCAGCGAGAGGCAGGCCTCGGTGAGGGCGGAGATGCCGAAGCGCGACGTCATGAGCTCGGTCGGCGTGAGCCGGTACACGAGCTCGTCGGGCGCGGGCAAGGCCTTCAAGGGATTCACTTCATCTCTGCACGAAGGGGTGTGCTCCGTCAGAGCATGTCACCTGGACGAATCGCACCGAGACCACAGCCAGATCCGGGCGTGACACATCATGACGTCGCGCCGGTCTGTGCGGAAGGAGCCTCCCGAGCTGAGCTCGACCGCGTGACCCCGCTGGTGCGGGCGCGCGCAGGAGATCAGCCACCCGTCTGCCCGGCGCAGGGACCGTTGGCAGCCCCCGGAGGGACGAAGGGGGACCTCACTGGCGAAGGGGCCAGAGAGGTCCCCCTTCGCGTGGGGTCTGGCCGACCGGAGGAGGTCTCAGGGGGCCACGCCGACGACGGGTCCCCTTCGCGCAGCGCGCAGCACGGCACGGCCTGGGGAGGCCGGGCCGAGCGGCGCACCGCGCGAAGGGGGGTGAGAGGGTGGGGCGGTGGACGTCACGACGGTCAAGGCCCTCGCGGGTCCCCAGGGGCACGAGCTGCTGAGCTCGCTCCCCCCGTACGACGAGTCGCAGGTGCTCGCGGTGCAGGGCCGGCTGCGGGCGCAGGGGCACTCCCCCGAGCTCGTCGCGGCAGCCCTCACCCAGCACCGGCTGCGCCACCGCGCCCGGGACAAGTTTGGCGAGTTCGCCGACGGCATGCTCTTCACCCCCGACGGCCTCGAGCAGGCCACCCGGCTCGAGGTGGCCGCCACCCACGCCGCCCGCTTCGCCGCCGCCTCGCTCGCGACCGTCCACGACCTCGGCTGCGGCATCGGCTCGGACGCGATGGCGATGAGCTCTCTCGGCGTCACCGTCCAGGGCCTGGACCGGGACCCCGTGACCGCCGCCGTCGCCGACAGCAACCTGCGGCCGTGGCCGGACAGCCGCGCACGCGTCGGCCTGGCCGAGGACCTGCAGCCCCCGGCGGACCCGATCCACGCCCGGGTCGGCATCTGGCTCGACCCCGCGCGGCGCACCCCCGGTGTCGCCGACGCGCAGGGGCGCACCCGTCGGGTCTTCCGGCTCGAGGAGCTCTCGCCGTCGTGGGACCTCGTCCTCGAGCTGGCCACCGCCGTGCCTGCGACCGGGGTGAAGATGTCGCCCTCTCTGCCGCACGACGTGCCCCCGCTGGGCACCGAGGCGCAGTGGGTCTCCTACGACGGCACGGTCCTCGAGTGCTCCGTGTGGTGGGGCCCCCTCGTGCGCACCGCCGGGCGCAGCGCGCTCGTCATGCGCCACGGGGCGCCGAGCGTGCGGGTCGACCAGTCGTACGCCGACGAGGACCCGCCCGCCGTCGCCTCGCTCGGCGGGCTCGGCGCGCACCTCTACGAGGCCGACCGCGCGGTGGTGCGGGCCGGTCTCGTCGGCGCGCTGACCCGAGAGGTCGGCGGCGCGGAGGTCGAGCCCGGTCTGGGGCTCGTGACGAGCGAGCGCGCGCACGACGTCCCCTTCGCCCGCGGCTACCGGGTCGTCGAGGCGATGCCCTACAACGTCAAGGTGCTGCGCGCCTGGCTGCGCGAGCGCGGCATCACCGGTCTGACCATCAAGAAGCGCGGGATCCGGGTCGACGACGAGCAGCTGCGACGCGGGCTGCGCATCGGCCGCGGGGCCGGCGACGGGGCCCAGGCGGTCGTCGTGCTGACGCGGGTGGCCGGCGAGAGCGCGGCGGTCGTCGTCGAGCCGCTCGCGTAGCGTGACCCGGGTGACGCACCGCTACCTCCTCGCCCCCGCGACCCTGGCGGTCCTCGCCCTCGCCGCGTGCTCGGGGGACTCCCCCGTCTCGAGCAGCACCGGCACGAGCAGCACATCCTCCAGCAGCGCGTCCTCCAGCAGCGCGTCCTCCAGCGGCACCTCGAGCAGCACCTCCCCCAGCAGCGCCTCGAGCCCGAGCAGCAGCACCACCTCGAGCGCCACGAGCAGCACGTCGAGCACCCCGGTCGTCTCGTCCTGCGTGAGCCGCACCGTCGCGGCGATGACGCCGACCCAGCACGCCGGCCAGCTGCTCATGGTCGCGCTCACCCCCCAGATGGGCACGAACGGCCTCGACGCACAGCTCGCCGACGGGCTCGGCAGCATGCTCTACCTCGGCGGCTGGACCGGCCGGGCGAACGTCGCCGCGACGAGCGAGCACCTGCAGGACTCCGCGGTGCGCGTCGGCGGCACCCGCGTCGGTGTCCTCGTCGCGGCCGACCAGGAGGGCGGCGAGGTCCAGCAGCTCACCGGCGAGGGCTTCTCGACCATCCCCTCAGGACGTGAGCAGGGTGCCCTCGCACCGGCCGAGCTCACCCGGCAGGCGAAGGGGTGGGGAGCCGAGCTCGAGCAGGCGGGGGTCAACGTCAACCTCGCCCCGACGACCGACACCGTCCCCGCCGAGATCGGCCGGGGCAACGCCCCCATCGGGCAGTACGGGCGCGAGTACGGCTCGACCCCCGCGGCCGTGACGCGGGGCGCGACGGCCTTCGCGAAGGGCATGCACGCGGCGGGTGTCATGCCGACGACGAAGCACTTCCCCGGCATCGGCCGGATCACCGGCAACACCGACGCGACGGCCTCGGGCATCACCGACTCCACGGCGACGACGTCGGACCCGCACCTCGCCCCCTTCGCCGCCGCGATGCGGGCCACGCCGACGCTCGTCATGGTCGGGTCGGCCCGCTACCCGAAGATCGACGCCGACAACCAGGCGCCCTTCAGCCGGGCGGTCGTCACCGACCTGCTCCGCGAGCAGATGGGCTTCGACGGCGTCGTCGTCACCGACGACGTCGGGGTGGCCAAGGCGGTCGCGGACGTGCCCGTCGGCCAGCGCGCGACCCGCTTCATCGCCGCCGGGGGCGACGTCGTCCTCACCGCCGACGCGACCCAGACGCAGACGATGACCTCCGCGATCGTGCGCCGGGCGGCGTCCGACGAGGACTTCGCCGAGCAGGTGCAGGCCTCGGTGACGCGCGTCCTCACGCTCAAGGAGGACATGGGCCTGCTGCGCTGCGGCTGACCCCGGTCGGACGGCGACCCGCCCGCCCCTGCTGGGCGGGTCGGCGTCCGGACCTGCTTACTCGTCCTCGGTGAGGAGCGTGTCGAAGGCGTCGGCGTTCTCCTCGATCCAGGAGTCGACCGCCTCGGCCTCCTTGCCCTCGCCGAACTCGTTGACGACCTTGTCCTCGAGGGAGCCGTACTGCTCGTCGTCGAGCGCGATCCCCTCGATGAGCTCCGCGGCCTCGGGGAACTCCTCGGCGAAGCCCTTCGTGCCGAGGAAGTGCAGGCCCTCCTTGTCGCCGAGCGCGCCCTTGGGGTCCTCGAGGTCGCGCATGGAGAACTCGCTGTTGGCCCAGAAGGGGCGCCACAGGGTGACGACGATCTCGTCCTCGCCGCGGGCGGCCTTCTTCAGCTCGCCGAGCATGCCGGCGGTCGAGGAGGTGATGAGCTCGAAGTCGCCGTCGAGGCCGTACTGCGGGATGACCTGCTCCTTCGTCGCCTTCGTCAGGCCGGCGCCGGGCTCGATGCCGATGATCTTGCCGTCGAGCTCGTCGGCGTGGTCCGGCAGGTCCTCGATGGACCGGATCTTGCTGTACTCGGGGACCGCGAGGGTGAGGACCGCGTTGTCGTAGTAGGCACCGAGGTCCTCGATGTCGTCGCCGTACTGGTCCATGTAGGACTTGTGGGTCACCTCGGGCCAGGCCGAGGGGTACATGTCGACGTCCCCCTCGGAGAGAGCCGTGTACAGCGGGGCGGCCTCGGTGAGGGTCTGCATCTCGACGTCGTAGCCGAGCTTCTCCAGCTGGTCCTCGAGCAGGTACGCGGTGCTCAGGCCGTCGGTCCACGAGGGGATGTAGCCCAGCGTGATCGTGCCCTTGCCGCCACCCGAGGCGGAGGACTCCTCGTCGCTGCCGCAGGCGGCGAGCGTGAGGCCCAGCGCGGTGGCGCAGGCGGCGGCGGTGATCGTGCGGGTGTGGCGAGAGGTCATGTGATCTCTCCTTCCTGCGGCGTCGTCGGAGTGACGCCGCTGTGAGGTCAGGGGGTGCGCGCGAGCCGGCGGCGCAGCACGGCGCGCAACGACCCCGGGTACTGGCCCGGGTCGCCCAGCGCGGCGGTGAGGCGGTCGAGGAAGATCGCGAGGACGACGACACCGAGACCGGCCTCGACGCCCTGGGGGATGTTCAGGCTGGCGATCGAGGAGACGACCTCCTTGCCGAGCCCGTCGGCACCGACGAAGCCGGCGATGACCGCCATCGACAGGGCGAGCATGATCACCTGGTTGACGCCGGCCATGATCGTCGGGGTCGCGAGCGGCATCTGGATGCCGCGCAGGATCTGCCGGGGCGTCGCCCCGAAGGCGTGACCGGCCTCCACCGTCTCGGCGTCGACCTGCCGGATCCCGAGCTCGGTGAAGCGCACGCCCGGGGGCAGCGCGAAGATCACCGTGGCGAAGAGCCCTGGCACGACGCCGACGCTGAAGAAGATGATCGCGGGGATGAGGTAGACGAAGGCGGGCATGGTCTGCATGAGGTCGAGCAGGGGTCTGACGACCGCGCTCACCCGTGAGCTCCGCGCGGAGGCGATGCCGAGCGGGACCGCCACGAGCACGGCGACGAGGGTCGCGACGAGCACGAGCGCGAGGGTGAGCATCGCGTTCTCCCACTGCCGCATCGAGACGACGAGCGCGAAGGAGAGGACGGTGCCCAGCGCGAGCTGCCACGAGCGCACGGCCCAGGCGAGGAGGGCGAAGACGGCGATCGTCACGAGCGCCGGCGGTGCCAGCAGGACGTCGGTGAGCAGCTGGATGACCCAGCCCATGCCGTCGCTCATCGCGTCGAAGACGGGGTCGAGGTGGTCGGTGAGCCAGTCCAGACCCGCGCTGGCCCACTCGCCGACCTCGATCCGCGGGAAGGTGTCCTCGGTCATCGGGCCTCCTGCGTGACGAGCGCGTGGCGCTCGACGTCGTCGGTGCCGGCGTCGAGGTCGGGCGTGCCACCGGCCGCGAGCAGGGTCACGAGCGGGACGGTGCCGAGCACGCGCTCGTCCTCGTCGAGCACGACGACCGGGCCGCGACGCTGCGACGCCGTCGTGTACATGTCGGCCAGGAGAGCGCCCGGGCCGACGACGGAGACCTGCGAGGGGTCGACGACGGGCAGACGCTCGGAGCGGTCGCGCACGGCGGCGGCGACGGCGTCGTCCTCGACGAGACCGAGGAAGCGTCGGTCGCGACCCTGCACGACGAGCCAGCGCATCTGGCCCTCGCGCATGAGCTTCTGCGCGGCGAGCGGGCCGGAGTCGGCCCCGAGCACCGCTGCGGGCGACTCCATGACGTCGGCGGCGGTGAGGACCCGGCTGCGGTCGACGTCCTGGACGAAACGGGCCACGTAGTTGTTCACCGGGTCGTTGAGGATCTGCTGCGCGGTGCCGATCTGCTCGATCCGCCCGTCGCGCATCATCGCAACCCGGTCGCCGAGGCGCATCGCCTCGTTGAGGTCGTGGGTGATGAAGAGGATGGTCTTGTCCAGGCGCTGCTGGAGGTCGACGAGCTGGTCCTGCATGCCACGTCGGATGAGCGGGTCGAGCGCGCTGAAGGCCTCGTCCATGAGCAGGATGTCGGTGCCCGCGGCGAGGGCCCGGGCCAGGCCGACCCGCTGGCGCATGCCGCCGGAGAGCTCTCCGGGCGCGTACCCGCCCCACCCGCCGAGGTCGACCATCGCCAGCGCCTCCTCGGCGCGGCGCTCACGGTCGGCTCGGTTCATGCCCTGGATCTCGAGCGCGTAGGCGGCGTTCTCGCCGACGGTGCGGTGCGGCAGCAGCGCGAAGTGCTGGAAGACCATGCTGACCTTCTCGCGACGCACCCGGCGCAGCGCCTCCCCCCTCGCCCGGGTGACGTCGACGTCACCGATGGTCACGGTCCCGGCGGTCGGGTCGAGCAGCCCGTTGACCATGCGGATGAGGGTCGACTTGCCCGAGCCGGACAGACCCATGACGACGAAGATCTCGCCGGGGTCGACCTCGAAGTCGGCGTCGACCACCGCGGCGGTCAGCCCCAGCTCCTCCTTCACGTGGTCTCGGGTCGCGCCCTTCTGCAGGGCGGACACACCCCTCTCGGGGCGTTTGCCGAACACCTTGTACAGGTGGCTGACGCTGATCGCGCTCACAGGTCTCCTCGGACCGGGGACAGATGGACACGGTCACCCAGGCGCCGACGGACATGGTGAGGCGACGACAACGGCGCGCCCACAGGCCGACGGTCGCGCGCTCCTCGAGCTCGTCGGGCGGCCGCTGCTCGTCCACCAGACCACGACCGTCAACGATCATTCAAGACGAAGTAAAGACATCGTGACCCGGACGAGACCTTCGGCCCCCACCCGTCGTAGCCCCCTGCTACCCCTCCGTACTGGTCGTGATCACCCCACCTACGGCGTGGTAGGCGGGGGCGTCGCCGAGTGCGAAGGGGGCCGGCGCGGCGGGTGCGAAGGGGGCGGCGGCCTCAGTGGGCGTGGTCGTGGTCGACGTGCACCGGCAGCCCGGACTGCACGTCGGTCACCGGCATCGAGGAGTCCGCGGGGAGCGAGAGGTCGCTCGCCGGGCGGCCCTTGATCATCATCTGCGCGCCGAGGCTGGCGACCATGGCGCCGTTGTCGGTGCACAGCCCCGGGCGCGGGATGCGCAGCTCGATGCCGGCCGCGTCGCAGCGCTCCTGGGCCATCGCGCGCAGCCGCGAGTTGGCGGCGACACCTCCGCCGACCTGCAGCGCGGCGACGTCGTGCTCGGTGCACGCGAGGACGGCCTTGCGGGTGAGCACGTCGACGACCGCCTCCTGGAAGGACGCGGCGACGTCGGGCACGGAGATCGCGACGCCGTCGGCGCGCTGGTGCTCGACCCACCGCGAGACGGCGGTCTTGAGCCCCGAGAAGGAGAAGTCGAAGCGGTGGCGCTGCATGTCGCGACCGGTCGTCAGCCCGCGGGGGAAGTCGATGACGACCTGCCCGTCGCGCGCGGCCCGGTCGACGTGCGGCCCGCCGGGGAAGGGCAGCCCGAGCACCCGCGCGACCTTGTCGAAGGCCTCGCCGGCCGCGTCGTCGATCGTCGACCCGAGGCTGCGGATGTCGTGAGTGACGTCGGGGACGAGCAGCAGCGAGGAGTGCCCGCCCGAGACGAGCATCGCGAGGGTCGGCTCGGGCAACGGCCCGTGCTCGACGATGTCGACGGCGACGTGGCTGGCGAGGTGGTTGACCCCGTACAACGGGATGCCGAGGGCGACGGACAGGGCCTTCGCCGAGGCGACGCCGACCATGAGCGCGCCGGCCAGACCGGGCCCGGAGGTCACGGAGATGCCGTCGAGGTCTTGCAGGCGCACACCGGCCTGCGCGCACGCGCGCTCGAGGGTCGGGACCATCGCCTCGAGATGGGCGCGGCTGGCGACCTCGGGCACGACGCCGCCGAAGCGGGCGTGCTCCTCGACCGAGCTGGCGATCGCGTCGACGAGCAGCTCCTCGCCGCAGACGATCCCGATGCCGGTCTCGTCGCACGAGGTCTCGATGCCGAGGACGAGCGGGGTGGAGGTGGTGGGCGGGGTCATCGGCTCTCCGGTCCGTCGGGCGGCGAAGGGGTGGCGAGGTCGAGCCCGAGGACGAGCGCGTCGACTCCCCCGGGGTAGTAGCCGCGTCGGGTGCTCAGCAGCCTCATCCCGGCGGCCTCGTACATGGCACGGGCCGCGACGTTGTCGGCGCGCACCTCGAGCAGCAGGCGGGCGGCGCCCCCGGCCCGCGCCCGGGCGACGAGCTCGTCGAGCAGCGACCGACCGAGCCCGCGGCGGCGGCCGCGCGGCGCGACGGCGATCGTCATGACGTCACCCACCTCGCCGCCGCGGTCCAGGCCGGCGTAGCCGAGCACGCCCTCGTCGTCCTCGACGATGACGTAGTCGCGCCGCGGACGCGCGGCGAGCTCGCCCCACCAGGACTGCTCGGACCACGCGTCGTCGGGGTAGATCTGCTGCTCGAGCGCGGCGAGCGCGGGGATGTCTCGCCACCCGACCGCGCGCCACGTCGGCGTCGTCGCGGTCGCGCTCACTGCTGGGTCGCCCCCGCGGGTCCGGCGGAGGGGGTGCCGGGCGTCTGCTCGTCCTGGCGCTGGGCGCCGATCGCCGAGCGTGGCACCGACGGGGTGGCGTCGGGGCGGCGGAGGTACAGCGGGTCGGTGGGCTGGTCGAGACCGAGGCGGTGGCGGGCCAGGGCGACCCCGCCGAGCGCTGCGGCGGAGACGTCGAGCGGGCCGTCGGCGTTCGCCAGCGCCTCGGGGTAGAGCGAGGGACCACGACCGGCGGTGGGCAGGACGCGCTCGCCCTCGGGCAGGTCGACGGCGCGGCTGACGATCGGACCGCGCGTCAGCTGCCAGGGCAGCGCGCTCTCGTCGCCCGCGGCCTGCGCGTAGACGCTCGCGTAGACCTCCTTGCGTCGGGCGTCGGTCGCGACGAGCAGCGGGCCCCGCCCCCCGGCGAGGTACCACTCGTGGGCGATCGCGTCGTGCGAGGGGACCCCGAGGACGGGCACCGAGCGGGCGAGGGCGAAGGTCCGCGCGGTGACGATGCCGACCCGCAGGCTCGTGAAGGGGCCGGGCCCGGTGCCGACGGCGACGAGCTCGACGTCGGCCGGCGTCGCGCCGGCGACGGCGAGCCCCCGCTGCACGAGCGGCGCGAGGAGCTCGGTCGTGCCCCGGGGGTCGACGACGTGCTCCTGCGCGAGCAGGCCGCCGTCGAGGTCGAGCAGGGCGACGGCGACGGCCGAGGTCGAGGTGTCGAGCGCGAGGAGCATCAGACCTCCGCGGTGAGGGATCGGACGAGGGCGTCGGCGGGCGCGCCGGCCCACCGGCCACGGCCGGTGAGGGTCAGCGTGCGCGCCTCGGTCTCGGGGTCGGCGGCGAGGGTGATCTCGAGACGGTCCTCGCTGAGGTCCTCGACGAGCCCGCTGCCCCACTCGACGACGGTGACGCTGTCGGTGAGGTCGGTGTCGAGGTCGAGGTCGTCGAGCTCGGCGGCCCCCCCGAGCCGGTAGGCGTCGACGTGCACGAGGGCCGGCCCGCCGACGAGGCTCGGGTGCACACGGGCGATGACGAAGGTCGGCGAGGTGATCGGCCCGCGCACGCCCACCCCGTCGGCCAGGCCCTGGGTCATCGTCGTCTTGCCGGCGCCGAGGCCGCCGGTGAGCACGACGAGGTCGCCGGCACGCAGCGCCTCGCCGAGGCGTCGGCCGGCCTCTCGGGTGCTCTGCGGGGTCGGCAGCGAGATCGAGGTCATGCGCTCGCCCCGACGCCCGCCCCGGTGTCGCGCACCTCGGCCCCCGCGGCGGAGCGGCCGCTGCGGGCCCGCGCGGCGACGCCACGCTCGACGAGCGCGAGCAGCTCGCTCGTCACGACGTCGGGCCGCTCCATCGGCAGGAGATGACCCGCGCCGGGCACGACGACGTGCACGCTCTGCGGCACGAGGTCGACGATGGCCTCGCTGTGCGAGGGAGGAGTCAGCTGGTCACGGCTGCCGCCGAGCACGAGCACCTCGGTGCGCGCCAGCCCGGGGAGCGCGTCGCGGACGTCGAGCTCGTCGAGCTGGGGCAGGAAGGCCGCGATCGTCGCCAGCGGGGTCGAGAAGATGACGTCGGAGAAGTACGACAGCGTCTCGTCGTCGGCCCTCTCGCCGAAGCCGTAGCGCTGGACCGCCGTGCGCTCGGCGTCACGACCGACGCGCCGCAGACCGCCCCAGACGCCGTCGCGCGAACCGAGCCGGCGCAGCAGGCCCGGGCCGAGGCGCACGACGAGGCCGTCGAGCAGGGGCCCGAAGCCGACGCTCACGAGTCCGCCGCCGCCCGCGCTCGTCGACACCAGCCCGACCGCGCGCACCCGCTCCTCGACGAGCGCGGGCTGCTGCTGGGCCAGGCTCATGATCGTCATGCCGCCCATGGAGTGCCCGACGAGCACGACCGGGCCGCTCGGCACGACGGCCTCCAGGACGCTGCGCAGGTCGCGGCCGAGCTGCTCGATCGTGCAGTCCGAGAGGTCGCCCTGCCCGGACAGCCCGTGGTTGCGCTGGTCGTAGGTGACGACGCGGTAGCCCTCGAGCACGAGGCGCCGGCGCTGGTGCGCCCACGTCGTGAGGTCGATCGTGAATCCGTGGACGAGGACGACGGTGGGACGACCGCGGCGGGTCGACCCCTTCGGCTCGTCGACCTCGACGTGCAGGACGGTGCCGTCGGTCGCGAGGACCGACTCGACCCGACCGGGGGTGAAGCCCCACGGGTGGGTGCCGTCGGGGTGCGAGGTGCGGACCGGGCCGTGGCCACGGCGAGCGGCGATCGCCCCGGCGCCCGCGGCGATGACACCGGCGCCCAGCGAGGCCCCGAGCGCGGTCTTCGTGCGTCGCGAGGCCATCACGACCGCTCCCCCGAGCCGGCCCCGCCGAGGTAGACGCGCGGCACGCGGGCCCCGATGCGGGTGACCACCTCGTAGTTGATCGTGCCGGCCGCCTCCGCCCAGTCCTGCGCGGTCGGCTCGCCGTCGACGCCGCGACCGAGGAGCACGACCTCGTCACCGGGCTGCGCGTCGCTGCCCGGGCCGAGGTCGACGACGACCTGGTCCATGCACACGCGTCCGGCGATGCGCAGACGGTCTCCCCCGACCTGGATCGGGCCGGCGTTGCCCGCGTGGCGGGGGATGCCGTCGGAGTAGCCGAGCGGCACGAGGCCGAGGCGGGTCGCCCGCGAGGTCGTGTACTCGTGGCCGTAGGAGACGCCCTGGCCGGCCGGGGCGTCCTTGACCGACACGAGGCGGGCGGTCAGCCGCATCGCCTCGCGCAGCCCGAAGTCCTCGGGCGACCCGAGGTCGGGCACCGGCGACAGCCCGTAGACCGCCAGACCAGGACGGACGAGGTCGAAGGCGGCGGAGGGGTTGGTGAGGGTCGCCGCGGAGTTCGCGAGATGACGAAGGGGGATCCGCAGCCCGAGCCGCTCGGCCCGCGCGCACGTCGTCTCGAAGACCTCCTGCTGCACGCGCACCGTCGGGTGCTCGGGGGCGTCCGCCCAGGCGAAGTGCGACCAGATGCCCTCGACCTCGACGACCTGCTCGGCCGCGAGCTCGGCCGCCCGGCGCAGGACGTGCTCGAGGTCCCCGCCCCACGACCCGCCGCGGCCCAGGCCGGTGTCGACCTTGAGGTGGGTGCGGGCGGTCAGGCCGGTCTCGCGAGCGGCACCGGCGATCGCCTCGAGCGCCCACGGGGAGCCGGCGGACAGGGTGATGCCCGCCCGGACCGCCTCGGTGAGGTCGTCGCCCGGGGCGAAGAGCCAGGTGAGCAGCGGCGCGTCGACACCGGCGCGGCGCAGCCCGAGGGCCTCCGCGAGCTGGGCGACGGCGAGGTAGCGCGCCCCGCCGGCGAGCGCGGCCCGGGCCGAGGGGACGAGGCCGTGGCCGTAGGCGTCGGCCTTGACGACGGCCATGACGCCGGCCTGGCCGGCCCGGCGGTCGAGCTCGACGACGTTGTCGCGGATCGCGTCGAGGTCGACGCTCACGCGGCTCGTGCCGAGGTAGGGCGGGGCTGACGAGGTGGGCTCGAGCGGGGCGGTGGACATGGTCGTCCCATCCTAGGTCGGCCGCCCCGGGCGACCGCGCAGGCTGCTCAGCGGGTCCGGCGCCACTCGTAGGGGGTCGTCGTCGTCACCCGCACGAGGCCCGAGCGCTCGAGGATGGGCCGGGACCCCTCGGTCGAGTCCGAGTGGATCCAGCGCACGCCGCGCCGCATCGCCGAGCGGGCCCGCTCGGCGGTGAGCGCCCGGTAGACGCCCTGGCGGCGCCACTGCGGCAGGGTGGCCCCGCCCCAGATGCCGGCGACCCCGGAGTCACCCACCGGCTCGAGCCGGCCGCACGAGATGACCTGCCCGTCGTGCTCGGCGACCCACATCTCGAGGTCGTCGCGCCCCGACATCACCCGTCGCACGATCTCGTCGGCGATCCGGCGCGCGTCCTGCGGCGAGCTGTCGAAGACGGCAGCCGCGCACGCCTCGGCCGCGCGCAGCCCCCCTTCGTCCTCGACCCGACGGATGGTCACGCCGTGCGGCAGCGGCAGGTCGAGCGCGAGCGCGCTCGCCGCGCCGATCATCACCGACTCGACCTCCTGCGGCTGCAGGCCGTGCGCGCGCAGCGCCTCGTCGAGGCCCGGGGCCTCGTCGTGGCCCCGGGTCTTCCACTCGACGACGTCGACCGCCGGGTCGTCGAGGAGCGGGCGCACGACCCGCGCGACGAGGTCGGCGACGCCGTCGGCGTCGAGACCGCCGAGGTCGCGGTAGGTGACGAAGCCGCGTTCGGCGCCGTAGCGCCCGACGAGGACGGGACCGACCCGCTCGACGCTGTCGGCGGAGAGCACCTCGCCCTCGGCACGCAGGTGCTCGTCGTAGAGCGCGAGGAGCGCGGCCCGGTCGGGGGTGGCGGCGGCGAAGGGGGTGTCGGTCACCCCGGCGATGCTGCCAGGAGGCGCGCGAGGGTTCGACCGATTTCTTCGGCGACGGCGAGGGCCCGGACGGGGCCGCCGCCGCTCGCGTCGTGCGCAGCCTCGCCGTGGACGAGCGCGCCGAGGGCGCCGGCGGTCGCGGGGTCGAGCCCGGCGGCGAGCAGGGTGCCGACGAGACCGGTGAGGACGTCGCCGGAGCCGGCCGTCGCGAGCCAGGCCGGGGCGCTGGACTGGACGAGGACCGGACCGCTCGGGGGCACGACGAGGGTGCTCGCGCCCTTGAGCAGGACGGTGGCGCCGGTGAGCTCGCCGATCCGCCGGGCGTGCGTCACCGGGTCGGCCTCGACGTCGGCCCGCTCGACCTCGCCGCCCCCGAGCCGCGAGAGCAGCCGGGCGGCCTCGCCGGCGTGGGGGGTGAGCAGGGTCGGGGCGTCGCGGACCCCGGTGACGAGGTCGAGACCGCCGGCGTCGAGGAGGACCGGCAGATCGGAGTCGAGGGCCTCCCGCGCGACGTCGAGCTGAGCCTTGGCCCCCTTCGCCCGGGACGCGACGTCGAGACCGGGGCCGATCGCCCAGGCCTGCACCCGGCCGGTCCCGTGGGTGGCCTCGGGCACGGCGGCGCGCACGAGGGCCTCGGGCTCGGGGGTGCCGACGTAGCGCAGCATCCCCACGCCCGCGGTGACCGCCGCCGTCGCGGAGAGCACCGCCGCCCCGGTGTAGGACTCGCCGCCGGCGACGAGCCCGAGGACGCCGCGGGAGTACTTGTCGTCGCCGCGCTGCGGGACCGGCCACAGGGCCGCGACGTCGTCGGGGTCGAGCGAGGTGACGGCCGGCTCGCCGGGCGCCCGGACACCGATGTCGATGACCGTGAGCAGGCCGGTCGTCGACTCGGTGGGCGGCAGCAGGTGCACCGGCTTCGACGCGACGAAGGTCACCGTCTCGTCGGCGAAGACCGCGTCGGGCACGACCGGCCCGCCGTCGACCGGCTGCCCGGAGGGGGCGTCGACGGCGATGACGTAGGCGCCGGGGTAGATCGCGTCGACCCAGTGCCGGGCGAAGAGCGGGACCCCCGGGCGCCCCCCGAGGCCCGTGATGCCGTCGAGGACGACGTGCGCGGCGGAGATCGTCGCGAGCGCCTCGGGACCGTCACCCGCGTGGAGCTGTGCGCCGGCGGCGGCCGCGGCGTCGGCGGCCTCCTGCTGGGCCGCCACCGCGGTGGTGTCGTGGACGACCGCGGCGACGTCGAGCCCCTTCTTCGCGAGCCGGTGCACGGCCCACAGGGCGTCGGCGCCGTTGTTGCCGGGGCCGACGAGCGCGACGACGCGCTGGCCGCCCTGCTCGCGCAGCCGGTGGCGGGCCACCTTCGCCAGCGCCTTCGCGGCACGGCGCATGAGCTCGCCGGACTCGAGGAGCTCGAGCTCCCCCTGCTCGGCGGCGCGGACCTGGTCGGCTCGGTATCCGTGGATCACCCCGCCGACGCTATCCCCCTTCGCCCCGTGCGACCGCCCCCCGCCCCGACGCGACCGGCCCCGCTGCGACGCGAGCTACCACGCAGTACTGGTCGTCATCGTGACCAGTACTGCGTGGTAGCTCGCGGCAGAGCCCGCGTCACTCGACGGTGACGGACTTCGCGAGGTTGCGCGGCTGGTCGACGTCGAGGCCCTTGGCCGTCGACAGGTGCAGGGCGAAGACCTGCAGCGGGATGACCGTGAGCAGCGGCTGGAGCAACGGCGAGGTCTTCGGCACCCGGATCACCTCGTCGGCGAAGGGCACGACGTCCTCGTCGCCCTCCTCCGCGATGACGAGCGTGCGCGCCCCGCGCGCCCGGATCTCCTGGATGTTGGAGACGACCTTCTTGTGCAGGCCGTGCGGGGTGTCCGGGCCGGGCACGACGACGAAGACCGGCTGGCCGGGCTCGATGAGCGCGATCGGGCCGTGCTTGAGCTCACCGGCCGCGAAGCCCTCGGCGTGGATGTAGGCGAGCTCCTTGAGCTTGAGCGCGCCCTCCATGGCGATCGGGTAGCCGACGTGGCGCCCGAGGAAGAGCACCGAGCGGGAGTCGGCCATGAAGCGCGCGATCTCCTCGACGCGGTCGGTCGACGCGAGCAGGGTCTCGATGTGCTCGGGCATCTCGTGCAGCTCGGCCATGACCTGCTTCGCGTCGTCCGCGTAGGTCTGGCCGCGCAGCTGGGCGAGGTAGAGGCCGAGGACGTAGCAGGCGGTGATCTGGGCGACGAAGGCCTTCGTCGACGCCACGGCGATCTCCGGGCCGGCGTGCGTGTAGAGCACGGCGTCGGAGCCGCGCGGGATCGTGCTGCCATGGGTGTTGCAGATCGAGATCGTGCGGGCCCCGAGGTCCTTGGCGTGCTTGACCGCCATGAGGGTGTCCATCGTCTCGCCGGACTGGCTGATCGACACGACGAGGGTGCGGGCGTCGACGATCGGGTCGCAGTAGCGGAACTCGTGGGCCAGCGAGACCTCGACCGGGATCCGGGTCCAGTGCTCGATGGCGTACTTCGCGACCATGCCCGCGTAGGCGGCGGTGCCGCAGGCGACGACGTAGATCCGGTTGACCTCGCGCAGCTCCTCCTCGGAGATGCGCAGCTCGTCGAGGACGAGCCGTCCGTCCTCGTCGGTGCGACCGAGCAGCGTGTCGCGCACGGCGGCCGGCTGGTCGTGGATCTCCTTCTCCATGAAGGTCTCGTAGCCACCCTTCTCGGCGGCCGCGGCGTCCCACGTGACCTCGTAGTCCTTGCCCTGCGCGGGCGTGCCGTCGAAGCCGACGATCGAGTAGCCCTGCGGGGTGATCGTGACGATCTGGTCCTGCTCGAGCTCGACGGCGTGCTTCGTGTAGCCGATGAAGGCCGCGACGTCGGAGCCGAGGAAGTTCTCGCCCTCGCCGACACCGACGACGAGCGGGCTGTTGCGGCGGGCGGCGACGACCGTGTCGGCGTCGTCGGCGTGCACGGCGAGGAGGGTGAAGGCGCCCTCGAGCCGGTTGACCACGTCACGCATGGCCTCGGTGAGGTCACCTGTGGCGGCGAAGGCACGGGCCAGCAGGTGGGCGGAGACCTCGGTGTCGGTCTCGGAGGTGAAGGTGACGCCCTCGGCGAGCAGCTCGTTCTTCAGCGCGTGGAAGTTCTCGATGATGCCGTTGTGCACGACGGCGAGCTTGCCGTCGGGACCGCCGCGGTGCGGGTGCGCGTTGGCGTCGGTCGGGCCGCCGTGGGTGGCCCAGCGGGTGTGCCCGATCGCGGTGCGCGACGTCGGCACCGTCGCGCCCTCGAGGGCGGCGGTGAGGTTGGCGAGCTTGCCGGCGCGCTTGGCGGTGAAGACCTCGTCCTGCGACACGAGCGCCACGCCCGCGGAGTCGTACCCGCGGTACTCGAGGCGCGCGAGCCCCTCCATGACGACGCCGAGCGCCTTGCCGTCGGTGTCCGGGCCGACATATCCCACGATTCCACACATGGGCCGAAGCGTATCTGCCACGGCCCGAAGGGGTCTCATCACGACGCGCGGGCGTGACGCGCCGCCGTGCCGACGCGGCCGGTCAGCCGTCCCGGCCCGCCGGTGGGGCACACTGACCGCGTGTCACCGGCGCCCGTCCCCTCCCCGTATGTCGAGCTCGACCGACGCGACTGGGCGCGACTTCGCGAGAACCACCCGCTGAGCCTCGACGAGGCCGACCTCGCCCGGCTGCGCGGGCTCGGCGACCCGATCGACCTCGAGGAGGTCGAGGAGGTCTACCTCCCCCTGTCGCGGCTGCTCACCTTCTACGTCTCGGCGACGACCCGGCTGCACCGCATCACCTCGACCTTCCTCGGCGAGCGCCCCCCTCAGTCCCCCTTCGTCATCGGCGTCGCCGGCTCGGTCGCCGTCGGCAAGTCGACGACCGCCCGCATCCTGCGCGAGCTCATGCGCCGCTGGCCCGACACCCCGCACGTCGAGCTCATCACGACCGACGGCTTCCTGCTGCCCAACGCCGAGCTCGAGCGGCGAGGCCTGCTGCAGCGCAAGGGCTTCCCCGAGTCCTACGACCGACGCGCGCTGCTGCGCTTCATGGCCTCGGTCAAGGCCGGTCACCGCGAGGTCCGCGCCCCCGTCTACTCGCACCTCACCTACGACATCGTCCCCGGCGAGCACGTCGTCGTGCGCCAGCCCGAGGTGCTCGTCGTCGAGGGGCTCAACGTCCTGCAGCCCCCCATGGCGCGCGGCGACGGCCGGCCCGGCATGGCCGTCTCGGACTACTTCGACTTCTCGGTCTACGTCGACGCGCACGTCGAGGACATCCGGGCCTGGTACGTCGAGCGCTTCCTGCACCTGCGCGAGACCGCCTTCGCCGACCCGGCGAGCTACTTCCACCGCTACGCGGCCCTGTCCGACGACGAGGCCCGCGAGCGCGCGCTGCAGATCTTCCGCGACATCAACGAGCCCAACCTCGTCGACAACGTCCTGCCGACGCGCAGCCGGGCCACCCTCGTGCTGTCCAAGGACCGCGAGCACCAGGTCCGTCGGATCCGCCTGCGCAAGCTCTGAGGACGGGCGAAGGGGGGACCCGGCCCCGTCGGGTCCGCGTCCGCTAATCGGCCGGTCGCGGGCTAGACCGCGGCCGCGAGGACCGAGGCGACCATGCCCGTCGGGCGGCGCGAGCCGGTCCACACGGCGCGCAGCTCGCGGGTGAGGTCGACGCCGTCGACGCGCACCTCGACGAGCTCGCCGCTCGCGAGCAGCCCGGCGACCGCGAGCTCGCTGAGCACCGCGGGCGACTGCGCCGACAGGGCGGCGATGCGCACGGCCGTGCTCGTCGTCAGCTCGAGCGCGGGCCGCACCGCGAGGCCGTGCTGCCCCAGGGCGTCCTCGAGCGCGACCCGCGTGCCCGACCCGGCCTCGCGGACGAGCAGCGCGGTGGCGGCGAGCTCCGAGGCCGTGACCGGCAGGCGACGTCGTCGCGCCCACGGGTGCCCCGGAGCCACGACGACGACGAGCCGGTCGCTCGCGACGACCGTGCTGTGCAGCCCGCTCGGCACCCGCCCGTCCTCGACGAAGCCGATGTCGGCCTCGCCGCCGCGGACCGCACGGGCCACCTCCGTGGAGTTCGCCGCGACGAGGGCGACCTCGACGTCGGGATGGGCGGTGCGCAGCGGCACGAGCCACCGCGGCAGGAGGTACTCCGCGATCGTCATGCTCGCGGCGACGGTGACGGCGCTGCGGCCCGACACGAGGGTGCGCTGGGCGTCGGAGAAGCGGGCCGCCGCGGCGAGCAGGTCACGTGCCCAGTCCACGACGAGAGCGCCCTGCGCGGTGAGCACGGTCCCGGACGGCGTGCGCTGCAGCAGGGTGACCCCGGTCCGGCGCTCGAGGCGCAGCAGCGAGCGGCTCGCGCTCGGCTGACCGGTGCCCACCGCGGCGGCGGCCGCGCCGATGCTGCCCGTCTCCGCGACGGCGACGAGCAGCTCGAGCACGGCGAGGTCGGGCCAGGTGGTCACGCTGCCACCGTAGCCCTCGCCCATGCCCCGTGGGCATGGGTCCATGGCGGACGGGGGCCTGGCGCTCCCCCGGCGACGAGACGAGCGTGGGGTGCATGACCCAGGCAGTGCTCGTCCCGGACCGCGCGCCGACCGACCCCCGTCACCGCACCGGTGCCGGGCCCGGCCTCCTGCTGGCCCTGTCGGTCGCGCTCCTCGCGCACGGCCTGCACGCCACGGTGCCGGCGGCGCACCCGTCGCTCGTGGCCGTCGCCGTCGGCGGGGCCGCCGGGCTCGGCGGTCTCGTCCCCCGTATCGCCGCCCCCGGGGTCGCCGTCGCGGGCCGCACGGTGCTGCGCTGGGCGGTCGTGCTCCTCGGGCTGCAGCTCCCGCTCGCCGAGGTCGCCGGCCTGGGCCCCGGCGTGCTCGTCCTCGCCGCCGTCGTCGTGACCGGCGGCGTCGTGGGCACCCTGGCGATGGGTCGCGCGCTCGGGGTGCCTCCGGGGATGCGCCTGCTCCTCGCGTGCGGCTTCTCCATCTGCGGCGCGGCCGCCGTCGCCGGCGTGCGCGATCTCGCCGACGCCGACGACGAGGAGGTCTCAGCGGCCGTCGCGCTCGTCGTCGTCCTCGGCACCACGACGATGCTGCTCCTCCCCCTCGGCCTCGCCCTCACCCCGCTCGACGTCCGGACCCGCGGCGTCGTCGTCGGCGCGTCGGTCCACGAGGTCGCCCAGGTCGTCGTCGCCGGGGGCCTCGTCGGCGGCGCCGGCCTCGGGGCCGCCGTGGTCGCCAAGCTCGCCCGGGTCGTCCTCCTCGCGCCGACGCTGCTCACTCTGCGCCTGACGACCGCACGGCGGGGCGCCGCGGACGCGGCCCGCCCGCCGCTGCTGCCGTGGTTCGTCGTCGGCTTCCTCGTCCTGGCCGCCGGGCGCAGCCTCCTCGACGTGCCACCGCCCGCCCTCGCCGTCGCCGGCGAGGTCCAGGGCGTGGCCATGGCGGCCGCGATGTTCGCCCTCGGCTGCGGCCTGCGGCGCGAGACCCTGCGCCGGGTCGGGACCCGTCCGGTGCTCCTCGCCGTCCTCGCGACGCTGCTCGTCCTCGCCCTCGCGCTCACCGGCGCCCTGCTCCTGGGGTGACACCCGGCGCCCCCGGGCACGACGAAGGGGGACCGCTCGGCGGTCCCCCTTCGTCAGCTTCGAGCCGGGCTCGGTGCCGGCTGCGAGCCGGTCTCAGTACCAGTGCGGGTCGTTGTTGCTCCAGAACTGGTAGGCCGCGCAGGGCGAGCCGTAGGCGTCCTTGATGTACTTCATGCCCCAGCGCATCTGCGTCTCGGGGTTCGTGCGCCAGTCCGGGCCGGCGGTCGCCATCTTCTCGGCGGGCAGGGACTGCGGGATGCCGTAGGCGCCCGAGCTCGCGTTCGTCGCGTCCCACTCGAAGTCGCTCTCACCGATCCACAGGGACTGCAGGCAGCCCCACTGGTCGTCGGAGAAGCCGTGGTCGCGCATGATCTCGATCGCGTAGGGCTTGGGGTTGGCCTGGACCGCCTTGAGCCGGTCGGTCTTGGCCTTCGCGGCGGCCTTGCGCTTGGCGAGCGCCTTCTGCGCGGCGGCCTTCTTCTTCGCCGCAGCCTGCTCCTTGGCCTTCTTCGCCTCGGCGATCCGCTCCTGCTCGCGGCTCTCGCTGCGGCTGGCGGCCGCGGAGCGGCGCTCGTCGGCGAGGCGCTGGGCGTCGACCGACCCGGTGCTGTCGGTGAGCGCGGTGAAGGCGTCGCCCACGGGGGCGGCGCGCCCGGTGAGGGCGACGTCGGACTGCGGCGCGGCGGTGGCCGGTGTCTCACCGGTGCCGACGGCTGCGCCGACCGAGGCGATGAGGGCGACGGCGATGCCCGACCCGACGACGGGTCGCTTCATCGCGGCGGCCGACGGCATGCGCCGACCGCGGGTGCGCGTCACTCCGTGCCGCGGGGTGTAGTCCGTGCTCAACAGGTCCTCCCTCATGCAGCGACCACCCGCGCTCGCGGGTGGTCGGCTGCCGTGCCGGTGGGCGTCCTCGTCGTGCGGGACGCTCCGTTACCGTTTCGAGACCTTACCGTCAGCCCCGGGGAGGACTCAAATCGGCTAGAGCTCGCCCCCTTCGAGCAGGTCCGTCACGAGCGCGGCGATCGGGCTGCGCTCGCTGCGGGTGAGGGTGACGTGCGCGAAGAGGGGGTGGCCCTTGAGCCGCTCGATGACCGCGGCGACCCCGTCGTGACGCCCGACCCGCAGGTTGTCGCGCTGGGCGACGTCGTGGGTGAGGACGATCTTGCTGTTCTGACCGATGCGCGACATCACGGTGAGCAGGACGTTGCGCTCGAGGCTCTGCGCCTCGTCGACGACGACGAAGGCGTCGTGGAGCGAGCGCCCCCGGATGTGCGTGAGCGGCAGGACCTCGAGCATCTCGCGGTCGATGATCTCCTCGACGACCTCGCGCGAGACGAGCGCGCCGAGGGTGTCGTAGACCGCCTGGGCCCACGGACCCATCTTCTCGTCGCCGGAGCCGGGCAGATAGCCCAGGTCCTGCCCCCCGACGGCGTACAGCGGGCGGAAGACGACGACCTTGCGGTGCTGACGGCGCTCCATGACCGCCTCGAGGCCCGCGCACAGCGCGAGCGCGCTCTTGCCGGTGCCGGCGCGCCCGCCGAGGCTGACGATGCCGACGTCGGGGTCGAGGAGGAGGTCGAGGGCGATCCGCTGCTCCGCGCTGCGGCCGTGCAGCCCGAAGGCGTCACGGTCGCCGCGCACGAGGCGGACCTGGCGGTCGGCGGTGACCCGCCCGAGCGCTCCCCCGCGTGGCGAGATGAGCCGCAAGCCGGTGTGGCACGGCAGGTCGCCGAGGTCGTCGTGGCTCATCCGGCCGTGCTCGAAGAGCTCGTCGACCTGCTCGACCGTCACGTCGAGGTCGGTGATGCCGGTGAAGCCCGAGTCGATGACCGACTGCTCGGCGCGGTACTCCTGGGCGTCGAGACCCAGAGCCGAGGCCTTGACCCGCATCGGCAGGTCCTTGCTGACGACGGTGACGCGACCGCCGTGCACCGACAGGTCCTGCGCAACGGCGAGGATGCGCGTGTCGTTGTCACCGAGGCGGAAGCCCGCGGGCAGCACCCCAGGGTCGGCGTCGCCGAGCTCGACCCGCAGCGTGCCGCCGTCGTCGCCGACGGGGATCGGTGCGTCGAGACCGCCGGCCTCGACCCGCAGGTCGTCGAGCAGGCGCAGCGCGGTGCGGGCGAAGTAGCCGAGCTCGGGGTGGTGGCGCTTGGCCTCGAGCTCGGTGATGACGACGACCGGGAGGACGACGTCGTGCTCCTTGAAGCGCAGCAGCGCCCGCGGGTCGGACAGGAGCACGGAGGTGTCGAGCACGTAGGTGCGGGTGGCCTCGTCCTGGTCGGGGAGCGGGACCGGGTCAGCCGCGAGGCGCTCGGACGGGGCGAGGTGGGTCATCATGGCCACTGCGATCTCCTCCGCACGCTCGCGCCGACCGGCGCCAGCGCGCCGTCAGTATCGGTGCGAGTGCCGGGACCGGGCCGCGGGCTGGAGCCGGGGCCGGGTCCGGCCCCGTCCTCGAAGCGAGTGCTCCATCGAAGGCCTCCCGGACGGGTCCCGCGGGAGTGCGGTGCCCGTCAGTCGTGACAGTAGGTCGAGGACCTCGGCGACCGACCCCACGACACGGGCGTGTCGCGAAGTTCACCGGGTGCTGACGCGGGGTTCACGAAGGGGGTCGCCCCACCCGTCCCACGGGGCTCACGCGCCCCGTGCGCACCACCGGGTCAGGACCCGAAACGGCGCTGGCGCTCCCCGTAGGCGCGCAGCGCGCGCAGGAAGTCGACCTTGCGGAAGTCGGGCCAGTAGGCCTCGCAGAAGTAGAACTCGCTGTGGGCGCTCTGCCACAGCAGGAAGCCCGAGAGCCGCTGCTCCCCGGACGTGCGGATGACGAGGTCGGGGTCGGGCTGGCCGGCCGTGTAGAGATGGTCGGCGATCGTCTCGGTGGTCACCGAGCGAGCGACGTCCTCGAGGCTCTCGCCGCGCTCGGCGGCCCGGCGCAGCATCTCGCGGACCGCGTCGGCGATCTCCTGGCGACCGCCGTAGCCGACGGCGACGTTGACGTGCAGGCCCTCGACGTCGGCGGTCTGCTCGGCGGCCCGGCGCAGGGCCGCGGCGGTCTCGACGGGCAGGAGGTCGAGCGCGCCGGCCGGGTGGACCCGCCAGCGGGCGCTCGCGGCGATGTCGCCGACGACCCCCTCGATGATCCGCAGCAGCGGCTGCAGCTCGTCCTGCGAGCGCGTGAGGTTGTCGGTGGAGAGCAGCCACAGCGTGACGACCTCGACACCGGCCTCCTCGCACCACTGGAGGAAGTTGGCGATGTTCGCCGCCCCCGCCCGGTGGCCGTCGTCGGTGCGGGCGCCGCGGGCCCGGGCGAAGCGACGGTTGCCGTCGACGATCATCCCGACGTGGCGGGGCACCCCGACACGAGCGACCTCCTTGGCGAGGCGGGCCTCGTAGGCGGCGTAGAGGGGATTGCGCACCCGCTCTCGCCTCCCTTCGTGGTCGATGACGCGAGCCTCGCGCGGACCGGGTCAACCTATCGCGCGGCTCCTCGACGCCGTCGCCGCCTCCCCTGCCGACGTGCTGCCCGTCCCACGGGCCAGCCGCCTCACAGCCAGGTCCGATACCGTCTCCCCATGACCTTCGACGGCGAGCTGCGCGGACGCGCGCAGGAGATGGCCCGTGACGTCTCCGAGCACGTCGACGAGATCGTCGACGCGGTCAAGCCGCACCTGCGCGGCTGGCTCCACCTCGTCATGGCGCCGCTGGCGCTCGTCGGCGGGATGATCCTCATGACGACCGCCCCGACGATGCAGGGCCGGGTCGCGGCCTTCGTCTTCACCATCACCGCGGGCCTGCTCTTCACGACCTCCGCGGTCTACCACCGCGGTCGCTGGTCGACGAAGGTCGGCGCGGTGCTGCGCCGCTGGGACCACGCGAACATCTTCCTCATCATCGCGGGCAGCTACACGCCCTTCGCGATGTTGCTCCCACGCGACCAGGCGATCACCCTGCTGAGCATCGTGTGGTCCGGCGCGATCCTCGGCGTGCTCTTCCGCGTCTTCTGGATCGGCGCCCCTCGCTGGCTCTACGTGCCGGTCTACATGGCGCTGGGGTGGGTCGCCGTCTTCTACATCGGCCCGCTGCTCACCCACGGCGGGGTGCTCATCATGAGCCTCATCATCACCGGCGGGCTGCTCTACACCCTCGGTGCCGTCGTGTACGGCCTCAAGCGGCCCAACCCGTCACCGCGGTGGTTCGGGTTCCACGAGATCTTCCACGCCTTCACCATCCTCGCCTTCGTCGCCCACTTCGCGGCGGCGGCGCTGGCCCTCTACGGGCCGGTCGCCCAGGGCGCCTGAGACCTCCCTCTCGGCGCGACGCCCGCGCTCCTGGGCCTGACGGTCCGCCTCGGCCAGCCGCATCCGGCGCAGCCGCGTGAACATGCTGCGCATGAGCAGCCACAGCCCGACGGCGAGGAAGAAGAAGGCCACGAAGGCCCACCAGCCGGGGCCGACCTCGGTGCTCGGAGAGCTCATCGCCAGTCCTTCACGGTCGGCTCCGCGCGGTCGTCGCGCAGGAGGGTCGGACGGCCCGTCGCGAGCTCGTCGGCGCGCTGCGGGTCGATGCCCGCGAAGAGGTCGTCCTCGGTGTCGTCGGTCGGCACGTACGACATCGCGAGCTCGAAGTCGTCGGTCGGCCACACCTCGGCCTGGATGTCGTTGGTCACCGCGAAGAAGCTGCCCCCGGGGTCGACCTGCGTCGCGTGGGCGCGCAGCGCGTCGTCTCGCACGTCGAAGTACTCCGACGCGGGCACACGCGTGGTGATCCGCCGGTCGGGCCGGTCCTCCCAGCGCGCGAGCCAGTCGGCGAAGGGGGACTCCATCCCCCGGTCGAGCAGCGCGCGGTGGTAGGTCTGCAGACGCTCGCGGTGGAAGCCGGCGTTGTAGTACATCTTCAGCGGCTGCCACGGCTCGCCCGCGTGCGGGTAGCGCTCGGGGTCGCCGGCGGCGAGGAAGGCCTCGACGGAGACCCGGTTGGTCATGATGTGGTCCGGGTGGGGGTAGCCGCCGTTCTCGTCGTACGTCGTCAGCACGTGCGGGCGGAAGCGACGGATCTCTCGCACGAGCGCCTCGACCGGGGCGTCGAGCTCCTCGAGCGCGAAGCAGCCGGCGGGCAGCGGAGGACGCGGGTCGCCCTCGGGCAGACCGGAGTCGACGAAGCCCAGCCACGTGTGCTCGCAGCCGAGGATCGCCTGGGCACGGGCCATCTCGTCGCGACGCACCTGGGCGAGGTCACGGGTGATGTGGGGGTTGTCCTTGAGCGCGGGGTTGAGCACGTCGCCGCGCTCTCCGCCGGTGCACGACACGACGAGCACGCGGTGCCCCTCGGCGACGTACTTCGCAGTGGTCGCGGCACCCTTGCTCGACTCGTCGTCGGGGTGGGCGTGCACGGCCATCAGGCGCAGTGGTTCCACTCTTCACTTCCTCGGTTTGGGACGATGGTCTCGATTCTCTCACCACCAGGAGCCCCCGCATGAGCACCGCCCCCGTCGACACCCCCGCCCAGCAGGGGCGCTCGCCCCGCTTCTGGTGGGTGCTCGGCAGCGTCCTCGTCGCGGCGAGCGTCGCCCTCGTCGTGTGGTTCGGCCTGTCGGGGACGAAGGGGGCGGTGACCGCCACCGACGTCGCCTTCACCCGCGAGCCGCGCGAGGTGACGATGGTCTTCGACGTCGACCGCCCCGTCGGCACCGTCGTCACCTGCCACGTCAAGGCGCTCGACTCCGACTACGCCACCGTCGGGTCCACCGACGTGGAGATCCCGGCGAGCCACGAGCGCTCGACCCGCGAGAGCGTCGTCGTGCGCACGACGACGCAGGCGGTCACCGCGACCGTCGACGGCTGCCGACCCCTCTGAGCAGGCCCGACGGGCCGGGGGTACACCCCTTCGTGGCTGGGGTTGTCACCCCCGACGGGGTAAACTCGTGCGAATACCGAAGACGAGGTCTGGACCACGCGGTCCAGACCTTCGTGCATACGGCCCCGGTGAGCGGGGTCATCGTGAGTGAGGAGCGAGACCGTGAGCGAGACCGCCACCACGGCGTCATACCTGACCAAGGACGCGTACGAGCGTCTCCAGGCCGAGCTGCGCGAGCTCTCCGGCCCGGGCCGGACCGAGATCGCCAAGCGCATCGAGGCGGCCCGCGAGGAGGGTGACCTCAAGGAGAACGGCGGCTACCACGCCGCCAAGGAGGAGCAGGGCAAGATGGAGGCCCGCATCCGCCAGCTCACCCAGATCCTCAACACCTCGGTCGTCGGCGAGGCCCCGGCGGACGACGGCGTCGTCGAGCCCGGCATGGTCGTCACCGTGCGCATGTTCGGCGACGAGGAGAAGTTCCTCCTCGGCTCGCGCGAGATCGCCGGCGACAGCGACCTCGACGTCTACTCCGAGCAGTCGCCGCTGGGCGCGGCCATCAACGGTAAGAAGGCCGGCGACACGGCGACCTACGAGGCGCCGAACGGCAAGAGCGTCGACGTCGAGATCGTGTCGGCCACGCCCTACGCGGGCTGAGACGAGCCCGGCCGCGCCGGGAGCGACGAAGGGGTGGGCCCCCCCCCGGGGGGGGGCCCCCCCGGGGGGGGGGCCCGCCCGGGGGGGGGCCCCCCCCCCGGCGGGGGCGCGCCCCCGGGGGGGGGCGGCGTCCGAGTCCCCCCCGGGG
>NZ_JAJBZM010000003.1:247448-322535 GCF_020567375.1 Janibacter melonis | reverse complement strand
GCGCCGCCCCCCCCCGCGGGGGGCCGCCCCCCCCCCGCCGCGGCGGGGGGCGGGGGGGGGGGGCCCCCCCCGGGGGGGGGGCCCACCCCTTCGTCGTGCCCGCGGCTAGCGCGGGCCGCGCCAGTCGCCGGTCGCGAGCCACGTCGGGTCGCCGACGACGTCGTCCCACCGGGTGATCTCGAGGGGGTCCCACGCGACGAGGTCCATGACCGGACGGCCGGGACCGGTCCACGAGATGTCACCCGTGCGCACGTCGTCCCAGGAGCCCTCGCCGGTGTCGGCGACCGCGGGCATCGTCTCGAGCTGGCCGAAGGGGGGACGACCGATGTCTGCGGGCTCCCACTCGCCGATGCCGACGACCGGGACGTCGGCGACGAGGTGCGCCTCGTGCGCCGGGGCCCAGTGCGCCTCGCCGGCACGGCCGATCTCGGTGACCGGCTCGCCGTGGTCACGACCGCCGCTGCCACCACCGCCGTCACCAGCGCGGCCGATCTCGGTGACCGGTCCCCCGTGGTCGCGCCCGCTGGCGTCGTGACCACCGCCGTCGGTGGGGCGGTCACCGCCCTGGACCGGTCCGCCGTGGTCGCGACCACCGCCGCTGCCGCTGCCCCCGCCACCGCGGTGCCCGAGGTCGCCGGTGCCGCCCGACGGGCTGCTCGAGGAGCGGCGCTGGTCGTCGGACTCCATCGACAGCAGCTTCGCGTAGGCGCGGATGCCCTGCGCGGCCTCGTCGACCTGGCGGTGCGCCCGGCGCCAGCGCTTGGCGAACTCCTCGAAGTCCGGGCCGTCCCAGGCCGCTCGCAGCTTCTCCAGGTGCGCCGACCCACGGCCCCCGACGTCGTCGATGAGGTCGCCCTGGCGCCGCAGCGCCACGGCGACGTCGTCGAGCACCTCGGCATCTGCACCGTGACTCACCCGCTGGCCCATCGCACCTCCCTGACGTGACTGCCCTCAGGGTAGGCCGCGGTGCCGACAGGGTCGATGGGGAGCACTGCCCACCCCCCTTCGCCCAGGTCTGGTCCAGGCGCGGGTGAGATGATGAGGGCATGTTCGGTTTCCGATCGACTCCCGCCATGCCCACCTCCGAGACCGCCCTGCCGGGCCGGGCCGAGTACGGCTACCCCCTCCCCACCACCCACCGCGTCCTCGACGTCAGCCCGACCGGCCCGTGGCCCGAGGGCACCGAGGTCATGTACATCGCGATGGGCTGCTTCTGGGGCGCGGAGCGGATCATGTGGCGTCTGCCCGGGGTGCTCACCACCGCCGCCGGGTACATGGGCGGCTTCACCCCCCACCCGACCTACGAGGAGACGTGCACCGGCCAGACCGGTCACACCGAGAGCGTCCTCGTCGCCTACGACCCCGCGACGATCGCGCCCGAGCAGGTCCTCAAGGCCTTCTGGGAGAACCACGACCCGACGACGGCCAACCGTCAGGGCAACGACGTCGGCACCCAGTACCGCTCGGCGATCTACTGGACGACGCCGGCGCAGCAGGCCGCCGTCGAGGCGACCCACGCGTCCTTCCAGCGCGAGCTCACCGAGCACGGCCACGGCGAGATCACGACCGAGGAGCGCCCGGCGAGCGAGGTCGGCACCTTCTACTACGCCGAGCCCTACCACCAGCAGTACCTCGACGCGAACCCCGGCGGCTACTGCAACCACGGGCCCAACGGGCTGACCTGCCAGGTCGGTCTCGTGCGCCAGGACCAGGTGCCCGCGCAGGTCGACGTCGAGCCGCCCGCCTGACCGACCCTGGCGGGCTGTCGGTGCGGGGCCCTAGGTTGACCGGGGTCAGCGACGACCCGAGTCAGGAGTGCCCGTCATGCCCCACGGAGACATCACCCACATCGACATCCCGGTGAGCGACCTGGCCCGGGCCAGCGACTTCTACAGCGGCCTCTTCGGCTGGCAGATCGCCGAGGTCCCCGGCTACGAGGGCTACCCGATGTGGCAGGCGCCGAACAAGATCAGCGGCGGTGGTCTCGCCCCGCGCGGCGAGGGCTTCACCCAGCCCCGCAGCTACGTCGAGGTCGACTCCATCGAGGAGACACTCGCGAAGGTCCGCGAGAGCGGCGGTGCGGTGGTCATGGAGAAGTCCCCGATCAGCGAGACGAGCTGGTGGGCGGTCTTCACCGACCCCGACGGCAACGTCGTCGGCGTCTACGAGGGCGCCACGGACACCGGCGCGAGCTGATCGTCGCGCGACCAGCTCAGCCCCGACGCCACCACCGGCGCCGGGGCGCGGCGACCACGCGCTCGGCGGCGCCCTCGGTGACCTCCGGGGGCGCCGCGGCCCGCCGGTCGCGCAGCTCCCGCCACTGCCCCACGACCTCGTCGACGTCGACGGTCGGGGCGAGCACCGGCGGGATCGGGCCGACGACGGGTCGTCGACGCTCGTCGACGACCCGCGCGTTGTAGTCGCGCAGCACCGCTCGGACCGCGTCCTCGCTGGTCAGGTCGAGCAGGCTCTCGGGGTACCCGGCGCGCTCGCGGCGCAGCTGCAGCGCCGGCGGGAGCACGTCGGCGGTGTCGAGCCCCTCGGCGGCCATCTTCCGCTTCGCCCACCAGTCCGGGTCCGGGTCGTCCAGACCCGTCAGCGGGCGACCGGCCCCCGGCAGGTCGTCGAAGTCGCCCCGCTCGGTGGCCTCGCGGATCTGCTTCTCCACCCACGACTCGTAGCGCTGCATCCCTCGATGATGCGCCGGTCGAGGCCCCGACGGGGCTCAGAGCGCAGCAGCGACCTCGGTGCCCTGCTTGATCGCCCGCTTCGCGTCGAGCTCGGCGGCGACGTCCGCGCCGCCGATGACGGTGACGTGGACCCCCTTCGCCCGCAGCGGCTCGACGAGGTCGGTCACCGACTCCTGCCCGGCGCACACGACGACGTGGTCGACCTCGAGGACACGTGGCTCGCCGTCGACGAGGAGGTGCAGACCGGCGTCGTCGACCCGCTCGTAGGTGGCCCCGACGACCTGGTGCACCCCCTTCGTCTTCAGCGCCGCCCGGTGCACCCAGCCGGTCGTCTTGCCCAGACCGGCGCCGATCTTCGAGGTCTTGCGCTGCACGAGGTAGACCTCGCGCACGGGGACCTCGGGCACGGGGTCGACGAGACCGCCGCGGGTGCCGGACTGCGCGTCGATGCCCCACTCGCGCTGCCAGGCGTCGAGGTCGAGGGTCGTCGACTCCCCCGTCGTCAGGTACTCGGTGACGTCGACGCCGATACCGCCGGCGCCGATGACGGCGACACGTCGTCCGACCTCGACCTCGCCGCGCACGACCTGGGGGTACGTGAGCACCTTCGGGTGGTCCATGCCCTCGATCTGCGGCACGCGCGGCTCGACACCGGTCGCGAGGACCACCTCGTCGAAGTCGGCGAGGGTGTCCGCGTCGGCGCGGGTGCCGAGGTGCACCTTGACCCCCGCGAGGTCGAGCTGGGTGCGGTAGTAGCGGATCGTCTCGGCGAACTCCTCCTTGCCCGGGATGCGCATCGCGAGGGCGAACTGCCCGCCGATGTCGTCACCGGCCTCGAAGAGCTCGACACGGTGGCCGCGCTGCGCCGCGGTGACGGCGCTCGCCAGCCCGGCCGGGCCCGCGCCGACGACGGCGACGTGCTTGACCGTGCGGGTCGGGCCGATGACGAGCTCGGTCTCGTGCGCGGCGCGCGGGTTGACCAGGCAGCTGGCCGTCTTGCGCTCGAAGGTGTGGTCGAGGCAGGCCTGGTTGCACCCGATGCACGTGTTGATCTCCTGGGCACGACCCTCCTGGGCCTTGATCGCCCACTCGGCGTCGGCGAGGAAGGGCCGGGCCATCTGCACGAGGTCGGCCTTGCCCGCGGCGAGCACCGACTCGGCGACGTCGGGCATGTTGATCCGGTTGGAGGTGACGACCGGCACCCGCACGTGCTCGCGCAGGCGCGCGGCGACGTCGACGAAGGCGGCCCGCGGCACCGAGGTCGCGATCGTCGGGACCCGCGCCTCGTGCCAGCCGATGCCCGTCGAGATGATCGTCGCGCCGGCCGCCTCGATCTCCTGGGCCAGGGCCACGACCTCCTCCCACGTCTGCCCGTCGGGCACGAGGTCGAGCACGGAGAGGCGGTAGAGGATGACGAAGTCGTCGCCCACCGCCGCCCGTGCCGTCCGCACGATCTCGACGGCGATCCGCCGCCTGTTCTCCGCCGACCCGCCCCAGCCGTCCTCTCGGTGGTTCGTGCGCGGCGCGAGGAACTGGTTGATGAAGTAGCCCTCGGAGCCCATGATCTCGATGCCGTCGTACCCGGCCTCCCGGGCCAGCTCCGCCGCCCGGCCGTAGGACCGGATCTGCCGGCGCACCCCGCGCTCGGAGAGCGCCCGCGGCACGAAGGGGGTGATCGGGCTCTTGATCGCCGACGGGGCGACCTTGAGCGGGGAGTAGGCGTAGCGGCCCGCGTGGAGCAGCTGCAGCGCGATCTTGCCGCCCTCCTTGTGCACCGCCTGCGTGATCTGGCGGTGCCGGCGCGCCTCGCGGTGCGTCGTCAGCTTCGACGCCCCGGGGTAGAAGGAGCCCTCGAGGTTGGGCGAGAAGCCGCCGGTGACGATGAGGCCGACTCCCCCCTTCGCCCGCTCGGCGTAGAAGGCCGCGAGCCGCTCGAAGTCCCGCCCCCGGTCCTCCAGACCGGTGTGCATCGACCCCATGATCGTGCGGTTGCGCAGGGTCGTGAAGCCGAGGTCGAGCGGCTCGAAGAGGTGCGGGTAGTCAGTCATGGGTCCTTCTCGTCAGGCGTGCCGGAGGTCATGAGGAGCGGAACGCCGTGCAGCAGCAGTTCGTTGGCATCATCGACCCCGAGGATGTCAGCGTGCCTACTCTGGCCGCACCGGCCCCGAAAGGAAACCGATGACCAGCGTGACCCGTCTCGCAGCGCGCACCGCGACGGTGTCCGGCGCGACCGCCGCCGGGCTCGCCACGCTCGCCGGGCTCGGGTACGCCCTCATCCAGGTCGAGGCGAGGATCGCGCGCAAGATCGTCGGCCAGCCCTTCGAGGGGGCCCCGGACGACGACGGCCTCTACGGCGCCGCCCCCGGCGAGCCGGTCGAGCTGCTCGTGCTCGGTGACTCGACGGCTGCGGGCATGGGTGCCGACCACCGCTTCCAGACGATCGGCGGCATCCTCGCGACCGGTCTCGCGGCGATCATGGGCCGCCCGGTGCGGCTGACGAACGAGGCCGTCATCGGCGCCGAGTCCAGCGACCTCACCGGTCAGCTGTCGAAGGCGCTCGGCCGGGTCGACTCCCCCGACGTCGCCGTCGTGCTCGTCGGCGCCAACGACGTCACCCACCGCATCGACCGGAGCACCTCGGTCGGCCACCTCGAGCGCACCGTGCGCTACCTGCGCACCCTCGACGTGCCCGTCGTCGTCGCGACCTGCCCCGACCTCGGGACCGTCGAGCCGATCCCCTTCCCGCTGAGCGCGCTGCTGCGGCGGTGGAGCCGTGAGCTCGCCGCCGCGCAGACCGTAGCCGTCGTCGAGGCGGGGGCGCGCAGCGTGTCCGTCGGCGGCCTGCTCGGCGCGGAGTTCGAGGCGAGCCCAGCCGTGATGTTCAGCCAGGACCGCTTCCACCCCTCGCCGGCCGGGTACGCCCGCGTGGCGAGCGCGCTGCTGCCCTCGGTCGCGGCCGCCGTCGGTGCGTGGCCGGCCGGCGCGAGCGGCGACACCGAGCCGGAGGCGGCCCGGGGCGAAGGGGTCGGCACGATCGACGACGCCGCCGGGCGGGCCGTGCACCGGCCCGGCACCGAGGTGAGCGCGGCGACCGTCGACGGCCGTCAGGCCGGGCCCCGTGGCCGCTGGGCGATGCTGCGCCGTCGTCTGCCCGGCCCCGTGCACGACGGCGCCATCTGAGCGCAACACTCGTCGGCGGCGCGAGGTCGGGTGCCCCCGCGGGTGAGCGTGCCCACGGCCCCCTCGTCAGGGGCTGAGCGGGCGCTTAGTATCGGTGGGGCCGCGGCGCGACCGCCCGGCTCCGCTGACACCTGGAGGACCAGTGACCGACGCCGTCATCGTCTCGACCGCCCGCTCCCCCATCGGACGCGCCTTCAAGGGCTCCCTCAAGGACGTGCGACCCGACGACCTCTCCGCGCAGGTCGTCGCCGCGGCGCTCGACGGCGCCGGGATCGACGCCTCGCACATCGAGGACCTGCACTGGGGCTGCGCCGAGCCCAGCCACAAGCACGGCTCGAACATGGCCCGCGTCGTCGCCGTCCTCGGCGGGCACGACCACCTGCCCGGCACGACGGTCAACCGCTTCTGCGCCTCGTCGGTGCAGACGACGCGGATGGCCTTCCACGCGATCAAGGCCGGCGAGGCCGACGCGATCATCTCCGGCGGCGTCGAGTGCGTCTCGCAGTACCAGAGCTTCTCCGGGGCCGGTGGCTCCGACGAGGAGGCGATGAACCCGCTCTTCGCCGACGCCCGGGCCCGCACCGCGCGCATCGCGGCGGAGAACTCCCCGTGGTCCGACCCGCGCGAGGAGGGCCTCGTCCCCGACATCTACATCGCCATGGGTCAGACGGCCGAGAACGTCGCGACCCTGCGCGGCATGGACCGCCTGCGGATGGACGAGTGGGGCGTGCGCAGCCAGAACCGCGCCGAGCAGGCCATCGCCGACGGCTTCTTCGCCCGTGAGATCACCCCCGTCACCCTCGCCGACGGCACGGTCGTCTCGACCGACGACGGCCCGCGCGCCGGCGTCACGCTCGAGGCCGTGCAGTCCCTCAAGCCGGTCTTCCGCGAGGACGGCGTCATCACCGCCGGCAACTGCTGCGCCCTCAACGACGGCGCGGCCGCGCTCGTCGTCATGAGCGACACGAAGGCCGCCGAGCTCGGCCTGACCCCCCTCGCCCGCGTCGTCTCCACCGGCGTCTCCGCGCTCTCGCCCGAGATCATGGGCATGGGCCCGGTCGAGGCGAGCCGGCGCGCGCTGGCCCAGGCCGGCATGTCGATCTCGGACATGGACCTCTACGAGATCAACGAGGCCTTCGCCGTGCAGGTGCTCGCCAGCGCCGACGACCTCGGCATGGACGAGGACAAGCTCAACGTCCACGGCGGCGCGATCGCGCTGGGTCACCCCTTCGGCGCCACCGGTGCCCGCATCACCGCGACCCTGCTCAACGGGCTGCGCGAGACCGACGGCACCTTCGGCCTCGAGACGATGTGCGTCGGCGGCGGTCAGGGCATGGCGATCGTCTACGAGCGCCTCTCCTGAGCCCACCCGCAGGCACGACGAAGGCCCCGGATCCGGTCGGATCCGGGCCCTTCGTCGTGGTGGTCGAGCTGCGGCGGCCCCTGGCCGGTCGAGGTGCGACGGCCCCCTGGGGCCGGAGCCTCGAGACCACCGAGCCCTACGCCGACCACCCGAGCCGCAGCGCGGCGAGCCGCTCCGCGAGACCCCGGACCTCCCCTTCGGCACACCGGTCGTGGACGACGACCCGCAGCTGGTCCATGAGGACAGCAGGACCGAGATCCGGCGGGATGTCGCCGGCGAGCTCGCCGAGCAGCTCGCGCACGCCCGCAGACGCAGCGACCGCGCGGTCCAACGGCAGCTGGTGCCACCGTCGGACCGCGCGGTCGAGCTCGGCTGCCACGTCGTCCGGGATGGGCGAGCGGGGCAGCACCGAGGTCACTCCGAGCGCAGGCGGCCGAGGAGCCGCAGGATCTCGAGGTAGAGCCACACGAGCGTGGCGAGCAGACCCAGCGCGAGGGTCCAGGAGTAGGACTCCGGGGCGTTGGTGCGCAGGGCGGTCTCGATGCTGTCGAAGTCGAGCATGAGGGTCACCGAGGCCAGGCCGACGGCGAAGACCGAGATCGCGATGCCGATCGGGCCGGAGCCGCCGATGCCGAAGGGGGTGTCGGTGATCATCGCGAAGCCCAGGTTGATGAGCGCGAAGACGAAGTAGCCGAGCACCATCATCGAGACGACGGCGCGGAACTTCTGGGTCACCTTGACCAGACCGCTGCGGTAGAGGAAGAGCATCGCGCCGAAGACGCAGACGGTCGCCAGGACGGCCTGGAAGACGATGCCCTGGTGGATCGGCACGTTGGTCGCGCCGGTCACCTGGTAGTCGAAGATGCGGGAGTAGCTCTGGCTGATCGCGCCGACGAAGAGCCCCTGGAAGGCGGCGTACGCGACGGCGACCGCCGGGTGCACGGCCTTCTTCGAGAACATGAGGTAGAGCGCGATGCCGAGCCCGCCGACCAGGCCGACGCCCCAGATCATCGGGCCGAAGGTCGGGGAGAGGAACCACGCGGGCACCGCGACGGCGATCATGACGGCGAAGAGCGCGCCGGTCTTCATGATGACGTCGTCGATGGTGAGCGCACGACCGCCGCCGCCACCGCCCCAGCCACCGCCCTGCATCGGGGGCTCCTGCGGGAAGCCGGGCTGGGTCTGGCCGTAGCCGCCCTGCTGGGGGTAACCCTGCTGCGGGTATCCCTGCTGGGGGTACTGGGTCTGCTGGTAGCCGCCCTGCTGGGCCCGGGCGTCGTCGCGGAATCCGACGTACCCGTTGCGAGCGTCCTGCTCGACGCGGCCGAGGATGGGGTTGGACATGGGTCGGGCCTTCCTGTAGGTCCGTGAGGTCTTACCAAGACTAAGGGTCCCCGTACCCGCGGCATTCCGCGGGATGCCAGGTGTTGCGGTGCCGTGACCCCCGCCGGCCCTGGACAGACCCCGGCCGTCGCCACAGCCGGGCTCGTCGGCCGTGCCACGCTCGTCCTCCCCGAGCAGAGACGAGGACGTCATGACCACTCCCCCCAAGGGTGTGCAGGAGGCGGCGCAGCGTGCCGTGCGATGGATCGAGGACGGCAAGGCCGGCCAGGGCTTCACCGACACCGGCCGGGACCGGGCCCACCAGCTGGCGAAGGGAGATGACGTGCCCGAGGCCGACCTGAAGAAGATGCACGCGTACGTCGAGCGGCACACGGGCGACGCCGACGCGGAGGGCTGGTCGCAGGGCGAGGACGGATTCCCCTCCCCCGGCCGCGTCGCGTGGGACGCCTGGGGTGGCGACGAGGGCCGCCGCTGGGCCGCGAAGGAGGTCGGGGACTGACTCCCCCTTCGCCCCGCCCCTCCCCGATGCGACCTACCACGCAGTACTGGTCGCGATCACGACCAGTACTGCGTGGTAGGTGGCGGGGTAGCGGGCGTCAGACGCCGTCGAGCGCCTGGACGAGGTCGGCGAGCAGGTCGGCATCGTCCTCGATGCCGACCGACAGGCGCACGAGGTCGTCCGGCACCTCGAGCATCGAGCCCGCGGTCGACGCGTGGGTCATCGCGCCCGGGTGCTCGATGAGCGACTCGATGCCGCCGAGCGACTCCGCGAGGGTGAAGATCTCAGTCCGCGCGCACAGCCGCTGCGCGGCCTCGGGCCCGCCGGCCATGCGCACCGAGATCATCCCGCCGAAGCGACGCATCTGCTTGGCCGCGACCTCGTGGGCCGGGTGCTCGGGCAGCCCCGGGTAGAGGATCGAGGAGATCTCCGGGCGCGACGAGAGCAGCTCGACGACCGCCTCCGCGTTGTCGCAGTGCCGCTCCATGCGCACGCCGAGCGTCTTGATGCCCCGCATCGTCAGGTACGCGTCGAAGGGCCCGGGCACGCCGCCCGAGCCGTTCTGGATGAAGGCGATGTCGCTGTCGAGCTGCTCGTCGTCGGTGACGAGCAGCCCGCCGACGACGTCGCTGTGGCCGCCCATGTACTTCGTGCTCGAGTGGAGCACGACGTCCGCGCCGAGCGAGAGCGGCTGCTGCAGGTACGGGCTGGCGAAGGTGTTGTCGACGACGAGCCGCGCACCCGCCTCATGGGCCAGCTCCGCGCTCGCGGCGATGTCACCGATGGTGAGCAGCGGGTTGGTCGGCGTCTCGAGCCACAGGAGCTTGGTCGTCGGGCGGATCGCTGCGCGGATGGCGTCGAGGTCACCCACCGGTGCCGGCGTGTGCTCGACGCCCCACTGCGAGAAGACCTTGTCGATGAGGCGGAAGGTGCCGCCGTACGCGTCGTCAGGGATGACGAGGTGGTCACCCGGGCGCAGCGTGGCGCGCAGGAGCGCGTCGGTCGCCGCCATGCCGGAGGCGAAGGCGCGCCCGTGGCGTCCCCCTTCGATCGAGGCGGCGTTGGCCTCGAGCGCCTGACGGGTCGGGTTGCCCGTGCGGGCGTACTCGAAGCCGCCGCGCAGCCCGCCGACGCCGTCCTGGGCGAAGGTGGAGCTCGCGTAGATCGGGACGTTGACCGCCCCGGTCAGCGGGTCCGGGGAGTACCCGGCGTGGATGGCCCGGGTCGAGAAGCCCTGGCTCGCGTGCGCGTCGAGCGCGCTCTCGTGCTCTCCCATGATCAGCCCTTCGTCCGCGCGGAGATGTGCCCGAGGAGGTCGGCGCGGGTCACGACCCCGATCGGCTTGCCGCCGTCGACGACGAGCAGGGCGTCGTCGTGCTCGAGCGCCTCGACCGCGGACGCGGCGCTCTCGCCGGTCCCGATCTGCGCCAGCTTGCGGCTCATGTGCTTGCTCACCGGGTCGGCGAGCGTGGCGCGCCCCTCGAAGACGGCGTCGAGCAGCTCGCGCTCGGTGACCGCACCGGCGACCTCGCCGAGGACGACAGGCGGCTCGGCGTTGACGACGGGCATCTGCGAGACGCCGTACTCGCGCAGGATCTCGATCGCGTCGCGGACGGTCTCGGTCGGGTGCGTGTGGACGAGGGCCGGCATGTCGCCGCTCTTGACGCGCAGCACGTCGCCCACGGTCGTCGTGTCCTCCTCGCCGCTGGTGAAGCCGTAGCTGGCCATCCACTCGTCGTCGAAGATCTTGCCGAGGTAGCCCCGCCCTCCGTCGGGGAGGATGACGACGATCTTCGCGTCGGGCTCGCGCTCGGCGACGCGCAGCGCGCCGACGACGGCCATGCCGCAGGACCCGCCGACGAGCAGGCCCTCCTCGAGGGCGAGACGGCGGGTCATCGCGAAGGACTCTGCGTCGCTCACGGCGATGACCTCGTCCGGGACGGACGGGTCGTAGGCGCCGGGCCACATGTCCTCGCCGACGCCCTCGACGAGGTAAGGGCGCCCGCTGCCGCCGGAGTAGACCGAGCCCTCGGGGTCGACGCCGACGACCTTGACGCGGCCCTGCGAGATCTCCTTGAGGTAGCGCCCGGTGCCGGTGATCGTGCCGCCGGTGCCGATGCCCGCGACGAGATGGGTGATCTCGCCGTCGGTCTGCGCCCAGATCTCCGGGCCGGTGCTCTCGTAGTGGCTGGCCGGGCCGTTGGGGTTCTCGTACTGGTTCGGCTTCCAGCCGCCGGGGGTCTCGGCGGCGAGCCGGTCGGAGACGGAGTAGTAGCTGTCCGGGTGCTCGGGGGCGACGGCCGTCGGGGTCACCCGCACCTCGGCGCCGTACGCGCGCAGGACGTCGATCTTGTCCTGGCCGACCTTGTCGGGGCACACGAAGATGCACTTGTACCCCCGCTGCTGTGCGACGAGGGCCAGGCCGACCCCGGTGTTGCCCGACGTCGGCTCCACGATCGTGCCGCCGGGCTTGAGCAGCCCCTCGGCCTCCGCCGCGTCGACCATCTTCTTGGCGATCCGGTCCTTGATGCTGCCGCCGGGGTTGAGGTACTCGACCTTCGCGGCGACGAGGGCGGACCCGGACGGGACGACGGCGTTGAGCCTGACCAGCGGGGTGTTGCCGATGAGCTCGGAGATGTGGTCTGCGATCTGCATGTCCACATCGTGGCATGAGTGGCAGGCAAGCTCGTCGACTGCGCCGGTCGTGCGGATCGTGACCCGTTGTCGCACCGTGCTGCAAGCATCCCGGGCATGGGGAGGAAGCGGCGGTGGACCGACGACCAGCTGGCCGAGGCGGTCGAGTCGTCGACCTCTGTGGCCCAGGTGATCGGCAGGCTCGGCATCCGGGTCGCTGGAGGGAACTACGCCGTCGTCCGGCGGGCGATCGCCGCCGCACAGCTCGACACCTCCCACTTCACCGGCCAGGCCTGGAACAAGGGTCTGAGCCAGGGCCCGACCCGACCCCTGGACGCCTACCTGTCCAACGAGCACCCCATCAGCTCCTACCGCCTGAAGAACCGCCTCGTGCGGGCGGGCATCTTCACCTGGCGCTGCGACTCGTGCGGCGGCACGCAGTGGTTGGGTCTGCCCATCCCGCTCGAGCTGGAGCATCGTGACGGCGATCGGCAGAACAACAGCCTGGAGAACCTGGAGCTACTCTGTCCGAACTGCCATGCGCAGACCCCGACCTATCGGGGTCGCAACCGCAGGCGGGCGTAGGCCAACGGCGAGCCGGGGACCTTAAAAGTCCTGTCGAACGTGTGGGTTCGAATCCCACCGCCCGCACCTGTCAGCCGCAGCGAGCCGACTTTCCCGCCCTGGGCGGGAAAGGTGGGACGGGGGGCAGCTCAGGCGGGGGTGGTGGCGGCGGAGAGGGCGATCCCGTCGAGGATGTCCTTCTCGCTCGTCACGACCGGGATGCCCGGACCGGTCACCTCGACGACGCGGGCGACGAGGTCGTGCCAGATGAGAGCGCCCGCACCGATGACGTCGACCCGGCCGGGGTGCATGTACGGCATGGCGGCCCGGGTGTCGCGGTCGGCCGAGACGATCTCCGCGGCGGCGACGAGCACCTGCTCCGGGGTGAGCCGGGCGAGGTGGATCCGGGCGGAGTCGTAGCGCTCGAGGCGAAGGGCGTGCGCCGTCACCGTGGTGATCGTGCCGGCGAGCCCGATGATCGCGCCGAGACCGCCGACGCCGACGCGGGTCTCGGCCCGGTCGAGCGCCTCGGCGATGTCCCAGCGGGCCGCCTCGACCTCGCTGGGCTGGGGCGGGTCGGAGAAGAAGTGGCGCTCGGACAGGCGGACCGAGCCGATGTCGAGGGAGATCTCCTCGTAGACCGCGTCGGTGCCGCGGACGAGCTCGGTCGAGCCGCCGCCCAGGTCGACGACGAGGTAGGGCCCGTCGACCCCGGCCTCGGCGAGCCCCGCCGTCGCACCGGCGAAGGACAGCTGCGCCTCCTCGGTGCCGGAGACGACCTCCGGGCTCACCTCGAGGCCATGCGCGGCGAAGGCCTGCTGCACGCCCACGACGAAGTCCGCCGCGTTGCTCGCGTCCCGCGACGCCGAGGTGGCGACGAAGCGCATCGCCTCGACACCGTGCTCGGCGCAGGTCCGCGCGTACTCGTCGGTGACCGCCAGGGTGCGGCGCAGCGCCTCGGGGTCGAGCGTGCCGGTGCGGTCCACGCCCTGGCCCAGCCGGACGACCTCGGTGCGTCGCACGACGTCGACGAGGGCGCAGCGGCCGTCCTCGTCCGGCTCCCCCACGTCGGCGACGAGCAGACGGATCGAGTTCGTGCCGCAGTCGACGGCGCCGACCCTCATCGTGACTCCTCGGTGGTGTGCTCGGCGGCATCGGGGCCGGTCACCCCGGCGGCACCCGGCACGACGCCGCAGCAGCCGTTCTCCCACCACGGCGGCAGCATGGCCAGCGCCTCGTCGCCGGGGAGGTTCACCCCTTCGCCCACCGCCATCGAGTGCGCGACGACGACGTGGAGGCACTTCACGCGAGTCGGCATGCCGCCCGCGGAGATGCCGGCGACCTCGGGCACGTCGCCGAGCTCGCCGCGGCGGGCGAGGTAGTCCTCGTGGGCGGCCCGGTACGAGGCCGCGTAGTCCTCGTCCTCGAGCAGCCGGGCGCTCATCTGGGCCATGACGCCCCGGCTCTCCAGCGTCGAGATGGCGCCGGTGAGCCGGGGGCAGGTCGCGTAGAAGGACGTCGGGAAGGGCGTGCCGCCGGGCAGGCGGGGCGCCGTGCGCACGACCGCGGGGCAGCCGCAGGGGCAGCGGGCCGCGATCTCGACGACCGCGCGCGCCTGTCGCCCGAGCTGGGCGGTCACGGCGTCGAGGTCGGCCTGGGTCACGCGGTCGAGGTCGTTGCCGTGCTCGTCGTAGGTCGCCATCTAGCGGCCGGCCCCCGAGCGTGCGTCGGCCGCCTCGACGGAGGTGCCGAGGCGCTCGTACCAGGGACCGTGGTCCTCGCCGGTCGCGGTGCCCGTCTCCGGGTCGACGTCGCTGGCGGCGGGGTCGGCGTCGATGACGGTGTACGACTTCTCGCCGACCTTGACGAACTTGAGCCGCTCACGGGCCTGCGCCTCGACGTACTCGTCGGTCGACCACAGCTCCTTCTGGCGCTGCAGCGCGGCGACGTCGCGCTCCTGGGTGGCGACCTGGGTCTCGAGCGCGTCCATCCGCGAGCGCTGGTCGAGATAGCTCTTCGCCGTGGGCAGCAGCATCATCGTCATGAGGAAGCCCACGGAGACGAGCGCGACCCATCGGCGCGGGGTGAGGGCGACGCGGCGCCGCGGGCCCTGGGTGGTCGAGGTGGCGCGACCACGACCGGACGCACGAGCGCCCGCCCCGCCCTGGCCGCGGCCAGGGGGGCGGGTCGGGCGCGGGGTGCGCCCGGCGGGCCCTGAGGAGCCCGCCGGACGACGACCGGTCGGTCGAGCCACGCGTCAGCCCTGGAAGCGCGGGAAGGCGCCGGCGCCGGCGTAGACGGCGGCGTCGTCGAGCTCTTCCTCGATGCGCAGGAGCTGGTTGTACTTCGCGACGCGCTCGGAGCGCGCGGGCGCCCCGGTCTTGATCTGGCCGCAGTTCGTCGCGACCGCGAGGTCGGCGATCGTGACGTCCTCGGTCTCGCCGGAGCGGTGGCTCATCATGCAGCGGTAGCCGCTGCGGTGCGCCAGGGCGACGGCGTCGAAGGTCTCGGTCAGCGTGCCGATCTGGTTGACCTTGACGAGCAGGGCGTTGCCCGCGCCCTCGGCGATGCCGCGGCCGAGGCGCTCGGGGTTGGTGACGAAGAGGTCGTCGCCGACGAGCTGGACGAGCGAGCCGAGACGCTCGGTGATGGCCACCCAGCCCTCCCAGTCGTCCTCGTCGAGCGGGTCCTCGATGGACACGAGCGGGTAGGCGTCGACGAGCTCGGCGTAGTACTCCACCATGTCCTTCGCGGAGCGCTTCTTTCCCTCGAAGGTGTACTTGCCCTTCTCGCAGAACTCGCTGGCCGCGACGTCGAGCGCGAGCGCGATGTCCTTGCCGGGGGTGAAGCCGGCCTTCGTGATGGCCTCGACGATGAGGTCGAGCGCGTCGCGGTTGCTGCCAAGGTTCGGCGCGAAGCCGCCCTCGTCGCCGAGACCGGTCGACAGGCCCTTGTCCTTGAGCACGGCCTTGAGCTGGTGGTAGACCTCCGTGCCCCAGCGCAGCGCCTCGCGGAAGGAGGGGGCGCCGATCGGCGCGATCATGAACTCCTGGATGTCGACGTTGGAGTCCGCGTGGCTGCCGCCGTTGAGGATGTTCATCATCGGCACGGGCAGGACGTGCGCGTTCGGGCCGCCGAGGTAGCGGAAGAGCGGGAGCTCGCTGGACTGCGCCGCGGCGTGGGCGAGGGCCATGGAGACGCCGAGGATGGCGTTGGCGCCGAGGGTGCCCTTGTTGTGGGTGCCGTCGATGGCGAGCATCTCGTTGTCGACGATGCGCTGGTCGCTGGCCTCGTAGCCGAGGAGCTGGGGCATGAGCTCCTCCTCGACCGCGCGGACCGCGTCCTGGACGCCCTTGCCGAGGTAGCGCTTCTTGTCGCCGTCGCGGCGCTCGACCGCCTCGAAGGCGCCGGTGGAGGCACCGCTGGGCACGGCCGCACGGCCGATGCTGCCGTCGTCGAGGGCGACCTCGACCTCGACGGTCGGGTTGCCGCGCGAGTCGAGGATCTCGCGGGCGCCGATGGCTTCGATGGTGGCCACGTCTGTCACTCCTGTCGGATGGGCGAAGGGGGCAGGTGCTCCCCCTGCGAGCCTAGGGCCGAGGGTATCGAGCGGCCCAGCCGGTCTCGGGCGCACACGCCGGACGGCCCCCTCCCGATCCCGCGTGCTACGAGCGTCGACTGGCGCTGACGGGGGCTAGGCCTCGCGGCGGGCGGCGCGGTCGGCGCGCTCCTGGGCCTTGATCTGCGCCCACTGCTCCTCGACCTCGGCGGGGGTGCTCGCCGTCGAGTCGCCGAAGACGTGGGGGTGACGGCGGACCATCTTCGCGACGAGGGTCGCGGCGACGTCGTCGATGTCGAAGGGGGCGTCTGCCGCGGTCGGTCCCGGCTCGGCCTCGGTCGCGACCCGGGCGTGGAAGAGCACCTGGAGCAGGAGGTCCCCGAGCTCGTCGCGCAGGTCCTCGTAGCGGTGGCTGCCGTCGGCGAGGCCGGCGACCGCCTCGGCGACCTCCTCGGCCTCCTCGAGCGCGTACGGCACGAGCGACTCGTGGGTCTGCTCGGCGTCCCACGGGCACCCGCCGGGGCTGCGCAGGCGGTCCATGACGACGACGGCGTCGAGCAGCCGCGCGCCCGGCACGTCCCACGACCCGACGAGCACCTCGATCTCCGGCGGGTCAGCCAGCGCCGACAGCTCTGAGGCGAGCGCGTCGGACAGCCCGGGGTCGCCGTCGGCCGACCCGACCCAGACGACCTCGCGCCCGCCCTGCGTCGCCGCGACGAGCCGGCGGGCGAGGACGGGAGGGGTCACCCCTTCGTCGACGCTCTCGACGGGCAGACCGGCCGAGCGCACCGCGCCGGCGAGCGCCTCGTCGTCCGAGCGGCACCACCGCGAGGACGCGCCCTCGAGGCAGCGCCACGCATCACGGCTGAGCAGGCCCGGGGCTACCCGGGGGCTGCTCGCCAGGAGGACGACGCGGGCGGTCACGCTCAGGGAGCGGGCGTGGGCTCGGGGGCCCCGGGCGCCTGCTGCTGCGGTGCCTGCTGCTGGGCGTCCTGCTCGGGCAGCGGCTCGAGCCAGTCCGGCGAGCCCTGGGTGAGGCCCTGGTCGGCGCTGAAGGTGCCGTAGCGCGGGTTGACCCTGACGTCGGCGTCGCCGAGCAGCTCCGCGACCTGCTGCGACTGCTCGGGGGTCAGCTGCTCGCGCACGCTCTGCGCCCGGATGAACTCGACGGTGCCCGCCGACGGCTCGATGCCGAGGTCGCGCAGGACGCGCTCGACGGTCGCCTTCGTCGGCACCTGCGCCTGGGCACCCTGGGCCGCCTCGATGATCTGCGGTGCGAACATCAGCGTCGAGAGCACGTCGCGCGTCGTCAGCTGCTGCTGACCGCCCTGCTCGCGGATGAAGGCGTTCGTCCCCTTCGTCGCCTCCTGGACGTCGCCGACGGTGACCGTGTGGTCGTCCACCGTCGCGGCGGCCTCGGACGGCCAGGTCTGGCCGACCTCCTCGACCTGCTCGGAGCCGCAGCCGGCAAGGCCGACGGCGAGGGCCAGCGCGAGGGGCGCGAGGGCGAGACGGGGGCGTCGGGTCACGACGAGGTCCTTTCGGGTGCTGCGCGTCGGGGGCTCTGCGCCCCAGTGTCCATCACATCATCGAGCATCACGGTACGGATCAGCTCGGCGGCCCAGTCGAGCACCGCCTGGTCGCGAAGGGGGGACCCCCCGATCCGCGCCGTCGTCGGGCGGGGCACGAGGACCGTGCCGGTGCCCTCCTTGTACAGCGACTTCGGGTAGACCCGGGCCAGGCGCAGCTGCTGGGACTCCCGCAGCCGGATCGGCGCGAGCCGGACGTTCTGCCCCTGGGCGACGACGTCGGTGAGGCCCGCGCGACGCACGACGACGCGCAGCCGGGCGACCGCGACGAGGTTGCGCACCGGCTCGGGCAGCGGCCCGTAGCGGTCGACGACCTCCTCGACGATCTCGTCGATGTCGGTCTCGGTCTGGGCGCCGGCTAGCTTCGCGTAGGCCTCGAGCCGCAGCCGCTCCCCCGGGATGTAGTCGTGCGGCAGGTGGGCGTCGACGGGCAGCTCGATGCGCACCTCGGCCGGGGCAGCCTCGCCCTCGCCCTTGAAGTCGGCGACGGCCTCGCCGACCATCCGCACGTAGAGGTCGAAGCCGACGCCGGCGATGTGACCGGACTGCTCGCCGCCGAGCAGGTTGCCCGCGCCGCGGATCTCGAGGTCCTTCATCGCGACCTGCATGCCGGCCCCGAGATCGGTGTTGGCCGCGATGGTCTGCAGCCGGTCGTGCGCCGTCTCCGTCAGCGGCGCCTCGCTCGGGTAGAGGAAGTACGCGTACGCCCGCTCACGACCCCGGCCGACACGGCCGCGCAGCTGGTGCAGCTGGCTCAGGCCCAGGCGGTCGGCCCGGTCGAGGATGAGGGTGTTGGCGTTGGAGATGTCCAGCCCGGTCTCGACGATCGTCGTGCACACGAGGACGTCGAAGCGGCGCTCCCAGAAGTCGAGGACGACCTGCTCGAGGCGGTGCTCGCCCATCTTGCCGTGGGCGGTCTCGACCCGGGCCTCCGGCACGAGCTCGCGGATGTGCGCGGCCGTGCGCTCGATCGAGCTCGTGTTGTTGTGGACGTAGAAGACCTGACCCTCGCGCATGAGCTCGCGGCGGATCGCGGCGGCGACCTGCTTGTCCTCGTGCGGCCCGACGAAGGTGAGCACCGGGTGGCGCTCCTCGGGCGGCGTGGCCAGGGTCGACATCTCGCGGATGCCGGTGACCGCCATCTCCAACGTGCGCGGGATCGGCGTCGCCGACATCGCGAGGACGTCGACGGCGGTGCGCATCGCCTTGAGCTGCTCCTTGTGCTCGACGCCGAAGCGCTGCTCCTCGTCGACGACGACGAGTCCGAGGTCTTTGAACTTCACCTCGGAGCCGAGGAGGCGGTGGGTGCCGATGACGAGGTCGACGGACCCGTCGGCGAGCCCGGCGATGACCTCTCTCGCCTGCTTGTCGCTCTGGAAGCGGCTCAGCGAGCGCACGACGACGGGGAATCCGGCGTACCGCTCGGAGAAGGTGTTGAGGTGCTGCTGGACGAGCAGGGTCGTCGGCACGAGCACGGCGACCTGCTTGCCGTCCTGGATCGCCTTGAAGGCGGCGCGCACGGCGATCTCGGTCTTGCCGTAGCCGACGTCGCCGCAGATGAGGCGGTCCATCGGGACCGCCCGCTCCATGTCGGTCTTGACCTCCTCGATCGTCCCGAGCTGGTCGGGCGTCTCGACGTGGGCGAAGGCCTCCTCGAGCTCGCGCTGCCACGGGGTGTCGGGACCGAAGGCGTGCCCCTTCGTCGCCATCCGCGCGCTGTAGAGGCGGATGAGCTCGCCGGCGATCTGCTTGACGTACTTGCGCGCCTTGGACTTCGTCGCCTTCCAGTCGCTGCCACCCATCTTGTTGACCGTCGGGGTCTCGCCACCGACGTAGCGGGTGATCTGGTCGAGCTGGTCGGTCGGCACGAAGAGCCGGTCGCCGGGCTGACCGCGCTTGCTCGGTGCGTACTCGAGCACGAGGTACTCGCGGGTCGCGCCCTGCACGGTGCGCTGGATCATCTCGACGAAGGCGCCGACGCCGTGCTGCTCGTGCACGACGTAGTCGCCGGGCCGCAGCTCGAGGGGGTCGACCTGCTTGCGCCGCTTCGAGGGCATGCGGCGCATGTCGCGCGTCGAGCCGGTCGACCCGCTCGAGCCGAGCAGGTCGGCCTCGGTGAGCATCGCGAGGCGGTCCTCCTCGGCGACGAAGCCGGTCCCGAGCGAGGCGACCGCGACCGCGACGACGCCGGGCTCGAGCGAGGTGCCCTCACGGGTGGGGATGTCGTGGTCGCGCAGGACCTCGCGGACGCGGTCGGCCAGGCCGGTGCCGTCGGTCGCGACGAGCACCCGCCAGCCCGCGTCATGCCAGGTGCGCAGCTGCTCGACCGCGGCGTCGGTGTTGCCGCGGAAGCGCGGCGGCTCCACCGCGGGCACGTGGAGGGCGACGTGCTCGTGCTCGACGGCGTCAGCCATCTGGTCGGCGAGCTCGGTGTCGGCGGCGAAGGGGGTGAGCGTCCACCAGCCGAGCCCGAGGTCGACCGCGTGGTCGCGGGCCTGGGCGAGGGTCCAGTGCGAGGCGGTGCCGAGGACCCCTTCGAGGTCGACGGGGACGGCGTTGCCGCTCGCGGCGTTCGCCCACGAGGCCTGGAGGAACTCCTCGCTCGTCGAGACGAGGTCGTGGGCGCGGGTGCGCACGCGCTCGGGGTCGCTGACGACGACCCGTGCGCCCTCGGGCAGCACGTCGAGGACGGACTCCATGCCCTCGACGAGAGCGGGCGCGAGGGACTCCATGCCCTCGACGGCGATACCCTCGGCGACCTTGTGGAGCATGTCGGCGACGCCGGGCAGCTGCTCGGCGAGCTCGGCCGCCCGGGCCCGCACGGCCGGCGTGAGCAGCAGCTCACGGCACGGCGGGGCCCACACGGCTGGGGCCTCGCCGAGGCTGCGCTGGTCGGCGACCTTGAAGTGGCGGATGGACTCGACCGTGTCGCCGAAGAGCTCGACCCGGACGGGGTGCTCCTCCGTCGGGGGGAAGAGGTCGAGGATCCCGCCCCGCACCGCGAAGTCGCCGCGCCGCTGCACGAGATCGGTCCGGGTGTAGGCCGCGGCGGCCAGGGCGTCGACGAGCTGGGCGAGGGGGCGCTCGTCGCCGACGGCGATGCGCACGGGCTCGAGGTCGCCGAGCCCCTTCGCGATCGGCTGCAGGACGGCTCGCACGGACGCGACGACGACCTGCACCGGGCCGTGCTCGGCGTCGTCCGGCGAGGGGTGGGCCAGCCGGCGCAGCACGGCGAGGCGGCGCCCCACCGTGTCGCTGCGGGGGCTGAGCCGCTCGTGCGGCAGCGTCTCCCAGCTGGGGAAGGTGAGGACGGAGGGCTCGTCGAGCAGGCAGCGCAGGGCGCTCGCGAGGTCGTCGGCCTCGCGCGCTGTGGCCGTGACGACGAGGAGGGGGGCCACCCCCGTCGCCCCGGGGTCGACCGGACGGCTCAGGAGGGACACGACCGGCGCCCGCAGGCCCGGGGGCACGGAGAGGTCGACCTCGTCGGTGCGGTGTGCGTGGGACAGCAGCTCGGTCACGACCGGGAGATCGGCGACAGCTGCGCGAAGGGGAGTCAGGGTCTCGCTCATACCGGGGTCCAGTCTGCCGCACGCCCGGCCCTGCAGCGCCCGTGCGGTGTGGCAGGGTCAGGGCATGGGGTGCCGGGCACGCACAGGGACGACCGAGCGCGGGGCGGGCGGCGTGCGCCGCTGGCCGGCCGCAGCCGCCGTGATGATCGCCCTCGGGGCAGGTCCGGCGTGCGCCGCAGCCGCCGCCGCTCCCCCACCCGTGAGCGCCGCACCCGCCGCCCCCACGACCGAGCCGATGGACCTGCGCGAGCAGGTCACCGACGAGGCCGGCGTCCTCGGGGACCTCGGCCAGTACGAAGAGGCCCTGCAGCGGGCCCGTGACGCGGGCATCCAGCTCTTCGTCGTCTACGTCGACTCCTTCGACGGCACCGAGGGCTCGGCCTGGGCTCAGCAGACCTACGAGCGCTCGGGCATGGGCGGCGACGACGTCCTGCTCGCCGTGGCCGTCGAGGACCGGCGCTACGGCACGTGGGCGAGCGAGGAGTCGGGCCTGTCCGAGAGCGACGACCAGCAGGTCCGCTCGCAGGACATCGAGCCGGCCCTCGGCCGGGACGACTGGGGTGGGGCGGTCGTCGCGGCCGCCGACGGGTATGCCGACGCCCTCACCGGCAGCAGCATCCCGGGCTGGCTGCCCTTCGCCGGGATCGCGGGCGCCGCGGGCGTGGGCGGGCTGCTGCTCAGCCGCCGCCGCTCGCGGACCGGCGCCACGGGCGGCCCGGGCGTCGGCGCGCCGCCGGAGCAGGCCGAGCCGCTCGAGTCGGTCCGGTCGCGGGCGGGGACCGCGCTCGTCGACCTCGACAACGCCCTGCGCGCCTCGGCCGAGGAGCTGACCTTCGCGCAGGCGCAGTTCGGCACCCAGGCCACCCTGCGCTTCGAGCAGACCCTCGCCGCGGCCCGGGCCCAGGCGAGCGAGGCCTTCGGCGTGCAGCGCGAGCTCGACGACGCGCAGCGTCAGGGCACGCTCGACCCCGCTCGCGCCCGCGCCGGCTACGAGCGCATCCTCGCCCTGGCCGCCGACGCGGACGCCCGGCTCGACGCCGAGGAGGAGGAGTTCGTCCGGCTGCGCGACCTGCAGTCGCGGGTGCCCGAGGTGCTCGCCGACCTCGACGTGCGCGCCGGCGAGGTCGAGCAGCGCATCCCCGTCGCAGAGCAAGAGCTCGCCGGGCTGCGCGCCACCCACCCGCCCGAGGCCCTCGTCTCGGTCGGGCACGACGTCGAGCAGGCCCGTGGCCTCGTCGCCTCGGCCCGCGAGCTCGTCGCCACCGGGCGGGAGCACCTCGCCGAGGGGGACAACCGACCCGCCGCCGTCGCTGCCGCCCGAGCGGCGGAGGACGCCCTCGGGCAGGCGGTGGCCGCCCTCGACGCCGTCTCCGGGGCGCAGGGCGTGCTCGCCGACGCGGCGGGGCACCTCGACCGGGCGCTCGCCTCGATCACCTCCGACGTCGCCGACGCCGAGCGCCTCGGCGCGCACGACCAGCTGACGACCACCGCGCTCGCCGCGGCCCGCACGGCGATCGACGACGGGGTGCGCGCCCGCTCCGGTGGCGACCCCCTCGCCGCCCTCAGCGCGCTGACGAGCGCCGAGCGCGACCTCGACGCCGCCCTCGCCCCGCACCGCGAGGCCGACGAGGTGCGCCGGCGCGCCGCGGACCTCGTCGCTCGCCGGGCGCAGACCGTGCGCGCGCGGCTCGACTCGATCCAGGCGACCATCTCGCGCACCCGGGGCGCGGTGTCCGTCGAGGCCCGAACCGACATCGACCAGGCCTACCAGCTCCTCGCGCAGGCAGAGCAGGCCACCACCACGGACGCCGACCGTGCGGACGACCTGCTCGGCCAGGCCGAGCGCCTCGGCGAGCGGGCCCTGTCCACCGCCCGGAGCGACGTCGACGACTGGCGCGGCGGCGGCCGGGGCGGCTACGGCGGGGGCTTCGGGGGCGGCAGCCGCGGGCTCGACCCCACCTCGATCATCCTCGGCGGCATCCTCTCCGGGGGCTTCGGCGGCGGCAGCCGCGGGGGCGGCTGGGGCGGCAGCTCCGGCGGCTTCGGAGGAGGTTTCGGCGGTGGGGGCGGCGGAGGCGGCGGCTTCGGCGGGGGTGGTCGCTTCTGACCCGCTCCCCCGGCGCGCTGGCGCGGCACCCCCTTCGCCGGACGCCCGCGACCACCCACCCCCTCGAGCGCACCACACCCATCCGCAGCACCACCACCGGCGCGTCCGCGCCGAGACAGGAAGGCCAACGATGACCCAGAAGCAGACCCTCCTCGGCCGCGTCGCCCAGCTGGCGAAGGCGAACATCAACTCGATGCTCGACCGGGCCGAGGACCCCGAGAAGATGCTCGACCAGCTCGTGCGCGACTACACGAACTCGATCGTCGAGGCCGAGGAGGCCGTCGCGCAGACCATCGCCGGGGTGCGCCTGGCCGAGGCCGACCTCGAGGAGGACCGCGCCGCGGCCACCGAGTGGGGCCGCAAGGCCGGCGCCGCGTCGAGCAAGGCCGACCAGCTGCGCGGGGCGGGCGACACCGCCGGCGCCGACAAGTTCGACGGGCTGGCCCGGGTGGCCCTGCAGCGCCAGATCCAGTTCGAGGGCGAGGTCACCGAGGCCGAGCCACGCATCCAGGCGCAGAACGCGACGGTCGAGCAGCTCAAGGGCGGGCTGACCCAGATGCGCACGAAGCTTGAGGACCTCAAGGGCCGTCGCGACCAGCTCGTCGCGCGGGCCCGCTCGGCCGAGGCCCAGGAGCGGGTGCAGGGCGCGATCCGCTCGATCGACGTCATGGACCCCACGAGCGAGCTGTCCCGCTTCGAGGACAAGATCAAGCACCAGGAGGCGATGGTCGCCGGCCGCGCCGAGGCCCAGTCGACGAGCATCGAGGACCAGTTCGCCGAGCTCGAGGACCACTCGCACGACGCCGAGATCGAGGCCCGCCTCCAGCAGCTCAAGGGCGGCGCCTGAGCCACCCCTGCTGCGGGCCTGCCGTCGCGGACGAGGTCAGGGGCGCGGGGCGTGGACGACCTGCTGGGCGTCGGTGAGCCCGCGGTGCACGAGCAGCTCGACCGCGTCGGCGGCGTCGTCGAGCAGGAAGGGCAGCTCGGGGCGCTCGGTGCTCGAGAAGTCCTTGAGGACGAAGCTCGCCGGGTCCATGCGGCCCGGCGGGCGGCCGATCCCCACCCGCACCCGCAGGTAGTCCTTCGTCCCGAAGGAGCTCGTGATCGAGCGCAGGCCGTTGTGGCCCCCTTCGCCGCCGCCCTGCTTGAGCCGCACCTCTCCGAAGGGGATGTCGAGCTCGTCGTGGACGACGACGAGGTGGTCGACGTCGACGGAGAAGAAGCTGGCGAGCGCCTTCGTCGGGCCGCCGGAGACGTTCATGTACGCGGTCGGCACGCCGAGCACGACGCGCGGCCCGAGACCGCCGCCGGGCGGCGCGAGGCGGGTGGACTCGGCGCGGGCCCCGGCCTTGTGGGCCCGCAGGCTCGTCCCCGCCCGCCGGGCCAGCTCCTCGACGACCATCGCGCCGACGTTGTGGCGGTTGCCCGCGTACTTCTCCCCGGGGTTGCCCAGGCCGACCACCAGCCACGTCTGCTCGCTCACGAGGCGCAAGCGTAGACACATGACGAAGGGGGAGCCGAACCCGCTCGGGCTCGGCTCCCCCGTCGTCGAGGTGCGTGTCGGAGGATCAGGCCTCCGGGTTGCCGTCCTCGGGGGACTCCATGGGGGCGTCGCCCTCGGCGAGCTGCTTGTCGCTCGGCGAGCCCTCGGTCTCGTCCTCGGACTCGTCGCGCTCGACACCGGCCTCGGCCTCGGCCTCGGCGAGCTCGGCCTCGAGGGCCTCGGCGGAGATCTGCTCGGTGATGTTGACGACGAGCGTCTCGGGGTCGGTGACGAGGGTGGAGCCCTTGGGGACCTCGACCTCGGAGGCGAGGACCTGGGTGCCGGCCTCGAGGCCCTCGACGGAGACGACGATCGACTCGGGGATGCTCGTGACGTCGGCCTCGACCTCGAGGGTCTGGGCGTCGACGGTGACGATGGTCTCCGGACCGGCCTCGCCCTCGACGTGCACGGGGACCTCGACGGTGACCTTCTCGCCCTTCTTGACGACGACGAGGTCGACGTGCTCGATCCACGGCTTGAGGACGTGGCGCTGCACGTCCTTGGCCAGGGCGTACTCCTGCTGGCCGTCGACGACGATCGTCAGCAGCGCGTTGGCGTTGTACTTCAGCGCCATCATCGTGTCGTGACCCGGGAGGGTGATGTGGCGGGGCTCCTCGCCGTGGCCGTACATGACGGCGGGGATCTTGTCGGCGCGGCGGATGCGGCGGGCCGCGCCCTTGCCGAACTCGGTGCGGATCTCGGCGTCGATGCGGATCTCGTCGCTGGACATGCGGGGCTCCTTCAGCTGGGGGACGACCCGTGTCAGCGGGTCGCGTCATATCGGGCGGTGGGCCTCGACGTGGGGCGCAGCACGGACGGCAGCAGGACACGGAGGTCCACCGCGTCGATCACGGATCGCTGCGACTGTGCAACGTCCCTCGCCGAGGCAACCCGGTGATCCTAGTGGACCTGCGCGGAGGGGCCAAAACCGGCCGGGTGGTCCTGCGCCGTCTCGTCGGCCTCGCTCAGGGCGACGTCGGTCGCACCGGCCTCGCTCGCGGGAGCCAGCGGCTCTCCCTCGCCGAGCTTGACCGCGGCGACCCCGACGAGGATGGCCAGACCGCCGAGGACCTGGATCGGCGCCATGGCCTGGCCGACGAGCACCCAGGCGAAGACGATGGCGAAGAGCACCTCGCTGAGGCCGACGAAGGAGGCGATCGTCGCCCCGAGCATCCGGGCGGCGGCGATGCCGCTGACGTAGGCGACCGCGCCGGCGACCACGGCGAGCTCGGCGATGGCGACCCACCACGGGGCCGACCAGCCGGCGAGATCGACCCGGCCGGTCGGGGCGGCGAGCGGCAGCACGCCGACGAGGGCCGCGGCCCCCAGGCTCAGCGCACCGATGAAGAGCCCGGCACCGGCGTAGGTCATCGGGGGCAGCGCGTCCTCCTCGTCGGAGGAGAGGAGGAAGAAGACGACGAGCCCGACGGCGGCGAGCAGGCCCCACATGACGCCGACGAGGTCGACCCGGGCCCCGGAGAAGACGTCGAGGACGAGCACGAGACCGAGTACCGCGGCGGCGACACCGACGACGGTCAGCCGGCTCGGGCGGCGGCCGTGGCGCAGCCACATCCAGCCGACGATGAGGACGGGCGCGAGGTACTCGAGCAGGAGCGCGACGCCGACCGACAGGTGGTCGACGGCGTTGAAGTAGGCGAGCTGGCAGCCGGCGACGGCGACGACGCCGTACGCGGCGACCTTGGGCAGGTTGCGGCGCAGCAGAGCCCAGCGGCCGCGCAGGGCCACGAGAGCCGGCACGAGCATGAGCAGCGCCGCGCCGGTGATGCGCGCGGTGACGATCGCCCCGGGCGTCCAGCCGGCCTGCATGAGCGAGGCGCCGAAGGTGCCCGACGAGCCGAAGGTCGCCGCCGAGAAGAGGGCCACCGCGAGACCGGCGACGAAGGGGGTGGAGCGCTGGGTCACGTGGACCTCCTCGAGTGGTCGTCATGAGTGACATAGACTGATGGTGATGACGATATGCGCCCCCGACGTCAGGAGTCAAGATGTCTTTTGGTCATGACACCAACGATGCGCTGCGCGGTACCGCGGCCCTGGTCAACACCGCTGTCGGGGCCTTCCCCGACGCCGACGGCGACACGCTCTCGAGCGTCGCGCAGCTCGAGGACTTCTTCGGGCACTGGGGCTGGACCGGGCGCCGGGTGGGCGACGAGGCCGAGCTCGAGCAGGTGCGGGCGCTGCGGCCCCGGCTGCGCGAGGTGTGGCTGGCCGCCGACGACCCGGAGCGCGTCGTCGACCTCGTCAACGCGCTGCTGCGCGACGGCCAGGCACTCCCCCAGCTCGTCGACCACGACGGCTACGGCTTCCACATCCACGCGACCTCGCCCGACGCGCCGCTCGCCCGCCGCATGCAGGTCGAGGCGGCGATGGCCTTCGTCGACGTCATCCGGGCCGACGAGCTCGGCCGGCTGCGCATCTGCGCGGCCGACGACTGCGACGACGTCGTCGTCGACCTCTCGCGCAACCGCTCGAAGCGCTACTGCGAGGGGGGCTGCGGCAACCGCCTCGCCGCCGCCGCCTACCGCTCCCGCCAGGGCGACTAGCTCCCCCTTCGTCAGTCGAAGACGCCCCGCACGTCACGACGTGCGGGGCGTCTTCGACCCGCCGGCGCAGGTCAGGGGGCGAAGGGAGGTCAGGCGCGGCCCTCGAAGAGGGAGGTCACCGACCCGTCCTCGAAGACCTCACGGATGGCGGCCGAGATGAGCGGCGCGATCGACAGGACGGTCAGCCCCTCGAAGTGCTGCTCGGGCGTCAGCGGGAGGGTGTTGGTCACGATGATCTCCTCGGCCGAGCACGCGGTCATCCGCTCGACGGCCGGCGGGGAGAAGATCGGGTGGGTCGCGGCGATGACGACGCCCGCGGCGCCCTCGGCCATGATCGCGTCGGCGGCCTTGGTGATCGTGCCGGCGGTGTCGATCATGTCGTCGACGAGCACGCACAGACGGCCCTCGACCTCGCCGACGACGCGGTTGGCGACGGTCTCGTTCGGGCGCGAGATGTCACGCGTCTTGTGGATGAAGGCCAGCGGTGCCCCGCCGAGCTGACGCGACCACTGCTCCGCGACCTTGATCCGGCCGGCGTCCGGGGAGACGACAGCGAGCTGGCGGTCGCCGTACTTCTCGCGGACGTGGCGGGCGAGGATCGGCATCGCCATGAGGTGGTCGACGGGGCCGTCGAAGAAGCCCTGGATCTGGTCGGTGTGCAGGTCGACCGAGATGAGCCGGTCGGCACCGGCGGTCTTGAAGAGGTCGGCCATGAGCCGGCCGCTGATCGGCTCGCGCCCCTTGTGCTTCTTGTCCTGGCGCCCGTAGCCGTAGAAGGGCTGCACCACGGTGATCCGCTTCGCGCTCGCACGCTTGAGGGCGTCGACCATGATGAGCTGCTCCATGATCGCCTCGTTGATCGGCGTCGCGTGGCTCTGGATGACGAAGGCGTCGCAGCCACGCACCGACTCCTCGTAGCGCACGTAGATCTCGCCGTTGGCGAACTCGTAGGCGCTCGTGGGCACGAGGTCGGTGCCCAGGGAGGCCGCGACCTCTTCTGCGAGCGCGGTGTGGGTGCGCCCGGAGAAGACCATGAGGTTCTTCTCGGGGGTCTTCTGGATGCCGGTCACGGTGCCTCGACTTTCGTGCGGTGCTGCAGGGGGTGTGCGGAGGGGGTCAGCTGGTGTGCGGGGCGGATTGCGCCGCCTGCGCCGCCTGGGCGGTCGCGGTGCCGGCGCGGCGACGCTCGACCCAGCCGTCGACGTTGCGCTGCTGGCCGCGGGCGATGGCGATCTGGCCGGGCTCGACGGCCCCGGTGATCGCGGACCCGGCGGCGACGTAGGCGCCGTCGGCGATGTCGAGCGGTGCGACGAGGACGGAGTTGCTGCCGACGAAGGAGTGGGCCCCGACGTTCGTGCGGCCCTTGCTCACCCCGTCGTAGTTGGCGAAGATCGTGCCGGCGCCGATGTTGGCCCCGTCGCCGATGACCGCGTCGCCGCAGTAGGTGAGGTGCGGGACCTTGGCCCCGTCGCCGATCTTCGCGTTCTTCGTCTCGACGAAGCCGCCGATCTTGCCCTTCGCACCGAGCTCGGTGCCGGGGCGCAGGTAGCTGTACGGGCCGACGGTCGCGCCGGCGCCGATGACGGCGAGGTGGGCCTCGGCACGCTTGACCTCTGCGCCGTCGTGGACCTCGGTGTCGACGAGTGTGACGTCGGGTCCGACGACGACGTCCTCGCCGATGCTCGTCGCGCCGAGCAGCTGGGTGCCCGGGCGGATCACGGTGTCGGCGCCGATCGTCACGTCGACGTCGATCCACGTCGTCGCGGGGTCGACGATCGTCACGCCGGCGCGCATGTGCCGCTCGCAGACGCGGTCGTTGAGGACCCGGCCGAGCTGGGCGAGCTGGGTGCGGTCGTTGACGCCCTCGGTCTGCCACAGGTCCTCGAGGACGTGGGCGATGACATGACCGCCCTCCTCGCGGGCGAGGGCGATGACGTCGGTGATGTACTTCTCGCCCTGCGCGTTGTCGGTGCCGACGCGCGGCAGCTGACGACGCAGCACCTCGAGGTCGAAGGCGTAGATGCCGGAGTTGATCTCGCGGACCGCGCGCTCGGGCTCCGTCGCGTCCTTGAACTCGACGATCCGCTCGACCGAGCCGTCGGCGCCGCGGATGATCCGGCCGTACATCTTCGCGTCCTCGAGGACGGAGGTCATGACGGTCGCGACGGCGCCGGCCTCGACGTGAGCGGCGGTGAGGGCGGAGATCGTCTCGGCGGTGAGCAGCGGGACGTCGCCCATCGTCACGACGACGGTGCCCGTGAGGTCCGCCGGGAGGGCGTCGAGACCGCACTCCGCGGCGCGGCCGGTGCCCTTGACCTCGTCCTGGTCCGCGACGATCACCGGCGTGCTCGACGAGGCGTTGCGCTCCTCGACGTAGGCCGCGACCCGGTCGCGCTGGTGGCGGATGACGACGACGGTCGAGTCGGCGCCAGCACCGCTGGCCGCCCGCATCGCGTGCCCGAGGAGGGTGTCGCCGCCGATCGGGTGGAGGACCTTCGGGGTCTTGCTCTTCATCCTCGTGCCCTCGCCGGCGGCGAGGATGATGACGGCGGACGGGCGGGCGTCACTCACGTGCTGCTCCCAGCTGCTCGGGTCAGGGATGTCCCGTCGGGACCTCGACACTCTACCCAGGGGCGAAGGGGGCGGCCGAACCGACGAGGTCAGGCGCCCCCCTTCGCCCCTCAGAGCGGGGCGAGGAAGGCGCGGACCCGCTCGAGCAGCAGCGCGGCCGCGTCGGGGTCGTAGGCGTCGAGCGAGGAGTCGGCGAAGAGGTGCTCGTCGCCGGGGTAGACGAAGAGCTCGGCCCGCTCGCTCGACGCGACGAGCTCGCGGGCGGCGGGCAGGTCCTCGTCGAAGAACTCGTCCCCCTCTTTGCCGTGCACCTGCACGGGTACGTCCTGCGGCCACCGCTCCCCGTACTCGGCCACGGGCATGCACGAGCAGAGCAGCAGGGCGCCGCGGGCGCCGGGTCGCGTCTGGGCCAGCTGCTGGGCGATCGTCACGCCGAAGGAGAACCCGGCGTAGACGAGCGCCTCCCCCAGCCCGTCGACGGCGTCGGCACCCCGCTGGCGCACGACGTCGAGCCCGACCTCGCGGGCGTACCCGAAGCCCTCCTCGATGCTCGCGAAGGTCCGTCCCTCGAAGAGGTCGGGCGTGTGCACGGCGTGCCCCGCCTCGCGCAGGGCGTCGGCGAAGGCGACGACGCCCGGCGTCAGCCCCTGGATGTGGTGGTAGAGCAGCACCTCGGCCATGTGACGTCCTCCTCGACGAATGATCCACTGATGCGGAACGTTCGACGACGGTAGTCTCGTGCGGCATGGAGGACAACCCCCCGGGCCACGAGCTCGCCGACCGGATGGCGCTCACCCAGCCCGCCCAGGTGCGTGCGCTCGCCCACCCCCTGCGCACGACGATCCTCCAGCTGCTCCTCGAGCGCGCGGCGTCGGTGACCGAGCTGGCGAGCGCCCTGGACCGCCCGAAGAGCACCGTCGCCCACCACGTCGCCGTCCTCGTGCGCGCCGACCTGCTCCGGGTCGTGAGCACCCGGCGCGTCCGGGCCGTCGAGGAGCGCCTCTACGGGCGGACAGCACGGCTCTTCTACGTCGCCCCCCAGGGCTCGTCGGGCGAGGAGATGCCGCGGGACTTCAACGACTTCGAGGTGGCGGCCGCCGAGTCGGGACCGGCCTTCGAGCGTGGCGAGCTGTGGGGCTTCGTCCGGCACGCGCGCATCGCGCCCGAGCAGGCATCGGCCTTCTGGCAGCGGATGAGCGAGCTCGTCGACGACTTCGACCGCCTCCCGCGCTCCGGCGAGACGACGTACGGCTTCGCGGTCGGGATCTACCCCACCGACCACCCGCGGCTGCCCCCGCCGACCTGACCGGGACCCCGGGCGAAGGGGGGACGCCCAGGGCGCGACGCGCCCGCACCTGCGCTCCCCGGGCAGGAGTCGAACCTGCGTCGCTTGTCCTGATTCAAAGTCAGGCGGGCCCTGCCGGCAGACCAACCGGGGAACGCCGCCGTGCGGCGGCGCCCCCAGGGTAGTTGACGGGTCGCCGACCCCTCAGACCTGCTGGATCTCGACGCGGTTGCCCACCGGGTCGTCGGTGTGGAAGCGCCGGACACCGGGGATCGCCTCGTCCCACCGCACGGGCCGGCCGGCGACCTCGACGGCCGCAGCCACCTCGTCGACGTCCTCGACGAGCAGGCACGGGTGCGCCTTGCGGGCGGGCGCGAAGCCCTCCTCGACACCGCAGTGCAGCTGCTGGTCGCCGACGGCGAACCAGACCCCTCCGCGGGCGGCGAGGACGGGCGGCTTGGGGACCTCGGGCAGACCGAGCACGGAGCCGTAGAAGGCGCGCAGGTCGTCCTCGCTGCCCCGCGGGCAGGCGATCTGCACGTGGTGGAGGCCGACGGCGACCATCAGGCGACCTTGTGGCCGACGGCGAAGACCCGTCGGAAAGGCAGGAGCACCCCGGCCGGGGTGCGGGGGTAGGCCTGGGCGACGCGCTCGCCGTACTCGGCGAGGAAGGCCGAGCGCTCCTCGTCGTCGGTGAGGACGTCGAGGATCGGGCGCAGCCCGGTCCCGCTCACCCAGTCCAGGACAGGGTTGTCCTGCTCACCGGCCGGGTCGAGGACGTGCGTGTACGTGGTCTCCCACGCGTCAACCTCGAGACCGCGCCCGGCGAGGATCTGCAGGTAGGTGCTCGGCTCCCCCGCACCGAAGCGCTTCGTCGCGGCCTCGAGCTCGGCCGCCCGTGAGTGCGCGACCGCCATCTCGCGCATGATCGCGTGCGTCGGCGAGGCGAAGTTACCCGGTACCTGCAGCGCGAGCCAGCCGTCGGGGGCGAGGGCGTCGGCCCAGCCCTCGACGACGCGCAGGTGGCCCGGCACCCACTGCAGCGTCGCGTTGCTCACGACGACGTCGGGCGCCTGGCCCAGCGACTCGAGCGTCCACGTCGACAGATCGCCCTCGACCCACTCGACGCGGCCGTCGAGGTCCTTCGCCCGGGCCGACTCGAGCATCGAGGTGCTGCTGTCGACCCCGACGACGCGGGCCCGGGGCCAGCGCTGCGCGAGGGTGAGGGTCGCGATCCCGTTGCCGCACCCGAGGTCGGCGACGAGCCGCGGCTCGCGCGCGCCCACCCGGGCGGTGAGATCGGCGAAGGGTCGTGTCCGCTCGCTCGCGAACTTCTCGTACAGCGTGGGGTCCCAGCTCGGCATCGTCGGCCTCCTGCGTCGTCTGCCCCGATCCTAGGAGAGATGTCTCTCGACGTGAAGATACTTGGCAGGCCGTATTCTTGACGGGTGCCCGAACGTCACCCCATCCACGACGACGTCGACGAGATCGTCGACGCCTGGCGTCGTGAGCGCCCCGACCTCGACCCCGAGCCGATGCACGTCATGTCGCGCATCTCGCGGCTGGCCCGCCGGCTCGACCTCGACCGGTCCAGCGCCTTCGCCCGCCACGGGATGGACGGCTGGGAGTTCGACGTCCTGTCGACGCTGCGCCGCGCCGGCCCGCCCTACGAGCTCTCCCCCGGTGACCTCGTGCGGGCCACGCTCGTCACGAGCGGCACGATGACCAACCGGATCGACCGGCTCACCGCCCGCGGCTGGGTCGAGCGCGCACCGTCCCCGCGGGACCGTCGCAGCGTCATCGTCCGGCTCACCGACGACGGGCGCACCGCCGTCGACGCCGCCCTGGCCGACCTGCTCGAGCGCGAGCGCGACATCCTCGCCGACCTCGGTCCGGGCGATCAAGCCGACCTCGTCGCGCAGCTGCGCCGCCTCCTCGCCCCCTTCGAGGGCTAGGACGACGGGGGGTCAGCCGACGACGTCGGCGGCCTCCAGCCACTCGAGCTCGAGGCTCTCGCGCTCCTGGGCAGCCGCTCGCAGGGTCTCATGCAGCTCGCGCAGGCGCTGGTGGTCCTCGGCCTGCTCGGCCATCTGCGCGTGGACCTTCGCCTCGCGCTCCTCGATCTTCGCCAGCTGCTTCTCGACCCGTGCCATGACCTTGCGCGCCTCGCGCACCTCGGCCGGGCTCGGCCCGTCGACCACCGGGGCCGACGCAGCGGCCGGGGCGGGTGCCGTGGACCCGCGCATCGCCGCGGCCGGTCCGGCGGCGCCGCGCAGCTGCAGGTACTCCTCGGCCCCGCCGGGCAGCTGACGCACCCGCCCGTCGCCGAGGAGCGCGACCTGGTGGTCGGCGACGCGCTCGAGGAGGTAACGATCGTGGCTGACGACGACGAGCGTGCCGGCCCAGCCGTCGAGCAGGTCCTCGAGCTGGGTGAGCGTCTCGATGTCGAGGTCGTTGGTCGGCTCGTCGAGGAGCAGGACGTTCGGCTCGGACATGAGCAGGCGCAGGATCTGCAGGCGGCGTCGTTCGCCGCCGGAGAGGTCGCCGACGCGGGTCTGCTGACGCCCGCCGCTGAAGCCCAGGCGCTTGGCGAGCTGAGAGGCCGAGACCTCCTTGCCGTCGAGCATCGTCACCTTGCGGATCTCCTCGACCGCCTCGATGACGCGGTGCTCGCGCAGGCGGTCGAGCTCGCGCACCTCCTGCGAGAGGTGGGCGACCTGCACGGTGACCCCCTCCTTGCGCTTGCCGGAGTCGAGCGGGATCTCGCCGCCGATGACGCGCAGCAGCGTCGACTTGCCCGCCCCGTTGACGCCGACGACGCCGACGCGCTCCCCCGGCGCGAGATGCCAGGTGACCCGGTCGAGCAGGGTGCGCTCGCCGACGGTGACGGTGACGTCGAGCAGGTCGACGACGTCCTTGCCCAGACGGGTCGACGCGAAGCGCACGAGCTCGACGTCGTCGCGCGGCGGCGGCTCGTCGGCGATGAGCGCGTTGGCGGCGTCGATGCGGAACTTCGGCTTCGAGGTGCGAGCGGGCGGGCCGCGGCGCAGCCAGGCGAGCTCCTTGCGCAGCAGGTTGTCGCGCCGCTCCGCGGTCACCGCGGCGATCCGCTGGCGCTCGGCCTTGGCGAGCACGTACGCGGCGTACCCGCCCTCGTACTGCTCGACCCGCCCGTCGATGACCTCCCACGTCCGGTCGGCGACGGCGTCGAGGAACCACCGGTCGTGGGTGATCGTCACGAGCGCCTTGCCGCGCGCCGTGCGCTGCCGGGTGAGGTGGTCGGCGAGCCAGGCGACCCCCTCGACGTCGAGGTGGTTGGTCGGCTCGTCGAGCATGAGGACGTCGGGGTCCTCGACGAGGGCGGCCGCGAGCGCGACGCGGCGGCGCTCGCCGCCGGACATCGGGCCGATCGTCGCGTCAAGACCGCCGACCCCTTCGCCCTCGTGACCACCGAGGAGGCCGTCGAGGACGTCACGCACCCGGGGGTCGCCCGCCCACTCGTGCTCCGCGAGACCGCCGAGGACGACCTCGCGCACCGTGGCGGAGGGCGAGAGGACGTCGGCCTGCGACAGCAGGCGGACCGTCGTCACCGAGTTGCGCGTCAGCCGGCCGTCGTCGAGCTCGAGCTCACCGGCGAGGACGCGCAGGAGGGTCGACTTGCCGCCGCCGTTGCGCCCGACGACGCCGATGCGGGCGCCCTCGTTGATGCCCAGCGTGATCCCGTCGAGCAGCTGCGCCGTCCCGAGCGCCAGACGGCCGCGCTCGAGGGAGAGGAGGTTGGCCATCAGGTGAGTCGGGGGGCGGGGATGACGTGAGCGCCGGCGACCGGGCCGATCGCCCGGATGACGTCGGCGGCCGCGCCCGAGGCGGTGAGCGAGACGGCGAGGTCGATCGCCCCCTCCTGCCCGGCGGCGAGCAGCGCGACGGTGGGGCCGGACCCGGAGACGATCGCGCCCAGGGCGCCGAAGGACATCGCGGCGTCGATGACGTCGCCGATCTGGGGCTGCAGGCGCACGGCGGCGGCCTGGAGGTCGTTGGACAGCACGGCGCCGAGCGCCTCGGGCTCGCCCTGGCGCAGCGCGGCCATCATCGCCGGGCTCGGCTCCGGCTCGGGCACGTCGTGACCGGCGGAGAGCTCGTCGAAGGCCGCGTAGACCTCGGGCGTGGACAGCCCCGAAGCCGGCGTCGGCACGAAGACCCAGTGGTAGCTGCCCCGCGCGAGCACGGGGGTGACGAGCTCGCCGCGGCCGGAGCCCACGGCCGTGCCGCCGTGCAGGAGGAAGGGGACGTCGCTGCCGAGCTCGGCGGCGATCGGGTCCAGGCCCGAGCGGCCGAGGCCGAGGTCCCACAGGGCGTCGCAGGCGACGAGGGTGGCGGCCGCGTCGGCGGAGCCGCCGGCCATCCCGCCCGCGACGGGGATGTCCTTGTGGATCGAAACATGCACCGGCTCGACGGCGGCGCGCTCGGCGAGGATCATCGCAGCGCGCAGCGCGAGATTGCTCTCGTCGGTGGGCACGAGCTCGGCGTCGCGACCGCGCACGCTCACGCCCCACTCGTCGGCGGTCGCGACCGTGACCTCCTCGAAGACGCCGACGGCCTGGTAGACGGTCGACAGGGTGTGGAAGCCGTCGGGGCGCAGCGCCCCCACGCCGAGCTCGAGGTTGACCTTCGCGGGCGCCCGAGCGGTGACGGCGGAGGCCGTCTCGAGCACCGAGGTCATGCGGTCACCCTAGTGCGGGCGGCGGCCAGGGCCGCGAACTGCTCGACGTCGAGCTGCTCGCCACGGGTCCGGGGGTCGATGCCCGCCTCGACGAGGGCGGCCTCGGCGGCGTCGGCCGAGCCGGCCCAGCCCTTGAGTGCCGCGCGCAGGGTCTTGCGGCGCTGGGCGAAGGCGGCGTCGACGCACGCGAAGACCTCGGCGCGGCTCACCTCGACCGCCGGTGGCTCGCGCCGGTCGATGCGCACGAGACCGGAGTCGACGTTGGGCACCGGCCAGAAGATGCTCCGCGAGACGGTGCCGGCCAGCCGCACGTCGCCGTACCAGGCGGCCTTGACGCTCGGCACGCCGTACGTGCGCGACCCGGGCCGGGCGGCCAGCCGCTCGGCGACCTCGAGCTGGACCATGACGAGCACCCGCTCGATGCTCGGGAAGGTCGCGAGCAGGTGGAGCACGACGGGCACGGAGACGTTGTAGGGCAGGTTCGCCACGAGAGCGGTCGGCGCCGGTCCGGGCAGCTCGGCGACCCTCAGGGCGTCGCCGTGGACGACCTCGAGGTCGTCGGCCCGCGACGGTGCCATCGCCGCGACGGTCTCGGGCAGGGCCCGGGCCAGGCGGGGGTCGATCTCGATGGCGACGACCCGGCGCGCCTGCTCGAGCAGGGCGAGGGTCAGGGAGCCCAGACCGGGCCCGACCTCGACGACGACGTCCTGCGCGCCGACGTCACCGGCCCGCACGATGCGGCGCACGGTGTTGGCGTCGACGACGAAGTTCTGCCCCCACTGCTTGGTGGGGGCCACCCCGAGCCGCCCGGCGAGCTCGCGGATCGCCGCGGCGCCGAGGAGCTGCACGTCCGAGCCGGTCATGCCCCGAACCCTACGGCCTGCGCGGGCGTGGGCCGTCCTGCGTGGTCCGAGGGCCGCTGCGTCGCGCCCGGAGCGGCGGCGGGGACGCGGCGACCCCCGCCGACCGGGTGGTCGACGGGGGTCGCTGCGGTGGTGCTGCGGTCAGGCCGCGTGGGCGCAGCCCCAGGGCTGCAGGCCACGGTCGGCGTAGACGCGGTTGGCCACGGTGATCTGCTGCTCGCGGCTGGCGAGGTCGGCGCGCTGGGCGAAGTCGCCACCACCGGCACCGAGCCAGGTCTGAATGTCGAACTGCAGGCCGCCGTAGTAGCCGTTGCCCGAGTTGATCGACCAGTTGCCGGTCGACTCGCACTGGGCGATCCGGTCCCACATCGCGGCGTTCGAGGTGTCGAGACCCGCGCCGCTGCTCTTCGTCGTCGTCGGCGCCGGGCTCGGCGTCGAGGGCTTCGGGGCGGGGGTGCTCGGGGCCGAGGGCTCCGGCGCGGACTCGGGGGCCGGGGCCGGCTTGGGCTGCGGCTTGGGCTTGGTGCCCTGGAGCACGACGCGGTCGACGGGGTTCGCGGTGACCGTGCTGCCCGTGCGCTTGGTGAAGACGGGCTTGCCGTTCTTGTAGGTCACCGTGTAGCGGTTGGTGCGCGACCCGGCGCTGCCCTCGGTCTTCACCTTCGTCGTGCCGACCGTGAGCGAGGAGTCCTTCTGGACGACCGTGTCGAAGGGGATGGCCACGGTGCGGCTCGTGCCCTTGCGGTCGACCTTGTCGACGCGGATGGTCATGCCGTCGGTGACGTCGGTCCACTTGCCGGGCTTGATCTGGTCGTTGCCGTCGACCGTGACCTCCATGCCGCGCAGCGCCTGGCTGACGTTCTGGCCGGTCGTCGTCTTGGCGGACTTCTTGCCGCCGACGACGAGGGTGACGTCCTTCGGGGTGGCCATGGAGAAGGCGAGGCCGTCACGGCCGACGCTCTTGCTGCGCGAGGCGGACAGGATCGCGCCCTCGCCGCGCAGACCGAGCTGGTCCATCGCCTCGCCGACGGTGCTCGCCGTCGTCCAGTAGGTCTTCTTCTCGCCGTCGACGGTGATCGTCAGCTGGCGGGCGTACCGCACGACAATCTCCTGGCCGTCCGCGACGGGGGTGTCGAGCGACGGGGTGACCTGGTCGCGCTCGCCGAGGTCGACGCCCTGCTTGTCCAGGACGTCGGCGACCGTGCCGCCGAAGGCGTGGGCCGAGCTCTGCTGGCCGTCGACGTCGAGCGCGACGGACTTGTCCATGACGGCGACTCCGGAGACGCCGAGCACGAGCGCGCCGACGACGCCGGCCTGGGTGATACGGCGAACCGCGGTTGAAGACAAGAGTGATCCTTCGTCGTGCGTCCCGGGCACCGGTGCAGCGCCTCCCGCACGAGCACGCCCGTGCTGAGCACGGGCGTGGACCGACGGTGGTCGAGGCGCTGTCAGGGGAACCGGCCCCGGCCATCAGTCATCTACGGTGCACTGCGAGCCGGTCGAAGGTCAAGTTTTGATAACGGGCGCGCGACGAACGGCCACCTCACCAGGGTCCGTAGACCGTCTCCGAGGTGTCCGAGAGGGTCGCGCAGAGGGTCGCGACGTCCACCGAGAGCAGGTCGGCCATCCGCCGCACGGTGTGCGGCACGAGATAGCTGGCGTTGGCCGACCCGCGGTAGGGCGACGGGGTGAGATAAGGCGCGTCGGTCTCGACGAGGAGCCGGTCGAGCGGGGTGATCGCGACCGCGTCGCGCAGGCCCCGGGCGTTCTTGAAGGTCACGGTCCCGGCGACGGAGAGGTAGTAGCCCCGCTCCGCGCACTCGCGGGCCATCGCGACGTCACCGCTGAAGCAGTGCAGGACGGTGCGCTCGGGCGCGCCCTCCTCGGCGAGGATGCGCAGGACGTCGTCGTGGCTGTCGCGGTCGTGGATCTGCAGGGCCTTGCCGGTGCGCTTGGCCAGGTCGATGTGCCAGCGGAAGGAGTCGTGCTGCGCGGCCACCCCGTCCTCGCCGGTGCGGAAGTAGTCGAGCCCGGTCTCGCCGATCGCCCGGACGCGGGGGTGGGCGGCGAGCGCCTCGATCTCGGCCTGGGCCTCGCCTAGCGCGCCCTGGGCCGCGAGGCGAGGAGCCTCGTTGGGGTGCAGGGCGACGGCGCCGAGCATCGCCGGGTGGTCGTCGAGGACCGACACCGTCCAGCGGGCGCTCTCGAGGTCGCACCCCACCTGCACGACGCGGTCCACGCCGACGCTCGCCGCGAGCGCGAGCGCCCCGGCGACGCGCTCGTGCCCGTCGGCCACGAGCGGCTCCGGCAGGTCGTCGCGGACGATGTCGAGGTGCGTGTGGTTGTCGACGACGGGCACCGGGAGCGGGTCGGGGACGGGCGCGGGCTCGCCGTGCGAGCGGTCGTGAGGGGCCATCGGGCTCAGGCGCCCTCGACCTCGGCGAGCTCCTCGCTGACCACCGACTCGTCGAGCTTGGTGAAGACCGGGGTCGGCTTGGCGACCGGGGCTCCCACGCGCACCGGCCGGGACCCCCACGCGGGGGTCGAGCTGTACTCACCCGTGATCACCGGGTAGGTGCGACCCTCGTCGCCGGCGTCGAGACCCGTGACCTCGCGCAGCTCGGGCATCGGCATGAAGGCGCCCTCGCCGCCGATGACGCCGTGGACGACGTTCGACGAGTGCGGCAGGACCGGCGCGAGCATCGTGTTGAGGTCGCTCACGCACTGCACGAGCGTGTGCAGCACCGTCGCGAGCCGCTCGCGCTGGTCCTCGCCCTTGAGCCGGAAGGGCTCGGTGTCCGTGACGTACTTGTTGACCTCGCCGACGGCGCGCATCGCGGCGGCGACCGCGGCCTTGATCCGCTGGCGCTCGAGCAGCGAGCCGACCTCGTCGAAGGCGGCGAGCGTGCGCTCGCGGATCGCCTCGTCGACCGGCTCGAGGGTGCCCGGCGCAGGGATCTCGCCGAAGCTCTTGGCGATCATCGACGCGGTGCGGTTGACGAGGTTGCCCCAGCCGGCGACGAGCTCGGAGTTGTTGCGCTGGACGAAGTCGGCCCAGGTGAAGTTCGCGTCCTGGCTCTCCGGGCCGGCCGCGCAGATGTAGTACCGGATCGCGTCCGGGCCGTACTTCTCGAGGACGTCGCGGATGTAGATGACGTACCCGCGCGAGGTGGAGAACTGCTTGCCCTCCATCGTCAGGTACTCGCTCGAGACGACCTCCGTCGGCAGGTTGAGCACGCCGAAGTCGCCGGGCTCTCCCCCCTTCGTCCCCCGGCCGGCGTACGCGAGGAGCTCGGCGGGCCAGATCTGGGAGTGGAAGGTGATGTTGTCCTTGCCCATGAAGTAGTACGACTCCTGGGCGTCGGGGACGGCGCCGTCGACCCACCACTCGCGCCACCGCTCGGGCTCGCCGATGCGGCGCGCCCACTCCACCGACGCCGAGAGGTAGCCGACGACCGCGTCGAACCACACGTAGAGCCGCTTGCTCGGGTTGTCGCGCCAGCCGTCGAGCGGCACCGGGATGCCCCAGTCGATGTCGCGGGTCATCGCGCGCGGACGGATGTCCTCGAGGATGTTGAGGCTGAACTTGATGACGTTCGGGCGCCACGTGCCCGACGCCTCGCGCTCCTCGAGCCAGGCCCGCAGGGAGTCGGCGAGCGCGGGGAGGTCGAGGAAGAAGTGCTGCGTCTCGACGAACTGCGGGGTCTCGCCGTCGATCTTGCTGCGCGGCGAGATGAGGTCCTCGGGCTCGAGCTGGTTGCCGCAGTTGTCGCACTGGTCGCCGCGGGCGTCCTCGTAGCCGCAGATCGGGCAGGTGCCCTCGATGTAGCGGTCGGGCAGGGTGCGCCCGGTCGACGGCGAGATCGCCCCCTTCTGGGTCTGCTCGACCATGTAGCCGTTCTCCCAGCAGCGCTCGAAGAGCTCCTGGGCGACCGCCGTGTGGTTGGCCGTCGTCGTGCGGGTGTACAGGTCGTAGGAGCAGCCGAGGTCGGTGAGCTCGCCGGCGATGATCGCGTGGTTGCGGTCGACGAGGTCGCGGGCCGTCGTGCCCTCCTTGTCGGCGAGGACGAGGATCGGGGTGCCGTGCTCGTCGGAGCCGCTCACCATGAGCACGTCGTGCCCCGCCATGCGCATGTACCTGCTGAAGACGTCGGACGGGACGGCGAAACCGGCGACGTGGCCGAGGTGCCGGGGGCCGTTCGCGTAGGGCCAGGCGACAGCGGAGAGGACCTTCATGACGGCAATCCTAGGCGGCGCCCCTCCCCCGGGATGACGCCGTCTGCGCGTAGCGTTCTGGCACCAGACGCGGGACCGCACCGGTGCCGCCCGACCTCGAGGTGACCTCGTGATCGCTGCTCTCACCGGCATGGGGCTGTCCGCGGCCGCCGGGCTCAACGCCTACGTCCCCTTCCTCGTCATGGCCCTGCTCGCGCGCTTCACCGACGTCGTCGCCCTCCCGGCGGGCTGGGAGTGGATGCAGTCGTGGTGGGCGATCGGCATCGGCGCGGTGCTCCTGCTCACCGAGATGACACTCGACAAGATCCCTGCGGTGGACTCGCTCAACGACGCCGTCCAGACCGCCATCCGCCCCGGGATGGGCGGGCTCATGGGTGCCGCGGCCGCGAGCGCCCAGGATCTCGACGGCTCGGCCTTCATGCAGGAGAACCCCTGGGTCGGCGTCGTCCTGGGCATCGTCGTCGCCGCCGTCGTGCACGGCACGAAGGCGGCCGCCCGCCCCGTCGTCAACGCCGGCACCGCGGGCCTGGGAGCCCCGGTGGTCTCGACCGCCGAGGACGGCGCCGCGATCACCGTGAGCCTGCTCGCGGTCTTCGCGCCGGTGCTCGTCGTCGTCGTGCTCGTCGTGCTCGCCGTGATGGTCTGGTGGGTCGCCCGGGCCTGGCTGCGGCTGCGCCGCCGGCGGGCCGGGCGGCGGGTGGCCGTCTAGGCGAAGGGGGGCGGCTCAGACCGCGCGCAGCGAGCGCTCGGTCGTCGCGAAGGCCTCGACGATCGTGCGCATGACGGTGCGGGCGTAGTCGCCGCGGATGTCCTCGGGGTAGGACATCGCCGCGCTGAGCACCCCTTCGCCCGCGGCCAGGACGGCCCGCGCGCGGACCTCGGGCTGCGGGGCGCCGAGCCGCTCGAGCATGACGGCGATGAGCTCTTCGGTCGTGTCCCGCGCCGGGCACACGACTCGGGCTACCTCGGGGTGCCGGTTGGCCTCGGCGGCGAGCTCCTGGCGGGCGAGAAGGAGCGCGGGATGGGCCAGCCAGCTGGCGAAGAGCTCGATGACCTCGCCGACGACCTGCTCGTCGGTGAGAGGACGCGCGTCGAGACGGTGGGCCAGGCCGGTGACGCTCTCGTCGAAGATCGCCATGACCCGCTCGGTGACCGCCACGGTGAGGGCGAGCCGGGTGCGCAGGTAGCTCGACGTACTGCCCGGTGGCAGGCCCGCCTCCGCGTCGACGGCTCGGTGCGTCAGGCCGCGCAGACCACCGCGCGCGGTGACCTCGATCCCGGCGTCGACGATCTCGCGCATGCGCGGTGACAGCGCCGCGCGGCGCGCGGAGGAGATGTCTGTCGGGGTCACGGGGCCGCCCTCCTGCCTCAGGTGCTCGACCTCGTGACGATACGTGGACCTCTCGCCCCACGTCCCGGGTTTGTCCAGACTCACCCCTGAGGGTGGTCGGGATCTCACAGGTCGGAGAAGTCGACCTTCTTGGCGCCCTTGGGACGCTGCGAGGGCAGCGGGGTCGTGCCCCACTTCGAGAAGGCGATGCTCGTACGCGTCTGCACGTCTCCGGTCTCGTAGCGCAGGAAGCGGTAGGGGGCGTCCTTCGTCACCCACACCGTGCGGACGACGTCCTTGGTCTCGTCGGTCGCCGGGCGGACGAGCACGCCGTACACCTGCTCGCCGTCGAGCTCGCGCTGGTCGAGGATGGCGTAGCGCATGTCCTGCTTCTCGAGCTCGCCGGCGAGGAAGCTGTCCCGGATGACGCGGTTCGGGGTGTACGCCTCGACGTATCGCTTCTGGCTGTACGTCCGCACCCACCGGCCCTCGTTGCGCACGAGCTGCGACTGCAGGTCGATGTCGAAGGGCTTGCGGACGTCGCCGTCCTCGAGGCGCAGGTAGAGCTCGCCGTTGCCGAGGTCGCGCTGCTCGAGCGAGGAGCCGTCGGGCATCGAGATCGTCAGCTCGCTCCTGTTGCCGCCCGTGCTCCCGCTGCTGCGGACCGTCATCGGTCCCTCGACGCCGAGGTCCTCCGCGAGAGGGTAGACGGCGGAGATCGTCACCGACCTCGCCCCTCCCTCCTGGGCGTTGCTCTTCGCGCTCTCGAGGACCTGGCTGGCCAGGGGCAGGGTCGCGGGCTGCTGGCCGACCGGCGCCGTGTCCGCGCTCGGGGCCGTCGTCGTCGTCGACGGGGCGACGTAGGTCGGCTCGGCCTGGGGGCCCCCGCCGCCGAGGACGGAGCACGCGGAGAGCACGACGGTGGTGACGCCCGCCGCAGCGAGCACCACCACCGTGCGTCGGCTCATCGTCGTCAGCGACGCGCGCGCGACGCGACCCGCAGGTCCTTGTTGAGCTGCGAGATGACGTCGAGCGGGATCTCCTTGGGGCAGGAGGCCGCGCACTCGCCGATGTTCGTGCACCCGCCGAAGCCCTCGCGGTCGTGCTGGGCGACCATGTCGACGACGCGCGCGCTGCGCTCGGCCTGGCCCTGCGGCAGCTCGCCGAGGTGGGTGATCTTCGAGCCGAGGAAGAGCATCCCCGACGCGTTGGGGCAGGCGGCGACGCAGGCGCCGCAGCCGATGCAGGTCGCGGAGTCGAAGGCCCGGTCGGCCTGGACCTTCGGGACCTGGGTCGCGGCGGCGTCGGGAGCCGCGCCGGTGTCGACGGAGATGAAGCCGCCGGCCTGGATGATGCGGTCGAAGGCCCCGCGGTCGACGACGAGGTCGCGGATCACCGGGAAGGCCGAGGCCCGCCACGGCTCGACGGTGATCTCCTCGCCGTCGCTGAAGCTGCGCATGTGCAGCTGGCAGGTCGTCGTGACCTCCGGCCCGTGCGCCTGGCCCGAGATCATCAGGCCGCACATGCCGCAGATGCCCTCACGGCAGTCGCTGTCGAAGGCCACCGGCTCCTGACCGGCGTCCTGCAGCTGCTCGTTGAGCTCGTCGAGCATCTCGAGGAAGCTCATGTCCTCGGAGATCTCGTCGACCGTGTAGGTCTCGAAGCCGCCCTTGTCCTGCGGGCCGGCCTGGCGCCAGATCTTCAGTGTCAGTCGCATTACTTGTAGCTCCGCTGCTTCATCTCGATGAACTCGTAGACGAGGTCCTCCTTGTGCAGGACCGGCTCGAGATCGGTGTCGTCGCCCCGGGTGGCGTACTCCCACGCCGCCACGTAGGCGTACTCGTCGTCGTGACGCAGGGCCTCGCCGTCCTCCGTCTGCGACTCGGCGCGGAAGTGACCGCCGCAGGACTCGCGGCGGTGCAGCGCGTCGATGCACATGAGCTCGCCGAGCTCGAGGAAGTCGGCCACGCGGCCGGCCTTCTCGAGGCTCTGGTTGAGCTGCTCGTTGGTGCCCAGGACCTTGACGTTGGTCCAGAACTGGTGCTTGAGGTCCCGGATGAGGCCGATCGCCTTCTTCAGGCCCTCCTCCGTGCGCTCCATGCCGCAGTACTCCCACATGATCGCGCCGAGCTCGCGGTGGATCGAGTCCACGGTGCGCTCGCCGTCGCAGCTGAGGAAGTGCTGGATGCGTCGCTCGACGTCGGCCCGGGCCTCGACGACCTCCGGGGAGTCCTCGGTGATCGGCTGGTAGGGCCCGTCGGCGAGGTAGTTGCGGATGGTGTTCGGCAGGACGAAGTAGCCGTCGGCCAGCCCCTGCATGAGCGCGGAGGCGCCGAGACGGTTCGCACCGTGGTCGGAGAAGTTGGCCTCGCCGGTGACGAAGAGACCGGGGATCGTCGACTCGAGGTCGTAGTCGACCCACAGCCCGCCCATGACGTAGTGGACGGCCGGGTAGATCCGCATCGGGGTCTCATACGGGTCCTCGCCGGTGATCCGGGCGTACATGTCGAAGAGGTTGCCGTACTTGCTCTCGACCGCGTCACGGCCCAGCCGCGAGATGGCCTCGGCGAAGTCGAGGTAGACGCCGCGGCGGACCTCGCGCTCCTCGCCGTCGGGGCCGACCTCGGTGACCGACGGGCCGACGCCCCGACCCTCGTCGCACATGTTCTTGGCCTGGCGCGAGGCGATGTCACGGGGCACGAGGTTGCCGAAGGAGGGGTAGATCCGCTCGAGGTAGTAGTCGCGGTCCTCCTCGGGGATGTCGCGGGGGTCCTTGTCGCAGTCCGCCGCGTCCTTGGGCACCCAGATCCGGCCGTCGTTGCGCAGCGACTCCGACATGAGGGTCAGCTTCGACTGCTTCGTGCCGTGCTGCGGGATGCACGTCGGGTGGATCTGCGTGTAGCAGGGGTTGGCCATGTGGGCGCCCTTGCGGTGGGCTCGCCACGCGGCGGTGACGTTGGAGCCCATCGCGTTGGTCGAGAGGTAGAAGACGTTGCCGTAGCCGCCGCTGGCGAGGACGACCGCGTCGGCGAGGTGGGTCTCGATCTCGCCGGTGACCATGTCGCGCGCGATGATGCCGCGGGCCTTGCCGTCGACGACGACGAGCTCGAGCATCTCGTGGCGGTTGTACATCTCCACGGTGCCCTTGGCGATCTGGCGCTCGAGGGCCTGGTAGGCCCCGATGAGCAGCTGCTGACCGGTCTGGCCGCGGGCGTAGAAGGTGCGGGAGACCTGGACGCCGCCGAAGGAGCGGTTGTCGAGCAGGCCGCCGTACTCGCGGGCGAAGGGGACACCCTGGGCGACGCACTGGTCGATGATGTTCGGGCTGACCTCGGCCAGGCGGTAGACGTTGTTCTCGCGGGCGCGGTAGTCACCGCCCTTGACCGTGTCGTAGAAGAGCCGGTAGACGGAGTCGCCGTCGCCCTTGTAGTTCTTCGCCGCGTTGATCCCGCCCTGGGCCGCGATCGAGTGCGCACGGCGCGGGGAGTCCTGGTAGCAGAAGGACTTCACGTGGTAGCCGGCCTCGCCGAGGGTCGCCCCGGCGGACGCGCCGGCCAGACCGGTGCCGACGATGATGACGGAGAGCTTGCGGCGGTTGGCCGGGTTGACGAGCTTGTTGCTGAACTGGTGACGCTCCCAGCGGGTCTCGATGGGACCGTCGGGGGCCTTCGTGTCGGCGATGGGCTCGCCGGTGCGGTACAGGCCGTCGATGAGGTCAGTCATGGTGTGTGGGTCTCTCCCCCGGTCAGAGGTTCGTGAAGTAGAGGTAGAAGGGCGGGATGAGGAACCCGACGACGACGAGCGCGGCCAGCACGGCGGCGATCGTCTTGGCCCGGGCCCGCGCCGCGACGCTGCTCGTGAGGCCGAGGGTCTGCTGGGCGCTCCACACGCCGTGGAAGAGGTGCATCCCGAGCGCGATCATCGCCAGCGTGTAGATCGCGACGACCCACAGCAGCGAGAAGCTCGCGGACACCATGACGAAGGGGCTGTCCTTGATCGCCGCCGCGTCGGCCGAGCTGTTGAAGTTCGGCTTGACGAGCGTGAAGTGGATGAGGTGGAAGACGACGAAGAGCAGCAGCGCCACCCCACCCCAGCGCATCGTGCGGCTGGCCAGCGAGGAGCTGACGGCCTTTCGCACCGCGTAGCGCTGCGGTCGCGCGGCGCTCGCGCGCTTCCACAGCGCGAAGGCGGAGTAGGCGTGGGCGACGAGGGCGACGATCAGCACGACGCGCACGAGCCACAGCAGACCGCCGTAGGGGAGCATCGGCTCGCCGAAGGTGCGCAGGTGGTGCGCGTACTCGTCGAAGGCCTGCTGCCCGGCGAGCACCTTGAGGTTGCCGTACATGTGCAGGAGGACGTACAGCACGAAGACGATCCCCGAGACCGCCATCATGATCTTCAGGCCGATGGTGGAGCGAGTCACCCCCCGCTGCGCCGGCGCGTGCGTTGTCGAAGAAGCCACGGCGTCAAGATACCCCGACGTGAGCGGGCTCACGGACCCGGTGACGCCCGTCGCGGTGTGACAAATCCCCGGTTACCGGCGTGTAATGAGCAACGCCGGTGGCGCGTAATTCGCCGACTCAGCCCGCTGCCGCGGCCCGTGCCGCCCCGGGGAGGGCGGCGAGGACGGTCTCGACGGCCTCGTCGTCGTGGGCGCCGCTGACGAACCACGACTCGTAGGCGCTCGGGGGCAGGTGCACCCCGGCGTCGAGCATCGCGTGGAAGAAGCGTCCGAAGGCGGCCGTGTCCTGGCCCTGCGCGTCGGAGTACCGCTCGACCGGGCCGTCGGTGAAGAAGATCGAGAACATCGACGAGGCCCGCTGGAGGGTGTGGGGCACGCCCGCCTGCGTCAGCGCGTCGGACGCGGCCGCCCCGATCGTCTGCGACACCTCGGCGAGGTGCTCGTAGAGCGACGGGGTGCACCCGCGCAGGGTCGCCAGGCCGGCGGCCGTCGCGACGGGGTTCCCCGACAAGGTGCCCGCCTGGTAGACCGGCCCGTCGGGCGCGAGCTGGGCCATGAGGTCGGCCCGGCCGCCGAAGGCCGCTGCGGGGAAGCCGCCGCCCATGACCTTGCCGAAGGTGAAGAGGTCGGGGGCGCCGGACGGGTAGCCGCCGGGGTGCTCTCCCCCGGCGCGGGTCTCGTGGCCGTACCAGCCCGACGGGCTGCAGCGGAAGCCGGTCATCACCTCGTCGCTGATGAGCAGCGCGCCGTGCGCGGCGGTGATCCGACGCAGGCCCTCGGTGAAGCCGGGAGCGGGCGGCACGACCCCCATGTTGCCGGCGGCGGCCTCGGTGATGACCGCCGCGATCTCCTCGCCGCGCTCGGCGAAGGCGGCCTCGACGGCGGCGAGGTCGTTGTACGGCAGGACGATGGTCTCCCCCGCCGCGCTCGCCGGCACCCCGGCGGAGTCCGGCAGGGCGAAGGTGGCCACCCCCGAGCCCGCGTGGGCGAGGAGGGCGTCGACGTGCCCGTGGTAGCAGCCGGCGAACTTCACGACCGCGCTGCGACCGGTGGCCCCGCGCGCGAGGCGCAGCGCCGACATCGTCGCCTCGGTGCCGCTGCTCACGAGACGCACCTGCTCCAGCGGCTCGACCCGCGCGACGATCTCCTCGGCGAGGGCGACCTCGTTCTCGCTCGGCGTGCCGAAGGAAAAACCACGGGACGCGGTCTGCGCGACGGCGTCGAGGACGTCCGGGTGCGCGTGACCGAGGATCATCGGCCCCCAGCTGCTGATGAGGTCGACGTAGCGCGTGCCGTCGACGTCGGTGAGCCAGGCCCCCTTCGCCGAGGCGACGAAGCGCGGGGTGCCGCCGACGCCGCGGAAGGCGCGCACGGGAGAGTTGACCCCGCCCGGCGTCACCGCCCGGGCGCGCTCGAAGAGTGCGGCGGACTGGCTCGTGTCGCTCATGCCCCCAGTCTTGCCCACGGACGACGACGCACGGCTGCGGGGTGCCGCTCGCTCAGTCGTCGATGCCGATCTCGTGGTGGTCCGGCGCGAGGTGGTCACGGATCGCGGCCATCGCCTCGCCGAGCACCATGAGCTGCTCGTGGTCGAGGACGTCGACGAGCCGCGCGCGCACCGAGGCGGCATGCCTCGGGGCGAGCTCGAGGAGGGCACGCATGCCCGCATCGGTGAGCATGATGTCGACACCGCGGCCGTCGTCGTGCGAGCGCTCGCGCCGCACCCACCCTCGGCGCTCGAGACGGCTGGCGGTGTGGGTGACGCGGCTGCGCGACTGGATGATCGTGTCGGCGAGCTCGGACATCCGCATCCGGCGCCCGGGCGCCTCGGAGAGCATGGAGATGAGCTCGTACTCGGTGAGCTGACAGGTGCCGCCGAGGTCGTCGTCGAGCGCCTCCTCGAGCAGCCGCGACCCGCGCAGGTAGGCCCGCCACGCCAGCTGCTCGTCGTGGCGCAGCCAGGGGTCTCGGGCCGGGCTCATCTGCGCATCATGCCAAGTCGCGACGCAGCACGTCCGCCACCTCGAGGGCGAAGTACGTGAGCACGATGCCCGCGCCCGCCCGTCGGATGTGCATGACGGACTCCATGATGCTGCGCTCGCGCTCGATCCAGCCGCGCTCGGCGGCGGCGACGAGCTGGCTGTACTCGCCGGAGATCTGGTAGGCGGCGACGGGCACGGGCGACATCGCCGCGGCGGCGGCGATGACGTCGAGGTGTGGGCCGGCCGGCTTGACCATGACGATGTCGGCCCCCTCGGCGATGTCGAGCTCGAGCTCGCGCACCGACTCGGTCGCGTTGGCCGGGTCCTGCTGGTAGGTCGCCCGGTCGCCGGTGAGCGAGGACTGCACGGCCTCGCGGAAGGGCCCGTAGAGCGCGGAGGTGTACTTCGCCGAGTACGCGAGGATCGACACGGAGGTCAGGCCCTCGCGGTCGAGGACCCCGCGCACGAAGCCGACCTGGCCGTCCATCATCCCGGACATGCCGAGGACGTGGCTGCCGGCGCGGGCCTGGGCGAGGGCCATGTCGGCGTAGCGCTCGAGGGTCGCGTCGTTGTCGACGACGACGGAGCCGTCCGGGCCCTGGGCGAGCACCCCGCAGTGGCCGTGGTCGGTGAACTCGTCGAGGCAGAGGTCGGTCATGACGACGAGGGAGTCGCCGACCGCGTCGACGACCGCGCGGGTCGCGACGTTGAGGATGCCCTCGGGGTCGTCGGCGCCCGAGCCCCGGGCGTCCTTGTGCTCGGGCACGCCGAAGAGCATGATCCCGCCGATGCCGGCGGCGACGCACTCACGGGCGAGCTCGACGAGGCTGTCGAGCGTGTGCTGCTGCACCCCGGGCATGCTCGAGATCTCGACCGGGGCGTCGATGCCCTCGCGCACGAAGGCGGGCAGGACGAGGTCGGCCGGGTGCAGCCGGTGCTCGGCGACGAGGCGGCGCATCGGGGACGAGACGCGCAGCCGGCGCGGCCGCACGAGGATCGGGTCGACCTCCCCGGAGGGGGCGCTCATCCCTTCGCCTTGGCCCGGCGCCGCGACGTGGACTGCACGCGCTCGCTCGGACGGCGCACGGGCTCGCCGTCGGCGACAGCCGTCGCGATGAGGCCGCGGGCGTGCTCGGCGAGGTCGTCGACGAGGGTGATGGCGCTGGCCTCGCTCGCGACGACGTCGACGCGCAGCCCGAGCTCCTCGGCGGTCTTCGCGGTCGCGGGGCCGATGCACGCGACGACCGTGCTCGGGTGCGGCTTGCCGGCGATGCCGATGAGGTTGCGCACCGTCGACGACGACGTGAAGGCGACGGCGTCGAAGGCTCCGGCCTTGATCGCGTCGCGGATCGGCGCGGGCGGCGGGGCGGCGCGCACGGTGCGGTAGGCCGTGACGTCGTCGACCTCCCAGCCCATGTCCTGCAGCCCGGCGACGAGCGTGTCGGTCGCGATGTCGGCGCGGGGCAGGAAGACCCGGTTGATCGGGTCGAGCACCTCGTCGTACGGCGGCCACTCGGCGAGCAGACCGGCCGCGGACATCTCGCCCTCGGGGACGAGGTCGGCGACGAGCCCCCAGTCGAGCAGGGCCTGGGCGGTCGTGCCGCCGACGGCCGCGATCTTCAGACCGGAGAAGGCACGGGCGTCGAGCCCGATCTCCTCGAACTTCTCGCGCACGGCGCGCACGGCGTTGACCGAGGTGAAGCCGACCCACTCGTAGCGGCCGGTGACCATGCCGCGCACGGCGCGCTCCATGGCCTGCGGGGTGCGCGGCGGCTCGACGGAGATCGTCGGCACGACCTCGCTCGTCGCGCCGTAGTCGCACAGGCGCTCCTGCATCGAGCCGGACTGCTCCTTCGTGCGCGGCACGAGCACCTGCCAGCCGAAGAGCGGCTTGGTCTCGAACCACGACAGCTGCTCGCGCAGGTCGACGGGCGGGCCGACGATCGCCAGCGCCGGGACCTCGAGACCGGCGAGCAGACCGGGCGCGTCGGCAAGGGTGCCGGTGACGGTGGCCTGACGGGTCGTCGTGCCACGCTCGGTGACGGCGACCGACGTCGTCTCGGGGCGACCGCTCTCGCGCAGCGCGACGAGGGCGGCGCCGAGGTTGTCGGGGGTGCCGAGCAGCACGACGGTGACGTCGGGCGCGACGGAGCCGGACAGGTCGGGGACCCGGCCGCTCGTCACCGAGACGACGTGGATGCTCGTCGCCGCGCCGGTGGTGAGGGGGACGCCGGCGTAGGTGGGCACGGCGCTGACCGCGGAGACGCCCGGCACGACCTCGTAGTCGATGCCGGCCTTGGCCAGGGCCTTGGCCTCCTCGGCGAGGCCGTTGAAGGTCGCGGGGTCGCCGTCCATGAGCCGCACGACGTGGCCGCCCTTGTGGGCCTTCGCGGTCCGCACGACGAGCTTGGCGCGGGAGGCGTGGGTCAGCTGCTGACCGTGCTCGCCGTGACCGGCGTCGACGACCTCGACGCCCTCGGGCAGGTGCGCGGCGACGAGGTCGTCGCGGGCGGAGGTGTCGATGATCACCGCGTCGGCCCGACCGAGGTGACGCACCGCGGCGAGGGTGAGCAGCGAGGGGTCGCCGGGCCCGGCCCCGACGAAGGTGACGCTCGCGGGGCGTCGCGAGGCGGCGCTGGCGGGGTCGGGCGGCTGGGTTGCGCGGGGGCTCACTGTGCACTCTCCGTGGAGCTGGTGGGGTGGTCGGTGGACGAAGGGGTGGTCGGCCCGACGTCGGCGACGTCGCCGGCGCCGTCCGCCAGGAAGATCTCGGCGAGCTCGCGCCCGATGCGATCGGCCTCGTGGGCCGGGCCGGTCAGCGAGCGCCGCAGGTCGTGCTCGCCGTCGAGCGAGGCGACGACGGCGCGCATGGAGATCACCGCGCCGTCGACGTCATCGACGACCTCGGCCAGGGCCCCGACCGGCGCTGCGCAGCCGGCCTCGAGACGGGCGAGGAGGGCGCGCTCGGCGGTGACGGCCGCGCGGGTGTCCGGGTCGTCGAGCGGCGCGAGGGCCGCGATCGTCGCCTCGTCGTCCTCGCGGCACTCGACGGCGAGGGCGCCCTGGCCCGGCGCGGGGAGCATCTGGATGGGGTCGAGGTGCTCGGTGACGACGTCGGTCATGCCCAGACGGGTGAGCCCGGCGGCGGCGAGGACGACCGCGTCGACCTCGCGCCCGACCATGTCCAGGCGGCGCCCGACGTTGCCCCGGATGTCGCGGAAGTCGAGACCGAGGCCGAGGGCCGCGAGCTGGGCCCGGCGACGGGGCGAGCCGGTGCCGACGACCGAGCCCTCCGGCAGCTCGCCGAGGGTGAGCCCGTCGCGGGCGACGAGGCTGTCGCGGGGGTCGACCCGGGGCGGGATCGCGGCGATGGTCAGGCCCTGCTCGGGTGCGGTCGGCAGGTCCTTGAGGGAGTGCACGGCGACGTCGACCCGGCCGTCGCGCAGGGCGTGGCGCAGCGCGGAGGCGAAGACCCCGGTGCCGCCGAGCAGGCTCAGCGGAGCGCTCGTGACGTCACCCTCCGTCGTGATCTCGACGATCTCGACGTCGTGCCCGGCCGCGCGCAGCGCGTCGGCGACGTGGCCGGTCTGCGTCGTCGCGAGGGCACTGCGACGGGTCCCGATCCGCAAGGTCACGACAGCTCGCTCCCGTGCAGGTCGAAGAGGGCCCGGATCGCGTCCTCGTACTCGACGATGCGCCCGTCGATGGCCATCTCCTTGACCCGCACCGTCGGGCGGTGGAGGAGCTTCTCGACGACCCGGTGGATGGCGAGGTGGACCTCGGCGCGCTCGGCGTCGGTGAGGTCGGGCGTGCGCTGGTCGACCCGCTCGAGCTCACGGGTGACGACCTCGGCGGCCGCGGCGCGGATCGCGGTGACCGTCGGGGCGGCGACCTGCGCGGCGCGGTCGCTGAGGTGGCGGTGCACGGCGTCGGCGACGACACCGCGCGCGGCGCTCACCTCGGGCAGCTCGGTGCCGCGGCCGAGGGCCTGGCCGAGCTCGGCGAGCCCGAGACGGGTGACACCGCGCAGCCCGCCGACCTCGGCGGCCACGTCGTGGGGCATCGCGAGGTCGAGGTAGACCTGCGCGCGACCGGAGCGGGCGACCTGCGCGTCGGCGGCGGCGGCGAGGTCGACGACGAGACCGGTCGAGCCGGTGCACGAGATGACGACGTCGGCCTGGGCGAGGGCGGCCTCGATCTCGGCGATCGGGCGGGCCTGCGCGTCGAGCCGGGCGGCGAGCGAGACGGCCCGCTCGTGCGTGCGGTTGACGACGGTGATCGAGCCGGCGCCGAGGCGCGAGGCGGTCGTCGCGGCGAGCGAGCTCATCGAGCCCGCCCCGACGACGAGCACGTCGAGCCCCTCGACCGCGCCGAGCAGGTCACGGGCGAGCTCGAGACCGACCTCGACGAGGGAGCGCGAGACGCGGTCCAGGCCGGTCTCGGTGCGCACGCGCTTGCCCGTGCGCAGGGCCTGCTGGAGCAGGTGGTTCAGGGCCGGGCCGGCCGCGCCGCTGTCCTGCCCGACGGCGAGCGCGTCGCGCAGCTGCGCGACGATCTGGGCCTCGCCGACGGCCATGGAGTCCAGCCCGGCGGCGACGTTGAAGACGTGGGCGACGGCGGCCTCGCCGTACTGGAGCTCGAGGTGCTCGACGAGGTCGTCCTGGGTGACCCCGGTGACACCGGTGAGGGCGGTGGTGAGATCGGCGACGGCGCCGTGGAAGGCGCTGACCTCCGCGTAGACCTCGGTGCGGTTGCACGTCGAGACGACGACGACCTCGCTGATGTCCGGGCTCTCGAGGGCCGACTCCGTGAGCCGGGCCGCGACGTCCTGGCCGAGCGAGACCCGCTCGAGCAGCTGGATGGGCGTGCGGTGGTGGTTGAGACCGAAGACGACGGTGCTCATCGGGCGACCTCCAGGTCGGCACCGGGGCTGGTGCGGCGCTGCTCGTGGTAGGCGAGGATCTGCAGCTCGGTCGCGAGGTCGACCTTGCGGACCTGCACGTGGTCGGGCACCGAGATCACGCCGGGGGCGAAGTTGAGGATCGAGGAGAAGCCGGCGGCGACGAGCTGGTCGGCAACGTCCTGCGAGGAGGCGGCGGGGGCGGCGATGACGCCGATCGCGGCCTGGCCGCCCTCGGTGAGGCTCGGCAGCACCTCCATCGGCTGCACGACGAGGTCGCCCACCCGCTGGCCGACGAGCGCGGGGTCGCGGTCGAGGACGGCGACGACGGTGAAGCCCTGGGGCGCGAAGCCGCCGTACGAGGCGAGCGCGCGGCCGAGGTTGCCCATGCCGATGATGGCGACCGGCCAGTCCTGGGTGAGGCCGAGGGCCCGCGAGATCTGGTAGCGCAGGTGGCCGACGTCGTAGCCGACGCCGCGCACGCCGTAGGAGCCGAGGTGGCTGAGGTCCTTGCGCAGCTTCGCGCTGCTCACCCCCGAGCTCGTCGCGAGCTCCTCCGAGGAGACCGAGCCGACGCCCTGCGCCACGAGCCCGTCGAGTGCCCTGAGGTACCCGGGCAGGCGCGCCACGGTCGCGTCGGGGATCCCGCGCTTGGCTGCGCTGGTGGCGGTCACGATCGACTCGCTGCTCCTCTCTGCGCCGCGAGCACAGGTGGCGCGAGCGGCGACCAACTCAGGCTAACGGCTTGTGAACATTTGCACAAAGTCACGACGACCCGTGGTCGTGGCCACGCCCGAAGGGGTGGGCGGGCTCCCCCTTCGGCCCGTCAGGACCGCTCGAGGGCCGCCCGGAGGCGGGTCTCGTCGACCCGCCAGTAGTCGTGCTGCGCCCCGTCGACGAAGGTCACGGGGACCTCCTCCGAGTACCGGGCGAGCAGCTCGGGGTCGCGGTCGACGTCGACGACCTCGACGTCGAGGTCGTGCTCGGCGGCGACCCGGCGCACGGTCTCGAGCGCGACGACGCACAGGTGGCACCCCTCACGGGTGACGACGGCCAGGCGACCGGCAGGAGCCCAGGCCATCAGAAGAAGACCGAGCGACGGGTCATGAGCACCGAGTACAGCGTCTGCTGGATCGTCTCGCGCACCTGGTCGGTGAGGTCGAAGACGAGCGCGGGGTCGTCGGCGGCCGCGGGACCGAGGCTCGCGGTGTCGACGGGCGGGCTGAACTCGATGATCCACTTGCTCGGCAGCGGCACGAGGCCGAGCGGGCCGAGCAGCGGGAAGGTCGGCGTGATCGGTGCGTACGGCGCGCCGAGCAGCCGGGCGAGGGTCTTGGCGTTGCCGACCATCGGGTAGATCTCCTCGGCCCCGACGACCGAGCACGGGATGATCGGCACCTCGCTGCGGATCGCCGCCGCGACGAAGCCGCCCCGGCCGAAGCGCTGCAGCTTGTAGCGCTCGCGGAAGGGCTTGCCGACGCCCTTGAAGCCCTCGGGCCACACCCCGACGAGCTCGCCAGAGGTCATGAGGCGCTCCGCGTCCGGGTTCGTCGCGAGCGTCGCGCCGGTCTTGCGCGCGAAGTCGCCGACGACGGGCAGCGCGAAGACGAGGTCGGCCCCGAGCATGCGCAGGAAGCGGTGCTGCGGGTGCGCGTCGTGGATCGCCAGCTGGGTCATCACCGAGTCGAGGGCGATGGTGCCAGAGTGGTTGGAGACGACGAGCGCGCCGCCCGTGGCCGGGATGTTCTCGATGCCGCGGACCTCGACGCGGAACCACCGGTCCTTGAGCAGGCGCAGCACCGGGAAGGCGGTGTGCAGGGTGAAGTCCTCGTCGAAGCCGAAGTCGTCGACGCTGTAGTCGCCCTGGACCCGGCGGCGCAGGAAGGACAGGACCTCGCCGAGTCGGCGCTCCCACTCCTCGCCCGCCGCGTTGCTCACCGCCCCGCCGATGGTGCGCGACGCGACCTGGCCGGCCGAGAGCGCGACGGAGAGCAGCTCGGCGACGCCCGGGGCGAGCGCGGTGCCGCTGCTCGGGGTGCCCTCGGCGGGTGCCGACGCGGGCGAAGGGGTCGTCGGCGCGGTGGCCACGCGCGGCCTCGGGGTGGTCGTGCGCCGGGGGCGACGGGTGCCCGTGCCCTCGCCGTCGACGACGCGCAGGGCCGGGGCGCCCGCGGCGCGGGTGGTGCTGCGCGTCGTGCGGGCCGGTCGCGACGCCCCCTTCGTCGTCCCTGACGTCGGGGCGGAGCCGCCGACCGGGGCGGCCGGGCGGCTCGCCCGGCGGGAGGCGGTCGGGCGCGAGGCCGACGACGCGGTGGTCTTCTTCGTCGGGGGCGCCGTCGTCTCGCTGCCGGCGAGCAGGGGGGTCGAGCGGCGTCGGGCCCGCTCGCCGCCGGCGCGCTCGGCCGCCGCGGCGACCGCGGAGCGCGGGGCGGCGGTCTTCGTGGTCGACGTCTTCTTCGCGGTGGCCTTCTTCGCGGTGGTGGTCTTCTCCGCGCTGGCCTTCTTCGCGGTGGTCTTCTTCGCGGCGGCGGTCTTCCGCGTGCCGGCCTTCGTCGCCGCCGTCTTCGTCGCGCTCCTCGCGGGCGTCGCAGCCCGCGCGGACTTCTTCGTCGTGCTCGACGGTGTGCGCTGCGCCATCAGTCCTTCTTCCCGGGGCGGTCGATCACGGACATGGCGCGCTCGGCGGCCTCGGCGGCCCGCCAGCTCGAGCGGGTGCCCCCGCCGGGCAGCACCATCCGGTGCCGCAGGGTCTGCGCGAAGGACTCGAAGGCCTCTCGCGTCGTGTACCGCGGCTCGAAGTGCAGCTCGCGGCGCATCTTCGTCGTGTCGAGACCGCGCCCGAAGGCGAGCAGGTCGAGCTGGTCGACGCTCGCGTCGACGACCCCGGCGCGCTGGAGCGCCCCCGCGACGAGACCGGTGCCGATGCGGGGCACGGGGACGAAGGGGCGACCGGCGATGTTCGCGGCCTGGCTGGCGGTGATGATCCCGTCGCCGGCGATGTTGACGCTGCCGACGGCGGGTGCGGTCACGGCGTGCGCGAGGGCGTCGGTGACGTCGTCCTCGTGGACGAACTGCAGACGCGCGTCGTAGCCCAGCGGCAGCGGGACGACCGGCAGCGAGAAGTGGTCGGTCATCGCCGTGCGCACCCGGGGCCCGATGACGTTGGCGAAGCGCAGCATGGTGATCTCGACGTCGGGGCGGCGGCGGGCGAAGCCCCGCACGTAGCCCTCGACCTCGACCGAGTCACGGCCCCAGCCCCCGGAGGGCAGCCGGCGTGCCGAGTACTCCTCGCGGAACATCGCGGGGTCCTTCGGGCTCGACCCGTAGATCGCCGCCGTCGACTTCACGACGAGACGACGCAGCGCGGGCGCCTTCTGGCAGGCCGCGAGGAGCTGCATCGTCCCGATGACGTTGATCTCCTTCTGCGTCGTGCGCCCGCCGCTCGCCGCCGGGGTGGCGATGACCGCCATGTGCACGACCGTGTCGACGTCGTGGTCGGCGATGATCCGCGCGATGAGGGGGCTGCGGATGTCGGCCCGGACGAACTCGGCCCGGCCGATGCCGTGGCGCGGGGGCACGACGTCCACGCCGATGATCCGCCCGACGGACTCCTCCGCGCTCAGCCGGCGGGCGTAGGCGCCTCCGAGGTGGCGGGACACCCCGGTGATGAGCACGGTGCTCGCCACGGATCACTCCTTCTGGTCGACGACGCGTCGAGCGTAACCAGCGGCACGCCACGATGTGCGCCGCGCACGGGCCCGGGCTGCGTGAGTCGTCCCACGACGGGTGCGCGAAGGGGCCCCGACCGGCGGTCGGGGCCCCTTCGGGCGCTCACTTCTTGTTGCGGCGCTGGTGACGCGTCTTGCGCAGCAGCTTGCGGTGCTTCTTCTTCGCCATCCGCTTGCGGCGCTTCTTGATGACAGAACCCATGCAACGTCCTTCGTGGTCGGTCGGCCGCCGTGAGGCGACCTCTGGTGCTCCTCGGCCGGCGGCGGTGCAGGCGCGCGATGTGCTGCAGCACGCCGTGCCGACCGGTAGTCGTGAGAGTCGGTCGCCAAGCCTATCCGGCCCCGCTCCGTGCCCCAAACGTGGGGCCGCGACCGGTCCCCCCTTCGCTCAGGCGGTCTCGACGAAGGAGGAGTCGAGGTAGTCGTTGACCGCGTCCTGCGGGACGCGGAAGGAACGACCGACGCGCACGGCGGGCAGCTCGCCGTTGTGGACCATCCGGTAGACGGTCATCTTCGAGACCCGCATGATCGAGGCCACCTCGGCAACAGTGAGGAATCGGACCTCACTGAGTCGGTCGTCGGACATCTGGCCACCTCGGTCTCTGCACGGTCGTAGCGTTGGCGCACGTCACCAACGGACGGCTACGTCCTGTGCAGGGTAACCATAGGGGCACATGTGACGGCTGGGAAGTGGGTGTGAGAAATCGGTGGGCCCACGTCCACCCGACACGCCGTGGAGCGCCGAGAAAGTCCCGGTGGGATCGGGCGGTCAGTCGACCCAGACGTCGAGACCGTGCGCGGGGAAGACCGCCTCACGGGTCGCCATGATCGCCCGGTCGACGTCGCTGTGCGGGTGGGGCAGGTAGGCCTCGACCTGACGGCCTCGCGCCGTCCATGGGTACATGTTCTCGACGGCGAGGACGATGTCGCGGTCGTGCTCCCGCTCGGCGACCCCGTCGGCGAAGGCGCGCGCGTACTCCTTCTGCCACCGGAAGGGCGGGTGGAGCACGACGACGGGCGCCCCGACGTCGTGCGCGAGGTCGATGGAGCGGTCGACCTTCGTCCACGCGTCCGGCCCCCACACCCGCTGCGTGAGGAGCAGGGTCGGTGCGTGGACCGACACGACGGGCATCTCGTGGTGCTCGGACAGACCGCGCAGCGCGGCCGCCTGCTGGCTCACCGGGTCGGTCCACACCATGACCTCGACCCCGTCGTAGCCCAGCCGCGCTGCGGTCTCGAAGGCCGAGGACGTCGTCTGCGGGTACACGGACGCCGAGGACAGCGCCACGGGGATGCGCGGCATCTGCCGAGCGTAGACCGGCAGCCCCCGGCTCAGGTGTCGAGGTGGTCGAGGTAACGCAGGATGACCCCTTCGCGCAGGGCCCACGGGCAGATCTGCAGGCTGTCCACGCCGAGCAGCCCCATGGCGGCCTCGGCGACGACCGCACCACCGAGGAGCTGGTGGGCCCGAGACGCCGAGACGCCGGGCAGCCCGGTGCGCTCGGCCGAGGTCATCGGCGTGATCGTCGCGATCGTCCGGGTGACGTCCTCGAGGGTGAGGACGCGGCTGACGTAGGGGCCCTCGGCCGAGGGTGCGGCGCCGGCGATGCGCGCCAGGGAGCGCATCGTCTTGCTCGTGCCGACGACCCGGTCGGGGGCGCCCGCCTTGGCGAGCGGGCGGATGTGGCGGGCCAGCTCGGCCCGGACCGCCTTGCGCGCGGCACGCACCTCGGCGGGCGAAGGGGGGTCCCCCCCGAGCAGCTCTCGGGTCACCCGACCGGCGCCGAGGAGGAAGGACAGGGCGACGTCGGGGTCCTCGTCGGTGCCGACCGCGACCTCGAGCGAGCCGCCGCCGATGTCGAGGACGAGGAGCTTGCCCGCGGACCAGCCGGCCCACCGCCGCGCGGCGAGGAAGGTCAGGCGCGACTCGTCCTCCCCGGACAGGACCCGCAGCTCGACCCCGGTGCGCTCGCGCACGTGGGCGAGGACCTCCTCGCCGTTGGGGGCCTCACGGATCGCGCTCGTGGCGAAGGCGAGGGTCTCCTCGACGCCCTGCTCGTCGGCCACCTCGAGGCACTCGGCGACGAAGCGGGTGAGGCGCTCGGTGCCCGAGTCGCGCACCCGGCCGTCGTCGAGGACGTGCTCGGCTAGCCGGAGCTCGATCTTGTGCGACGTCGCCGGCAGCGGTTGCGCGCCGCGGTGCGCGTCGACCACGAGCAGGTGGACCGTGTTGGATCCGACGTCGATGACCCCGAGGCGCATGGGTCGACACACTACGGGCCGTAGGGTGACCCGCGATGAGCGAGCACGCTGGCGAGACGCCGCTGGGCACCCCGCGCACCTGGGTCGAGTTCGACGACCCCGGGCAGGAGGGCCAGCGCATGCGCTGCGACCTCACCTGGCTGACCTCGCGGTGGACCTGCATCTTCGGGCAGGGCTGCTGCGGGATCGACGCCGATCACCCCGACAACGGCTGCTGCACCCTCGGCGCGCACCTCACCGACGACGACGACGTCGAGCGGGTCCGTGCGGTCGCGAAGCGGCTCGGCGAGGACGAGTGGCAGCTGCACCCCGGCTCGACCCGGCTCACGGCGTGGACCGAGCGCGAGGACGGCGCCCGCAAGACCAAGGTCGTCGACGGCGGCTGCATCTTCCTGAACCGCCCGGGCTTCCCCGCCGGGGCGGGCTGCGCCCTGCACCAGCACGCGGTGCTCGAGGGCGTGCCGCCGCACACCGTCAAGCCCGACGTGTGCTGGCAGCTGCCGATCCGGCGCACCTACCGCACCGTCGAGCTGCCCGACGAGACGAGCTATCTCGAGGTGAGCATCGGCGAGTACGACCGGCGCGGCTGGGGCCCCGGCGGGCACGACCTCGACTGGTACTGCTCGGGCAGCCCCGACGCGCACGTCGCGGCCGACCCCGTGTACGTCACCGAGCGCGACGGTCTCGTCGAGCTCATGGGAGCCCCTGCCTACGCGGCCCTCGTCGAGCACTGCGAGGCCCACCTCGCGCTCGTCGACGCGGTGCGCGCCCCCTCCGGGCGCACCTCGCCGCAGGGCCGAGCCCTGCTCCCCCTCCTCGTCCACCCGGCGACGCTGGCGGCCGACGCGAAGGGGTGAGCCCCCCTTCGCCCGGGGCCGCCGGGGCTGTCGGGCCGCCCACGTAGGTTGACCGGCATGGCAGCGACGAAGTCTCCCGGGTACCGGTGCTCCGAGTGCGGGTGGACCACCGTGAAGTGGGTCGGCCGCTGCGGCGAGTGCCAGGCCTGGGGCACGCTCGTCGAGATCGGCGCGGCCACCGTGCGCACAACCGCGGCCCGGCGGGTCGAGCGGTCCGCGCAGCCGATCGCGCAGGTCGCCGCCGAGGACGCGCAGTCGTGGAGCACCGGGGTCGGCGAGTTCGACCGGGTGCTCGGCGGGGGCATCGTGCCCGGCTCGGTCGTCCTCGTCGCCGGCGAGCCGGGCATCGGCAAGTCGACGCTGCTGCTCGACGTCGCCGCGCGTGCAGCGGCCCACCGGCCCGTCCTCTACGTGAGCGGCGAGGAGTCAGCGGCGCAGGTGAGGGCCCGGGCCCAGCGCATCGGCGCCCTCGCCGACGAGCTCTACCTCACGAGCGAGACCGACCTGGGCACCGTCCTGGCGCACCTCGACGAGCGCGCCCCGGCGCTGGCCGTCGTCGACTCCGTGCAGACCCTCGCCTCGGGCGAGGTCGACGGCGCGGCGGGCAACGTCAGCCAGGTGCGCGAGGTCGCCGGAGCCCTCATCCAGCGGGCGAAGGCCGCGGGCATCGCGATGCTGCTCGTCGGCCACGTGACGAAGGACGGCTCGATCGCCGGGCCGCGGATGCTCGAGCACCTCGTCGACGTCGTCGTGCAGTTCGACGGCGACCGCCACTCGCGGCTGCGGCTCGTGCGGGCGGTGAAGAACAGGTACGGCCCGACCGACGAGGTCGGGTGCTTCGACCTCACCGACACCGGCATCCACGGGCTCGAGGACCCGAGCGGGCTCTTCCTGTCCTCGCGGCACGTCACCGTGCCGGGCACCTGCGCGACCGTCACCCTCGAGGGGCGCCGTCCGCTCGTCACCGAGATCCAGGCCCTCGTCGCCCCCTCCGAGATCCCCACCCCGCGCCGGGCGAGCGTGGGGCTGGACTCCTCGCGGGTGGCGATGATCATGGCGGTGCTCGACCGCCGCGCCGGGGCCCCCGTCGGGCGTGCCGACACCTACGTGAGCACCGTCGGCGGGGTGCGCATCACCGAGCCGTCGAGCGACCTCGCCGTCGCCCTGGCCATCGCGAGCGCCGTCCAGGACCGGCCTCTGCCGCACACCCTGCTCGCGCTCGGCGAGGTCGGGCTGTCGGGCGAGGTGCGACCCGCCGTCGGGGTGTCCCGTCGCCTCCTCGAGGCCTCGCGCCTGGGCTTCACGACGGCGCTCGTGCCGGTGGGGGCGCTCGCCGACAGCACGCCCCCGCCCCGGATGGAGGTCGTCGAGGTGAGCGACCTCTCGAGCGCCATCGAGCAGGCCCGCTCGCGCTCGTCGGCGAGCGCACCCGCGGGGACCTAGACTCACGCTCGTGTCCGACCACGACGACGACCTGCTCCGGGCGACCCTGGCCGCGGTCGCGCCCGGCACCGAGCTGCGCGACGGCCTCGAGCGCATCCTGCGCGGCAACACCGGGGCCCTCGTCGTCCTCGGCCACGACCGGGTCGTCGAGCAGATCGCGACCGGCGGCTTCCCCCTCGACATCGAGTTCTCCTCGACGCGTCTGCGCGAGCTGGCCAAGATGGACGGCGCGATCGTCCTCGACCGCGGCTCCAACCGCATCCTGCGGGCCGGCACCCAGCTCCTGCCCGACCCGAGCATCGAGACCCAGGAGTCCGGCACCCGGCACCGCACCGCAGAGCGGGTCGCCCGCCAGACCGGTCACCCCGTCGTCTCGGTGAGCCAGTCGATGCGCATCATCGCGCTCTACGTCGGCGGACGTCGCCACGTCGTCAAGCCCGCCTCCGAGCTCGTGTCGTACGCCAACCAGGCCCTGCAGACCCTCGAGCGCTACAAGGCCCGGCTCGACGAGGTGACGAGCACCCTCTCGGCGCTCGAGATCGAGGACCTCGTCACGGTCCGCGACGTCGCCTCGGTGCTGCAGCGCCTCGAGATGGTGCGCCGCATCAGCGAGGAGATCGAGAGCTACGTCGTCGAGCTGGGCACCGAGGGTCGTCTGCTCACCCTCCAGCTCGAGGAGCTCACCGCCGGCCTGCAGGACGACCTCATGTGGGTCGCGCGCGACTACGCGCCGAGCGCCTCGAACCCGCCGACGGTCGAGGAGATGATGGCCTCGCTCGCCGCGCTCGACCCGACGGCGCTGCTCGACCTCGGCGCGTGCGCGAAGACCCTCGGCTTCTCCATCGTCGGCGAGAACCTCGACGCGACGGTCAGCCCGCTCGGCTTCCGCATCCTGTCGAAGGTCCCCCGTCTGCCGGGCCTGATCATCGAGCGCCTCGTCAACCAGTTCGGCGGGCTGCAGCGCCTGCTCGCCGCCGGCATCGACGACCTCATGACCGTCGAGGGCGTCGGCGAGGGCCGCGCCCGCCTCGTGCGCGAGGGGCTGTCTCGCCTGGCCGAGACCTCCATCCTCGAGCGCTACGTCTGACCCGGTCGAGGCCGAGGTCCGTCGTGAGCACCGCTGAGACCGAGCTGGCGCACGTCCACCGACGGGTGCTGAGCTGGTTCGACGAGCACGCCCGCGACCTGCCGTGGCGGGCAGCCGGCACGACGCCCTGGGAGGTCTTCGTCTCCGAGGTGATGTCGCAGCAGACCCCGGTCGCCCGGGTGGTGCCGATCTGGCAGGAGTGGATGCGTCGGTGGCCGACGCCCGCCGACCTGGCATCCGCTGCTCCCGGTGACGCGGTACGGCTGTGGGGGCGGCTGGGCTACCCGCGCCGCGCGCTGCGGCTGCGCGAGGCGGCGGTCGCCATGGTCGAGCGGCACGACGGCGAGGTGCCGACGAGCCCGCAGGACCTCCTCGCCCTGCCCGGTGTCGGCGCCTACACCGCGGCCGCCGTGGCGTCCTTCGCGCACGGCCTGCCCGAGGTCGTCGTCGACACGAACGTGCGCCGGGTCCTCGCCCGGGCGCTCGAGGGGCGTGCCCAGGCCGCCCCCGCTCTCACCGCGCACGAGGCCCGGCTCGCCGCGGGCGCGATGCCGCCCGAGACGGACGACGCCAACGCGTGGAACGCCGCGGTCATGGAGCTCGGGGCGCTCGTGTGCACGGCCCGCTCCCCGCGCTGCGAGGAGTGCCCGGTGAGCGACCTGTGCGCGTGGCGCCGGGCGGGGTCACCGGCCCATGACGGACCCGTGCGGCGCGGTCAGGCATGGCACGGCACGGACCGGCAGGTGCGCGGCCGGGTCGTGCAGCTGCTGCGGGAGAGCGTCGGCTCGGTGAGCCGCGAGCAGGTCGCGCAGGTGTGGCCGCAGGACCCGGCGAAGGTGGACCGCTGCCTGGCCGGTCTCGTCGAGGACGGGCTCGTCGAGCCCGACGGCGAGGGCTACCGGCTGCCCGTGTGAGCCGGCTGCTCGGGCAGCCCGAGCAGCTCGAGGGTCTCGCGCAGAGCCTCGTCCTCGTCGCCGTCGGAGCGCAGGGTGCGCGCGGGCTCGTCCGCCCCGAAGGGCTCGAGGGTGTCGAGCTGGGAGCGCAGCATCGACGCCTTCATGTAGTGGCCCTCGCGGGTCTCCAGCCGCCGGTACAGCTCCTCCTCGGGGACGTCGAGGAGGAAGAACTCGACGTGCTCGCGCCCCTCGCGCAGGAGGTCGCGGTAGGAGCGCTTGAGCGCCGAGCACGCGATGACCGCGCTCTCCCCCTTCGCCTCGCGGTCGCTGATCCACTCCCCGATCGCCCGCAGCCACGGCCAGCGGTCCTCGTCGGTCAGCGGGTGGCCGTCAGCCATCTTCGCGATGTTGGCCTCGGGGTGCAGCCGGTCGCCCTCGAGGAAGGCCCAGCCGGTCGCGGCGACGACCCCCTCGGCGAGGGTCGTCTTGCCGGCGCCGGACACCCCCATGACGACGACGTGACGGATCGGCTGCGCGTCGGTGCTCATCGCGCCAACCTACCCAGGACCTCAGAGCTGACGGAGCATCCGGGTGTTGCCCAGGGTGTTCGGCTTGACCCGCTCGAGGTCGAGGAACTCGGCGACGCCCTCGTCGTAGGAGCGCAGCAGCTCCGCGTAGACCTCCGGGTCGACCGCGCGGCCCTCGATCTCGGTGAAGCCGTGCCGGGTGAAGAAGTCGGTCTCGAAGGTGAGGCAGAAGATCCGCTCGACCCCGATCTCGCGGGCGTCCTCGAGCAGCGCGCGCAGCAGCGCCCCGCCGACGCCGTGCCCGAGGTGGTCGCGCGAGACGGCGAGCGTGCGGATCTCGGCGAGGTCCTCCCACATGACGTGCAGCGCCCCGCAGCCGACGACGACGCCGTCGATCTCGGCGACGCGGAACTCCTGGATGCCCTCGAAGTAGGCGACGGCGTCCTTGCTCACGAGCACCCGGCTCTCGGCGAGCGGGGCGACGAGGTCGCGGATGGCGCGGACGTCGGGGGTTCGGGCGCGACGGATCTCGGGCTGGCTGGGCACCGGCCCAATGTACGCGCGGCCGGGGCCGTCCTCGGCGCCGCAGGGCGCGACGAAGGGGGCGCCCCGGCACCTGGCCGGGACGCCCCCTTCGCGTCAGTGATCGTCTCGTCGAGCGGGGCTCAGCGGACCTTGTACTTCGGCTGGCTCTGGACGTTGAGCTCGTCCATGATCTGCTTGTCGATCTTCTTGGTCGACGGGTCGACCCACTTGAGGACGTCGAAGCCACGGGCGATGTCCGAGGAGTACATGTGGCCGTTGTAGTAGTACGTCGACCACGTGCCGCCGGTGCCGGCGCCCTCGGGGAGCGGACCGCGCTCGAAGTAGCCCAGCTCCTCGGGGTTCTCGGAGTCCGTGAAGTCCCAGATGCTCACGCCGCCCTGGTACCAGGACTGGACCATGAGGTCACGCCCGGCGACGGGGATGATCGAGCCGTTGTGCGCGACGCAGTTCTCCGTCGGGCCCTGGTGGCGGTCGATCTTGTAGTACGACTTGAAGTCGAGACGGCCGTACTTCGAGATGTCGTAGATCGCGTTCGCGCCACGGTTCGGGCCAATGGCCGCGTTGCAGGTGGCGGCGCCGCCACCACCGAGCTCGTCGGTGAAGATCACCTTGGAGGCGTCGGCGTTGAAGGTGGCCGAGTGCCAGAAGGCGAAGTTCTCGTCGTCACGGACGCGTTCGATGACCCGCGGCTTCTCGGGGTTCTCGATGTCCATGATGATGCCGTCGCCCATGCACGCACCGGCCGCGAGGTCCTTGTGCGGCAGCGCGGTGATGTCGTGGCAGCCGGTCGTGGCCGAGCGGCTCGCGATCGGGGTCGGGCCGGGGCCACCGGGGTTGCCGCCGTCGGGGAAGAGGTTCGGCGTGGCGATGACCGCGGCCGAGGTGGGGTTCTTCGTGTCGACCTTGACGATGGAGATGAGGTCGTGCGGCGTCTTGCAGTCCGGGAAGGTGTCACGCGGCGAGTAGCTCGACACGTAGAGGTAGTCGGTCTTGTTGTTCTTGCCCTTGCCCGGGACGAGCGTGTGCGTGTGCGACCCGCAGGCGGTCTCGACGGACTTGATGTACTTCGGGTTCTTCACGTCGGAGATGTCGAAGATCTTGATGCCCTCCCAGCTCTCCTTGATCGTCGCGGACTGCGACGTCGAGGCGCAGGAGTCGTCGCTGCGCGAGGAGTCGGTCGAGAGGTAGAGCAGGTCGCCGGAGACGGAGATGTCGTTCTGGCTGCCGGGGCAGCTGACCTGGACGATCGTCTTGGGCTTCTTGGGGTTTCGGATGTCGATGATCGAGAAGCCGTCGTAGTTGCCGACGAAGGCCTTGTCGTCCTGGAAGGCCAGGTCGGTCCCGACCCCCTGCGCCAGCACGCCCGACGGGGCGATGTTGGCGAGGTGCTTGACGTTGGCGCTGCGCCCGATCTCATCGGTCTTGAGGTCGGTGCCGGACACGCCGACCCGGTCATCGGGTCCGACGGCTAGTGCGGCGCCGGCGCCCGAGGTGACCAGGGCTGCTGCCGCAGCGATGGCCAGTAGTGGCTTACGCATGTTTCCTCCGCTCGGTGGCTCCCGAACGAGGGTGGCGGCCCTTGGACGGGTCTTCAAGGTTCGCTCAGCCTCTCCTGACCTGTGAGTCGGCCGAAAGGTGACGAAGGTCAGGGATGGGTCAGCGTTGGGTCAAGACCCCCGGTCGCGCGGCGTGAAGATGCCGCCACCCCTTCGCAGAGCACCCCCGCCCCGGTTACCGTCGGCTCGTGCGCAGCCTCCGAACGACCGCGATCGCGTCCGCCCTCGCCCTGGCTCTCGCCGGCTGCTCGGGCGGCGACACCGAGCCCGTGCCGACGGCGTCGGCGACCTCCCCCGACGCGCCCGTCCTCGAGCCGGGCTCCCCCGGTCAGCCGAACTCGACGCTCACCGGCAGCGACGCGATCGCCACCCCGTCGGTCTCGCACAACGACGCCGACGTCACCTTCCTCACCGACATGATCAGCCACCACGCGCAGGCCATCGTCATGAGCGACATCGTCAAGGGGCGGCTCACCGACAGCAAGGTCAAGGGCATCGCCAGCCGCATCGCCGACGAGCAGAAGCCGGAGATGGAGGGCATGGCGACGACCCTGCGCTCGTGGGGCGAGGAGGTGCCGCCCGAGGCGAAGAACCCCAAGCTCGTCACCCAGCACGGCTCCCACCACTCGATGCCCGGCATGGCGACGCAGCAGCAGCTCACCGCGCTGGAGAACGCGAGCGGCACCGAGCTCGACCGTCAGTACCTCGACCTCATGGTCGCCCACCACAAGGGCGCGCTGACGATGTGCGACACCCACGGGGAGAAGGGCATGGACGAGCGCACCGGCGAGCTCGCCGACGACATCAACGTCACGCAGACCAAGCAGATCGAGCAGATGCAGCAGATGCGCAAGCGGCTCTGAGCCGGCGCACCCGCAGACGAGGACGACATGAGCGACACCGCTGCCGACCGTTTCCGCACCGCCGCCGAGCGCTTCTCGGCACTCGTGGGCGGCACCACCGACTGGTCGGCGCCGACGCCCGTGGACCAGTGGCGGGCGCGCGACGTCGTCGAGCACCTGACGACCTGGCTGCCGGGCATGCTCGCCGGCTGCGGGGTCGCCCTCGACCCGGGGCCGTCGGCGCAGGACGACCCCACCGCCGCGTGGGAGCACGTGCGGGGGCAGGTGCAGGGCCTCCTCGACGACCCGGGGCGGGCCGGGCAGGAGGTCACCCAGGAGCACCTGGGCACCCTGCCGCTCGAGCGCCTCGTCGACACGTACTACACGCCCGACGTCGTCATGCACTCCTGGGACCTCGCGCGCTCGAGCGGTCAGGACGACACCATCGACCCGGACTTCGTGCGCGAGGCGCACGCGGGGATGCTCTCCATGGAGCCGATGATCCGGGGCTCGGGGCAGTACGGCGAGCAGCAGCCCGAGCCGGAGGGCGCGAGCGAGCAGGAGCGCTTCCTCGCCTTCATCGGCCGCGACCCCCGCTGGTCTTCCCCGACCTGACCCTGAGTGGTCTCGAGGCTCCTCCGTCGCACCTCGACCAGCGAAGGGTCGGCGGGTGGTCTCGAGGCTCCTTCGTCGCACCTCGACCGGCGAGGGGTCCCGGGGACGGCGAAGGGGGCGACGCACCGTGGTGCGTCGCCCCCTTCGTCATGGGGTCAGGCGGGGGTCACTCCGAGCGAGGGTCGCTCTCTCCGCCGACCGTGATCGGCAGGTCGATGGCGGGGGCCTTCGGCGCACCGGCGAAGGTGAACCGCGCCTCCTTGCCCTCTCCCTCGACGTCGACACCGACGATCTCGCCGGCACCGATCTCGCCGTAGAGGATCTTCTCGGACAGCACGTCCTCGATCTCGCGCTGGATCGTCCGCTTGAGCGGGCGGGCGCCGAGCACCGGGTCGTAGCCGCGCTTGGCGAGCAGGGCCTTGGCCGCGGGCGTGAGCTCGATGCCCATGTCCTTGTCCTTGAGCCGCACGTCGAGCTTGGCGATCTCCAGGTCGACGATCTCGACGATCTCGTCCTGGCTCAGCTGCGGGAAGACGATGGTGTCGTCGACGCGGTTGAGGAACTCCGGACGGAAGTGCTGCTTGAGCTCGTCGGTGACCTTGGCCTTCATCCGCTCGTAGTCGGTCCGGCCGTCGTTGCCGGGGGCGAAGCCCATGGTGCCCTTGGAGATGTCCCGGGTGCCGAGGTTGGTCGTCATGATGATGACGGTGTTCTTGAAGTCGACCATGCGGCCCTGGCTGTCGGTCAGACGGCCGTCCTCGAGCACCTGCAGCAGGCTGTTGAAGATCTCCGGGTGCGCCTTCTCGACCTCGTCGAAGAGGACCACCGAGAAGGGCTTGCGGCGCACCTTCTCCGTGAGCTGACCGCCCTCGTCGTAGCCGACGTACCCGGGCGGGCTGCCGAAGAGACGGCTGACCGTGTGCTTCTCGGAGTACTCCGACATGTCGAGGGTGATGAGGCTGTCCTCGTCGCCGAAGAGGAACTCGGCGAGCGCCTTGGCGAGCTCGGTCTTGCCGACGCCCGTGGGGCCGGCGAAGATGAACGAGCCACCGGGGCGACGCGGGTCCTTCAGACCGGCGCGGGTGCGACGGATCGCCTGCGAGAGACCCTTGATCGCCTCGTCGTTGCCGACGACGCGCTTGTGGAGCTCGCCCTCCATGTTGAGCAGCCGCGAGGACTCCTCCTCGGAGAGCTTGAAGACGGGGATGCCGGTCGAGGCGGCGAGCACCTCGGCGATGAGCTCCTCGTCGACCTCGGCGACGACGTCCATGTCGCCGGCCTTCCACTCCTCCTCGCGCTTGGCCTTCTCGCGCAGCAGGGTCTTCTCGTCGTCCCGCAGACGGGCGGCGAGCTCGAAGTCCTGGCCGTCGATGGCCGACTCCTTCTCCATCCGCACGCCGGCGATCTTCTCGTCGAACTCCTTGAGGTCCGGCGGCGCGGTCATCCGACGGATGCGCAACCGCGCGCCCGCCTCGTCGATGAGGTCGATCGCCTTGTCCGGCAGGAAGCGGTCGTTGACGTACCGGTCGGCCATCGTCACGGCGCCGACGATCGCGGCGTCGGTGATGGTCACCTTGTGGTGCGCCTCGTACCGGTCGCGCAGGCCCTTGAGCATCTCGATGGCGTGCGCCAGCGAGGGCTCGGCGACCTGGATCGGCTGGAAGCGGCGCTCCAGTGCCGAGTCCTTCTCGATGTGCTTGCGGTACTCCTCGAGCGTCGTCGCGCCGATGGTCTGCAGCTCGCCGCGGGCGAGCATCGGCTTGAGGATGCTCGCGGCGTCGATCGCGCCCTCGGCGGCACCCGCACCGACGAGGGTGTGGATCTCGTCGATGAAGAGGATGATGTCGCCGCGGGTCTTGATCTCCTTGAGCACCTTCTTCAGGCGCTCCTCGAAGTCACCGCGGTACCGGCTGCCCGCGACGAGCGAGCCGAGGTCGAGGGTGTAGAGCTGCTTGTCCTTGAGCGGCTCGGGCACGTCGCCGCGCACGATGTCCTGGGCCAGGCCCTCGACGACGGCGGACTTGCCGACGCCGGGCTCGCCGATGAGGACGGGGTTGTTCTTCGTGCGGCGCGAGAGCACCTGCATGACCCGCTCGATCTCCTTCTCACGCCCGATGACCGGGTCGAGACCGCCGTCGCGGGCGGCCTGCGTGAGGTTGCGACCGAACTGGTCGAGCACGAGCGAGCCCGCGGGCTGACCCTCGGCGGGACCTGCGCCGACACCGGCACCGGCCGCGGCGCCCTCCTTCGAGCCACCCTGGTAGCCCGAGATGAGCTGGATGACCGTCTGGCGGACGCGACCGAGGTCGGCACCGAGCTTGACGAGGACCTGGGCGGCGACCCCTTCGCCCTCACGGATGAGGCCGAGGAGGATGTGCTCCGTGCCGATGTAGTTGTGACCCAGCTGGAGCGCCTCGCGCAGCGAGAGCTCGAGGACCTTCTTGGCCCGCGGGGTGAAGGGGATGTGGCCGCTGGGGGCCTGCTGACCCGGGCCGATGATGTCCTGCACCTGCTCGCGGACCTGCTCGAGCGAGATGCCGAGGGACTCGAGCGCCTTGCTGGCGACTCCCTCGCCCTCGTGGATGAGTCCGAGGAGGATGTGCTCGGTCCCGATGTAGTTGTGGTTGAGGAGGCGGGCCTCCTCCTGGGCGAGCACGACCACGCGCCGGGCTCGGTCTGTGAACCGTTCGAACATGGGGACACCCCTTCTGGCTTGGCTGCCTGAAATGCTAACTGGCTCTGCCCCAGATCCCTGGTGCGTCCGCACCCAGGAGGGGGTCGAGTCGATCTGCTCTGCACAACGTCACCGGGCGCTCCCCTGTTCCGCCGGGGGACGGCGGGTCCGCGTGTTCGCTGTCAGCGGACAGGACCGGCGAGCCGGGAGGCCGCCAGACGCCCGGTCCCGGAGGCCACCCGGCGCACGAGGACGAGCCACGGCACGAGAGCGACGGCGAGCGCGAGGCCGGCGACGAGGTCGAGCCGGGCCGCGAGGACCAGCGACTCGACGGTGGGCTGCTCGTCGACGAGCCACAGGCCCGCGGTGTCGACGACGACGACCACGAGCCAGGCGGCCCACCACCAGGCGAGGAGCCGGCGCGGCCGCTCGCCGACCGCCCGGAGCACGTCACGGACGTACCGGAAGGGGAACCACCAGCAGACGACGGGCGTCACCCATGCCCACCAGGCCCATCGCCGGGACAGCGAGTGCGTCGTCGGCGCCATCGCGTCGCAGACGCGTCGTGAGCGCGCGAGCCACACCGAGGTGCACGCCCACAGGACGACCAGCAGGCACGCCTCGACGGCAGCGGGCACCCAGCTGTCGACCGTCGTCACCGCCACCATCGGCTCGCCCCCGTCGTCGACGACCCACCGCTCGATCGCGCGGAGCGAGACGAGGCGGGCGACGGCCGCGCCCACCCGGACAGCGGTCCACAGGACCGCGAGCGACACCACGGCGGCGAGGAGGACCCGACCCGGAGGGCGGACCGTGAGGCCGGGCAGAGGTCGCGCGAGCGGCACCCCGAGCGGCGGCGTGGTCGACATGGCGCGAAACCTAGCGGCTGAGCGGGCATCCCGCGCGAGATCCTCCACAGCCCCGTCGTAGCGTCTGACCATGCGCACCGTCTTCGACGTCAGCGACCCGGCGACCGACGCCTACGACCTGCTCACCTCGGTCGTCGTGCCCCGCCCGATCGCGTGGATCAGCACCGTGGGCGCGGACGGGGTCGGCAACCTCGCACCGCACTCCTTCTTCTCCGTCGCGTGCGCGCGACCGCCGATCATCAGCTTCACCTCCGTGGGGCGCAAGGACACGCTGCGCAACGTGCTCGCGACCGGCCACTTCGTCGTCAGCGTCGTCGGCGAGGACCAGCGCGACCTGGCGAACGCGAGCAGCGCCCCCTTCGACCCCGAGGCCGACGAGGCGCAGGAGCTCGGCATCGCCCTCGAGCCGAGCGACCTCGTGCCCGTGCCCCGCGTCGCCGGGTCCGCGGCCTCGGTGGAGTGCCGGCTGCACTCGAGCATCAAGCTCGGCGACAGCCATCTCGTGCTCGGCAGCGTCGTCGCCGTCACCGTGCGCACCGACGCCCTCGAGGACGGGCGCCCGACGATGGAGGCGCTGCGGCCGATGTCGCGCCTGGGCCGCGACGAGTGGGGCCTGCCGCCCGAGGTCATCCGGCTCGAGCGTCCCGGCAGCGCCTGAGCCCGCTCAGGTGCCGGTCTGGCAGACCGTGCACCAGTAGAGCTTGCGACCGGCGAGGTCGCGCATGCTCACCGGTGTGCCGCACACCCGGCAGGGCTCGCCGGTGCGCCGGTAGACGTACGAGGTGCGCTCGGTGAGATGAGGGGTCTCCCCCTTCGCCATCGCCTCCTCGACGACCTCGACCTGGTCCTCGCGGGTGACGATCCGCCCGGTGACGACGCCGAGCGGCATGAGGCGGCGCAGGTCCGCCCAGATCCCGTCCCACGTCTCGCGAGCCAGAGCGCGACCGGGCGTCGCCGGGTCGACGCGGCGACGGAAGAGGACCTCGCAGCGGTAGACGTTGCCGATCCCCGCGACGACGGACTGGTCCATGAGCAGTGCGGCGACCTCCTTGCGCGAGCGGGTGACCCGCTCCCACCCGCGCTCGCCCGACTCCTCGCGAAGGGGGTCCGGCCCGAGCCGGTCGCGGATGCCCGCCTCCTCCTCCGGCGTGATGACGGCGCACACCATCGGGCCGCGCAGGTCGGCCACGTGGCCCTCGCCCTCGATGCGGCAGCGCACCTGCCCGACGACCGGCTTCTCGCCGACGAAGGCGACCTCGTCGATGGTGAAGGTGCCGATGAGACCGAGGTGCACGTGGAGCACCCGCGGCTCGGGCGACCCCGGGGGCTCGACCTCGACGAAGAGCTGCTTGCCGTGCGAGCGGGCCTCGCGCACCACTCCCCCGTCGAGCAGCTCGGCGCCCGCGGCGAAGCGGCCCTGCGGCGAGCTGACCTGGACCTCGCTGCCCGCGAAGGCGGCGTCGAGCGCGCCGGCGATGCGCGCCAGGGTGTGACCCTCGGGCACCTCAGCCGGCCTTCTTCTTCGGGGCCGACTTCTTCGCGGTGCTCTTGCTCGTGGTGCTCTTCGCCGCGGTCTTCTTCGCCGGGGCCTTCTTCGCGGCACTCTTCTTCGCGGTCGTCTTCTTCGCCGTGGTCTTCTTCGCGCCCGAGCCCTTCGCGCCCGACTCGCTGCTGTCCTTCGACCCGCCGTCGGAGCCCGTGGCCGAGGACTCGCCCCGTCGGCTCTTGGCCCGCTCGACCGACTTCGCGAGCGCCGCGAGCAGGTCGACGACCTCGCCCCCTTCGTCCTCCTCCTCGGGGGCGGCCTTGACCTCACCGCCCTCGACCTTGGCCCGGACGAGCTCCTTGACGGCGAGCGCGTAGTCGTCCTCGTAGTCGTCGGGCTCGAAGTCGTCGGCGAGCTGGTCGATGAGGACCTGCGCCATCGACATCTCCTTCTCGGTGGCCTTCTCGTCCGCGCCGAGGTCGCCGAAGGCGCCGGCGTCGCGGACCTCGTCGGGCCACAGCATCGTCTGCATGACGATCATGCCCTCGCGCACGCGGAGCACGGCGAGGGTCATCCGGGTGCGGATCGCGACCGTCGCGACGGCCATGCGGTCCTCGCCCTCGAGCGCGTCGCGCAGCAGGACGTAGGGCTTGACCGCGGACTTGTCGGGCTCGAGGTAGTACGTCTTGTCGAAGTAGATGGGGTCGATCTGGTCGCTCGGCACGAACTTCTCGACGCTGATCTCCTTGCTGCTGCGCGTCGGCAGGTCGGCGAAGTCCTCGTCGGTGAGGACGACCATCTCGCCGTCCTCGGTCTCGTACCCCTTCGCGATGTCGTCGTAGGCGACCTCGTCGCCGTCGATGCTGCAGACGCGCTTGTAGCGGATGCGCCCGCCGTCGGCGACGTGCACCTGACGGAACTGCACGTCGTGGTTCTCGGTCGCGGAGTACAGCCGCACGGGGACGTTGACCAGCCCGAAGGAGACCGCACCCTTCCAGATCGCTCGCATGGGTCCAGCATGCCCTCCCGGGCCGCCTCGAGGTCACGATCGCGTCACCGCGATGGCGAAGGGGAAGCCACGCACCCTGTCGTCCGCCTAGCATCCGGCGAGCCCTCGTCGGCCCTCCCCTCCACACGAAACGGACGCCCCATGCCCCGCCACCTCCGCAGCGCCGCCGCCGGCCTGCTCGCCGCCGCCGCCGCTCTCGCCACCGCGGGCAGCGCGACCGCGGCCCCTGTCGTCCCCGGTGCACCCCGCGTGGCTGGGGGCTCTGCGTCGGCCTCGATCGCCGGGATCCCCTCGAGCTGCTGGGCCTTCGCGTCCTACCTCCAGCCGAACCGCATCTACTCGGAGATGGGCCTGAGCGGCAGCCGGATCACCTTCGCCTACCCCACGTCGGAGACGGGCAAGCTGACCTACACCCCCATCGCCCAGGTCACGCGGTGGTCCGAGGAGACCCGGACGGGCATCCGCCTCGACGGCTACGCGGTGAGCCCCGGCGGCACCGTCCAGCACGTCGTGCGCGACTGGTCCGACGGCAACGTCATGCGCACGACCCGCCGCACGGTGCAGAGCGGCTGGACCAGGGCCCGGGCCCTGTCGGCCGGCCAGGGCGTCGTCTACGCCGTCATCGGCGACAAGCTGCGCCGCTACGACGTCTCGAGCACCGGCTCGCTCGTCGACGGCACGACCTTGTCGACGGACTTCGCCGACGTGCAGACGCTCGCTCTCGCGTCGTGGTCGAGCTACGGCGACACCCTCGTCGCGACGACGAAGGGGGGCAGCCTGCTGCGCATCAAGACCTCGTTCGCCAAGGACACCGCGACCCGCACGGTGATGCGCTCCTCCGGTTTCCTCGGCTTCAAGGCGCTGTCCGCAGGTGGCTGCGACGGTTCCAGCGCTGCCGCCCTCATCGGAGTCTCGGGCGCCGGCAAGATCTACGCCTACTACGACCGTGACGGTTACACCAAGGACGCCTACCAGCCGAGCGGGCGCCTCGCGAGCACGCAGATCGCCGACCTGCCGACCTACAGCAACTGACGCGATCAGGCGGCACGAACGGGTCGAGGGGTTCCGCGGCGACGGGGGCGGGGCGGGGCACCCCGCCCCCGGCGGCGGCAGCAGCGCCCGCGCGGCGGCGGGGGGCG
>NZ_JAJBZM010000003.1:0-247438 GCF_020567375.1 Janibacter melonis | reverse complement strand
GCCCCCCCACCCCCCCGTGCCGGCACCGGGGGCCCGCCGGGGGGCGTGGGGCCCGGGGGCCGGGGGGGGGGCGCCACCCCCTCGACCCGTGCTGCGTCAGCTCGGCAGGCGCGGCGGCGGGGTCCGGTAGGTCGCCGGGGTCCGCGACAGCGTGATCGGGTGGGCCACGGTGGGCACCGGCGCCCGACCGGGCTCGGCGACCTCGTGGACCGGGGCCAGCCCGAGCCGGTCGGCGAGCGCGAAGGCCTGCCCGAGGTCGTTGATCGGGCCGCACGGCACGCCGAGCTGCGAGAGCACCTCGAACCAGTGGTCCGCAGGCTGCTCGCGCAGCACGTCCTCGAGCTCGGCCACGAGCACCTGACGGTGGGCGACGCGGTCGCTGTTGCGGGCGAAGCGCTCGTCCTGCGCGAGAGCGGGCCGGCCCACCCCCTTCGCCAGCAGCCCGAAGAGCTTGTCGTTCGCCGCGGCGACGGCGAGCGGGCGGTCCGCGGTCCGCAGGACCTCGTACGGCGCGATGCTCGGGTGGACGTTGCCCATCGCCTGCGGCACCTGGCCGGTGACCGCGTGCGCAGAGGACTGGTTGACCATCGCCGAGAGCAGCGAGGACAGCAGGTTGACCTCGACCCGCTGGCCCTCACCCGTGCGGTCACGGTGCCGCAGCGCTGCGAGGATGCCGGTCACCGCGTGCAGCCCGGTGATGACGTCGACGAGCGCGACACCCACCTTCGTCGGGCCCGACTCGGGCGACCCGGTGACCGACATGAGCCCGCCGACCGCCTGCACGACGAGGTCGTACCCGGGCAGGTGCGCACCCTCGCCGGAGCCGAAGCCGGTGACGGAGCACACGACGAGACCGGGGTGGCGGGCGAGCAGCTCGTCGGGCCCCAGACCCAGGCGGTCCATCGTGCCGGCGCGGAAGTTGTCGACGACGACGTCGCAGCTCGCGACGAGCGCCAGCGCCTCCTCCCGGCCCTGGGGGCTGCCGAGGTCGACCGCCCGTGACTCCTTGTTGCGGTTGACCGACAGGAAGTACGTCGACTCCCCCTCGTCGGACCACGGCGGGCCCCACGAGCGGGTCTCGTCGCCCACCCCGGGGCGCTCGACCTTGACGACCTCGGCCCCGAGGTCGGCGAGGAGCATCGTCGCGTACGGCGCGGCGAGCACCCGGCCGAAGTCGGCGACGCGGACCCCCGCGAGGGCCCCGGGGACGAGCTCGTCGGTCACCGGAAGGCTGCCTCGCCGGTGAGCGCCCGGCCGATGATCAGCTGGTGCACCTCGCTCGTGCCCTCGTAGGTGAGGACCGACTCGAGGTTGTTCGCGTGCCGCATCACCGGGTGCTCGAGGGTGATGCCGGCCGCGCCGAGGATCGTGCGCGCCTCGCGGGCGATGGCGATCGCCTCGCGCACGTTGTTGAGCTTGCCGAGCGAGACCTGCTCGTGGCGCAGCTGGCCCTCGTCCTTGAGCCGGCCGAGGTGCAGGGCGAGGAGCATGCCCTTGCCGAGCTCGAGGGTCATGTCGGCGAGCTTGGCCTGGGTCAGCTGGTAGGCCGAGAGCGGGCGGTCGAAGATCGACCGGTCCGCGCTGTACGCGAGGGCCGACTCGAGGCAGTCGCGCGCGGCGCCCAGCGAACCGAAGACGATGCCGAAGCGGGCCTCGTTGAGGCAGGACAGCGGTCCCGACAGCCCGGTCACCTCCGGCAGCACGGCGTCGGCGGGCAGCCGGACCCCGTCGAGCACGAGCTCGGAGGTGACGCTCGCCCGCAGCGAGACCTTGCGCTTGATCTCCGGCGCGCTGAAGCCCGGGGTGTCGGTCGGCACGACGAAGCCGCGGATCGTGCCCTCGGCCTGCGCCCACACGACGGCGACGTCGGCGATGGACCCGTTGGTGATCCACATCTTCGCGCCGTCGAGGACCCAGTCGTCCCCGTCGCGCACCGCCCTGGTGCGCATGCCGCCGGGGTCGGACCCGAAGTCGGGCTCGGTGAGGCCGAAGCAGCCGATGGCCTCGCCGGAGGCCATCCTCGGCAGCCACTCCTGCTTCTGCTCCTCCGACCCGTGCTTCCAGATGGCGTACATCGCCAGCGAGCCCTGCACGGAGACGAGGGAGCGCAGGCCCGAGTCCCCCGCCTCGAGCTCCATGCACGCGAGGCCGTACGCGGTCGCGCTCGTGCCGGCGCAGCCGTAGCCCTCGAGGTGCATGCCGAGCACCCCGAGCGAGCCCAGCTCGCGGGCGAGGTCACGGGCGGGGATCTGCCCCGACTCGAACCAGCCCGCGACCTCCGGGCGGATCCGGTCGTCGACGAAGCGGCGCACCGTGTCACGGATGTCGCGCTCCTCCTCGCCGATGAGGTGGTCGGTCCCGAAGAGCCCGAGGGGGGTCTGGGCGCGGGTGCTCACTGGTGGTGCTCCTTCGTCTGGGTCACGGGGGTCAGCTCTTGTCCTCGAGCGCGCGCTCCGAGCCGTCGTGCAGCGGGATCGGGCCGGTCTCGCTCATCGTCTTCGCGTCGATCTCCTTCGCGGCCGGGTGGACCTTCACGAGCTCGTCCTTCTTGTCGACCATGAGCGAGGTGAGGGCGCACGCCATGTTGGCGGGCATGTCCTCGCGCACGACGAGCACGTTCGGCACGGCGATGGTCGGGACGTCCTCGTCGAGCTCGTAGGTGGCGGCGGGGATCGTCGCCTCCTCGTAGACCTCGTTGACGGCCTGCATGTCCTTGAGCTGGTCGGTCACATCGATGAACTTCACCTTGTCACCCATCGAGGTGAAGAGGTCGGTGACGGCGGGGGTCGGCAGACCGCCGGACCACACGAGGCCGTCGATCGAGCCGTCCTTCATGCCGTCGACGGTCTTCGTGAGGTCGAGGCGCTGGCGCTTGACGTCGCCGAGGTCGAGACCGGCGGTCTCGATGAGGCGGTTGGCGATGACCTCGGTGCCCGACTTGGGCGAGCCGGTCGAGATGCGCTTGCCCTTGAAGTCCTCGACGGAGTCGATGCCCGACGACTCGCTGACCACGACGTGGGTGTAGTTGGAGTAGATCCGACCGAGGGTGCGGATGCTCTGCTTCTCCTTGAAGTCCCCCTTGCCGTTGACGGCGTCGGCGGCGGAGTCGGCGAGCGAGAAGCCGATGTCGTAGTCGCCGGCGACGACCTGCTCGATGTTCTGCACGGAGGCGCCGGTCTCGGCCGAGGTGGCCCGCAGCTCGGTCTCGTCGTTGACGAGCTTGGCCAGCCCGCCGCCGACGACGTAGTAGACGCCGGTGGAGTTGCCGGTGGCGATGTTCAGACGGCCCTGGCCCGCGTCGCAGCTCGACTCGTCCGCGCCGTTGGAGGCGCTGCGGTCCTGCTGGCCTCCGCACGAGCTGAGCAGCAGGGCGGCGACGGCGGCGGCGCCGGTGATGGTGGTGATGCGCATGTCAGGACTTCTCTCTGTTGGGTGATCGACGGTGATCGGGTGTCGGGAGGTCTCAGGTGGCCGGTGCCGGCTCGGCGGCGCGGTCGCCGGTCGCGGCCGGTCGGCCCCTGCCGGAGCGGATCCGCACGACGTGGATGACGAGGGCCAGGGCGAGCAGCGCGAAGCCGATGGCGATGGAGAGCGGCACGAGGTAGAGCAGCAGCAGGGCCGCCGGCACGCACAGTGCCCGCTCGAGCTTCGTCGTCGGCCCGAGCACCCAGCCCGTCGTGGCGATCGCGAGTGCCGCGACCGCGCACCCGGCGACGACGAAGGCCCAGGCGATGTCGAGGAGGTCTCCCTCGGCGATGAGCAGCGCGCCGTTGTCGGTGACGACGAAGGCCATCGGGGCGAGGAAGGCCGGCAGCGTGTACTTGCAGGCCTGCATCATCGTGGGGATGACCCGTCCTCCGGTGATGGCCGCCGACGCGACGGCCGCCAGGGCTGTCGGCGGCGACACCTCCGACAGGACCGCGTAGTAGAAGATGAACATCGCGACCTGGGGGGCCTCCACGCCGAGCGTGATGAGCGCCGGCCCGATGATCACCCAGCTGAGGATGAAGGACGCGGTGACCGGCACCGCGAGACCCAGCACGAGGATCGCGACGGCCGAGAAGAGCGCCGACAGGACGATGAGCGAGGCCTGGTTGAAGGACAGCGCGTCCGCAGCCGCGACGAGCAGCTCCGAGAGGATCTGGCCGAGACCCGTCTTGGCGATGACCGAGGTGATGACGCCCGCCGCGGCGCAGACCGCGATGACCGGCAGCGCCGAGCGGATGCCCGAGCTGAGGGCCATGAAGAGGCGGGTGGCGTAGTCGCGCAGCGAGACGCCGAGCGGCATGCGCTCGAGCTCCGCGTCGTAGTCGTCGAAGCCGGTGACGACGCGACGACGGGACAGGACGGCCTCGGCGAGCCCGAAGAGGGCGGCGACGCCGGTCGCGTAGACGACCGCCTTGAAGGGCGGGACGTCGATGGCGAGGAAGAAGACGATGACGCCGAGGCTGATGAAGTGGTAGCCGGAGCGGGCGAGGAGGCGAAGGGGGTTGCCGATGGCCAGCTCGACCCGCCGGGCGCCGAAGCGTCGGGCGTCGATCTCGACGGCGAGGAAGATGCCGAGGTAGTACAGCAGGGTCGGGACGATCGCCCAGATGAGGACCTCGACGTAGGGGACGCTGAGGTACTCGGCGATGATGAAGGCCGCGGCGCCCATCGTCGGCGGCGAGAGGATCGCGCCGATGCCGGAGGCGGCGAGCATGCCACCGGCGGCCTCACGGGGGTAGCCCGCCCGCTTGAGGATCGGCCAGGCGAAGGAGCCCAGAGTCACGGCGGTCGCCGTGCCCGACCCGGAGACCGTGCCGAGCAGGAAGCCGGAGGTCGCGACGGTGCGGCCGGGGGCCGAGCCGGAGCGGCGGAAGAGCGAGAAGCTGAACTCGACGAAGAAGCGTCCGGCGCCCATCTTGTCGATGACCGCGCCGTAGATCGTGAAGAGCACGATGTAGGTGGCGGCAACGTCGAGCGGCACCCCGAAGAAGCCTGACGCCTCGTTGTAGAGCGCGTTGACGATCTGGGAGAGGTCGAGGCCGAGGTGGCTGATCCGCCAGTCGACGGGCAGGAAGCCGCCGTAGTACGCGTAGGCGAAGAAGGCGACGCAGACCGCGGGCAGGACGAGGCCGGTCGTGCGGCGGGTGGCCTCGAGCACGAGGAGCATCAGCAGGGCGCCGGCGACCACGTCGAGCGTGACGAGCGAGCCCTGGCGGTCGAGGAAGCCCTTGTACCCGCCGAAGCCGATCTCCGACAGCGGGATGGGCAGGACCGGGTAGAGGGCGACGAGGAGCGCGACCGCGGCGAGGACCCAGTCGACGACGCCCGGGTTGTCGGAGCGGTCTGTGGCCCCTGACGTGCGTGCCGCCCCGGGGTCGACATCGCTGCCCTCGGCCCGTCCGCGCATGCGGTAGGTGAGGAAGACCAGCGGCAGGGTCAGCCCGAGGAACCACACGAGGTAGTACTGGCTGCCCAGCTCGAGCGGTGCGAAGACCTGACGGATGACGAAGATCGCGACGCCGAAGCACCACAGGACGACGAGGCGCTCGAGCCCCCGGGACAGGGTCCGGGAGGGCTTCTCCTCGTCGTACTCGGCGGTGAGTGCATCGACGTCGGGGGTGCCCGGCTCGGGATCCCGACTCGTGGTAGACGACGTTGTCATGCCCGGTACCGTAGGAGCGAGCCAGGTCGGGTCATCTCGCCGGCCGCGAGACTTTACACAGATCTGACCTTCGTCACCCGGGGCTGGGCACGCCCGACCGGGGGGTGCGGGGAGCGCGAGGAGGCGCCATGAGGGTCCTGCTCGTCGAGGACGACGACCGGGTGGTCGCGGCCCTCACCCCCGCCCTGCGCCGGGCCAACCTCGACGTGCGTCGCGCGCCCACCGCCGCTCGAGCCCTCGAGGCCGTGGGCGAGGCGGACCTCGTCCTGCTCGACATGGGCCTGCCCGACCAGGACGGGCTCGTCCTGTGCCGTCACCTGCGCGAGACCACCGACATCCCGATCATCGCGGTGACGGCCCGACGCGACGAGGCCACGGTGGTCAACGCGCTGCGCGCCGGGGTCGACGACTACGTCACCAAGCCCTACCGCCTCGCCGAGCTCATGGCTCGCATCGACGCCGTCATGCGGCGCTCGCTCGTCCACCTCCCCGACCCCGTCGAGCAGGTCGGCGAGATCCGCCTCGACCACGGCTCGCGGCAGGTGTGGGTCGGCGAGGAGGAGATCCGCCTCACCCGCAAGGAGTTCGACCTGCTGCGGATGCTCGTCCAGGCCGAGGGCGCGGCGGTCACCCGCGAGGCCCTCATGTCCTCGATCTGGGAGACCGCGTGGGTGGGTGCGTCCCGCACCCTCGACGTCCACGTCTCCGCCCTTCGCGCCAAGCTGGGCTGCCCGGCGATGATCGAGACGGTCCGCGGCGTCGGGTACCGCATCGCGGCGAAGGGGTGAGCCGTGCGGCGACGCATGCTCATCGTCTCGCTCGTGCTCGTCGGCGCGATGCTCGTGGCGCTCATGACCCCGCTCGTCGTCACCCATGCCGCCGAGCGCACCCAGGACCTCTTCGCCGAGCGGCTGGGTGACACGACACGTTTCGCCGTCGTCGCCGAGGACGCGCTCGAGGAGGACACCTTCACCGGGCTGTCGGCCGACCTGCAGCGCTACACCGAGGTCTACGGCGGCTCGGTCGTCGTCGTCAACGCCAACCGCGAGGTCGTCGCGCGGGCCGGGCCGGGTGGCGACGACCCCCGGGTGCGGGCCGCGACCGCCGAGGCGCTCGACGGCGCCGGAGCCCAGCCCCCGCCGACCGCCTGGCCGTGGCGGGAGGACTCCATCGTCATCGGCTCGCCCGTCGGCCGCGACTCGCAGGTCCTCGGCGCGGTCGTCCTGTCGGCCCCGACGCAGGGCGTGCACGAGGACCTCTCGCGCGGCATGACGTGGCTGGCCGTCCTCGGCCTGGTCACCCTGCTCCTCACGAGCTACGGGGTCGTCATCCCCTTCGTCGGCTGGGTCCTGCGGCCGGTGCGGCGGCTCGACGAGGCCGCCGTGCGCCTCTCCGACGGAGACCTCACCTCGCGGGCCACCGAGGACGGTCCGCCCGAGCTGCGCCATCTCGCGCGGTCCTTCAACGTCATGGTCGACAGCGTCGAGGCCTCGCAGCGCCAGCAGCGAGAGCTCGTCGCCGACGCCGCCCACCAGCTCGGCAACCCGCTCACCGCGCTGCGGCTGCGCGCGGAGGGTCTGGCCGACGAGGGCGCCGAGCCGGGCTCCGTCGGGCTCGTCCTCGAGGAGGCCGACCGGCTGAGCGCCACGGTCGAGTCATTGCTGCACCTCAGCCAGGTCGGCGCCGTCCCCGTCACCCCGGCGCCCCTCGACGTGGCCCAGGTCGTGCGCGGGCGGTGCGAGATGTGGGCGCCGGTCTTCGACCCCTTCGACGTCGACGTGCCCGCGCAGGCCCTCGCGCTCGCGACGCCCGAGGTCCTCGACGTGGCTCTCGACGCGCTCCTGGACAACGCGGCCAAGTTCGCCCCCGGCTCGCTCGTGCGCGTCGCCGTCGACGAGGTGAACGACCCGGAGGGCCGGTGGGTGCGCGTCAGCGTGCGCGACCACGGCGCCGGGCTGCACCCGGAGGACGTGCCGAAGGTGGGGGCCCGCTTCTTCCGCGGGCGCACCCACCAGAACGTCGCGGGCACCGGTCTGGGTCTGGCGATCGTCCAGGCGCGGCTGGCCGACGTCGGCGGCCGGATGCACGTCACCGCGCCCGAGAGCGGAGGCCTTTCGGTCGTGCTGCTCCTGCGGGCTGCGCCCTAGGTGCGCTGCTCGCGGAAGTATCGGGCCGCACCGGGGTGCAGGGGCAGGGGCGAGGTGAAGATCGCGGCGCCGACGTTCGGCTGGGGGACCCCCGGTGCGATGTGGTCGATCGCGGCCTGGTCCTCGAAGACGACGCGGGTGATGGCGTAGGCGAGCGCCTCGTCGAGACCGGGCCGCACGACGAGGTAGTTCTTGACGCTCACCGTCTCGACGGCGGGCACGTCGTACGTGGAGGCGGGCACCCCGCCCGGGGTGAACTCCGCGCCGTAGCGCCGCGACAGCGGGCGGACGAGGTCCCCGAGGTCGACGAGGCGGATGTCGCGGCGCTCGGCGAGCTCGACGACCGCGGTGTTCGGCAGGCCGCTGACGAAGAAGAAGGCGTCGAGCTCGCCCTGGGCAAGCGCGTCGGCCGAGGGCTGCAGGCTCTCCTCGACGGGGTCGAGGTCGTCCTCGCGCAGCCCGACCGACGACATGAGCCGCCACGCGACGACGCGGGTGCCCGACCCCGGTGCCCCGATGCTCACCCGGCGGCCGCGCAGGTCGCGCAGCTCGCTGATCGAGGAGCCCGCGCGCACGACGAGGTGCACGAAGCTGTCGTAGGTCCGGGCGAGGGCGGCGAGGTCGAGCGGCTCGTCGGTGCTGCCGCGTCCGGCGAGCGCGTCGGCCGCGACGTCGCCGAGCGAGAAGCCGAGGTCGGCCCGTCCGCGGTGCACCTCGCGCAGGTTGGTCACCGAGGCGTCCGTGCGCAGGGTGCGCACCGACACGCTGGGCAGGCGGCGGTGGAGCACCTCGGCGAGGGCCTCGCCGTACAGGTCGAAGACCCCACGGCGGTTGCCGGTCGCGATGGTGACGCTCGTCGCCGCGACCTCCTGCCACGAGGGCCCGAGGCACCCGGCGGTCGTCCCGGGCAGGAGCACCCCCCCGAGTCCGGCGAGCACCGCGCGACGAGCCGGGAGCCCCGACGTCTCGCCCGCACCCGCACGCACCATGGCGCCAGCATCTCACCGGCCGTGCGGCACGATGACGACATGCGTCCGATGCTCGCCGTCACCGCCGACCACGTGCCCCGGGGTGAGGCGTGGGTGCACGAGGTGAAGTGGGACGGCATGCGGGTGCTCGCCGACGTCCACGACGGGCACCTCACCCTGCGCTCGCGGACCGAGCGCGACGTGACGACCGCCTACCCCGAGCTCGCCGGGCTCGCCGACCTCTACGACGACCTGCTCCTCGACGGCGAGGTCGTCGCGCTGCGTGACGGCGTCCCCTCCTTCGCCGCGCTCGCCGACCGGATGCACGTGAGCTCCGCCCGCCGGGCCGAGCAGCTCGCCGCCGCCGCACCCGTGACCTTCATGGCCTTCGACCTGCTGCGCGTGCTCGGTCAGGACATCACCGCCCAGCCCTGGAGCGCGCGCCGCGCACTGCTCGAGCAGCTCGACATCGACACCGCCCGGTGGCAGGTCCCCCCGGTCTTCGACGACGGTGAGCAGCTGCTCGCCGCGACCGCGGAGCAGGGGCTCGAGGGCATCGTCAGCAAGCGACGGGACGCGCCGTACGTCGCCGCCCGCCGCTCGTCGGACTGGCAGAAGATGCCGCACCGGCGCACGACCTCGGTCGTCGTCGGCGGGTGGCGGCCGGAGACGTCGGGCGCCGACCGTCTCGGCGCGGTCCTCGTCGGCGTGCCCGGGCCGGAGGGCCTCCACTTCGCGGGGAGAGTCGGGTCCGGGCTCGGCGGACGGGCGGGCGACCGGCTGCGCGAGCTGCTCGACCCGCTCGCCACGGCCGGGTCCCCCTTCGCCGAGGAGCTGCCCCGGCTCGACGCCCGCGGGGCCCGCTGGGTGACCCCGCGGGTCGTCGTCGACGTCGCCTCGCTCGGCCACACCGACGGCGGCCGGCTGCGCCAGCCCGCCTTCCAGCGCGTGCGACCCGACCTCGACCCGGAGGATCTCGATGCCTGACCCGCAGGTGACCCGTGTCGAGGTCGAGGGTCGCACCCTGCGACTCACCTCGCTCGACAAGGTCATGTACCCGGCGACCGAGACGACGAAGGGGGAGGTCCTCGCCTACTACGCGCAGGTCGCCCCGGTCCTCCTGCCGCACCTCGCCGACCGGCCGGTGACGCGCGTGCGCTGGCCGCACGGCACCGCAGACGCGTCCTTCTTCGAGAAGAACGTGCCCTCTGGTGCGCCCAGCTGGCTGCCGCGGGTGCAGGTCGACGACGTCACGTACCCCCTCGTGCCCGACCAGGCGACCCTCACCTACCTCGTCAACCTCAACGCGCTCGAGCTCCACGTGCCGCAGTGGACCGTCGTCGACGGCGAGCCGCAGCACCCGAACAGGCTCGTCATCGACCTCGACCCGGGCCCGCCCGCCGGGCTGCACGAGTGCGCGCGCGCGGCGCTCGTCGTCCGGGAGCGGCTGGAGCGCCTGGGGATGGAGCTCTACCCGGTCACCTCCGGGAGCAAGGGGATGCAGCTGTACGCCGGGCTCGGCGGCGACCTCAGCTCGGCGCAGGTGCGAGACCTCGCCCAGCAGCTCGCGCAAGAGCTGACCGGCGAGCACCCGGACCTGCTGCTGTGGCGGATGACGAAGACGCTGCGCCCGGGCAAGGTCTTCCTCGACTGGAGCCAGAACGTCGCCGCGAAGACGACGATCAGCCCGTACTCGATGCGTGGCCGCGACGACCCGTGGGTCGCCGCCCCCCGGACGTGGGACGAGGTCGAGGAGGGCGCCGAGGACCCCGAGGCGCTGCGCCAGCTCGAGACCCACGAGGTGCTCGAGCGCCTCGACCGCGACGGCGACCTCCTCGAGGACCTGCTGGGCTGAGCCGCTCGGTGGTCGAGGTGCGACGAAGGAGCCTCGAGACCACGACGTCGGCAGATGGTCTCGAGGCTCAGGCCCTGGGGGCCTTCGCACCTCGACCAGCAAGAGGCTCGGGCCGCGGCGGCCTTCGCACCTCGACCAGCAAGGGGCTCGGGCCGCGGCGGCCTTCGCACCTCGACCAGCAAGGGCGCTCAGATGCGGGGGCAGCCGCCGCAGGGGTGCATGGCGGGCAGGGCGTAGAGCAGGCAGCACGACTCGCGTCGGGGCAGCGGGCCGCCGAGCAGGCGGTGCAGCGCTCCGCGCCACATGTCGCGACCCATCCCGAGGCGCTGACGAGAGGACATGCGGTGCGCCGCAGGGAAGGCCGTCGCGATCTCGGCCGCGGCGACGAGGTAGCCGGCCTGCGCACGGCGGACCCGCTCCCCCAGGTCCGCGACCTCGGCGGACTCCCCCTTCGCCACCCGCACCGCGACGGGGTAGCCGAAGGTGGGCTCGAGACGGACGGCCCAGCGGGCGGGGTCGGCGTCGAGGACCCAGGTGCCGCGCACGGCGGCCGTGGCGACGACCTGCGCGAGGGGGTCGAGGTGGTGCTGCAGGACGAAGGCCGACGGCATCCCGGGCGGGGCGACACCGGACTGCGCCCGGGTGATCTCGGCGTAGCGCTCGACCCATCGTCGGGTGAGGTCCGGGTCGTGCAGGGGTGCGTCGAGGGGCAACCAGCCCGGCCCCCGGGCCGCCGGGCCGTCGGGGACGACGTCGAGATAGGCGAGGTGCCCCCGCAATGACAGCAGACCGGCGGCGAAGTCAGGCTCCGCGCCGGTCTGCTGCTGCTGATGGGTCAGCTGGTGGCCTTCTCGTAGGCCTCCTTGACCTCCGCGCTGATCCGTCCGCGCTCGCTGACCTCGTAGCCGTTGGCCCGGGCCCACTCGCGGATCTCGCTGGTGCCGCTGCTGCTGCTGCTCGAGCCGCTGTCGCTGCTCTTGCGACGGGTGCTGCGACGCCCGCCCGAGCGGCGACCGGCGCCGACGTAGGCCGCCATCGCGTCACGCAGGGCGGCGGCGTTGCGCTCGTTGAGGTCGATCTCGTAGGTCGCCCCGTCGAGACCGAAGGTCACGGTCTCGTCGGCGGGACCGCCGTCGATGTCGTCCTCGAGGATGACTTGGACTCGCTGAGCCATGGATTTCCACCGATCATTCTCGTGCGTCAGCACCCGAACGGGCGCCGACCATTTATGTGGGGCACGAGCAATGTATTACCGATGAGGCCGAAAAGCCATTTCCTGACAAACGTGCAGGTGGGAGCGTTCAGGCTTTCGGGTCGTCCGTAGACGCATTTGTCGAATTGTCGTCGGACGACGCCGAGCCGTCCGCCGAAATGGCCCCGTCGTCCTCGGGACGCTCCTGAAGGTCCTGCGTCGATCCGGCCTCGGACTCCGCGCCCCGCGCCACCGTGCCGCGGTTGGGGTCGTTGCGCTCGTGCTCCTTGCGCCACGACGCGAGCGCCTTCCGCTCACGGCGGTCGGCCTCGATCATGTACCTGATGATCCAGTAGAAGAGGAATGCCACCCCGACGGTCGGCAGGAGCGTCGCGAGATAGGGCGAGATCGCGTCGAACATCACGCCTCCGGCTTCAGGTGCGGGAAGAGCAGGGTCTCGCGGATCGAGGCCCCGGTGAAGAACATCACCATGCGGTCGATGCCGATCCCGATACCGCCCATCGGCGGGGCGCCGTACTCGAGCGCGCGCAGGAAGTCCTCGTCGAGCTGCATCGCCTCGGGGTCGCCCGCGGCGGCCGCGAGGGACTGCGCGGTGAGCACCTCGCGCTGCACGACCGGGTCGACGAGCTCGGTGAAGCCGGTGCCGCGCTCGACCCCGGCGATGATGAGGTCCCACGCGTGGATGAGACGCGGGTCGTCGTCGTGGCGGCGGGCCAGCGGCTGCGCCTCGGCCGGGTAGTCGTGGACGAAGGTCGGCGCGAGGATGCCCGGCTCGACGAACTCGCCGAAGAGCTCGATGACCACCTTGCCCGCCGGCCACGCCGGGTCGATCTCGACGTCGTGCTCGGCGGCGATCGCGACGAGCTCGGCGAGCGGGGTGTCGGGGGTGATCTCGCGGCCGACGGCCTCGCCGAGGGCCGGGTAGACCGACAGCCAGCGCCACTCGCCGTCGAGGTCGACGACCCCCTTCGGCGTCTCGACCTGGCGCGAGCCGAGGGCGTCGGCCACGGCGAGGTAGATCCGGCGGGTGAGCTCGGCGACCGTGCGCTGGTCGCCGTAGGCCTCGTACGCCTCGAGCATCGTGAACTCCGGGCTGTGCGTGGAGTCGACGCCCTCGTTGCGGAAGATCCGGCCCATCTCGTAGACCCGGTCGACCCCGCCGACGACGGCCTTCTTGAGGTTGAGCTCGAGCGCGATGCGCAACGACATGTCCTGGTCGAAGGCGTTCATGTGCGTGCCGAAGGGGCGGGCGGCGGCACCGCCGTGGACGAGCTGGAGCACCGGGGTCTCGACCTCGACGAAGCCGTCGGCGTCGAGGGTGGCCCGGACCGCGCGCAGGACGGTGGCCTTGGTGCGCACGACGTCACGGGCCTCCTGGCGCACGACGAGGTCGGCGTAGCGCTGGCGCACGCGGGCCTCCTCGGAGAGCTCCTTGTGCAGCACCGGCAGCGGGCGCAGCGCCTTGCTCGCCATCGTCCACCCGGTCGCCATGACCGACAGCTCGCCACGGCGGCTGCGGATGACGCGACCGGTGACGGCGACGTGGTCGCCGAGGTCGACGTCGGACTTCCACGCGGCGAGGGCGTCCTCGCCCACCTCGGCGAGCGAGAGCATGACCTGGAGGCGGTCGCCGACGCCCTCCTGGAGCGAGGCGAAGGCGAGCTTGCCGGTGGTGCGGACGAACATCACGCGCCCGACGACGGTGACGACGTCCTGGGTCTCCTCGCCGGTCTCGAGGTGGGCGTAGCCCTCGACGACCTCGCGCAGGGAGTGGGTCCGGCCCACGCTCACGGGGTAGGGGGCGACACCCTGGGCCAGGAGCCGGTCGCGCTTGTCCCGGCGGACCCGCATCTGCTCGGGGAGGTCGACGTCGGGAGCGGGTGCAGCGGGGGTGTCGGTCACCCCCCGAGGATATCGAAGGGAGAACCCCCTCCCGTCGCCCGCCCGGTCGGGCTAGGCGCCGGGCCCGGGTCCGTGCGGGTGCGGGCGCGCGGTGACCGCGGACGTCGACAGCCCGAAGCCGTCGGGCACGTCGCCCGGGTCGTGCTCGACCTCGACGACCCGGTTGTCGGCGTCGACGAAGACGACCTGCGGCTCGAAGGTGCGCGCCTCCTCGTCGTCCATCGCCGCGTACGCGATGACGATGACGACGTCGCCGGGCGCGACGAGACGGGCGGCGGCGCCGTTGATGCACAGGATGCCGCTGCCCCGCTCGCCCTCGATGGCGTAGGTCGTCAGGCGGTTGCCGTTGTCGACGTCGACGACGTCGACCTGCTGGCCCGGCAGCAGGTCGGCCGCGTCCATGAGGTCGCGGTCGATCGTCAGGGAGCCGACGTAGTGCAGGTCGGCCTGGGTGACGGTGGCGCGGTGGATCTTGCTGTGGAGCATGAAGCGCTGCACGGGAGGTCCTTCGTCGTCGGGCGGGGGTCGTGGCGGTGGGGCGGGTCGGTCAGACGGCGGCGGCGGCGCTCGCGGTGTCGCTGAAGACCTGCCGCGCTCCCCCACCGGGACCGACGAGCACGGGGGTGTTGTCGATGAGCCGGGTCGTGCCGACGCGGGCAGCCACCGCCAGCAGCGCCTCGCCGTGGTACCACTCGGGCACGTCCTGCAGGGTCGTCGGGTGGACGAGCACGAGGTAGTCGACGAGCGCGAGCGGCTCGGCGACGAGGACCTCGCGCGCGGCGCGGCGGATGGCGGACGGGCCCTCCTCGGCGCGCTGAGCTCCTTCGTGCAGGGCACGCGACAGGGCGAGGGCGACCTCGCGGTCGGTGTCGGTGAGGTAGGTGTTGCGGCTGCTCAGGGCCAGTCCGTCGGCCTCACGGACCGTGGGTACCGAGACGACCCGCGCCGGGAAGTCGATGTCACGGACCATGCGGCGGATGAGGAGCAGCTGCTGGGCGTCCTTCTGCCCGAAGTAGAAGCTGTCACCGCCGGTGAGGTGCATGAGCTTGGCGACGACGGTGAGCATGCCGTCGAAGTGGCCGGGGCGGGCCTGCCCCTCGAGGACGTCGCCGAGGGGGCCGGCGGAGATGCGCACGCCGGGGTCGCCATCGGGGTAGATGACGTCGGGGGTGGGGGCGAAGACGACGTCGACCCCTTCGGCACGGCAGATCTGCATGTCGTCGTCGAAGGTGCGCGGGTACTTCGACAGGTCTTCCTTCGGCCCGAACTGGAGGGGGTTCAAGAAGATCGTCACGACGACGTGCTCGGCCTCGCGCCGCGCCTCGCGGATGAGGGTCGCGTGCCCCTCGTGGAGGGCGCCCATCGTCATGACGACGGCGGTCTGCCCGGTGAGGGCGACCCGCGCGGTGCGCAGCTCGTCGCGGGTGCGGGCGACGACCGGTGCGGCGGTCATGGGTTCTCCTCGGGGTCGGGGGAGGTGACCGCGCGCTCGGTGCGGTCGAGGATCGGGCGGGCGAGGTCGGGGCGCAGCCGCCCGACCCGCTGGGCACGACGGGCGGTCGCGCTGGCGTGAGCGGCGTAGGCCGGCCGGATGTCGGGGGCGAGGTCGGCGAGCACCCGCAGGTGCGTCTCGACGGTGCCCACGTCGCCGCGGGCGACGGGGCCGGTGAGCGCGGAGTCGCCCGAGGCGAGGGCGCCGTCCAGGCTGGCCTGCAGGAGCGGGCGCAGCAGCCGCTCCCCGGCGGAGATGCCGGCCTCGGCGAGGATCTCGCGGGCCTGCGCGACGAGGGTGACGAGGTGGTTGCTGCCGTGCGCGAGAGCCGCGTGGTAGAGCGGCCGGGCCTCCTCGGGCACCCACACCGGCTCGCCACCCATCTCCATGACGAGGGCCTCGGCGACGGCGCGCAGCGGCTCAGGGGTGGTGATCCCGAAGCACGCCTCGTGCAGCCGCGCGAGGTCGAGCGAGGTGCCGGTGAAGGTCATCGCCGGGTGCAGGGCGAGGGGCACGACGCCCATCTGCGTCGCCGGGGCGAAGGGGGCGATGCCGTGCGCTCCCGAGGTATGGGCGGCGATCTGCCCGGGGCGCCAGACCCCGGTGGCCGCGAGACCGGTGACGAGACCGGCGAGGGCGTCGTCGGGCACGGCGAGCAGGACGAGGTCGCCCGCGGCGACGACCTCCTCGACGGGCAGGACCGGCACGTCGGGCAGGAGCAGCTCGGCGCGCTCGCGGCTGGCCTCGCTCACGGCGCTCACCGCGACGACGCGGTGCCCGGCGGAGGCGAGCGCGGCGCCGAGGACGGCGCCGACGCGCCCGGCGCCGACGACGCCGACCCGCAGCCAGGGGCGCGGGTGCTGCATCGGGTCGGGTGCCATCACGGGCAGACGGTACCCGCCGGGCCGGGCCTAGGCTGATCGCGCATGAGCACCTGGGCCCGCGCGTGGCACGACGCGCTGTACGGCGAGGACGGCTTCTACCGCCGCGCGGAGGGACCGTCCGGGCACTTCGAGACCGCGACCCACGGGCCGGTGGGGCGAGCCCTCGCGACGACCTTGCTCGGCCTGGCGCGTGACGCCGGCGCGCACGCGGTCGTCGACGTCGGCGCCGGCCGCGGCGAGCTGCTGCACGCCCTGCGCGAGGCGGGCCACGAGGGACCGCTCGTCGGGGTCGACGTCGTCGAGCGCCCGGCAGGCCTCGACCCGTCATCGGGGTGGGTCCGCTCCCCCGGTGGCGCCGCGCTGCCGAGCGCCCGTCACGTCGAGGAGTCCCTGGGGGCACCCCTCGACGGCGCACTGGTCGTCGCGCACGAGTGGCTCGACGTCGTGCCGTGCGTCGTCGCCCAGGTCGACGACGAGGGCCGCCTGCGCGAGGTGCACGTCGGTCCCGACGGCGCCGAGACCCTCGGCGAGGACGTCGGGGCGCACGACCTCGCCTGGGCGCAGCGGTGGTGGCCGGCCCGCGAGCCCGGTCAGCGCGTCGAGGTCGGACGAGCCCGTGACGACGCCTGGTCGGGGATGCTCGACGCCTGGCGGCCCCGAGCGGCGGTCGCCGTCGACTACGGCCACGTCCGCACCCAGCGCCCCGAGTCGGGCACCCTCTCGGGGTACCGCGACGGCGCGGTGACCGCTCCGACGCCGGACGGCTCCTGCGACGTCACCGCTCACGTGGCCGTCGACTCCCTGCGCCATGACGAGCTCGTCATGGGCGCCGACGCCGTGCGCCGGTGGGGGCCCTCGGCCGCCTCGCCGGAGCACGACATGGCGCGGCGGGACCCCGTCGGCTACCTCGACGCGCTCGCCCGGGCCAGCGCCGCCGGAGCCCTGCTCGGCCCGCCCTACGGCGACTTCTGGTGGGTCGTCGCGCGGGGCTGACTCCCCCTTCGCCCCCAAGCGACGAGCTGCTGCAGGCAGCACCTCGTCGCCCGTGCCGCACCTCGTGCTGCTGCCCGCGCGGCGAGGTGCTGCTGGCTCAGGCCCCGGTCGAGGCGGGCGGCAGCTCGCGGGCGCCGTAGCGCTCCGCCCCGATGCCCGCGGCGACGACGCACGCGACCCCGACGACGGCGAGCGGGTGCGGCACCTGGTGCAGCACGACGAGCCCGATGACAACCGCGATGGCCGGCTCGACGCTCATGAGGGTGCCGAAGGCTGCCGTCGTCAGGCGACGCAGGGCGAGCATCTCGAGCGCGAAGGGGACGACCGGCACGAGGAGCGCCAGGCCGATCCCCACGACGGCGAGCTGCCAGGTGAGATGCTCGACCGTCGACGGCGCGGCGACGAGCGTCGAGACGAGCCCGGCGACGGGGAGCGCGATCGCCAGCCCGGTCACCCCGCCGACGAGGTCGCCGACCCGCTGGCTGAGGATGATGTAGGCCGCCCAGCAGCAGGCCGCGGCGAGCGCGAGGCCGACCCCGACGAGGTCGACGTCGCCGGCCCACGGCCGGGTGAGCAGCAGGACGCCGAGAGCGGCGACGAGTGCCCAGGCCCGGGCCGGTCCCCGACCCCGCACGACGGCCACGCCGAGCGGGCCGAGGAACTCCAGCGCGCTCGCCGTGCCCATCGGCAGCCGGGTGAGCGCCGCCATGAAGAGCATGGTGATGCCGGCGATGACCACCCCGAAGGTGATGCACGCGCGCCACGCCTCGCCGCTCAGGCCGCGCAGCCGCGGGCGCAGGACGAGGAGCATGATCGGGCCGGCCCACACGAGACGCAGCCAGGCCGCGCCGAGGGCCCCCACGTCGTGGGAGAGGTCGACGGCCAGGGCGACGCCGACCTGGACGCTGAGCATCGCGGCGAGCGCCATGAGCGCGCCCTGGCGGGACGAGGTCGCCGGCGTGGCGGGAGCCGGACGGGTCGCGGTGTCGGTCATGACTCGAAGTGAAGCGCGCACCGACCGTCCGCGTCCACGTGAGATGGCTGGACATGTCGTTCGCCGATCCGTGACGATCAGGTGATGGACCTGCGCCGGCTCGAGCTGCTCGTCGATCTCTCCCGCCTGGGCTCGATGCGCGCGGTCGCGCATGAGCACGCGACGACGACGTCGACCGTCTCGCAGCAGCTCGCCGCCCTCGCCCGCGACGTCGACGCGACGCTGCTCGAGCCCGACGGCCGGCGCGTGCGCCTCACGCCCGCAGGGCGCCGTCTCGCCGAGCGCGCGGTGCGCATCCTCGCCGAGGTCGAGTCGGCCCGCAGCGAGCTCGACCCGCACGCCGAGCCGACGGGCACGGTCCGGGTCGGCGGCTTCGGGTCGGCCCTGCGCCGCACGGCCCTGCCCGCCGTCGAGGCGCTGCGCGAGAGCGCACCGGGCCTGCGCTTCGAGCTCACGGAGTGCGAGCCGCCCGAGGCCTACGAGCTGCTGCTCCACGACGACCTAGACCTCGCGCTCACCTACCACTACCAGGTGGCCCCCGCGAGCGTGCCGACCCGGCTCGTCACCCACCCGCTGTGGCAGGCGCGGTGGGGCGTCGCCGTGCCCGCCGCGGACGCGCACCTCGGTCTGGCCGGTCTCGGCGACCGGGCGTGGATCACCAACTCGCGCAACACCGCCGACGAGATCGCCGTCCGCTTCCTCGGCGGGCTCGCCGGGATCGCCCCGCGCGTCACCCATCGCATGGACAGCCTCGACCTCGTGTGCGACCTCGTGCGCGACGGCCACGGCGTCGGGCTGGTCCCGCAGTGGTACCCGCTGCCTGCCGGCGTCGCCCTCGTCACCCTCGACCCCCCGGTGGAGATGACCGCGTACGCCGTGCACCAGGAGGGCCGGGACGTGTGGCTCCCCCTTCGCACCCTCCTCGACGCCGTCGGTGCCCCCGCACGAGCTGCTGCACGCAGCACCTCGTAGCGCCGGCAGCACCTCGTGCTGCGGCCGGGCCGACGAGGTGCTGCCAGGTCAGGCGTCGGCGAGGACGAGGCGCTCGAAGCCCCGCAGCACGAAGGTCGGGCGACGCACCGCCTCGACGACCTCGAGGCGTGGGTGGCGCCGCAGCAGCGCGCGCACCGACTGCTGCAGCTCCAGACGCGCGAGCGGCGCCCCGATGCAGAAGTGGATCCCGAGCCCGAAGGCGAGGTGCGAGTTGGGGTCGCGTCGCGGGTCGAAGCGGTCGGGCTCGGCGAAGACCGCCGGGTCGCGGTTGGCCGCGCCGAGCAGCACGTGCACGCGCTCCCCCTCGGCCACCGGCCGGCCGTCGACCTCGAGATCGGCGGTGGCCGTGCGCTCGAAGAGATGAAGCGGGCTGTCGTGCCGCAATAGCTCCTCGACGAGCAGGGCGAGAGCGGCGTCGTCCTCGACGTCGACGGCGGGCGAGCCCGCGGTGATCCACGAGTGGATGCCGTTGCTCAGCCCGTTGACGCTCGCCTCGTGGCCGGCGTTGAGCAGGAGCACGACGGTCGCGACGAGCTCGTGCCGGCTCAGCGCGTCACCGGCGTCGCGCGCCTGGACGAGATCGGTGAGCAGGTCCTCACCGGGGTGGCGGGCCCGGTGCGCGGCGAGCTCGTCGACGTACGCGGCGAAGTCCGAGGACGCCCGCAGGGCCTCCGCGCGCGCCTGCTCGCCCGGGTCGACCTCGTACATCGCGACGATGGCCTGGCTCCACGGGCGCAGCAGGTGGCGGTCGGCGTGCGGCCAGTCGAGCAGCTCGGCGATGACCGTCACGGGCAGCGGCTCGGCGACGGCCTCGACGAGGTCGAAGGGGCCCGGGCCGGCCGCGTCGACGAGCTCCTCGGCGATCGCCCGGATCCGCGGCTCGAGCCGGGCGACGTGCCCCCGCCCGAAGGCCCCGGCGACGAGGCGGCGCAGCCGCGTGTGCTTCGGCGGCTCGCTGTCGAGGATCGAGTCGGCGTGCAGCCAGTTGAAGGTCGCCCAGTCCTGCGCCGGCTCGCGGTCGCGGTAGACCCGACCCAGCCGGCGGTCGCGCAGCGCCGCGCTGACCTGCGCGTGGCCGCTCGCGACGTGAGCCTGCAGCCCCTCGTGCCAGACGAAGGGGTCGTGCGCCCGCAGCGCCGCGAGGTGCGGGTAGGGGTCGCGCAGGACCTCGGGGTCGGAGAGGTCGAGGAGCTCGCTCGGCGTCGCCATGGGGGGAGCCTGCCACGGCCCCCGCCGCCGCTCGCGACGACCCTCACGACCGGGCGAAGGGGTACCGCCGAGGTATGGAGATCGGCCGGCACCCACCCCTTCGTGGCGACGGATTGCCATAACTCGGCGAGGGGGCCCGGCGAAGGGGGGCTGCCGAGGTATGGAGATCGGCCGGCGCCCACCCCTTCGTGGCGACGGATCGCCATACCTCGGCGAGGGGGCCCGGCGAAGGGGGGCCGCTCAGCGCGTCGTCGACGGCACCGGCAGCACCGGGCCGGGCGGGGTGAGCACGCGGGTGAGGGTCTCGGCGATGATCACCTGACCGGCCCGTCCGGGGTGCAGGGCGTCGAGGTAGACCCCCCGCGGGGCACCGACGACCGGGGGCATCGCGGCGCCGGCGTCGACGTAGGCCACCCCGTCCTCCTCGGACATCGAGCGCAGCGCCTCGCGGTACCCCGACCACGAGCGGTCGAAGAAGGCCGGCGGCGGCGCGTGCCACGAGACGAGCAGGACCGGCCCCTCGTAGCCCATCCGCCGCGAGGTCGCGACGATCGTGCGCAGGCTCTCGCGCAGCTCGTCGGGCGTCTGGCCCGCGCGGGCGTCGTTGAAGCCGAGAGGGACGACGAGCAGGTCGGGGTTCATCGACAGCGAGTCGCGGATGTACTCGACACGCTCGCTCACCGAGCGGGCGGAGATCCCCGAGTGCGACGCGTCGACGACGTGCACGCACCGGTCGCGGTCCCCGCGGAAGGGCGTGAGGTCGGTGACCGTGACGGTGCGGTCCGTGCTGAGGTTGCGCACGGTCCACGTGCGCTCGTCGAGGTCCTGGCTCTGCGAGTGCCAGACCCGGCGCTCGTCGACCGGGTCCTGGGTGACGACCCGGCGCCCCGCGAGGGTCTCCTGGCCGTCCGCGGTGATCTCGAGGTCGCCACCCGCCGGCCCGGTCCGGTAGCCGACGGCCACCTCGCTCGCGCTCACCCGCCACGAGACCGTGGCGCCCGGCCCGAGGACCAGCGCGCGCCCGCCGGGGCCGACGGTGCCGATCTCGCGGACCTGCCCCGTCGTGCGGGCGTCGGGCAGGGTCGGCGCGGCGTACCACGCGGGCACGAGCGAGGTCGTGCCGTGGAAGCCGCTGGGCCCGGTCGGGCAGTCGCTCGTCGCGCCCTGCCCGCGCAGCGCGTCCTGGAGCCGCGAGACCCAGCGCACGGAGAGGTCCTCGCCGAGCCCGTAGCCCTCGCTCACGGAGTCGCCCATGACGACGACGGTGGCCGGCGCCTGGTCTGCGTCGACGAGCGCGGTGTACCAGGGCTGCAGGACGGCGGCGTGGGCGACGGCCGCGCCCTCGCGACGCTCCGGCGGGCCGGGGGCGGCGACGACGAGGGCCAGCCCGACGGCCGCGAGAGCCCCGGCGAGCAGGGCGCGGGCCGAGCTCACCGGGCCGCGGCGGGCCGGAGGTCCATGCCCCGACGATAACCAGGCGCCGCTCCTCGCGGCCCGCCGGCACCGGTGGCATGCTCGGCTGCATGCCCACCCCGCCGACCACCGAGCCTCGTGAGGTCACCCTCGGCGTCGGGTCTGCCGTGCACAGCACCGACATGGTGCTCAACATCGGTCCGCAGCACCCGGCGACCCACGGCGTGCTGCGCCTGCGCGTCGTGCTCGACGGCGAGCGGCTCCTGCACGCCGACCCGGTCGTCGGGTACATGCACCGCGGCGCGGAGAAGCTCTTCGAGGTCCGCGACTACCGCCAGATCACCGTGCTCGCCAACCGTCACGACTGGCTCTCCGCCTTCGGCAACGAGCTCGGCGTCGTCATGGGCGTCGAGGCGATGCTCGGCATGGAGGTGCCCGAGCGCGCGGTGTGGGCACGGACCCTGCTCGCCGAGCTCAACCGCGTGCTCAACCACCTGATGTTCCTCGGCTCCTACCCCCTCGAGCTCGGCGCGATCACCCCGATCTTCTACGCCTTCACCGAGCGCGAGGAGATCCAGGCCGTCATGGAGGAGATCTCCGGCGGGCGCATGCACTACATGTTCAACCGCGTCGGCGGTCTCAAGGAGGACCTCCCGGCCGGCTGGCTCGACCGCGTCGACGCGGCCGTCGCCGCCGTGCGCGGCCGGATGCCGCAGCTCGAGGGGCTCCTCGTCGGCAACGAGATCCTCCAGGCCCGCACGAAGGGGGTCGGCGTCCTCTCCCCCGAGCTCGCCTGCGCGTACGGCGTCTCCGGACCCATCGCCCGGGCGAGCGGCGTCGACCTCGACCTGCGTCGCGACGCCCCGTACCTCGCCTACGGCGAGCTCTTCGCGCCCGGAGGTCCCGGCCGGGTCGTCACGCGCACCGACGGCGACTGCCTCGCCCGCCTCGAGGTGCTGCTCGAGCAGACCCACGTGAGCCTCGACCTCGCCCAGGCGTGCGCCGAGCGCCTGCGCGAGCTCCCCGCGGGGCCGGTCAACCAGCGCCTGCCCAAGGTGCTCAAGGTGCCCGAGGGCGAGCGGTACACCGCGACCGAGAACCCCCTGGGCATCAACGGCTACCACCTCGTCAGCCGCGGCGAGAAGACCCCGTGGCGGCTCAAGCTGCGCTCGGCGTCCTTCAACAACGTCCAGGTGCTCTCGCAGCTGCTGCCCGGAGAGCTCGTCGGCGACCTCGTCGCGATCCTCGGGTCGATGTTCTTCGTCGTCGGTGACGTCGACAAGTAGCGGACCGACCTCCTTCCGCCCTGGATGGTGCAGCCGGTAGGTTGTGCCCGACCGAGGGGGACGAGCAGGCGTCCGCTCGACTTCGCAGGGGAGCTCATCGCATGGCACGTCGCCACGTCCGCACGTCCGCCGGGGCCGCGGCCCTCGCCGGCATCGGCATCGCCGCCGTCGGCCTGGCCGCTCCGGCGCAGGCCGTCACCGTCACCCAGGACTACGAGTGCACCTACGAGGTGCTCAACCTGGGGCAGATCGCCGGCGACCCGGACGTGAGCGTCAGCTACACCGTCGACCTGCCGACGAGCGTCGAGGAGGGCGAGCAGATCACCTCCGACGTCACCGCGGTCGTGACGATCCCCGAGTCCCGCCGCGACTCGCTGTACTCCCTGCTCAACGTCCGCGCGGTCGACGCGCCGAGCGACCCGCTCAACGCGGCCGGCGTCTCCGTGAGCGACGGCACCGACAGCGTCGACGGCGACATCGCCTTCACCTCTCCGCTCACCGACGTGCCCGCGTCCGGCGAGCTCGTCGTCACCGCGACCGGCTCGGTCTCCGTGCCCGCCCCGAGCGCCGGCACCTACGACGTCGAGGCCACCGACCTCACCGCCTTCATCCGCGGGTACGCCGACGCCGACGGCCAGTCGTACACGACGAACGTCACCCTCCGGTGCACCAACGTCTCCGAGAGCACCTCCGTCGGCACGATCGAGGTGACCGAGGCGGACTCCGAGCCGACCCCGACGACCGACGAGCCCACCACGGACGAGCCGACGACCGACGAGCCCACGACCGACGAGCCGACGAGCGAGGACCCGGACCCGACGACGAGCTCCGACCCGACGGCGACCTCGGGCAGCCCGACGAGCGTGCAGACCCCGGCCCTGGTCCAGACCGACGCGAGCCAGGGCGGGTCCGGCCAGAGCCCGGCGCTGCTCCTCGGCGGCGGTCTGCTCGCCGCGGTCGGCGGCCTCGGCCTGGCCCTCACCCGCCGCCGGGCGTCCGCGCGGCACTGAGGGCACCCGCCCTCCTAGCGGCACTGAGGGCACCCGCCCTCCTAGCGGCACTGAGGGCACCCGCCCGAGACGAAGGGGGCGACCACCCGGACCACCGGTGGGTCGCCCCCTTCGTGCCGGTCGCCGCCCCTGCGATACTTGACCGGTCCGTCCCCGACGCGTGACCCGCGCCGACCCCAGGAGCCCGAAGCGTGGCCCGTACACCCCGCAGCCCGCAGCACGGCGAGACCCTCGCGATCCGCGTCCTCGCGAGCCTGCTCGGCGTCGGCACCCTCGGCGCGATCGCTCTCGGCGCGTGGTGGCTGACGAGCGACGACAGCGTCGCGCCGGGCACCTACGTCGCCCCGAGCGAGATCTCGACCTCGTCGAGCACGAGCGAGCCCTCCGCCACCTCGAGCCGCACGAGCCGTCGCTCGTCCTCGTCCTCGTCCGCGACGACCCCCGCGCGCCGCTCCACGTCGACGACGCCCCCGCCGGCCCCGTCGGCCACCGCCGCCCCGTCCGGAGACCCGACCCGCGTCACCGTCACCTCGGGCGGGCGCACCCTCGTCGACGCGTCGCTGCAGGCGACCTACCTCGACGCCGACGACGTCCTCGCACCCCCCTTCGGCACCGCGGGCTGGTACGCCGAGTCCGGGTGGCCCAAGCCCGGCCAGACCGGCGCGAGCATCCTCGTCGGCCACATCAACCACGGCAGCGAGCCCGACGTCTTCTGGAACCTCCCGCAGGTCAAGATCGGCGACCGCGTGACCGTCACCTACGGCAGCGGGCGCGAGGTGGCCTGGCGGATCACCCGCTCGTCGGCCGCGAGCAAGACCGAGGTGCCCCAGGACGACACGATCTGGGACCACGACAACCCGCGGCCGGTCCTGCGCCTCATCACGTGCGACCCGACGACCCCGCTGCAGGGCGGGCACTACGAGGGCAACTGGGTCGTCTGGGCCGACCCGGCCTGAGCGACGGGGCCGCCTCAGCGGCGTCCGGTCGACCCCTCGGCGGGGTCGGAGCGGTCCTCGTCGCGGATGCGGCACCAGCCCTGGGCGACGTGCCCGGCGACCGCGACGAGCGCACCGGTCAGCGCGGCGGCGCCGAGGCGCAGCGCGAGCTCGGCGTGGCTGCCGAAGCCGAGGTCGGGCAGCAGGACGAGCGCGTGCCCGAGGTAGAGCCCGCAGACGACCGCGCCGGTGAGCGCACCGGCCTGGGCCAGGCCGAGGATCCGGGCGGCCCGCAGCGGGGCGACCGCGGTGCCCTCGCGGCGGTAGCGACGCATCGGCCAGGCGACGACGAGGAGCGCGAGGGCCATGACCACCAGGAGCGCGGCGGCCAGCCACGGCGTCTGGACGACCCGCTCCCCCGACGCGACCCACCAGCGGCTGAGCAACCACGACACGACGGTGGTGACGAGACCGGTGACGAGCGTCGTGCGCCAGCGCAGGCCCTCGATCATCATCATCGGCCGTCCACCGCCCGCACACCGGTCGTGTCGAGAGCGGTGACGAGCTCGGCGACGGCACGGACCTCGCCGTCGACGCGCAGCCGGGCATCGGGGTCGGCGTCGAGCCACGGCACGAGGACGAAGGCCCGCTCGTGCGCGCGGGGGTGCGGCACGGTGAGGACCGGGGCGTCGAGGCGGGCCTCGTCGGCCCCGCCGGTCGTGCCGTAGGCGACGAGGTCGAGGTCGAGCGTGCGAGGCCCCCAGCGCACCTCACGGGTGCGGCCGTGGCCGGCCTCGATGCCGTGCAGGGCCGCCAGGAGCGCCCACGGCGTGAGCGAGGTCGTGCCGACCGCGACGGCGTTGACGTAGTCGGGCTGCTCGGGGCCCCCGACGGGGTCGGTCGCGTAGCTGCGGCTCACCGCGGTGAGGTCGACGTGCGCGCGCAGCGCGTCGACAGCGTCGTGGAGGGTCTGGGTGGAGTCGCCGAGGTTGCTGCCGAGGGCGACGACGACGGCGCTGCGCCGGGTGCGGCGCACCCGGACCCGCACGTCGCCGAAGGGGACGCCCACCGGCGCCTGCGGCTTGTGCACGACGACCTCGACGTCGCCGATCTCGGGGCGGAGCAGGACGTCGCCGGCGATGCGCTCGGCGAGCGCCTCGATGAGGTCGAGGGGCTCGCCCTCGATGCGGGCGACGACCGCTGCGGCGATCTCGGCGTAGCTCACGGTGTCGGCGAGGTCGTCGCTCGCTCCTGCGCGCGAGAGGTCGGTGCCCATGAGCACGTCGACGACGAAGTCCTGCCCGTCGCGCCGCTCGAAGTCCAGCACGCCGTGGTACCCCTTCGCCCGGACCCCGAGCAGCTCGATGACGTCACGATCAGGCACGGTGGGCCTCCAGGGCGTCGACGACGTCGAGGGCGTCGACCGAGGCGACGACGTCGTGCACGCGGACGGCCCACACGCCGGTGCGGGCGGCGAGGGCCGTCGTCACGGCGGTCGCCGTGTCGCGCTCGACGGGCGGGCGCTCGGCGCCGGCGGCGCGGCCGACCTTGCCGAGGAAGCCCTTGCGCGAGGTGCCGAGGAGCACCGGGCGGCCGAGCGCGACGACGCGCTCGAGGCCGGCGAGGAGCTCCCAGTTGTGCTCGGCGGTCTTCGCGAAGCCGATGCCGGGGTCGAGGACGAGCTGGTGCTCGCCGAGACCGGCCGCGAGGAGGACCTCGACGCGCTGCTCGAGCTCGGTGCACACCTCGCCGACGACGTCGTCGTAGCTCGCCGCCGCGTACATGTCGGTCGAGTGGCCCCGCCAGTGCATGACGACGAAGGGGATGTCGCTCCCGGCGACGACGGAGGCGATCTCGGGCTCGGCGAGCCCGCCGCTCACGTCGTTGATGACCGCGGCACCGGCCTCGACCGCAGCAGCCGCGACCCGCGTGCGCATGGTGTCGACCGAGACCGCGACGCCCTCGTCGGCGAGGCGGCGCACGACGGGCACGACGCGGCGCACCTCCTCGTCCTCGTCCGGGCGGTGCGCGCCCGGACGGGTGGACTCACCGCCCACGTCGACGAGCGTCGCGCCCTGCGCGACGAGCTCGAGCCCGTGCGCGACCGCGGCGTCCTCGTCGTACCACCGTCCCCCGTCGCTGAAGGAGTCCGGGGTGACGTTGACGATCCCCATGATCGCGGGGCGCTCGCCTCGCTGCAGGAGCACGGTCAGCGAGCCCCCATGAGCAGGGACATCGCCTCTGCACGGGTCGCGGGGTCGCGCAGCTGGCCGCGCACCGCCGAGGTGAGGGTGCGCGCACCCGGCTTGCGCACGCCGCGCATCGACATGCACAGGTGCTCGGCCTCGACGACGACGATGACGCCGGTGACGTCGAGGCACTCGACGAGCGCGTCGGCGACCTGCGAGGTGAGGCGCTCCTGCACCTGGGGGCGGCGCGCGTAGACGTCGACGAGCCGGGCGAGCTTGGACAGCCCGGTCACCTGGCCGCTGCGCCCGGGGACGTACCCGACGTGGGCGACCCCGTGGAAGGGCACGAGGTGGTGCTCGCACGTCGAGTACAGCGGGATGTCACGGACCATGACGAGCTCGTCGTGGTCGATGTCGAAGGTCGTCGCGAGGATCTCGGCCGGGTCCTGGTGCAGCCCGGCGAAGGTCTCCGCGTAGGCCCGGGCGACCCGCGCGGGGGTCTCGAGGAGCCCCTCGCGGTCGGGGTCCTCCCCAACCGCGATGAGGATCTCGCGCACCGCGGCCTCGATCCGCGGCAGGTCCATCGCCGCGGCGACCGGGCCGGTGCCCGCCCCGGCCTCGAGGGCCTCGGCCTCGTGCTGGCTCATCGTCACCTCAGTGACGGCCGTCGGGGTCGACCTGGCCGCCGTCGGGCACCTCGCGGACCTCGGCCGCCGGGTGCTCCTCCGGGTAGGGGGTAGCCCCCTCCTCCGCCGCCTTGTCGATGGCGGCCGCCGTGCCCGGGTCGCCCGGCTGGGCGCCGACACCGGCCGGCGGGGCGCCGGTCGGGCTCGGGGCCGGTGCCGAGCCGTTCGAGCGGGCCGCGAGTGCGGCCTCCTCGGCGGGCGTGAGGACCGGGGGCTTGTCGGAGATCGTGCGGTTCTCCGCGGAGAGCCACGTGGGGCGGCGCGGGCGCTTGCGCACGTCGGCGAAGACCGCCGCGATCTCCTTCGGGCCGAGCGACTCGTGCTCGAGCAGCTCGAGGACGAGACGGTCGAGGACGTCGCGGTTGTCGTTGATCGCGTGCCAGGCCTCGTCGTGGGCGGCCTCGATGAAGCGGCGCACCTCGTCGTCGACGACGCTCGCGATCTCCTCCGAGTAGTCGCGCTGGTGACCCATGTCGCGGCCGAGGAAGACCTCGCCCTGGCTCTGGCCGAGCTTGACCGCACCGATGCGCTCGCTCATGCCGAACTCCGTGACCATCTTGCGGGCCATCGCGGTGGCCTTCTCGATGTCGTTGGCCGCGCCGGTCGTCGGGTCGTGGAAGATGATCTCCTCCGCGACGCGGCCGCCGAGCGCGTAGGCGAGCTGGTCGAGGATCTCGTTGCGTGACGTCGAGTACTTGTCGTCGGTCGGCAGCACCATCGTGTAGCCGAGCGCGCGACCGCGGGGCAGGATCGTCACCTTCGCGACGGGGTCGGTGTGGTTCATCGCCGCGGCGACGAGCGCGTGACCGCCCTCGTGGTACGCGGTGACCTTGCGCTCCTGGGCGCTCATGATCCGGGTGCGCTTCTGCGGACCGGCGATGACGCGGTCGATCGCCTCGTCGAGGACGTGGTCGTCGATGAACTGACCGCCCCCTCGGGCGGTGAGCAGCGCCGCCTCGTTGAGCACGTTGGCCAGGTCGGCGCCGGTCATGCCGGGGGTGCGACGGGCGACGGCGAGCAGGTCGACGTCGGGGGCCATGGGCTTGCCGGCCGAGTGCACCTCGAGGATGCGGTGGCGGCCGATCATGTCGGGGTTCTCGACCCCGATCTGGCGGTCGAAGCGGCCCGGTCGCAGCAACGCCGGGTCGAGGATGTCGGGGCGGTTGGTCGCCGCGATGAGGATGACGTTGGTCTTGACGTCGAAGCCGTCCATCTCGACGAGCAGCTGGTTGAGCGTCTGCTCGCGCTCGTCGTGACCGCCGCCGAGACCCGCACCGCGGTGGCGACCCACGGCGTCGATCTCGTCGACGAAGACGATGGCGGGCGCGTTGGTCTTGGCCTGCTCGAAGAGGTCGCGCACGCGCGAGGCACCGACACCGACGAACATCTCGACGAAGTCCGAGCCGGAGATCGAGTAGAAGGGCACGCCCGCCTCGCCGGCGACGGCGCGCGCGAGGAGGGTCTTGCCGGTACCGGGCTGGCCGTAGAGCAGCACGCCCTTGGGGATCTTCGCGCCGACCGCGAGGAACTTGCTCGGCTCCTTGAGGAACTCGACGATCTCGTGCAGCTCCTCGACGGCCTCGTCGGCACCGGCGACGTCGGAGAAGGTGACCTTCGGCGCCTCCTTGCTCGCGAGCTTGGCCTTGGACTTGCCGAACTGCATGACGCGGTTGCCGCCCTGGGCCTGGCTCATCATGAACCAGAAGAGGCCGACGAGCAGGAGCAGCGGGAGCAGCGAGAAGAGCAGCGAGCCCCAGATGCTCGGCTCCTCGATCGTGTCGTTGATCGTGCCCGGGACCTTCTCGTCGACGAGGGTCACCATGTGCTCGGCACGCGCCTCGACGAACTCCGTCTCGACCTGCTTGGCGTCCGTGACCGCGTCGCCGTCGGAGTAGGTCTGCCCGTCCTTGAGGTCGAGCTGGAGGGTGTTGTCGCTCGTGAAGTGCGCCTCCTGCACCTTGCCGTCGTCGATGAGCTTCTCGGCGGCGGAGGTGTCGATGCGGGCGTAGTCACCCCCGCTGCCCAGCTGGAAGACGAGCATGAAGATGACGAGCAGTGCGAGCGCCCAGAAGAGCGGGGCGCGGAAGAGCTTCTTGGCGTTCATGCGGCTTCGGGTCTGCCCGATCTTCCTGGTCGACGACGGCCGCCCCTCGGGCGGCAGGATCAAGAGACGAAACTACCCGACCACGAGGTCAGGATCCGTCCCACCTCCAGGGCCAACGCGCGGGCCGACGGGGGTGTTCCCCACCCCCTCGCCGTCCCCCTTCGCCGGAGGTCAGCTGTAGACGTGCGGCGCGAGGGTGGCGACCTCGCGCAGGCCGCGGTAGCCCTCGGCGTAGTCGAGGCCGTAGCCGACGACGAACTCGTTGGGGATGTCGAAGCCGACCCAGCGGGTCTCGACCTCGACCTTCGCGGCGTCGGGCTTGCGCAGCAGCGTGAGGACCTCGACCGACGCGGGCGAGCGCGAGAGGAGGTTGGTGCGGATCCACGACAGCGTCAGGCCCGAGTCGATGATGTCCTCGACGATGAGCACGTGCTTGCCGGTGATGTCGGCGTCGAGGTCCTTGAGGATCCGCACGACGCCCGAGGACTTCGTGCCGGAGCCGTAGGAGCTCACCGCCATCCAGTCCATCGGCGCGGAGCCGGGCAGGTGGCGCATGAAGTCGGCCATGACCATGACCGCCCCCTTGAGCACCCCGACGAGGAGGAGGTCCTCGCCCTCGTAGTGCTCCCAGACCTCCTGGGCCAGCTCGGCCAGGCGCTCCTGGATCTGCTCCTCGGTGCACAGCACCCGTACGAGATCGGCCTCGATGCTCTTGGCGTCCACGGGGCTATCAGACCAGACCTGCACCGGTGATGGACAGCCGGGCCTGCCGACCGGTGCCCAGCCGGGTGACCTCGACCCCCGGCAGGTGCAGCGGGCCACGACCGCGCGGAGCGGTGACGAGGGCGTCGACCGCGGCCAGATGAGCGGCGGAGAGGTCGCCCGGGCGGGCGCCACCGGCGAGCAGGAGCCGGCGCAGGACGCGGGTGCGCAGAGCCGTCGGCAGGGCGGCGAGGTCGGCGGTGCGCGGCTCGGCGACGGCGGCGAAGGGGGCGGACGCCTCGTCGGCGAGGGCGTCGAGGTGGTCGGCGTCGGCGCGCAGGAGGTCGGCGGTGCGGGCGAGCGCCTCGGGCAGACCGGGCCCGAGGTCCTCGGCGAGGGTCGCGAGGACCGCTCGCGCCCGGGAGCGGGCGAAGGCGGGGTCGACGTTCGTCGGGTCGTGCCAGGGGTCGAGGCCGGCGGCGGCGCACGCCGCGCGGGTCGTCGCCCGGTCGACCTGAAGGAGCGGGCGGGCGAAGGGGACGCCCCCTCGCGTCGTCGTCGCGGGCATGCCGGCGAGGGAGCGGGCGCCGGAGCCGCGCAGGAGTCCCAGGAGGACCTGCTCGGCCTGGTCGTCGCGGGTGTGGCCGAGCAGCACGAGGGCGGCGTCGAGGTCGCCGGCCGCGGCGGCGAGCGCGGCGTAGCGGGCCTCGCGGGCGTCGGCCTCGGGGCCGGCGCCGGTGCTCGCGACGCGGACCCGGCGCACGTCGACGACCTCGTGGGCGCGACCGTCGGGGGTGCGCATCGCCCGGCACTGCTCGGCGGCACGCGCGGCGACCTCGGCCGACCCGGGCTGCAGGTCGTGGTCGACGACGACGACTCCGGTGCGGGCGGGTCCCCCTTCGTGCAGGAGGGCATGGGCGAGGGCGAGGGAGTCCGCTCCCCCGCTGACGGCCGCGAGGACGAGGGTGTTCGGGGCTTCGGTAGCGTCGTGCCCGGCCACGCAGGTGCGCACCGCACGTCGGAGCGCTGCCTGCGCCGGATGTCCTGCTGCCACCGCCCCATGATGACCCGTCACAGTGAAGGCCTGCCGATGCGCGTCCGTCCCCCCTTCGTCCTCGTCCTCGCCGCTCTCGCCCTCGCGGGCTGCGGCACGGACGACCCGGCCCCCGCCGCGACGGGCTCGTCGAGCAGCAGCTCGACGACCTCGGCGTCGAGCAGCTCGTCCCCCGCGGCCGACGAGGACCACGAGGGCGAGGAGGGCCACGAGCACGAGGGCGAGGACGGCCACGAGCACGAGGGCGAGGACGGCCACGAGCACGAGGGCGAGGAGGGCCACGAGCACGAGGGCGAGGACGGCCACGAGCACGAGGCCGACGACCACCTCGACGTCGCGTGCGAGGCGGAGCTGTCGCAGATGCAGGGCGAGGAGGGCTCGGGGCAGGTGCTGTCGGCCTCGGTGGAGCCCGATCTCACCTGCGCGCAGGCGGTGCCCGTGGTGACCGCGATCAACGCGCTGCACCCCGTCGGCGAGGCCCCCGCGACGCTCACGGCGCAGGGCTTCGAGTGCGAGGTCGAGCAGGACGACCCCGACGGGATGCAGGTCGAGGTCTTCCGCTGCACCGACGACCGCGGTGTCGTCGTCTGGGCCCGCACCGCCTGATCCCGCCGCCTCAGCTTTCCCGCCCAGGGCGGGAAAGCTCGACCTCGGGAAAGAAATGTTCCTTCCCGAGGTCGCATGTTCCCGCCCTGGGCGGGAAAGTGGAGACAGGGGCGAAGGGGGTCAGCCGTGGACGCGGCGGACCCAGGCCCCGGGGTCGGTGATCTCGGCGGCGCGCGGGAGGGTGTCGGGCGAGGTCCAGATCGCGTTGAAGCCCTCGACGCCGACGCGCTCCTGCACCCCCCGCACGAAGGCTGCGCCGTCGCGGTACTGGCGCATCTTGGCCTCGAGCCCGAGCAGCCGGCGCAGGACGCGGTCCACCGACCCGGCGCCCTGCCGGCGCACGTCGAACTTGCGGCGGATCTCCTCGACGCTCGGCACGTGCTCCGGGCCCACGTCGTCCATGACGACGTCGGCATGCCCCTCGAGCAAGGACATCACCGCGGTGAGCTCGGCCATCTCGGCCCGCTGCTCCGGGGTGGCGAAGACGTCGGTCAGCCCCGCGCCGTCCCCGCGGAAGGCACGCGGCAGCTCCTTGGCGAGCTGCTCCAGGCGGGTGCGCACCGAGTCGACGTCGGGCACCATGTCGCTCGCCAGCGCCTGAGCACGCTGGACGACGTGGTCGCGCAGCCACGGCACGGCCGTGAACTGCACCCGGTGGGTCTCCTCGTGCAGGCACACCCAGAAGCGGAAGTCGGTCGGGTCGACGCCGAGCTCGCGCTCGGTGTGGACGAGGTTCGGGGCGACGAGCAGCAGCGACGGGGTGCCGCCCGGCGCGAGGTCGTACTGGCCGAGGACCTTCGTGCTGAGGAAGGCGAGCAGCCCGCCCGCCTCGGCACCGGTGACCTTGCTGCCGATCGCCTGCGCGACCGGGCCCGGCGCCTGCTTCTGCCGGGCGCTGATCCGGGCGACGACGGGGTCGAGCATCGCCGACATGGAGTCCGCGTTGACCGCGATCCACGTGGGGCGGTCGACGACGACGGGCGGCGGGGCGTCACCGGGCGCGCGCAGCCGGGATGTCTCGGCCACCGGCTCGACCGCCCGGGCGGCCAGCGAGCGGATCTGCTCGACGATCTCGACGGCCTCGGCCGCGGAGACGTCGGGCCCGGAGGGCGCGAGGCGGGCCCCCGTGCTCGTCGCGAAGCTCCAGTCGACGTACTGGGTCATCAGTGGCCCTTCCGTGGTGGGGACGTGGCGGTGCCGCGTCGGTCAGCGGCACCCGCACGTCGTGAGGGTGCCGACGATCTCGTCCAACACCGCGCGGGCCCCGAGAGTTCCCGTCGTGCTCGGCACCTGGTCGGCGAGCAGGACGTAGGTGAGCACGCGGCCGTCGGCGGTCGTCGTCGTCCCGGCGAGACCGGACACCCCGGTGAGGGTGCCGGTCTTGGCCCGCGCGACGCCGACGGCGGGCACGGCCTCGGGCTCGGTGAAGCGCTCGTGCAGCGTGCCGGTGAAGCCGGCGACGGGCAGGCCGAGGAGCACGCCGCGCAGGCTCTTCGCGCTGCCGGTGATGCCCAGCTGCATGACCTCGCTGATCGTGTCGGCCGGCACCCGCTGACCGCGGCTCAGCCCGGAGGCGTCGAGCAGCCGCGTGCCGGACATGTCGACGCCGGCGTCGGTGAGGGTCGAGCGCACCCACCGCGCGACGTCCTTCGCGTCACCGCTGCGCGCGCCGTCGGCGAGCGCCGCCTGACGGGTGAGGTTCTCGGTGAGGGCGTTGTCGCTGCTCGACAGCGCCTCGGCGAGCACCTCGCCGAGCGGCGCCGACTCGACCGAGCCGAGCTCCGTGGCGCCCTCGGGCGCGGCCGTGCGCCAGGTCGACGCGCTGTCGTCGACGCGCACGTCGAGACCGGCGCGCGTCAGCTCGGCGCGCAGCGCGGAGAGGGCGGAGCGCTCGGGGTAACGGGGCGAGGGCTGGTAGGGCTCGGGGCGCTCCCCCGCCAGGCCGATCATCGTCACGGCCTGGGTGAAGCCGTTCGTCACGTCGGTCGGGTCCCACGTCGAGGGGACGCGAGGTCCGGCCGCGTAGGTCGCGTCGAGGCGAAGGGTGAGCCGCTCCCCCTTCGCCTCCGGGCCGAGCGAGCGGGCGACCTGACGGGCGAGGTCGCGCATGCCGGCGCGGCCCTCGACCGCGGTCGGGTCGCCCGCCCCCTTCGCGATCATCGTGTCGCCCCCGGCGACGAGGACGACCTCGTCGGCCGAGGCGCCGGTGACGACGCGGGTCGTCATCGTGCTCGACAGGTCGCTCGTCTCCGCGACGGCGGCGCCGGCGAGGATCTTCTGCGTCGAGGCGGGCACCATCGGCGCGCTGCCCCGGTGGTCGTAGAGCACCTCGCCGGTGAGCGCGTCCCGGACGACGACGCCGGCGCGGCGGCCCAGCCAGGCGTCCTCCACGAGGGGGTCGAGCTCGCGGGCGAGTGTGCCCGCCGACGGGCGGGGGGCCTTCGTCGAGGCGGCAGGGGCGACCGCGCCCACCGGGCCGGGCTGCGGGCCGGGGGTGATCTGGGCCACGTCGGCGGCCACGTCACGGGTGAGCACACCGGGCACGACGTCGGCCACATCGGCTGCGCCGTAGGCGATCGCGCCGACGACGACGACGCCGGCGGCCGCAGCGAGTCGGCGCACGTTGACTCCCCCTGGTGCCGGAGCGGTCGGTGATGGTGGAAACTGATCCCCGAGCCTAGGTCATCCACGTGAAGGGGCAGTTCATGGAGTTCGACGTCACCATCGAGATCCCGAAGGGTCATCGCAACAAGTACGAGGTCGACCACGAGACGGGTCGCATCCGTCTCGACCGCCTCCTCTTCACCGCGATGTCGTACCCGAGCGACTACGGGTACATCGAGGACAGCCTCGGCGAGGACGGCGACCCGCTCGACGCGCTCGTGCTCCTCGACGAGCCCACGTGGCCCGGCTGCCTCGTGCGCGCGCGGCCGATCGGCATGTTCCACATGCGAGACGAGGCCGGCGGCGACGACAAGATCCTGTGCATCCCCGCGGGCGACCCGCGCAAGGACCACATCAAGGAGCTCGAGGACATCTCCGAGTTCGACCGCCTCGAGATCCAGCACTTCTTCGAGACCTACAAGGACCTCGAGCCCGGCAAGTCCGTCGAGGGCGCCCACTGGGCCGGCCGCGTCGAGGCCGAGGCGACGATCGACGAGGCCATCCAGCGCGCGACCGACGCCGGCATGAGCACCGCGCGCTGGAAGGCGCCCTTCAGCGCCGCCGCCCAGAGCGTCGCCCGCTCCGAGGAGGACCACGCGGTCGCCTCGCAGCGCGCGCGCGAGGAGCTCGCGACGAAGGACAAGCCGCTCTCCGACGACTGAGACGTCCGCCGCGGGCCACCGCGGGACGACGAAGGGGTGCCGACCAGCTGGTCGGCACCCCTTCGCGCGTCGGTCGGCAGGTCGTCAGGCGGCGAGGTACTCGCCCAGCCCCCGCGCCCCGCCGCGCATCATCGCATCGTGGTTGGCCCGGATGACGCGGACCCCGAGGACGGGGACCGCGGCGACGAGCTTGAAGAAGGGGTGCGCGATCGAGACCTCTTGCGTGTACGCCACGCGGCACCCGCCGGGGACGGCGGCCACGTGCCACTGGCTCCACCCCCGCAGGTCGCCCTGCACCCGCACGCGCAGCAGCCCGATCTCGGGCAGCTCGGCCTCGCGGGTGATCGTCATGCGCAGGCTGATCGGGATGCTCGAGCACACCCGCAGCTGGCCGTGCTCGGCGTCGACGCGCTCGATCTCCTTGATCTGGGGCCACCACCGCATGTACGAGTCGACGTCCGCGAGCACGCGCAGGACCTCGTCGGCGGGGTGCTCCATCTCCCAGGCGTCGGTGAAGGCCAGGCGGGAGATCATGAGGGCAAGGGTGCCTCACGCGAGGGCCGATCTGTACGTTGAGCGGGTGCGCTACTTCTCCCGTGACGGGCTGACCTTCGACCTCGACGACTCGGCCGGCGACGACGCCGGTGCCGTGACCGACGGCCAGGAGGTCGTCGTCCTGCTCCACGGCTGGCCGCAGGACCGTCGCGCCTGGCGGGGCATCACGCCGGCGCTCGCCGACGCCGGCCTGCGCGTCCTCGCCCCTGACCTGCGGGGATACTCCCCCGGCGCCCGTCCTCCTCGGGCCGCCGACTACGTCATCGGCGAGTCCGTGGCCGACGTCATCGCCCTCGCCGACGCCGTGGGCGCGCAACGCGTGCACGTCGTCGGTCACGACTGGGGCGGCGCGCTCGCGTGGACCGTCGCGTCGCGACACCCCGACCGCGTGGCCAGCCTCACGGTGCTCTCGACGCCGCACCCGACCGCGATGGCGTGGGCCTTCAAGCACGGCGACCAGGCTCGGCGCAGCGCCTACATGGCCTTCTTCGCGCTGCCCGTCGTGCCGGCTGCTCTCTTCCGCCGGCTCACCCGGCCCTTCCTCGTGCGCACCGGCCTCCCGGAGGACCTCGCGCAGCAGTACGCCGACCGGATGGCCCAGCCTGGCGCGGCGCAGGCGAGCCTCAACTGGTACCGCGCCGCGCTGCCCCTCAAGCACATGGTCGCCGAGCGGGTCCGCGGGTCGAAGAGCCCGGCTCGCCCCGAGCGCGTGCGCACCGCGGCCGACGTCGTCCCCACGACCTTCGTGTGGGGCTCGCGCGACGCCGCGCTCGGGCGGGCCGCGGCAGAGCGCACCGGCGTCGTCGTGCGCCGGGCCGCGGAGAAGGCCGGCGTCGACCCCGGCGCGGCGTACCGCTTCGTCGAGGTGAGCGCCGGGCACTGGCTGCCCGAGAAGCGGCCGCAGGAGGTCACCGAGGCGATCCTGTCGCGGGTGCGCTCGGTCTCGTCCTGACGAGCCCTTGTCAGGCCCTGCCCGATCGAGCACCCTTCGGGCCATGAGCCTCATGCGCAGCAGCACGATCGACGGTGTCGTCCGACGCAGCGCCCGCGCCTTCGGCGACCGGGTGGCCCTCGTCTTCGGCGAGCGGGAGTGGACCTACCGCGAGCTCGAGGAGGCGACGAGCCGGGCGGCCGCGGCGCTGCTCGCGCAGGGCCTGACGAAGGGGGATCGCGTCGCCGCCTTCGGGCGCAACAGCGACGCGTACCTGCTCGGCTTCCTCGCGTGCGCCCGCGCCGGGCTCGTCCACGTGCCGCTCAACTACAACCTCACCGGCTACGAGCTCGAGTACCTCGTGACGCAGTCCGGCAGCTCGCTCGTCCTCGCCGACCCCGACCTCGTGCCCCGGCTCGACGGCCTCGAGGCGCCGGTGCCCTCGCTCCCCCTTCGCGACGCCGAGGGCTCGCTGCTCGACGCGGCCCGCTCCGGCGAGGTGCCGGAGGTCGACGTCGAGGTCGCCGACGACGACCTCGCCCAGCTGCTCTACACCTCGGGCACGACGTCGCGGCCCAAGGGCGCGATGATGACGCACCGCTCCCTCGTCGCCGAGTACCTCAGCTGCGTCGTCGCGCTCGACCTCGCGCCGGACGACGAGCCGCTGCACGTCATGCCGCTCTACCACTCGGCGCAGATGCACGTCTTCCTCCTGCCGTGGCTCGCGGTCGGCGCCCGGAGCACGCTGCTCGAGGTGCCCGACCCCGGCGAGATCCTCGCGCGCATCGAGCGCGACGGGCACCGGGCCTTCTTCGCCGCCCCGACGCTGTGGGTGGCGATGACGAACCACGCCGACTTCGCCGGGCGCGACCTGGCCTCGCTGCGCAAGGCCTACTACGGCGCGTCGATCATGCCCGGCCCGGTCGTCGAGCGGCTCCAGGCGAAGATGCCCGACCTCGGCCTGTACAACTGCTTCGGTCAGTCCGAGATGGGACCGCTGTGCACCGTGCTGCGGCCCGAGGAGCACACCGAGCGACCGGACTCGGCGGGGCGCCCGGTGCTGCTCACCGAGATGCGCGTCGTCGACGGCGAGGGGCGCGACGTGGCGCCGGGCGAGATGGGCGAGGTCGTCTACCGCTCCCCCCAGCTGTGCCTGGGCTACTGGGACAAGCCGCAGGAGACGGCAGAGGCCTTCGTCGACGGGTGGTTCCACTCCGGCGACCTCGTGCGAGTCGACGAGCAGGGGTACATCACCGTCGTCGACCGGATCAAGGACGTCATCAACTCCGGCGGCGTCCTCATCGCCTCGCGCGAGGTCGAGGACGCGCTCTTCAGCCACCCCGCCGTCGCCGAGGCCGCCGTCATCGGCACCCCGGACGAGCGCTGGGTCGAGGCGGTGACCGCGGTCGTCGTGCTGCAGGACGAGGTGAGCACCGCCGACCTGCTCGAGCACGCCCGCACGAGGCTCGCGGGCTTCAAGGTGCCGAAGTCCGTGCACGTCGTCGACGCGCTGCCGAAGAACACCTCCGGCAAGATCCTCAAGCGTCAGCTGCGCGACGAGCTGGCCTGACCGAGGCTACCCGGCAGCAACGGGACTCCCGGGTCGTCGCCCGGCATATACGGGGGCAGCGCCTCCACGGGTCCCGTCGGTGCCGGCGGCCGCATCAGATCCGGACCTGAGCCCGCCGCTGGCCGTGCGCCACGGCGGCGGCGACGAGGCCGGCGGCGACCGGGACGAGCAGCCCGGCCCGCAGGCTGGTGAGGTCGGCCACGGACCCGATGGCCGGGGAGGTGACGAGGAAGCCGATCCGCATGAGCCACCCGAGGACGGCGATGCCGGTGCCCTCCGGCAGCCCCGGGACCCGTCCCGCGGCGGCGAAGGCTGCCGGCACGAGGGTCGCGCTGCCGAACCCGGCGACCGCGAAGCCGCCGAGCGCGACGACGTACGTCGGGGCGAGGACGACGAGCAACGAGCCCGACGCCACGAGCAGACCGCCTGCGCGAGCCACGGCGATGCGGCCCCACCGGTCGGTCATCGGGTCTCCGAGGACGCGGCCGACGAACTGCGCGCCGAGGGCGGCGCTCAGCCCGAGCCCGGCGACCGCGGTCGGCGCGGCGACGACGTCACCGAGGTAGAGGACGGCCCAGTTGTTCGCGACGTCCTCGACGAGGGTGCCGCAGATGGCGAGCACGACGAAGGGGACGAGCAGGCGCCAGGCGTGCCGACGCACCGAGGAGGACCGGCCCGCCGCGGCATCGGCATCGGGGGCGGCCTCTGCAGCGCGCAGCTGCGAGCGCACGTGCTCCGGCACCACCGCGAGACGGCACGCGACGAGCGCCACGACCACCCAGACGGCCCCGTTGACCACCATCTGCGTCGAGATCGAGACCCCGGCGGCAGCCGCCGTCGCGCCGACGAGACCACCGGTCGTGGCTCCGACCGACCACAGGGCGTGGAAGGAGTTCATCGCCGACCGACCACGCCACTGCTCGACGAGGACCCCCTGGACGTTCTGGGCCGCGTCGACGAGGGCGTCGACCGCGCCCGCGAGGAGCAGCATGGCGGCGAAGGACCACACCGAGCCGCTCGCCGCCGCGATCGCCAGTGCGACGGCGAGGAGCACCGAGCCGACCGCGTTCGTGCGCAGGACGCCGAGCCGGCGGATGACCCGCCCTCCGAGACCGGCGGCGACGAGCGCCCCCATGGGGAAGGCGACGACGAACAGCCCGAACTGGCTGTTGGTGAGGTCGAACGCCGCCTTGATCTCCGGGTATCGGGGCAGGAGGGCGCTGAAGAGCACGCCGTTGGTGAGGAACATCAGCGAGACGCCGGTACGGGCACGCGCCGGCGAGGCGGGACGGAGCAGGAGGCTGGGCACGGCGGTGACCGTAGGTGCTTGGATGATCACGTGCAACGATCACGACGACACTGGATGATCATCCGGGCGGTCGAGTCCGGGGCGACCATGTCCGTCGAGGCCCTCAGCGAGCTGACCGGCGCATCCGCCGTCACCGTCCGCCGGGACCTCGCCCAGCTCGACGCGCAGGACGCGGTGCGGCGTGTGCGGGGCGGGGTCACCCGGGCGCACGCCCGGGGCGCGCCCATGCCCTTCGCCGTCCGACTCGACGAGGACCGCGACCGCAAGGCCGCCCTGGCCGCGGTGGCCGCGTCCCTCGTCGAGGACGGCTCCTCCCTCGTGCTCGACAACGGCACGACGTGCTACGCCGTCGCGACGCACCTCGCCGGGCGCCCGGTGACGGCGCTGGCCCTGTCGTTGCACGCGGCCGCGGCGATGGCGACGCTGCCCGGCGCCTCCGTCGTCGTGCCCGGCGGGCCGGTCGAGAACGACACGCTCGCCTTCACCGGCCACCCGCCGGTGCGGGCCCTCGAGGACACGCACGTCGACGTCTCGATCATCGGCACGTGCTCCGCGCGCCCCGGCTTCGGGCTGACCTCGACGACGTACGAGGACGCCCAGGTCAAGCGGGCCTGCCTGGCCGCGGGCGCGCGCCGGGTCCTCGTCATCACCCCCGAGAAGCTCTCCCGGACCTCGACCTTCCGCTTCGGCGAGATCGCCGACCTCACCGATCTCGTGACGACGGCGGACGCCGACGGCGCGGCGCTCGCCCAGGTCCGCGCCGAAGGGGTGAGCGTCCACCTCGTCGAGACCGGCCCCGCCCCGCCGGCGCAGACGTGACAGCGACCCCACCCGACCGGAGACCCAGACTCACAAGACCCTGCTGGCTGTCTCTTGATGTGCCAGGACCCCTTCGAAAGGCACCTGGCACGACGAAGGGCAGCCAGCAGGGTCTTGTACGACCCCGGGGCAGCACGAAGGCCCCCGGCCGGAGCCGGGGGCCTTCGTCGTGCTGTCCTGCGTGGAGCCGCCTGTCGGAGTCGAACCGACGACCTATTCATTACGAGTGAATCGCTCTAGCCGACTGAGCTAAGGCGGCGGGTGCGCCATGGGATCGCCAGGACGCGAGTGCGAGTATACGGACGGCCCCCGGCCGCGCGAAATCAGGAGCAGGTGATGTCCTGCTCGGGCAGCTCGCCCGTGAGCCAGAAGTCGTCGACGGCCGAGTCCACGCACGAGTTCTGCCGCATGTACGCGGTGTGCCCGTCGCCCTCGTGGGTGACGAGACGGCTCTCGTCGAGCTGGTCGTGCAGCCGCTCCGCCCACTCGTACGGCGTCGCCGGGTCGCGGGTCGTGCCGATGACGAGGATCGGGGCGGCCCCCTTCGCCGAGATCGTGTGCGGCTCGACGACGGGCTCGTAGGGCCAGCTCGCGCACGGGCCGGACCCGCCGGCGATGACCTCTCCCCAGATCGGGGCGTCCTTCTTCGCCTGCTCGATCATCTGCTCGCGTTCGTCGCCCTCGGGTTCGGGGTGGTCGAGGCAGTTGACCGCGTAGATGACCTCCATGATGTTGCCGGCGTACTGCCCGTCGGCGTTGCGGTCGGCGTACTGGAAGGCGAGCTGCATGAGGTCCTTGCCGTCGCCGCTCTGCACCGCGACGAGCGCGTCGGTCAGCGTGCTCCACGCGCCCTGGTCGTACATCGCCTGGGCGATGCCGAGGCTGGCCCAGCCCTCGGTGAGCTCGAGGTCACCGGCGCCGGGGATCGGGGACTCGTCGAGGTCGTCGAGGATGCCCTGCATCGTCTCGATCACCTCGTCCTCGGTGCTGCCGAGGGCGCAGTCGTCCTCGGCGCACGAGCGGGCCCATGCCCGCGTCGCGGTGTCGAAGCCCTTCGCCTGGCCGATGTTCATCTCCGCCGTCGTGAGGTCGGGGGCCACGACGCCGTCGAGGACGAAGCGGCCGACCTTGTCGGGGAAGAGCTCGGCGTAGGTCGCGCCGAGGTAGGTGCCGTACGACTTGCCGAGGTAGGTCAGCTGGCTCTCGCCGAGCGCGGCCCGCAGCACGTCCATGTCACGAGCCGCCTCGGGGGTCGACACGTGCGGGGCCACGGTCCCGGACTTCTGCTCGCAGCCCTGGCCCATGGCCTTGCCCGAGTCGACGAGGGCCTGCTCCTCGGCGGCGTCGTCCGGCGTCGGGTCCTGACCGAGGAAGTCGTCGAGCGCGCCGTCGTCGAGGCAGTCGACCGGCGCCGAGCGCCCCACGCCACGCGGGTCGAAGCCGACGACGTCGAAGCGGTCGCGCACGTCGCCGCTCACGACGTAGTCGGCATAGCTGGCGTACTCGGTCCCCGACCCGCCGGGACCGCCCGGGTTGACGACGAGGCTGCCCTGCTTCTTGCCCTTCGCCGCCACCTTGAGCACCGCGATCTTCAGCGTCTCGCCCTCGGGGTCCTTGTAGTCGACGGGCACCTCGAGCTCGGCGCACTCCCCCTCGGCCCCGCCCTCGCAGTCGCCCCACGACAGGTCCTGCTCGTAGTAGCGGGCGAGGTCCTCCTGCCCCTGCGGCGGCACGGTCGCGCTCGGGTCTGCCGCCGTGGGCTCGTCCTGGCCGGGCAGGAAGGAGCAGCCCGACAGGAGCAGCGCGGACGCGGCGCCCGTGGCGACGAGACGGGCGAGGAGGGGGCGGCTCATGCGAGCACGCTACCTAAGGCAGCGTGAGGTCGATCGCCATGGCCTCGAGCGCGAGCAGGGGCGCGACGTTGGCCTCGATCCGCCGGCGGGCGACGCCGATCGCGTCCATCGCGAGGAGCAGCCGCTCGGCGCTCAGCGCCCGCGCGACGTCCTCGACGACCTCGCGCGAGTCCTCGTTGACGAGCGCGACGGCCTCACCGGTGCGCAGGACGAGCGCGTCGCGGTAGACCGAGAGGAGGTCGGTGAGCGAGCGGTCGATCATGTCGCGGGTGAAGCGGGTGGCTCGCGTCTTCTGCGACTTCTCCAGACCGGAGATCTGCGAGCGGACGTGCGGGGGCTGGGTGCGCGCCCCCGCCTCGGCGCCCAGGGTGGCGAGCAGCTTGGCCTTCTCCTCGGCGTGCCGGTCGACGAGCACCTTGTCGCGCTCCTCCTCGGCGATGCGCACGAGGTCGGCGGCCGCCGAGACGGCGTCGGCGACCCCGCGGATCCGGGTCGTCAGCGAAATCGTGTCGTACCGGCGGGTCCGGGTGCCCTCGTCGGTCGCGAGCCGGCGAGCCATGCCGATGTGGCTCTGGGCCGCTCGGGCGGCGTGGACCGCGGCCTGGCGCTCGACGCCGTCTCGGCGCACGAGCAGGTCGGCGACGTCCTCGACCGACGGGGTGCGCAGACGCACGTGCCGGGCACGCGAGCGCACGGTGACGAGCACGTCGTCGGTCGCCGGCGCGCACAGCAGCCACACCGTGCGCGGCGTCGGCTCCTCGAGCGCCTTGAGCAGGGCGTTGCCGGACTGCTCGGTGAGCCGGTCGGCGTCCTCGACGAGGATGACCCGCCAGCGCCCGACCGAGGGCGAGCGCCCGGCGAGCTGGACGAGCTCACGGGCCTGGGCGACACCGATCGACAGCGCCTCGGTGGCGAGCACGTCGACGTCGGCGTGGGTGCCGTCGAGCGCCGTGCGGCACTCGCGGCACTCCCCGCACCCGCCGGCGGCGCACATGAGCGCCCCGGCGAAGGCGCGGGCGGCGACGGATCGTCCCGACCCGGGCGGCCCGGTGAAGAGCCAGGCGTGCGTCATCGCCGCGTCGTCCGAGACGGCCCGGCGCAGGACCTCGAGCGCCGGCTCCTGCCCGACGACGTCGCGCCACACCCCGGGCGCCGCCCCGGTCGTCACGCTCACGCCGTCACCAGCCCGACGGCCAGCCCGCGCTGCTCGAGCGCGGCGAGCACCTCGCCGTGGACGTCCTGCGGGTCCTGCCCGCCGTCGACGACGACGTAGCGCTCGGGCTCGCCCTGCGCCATGGCGAGGAAGTGCGCGCGCACCGCCTCGTGGAAGGCGTCGCCCTCTGACTCGAGCCGGTCGTGCACCTCGCCGCGTCGAGCCCTGCCCTGCTCGGCGGTGACGTCGACGACGACGGTGAGATCGGGCAGGAGGTCGCCGACGGCCCACATCTGCACGGCGTGGACCTCGTCGTGCCGCAGCTCGCGCCCAGCCCCCTGGTAGGCGACGGAGGAGTCGGTGTAGCGGTCGGTGACGACGACCTCGCCCCGCTCGAGGGCCGGACGGACCACCTCGGCGATGTGCTGGGCCTTGTCGGCGGCGAAGATCAGCGCCTCGGCACGGGCGGCCATCGCCGAGCCGTGGAGCACGAGGTCGCGCAGCTGGGAGCCGAGCGCCGTGCCCCCGGGCTGACGGGTCGTCACGACCTCCCGGCCGGCGGCACGCAGCGCCTCGGCGAGCAGCGCGACCTGCGTCGACTTGCCGGCCCCGTCTCCCCCTTCGAAGGCGATGAAGAGGCCAGGTCGGGTGGGGTCGCTCACCCGGCCGAGCCTAGGCCACGGGGCCGACGGCCCACGGATACCGTGGCGCCATGCCCTTCGCCGACACCACCGCCCGCTCGCTCGACCTGCTCGCCCACGACGCCCAGCGCGACGGGCGCGTGCCCGGGCTGGCCGCCGGGGTGGCGCGCGCCGGGCAGCTGCAGTGGTTCCGCGGCATCGGCACCACCGACCTCGAGCAGCCCGACGCGACGCCCGACGAGGACACCCAGTACCCCGTGGCGAGCAACAGCAAGACCTTCACCGCGGTCGCCGTCATGGCGCTGCGCGACGAGGGCCGGCTCGACCTCGACGACACGGTCGACGCGCACGTGCCCGGCAGCACCCACGAGCGGGTGACGATCCGCCAGCTCCTCTCGCACACCTCGGGGATGCAGCGCGAGCCCGTCGGCGGCGTCTTCGACACGATGGTCATGCCCGAGCGCGACGAGCTCGTCGCGGGCTGGAGCCAGGCCGAGCGCGTCGGCCGCCCGCACGACCGCTGGCACTACTCGAACCTCGGCTACTCGCTGCTCGGAGAGATCGTCGCCCGGCTCGACGGCTGCGAGTGGCACGAGGCGATCCAGCGCCGCATCCTCGACCCCCTCGAGATGCGCCGCACCTCCACGCGCGGCAGCGGCCGCCGGGCGAAGGGGTACTACGTGCCGCCCTTCACCGACGTGCCGCTGCCCGAGCCCGACTTCGACGCGAAGGCCCTCGACCCCGCCGGCGGGCTGCGCTCGACGGCCGCCGACCTCGCCCTCTGGGGCGGCTTCGTCGCCGACCCCGTCGAGGAGGTGCTCTCCCCCGACACGATGGAGGAGATGTGCCAGCCGCAGACGATGGCCGACCCCCGCGGCTGGACCCTCGCGTGGGGCCTGGGCTGGATCCTCCAGCGCCACGAGGGGCGCACGTGGGTCGGTCACACGGGCGGCTGGCCGGGCTCGGTCACCGGGGTCTTCACCGAGCGCGAGAGCGCGACGACCGGCGTCGTCCTCATGAACAACACCGCCCCGGTCTCGCCCTCGGTCGCCGCGATCGGCATGGGCACCCGGGCGGTCGAGCTCGAGCCGGTGGCCCCGAAGGCGTGGGTGCCCAGCACGAGCGTGCCCGAGCAGCTCCTCCCGCTCCTCGGCCACTGGTTCTCCGAGGGCAGCGGCTTCGTCCTCTCGGTCCGCGAGGGGGCGCTCGAGGCCCAGGCCGTGGGCGCGCCGAAGGGGACCCCGCCCTCGGTCTTCGAGCCCGCCGGCGAGGACTCCTACCGGACCGTCTCGGGCCGCGAGCGCGGCGAGCGCCTGCACGTCCACCGCGACGCGTCCGGCGGCGTCAGCCACCTCACGTGGGCGACCTACCGCTTCACCCGCGAGCCCCTCGCCTTCGGGCAGTGGCTCTGACCGCTCGCCCGAGCGAGGCATGACGAAGGGGGCCGTCGCGACGGCCCCCTTCGCGCACCCCCGGCTCAGACGAGGGCGGGCATCTCGCTCTCTCGCGAGTCCAGCCCGATGCGCAGGCGAGACCAGTCACCACGGGTGAAGTCCGGGACGGTCACGGGGTCTCCGCCGGCCTCGAGCGAGCGCACGCTGAGCGGCACCGGTGCGCACCACGTCACCGAGTCGTACACGTCGATGTCGGGCACCAGCCCCGCGCGCATCTGCTGGATGATGCGCCACTGGAGGATGTAGTCCATCCCGCCGTGACCACCGTTGGCCTCGGCGTCATCACCGACCTTCTGCCACAGCCAGTGGTCGTACTTCTTCAGGTACGGCGCGAAGTCCGCCCACGCGTGCCCGCCGTGGTCGGGCTCGAGGTAGACCCGGGTCGGGTAGTCCTCCATGATCCCGCGCGAGCCGGCGATGCTGTTGATCCGGCTGTACGGGCGCGGCGAGCTGACGTCGTGCTCGGCGCGGATGACCCGACCCTTGTCGGTGTCGATGAGGCAGGTGACGAGATCGCCGTTGACGTAGGTCTCGCGCCAGCTGGGGTGGCCGGCGGGCATGTGCCGCTTGCGGTAGTCGGCCAGCCCCTTCGCCGCGGTCGCGGTTGCCCGCAGGGTCGTGAAGCGGTCTCCGCGGTTGATGTCCATCGCGGCGGCGATTGGGGCAAGACCATGCATCGCGTAGAAGCTCGCGGTGCTGCGGGTGTGCCACTTCCGCCGCCACGAGTCGGTGTAGTACGTGTCGCTGAAGAGCAGCTCGCGCAGGTCGTGCAGGTAGCCGCCGTGCCCGTTGGTGATGTCGCCGAAGACGCCGTCGTGCGCCATCCTCAGCATCGCCAGCTCGTTGCGCCCGTAGCTGCAGTTCTCCATGAGGAAGCAGTGCCGGCGCGTCTTCTCCGAGACGTCGACGAGCGACCACAGCTCCGCGAGCTCGGTGGCGACCGGCAGCTCGATCCCGACGTGGGCTCCGGCGAGCATCGCGGCCCGACCCTGGCGGTAGTGGAACTCCCACGGCGTCGCGATGTAGACGAGGTCGAGGTCGGCCTGCTCGAGCATCTGCAGGTAGGAGTCGCGCGACCCGCCGAACTCGGCCGGGCGACGCCTGCCCTTCGCGACCGCGCGGTCGGCCGCCCAGGTGGCGCGGTCTGCGCGGACGTCGCAGACCGCGGCGACCTCCGTGCCGGGCACGGCAAGCCAGCCGTCGAGCATGCCCTTGCCGCGGTTGCCCAGGCCGATGAGGCCGATCCGGACGACGGAGTGCTTCTTGAAGGGGACGCCCATCATCGACGAGGCCCCCCGAGGCCGCTTCGGGTCGGGCTTCCCGGGCGGTCCCGGCCGTGCCTGGGCCCCCGTCGGGACTGCCGCGACGAGTCCCGCTGCCGCGCTCGAAGTGAGGAGGGTTCGACGTGTCGTGCCGCTCATCCGGATGTCTCCTTTGACGTGTGGACGGTGCGCCGACCGTAACCACACCCCATCCGACCCGCAACATATGAGCGATATTGAGCGGTTTCGTGCACAAACGCGCACCGTTCCCGCGCCACAGGCCCTGGGCGCCCGGGATCGAGGTATCCGGCGTCGCCGGGGCGTGCGTCATCACCTCGACCCGAGAGAGCGAGGACCGGAGGGCGTGGCTCAGGCGAGGCGCTCGCGCAGCTCGCGCGCCAGGACCTTGCCGGTGGCGTTGCGCGGCAGCTCGTCGACGAGCACGACGTCGCGCGGCACGCAGTGGCGGGCCCGCTCGGCGCGCACCATGGCCCTGACCTCGTCGGCGTCGATCGAGTGGCCCGGCCGCACGGCGACGAAGGCGGCCAGGCGCTGGCCGAAGTCGGGGTCGGGCACCCCGACGACCGCGACCTCGCGCACCGCCGGGTGCTGGACGAGGAGCGACTCGACCTCGCTGGGGTAGACGTTCTCGCCGCCGCTGACGATCATGTCGTCGTCTCGCCCCGCCACGAAGTAGAGCCCGTCCCTCACCGAGCCCATGTCGCCGGTGGAGACGAGGCCGTGGAGGCGCTCCTTGGTGCGGCCGTCCGTGTAGCCGTCGAAGACGAGCTCGTTGCCGGCGAAGATCCGCCCCGTCTCCCCCGGCGCCACCTCGCGGCCGTCGTCGTCGAGGACGAGGACACGGGTGCCCAGCGGCGGGGTGCCGGCCGTGTCGGGGTCGCGGCGCAGGTCCTGCGGGGTCGCGATGCACACCCACGAGGCCTCGGTCGACCCGTAGAGGTTGTAGAGGACGTCGCCGTACTCGTCCATGAAGGTCGTCGTGAAGCCGCTGGGGTAGGCCGACCCCGACGTCGCGACGACCCGCAGCCGCCGACGCTCGCGGGCCCCGGGGTCGGGCGGCAGCTCCATCATCCGCTGGAGCATCACCGGCACGGCGAACATCGCGTCGACCTCGTGCTCCTCGAGGGCGGCGCGGGCCGCCTGCGGGTCGAAGCAGCGCTGGAGGACGATCGTCGCCCGCATCGCGACGGAGAGCTGCATCGCGGCGTAGCCCCACGTGTGGAAGAGCGGCGCGGAGACGAGGATGCGGTCACGCGCCCGCAGCGGGATGCGCTCGATGATCGAGATGAGCGGGCCGAAGCCGCCCGGGGTCTTGCGGGCCGCTCCCTTCGGCGTCCCGGTCGTGCCCGAGGTGAGGATGATCGTGCGGCCGCCACGCGCCGGCGGACGAAGGGGGGCCGGCTGCGGCGTGCGCTCGACGAGCGCCTCGAGCTCGGACTCGCCGATCCGCTCGACCTCGGCGCCGAGCCCCGTGACGCACTCTGCGAGGTCGTCGTCGTGCACCACCCCCCGCACGTCCTGCTGGCCGGCGACGAGCGCGAGCTGCTGCGGGGGCAGGCCGGTGTTGCCGAGGACGACGTCGACCCCGATGGCGGCGGTCGCGCACATGACCTCGATGGCCCCGACGTGGTTGCGCGCCAGGAGGAGCAGCCGGTCGCCGGGCCCGTAGCCGCGGTCGAGCAGCACCGCGGCGACGCGCTCGGAGCGGGCGAGCAGCTCGGCGTAGGTCACCGCCCCGCGGCCCTCGTCGACGACCGCGACGACCTTCGGGCTGCGCGCGGCGGCCTGGCGCAGCTCGCCGGCCAGGCCGAAGCCCCAGCGCCGCAGCGCCGCGAGCTGGGCCACCTGGTGGTGAGGCGGCCCCGGCGCGAGCATGCGGCGGCGGGCCATCGTGCTGACAACGGTCAGGGAATTCATCGGTTCACCTTCGAGTCGACGACCGGGCCGACCTTACCGGCCGGTAGCCGGCTCACCCCTCGCCCGTAGCGAGCATCACGCCTTCTTCGCGGTCGCCTTCGTGCGGGTCGACGTCTTCTTCGCGGCGGTCTTCTTCGTCGCCGCCTTCTTCGTCGTCGCCTTCTTCGTCGTCTTCTTGGCCGCCGACTTCTTGCGGGTCGTCGGCCCCTTCGCCCGCTTCTCCGCGAGCAGCTCGAAGGCGCGCTCCTGGGTGATCGTCTCCGGCTCGTCGTCGCGGCGCAGCGTCGCGTTCGTCTCGCCGTCGGTGACGTACGGGCCGAAACGACCCTCCTTGACGACGACCTTCTTGCCGCTCGCCGGGTCCTCGGCGAACTCGCGCAGCGGGGGCTTCGCGGCCGCCCGGCCACGCTGCTTGGGCTGGGCGTAGATCGCCTCGGCCTCGGCGAGCGTGATGTCGAAGAGCTGCTGCTCGCTCGTCAACGAACGGCTGTCCGTCCCCTTCTTGAGGTACGGGCCGTAGCGGCCGTTCTGCGCGGTGATCTCGACCTGCTGCTCCGAGGTCGAGCCGTCGTCACCGGTCACCGTCTCGGTGACCGTCCCGACGACGCGCGGCAGCGAGAGCAGGCGAAGGGCGGTCGGCAGCTCGATCGTCGCGATGTCCATGTCGGCGAAGAGCGAGGCGGTGCGCGGCTTGACCTTCGCCTTGCCCTTGAGCTCGGCCTCCTCGTCGGTGAGGACCTCGGTGACGTAGGGCCCGTAGCGCCCGGCCTTGGCGACGACGACGCGACCCGACTCGGGGTTCGTGCCGAGCTCTCGGCCGTCCTCGGCGGACTGGGCGAGCAGCTCGCGCCCCTTCTGCGGGGTCATCTCGTCGGGGGCGATGTCCTCGGGGACGTTCGCGCGCCGGGGCTTGTCCGCCTCGCCGTCGGGCAGGCTCGCACCCTCGGCGACCTCGCCGGTGCTCGGGTCGACGCCCTGCGGCGCGACCTCCTCGACGTACGGGCCGTAGCGACCGACACGCACGACGACGCCGTCGCCGATCTCAATCGTGCTGATCCCCTTCGCGTCGATCTCACCGAGGTCCTCGACCATCTGACGCAGGCCCTCGGCGTCGCCGTCGCCGTCGTAGAAGCGGGCGAGCCAGGCGACGCGGTCGGCCTGGCCGGCCGCGATCTGGTCGAGGTCCTCCTCCATGCGGGCGGTGAAGTCGTAGTCGACGAGACGGGGGAAGTGCACCTCCATGAGGCGCGTCACGGCGAAGGCGAGCCACGTCGCGACGAGTGCGGAGCCGACCTTGCGCACGTAGCCGCGGTCCTGGATCGTCGCGACCGTCGCGGCGTACGTCGAGGGCCGGCCGATGCCGAGCTCCTCCATCCGCTTGACGAGGCTGGCCTCCGTGTAGCGCGGGGGCGGCGAGGTCTCGTGGCCGGCGGCCACGGCGTCGAGGACGTCGAGGGCGACGCCCTCGGACAGGCGCGGCAGACGACGCTCCTCGTCCTCCGCGGCGCCGCGGCTCTCGTCGCGACCCTCCTCGTAGGCGGCGAGGAAGCCCTTGAAGGTGATGACGGTGCCGGAGGCCGTGTACTCGGCGCTGCTGCCCGCGGGGCAGCCGGTGATGTCGGCGACGATCTTGATCGTCGCGGTCGACCCCTTCGCGTCGGCCATCTGCGAGGCGATGGTGCGCTTCCAGATGAGCTCGTAGAGACGGAACTCGTCGCCGCGCAGCTCGCCCTGGACCTGCGCCGGGGTGCGGAAGCGGTCGCCGGCGGGGCGGATCGCCTCGTGCGCCTCCTGGGCGCCCTTGGCCTTCTTGCCGTAGACGCGGGGCGACTCGGGCACGTAGTCCGCGCCGTACATGTCACGCGCCTGGCCGCGGGCGGCGCTCACGGCCGACTGCGACAGGCTGGTGCTGTCGGTGCGCATGTAGGTGATGTAGCCGTTCTCGTACAGCCGCTGGGCCACGCGCATCGCCTCGCGGCTGCCCAGGCGCAGCTTGCGCGAGGCCTCCTGCTGAAGCGTCGAGGTGGTGAAGGGGGCGTACGGGCGGCGGGTGTACGGCTTCTCGCTCACCGAGGCCACGCTCGCGCTGGCGGCGCTCGTCGCGCCCGCGACGGCCGTCGCGGCGGCCTCGTCGAGGTGGACGACGTCGCTGCGGCGCAGCGTGCCGTCGTCGGCGAAGTCGCGACCGCTCGCGACGCGCGAGCCGTCGACCGCCGAGAGCCGCGCGGAGAAGTCCTCGCGCGAGCTCGTCGGGGTGAAGCTGCCGGTGACGTCCCAGTAGCTCGCGGAGCGGAAGGCCATCCGCTCGCGCTCGCGCTCGACGACGACGCGGGTCGCGACGCTCTGCACGCGGCCGGCGGACAGGCCCTGCTTGATCTTGCGCCACAGCACGGGGCTGATGTCGAAGCCGTAGAGACGGTCGAGGATGCGCCGCCCCTCCTGGGCGTCGACGAGGTCCATGTCGATGTCGCGGGTCGACTGCACCGCGCGCTGGATGGCCTCCTTGGTGATCTCGTGGAAGACCATCCGCTTGACGGGGACCTTGGGCTTGAGCGCCTCGAGGAGGTGCCACGCGATGGCCTCGCCCTCGCGGTCCTCGTCCGTGGCGAGGTAGAGGGTCTCGGCGTCCTTGAGCAGACGCTTGAGCTCGGTGACCTTCTTCTTCTTGTCCGCGTCGATGACGTAGTACGGCTCGAAGGAGCGGTCCTCGACGTTGACGCCGAAGCGGCCGAAGGGGCCCTTCTTCATGTCGGCGGGCAGCTCGCGCGGCTGCGGGATGTCGCGGATGTGACCGACCGAGGCCTCGACGACGTAGTCGGGGCCGAGGTAGCCGGCGATGGTCTTGGCCTTGGCCGGCGACTCGACGATGACGAGGTTGGGGGCGCTCATGGGGGACTCCTTGCCTCGCGCCCCGTGCCGCGGATTCGTCGCGGCTCTCGGCGGGGTGCGCGATCCGAACCGTAGCCCACGGCGGGGACGGGCCCGCAGCCGAGGTCACGGCGCGGGACAGGGTTGTTGTTTTAACTTGATGGGTCAACTATTCTGCCGTCATGACCGCTCCCGTCCTCTACCTCAGCCACGGCGCCCCTCCCCTGGCCGACGACGCCCGCTGGACCCAGCAGCTCGCCGACTGGTCCTCGAGCTTCACGAAGCCGACGAGCATCCTCATGATCTCGGCGCACTGGGAGGACGTGCCGGTGACGGTGAGCCCGACCCAGCGCCAGGTGCCGCTCACCTACGACTTCTACGGCTTCCCGCAGCACTACTACGAGGTCGAGTACGCGCCCCCGCTCGCCCCTGCTCTCGCCGACGAGGTGACCGGCCTGCTCGGCGGCCGTGGCCTGGAGGTGCGCCGCGACGAGACGCGCGGCCTCGACCACGGGGCCTACGTGCCGCTCGTGGAGATGTACCCCGACGCGGACGTCCCCGTGCTGCAGATGTCGATGCCGACCCTCGACCCGACGACCCTCTTCGAGATCGGGCGCACGCTCGCCCCCCTTCGCGACCAGGGCACGCTCGTCGTCGGCTCGGGCTTCACGACGCACAACCTGCGGTGGTTCGACCCCCGGGCCGGCGCCGACGCGCCCCCGCCGGCCGCCTCCGCCGAGTTCGACCACTGGGCCCAGGAGGCGGTCGAGGCGCAGGACGTCGACGCCCTCGTCAACATGCTCGACGTCGCCCCCGCCGCCCACGAGGCGCACCCGCGCACCGAGCACTGGGCGCCGCTCTACCTCGCCCTCGGCGCGGCGCACGCCTCCGGCGCGACGGACGTCGAGAGCACGGTCGACGGCTTCTGGTACGGCCTGAGCAAGCGGTCCTTCACCTTCAGCTGAGCCGCCGCGGGAATGACGAAGGGGGACCCCGTCCGGGGTCCCCCTTCGCGCTGCCGGCTCGGCGGCCGGCTAGTGGTCGCGCTGCTTGCGCCGCGGTGCGGGCCGGGTCGGGTCGTCCCCGGCCGGCTCGACGTGCTCCGGCACGATGATCGGACGCAACCGCGCCCAGCTGATGAAGGCGATGCCGATCGCGAGGAGGGCGAGCCCGGTCCAGAGGTTGGCGTTGATGCCACCCGTCTTCTCGAGCTCCTTGTCCCCGAAGATCCCCATGAGGGTGAGGATGAGGCCGTACAGCCCGAGCAGGGAGCCGATGAAGGTCCGGATGTCGAAGGCGCCGGCGGTCTTGCGGCCTGCGGTGTCTGCCATGACGATCAGCGCTCCTTAGAAGGCGAAGTTGAGGACGACGACGATGAGCAGCGCGATCCCGGCGAGCGGGACGGTGCGCTGGTAGAAGGGACGACCGGCCTCGTGCGGGTCGACGAGGTCCTCCTTCGGCGTCTCCGAGTAGACCAGGCCCTTGAGCTCGCTGGCCGGCTTGGGCTTGGTCACCATCGTCACCGCGACGCTGACGACGACGTCGACGACGAAGGCGGTGCTCGCGGCGGCGAAAGCCAGGCCCTGCCCCGGCAGCTCGAAGAGGGCGAGCATGTCGGGGTTGCCGCAGACCCACAGCGCGACGGCCGAGAGGGTGCCCGCGACGAGACCGGTCCAGCCGGCCGTCGGGGTCATCCGCTTCCAGAACATGCCGAGGATGAAGGTCGCGAAGAGCGGTGCGTTGAAGAACCCGAAGAGCGTCTGCAGGTAGTCCATGATGTTGGAGAAGCCACCCGCGATGGACGCCGTGAAGATCGCGATGATCGTTGCCGCGACGGTGGCCAGACGCCCGATCCGCAGGTAGTAGTCGTCGCTGCGGTCCTTGCGGACGTAGCGCTCCCAGATGTCGTAGCTGAAGACGGTGTTGAAGGCCGAGATGTTGGCCGCCATGCCGGCCATGAAGGCCGCGAGCAGACCCGCGATCGCCAGGCCGAGCAGACCGTTGGGCAGCACGTCGCGCATGAGGAGCAGGAGCGCGTCGTTGTACTTGACGTCGCCGCTCGCCCCGCCGGTCGGCGTGCCGCCGTTCTTGAGGTCGATCATCTCGGTGACGAGCACCGCCGAGACCATGCCGGGGATGATGACGATGAAGGGGATGAACATCTTCGGGAAGGCGCCGATGATCGGCGTCTTGCGGGCCGAGGAGATCGAGTCCGAGGCGAGCGCGCGCTGCACCTCGACGAAGTTCGTCGTCCAGTAGCCGAAGGAGAGCACGAAGCCCAGGCCGAAGACGATGCCGATGACCGACAGGATCGGCGAGTCGAAGCCGGACAGCGCCTGGCCGGGCCACGAGTCGAGCTGCTGGCTCGCGGAGGCGACACCGGCGTCGGACGGCGCGTTCTGCGCGGCCGCCGTGATCTTGTCGTTGAGCCCGCCCCAGCCGCCGACGCGGTGCAGGCCGATGAGGGTCAGCGGGAGCAGCGCGGCGACGATGACGAAGAACTGCAGGACCTCGTTGTAGATCGCCGCCGACAGCCCGCCGAGGGTGATGTAGGACAGGACGATCGCGGCCGCGACGATGAGCGCCACCCACAGCGGCCAGCCGAGCAGGGCCTGGACGATCGAGCCGAGCAGGTAGAGGTTGACGCCCGCGATGAGCAGCTGGGCCAGCGCGAAGGAAAAGGCGTTGACGACGTGCGCACCGGTGCCGAAGCGGCGGTACATGAACTCGGGGACCGAGCGGACCTTCGAGCCGTAGTAGAAGGGCATCATCACCACGCCGAGGAAGAGCATGGCGGGGACCGCGCCGACCCAGAAGTAGTGGAAGGTCGGCATGCCGATCTCGGCGCCGTTGGCCGACATGCCCATGATCTCGACGGCACCGAGGTTGGCCGAGATGAAGGCCAGGCCGGTCACCCAGGCCGGCAACGAGCGGCCCGAGAGGAAGAAGTCGACGGAGTCGCTCACCGAGCGACGGGCCATGATGCCGACGCCGAGGACGAAGGCGAAGTACAGGGCGACGAGCAGGTAGTCGACGGCGTTCGCGTCGATGAGGGTGTCTGCAGCCGGCGGCATGAGCGCCGGCAGTGACGTCAGTGGCGGCGTCATGGGTCTCCTTCCAGGTCGCGTCCCCGGGGGGACGGCCCTGGCAACCTACGCCCATGACCCGGTCCCGGCGACCGGGGAGTCCTCCCCAGTTACCGCGGGCCGGATCGTGGCTATCCTCGCCGCAGACCGGCCGCCGTGGCCGGTGACGAGACAGGGGTATGACAGCGATGACCAAGACGATGATGACCGCCGGCCTCGGTGCCGTGCTCGCCCTCGGCCTCAGCGCCTGCGGCAGCGGCGACGGCCCGGAGGACGCGGTCGAGGAGTTCGCGAACGCCGCGGCGGACAAGGACTACTCGAAGGTCTGCGAGATGCTCGACCCCGAGTTCGTCAAGACGGTCGAGTCGGCCGGCGAGGGCGACTGCGCCGAGACGATGAAGAAGTCCGTCGAGGAGGGCGGCGGCGGCGACGAGCTCGTCGCCGACCCCGACAAGCTCGACATCGGTGACGCCACCGTCTCCGAGGACGGCAACAGCGCGACGGTCAAGACGACCTACGACGGCAAGGACAGCGACGTCAAGCTTATCAAGGTCGACGACGCCTGGAAGATCACGCTCGGCATGTGAGCGACCGGTGGGCGTCGGCACCGCGGGTCAGACCACGGAGCCGGCGCCCACTGCTGCGTCCGGGTCGACCGCCCCGGAGAACTGCGCCGCGTAGAGCGCCGCGAAGGCGCCGCCGGCGGCGAGCAGCTCGGCGTGCGAGCCCTGCTCGACGATGCGCCCCTCCTCCATGACGAGGATGAGGTCGGCGTCGCGGATCGTCGAGAGACGGTGGGCGATGACGAAGCTCGTCCGGTCGCTGCGCAGCGCGGCCATCGCCTGCTGCACGAGCAGCTCGGTGCGCGTGTCGACCGAGCTCGTCGCCTCGTCGAGGATGAGCAGCGAGGGCTGGGCGAGGAAGGCCCGCGCGATGGTGACGAGCTGGCGCTCCCCCGCGCTGAGGTTGCCGGCCTCGGCGTTGAGGACCGTGTCGTAGCCGTCGGGCAGCGCGTGCACGAAGCGGTCGACGAAGGTGGCCCGGGCCGCCTCGAGGACCTCCTCGTCGCTCGCCCCCGGGCGCCCGTAGGCGATGTTCTCGCGGATGGTCCCGGCGAAGAGCCAGGTGTCCTGGAGCACCATGCCGATCCGGCTGCGCAGGCCCGTGCGCGTCAGCTCGGTGATGTCGACGCCGTCGAGGGTGATCCGCCCGCCGTCGAGCTCGTAGAAGCGCAGGACGAGGTTGACGAGGGTCGTCTTGCCCGCGCCCGTGGGGCCGACGATGGCGACGGTCTGCCCCGGCTCGACGACGAGGTCGAGGTGCTCGATGAGCGGGCTGCCCGCGGTGTAGGAGAAGGACACGTCCTCGAAGGCGACCCGGCCGTGCGGGTCCTCGATGCTCGTCGGCGTCCGCGCCTCGGGCTCCTGCTCGGGCGCGTCGAGCACCGCGAAGACGCGCTCGGCGGACGCGACCCCGCTCTGCATGAGGTTGGCCATCGAGGCGACCTGGGTGAGCGGCTGGGTGAACTGGCGCGAGTACTGGATGAAGGCCTGCACGTCGCCCAGGCTCATCGTGCCGCTGGCCACCCGCAGCCCGCCGACGACGGCGATCGCGACGTAGTTGAGGTTCCCGATGAACATCATCGTCGGCATGATGACGCCGCTGATGAAGGAGGCCCGGAAGCTCGCGTGGTGCAGCTCGTCGTTCTTCACGGCGAAGTCGCGTGCCGACTGCTCCTGACGACCGAAGACCTTGACGAGCTCGTGCCCGGTGAAGGTCTCCTCGACGACGGCGTTGACCTCGCCCGTGCTCTTCCACTGCTGGACGAAGTGTCGCTGGCTGCGCTTGCCGATGGCGGCGGTGACGAGCATCGTCACCGGGATCGTCACGAGCGCGATGAGCGCGAGCAGCGGCGAGATCCACAGCATCATCGACACGACGGCGACGACGGTGAGGAGCGAGGTGAGCAGCTGGCTGAGGGTCTGCTGCAGGCTCTGCGCGACGTTGTCGATGTCGTTGGTCACCCGGCTCAGCAGCTCGCCGCGGGGCTGGCCGTCGAAGTACGGCAGCGGCAGCCGGTGCAGCTTGTCCTCGACGTCCTCGCGCAGCCGGTAGATGGTGCGGTTGACCGCCCCGGTGAGCAGCCGGCCCTGGACGAGCTGGAGCGCGGCCGCGACGACGTAGATCGCGAGGACGCCGAGCAGCACCCGGCCGAGCGCTCCCGTGTCGACGCCCTGCCCGGGCACGACGTGGTCCATCGCGGCGAGCACGTCGGCGACGCGGTCCTCGCCACGGGCCCGGAGCTGCTCGACGGCCTGCTCCTGGCTGACCCCGGCCGGGATCTGCCGCCCGAAGGACCCGGCGAAGACGAGGTCGGTCGCGCGGCCGAGGACCTTCGGCCCGATCGCGTTGAGCACGACGCTGCCCACGGCGAGGACGACGGTGGTCCACACGACGAGCCGCTCGGGACGCAGCAGCCCCAGGATCCTCCGGGCGCCCGCGACGAAGTCCTGCGAGGTGTCGGTCGGGACGCCGATCGCGGCGTGCGGGGGGCCGCCGCGGTGGGCCGACCCCGGTCCGCGCCGCTCCTTGGCCGCCCGCTCCTCCGCGGTGCCGAGCTCGCTCATGCTGCCTCCTGCGTCGCCTGCTGGCTCGAGACGATCTCGACGTACGTCGGGCACGAGCCGAGCAGCTCGTCGTGCGTGCCCTGCCCGACGACGACCCCGGCGTCGAGGACGACGATCGAGTCGGCGTCGACGATGCTCGACACGCGCTGCGCGACGACGAGGACGGTCGCCTCCCGGGTGACCGGGCGGAGGGCGGCGCGCAGGCGGGCGTCGGTCGCGACGTCGAGGGCCGAGAAGGAGTCGTCGAAGAGGTAGACCGACGGGCGGCGCACGAGCGCGCGGGCGATCGCCAGGCGCTGGCGCTGGCCACCGCTGACGTTCGTGCCGCCCTGGGCGATCGGGGCGTCGAGGCCCTCGGGCAGCGCCCGGACGAAGTCCTCCGCCTGGGCGACGCGCAGCGCCTGCCACAGGTCGTCGTCGGTGGCGTCGGGGTCGCCGTGCCGCAGGTTGCTCGCCACGGTGCCGGTGAAGAGGTAGGGGCGCTGGGGCACGAGGCCGAGCCGGCTCCACAGGTCCTCGGGGTCGGCGTCGCGCACGTCGACCCCGCCGACGAGCACCTGGCCCCCGGTGACGTCGTGCAGCCGGGGCACCAGGCCGACGAGAGTCGTCTTGCCGGCGCCCGTCGAGCCGACGACGGCGGTCGTCGTGCCGGGTCGGGCGACGACGCTGATCTCGCGCAGCACGGGCTCCTGCGCCCCCGGGTAGGCGAAGCTCACGCCGCGCAGCTCGACCCCGACCGGCCCTGCGGGCAGCGCCACCGGCTCGTCCGGGGCGCGCACCGTGGGCTCGGTCTCGAGGACCTCGGTGATGCGCCCGGCCGAGACCGCGGCGCGCGGCACCATCATCGCCATGAAGGTCGCCATCATCACCGACATGAGGATCTGGATGAGGTAGGCCATGAAGGCGGTGAGCGCCCCGACCTGCATCTGACCGCTGTCGACCCGCATGGCGCCGAACCAGATGACGGCGACCGTCGAGGCGTTGAAGATCACCATGACGAGGGGGAAGGCGAGCGCCATGAGCCGCCCGACCGCGAGCGCCGTGCCCGTGTACGTCTCGTTGGCCCGCGCGAAGCGATCTCGCTCGACGTCCTCGCGCACGAAGGCCCGCACGACCCGCACGCCGGTGATCTGCTCGCGCAGGATGCGGTTGACCGAGTCGACGGCCCGCTGCATCGCCTGGAAGTGCGGGATCATCCTCGCGATGATGACGCCGATGGCGACGGCGAGCGCCGGCACGGCGACCGCGACGAGCCAGGACAGCCCGGCGTCCTCGCGCAGCGCCATGATGATGCCGCCGACCATCGTCAGCGGTGCCGTGACCATCATCGCCAGCGCCATGTAGACGACCTGCTGCACCTGGGTGACGTCGTTGGTGCTGCGGCTGATGAGCGTCGGCGCCCCGAAGCGCGAGAGCTCCTGGGCGGAGAAGGCGCCGACCCGGGCGAAGACCGAGGCTCGCACGTCACGCCCGAGCGAGGCCGCGGTCTGCGCGCCGATGCGGGTGGCCCCGATCGTCGCGACGACCTGGACGAGCGAGACGACGAGCATCGCCGTGCCGGCGGCGAGGATGAAGCCGGTGTCGCCGACGGCGACGCCCTCGTCGATGATCCGGCCGTTGAGGCTCGGCAGGTAGAGCGAGGCGAGGGTGCCGGCGAGCTGGAGGCCGAGGAGGAGCACGAGCACCGCGGCGTAGGGCCGCAGGTGGGTGCGCACGAGGCGGACGAGCGTCACGAGGACCTCCGGGTGCCGTCGAGGACGACGTCGACGATCTCGGCCGCGTCGAGGCGCCGGGCCGACATCAGCGGGTGGACGCTCGACAGCGCGAGCAGCTGGAGCAGCCCGACGACCTCGTCGACGGGCTTGCGCAGGGCGCCGGCGTCGTCGCCGACGAGAGCGGTGAAGGCCGCGTCGAGGGCCGGGTCGCCCGGCCCGCGGTGCCGGGCCTTGTCCACCGGCGGCACGACACCGGCGTGGTGGAGGACGGAGATGAGCGCGACGACCTGCTCGACGTGGCGCTGCACGACGGCCACGCCGGCGACGAGCCGGTCGTCGAGCGGCAGCGACGGGTCGACCTCGCCGAGCTCGGCGACCGCTGCCGCCGGGTCGAGGACGGCCGTCGCGCAGGCCTGGACGAGCTCGTCCTTGCTGCCGAAGGCGCGGAAGAGCGTGCCCTCGGCGATGCCGGCCGCCTCGGCGACCTGCCGGGTCGTCAGACCCGGGCCGTGCTCGCGCAGCAGGGGGATGGCGACGTCGACGATGGCCGCCCGCCGGTCGTCGGGGCTCATCGCGGGGGCACGGGGGGTCACCCGGTCGACGATAGATGAGTGAGTGCTCACTCACAAGCGTCGAGCCCACGGCGGTCAGCGCACGAGCAGCCCGTCCGCCACCGCCTCGCGCACGAAGGGCACGACCTCCGCGCGCACCGCGTCGGGGTCGAGGTCGAGCAGCCCGGCGATCGCCCCCGCGGCGACCCCGGCGGTGAGCTCGCCGTCGCACACCGACACGAGCGCCGCGGTCACCGTGCTCAGCTGCATGACCCGCCCCAGACCGCCGCCCTGGCGCAGGACGATGACCGTCGGGTCCGCCTCGCCCGGCCGGGTGTGCCGCTCCTCGGTGACATCGGTCGGGCAGCTCCACGCGACGTCGAGGACGGCGGCGTCGTCGTGCTCGGCGAGCCAGGTCCGGGCCCGCATCCCGGCGAGCACCGACGCACCCATGGGCGTCGCGACGGGTCCGCGGTGGTCGACGAGGTCGCGGAAGGTCGGACGCTCCCCCACCGGCCGCTGGAGGGTGATGACGCCGAAGCCGACCCGCTCGACCCCCCGGGCCGCGAAGTCCTCGAGCCAGGCCAGGCTCATCCCTTCGTGCTCGGGCGTGCCCGCACGCTGCCCGCCGTCGCGCGACCACGTCGCGGCGTACTCGGCGGGGTCCTGCTCCTCGCGCTGGACGACCCAGGCGTCGACGGGATGACCGGCCGCCTCGGCGGCGTCGAGCCAGCCACCGACGACGTCGCGCCAGTCCTGCCCCTCGCGCACCTCCCAGTTGCCGAGCAGCTGGGCCAGGCCCCCCGGCTCGAGGTGCACGCCGAGGTCGCGCACGAGCGAGGCGACGACCTCGTCGCCGACCGCCCCGCCGTCGCGGTACTCGTAGAGCGGCACGTCGGCACGTCGGGGGGTGATGACGAAGGGGGGGTTGCTCACGACGAGGTCGAAGCGCTCCCCCGTCACCGGCTCGAGCATCGAGCCCGCCCGCAGGTCGAGGTCGAGCCCGGCGAGCGCGGCGTTGACCGCGGCGTACCCGAGGGCCCGCTGCGACAGGTCGGTCGCGACGACCTCGTCCACGTGGGTCGACAGGTGGAGCGACTGCACGCCGCAGCCGGTGCCGAGGTCGAGGGCACGGCGCACCTCCGGCCGAGGGGTCCACGCGGCCAGGGTCGTCGACGCGCCACCGATGCCGAGGACGTGGTCGACGGGCAGCGAGGTCCCCAGCGCCGTCTCGCCGTGGTCGGACAGGACGTACCAGGTCCGGCTCTCGTCGCCGTAGGGGCGCACCTCGGCGGTCGAGCGCAGCGAGGTCCCGTCCTCCCGGGCCAGACCGAGCTCGACGAGACCGGCGGCGGTGAGGGTCGGCAGCAGCTCGTCGACCTCGGCGGGGTCGACCGGGTCGCCGAGGGTGAAGAGGCGCACGAAGGTCGCGAGCGAGCCGTCGACCTCGCGCAGCCGCCACCGGGCGGGCAGCGGGTCCTCGCGGTGCAGCGCGCCGGAGGCGACCGGCCCGAGCAGCTCCTCGAGGGCGTCGACGTCGACGCCCGCCTGGTCGAGGTCGGCGCGCAGCCGGCCGAGCAGCTCGGGGTCGAGGGCGGGCGCGGGGTGGTCGGGGGTCATCGGCGCGGCGGACGTCACGACGACCCAGCCTACGGGCGCGGCGGGCGCTCCCCCTTCGCCGCGGGACCGGGCGAAGGGGGACCCGCTCAGGCCTGCGTGGGAGCGGCGTAGACCTCGCGGCCGTCGTCGTCCGGGGCGTCGTCGCCGGCGATGGCCAGGTCGCGCCGCTTGGTGATCATCAGCGCGACGACGATGATCGCCAGCGCGACCCCGGCGATGAGCAGGCGCGCCCACGTCATCGGCTCCTCGCGCACGGTGAGCACGACGATCGCGGGGGCGATGAGCACCGAGACGAGGTTCATCACCTTGATGAGGGGGTTGATCGCCGGTCCGGCGGTGTCCTTGAAGGGGTCGCCGACGGTGTCGCCGATGACGGCGGCCGCGTGGGCGTCGGAGCCCTTGCCGCCGTGGTGCCCGTCCTCGACGATCTTCTTCGCGTTGTCCCACGCCCCGCCGGAGTTGGCGAGGAAGACCGCCATGAGCGCGCCGCACGCGATGGCGCCGGCGAGGAAGCCGGCGAGCGCCCCGATGCCGAGGCCGAAGCCGACGACGACGGGGGTGAGGGCGGCGAGCAGGCCGGGGGTCGCGAGCTCGCGCAGCGAGTCCTTGGTGCAGATGTCGACGACCCGCGCGTACTCGGGCTTCTCCGTGCCCGCCATGATGCCGGGGTGCTCGCGGAACTGACGGCGCACCTCGAAGACGATGGCACCGGCGGCGCGGGTCACCGCATTGATGGCCAGGCCGGAGAAGAGGAAGACGACCGCCGCGCCGAGGAGCAGCCCGACGAGCGTGTGGGGGCTGACGATCTCGGAGGCGGCACTGACGTTGAAGTCGTCGATGCTCTGCTGGATGCCGGGGATGGCGCCGGCGTCGATGGACCCCTGGGAGATCTCGTCGCCGAGCGCGGTCGCGGTGGTCTCCAGCTGAGCGCTCCAGGCGTCGGTGTAGGACCCGAAGAGAGCCGTGGCGGCGAAGACCGCGGTGGCGATGGCGATGCCCTTGGTGATCGCCTTCGTCGTGTTGCCGACGGCGTCGAGCTCGGTGAGCACCTGGGCGCCCTCCGCGTCGACGTCCCCCGACATCTCCGCGATGCCCTGGGCGTTGTCCGAGACCGGGCCGAAGGTGTCCATCGCGACGATCACGCCGACCGTCGTGAGGATGCCGCAGCCGGCGAGCGCGATGAAGAAGAGCGAGAGCGTCACCGACCCGCCGCCGAGGAGGAAGACGAGGTAGATGGCGATGGCCATCGTGGTGACCTTGTAGACCGCCGACTCGAGGCCGAGCCCGATGCCGGAGAGAACGACCGTCGCGGCGCCGGTGAGCGTCGTACGGGCGACGTCCTTCGTCGGGCGCTTGTCGGTGCCGGTGTAGTAGCCGGTGAGCCACAGGATGACGGCGGCCAGGACGATGCCGAGGAGCACCGCGAGGAGCGCGGCGAGCCGGGGGTCTCCGGACATCGCGGCGATGTCCTGGTTGCGGCTCCCGAGCTCGGCGTAGCTGCTCGGCAGGTAGACGAAGGCGACGACCGCGGTGAGCACGGCGGAGATCGCGGCGGTGATGTAGAAGCTGCGGTTGATCGCCGCGAGGGCGTCGCCCCCGGGTGCCGCCCTGGTGATGAAGACGCCGAGCAGCGCGGTGAGGGCGCCGACGGCGGGGATGAGCAGCGGGAAGACGAGCCCGCTCTCGCCGAAGGCCGCCGAGCCGAGGATGAGGGCGGCGACGAGCATGACGGCGTAGGACTCGAAGAGGTCCGCGGCCATGCCCGCGCAGTCGCCGACGTTGTCGCCCACGTTGTCGGCGATCGTCGCGGCGTTGCGCGGGTCGTCCTCGGGGATGCCGGCCTCGACCTTGCCGACGAGGTCGGCGCCGACGTCGGCGGCCTTGGTGAAGATGCCGCCACCGACGCGCATGAACATCGCGAGGAGCGCGGCGCCGAAGCCGAAGCCCTCGAGGACCTTCGGGGCGTCACCCTGGTAGGCCATGACGACGACGGCCGCGCCGAGCAGGCCGAGCCCGACGGTGAACATGCCGACGACGCCGCCGGTGCGGAAGGCGATCCGCATGCCCTCGTCGCGCCCGGAGGTCCGGGCGGCCTCGGCGACGCGGACGTTGGCCTTCACCGCCAGGGACATCCCGAGGTAGCCGATCGCGGCGGAGAAGCCGGCGCCGAGGAGGAAGAATCCGGAGCGCCCCCAGCGCACCCCCGCGGAGTCCGCGGGCAGGGCGAGCAGGAGCACGAAGACGATGACGACGAAGACGCCGAGGGTGCGGAACTGCCGGCGCAGGTAGGCGTGGGCGCCCTCCTCGACGGCGGCGCCGATCTCGCGCATGCGCTCGGTGCCGGGGTCGGCGGCGAGCACCTGGGAGCGGAAGACCAGCCCCATCGCGATGCACACGACGCCGATGAGGGCGACGCCGGCGGTCAGGTAGAGGTTGCCGCTCGACAGGTCGAGCGTGTCAGCTGCTACGGCGTAGGGGTAGACCGCCATCCCATCCTCCTCGATGGTTCGCGCGCACGAGCGCCCACCGGCTGAGGTGGGCGAGTGGCCGTCACCCTACTCCGAGGTCACCCCGTCGTCTCGGCGGCGGCGCGAGCCGCGTCGGCGGGGTCGCGGTAGAGCACGAAGACCTTGTCGAGACCGGTGATCTCGAAGACCCGGCGCACCCGCTCGGCGGTCGCGGCGATGGTCAGCGTGCCGCCCTCGCGGCGCAGCGTCTTCAGCCGGCCGACGACGACGCCGAGACCGGTCGAGTCCATGAAGCTCACGCCGGTCATGTCGATGGCGACGCTGCGGCTGCCGCCGAGGATGACCTGCTGGACCGCGTCGCGCAGCTGGGACGCGGTGGACACGTCGATCTCGCCGGTGCAGTGCACGACGACCGCTCCATTGCTGTTGCTGGTGCTGATCGTCAGAGCCACTGGTACCGCCTCCTGGCCAGGGCGCCCGGGTGGGCGCCTCACGTACGGACGTCTGCGCAGGTCGCGCGGGGTGTCGGTCCCGCCCTGCTCGTCCGCGCTTACCGTAGACCACCGTGAGCGGCAGCACCGAGCCCAGAGCGCAGACGGGCGGCCCCTGTCCAGGGCGAAGGGGGACCGCGCCCGGTCCCGCCGACGTCGGCGCGGCCCGGCAGGACGGGCGTCTGCGTGCCCTGGAGAGCCGGCTGCCCGGACGGGTCCGCCATGCGGAGCACCTGCCGGCCCGGGCGGCCCAGCACGCACCGATGCCGGAGTGGGTCGCGCCGGCCGTGCGCGGGGCGCTCGCGAGCGCCGGGGTCGAGCAGCTGTGGTCGCACCAGGAGCAGGTCGCCCAGCTCGCGCACGCCGGTCACGACGTCGTCGTCTCGACGGGCACGGCCTCGGGCAAGTCGCTCGGCTACCTGCTGCCGGCGCTCACCGCCGCGATCGAGGGACCGCCGAGCGGGCGGCACTCGATCCGCGGGGGGACGACCCTCTACCTCGCGCCGACGAAGGCGCTCGCCGCCGACCAGCTGGCCCGGGTCGAGGCGATGGCGGTGCCCGGTGTGCGGGCGGCGACCTACGACGGCGACACCCCGACCGACGAGCGGCGCTGGATCAGGGAGCACGCCCAGATCGTGCTCACCAACCCCGACCTCGTGCACCACTCGATGCTGCCCGGGCACCGCGGGTGGGCGCCCTTCTTCCGGTCCCTGTCCTACGTCGTCGTCGACGAGTGCCACGCCTACCGCGGGGTCTTCGGCACCCATGTCTCGCTCGTCCTGCGGCGCCTGCTGCGCGTGGCCGAGCGCTACGGGGCGCACCCGAGCGTCGTCCTCGCCTCGGCGACCGTCGCCGAGCCCGCCCGGCACGCGCACGCCCTCGTCGGTCGCGAGGTCGTCGCCGTGACCCACGACGGCTCCCCGCGCGCCGGCCGCACCTGCGTCCTGTGGGAGCCGCCGGAGCAGGCCGACGGGTCGCGCCGCTCGCTCACCGCGGAGGCGGCCGACGTCGTCGCGGCCCTCGTCGGCGACGACGTGCAGACCCTCGCCTTCGCCCGCTCGCGGGCCGGCGTGGAGTCGCTCGCCGCGCAGGTCAGCGACCGTCTCGAGCTCGCCCGCCCCGACCTCGCCGGGCGGGTGGCGGCCTACCGCGGCGGGTACCTGCCGGAGGAGCGCCGCGAGCTCGAGCAGCGGATGCGCTCGCGCGACCTCATGGCGGTCGCCGCGACGAACGCGCTCGAGCTCGGCGTCGACATCACCGGCCTCGACGCCGTCGTCGTCGCCGGCTGGCCGGGGCGCCGGGCCTCGTGGTGGCAGCAGGCCGGACGAGCAGGACGCGACGGGGGCGGCGCCGGGCGCGACGCGCTCGTCGTCTCGGTCGCCGCCGACGACCCCCTGGACAGCTGGGTGCTCCAGCACCCCGAGTACGTCTTCGGCGACCCGGTCGAGGCGATCGTCATGGACCCGGGCAACGTCCACGTGCTCGCGCCGCACGTGGCCGCGGCCGCCGCCGAGGTGCCGGTCACCCTCGAGGACGAGCGGTGGTTCGGGCCCGGTCTCGCGGGCGTGCTCGAGGTGCTCACGGACCGCAAGGTGCTCCGCCGCAGACCCGCGGGATGGTTCTGGGCCCGGGAGGACCGCCCGGGCGACCACCTCTCGCTGCGCGGTGCCGGCCCGGTCGTCAGCGTCGTCGAGGGGCGCACGGGCCGGGTCGTCGGCACGGTGGACGCAGCCGCCGCGCACACCTCCGTGCACACCGGCGCGGTGCACGTGCACCAGGGGCAGACCTACGTCGTCACCGATCTCGACCTCGACGGCTCGACCGCCACCGTGGTGCGGGGCGACCCGGGCTGGTCGACGACGGCGCAGTCCCGCTCCTCCTTCGACATCGTCCGCGAGGAGTCCTCGGCGGCCTACGGCCGGATGCGGCTGTGCCGCGGGGTCGTGCGGGTGCGCCGCCAGGTCACCTCCTTCGTGCGGCGGCTCCCCGGCGGCGAGATCATCGGCACTCACCAGCTCGAGCTGCCCGAGCAGGTCCTCACGACGCGCGGCGTGTGGTGGACGATGACGCCCGACCTGCTCGCCGAGGCAGGGGTCGACGAGGCCGACGTCCCCGGCGCCGCCCACGCGGCAGAGCACGCCGCGATCGCGACCCTGCCCCTGCTCGCGACGTGCGACCGGTGGGACATCGGCGGGGTCTCGACCGACGTCCACCCCGACACGGGGCTGCCGACGGTGCTCGTCTACGACGGGTACCCCGGGGGCGCGGGCTTCGCGCACCGGGCGCACGACATGGCGCCGACGTGGTGGCGCACCACCCTCGAGCTGGTGCGTGACTGCCCGTGCGAGCGGGGCTGCCCGCGGTGCGTGCAGTCGCCCAAGTGCGGCAACGGCAACGAGCCCCTGGACAAGGATGCTGCCGTCGCGCTCCTGGGCGCGATCCTTGCCGAGCGGGGCTAGTGTGCTCGACGCACCGCCCGCACGACGGCCCCCGGTCCCGGGAGGCCGACGCCTCCCCCGAACGGAGCTCTCGTCATGGTCGTCCTGGGTCTGATCATCCTCGTCGTCGCGATCCTCGTCGGTGTCGTCCTCGTCATGGGCACGGGCTCGCCCGACGTCGCCGGCCAGAAGGTCGACATCTCGCTGCTCGACACCGTCACCGTCTCGCTCAACCCGCTCGCGCTCGTCGTCGCCGGCATGGCCGTGATGTTCCTCGCCTGGCTCGGTCTGGTCCTCATGCGCTCGGCCCTCGCCCGCAAGGCGCGGCTGCGGCGCGAGCGCAAGGACCTCGAGCGCGAGGCCCAGCAGCGTCGCGCCGAGGACGAGGCCGCCCGGGTGCGCGAGCGCGAGGAGCTCGACCGTCAGCACGAGCGCGAGCTGCACGACCAGCACCTGGCGACCGAGACGGCGCGCGAGCGTGCCGCGGTCGCCGAGGAGGACGCCCGCCGCGGCCGGCCCGACGGCGGGCTGCCGCCCCGCGCCTGAGCACGGGGCGCAGGACGTCGTCACCGCTGCCCCTGCGCCGGGCCGGCTCTGGCCCGTCCCGGCATCGTGCGTGGCGTGACCCCCGCGACGTGGAGAGGGACGGCGACGACGACCTCGACGTCCACCACACCGTCGGGCCCCACCACGCACGACCGCAGCGTCGCGCCGTTGACGCGCGCGAGGTCTGCGGCCACCCCGCAGGCCGCTGCCGACGACGCCCCGTCGACCGCCTCGCCCGCGGCCGCGAGCGCGCTGAGGTCGGCCGCCCCGCGTGCGTGGTGGGCCGCCGTGAGCGCGCCGGCGAGGACGAGGGTCGCGGTGAGCACGACGAGCACCGCGGCGACCATGCCGAGGACGAGGACGCTCCCTGAGCCCCGCTCCCCCGCACCGCGACGCCCCTGCATCAGGTGACCTCCTCGACCCGCGCCGTCGACGAGCACCGCGGCCCGGACCCCACCCCGATGCTGCGCAGGGCGGACGGCGGCGGGACGCTCACGACGACGACGACCTGGTCGCCCGACCGGCTGGCCGTCACGCTCGACCCCCGTGGCAGCGCCCGCCGGGCGTCGGAGACGGCCCGCTGCTCGCTCTCGCCGCGGGCGAGCTCGCGCGCGCCGACGCGGGCTGCGTCGTGGCAGCGCACGGAGTCGGCGCCGAGGGCGATGCCGGACAGCGCGAGCGAGAGGACGAGGACGACGGCCGGGACGGCGACCGCGATCTCCGCGGTGACCGTCCCGGCGGCGCCCCGCCACCGCTCAGCGCAGGCCCAGCGCCTCGGTGATGACACCGGCGAGCCCGGACTTCACCGCGCCGGACTTCACCACGGCGAGCAGGACGAGGGCGAAGGTCACCGCCGCCAGGGTCCCCACCGCGTACTCCGCGGTGGTCATGCCGGCCTCGCAGGCCAGCCGTCCGCGCCGCACGGCGCGGGTCAGTGTCGCTCTCATGTCTCCTCCATCGGGTCGCGCGGCGCCTGGTGCGCCGCGGCACCTCCAGCGAAGTCGGTGCGCCGCGGCGACGCCGCTCTCGCCGCGCTCCTGTGGACCGGGGCCCGCGCCGAGCACGGGGTGTGGACGGCGCACCCCGGTGCCGGCACCCGGTCGAGGTGATCGGGCGTGCCCTGGCTCCCCCGGGCACCCCGAACCGCGCGAGACCTGCGGACGACCCGCGAGGCGAGGGGTGGGCGCCGGCTCAGCGCAGGCTCTGCCCGAGCAGGACGAGGAGCATCGGCACGACGGCCATGGCGACGAAGGCGGGCAGGAAGAACAGCCCGAGCGGCACGACGAGCAGCACGCCGGCGCGCGCAGCCGCGGCCTCGAGCCGGCGGGCCTCGCCCTCTCGGATCCGCGCCGCCGCCCCGGCGAGCACCTCGCTCGCGGGGGCCCCGCACTCCGAGGAGACGACGAGCGCCGTGGCGACCGGGGCCCAGCCCGGGCTCGCGTAGGACCATGCGGCGCGCATCTCGCGCCCCCACCTCAGCGCGGCGCCCACCCGTCGGAGGTCGAGCGCCACGGCCGGTTCGCTGACGTCGGCGACGGCGTCGAGCGCCTCGGTGATGCCGCGGCCGGCGACGAGCGAGAGCGCGAGGAGGTCGGTCGCGTCGGCGACCTGGGAGAGCAGGGGCGACGGGGCGTCGTCACCCGGGCGAAGGGGTCCGGGCGCGGCCCGCGCCCGGGGCGGCCACACGAGGGCCGCGGCGAGCACGAGGGCCACGAGCGCGGGTGTCACGCCGATCTCGGTCTCGTCGCGCGACGCAGGACGGCCCGGCTCGTGGCCCAGCCGAGCACGGTGAGCACCACGCCGGTCGCGAGGCTGACGAGGGCCGCGGGCGAGCCGAGCAGCGCCGCCGGCGAGACGCCGAGGGCCAGCCCCGCCAGCAGGCCGACGACGGGCAGCAGGGTGAGCAGCCCCATCGTCGCCCGGGCACCGGCGCTCGCGGCGTCGAGCCGGCGCCGGGCCGACAGGGCCGCTCGTGCCGAGCACGCCGCCTGCTCCAGCGCAGGGGCGAGCGGCACGCCGCACCGCTGGCTCAGCCGCCAGGCCGAGGCGCACGGTGCCAGCGCCGGGTGCTCACCGGCCCACCTCGCCCACGTCTGCTCGCCGGTCCGGCCCGCGGCCAGCTCACGGCCCAGCTCGTCGAGCAGGACCCGAGCGGCGTCCGGGACGTCCGGGGCGACGACCTCGACGACCCGGGCGGGCGCTCCCCCGCTGCGCAGGCCCATCGCGAGGAGCTCGGCGAGCGCTGCGGCCTCCTCGAGGCCGAGCTCGTCGCGTCGGCGCACCCGCCGCAGGCCCGCCGCCGACCACGTCCGCCCGCCCGGCGTCGCCCGGCCCGGCCAGGTCAGCGCCGCGAGGACGAGCAGGACGACGACGGCCGGGGTCATCGGCCGACGAGGTCGCCCATGGCGACCACCTCCTCGACCCGGCGTCCCCGCGGGCCCCGGCGCAGGTGGACGACGAGGTCGACGGCGAGGGCGACCTGGGCGCGCGTCACCTCGGGTGCCATGCCGGCGAGGGTCCCGAGCGCCTCGAGACGGGCGGGCACGTCGGCCGCGGCGTTCGCGTGGACGGTCCCGCAGCCGCCCTCGTGGCCCGTGTTGAGCGCCATGAGGAGCTCGCGCACCTCGGGGCCACGCACCTCGCCGACGACGAGCCGGTCGGGCCGCATCCGCAGCGCCTGGCGCACGAGCTCGTCGAGACTGACCCGCCCCACGCCCTCGGTGTTGGCGCTGCGCGACTGCAGCCGGACCGTGTGCGGGTGATCGACGCTCATCTCCGCGACGTCCTCGACGAGCAGGATCCGCTCGTCGGCGGGCACGCAGGCGAGCATCGCGGCGAGCAAGGTGGTCTTGCCGGTGCCGGTGCCCCCGCTGACGACGACCGAGCGACGCTGCGCCACGGCCTGGCGCAGCCGCTCGGCGGTCTCGTCGTCGAGCATGCCGGTGCCGACGAGGTCGTCGAGGTCGCGGTGGCGGTGGCGCGGGATGCGCAGGCTGACGTGGGCTCCCCCGTCGACGAGCGGCGGGAGCACGGCGTGCAGGCGGGACCCGTCGGGCAGCAGGCCGTCGACCCACGGCTGGGCGTCGTCGAGACGTCGGCCGGCCAGCCCGGCGAGACGGGTCGCCAGGCGCCGCACGTCGACCGGGTCGCCGACGACCACCGGGGCGCGCTCCACCCCTTCGCCGCGGTCGACCCATACCTGACCGTCGCCGTTGACGAGGACGTCGGTCACCGAGGGATCGGCGACCACGGGCTCGAGCGGGCCGAGCCCCACGAGGGCCGAGCGCAGCTCGTGCTCGCGACGCCGCACGCCCCGGTCGCCCAGGCGCACCGACTCCGCGCGCGCGACCTGCCCGATCGTCGGGACGCTCGGCGTCGCCCCGCGCCGGATGAGCTCGTCGGGCGTGCCCGACCCGCTCAGCCCGCCCGGCGCAGCCATCGCAGCTCTCCGCTCCCGTCCGCCCCGGGCACGACCTCGCCGATCTCGCGGGCGACCCGTCCGAGCGGACCGCGGGCCCGCGGGGGGCAGCCGGCACCCTCGTCGCGCGGCACGCCCGGGTGGTCCTCGAGGTGGTCGAGCCAGGGCGCCTGCAGGTGCCCTGCGACCTCCTGTCCCGCCGGCTCTGCACGGCGCGAGCCCCGGGTGACGAGATGGGCGTCGAGGCCGTGCTCGCGCAAGGACCCGACGACGGCCGCCGCGTCGCGCACCTGTCGCGGGCGCAGGCCGCAGAGCACCACGGCGACGTCGGCGACGGCGAGCCATGGCTCGGCCCGGTGGACGGCCGCGGGCAGGTCGACGACGACGGGGGCCGCCTGGCGCAGGGCGGCGAGCGCGCACCGCACCGCGTCCGGCCCCACCCGGCCCGGGCCGGCCGCCGAGAGCACGGGTGGCCTGGAGCCGGGCAGGTGACGCACGAGCCGGGCGGGGTCGACGTCGCCGTCGAGACCGGCGAGGTCGGGCCAGCGCAGCCCGGGCTCGTCCTCGAGCACGAGGGTCGTGTCGGCGCCGGACCCGTCGAGCAGCCCGTCGACGAGCGTGCCGTCGAGCTGCTGGGCGAGGACCGCCGCGAGCGTCGAGGCGCCCAGACCGCCCGAGGCGCCGATGAGCAGCAGGACGGGATGCATGCCCGACACGCTCCCCCGGCCGCCGCAGGCCCCGCGCGCCCGCCGCCGAGCCTGTGGACGGCGGACGCGGCGCCGTCGCCCCTGTGGACGAGCCGGTCGAAGACGCGGCACGTCGGCAGGGGGCAGACATAGCGGTGGCCCCGGTCGGGGGGGATCGACCGGGGCCACCTCACGCGCCAGACCCCGGGGGGAGGGAGCTCTGGTGCGCTCGCCGCTACGACCTCCGAGGAGGGAGCGACGTCATCGACTCTACATTCGCAGAAGGATCCGCATCAGAGAGGGGCACAATCCGTTTGTAAGGCTTTGGTAAAGCCGCTGTCACACAAGGCGACCCGCGCGCACGGAGTCCGCGACCCGGGCCCCCTCCTGGGCGGCCTCGACCATCGAGTCGCCGCAGTGGCGCAGCCACAGGCGCACCCCGTCGCTGCCGCCCTGGGCGTAGCCGGTGAGCGAACCCAGGTAGGCCGGCCCGCCCTGCGAGCCGTGACCGGCCTCGGGCACGGCGACCCCCGTCGGGTCGAGCCCGGTGGCCCGCACGAGCACCCGCTCGACGGCGCGGGCGACGAGGGCGTTGCCGACGACGAAGGGGCGGATCGTCGCGATCTCGGCATGGACCACCGCGGCGACGACGAGCGCGGGCGCCTGGTCGGCGCTGCTCATGAGCTCGACGACGCCCGCCAGGCGCACCCGCAGCTCCTCCCCCTGGGGGGCGGGGCCGAGGTCGACGAGCTCGTCGCAGCCCTCGTCGGCGCGCCGCGGCCGGCCGAGCTGCTCGCGGTCCGTGACGAGCTCGGCGGCGGCGACGGTGTGCAGACGGGCCAGCACCTGACCGGGCGCGGAGAGGGCGAGCGAGCCGAGGTGCTCGGTCTCCGCGGTCGCGGCCATGGCGCCGTGGATGACGCGCTCGGCGGGGTCGGGCTGCGAGGAGCGCTCCCGGGCACCGCGCATGAGGTCGCGCACGATCGTGGCGCTGGAGCGTGCCCCGTCGAGCTCGGCGCTCGCCCAGGCCCCGCGCACCCGCGACTCGGCGGCGGCCTCCGGGGTGCGGCGGCGCAGGCCCTCGTGCCAGCGCAGCGCGGTGCACGCCTCGCGGGCACGCTCGCTGGCCGCCGCGACGTCCTCGAGCTCGGCGAGACGATGCAGGGCAGAGACGATCTCGGGCACGACGCACACCCTACGGTGGGCTCGCCCGTAGGCTGTCCGCCCATGACGGGGCTCGACCTGCCGACGGCGCTCGTGGTGGCCGCGGCGGCCGCCGCGCTCGTCGCGCTCGTCACGCTGTACCGCGCCCGCTCGAAGCCCCGCGGCTTCATCTCCGTCGGCGACCAGGCCACCTACGAGACCCTCCACACCGCCTCGTTGGCCGCTCGTCATCTCGCCGACGGCCTCACCGACGACGGCTGCACCCGGGCCGCGCCCTTCCTCCGCGCGCTCATGGCCACCCCGGCCCTGGCGATCTGCGACCGGACCTCGGTCATCGTCTGGGAGGGCGAGGGCCGTCATCACCTGCCCGCCGTCGTCGACCAGGCCGCGGCAGCCCTGTCCGGGCGCACCGTCGTCCTCGGGCCCGACGAGGTGACGTGCACCTCGACCGAGTGCCCGGTCCGGGCCGCCGTCATCGCCCCCATCCAGCTCGACACCGGCGTCGTCGGAGCCCTCGCGGTGTACGCGCCCCGCACCTCCGCGGGGCTGACCCGCGCGGTCGAGGAGCTCGCCGGGTGGGTCGCGACGCAGGTCGAGCTCGCCGAGCTCTCCTTCGAGCGCACGCGGGCGATGGAGGCCGAGCTGCGTGCGCTGCGTGCCCAGATCAGCCCGCACTTCATCTACAACTCCCTGGCCGCCATCGCCTCCTTCGTGCGCACCGACCCCGCCCGGGCGCGCGAGCTGCTCCTCGAGTTCGCCGACTTCACCCGCTACGCGCTGCGTCGCGGCGGCGCGTACACGACCCTGCAGGAGGAGCTGCGCAACGTCGAGCGCTACCTCGTCCTCGAGCAGGCACGCTTCGGCGAGCGCCTCGGGATCACCCTTCGCGTCGCCCCCGAGGTGCTCCCGGTGCAGCTGCCCTACCTCGCGATCCAGCCGCTCGTCGAGAACGCCGTCCGGCACGGCCTGGCCGCCAAGGACGGGCCCGGCACGGTGACCCTGTCGGTCGCCGACCTCGGCTCCGAGGCCGAGATCAGCGTCGAGGACGACGGGGTCGGGGCGGACCCCTCGGCCATCCGCAAGATCCTCGACGGGCAGAGCCGCAGCGACTCCGTGGGCCTGGGCAACGTCGACGCCCGCCTGCGCCAGGTCTACGGCGAGGGCTACGGGCTCGTCGTCGAGACGGCCCCCGGTGCCGGCATGCGCGTGTCCTTCCGGGTGCCGAAGTTCTCCCCGGCCGTCACCGGCTCGTCCTAGGGTGACACCCATGGCCGGAGGGAGCGAAGCACCTGGCGACGGCCTCGTCGTCCTCGTCGTCGACGACGAGGCGCCTGCTCGCGGCGAGCTCGCGTGGGTCCTCGACCAGGACCCGCGGGTGTCCCGTGTGCTCGCAGCCCCCAGCGGCACCGCCGCGCTGGCGGCTCTCGAGCACGAGAGCATCGACGTCGTCTTCAGCGACATCTCCATGCCCGGGCTCGACGGCATGCAGCTCGCGCGGGTCATCAAGCGCTTCGCCGACCCGCCCGCCGTCGTCTTCGTCACCGCCCACGACGCGCACGCGGTGGACGCCTTCGACCTCGACGCCGTCGACTACGTCATGAAGCCGGTGCGCCAGGAGCGGATCGGCGAGGCCGTGCGCCGCTGCCTCGTGAGCATCGAGCGGGCCGACCGCACGGGCGAGGACGACGACGAGACGATCCCCGTCGAGCTCGGCGGGGTCACCCGCTTCGTCTCCCGGGCCGACATCCGCTACGTCCAGGCCCACGGCGACTACGCGCGGCTGCACACGGCGACCGGGTCGCACCTCGTGCGCGTGCCCCTCGCCTCGCTCGAGGAGCGCTGGTCCGAGGCCGGCTTCGTGCGCATCCACCGCAGCACGATCGTCTCGACCCGCCACGTGACCCAGGTGCGCATGGACCAGGGCCGGTGCACCGTCGTCGTCGACGGCGACGTCGAGCTGCAGGTCTCGCGACGTCACACCCGTGCCCTGCGCTCGACCCTGCTGCGGCTCGGCGAGCGGCCGTGACCCACCCTCCCCAGCGGGTCCGGGTCACCCGGACCCGCACGGGTGACACCCGGCCGCGCCGGCCCTCCCTCCACGAGGAGATCGGGCAGCAGAGCCCGCTCGGCGCGGCCTACCTCGACTCCCTCGTGCGCGCGCAGCTGCGCCTGGCCCTCACCGTCGTCGCCAGCCTCGCGCTCGTCCTCGGCCTGCTGCCGGCTCTCTTCGCCCTCGTCCCTGCGGTGCGCGGCGCCCAGGTCGCCGGTCTGCCGCTGCCGTGGCTCGTCCTCGGCCTGCTCGTCTACCCCGCGGCGGTGCTCTCGGCGCGCCAGTACACGCGGGCCGCGGAGCGGATCGAGGCGCAGTTCGCCGACGTCGTCGCCGACCGGTGAGCGGGGGCGACGGGGTGGTGCGGTGCGCCTGACCGAGGTGGCGACGGGGGCGAGCCTGCCCAGCGTCGGCGCCATCGTCCTCGTGTGCGTCGCGACGCTGACGCTGGGCGTCCTCGGCATGCGCCTGGCCCGCGGCACGAGCGACTTCTACGTCGCGGGGCGGGCGGTGAGCCCGTGGCGCAACGCGAGCGCCATCGGCGGCGAGTACCTCTCGGCCGCGAGCTACCTGGGGGTCGCCGGTCTCGTCTACACCCAGGGCGCCGACATGCTGTGGCTCCCGGTCGGCTACACCATCGGCTACCTCGTCCTCCTCGTCCTCGTCGCGGCCCCCCTTCGCCGGTCGGGCGCCTACACGCTGCCCGACTTCGCCGAGGTCCGGCTGCGCTCCCAGCCCGTGCGCCTGCTGAGCGCCGGTCTCGTCGTCGGCATCGGCTGGCTCTACCTCCTGCCGCAGATGCAGGGGGCCGGGCTCGCGCTGCAGCACGTGAGCGGGCTGCCGACGTGGGTCGGCGGGGTCGTCGTCGCCGCCGTCATCACCGCGGGCGTCGTCGGCGGCGGCATGCGCTCGATCACCCTCGTCCAGGCCTTCCAGTACTGGATCAAGCTCTCGGCGATCGCCGTGCCCGCCTTCGTCCTCGTCTTCGTCTGGCTGCGCGACGGCGCCCCCTCCCCCGTGGCGGACGACCACTGGTGGGAGCCGCTCACCGGCCCGCGCGAGGACCACCGGCTCTACACGACGTACAGCACCCTGCTCGCCCTGTGCCTGGGCACGATGGGTCTGCCCCACATCGTCGTGCGCTTCTACACCAACCCCGACGGCCGGGCCGCCCGCCGCACGACCGTGGCCGTGCTCGCCCTGCTCGGCCTCTTCTACGTCTTCCCACCGGTCTACGGCGTGCTGGGCCGCGTGTACCTGCCGGCCGGCGGGGTGCGCGCGGACGAGGTCGTCCTCGGCCTGCCCCAGGCCGTCGTCCCGGGCCTGAGCGCCGACGTGCTCACCGCGATGCTCGCCGGCGGGGCCTTCGCCGCCTTCCTCTCCACCGCGTCCGGGCTCGCCCTGTCCGTCGCCGGTGCCCTCGACCAGGACGTCCTGCGCCGCGTCGTGCTGCGGCGCACCGCCGGTGACGCGCACCCGGTCCAGACCTTCCGCGTCGCCGCGGTCGTCGGCGTCCTCGTGCCGCTCGTCATCAGCCAGCTCGTCGACCCCGTCGGCATCTCGCTCGCCGTCGGCCACGCCTTCGCCATCGCCGCCTCGACCTTCGCCCCGCTCGTCATCCTCGGTGTGTGGTGGCGCCGGCTCACCCCGCCCGGCGCGGCCGCCGGCATCCTCGTCGGCGGCGCCTGCTCGATCGGTGCGGCGAGCCTGAACATCCTCGGGGGCGGCACGAGCGGCTGGTCGGGCCCCCTGCTCGAGGCGCCCGCGGCGTGGTCCGCTCCCCTGGCGGTCGTCGTCATGATCGGCATCTCGCTGGCGACGCCGCGCTCGGTGCCGACCGCGACGGCGTCGGTCATGGCCCGGCTGCACACCCCCGAGGCCGTGCTCCCCGACCGCTGAGCGCGTCGGACCGACCGCTCGTCGCCGGCCCACCAGCCGCACGGCGTGCGGCGGCGCCCACCGGGCGCGCCACGCGCCGCAGCAGGAGACACGGACCTGCCCTCGCCGTCAGGGTGAGCCCAGCCGCGCACGCCGATGTGCGCGCGTCACCCACACCCGGAGGTGATCCCCATGAGCAACGAGGCTCATGATCTCGGCGAGCGCTACATCGCCGTCCAGGAGTCGAAGGAGTTCGCCGACCTGCGGCGCAGCTTCCGAGGCTTCGTCTTCCCCGTCACCGCGTTCTTCATCACGTGGTACTTCGCCTACGTGCTCCTGTCGATCTTCGCCCCGGGCTTCATGGGCACGAAGGTCGCCGGCAACGTGACGATCGGCCTGATCTTCGGCCTGCTCCAGTTCGTCACGACCTTCGCGATCACCTTCGCGTACGCCCGCTGGGCCAACCGCACCTTCGACCCGAAGGCCGACGCCGTCGGCGCGATGATGGAGCAGGGCGCGAGCCGCGACTTCGAGGGCTCGGGCGACTGGGCCCCGGGTGACGTCGAGCGCGCGCTCGAGGCCGAGCGCCTCGACGACAAGGACCGCAGGTGAGCACCGTGATCGCACTGACCCCCGTCGCCGCCACCTCGGTCGGCAACCCGACCCTCAACATCTCGATCTTCGCCGTCTTCGTCCTCGTGACGCTGACCATCGTCATCAAGGTCGCGGGCGGCAAGAAGACCGCCGGTCAGATGTACACCGGCGGCGCGTCCTTCTCGGGTCGCCAGAACGGCATCGCCATCGCCGGTGACTACCTCTCGGCGGCGTCCTTCCTCGGCATCGCCGGCGCCATCGCGCTGCAGGGCTACGACGGCTTCCTGTACTCCATCGGCTTCCTCGTCGCCTGGCTCGTCGCGCTGCTGCTCGTCGCCGAGCTCATGCGCAACACCGGCCGCTTCACCATGGCCGACGTCCTGTCCTACCGCCTGCGCCAGCGCCCCATCCGGGTCGCCGCAGCCACCTCGGTGCTCGCGGTCTCCTTCTTCTACCTCCTCGCGCAGATGGCCGGCGCCGGCGGCCTCGTCTCGCTCCTCCTCGGCGTCGACGGCGCGGCCGCGCAGAACATCGTCATCGCCGTCGTCGGCGTCGTGATGATCGCCTACGTGATGATCGGCGGCATGAAGGGCACCACCTGGGTGCAGATCATCAAGGCCGTCCTGCTCATCACCGCGACGGCGATCATGACCGTCTGGGTGCTCGGCAAGTTCGGCTTCAACCTCTCCTCGCTCATGCAGCAGGCCGTGGACCGCAACCCCGCGGCCGGCGAGAAGCTCCTCACCCCGGGGCTGAAGTACGGGATCAACACGACGACGAAGATCGACTTCATCTCGCTCTCGCTCGCCCTCGTGCTCGGCACCGCGGGTCTGCCGCACGTCCTGCAGCGCTTCTACACCGTCCCGACGAGCCGCCAGGCCCGCAAGTCGGTGGAGTGGGCGATCTGGCTCATCGGTGGCTTCTACCTGCTGACGCTCGTCATCGGCTACGGCGCCGGCGCCCTCGTCGGCCCGGAGGAGATCGCCAACGCCCCGGGCAAGGCCAACGCGGCGGCACCGCTGCTCGCCAACGCCCTCGGCGGATCGGTCCTGCTCGGCATCGTCTCGGGCATCGCCTTCGCGACGATCCTCGCGGTGGTCGCCGGTCTGACGATCACGACGAGCGCGACCTTCGCCCACGACCTGTACAACCAGGTCTTCAAGAACGGCAAGGCCACCTCCGAGCAGGAGGTCAAGGTGGCGCGCTACGCGGCCCTCGGCGGCGGCATCATCGCGATCCTCGGCGGCATGCTCGCCAAGGACCAGAACGTCGCCTTCCTCGTGGCGCTGGCCTTCGCCGTCGCCGCGAGCGCGAACCTCCCGACCATCCTCTACAGCCTCTTCTGGCGTCGCTTCAACACCCGCGGCGCGCTGTGGTCGATGTACGGCGGTCTCATCTCCGCGATCGGCCTGATCGTCTTCAGCCCGGTCGTCTCCGGCAAGCCGGTCGACCCGCTGACGGGCAAGAGCCCGTCGATGCTCCAGGGCGTCGACTTCCACCTCTTCCCGCTCGACAACCCGGGCCTCGTCTCCATCCCGCTGGGCTTCTTCCTCGGCTGGCTGGGCACGGTGACGAGCCGCGAGTTCAACCGCGCGAAGTACGCCGAGATGGAGGTGCGCAGCCTCACCGGTCACGGCGTGGCCGAGGCGATCGAGCACTGATCGGCCCTGCGTCGACCGGCGAAGGGGGAGGCCACGGCCTCCCCCTTCGTCGTGCCCGCGGCAGGTCGGGCGGGTCAGTCGTCGCCGATGCCGCGGGCGTGGAGGGCCTCGCCGGTCGCGTGCGCGTCGGCGACGACCCGGACGACGAAGGGGGTGAGCCGGGCGCGCAGGTCGCGCTCGAGACCGCGGGCGAGGGCGGCGTCGCGGGTCTCGTGGGCCAGGTCGACGATCGCGGGGACCGCCCGGAGCACGAGCGAGCAGGCGAGGGCGACCCGCTCGGCGTCGACGCCGAGCGGGCGAAGGGGGCGCAGCACCCGGACGAGGGTGTCGAGCATCGCGTCGACGGGGGTGGTCGTCGTGAGGACCCCGGCGAGGACGACGAGGGCGAGCAGGTCGCCGACCGTCTCGACCGCGCGCGGCCACCCGGACTGCACGACGAGCCAGCCACCGAGCAGCACGGCGACGAGGACGAGGCCCCGCAGGCTGCGCCCGAGCTCGCGCAGCGGGGTGCGCGCGAGCACGGCGAGGGCCAGCGCGACCACGAGCGTGACCACCGCGAGCTGCCAGCTGCGCACGACCGCGAGGACGAGGCTGACGACGACCAGGGCGAGCAGCTTCGCGCCCGCCGGGGTCCGGTGGAGCACGGTCCGGCCCGGGCGGTGCGCCCCGAGGAGCAGAGTGCTCACGCGGTGCGCCGGTAGTGCTCGACGACCTCGGCCGCCTCGCCGTCGGCGGCGACCCGCCCGTCGCGCACGAGCAGGGCGCGGTCGCAGCGCGCGGCGAGCTCGAGGTCGTGGGTGACGAGCAGCAGCTGCTGCGGCAGGCCGAGGAGCACCTCGGCGACGTGCCGGGCGTTGCCGAGGTCGAGCAGGGTCGTCGGCTCGTCGGCCACGAGCACGTCGGGCCGGGTCGCCAGGACGCTGGCCAGGGCGAGCAGCTGGGCCTGGCCCCCGGAGAGGGCGTGGACGCTGCGGTCGTGCAGGTCCTCGAGACCGAAGCCGCGCAGCGCCTCGCGCGCCGCCTCGGCCCGGGCGTGCTTGTCGCGGTGCGAGCGGCGCAGCGACAGGGCGACGTCCTCCCCCGCCGTCGGCATGACGAGCTGGGCCCGCGGGTCGGTGAAGGCGAAGGCCACCCGGCGCCTCACCTCGCGGCCGTGCTCGGCGACGTCGAGGTCGTCGACGCGCACGGTGCCGCTGCTCGCGGGGACGAGACCGTTGACGAGCCGCGCCATCGTCGACTTGCCGGCGCCGTTGGGCCCGACGAGCGCGACCCGGCGCTCGGCGAGCACCACGCTCGTGTCGTGCAGCGCGACGATCTCGCCGTCGGCGGTCGTGCGCCGCACGCTCACCCCGTCGAGGGTGATGCGGGCCATCAGGCGCCGCGGCGCAGCAGCGCCGGGAAGGCGCGGTGCACGGCGGCCGCGACGAGCGCCGTCGCGACGAGCTTGACGAGGTCGCCGGGCACGAAGACGACGTCGACGGCGGCGGCGGCCGACCAGGAGAGGTCCGCGCGCAGGTGCAGCCCGACGATGCCGAGGACGTGGAGGACGACGAGGGCGGGGATCCCCGCGGCGGCGACGAGGACCGGCTGGGTCGCGCGCCCGCGACGGGCGAGGCGCTCGACGAGCAGACCGCAGGTCGCGACGGCGAGGACCATGCCGACGAGGTAACCGCCGGTGGGCCCGGCGAAGACCCCCAGCCCCGCCTTGCCGCCCGCGAAGACCGGCATGCCGATCGCGCCGACGGCCATCCACAGCAGGACGGCGAGGACACCGCGCCGGGCCCCGAGCACGGCACCGGCGAGCAGGACCCCGAAGGTCTGCAGGGTGATCGGCGCGAAGGTCGAGACGTTGATCGCCGGGAGGATCGAGCACACCGCGACGAGCGCGGCGAAGGAGGCGACGAGCGCCAGGTCGACGGTGGTGGAGCGCGCCTGCACCGGCGACTTCGAGAGGGTGGTCATCATCTGCCTGTCGGTTGGCTGAACGGCGTTCAGTCGGGGGTGAACGGCGTTCAGGCTAGAGTCACCGGAGCGCGGCGTCAACGCGGCGCGCACCCGCCCGCGACCCAGCCGAAGGGGGACCCGTGCCCGCAGCGACCCGACGCCCGGTCCGTCGCCGCGCCGACGTCGTCGCCGCGGCGCTGGACCTCCTGGCCCGGGTCGGGCTGCCGGACCTCACGATGCGCGCCCTCGGCGCCGAGCTCGGGGTGCAGCAGAGCGCGATCTACCACCACGTCGAGAGCAAGCAGGCCCTCCTCGGCGCCGTCGCCGACGAGATCCTCGCCCGCGGGCCCCGTCGACGTCCGCGGGCCGACGACGGGCCGCTCGACGTCCTGCGGCTGCGCTGCGAGGACGTCCGCGCCGCGGTGCTCGCCTACCCCGACGGCGCCGACGTCGTCATGAGCATGTGGGCCTTCGGCCTGGGCGGGCGCTCCCCGGTCGCCGAGGTCGACGCGCTGCTCGAGTCCGCGGGCGTGCCGGCCGAGCACGTGACGACGGCCGGGCGCACGGTGCTGCACTTCGTCTACGGGCACGCCTACGACGAGCAGTCCCGCGCCCAGGCGGCCCGGGCCGGCATCGTCACGGCCGACGCCCCGGCCGACTTCGCCACCGGCCTGGGCATCGTGCTCGCCGGGGTGCGGGCGCTGGTCGAGGACGGCCGAGCGGGCGGGTCTCAGCCGGGCTGATCGCCCTCGTCGCCCTCGACGGGGCGGGCCTCGTGACCGGCCTTCCCGTGGGTGCGCCGGTCCTCCTTCATCTCCGCCTCGAAGAGGTGCCGCCGCCCCTCGACGAGCTCCTCGCGCAGCTCGCGCTCGACCCGGCGGAAGGTCTCGTAGTAGCCGTCGTCGTACTCCTCGACGATCTGGAAGCTCCAGCGCCCGTGGAGCACGTTGCGCCCGACCATCTCGCGCTCGACCCGGTCGGCGAGCTCGCCGTGACCGGCCTCGCGCAGCGCGTCCACCCCTTCGCCGAGGGTCAGGTCGGCCGTGCCGCTCATCCGGTGGAAGGTGTAGAGGTGGCCGCGGGCCACCTCGACGGCCTCGAGCGCCTCGGAGATCTTGCCCAGCGCCGTGACCGTCGCGTCGTCGACGCCCTCCGGCCGCTCGTGCTGCGGGTCGGGGCGGTCCTCGGCGCTCGTCATAGCACCAACCTAGGCGTGCGCGACCTCTCCGAGCAGGCCTCGGCGCCGGGCTTCTGCACGCAGCCGCTCGCACGCCTCGTCATCGGCGCTGTCGAAGAAGGCACCGACGACGTCCTCGAGGTGACCGAGGTCGTGGGCGGCGAAGAGGACCGGCTGGTAGGCCGTGATGTCGTAGTTCAGCGTGCCCATGTCGGCGAGGTCGAGCTCGCGGATCTCCATGTGCGCGTACTCGTCCATCTCGCCGTAGCTCGACAGGATCCCGGCGCCGTAGGCCTTGAGGTCGCCGTCCTCGTGCATGACCCCGAACTCCATGGAGAACCAGAAGACGTCGGCGACGAGCTTGGCCGCGGTCTCGCTCTCCATGCGCGTCAGTGCCGCGCCGGCCGCCTGCGTGATCGCGGCGAAGCGGGGGCTGGCGAGCTGGTTCCCGTGACCGATGACCTCGTGGATGATGTCCGGCTCGGGCGTGTAGAGCGGGCGGCTCGCGTGGCGCAGGTACTGCGTCGAGCTGAAGGTGCTCCGACCGAGGTCTCCGTAGAAGTCGCGCAGCGGCACCAGACCGGGGGCGGCGATGTAGGACCAGCCGGTGAGCGGCTCGAGCCGCTCCCCCACCTCGTGCAGCTGGGGCACGTGGTCGGTCGGCAGGCCGAGGGCGGACTTCGCCGAGAGGTACTCGGAGTGCGCGTGACGCTCGTGCTTCGCGGCGAGCTCCGCGCTCACGACGCGCCAGATCTCGTGCTCGGCGTCGGTGTAGTCGATGGTGGGCAGCGGCGCACCGCCGGCCCGGTCCCAGGTGAGCGCGGCGGCGGCGATCTCGCCACGGCGCCGCAGGTACTCGGGGTCGTCCTTGCCCGGGTGCGAGTCGGCGAGGTGGACCTCGACGCTCCCGTCGTCGTGCATCGTCACGGGCGAGTACAGCTGGCCGTCCTCGAACATCGCAGTCCTCCTCGCCGGTCACGCCGTCGTGACCTCATCGGTGGGGTGCACCGTGCCACTCCTGGACGATCTGCGCGAGTGTGCGCGAGTTCGGTGGTCAGGTTGACCAGGGTGGGGCGAAGGGGGAGCCGCTGCGGCTGGTCACGGTGACCAGGCCGGGTGGCGTGCGCGCCCGGACGCGCGCGGACCCGCCGCAGACCGTCCCTGCGACGGGTCCGGGCGTGACCGCGTGCCGGCTACCACGCAGTACTGGTCGTGATCACGACCAGTACTGCGCCGTAGCTCGCGCTCTGCGATCTCAGACGTGGACGGCGAGCACCGGCACGGTCGCGTCGAGCAGGATGCGCTGCGAGACGCTGCCGAGGACGAGCTTGCCGACGGGGGTGCGCCGGCGCAGGCCGATGACGACGAGCTCGGCACCGAGCTCGCGAGCACGGTCGACGACGATGTCGGCCGGGTCGCCCGAGAGGTCGCGCTCGATCTCGTGCTCCACCCCGGCCTCGGCGAGGCGGGCGTCGAGCAGCGGCGCGTCGCTGTCGGAGAGGTAGCGCGGGTCGACGAGCGCCTCCCCCTTCGTCGCGTTGACGACGACGAGGCGGGCCGAGCGCAGCCCGGCCTCCTCGATGGCTCGCTCGAGGGCGGCCTCGCCCTGCTCGTTGGGGGTGTAGGCGACAACGATGGTGGGCATGGGGCCTCCTCAGGCCTCGGTGGTCGGACGACGACGGCGGCTGAGCACGACGGGGATGACGAGCAGCAGCGCGATGGCGATGTAGACGACGACCGCGACGGGCTCGCCGACGAGCGTCCCCCAGTCACCGCCGCTCAGCTGGAGCGACTTGCGCAGCTCGAGCTCGAGGCGAGGGCCGAGGATGACACCGATGATGAGCGGCAGCACGGGCAGCCCGAAGCGGCGCATGAGCAGCCCGAGCAGACCGAAGACGAGCAGCAGCGCGAGGTCGAAGGCCTGGAGGTTGACCGCGTACGCGCCGAGCGAGGCGAAGAAGAGGATCCCCGCGTAGAGGTAGGGCCGGGGGGTGCGCAGCAGCTTCGCCCACACCGGCGCGAGCGGCAGGTTGAGCACGAGCAGCATCGTGTTGGCGATGAAGAGCGAGGCGATGAGGCCCCAGATGAGCGTCGGGTTCGAGGTGAAGAGCCCCGGCCCCGGCTCGATGCCGTAGCTCTCGAGGGAGCCGAGCATGATCGCCGCGGTCGCGTTGACCGGCAGGCCGATCGCGAGCATCGGGACGAGCGTGCCCGCCGCCGACGCGTTGTTCGCGGCCTCGGGGCCGGCGACGCCCTCGATGGCGCCCTTGCCGAACTCCTCCGGGTGCTTCGAGAGCTTGCGCTCGGTGATGTAGGACAGCAGCGTCGGCACCTCGGCACCACCGGCGGGCAGCGCGCCGAAGGGGAACCCGAAGGCGGTGCCGCGCAGCCACGGCTTCCACGAACGGGCCCAGTCGCTGCGGGCCATCCAGGGGCGTCCGACGGGGATGATCTCCGCCGGCGCCCGGCGCAGGTTGGCCGCGACCCAGAGCATCTCGCCGACGGCGAAGATCGCCACCGCGACGACGACGATGTCGATGCCGTCGCTCAGCAGGGGCAGGCCGAGGGTCATGCGCGACTGGCCGGTGAGCTTGTCGACACCGACGAGCCCGATCGACAGACCGAGGAAGAGCGAGGTCATCCCGCGCAGCTTGCTCGCGCCGAGCACCGAGGTCACGGCGACCATCGCGAGCACCATGAGCGCGAAGTACGAGGGCGAGCCGAGGTTGACCGCGACCCGGGCGATGAAGGGCGCGCACAGGACGATGAGCAGGGTGCCGATCGTGCCGGCGAGGAAGGAGCCGATCGCGGCGGTCGCCAGGGCCTGGGCGGCGCGGCCGGCCTTGGCCATCTTGTTGCCCTCGATCGCGGTGATGACCGAGCTCGACTCACCGGGGGTGTTGAGCAGGATCGAGGTCGTCGAGCCGCCGTACATGCCGCCGTAGTAGATGCCGGCGAACATGATGAGCGCGCTCTCCGGCGCGACGGAGTAGGTGACCGGCAGGAGCAGCGCGATCGACATGGCCGGGCCGATGCCCGGGAGCACGCCGACGGCGGTGCCGAGGAGCACGCCGATGGCGGCGTACATGAGGTTCTGGGGCGTCAGCGCGGTGCTGAAGCCGTCCATGAGCAGGTTGAGGGTGTCCATGCGGCGTCCTGTCAGAGGATCCCGTCGAGCACACCGGGGGGAAGCGGCACCCCGAGCCCGACGTAGAAGGCGTACCAGGAGCCGACCGACAGGACGGCTCCGATGGCGAGGTCACGCACCGGCGTGCGGGACCCGATGATCCACGCACCGCCGGCGAAGAGCAGGGCGCCGGTGATGGCCCAGCCCAGGAAGTCGATGAGCAGGACGTTGAGTGCGACGAGGGCGACGAGCTGGACGACCGTCGGCCAGTGCGCACCGCCCTCGAGGTCGACGTCCTCACCGGCCTCCTCCTCGCCGCGCTCGCCGCGCAGGATCGAGACCGTGTAGAGGGCGGCGAGCACGAGCAGGCCGATCCCCACGAAGAGGGCGAAGAAGCGCGGGCCGAGGGGGTCTCCCCCTTCGAAGCCGGCGACGACGTCCCAGGTGCTGATGATCATGTACAGACCGAGGACGACGAGCACCGCCACGACGACGAGCTGGCCGAGGTCACGCTCCCCCGTCCGCGCGGGCTGCTCGGACGTCGTCGTGACGTCCGCCGGGTCGTTCGTGCTCATACCAGCCCCAGTTCCTTGAGGGTCGTCTCGACGCGGGTGTCCTGCTCCTGCAGGAAGGTGCCGAAGTCGTCGCCGGTGACGAACCGGTCGGTCCACTGACGCAGCTTGAGCACCTCGCCCCAGGCGGGCTCGTCGTGCATCGTCGTGAGCAGCTCGATGAACTCCGCCTGGCGGTCGGCGGGCAGCCCGGGCGGGCCGATGATGCCGCGCCAGTTGGTGAACTCGAGGTCGATGTCGCTCTGCTTGAGGGTCGGGGCGTCGAGACCCTCGACGGCCTTCGCGCCGGAGACGGCGAGGACGCGCAGCTGCCCCTCCTCGACCTCCTTGTCGAACTCGGTCGCGCCGGAGGCCGCGATGTCGACCTTGCCGCCGAGCAGCGCCGGGAGCATGTCGCCGCCGCCGTCGTAAGGGGTGTAGCTCACCTGGCGGGCGGGGATGTCCAGCGCCTGGGCGAGCTGCATCGGGAAGAGGTGGTCCGGGCCACCCGGCGAGGAGCCGCCGCCGACGCTGACCTTGCCCGGGTCCTTCGTCCACGCCGTGACGAGGTCGTCGATGGTGGCGAAGGGGGAGTCCGCCGGCACGTAGATGGCCTCGGCGTCCTCGATGAGCTGGGCGATGGGGGTGGCGCGACCGACGGTCGCGTCGGACTTGTTCGTCCGCACCGCACCGACGACCCCGAGGCCCATCGTCATCATGAGGTCGGTGGCCTCGGCGTTGTTGATGAGCTGGGCCATCGCCACGGTGCCGGAGGCACCGGTGACGTTGAAGACCTCGAAGCGCGCGGTGAGATCGGCGTCCTCCAGGGTCTTCACCGCTGCGCGACCGGTCTCGTCGTACCCGCCTCCGGGCTTGTTGGGGATCATCATCCGCAGCCGCTCGGGGCCGCCCTCCTCGCGGCGGGTGACCCCGCACGCCGCGAGCGGCGCAGCGAGTCCTGCAAGCAGGAGGCTGCGTCGGGCTATCTGTCCAGACATGCGGGACATCGTGCACCAAAGGGTGACCCCCGTCACCTCGAGTCCACGCCAGTGGCAACCCCCCGGTCACATGGTCGAGATGTGCCCCCGAGCCCCGGCCTGCTCACCGGTCGAGGTGCGAGCGCCGGCGCCGTCTTCGCTGGTCGAGGTGCGAGCGCCAGCCCTGTCCTGAGGTGCGACGAAGGAGCCTCGAAGGGGAGCCTCGAGACCACCCCGACGGGGCGTCAGGGCCGCTGGGCGCGCCGGGCGGTCCGCCCGTCGCCCGGGGCCGAGACCGTGTTGTGCGCTCGCCGGGAGGCGCGGCAGGGTTAGGCCAGCACACTGACGCCGTGCCGACCGGGCACGGGACTCAACGAGGAGGACACGTGTCGGACAGCTACGCACCGAGCGCAGAGCTCACCGCGCAGGCCAACGGGCAGGCGGACCTGTTCGATCAGGCCGAGGCCGACTTCGAGGGCTTCTGGGCCGCGCAGGCCCGCGAGCGGATCACCTGGTCGAAGGACTTCGACCAGACCCTGGACTGGAGCGGCGCCCCCTTCGCGAAGTGGTTCGTCGGCGGCGAGCTCAACGCGTCCGTCAACTGCGTCGACCGGCACGTCGACGCGGGCAACGGCGAGCGGGTGGCCATCCACTTCGAGGGCGAAGGGGGAGACACCCGCACGATCACCTACGCCGACCTCCAGCGCGAGGTGGCCAAGACCGCCAACGCGCTCGTCGAGCTCGGCGTCGGCACCGGTGACCGGGTCGCGATCTACCTCCCGATGATCCCCGAGGCCGTCTTCGCGATGCTCGCCTGCGCGCGTCTCGGCGCCCCGCACTCGGTCGTCTTCGGCGGCTTCTCCGCCGAGGCCCTGCACACCCGCATCGCGGACGCCGACGCCCGCGTCGTCATCACCGCCGACGGACAGTTCCGCCGCGGCAAGCCCGCGCCGCTCAAGGCTGCGGTCGACGCCGCGATCGACCACGGCGACGACGAGAGCCCGGTCGAGAAGGTCCTCGTCGTCCAGCGCACGAAGGGCGACGTCGAGTGGACCGAGGGCCGCGACGTGTGGTGGCACGAGCTCGTCGAGCGCCAGGCCGACACCCACGAGGCGCAGGCCTTCGACTCCGAGCACCCGCTCTTCATCCTCTACACCTCGGGCACGACCGGGAAGCCGAAGGGCATCTTCCACACGACCGGTGGCTACCTCACCCAGGCGGCGTACACGAACTCCGTCGTCCACGACCTGCACCCGGAGACCGACGTCTACTGGTGCACCGCGGACATCGGCTGGGTCACCGGCCACAGCTACATCGTCTACGGGCCGCTCGCCAACGGCGCGACCCAGGTCATCTACGAGGGCACCCCGGACACCCCGCACCAGGGCCGCTGGTGGGAGATCGTGCAGAAGTACGGCGTCTCGATCCTCTACACGGCGCCGACGGCGATCCGCACCTTCATGAAGTGGGGCGACGACATCCCCGCGAGCTACGACCTCTCCTCGCTGCGCGTCCTCGGCTCCGTCGGCGAGCCGATCAACCCCGAGGCCTGGCGCTGGTACCGCGAGCACATCGGCGGCGGCTCGGCCCCGATCGTCGACACGTGGTGGCAGACCGAGACGGGCGCGATCATGATCAGCCCGCTGCCGGGCGTCACCTCGCTCGAGCCCGGCTCGGCGCAGCGTCCGATCCCCGGCATCAGCGCCGAGATCCTCGACGACGAGGGCAAGCCCTTCACCGAGCCCGAGAAGGTCGGCTACCTCGTCCTCACCAAGCCGTGGCCGTCGATGCTGCGCGGCATCTGGGGTGACGAGGAGCGCTACAAGGAGACGTACTGGAGCCGCTTCGGCCCGAAGTACTACTTCGCGGGCGACGGCGCGAAGTACGACGAGGACGGCAACATCTGGCTGCTCGGCCGCGTCGACGACGTCATGAACGTCTCGGGCCACCGCCTCTCGACGGCCGAGATCGAGTCGGCGCTCGTCTCGCACCCCGCGGTCGCCGAGGCGGCGGTCGTCGGCGCCAACGACGAGACGACCGGCCAGGCCCCCGTCGCCTTCGTCATCCTGCGCGGCGACGCCGCTCAGCGCGCGGAGGAGGAGGGCGACGCCCTCGTTCAGGAGCTGCGCAACCACGTCGGCAAGGAGATCGGGCCGATCGCCAAGCCGCGCCAGGTCCTCGTCGTGCCCGAGCTGCCCAAGACCCGCTCGGGCAAGATCATGCGCCGCCTGCTCAAGGACGTCGCCGAGAACCGCGAGGTCGGCGACGTGACGACCCTCGCCGACTCCTCGGTCATGGGCCAGATCCAGGACGGCCTGAAGAAGTAGCCCCGCCGAGGTATGGCAGAAGGCCCCGATCCGTCACCGGGTCGGGGCCTTCTGCCATACCTCGCGGGTGCTCGGGGGCGGGTCAGGACGGGTGGGCCTCGGGCCCCTCCGGCGCGCTCTCGTCGTCGGCGTGCTCGGAGTACGAGGTCTCGGCCCGGGTGGGCTGGTCCTCGCCCGGACCCGGCTGCGGCGGCTGGGGTGCCTCCGTGTCGTCCGCGTGCTCGGAGTAGGCGGTCTCGTGCTGCTCGGGGCGCTCGCTCATGGCGCTCTCCTGCCGTCGGTGGGTGGTCTCGTCAGTCAACCACCGCCACGACGGGGTGGTCCGTGCGAGCAGGTGCCGAACCCTGGGTGAACTCCTCGGTGACCGAGGGCGAAGGGGTGGCGCCTCCCCCTTCGCGCCCGGGAGCATGAGTGCCATGAGCGGCCTTGTCCCGCGGTACGGAGATCAGCACGCCCCCCTGACGATCGCGCACCGCGGGGGCGCCGCGCTGGCCCCCGAGAACACCCTCGCCGCCTTCGGCCGCTCCGTCGCGCTCGGCGTGCGTTACCTCGAGACCGACGTGCGGCTCACCGCCGACGGCGAGCTCATGTGCTTCCACGACGAGGGCCTGCAGCGCGTGACGACCGGCTCCGGCCCCTTCGCCCAGCGCACCCGCGCGGAGCTCGACGCGGTGCTCGTCCGCGGCGCCGACGGCACCCTGGCCCACATCCCCTCGCTGGCCGAGGCCCTCGAGGCCTTCCCCGAGGCGTGCTTCACCGTCGACCTCAAGGACCGCGCGGCGATCGCGCCGATGGCGCGGCTGCTGCGGCGCGAGGACTACGGGCGGCGCGTGTGCGTCGCCGGCGCCTGGGACGGCTGGCTCGAGCTGCTGCGCTCGCAGGCGCCGCACGTGCAGACTGCGCTCGGGTGGCGCTCGCTGACGACGCTCATCTCGACGAGCCGCGCGGGCGCCCCGGTCCCCGCCCGGCTCGTCCAGGGACGCTTCGCCCACGTGCCGCTCCACCTCGGCAGGGTGCCCGTCCACTCCGCCGCGCTCGTGCGCCGCGCCGCCCGCCTCGGCGTGCGGGTCGTCGTGTGGACCGTCGACGACCCCGCGCAGATGCACCACCTGCTCGACATGGGTGTCGACGGGCTCATCAGCGACCGCCCGGACGTGCTCCGCGAGGTGATGATCGAGCGCGGGTCGTGGCCGGGAGAAGGCCGGATCGGCTGGCCCGACGAGGTGGGGGCTCGCGGGTAGGGTTGCGCCGAAGACAGGACGGACCGCGGTCCGTCGCACGCACGACCTCACGCCAGGAGAGAGCCTTGGGCACCCTCGACCGCATGGACCACGATCGCCACGAGACCATCGACCGCTCGGCGCGTCGGCTCGTCGGCGAGCCCGCCCCCGGTGAGGGCGAGCGCACCGTCGGCCAGCTCGTCGCCGACGTCAGCCACGACGTCTCCGCCATCGTGCGCAACGAGATCCAGCTCGCGAAGTCGGAGGTCACCGCCGGCCTGAAGATCGGCGGCAAGGGCGCCGGCCTGCTCGGCGCGGCGGCCTTCATCGGCCTGCTCGGCCTCATCTTCCTCTTCCACACCATCGCCCAGGTCATCGCGATCTGGCTGCCGGTGTGGGCGGGCTACCTCATCACGACCGCGCTGCTCTTCGTCGTCGCCGGGGTCCTCGGGCTCGTCGGCTACAAGACGGTGACCAAGGCCAAGCCGGTGCCGAAGAAGGCGATCCGCAACGCGCAGGAGACCGTCGAGGCGATCAAGCCGGGGCGCTGAGCACGCCTGACTCCCAGGCGGCTCTCGTCGAGGGTCCCTGGGAGCACCGCTTCGTCGCCGCCAACGGCGCGCGCTTCCACCTCGCCGTCGCCGGGCGCGGGCCCCTCGTGCTGCTCCTGCACGGCTTCCCGCAGTTCTGGTGGGCCTGGCGCGCGCAGATCCCGGCGCTGGCGCAGGCCGGGTACCGCGTCGCCGCGCTCGACCTGCGCGGCTTCGGCGCCTCCGACAAGCCACCCGGCGGGTACGACCCGCTCACCGTGTGCGACGACGTCGCGGCCGTCATCCGCTCTCTCGGGGCGTCGGAGGCGGTGATCGTCGGTCACGGTCTCGGCGGCAGCATGGCCTGGTCGATGCCGGGCATGCACCCCCGCGTCACCACCGCCGTCGCCTCGCTCGGCATGCCCCACCCCGCGGTCTTCCGGGCCGCCGCGTGGCGGATCGGTCGTCACCGCCAGGCGACGATCTACGCCCGGGCGCTCGGCTCCCCCTTCGCCCCCGACCGGTGGATCTCGGGCACCCGGACCGTCGAGCAGCACCTGCGCCAGTGGTCCGGCCCGCAGCAGGACTGGCTCGACGACGAGGTCGTCTCCCGGTGCGCCGAGATGATGACCCTGCCCTTCGTCGAGCACGCCGCTGACGAGTACCACTCGTGGATGGTGCGCTCACGGGTCACGCCGAACGGCTGGCGCTACATGCACCGCATCAAGGCGCCGATCACCGTGCCGGTGCTCTCGGTGCACGGGCAGGAGGACCCCGCGGTCCTGCCCTCGCTCGCCAACGACAGCGCCCGCTTCGTGCGCGGGCCGCTGCAGCTCGTCACCGTGCCGGGCGCGGGGCACTTCGTGCACGAGGAGCGGCCCGCCGAGCTGACCGCCACCCTGCTGTCCTGGCTGGCCGCGGTGCGCCCGCCCGAGCCCGCCTGACCCCGAGGCCTCGTGCCTCGGGCGAGGTCAGGCGCGGCGCTCGACGAAGGGGCGCAGGTACTTCCACGGCAGCGGTCGCACGACCTCGGCGTCCCAGTCACGGGTCTGCCGACCGGCCGTGAGGAGCATGTCGAGCAGGTGGGCGGTGAAGCCCCACACGTAGAGGTCGTGGACGCCGAATCCGAAGCCCTCGTACTCGTCGCCGACCCGGACGGTGAAGCGGTTGGCGGGGTCGACGAGGTCGGCGACGGCGACGCGCTCGATGCTCGCGACCTCGACCGGGGACGCGACGTGCAGCTCATGCGGCTCGCGCCACCAGGCGAGCACCGGGGTCACGGAGTTGCGGCTCGGCGTGAGGTAGAGCGGGGGCAGGGTGCCGACGACGTCGACGCTCGCGGGGTCGAGGCCGACCTCCTCCTGCGCCTCGCGGATGGCCGCAGTCGGGGCGTCCTCGCCGGGGTCGACCTGCCCGCCGGGGAAGGAGACCTGGCTCGCGTGCGACCGCAGCTCGGCGGAGCGCTCGGTGAGGACGACCTCGACGACCGGGTCGTCGGGGTCGCTGCCGGGGCGCGGGCCGAGGAGCATGAGGACCGCCGAGCTGCGGCCGGGGTCGTCCGGCGGGGCGAAGCGGGTGAACCACTCGGGCAAGTCGTCCAGGATGCTCGGGACGATCTGCTCGACCCATGCGGGGGGCCGGCTCATGCGTCCTTCTTCGGGGCGAGCTCGTACTTGAGCAGCTTCTCCGCCTTCGCCGGGTCGGTCTCGCCGTCGCCGTAGGACGGGCAGATGCGCGCGACGGGGCAGGCCCCGCACGCGGGCTTGCGGGCGTGGCAGGTGCGTCGGCCGTGGAAGATGAGGACGTGGCTGAGCATCGTCCAGTCGCGCCGGGGGAAGATCGCGCCGATCTCCTGCTCGACGACGACGGGGTCGCTCTCGTCGGTCCAGCCCAGCCGCCGGGCGACCCGGCCGAAGTGGGTGTCGACGGTGATGCCCGGCACCCCGAAGGCGTTGCCGAGCACGACGTTGGCGGTCTTGCGCCCCACGCCCGGGAGCTTGACCAGCTCGTCGAGCCGCCCGGGCACCTCACCGCCGTGGTCGGCGACGAGCGCCTGGCCCAGACCGATGACGGAGCGCGTCTTGGCCCGGTAGAAGCCGGTCGGGCGCAGGATCTCCTCCATCTCCTCCGGGACGGCCGCAGCGAGGTCGGCAGCGGTCGGGTAGCGGCGGAAGAGCACCGGCGTCACCTTGTTGACCCCGACGTCCGTCGTCTGCGCCGAGAGGATCGTCGCGACGAGCAGCTGGAGCGGCGTCTCGAAGTCGAGCTCGCAGTGGGCGTAGGGGTATCGGTCGTGGAGCAGGCGGTACCCCTTGCGCGCGCGGCGGGTCCGGGCGAGGGGCGTCTCGAGGGGCGCAGACACATCTCGCACACTACGGGCCGCCACCGACGGTGCATGGCACACTGCCCGGTGTGGACCTCGAAGCAGTGCGACGCGCCCCTCTCTTCGCGACCCTCGACGACGAGGCAGCCCGCGAGATCATGTCCTCGATGGACGCGTTCCGGATGGAGCGCGGCGACGTCCTCTTCCACGAGGGCGACCAGGGCGACCGGCTCTACGTCATCACCGAGGGCAAGATCAAGCTCGGCTGCACGAGCACCGACGGCCGCGAGAACCTCCTGGCGATCCTCGGCCCCGGCGAGATGTTCGGTGAGCTCAGCCTCTTCGACCCCGGCCCCCGCACCGCGACGGCCACGGCGGTCGCCGAGACCCAGCTCATCGGTCTCGGCAACGACCAGCTGCGCCAGCTGCTCGGCAACCACCCGCGCATCGCGGTGACCCTCCTCGCCGCGCTCGCCCGTCGTCTGCGCCGCACGAACGAGAACCTCGCCGACCTCGTCTTCACCGACGTGCCCGGTCGTGTGGCCAAGGCGCTGCTCGAGCTGAGCCAGCGCTTCGGCCGCCCCGTCGAGGAGGGCGTCATGGTCGCCCACGACCTCACCCAGGAGGAGCTCGCCCAGCTCGTCGGCGCCTCCCGCGAGACGGTCAACAAGGCCCTCGCCGACTTCGCCTCCCGCGGCTGGCTGCGTCTCGAGGCCCGCGCCGTCCTCCTCCAGGACGTCGAGCGCCTCAAGCGCCGCGCCCGCTGATCGGTCGTCCCTCGCTGGTCGAGGTGCGACGAGTCCTTCGCTGGTCGAGGTGCGACGAAGGAGCCTCGAGACCACGTCGCCCGCTCGCACCCCTTCGCCACCCCCGCTGACACCCCCTTCGTGACCCCCGCCTACCCACCCGTATGTGGGGTGATCACCCCACATACGGGTGGGTAGGCGGGGTCGAGGGGGGCGGGGTCCGGCGAGCCCGAGCGGGGCGAAGGGGGACCAGCCCTGCGCTACCGCCCCTGCAGGTAGGCGAGCTGAGCCAGGACGGACATCCGCGCGGCGGGCCACACGGACCGGTCGACGTCGGCGTAGACCCGCTCGACGACCGCGTCCGCGCCGTCCGCCCCGTCGGCGAGCGCCGCCCGCACCTGCTCGAGCCGCTCGGCACGGTGCACCCGGTAGAAGTCGACCATCGCCGACGCGTCGGGCACCGTGGGCCCGTGCCCAGGCAGGATCGAGGTCACCGCTCCCCCGCCGGTGAGCGCCGCGATCCGCTCGAGCGACCCGAGGTAGGCCTCGAGCTCTCCGTCGGGGTACGCGACGACGGTGGTGCCCCGGCCGAGCACCGTGTCGCCGGTGAGCAGCGCATGGTCGGCCGCGAGGGCGAAGGACACGGAGTCCGAGGTGTGCCCGGGGGTGGCGACGACGCGCAGCTCGACACCACCGGCGTCGAGGACGTCTCCGTCGGCGAGGTCGTCGTGCCCTCTCCCGACCGCCCGCACCCCCGCTCCGGTGAGACGGGCGAGCCGCGGCGCCCCCTCGCTGTGGTCGTGGTGGCCGTGCGTGAGCACGACCTGCGTGATCCGGGCACCGAGCGCGGCGACGTGGTCGACGACGCGCTGCTGGTGGGCCGCGTCGTCCTCACCGGGGTCGACGACGAGCGCGCTGCTCGACCCGGGCGCCATGACGACCCAGGTGTTCGTGCCGTCGAGGGTCATCGGCCCGGGGTTGCCCTGCAGCAGGCAGTACGCGTGAGAGCTGACCTGGCCGCCGGTCCACTGCCCGAAGGGGGCGGAGGGCTGCGGCGCGGTGGCGCTCACGGCAGCTCGGCGCGCATGACGGTCCCGGCGCCGGTGTCGACGAGCACGGGCATGACCGGCGCGATCGCCGGCCGCTCCCCCAGCGCCCGCGAGACCGAGCCCGCGGCCTGCAGCTGCTCGAGGCACACGATCGTCGGCGGCATGAGCCGGGCCTCGCCCGCCTCGGCGGCGGCGAGGACGTCCTGCGGTCGCACCCACTCGGCGCGGTCGGCCTCGGTCGTCTCGCCGTCGGGCTCCTGCCCGGGCGGCACCTCGGCGACGAAGAAGCGGGTGTCGTAGCGCCGGGGCTCGATCTCGGGCGTGATCCAGTGCGCGCGGTACCCGAGCAGGTCGGAGCGCAGCCGCAGACCGGCCCCGCCGAGCAGCTCGGCGAAGCTCAGCTCGCGCCCGACGAGGGCCTGGCGGGCCCGGGCCGCCGCGTCGGCGCCGCCGAGCCGCTCGACCGGGTCGGACCCCTCGTCGTCACCGGCGAGGAGCACGCCCGTCTCCTCGAAGACCTCGCGCGCCGCGGCCGCGACGAGCGCGCGCACCTCGTCGGGCGGGCAGTCCATCGTGCGGGCCCAGTCGTCGACGTCCGGACCGGCCCACGGGAGGTCGTCCGTCGCGTCGCGCAGGTCGACCCCACCGCCGGGGAAGACGTGCATCGACGGCGCGAAGGCCATCGTGCTCACCCGCCGCAGCATGAAGACCTCGAGCCCGTGCGCGCCGTCGCGCAGGAGCATGACGGTCGCGGCCTGGCGCACCGGGGCCGGGTCGACCGGCACCTCGAGCAGCTCGCGACCCGCGGCGAAGGGGAAGTCCCGGGTCGTCATCGACGGCTCACGAGATGCGCACGCAGACCTCGACCTCGACGCTGGCGCCGAGCGGGAGCACGGCGACCCCGACCGCCGACCGGGCGTGCCGCCCGGCGTCGCCGAAGACCTCGGCGAGCAGGTCGCTCGCGCCGTTGACGACCCCCGGCTGCCCGGTGAAGCCGGGATCGCTCGAGACGAATCCGACGACCTTGACGACCTGCTCCACCCGGTCGAGGTCGACGACGGAGGCGACGGCCGCGATGGCGTTGATCGCGCACGTGCGCGCCATCTCCTGCGCCGCGGCCGGGCTGACGAGCCCGGCGCCCTCGCCGACCTGACCGGTCTGCGGCAGCTCGCCGCCGACGACGGGCAGCTGACCGGAGGTGTAGACGTGCTCGCCGCTGATGACGGCCGGCTGGTAGGAGCCGGCGGGCGTCGCGGCCTCGGGCAGGTCGATGCCGAGCTCGGCGAGGCGGTCGGCGACCCGACCCATCACTGGCCCTTGGGTCGCTTGAGGTAGGCCACGAGACCGTTGCCGTCGGGGCCGGCGACGACCTGGACGAGCTCCCAGCCGTCCTCGCCCCACTGGTCGAGGATCTGCTTGGTGGCATGGATCATGAGCGGCACGGTCGCGTACTCCCACTGGGTCATGCCGCCACCCTAGCGACGCCCTCGCGCCGTCTACGCTGCGGAGGTGCCCTCGAGACCGCAGCGACCTCAGGTCGGCCTGCACGTCGTCACCGGCAAGGGGGGCACCGGCAAGTCGACGACCGCCGCAGCCCTCGCTCTCGCCCTGGCGAAGGGGGGTCGCCGGGTCCTCGCGGTCGAGGTCGAGGGACGTGACGCCCTGGCCCGCCTGCTCGACGTCGCGCCCGGCGAGGGCGAGCGTCCGGCGCTGACGACGGAGGCCGGCGGATCGGTGCACGTCCTCGACGTCGACGCCCGCACCGCGCTGCACGACTACCTCCGCCTCAAGGTGCGGGTGCCCGGGGCCGCGCGCGTGCTCACCGCGGTCGGGGCGGTCGACTTCGCGACCGCGGTCGCCCCCGGCGTCCGCGACGTGCTCGTCCTCGGCGCGATCCACGAGGCCGCCGGGCGCCAGCGGGCGGGGCGGGACGGCCCCCACTACGACGTCGTCGTCCTCGACGCCCCGCCGACCGGTCGCGTCGCGCGCTTCCTCGGCGCACCGGGGCAGACCACCGTCATGGTGCGCAGCGGCCCGGTGCGGCGGCAGGCCGAGCGCGTGCTCTCCTGGCTGCGCGGCCCGGGCACGCAGGTGCACCTCGTCGCCCTGCTCGAGGAGCTGCCCGTGCAGGAGAGCCTCGAGTCCGGCGCCGAGCTCGCCGCAGGGGGCTGGCCGCTCGGCTCGGTGCTCGTCTCCCGCTGGCAGGACCCCGTCCTCGACGAAGGGGGACGAGCCGCCGCCCGGTCCGACGCGGCCGTGGGCGAGCTCGCCGACGACCTGTCCAGAGCAGGTCTCGACCTCGGCGCAGGCGCGGTGAGCGCCCTGCACCGCGAGCTGCTGGAGCGCGTCGAGCGCGACGAGGACCGGGTCGCGCTGCGCGCCCGGCTCGACGACCTCGGGCGCGAGGTGATCCCCCTTCGCCATCTCGGTGAGGAGGTCGAGCGCGACGACCTCGACCGGCTGGTCGACGACCTCGAGGTGCTGACGTGAGCGGACCCCTCGGCGACGTCCTCGAGGACCCGTCGGTGCGCGTCGTCGTGTGCTGCGGGGCCGGCGGCGTCGGCAAGACGACGACCGCCGCCGCCCTCGGCGTCCGGGCGGCGCGGCAGGGACGTCGGGTCGTCGTGCTCACCATCGACCCCTCGCGACGGCTCGCCCAGGCCCTCGGCGCCGACCCCTCGAGCAGCGAGCCGCACCCGGTCACCGGGCTCGTGGGCGACGGCTCCCCCGGCAGCCTCGACGTGCTCGTGCTCGACATGCGCCGGACCTTCGACGACCTCGTGCGCCAGCACGCGGGTCCTCACCGTGCCGCCGCGATCCTCGGCCACCCCCTCTACGAGAGCCTGTCGACCTCGCTCGCCGGCACGCAGGAGTACATGGCCGTCGAGCGCATCGGGCAGCTGCGCGAGGAGATGACGCGCACCGGGCGCTGGGACCTGCTCGTCGTCGACACCCCGCCGTCGCGCTCCGCGCTGGAGTTCCTCGACGCGCCCGCGCGGCTCGGCCGCTTCCTCGACGGCCGGCTGCTGCGGGTGCTGTCCGCCCCCGCGCGAGCCGGCGGCCGTCTCGGCCGGAAGGTCGCCGGGCAGGGCATCGCGCTCGGACGCGGGGTGGTCTCCGCGGTGCTCGGCCCCTCGCTCGTCGGTGACGTGCAGACCCTGCTCGGGGCGCTGGACACGGTGCTCGGCGGCTTCCGCGAGCGCGCCGACGCGACGTACGCGGCGCTGACCTCGCCGACGACCGCCTGGGTCGTCGTCGGGGCACCCGACGACGCCTCCGTCGTCGAGAGCCGCCGCCTGCTCGCCCGGCTGGCCGACGACGAGGTGCGACCGCGGGCTCTCGTCGTCAACCGGGTCGTGCGCGCCACCTCGACGGTGGGCACCGGAGAGGCGCTCGTCGCCGCTGACGCGGTCGAGACCGATCTGGGCCGGGCCGCCCTCGCGGTCCACGTGGAGCGGACCCGGAGGGCGCGGCGCCACGCGAGCGTCCTGCGCACGCTGCGAGACCTCGTCGCGGACGAGCAGGTGCCGGTCGTCGTCGTCCCCGACTCCCCCCACGACGCAGATGACGTCCAGGCCCTCGACGAGCTCGCTCACCACCTGGTGCGCTGACCCGTCGGGGTCCTGGACGTCATCGGAGCCGGTCGATCACCGGCTGACGGCGGCCCCCCGAGCTGCGCTCTGGAAGAGGTCGGACCAGCTGGCCACATCCGGGCGACGACGCAGCAGCGCTCGGCGCTCCCGCTCCGTCATCCCGCCCCAGACACCGAACTCGGTCCGGTTGTCCAGAGCATCCGCCAGGCACTCCGCCACGACGGGGCATCCCCGGCACGTGAGCTTGGCGGCCCGCTGGTCCTTGCCCTGGACGAAGAGAGCGTCGGGGTCCATCCCCCGGCACCGACCCTCCTTCGCCCAGTCGTCGGTCCAGCTCATCGTTCGCTGCGCTGCGACGGTCATCCCCACTCCTTGACTTCACACTGGCTCTTACTCCCCGGTACGAGCCGGATTCATGGTAGGCACCGGAACGGTCCGAGATACATGGCCCGAAAGGACTACTTCTTGACCATTTCTTGACCAAACTTGAACCAACGCCTAACTGAGCCGTCGACGGCCGTCCTCCGCGGGCCCCGACCGGCCGTTCCGTCAGCCTCCCTGGCGCTCTCAGGGGGCGCCGTTACCCTGGAGGACATGTCGCGATCTGCCATGCCCAACCTCGTCCGGCTGCTCGGGGCCTTCGTCGCCGTCGCGGTGGGCATGGGGCTCATCAGCGCCGGGCTGCTCATGCCCTTCGCCGGCGCGTCCGGCAGCGCCGCACGCGGCACCGTCGGGGCCTTCGAGGACCTCGACGGCGAGTTCACCGCGATCTCGCTGGCGCAGCAGTCGAAGATCTACTCGGCCGACGGCAAGGTCCTGGCCACGCCCTACGACGCCAACCGGATCATCGTCCCGATGAGCAAGATCAGCAAGAACATGATCAACGCCCAGCTGGCGATCGAGGACAGCCGCTTCTACGAGCACGGCGGGATCGACGTCCGTGGCACGAGCCGCGCGTTCTTCTCGAACCTCTCCAGCGGGTCCACCCAGGGTGGCTCGTCGATCACCCAGCAGTACGTGAAGATCATGCTGCAGGAGAAGGCCCTGCGCGCCGACGACCAGGAGGGCGCGACCGCGGCGACCGAGCAGACCTACAGCCGCAAGCTGCAGGAGATGAAGTACGCCCTCGACGTCGAGAAGACCCACACCAAGGGCCAGATCCTCAACGGCTACTTCAACATCGTCTACTACGGCGACCAGGCCTACGGGGTCGAGGCAGCCGCCCGTCACTTCTTCTCCACCTCGGCCAAGAAGCTCACCGTCGGCGAGGCCGCGACCCTCGCCGGCGTCGTGCAGTCCCCGAGCCGGCTGAACATCCGGACCAACCCCAAGGAGGTCCAGGAGCGCCGCGACCTCGTCCTGGACCGGATGCTCTCGCTCGGCGACATCAGCGAGTGGCAGCACAAGAAGTACACGAAGCAGAAGGTCTCGGACATGGTCCGGATCAAGGAGAGCGAGGGCGGCACCTGCACCAAGGCCGTCGACCCGTACTTCTGCAACTACGTCATGGAGTACCTCAAGACGATGCCCGAGCTCGGGCCCGACCCCGACGCCCGGCTCCAGGCGGTCAACACCGGCGGTCTGAAGATCAAGACCACGCTGCGCCGTGACTGGCAGAAGAAGATGCACGAGGAGCTGACGAAGAAGGTCCCCAACGGCGACCCGAAGGTCGGCGCCGGCGCCGCGATGGTCGAGCCCGGGACGGGCAAGGTGCGCGCCATCGCGCAGACCTCGCGCTACAAGGTCGGCCTCGACCGGGCGACGACGACCTACTCCGAGCAGGCCTGGACCTACCCCACCCGCTACGGCGGCACCAACGGCTTCGCCATCGGCTCGACGGCGAAGATGTACGTCCTCGCCGCGGCCCTGGCCAACGGCAAGCCGATGAACGGCACCGTCAACGCCCCCACCGCGGCCCCCGGCAACCAGCACGCGTTCCCCAAGACCGCGTTCAACCCCGGCTGCACCGTCGGCGAGCCCACCTGGAAGGTGCAGAACGACTTCCTCACCGGTGGCGTCATGACCCTGCGCAAGGCCACCGCGCAGTCGATCAACACCGCCTTCGCCCAGCTCGCCTCCGACATCGGCTCGTGCAAGATCCCCGGCGTCATGGCCAAGATGGGCCTGTCCGACGGCAACGGCCAGACCTACGGGCTGTCGATCGACTACTCCACGGGCAAGAAGATCAAGGACGACTACGCGATCTCGAACATCGTCCTCGGCTCGGACTCGACCTCGCCCCTGCAGCTCGCCTCGAGCTACGCCACCCTGGCCGCCGACGGCATGTACTGCCCCCCGACGCCGATCGAGTCGATCACCAAGGCCAACGGCAAGCAGATCAAGATCAAGCCCCCGAAGTGCACCCGGGCCCTCGAGACCGGCGTCGCCCGCGGCGTGACCTACCTCCTGCGCGGCACCCTCGAGGACCAGGGCGGCACCGCGGCCACCCAGCGCCTGGCCGACGGCCGCGTCGCGGCGGGCAAGACGGGCACGACGGAGAACCACGGCGAGTCCTGGTTCGCCGGCTTCACCCCGCAGCTCGCGACCGCGGTCTGGGTCGGCACGCCGCTGGGTGACGGCCCGAACATGGAGATGGACAACATCACCATCGGCGGCCAGTACTACCCCAGCGTCTTCGGCGGCACCATCGCCGCGCCGCTGTGGAAGCAGATCATGGACGACGCCAGCGAGGGGATGCCCAAGAAGGCCTTCCAGGCGCCCAGCGGCAAGGTCGTCGACGGCGACTACGTCGACCTGCCCTCGGTCATCGGCAAGACCCCGGCCGAGGCCGACTCCATCCTCAAGGGCGCCGGCTTCGACCCGCGCAACGCCGGCGTCACCTCCAGCACCGCGCCGGCCGGGACCGTCGCGAGCACCTCGCCCTCGGGCAAGGCGATCAAGGGAGGCCTCGTCGAGTACTACGTCTCCAACGGCGTCGCACCGGTGACCGCGCCCCCGGCGCCCACCCAGACCCAGGCGGCTCCCCCGAGCACGACCACCCGGGTCCAGGCCTCCCCGCCCTCGCCGACCTCCACGTCGACGACGGCGCCGCCGCGCACCAAGGGCCCGGAGAACCCCAAGACGAACGGCAAGCCGAAGAACACCGGCGACAAGCCCAAGAAGAACAACGGCTGAGCTCAGCCCACCGACGACGAAGGGGGTGACCCACCAGCTGGTGGGTCACCCCCTTCGTCGTGCTCGGGCGATCAGGAGCCGAGGCGCGCCTTGACCATCGCGGCGACGGCACCGCCGTCGGCCCGGCCGGCGACCTCGCCCTTGGCGACCTTCATGACCTGACCCATCTGGGCCATGCCCGTCGCGCCCGTCGAGGCGATCGCGCGGTCGACGATCTCGGCGAGGGCGGCGTCGTCGAGCTGCTCGGGCAGGTAGCCCTGGAGCACCTCGAGCTCGGCGTCCTCCTTCGCGGCGAGCTCGGGGCGACCGGCGTCGGTGTAGGCGGTGGACGCCTCGCGGCGCTTCTTGGCCTCCTTGGCCACGACCTTGAGCGTCTCGTCCTCGGAGAGCGTGCGGGCGGTGTCGCCCGAGACCTCCTCGGTGGTGATCGCGGCGAGGACCATGCGCAGCGTCGAGGAGCGCACCTGGTCGCGCTGACGCATCGAGTCGTGCAGGTCGTGCTGGATCGTGGCCTTGAGCGTGTCGGTCATGGCGACATTCTCCCCCGCCTCCCCGGCGGGGGCGACCAGGTATCCCGCAGGCCGTGGGCGACAATGGCGGCGTGACCCACCCCCTGACGCGCAGCGCCCTCGCCCTGACCGCGACCGGAGCGGGTGCGCTGGCCTACGCCGGTGTCGTCGAGCGCCAGCTCTACACGCTGCGACGGTGGACCCTGCCGGTGCTGCCGGAGGGCGCCCGCCCGCTGCGGGTGCTCCAGGTGAGCGACATCCACTTCGTGCCCGGCCAGGAGCGCAAGGCGCGATGGATCCGCGACCTCGCCGGGCTGCGCCCCGACCTCGTCGTCGACACCGGCGACAACCTCAGCCACGAGCAGGCCGTGCCGGGGGTCCTCGACGCGCTGCGCCCGCTGCTCGAGCTGCCCGGGGTCTTCGTCATGGGGTCCAACGACTACTTCGCGCCGGCGCCGAAGAACCCCGCGCGCTACCTCACCCCGCGCTACGGCGAGGCCCCCCGCACCCGTGTCGAGCTGCCGACGGACGAGCTGCGGGACGGCATGCTCTCCGGCGGCTGGGCCGATCTCGACAACGCCCGCACGACGCTGCAGGTCGGCGACCTCGCGCTCGACCTCGTCGGGGTCGACGACCCGCACATCGGCCGCGACCGTTACGACGACGTCGCCGGACCGCGCGCGGACGGGGCCGACGTGCTCCTCGGCGTCGCCCACGCGCCCTACCAGCGCGTCCTCGACGCCATGCACGCCGACGGGGCGTCGCTCGTCCTCGCCGGCCACACGCACGGCGGCCAGCTCTGCGTCCCCGGCTACGGGGCGCTCGTCACCAACTGCGACCTCGACCGCCGTCGGGCGAAGGGGGTGTCGCGCTGGTGGCCCGGCGCGGCCGACCGCCCCGACGTGGAGGCCCCGCAGGACGCGTCCTGGCTGCACGTCTCGGCCGGGCTGGGCACCTCCCGCTTCGCACCGGTGCGCTTCGCCTGCCGCCCCGAGGCCAGCCTGCTCACGCTCGTCCCCGCCGTCGGGCGTGCGGCATGAGGGTCGTCGAGGGCGTGGCCCTCGCCCTCGCGGGCATCTTCGCCACGGGCACCTCGGTCGTCGCGCTCGGGCTGGGCCAGGAGCCCGTCGCGGTGCCCGCGCCGGCGACGACGAGCTCGAGCACCGCCACCTCGTCGACGACGTCGCGGACGACGACCCGCACGCGCAGCAGCACGACGAGCTCGACGACGACCTCCAGCACGACGACCCCGCTCCCGACCCCGACACCCACCCCCACGACGACCGAGCCGACGTGGACGCCGGAGCCGACGAGCACGACCACGGCCCCGACGTGGACCCCGACGCCGACGTGGACGCCGGAGCCCACCTGGACCCCGACGCCGACGTGGACGCCCACGCCGACCTGGACCCCTCCGCCGACCGTCGACGAGACGCCCGACGAGAGCCCGGAGCCCGACCCGTCGAGCACGAGCCCGACGCAGACCTCCGACGACCCGGGCACGCAGGACCCCGGCACGGGCACGCAGACGCCATCTCCACGACCGACCGGCAGCCGGTCCTCGGGCCCGATTGTGGGCAGCGCCGGGGACTGAGTTATCCTCACGTGTCGCCGTCCTCGAGACGGCGTCAGCCACGGGGTGTGGCGCAGCTTGGTAGCGCGCTTCGTTCGGGACGAAGAGGCCGCAGGTTCAAATCCTGTCACCCCGACCACCGCGAGGAGAGCCCCCGGACCACCGGTCCGGGGGCTCTCGTCGTCTCCTCACCCCTGACCCGGCCGCGCACCCCCGTCGTCGCGCCTCCCAGGCACCGGCGAGGTCTCTGCCATATCCTCAGCCGACCCCACGAGGACGAGGACGGCCATGACAGACACCACCATCACCACCCGCGAGGCGGAGGACCCCCACGAGCGGGCCGCCGTGCGCCGGGGCTGGCAGGACGTGCAGCACCTCGAGGACCTTCGCGAAGGGGCCGCCCGTCGCCTCTTCGCGCACCGCTGGGACGCCGAGCGGGCGCGCGCCAAGGAGTGGTTCGTCTCCCCGCCCGACGAGGGCCTGCTCGGCTCCTTCCGGGCGATGTACGAGTCGCCGTCGAACATCACCCGCTTCCGCCGCACCCTGGACTTCATCACCCCGGGCGAGAGCGTCTTCGAGGTCGGCACGGGCAAGGGCTTCCTCGCGACGCTGCTCCTGCGCGACGGGCAGGTCGGCGGCTACCGCGGGGGCGAGCTCGTCCCTGCGTACGCCCGGACGACCCGCGAGCTGCTCGGGGTCAACGGCTTCGGCGACCGCGCCGACGTCACCGAGCTCGACCTCTACGACCTCACCCGCGAGCGGGTCGGCGACTCCGACCTCGTCATCTGCTGCGAGGTCATCGAGCACGTCCCCGACGCCGAGGCGGCCCTGCGCGCCCTCGCGGACGCCCTGCCCGACGACGCCGACCTCCTCTTCTCCACGCCCCTCCTCGGGCGCCTCGAGGGCATCTGGGGGCACACGGCGATCTTCGGCGTCGAGCGGCTGCGCGCGATGATCGAGTCCGCCGGGCTCGTCGCCCACCACGTCGAGGCCGTCGACAACACATGGGTGCTCGTCCTCGCCTCACGCGGCACGGCGCCCTCCCCTCGGGCCCGGGCGGCGGCCGCCGCCGTCACCGACCCGACCGCGGTCCAGGAGCGGGACCCCTACCGGGCCCGCCGGGTGACCAACGTCGACCCCCACGACCTCGAGCAGGTCAAGAGCATCTGGAACAAGCGGATGGACCTCGGCACCGAGCACGTCGTCTCCGAGGACGAGGAGCTCGGAGACGTCACCGGTCTGCGCATCACCGGCACCCCGCGCCCGGACCGCACCGGCCCGCAGTACTTCGGCCTGGCCTTCCCCATCCCGCCGGAGCACCGGCCCACGCTCGGCGTGCGTCTCGAGCTCGAGGTCCCCCACCCGGAGCAGGTCGAGAAGATCTCCGTCGAGTTCACCCGCGAGGGCGAGGCCGTCGCCCGCTGGAGCTGGAAGCCGCAGGAGCACCGGCCGAAGCGGGCGCGGCCCACCTTCGTCCTGCGGGAGGGCTCGAAGGGGACGTACTTCACCCCCTCGCCCGTCGACGGCGACATCCGCACCGCCGACCGCGTCGAGATCTACGGCGCCGTGACCAAGGGCCACGAGCTGGACGTCTCGCTGCTGCGGTGGGGCTGGATCAGCTGATCTGTCCGAGGTCGTCGAGCAGCTCGGCGAACCACGGCGCCTCGACGTCGAAGGGGCGTCCGCCGGCGACCCGGTCGAGCTCGATGGCGCGCAGCTCGCCGCCGCGCTCCTCGTCGTGGCCGACGAGCCCGGAACCCCCGGACAGGGCGGTGTCGACGGCGAGCTCGACGCACTCGCGGATGAGCGCGAGGTCCTCGGGACCGGCGGCGGCCGAGCGGGCGAAGTAGCCCGACTTCTGCACCATGACCTTCTCGGCGCCGACGAGCTCGGCGAAGCGTCCGGCGAACCACTGCCCGGGGTTGACCTTGTCGAGCTGGACGTGGCCGAAGGGGTCGCGCGGCACCTCGGCGCCCGTCGCCTCGAGGTCGGCGACGACGTCCTCGAGGCCCGCCCCCTCGCTGAGGAAGACGGTGACGCAGCCGATCTCGTCCATCGTCGCGCGGAGCCGCTCGGCCTCCGCGGCGAGGTCGACGTGCCGCTCGGGCACGTAGACCGCGTGCACGTCGAAGCGTCGGCGGTCGGCGCCCATCGCGGGCGCCCAGTCCTGCTCGGCGACCCACGCGTGGTAGCGCCGGGCGGTCTCGGCGGTGAGCCAGCCGGAGTGCCGACCCATCACCTCGTGGATGACGAGCATCCGCGGGTTCGACGAGGTCTCGGCGACGACGTTGCGGGCGAAGATCGCGCCCTGCTCCGCCGCCGTCCACGCCCCCAGGCTCTGCCGCACCGGGACGATGTCGTTGTCGATGGTCTTCGGCAGCCCGACGACGCGCATCTCGTGGCCGTGCTCGTGCAGGTAGGCCGCGAGGTCCGCCGCCGTCGTGCTCGTGTCGTCGCCGCCGATCGTGTGGAGCACGTCGACGCCGTCCCTGGCGAGCTGCTCGGCGGCCACCTGCAGCGGGTCGGAGCCCTCGGGCACGAGCCCGCGGCGCACCGCGTCCTCGACGTTGGTCAGCTTGACCCGGCTGTTGCCGAGCGGCGTCCCGCCGAGGTGGTGCAGGCGTGAGGCCTCACGGCGGGCCTGCTCGCTCACCTCGACGGAGCGTCCGGTGAGCAGGCCGGCGTAGCCGTCGAGGTAGCCGATGATGCGCACGTCCGGCGCGATCTCGGTGTACCTCTCGACGAGGCCGCCGACTGCTGAGGACAGGCATGGGGCGAGACCGCCCGCGGTGAGCATGGCGACGGTCTGCACTGTCATCGGGCTTCGCAGGGCCTCTCGATGTGGTCCGCGGGTCGCACGTAGGGCGTGACCTCGGGGATGTCGCTGGCGGGGACGAGGTCACTGTATTCATTGCCGAGCACGAGGTCGATGCTCATGCCCTTGCGACCCTCGACGCGCTGCAGCTCGGCGCCCTCGACGTGGTCGGCCAGGCGCTTCGCGGCCTTCTGCCCGTCCGGGCCGTAGCGGATGACCGCGGCCTCCTCGGGCAGGAAGGCGCCCGAGGGGTCGTTGCCGGTCTCGCCGGTGCGGAAGCCTCGCGAGCGCAGGTCGGCGGCGACGTCCGCCGCCAGCCCCTCGCGGAAGGTCGTGTTGTAGACCGACACGCGGATCTCGCTCGGCGCGGGCGGCGGGGGCTCCGGCTCGTCCTTGAGGTCCTTGTAGCCGTAGCCGAGGACGACCTGCACGTCCTTGCCGCCGCGGCCGTCGGACCACATCTTCGAGCCGGGGATCTGCTGCTGCACGAGCAGCGCGTTGTCGCGGCTGTCCGGCCCGTAGTAGATCGTCGCGGCGCTCTTGACGTAGACGCGGTCGTCGGCGTTGCCGATGTCGGCGATGACGAAGCCGCGCTCCTCGAGGGTGCGGCCGACGTCGCGGGCCAGGCCCGCGGTGCTGTTGGAGTTCTGCAGGTCGATCTCGAAGGAGTCGCGCTGCGGGGCCTCGACCCGCTCGGGGATGCACACGGGCTCGGGCGCGCCGATGAGGTTCGCGCTGTAGGCAGCGGCCACCGTCGCGGTGCCGAGGAGCAGCCCGGGGAGGGTGACGAAGAGGATCGCCCGCCGACGTCGTCGCCGCGCGAGCACCCGTCGGGTGTCGTCGTCGAGCTCGTCGACGCGCAGCACCTCGTACCCCGCCGCCGGACGTGAAGTCCAGCGCCCGTCCCCATCGGCCATCTCGAGCTCCTCACGCCCGGTCATCAGCTGTCCCCCAGATTGTCACACGAACCACAGTCGTCACATGAGTCACATTTGTCACAAGAGGGCATCGCTGCCCGGCCCTCTCCCGTTCATGACGCCGCAGCCAGGTGTCCGGTTGCTGACGCCGGGGTCACCGATCGGTCACGACCCGGCGGGCGGTCACGCCGGTGACCCGGTCCCCGCGAGCTGACCGGCGATGTCGAGCATCGCCCCCGCGCCGCGGCGCACCGTGTCCGAGCTGAGGAAGAGCTCGACGTTGTGCCGCAGGCCCTCCGGCTGACGGATCCGCCCGACGAAGCGCGGGTCGATCCCGACGACGTCGACCGGGGTCGGGACCTCTCCCCCGACCGGGGTGTCGACGACGACGAGCGCCGGTGCCTCGGTGAAGACCCGGGCGACCTTGTCCGGGTGGACCGGTCGAGCGAGCCGGGCGTGGATCGACATCGAGTGCGCGGAGACGACCGGCACCTGCACGAGCGTGGCGATGACCGGCACGTGGGGGATGTCGAGGATCTTGCGGATCTCCGCCTCGAGGGCGCGCTCCGCCGTCGTCCAGCCGTCGCCGGCCGGGCGGCCCACCCACGGGATGACGTTCATCCCCAGCGGCGCGGGGAAGGGCGATGTCGGCGGCAGGTCACTCGTGGCCGCCCGGACGTCACCCGGCGACAGGCCCACCTTCGGCGCGTCGGCGAGCGCCGAGAGCTCCGAGCGCAGGCGCGAGACTCCCCCTTCGGCCCGGCTGTCGGCGGCGATGAGGCCGGTGACGGTGAGCAGCTGCAGCTCCCACGCCCGGTGGAGGACGTGGGCCGCGTCGACGAGCGCCCAGGTGATCGGGCCCGGGATCGCGACGACCCCGGTGGGGCGGTGGGCGAGCGCGGCGTCGTTGATGCCCGGCACGACGAGCGGCACGTCGTCGTCGAGACGGTGCGCGCCGCTGGCGTCGACGACGGTCGCGCCGGCCGCGACCGCGCAGCGCGACCACGGCCGGGTCTGGTCGGTCGGCAGGTTGAAGAGCGCGATGTCGACGCCGTCGAAGGAGTGCTCGGTGAGCACGTCGATCTGCTGCTCACGCCCACGGACGGGCAGGGTGCTCGTCGTCAGCCGTGGGGAGAGCAGCCGGATCTCGCCCCACGGGTCGTCGTGCAGCGCCATCGCGGCGACGAGCGCCCGCGCGAACCGCCCGGTCGCGCCCACGACCGCCAGCGTGGGGCGGTCGTGGGTGCGCGCGTCGGGGGGCGAGGTCGTCATGCGGGTCTCAGCGGCCGGTGCCGCCGTAGACGACCGCCTCTCCCTGGCTGGAGTCGAGCCCGAAGGCGCTGTGGACCGCGCGGACGGCCTCGTCGAGCTGGTCGCCGCGGGTGACGACGGAGATGCGGATCTCGGAGGTGGAGATCATCTCGATGTTGATCCCGGCCTGAGCGAGAGCACGGAAGAAGGTCGCGGAGACACCCGGGTGGGTACGCATCCCGGCGCCGACGAGGCTGACCTTGCCGATCTGGTCGTCGTACTGCAGCTGGGTGAAGCCGACGCCCTCCTGCAGGCGGGTGAGCGCCTGGATCGCGGTCTGGCCGTCGGTGCTCGGCAGGGTGAAGGAGATGTCGGTCAGCCCGGTCTCGGTCGCGGAAACGTTCTGCACGATCATGTCGATGTTGATCTGCGCGTCGGCGACGGCCTGGAAGATCTCGCTCGCCTTGCCGGGGCTGTCGGGCACGCCGACGACGGTGATCTTGGCCTCGCTGCGGTCGTGCGCCACGCCGCCGATGATCGGGTCTTCCACGCTGTCTCCTTCGGGGTTGCTACCACCGACCCACGTGCCCTCCTGATGGGAGAAGGAGCTGCGCACGTGGATGGGCATGTCGAAGCGGCGCGCGTACTCGACGCACCGCAGGTGCAGGATCTTCGCGCCGGACGCCGCGAGCTCGAGCATCTCCTCGTGGGAGATGTGGCCGATCTGACGGGCGGCGGGGACGATCCGGGGGTCGGCGGTGTAGACGCCGTCGACGTCGGTGTAGATCTCGCAGACGTCCGCGTCGAGCGCCGCGGCGAGGGCGACGGCGGTCGTGTCCGAGCCGCCGCGGCCGAGGGTCGTGATCTCCTTGCTCCCCTGGCTCACGCCCTGGAAGCCGGCGACGATGACGATGTGCCCCTCGGCGATGGCGGAGGTGATCCGACCCGGCGTGACGTCGATGATCCGCGCCTTGCCGTGGGTGTCGTCGGTGATGACGCCGGCCTGCGAGCCGGTGAAGGAGCGCACCGTGCTGCCGAGGTTGGCGATCGCCATCGCGACGAGGGCCATCGAGATCCGCTCGCCCGCGGTGAGCAGCATGTCCATCTCGCGCGCGGGCGGGAGCGGGCTCACCTCGTTCGCGAGGTCGAGGAGGTCGTCGGTGGTGTCGCCCATGGCCGAGACCACGACGCACACGTCGTGACCGGCCTTGCGCGCGTCGACGATGCGACGGGCCACCCGCTTGATGCTCTCGGCATCGGACAGGGAGGACCCGCCGTACTTCTGGACGACCAGACTCACCACACACTCCTGACAGGACGAGGCAGGACGCCCGGTCGGGACCGGGCGAGGACCGCAGCCCAGGGTAGTCGGTGGCGCGCAGGCACCGGTCGGCGTCTCAGCGAAGGGGGACCGCGCGGGCTAGCCTGCCCACCATGACGCAGCAGGTGGGGATGTCAGGGGGTCCGGGCGCGCCCGGGCCGGGGAGCGGGCCGCCGGTCGGCGGGGTCGTCGTCCAGGGGGTGCGCCGAGCCTTCGGCCAGGTGCTCGCCGTCGAGGACATGACGTTGCACGCGAGGCCGGGCGAGATCACCGCGCTCATCGGCCCCAACGGGTCGGGCAAGACGACCCTCATGCTCATGCTCGCGACCCTCCTCGTGCCCGACAGCGGCAGCGTGCGCGTCGACGGCTACGACCCGGTGACCCAGCCTCGCGAGGTCCGGGCCCGGCTGGGCTGGATGCCCGACGGCTTCGGCACGTGGGATGCCCTCAAGGTGCGCGAGGTCCTCGAGATCATCGCCAGCGCCTACGGGCTGCGCGGCACCGCGGCCCAGCAGCGGATCGCCGACCTCCTGCGGCTCGTCCACCTCGACGACCTCGCCGACCGCCCGGCGCGGGTGCTCTCCCGCGGCCAGAAGCAGCGCCTCGGCCTGGCCCGCGCGCTCGTCAACGACCCGTCCGTGCTCGTCCTCGACGAGCCGGCCAACGGCCTGGACCCCCGCAGCCGGATCGAGCTGCGCGACATCATGCGCGACCTCGCCGCGCAGGGCCGGACCATCCTCGTGAGCAGCCACATCCTCACCGAGCTGCAGGAGATCGCCGACCGGGCGGTCATCGTCGCGCGCGGCCGCACGATCGAGGGGCAGACCCTCTCCCCCGCGACCACGTCGACGGCCTACCGGCTCGCGTCGTCCGACCCCGCCGCGCTCGTGTCCGCGCTCACAGAGCTCGGGATCCGCAGCACCCGGGCCGGCACCGGTGTCGAGGTGCACGTCGCCGGCGAGGGCGCCGCGACCGACCTCCTGCGCCGGCTCGTGCGCGCCGACGTGCCGCTCACCGCCTTCGCCCCCGCCCAGGGCGCCCTCGAGGCCGCCTACCTCGCCGTCACGGAGGACCGCCGATGAGCGTCCACGGAGTCCTCACCATCGCCCGCCTCGAGCTGCTCCAGCGTGTGCGCGGCGCCCGCTGGGTCGTCGTGCTCGTCGCGTGGGTGTGCGTCATCGCCGGCGTCACCGGGCTGTCGTGGCTGGGGCTGCGCAAGGCCGGCGACGAGCAGCTCGGCTCGACCGTCTACGACGTCGTCCTCTTCTTCGTCCTCGGGCTCGGCATGCTCGTCATGCCCGCCCTCACGTCGACGTCGGTCAACGGCGACCGCGACCAGGGCGTCCTCGCGACGCTGCAGACGACCCTGCTCAGCGCGGCCGACATCGTCCTGGGCAAGCTGCTCGCCGCGTGGCTCATCGCCCTCGCCTTCCTCGCCACCGCGCTGCCCTTCCTGCTCTTCGGCTACGTCAAGGGCGGGGTCGACCTGCTCGGCGCGCTGCGCTCGCTCGTCGTCATCGTCGTCGTGCTCGCCGTCGTGTGCGCCCTGGGCCTGATGTTCAGCACCCTCACCGCCCGGCCCGTCGGCTCGGCGGTCCTCACCTACCTCACGGTGGCGGGCCTGTGCTTCCTCACGACGATCGTCTTCGGGATGCTCGCCTTCCTCGTCTCCGGCGAGGAGGAGCGTCAGGTCTACGGCGTCGACTACGCCACCGAGGGCAGCGCGACCGACACCCAGCCCCGGTGCACCACCCGCACCGAGGTCCGCGAGACGGTCCACACCGAGCGGATCTGGCCGGTGCTCGCCCTCAACCCCTTCGTCATCGTCGCCGACGCGGCCCCGCAGGGGGACGACGAGGCCGAGGGGATGAGCGGCTTCACGCCGCTGCGCTGGATCTCTCAGGGTGCTCGGCTGGCCAAGGCCGGGCCGCAGGAGACGATCGACGAGTGCTGGACCGGTGACGCCATGCCGGCTGACTCGCTCACCGAGGGCGCGGACGACGCCGGGCCGGTCTGGCCCTTCGGCATCGCCTTCCTCGTGCTCATCGGCGGGGGCGCGACCGCGGTCGCCGTGCAGCGCACCCGCACCCCCGTGCGCCGGCTGCCGTCGGGCACCCGCATCGCCTGACCCGGGGCCGGGCGAAGGGGGCCTGCGGTCACCGACCCGCCCGGACTCCCCCCTTCGGCCGGCTGGCGACCACTTCGGGAAGGAAGCTTCGACTTCGGGAAGGCAATGTTCCTTCCCGAGGTCGAACTTTCCCGCCCTGGGCGGGAAAGCTGTGACCCGGGCGAGGCGAAGGGGTCAGGAGTGGAGGGCGTCGAACTCCGCCTCGGCGACCTCGTCGGCGTCGGCGTCGAGACGCACGTGCGCGAGCAGGCCGTGGAGGACGCGGACGGCCATCGCGGCGCGCTCGCCCCAGGCGGAGAGATAGCTGAACTGCCACCACCACAGCGCCTCGGTCGTGCGACCGGCGGCGTGGTGGGCCAGGCCGTGGGTGAGGGACTCGGTGATGATCGCGAGGTCGTCGGCGAGGCTGCCGGAGGTCACCTCGACGGAGGTGACGGGGTCCTGGAGGTCGACATAGGAGTCGAGCCCGTCGAAGAGGCGCCCGATGCCCTCGCGCAGGGGCTCCACCTCGACCTCCGGGCCGGTGTCGGGCTCGAAGCGCTCGGCGGGCAGGACGTCGGCGATCGCGCCGAGCCGCGACCCCATGAGCTGGACCTGGCTCGTCGCGAGCAGGAGCAGCGGGATCGCTGACTCGGGGGCGGCGCCGGAGGCGACACCGGCGAGGGTCTCGACGAAGGTGCGGGCCTCGGCGGCGCACTCGTCGGCGAGCAGCCGGGTCGGGTCGGTGGTGTCAGGCATTGAGCAGCTTCCTCCCCTCGAAGGCGCGGCCGAGGGTCACCTCGTCGGCGTACTCGAGGTCGCCGCCGACGGGCAGGCCGGAGGCCAGGCGCGTCACCCGCAGGTCGAAGGGCTGCAGCAGCCGGGCGAGGTAGGCCGCGGTGGCCTCGCCCTCGAGGTTGGGGTCGGTCGCGATGATGATCTCCTCGATCTCGCCGCCGGAGAGCCGCGCCATGAGCTGGGGCAGGCGCAGGTCGTCGGGACCGATCCCGTCGAGCGGGCTGATCGCCCCGCCGAGCACGTGGTAGCGACCGCGGAACTCGCGGGTGCGCTCGATGGCGACGACGTCCTTGGGCTCCTCGACGACGCAGATCGCGCTCTGATCACGGCGCGGGTCTGCGCAGATCCGGCACTGGCTGCCCTCGGCGACGTTGCCGCACGTCTCGCAGAAGGACACCTTGGCCTTGACCTCGGTCAGCGCCTGGACGAGCCGCGCGACGTCCTGCGGGTCGGACTGCAGGAGGTGGAAGGCGATGCGCTGCGCGCTCTTGGGCCCGACGCCGGGGAGGCGGCCGAGCTCGTCGATCAGGTCCTGGACCACGCCTTCGTACACGTCAGCGACCCTACGCCCGAAGGCGGGTGCGACCTACTCGCACCGCCCGTCAGGCTTGGTCCTCGCGGATGACCGTGCCGCCGAGGATCCGCTCGACGACCGCGGGGCCGGCGTCGCCCGCCTCGACGATGTCCTCGTCGTCCTCGCTCACGCCGTACTCGTCGAGCGCACCCCGGCGCAGCGGCGGGCGCGGCGCGTGGGCGGCCTCGGAGACCTCCTCGCGCGTCTCGACGCCGACCGGCGACGAGGCGCCCGAGGTCGGGTCGGGGGCGGGTGAGTCGTCACGGGCGGGCGCAGGTGCACCACCACCGGGGCCGAAGGGGTCGGCAGTCGCCCAGCTCGGCGCCGACGACGGGTCGGCCGGGGCGCTCGACCAGTCGGGTCGGCCGTCCGAGGCGGGCACCGAGGAGGGGACGCCGAGGTCGGCCGACGCGGCGCGAGACGGAGCGGGGTCCTGAGCCGAGGGTCGCTGGGCCGCGCGGGCCGGCGCCGGGGTGGGTGCCGGGCCGAGGCCGGACCCGCCGCTCGACGGCGGCGGCGTGGCCTGCACCGGCGGGGAGCCCTCGGGGGTCGGGATGCCCTCGACCATGGCCTCGACGCCGAGGGCGTCGATGAGCGCCTGGCGCACGACGTCGGCGTGCGAGCCGGCGCGGAAGGCGTTGGCCAGCCCGACCGTGCTGATGCCGATGATGAGCCGGCGCCCGTCGTAGGTGAGCACCTGGCCGTGCTCGGACAGGAAGGTCCACGTCGCCCGGCGCATCTGGTAGATCCGGCCGAGGACGTCGGGCCACGACCGACGCAGCGCCTCGACGTCGATCGTGCCCGGCGTCGGGGTCTCGGGCGCCTGAGGTGCGGCGGCCGGAGGTGCCGCAGCGGCCGCGGGTGCGCTCTCCCGCGCGGCGGCGGGTCGCTCGGGGTCGCGCCGCTGCTCCGGCTGGTGGGGCTCGGGCTGACGCTGCGGCTCCGGCCGACGCTCCGTCTGCTGGCGGTCGGGCTGGCGCTGCGGTTCGGGGGCACGCTGTGGCTCGGGGGCGCGCTGCGGCGCTGCCTCCTCCTGCTGCGGTCCCCGCTCGGGCTCCGGAGCCGGCGGGACGGCTGCGACGACCGGGGAGGGGGCATCCCCCTTCGCCTGGGTCGGGACCCCGCCGACGTCCATCCGACGCTCGAGGCGGTCGAGCCGCGCGGCGTAGCCGCTCTCCCCCGCCGCGCCGGGCAGGAGCACCCGGGCGGCGATGAGCTCGAGCTGCAGCCGGGGCGAGGTCGCCCCGGACATCTCGGTGAGACCCTCGTTGACGATGGAGGCCGCCCGGGTGAGCGACGCGCCGCCGAAGGCCGCGGCCTGGGTGCGCATGCGCTCGACCTGGTCCTCGGGCAGACCGCGCAGGATCGCCCGCGCGCCCTCGGGCGCGGCGAGCACGACGATGAGGTCGCGGAGGCGCTCGAGGAGGTCCTCGACGAATCGACGCGGGTCCAGTCCGGTCTCGATGACGTCGTGGAGGTGGCGGAAGACCGCGCCCGCGTCGCCCGCGCCGAAGGCGGTGACCACCGCGTCGAGCAGCTCGACGTCGGTGAAGCCGAGCAGCGAGGACGCGCCCTCGTAGGTCAGCCCCTCCGGACCGGAGCCGGCGATGAGCTGGTCGAGCACCGACAGCGAGTCGCGCACGGACCCGCCACCGGAGCGCACGACGAAGGACAGGACGCCGGGCTCGACCCGGACCCCTTCGCGCTCGCAGAGGTGCTCGAGGTAGTCCTGCAGCCGGGCCGGCGGCACGAGGCGGAAGGGGTAGTGGTGGGTCCGGCTGCGGATCGTGCCGATGACCTTCTCGGGCTCGGTCGTCGCGAAGATGAACTTCACGTGCTCCGGGGGCTCCTCGACGATCTTCAGCAGGGCGTTGAAGCCCTGCGGCGTCACCATGTGCGCCTCGTCGATGATGTAGATCTTGTAGCGGCTCTGCGCCGGCCCGAAGGACGCCCGCTCGCGCAGGTCACGGGCGTCGTCTACGCCGCCGTGGCTCGCCGCGTCGATCTCGATGACGTCGACGGTGCCCGCTCCCCCGCGGGCGAGCGCGACGCAGCTGTCGCACTCGCCGCACGGCTCGGGAGTCGGGCCCTGCTCGCAGTTGAGGCAGCGGGCGAGGATGCGCGCGCTGGTCGTCTTGCCGCAGCCGCGCGGGCCCGAGAAGAGGTAGGCGTGGTTGACCCGGCCGGTGCGCAGCGCCTGCATGAGCGGCTCGGTGACCTGCTCCTGCCCGATGACGTCGGCGAAGGTCTCGGGCCGGTAGCGGCGGTAGAGGGCGGTGCTCACAGGGCGAGGCTATCCGGGCGGGCCGTCAGCGCCGCGGGCTCATGCACGCAGCGTGGAGACGGCCGCGCCAAGCTTGGCGACGGCCTTGAGCAGGATGCGCAGCTCCTTCGCGCGGCGCTCCGCCGGCACGAAGGTCTGCTCGTCCTCGAAGTCGCCGTGCAGCGACAGCGAGATCTGCGAGCGCACGACGTGCACGTGGACCGCCGGGAGGATCGTGCGCCACTGCTCGACCGCACGCGTGCCGCCGTCGTAGCCGTACGCGAGCACGCCCGCGGCCTTGTGGTTCCACTCCGGCCAGATGACGTCGACCGCGTTCTTCAGAGCGGCGGGCACCCCGTGGTTGTACTCGGGGGTGACGAAGACGAAGGCGTCGAGGGAGTCGATCTTCTCGCTCCACCGACGCGTCTTCTCGCTCGCGTACTGCCGCTTCGCGCCACCGGGCACGGCCGGGTCGTCGAGCAGGTCGAGGTCGTAGTCGGCGAGGTCGACGAGCTCGAGCTCGACGTCTCCGAGGTCGGCGGCCTGCCCGGTGTCGTAGGCCCACTGCGCCACCTGGGCGCCGAGCCGACCCGGTCGGGTGCTGCCGACGATGATGCCGATCTTCATCCGTGCCTCCTTGCGGCGGTGCGCCGCGTCGCTGGTGGGGCCATCGTGCCGCAGGACCGGGGGGTGGGCCCACCTGGCCCCGGACGTGCCTCGGCCCGCCGCGGGTGGGCGGCGGGCCGAGGGCGAAGGGGGATCAGCGCGGCGTGCCGTCGTCCCGGTGCCGCAGGTCGTCGACGCCGTCCTTGATGCGCTCGCCGAGCCCGCGGTCGTCGTGCCCGTCGGCCGCGTGCCGGCCGTGCTCGTCGCGGCGCAGACCGTCCTCGTCGCGGCGCAGGTCGTGCTCGTCGCGGCCGAGGTCGTGGTCCGCGGGGGTGCCCGAGGGAGCCGTCGCGTCGCTCGTGCGGGTGACGTCGTAGCCCTCCTCGCGCGGGGGCGGCGGCGCCTCGCCCTGGCCGGGCGGGGGCGGCGGCGGGCCGTCCTGCACCGGCGGGGGCGCGTCATGGGTCGCGGGCGGGGGCGGGCCGTCCTGGGCTGCGGCCCTGTCCTGGACCGGCGGGCCGTCGACGCGCTGCTCGTGGTCGGCGGTCCAGGTGTCGGGCCCGGACTCGCCGGTCGCGGCGGTGGTCGGGCCCGCGGCAACGCCCGTCACGCTGGCGGCGCCGGCCGTGCCGGCACCCGGCCCGCGGCGGTCGTCGGCGAGGTCGGCCCGGTGGGACGTGGAGTCGGACGAGGAGTCGTCGGCGTAGGAGTCCTCGCTCTCGACGACCCTGTCGCGGTAGCCGTCGCCGTCCCGGTCGTCGTCGCGACGCCCGTCGGCGGCCCCGTCGTCGACGCGGTTGCCGTGCTTGTCGGTGCGGACGTCCGGGTCGAGGGCGTCGGCCCGACGCAGCTCCTCGTCGCGCGCCTCCTGCAGCACCGAGTGACGGTCGCCCTCGTCGGCGGCGCGCCCCTCGAGACGCTCGGCCTCGACGCGCTGGCGCTCGGCCTCCGCAGCCTTGAGCTCGGCGTCGGCGCGAGCGGCCTGGGCCTGGGCCTGGGTGTGCGCGGCGGCGGCCTGCTGCTCGCGCAGGTCGATCTCCTGGTCCGCGGCCCGGTCCCGGATGCGGGCGGCCTCGTGACGCTTGGCCTCGGCCTGCTTCTTCTTCGCGCTGGAGACGACGAACCCGATGATGACGAGCACGGCGAGGATCGCCAGCCCGATCAGAACCCATCTCATGACCTGCTCCGTCCCGGGCGGCCGGACGGCCACCTCGTGATCTGCCACGCTAACGAGCAGGAGGCCCGAAGGACGGGCGAGCGTCACCCCGTTTCGCGCACCCCGGCGCGGCCTCGACCGGGGAGGGTCAGCGTGGCGACGAGCCCGCCGCCCTCGGGCGACGCGAGCGCGACCGAGCCGTGGTTGCGGGCCGCCAGCTCGGAGACGATTGCCAGCCCGAGCCCGGTGCCCGGCACCGCGTCACGCTCGGCCACCGGGGCGCGGTAGAAGCGGTCGAAGGCGTGCTCGAGCTCCTCGGGTCGCATGCCGGGCCCGGTGTCGCTGACGACGACGCCCACGGTGCCGTCCTCGTGCTCGACGGTGCGGGTCGTCACCCTCCCCCGGGGCGGGGTGAACTTCACCGCGTTGGCCAGGAGGTTGGTGAGCATCCTCGTGAGGTCGTCGGGGTCAGCGTGCGCCGTCCCCGCGCACCCGGCGACGTCGAGCGTCATCTCCTTGCGGTCGGCGAGCACCCGGACGTTGCCGAGCACCTCGGTGACGAAGGGCCCGAGCTCGATCTCCCGAGGCTCGACCCCGTCGCGGTCGGCCGCGATCTGCCCGATGGCGAGCAGGTCCTCGACGAGGGCCGAGAGCCGGTCGGCGTTGCGCGTGACGACCTCGAGCCACCCGCGCTCCCGGTCGGTCAGGCGCGGCGAGTCCTCGAGGAGCTCGACGTAGCCGACGATGCTCGCGATGGGGGTGCGCAGCTCGTGGCTCGTCGTGGCGACGAAGTCCTCGCGCTGGCGCTCGAGGTCCGCCCGGGTGACCCGGGCGGCCTGCTGCTCCTGCTCGGCGGCCAGGGTCGCCGCCTGCATCCGCAGCGGCTCCGTGACGTCGACGAGCTGGACGGAGAAGTGGTCGGGCTCGTCGGGCACGAGGTTGGCGGCGACGGTGAGGGTGCGCTCGTCGAGCTCGACCGTCACGGGCTCGCCGGAGCGCAGGGCCTCGTCCGCGGCGTCGGCGAGCGGGCCCTGCCAGGACCTCTCGGCGCCCTCGCCCACGAGGGCCGCCGCCGTCGGGTTCGACCAGCCGACCCGCACGCGGCCGTCCGCACGCCGCTGCGCGATGGCCAGCCCGACCGATGCCTCGAGGAGGCTGCCCGAGAGCAGCCGCGAGGTCGCGGCGAGCCGACGGGTCGTGTCGCGCAGCTCGTACTGGGCTGCGCTGATGACGACGGAGAAGCCCGCGAAGGTCACGAGGAAGGTCTCGGCGAGCGCGGCGCGCACGGCGAGGTCGAGCCCCTCGTGGTTGAAGGGCCCGCCGCCGGCGATCGTGAGCCCGAGGATGGCGCACGACGCGAGCAGCGTCTGCACGGCGACGACCCGGACGGGGAAGCGGAAGGCCGCCCACGCCAGCACCGGGTAGGGCAGGAAGGCCAGCGGCAGGTCGGCCCCGTCGCGGAAGACGAGGGCGATGACCGCTGCGAGGGCGACGGCGTGCAGCGCGAGCTCGAGCCGGCTGGCCCGCACCGGCACCCGCCGCGGGAAGAGGGCGAAGGGGGCGATCATGACGACTGCCGCGGCATGGGAGGCAGCGACGTAGGCCGCCGTGGACCAGAAGGCCCCGTCCTCCAGGCCGGCGATGGTCGCGCCCGCGAGGAGGCCGACGACGACGGCGCCGGCGACGACGGCGAGGCAGAAGTAGATCGCCGAGGCGAGGCTGCGCAGCTCGAAGCGCGGCCGGCCGCGGCGGGCGAGCAGCGCCGTCACGACGAAGGCCTCCGCCGCGTTGGCCACCCCGAAGCACAGGGCGGCCAGCGGGGGGCGCCCGCCGATCGCGTTCGCCAGAGCCGTGGCGCCGAGGACGAGGAGCAGCCCCGCCCACCGGCGCCGGGGCTGCGTGAGCACGAGGAAGAGGACGGCGATCCCGGCAGCCGGCCACCAGACCGCGACGCGGCTGCCCTGCGGGGCGAGGCCGACCCCCACGACACCGGCCACGACGACGAGCAGCGCGACGACCGGCCAGGACCACAGCGGCAGGTACCGGGGCCGCGCCGGGGAGTCGAGGGGCCGGAGAGCGCTGGCTCCCGGCGCGAGAGCCGTCATAGGGGAGAAACTAGGCGCCGCGCGGCGATGTCGCGCGGTGACGCGCTCCCCCTTCGGGCTCCGCCCAGGGTGACGTGACCCACCCGAGCCCCCGGCGGACGTCCCCGGACATGAGAAGACACCCCACGTACCTGGAAGAGCTCACCTGCCCTTGCTGCGTTCCCGCCCTGGGGGAGTTCAGTGAGGTACCACCACGTGGGGTGCCGCGCCCACTCTAACCCGAGCGGGGCGTGCGGACCCAGCCGCCGTCGGCCGGGGGCGGTCCGGGAGGATGGGGGGCGTGCACCTGCCCTCTCCCCTGCGCCTCTTCCGGATCGTCGCGACCGCCGAGGCGGTGACGTGGACCCTCCTCGTCGTCGGGATGGTGCTCAAGTACGTCACGAAGACCACCGAGCTCGGCGTGCGCGTCGGCGGGATGCTCCACGGCGTCGTCTTCATCGCCTACGTCCTCACCTGCGTGGCCCTGTGGGTCGACCAGCGGTGGAGCCCCCGGACCGCCCTCACGGCGCTCGCGAGTGCGATCCCGCCGTGGCTCACCCTGTGGTTCGAGCGCCGCGTCGAGCGCGACCACCTCGTCGGGCAGCAGTGGCGGCTCGGGGCGGGCGGCCAGCGCCCGACCTCCGCCCCCGAGCGGGTCCTCGCCGCCGCGCTGGCGCGCCCCCTCCTGGGTCTCGTCGTCGCGCTCGTCGGCATCGCCGCGGTGACCGCGGTCCTGCTCCTCGTCGGCCCTCCGGTCCCGAAGAGCTGAGCGGACCCCCTTCGCGAAGGGGGGCGCTCAGGGCGGCGAGGACGCGCTCGCGAGGCGCCCGGAGAGCTCGGCCGCGGCGAGCCGCAGCGGCTCGGGACCGACGACGGCGAAGGGGGCGTCGAACTTCAGGACGTGGGCCAGCAGACCCGTCCACGACCACGACCCGACGGTGAGCAGTGTGCGTGTCGGCGACACCGCCTCGACCTGCCCGTCGCCCGCCCACCGGGCCACCGCGGCCAGCGGCAGGTCGACGAGGACCTGCCCGCTGCACGGCCAGACGTCCTCGGTCTGCGCCCCCTTCGCCCGGGCCTGGACGAAGGTCGAGGCGTCGCCGGTGGGGATCGCGCGCGGCACGAAGCGAGCGCCCGCCGGGGAGCGGGGCTCGAGGTGGTCGAGACGGAAGATGCGCCAGTCCGCCACGTCGAGGTCCCACGCGACGAGGTACCAGCGGCTCCCCCGGACGACGACCGCGTGCGGCTCGGCACGCCGGACCTCCAGCGCACCCCGGTACCGCATCCGCAGGACCCGCTGCTCCCGCACGGCGACGCTCACCGCCTCGAGCACCGCGGGCGCGACCTGCGCACCCGGCCCGACACCGTCGAAGCGGATGCCCTCCACCCGGTGGCGCAGCCGCGCGGGCATCACCTGCTGCACCGTCGCGAGCGCGCGGGCCGCGGCCTCCTCGAGGTCGACGCCCGTCGTGGCGGCGGCGCGCAGGGCCACGGCGACGGCCACGGCCTGCTCGTCGTCGAGGAGCAGCGGCGGCATCTGGGAGCCCGCTGCGAGGCGGTATCCCCCGTCCGGCCCCTTCGTCGCGGAGATGCGGTAGCCGAGGTCGCGCAGCCGGGTGACGTCGCGGCGCACCGTGCGAGGGGTGACGCCCAGCCGCTCGGCGAGCGCCTGCCCCGACCAGTCGCGACGGGTCTGGAGCAGCGAGAGCAGGGACAGCATCCGAGAGGGGCTCGCGGTCATGACGCCATCCTCGCGCAGGTAGCGGACCGGATCTGACCTCTACCCCTGGCACCGTCGTCCTCGGCGGCAGGTCGCCGCCACCACGACCAGACGGAGGACGGGCATGACCCTCACCACCACGACCCATCTCAACTTCCGGGGCACCGCGAGCCAGGCCCTCGACTTCTACCAGGAGGTCTTCGGCGGCGAGGTCACCCGTGCGACGTACGCCGACACGGGGATGCCGGTAGGGGCACCTGGCGCCGACAAGGTCGTCTTCGGCCAGCTCGACGGGCCCGTGCGGCTCATGGCCTACGACATCCCCGGGCAGGACAGCACCGACGTCGCGCCGACGGCGGGCACGACGACGCGCGAGGACGGGGCGACCGTCACCGACCGCACGTTCTTCCAGTCGGTGCGCGGCGGCACGCTCGAGGAGGTCACGACGTGCTGGGAGGCGCTCGTGCAGGGAGCCGAGGTGATCGAGCCCCTCGCCGAGTCCGCGTGGAGCCCCGGCTTCGGGATGCTCACCGACCGCTTCGGGGTCACCTGGGTGGTTGACGTCGCCCCTGCCCGGGGCTGACCGCGGAGCAGGTGGGCCCGTGTCGAGCCACGGGCCCACCTGCTCCCGGGGGGAGGGTCCCGCCGCAGGTCGGCTCGTGAGCACCCACGAAAGGATTGGACAAAGATAGGACAGGACGGCGGTCGTGCGGGACCCCCTCGGCCCACCTTTTTCGTCGCCAGGATCCACCACCCACCCGCGCCGACATGCCCCGTCACCGGCCCGGTCGGCGCAGGCCGCGCACCACGGCAGCGTCTCGCGAGAGCACGCGGTTCGGGTCGGACTCGACCGGGGCGAGGCGGTCGGCGGCAACGACGACGAGGCGCAGCTCGCCCCCGTCGACGACCACGACGAGCGCGAGCCACCTGCCCCGCGGGCGGTCTCGCTCCCACCGCAGGAGCAGCCCCTGGCGCGGCTGCGCCCCAGGCTCGCCGGAGGGGCGGACCCACACGTGCCGGGGGCGCTGCGGGGGCCACTGCTCGTGCCACCGCGCCCTGCTCATCGCCCGATGCTCCCACACCCTGTCGAACACGTGTTCGACTGATCGTCGGCCGGGCGCACGACCAGGCGGACGAACCGGCCGGACGCGTGCCCCTCCCCCGCGCCGCACGCGCAAGACTGCGCGCATGACCGGCACCGCACCCGCCGACGAGGCCACCGAGACCGCGCGCAGCCACGCCCTCGTGGCCGGCGTCGTCTGCGGGCTCGTGGGCTACACGAGCTCCTTCGCCGTCGTCCTCGCCGGTCTCAGCGCGGTCGGCGCGAGCCCCGCCGAGGCGACCTCCGGCCTCACCCTGCTCTCGCTGACGATGGGGCTGGGCTGCGTCGTCTTCAGCTGGCGCACCCGGATGCCGATCACCCTCGCCTGGTCGACCCCGGGGGCCGCCCTCCTGGCCAGCGCGGCCGTCCCGGCGGGCGGGTGGCCGGCAGCCGTCGGGGCCTTCCTCGCCACCGGCCTGCTGCTCGCGCTGCTCGCCCTCGTGCGCCCGCTGGCCCGGCTCGTCGCGGCGATCCCCACCGAGCTCGCGAGCGCGATGCTCGCCGGGGTGCTGCTCGTCCTGTGCGTCGCCCCCTTCCGTGCCCTCGCCGCCGACCCGGCCGTCATCGCCCCCGTCGTCGTGGTGTGGGCGCTCGCCCTCGTGCTCGTGCGCCGGTGGGCGGTGCCCCTGGCCCTCGTCGCCGCGGTCGTCGTCGTGCTCGTCGCCGGGTCGCCCGGCGACCTCGACATGCACGACCTCGCCCCGGTGCTCACCTGGACCACCCCGGTGCTCGACCCGGGCGCCCTGCTCGCCATCGCCGTGCCGCTCGTCGTCGTCACGACGACGAGCCAGAACCTGCCCGGCCTGGCCGTGCTCCGCTCCTTCGGCTACGAGCCCGACCCGCGCCCGCCGCTCCTCTACGCCGGCGTCGCGACGGCGGCGGCCGCGCCCTTCGGCGCCCACGCCATCAACCTCGCGGCGATCTCCGCCGCCCTGGCCGCAGGCCCCGAGGCCGGGCCAGACCCCCGTCGACGCTGGCCCGCCGGTGTGGCGTGCGGCGTGACCTATCTCGTGTGCGGGGCGCTGACCCCCTTCGTCGTCGCCGTCGCCTCCGCCTCCCCCGCCGGGCTGCTCGAGTCGATCGCCGGGCTCGCCCTGCTCGGCACGCTCGCCGCCTCCGGCGCGGCCGCCCTCGGGCCGACCGAGCACCGCGAGGCCGCAGCCCTCACCCTCGCGGTCGCCGCGTCGGGGGTGAGCATCGCCGGGATCGGCGGCGCCTTCTGGGGCCTCGTCGCCGGCGGCACGCTGCTCGCGCTCGTGCGGCTGCGGGGACGGCGGGCCCGCGCGGCCTGAGCGAGACGGCCAGGCCCGGGCAACGAAGAGCTCCCCGGCCCTGGAGGGGCTCGGGGAGCTGGTGGCGGAGGATATGGGATTTGAACCCATGAGGGGTTTCATCCCCAACACGATTTCCAATCGTGCGCACTAGGCCACTATGCGAATCCTCCACCGGGGAGGGTACCCGACCCTCGCGTCGCGACCGAATCGAGCCCGGGCGTCCTCCAGGGCGGGCTCAGCCGATCTCGTAGAGCGCGTCGCCGCGGGGTGTCGTCGCGACCTTGACGACCCCCAGCGAGGAGGTCGGGTAGAGGTCTCGACCCCACACCGGGGTGGCCGCGGAGCCGCCGGTCGCCGAGACGTAGAGCTTCGAGCGGGCGAGCATCCCCGCCGGCGTCACCCAGCTGCGGGTGAGGGCGCACGGGATCATCACCGAGAGGACACGCCCAGGCCGCAGCTCGTGCTCACCGGTGCGCGTCGTCACCGAGCGCGCGAGCCGGTGGTCGCGCTTGCGCGCCTTGGTCTGCCAGTCGACGTCGCTCGTCACGAGCGCCTCGGGCACGAGGACGGCGGGATGGCCGTAGACGTCGTCCTCGAGCAGGACGCTCACCGCGTGCCGGCTGACGAAGGCCGCCTCGCAGGTCTGCCCCGTCCAGGGGACGTCCTCCACCGCCCGGCCCGCCGACGCGGTCGCGCCGAGGGCCGCCGTGGCCACGAGGGTGGCCGCGGCGCACCGGGCCGCCCACGAGGTCCGCGTCGTCGTCACGACCCCGATCGTGCCACCTGGGCGGGGGGCGCGCCCGCGGAGCGCAGGTGCACCTCGTGGTGCGGCAGCTGGTGCGTCCGCCAGCGAAGGGCGAGCAGCCGCGCCCCGTCGAGGGCGTCACCGTCGGCCGGTCGCAGGACCCGTCCGTGACGCGCCACCTCCTCCTCGAGGGCGGCGCGGACCCGGGCGGCGCCGAGCAGCCCGCCCACAGCCGTGAGGGGCACGTCGGGCAACCCGGCCGCCGCGTCGAGGAGCGAGCAGGCGAGCGCGGTGCCGGCCCGGGCGCACAGCTCGGCCGCGACCTCGTCACCCCCGTCCGCCGCAGCCGTGACGGCCGGCGCCATCGAGCCGAGCAGCGCCGGGGCGTGGGGTCCGGTCATCGTCTGGCGGGGCCAGGTCGCGGGGTCCCCGAGCAGCTCTCGGGCGGCGTCGAGCAGTGCGCGCGAGCCCCCGGGCCGGTCGTCGACCGCACGCAGCGCCGCACGCATCCCGGCCAGCCCGAGCCATGCCGAGGAGCCCTCGTCGCCGAGCACGTGCCCCCAGCCGTCCACCCGGCGCCAGGTCGCGTCGAGGTCTGTCGCGAAGGCGACCGCACCCGTGCCGGCGGCGACGACCGCGCCCGGCTCGACCGCTCCGAGAGCACCGACGAGCGAGCCGACGGCGTCGCTGACGATCGCGACGTGCCCGCAGCCGGCGCGCGCGACGAGCATCTCCCGCAGCGGCCCGGGGTCCTGGAGCATGAGACCCCGGGTCGACCACACGAGGCGGTCCACCCCTTCGCCCCGTCCGTCGTCGACCTCGCCGGCGAGCGACAGGGCGCGCTCGACGAGGTCGGCCGAGTCGATCCCCGTCGGGCCGAGCCGCACTCCCCCGGACCGGCCCACCGGTCCGGGGCGCTCCCCCGCCCACGTCACCCGCAGGCCGGAGCCGCCGACGTCGACCGCGAGGCACCTCATGGCGCGCAGCGGATCACTTGCTCATGCCGGCGGTCAAGCCGGCGACGATCTGCTTCGTCGCGACGAGGAAGAGGATGATGAGCGGCACCGTCGTGATGACCAGCCCGGCGAAGACCGCGGCGAAGTTCGTCGCGTTCTCGCCGAAGAACTGGGTCAGGCCGACCGGGAGCGTGTACTTCGCCTCGTCGCGCAGGAGTACCAGCGGGAAGAGGAAGTCGTTCCAGATCGGCACGAAGCGGAAGACCGCGACGGTGGCCACGGCGGGCTTGACGAGCGGCACCATGATCCGCCAGAAGGTCTGCCAGGCGTTCGCCCCGTCGAGCCGCGCGGCCTCCTCGAGCTCCTCGGGCAGCTGCCGGAAGAAGGTCGTGAGGACGAAGATCGAGAAGGGGATGCCCGACGCGCCGTACATGAGCGACAGGCCGAGACGGGAGTCGACGAGCCCCACCGAGTCGAAGAGGTAGAAGATCGGCAGCAGCGCGAGGTGGATCGGCAGCATGAGGCCGGAGATGAAGAGCGACTCGACGGCCTGCATGACCCGCGAGCGCGAGCGCGCCAGCCCGTAGGCGGCCATCGTGCTCACCGTCGTCGAGACGACGACCGCGCCGATGGTCACGGCGAGGCTGTTGCCGAAGTACGTCGCGAAGCTGCCGGTGGTCCACGCCTCCTTGTAGCTCTCGACGGACAGCGGCCACGGGATCCCGATGGGGTCGCGGATGAGGTCGCCGTTCGTGCGGAAGCTGCTGAGCAGCATGATGACGAGCGGCAGCAGGGCCAGGGCGGCGTAGGTCCACAGCAGGACCGACGCCACGGGGCCCCCGACGGCGCGGCCCCTCATGCGCGCATCCTCCGCTCGTGCCGGCGCAGGACCGACGTCGCGAGCATCGCCCCGCCGAAGATCACGAGGAAGAGCACGGTCGCCAGCGCCGAGGAGGTGCCGATCGAGTCCGTCGCGCCGGAGTCGAAGGCCGTGCGGTAGAAGAGCAACGAGACGAAGTCGGTCGAGCGCGCCGGGCTGCCCGTCGACCCGCCGAAGGCGTACGGCAGGGCGAAGGCCTCCATGGCGAAGATGAAGGTCAGCACGCTCACCGTGCCGATGGCCGGCACGAGGAGGGGCAGGGTCACCTTGCGGAAGGCCTGCCAGTGGCTCGCGCCGTCGACGCGTGCCGCCTCGCCGAGCTCCTCGGGGATGCCGCCGAGCGCCGCGCCGTAGAGCAGCACCGGGAAGCCGATCCACTGCCACACGCTGACGAGCACGACGACCCACAGGGCCGTGTCGGGGTCACCGAGCCAGGGCCGCGCCCAGCTCTCCAGACCCACCGCGTCGAGGAGCGTGTTGACCGGTCCGAAGGCCGGCGAGAGCAGCAGGGTCCACAGGTAGCCGATGACGATCGGGCTGACGAGGTAGGGCATGGCGTAGAGGGTCTGGAGCATGCGCCGGGTGCGCTCACGGGTGTGCAGGAGCACGGCGATCCCCAGACCGACGGTGTTCTGCAGCAGCATCGTCCCGGCGAAGAAGATGAGGTTGTGCGACAGCGCGCGGGGCAGGTCGGTGCGGAAGGGCTCCCTGGTGACGAGCGCCTGGAAGTTCGTGATCCCCGCGAAGCCGACCTGCCGCGTCCCCTCCCACGAGTAGAAGGCGTAGGAGAAGGCCGTGACCATCGGGTAGAGGACGAAGACGCCGAAGACGAGCAGGGCGGGGGTGACGAAGAGCAGCGAGGTGCGTCGCCTCATCGGGCGCTCCCGAGGAGGCGACGCACGCGCGCGGCGACGGGGGCCGCGATCACTTCTTCGTCGGCTCGAACCAGGACTTCACGCCCTTGTCGAGCTCGGAGCTGACCTGGGTCGCGTCCTTGTCGCCGAGGAGCATCTCCTGGATCCCGGTGCCGAGCAGGTCGGTGCCGGCGGGCGAGCCGTAGCGGAAGTCGGTGAGCAGCAGGTACGGCGAGGGGTTGGCCTCGTAGCTCTTCGCCATCTCGCCGAGCACGGGATCGCCGTAGGTGACGCCGGGGACGGCGGAGAGCTGCTTGACCTCGTTGGCGACCATCTGGCCGAACTCCTTCGTGGCCATCCAGCGCACGAGCTCCATGGCCTCCTCCTGGTGCTCGGACTTCTTCGACACCGCGAAGTTGCCGTCGGACCAGCCGGCGGTCGTCGCCTCCGAGCCCTCGGGCGAGCCGGGGGGCGCGGGCACCTGGAAGGTGCCGATCTCCATCTCGGGGTTGCCCTTCTGCAGCACGGCGAGGTCGAAGGACCCGCCGGGGATCATCGCGGCCTGCTCGGAGGTGAACATCGTCTGGGCGTCGGTCGCGGCCAGACCGGTGACGTCCTTGGGCATGTACTTCTTGAGGTCGCCGACCACCTGGACCGAGGCGACCCAGTCGGGGTCGGTGAAGTCCTTCTCGCCGGTGGCCACGGCGTCCTGGAAGTCCGCCCCGCCGAAGCGCGCCGCGGCGAGCACCTCGTGGACGATCGGCAGGGTCCAGTCGTCCTTCGCCCCGACGGCGATCGGGGTGATCTCGTCGGCCAGGAGCGCGTCGTTCATCGCGACGAAGTCCTCCCACGACGTGGGGACCTCGAGGCCCTTCTCCTCCAGCAGACCCTTGTTGTAGAACATCTGGACCGTCTGGGTCGCGAGCGGCACGGAGTACAGGGAGCCGTCGGTCCCCTTCGCGCTCGCCACGGCGTTGTCGTCCCAGCCCTCGAGGTCGATCTCGTCGTCGAGGGGGACGAGCGAGCCGGAGGCGATCGTCGGCTGCAGCTGCCCGTAGGAGCGCACCTGCGGCACGTCCGGGCCGTCCGAGCCCGAGAGGCCGGTCGCGAGGATCTTGTTGTACTCCGTGGCCTTGAAGGTCTTGAAGTCGACGGTCACGCCCTCGTTCTTCGCCTCGTAGGCGTCGAAGATCTTCTCGTAGGCCGCCTGGTCCTCGACGCGCCACGACCACACGGTCAGCGTCGTCTCGCCCCCTTCGCCCCCGCTGCCGCTGCCGCTCTCCGAGCTCGAGGGGGCGCAGCCGGCGAGGCCGATCCCCAGACCGAGGGTGGTCGCGAGAGCCAGGGCCCGTCCGCGCTGACCGATCATGGCGTGTCTCCGTTCCTAGTGATGCTGTCCGTGGTGCCCGTCGCGGCCGTGCCGGACGTCGTCGTGGGGCCCGCTGCGGGGCCGGTCGCCGAGGGGTCGAGCCGGCGCAGGGCGTCGGCGAGCACGCCCTGGGCCTCGTGGAGGGCGTCGCGGGCGGTCGGCAGGTCGACGTCCGCGAGCAGGGAGAGCAGGGCCGGCTTGAGCTCGCCGTCGGCCTGGGCGAGACGCTCGCGGGCCTGCTCGGGCGAGGCGCCGGTCGACTCGACGAGGATGACGACGAGGCGCCCGCGCAGCTTCGCGTTCGTCGCGACGACGTCGACCATGAGGTTGGACCAGGTCCGGCCGAGCCGGACCATGACGGCCGTGGAGAAGGCGTTGAGCACGAGCTTGAGCGCCGTGCCCGCCTTGAGCCGGGTCGACCCGGAGAGGGCCTCGGGCCCGGTGTCGGGGGCGACGACGTGGTCGACGAAGGGGGCGAGCTCGGCCTGGGGGTTCGAGGTCACCAGGGCGGTGACGGCGCCGACCTCACGGGCCCGGCGCAGCGCGCCGGCGACGTAGGGGGTGCGCCCGGAGGCGGTGAGGCCGATGACGACGTCGAGACCGGTGGCCCCGGCGAGGTCGGCCGCCCCCTGCTCGACGTCGTCCTCGACGTTCTCGACCGCGCGCAGCAGGGCCGACGGGCCGCCGGCGTGATGGGCGACGACCATGCCGTCGGGGGCGTTGAAGGTGGGGCGCAGCTCGGCGGCGTCGAGGACGCCGAGCCGGCCGGAGGTGCCGGCACCGACGTAGTGGACCCGCCCGCCCGCGCGGATCGCGGCGACCGCGGAGTCGACGAGCACGGAGAGCTCGGGGAGGGTCTGCGCGACCGCGGGGGCCACCATCGCGTCCTGGGCGTTGAGGGCCTCGAGGAGCGCGAGGGTGCTCATCGTGTCGAGCCCCACCGTGGCGGGGTTGCGCCCCTCGGTCGGGGAGATCACCGTGACGTCGCTGTGCACACGAGCAACGTAAACGATTTACATCGAGGCGGCAACAGATGTAAATCAGTTGCGGATGTGCCGGCGGGCGACCGCCTGCTTCGTCTCCTCGACGGCTCGGCGCGCGCGACGCAGGTTGCGCTGCGCGACGAGGATGTAGAGGCAGTCGACGACGGTGAGCGCGGCGATCCGGCTCGCGGTCGCGCCCGAGCGCAGCTCGGTCTCGCGGGCCGCCGTCGTGAGCACCACGTCGGCCGCCCTGGCGAGCGGGCTGCCCGGGTGGTTGGTCACGGCGACGGTGCGCGCACCACGCTCGGCGGCGGCGCTCAGCACGTCGTGGACCTCGACCGTCGTGCCCGAGTGCGAGATGCCCACAGCGACGTCTCCGCGGCCGAGGAGCGTCGCGCTCGTCAGGGCGAGGTGGGGGTCGAGCCAGGCGAAGGCGGGGATGCCGATGCGGTGCAGCTTCTGCTGCAGGTCCGCGGCGACGATCCCCGAGGCGGCGATGCCGTAGACGTCGACCCGGCCGGCGCCGGCGATCGCGTCGGCGGCGGCGACGAGCGAGGCCTCGTCGAGCTGCTGGACGGTCTCCTCGACGGCGAGGGTGTCGGCGTAGGCGACCTTCGCGATGACGTCCTGCACGGTGTCGCGCGCGCTGATGTCGCCGGTGCCCACCCCCTTCGCCGGGGTGCGGGCCGACTCCTCGGCGAGGGCGAGCCGCAGCTGCGGGTAGCCGCGCAGACCGAGCCGCCGGCAGAAGCGCAGGACGGTGGTCTCCGACGTCCGGGCCTGCCCGGCAAGCTCGGAGATCGTCAGGCCGGCGACCGCGCGCGGGTCGGCGAGGACGAGCTCGGCGACCCGGTCCTCGGCGGGCGAGAGACCGGGCCGCGCCCCGCGCAGGCGCACGAGCAACGAGGTCCCGAGGTGGTCGTGGTCCTCGGGCCGTCGCGTCATGGCCATACGCTACGACGCCGCGCCGCGGGTCTCCGCGTCCTGGGCGGTGTAGCCCGGTGGGTCGCTCGCACGCCGCGCCGACGGCAGCGGCTCGCGGCCCTGGGCGAGGGCCAGACCACGCGCCCACGCCTGCCGAGCGGGGTTGACGCTCCCCCACGACCGCGACGGGTGCACGCGGTTGGTCAGCAGGATCGCGAAGGACTGCGAGGAGAAGTCGACGACGAGCGAGGTGCCCGTGTACCCGGTGTGCCCGGCGGTGCGCGGGCCCGACAGGGCGTCCATGTACCAGGGCTGGTCGAGCTCGAAGCCCAGCCCGTGCGCGTTGCCGGGGAAGGCGGCGTTGTAGTCCGTGACGAGCAGCTCGACCGAGCTCGGGCGCAGGATCCTCCCGCGGCGGTAGCTGCCGCCGTTGAGCAAGGCCTGCGCGAGCACGGCCAGGTCGTCGACGGTGGAGAAGACGCCGGCGTGCCCGGCGACGCCGCCGAGCGACCACGCGTTCTCGTCGTGCACCTCGCCGCGGACCATCCCGCGCGGCGGCGAGGCCTGGTACTCGGTCGCCGCGCAGCGAGACGCGCGCCGGGGGGTGTAGCCCGTGCTGCGCATCCCGATCGGGCGGGTGATGCGGTCACGGACGACGGCGTCGAGGGGCCTGCCCCGGAGCCGCTCGACGAGCACGCCGAGCGCGATGAGGTTGAGGTCGGAGTAGCGGTAGACCGTGCCGGGCGGGTCCTGCGTGGGCTGGCGCATCACCGCGGCGATGCGCGCGGCGCGGTCGGGGTGGGCGCTCCACAGCGGCAGCCACGCGACGAAGCCCGACGTGTGCGTCAGCAGGTGCTGGACGGTCACGCCCTCCTTGCCCCCGGCGGCGAACTCGGGCAGGTAGCGCGCGACTGGTGCGCCGAGCTCGACCCGACCCTCCTCGACGAGCTGCACGGCCGCGATCGAGGTGAAGAGCTTGCTCACGGACGCGAGGTCGAAGACCGTGTCGCGGCGCATCTCGACCCGCTCGCGCGGGGGCAGCTCGGTCGTCGCGTCCGCGTAGCGCACGGCGTCGCCGCACACCTCGACGGCGACGACCCGGGCGCGGTGAGCCATGAGGCCGACGGCCCCGGGGTACATCGGGTAGCCGTTCGCCTGCGGCTCCAGGTACCCGCGGATCGCCGCCCGGGCCGCCTCGATCGGCGCCGGGTCGAGCCCGACGTGGTGAGGGTGCCCGGGACGCAGCACCTCCGGCCGACGCCCCCCGCCGGCGAGGGAGGGCCCGGCGCCGAGGAAGGTCACCCCTGCGCCGCCCATCGACGCGAGCACGGCGCGCCGGCCGACCGCTGCCATCTCAGCGCCCCGCCCGACGCGGGCCCGGGTAGAGCAGCACGGGCTGACGGCGCCGCTCGAAGTCGGCGAGCTCGGAGCGCCACGCGGCCATGACCTCGCGGGCCGAGGACCCGGCCGTCACCATCTCGCGCAGGCGGGTCGAGCCGGTGAGCTTGTCGATCCAGTACGGCCGGGCGGTGTCCCAGCTGTCCTGGCGCCACGCGAAGTCGGGGTAGAGGGCCCTGAGGGCGACGAGCATCTCGACGCCCACCCGGATGGGGTCGACCTTCGCGGCGTCGGTGATGTGCACCTGGACACCGCCGCAGACGGCACCGGAGTGCTTGGAGAAGGTCGGGGTGAAGTACGCCTCGCGGAAGAGCACGCCGGGGACGTCCGCCCGCTCGAGGCGCTCGGCCCAGCGGTGGTCGACGTAGGGCGCCCCGACGAGCTCGAAGGGGCGGGTCGTGCCGCGGCCCTCGCTGAGGTTGGTCCCCTCGAACATCCCCGTGCCCGGGTAGAGCAGGGCGGTGTCGGCGGTCGGCATGTTCGGGCTCGGCATGACCCAGTGCAGTCCGGTGTCGGCGTGCAGCATGTCGCGCCGCCACCCCGTGCACTCGACGACGTCGAGGTCGGCGAGACGTCCCCCTTCGTCCTCGTCCATGAAGTGACGGTTCGCGTACCGCGCGACCTCGCCGACGGTCATGCCGTGGGCCTGGACGACCGCCTCGGCGCCGACGCCCGACGTGTACTTCTCCGTCATCATCGGACCCCGCGCTACTCCGCCGATCGGGTTGGGCCGGTCGAGGACGACGAAGCGGGCGCCGACGCGGTGGGCGGCGCGCATGCCCGTGTACATCGTCCAGATGTAGGTGTAGAAGCGCGAGCCGACGTCCTGGATGTCGAAGACGACGGTCTCGACGCCCGCGGTGCGGAACATCGTCGTCAGCGCGTCCGGCCCGGCGCCGTACGCGTCGTAGACGGTGATGCCGGTGCGGGGGTCGACCGAGGTGCCCTCGGACTCGCCGGCCTGCGCGGTGCCGCGGAAGCCGTGCTCCGGGCCGAAGACGCCGACGACGTCGACCTGCCCCGACTCGTGCATGACGTCGACGATCGAGCGCAGGTCCGCCGTGACCCCCGTCGGGTTGGTGATGACGCCGACCTTCTGGCCGCGCAGGGTCGACCACCCGCTCGCGGCGGCGATGTCGGCGCCGGTGCGCACCCGGCGCCCGCCGGGGCGGCCGTGGGCGGCCGCGGGGACCGCGCCCGCGGTGGCGGCGACGGCGGTGCCGCCGGCGCCGGCCATGAAGAGTCGTCTGCTGGGGGTGCTCATGACGTGCTCCTGATCAGTAACGAAGGCCGTGGCCGAAGGGGTAGAGGACGGTGCCGGGGTCGTCGGCGGCGGGGATGTCGACGGGCAGGGTGCCGGTGGGCTCGACCTCGCCGGTGAGCACCCGCACGAGGGCTCCCATCGCGACGGCGTTGTAGGCGTAGGTCGCGAGGTAGGTCGGGACGTCACCGAGGTGGGCGATGTCGTAGGGGTCGCGCACGGCGACGACGACGGTCGGCACGCCGCTGGCCTGCAGCGCGGCGACGAGCTTCTGCTGACCGCGGGTCTTGTCGGTGACGGCGGTGTCCCAGGCCTTCATCGTCAGCACGACGACGGCGTCCTTGCCGCGCGCCGCCGCGACTGCGGAGGCGATCTGCGCGTCGGTGGGCGAGGCACCCGTCGTCGACAGCGTCGTCGTGGCACCGGCCGCCGTGAGCTCGTCGGCAACGGTCTTCGTCGTCGTCGCCCCCCACCCGGTGACGAGCACCGTGGACCCCGCCGCGGTCATCGGCAGCACGCCGTCGGCGTTGGTGACGAGGGTCGTCGTGCGGTCGGTGATGGCGTCGGCGGCCGCGAGGTTGCGCGGGGTGCCGACGACGGAGGAGAGACGGGCGGGGTCGGCGTACGGGTGCTCGACGACGCCCCGGCGGGCCTTCATGAGCAGGACGCGGGTGACCTTCGCGTCGAGCTCGCGGCGGCTGATCCGTCCACTCTCGACGGCGGCGACGACGGCCGGGAGCGCCTTCTGCAGCGCGGGCGACATGAGCAGCTGGTCGGCGCCGGCCTCGAGGGCACGGACCGCGACCTCGGCGTCGCCGTACTTCTGGCGCACGCCCTCCATCTCGAGGGAGTCGGTGATGATGACGCCCTCGTAGCCCAGCTCCTCGCGCAGCAGACCGGTGAGGATCGGCCGGCTGAGGGTGGCCGGGTCGCCCGAGTCGTCGAAGGCCGGCATCGCGAGGTGCGCGGTCATGATCATGTCGATGCCCTCGGCGATCGCGGCGACGAAGGGGGGAGCGTCCAGCTCCTCCCACTCCTCGCGGCTGTGCGTGATGACGGGGAAGGCGACGTGGCTGTCGGTCGCCGTGTCGCCGTGGCCCGGGAAGTGCTTGCCCGAGGAGGAGACCGAGCCGTCGCGCTGGTAGCCGCGGACCTGCGCGCGCACCATCTCGGCGGCGAGCTCGGGGCGCGAGGAGAAGGAGCGGGTCCCGATGACGGGGTTGAGCGGGTTGACGTTGACGTCGCACACCGGGGCGAAGTCGGTCGTGATGCCCATGGCCCGCAGCTCGCGGCCGGTGATCGCGGCGGCCGTGCGGGCGTCGGTCGCGCTGCGGCCCGCGCCGAGCGCCATGGACCCGGGCAGCTGGGTGGCCGGCGGGCCGATGCGCGTGACGACGCCCTGCTCCTGGTCGACCGAGATCGTCAGCGGCACACGTGCGCCCTTGCCGCGGCCGGGCCCGCCCCTGCCGTGGCGGTCGGCGCCGAGGGCGGCTCGCTGGAGGCCGTTGGACAGCCCGAGGATCTGCTCGGGGTCGCGCACGCTGTCGGTCCACGCGAAGTAGCAGACGCCGCCGAGGTGGTAGCGGCGGATGACATCGGCGGGGGCGGCGACGCCGTAGAGCGGCACGTTGCGCTGGTCGGGGGTCGTCGCGTCCGAGCCGTAGACGTGCTGGACGAAGAGCTGGCCGACCTTCTGCTCGAGGGTCATCTCGCGCAGGGTCTTGCGGGCCCAGGCCCGGTGGCGGCCGTCGCCGTGCCCGGGGCCGCCCGGCCCCGGCGAGGCGACGGCGTGGCCGACGGGGGTGGCCGCGGCCAGGACGGCGGCGGCGCTCCCCGTGACGACGGTGCGGCGGGACGGTCGGTACTGGCTCATGACGCCTCCTGGGGGTCTTCGTCGACCGGGTGGGTGCGTGAAAATTTCACGCGTCATACGTCTTCGATGGAAGTTAGTCACAGCACAGCGGGCCCGCAACCGGAGCGGCGCGGGGCCGGGGCAGGATGGGTGCATGCAGTCCATGACCCTGGACCAGGCCGCATCGCTCGTCGAGGCACGAGGGGCTGCCGAGCCCCGGGTCGTCGCCTCGGGCAACTTCGCGACACCCGTGCCGCTCGTCGAGGCGGTGCTCGCCCGCCTCCCCCGCGCCCGCCTGCACCTGCTCAACGCCCAGCCCGGGCTGCCGGTCCACGACGGGGTCGTGCCGGAGACGACCTTCGTCGGACCGGGCTTCCGGCGCCATCCCCGCCTGTCCTACGTGCCGAGCCGGCTGTCGATGGTGCCGCGCCTCTTCCACGGCGCGCTGCGGCCCGACGCCGTGCTGCTCCACACGACCCCGCCCCGCGACGGCCGCGTGAGCCTGGGCCTCGAGTGCAACATCCTCCCCGGCGCGGTCGAGGCGGCCCGGGCCGTCGGTGCCCCGGTGGTCGCGATGGCCAACCCGCGCATGCCGTGGACCTCCGGCGACGCCGAGCTGTCGGTCGACCTGCTCGACGGCCTCGTCGAGGTCGAGGCACCGCTGCTCACCCACCCGGCTCGCGCCGGGGTCGACGACGCGTCCGCGGTCATCGGCGCGCGGGTCGCCGCCGAGATCCGCGACGGCTCGACCCTCCAGGCCGGGATCGGCGAGGTGCCCGACGCCGTGATGGCCGGCATCGCGCAGCGCCGCGGCCTGCGCGTGTGGACCGAGATGTTCGGCGACGGCGTGCTGCGCCTCGAGCAGGCCGGCGCGCTCGACCCCGACGTCCCCCTCGTCACCTCCTTCGTCTTCGGCACCGCCGAGCTCTACGCGTGGGTGCACGACAACCCGCGGGTGCGGCTCACCCGCACCGAGACGACGAACTCCCCCGCCCGCATCGCCCAGCAGCCGCGGATGACCTCGGTCAACACGGCGCTGCAGGTCGACCTGCTCGACCAGGCCAACGCCTCGCGGATCCGGGCGCGCATCTACTCCGGCTTCGGCGGGCAGACCGACTTCACGGTCGGGGCGTCGCACAGCGAGGGCGGCCGCGCCTTCATGGCGCTGCGCAGCTGGCACCCACGCGCCGACGTCTCGACGATCGTCCCGCTCGTCGACGAGCCGGTGACCTCCTTCCAGCACAGCGCCGTCGTCACCGAGCAGGGCGTCGCCTGGATCGCCGGCCACGACGAGCGCGCGCAGGCGCGCCACCTCATCGAGGAGGCGGCCCACCCGAGCGTGCGCGACGAGCTGTGGGAGGAGGCGGCCGCCCTCGGGCTGGCGTGACGGCCCCCTTCGCCGCGTGCTGAGATAGCGCCCGTGCCCTCCTCCATCGCCGCCGAGCTCGTCGCTGTGATCCTCAGCGTCGACGAGGGGAGCCCCCGCGTGCTGGCGTCCGGCGCCCCGCCGGCCCTGCCCCACGGACCGCTCGAGCCGGAGCATCGTTCCCTCCAGGCGGGTCTGCGGGCGTGGACCCGCGAGCGCGAAGGGGTCGAGCTCGGCTTCGTCGAGCAGCTCTACACCTTCGCCGACGTCGGCCGCTCGGGCCGGGCGGGGCGCACCGTGGCCATCTCCTACCTCGGACTGACGCGGGCGAAGGGGGAGCGCGGCTGGCTCGACGTCTACGACCTGCTGCCGTGGGAGGACGCCCGGGACGGCGTCCCCGAGCTCGCCCGCGAGCTCGGCGAGCGCGCGCTGCGCTGGGCCGGTGACGACGCCGAGCGGCTCGAGCGTGCCCGGCACGCCTTCGGCATGGCGGACTGGGCCTGGCGCCCCGAGCTCGTGCTCCAGCGCTACGAGCTGCTCTGGGAGGCGGGTCTCGTCGCCGAGTCCGGCGATCGCGACGGCGACGGCGACGGCCTCGGGCCGGCGATGCTCCACGACCACCGCCGCATCCTCGCGACGGGCCTGGCCCGGCTGCGCTCGACGCTGCAGTACCGACCGGTGATCTTCGAGCTCATGCCCCCGGACTTCACCCTCGGCGGGCTGCAGGCGACGGTCGAGTCGCTCGCGGGCCAGCGCCTGCACAAGCAGAACTTCCGGCGGACCGTCCAGGACCAGCTGGGTCTCGTCGAGCCCACCGGCGAGACCGAGCGCGACACCGGCGGCCGCCCCGCCGCGCTCTACCGCTTCCGCAGCGAGGTGCACGCCGAGCGCCGCCACGTCGGCACGAAGCTCCCCCGCCCCCGCACCCGCTGACCCCTCCCCCTTCGCCCCCCTCTCGCCGACCCACCCCTCTCGCCGACCCACCCTCTAGAAGCTGGCACCCGCGCCAGTCACAACCCGCGCATCTGCCAGCATCCCGGACCCCTCCCCCGAGACGTTGGCACCCGCGCCAGTCACAACCCACGCATCTGCCGACATCCCGGGTCTCACCGGCTTGCCGCGGCTCGCCTCCCCTGCTTATGCTCAACCTGAGCATGTGCTCATAGTCAGCAGAAGGAGCTGCAGATGTCCGTCACCAGCCTCCCCACCCCGGGGACCCGTCCCGTGCACGACGCCGTCGAGGCGACCCGCGACGTCTACGAGCGGGTGCGGCACGTCATCCCCGAGACGGAGTGGGCGACCTTCGCTCAGGACGTCGTCGCGATCCAGGGGCTCAAGCGCTCGAAGCGGGCCGTCGTCCTCGCGCACAACTACCAGACGCCGGAGATCTTCCACGGTGTCGCGGACGTCGTCGGCGACTCGCTGCTCCTCGCCCAGCGTGCCCAGGACGTCGACGCCGACGTCATCCTGCTCGCCGGCGTGCCCTTCATGGCCGAGACGGCGAAGCTGCTCAACCCCGCGAAGACCGTGCTCGTCCCCGACATCACCGCGGGCTGCTCGCTCGCCGACGGCATCACCGCCGAGGACGTCCTCGCCCTGCGGGCGGAGCACCCGGGCGTGCCGGTCGTCACCTACGTCAACTCCAGCGCCGCGGTGAAGGCCGTGAGCGACATCTGCTGCACCTCGGGCAACGTCGAGCGGGTCGTGCGCCACCTCGGCGTCGACCGCGTCATCCTCATCCCCGACGAGTACCTCGCCCGCAACGTCGCACGGGCGACCGGGGTCGACGTCATCACCCACCCGACCCGCTGCGAGGTGCACGAGCGCTTCGACGTCGCGCAGGTCGAGCAGCTGCGGGCCGAGACCCCCGGGCTCACCGTCCTCGCCCACCCAGAGTGCTCGCCCGAGGTCGTCGCCGCCGCCGACATCGCGGGCTCGACGGCCCAGATGATCGACTACGTCACCACCCACCGGCCGCCGCACGTCGCGCTCATCACCGAGTGCTCGATGGCCGACAACATCCGCGCGGCCGACCCCGGGCTGCACTACGTCCAGCCGTGCAACATCTGCCCGCACATGCGCCGCTCGACCCTGTCGACGATCCGCCTCGCCCTCGAGACGGGCGGCCCGGAGATCGTCCTCGACCCGACCACCGCCGCGGCCGCCCGCCGCGCGGTCGAGCGCATGCTGGAGCTGTCGTGAGCGCGCGCGTCGTCGAGACCGACGCCTCGGTCGTCGTGGGGTCCGGGCTCGCCGGGCTGAGCGTCGCCCGTCACCTCGGCGGCCCGTGCGTCGTCGTCGCCCCCGCCGGCCTCGGCGAGGGCACGGCGAGCGCCTGGGCGCAGGGCGGCATCGCCGCGGCGGTGGGCCCCGGGGACGACCCGCAGCAGCACGCGGACGACACCGCGCGGGCCGGGTCCTTCGCCGGTGACACCGCGACGATCGCCCGGATGACCCAGGCCGCCCCCGCTCTCGTCGCCGAGCTCGTGGCGGCCGGCGTCCCCTTCGACCGGGACGCCTCCGGTGAGCTCTCCCTCGGGCGCGAAGGGGGCCACGGCCGGCACCGGGTCTGCCACGTCGGGGGCGACCGCACAGGAGCAGCGGTCGTCGACACCCTCGCGCCGCAGGTCGCCGCCGCACCCGACGTCACCGTCGTCCACGGGCGAGCGCTGGAGCTGCTCGTCGACGACGACGGCGTCGCCGGCGTCCTCGTGCTGGATCCTGACGGTCCGCTGGAGCTGCGGACCCGCCGCGTCGTGCTCGCGACGGGTGGCGGCGCCGCCCTCTACCGCGACACGACGAACCCGCTCGGCTCCTGGGGCAGCGGGGTGGTCCTCGCCGGACGTGCCGGGGCCCGGCTCGCCGACCTCGAGCTCGTGCAGTTCCACCCCACGAGCCTCGACGTCGGCGGCGGCTCGGGGGCTCCCCTGCCGCTGGTCACCGAGGCGGTCCGTGGCGCCGGCGCTCACCTCCTCTCCGACGGGCGACGCTTCGTCGACGAGGTGAGCCCGCGCGACGTCGTCGCCGCCGCGGTCCACCGCGAGCGCGTGCTCGGGCGCCAGGTCGCGCTCGACTGCCGCCACGTCCCCGACCTGCTCGAGCACTTCCGCGGCCTCGCGCAGCGGTGTGCCGACATGGGGCTGGACCCCGCACGCGACCTCCTGCCGGTGCGCCCCGCCGCCCACTACCAGATGGGCGGCGTGCTCACCGATGCCCGCGGCCGTACCGACGTGCCCGGGCTCTGGGCGTGCGGAGAGGTCGCGTGCACCGGTCTGCACGGGGCCAACCGGCTGGCCTCGAACTCGCTGCTCGAGGCGGGGGTGATGGGCACTGCGGTCGCGCAGGACGCCGCCTGCTGGCCCGGGCGGACCGCCTCATGGGCCACGGACCGCGTCGACCCGGTGCCGCCCGAGCGGACGACCACCCTCGCGCCCGTCGACGGACGACGCGGCTCGCCCACGTCGCCGGAGATCGCCTCGGTCGAGGTGCGCGCCGTGATGTCCGACCTCGTCGGTGTCGTGCGCGACGCCGACGGCCTCGCGCAGGCCATCGGCCGGCTCGACGACCTGCCCGGCGACGACGCCCTCCTCGGCGGGCTCGTCGCCCGCCGGGCTCTGGCCCGCCGCGAGAGCCTCGGGGCCCACCTGCGCGCCGACGCCCCCGCCCCGGCGGTGGCGTGATGACGGCCCCCCGCGACGTCGCGCCGCTCGTCCGGGCCGCTCTCGACGAGGACCTCGGCACGCTCGGCGACATCACCTCGCTCGCGACGATCGCCCGCGACGCCCGCGGCGAAGCGACGCTCGTCGCCCGGGCCGACGGGGTGGTCTCGGGCACCGACTTCGTCGTCGAGACCTACGCGCAGGTCGACCCGCAGGTGCGGGTGCGGCTCTCGTCGGAGGACGGCGACCGGGTGAGCGCCGGCGACGTCGTCGCGCACGTCGAGGGACCGTCACGCTCGCTGCTCACGGGCGAGCGGGTGGCGTTGAACTTCGTCGGCCTGCTCAGCGGGGTCGCCACCGCCACCGCCCGGCTCGTCGACCTCGTCGAGGGCACGGGCGCGGTCGTCGTCGACACCCGCAAGACGGTGCCGGGCCTGCGTGCCGCGCAGAAGCGGGCCGTGCGCCACGGCGGTGGTGCCAACCACCGCCTCGGGCTCGACGACGCGGTCATGGTCAAGGACAACCACCTCGGTCTCGCCGGCGGTCTCGCACCCGCGCTGGAGCGGGTGCGTCGACGCCCGGGCCCGGTGGGGCACATGACGCGGGTGGAGGTCGAGGTCGACTCCCTCGACCAGCTCGACGAGCTCCTCGCGATCGAGTCCGAGCAGGTCGCAGCCGGCGCTCGACCGGTCGTCGACGTCGTCCTGCTCGACAACATGGGGCCCGACGAGGTCCGAGCGGCGGTGGCGGCGATCCGCTCCGCGCGCAGCGGTCTGCTCGTCGAGGTCTCCGGCGGTGTCACCGAGACGAGCATCCGCGCGCTCGCCGAGGCCGGTGCCGACGTCATCTCCGCGGGGGCGCTCACCCACAGCGCCCCGTGGCTCGACGTCGCGCTCGACCTGTAGCGCCCGGCCTCGGCCGTCAGCGGCGGCGGCGCGAGGTGCCGAAGAGGGAGCGGGTGATCTCGCGCCCGATGACGGTGCCGGCCGAGCGCAGCGCGGAGCGGAAGGCCGAGGACTGCACGACCTGCTCGACCACCCCGGGCTGCTCCTTGGGCGCCCGGCCCCGGGGTGCGGGTGCCGGCGGGGCGCCCTGCGGCGCCGGCGGCTGGGTGGGAGCCGGCGCCGGCGCCTGCTCGGGGGTCGGCGCCTTCGTCAGGCGGGCGGCGAGCAGCTCGTAGGCCGACTCCCGGTCGACCGGCTCGGCGTACTTCGGGGCGAGGGCCGAGCCGGCGATCGCGCCGTCGACGACGCCCTCGGCGCTGGGAGCCATGAGCGACTCGGGCGCGCGCATCTTCGTCCACGCGACGGGGGTGGGAGCGCCCCGCTCGGAGAGCACGGTGACGACGGCCTCGCCGGTGCCGAGCGTCGTCAGCAGCTCGGCGAGGTCGTACTCGGTGTGGGGGTAGGTCGAGACCGCGGCCTTGAGCGCCTTGCTGTCCTCCGGCGTGAAGGCGCGCAGCGCGTGCTGCACACGGTTGCCGAGCTGGGCGAGCACGCCCGAGGGCACGTCCTTCGGGCTCTGGGTGACGAAGAAGACGCCGACGCCCTTGCTGCGGATGAGCCGCACCGTCTGCTCGATCGCGTCGAGGAAGGGCTTGGACGCGTCGTCGAAGAGCAGGTGCGCCTCGTCGAAGAAGAAGACGAGCTTGGGCTTGTCGACGTCGCCGACCTCGGGCAGGTCGTGGAAGAGGTCGGCGAGCATCCACATGAGGAAGGTCGAGAAGAGCTGGGGGCGGTCCTGCACCGCGGGCAGCTCGAGGCAGGTGACCATCCCGCGGCCGTCCGGCGCGACCCGCAGGAGGTCGGCCGTGTCGAGCTCGGGCTCGCCGAAGAAGACGTCGGCGCCCTGGTCCTCGAAGGCGATGAGGTTGCGCAGGATGACCCCGGCCGTGGCCTTCGACAGGCCGCCGAGAGACTTCAGCTCCTCCTTGCCCTCGTCGGACGTGAGGTGGGTGATGACCGCCCGCAGGTCCTTGAGGTCGAGCAGCGCCAGGCCCTGCTTGTCCGCGTAGTGGAAGACGAGGCCGAGGCTCGACTCCTGGGTGTCGTTGAGCCCGAGGACCTTGCTGAGCAGCGTCGGCCCGAAGGACGTGATCGTCGTGCGCACGGGGATGCCCTTGCCCATGCCGCCGAGCGAGAGGAACTCGGTGGGGAAGCCCGCTGCGGTCCACGTCTGCCCGACCTCCGCCGCGCGCGAGGTGAGCTTCTCTCCCCCTTCGCCCGGGCTCGCCAGACCGGAGAGGTCGCCCTTGATGTCGGCGAGGAAGACGGGGACGCCCTGGGCCGCGAGCTGCTCGGCCATGACCTGAAGCGTCTTGGTCTTGCCGGTGCCGGTCGCGCCCGCGACCAGCCCGTGACGGTTGAGCACCGACAGCGGGATGCGCACGGGGGTGTCGGCATGGGTCGCGCCGTCGACGACGGCGGCGCCGAGCTCGAGCACCGGCCCGTCGAAGGTGTAGCCGGCGCGGATCTGGTCGAGGAGCGGCGTCGTCGTCACCCGCCCGAGCGTAGGACACGGCGGCGGGCGAAGGGGTGGTGACGAGTCGGTCACGGCGCCCCGCCCCGGGTGGGCGCTGACGGGTCGTGCCCCTATCGTGGCGGCGTGATCTTCAAGGCCGTGGGCGACTCGCGCCCGTACCCCGACCACGGGTACGACTCCGCCCGCGACTGGGCGCAGATCCCGCCGCGGATGATCCGTCTGGACCTGCTGACGACGACGCGCAGCTCGCTGGACCTGCACAACCTGCTCGCCGAGGACTCGACCTTCTACGGCGACCTCTTCCCGCACGTCGTGTCCTGGCGAGACCGGCTCTTCCTCGAGGACGGGCTGCATCGCGCGGTGCGCGCCGCGCTGCAGCAGCGCCCGACGATCCACGCACGGGTGCTGGAGCTCGAGGGCTGACGATGGCGCGGGGGGACCACGAGGAGGCCGACCGGGGTCGGTCGCAGGGGCGACGCACCTTCGTCACGGTGCTCGTCGTGCTCCTCCTGCTCTTCTTCGCCTTCTGGTACGCGATGAGCTACATCCGCGCCGACGAGGAGGGCCGTCGCCAGCCGGGCGCGTCGGCGTCGACGAGCTCGGTGTGCGCGATCCACCCGAAGGACGTCGTCCTCAACGTCTACAACGGCACCGGCCGAGACGGGCTCGCGGCATCGGTCGCGCGCGACCTGCGCAAGCGTGGCTTCCAGATCCGCAAGATCGAGAACTACCACGGTGGGCGCGTCGGCGGGGTCGGGCTCATCCGCTACGGCGACAAGGGCGCCCCGAAGGTCAAGGTCGTCGGGCGGCACGCCGGCGCGATGCAGAAGGTCCGCGACAAGCGCGTGCGCTCGATCATCGACGTCGTCGTCGGCAAGGACTTCGAGGACCTCGAGCCGCTGTCCGTCGCCCGCCGCTGCTGAGAGCGCCGGGGTCAGCGCACGCGGCTGATGGTGAAGTCGAGCGAGCCGTCGCCCACGGCGCGGCACTCGACCGAGCTGTCCCCGACGGAGACGCTCTGCCCCTGCTCGCAGGTGTAGGTGCCGCCCTCGGTGCCCCCGGCGGAGAAGGTGGCGGCTCCCCCTTCAGCGGCCGACTCGAGCCGGAAGCGGTCGCCGACGCTGCCGAGGACCGGTCCGGAGACGGGGAAGGGCAGGTCGTTGAACTTGCTGCCCGAGACGGAGATCTCGCAGCTGCGCAGCTGGGTGTCGGTCGTGCACTTCTCCGACCACGTGTCGACCTGGCAGCCGGCGAGCGCCGCGGTCGTCAGGGCGAGGGCCAGGAGGGATCCGGTGGCTCGTGCGCGCATGGCCCCACCCAACCAGAGCGGCCCCGGCCGCGCGAAGGGGAGCCCTCCCCGGCCCTACCGGCCGGTGGCCGCCGCGAGCGCGGCCGCGAGGTAGCGGTCGGTGATCGCGGCCTGCACCCGACGGGAGACGAAGGGGGCGACCCGGCTCCCGACGAAGGCGGGCCGGCTCACGGCGGAGATCTCGACGCGTGCGCCGTGCTCGTCGCGCACGACCTCGAAGCGCTCGACCCCGGTCTCGGGGTGGCCGGGCAGGGTCGTGTACTCGAAGCCGACGCGCCCGTCCTCGCGCACGACGGAGGTGACGCGGCAGGGCGAGACGGCGACGACGGGGCCGAGCCGCAGACCGAGGACGACCGTCGCGCCGAGCTCCACCTCACGGTCGGCGAGGACCTGCAGCCCGGCGTCGTGGTGCATCCCCCAGGACATGAGGGCATCGGCGCAGCGGTCGACGTCCGCGCCGGCCGGCAGCGGCTGGACGCGCTCGACGTGATGGGTCCTCGGCGGCGGTGCCGTGAGCCAGCCCGCCACCCCCGGTGCGGGCTGCTCCGTGGCCGCCCGTCGCAGGGCGGAGGGGAGGTCGGGCCGCAGGGTCATCACGGGTCCATCATGGCGGCCGGGCGGCCGGCCGGGCGGGCCGCGACGCCGTCGTCGGACCGGGGCTGGCTCCGCGTCGGTACCGATTCGGAGCAATAGTTCAGGACGGCCTGTCAGATCGTCCTGGACCGTCTAGGTTGAGCCCCGCCACCCCCCTTCGCCCGCCACGGCCTGTCCCCTCCGGAGACCTCCTCATGCCCTCGCGCACCCGAACTGCCGCCACGCTCATCGCCTTCTCGGGGCTGACGCTCGGGGCGCCGGTCGCCGCCGCCCACGCCGCCGACCCGGTGCCCGTCACGGCGGCCACACCCGTCGTCTCGGACCAGACCTGCGGTATCAGCCAGGACACTGTCCTCATCCCGGAGACGGAGGGCGTGACCTACTCCTTCACCGCAGAGCGAGAGCGGGTCATCCTCCCGGAGGGGGTCGAGCTGCCCGGCGCGCTCGTGGCCCTGGCCTCCAGCGGTTCTGAAGAGGACCCCTTCGCGATCTGGGATGACGAGGTATCCGTGAAGCTCGATGTGACCGCGGACGAGGGCTACGTGCTCGCGACAGACACTCCCACCACGGTTGTGGTGACTGTTGACGCCGCCGGCTGCCCGCAGGTGGAGCAGCCGTCCGTCGAGGTGAGGAGCGACGAGTGCGAGAGTCTGACCCTCACCAACCCGTCAAGCAGCGAGGTAACCGTCACGCTCAATGACTGGTCCAGCTGGGAGCCGACGGGTTACATCGAGGAGACCCTTGCGCCTGGAGCTACGTCGACTCTCACGATGGTTGAGGGCGAGTACGAATGGTTCGGTGTGGACTCGCGCGCGGCGAGCCCGTGGCTCACCGGCGATCTCGAGGAGGGCGAGCGCAAGAGCTCTGCGACGGGGACCAGGTTGACGGAGAAGTCCGTCAAGAGCGCCTTGAAGAAGCTCCCCCGAGCACTCGGCGGCCGAGTCGCGGATCCGGACGACTACGTCATCACCGACCAGGAGCTGCAGCTGATCAGCGAGCTGGGGGTGATCATCGACGGCTTCGACTCCGGGGAGTTCTTCTTCGGGGAAGGGATGATCTATGTCGAGTTCTGCGACAACGCGACGTCAGAGCCGACGCCGCCGGTCACCCCGGTGGACGTCGACGGCGCGCCGGGCACGGTCGACCCGGCTGACGAGGCCCCCCGTGTGCCCGCCGTGGTCCAGACCGACGGCGGCTCGCTCGACCGCAGCCCGGTCGGCGGGCTCGTGCTCGTCGGCGGGCTCCTCCTGGGCGCCGGCGCCGTGGTGCGCCGCGTCGTCCGGGGCTGAGTCAGGCCCGACACGGATGAGGCGAGGTCCCGCGATGAACGACAGGCGGCGCGAGCGCATCACCTGGTCGCGATGAGCGGCCGCCGCCGCTGACGAGATCGCCCGCCCCCTTTCGCCGCCGACGAAGCCCGGTGGACCACGACGGTCTACCGGGCTTCGTCGGCGTTAGAGGCGACCTAGGCGGCCTCGGTCCCGTGCTTGCGGCAGGAGGGCAGCACCACCTGCACCGCGACGGGAGCGACGTACAGCCCCCAGTAGAGCGGGCCGGAGACGTAGCCCGCCGCCCCGGCGGCGACCACGCTGAGGAAGACCAGCCCGAGGACGACTGCCAGGACTCGTCGACGACACAGAGTGCCGTCGGGGTGCCTGAGCAATGAGGTCGACATTGCCGCTCCGATCAGGAGGGGGTGTCTGCGGAGCGTAGGGCTCGGCGCTCCCCTGCGCACGCCGGTCCTGCTGGCACGCCGGACGATCTCGGTCGAGAGCCGTGGACGTCGTCTCCCCGACAGGGCTGTGCCGCCTCAGGAGATGCATCCTGAGGCGGCACCTTCCTCCCGAGGGAGACCGGTCGAGCGGAGTCGCCGGTCCCCCCGGGCGCTCGGGGTTGCTGCGCCGGTGTCACGCGGAGCTGCAGCCACCCTCGAGCACGGGTGGTCGTCACCACCCGGGGTACGCGCCGACCTAGCGGTCGGCAGGTCGGACGGCGACGACTGCCTCGATCTCGACGAGCGCGTTCGCGGGGAGCACCGGGGCCGCGAGCGCGGTCCGTGCGTGCGTGCCGGCCTGCCCGAGGACGTCGACGAGGAGCTGGGAGGCTCCGTCGATGACGGTCGGCTGCTGGTAGAAGTCGCCGGCGCTCGAGACGTACCCGTTGAGCTTGAGGACCTGCTGCACGGCGTCGAGGCCGACGCTCGCGTCGATGCGTGCGAGCAGGTTGAGGGCGCAGATTCGGGCGGCCTCGACCCCCTCCTCGACGCTCGAGGTCTCGCCCAGCCTCCCGGTCAGGGTGCGACCGTCGGCGGTGCGCGAGATCTGCCCGGAGACGTAGAGCAGGTCATCCACCCGGGTGGTGGGCACGTAGGCGTACGCCGGCGCGGGCAGGTCCGGCAGCTCCAGACCGAGTGCTCGGAGCTGCTGGTGGGGGGTGGTGTCGGTCGTCATGTCGTCCTCGCTCACATCGAGGTGATGTAGGTGCGGTCGCGGCCGAGGTACCACATGTCCTCGGCGCCGATGCCGTACCGGCCGAAGGCCCACTGGATCTCCGCGGCTCCGAGCGAGCGGGCGGGCAGCGCGATGTCGTGCCCGGGCTTGAACTCGATCCCGAAGGACTCCTGCTTGCCCATGAGGTGGCCGACGTTCCGCTTGCGGTACTCGGCCGCGAAGTCGATCTCAGGGTCGAGCAGCTCGAGGTCGATCAGGCGGTCGCGGTTGTCGAGGATCGCGCTCACGGCGTCGGCGTGGACCTGATCGCACAGGCGCCCGGCCTCCAGCGTGGAGATGATGTCCTCGCGCACGACCTTGAGAAAGAACTCGTACCCCTCGCGACCTTCGTCGGTGGTCAGCAGGCTGCGCGCCATGTCGGAGGTCGCCAGCACGACGCCGGAGGCGGTGACCTTCAGACCGGCGTCGAGCTTGACCGACCCGGTCGTCGAGGTGATGAGGTGATCGGTCGGAGGCCCGGGGTAGAGGCTGCGGTCGGACGCGTGGAGGTTGACGAAGAAGGGCTCGATCCCGAAGGGGATGTCGTGCTCGATCCGGAACTCGTGGATGAGCTCGCGGTAGCGGCGGTGCACCTCTCGTTCGCTGACCTGCCCGACGGTGTCGAGCTGCTCGCGGGCGTAGGCGAGGGAGCCCTCGATGCAGTAGCGGCTGGCACGCGCGGCGATGATCTGGAAGGGGAGGTCCTCTGCGTCGCGGTGGTCTCGCCACGCCCCGAGCGCCATCGACCCGGCGATGAGCACGCGGCCCCCGGCGCTCAGGCGCTGGGCGATGTCGGTGTCGAGCCAGTGCTCCTCGACACCGAGCGCACCGTCTCCGGCCAGAGCGGTGACGGCGGCCGCGAGGTCGTCGAAGCGGCCTGCGGGGCGTCCTTCGACCCCGTAGGTCTCGTCGGGGGTCAGGACGTGCAGCTGGCCGGTGTCGCGGACCCACAGCACGTAGGTGCCCGGGGCAGGCGGTGTGGCGGTGAGCTCGGAGAAGTTCGGCGGGGCCGAGGACAGCAGAGCGGTGATCCCCAGCTCGGCGGCGAGCTTCTCCAGGGCTGAGAAGCGGGTGTCGACGTCGGTGACGAACTCCTCGGCGAGGCCGGCGAGGTGGGGCACCGCGGAGATGACGCGCGCGGCGACCTCGGGGCCGGCCGCTCGGAGGCGGGCGAAGGTCTGCAGGACGGAGTCCGCATCGAGGGTGTGCGCGACGTACGCGCCGTGCAGGTAGGCCTCGGCATCGTCGCGGGGGTCGACCTCGACGTCTCGCTCAGCGGCGAGCGCGAGGTAGCGCGACCACGGGAAGCCGGCGTCCACGTGCACCGGCCCGGAGGGCGCCAGCTCCGCGACGGCAGCGGCGAAGCTCGCAGCGGAGGAGCGCTGGCGCAGGCTGGGGTCGAGGGTCACGTAGCCCTCGAAGAGCGTGATCTGCTCGGAGGGGATGCCCTGGGCGAGGAGGTTGCCGAGCTCCTGCTGGCGGGTCAGGACGTGCTCGTCGCCGTCGTCGGACCGGGCGATGACGGGGGTGGCCATCTTCGGTGCGTCGAGCCGGATGTTGGGGATGAGCAGGTCGCTGATGGGGTCGAAGCCGTAGTGCTCGCGCAGGTAGGCGAGGTCGGAGATGAGGCGCATGTCAGCGCTCCTTCGTCGTCGAGGTGGTGAGGTGGCTGGTGCAGTGCGCGCTGCGGCTGCACCGCGCCGTGGTGGTGGGTACGGGTCGGTGGTGGGTACGGGCCGGCGGTGGCAGATCAGGCGATGGACTCGCTGGCGCCGATAAGAGCGGAGATCTCCTGCTCGTACTCGTAGAACTCCGGTGTGTAGCGCTGGGCCTTCGTCCGCGGCTGGGGCAGGTCGATGGCGATGTCGGCGATGATGCGTCCGGGGCGTTCGCCGACGACGACCACGCGGTTGCTGAGGAAGACCGCCTCGGAGACGCTGTGGGTGACGAAGAGGACGCTGCGCCGCGTCTCGCGCCAGATGCGCAGCAGCTCGAGGTTCATGGTGTCGCGCGTCATCGCGTCGAGGGCGCCGAAGGGTTCGTCCATGAGCATGATCTCGGGGTTGGAGACCAGCGCACGGCAGATCGCCACCCGCTGCTGCATGCCTCCGCTGAGCTCGTAGGGGTGGCGTCGTGCCGCGTCCTTCAGACCGGCCATGTCGAGCAGTTCATGAGCGTGCTCGCGCATCTCGGCGGTGACCTTGCCGCGGAACTCCATGGGGAGCAGGACGTTGGCGAGGTTGTCGCGCCAGGGCAGCAGGACCGGCTTCTGGAACACCATCGCGAGCTCGTTGAGGGAGTCTCGGACGGGGCGCCCGTGGACCTCGACGCTCCCCTCGGTGGGCTCGAGCAGGCCGGAGATGATGCGCAGCAGGGTGGTCTTGCCACCTCCGGACTGGCCGACGACGGAGACGAACTCGCCGCGCCCGATCGTGAGGTTGCAGCCCTTGAGCACCGTGTTGCTCTCGCGGCGGCTCGAGTAGGTCATGCCGATGTCGCGGAGCTCGATGACCGGCGTGCTGTCCTTCGTCGCCGTCTCGGTGGAGACGTTCGTTGTGCTCGTGTGCGGGCTCACTGCTTCGGCTCCTCGATCTGGGTCTGGGTGGTGATCTCGGGCAGGAATTCGTTGGTGTAGACGTCCGCGGTCGAGATGTCGGTGGAGTCGACGTCGAGGTAGGTGCCGACGAGGTCGAAGACGTGCTCGGCTCCCTCGTCGTCCATCGACCCCAGGCTCGCCCCGTCCGGGGCGTCCTTGGGCCACAGCAGTCCGCAGGCCTGCTCCACACCGGCCGTGGCGGCCTTGGAGTCCATCTCCCGCACGCTGTCCATGAGGGACTGCACGGCCTGGTCCTGGTTCTTGCAGGCCCAGGTCACGCCCCGCATCGTCGCCCCGACGAAGGCCTTGACGCGCTCGGGGTCGTCCGCGACGGCCTTGTCCGAGGTGATGAGCCCGTTGCCGTACATCGAGATGTCGAGGTCGCTCCACTTGAGGACCACGGGCTTCTCGCCCTGGGCGATGAGGACCGGTGCGTCGGAGATGTAGAAGGCGAGCGTGGCGTCCCACTGCCCGGTCAGGAGGCCGGTGATCTTGGCCTGCCCGCTGGACGCGACGACCTCGACGTCGTCCTTGTCCAGCCCGGCCCGCTCGGCGGCCAGGGGCCACATCGCGGTCATCGCCCCACCGGCCTCGGTGGCGACCTTCTTGCCGACGAGGTCGTCCCAGTCGTCGATCCCACTCTTGGAGGTGGTGACGGTGGCGTACGCGGTCTCGGACTGGATGAGGCCGAGCTGGGTGACCCCCGCCCCTTCGGAGCGTGCCAGGACCGACTGCCCGAAGTCAGCGAACCCGAAGTCGGCTCGCCCGGTCGAGACGGCCAGGGACGTGTCCTTCGAGCCCGTGCCGGGGAGGATCTCGACGTCGAAGCCGGCATCCTCGTAGAAGCCGTGGTCGACCGCGGCGTAGAAGAGGGCGTGCTTGGGCAGCAGGCCCACGTCCATCATGAAGGTGACCTTCTCGCCGGAGGCGGAAGACTCCCCCGAGCCGCCGCAGGCGGCGAGCGGCAGGGCCAGCGACAGAGCTGCCGCTGTGAGGAGCATCTTTCGGTGTGTCATGGCGTCGTTCGTCCGATCGTGAGATGTGGGAAGTGGTGCGGGAGGTGGTGACGGGCTACTTGGAGGTGGCGACGTTCCACGGCAGGAGGAGTCGTCCGAGGACGTCGACGACCATGAAGAGGACGAGCGACATCACCGCCAGGCAGATGAAGGCGGCGAACATCGTGCCGAGGGCGACCTGGCTGTTGGCGACCAGGACCACGTAGCCCAGCCCCGAGTTGCCGGCGATGAACTCACCGACGACGGCGCCCCCGACGGCCATGGAGATCGAGATCTTCATCCCGGTGAAGATCGAGGGGAGCGAGTGGATGAGCTCGATCTTGCGCATCTGGTCCCACGTCGAGGCCCGGTTGATCCGCGCGAGCTCACGCAGCTCGGAGGGCACGGAGGCCAGGCCGTCGAAGGTGCTGATGACCAGGGGGAAGAAGGCGATGGTCAGCGCGACGAAGACCTTGCTCTCCAGGCCGAAGCCGAACCACACGATGAAGAGCGGCGCCAGTGCGACCTTCGGCACGGTGTTGATCGCGATGAGCGAGGGGTAGAGCACGTGGCGGATCGCGGGGACGTAGTACAGGGCCACCCCGAAGCCGACGCCGAGCAGTGCGCCGAGCACGAAGCCGAGGACGGAGGCCTGCAGCGTCATCAGGCTGTGCTCCCAGAAGTAGCTGGGATCGGAGGTGAGCTCGGTGACCGCCGCCCACGGCCCGACGAGCAGGTAGCCGGGGACGTCGAAGACCCGGACCACCGCCTCCCACAGCGCCAGCAGTGCGGTGATCCCGACCACCGACATCACCATGGGCGCTCGTGCCCACGACCGGGCGCGCCGACGTCGGGGTGGGCTCGGCGCCCGGGTGCTCACCGCGTCTGCGGGAGGCGCCGCCGGTGCCGGCGCCAGCTCAGTCGTGTCTCTCATCTCGAGCCTCTCTGCAACGTCACCTGACGCCTGCGGCGGCGCCGTCGCGGGTCTCGATGGTGAGAGCGCGCATCTGACGTCGTGGGCAGACCGTGGGTGCGAGTGATGATCGCGTCTGTTCACCATTTGGTGAACGACGGCGACACTAACGCGGCTCGAAGCGTCGTGTCCATGACCTAGGGACATGATTTTTGTTGAATGGAACTTCTCGTGCAGTCGGCGAGCATCGACGCCAGATCTGGCAGAGGGAGCCGATCTGGCGCGCACCATCGACCAGCTGCGGTCCCGCGTTGTATGGTCCGGAAGCAGAGATCGGACCAGCCCGTATGATCTCTGGCCATAGTCACCAACCGGTGATCACACGGAGAGGCGGCGTCAACAGCGCATGCGCCACGAGCGACGGAGACGACGTTGACGGACACGACCCAGGCACGCAGACGAGGCAGTCAGAAGCGCCATGACGTGCGCGCTGACATCCTCAAGGTGGCCACCCAGGAGTTCGCGGACAAGGGGTTCTCCGGGGCCCGGATGGACGACATCGCGCACCGGACGCAGACGACGAAGAAGATGATCTACTACTACTTCGGCGACAAGGAAGCCCTCTACCGCACCGTCCTCGAGACCTCGATCAAGGCCTTGCGCGCCGAGGAGCAGCTCGTCCACGTCGACGACCTCGACCCCGTCTCAGCGCTCCGCAGGGTGGCCGAGCTGACCTTCGACTACCACGAGCAGCACCCGGACTTCATCCGGCTGATGGCCGGGGAGAACATCCTGCAGGCCGAGCACCTGCGCACATCGGGGGCCCGAGGCGACCTGGCCGCCCCCGCACTGGCACTGCTCAACCGCATCGTCGAGCGAGGGCTCGACGAGGGGGTCTTCCGCCACGGCGTCGACGCCGTCGACCTGCACTTCACCATCACGAGCTTCAGCTTCTTCAGGGTCTCCAACCAGTACACCTTCGACTGGATCTTCCAGCACAACCCCGTGGCACCGGAGCACCGCGAACGGATGCGCAAGATGCTCGGCGACCTCGTCGTCGGGTACGTGACCAACCCGTCCGACGCCTAGGTGTAGTCGGCCGGTCGCACCTGTCGGGTGTGCCCTGGCGCACCCCATCCGTCACCCCGCTCCCTGAGCCGCCACCCGAGGACTTCCCCCCCCCCAACCCCTCCGCCGCTCCTGCGGCACGACGAAGCCCGGTGGACCGTGATGGTCCACCGGGCTTCGGCGGTGCTGGCGGTGGCGGTGGGATTTGAACCCACGGTGGGCGTGAACCCACACGCGCTTTCGAGGCGCGCTCCTTAGGCCGCTCGGACACGCCACCGCCGGTGACTCTACAACGGGGCGTCGGCAGCGAAAAATCAGCGTCGCTGCGAGAAGAAGTCGACGAGCAGCCGCGAGCACTCCTCCTCGAGCACCCCGCCGACGACCTCGACCCGGTGCGGCGAGCGCCGGTCGCGCACGACGTCCCACACCGAGCCGCACGCGCCGGTCTTCGGGTCCCATGCGCCGAGGACGACCCGGTCCACCCGCGCGAGCATGCTGGCCCCCGCGCACATCGGGCACGGCTCCAGCGTCACGACGAGGGTGCAGCCGTCCAGACGAGAGGTGCGAAGGGAGCGTGCAGCCTGCCGCAGCGCCGTCATCTCGGCGTGACCGGTCGGGTCTGACTCGCCCTGACGGGTGTTTCCCCCTTCGCCGACGACTGCGCCCTCGGGGTCGAGGACGAGAGCACCGACCGGGATCTCGCCACGCTCCCCCGCGGCGGCGGCGAGCTCGAGCGCGCGACGCATCCACTCGGCCTCCGCATCGCGACCGGGACGGGCAGGATGTGCCGAGCGCGTCATGCCCACAGTCTCTCCCGAGGAGGACCCATGCTCGACAGCTTCCCTGACGACCCCTTCGCCACGACGGTCGTCGTCATCATCGCCCTCGGCTTCGTGCTCGTCATCGGGATCCTCCTCACCGCGGTCGTGCGGGGCTCGGTGCAGTGGAGCCGCAACAACGCGTCGCCGGTCGAGACGCTGACCGCCCGCGTCACCGGCAAGCGCACCTCCGTGAGCGGCGGTCACGGGGACTCCTCGGCGTCCACCTGGTACCACGCGACCTTCGAGCTGCCCGACGGCCGACGTGACGAGCTCGCGATCTCGGCGAAGGACTACGCCCAGCTCGCCGAGGGCGACCGCGGGCAGCTGACCCGCCAGGGCACCCGCTTCAAGGGCTTCCGGCGTGATGGCGTGAGCGGCTCCGCGCGGTAGGTTCGGGGCCATGCGCGTCCTGACCGCCGACCACCCGCTGATCGCTCACAAGCTGACCTACCTGCGCAAGAAGGACACGGACAGCCCGACCTTCCGCCGGCTGGCCGACGAGCTCGTCACCCTCCTCGCCTACGAGGCGACGCGCGAGGTGCGCACCGAGCCCTTCGACATCGAGACCCCGGTCTCGGCGACCCAGGGCGTCAAGCTCTCCTCTCCCAAGCCGCTCGTCGTGCCGATCCTGCGCGCCGGCCTGGGCATGCTCGACGGCATGGTGCGGCTGCTGCCGACGGCTGAGGTCGGCTTCCTCGGCATGCTGCGCGACGAGGAGACCTTCGAGGCGAAGACGTACGCGAACCGCCTGCCCGACGACCTCTCGGGCCGCCAGTGCTACGTCCTGGACCCGATGCTCGCGACCGGCGGCACCCTCGCGATGTCGATCCGCTACCTCGTCGACCGAGGCGCCGACGACATCACCGCCGTCACCCTCCTCGCCGCGCCAGAGGGCATCGAGGCCCTGGGCGAGCAGATCGCCGATCTCGACGTGCCCGTCACCCTCGTCACCGGCGCCGTCGACGAGCGGCTCAACGAGCAGGGCTACATCGTCCCCGGCCTCGGCGACGCGGGCGACCGCCTCTACGGCGTCGTCTGATCCCCCTTCGCCGTGGGTCACTGCCCCGGCGTGTCGGACGACCGGCCCCAGAAGTCACATCTGCCACACTGACCTCAGGCCGACGCCCGGCCCCTGGTCGTCGACCCCTGCTGCGGAGAGAGAGTCATGTCCACGCCACCGATCAAGAAGATCCTGCTCTGGCTGCTCACGATCTTCCTCATCTACGCGATCCTCACCTCGCCCAGCGAGGCTGCCGACATCGTCGGCACCGCGGGTGACGTCATCGGCAACGGCGTGACGAACATCGGCCGCTTCTTCGACTCGCTGATCGCGAGGTAAGCCCGATGGAGGAGGTCGCCCACCGGGGCCTGCGGCGCTATCTCCTCCCCGGCGAGACCCCGGTGGCGGAGATCCGTCACCACGCGATCGTCCTGCTCAAGCCTGCCCTCGCCGTCGTCGGGGCCACCGCGGTCGCCGGCTGGCTCGACGTCTCGACCTCCGACTCGGGCAGCCGGGTGCTGTCCTTCGTGTGGCTGGTCTGGCTCGCCGTCGTCCTGTGGGCGCTGTGGCAGTGGGTCGAGTGGCGGCACACCCGGGTCGTCGCGACCGACAAGCGCGTCGTGCTCTTCGAGGGGTGGATCAACCACAAGGTCTCGATGATGCCGTTGAAGAAGGTCACCGACATGGGCTACGAGCGCTCCCTGGTCGGGCGCCTCCTCGGCTACGGCACCTTCATCCTCGAGAGCGCCGGCCAGGACCAGGCCCTCTCCCGGATCGCCTTCGTCCCCGACCCCGACGAGAACTACCGGGCGATCTGCTCGGTGGTCTTCGGCGTCGTGCCGGGCGAGGAGGACGAGGACGAAGGGGGCGACGACCGGGCCTGGGAGACCTCGCAGGACTACGCGACCCGCCTCGGCGTCGTCGACGGCCGCTACGTCGGCACCGCGCCGCACCCGGCGCCGCACCACGAGCCGATCTACCGCAGCTCCGACCTCGTGCGTCGCACCCGCGACGACGACACCGGCGAGCTCCCGCCGTACGACCCCGACGCCTACTGAGCCGACGGCCGGCGGCCCCCGCTGCGCGTCGAGCCGTCGCGGACGAGCCAGGCGCGGCGGACCGAGGCGACGGCGTCCCACCCGCAGATGACGACGATCCCGACGGCCACGGCGGGGTAGGACACCGACCAGTCGAGGTCGGTGCCGAAGCGCTCGGCGAAGACCGACGGCAGGTCCGTGAGCAGCTGGTCGCTGAGCAGCAGCCAGACGAGGAGCACGGCGGAGACGACGTTCGCGAGGACGTTGACGGCCGTGAGGGTGGGCGTCCAGCGCCCGACCCGCCAGGCGGCGAGCGACACGGCGGCGTCGAGGACGAAGAGGCCCACGAGGACGAGCTTCCACACGAGCGGCAGCTGCGGGTCGAGCACCTGCACGCCTCGCTCCCCCACCCCGGAGAGCTGCCAGACGAGCAGGACGACCATCGCCGCGCTGAAGCTGACCTCGGCGGCCATCTCGCCGAAGCGGGGCGCACGCCACGGCGCGTCGCCGGGCAGCTGGCCGGGGTCCCACGGCGTGATCGGGGCGTCGCGCTCGGACTCGCTGCGGCTGCGCTCGATGATGACGAAGACGAGGGTGGTCCAGAAGACGAGGTGCACACCGGTCTGCAGCACAGCCCCGATCGTGCGGCCGAGGACGTCGCCGAAGCCCCGGTCGGTCGCGAGCGACTGGGTGATGAGCACCCCGAGGACGACGCACGGCAGGACGACGGCGAGCAGCACCTTGAGCAGACGGACGTAGTCGGCGTAGACGGCCGGCCCGACGAGGTGCTGCGGCCGGCCCCCGTACTCGCGGGCCAGGACGTCCGGGTCGCCGAGCTCGGCGACCGCGGCCCGCTCGGCGGCGCTCGGGTCCTCGCCCGCGGCGACGCGGTCCTCGACGGCCTCCTCGAGGGTGACGCGCAGCTCGCGGGCGACGTCGGGGCCGCTCTCCTGCGGCAGCTGTCGGGTGACCGTCCAGATGTAGCGGTCGGTGAGGGTGCTGGGACTCATGGCGTCTCCGTCTCCAGTGCGTCGATCGCGCGGTCAAGCGACCGCCACTCCTGCATCAGGTGGGCGCGCACCCGCGCGCCGGCCGGGCTCGTGCGGTAGAACTTCCGCGGCCGGGCCTCGTCGGTGTTCCACTCGCTCGTCAGCAGCCCGTGCTTCTCCAGGCGCCGCAGCAGCGGGTAGAGCGTGTTGCCGTCGACGGCGAAGCCTCCGGCGTCGAGCGTCTCGAGCAGGGCGTACCCGTACCGGGGCTGCTCGAGGACCGCCAGGCACGCGAGGACGACCGTGCCGCGCCGCAGCTCCTGCACATGCCCCGCCAGCAGTTCGTCGTCCATGCGTCACACCATAGTGTGCGTCGCACACCATTGTCTATGGCACATGCTCACCTGCCCCCACTTTCCCGCCCAGGGCGGGAAAGCTCGACCTCGGGAAGGAAATGTCCCTGCCCGAGGTCGAACCTTCTTGCCCGAAGGGGGACCGGTCCCCCCTTCGCACGCCGTCCACAGACGACGCGCTGTAGGAGCGGCCATCCACAGGACGGGGACACCCCCGCGACGCACGCCTGCGAGCAGCAGACCCTCGTGCATGCGCACTCTCCCCGCCGAGGTCGTCGAGCTCGCCCACGGTCAGCGCGGTGCCCTGACCACTGCCCAGGCCCGTGTCCTGGGCCTCCTCCCGAGCGACCTCGTCGAGCTCGCCGGCCACCGGCAGCTGGAGCACCCCTTCCGGGGCGTCTACACGCTGCCGCCTCCACCCGGCGAGGACGCCGAGGGCCGGCACCTGAGGCTGTGCGCAGCGCTGCGGCTGCTGTACCCCCAGGGCGCGCTCACCGGCGTCAGCGCGGTCCTCGCGCACGGCGCGGCCGTGTCTGGTGCGGATCTCAGCCGGCCGGTCCTGCGGTGGTCCAAGGACCGCGGCACCGGGGTCAAGGGAGCCGTCTTCCGACGCTCCACCGGCCCTGTCGTCGAGACGTCGCTCGGCCCGACGACCGCGCTCCCCCAGGCGCTCGTCGAGGTGGCGATGGACTCCGGACCGGTCGCCGGGGTCGTCAGCGCGGACCACGCCCTGCACTCCCGGGCGGTCACTCTCGAGCAGCTGTCTGCTGCGCTGGACGACGTCCGCCGGTGGCCCCGCGCCGGCCGGGTCCGCTCGATGCTGGCGCTCGTCGACGCTCGGTCCGAGTCCGTCGGGGAGAGCCAGACCCGCTGCCAGCTGAGCATCGCCGGGATCGTGGCGGTGCCGCAGGTCGAGATCCGCGACGAGGACGGCGAGCTCGTCGCCCGGGTCGACCTGCTCGTCGACGACTGGGTGGTCGTCGAGTTCGACGGCCGCATCAAGTACGCCGACGGCGACCCCTCGGTGCTGTGGCGGGAGAAGAAGCGCGAGGACGCGCTGCGCCGGCTCGGCTACGTCGTCGTCCGGATGACGTGGGCGGACCTGCGGGTCCCCGGCAAGGTCGCCGCCATGGTGCGCCGAGCACGCCAGGACGTCCGCCCCGCCTGACCTCGGGCAAGAACCTTCGACTCTGGGAAGGACATGTTCTTGCCCGAGGTCGAGCTTTCCCGCCCTGGGCGGGAAAGCTGGGCCGGGGCGAAGGGGGTCAGAGGGCCTTGAGGATGTCGGAGACCCGGTCCTTCGCGTCCCCGAAGAGCATCTGGGTGTTCTCGCGGAAGAAGAGCGGGTTCTGCACCCCCGCGTACCCCGTCGCCATGGAGCGCTTGAAGACGACGACGTCCGCGGCGTTCCACACCTCGAGCACCGGCATCCCGGCGATCGGGCTCGTCGGGTCCTCCGCCGCGGCCGGGTTGACCGTGTCGTTGGCGCCGATGACGAGGACGACGTCGGTCTGCGGGAAGTCGTCGTTGATCTCGTCCATCTCGAGCACGACGTCGTAGGGCACCTTCGCCTCGGCGAGCAGGACGTTCATGTGGCCCGGCAGACGGCCGGCCACCGGGTGGATCCCGAAGCGGACGTCCACCCCCTTCGCCCGCAGCCGCGCGGTGAGGTCGGCGACGGGGTACTGCGCCTGGGCCACCGCCATGCCGTACCCGGGCGCGATGACTACCGACGACGCGTCCGAGAGCAGCTCGGCCACTCCCTCGGCGGTGATCTCGCGGTGCTCGCCGTAGTCGCGCTCCTCCCCCGTCACCGCGCCGTCGGAGCCGAAGCCACCGGCGATGACGGAGATGAAGGAGCGGTTCATCGCCCGGCACATGATGTAGCTGAGGTAGGCACCCGAGCTGCCGACGAGCGCACCGGTGATGATGAGCAGGTCGTTGCCCAGCAGGAAGCCGGCCGCGGCCGCCGCCCACCCCGAGTAGCTGTTGAGCATCGAGACGACGACGGGCATGTCGCCGCCGCCGATCGAGGCGACGAGGTGCCAGCCGAGCCCGAGGGCGAGCAGGGTGATGACACCGAGGATGCTCTGGCGCAGCGCGTCCTGGTCGTGCGGGACGACGACGTAGAGCACCGTGAGCAGCACGAAGGCGACGAGCACCCCGAGGTTGAGCACGTGCCGCGCGGGCAGCACGAGCGGCGAGCTCTTCATCCGCCCCGACAGCTTGAGGTAGGCGACGACCGAGCCGGTGAAGGTCACGGCGCCGATGAAGACGCCGACCGCGACCTCGCCGTCGTGGATCTTCGGGTTCGCGCTCGCCTCGTAGGCGGAGTTCCACCCGACGAGGACGGCGGCGAGCCCGACGAAGGAGTGGAGCAGCGCGATGAGCTCGGGCATGCCGGTCATCTCGACCCGGCGGGCCCGGGCGACGCCGATCGCCCCCCCGATGCCCATCGCGAGAGCGATGAGGACGAAACCGGCCACACCGGCGCCCTCGTCGACCTCGAGACCCCCGACGGAGGTGCCGACGGTCGCGGCGAGGACGGTGACGACGAGCGCGATCGCCATGCCGGCGACGCCGAAGCGGTTGCCCGATCGAGCGGTCTCGTGCTTGCTCAGACCGGACAGCGCGAGGATGAAGAGCAGCCCGGCGACGATGTAGGCGCCCTGGACGAGGGTGAGCGGGATCGACATCAGGCGTCACCCTTCCGGAACATCTGGAGCATCCGCGCGGTGACCGTGAAGCCGCCGAAGACGTTGATGCTCGCGAGGAGGATGGCGACGAAGGCGAGCGCCGAGACGGCCACCCCGCCGTCGTGCCCGACCTGCAGGAGCGCACCGACGACGATGATCCCGCTGATCGCGTTGGTCACCGACATGAGCGGCGTGTGCAGCGCGTGGTGGACGTGGCCGATGACGTAGAAGCCGACGACGACCGCGAGCATGAAGACCATGAAGTGCCCGAGGAAGGGCGCCGGGCTCACCGCGGCGACGAGCAGGAAGAGCAGCGCGCCCGCCCCGCCGAGCGCGAGCCGGGTCGTCGGGCTCATCGGCTGCTTCGGCGGCGGTGGTGGGGCCACCTCGGTCGAAGGGGGTGGGGCCGGGGCGGCCGAGACCTGCACCGGCGGCGGGGGCCACAGCGTCTCACCGTCGCGCGCGACGGTCATGCCGCGCACGACGACGTCGTCGAGGTCGAGGACCAGCTGCCCGTCCTTGGCAGGGGTGAGCAGCTTGAGCAGGTTGACGACGTTCGTCCCGTAGAGCTGGCTGGCCTGGGTGGGCAGGCGGCCGGCGAGATCGGTGTAGCCGATGATCTTCACCCCGTGGTTGGTGACGACCATCTCGTCGGGCACCGAGCCCTCGACGTTGCCGCCGTTGCTCGCGGCCATGTCGACGACGACCGATCCCGGCCGCATCGCGTCGAGCATCTCGGCGGTGATGAGCCGGGGCGCGGGCCGTCCGGGGATGAGGGCCGTGGTGATGATGATGTCGACGTCGCGGGCCTGCTCGAGGTACAGCGCCGCGGCCGCGCGGTCGAAGTCCTCGCCGGCCTCCTTCGCGTAGCCGTCGCTCGAGCGCTCGGTGACGACGTCGACGGTGAGGAAGTCCGCGCCCATCGACTCGACCTGCTCGGCGACCTCGGGCCGCACGTCGAAGGCACGCACGATCGCGCCGAGGCTGCCCGCGGTGCCGATCGCGGCGAGCCCGGCGACGCCCGCTCCGCAGACGAGGACCTTCGCCGGGGGCATCTTGCCCGCGGCCGTCACCTGACCGGTGAAGAGGCCGCCGTACTCGCCCGCGGCCTCGATGACGGCGCGGTACCCGGCGATGTTGGCCATCGAGGACAGGACGTCGAGCGACTGCGCGCGCGAGATGCGCGGGACCGCGTCCATCGCGAGCGCGGTGATCCCGGCCCGGGTGACCCGCTCGACGGCCGCGGGGTCGATCGCCGGGGCGAGGAGGCTGGCGAGGGTGGCCCCGGGCCGCATCATCGCCAGCTCGGCCTCGGTGGGCGCGTTGACGCGCACGACGACGTCGGCGGCCCAGGCCTGGGCGGCGGTGCCGATCTGCGCGCCCGCCTCGGCGTACGCCTCGTCGGGGTACGAGGACCGGGCACCGGCCCCGCTCTCGACGACGACGTCGTAGCCGAGGGCGACGACCTGCCCCACGGTCTTCGGTGTCGCGGCCACCCGGGTCTCCCCGGGCCTGGACTCGGCGGGTACTCCAACCTGCATCGGCGATCCTTCGCGAAGCGCTGGGGGCAGGACGCACGCGGGCGCCCTCGGCTGGCCCGAACCTATTGCCTCGCCGCCGACGACGCCCGACTTTGTGACCGCACCGATAGACGCACGCCCGTCCGCGCCTCACATGGTGAGACGCGGTGGGCCGCGGCGTCGCTCAGGCCCGGCGGAAGCCCGCCCGCTCGGCGGTCGCGGCGTCGGCGAACCACACGTCGACCGTCGTCTCGTCGTACCAGGGGCTGCCGGGCTCGTGGTACTGCATCCACTCGCGGTGCCCCTTGACCGGGTGACCCGGGGGCATCGAGCCGTCGGCGAAGGGGGCGGCCGAGCCCCACCCGTAGCCGCCGTCGACGACGGCGCGGGCCGGCGGGGTGGTGTCGTCGTCGGCGAGCGACTCGGCCCGCCGCTCGCGCTCGACCTCCTCGTCGTCCCAGTACGTGTGGCCCGGGTCGTCGGTGACGGCCGGCGCGGGGGCCGGCGGCGGCTCGACCGGGTCGGGGGCCGACGGGTGCGCGACCGGCTCGGGGGCGGGGGTGGGTTCGGGGGCAGGCTCGGGCGACGGGGTCGCCGCGGGCGAAGGGGGCGGCGGGGTGCTCGAGGTGGTGCCCGCCGAGGAGCTGAGGTCCTCGACCGGTCGGGGCGAGCTGCGCGAGATGCGCACCGTCTGCTCGACGTCGTCGCTCGGCGCGTGCACGGTCGGCGCCTGCTGCGGGTCGGTGCCGGCTGCAGTCGGTGCGCTCTCGGTGGTGGCGCTCGCCGGATCAGTGCTGCTCGTCGACTCGGTGCTGCTCGTCGGCTCGGTGCTGCTCGCCTCGAAGACCTGCGTCGGCTCGGTCGAGGTCCCCTCCGGTGCTGCGGCGCTCTCGTCGGAGCCCTCCCAGACCCCGGAGGGCGAGGTGCTCTCGTGGGGCGCGACATAGGGCGCGGTGCCGCTCGATCGGGTGTGCGCACCGGGCGTCTGCTCGGCGGCCGCCTGACGGATCGCGTCGTACGAGGGGATCGCGCTCTCCTGCTGCTTCGAGCGGCGCATGAGCACGAAGGCGACGACGGCGGCCGCGATGACGACGAGCACGCACACGACACCGATGAGGGCGAGCAGGACATCGACAGCCACAGGGACCTCCGGCAGACGCTGGTGACGACCCCGGCGGCCGTCGCGACGACTCTAGCGGCGAGCAGGCCCCCGCCTGCCCTGGACGACCGCCGCCGGGCAGGCGAGGATCACGTCATGAGCGACCCGAAGCAGACCCTGTCCACCGCGGAGGTCGTCGAGTCCGGCCTCGACGACTGGCGCCAGCTCCTGGGGGTGATCCGGGCTCGCTACCGCACCGGCGACTTCGCCACCGGCCTCGCCCTCGTCGACCGGGTCGGAGCCCTCGCCGAGGCAGCCGACCACCACCCCGACATCACCCTCACCTACCCCGAGGTGGTCATCTCGATGTCGAGCCACGACGTCGACGGCATCACCAGCCGCGACATCGACCTCGCCCGCGAGATCTCCGCCGTCGCCCGCGAGCTCGGTGTCACCGCGGACGTCGCCGGCCTCACCCAGCTCGACATCGGTCTCGACACCGACGACGGCAGCACGCACGGCGCCTACTACGCAGCGCTGCTCGGCAGCGACCTCAAGGACGGCGAGCCGGTCGACCCCAGTGGCCAGGTGCCGACGATCTGGTGGCAGACCCCGGGCGACGCCGACCCCGGCGACCCGACCCTGCCGCCGCCGCCCGTCGAGCAGCGGTGGCACCTCGACGTGTGGGTCCCCCACGACGACGTCGAGCGCCGGCTCCAGGCCGTGCTCGACGCGGGTGGTCGGCTCGTCAGCGACGCGGCCGCCCCCTCCTTCTGGGTCGTCGAGGACACCGACGGCAACCGCTCCTGCATCTGCACCGCGACAGGGCGCTGAGGCTCCCCCCTTCGAGGCTCTGCGTCGCACCTCAGGACGACGCCTTCGAGGCCCCTGCCCGCGACGCGCCGATGGACGAAACCCGGGCGCGGCGCCGGCGGGGGCCCTGCGAGGATGCGGGCATGCGCCCGATCCGCCAGTCCCTCAAGCTGCAGCACGTCCGCTACGACGTCCGGGGACCGATCCTCGCCGAGGCCCAGCGGCTCGAGGCCGAGGGCCACAAGGTGCTCAAGCTCAACATCGGCAACACCGCCCCCTTCGGCTTCGAGGCGCCGGAGGCGATCGTCGCCGACATGACCCGGCACCTGCCCGACGCGCAGGGCTACGTCGACAGCAAGGGCATCTACTCGGCGCGCACGGCCGTCGCGCAGTACTACCAGTCGCGCGGCCTGCGGGAGACGACCGTCGAGGACGTCTACATCGGCAACGGCGTCTCCGAGCTCATCTCGATGGTGCTCCAGGCCTTCGTCGACGACGGCAACGAGATCCTCGTGCCCGCCCCCGACTACCCCCTGTGGACCGGCGCCGTCGCGCTGGCCGGCGGCACCCCCGTGCACTACCGCTGCGACGAGAGCAACGGGTGGGACCCCGACCTCGCCGACATCGAGGCCAAGATCACCGAGCGCACCCACGCGATCGTCATCATCAACCCCAACAACCCCACCGGCGCCGTCTACAGCGAGGCGACCGTCCGGGGGCTCGTCGACATCGCCCGGCGCCACGACCTCGTCGTCATGGCCGACGAGATCTACGAGAAGATCATCTTCGACGACGCGGTCCACCACCACGCCGCGTCCTTCGCCGGCGACGACGTCCTGTGCCTCACCTTCTCGGGGCTCTCCAAGGCCTACCGGGTGTGCGGCTACCGCGCGGGCTGGGTGATGATCTCGGGCCCGAAGCACCTCGCCGAGGACTTCCTCGAGGGGCTCACCCTGCTGGCGAACATGCGCATGTGCGCCAACGTCCCCGCGCAGCACGCGATCCAGACCGCGCTCGGCGGCTACCAGTCGATCACCGAGCTCGTCGAGCCGGGCGGGCGCTTCTACGAGCAGGCCAAGCTCGCCTCGAGGTTGCTCAACGACATCCCCGGCGTCAGCTGCGTCGAGCCGCGCGGTGCCCTGTACTGCTTCCCCCGGCTCGACCCGGAGGTCTACCCGGTCGCCGACGACGAGGCCTTCGTCATCGACCTGCTGCGGGCCAAGAAGATCCTCGTCACCCACGGCACCGGCTTCAACTGGTTCGAGCCCGACCACTTCCGCGTCGTCTGCCTGCCCGACGAGGAGCTGCTCACCGAGGCCATCGGGCGGATCGGCGACTTCCTCGAGTCGATGCGGGCGTGAGCACGAAGGGGGCGACCCCCGCCGCGCCCGCCGCGGCACCCCCTCGCGCCGAGATCGGCGCCGTCGCGCTCGGCGGCGCCCTGGGGTCGGCCGGCCGGTGGCTCGTGAGCCTCGCCCTGCCCGGTGCGGCCGGCGGGCTGGCCTGGGCGACCCTCGTCGTCAACCTCAGCGGAGCGCTTGCCATGGGGCTGCTCGTCGCGTGGCTCGAGACCCGTCGCTCCACGCACCCGCTTGTACGCCCCTTCGCCACGGTCGGCCTGCTCGGCGGGTGGACCACCTACTCCACCCTCGTCCTCGACGTGCGCACGACGCTCGCCGACGGCCGCGCGGGCGAGGCGCTCCTCTACGTCGCGCTGACGCTCGCGCTCGGCGTCGGTGCCGCCGTGGCGGGTCTCGCGCTCGGCCACCGGTGGTTCGGCGGCGACGACGCCCACGCCGGGTCGGTCGTCGAGGAGGACGAGCTGTGAGCGGGCTCGACCTCGTGCTCGTCGCCCTCGGAGGTGCCGCCGGGGCGAGCTCGCGTCATCTCGTCGTCGGGTGGGCGCAGCGGGCGCTCGGGGCGACACCCACCGGGGGCACGGTGCTCGTCAACGTCGTCGGGTCCTTCGTCCTCGGGCTCGTCGCCGCGGTCGTCGCATCCGGCGGCCCCGGATGGGTGCTGGCGCTCGTCGGCGCCGGCTGGTGCGGCGCCTTCACGACCTTCAGCAGCCACGCGGTCGAGGTCGCGGCAGCGCTGCGCGCCGGCCGCGCCCGAGTCGCGGTGGTCAACCTCGCGGTGAGCCTGATCGGCTGCCTGCTCGTCGTCGTCCTCGGGTGGACGCTCGGCAGCGCCCTGGCCTGACCCCCTTCGCCGCCCTCCCTCCCCGCAGGACGGGGCCGGTCGACCCGGCCCCGTCCTCGGCAACCGGCGAAGGGGGAGTCTCAGGCGGCCTGCGGGACGGACAGCGCTCGGCCGGCCTCGCGCGCCGAGGCGAGGGCGCCCGCGTGCATCTCGGCGGCGAGATCGGTGAAGTCGTCGAGCGCGGGGTTGACCCCGACGAGCGTGAAGTCCCGCTCGACGACGGTGAGGTCGGCGCCCCAGACGTCGGCGACGATGCGACGCAGGTAGGACGTCGCGTGGTCCCAGCCCTCGCGCGGGGTGCCGGCGCCGTAGGCCCCGCCGCGCACGGTGCACAGGACGACCTTCGTGCCCGCGAGGAAGGGCGGAGCGCCGGCGGCGGCGCGCGGGTCCGTGATGACGAGGTCGACCCACGTCTTCACGTGCTGGGAGACGCCGAAGTTGTACAGCGGGACGGCGAGGAGGATCGCGTCGGCGGCGACGAGCTCGTCGACGAGCTGAGCGGCGAGGGCCGCGGCGGCCCGCTGCTCCTCGGTGCGCTCCGCCTCGGGGGTCTGGCTCGCGGCGACCGCGTGGCCCCAGGCGTCGGCGGGCAGGACGTCGACACCGATGTGCCGACGCTCGACTGTGTCGCCGGGGTGGGCTGCGAGCCACTCGGACTCGACGACGTCGGCGATCTCGCGGCTCGTCGAGCCGTCGGTGCGGATGCTGGCGTCCAGGCGGAACAGGGTCATGCGGTCCTCCGATGTTGGTGCTTCAAGGTTGAAACCATCGTTCGTCACTTCACGCTTGAAGTCAAGTGAGGTCCACGTCGTAAGGTGTCGCCATGCCCGTCGCCCCGCCGCCCGCCGACCCGGAGGCCCCGCGCTGGCTGTCCGAGGAGGAGCAGCGCGCCTGGATCGCGGTCGCCCGGCTCGTCCTGCAGCTGCCGGGCGCGCTGGACGCGCAGCTGCAGCGCGACGCGGGCATCAACCTCTTCGAGTACCTCGTCGTCAGCCGGCTGTCGATGGCGCCGGAGCGGACACTGCGCATGGGCGAGCTCGCGGACATGACCGGGGGCTCGCAGTCGCGCCTGTCGAACGTCGTCAAGCGCCTCGAGCACCGCGGCCTCGTGCGACGCGAGCCCGACCCCGCGGACGGGCGCTACACCCTCGCGATCCTCACGGAGGTCGGGTGGTCGACGGTGGTCGCCGCGGCCCCGGGCCACGTCGACGCCGTGCGCCATCTCGTGCTCGACCCCTTGGACGCCTCGCAGATCACCGCGCTCAGCGAGATCGGCGAGCAGCTGCGCACGCACGTGCGCAGCGAGTGCGACGCCGCCGCCCACTGGTCGGGCGGCGCCCTGGCCGGCACTCCCGACGACCTCAGCGGCTGCGACGCGTCATGACCCGGGTCAGTGGGTGACCGGAGCGACGCAGCGGTACTCGCCGGGCGGGCCGGTGCCGTCGACCTCGAGCGAGACGCGGCGCTGCGTGACGGCTCCGACGAGGCAGGTGCGCGGGCCGGTGGCGATGCCGACGAGCACGCCCGGGGTCGCCGCCGGGTCGCCGAGGTGCTCCTGGATGTCGATGACCTCGACGTCGTCCTCGCCGTAGCCGAGGCCGAGCACGGTCGCCCGCGTCTCGTCGACACCGATCTCGCCGCGGCGACGCTGGGTCTCCAGGGCCGAGCGCACCGTGGGCAGGGCGGCGCGGGCAGCGCTCGAGTCGCTCGGCGAGGGGTCCTGCCGACGCGTGGCCGCGGCGTTCTCCTCGTGGTGGGGAGCGACGAGGTCGGAGGTCGGGTCCGGCGTCGCGCCCGACGTGCTGCTCGGCTGCGGCGTCGAGGTCGAGGACCCGCCGGGACCGGCCGGCACTCCCCCGCCGCACCCGGCGAGCACCGTCACGGCAGCCACGCACCCCACGACACGTGACGCGACCCGCATGCCCATGACTCCCCCTTCGCTCCGTCCCATCGCACCACAGCGGACCGGTCCGCGCCCGCTCAGCAAGACAAACCCCGGCTTCGCAAGAGTTTCTTACTCATGCTCACCCGGGGTTTATCGGGTGACCCGAGAAACTTGGGGCTCGAGGGACTCGCCAGCCTCACCCGAGCTCGAAGTCCCCTGCACCCGCCCGCATCCGGGCGAGGACCTCCACGAGGGTCGTCGTGTCCTGTTCCGAGAGGCCGAGGGCGCCGAAGACCTCGTCGTTGAGCCGCCGGGTGCACTCCCGCGCGACGCGGGCGCCCTCGGGGGTGATGCCGACGAGCACGGTGCGGCGGTCCTGCGGGTGGGGGCTGCGGGCGACGAGCCCGGCGGCCTCGAGCCGGTCGACCGCGTTGGTCACGCTGCTCTGGTGGACCTGCAGGCGCGAGCTGATCGCGCGCATCGGCAGGGCGTCGTGGCGGGTGAAGCCGAGGAGCATGAGCACCTCGTAGCGCGCGAAGGTCACCCCGCTGCCCTGCAGGGCCGTGTCGACCCGGCGCATGAGGATCGCGTGCGCCCGGATCACCGAGGTCACCGCGGCCATCCCGTCGGCGGCCTCGACCCAGCCGCGCTCCACCCACTGGGTGCGCGCCGCGTCGATCGGGTCGAAGGAGAGCACGGCAGCACCTTACATTGACGCGCAATATTTGGACGTCCTACTGTTTGAGGCGACACCGACGTCCTACAGGAGCTCAGTCATGTCTTTGCACACGCCCACCCACCCGGTGCGCTTCGTCACCGCGTCCGCCCTCTTCGACGGGCACGACGCGTCGATCAACATCATGCGGCGCATCCTCCAGAGCCAGGGGGCCGAGGTCATCCACCTCGGGCACAACCGCTCCGTCGCCGAGGTGGTCCAGGCGGCGATCGACGAGGACGTCCAGGGCGTGGCGATCAGCTCCTACCAGGGCGGGCACGTCGAGTACTTCGAGTACCTCGTCCAGCTGCTCCGCGAGCGCGGCGCCGGGCACGTCCAGGTCTTCGGCGGCGGCGGCGGTGTCATCGTCCCCGCCGAGATCCAGCGCCTGCGCGACGCGGGCGTGCGCATCTTCTCGCCCGAGGACGGCCAGCGCCTCGGCCTGCCGGGCATGATCAACACCCTCATCGAGACGTGCGACGTCGACCTGTGGGAGCAGGGGCCGGCCGACGTCGACGCCGTCCTCGCCGGCGACCGGGCGGCCGTCGCCCGGGCGATCACCGGAGCCGAAGGGGGACGCCTCGACGAGACCTTCCTCGCCCGCATCCGCGAGGCGGCTGCCCAGCACGCCGCCCCGGTCCTCGGGCTCACCGGCACCGGCGGCTCGGGCAAGTCCTCGCTCACCGACGAGCTCGTGCGCCGCTTCCGCGTCGACCAGGAGGACAAGCTGCGGGTCGCGGTCATCGCCGTCGACCCCACCCGCCGCAAGGGCGGCGGCGCCCTGCTCGGCGACCGCATCCGGATGAACTCGATCGGCGACGACGGCGCCAGCCCCGTCCTCTTCCGCAGCCTGGCCACCCGTGGGGCGCACGAGATCCCCGAGCACCTCAGCGCGGTCATCGACATCGCCAAGGCCTCCGGCCACGACCTCGTCCTCGTCGAGACCCCCGGCATCGGCCAGGGCGACGCGGCGATCGTCCCCTTCGTCGACCACTCGATGTACGTCATGACGCCGGAGTTCGGCGCGGCCAGCCAGCTCGAGAAGATCGACATGCTCGACTTCGCCGACACCGTCGCGATCAACAAGTACGAGCGCCGCGGCGCCGCCGACGCGATGCGCGACGTGGGCCGCCAGCTCGTGCGCAACCGCGAGGCCTTCGGTGCCCAGCCGCACGACATGCCGGTCTTCGGCACGAGCGCCGCGACCTTCAACGACGACGGCGTCACCGCGCTCTACCAGCACCTGCGCGACGCGCTCGCCGAGCACGGGCTGCCCGTCACCGAGGGCACCCTCCCCCGCGTCGACACGCGCCACTCCACGCGGATCGGCCAGGTCGTGCCGCCCGAGCGCGTGCGCTACCTCGCCGAGATCACCGCCACCGTGCGCGGCTGGCACGAGGAGACGCGGCGCCTGGCCGCCGCGGCCCGTCGCGTGCAGCGGATCAGCGCGGTCGCGCAAGAGCTGCCCGAGGGGCAGGGCGCCGACGACGTGCGCCGGCTGCTCGAGCAGGCCCGCGCCGACCTGCCCGCCGAGGTCACCGAGCTCGTGCAGGGCTGGCCCGCCGTCGTCGAGTCCTACTCGGGCGACGAGCAGGTCGTGCGCATCCGCGACCGCGAGATCCGCACCCGCCTCACCCGCGAGAGCCTGTCGGGCAACCGGATCAGCCGGGTCGCCCTGCCCCGGCACACCGACCACGGCGACCTCGTCACCTTCCTGCGCAGCGAGGGGCTGCCGGGCGTCTTCCCGTACACGGCGGGCGTCTTCCCCTTCAAGCGCGAAGGGGAGGACCCCGCCCGGATGTTCGCCGGCGAGGGCGACCCCTTCCGCACGAACCGACGCTTCAAGCTGCTCTCCCAGGGCCAGAGCGCGACCCGGCTGTCGACCGCCTTCGACTCGGTGACCCTCTACGGCCGGGACCCCGACGAGCGCCCCGACATCTACGGCAAGGTCGGCACGTCGGGCGTCTCCGTCGCGACGCTCGAGGACATGAAGCAGCTCTACGACGGCTTCGACCTCGTCGACCCGACGACCTCCGTGTCGATGACGATCAACGGCCCCGCACCGACGGTCCTCGCCTTCTTCCTCAACACCGCGATCGACCAGCAGCTCGAGGCCTTCCGCGCCCGCGAGGGCCGTGAGCCCACCGGCGCCGAGGCCGATGAGGTGCGCACGAGCGCGCTGCAGCAGGTGCGCGGCACGGTCCAGGCCGACATCCTCAAGGAGGACCAGGGGCAGAACACCTGCCTCTTCTCCACCGAGTTCTCGCTGCGGATGATGGCCGACATCCAGGAGTGGTTCATCGAGCAGGGGGTGCGCAACTTCTACTCGGTCTCGATCTCCGGGTACCACATCGCCGAGGCCGGGGCGAACCCCATCAGCCAGCTCGCCTTCACCCTGGCCAACGGCTTCACCTACGTCGAGGCCTACCTCGCGCGCGGGATGGACATCGACGACTTCGCGCCGAATCTGTCCTTCTTCTTCTCCTCCGGCATGGACCCCGAGTACGCCGTCCTCGGCCGGGTCGCCCGGCGGATCTGGGCGGTGACGATGCGCGAGCGCTACGGCGCCAACGAGCGCAGCCAGAAGCTGAAGTACCACATCCAGACGAGCGGGCGGAGCCTGCACGCGCAGGAGATGGACTTCAACGACATCCGCACGACCCTGCAGGCGCTCAACGCCCTCTACGACAACGCGAACTCCCTGCACACGAACGCCTACGACGAGGCGGTGACCACCCCTTCGCCCGAGTCGGTGCGCCGGGCGCTCGCGATCCAGCTCATCATCAGCCGCGAGTGGGGCCTGTCGATGAACGAGAACCCGCTCCAGGGCTCCTACGTGATCGACGAGCTCACGGATCTCGTCGAGGAGGCCGTGCTCGCCGAGTTCGACCGGATCAACGAGCGCGGCGGCGTGCTCGGCGCGATGGAGACCGGCTACCAGCGCGGTCGGATCCAGGACGAGTCGATGCTCTACGAGCACCGCAAGCACGACGGGAGCCTCCCGATCGTCGGGGTCAACACCTTCCTCGCCGAGCGCGGTGACGACGAGGTGCCCGTCGAGGTCGAGCTGGCCCGGGCGACCGAGGAGGAGAAGGAGTCCCAGCTGCGGCGCGTGCGCGCCTACCAGGAGGCTCACCGCGACGAGGCGACCGAGGCGATCGACCGGCTCAAGGCGGCCGCGGCCGGCACCGAGAACGCCTTCGCCGTCCTCATGGACGCCGCCCGCGTGTGCACCCTGCAGCAGGTCACCGACGCCTTCTTCGAGGTCGGCGGCCAGTACCGGCGCAACGTCTGAGCCGGCGGGGTCGTCAGTACGGTGAGCGGGTGAGCGCGCGCGAGAGGTGGCCGGCCCGGGTCTACGGCGAAGGGGACGAGCCGGACTACCGCTTCTCCCTCGCCAACGAGCGGACCTTCCTCGCGTGGCTGCGCACCGGCCTCGCGCTCCTCGCCGCCGGTGTCGCCATCGACGTCCTCGACCTCTCGCTCGGCGAGAACGAGACGCGGGTGGCCGCGGTCGTCCTGCTCGTCCTCGGCGTCCTCGCACCGGTGCTCGCCTGGCTGCGCTGGGCGGCGGCCGAGCGCGCCATGCGCCGCCGTGAGCCGCTGCCCGGTCTCGGCGTGGCGGCCGGCGGGGTCGCCGGCTTGCTCCTGCTCACCGCCGTCGTCCTGCTCGTCCTCGTCGGGCTGTGAGCGGCGAGCGGTGAGCACCGACGCGGCGACCAGCCCGCCCACCCCCGGGGCGCAGCCGGAGCGCACCGCGCTGGCCTGGCAGCGCACCGCCCTGGCGGCGGCCACCGGAGCCGCCGTCGTCGGACGCCTCGCGCTCGTCGACCTCGGACCCCTCGCCGTCGTCGTCATGACCGCGAGCCTCGTCATGGCCCTGGCCGCCTTCGTCCTCGGCCGTCGGCGCTACCTCGCCCCGCACGAGGAGCCGAGCCGGCGCCGGGACGGCCGCGCCCCGGCGCTGCTCGCGCTCGCCGTCCTCGCCGTCGGCGTCACCGAGCTCGTCGCGCTGCTCAGCCGGTAGCCTCGCCGCGATGACCCGCTCGCTGACCGACGACCTCGGCACGGTCCTCGACCTGCCCGACGCACCGGCCCGGGTCGTCTCCCTCGTCCCCAGCCTCACCGAGGCCGTCGCCGCGACCGCGCCGGGCCTGCTCGTCGGCGCGACCGACTGGTGCACGCACCCGACGGACCTCGACGTCACCCGCGTGAGGGGGACGAAGAACCCCGACCTCGCCGCCGTCCGGGCCCTCTCCCCCGACCTCGTCGTCGCGAACAAGGAGGAGAACCGCGAGCTCGACGTGCGCCGGCTGCGCGAGAGCGGGGTCGCGGTGTGGGTCACCGACATCGAGACCGTGCCGCAGGCCCTGGCCTCGATGCGGCGGCTGCTCACCGGCCCGCTCGCCCTCGGCGCGCCGACCTGGCTCGACGAGGCCGACGAGCTGTGGGGCGGCCCGCCGCCCCCGGTCCGCGACCGCGTGGCCGTGCCGATCTGGCGCGACCCGTGGATGGTCGTCGGCCCCCGCACCTACACGACCGACCTGCTGCGGAGGATGGGGCACGACAACCCCTTCGCCCACGGCACCGCGCGCTACCCGGCCGTCGAGATCACGCAGGTCGACGCCGACGGCGTCGACGAGGTGTGGCTGCCCGACGAGCCGTACGTCTTCACCGCGCAGGACGGCCCCGAGGCCTTCACCCGCACGCCGACCCGGCTCGTCTCCGGGCGGCTGCTCACCTGGTACGGCCCGGCGATGGTGCAGGCCCACCACGAGCTGCGCTGAGCCGCCCGGAGGGACGACGAAGGGGGACCGGCCGCCGTGGCGACCGGTCCCCCTTCGGCGTGCTGACGGGTCAGCGGTTGAAGGTCACCGCGTTGTACGCGTTGACGATCCCGTCGCCGTAGAAGCCGTTGAAGCCCGGCTTGCTGACGCACGTCGCGGTGAACTCCGCGTCGCGGCCCTCGTTGGTGTACTCCTGCACGCCGCCCTCGGGGCAGGCGTGGTCGGCAGCCGACTTCTTGAGCACGTAGGCGACGTCACGCGAGTCGTGGCCGAACCACATGCCCTTGCCGGAGCCCCGTGCGCTCACGATGAGCGCGGCGACGCCGGAGGCGTGCGGCGCGGCCATCGAGGTGCCCTGGAGGTACTCGTAGTAGCCGCACTTGTTGGCGCCCTTGCTCACCGGCGTCGTCGAGCACTGCTTGATGACCCCGGCGTCCTTGCCGTCCTGGGTGATGTAGCCCCACTTGCTCACGAGGCCCTGCTCCTGCAGGTAGCGCTGCGAGGCCGTCGAGAGGATGAGGTTCTCGTTCGTGCGGAAGGTGTCGGTCCCGAAGCCGTCACGGAACCAGCCACCGGGGGCCGAGACCTCGATCTCGCCCGAGCTGAGGTCGGTCGCCCAGTTCGAGTAGTCCGCCTTCTTGCCCGACGGGCCGACCGCGGAGGTGCCGATGACGTTGGCGCCCTCGGTCGGCAGGTCGAAGCAGGTGGCGTTGTCGATGGTGCGCTCGTGCGAGACGCCCTCGGGGAAGTTCGGGCTCTCGAGGTCGTTGCGCGGGTTCGACAGGTCGTCGTGCCCGTTGCCGAGCGCGGCGACCATCGTCACGTCGCGGCGGTGGGCGTAGTCGAGGACCCGCTCCATCGTCTCGATCGTCACGTCCTGCTGAGCGGCCTGCTCCGGGGTGTCCTCCGGGGCTCCCCCGCGGCAGTTGAAGGCCCACGGGTCGACGTAGAAGGACATGTTGACGACGTCCATCCGCTTGTCGGCGGCCCAGGTGATGGCGTTGGCCACCGGCCCGAGGAAGAAGTAGCCGCTGTCCTGGCCGGCGCGGACGTTGGCAAGGACGACGTTCGGCGCGACGCCGGAGACGCCGAAGCCGTTGGCCTTCGCCGCGATGGTGCCGGCGACGTGGGTACCATGACCGCCGTGGTCGACCGTCGCGGGGTCGACGCAGCCGTCGTACTCGCAGTCGCCGTCGATCGCGGGGATGTCGCGGGTGAAGTTCTTCGACAGGGCGGTGCTGAAGTTGCCCGCGATGTCGGGGTGGTTGGCCTGGACACCGGTGTCGATGACGCCGACGCGCACGAGGCGGTTGCCCGGGTTGACCGCGCGCGCCTTGAAGGAGTCGACCATCTCCAGGCCCCACAGCTTGGAGTCCAGCGGGTCGCCCTTCGTCGCGGCCGCGCTCTTCGAGCCGGCGACGGAGCGCTGCGTGCTCTTCTTCGCGGCCGCGCTGCGCTGGTGCTCCCGGAGCACCTGGTCCTTGGTGACGACGCTCTTCGGCGAGCGGCCGACGGAGATCTCGGCAGCGGCCTGCTTGACGCCGGCCAGGCCGCGGGCCTTCGAGGCGAAGCCGCGGTTGCTCGAGTCGACGGTGATCATGCCGATCTGGCGGTTGATCGAGGTGACCGTGCCGCCGGCGGCCTTGACCCGTCGCACGACGGAGTCGATGTCGGCGCCCTTGTCGGCGAGGACGACGTAGGCGCCGCTCGTCATCGACGGGCCCGAGGGCTGCGCGGCGACGGCCGGCGCCGAGACAGGTGCTGCAGGTGCTGCGGCGGTGGCGGTCGTGGCGCTCGCCAGGCCGGTGACACCGAGGGCGGTGGCCCCGACCAGTGCCATGAGCTTCGTGTGACGCATGGATGTCCTCCCGATGATCCTCGGCAAGGAGCCGAGAGGCGTCAGGCTAGGGGGCGAGTCCGCACGCTGGGAAGACCCCGAAGGTCTGCATTCGGTCAGGACGTGCGAGGGCGGCGACGCCCCGCGTCGCCGCCCGCGGTGCCCGGGTCGGGCCCAGCCGGGAGCTGGCTACTTCAGCTCGCGGCTGGAGTAGCCGAGCAGCCGGCGGGCGATGACGAGCAGCTGGATCTGCTGGGTGCCCTCGAAGATGTCGAGGATCTTGCTGTCGCGCGCCCACTTCTCGAGCAGCTCGGTCTCGGCGTAGCCGGTCGCGCCCGCGAGCTCGACGCAGGCGAGGGAGACCTCGACGCACGTGCGCCCGGCCTTCGCCTTGGCCATCGAGGCCTCCATCGAGTTGGGCTTGCCGTTGTCGGCCATCCAGGCCGCACGAAGGGTGAGGAGGTAGGCGGCCTGGTAGTCGGCCTCCATCTGGAGCAGCCGGGCGGCGGCCGCGGGCTGGGTGGCCGCCGGCCGGTCCGGGTCGGGCACGACGCCGGCGTCGGCGAGCAGCTCGGTCGTGCGGTCCAGGCTCGCGCGGGTCAGGCCCAGGGCCATCGCGGCGACGAGCGGCCGGGTGTTGTCGAAGGTCTGCATCGCGCCGCCGAAGCCGCCCTCGATGCGGATCTCCGGGTCGCCGAGGAGGTCCTCGGCGGGCACCCGGCAGTCCTGGAGGCTGAAGGCGGCGGTGTCGCTCGCCCGGATGCCGAGCTTGTGCTCGAGCCGCACGAGCCGCATCCCGGGGTTGTCACGGCGCACGACGAAGGACTTGATCGCCTGCTTGCCCAGGCTGCGGTCGAGGGTCGCCCACACGACGACGAGCTCGGCCCGCTCCCCCGCGGTGACGTAGATCTTCTCGCCGTTGATGACGTACTCGTCGCCGTCCTTGACCGCCGTCGTGCGGATCGCCCCGGAGTCCGAGCCGACCTCGGGCTCGGTGATCGCCATCGCGGCCCACTTGCCCGCGTAGCGGGCCTTCTGCTCCTCGGTGGCGACGGCCGCGATCGCGGCGTTGCCCAGGCCCTGGCGCGGGATCGACAGGGTGAGCCCGACGTCGCCGCGGCAGGTCTCGAGGATCGAGAGCACCGAGGAGAGATTCGAGCCGTTCCTGTTCTCCCGCTCCCCCTTCGCCCGCCGACCGGACCCGACGGCGGCGACGTCGCCCTCGGTCGCGCCGTCGTCCTTCGCCCGGGTCGAGGAGGACGCGCCGGCGCCCTGGCCGGCGCCCGAGTCGCTCAGCCCGTCGATGACGGCCGAGACGAGGTCGAGCTCGGCCGGGTACTCGTGCTCCGCGCGGTCATACTTGCGCGAGATCGGCCAGAAGACCTCCTCGGCCATGCCGCGGGCCTGGGCGACGAGCGGGCGGAACTTCTTCGGGACCTCGAGGTCGATCATGTCGGCAGTCCTTGTCGTGTCGGGGGACGAAGGGGGATGAGCGAAGGGGGGACGAACGGCCCGCTCAGACGAGCAGGGTGCCCTCGAGCAGCCCGGCACCGCGCAGGTCGCGGTACCAGCGCTCGTTGTCGAACTCCTTGACGAAGCCGTGGCCGCCGAGCATCTGCACGCCGTTGCTCCCGACGAGGGTGAGGTGGCGGGTCGTCAGCGCGCGGGCCTGGGCGATCTCGGCGGACGCGTCCTCGCCGCGGTCGAGGCGAGCGGCGGCCTTCCACACGACGAGGCGCAGGGCGGCGATCTCGACGGCCATGTCGGCAACGGTGAAGGCGACGGCCTGGCGGTGACCGATCGGCTCGCCGAAGGCGGTGCGCTCGGTGACGTACTGCGAGACCTGGTCGAGCACGGCCTGGCCGGTGCCGACGGCGGCGGCCGACCACGCGAGCCGGGCGCGACGCACCGCGTCGAGGTGGTCGTCCGTCGTGCCGAGGAGGTGGGCCGAGGGGACGCGCACGCCGGTGAGGTGCAGGCGCGAGGTGCGCGCCGCGCGCAGCCCCATCGCCGGGTCGTCCTCGACCTCGACGCCGGGGGTACCGGGCTCGACGAGGACGAGCCGGGCCTGGCCGTCGACGCTCGCGCTGACGACGAAGAGCTCGGCCCGGTCGGCGCCGGGCACGAGGGCCTTGACCCCGTCGAGCACGACCTCGTCGCCCTCGGTGCGGCCGGTGGTGCGGGGCGAGAGCGGGTCGAAGAGCGGCTGCGGCTCCATGAGCGCGAGCGCGGCGACCGGCGGGTCCTCCCCCGTCAGCTCCGGCAGGTAGGTCACCTGCTGGTCGGCGTCGCCATAGCTGGCGATCGCGGTGGCGACGGCCGCCGGGGCCATGATCGCGGTGGCGATGCCCATGTCGCCGCGGGCGAGCTCTTCGAGGACGAGCACGGCGGTGACGGCCGAGCGCTCCTCGGCGATGCCGTCGAGCTCGGCCGGCACGCCGATGAGGTGCAGACCCACCTCGGCGGCGGCGCTGCGCACCTCGGCGGGGACGGCGCGCTCGGCGTCGGCCTGCTTCGCCGCGGGCCGCACGACCTCGTCGGCGAGCTCGCGCGCCACCGACTGGATCATCTGCTGGTCCTCGGTGGGCGTGAGGTCGAACATCTGGCGGGGGCGCGCGTGTGCGGTGCGGGCGGCCTGGCCTGAGCCCTTCTTCTTCGCGAAGGCGCGACCGGCGGCGGTCTGCGCGCGGAAGCTCGTCACCGCGCCCTTGTAGAGGTACCGCTCGACGGTCGCCCGGACCTTCGGGTCCTTCAGACCGGGCAGACCGCCCGCCTTGGCGATGAGGCGGAGCCCGAGACGCTGCCCCTTGTCGGCCAGCGACGTGGATTCGGTGGTGGCCATGCGGCATACCCCTTCGTGACGCTCGTCGGCGACCGGTCGCGCAGGGCGACGTCGGCCAGGTGGGCGATACCGACAGTACCTGCTACCGCGCGTACCGGTAACCCCGCGTCTCAGGTGAGGCCCACCACAGCCCCGACGTCACACGCCGCCGGCTGGCTGCGGCCCCGCCTCGTCGACCGGCGCCGCCCCACCGGCGACCTTGCCCCGGCGGTTGATCCGGCGCTCGAGGTAGCCCGCGAAGGTCGTCAGCGAGAAGTTGAGGACGATGAAGATCAGCGCGGCGACGACGAGGGGCTGCAGGGTGTTGCCGCCGGCGGCGAGGTTGCGCGCCTGACGAAGCAGCTCGGGGTAGGTGATGATCGCGCCGAGCGCGCTGTCCTTGAGGATGACGACGAGCTGGCCGACGAGCGCGGGGAGCATCGCCGTGATCGCCTGCGGCAGCTGGATCGCGCGCAGCGTCTGCCCCGGGGTGAGACCGATGGACAGCCCCGCCTCGCCCTGGCCGGCGGGCAGCGAGCCGACGCCCGAGCGGACGAGCTCGGCGATGACGGCGCCGTTGTAGAGCGTCAGCGCCGCGACGACGGCGACGAAGGGGTTGGTCTCGGGTGCGAAGACCCCGCGCAGCGCGAGGAAGTAGAAGAAGGCGATCATCATGATGAGCACCGGCACGCCGCGGAAGAACTCGACGACGATGCCGCTCACCCATCGCACGGCCCGGTGCTGCGAGAGCCGCCCCATGCCGAAGACGAAGCCGAAGACGAGGGCGAGGACGACGGCGACCGCCGCCGAGCGCAGCGTGCTGATGATCCCGGGGACGAAGTAGAACTCCCAGGACTGGCGGGTGAACATCGCCGTCCACTTCGCCGCCTCGAGCTCTCCGCGCTCCTGGAGCCGGCTGAGGGCCACGTAGACGAGCCCGGCGAGGACGAGCGCGGAGAGGATCGTGAGGATCAGATGACGCCGGCGGGCCTTCGGGCCGGGGGCGTCGAAGAGGACCGAGGTGCTCATCGGCGCACCGCCACCTTCCGCGAGAGCGAGGTCAGCCCGACACCGATGGGCAGGGTGAGGGCGAGGAAGAAGAGGGCGATGAGCCCGAAGAGCTGCCACGTGAGGTCAGGGCGGAACTCCAGCCCCTCCGCCATGAAGTACGAGGCCTGCGCGACGCCGATGATCGACGCGACCGTCGTGTTCTTGATGAGCGCGATGAGGACCGACGCGAGCGGCGCGACGGCCCCGCGGAAGGCCTGCGGCAGCACGACGTGGCGCAGCGACTGGCCGAAGCCCAGCCCGATGGAGCGGGCCGCCTCGGCCTGACCGGGCGGCACGGTGTTGACGCCGGAGCGCAGCGCCTCGCACACGAAGGCCGCGTGGTAGACCGACAGCCCGAAGATCGCCCAGCGCACGGCCTCGTCGACGAGCGCCGTCTGGCTGGTCTGGTCGACGATCGAGATGCCCAGACGGGTGCCGAGCACGGTGAGCGAGAAGAGGACGACGAGCGTCAGCGGGGTGTTGCGCACGACGTTGACGTACGTCGTGCCGACCCCGCGCAGCACGGGGATCGGGCTGACCCGCATCACCGCGAGGAGCGTGCCGAGCAGGCTCGCCCACAGCGCCGACCACAGCGAGAGCTTGATGGTCATCCAGAAGTAGGACCAGACCGGGAACTGGTCGAAGAGCTCACCCATGCTCGGGGCGTTCCTTTCGCTGCGGCGGAGAGGGGGTCGGGACGGGACGAAGGGGGCGCGGCAGCCGCGCCCCCTTCGTCACCGCGTCGAGAGGGTCAGGCGCACTCGTCGACCTTCGGCGGGTTCACCGAGTCGTCGACCTCGAAGCCGGCCGGGCCGAAGTTGTCGTCGACCGCCTTCTGCCAGGCGCCGTCGTCGACCATCTTCGTGAGGGCCTCGTTGATCTGGTTGCACATCTCGGTGTCGCCCTTCGTGATCCCGACGCCGTAGCGCTCCTCGGAGAAGGTCTTGCCGACGACCTTGAGCTTGCCCTTGTAGGTGTCCTGCGCGGCGTAGCCGGCGAGGATGGTGTTGTCCGTCGTCAGGGCGTCGAGCTGGCCGTTGACGAGGCCGTCGAGGCACTCGGAGTAGGTGTCGAACTCGCGCAGCTGCACGCCTGGCACCTCCTCCTTGACGTTCTCGGCGGAGGTCGAGCCGGAGACCGAGCACAGGCGCTTGCCGTCGAGGTCGTCGACGCTGGCGATGTCGGAGTCGTTGGCGACGAGGAGGTCCTGACCGGCGATGAAGTACGGACCGGCGAAGGAGACCTTCTCCTTGCGCTCGTCGGTGATCGAGTAGGTCGCGAAGATCATGTCGACCTGACCGGTCTCGATGAGGGTCTCGCGCTGGGGGCTGGGGGCCTGGACGAACTCGACCTCCTTGCCCATCTCCTTGGCGACGTAGTTGGCGACGTCGACGTCGAAGCCGCTGTAGGTGTCGCCCTCCTTGAAGCCCAGGCCGGGCTGGTCGAACTTGATGCCGACCTTGACGGTGTCGCCGGAGCCGCCGCCGTCGCCCCCGGCGTCGCCGCCCGAGTCGCCGCCGCAGGCGGTCAGACCGAGGGCCAGGGCCGCGGCGGAGCCGATGGCGAGGATGCGTCGCTTGCTCATGATTTCTCCTTCGTCGGGGCCGCGGTCACGGCCCGTGGTGGGTCGGTCGAGGTGGGTCAGTGGGTGAGGATCTTGCCGAGGAAGTCCTTGGCCCGGTCGCTCGTGGGGTTCGTGAAGAACTCCTCGGGCGTGGCCTGCTCGACGATCTCGCCGTCGGACATGAAGACGACGCGGTCGGCGGCGCGGCGGGCGAAGCCCATCTCGTGGGTGACGACGATCATCGTCATGCCGGTCTGCGCGAGCTGGGTCATGACGTCGAGGACCTCGTTGATCATCTCCGGGTCGAGGGCCGAGGTCGGCTCGTCGAAGAGCATGATCTTCGGGTCCATCGCCAGGCTGCGGGCGATGGCGACGCGCTGCTGCTGACCGCCGGAGAGCTGGGCCGGGTACTTGCCCGCCTGGTGGCCGACGCCGACCCGCTCGAGGAGCTCCATGGCGCGCTTGTTCGCCTCGGCCTTCTTCTTCCCGCGGACCTTCATCGGGCCGAGGGTGACGTTGTCGAGGATGCTCTTGTGCGCGAAGAGGTTGAAGGACTGGAAGACCATGCCGACGTCGGCGCGCAGCCGCGCGAGCGCCTTGCCCTCCGAGGGCAGCGGCTCGCCGTCGATGGTGATCGTGCCGGACTCGAAGGTCTCGAGCCGGTTGATGGTGCGGCACAGCGTCGACTTGCCCGAGCCGGACGGCCCGATGACGACGACGACCTCGCCGCGACCCACGGTGAGGTCGATGTCCTTGAGGACGTGGAGGTCGCCGAAGTGCTTGTTGACGCCGTCGAGCACGACGAGGGGATCAGCCATGCCGGGCAACCTAGTCGCTGCGGGGCGGCCCGCCCCCTCCCCCGGCGCGGCCGTTGCCAAAGGGTGACCCGCCCCCTTCGCCTCGACCGGTCGCCGTCGACGAGCGGTCACGTCCTACGCTCAGGCCATGGCCAAGCACATCCCCAAGGACCGCACCGGGCTGAGCCTGGGCTACCGGGCGCTGTGGCGCACCCGATACGTGCTCTACACCTTCTTCGGCCCGGCGACCCAGAGCGGGATGCGCGACCCCCACTACCGGATGCGCGCCGAGCGCCTCGAGCGCGTCAACGCCGCCCGCGCTGCCCAGGGCCTCGAGCCCGTCGAGGACGTCGACCCCCGCACCCGCTGACGGGCACGCTCGGCGAGGTGGGGCTCGCGCCTCGCACCCCCGGCGACGCACGAGACCCGCGCACCCGGTGGTCGGGTGCGCGGGTCTCGTCGCTGCGGCGAAGGGGTGTCAGCCCTGGAGGTCCTCGAGGTCCTTCGCGACCCGGCGGTGCGCCTGCCAGATCTGCTCGGGCAGGTCGTGGAACTGCTGGAGGTGCTCCTCGCGGTAGCCCATCTCCTCCTGCCAGCGCGCCTTGTCGATCGTGAGGACGGTGTCGAGGTCGGCGAGCGCCTGCTCGTCGAGACCCTCGAGCAGCAGCTCGTCACGGGTCGGGATGACGCCGACCGGGGTGCGCTGGCCGGTGACCTCGCCGGCGCGGTACTGCATGAGCCACACGAGGGGCCGCAGGTTCTCGCGGTAGCCCGGCCACAGGAAGCGGCCGTCCTCGCCGCGCTGGAACCAGTTGACGTGGGCGAAGACGGGCTGGTTCTTCGCCTGGCCGACGACGTCGAGCCAGTGCTGGGCGTAGGCACCCTCGCCGTAGCTCATGAAGGGGCGCATCGACATCGGGTCGTAGCGCAGCACGCCCTCCTTGCCGTCCGCCGCCGCGGTCGCCTCGGCGCCGAGCGTCAGGCCGTCGTAGACGCCCTCTGCGAGGTCGTCGATGGCGCGGATGAGCGGCTCGCGGTCGCGGGTGCGGCCGCCGAAGATGATGCCGTGGATCTCGACACCGCGGGGGTCCTCGTAGTCGTCGGCGACGTTGGGCACCTGCGACAGGACGGTCGTGAAGCGCGAGTTCGGATGCGCCCAGGGGGCGCCCATCTCGTCCTCGGACCGGTCGGCGATGCGCTCGCCCTTCCAGTCCAGCCAGCCGTCGAGGTCGCTCGGGCGCTCGCCGCGGCCCTCCCACCACACGTCGCCGGTCTTCTCGTTGTAGGCGACGTTGGTGAAGATCGCGCCGGAGCCGGGCTGGATCGACTCGATCGCCGTCGGGTTGGTCTTCTCGTTCGTGTCCTTGGCGACGCCGAAGACGCCGTTCTCGGGGTTGAAGCCGCGCAGGACGCCGTCCTCGTCGACCCAGATCCACGCGATGTCGTCGCCGTAGAACTCGACGTAGTAGCGGTCACCGAGGGCGTCGGGCGCCAGGGTCATCGCGAGGTTGGTCTTGCCCGAGGCGCTGGGGAAGCCGCCGGCGATGTTGTACTTCTTGCCGGTCTGCTTGTCGGTGATGCCGAGGAGCATGAACTGCTCGACGAGGAAGCCGTTCTTCCACCCGTCGTAGGAGCCCTGGCGCAGGCCGTGGGCGATCTTGCCGAGCAGCGCGTTGCCGCCGTAGGAGCTGCCGAAGTGCAGGATCGTGCGCTCGTCGGCGACGGTGACGAAGTTGCGCATGTCGTCGGGCGTGCCCTGCTTGAGGTTCTCGAGGTCACCGGTGACGTGGACGGCGCGCACGAAGTCGTCACCCATGTCGTTGATGTACTCGACGCCGACGCGGGCCATGCGGATCATCTGCATGACGACGTTGCGGTTGTCGGTGAGCTCGACGCCCGCCGCGAACTTCGCGAGGGCGGACCCCTTCGGCGCCATGAGGTAGGGGATGACGTACATCGTCTTGCCGGCGAGGGCGTCCTTCATGTGGCCCTCGACGACCGGGCGCACCTCGGAGGCCGGCTTCCAGTTGTTGTACTGGCCGCGGTCGGCCTCGTCGCTCGTCGCGACGATGGTGCGCTCCTCGGAGCGGGCAGTGTCCTTGCTGAAGGAGCGGGAGTAGTACATCCCCTCGCCCGCCGGCTTGAGCTCGCCGGCCTCGAGCGCCTCCTGCACGAGGCGCGCGTCGTCAGCAGCGCTCACGACCTCGATCCGCTCTGCACCGGTGTGCTCGGCCCACTGGCGCACGAACTGCGCCACGGACTCGTTGGTCAGACCTGCCGCCTCGAGCGCCTGGTCCACATCGGCCGTCGTCGTGATCACGCTTCTCCGCCCTTCGATGACACCCCGGCGCGTCCGCGCCGGGACCGCAGGACGTCGTCGGGTGACTCGTCTCGTCACCACGGGCGACGGCGTCCGCGGGCCCACCTAACCACGCCTGGGACCCCCGCTAGACCACCCGGCCGGGGATCGCCAGGAAAGTGTGAGCCACTCGTCACGAGCCTGCTGACCAGGCCTGATGCCGGGCAGAGAACGGCCCCGAACTTGCAACGTCCTGCAAGAAACGAGCCCGACCGAGGTCCGTCAGCCGAGCAGGCCGAGCCGCTGGTAGAGAGGGTGCAGCACCTCGAAGCGCGCGCGGGCGTCGCAGCGCCCACCTCCGCCGAGGTGAGAGACGAGGTCCTCGACGTGCACCTGGTCGCCCGCCGCGTAGGCGGCGACCTGGTCGAGCGGGACGCCGTGGTCCTCGACGACGAGGTGGGTGCACTCCCCTTCGACGTCGAGGCTGATCTCGAAGCGCCCGTCGGGCTGGTCCGGGGTGCTCGTCTCGATGACGAGACGCTCGCGCGGTCGGCACTCTCGCACCCGGACCATGCCCTCCCAGCCGGTCGCGACGAAGCGGGCACTCAGCTCGCCCCCTTCGCGCAGGTCCCCGTCGACCTCGCCGAGCCACGCCGCCAGGCGGTCACGACCCGTGAGCGCCGACCACACGTCGTCGGGCGCCGCCCGGACGCGGTCCTCGAGACGCACCACGCCGCGGCCGTCCTCGGCGCGCAGGCTGCCGAGCACCCGAGCGCTCTCGTGCTCCTCGGGTGTCGTCACGCCGAGCGCCCCCGTCGGGCGGCGCCCTCGAGGACGAGTCCGGCCAGCATCAGCACCCTGCTCATGCCCGCGAGCGTAGGCGAGCCCGCTGCCCGGCGGGAGGCGTCGGTGGGAGCATTCGACATGGCCACTCCCCCGCTCGTGCGTCCGGCCGTGCTCGACGGCCCCGATGCGCTCGGCGTCTCCGCGCTCCTCGCCGACTACCACTCCCAGACCGAGTCGGAGAAGTCAGCGCACGGTCTCGCCGAGGCGGGCGACCTGCCGCAGCGCTACTCCGCGGAGGTCCGCGACCCGGCCGCCGCGCTCGCGCACGGCGAGATCCTGGTCGCGGAGCAGGAGGGTGAGCTCGTAGGGATGGTCGTCCTGCACCGCACGGGCGACGACGTCGAGATCAAGCGGCTCTGGGTGGCTGCGGCGCACCGCCGGTCCGGGGTGGGCGGCGCGCTCATGGCGGACGTGGTCACGCGGTCGGCGGCGAAGGGGGCGGCCGGGCTGCGGCTGTCGGTGTGGGACTGGCGCGTCGCCGCCGTCGAGCTCTACCGGACGCAGGGCTTCGTCGACGCGCCGTCCTGGGAGTCGCGCGAGCGCCTCGTGTGCCTGCGCCGGCCCTGCCCCGCCGGGTCCGCGCGGGACGACCGGAGCGCGTGATGGGGACGGGCGACGCCGTCGGGGGCGTCGAGGTCCCGCCCGGTCTCGCGTGGCACTACACGGACGGGCCAGGCCTCGTCGCGATCCTCGCGAGCCACACCCTGTGGGCGACGGCCGCGCCCTTCCTCAACGACCGGCAGGAGGTCGCCCTCGGCGGGCGGATGATCGTCGAGCGGATCCTCCAGCTCGCCGCCGACCGCGACACGGAGCTGGCCGCCACGCTCGCGGACCGGGTTCGTGAGGCCACCGAGCACGGGCAGGGGCCGGGCGCCGCGAGCGCCTACATCCTCAGCGCCAGTCGCTCGGCAGACTCCTTGGCGATGTGGCGGCTCTACGGCGGGGCGCACGAGTCCTACGCCATCGGTCTCGACCCGACGGTCGACCTCGTCGCGCTGACGAGCAGAGAGGTCGAGCTGCCGCTCGGCCGAGCCGACGGGGTGTACCTGCGCCGGCACGGCTGGCGTCCGGTGCGTTACGCCCGCGAGGAGCAGGTCGCTCTCGTCGACTCGGCCCTCGAGCTGCTCGGCGACCTCCCCAGCGCGCTGTCCGGGCTGGCACGGCCCGCGGCCCGGACCGAGCCCGCTCCGGGCGACCCCGGTCGTGTCGAGGACTGTCGGGCCGCCGACGCGCGAGCCGGGCTGGGGTCGAGCCTCGAGCCGTTCTTCGAGGCGCTGCACGAGGCGCTCATGCTCATCAAGCACGAGGGCTTCGTCGACGAGCGGGAGATCCGCTACTCGGCCCTGCTGCTCACCCGACCCGACCTCGCCGGTCGCTCGGCCGAGGCCTCGCTGCTCTCCTACCGGTCCTCCGCGTACGGCATCGCGCCCTACCTGCGTCTCACCGGGCCCGAGCCGCAGCGGCCGGAGGCGGTCGTCACGGCACGTCCGTCGCCCCTGCCCGTCCGCGCGGTCGCGGTCTCCCCGTCGCCGAACGGGCCGGAGGCGTCGACCTCGGTGCGTCAGCTGCTCCTTCGCCACGGCTACGACGTGCCGGTGGTCCGCTCCGCGATCCCCTTCCGGGGCTGAGGACCCCCGGGGACACGACGAGGGCCTCGGCCGGCGCATCCGCCGGGCCGAGGCCCTCGTCCCTCTGTCTCAACACAGAGTGCGCCCGAAGGGATTCGAACCCCTAACCTTCTGATCCGTAGTCAGATGCTCTATCCGTTGAGCTACGGGCGCGTGTCTCCCGGCGTGACGCCTGGCGACGAGGGCCGACTTTACCCCGTCCGTGCCGAGCAGACGAAATCGGCCGTCGCGCACCTCTGCTCAGCGCGTCGCGGCGCCCGCCCAGCCCGCTCCCGGAGGGAGCACGACCGGCTCGTCCGGCAGGGATCGCAGCACCTCGAGCATCGTGCGCACGGCCGGGCTCGGCTGACGCCGCGGGTCGGTGAGGACGCCGACCTGACGGCGCACGACCGGGTCGACGAGCGGCACGGGCACGAGCTCGGCGAAGGCCATGAGCGGCACCACGAAGCCGGGCACCGCGGTCACGCCGAGTCCCGCAGCGCACATGCCCGCGACCGTCGCGACGTTGCGCGCGGTGAGCCGCCGACGCGGCTCGACGTCGCACTCGGCGAAGGTCGCGTCCGTGATCGCCCGGATCGAGCTCGCCTCGTCGAAGGAGATGAAGGGCTCGCTGGCCAGCTCGGCCCAGGCCAGCTCCGCGCGACGGGCGAAGGGGTGACCTCGCGCGACGAGGCACACGAGGTCGTCGCCCGCGACCACCTCGAAGTGCAAGGGGTCATCCCCCTTCGCCCCGGGCAGGCCACCGGTCTCGGCGGTGAGGGCGAGGTCGACCCGGCCGGCTCGCACGGCCGCCGCGAGCTGGGCGGCGAGGGAGTCCTCCAGCTGCACGTCGACCCCCGGCAACGCCTCGCGGAAGCGGTCGACGACCTGCGGCAGCAGCGTCGCGGCGAGCGACGGGAGCGCGGCGACCCGCAGCACCCCCCGCTGGCCCTCGAGGTACCCGCCGAAGTGCGCCAGCTCCTCGTCGTAGACCCGCAGGATGCGCTCGGCCATCTCGACGAAGGCGACCCCCTCGGCGGTCGGCGCGACGTGCCGGGTCGTGCGCGCGAAGAGCTGCACGCCGCACGCCCTCTCGACCTCCGCGACCGTGCGGCTCAGCGAGGACTGGGCGACGTGCAGCCGGCGGGCCGCCTGGCTGAAGCTGCGATGGCGCGCCACGGCGACGACGGCGCGGCACTGCGCGAGTGTCGGGTTGATGCTCACAGCCGATTAATCTATCGAGAAGAGGTGTTGGACACGCATAAGTAGGCGCCGACACACTCGGTCGGTCGGCGCCGACGCCTCGGGGCCGATCCGTCCCCACGGAGGTCTCGTCATGCTCGCCGTCCTCGGATTCGCCACCGTCGGCGTCTTCCTCGCCCTCACCTTCACCCGCAAGGTGTCGGTGCTGCTCGGGCTCGTCCTCGTGCCCGTCGTCTTCGGGGTCCTCGGCGGCTTCACCGGCGAGCTCGGCGAGTTCATCGCGAAGGGCCTGCTGACGGTCGCCCCGGTCGCGATCATGATCGCCTTCGCGATCCTCTACTTCAGCCTCATGGTCGACCGCGGGCTCTTCGACCCCGTCATCCGGGTCGTCCTGCGCTGGGCCGGTGCCGACCCGATGAAGATCGCGCTGGGCACGGCGGTCATCACCCTCATGGTCGCCCTCGACGGGGACGGCGCCTCGACCTTCCTCATCACGGTCTCGACCTTCCTGCCGATCTACCGCCGTCTCGGGATGAGCCCGCTCGTGCTCACCTGCGTCGTCGGCCTGGCCGCCGGTGTGATGAACATGATCCCGTGGGGCGGCCCCACCGCCCGGGCGATGGCCACCCTCGACCTCGACAGCAGCGAGATCTTCGTGCCGGTCATCCCGGCGATGGCCGCCGGCATCATCTGGGTCCTCTTCGCCGCCGCCTTCATCGGGCGACGCGAGCGCGACCGCATCCGGGCGAAGGACGCCGAGGACGGCGTCGACCGCTCCGACATCACCGCCCTGCTCCAGCTGCCCGAGCGCCCGCAGGTCGGCCGTCAGGCGCGCTGGGTGCAGACGGTCAACGTGCTCCTCACGCTCGGCCTCGTCGTCATCCTGCTGCTCCAGCTGCTCGAGCTCCATGTCGTCTTCGTCGTCGCCTTCGCCATCGCGCTGCTCGTCAACCTGCCGCGGTGGGAGGACCAGCAGGCGCTCTTCGAGCGGCACGGCGGCAACGTCGTCATGGTCGTCGCGATGATCTTCGCCGCGGGCGTGCTCACCGGCATCCTCAACGGCAGCGGCATGATCACCGCGATGGCCGAGTCGCTCGTCTCCGTCATCCCGACCTCCGCCGGGGGCTCGCTGCCCGTGCTCACCGCCATCACCTCGATGCCGGCCAGCCTCGTCTTCACCCCCGACGCGTACTACTTCGGCGTGCTGCCCGTGCTCGCGGAGACGACGACCTCGCTCGGCGGCGACCCCGCGGAGATCGGCCGGGCCGCGATCCTCGGCCAGATGACGACCGGCTTCCCCCTGAGCCCGCTCACGGCCGCGACCTTCATCCTCGTCGGGATGAGCGACGTCGACCTCGGGGCCCACCAGCGCCGGCTCTTCGGCTGGGCGCTCGGCACGACGCTCGTCATGACGACCGTCGCCCTGCTCACCGGGGCGATCAGCTGGTGAGCACCGTCGACCGCACCCACGTCCGCATCGGCAGCGGCGCCGGATTCGCCGGTGACCGCATCGCCCCCGCCGTCGACCTCGTGCGCGACGGGCAGCTCGACGACCTCGTCCTCGAGTGCCTCGCCGAGCGCACCATCGCCCTCGGTCAGCGGCGACGCCGCGCCGACCCGACGACCGGCCACGACGACCGCACCTCGCGACGGCTGCGCGCGCTCCTGCCCGAGGCGCTCCCCCGCGGCACGCGCATCGTCAGCAACCTCGGTGCCGCCAACCCGACGGCCGCCGCCCACGAGACCGTCGCGGTCGCCGAGCAGCTCGGGCTGCGCTGCCGGGTCGCTGCCGTCACTGGTGACGACGTGCTCGCCGGGCTCGACCTCGAGCAGCCCTCCCTCGAGCACGGCCGCCCGCTGTCGTCCTACGGCGAGATCATCTCGGCGAACGCCTACACCGGCGCCGCCACGCTCATGGCCGCGCTCGACACCGGCGCGGAGGTCGTCCTCGCCGGCCGCGTCGCCGACCCCTCGCTCTTCGTCGCCCCGCTCGCCCACCGGCTCGGCTGGGACCTCGACGACCCGGCCCTCGCGGCCCACGGCACGCTCGTCGGCCACCTCCTCGAGTGCGGCACCCAGGTGAGCGGCGGCTACTTCGCGGACCCCACGTCCCCCTTCGGCGCGAAGGGGGTGCCCGACCTCGCCCACGTCGGCCTCCCCTGGGCCGACGTCAGCGCGGACGGCACGGCGACCCTGGGCACGGTCGACGGCACCGGCGGCCGGCTGGACCGGGCGACCGTGCGAGAGCAGCTGCTCTACGAGATCAGCGACCCCGGCGCATACCTCACCCCCGACGTCACGCTCGACCTCTACGGCGTGCGGCTCGAGACGGCCGGGCCGAACCGCGTGCGGGTCAGCGGCGCCCGCGGACGTCCCGCCCCCGAGCAGCTCAAGGTCAGCGTCGGGTACGCGGCCGGCTACCGCGCGGAGGGCGGCATCTCCTACGCGGGGCCCGGGTGCGTCGAGCGCGCCCGGCTCGCCGGTGAGGTGGTCGCGACGCGGCTCGCCGCGCTCGGCATCACCCCGCGCGTCGACGTCGTCGGCGCGGGCACGGGCGTCGACCTCTCCGACACCCGGCTGCGAGTGGCCGCCACCGCGCCCGACGCCGACACCGCTCGTGAGGTGTGCGACGAGGTCGAGGCGCTCTACGTCAACGGCCCGGCCGGTGGCGGTGGCGTGCGCACCCGCGTCGAGGAGGTCATCGGCATCGTCTCGACGCTCGTCGACCGCTCTGCCGTCCGTCCCCACGTCGACGTCCTGGAGACCCGATGACCGACGTCCTGCTCCACGAGCTCGCCCACGCCCGCGCCGGCGACAAGGGCGACACCTCGATCCTGTCCGTCTTCCCCCTCGACGACGCCGACTACGGGTGGCTGTGCGAGGTGCTCACCGTCGAGCGCGTCGTCGAGCACCTCGGCGAGCACCTGCGCGGTCACGTCACCCGCTACGAGGTGCCGCTCGTCCAGGGCGTCCAGCTCGTCTGCCAGCACGCGCTCGACGGCGGCGTCACGACGTCGCTGGCCGTCGACACGCACGGCAAGGCGCTGAGCAGTCGGCTGCTCGCCATGCGCGTCCCCGCCCCGACGCGGTGACCCGGCAGCAACGGGACCTGCGGGGGCATTTCCCGCTCCATGCGGGGGCAGCTACCCCACGGGTCCCGTCACTGCTGGGTAGCCTCGGTCAGCCGCGTCGGACGGCCTGCAAGGTGTACGTCAGCGGCAGCCGGTCGTCGCCCTCGGCCAGGCGGTACTCCCCCGGCAGCTCGGGGTCGGCCACCATCTGGTCGCCGAGCGCGAGGTAGGGCACGGTGCGGTGCTCCTCGAGCGAGACGACGTCCATGCCGTGACGGGTCAGCGCTGTGAAGATCTCGCCCAGACCGTGGTTCCACTCGTGCGTCACGGTGGCGGTGATGCCCCCGTCGCTCCCCGGCGCCGGCTCGACGTAGGTCGAGGCGTCGTCCCACACCGTCGGCTCCGGCGTCTCGAAGTAGGGATACGCGAGGACGACGAGGCCGTCCGGGCGCGGGTCGTCGCACGCCCACAGCACGGGGTGCCCCTCACGGATGAAGAGCCGGCCGCCGGGCCGCAGCAGCGCGGCGACCGTCCGGGCCCACCGGTCGATGCTCGGCAGCCAGCCGAGCGCGCCGATCCCGGTGTAGACGAGGTCGAAGGGAGCGTGATCGGCGAGCGCGCTCGGCGCCGAGTAGACGTCGGCCTCGACGTACTCGACGTCGGCCCCGGCGTCCGCCGCGAGGCGACGTGCCGCGGCGAGCGAGGAGGGCGAGAGGTCGAGCCCGACGACCCGCGCCCCGAGCCGGTGCAGCGACAGGGTGTCGGTGCCGATGTGGCACTGCAGGTGCACCGCGCGCAGCCCGCTGATGTCGCCCAGGCGCGGGCGGTCGAAGGCGACGACGTGGCTCAGCTCGTGCTCGCCGGACAGCAGGCGCTCGCGGTCGTAGCCGGGCGAGTGCTCGTGGATGCCGGCCCGGTCGTCCCAGTTCGCGCGGTTCACCGCGAGGTAGTCGTCGCTCACGCCGCGAGTGTGCCACCGGCACATACCACCGGCAGATCCTGAACAAACCCAGACCAAGAGGTGATGCGCCTCATACCGCTTCCTGGATTGACTGACCGCACCGTGCAGCCGCCCCTACCGGGGCCGACCAGGGAGCATCCATGACCAGACACCCACGCCGTGGGCTGACCACGTCGGCAGCAGTCGCCGCCTCAGCAGCCCTCGTCTTCGCGATGGCCGTCGACGGGGCTAGTGCCGCCCCGAGCGCACCGCCCTCGCCCTCCACGCCGACCGGGGTACCGGCCGCCGGGGACGAGCACGCGCACGACCTCCTGCCCGACGTCGACAACCGCAAGGGCACCGCCAAGCCGTCGAGCGCCCAGCGCTCCGCCGGCAAGGGCCTGTCGGTCAAGAGCGCCACCGCCCGCTCGGCCACCTCGGAGCCGGTCGTCACGTGGAACCGCTTCGGCTCCGTGGACACCGTGACCCCGACGTCGGCGAGCTCTCCCCTGGCCACCGGTCTCGGGTCCGACCCGGTCGACGCAGCTCGCGCCTACCTCGAGGACAACGCGACGGCCTTCGGGCTCACCTCGGCCGACATCTCGGCGATGGAGCACGTGACGACCAACGAGGTCGGCAAGAGCTCGGTGGTCATGCTGCGCCAGGTCATCGACGGCGTGCCCGCCGGCATCGACGGCATGGTTGTCGTCGCGGTCGACAAGGGCTCGGTCCGCTACGTCAGCTCCACCCTCGCCCCCGTCGACGGCGCCACCGGTGCCCGCAAGGCGGCCGCGCTCACCCCGGAGGAGGCGCTCGGCAAGGCCGCCGAGGACGTCGGCGCCGACGCGAAGGGGATCAAGCGCGCGGGCTCTGCGAAGCGCAGCTCCGGCAAGGGCTGGACCGACATGACGGCCTCCGGTCTGCACGGCACCCAGCAGGCCAAGCTCGTCGCCGTCCCGGTGCCGGGCGAGGACGCCCGCCAGGCCTACCAGGTCGTCGTCCGCGAGGACCAGGACAGCGGCTACTCCGTCTACGTCGACGCCCAGAGCGGCGAGACGATCGCCCGTGAGGCCCTCGTCGACTTCGACTCCGACAACCCGCGCTGGAAGGTCTTCACCGGCACCCCCAGCGGTGTCGAGGGAGCCCCCGACACCCGCGTCGAGTGGTGCTGGACGGCAGCCGCCGGCTGTGCCGAGACCGTGGCCAACCCCGCCTCCCCGCTCGCCTGGGACGTCGACCCGGCCACGAAGCTCAGCACGACGACGACGAGCGGCAACAACACCTTCGCCGGCGAGCGCTGGCTGGGCACGGGCCCCGTCACCCCCGCCGCGCTGCGCGGCGACCGCAGCTACGTCTACAGCTGGACCAACCAGTGGGCGAACAGCAAGTGCGACCCGGCGAGCTACACGAGCGCGGCCCGCAACGACATCGACGCCGCGACCGCGAACCTCTTCGGCATGCACAACCGCATGCACGACTGGGCCTACAACCTCGGCTTCACCGAGAAGGCCTGGAACTTCCAGCGCGACAACTACGGCAAGGGCGGCATCGGCAACGACCCGACCCTCGGCTACTCCCAGTCCGGTGCGCTGCGCGGTGACCGCAACAACGCCAACTTCGGCACCCCGCCGGACGGCGTGAGCGGCTACAGCAACATGTACCTGTGGCAGCCCCTCGCCGGCGCCTTCTACGCCCCGTGCGTCGACGGCGACTACGACATGTCGGTCATCGGCCACGAGTACGGCCACGGCATCAGCAACCGCATGGCGGGCGGTCCCGACATGGGTCTGTCCGGTCTGCAGGCCGGTGCGATGGGCGAGAGCTGGTCGGACCTCATGGCGACCGAGTACCTCCAGGAGTGGGGCTACGCGCCGGTCGGCCCGAAGGCCACCCCGATGGGCTCCTTCGTCACGGGCAACCCGGACCGCGGCATCCGCAACTACAACTTCAGCGACAGCCCGCTGAACTACAGCAACGTCGGCTACGACCTCACCGGCCCGCAGGTGCACGCGGACGGCGAGATCTGGTCGGCCACGCAGGGCGACATCCGCAGCGCCTTCATCGGTCGCTACGGCGCCGGCACGGCCGAGGAGCAGAAGGCGTGCGCCTCGGGCGCGAAGGCCGTCAACACCTGCCCGGGCAACCGTCGCTGGATGCAGCTCGTCTTCGACGCCTGGCTGCTCATGCCGTCGGGCTCGGTGAGCATGATCGACGCGCGCAACGCGATGCTCGCCGCCGACCTGCTCCGCTTCGGCGGGGCCAACCAGGACCTGCTGTGGGACGGCTTCGCCGGTCGCGGCATGGGTGACGGGGCCTCGTCGCGCAACGCGGCCGACTCCGACCCGGTGCCGTCCTTCCGCTCCCCGTACTCCCGCTCGGCCACGCTCACCGCGGCGCCGACCGACGAGGACGGCCGTCCGGTCCCCGGGACGAAGGTCTTCGTCGGCGAGTACACCGCTCGGTCCACCCCGGTGGCCGACACCGACCCGGCGACGGCCCTGCCGGCGACCTTCGAGATCGGTGCCGGCGAGCGCACCTACACGGTGACCGCACCGGGCAAGGCGCAGACCCGCGTCACCTTCTCCGCCAAGGCCGGTCAGACCCGCAACATGCCGGTCAAGCTCATCGACAACCTCTCCGACACCACCGCCGGTGCCACCATCACCGGTGAGGGCACCGCGGTGCAGGCGATGGCCGACGGCGACGAGGGCACGACGGGCACCACCGTCGCCACCCCGACGGCGGCTCAGCGCGCCTTCACCATCGACCTCGTCGGTGGCCGCCAGCAGGTCCGCAAGGTCCAGGTGAGCGCTCTCCCGCAGCCGGGTGTCGCCGGTCGCTTCCAGAACGTGCGTCAGTTCAAGATCTCGACGTGCGACGCCAAGGGTCGCGTCACCTGCTCGCAGGACGCCGACTTCAGCGAGGCCTACACCTCGCCCGCGGACGCCTTCCCCGGGGACGCCCCGCGGCCGGTCGCCCCGGAGCTGAAGATGCGCACCTTCGAGATCCCGCGCACCCCGGCGACCCACGTCAAGGTCGAGCTGGTCACCAACCAGTGCTCGGGCGGGCCCGCCTTCCAGGGCGAGCAGGACAACGACCCGAACAACGCGACCGACTGCACCACCGCGTACTCCGGTGCCGCGAAGATGGCGGTGACCGAGGTCCAGGTGCTGCGTCGCTGACGCCGATCCGCATCGCATGACCGGGCGCGCCCGGGCCGACTCGGCCCGGGCGCGCTCGTGCGTCGCACCGGCGGGGCGAAGGGGGTGCACGCCGGGTCGTCCTCGACGGGCCTCGACGCGCTCGCCGCGCTACGTTCGAGACATGCTCGCCGGGCTGCCCATCTCGACCCGCACCGACATCTCCGTCGACGTGCTGGGAGGCGCCGACGTCGTCGATCACGGTGACCACCTCGTCGTGCGCACGCCGAGCGCGCCCGACTACCACTGGGGGAACTTCATCCAGGTGACGACGGGCGACCCCGATGACGCGGCGACATGGCTCGCGCGGTTCGCGGGTGAGTTCCCCCGGGCACGTCACCGCGCGATCGGCCTGCCGCAGCCGTCCTGCGCGAGGGCCTGGCGCGAGGCGGGGCTGCGGCCCGACGTCGTCGAGAGCCTGACGAGCGAGATCGCCCCGCCGACGACACCGCTCCCGACGGGCTACCGGGTCACCTCGCTCGAGAGCGACGCCGACTGGGGTGCCCGGCTCGTCGCCGAGCTCGAGCACAACGCCGAGACCGGTGAGCACCCAGCGCAGGAGTACCGGGCCTTCGTCATGCGCCAGACGGTGATCCGGCGGCGCCTCGTCGCCGACGGCGACGCGGCGTGGTTCGGCGCGTTCGACGAGGACGACCGGCTGGCCGCGTCGCTGGGCATCGTCGTGCTGCGTGACCTCGAGCCGACGACCGCGCGCTACCAGTCCGTCCTCACCGGCTCCGCCCACCGTCGGCAGGGTCTGGCCCGGCACCTGCTCGGGGTCGCGGCCCGCTGGGCGGTCCGGCGAGGGGCACGCGAGCTCGTCATCGTCGCCGAGGACGGCACCGCCGCCGCCCGTCTCTACGCCGAGGCCGGCTTCACCCCCGGTGACCACGCCTACGGCTGGTACTCGCCCGGCAGCTGACCGCCACCGACGACGTGGTCTCGAGGCCGAGGGCTGACCGCGCACCCCGGCCCGGACCGGCTGACCCGCTGCTGACCGAGACACGTCCCGGCCCGTCTCGGGTATCCCGGCCCGTCTCGGGCATCCCGGCCCGTCTCGGGTGTCCCGGCCCGTCTTGGGTTCCCCGGCACGCGCCGGGTCACCCGGGCCGGGAGACCCTCGCCCCTCGGCCGGCGAGATGCTCGTCATCCAGGCCGGCGGTCCTCGCACCTCGACCCTCGACGCTCGCGCGGGTGGCGGCGACCGGGGGCTTCCTGCCCGACCACGACGGGCGGCGCAGAGCAGGTGCGGTCGACGGAGTCGTGGGCGTGGTCGTCGTGTCCATGACCGAAGGCTCACCGGCTCGGCTGTGGCGGGACTGTCCCTCCCCCTTCGCCGGGCTGAGGCTCCCCCCTTCGTCGCCCACAGGAATCGCACAGGTGAGCCATAGCGCACGCCCGGACCCCAGGTGTCTACTGGCCGCATGACGAGCTCCTCCGCCGCCCCGCGACTCACCCGACCCGACGGCTCTCCGGTGCGTGTCCTCGTCGTCGACGACGAGGCCAACCTCACCGAGCTGCTGTCGATGGCGCTGCGGTACGAGGGCTGGGATGTGCGCACGGCCGGCACGGGGACCGCGGCGGTGCGCGCGGCCAAGGACTTCGGGCCCGACGCGGTCGTCCTCGACATGATGCTGCCCGACTTCGACGGCATGGAGGTGCTGCGCCGGATGCGCGAGCACGACGAGGCGGTGCCGGTGCTCTTCCTCACCGCGAAGGACGCCGTCGAGGATCGTGTCGCCGGGCTCACCGCCGGGGGCGACGACTACGTGACGAAGCCCTTCAGCCTCGAAGAGGTGGTCGCGCGGGTCCGGGCCCTCATGCGCCGCACCGCCGTGAGCACCGGAGAGGGCAGCCCGCTGCTCGTCGTCGGCGACCTCACCCTCGACGAGGACAGCCACGAGGTGACCCGGGGCGGCGAGGAGATCTCGCTCACCGCGACGGAGTTCGAGCTGCTGCGCTACCTCATGCGCAACCCCCGCCGGGTGCTCTCGAAGGCGCAGATCCTCGACCGCGTGTGGAGCTACGACTTCGGCGGGCAGGCCAACGTCGTCGAGCTCTACATCTCCTACCTGCGCAAGAAGATCGACGCGGGCCGCGACCCGATGATCCACACGATGCGTGGCGCCGGGTACGTGCTCAAGCCGGTCGGATGACCACCGCCCGCCCCGGTCGCGGGACCTCGCTGACGACCCAGCTCGTCGCCTCCGTCGTCGCCCTCTTCGTCGTCGTCACCATCGTCACCGGCACCGCGACCGTCCTGCTCATGCGCCACCAGCTCATCGCCCAGATCGACGAGCAGGTCGCGACCCAGGTCGACACGCTGCGCCGCGAACCGCCGTACGAGGACCGTGACGGCGACGGCGACGGCGCCTACCCGGCCCCGTGCACCCGTGGCGGCCCTGGTCGCGGCGAGGGCTCGGTCCTCGTCTGCCTCGTGGACGGCCAGGCGACCGGGTACGTCGTCCGGCAGGGCGAGCGGGTGGCGCTGCCCAGCGCGGCGCTGTCCGCCGTGGCCGACGCCGGGATCGCCCCGGCGCCGCGCACCGTCGACGTCTCGGGGCTCGGCGACTACCGGATGGTTGCGCTGCGCACCGCGAGCGGGGCGACGGTCGTCACCGGCCAGCCGCTGGCCCCGGCCACCGACGCGACCCGCAGCCTCCTCGTCGTGCTCGGCTCCGCCTCGCTCGCCGGGCTGCTCGCGACGGTGGCGGTCGGCAGCTGGCTCATCCGCCGCTCCCTGCTGCCGCTGCGCCGCGTCGCGGCGACGGCCACGCAGGTCTCCCGGCTCCCCCTCGACTCCGGCGAGGTCGCCCTCGCCGAGCGGGTGCCCGAGGAGGACACCGACCCCCGGACCGAGGTGGGCCAGGTCGGCCACGCGCTCAACTCGATGCTCGACAACGTCGCCGGGGCCCTCGAGGCGCGCCAGCGCTCGGAGTCCCGGGTGCGGCAGTTCGTCGCCGACGCGAGCCACGAGCTGCGCACGCCCCTCGCCTCGATCCGCGGCTACGCCGAGCTCTCCCGGCGCGAGAGCGAGCCGGTGCCGACCTCGGTGCGCCACGCCCTCGGCCGGGTCGAGTCCGAGGCGCTGCGGATGCAAGGTCTCGTCGAGGACCTCCTCCTGCTCGCGCGGCTCGACGCGGGTCGGGCCCTCGAGCGCGAGCCAGTCGACCTCACGATGATCGCGATGACGGCCGTCGGCGACATCCACGCGGCCGCTCCCGAGCACCGCTGGCGCCTCGACCTGCCCGACGAGCCGGTCGAGGTCGTCGGGGACGAGGGTCGCCTGCGTCAGGTGCTCGTCAACCTCCTCGCGAACGCCCGCACGCACACCCCTGCGGGCACGACGGTGACGACGAGCCTGCGAAGGCAGGACGGCGAGGTCGTCCTCGTCGTCACCGACGACGGGCCCGGGGTCCCCGAGGAGCTGCAGCCCGAGGTCTTCGAGCGCTTCACCCGGGGAGACGACGCGCGCAACCGCGCCGGCGGGTCGACCGGGCTCGGCCTGAGCATCGTCGAGTCGGTCGTCGGGGCGCACGGCGGCCGCATCGAGCTCGCGTCGCGCCCGGGGCAGACCTCCTTCGCCGTGCACCTGCCCGACTGACCCTCGACCTGAGGTTGCAGGTGCGTCTGTAGAGTCACCTTTATGCCGCATCTGCGTATCCATGAGGCCGCCGACTTCCTCGCCGTGAGCACCGACACCATCCGACGGATGGTCGATGCGGGCACGCTCGTCGCCGGCGAGGACGACGGCGGTCGCCGCACGGTCGACGCGGTCTCAGTAGCGCACCACGCCCGTGAGCACCTGCGCGCGCTGCCCGACCCGGTCGGGCGGCACACGTCGGCGCGCAACCGGCTCGTCGGCATCGTCACCGAGGTCGTCGCCGACACGGTCATGGCTCAGGTCGAGCTGCAGTGCGGCCCCTTCCGCGTCGTCTCGCTGCTCAGCGCCGAGGCCGTGCGCGAGATGGGTCTCGAGCCCGGCGTCGTCGCGGTCGCCGTCATCAAGTCGACGCAGGTCGTCATCGAGACCCCGGACGGCCGGGCATGACCCGCGCCGGCCTTGCGGCCCTGGCCGTCGTCGCCCTCGGGCTCTCGGCGTGCAGCGGGGGTGACGCCGACGGCGGGTCGAGCGAGCTCACCGTCTTCGCCGCCGCCAGCCTGCAGCGCCCCTTCGAGCAGATCGCCGACGACTTCGAGGCGGACCACCCGGGCGTCACGGTGCGCTTCTCCTTCGCCGGCTCCTCGGACCTCGCCGCCCAGCTCGTCGACGGCGCGCCCGCCGACGTGCTCGCGACGGCGGACGAGCGGACGATGGGCACCGTCGAGGACGCCGACCTGGTCTCCGGCTCGCCGCAGACCTTCGCGACGAACTCGATGACCGTCGTCGTGCCGAAGGACAACCCCGCGAAGATCACCTCGCTCGCCGACCTCGAGGGCGACGTCGACCTCGTCCTGTGCGCCCCGCAGGTGCCCTGCGGGGCGGCCGCGGAGCGGGTCGAGGAGGCGTCGGGCCTCACCTTCGCCCCCGTCTCCGAGGAGGCCAAGGTCACCGACGTCCTCGGCAAGGTCGCCAGCGGCGAGGCCGACGCGGGCATCGTCTACGTCACCGACGCCCAGAGCTCGGACGACGTCGGCACGGTGGAGATCCCGGACGAGGACAACACGACGACGACCTACCCGGTCGCCACGCTCGCCGGCAGCGAGTACCACGACCTCGCCGACGAGCTCGTCGCGGCCGTGCTCGCGGACGCCGCGGGGGATGGAGCGGGGCACCTGGAGGCGGCCGGCTTTGCCGCGCCCTGACGTCGCGACCGTGCCGCGCTGGGCGCTGCTGCCCGCGGTCCTCGGCGCGCTCGTCCTCGCCGCGCCCGTGGTGGGGATGCTCGCGAGCGTCGACGTCGCCGGGCTGCCCGCCCTGCTCACCTCGGACCGCGCGCTCGACGCCCTGTGGCTCAGCCTGCGCACCTCGAGCGCGTCGACCGTGCTCTGCCTGCTCCTCGGGGTCCCGCTCGCCCTCGCGCTCGCCCGGCTCCGGCTCTTCGACAACGTCGCCGTGCGCACCCTCGTGCTCCTGCCGCTCGTGCTCCCGCCGGTCGTCGCGGGCATCGCCCTCGTCACCCTCCTCGGGCGGCAGGGTCTGCTCGGGTCGCACCTGGACGCGGTCGGCATCCGAGTCGCCTTCACGACGGTCGCCGTCGTCATCGCGCAGACCTTCGTCTCCCTCCCCTTCCTCGTCGTGAGCCTCGACGGGGCGTTGCGCTCGGTCGGCGGCCGGCACGAAGGGGTGGCCGCCACCCTCGGTGCCTCACCCTCCGTCGTCTTCCGACGGGTCACCCTCCCGCTCGTGCGACCGGCGCTCGTCTCCGGCACCGTCCTCGCCTTCGCCCGCTCGCTCGGCGAGTTCGGGGCGACCCTCACCTTCGCCGGGTCCCTGCAGGGCACGACCCGGACCCTGCCGCTGCAGATCTACCTCGAGCGCGAGAGCGACCCCGACGCTGCCGTCGCGCTCTCGGTCCTCCTCGTCGTCGTCGCCGTCGTCGTCATGGCGCTCGCCCGGCCGGACGTGCGCCGATGAGCACGTCCGCCGGCCTCGAGGTCGAGGTCCGCGACCCCGACCGCGGGGTGGACGTGTCCTTCGTCGTGCCCGGGGGGCAGACGACGGCGCTGCTCGGACCCAACGGGACCGGCAAGTCGACCGTGCTCGCGACGATCGCGGGCGTGCACCGTCCCGCGGGGTCGAGCGTGCTGCTCGACGGTCGACGGCTCGACCACCTCCCGCCCCATCGTCGCCGGGTCGCGCTGCTGTCGCAGGACCCGCTGCTGCTGCCCCACCTCAGCGCGCTCGACGACGTCGCCTTCGGTCCGCGCGCGGGCGGTGCAAGCCGGCGCGCGGCACGCGCGTCAGCGGCCCGCTGGCTCGAGCGGGTCGGCGCGGGGCACCTCGCCGACCGCCGTCCGGGCACCCTCTCCGGCGGCCAGGCCGCACGTGTGGCGCTCGCCCGGGCCCTGGCCGCCGAGCCCGACGTGGTGCTCCTCGACGAGCCGCTCTCCGCGCTCGACGTCGACGCCGCGCCCCAGGTGCGTCACGTCCTGCGCGAGGTGCTGCGGGGGAGGACGGCCGTCGTCGTCACCCACGACGTCGTCGACGCAGCGTTGCTGGCCGATCACGCGGTCGTCGTCGACGGCGGGCGGGTCGTCGAGCAGGGCCCGGTCCGCGACCTCGTGAGCGCCCCGCGCTCCCCCTTCGCCGCCCGGCTGGCCGGGGTCAACCTCGTCAGCGGTGTGCTCGGACCGCCTGGCGAGCTGCGGACCTCTGGCGGCGTCCTGCACGGGCTGCCCGTCGACGCGCCGGAGGGCACGCGGGCCGTCGCGACCTTCCGCCCTGAGACGGTCGCCGTGCACCGCCGTCCGCCCGGAGGCAGCCCGCGCAACGTCGTCGCCGGCACGGTCGTGTCCGTCGAGCCCTCGGGCTCGGCGGCGCGGCTGCGTGCGACGACGAGCCTGGGCCCCCTCGTCGCCGACCTCACCCCGGCCGCGGTGGCCGACCTCGGTCTCGGGCCGGGCGAGACCGTCCACCTCGTCGTCAAGGCGGCAGCGGTGCGGCTCGACACGGTCTGACGGCGCGGCGGACCGCGTCAGGGCAGCGGCGTCAGCCAGGTCGCGAGGACCGCACCGCAGAAGAGCAGCAGCGACACGACCCAGAGGCCCTGGCCGACCCGCAGGTCACGCCGCGCCCCGACGACCCGGCGCAGGTACCGCTGCGGGGTCGCCTCGTGCCCCACGAGCTCGCGCAGCCAGGTCGGGCCGTTCGCCGCGTTGACGAGCAGGAAGAGAGCGACGAGCGCGCTGACCAGCGACCCCCCGATGAGTAGCATGAGCGCGACACGGGTGTCTCCGGTGTACTTCATGAAGCCCTCGCCCGGCTTCACGGCGAGGCTGGCCAGGACGAGCGTGAGGGTCGCCCCCACCCCGTTGCGCCACCCGTCAGCGCGCTTGCGCACCGCCTGGAGCATCGCCTCCGCCTCCTGCACCGACGGCTCGTACGTCATCGTGCCGATGAGCACCTCACCGCGCTCGGCGAGCTCCTCCGACATCGTGAGCACCTCGCGGTCCGCCCGCTTCCCCGGCACCTTCATCACCGTGTCCCCCGCTCTCGTCCCCCGAGCCATGACCGCCCCAGGCTAGGGCCGCCATCCGGCGGTGGCGAGGACCGTGCGCTCAGCGAAGGGAGTCCCTGCACCGCCGGCGGCGTGAGGCAGTCAGGAGCGCACCTCAGGACCGCCACAGGCCGACCACAGCGGCGGGCTCGAGCGTGTCGGCATGCTCTCGACAACCCTCCCCCGCACCGCCGACGGCGCCGCCGGCTCTCCCTTCGCCCGCCAGGTCGGCACCCGGCCGGCCGCGGCCCGCCACCGCCTCGCGCGGATGTGGCGCGGCCCGGCCGACGACCCGGCGTGGGCCCGCCCCGCCCTCGTCGCCCTGCTCGCCCTCACCCTCGCGACGTACAGCTGGCAGCTCACGGCGAGCGGCTGGGCGAACTCCTTCTACTCGGCGGCCGCGCAGGCCGGGAGCCAGTCGTGGGAGGCCTTCTTCTACGGGGCGTCGGACGCGAGTGGGTCGATCACCGTCGACAAGCCCCCGGCCGCGTTGTGGGTCATGGCCCTGTCGGTGCGGCTGCTCGGGCTGAGCAGCCTGAGCATCCTGCTGCCGCAGGTGCTCATGGGCGTCGCGACGACCGGTGTCGTCGCCGTGACCGTCAAGCGGGTCAGCGGTGCATGTGCCGGCCTGCTCGCGGGCGCCGTCCTCGCCCTCACCCCGGTCGCGGTGCTCATGTTCCGCTTCAACAACCCCGACGCCCTCCTGGTGCTCCTCATGGCGCTCTCCGCCTGGGCGACCGTCCGTGCCGTCGAGCGCGGCTCGGTGCGGTGGATCGGCCTCGTCGGCGTGCTGGTCGGCCTGGGCTTCCTCACGAAGACCCTGCAGGTCCTGCTCGTCGTCCCCGCGCTCGGGCTGGCCTGGCTTCTCGCTGCCCGGACGAGCGGACGGCGGCGTGCCCTCGGCGCGCTGGTCGCGTCGGCAGCCGCCGTCGTGTCCGCGGGGTGGTGGGTCGCGGTCGTCGAGGTCGTGCCCGCGAGCATGCGGCCCTACATCGGCGGCAGCCAGACCAACTCCTTCCTCGAGCTGACCTTCGGGTACAACGGCCTGGGCCGGATCAACGGCGAGGAGACGGGCTCGGTCGGGGGCGGTGGTGGGTGGGGCGAGACCGGCATCGGTCGCCTCTTCTCCTCGAGCATCGGCGGGCAGATCTCGTGGCTCGTCCCCACCGCGCTCGTCCTGCTCGTCGCCGGGCTGTGGCTGCGGGGACGCGCCCCGCGCACCGACCTGCGTCGCGCCGCCTACGTCGTGTGGGGCGGCTGGCTCGTCGTCACCGCCCTCACCTTCTCCTTCATGGCCGGGATCTTCCACGAGTACTACACCGTCGCTCTCGCCCCGGCCGTGGCCGCTCTCGTCGGCATGGGCGCCGCGGACGTGTGGTCGGCTCGTGGACGCCTGGGGGGCAGGCTCGTCCTCGCCGGCGCGACCGCCGTCGGAGCGGCGTGGTCCGCCGTCCTGCTCAGCCGCACGACCGCGTACGGCGACTGGCTGCGGGTGAGCGTCCTCGTCCTCGGCCTCGCAGCCGCCCTCGGTCTGCTCCTCGCCGACCGGATGAGCCGCCGGGCAGCCGCGGCCGTCGCGAGCGCCGCCGTCGTCGCGCTCCTGCTCGGCCCGACGGCCTACTCCGCGACGACGATCTCGCAGGCGCACACCGGGTCGATCGTCACGGCAGGCCCGAGCACCGCTGGCCGGGGCGGGCCCGGGGGTCAGGGAGGTCCGGGCGGGCAGGGCGGACCTGGGAACCCGGGAGGTCCCGGGGGCCCGGGAAGACAGGGCGCTCAGCCTCCCCAGGCCATGCCCGGGCAGGGCACCGCGCCGGGTGCAGCACCAGGCGGCGCTCCGGCCGGTGGCGGTGCCGGTGGCATGGGTGGGCTGCTCGACGCCAGCACCCCGAGCACCGAGGTCGTCGCAGCCCTCTCCCAGGACGCGTCCCGCTACCGCTGGGTCGCGGCGGCGGTCGGCAGCCAGAACGCCGCGGGCCTGCAGCTCGCGACCGAGCTGCCCGTCATGGCGATCGGAGGCTTCAACGGCTCAGACCCGAGCCCGACCCTCGAGGAGATGCAGCAGCTCGTCGCCGACGGCGACATCCACTACCTGCTCGCCGGCAGCGGGATGGGTGGGTCGGGCTCGGGGTCGGCCGCGCAGATCCTCGAGTGGGCCTCGAGCCGGTACGAGCAGGTGAGCATCGACGGGACGACCTTCTACGACCTCACCGCGCCGCTCGCCACGACGCAGGCGGCGTCATGAGCACCCTCGTGCGCACCGAGCCGACACCCGAGGTGACAGGTCCCCCCTTCGCCCCGGCGACGACCCCCGACCCGGTGACCCGGGTGCAGCAGGAGCGCCCCGGGCCGTCGCCCGTGCTCGACGTCGTCGTGCCGGTCTACGACGAGGAGGCCGCGCTCGCGGCGTGCGTGCGCCGGCTGCACGCGCACCTGCGCGACACCTTCCCCTATCCCTACCGGATCACCGTGGCCGACAACGCGAGCACGGACCGCACGTGGCAGGTCGCGCTGGACCTCGTCGAGGAGCTGCCCGAGGTCGCCGCCGTATACCTCGACGCCAAGGGGCGTGGACGCGCGCTGCGTGCTGTGTGGGCGTCGTCGGACGCCCCTGTGCTCGCATACATGGACGTCGACCTCTCCACCGATCTCGACGCGCTGTGGCCGCTCGTCGCGCCGCTCATGTCCGGGCACAGCGATCTCGCGATCGGCACCCGTCTGCACCGCACGAGCCGTGTCGTGCGGGGGACGCTGCGCGAGACGACGTCGCGCGGGTACAACCTGCTGCTGCGGGCCGGTCTCGGGGTCGGGTTCAGCGACGCCCAGTGCGGCTTCAAGGCCGTGCGCGCCGACGTCGCCGCCGAGCTGCTGCCGCTCGTCGAGGACACCGCGTGGTTCTTCGACACCGAGCTGCTCGTCCTCGCCGAGCGCTGCCGCCTGCGCATCCACGAGGTGCCCGTGGACTGGTGGGACGACCCGGACAGCCGGGTCGACGTCGTCGGTACGGCGCTGGACGACCTGCGCGGGATGCGCCGGGTCCATCGGGCGCTGCGTCGCGGCGAGCTGCCGGTCGAGCAGATCCGGGAGCGGGTCGGGCGCAACGCCCCCGTGGGCGGTGTCGTCGGCGGGCAGGTCGTGCGCTTCGCGCTCGTCGGGACGACCACGACGCTGCTCCACCTCGCGCTCTTCGCAGTCCTGGCGACAGCCTTCGCGCCGCAGCCGAGCAACCTGCTCGCCCTGCTCGTCGCGACCGTCGTCAACACCTCGGCCAACCGGAGGTGGACCTTCGGCCTGTCGGGGGCGAGGGGTGCCCTGCGCCACCAGGCCCAGGGCCTGGCGATCTTCGGTGCGACGTGGGCCATGACCGCAGGAGGGCTCGCCGCCCTCGGGGCGGTCCTGCCGCACGCGCCGACGCCCCTGCAGACTCTCGTGGTCGGTGGGTGCACCGTCGCGGCGACCGTGGCCAAGTTCGCCCTCATGCGTCGCTGGTGAGCGAGCGCGAGGCGCCCCTTGCGGGTCACCGCACATGACGAAGGGCCCCGCACCAGTGGTGCGGGGCCCTTCTGCTGCGGAGGCGGAGGGATTTGAACCCTCGATGGGCGGTTAGCCCAAACCGCATTAGCAGTGCGGCGCCATAGACCGGACTAGGCGACGCCTCCAGACAACCCGCACACACTAACCGGCCGAGTGCGTGGTCTCCAAAGTGGTCAGCCGCAGATGTCCTCGGTGGCCGTGCGCGCGGTGATCTTGCCGGGCGCCGGGGGCGCGGAGACCGTCGGCGCCGGGATGTCCTTCGTGCCCGTGCGTCCCTCGACCTCACGGGCCGTCGGCGCACCCATGCCGAGCACGAGGACCACCGCGCCGGTGGCGCTGTCGTCCTCGACGAGCTTGGCCCCCGGGTAGGCGGCGGCGACGGTCCGGGCCGCCTCCTTCTCGCCCGGGGCGTACCGCACCTGGACGCCGGTGACCCGCCCGGTGGGCCCGGTCCCGGCGACGGTGGCCTCGAAGCCCTGGACGCCGAGCGCCGTGGACTCCTGGGTCGCCAGGCCCTCGGCGCTCGTGTCGTTGACGACCGAGACCGAGATCTCGTCGGGGGTGACGGTGAGCGGCGTGGCGGGCGTGGTCTTCTTCTTCGCGCCCGGCAGCTCGGTGTCGTCGCGCACGGCGTCCCACAGCTCGGCCGCCGGCTTCTCCTGCCACTGCACGCGGTTGGAGTCGGCCGGGTAGGGCTCGGTCGGCACCGTGACGAAGGAGAGGTTGTCGATGCCGAAGCCGCGCAGGCTGCTCGCGATCTCGCGCAGGACGCCGAGGGAGAGGTCTTCGTCAGCGGTCATCGACTCCGTCGCGGCGTCGAGGAAGGAGTAGAGGCGGTCGGGGCGCAGGAGCAGCGAGCTCTTCGTCGCCTCCTGGGCCATCGAGGACATGAAGGTCTGCTGACGCTCGATGCGCCCGAGGTCCGAGCCGTCGCCGAGAGACTTCCGGGCGCGGACGTAGCCGAGCGCCTCCTTGCCGTCGACCTTCTGCCGCCCGGCAGGCAGCGTGACGTGCGCGTCGGAGTCCTCGAGCGGCTGGGGCAGGCACACCTCGACGCCGCCGAGCGCGTCGACCATCTTCTGGAAGCCGGAGAAGTCGACGACGACGACGTGGTCGACGTACACCCCGGTCAGACCCTCGAGGGTCTTGACCGTGCAGGCCGGGCCGCCCTTGTTGAAGTTGTAGTTCCACTGCCGCATCTCGCCGTTCTCCACGGTCGAGGCGGGGTCCTCGCAGTCCTTGGGCGCCATCGTCATCGAGTCGCGCGGGATGGAGACGACGAAGGCGGACCTGCGGTCGGCGGAGATGTGCACGACGAGGTTGGTGTCGGAGTGCGCCCCACCCTCGACGGTGTCGGTGCCGTACTCGGTCGTGCCCAGCCCCTGGCGGGTGTCGGAGCCGATGACGAGGATGTTGAGCGGGCCCGCGGGTCCGCCGCTGTTCTCGGGGCGGGCGGTCGAGCCGGTGCCGATGTCGACCCGGGTGATGTTGCCGTTGAGGCGGTAGCCCGCGACTGCCACGCCGGCGCCGACGAGCCCGACGACGCAGGCGACGGCGATGCCCGCGACGCGGAGACGACGGCGCCGCCTGCGGCGCCGCTGGAGCCGCTCCTCGAGGCGCCGCGAGCGGGTCGCGGCAGCCGACCCCTCGGACTCGGAGCCGTGGCCCTCGTGCTCGCCCTCGGGCTGCGTCAGCTCGCTGTCATCCGTCATCGCCCGGCGACGATATCAACCCGTGACCATCCAGCCCGAATGCTGCGGGACGCAGACCGAGGCCCCCGGCAGTGCCGGGGGCCTCGGTGTGGTGCTGGTGGCGCGCTGCGCGCGCCGTACGTCAGATCCTCAGACGGGACGGACGCGGTCGGCCTGGGGGCCCTTGGGACCCTCGGTGACCTCGAACTCGACGCGCTGCGCCTCTTCGAGGCTGCGGTAGCCGGTGGTGTCGATGGCGGAGTAGTGAACGAACACGTCCGGGCCACCGCCGTCCTGGGCGATGAAGCCGAAGCCCTTTTCAGCGTTGAACCACTTAACGGTGCCCTGTGCCATGGGGTGAATCTCTTTCGTGTGATCTGTGGAGCAGGTAGCTCCTTGTGCTAGCTGCAAAGATCCCCTACCCGCGACAACAGACCGACTGGTGGGCCGGACCCGCGACAACGTGCGAAGTCGTACTGCAACTCAGCGCCGACGCTATCAGCAATGCCGCTGACGTGCGCGCCCTGAGCGGAGCCGGTGAGATGGAACCGGCTCAGGCCGGGGGCCCGGACGGGGCTACCCGGGCGCGGATCGCGTCGAGCGCCTCGAGGTACCCGGCGGTGCCGCGCCCGACGATCACGTCGTCTGCGATGTCGGAGATGTAGGAGTGGCTCCGGAAGGCCTCGCGGGCATGGATGTCGCTGATGTGGACCTCGACGACCGGGCCGCTGACGTTGGTGAGCGCGTCGCGGATGGCCACCGAGGTGTGGGTCCACCCGCCGGCGTTGATGACGACGCCGACGGCGTCGTGACGGACCTCGTGGACGGCGTCGATGAGGACGCCCTCGTGGTTGGTCTGGCGGAAGTCGAGCGCCCACCCGAGCTCGTCGGCCCGCGCGGCGCACATCGCCTCGACGTCGGCCAGCGTCTCGTGCCCGTAGATGTGGGGCTCGCGCTCGCCGAGGAGGTTGAGGTTCGGCCCGTTGAGGACGACGACGGCGCGCCTGCCCGTCTGCGTCTGCCCCTGCTCGCTCACCCGGGCACCCTACGACTGCCCGACGGCGGGCTCGCCCGGCGGCTCGCTCTGCGGACCGCCCGCGGCGATGGTGCGGTCGAGGAGCGCTCGGGTCGAGGGCGGCAGCACCGGCTCGGGGACCTGCACGTCGAGCGGAGGCTGGTCGCAGGAGAGCCCGTAGCAGAAGGAGTCCGGTCGGCTCGGCTCGGCGGCTGCGTAAACGGCGAGCTCGGGGTCGGCGAGCAGCGACGCCAGCGCGGTGCGGTCGTCGTCGGGCAGCTCGCCGAGGGTGACCGTGCGCCGACGCACGAGGCCGGCGACTCCCCCGGACCTGGTGAGCGTGAGCTCCGTCGTGTGGGTCGGCGCAGGCTGCTGCCCGCCCGCCGGCTCGTCCGCAGGCCCCTGGGTGCCCTCGCCCTCGGCCGGGACGACACCGACGCCCTGCCAGGCGGCGAGCACCTGAGCAGCGACCTCGTCGTCGTAGCGGGCCCGGGCGGCGACCACGGTGAGCGCGGCGAAGCGGGCGAAGTCGCAGTCGGCCCGGATGTCGCCGAGGATCGTGTCGACCCAGATCTGGCCGGCGCGCTCCCACGCGGGCCCGCCCAGCGCTGTGGCGAGCAGGTAGAAGGCGCGGTTCGGGATGCCCGAGTTGATGTGGACGCCGCCGTTGTCGGCGCTCGTCACGACGAAGTCGTCCATGTGACCCGGCTGCGGGTCCTTGCCCATGCGGGGGTCGTCGTAGGCCGTGCCCGGCTCCGACATCGAGCGCAGCGCCCGACCCTGCACCCCCGGGGCGAGCAGCTCGGCACCGACGAGCCAGTCGGCCGCGTCGGCGTCCTGGCCGAGGTGGTGCTGCTTGACGAGCACCCCGAAGACGTCGGAGACGTGCTCGTTGAGCGCACCCGACTGGCCCTGGTAGACGAGGCCGGAGGTGAGCTCGGTGACCCCGTGGGCGAGCTCGTGGCCGATGACGTCGAGGCTCGCGGTGAAGCGGGTGAAGATCACGCCGTCGCCGTCGCCGAAGACCATCTGCGAGCCGTCCCAGAAGGCGTTGTCGTACTGCTGCCCGTAGTGGACGGTGCCGACGAGGCCCATGCCGCGCCCGTCGAGGGAGTCACGGCCGTACACCGACCGCCAGAAGTCGCGGGTCGCGCCGAGACCGTCGTACGCCTCGTCGACGGCCGCGTCACCCGTCGCGGGGTCGCCCTCGCCGCGCACGAGGTCACCGGGCAGCTGCTGCTCCCCCTTCGCGTCGTGGACGCTGCGGGCGCCGCCCCCGGCAGGTGCGTCCGGGGTCGCCCCCTCGTCCGGGAGCGCGCCTCGCGTGCGCCGGGCCCGGCGCAGCTCGGCGTCGACCGCCCGCACGTGCCTCGCACGGGCGGCCAGCTCGGGGTCGCCGGAGGCGGCGAGGGCGTCGAGGAGGTGCGGCGGGACGATCGCGCAGGGGCTCATGGACCCATGTAACTCCCGTGCACCGACAGCCACAACAGGGACGAATGGATTACTGCACCGACCAGTCGGTATAGTAATCGGATGAGCACCGTCACGCCCCTCTCCCCCCGACGCCGCTGGGCGGCGCTGTCCGTCCTCGTCGGGGCCGTGCTGCTCCTCGCGATCGACAGCACCGTCCTCTACCTGGCGGTGCCGAGCCTGACGCGCGACCTCGCCCCCAGCGGGACCCAGGTCCTGTGGATCGGCGACATCTACTCGCTCGCCCTCGCCGGGCTGCTCGTGACGATGGGCACGGTCGCGGACCGCTTCGGCCGGCGCCGCACCCTGCTCGTGGGCGCGACTGCCTTCGGGGCGGCCTCGGCCGCCGCAGCATTCGCCCCCACCGCAGGTGCCCTCATCGCCGCCCGCCTGCTCCTCGGCGTCGCCGGGGCGACGATCATGCCGAGCACGCTGTCGATCATCCGAGACCTCTTCGTCGACCCGGTCGAGCGCAGCCGCGCCATCGCCGTCTGGGCCGCGGCCTCGGGCGGCGGTCTCGCCCTCGGCCCCCTCGTCGGCGGCGTGCTGCTCGAGCGCTTCTGGTGGGGCTCGGTCTTCCTCATCAACGTGCCGGTCGTCCTCGCCATCGTCGTCGGCGGCCTGCTCCTGCTGCCCGAGTCGCGCAACCCCGCACCGGGTCGCTTCGACCTCGTGAGCGCCGCGCTGTCGGCCGTGACCGTGGTGCCGGTCGTCTACGCGGTCAAGCACGCCACGACGCACGGGCTCGACCTCACCACGGTCGGGCTCGTCGCGCTCGGCGTCCTCGCCGGTCTCGCCTTCGTCAGCCGGCAGCGCCGCAGCCCCGACCCGACGATCGACGTCAGCCTCTTCCGCAACCCGGCCTTCACCGGCGCGGTGCTCGCGACCCTCATCTCGATCTTCGCCCTCACCGGGCTGCTCTTCTTCTTCTCGCAGTACCTGCAGCTGGCCCGCGGGATGCGCCCGCTCGTCGCCGGGCTGGCCGAGATGCCGGCGACCCTCGCGTCCATCGCCGTCGTCGTGCTCGTCGGCGCGGCCCGACGCCGCCTCGGCATGGGCCGCGCCATCGCCGCAGGCCTGGCCGTCGCGTCCGTCGGCCTCGTCGCGGTCGCGGTCGCCGAGGCCGCCCCCGGGTACCTCTGGCTCGGCCTGGCCCTCGTGCCGATCGGGCTCGGCGTCGGGCTGGCGATGACGCTCGCGACCGATGCCGTCGTCTCGGCGGTGCCACGCGCCCGGGCCGGCGCCGCGGCGTCGGTGTCCGAGACGGCCTACGAGCTCGGGGTCGCCCTGGGCATCGCGGTGCTCGGGTCCGTCGTCACCCTCGCCTACCGCTCCGGCCTGCACCTGCCCGGCGAGATCACCCCGTCGGCCCGAGCCACGGCGCAGGACTCCTTCGCCGGGGCCACCGGCGTGCTCGAGGCCGGCTCGCCCGCGGGCGAGGCCGCGCGCGAGGCCTTCGTCGGGGCCATGCAGGTGGCCTCGCTGTCCGCAGCAGCCATCATGGCCGTGGCGGCGCTCGTCGCCTGGCGCACCATCCCGTCCGAGACGGCCCCCGAGGCCGCACCCGTCCCCGAGCCCCTGGAGACCCGAGCCTGATGCCCCGCACCGCCGGCCGCAGCCCTGAGCAGACCCGACGTCTCGTGCTGGACGCAGCCGCCGCCGTCGTCCGTCGCACCGGCCCCGGCGCCACGCTCGACGCGGTGGCGGCCGAGGCGGGCCTGTCCAAGGGCGGGCTCGTCTACCACTTCGCGAGCAAGGAGACCCTCCTGCTCGCGCTCGCCGAGGACCAGACCGAGCGCTTCCGGGCGGCGGTCGAGGCCGCGGACGACCCCGACGACGGGGCCCCGGGCCGGCTCACCCGCGCCTACGTCCGCACGTGCCTCGACGAGCCGCTCGACCCGCACGGGCTGCGCGACGACATCCTGCTCACCGCCCAGCTCATGACGATCCCCGCGGTGCGCGAGCTCGCGCACGCCGACCAGCTGCGCTGGGAGCGGGACCTCGCTGCCGACGGCCTCCCGCAGGACGTCGTCGAGCTCGTGCTCGCCGCAGCCGACGGGGCGAGCGCGGCCCTGCTGTGGGGCGGCGAGGTCGACGCGGCCCGTCTGCGCCGGCTGCAGAGCCGGCTCGTCGAGATGACGCGCGAGCCGACCCGGTGGAGCGCGCCGTAGGACCTGGCGTCGAGCCGGCCCGTCCAGGGCGGCGGGTGTGGGATTTGAACCCACGAGGGGTCTCCCCCTGGTCGCTTTCAAGGCGACTGCACTCGGCCACTATGCGAACCCGCCAGAGGCCCCACGAGGGGGCCGCCGGGGCTCACCGTAACCCGAGGCGGCGGGTAGTGTCGCAGCACATCCGAGCGGGCCCCGCCCGCCCGGGAGCGACGAGAGGACCTGCATGGCCAAGCTGACCTTCATCGCCGGTGCCGCGGCCGGGTACGTCCTCGGCACCCGCGCCGGACGAGAGCGCTACGCCCAGATCAAGGCCGGCTCCGGCCAGCTGTGGCGCTCACAGCCGGTGCAGCGCCAGGTCGCCTCCGCACGCCACGTCGCGAAGACCCGGGTCGCCCCCGCCGCGCTCGACGCCGTGAGCACCGCGGCCACCGCCGCCGGGGACCGCCTGCGCGAGGGCGCCGGCCGGATCAGCGCCGACTCCGAGCGCGACGTGCGCTCGAGCGTCGAGCGCTAGCCCGGACGCAGACCCGCCCCACGCACGACGAAGGGGGTGCGACCAGGTGGTCGCACCCCCTTCGTCATGCCTCGTGACGGTCCTCAGATGAAGATCGCCGGGTCGAGGAAGGGCAGGTCGAGCGGGTCGACGTCACGCTCGGTGACGGCGCGCTGCTCCTCCACCTGCGGGAAGCGGTAGACCGCGGGCACGCCCGTCGCGACCGCGCCGGTCGGCACGTCCTTGACGACGACCGAGTTGGCGCCGACCTTGACGTTGCTGCCGACGTGGACCGGGCCGAGGATCTTCGCCCCGGCGCCGACGAGCACGGAGTCGCCGAGCGTCGGGTGCCGCTTGACCCGTGCGTGCGACGTCCCGCCGAGCGTCACGCCGTGGTAGAGCATGACGTCGTCACCGATCTGGGCGGTCTCGCCGATGACGACACCCATCCCGTGGTCGATGAAGAAGCGGCGCCCGATGTGCGCCCCCGGGTGGATCTCGACCCCCGTCACCGCCCGCGAGACGTACGCGAGCAGCCGCGCCGGCCACCTCGTCGCGGGCCGCTGCCACCAGCGGTGGGCGATCCGGTGCAGCCAGATCGCGTGCAGCCCGGCCGAGGTGAGCAGGACGACCAGCCGCGACGTCGCCGCGGGGTCACGCCGCATCGCCGCGTCGACGTCCTCACGGACGGTCATCCACGGGGTCGGGTGATCCGGCATCGGCGAAGGGGGAGCGAGCAGGTCCATGGGGTCAGTCGAGCAGATCCGAGAAGAGGATCGTCGACAGGTACCGCTCGCCGAAGCTGGGGATGATGACCACGATGGTCTTGCCGGCGTTCTCCGGGCGCTTCGCGAGCTGGTCGGCCGCGGCGAGGGCGGCACCGGAGGAGATGCCGACGAGCAGGCCCTCGTCGGTGGCGGCCTTGCGGGCCCACTCGACGGAGGTCTCGGCGTTGATGTCGATGACCTCGTCGTAGACCTCGGTGTCGAGGATCTCGGGGACGAAGTTCGCGCCGATGCCCTGGATCTTGTGCGGGCCGGGCTGGCCGCCGTTGAGGATGGCGGACTCCTCGGGCTCGACCGCGACGATCTGCACGCCGGGCTTGCGCTCCTTGAGGACCTGACCGACACCGGTGATGGTGCCTCCGGTGCCGATGCCCGCGACGACGATGTCGACCTGACCGTCGGTGTCGGCCCAGATCTCCTCGGCCGTCGTGCGGCGGTGGATCTCGGGGTTGGCCTCGTTGGCGAACTGGCGGGCGAGGACTGCGCCCTCGCGCTCCGCGGCGACCTCGTTGGCCTTCTCCACCGCGCCCTTCATGCCCTTCGGGCCCTCGGTGAGGATGAGCTCGGCGCCGTACGCGCGCAGGAGCGCGCGACGCTCCTTGCTCATCGTCTCGGGCATCGTCAGCACGACGTCGTAGCCACGGGCGGCGCCGACCATCGCCAGCGCGATACCGGTGTTGCCGGAGGTGGCCTCGACGATGGTGCCGCCGGGCTTGAGCTGACCGGACGCCTCCGCGGCGTCGACGATCGCGACGCCGATGCGGTCCTTGACCGAGCTCGCGGGGTTGTAGAACTCCAGCTTCGCCGCGACGGTCGCGTCGCTGCTGATGATCCGGTTGATCTTCACCAGCGGGGTGCGGCCGATGAGCTTGGTGACGTCGTCGTAGATGGGCACGGCGGTCCTTCCGGGAGGGGTCGGTGATGCTCGTCGCCATAACGAACATCGCGTTATGGCTATTCCAACACCCTGTTATTGATCGCGACAACCTGGTCCGGCCCCCAAGACTGCGGCCCGGCAGGCCGTCGGCGTCGAGCCCCGAGCCGGCCGACGCCGGCCACGCCGGGGGCGGCGAGCAAGGTCACAGCCGGGGCGACGAGCCCGTTACCCGCCCGTAGGATTCGCGACATGTCCGCTCTGGAGATCGTCGCCCTCGTCATCGGGCTGACCGTGACCGTCGTCGGGTGGGCCATGCTGGCCCGCGCCGTGCGGCACTTCGTCAGCACCTTCAAGCTCGGCCAGCCCGACTCGAGCCGCACGGACCGCCCCGCGGTCCGCACGACGACGCTCTTCCGGGAGTTCCTCGGGCACACCCGCATGGCCCGTCTGCCGGTCGTGGCGATCGCCCACTGGGTGACGATGCTCTCCTTCGGGATCCTCTTCCTCACCCTCGTCCAGGCCACCTTCCAGCTGGCCGACCCCCACTTCGTGCTCCCGCTCATCGGGCACTTCTGGCCCTACGAGTGGGTCACCGAGCTCTTCGCCGTCGGCGGCCTCGTCGGCATCGTCGCGCTCATCGCGATCCGCCAGAAGAACCACCCGCGCTCGGCGGCGGGCGAGGACGGCCGCCGCTCGCGCTTCTACGGCTCGACCTTCTGGCAGGCGTACTACGTCGAGGCGACGATCCTCGGCGTCGCGCTGTGCATCACCCTGCTGCGCGGTCTCGAGTACGCGCTCCTGCGCAGCACGGGCGAGACCGAGCAGGCCACGCTGCTGCACTTCCCGCTCACCGCATGGCTCGGCGCGATCTTCGGCGGTCTGTCCGTCGGGGCGCTCGAGGCGGCGATCGTCGTCGTCGCGCTCGTCAAGCTGCTCATCTCCTACGCGTGGATGATCACCGTCTCGCTCAACCCGACGATGGGCGTCGCCTGGCACCGCTTCCTCGCGTTCTTCAACATCTACTTCAAGCGGCACGCGGACGGCGCGACCTCGCTCGGGGCGCTCCAGCCGATGACGGTGGGCGGCAAGCCCTTCTCCATGGAGGTCATGGAGGAGATGGAGGAGACCGAGGACGAGATCAGCCTCGGCGTCGGCAAGGTCGAGGACTTCACGTGGAAGGGCCTGCTCGACTTCTCCACGTGCACGGAGTGCGGTCGCTGCCAGAGCCAGTGCCCCGCGTGGAACACCGACAAGCCGCTCTCGCCGAAGATGCTCATGATGACGCTGCGTGATCACGCGCACGCCAAGGCCCCCTTCGTCGCCGCCGCCCGCGACGTCTCCGGGATCATCTCGAGCGGCTCGGCCAGCCCGCAGACCGCGAAGGGGGCGATCCCCGCCTCGGCCTTCGCCACCGGGGCGGGCGAGACGGCCACCGACGGTGGGTTGGTCGCCACGGCGACCGCGATCGACTGGGACGCGATGTCGCTCGTCGGCCAGACCGGCTACGACGTCGACAACCCGCTGTCGGCCTACAACCCGCACGGGCCCGACGCCGTCATCGACGAGGACGTCCTGTGGTCGTGCACGACGTGCGGCGCGTGCGTCGAGCAGTGCCCCGTGGACATCGAGCACGTCGACCACATCGTCGACATGCGCCGCTACCAGAACCTCATCGAGTCGGCCTTCCCGAGCGAGCTCGGCGGCCTCTTCAAGAAGCTCGAGAGCAAGGGCAACCCGTGGGGCATGGGCGCGAAGGCGCGCATGGACTGGGCCAAGGATCTGCCCTTCACCGTCAAGGTGCTCGGCGAGGACGTCGAGTCCGCCGACGAGGTCGACTACCTCTTCTGGGTCGGCTGCGCCGGCGCATACGAGGACCGCGCGAAGAAGACGACGCGCGCCGTGGCCGAGCTCTTCGACATCGCCGGGGTGGACTTCGCCGTCCTCGGCAACGGCGAGACGTGCACCGGTGACTCCGCCCGCCGCGCGGGCAACGAGGTCCTCTTCCAGATGCTCGCCGAGCAGAACGTCGCGACGCTCGACGAGGTCGGCGCGACGAAGATCGTCGTCACCTGCGCCCACTGCTTCAACACCATCAAGAACGAGTACCCCCAGCTCGGCGGCACCTACGAGGTGCTCCACCACACCCAGCTGCTCAACCGTCTCGTCCGGGAGAAGAAGCTCGCCCCGGTGCGCCGCCCCAGCGCCCCGGAGAAGTCGAGCCTGAAGAACGTCGCCTCCACGGGCACGAGCGTGACCTACCACGACCCGTGCTACCTCGGTCGGCACAACCAGGTGTACGCCCCGCCGCGGGAGCTCATCGGGGCCCTGCCCGGTGTCGAGCTGCGCGAGATGGAGCGCACCAAGGAGAAGTCTTTCTGCTGCGGCGCCGGTGGCGCGCGCATGTGGATGGAGGAGCAGCTCGGCTCGCGGATCAACCTCAACCGCACGGAGGAGGCCATCGCGACCGGTGCCGAGCGCATCGCCGTCGGCTGCCCCTTCTGTCGCGTCATGCTCAGCGACGGCCTGACGGCCAAGCAGTCCGAGGGCGCGAGCGAGGACATCGAGGTCGTCGACATCGCCCAGATGCTCCTCGCCTCGGTCCGTGAGGCACCGGAGACGGCGGGGACGACGGAGTCGCAGGAGCAGGCGCAGGCCGAGCCCAAGACGGCCGTGCCCGCCCCGCAGGACGGCCAGGACGCGAAGGGGGCGACCCCCGAGCCCCCGAGCGCGGCCGAGACCGCCGCGACGGCGGCAGCCGTCGAGGAGGCCGGCGAGGACCCGGAGGCCGTCGAGGGTCGCGAGACCGTCACCGACCAGAACTCCGCCCCGTCGTGGGAGTCCGAGGGTGCCGCGTCGGCCAATGCCGCTCCGTCCTGGGAGAGCGAGACCCCGCAGGCCGCCCCGGCCGAGACGAAGGAGGAGCCGGCCACGGCTCCCTCCGACGCTGCGGCCGCCAACGCCGCACCGTCGTGGGAGTCCGAGGGCGCCGCATCGGCCAACGCCGCACCGTCGTGGGAGTCCGAGGGCGCCGCATCGGCCAACGCCGCACCGTCGTGGGAGTCCGAGACCCTGCAGGCCGCCCCGACCGAGGCGAAGGACGAGCCGGCCAGGGCGCAGTCCGACGCTGCGGCAGCGAACGCCGCACCGTCGTGGGAGTCCGAGACCCCGCAGGCCGCCCCGACCGAGGCGAAGGACGAGCCGGCCACGGCACCGTCCGACGCTGCGGCAGCGAACGCCGCACCGTCGTGGGAGACCGAGACCCCGCAGGCCGCCCCGACCGAGGCGAAGGACGAGCCGGCCACGGCGCAGTCCGACGCTGCGGGAGCGAACGCCGCACCGTCGTGGGAGACCAGCTCGCTCGCCCCCACCGGCGGGGGCGAGCCGGAGTCCCCGGCCGCAGGTGAGGCCAAGGAGCCCGAGGTCGGCGGTCAGGAAACCGTCACCGGCTCCGAGGAGCCCACCCAGGGCGAGGTCACCCCGACCGAGCCCGCGGCGGACCAGCCCTCCCCTGCGAGTGACCAGGCCGCGGCCAACGCCGCCCCCTCATGGGAGACCGAGGTCGCCTCGGCGAACGCCGCGCCGTCCTGGGAGACCTCCTCCCCCGCCCCGGCCGCCCAGCCCGAGCCGGAGTCCCCGGCCGCGGGCGAGGCCACGGAGCCCGAGGTCGGCGGGCAGGAGGCCGTCACCGGCTCCGAGGAGCCCACCCAGGGCGAGGTCACCCCGACCGAGCCGGCGTCAGATGCGCCGACCCCGGCCGGTGACACGGCGTCGGACGGCGACCTCGCGGCGCAGAACGCCGCCCCGTCCTGGGAGACCTCCTCCCCCGCCCCGGCCGCCCAGCCCGAGCCGGAGTCCCCGACCGCGGGCGAGGCCACGGAGCCCGAGGTCGGCGGGCAGGAGACCGTCACCGGCTCCGAGGAGCCCACCCAGGGCGAGGTCACCCCGACCGAGCCCGCGGCGGACACCCCTTCGCCCGCTGAGCCGTCCGCCACGGCCACGTCCGAGGACACCGATCTCGACGACCTGCGCCAGCAGAACGCGAAGCCCTCCTGGGAGTGACCACCCGATGACGAAGGGGGACTCGCGGATCGGCGGGTCCCCCTTCGTCATGTCTGCGACCCGGCCGGCCGGCACCCGATAGCGTCGTCGGGTGCCCATGACCCTGCGCAGCATCCGTCGCTACCCGGTGAAGTCGATGGGCGGCGAAGACCTGCAGCACGTCGACGTCGACCGACGAGGCCTCGTCGGGGATCGCTGGTACGCGGTGGTCGACGACGACGGCAAGCTCGCGTCGGGCAAGAGCAGCCGCCGCTTCCGCCGGCGCGACGCGGTCTTCGAGCACCGGGCCACCACGCGGTCCGACGGCACCGTCGAGGTGTCGTGGGGTGGTGGGTCCGCGTCGGCCGAAGACCCGGTCCTCGATGCTCACCTCAGCGAGGCGATGTCGGCGATCGTCCGGGTGCTCCCCGAGACGAGCACCCCGCACTTCGACTCGGGTCACGTCTCCCTCGTCGGGACCGCCACCCTTGCCTGGTGCGAGGAGCGCTGGGGGGTGGCCGCCGACCCGCGTCGGCTCCGGGCCAACCTCGTCGTCGAGACGGACGAGCCCTTCGTCGAGGACGACTGGGTCGGCCGCCCGGTCGCCGTCGGCGAGGTCACCCTCGTCGTGGCCGAGCGGATCCCCCGGTGCCGCATGATCGACATCGACCAGGACGGGGCGATCGCGCCCGGCGACGGATGGCTCAAGCGCCTGGCCGCCGAGCGCGAGACGTGCGCAGCCGTCTACCTCGACGTCGAGCGCGGCGGGGTGCTGCGGGTCGGCGACGAGGTCGTCGTCGGCCCGCTCGGGTGAGCGCGCGGGTCCTCGTCAGCCGAGGTAGGCGGCGACCTGCTCGGGGGTGACGTCCTCGACCCGCTCGTGCTGCCAGTGGGGGGTGCGGTCCTTGTCGACGAGCTGGGCGCGGACCCCTTCGGCGAAGTCGGAGCCGTCGAGCATCGCCGCGGCGAGGGCCGCGTCGGCGTCGAGCACCTCGGCGAGCGAGCCCGCCGACGCCGCGCGGCGCAGGTGCGCCAGGGTGATGGCGACGGCGAGCGGAGATCGCGACCGGATGACCTGCGCAGCCTCATGTGCCGCCTCGACGCCGCTCTGCTCGAGCCGGGCGACGACTGCAGAGGCGTCGTCGCCCGCGTAGCACGCGCGGGTCCAGCTGCGCTGCGCGTCGAGCGACGACGCGACCTCGCCCGTCGCCGGGACCTTGACGGGCGCTCCGTCGGCGATCGAGGCCAGCAGCCCCTCCACCTCACCGGAGTCGACGACGACGTCGGCGAGCCCGAGCACGACGGCGTCCGGCCCGTCGAAGGTGGCGCCCGTCAGAGCCACGTGCGTGCCGAGCTCGTCGGGCGAGCGCGACAGGCGGTAGGTCGCGCCGACGTCGGGGAAGAAGCCGATCCCCGTCTCGGGCATGGCCATCCGCGTGCGCTCGGTGACGAGCCGCAGGTCGGCGTTCATCCCAAGCCCCACGCCGCCGCCCATCGTGATGCCGTCCATGACGGCGACGACGGGCTTGGCGTAGTCGGCGAGGGCCAGGTCGACCGCGTACTCCTGCGCGAAGAAGGCGGCCGCGTCGTGGCCGTCGAGGTGGGCCTGACGCACCGCGCGGACGTCGCCCCCCGCGCAGAACCCCCGCTCCCCCGCCCCGACGAGCGCGACCGCGTGCACCGCGTCGTCGTCACGCCACCGGTCGAGCACCTCGGTGACCGACTGCATCATCGACAGGTCGAGCGCGTTGATCGCGCGCGGCCGGTTGAGCGTGATGACGCCGAGGACACCTCGGACCTGCGTGAGGACCGAGGGCTCGCTCACGCGAGACCCTGCTCCTCGAGGAAGGCCTGCGCGACGTCCTTCGGGTCCTCCTTGTCGATGTCCGTGCGCTTGAGCAGGTCCGCGACGACCTCGGTCGTCAGCTTCTCCGAGACCGCGTTGAGCGTCTCGGCGACGGCCTCCTCCTGGTCCTTGCGCACGAGCGGCACGATGTTCTGGCTGCCGTAGAGCTTCTTGTCGTCCTCGAGCACGACGAAGTCGTTCTCGGCGATCGAGGGGTCGGTGCTGAAGATGTTCGCCGCGTCGACCTGGCCGTTCTTCAGCGCCTGCACCGTGGCCTGACCGGGCTTGAGCGGCCGGAAGCTGCCGAAGGTGATGTCGTAGGTCTTCTTCAGCCCGGGGATGCCCTGCGCGCGGCTCTTGAACTCCGGCGGCGCGGCGAGGGTGAGGTCACCGGCGATCGGCTGGAGGTCCGAGACCTTCGTCAGCGACTTGCTGTCCGCGGTCTCCTTGGTGACGACGATGGAGTCGTTGTCCTCGGCGGCCGACTTGTCGAGGACGGCGAGGGTGTCGGGCAGGGCGGCCTCAAGCGCCTCGTAGGTCTTCTCCGGGTCGGTCTCGGCGAAGTCCTTGTCGTAGTACAGGGCGAGCGCGCCGGTGTACTCGGGCACGACCTGGACCGAGCCCTCCTCGAGCGCCTTGAGGTAGACCTCGCGGGCGCCGATGCCGGTCTTCGTCGAGGCGTCGACGCCCTTGGCCTTGAGGGCCCCGGCGTAGATCTCGGCGAGCAGGATCGACTCGGAGAAGTCGGCGGAGCCGACGACGACGCTGCCCGAGCCGCCGCCGCCCTCCTGCGAGGTGGACGAGCTGGCCAGCGGGTCGTCCCCGCCGCCGCAGGCGGCGAGTCCGGTCAGGGCCGCGAGGCCGGTGAGGGCGAGGGCCGATCGGCGGGTCACGGTGCTCATGCGATGTCTCCTGTGGTGGGTGCCGTCGAGCGGCGAAGGGGGGTGCGCCGATGGGTGGCGCGGGTGGGGTCGGCCCGAAGGCCTGGTGAGACGACGAGCCGGCCGACGCTCGAGGCGACGAGGTCGAGCAGCACGGCGAGGAGGGCGACGAGGACGGCGCCCCCGGCGGTCTGCGCGTAGTCCTGGACGGCGAGGCCGTCGATGATGAAGCGGCCGAGACCGCCGAGGCCGACGTAGGCGGCGATGGTCGCCGTGGCGACGACCTGGAGCAGCGCGGAGCGCAGCCCGGACAGCATGAGCGGCAGCGCGCAGGGGATCTCGACCTGGCGCAGCACCTGCCCGGAGGACAGGCCGACCCCCTTCGCCGCGTCGCGGGCAGCCGGGTCGACGGCCTCGACACCGGCGTAGGTGCCCGAGAGCAGCGGGGGCACGGCGAGCAGGACGAGCACGATGACGCTCGGCAGGAGGAAGTACAACTCACCGCTCAGCCGCGGTCCGAGCCACAGCACGAGCGCGAAGAGCAGACCGAGGGTCGGCACGGCGCGCAGCGCGTTGGCCAGCGACACGAGCCACCGGCCGCGGCCGGTGTGCCCGACCCACAGACCGAGCGGGATGGCGATGGCGGCCGCGAGGACGAGGACGATCGCCGTGTACATGAGGTGCTCGAGCAGACGGGCCCCGATGCCGCCGTCACCCTGCCAGGACGACGCGCTCGTCAGCCACTCGATGATCGAGGAGGTCATGCGCGCGCCCCCTTCGTGCTCTGGCGCCAGGGGGTGAGCAGTCGCTCGGCGAGGCGGATCATCGCGTCGAAGAGCAGGGCGAGCACGACGCAGCCCAGCACGCCGGCCACGAGCTCGCCGCCGATGGCGCGGTTGAAGCCGTCGACGAGGAGGTCGCCGAGCTGGGAGACGCCGACGAGCGAGGCGACGCTCACGATGCTCACGTTGCTCACCGCGGCGACGCGCAACCCTGCGGCGATGACCGGCACGGCGAGCGGCAGCTCGACGGAGAGCAGCCGGCGCACCCGGCCGTACCCGATCGCGGTGGCCGCCTGGGTCGCCTCGGCGGGCACGGAGTCGAGCCCGTCGACGACGGTGCGCACGAGGAGGGCGATCGTGTAGATCGTCATCGCGACGACGACGTTGACCGGCGAGAGGATGCTCGTGCCGAGCAGCAGCGGCATGAGCACGAAGAGGGCCAGCGACGGGATCGTGTAGAGCAGCCCGGAGCCGGTGAGCGCGACGGCGCGCAGCCAGGACAGCCGGTGGGCGAGCCAGCCGAGGACGAGCGAGATGGCCAGGCCGATGATCAGAGGCAGCCCGGCGAGCCAGGTGTGCCGCAGCGCCAGCCGGGCGATGTCGTCAGGATGCTCGAGGATCCACTCCATCGTCGCCTCCCTCGGGACGCTCCTGCTCCTCGATGACACGCACGACCTCGGGTGCCCGGCACGTGCCGACGAGCACGCCGTCGGCGTCGACGACGACACCGCGCCGGCTCGGCGAGGACAACGCCGCGTCGAGCGCGGAGCGCAGCGAGCCACCCTCGCGGGCGAGGGTGCCGCCGAGCGCGAGGTCAGTCTCGACGAAGGAGTCGCCGAGACGCTCGGGCTGCACCCAGCCGAGCGGGCGCGACTCCTCGTCGACGACGAGCGCCCAGCCCCCGACACCGACCCGGCGAGCCGCGTCGCCGGAGTCGCCGAGGACGACGCTCGCCTCGTCGTGCAGCGGGATGCGGGCCCCGTCGAAGCCGAGCGCGCGGTAGCCGCGGTCCTTGCCGAGGAAGTCCGCGACGAAGGCGTCGGCCGGGTGGGTGAGCAGCTGGTGGGGCGTGGCGAGCTGGGCGATCTGCCCGCCGACCCGCAGCACGGCGATGTGGTCGCCGAGCTTGATCGCCTCGTCGATGTCGTGGGTGACGAGGACGATGGTCTTGCCGAGCTCGTCCTGCAGGCGCAGGAACTCCTCCTGCAGCTGCTCGCGCACGACGGGGTCGACGGCGGAGAAGGGCTCGTCCATGAGCATGACGGGCGGGTCCGCGGCCAGGGCGCGGGCGACCCCGACCCGCTGCTGCTGGCCGCCCGAGAGCTGGCTGGGGTAGCGCTTGGCCAGCGAGGCGTCGAGACCGACGAGCTCCATGAGCTCGCGGGCGCGGCTCAGCGACTGACGCTTGTCCTGCCCGAGGAGCATCGGCACCGTGGCGATGTTGCGCTCGATGGTGCGGTGCGGGAAGAGGCCGCCGTGCTGGATGACGTAGCCGATGCCGCGGCGCAGCTCGGCGGCGTCCATCGACATGATGTCGGCGTCACCGACGGTGATCGTCCCGCTCGTCGGGTCGATCATGCGGTTGATCATCCGCAAGGTCGTCGTCTTGCCGCAGCCGGACGGCCCGACGAGGACGGTGATCTTGCCGGTCGGGGCGACGAGGCTGAGGTCGTCCACCGCGGTCGTGCCGTCCGGGTACTGCTTGGTGACTCCGTCGAGCCGGATCATCTTCAGGCCTCCTGCCGTTGGCTCGCCAAACTTAACCGAGGACCACCGACAGCGCCCCGCGCATGTCGAGGCTCTTTGCCCAGGTCAGTCCTGGATCCGGGCGAAGGGCCGAGCGGCCTCGATCTCGAAGGCGAGCTCGAGCAGGAGGCGGTCTGCCCCCCGCCGCGCCTGGACCATGACGCCGATGGGTGTGCCGTCGTGCGTGCGCCCGAGCGGCAGCGAGATCGCGGGGGCCCCGGTGACGTTGTGCAGGGGGGTGAAACCGACGTACGCGGAGACCCGCTCGAGATGGGTCTCGAAGTCGAGGTCGGCCGCGAGGTAGCCGATCGGCGGGGTCGTGTGCGTGAGGACCGGGCTGACGACGACGTCGACGTCGCCGAAGGTGCGGTCGTAGACGGCGCCCGCCGCGGCGACGCGGGCCAGCGTGTACGGCGTCTGCCAGATCTTGCGGGCGAAGCGGCGCGACAGCCCGAGGGTGAAGGGGTCGAGCCGGTCGCGGTCGAAGCCCGCGCCGAACATCCGCGGCCCGTTCCGGTGGATCCCGAAGGCGAGCATCGACCAGTAGTGGAGGAAGTCCTCCTTGAAGCGCAGCGGCACCGCGGCGTCGTAGTCCTCGACGTCGTGCCCGAGCCCGGCGAGCAGCTCGCCGGTCGCGCGCACCGCGGCCGCCGTCGGGGCGTCGGTCGCTGGTGCGAGCGGGCTGTCGACGAGCACCCCGACGCGCAGCCGTCGCTCGACCGGCCCCTCGACGAGCCCGACCGGCTCGAGCGAGCGCGGGGGACGGTGCCGCTCGGCGGCGGCGAGGTAGCGCGCCGTGTCGCGCACGGTGCGGGTGAGGACGCCGTCGACGACGATCGGGACGGGCATCCCCTTCGTCGTCTCGTCGCCGGCCAGCCGGCCGCGGGTCGTCTTGAGACCGACGAGACCGCACGCGGCGGCGGGGATGCGGATCGAGCCGCCGCCGTCGTTGCCGTGGGCGAAGGGGAGCGCCCCGGACGCGACGAGCGCGGCGGTGCCCCCAGACGAGCCGCCGGACGACAGCGACGTGTCCCAGGGGTTTCGTGTGACGTCGGCGATGCGCTCGGTCGTCGCGGTCCAGCCGAAGGGAGGGCACGTCGTCTGCACGACGGGGACGGCCCCGGTCGAGAGCAGCTGCGTCACGACGTCGCCGTCCCGGCTGCTGCGGCGCTCGGGGACCGCGTCGGAGCCCATCCGCAGGGGCAGGCCGGTGGCGACGACGTTCTCCTTGATCGCCGTCGGCACGCCGTGGAAGGCGCCCGGCCCACCGGCACCGATCGCGTCGGCCCGGCGGCGGGCGCGCTCGTCGTCCCACTCGGCCACGGCGCCGAGCACCTCGACCGAGCGGATGCGCTCCACCGCGGCGTCGACCGCCTCGCGCGGGGTGATCTCGCCGGAGCGCACGCGAGCAGCCACGCCCGTCGCGTCGTCGTCGCGCAGCGCGTCGTCGGCGAAGGCGTGGACGCGGGTCTGGGTCGCGGACGTCGTCATGACCACCACGTTACCCGCGGGTAGGAGCGCATGATGGTCGTCGTGACCGCGCCCTCCCCCGAGCTCGTCAGCCGCACCTCGGCGCAGGGACGGCTCGCGCTCACCGCCGTGACCCTGGGCTCGGGCATCGCCCTGCTCGACGGGACGATCGTCGGCATCGCGCTGCCGACGATCGGGCGCGGCCTCGGCAGCAGCCTCTCCGGCCTGCAGTGGGTCAACAACGGCTACATCCTCGCGCTCGCCTCGCTCATCCTGCTCGGCGGCAGCCTCGGCGACCGGCTCGGCCGGCGCCGGGTCTACCTCGTCGGCGTCGTGTGGTTCGCCCTGGCCTCCCTGGGCTGCGCGCTCGCCTGGTCGACCGAGTCGCTCGTCGTCGGGCGGGTCGTCCAGGGCATCGGCGCCGCGCTGCTCACCCCGGGCGCGCTCGCGATCATCCAGTCGAGCTTCCGCCCCGAGGACAGGGCGCGGGCGATCGGCACCTGGGCCGGCGTCTCGGGCATCGCGACCGCGATCGGCCCCTTCCTCGGCGGATGGGTGCTCGACCACCTCAGCTGGCACTGGCTCTTCGCCATCAACGTGCCCCTGTGCGTCCTCGTCGTCGTGCTCACCCTGCGGGCGGTGCCGGAGAGCCGGGGCGTCTCGGTGACCGGCGGCTTCGACGTCGCCGGGACCGTGTACGGTGCGGTGGCGCTCGGGGCGACGACCTGGCTGCTCATCAGCGGTCCCGAGGCGAGCGCCGCCCTCGTGCTCGGCGGGCTCGTCGTCGCCGTCGGGTCGGCCGCTGGCTTCGTCGTCGCCGAGCGTCGCGCCGCCCAGCCACTCGTCCCCTTCGGCCTCTTCGCGTCGCGGGTCTTCGCGACGGCGAACCTCATGACCTTCCTCGTCTACGGGGCGCTCGGCGCCATCATGTTCGTCCTCGTCGTGCAGCTGCAGACCTCCGCCGGGTGGTCACCCCTCGAGTCCGGTCTGGCGACCCTGCCGGTCACGGTGCTCCTGCTCGTGCTCTCACCACGCATGGCCGAGCTCGCGCAGCGCACCGGTCCTCGCCTGCCGATGTCGCTCGGGCCGCTGCTGTGCGCCGCCGGCGTCCTCGTCCTGTCGGCGATCGAGCCGGGCGCCGGCTGGGGTCTCGTCCTCGGCGGGATGGTCGTCTTCGCCCTCGGCCTGGCCACGCTCGTCTCCCCCCTCACTGCGGCCGTGCTCGCGGCGGCGCCGGACCGGCTCGCCGGGTCGGCCAGCGGCATCAACAACGCGGTCGCGCGCACCGGCACGCTGCTCGCGGTCGCGGCCATCCCCCCGCTCGTCGGGCTGTCCGGCGACGACTACACGGACCCGACGGCGATGACGCAGGGCTACCGGCTGGCGACCTTCGTCGTCGCGGGGCTGCTCCTCGCCGGCGGCCTCGTGTCGTGGTTCGGCCTGGCCGGCACCCGCGGCACGACGACGCAGCGCTGACTCCCACGTCGCTCAGGCGACGATCGTCCCGCCCTCGAAGGTGCCCTCCCACTGGCCGTCGCTGCGCTGCTGCACGTGACCGGTGGGGTAGCCGTAGCGGCCGACGTGGCTGCGCGCCGCCTTCCACGCGTCGAGGACGGGGCCGTAGACCGCCCACGCCTCGCCGGTGCCGAGCGACCAGGTCTCGCCGCGCTGGAAGCGCTGGCGTGTGCCGCGCGCGAGCGTCGAGACATCGGTGGTCGGCATGCCGAGCGCCGTGCCGGCGCCGCGCCCGAAGGTCGTCCACGCGGTGAAGTGGACGCCGGTGACCGCGCGGGTCTCGCCGCCCGACCAGTTCTGGCACACCGCACCGCGCTCGAAGATCTGCTGGTAGCCGTTGGCGACGGCCTGCCGTCCACCGGTCGGGTAGCCGAGCGTGCCTCCCGCGCGCCCGAGCCGCTCCCAGACCTCGTACGCGGTGCCGTGGACGGCGACGAGGGGCTTGCCCTTCGGCGCGGTGATCGCGCCCTTCTGGAAGCGCTGGGTGCTGCCCGTGCTGCCGATGAACTCCGTCGCCACCGGGTAGCCGAGGGTCGGGATCGAGCCGACGGTCGACATCGCCTTGACGACCGCCTCGCGCACCGGGACCGCCGCGGCCTTCGAGGTCGCCTGGTAGATCCGGCCCCCGCTGTAGCGCACGAAGCGGCCGGTGCCGACGCCCCCGGGACGCACGGGGCCGATGGAGTAGCCGAGGTAGGACTTCTGCTCGCCCATCGCGAAGTACTTCGCGCTGATGGCGCCCCACTGGGGCAGCTTGTCCGAGCTGTGCTCGGAGGTGCGGTTGTCGACGAGTGAGAGCGAGGTGCAGCTCTCCCACTCGTAGGGCGGGGTGCAGCTGACGAGGCGGCAGCGCACGCCACCGCTGCAGGCGACGTGGGTGTTGCACTGCCCGTAGCGGAAGGCGCTGCAGCAGTTGCGGCGGTCGTCGCAGCTGCCCGAGACGCCGTGCGAGCACGAGCAGTTCCAGCACTTGCTGTCGCAGATGCCGTCGGAGCAGCCGGTCGTGCACTTCGTGCACCGGGCGTTGCAGTCGACGATGTAGCGGTAGCGCCCGCCGCACCACGACGAGTCCGCGGCCTTCCACCACCCGGCGGCGAAGCTGCCCTCGGGGCAGGCGTTCTTGCCGTTGTTGATGCTCGCGCAGAAGACGGTCCAGCCCGCGCCGGGGCCGGTGCCCGGGCCGCAGATGGAGGCGTAGGCGGTCTGCGGGCGCAGCACGTACCCCTTCGGGTCGGTGGCGATCGCGCTGCCGGCGACGGCCGTGCCGAGCAGGACGCTGCGCCGGTCGACGCCGCGGCCGCCCAGGCGGCGGGCGATGGCCTCGACGACCCGGACGCTCGCGGGCTGGCGTTCGGCGCTCATGAGACCACCGCGCGGATCTTCAGCGTCGAGGCGACGCGCGAGAGCCGGGGCACGGTGACCATCCGGCGCGAGTGCGAGCCGACGACGGCGTAGAGGCAGAAGCCCCGGCCGCCGGCGGTGAAGAACTTCTGCGAGGCGCTGCGACCGGGCACGTAGCGGGCCATCCTGTTCTGGGCGAAGTGGGACGGCGCGAGGGTCGGCACGCCACGGGCGGCGAAGAGCGCGGTGTCGGCGCACTCCTCGCCGTAGTCGACGAGGGCGAGGAAGACGTCGTCGGCGCGCATGCCCGGCACGACGTCGCCGCCGAAGTCGGACAAGGCGCTCGGCAGGGCACGGTTCGACACGTGCAGGACGGGGCGGCTGACGTCGCGCGCCCCCGGCGCCGCGCGCCCGTCGGTCATCGGTGCGGGCTGCAGGACGGGTCGGCGCTGCACGCGGCCGTCCCAGTCGTCGGGGAGCTGGAGCTCGATCCCGTGACGGTCGATGGACCTCATGCGGGGACCCCTGTCAGTGCGGCGGCGAGCAGGACGGCGCCCGAGAGGACGAGCGCGATGGCCGCGACCCTAGCAACGGGCTGCGCCCACCGCCTCAGGGTACGGAAGGTGTCGTGGAGGTCAGAGGGGGTCTGCGCCCGACGGACCCGCAGCAGCGGGAGCGCCCGCACGAGCCCGAAGATCAGCCCGACCAGCCCGCCGGCCCACCACGTCGAGGCGAGCAGCGCGAAGAGGTAGACGGCGTACGTCGTCGTGCTCGTGATGATGGTGACGAAGCCGAGCCCGAGCTGCGCCCCGAAGCCCACCCCCGTGACCCACCCGCGGTAGCGCCCGATCCACGCCTCGTCGACCTGCCGGCGCCAGGACGGCACGGCGTGACCGCCGGCGCGCAGGTCGAGGACAGCACCGAGCAGGAGCAGGAGCGCGAGCAGCCCGAGGACGGCCGGCGAGCCGAGCACCCCGTCGGGCACGACCGAGCCGAGCGTCCCGAGGAGCACTCCGACGAGCGCGCCGGCGAGCGCGGAGGAGATGACGTAGGCGGCGGCCGTGACGGACCACCGGGAGGCGCGTCCCCGCTCACCGAGCGGGGTGATGCTCGAGAGCATCGACTCGCCTCAAGGCGACCACGTGGCGCGCACGGCCGCGACGATCGCCACCGGCACCCCGAGCGCGAGCCCGAGGAGGGTGGGGTCGGGGCTCACGCGCCGTCCCGCCCGGAGGGGTCGGGGTAGAGGCTCGGGTGACCCGGGCCGAGACCGGCGGCGCGCAGCTCGGCGTCGACGGAGGTCGGGTCGTCGCGCTCGCCGCGGTCCTCGAAGGGGGCGGCGGTGCGGTGCTCGTGGTCGGCGACGGCCTGGCCCATGAGGTCGCTGACCTGCGGCCAGGACGAGGCCGAGCCCTCGCCGACGATGTCGCCGTCGACGAGGTAGACGAAGTACGGCGAGCCCGGGACGACGAAGTCGTCCCACGCGGCCGAGGAGCGGACCAGCTCGGCCCCGCCCTCCGCTAGATCGGCGAGCGCGCTCGGGGACTCGCCGTCGTCCCCCTTCGCCACGACGAGGAGGCGGGCCTGACCGGGCACCTCGGTCTCGGTGCGGAAGGCCTGCCAGAAGGCACCGCACACCGTGCACCCGGTGCTGAGGAAGGCCAGGAGGTAGCGACCGCTCGTGAGGTCGACCTGGGCGGGGGCGCCGTCCAGGGTCGCGCCGGAGATGCCGGCGACCCGCACGTGCTGGGAGCGGGCGGGGGCCATGACACCGCGCTCGATCTCGACGGGGACCGGCCCGCCGGCGCCCCCCTCCGCGCTCTCCCGCTCGGCCTGGCGGTCGAGCTCGAGGCCGGCCCCGAGGTCGTGCAGGGCCTTGAGGATGAGGGCGTGGCTGCGCAGCAGGCCGAGGACGAGCATCCCGAGGAGCACGACGGCGATGAGCAGGACGACGACGAGGGTCGTGAGGACGGGGGTGCTCATGAGATGGATCTCCCGGCGGATCGGGCAGCGGCGGCGGTGGCGGTGGGCAGGACGGCGATGACCTGCCAGAGCAGGAAGCCCAGGACGGCGGCAAGCACGACGACGAGCACGGGCTGCACGGACCACCAGGCCTGGGCGGGCGGGGAGACGGCGAGCGCGGCGGCGGCGAGGGCGACGAGGCCCGTCGCCACGGCGTGCGCCCGGGTCGGCGGGGTGTCCGCGCGGCCGAGGCAGCCGCACGACTCGACGACGCCGCCGCGGGCGAGCGCGAGCAGGACGAAGCCGGTGAAGCCGGCGTAGAGCAGGGCGACGGCGGCCGCGGCCGGACGGCTCGGGCCGACGAGGGCGGCGATGCCCGCGACGACCTCGACGACGGCGAGGACCCGCACGAGCGCGGGGCTGCCGGGCAGACCGGCCGAGCGCAACCCGCGCACGGTGTCGGCGGGGTCGAGCACCTTCGGCGCCCCGGCGACGACGAGGAGCACCGCGGCCGCGAGGACGAAGGGGACGAGCGCGTCGGTCATGGGGTGAGACCGCTGCGGTGGAACTTCTCGAAGCTGCGGCTGGCGGTCGGTCCGCGCTGGCCCTGGTAGTGCGACCCGAAGGTGGCGCTGCCGTAGGGCACCTCGGCGGGCGAGGTCAGCCGCATGAAGCAGAACTGGCCGATCTTCATCCCCGGCCACAGCATGATCGGCAGGGTCGCGACGTTGCTCAGCTCGAGGGTCACGTGCCCGGAGAAGCCCGGGTCGACGAAGCCCGCCGTCGCATGGGTCAGCAGACCGAGCCGGCCCAGGCTCGACTTGCCCTCGACCCGCGCGGCGAGGTCGTCGGGCAGGGTGATCGTCTCGAGCGTCGAGCCGAGGACGAACTCGCCCGGGTGCAGCACGAAGCCCTCGGCGGGGTCGACCTCGACGAGCCGGGTGAGCTCGGGCTGGTCCTGCGCGGGGTCGATGACCGGGTACTTGTGGTTGTCGAAGAGCCGGAAGTACCGGTCGAGCCGCACGTCGACGCTGCTCGGCTGGACCATCGCGGGGTCCCACGGGTCGAGCACGACCCGGCCCGCGTCGACCTCGGCGCGGATGTCACGGTCGGAGAGCAGCATGGCGCACACCCTAGTTGGCGCCCTGACGGCCGGCACCGGACGGCCGGGAATCCCCGACGCCCCTGCGCGGTTACGCCCTGGGTGAGACCCGTGCGACGACCCGCTGCCGCGTCGTCGACCCCCGACATCCCCCCTTCGCGAAGGAGGCTCTCGTGAGCCGTACCCCCTCCCCCTTCTCCCCCGTCACGATCGGTCGCTGGGACCTGTCCAACCGTCTCGTCATGGCGCCCCTGACCCGCAACCGCGCCGGCGAGGGCCAGGCCCCGACCGAGCTCAACGCCCGCTACTACGGGCAGCGCGCGAGCGCCGGTCTCATCATCACCGAGGGCAGCCAGCCCAGCGCCGTCGGCCAGGGCTACCTCGCGACGCCCGGCGTCCACAGCGAGGAGCAGGCGAAGGGGTGGCGTCTCGTCGCCGACGCCGTCCACGAGGGCGGCGGCCACGTCGTCGTCCAGCTCATGCACGCCGGTCGCGTCGCCCACCCGGACAACAAGGACGGCCTCGAGACGGTCGCGCCGAGCGCGGTCCGTGCCCCCGGTGAGATCGTCACCGCCGACGGCTCGAAGCCCTTCGCCGAGCCGCGTGCCCTCGAGACCGACGAGCTGGCGAGCGTGCGCGACGAGTTCGTCGCCGCCTCGCGCCTGGCCGTCGACGCCGGTCTCGACGGGGTCGAGCTGCACGCCGCGAACGGCTACCTCCTCCACCAGTTCCTCGCGCCGAGCACGAACCAGCGCACCGACTCCTACGGCGGCTCCCCCGAGGCCCGCGCCCGCTTCGTCGTCGAGGTCGCCCAGGCCGTCGCCGACGAGATCGGCGCCGACCGCGTCGGCATCCGGATCAGCCCCGGGCACCCGGCCAGCGGTATCGAGGAGCCCGACGCCGCAGACCTGCGCGCGACGTACACCTCGCTGCTCGAGCAGCTCGCCCCGATGGACCTCGCGTACCTGTCGATCCTCGCCTTCGACGCCGCGTCGATGGCGCTCACCGGTGAGCTCGCCGAGATCTTCGGCGGCCCGGTGCTGCTCAACACCGGCTTCTCGAAGATCACGACCTACGCCGAGGTCGAGGAGCTGCTCGCCGGCGGCGTCGCGGACGCCGTCGTCGTCGGCCGCCCCTTCCTCGCCAACCCCGACCTCGTGCGGCGCTGGCGCGAGCACGGCGACGACGCGCAGCTCAACACCCCGGACCAGGCCACCTTCTACGGCGGTGGCGCCGAGGGCTACACCGACTACCCGACGCTCGAGGAGATCGAGTCGCAGGAGGGTCGCACCGCCTGAGCGGTCGACGGGCATGGCGAAGGGGGAGGGCAGGTGCCCTCCCCCTTCGTCGTCGGCTCACCAGTTGGTGACGAGGAGGATCAGGACCGGCTCGGTCGGCACGGAGTCGAAGGTGAGGTACTTCAGCTCGCTGCCCGGTCCGTCGACGTGCTCCGCGGTGATGCGTGACTGCGGGTAGGCCGCGGCTGACTCGTCCTCGTACTCGTTGATGATCAACCCACGAGCGGGGTCGATCTTCCAGGCCCGCTCCGTGCGCCAGTCGCCGGGCTCTCCGTCGTCGCCCCAGAAACGCACCGGGATCCCCTCGGCGTTCGTCGCCCGGGTGAGGGTGCCGAGATCCAGGCCCTCGAGGCTGACGTCGATGCGCACCCGCCCGTCGGGGAGGCGCTCGACCCGCTCGGAGCGGTACTCCGCGAGCCTCGCCGTCTCCTTCGCCCCGTAAGGCTCCCAGATGCGACCGGTCGCGTAGGGGGTCGGTGCAGCGCTCGTCGTGCTCGTGCCCGTCGTGGCGGGGGCGGCTCCCTCGTCACGGGTGAGTGCCGGGATCGCGGCCAGCGCCGCGACGAGCGCGGCGGCTGCGGCGACGGAGACGAGCAGCGCGGCGCGGCCGTGACGCCGGGGTGGCTGCGCGGGCGTGACCGACGCGAGCTGCCACCGCTCGTGAGCGGCACGTCGCTGGTCCTGCGTCGGTCCCTCCACGTCCGCGCGCATCTCGCGCAGCGCGCGCAGCTCCGGTGCGTCCTCGATGTCCAGGTCCATCACTGCTCCCCCTTCGGGTCGTCGGTCGACAGCGCCGCACGCAGGTCGCGGCGGGCGCGGTGGAGACGGGAGCGCACGGTGCCGACGGGGATGTCGAGCGCCTGCGCCACCTCGGGGTACGACAGCTCGGCCAGGGCGACGAGCAGCAGCACGTCGCGGTCGCCGTCCGTCATCGCCGCCAGGGCGCTCGGCAGGCCGCTCGCGCGACGGCCGGCGTCGACGCGGGCGTCGACGTGCTCGGTCTCGTCACCTGTCGTGACCGGGTCGACCCCGGTCCGCGCCCAGGCCCGGTAGGCCCGCACCTCGTCGCGGTGGTGCCGCGAGAGCAGGTGGGTGGCGATGCCGAAGACCCAGGCTCGCGCGCTCCCCCGCGCCGGGTCGAAGCCGCCAGGTCGGGCGGCCGCCTGCGCGAAGGTCTCGCTCGCCAGGTCCTCCGCCACGGCACGCGGCACGCGTCGCGCCAGGTAGCGGTAGACCTCGGCGTAGTGGCGCTCGAAGACCGCTGCCAGCGGGTCCGCGCCCAGAGCCAGAGGCGGGCTGCTGCTCGCTGTCATGACGAGTCCTCGTCTCCCCTCGGGTGTCCTCACACCACTAGTTGCCCGAAGCGGACCGAGGGGTTCACGAGACGGGTCAGCGGGTCGTCGTACTCGACACCTTGCCCCACGTCGAGGGGGTGTCGGCGGTGACGACGCGCCACGAGCGCGCGGTCGAGGCGTAGGCGGTGAGGGTGACGACCCCCTTCGTGCTCGTCGTGCCGGCCTTGACCGGGGTCCACGCGCACGTGGAGCACTTGCGCGACTCGAGGGTGGCCTTCGCGCCGGCCCACGGGCGGAAGGCGGAGGCGCTCCACGCGTACCGGCTCGTCGTCGCGGTGACGGAGACGGTGCTGCCGGAGCGGGCGCTCGTCACGGCGGTGCGTGAGGCGAAGCGGACCGACATCGAAGTGGAGTTCTGCGGGACGAGGTTGTGCGCCTCGTCGTACGCCTCGTCGGCCTGGACCTTGAAGGTGCCGGTGCGGTTGTCGTCGTACCACTCGATGGTGTCGGTCCGGGCGCCGTCGAAGTGGAACATGTCGGCGTACTCGCCCGCGGGCGTCATGACGCCCCACCACGCGTCGACGGCGTACTTCGAGCAGCCGGCGCTGAAGGTCGCGGTCAGGTCGCGCGTCGGCGAGCTCACCGAGACCTTGCTCGGCACGGAGATCGAGCAGCTGCCGGCGGCCTGGGCGGGCGCTGCGACGGCGAGGGGGACGAGGGACACGGCGGCGAGGGCCGCGAGGCGCGTGAGCATGAGGGTCCTGTCGGGCGAAGGGGGTTCAGACCCCGGCCCAGCACCGGTGGCTAGCGCAACCTAGCGCCGATCTGCCTGCGGCGGAGGCGGATCGGCAACATACGGGGTCGGGGTTCGAAGAAGGATCGTCACCTCGAGGTGACGATCCTTCTTCGAACCAGCGGGCTCCCCCGTCAGCGCTTCGTGTAGCTGGAGGCTCGACCCCAGGTGGAGGAGGTGTCGGAGGTGACGACGCGCCAGTAGCGGCTCGTCGACGCGTAGGCCTTCATCGTGACGACGCCCGAGCCGTTGGTGGTGCCGCTCTTGACGTACTTCCAAGAGCACGACGAGCAGGACTTCATCTGGAGGCTGGCCTTCGCGCCCGACCAGGGGCGGTAGCCGCCAGCGGCGGGCGAGTAGCGCCTCGCCGTGCCCTTGACGGTGACGTACCTGCCGGAGCGGGTGCTGCTCGCGGTCGTGCGCGAGCCGAGCTTGACGGTCATCGTCGTGGAGTTCTGCGGCAGGTCGTCGTAGTCGTCGTCGTACGCGCCCTCGGGCCGGATCTTGAAGGTCCCCGTGCCCTCGAAGTCGTACCAGTCGATCGTGTCCGTCGAGTGGGTCCCGTCGTAGTTGAACCCCCCGGAGTAGCCCTGGGTCGGGTGGACGATGTCCCACCACGCGTCCTGTGCGTACCTCACGCAGCCGGCGCTGAACTTCGCGGTGATCTCGCGGTACGGCGAGTAGATCGACACCTTGCTCGGCACGCTGATCGAGCAGCTCCCGTAGGCCTGAGCCGGTGCGACGGCGACCGCCGTGGGGACGAGAGAGATGGCGGCGACCGCCGCGACGCGCGCGAGCATGGCAAGTCCTTCGTGAGTCGTGGATGCCGCGACCCTGCACCGCGACAGGTGCACCGTAGCGACCACCACCCACCTCCCGCACCGCTTCGGCAGAACCCGCACCGCTCGACCGGCACCTGAGAGACTGCCCACCCACGACACCGCGAAGGGAGGAACCCGTGCCGATGAGGACCGGGCTGGCGCTGCTCCTCGCGGCGGCAGTCACCAGCGCGTGCGGCGGCTCCTCCCCTTCTCACGGCGACGACATCGTGCTGACTGGCGAGTCGGACGCCGGTGAGCTGTGCCTGCCAGGCAGTACCGAACCGCAGGACATGTCGTTCGGGATGGAGACCGTCACCGTCGCCGGCACCGAGCCGGTGGAGCTCGTCGCCGTGAACCTCGTCGACGCCGAAGGTCTCGACCTGGTGCAGGCTTACGTCGCGCCCGAGCCCGTGCGGGGCGACTTCGGTGGCCTGACGGGCTGGCCGGGCCACGCCGTGTCGAAGCGCACCCAGGAGGCGCTGCTGCCCGTCCCGGGCGCAGTCGTCCTGCCCGCCGCCGACGTCCGCGAGGGCGAGAAGCAACCGGGCCTGGTCCTGCACCTGCGGGGAGCGGACGGGGCGAGATTCGAGGGGCTGACCGTCGACTATCGCGTCGAGGGCAGCGCTGACGTCCTGCGCACCGACCGCTCCTATCTCCGCTTCGCCGTGGGGACGGCCTGCACCGGGTGAGGCACCTGGTTTGAAGAGGGATCGGCACCTCGAGGTGACGATCCTTCTTCGAACCACCGGGCTCGCGGGGGCGGGGACGGCGAAGGGGAGGTGGCCGGTGGCCACCTCCCCTTCGCGCTGCTGAGCCGGTGACGGGAATCGAACCCGCGTGTCCAGCTTGGGAAGCTGGCGCTCTACCATTGAGCTACACCGGCGCGCACCCGACCAGCGGGTGCGGCGGCCATCGTAACCCACCCCCTAGCGCCCCCCGGACCCCAGTCGCGTCCCGGCGGACAGGAGCGTCATGAGCACCACCGACCTGACCACGGAAGACTTCGAGAAGACCATCACGAGCAACGACATCGTGCTCGTCGACTGGTGGGCGGAGTGGTGCGGACCGTGCAAGCAGTTCGCCCCGGTCTACTCGAAGGTGAGCGACGCCCACCCCGACGTCGTCTTCGGCAAGGTCGACACCGAGGCCGAGCAGGAGCTCGCCGCCGCCGCGTCGATCACCTCGATCCCCACGACGATGGCCTTCCGCGACGGCATCCTCGTCTTCTCGCAGCCGGGTGCCCTGCCCGAGGCCGCGCTCCAGGAGGTCATCTCGCAGGTCCGCGACCTCGACATGGACGACATCCGTCGCCAGCTGGAGACCCAGCAGCAGCAGTGACCCTGTCGGCGCGGCGACCTCGACGTCGCCGCGCCGATATCGTGGCTCGATGAGCCCGACCACGGCGAGGTCGCCGGCCCTGCCGCGCTTCGCCCGCACGACCTTCCCGCACCCCCCAGGTCGTCGCCCGCTCGTGGGCGACCTCAGCGGGCTGCCCCGTACGCCGGTCCAGACGATCCTGCGCGGAGTGGAGGGGCTCGGCGACATCTGCGAGTTCAAGGCCTTCCGCAACCGCTTCGTCCTCGTGACGACCGGCGAGCTCATGGCCGAGCTGTGCGACGAGCGTCGCTTCGTCAAGGCGCTCCCGCCCGGTCTCGTCGCCCTGCGCCGCAACGCCGGCGACGGGCTCTTCACCGCCTACAACGACGAGACGAACTGGCGGCTCGCGCACGACCTGCTGCTCCCCGCCTTCGCCCGGCCCGCGATGCTGCGCTACCACGCGACGATGCTCGGCGCCGCGGACGAGCTCATCTCGAAGTGGGACGCCGCGGCCGCCGCCGCCGAGCCCGTCGACGTCCCCGGCGACCTCACCCGGCTCACCCTCGAGACGATCAGCCGCTGCGCCTTCTCCAAGGACATGGGCTCCTTCACCTCGGCGGAGGTCCACCCCTTCGTCCAGGGCATGGTGCGCACCCTCGGCGCGGGTCAGCGGATCGCCGCCGTCGGCTCCCTCCCCCTCGTCGGCCGGCGTCTCGCCGACCGGGTCGACGCGCGCATGTCGCAGCACCGGGAGGAGGTGCACGCGATGATCGACGGGTGGGTCGCCGAGCGCCGCACGTCCGGCGAGGTCGACGACCGTGACCTGCTCGGCATCATGCTCGGCAGCGCCCACCCGGAGACCGGCGCGATGCTCGACGACGAGAACATCCGTCACCAGATCCAGACCTTCCTCGTCGCCGGCCACGAGACGACCTCCGGCGCGCTCTCCTTCGCCCTGCACTACCTCTCGCGGGACCCGCAGGCCCTGGCCGCTGCTCATGCCGAGACCGACGCCGTCCTCGGGCCGGGCCGCGACGCCCGGCCGACCTTCGAGCAGGTGCCGAAGCTGAGGCACCTGCGCCGCTGCCTCGACGAGGCGCTGCGGCTGTGGCCGACCGCCCCCGCCTTCGCCCGCGGGCCGCGCGAGACGACGGTGCTCGGCGGGCGGTGGCAGATGGAGCCCGGTGACTGGGCGATGGCGCTGCTCCCCGCGGTGCACCGCGACCCGGCGGTCTGGGGAGACGACGCCGAGGAGTACCGCCCCGACCGCTTCCTCCCGGTCGAGGTCAAGGCCCGCCCCGCGCACACGTACAAGCCCTTCGGCACCGGCGAGCGCGCCTGCATCGGGCGGCAGTTCGCGCTCCACGAGGCCGTCCTCGTCCTCGCGCGCGTGCTCCACCGCTTCGAGATCGAGCCCGACCCGGGGTACGAGCTGGAGATCACCGAGCGGCTGACGCTCATGCCGCAGGACCTGCGGCTGTCGCTGCGGCCGCGCTGACGTCGGGCGAAGGGGGGAGGTCGGGTCGTGGTCTCGAGGCTCGCTGGCGCTCGCACCTCGACCATCGAGGGGTCGGGTCGTGGTCTCGAGGCTCGCTGGCGCTCGCACCTCGACCATCGAGGGGGGCCGGGTCGTGGTCTCGAGGCTCGCTGGCGCTCGCGCCTCGACCATAGAGGCGAGCCCGTGTGCGCCACATCACCAGGCCCTGCCTTGCAGCAGCGCGGGCCTCGGACGGACCATGGCGGTAGGTAAGCAAGCGCTCACCTACCTCACGTCCCCGAGCACGTCCAGGAGCACAGCCCGCGATGGGTCACTACAAGAGCAACCTCCGTGACATCGAGTTCAACCTCTTCGAGGTCCTGGGCCGCGACGAGGTCCTCGGCATCGAGCCCTACCAGGTGGACGGCGAGACCGCCCGCGACATGCTCAAGGAGGTCTCCCGCCTCGCCGAGAACGAGCTCGCCGAGTCCTTCGCCGACGCCGACCGCAACCCGCCCATCTTCGACCCGACGACGTCGTCGGTGACGATGCCGGGCTCCTTCGCGAAGAGCTACCAGGCCTACACCGAGTCCGGCTTCTGGTCCGTCGACGTGCCGGCCGAGCTCGACGGCACCCCGGCGCCCCCGTCGCTGAAGTGGGCGATGAACGAGATGGTCCTCGGTGCCAACCCCGCCATCGGCATGTTCTCGGCGTCCTACTCCTTCGCCAACCTCCTCTACATCCTCGGCACCGACGAGCAGAAGAAGCTCGCCCGCTGGATCATCGAGCGCGGCTGGCACTGCACGATGGTCCTCACCGAGCCCGACGCGGGCTCCGACGTCGGCGCCGGCCGCACGAAGGCCGTCGACGCCGGGGACGGCACGTGGCACGTCGAGGGCGTCAAGCGCTTCATCACCTCGGCAGAGTCCGACATGACCGACAACGTCATCCACTTCGTCCTCGCCCGCCCCGAGGGCGCCGGCCCCGGCACGAAGGGCCTCTCCCTCTTCATCGTCCCGAAGTACCACGTCGACCTCGAGACCGGTGAGCTCGGCGAGCGCAACGGCGCCTACGTCACCGGCCTCGAGAAGAAGATGGGTCTGAAGGTCTCGACGACCTGCGAGGTGACCTTCGGCGAGAAGGAGCCGGCGATCGGCACCCTCCTCGGCGGCACCCACGACGGCATCGCGCAGATGTTCCGCGTCATCGAGAACGCCCGGATGCTCGTCGGCACGAAGGCCATCGCCACCCTGTCGACCGGCTACCTCAACGCCCTCGAGTTCGCCAAGCAGCGTGTCCAGGGCGCCGACCTCACCCAGATGAGCGACAAGGCCGCGCCCCGCGTGACGATCACCCATCACCCGGACGTGCGCCGCAGCCTCATGCTGCAGAAGTCCTACGCCGAGGGCCTGCGTGCGCTCGTGCTCTTCACCGCCACCCAGCAGGACGTCGTCGACCTCGAGCAGCGTCGCACCGGCGCCGAGCAGATCGCGCCCGACTCCCCCGCCGCGATGGCCGGCCGGGTCAACGACCTGCTCCTGCCGCTCGTCAAGGGTCTGGGCTCCGAGCGGGCCTGGGTGCTCCTCGGCACCGAGTCGCTGCAGACCTTCGGCGGCTCGGGCTACCTCCAGGACTACCCCGTCGAGCAGTACGTCCGCGACGCGAAGATCGACACCCTCTACGAGGGCACGACCGCCATCCAGGGCCAGGACTTCTTCTTCCGCAAGATCATCCGGGACCAGGCCCAGGCCCTCGGCCACCTCGCCACGCAGATCCAGCAGTTCGCCCAGGACGTCGACGCCCAGGGCGGTCGGCTCAGCCAGGAGCGCCAGCTCCTCGCGAAGGCGCTCGAGGACACCCAGGGCATCCTCGGCGCGATGGTCGGCCCGCTCACGGCGTCCGACCCGCGCCAGGAGGGCGGCGACGTCACCAACCTCTACAAGGTCGGCCAGAACACGACGCGTCTGCTCCTCGCCGCCGGTGACCTCGTCATCGGCTGGCTGCTCCTGCGCCAGGCCGCCGTCGCGGTCGACGCGCTCGAGAGCGCGCAGGGCAAGGACGTCGACTTCTACACCGGCAAGATCGCGGCCGCCCGCTTCTTCGCCACCCAGGTGCTCCCGCGCCTGGCCTCCGAGCGCGCCATCGCCGAGGCGACGGACAACGCCCTCATGGAGGTGCCCGAGGCGGCCTTCTGAGCCAGCTCGCCCCACGACGAAGGGGGTGCCGCCGGGTCGACCGGGGGCGCCCCCTTCGTCGTCCCCCGGCACCGGGCGAAGGGGGACCCCCTCTCCCGCGTCACATCTCGCCCGCCGCGTGCGTCATCAGGGCATGAGACGAGACGATGAGTGGATGGACACGACGGCGGCGTTCGAGGCGGAGCGGCCCCGGCTGCAGCGCATCGCGACGAAGGTGCTCGGCGACCCGGGCGAGGCCGAGGACGTCGTGCAGCAGGCGTGGCTGCGACTGCACGGCAGCGCAGCCGAGATCGAGAGCCTGCCCGCGTGGCTGACGACCGTGACGACCCGGCTGTGCCTGGACCGCCTGCGCGCCCGCACCCCGGTGCCGGTCGAGGACCTCGGCGTCGCCGACGTCGCGCCCGACCCCGCCGACGACGTCGCGCTCGCCGACACCGTCGGGGTGGCCCTCCAGGCGGTGCTCGACCGGCTCTCCCCCCGCGAGCGGGTCGCCTTCGTCCTGCACGACAGCTTCGCCGTCGACTTCCCCGTGGTCGCCACCATCCTCGGCACGACGCCCGCCGCGGCCCGTCAGCTCGCGTCCCGGGCCCGGGCGAAGGTCAGCCGGCCCGCACCCGCCGACCGGCTCGACGACTGGCAGGTCGTCGACGCCTTCATGGCGGCGGCACGCGAGGGTGACTTCGCCGGGCTCCTGCGCCTGCTCGCGCCCGACGCCGTCGTCGAGGGCGACGCGGCCGCGGTGCTCGTCGGCACGCCCGCGCGGATGTCGGGGCGCGAGAGCGTCGCCGGCTTCTTCGACGGCAGCGCCCATGCTGCCCTGCCCGCGCTCGTCGAGGGCCGCCCGGGGTACGCGTGGTACCACCGGGGCGCGGCCATGGTCGCCTTCGACTTCACCGTCGTCGACGGCGTGGTGACGCGGGTCGACTTCCGGGCCGACCCCGACGTCCTCGCCGCGGTGGTGCGCCGCGAGGAGGACCGGGAGCGATGACCTGTCACACCTGCGCGATCCCGCTCGTCATCTCGACGACGGACCCCACCCACAGGAGGAGCACGAGATGAAGACCATGACCTGCAGCCAGCTCGGCGGCCCGTGCGACCTCGCCCACCGGGGCGAGAGCGCGGACGACGTCATCAACGCCCAGGACCAGCACCTCAAGGAGATGGAGCGGGCGGGCGACGCCGCGCACCAGCCGGCCCGCGACGACATGAAGGGCCGCTGGCGCCACCCGAAGAAGTCGCTCGGCTGGTACCGGGAGATGAAGCAGACCTTCGCGGACCTGCCGGAGAGCTGAGCGGCACGGCGGGGCGAAGGGGGCGGGGAGACGCGAGTGTCCTCGCCCCCTTCGTGCGTGCCGAGGACGGTTCGTCGCAGGGGAACGTCGTCCCTGGGGCGCCTGCTTCCACTCATAGCGTCACGCGCACCCACTGGACGAAGGAGTTCTCATGGTGCGCGCACCGCATGACCATCACGACCACGGAGCCGAGTGCCTGTGCGACCGGCTGCCGGTCGAGGCGGTGACGAGCGAGCGTGACGAGGCGATCGACCAGGCCCGCTCCGGGCTGTCGCTCTCTCGACGCAGCATCGTCGCCGGGGTCGGCCTGGCCGCCGCGGGCGCCGCCCTCGCCCCCGCTGCCGCGGCGAGCCCGGCGCACCGCCCGCCCGCCGCCCCGGGCACGCGGGGTCTCGAGCTCGTCCTGCTCGGCACGCGCGCCGGCCCGCCGGTCGACCTGCACCAGGTGGGCGCCGCGACCGCCCTCGTCGTCGACGGCCAGACCTACGTCGTCGACTGCGGCCGCGCCTCGGTGACCCAGTTCGTCAAGGCCGGGCTGCGGCTGGACTCGATCCGGGGCATCTTCCTCACCCACCTGCACGCCGACCACATCGCCGACTACTACAACTTCTTCATGCTCGGCGGGCACATCAAGAACCAGAACGGCGACCACATCGAGCGTCGGGTGCCGGTCCTCGGCCCCGGCCCGGCCGGCGGCCTGCAGCCCAAGTTCGGCGGCGGCACCGCACCCACGGTCAACCCTGCCGACCCGACGCCGGGCACGGAGCAGATGACCGAGTCGTTGCACGCGGCGTACGCGTACAGCATGAACGTCTTCCTGCGGGACATGAACGTCGTCGACATCCGCACGCTCATGGATGTTCGCGAGATCCAGCTGCCCGGCACCGTGACGGCCGACTACCTCAACACCTCGCCCGACATGTCCCCCTTCGAGATCTACCGAGACGACAAGGTGACGGTCACCGCGACGCTCGTGCCGCACGGCCCGGTCTTCCCCGCCTACGCCTTCCGCTTCGACACCGCGTACGGGTCGGTGACCTTCTCCGGCGACACCCGCTACTCGACCAACCTCGTCGAGATGGCCCAGGACACCGACATCCTCGTCCACGAGGCGATCGGCGTGGAGGGTGCCGGCCTGCCGGACGCCACCCTGGACCACATGCTCCAGTCGCACGTCCTCACCGAGAAGGTCGGCGAGGTCGCCCAGCAGGCGCACGCGAAGCACCTCGTCGTCTCGCACTACGCCGACCTCGGGGCACCCGAGGTCGACGTGCGGCGGTGGACGCGACTGGCCCAGCGCGGCTACCGCGGCCGCACCACGGTCGGCCGGGACCTCGACCGCTTCACGCTCGGGCGTCGCCCCGGGCGTCGCTGAGCCGAGCTGCGCGGGACTCGTCTCGACATGCGGGCCGGCGTGGGCCTCCCTATGGTGGTGCGCACGCCGGCCCGACGCGCCGGTGACGGACAAAGGAGTCTGACCGCATGAGCATCTTCCATTCGATCAAGGCCAAGCGCGCCGCCGCCTCCGCGGGCAAGTACTACATCCGCATGTACCCGGTGTGACCGACGCTGCCCGAGTCCCGGCCGGCCAGTCCTCCACGGACGGGTCGGCCGGACCTCTTCCTGGGGTCCACGTCGACGGGGGTCCTCGCCTCTCCCCCAGCCGCGACCCGGCGGCGTACCTCGAGGCCTGCGCCGACCGCTACGGCGATCTCTTCGCCCTGACCCCTCAGCACATCCAGGTCTGGGACCCGGCCGGGGCTCGCGACGTGCTGCGGCGGGAGGACGACTTCGCACTGGCCCCGGCGGCGGTCCGCACGTCCCGGACCTCGGTGCAGGTCGACAGCTCCGACCGCTGGCATCATGCTCGCCGATACGCGTGGGACCACCTGGCCACCAGCCCCGGACGTGCCCCGGAGATCGCCGCCCGCTGGGCCGGAGCTCTGCCTACCGCCCGGCGACTCACGGCGTCCACCCAAGTCGTCGACCTCACCGCGCGGGTCGTCTGGCCAGAACTCCTCGACGACATCGGCCGGGGTGAGGCCGACCACCTCGCCGACACGCTCTCGCGCACCTCCCACGCCCGTCAGCACTCGAAGGGGCTCCGCGCACCGATGTGGGAGCGGCGCCTGCGCCATCAGTTCGACGAGGTCATCGGCGGCTTGATGTCCCTTGTGGCGAGACGACGCCACGAGGCACCACGCGGTGACCTCCTCGACGCACTGCTCGCCGGAGACGCGCCACCTCTCGACGACCTCGAGGTGGCCCAGACCATGGCCATCGCCCTCGACAGCGGGATGCAGACGACAGGCGCAGCGGTGGCCTGGGTGCTGACCACGATGGGCGGGATGACGTCTGACGACCAGGCTGCGTGCGAAGACCGCCGGACGGCCGAGCACGTGATCAAGGAGGTCCTGCGTCACACTCCCGTCATCGCCGGGTTGAACCGGATCGCCGCGCACGACACGACACTCGGGGGATGCTCTGCCCCGCAGGGCACCGAGCTCGTCGTCGCAGTCGAGGGGATGCACCGTCGAGCGTCGTTGTGGAGCGAGGACCCCACTGTCTTCGACCCCACCCGCTGGGCTCGACCGCGGCCGCACACTCGGGGCGCGTACCTCCCCTACGGGGCGGGTCCACGGGTCTGCCTGGGCATGCACCTCGCCAACACCGTGCTCGTCGAGCTCGTCACGCTCCTGGGCCGCTGGTACGAGGTCGACGCCTCGGTCTCTCCCCGACCGCGCCGAGACAACCTGTGCTGGCCGAGGGGCTACCCGGTGACGATCACGCCGCGGGCCTCGGCCTGACCGGTCGCTCCACGGACGCCGTCGTCTCCCGGCCCGCCGACGAGGGCGATGCGCACGAGGACGAAGACGAGGACCACGACGAGGGCGAGCAGGGCCTGCCACAGGACCCGGCGCTCTCGGCGCCGGTCGGCCTCGATCTCCCGCTCGCCGGCCTCCACGTCGAGATCGCTCATCCGAGCACCCGTCCCGTCTTCTCGGTCTTGTCCCACACCATGGCCGCCCCGCGCCACTCCTTGACGTAGGAGTCGAAGGTGACCGCGCACAGGATCGGTCCGTACCCGACGACGTAGACGTAGAGCGCCATGAGCCAGCCCGGCGCCCCCGCGTCGTCGAGGCGCTTGGCGCCCCACGCCCCGATCATGCAGACGGAGATCCAGGCGTAGATGGAGATGTACCAGATGTCCACACCGACGTCGAGCATCCGCATGCCGAACAGGGCGGGCACCCGCTCGGTGAAGAGCCCCGGAAAGAACGCCGAGAGCATGACGATCATCGAGACGATCCCCGGGAAGAAGAGCACCTCGCGCCAGGCGGATCGTGCCGTGGCTGGGTCGAGCTGTACGGAGAGCACCACCGTGTAGATGTAGGAGCAGCCCACGACGATCCACATCGAGCGGAAGATCAGGCTCGAGAGCGGCGACTCCATGAGGTAGAGCGAGATGAGCCCGGTGGACGCAAGGATCATGAAGACCGGCAGGAGGAAGACGCCGAACCACGTGAGGCCGAAGGAGATCGAGCCCAGGCGGTGCGCCCGGGACGGTCGGAACCACAGGTGCCGGAAGCGCTTCGTCAGCTGGACGTTGCCCCGGGCCCATCGCAGACGCTGCTTCCACAGGGCACCGACGCGGTGCGGCTCCTCCGCGAGGACGACCGCTGCCGGGTCGAAGACGACACGGCGGCCGGCGAGCTGCGTCTCGAAGGTCGTCACCGTGTCCTCGGCCAGCGACGTCGTGTCGATCTGGCCGCCGAGGTCCTCGATGTTGCGGCGGGTGTGGAGCTGGGCCCCCCCGGCCAGGCATGCCATCGCGCCGAGGACGTTCTGGGCACGACGGCTGCCGAGCTGCGAGAGGACGTACTCGAAGGCGATGAAGCGGCTGAGGTAGCTCTTCTTCGCGCTGCCCTCGCGGATGTACGCGGTGACCGCGCCGACCTCGGGGTCGGCGAAGTGCCGGGTCATCTTGCGCAGCGAGTCGGGCAGGTAGATGACGTCGGCGTCCATGATGAGCATCGCCTCCATCCAGTCCTCCGCGAGGATGTGGCGGATGCCGTGGTTGAGCGTGTGCGCCTTGCCCTCGCCGCCGACCTCCCGGCGCAGGTGGTAGACCGACCCGGGGTACTCACGCTCCTTCGCCCGCACGACGTCCGGGGTGTCGTCGGTCGAGGCGTCGTCGACGACGTACACCCGCAGCTGGCCGCGCGGGTACTCCAGGCTCATGAGGCGGTCGATCGAGGCTCCGATGACCAGACCCTCGTTCCACGCCGGCACGACGACCGCGACCCGCGGCGTGAGCGGAGCGGCCCGGCGGTAGTGGTTGCGCAGGCCGTGGAAGGGCACGAGGAGGAACTGCATCGCCATGATGAGCGCCGGCACTGCACCGACGAGCGCCAAGATCGTCAGGACGACCGCAAGGCTCGTGCCGGCGACCGAGGCCGCGTCGGGTCCGCTCACCGACGCGCCCGCGCGTCGCCGGCCCGGTCGAGGATCTTGACCACCCGGTCGTACCGCCCGACGTCGCGGGCGTGGTGCGCGTCGGTGGACGCGACGACCTCGGCGCCCTCGGAGCGCAGGGCCTGCAGCGCCCGGGTACCGGGGCAGGCCCACTTCTCGTTGACCTCGACCCGGGTGCCGGTGCCCGCCGCCGCGCGCGCCCACCGGACGAGGGCGTCGTCGTCGACGTCGTCCTCGCCCAGGCCGATCTTGGGCAGGATCGAGAAGGGGTGCGCCAGCTGCGCTCCCCCACCGGCGCACTCCATCGCGGCGATCGTGCCGGTGAGAAGCATGTCGACGGCCTCGGCCGGGGTGAGGCCGCCGGCCAGCGCCTCACGAGTCCGGGTCGGGCTCCAGGGCCCGTCCGGCCCGGGCATCTGATGGTCGGCGATGACGATGCCGTCGATGCCACCGGCTCCGACGACGAGGTCGGGGGGCACGTCGAGGGTCCCGGACACGTCGAGGACCTTCGCCTCGACCCCGGTGCGGACGCGCAACGACCCCGGGACGTCGAGCGCGCTCACGGCCGTCAGGAAGTCCGGGACCCACGCGGTCGTCGTCCGTACGTGCTCCGTGAGACGGATCTCGCGCAGCCCGGTGGAGACCGCCGCGTTGACGTTGTCCTGCAGCGGGCTGTGCGCGTCGTCGGAGAAGGTCGAGTGGACGTGCCAGTCCCCGTCGAGCTCGGGGTGAGCGGAGGTCATCGCTGCGCCTCGACGCCGTCGAGGACCTGATCGACCGGGACGAAGACGTCCTCGAGGTAGCGCACGTTGGCGATCTCGACGAAGTCCACCCGGTCGGGCACCGGGCGGTCGAGGGCGAGGTCGACAGCCAGCGAGGGCATGTCGACCCCTGCCGCCACGGTGAGGGGCATCGACCCGGGGAAGCGTGGGTTGATCTCCAGCAGCGCCGGGACCCCGTGGCTGTCGTAGCGCAGCTGGACGTTGCAGACCCCGACGAGGCCCGATGCCGCGGCGCACGCCTCGGCGGTGCGCTCGAGCTCGTCGCGATGGACGGTCCGGCCGGCGATGGCGACACCGGAGTCGACCCGGGCCCGCAACCGGGGCACAGCGGCGATCGCCGTGCCGTCACGCCCCATGAGGGTGTCGACGGAGAACTCGTCACCCGGCAGGTGCTCCTGGATGATCCACCCGTCGTCGAGACGCTCCGCCTGCAGCGCAGCGCGGTCCTCGACGAGGTGCACCCCGCGGGACCCGGCGCCGCTTCGCGGCTTGACGATGACGGGGAAGACCCAGTCCAGGGCGATGCCGGCCTCGTCGAGGAGTGCGGTGCGGGGCACCCGGGCATGGGGGGCGCACGTCTGGGCGAGCTGCCACTTGTCGAGGCAGGTGGTCAGCGCGGCCTGCGAAGGGGCGGCCAGCGGCGCCCCGAGCTCCTCGCGGCGCGCGCTGAGCGGGACGAGCTCGACGTCGACGGTCGAGACGACCAGGCCGATGCCGTCGGAGGCGACCATCGCGATGATCGCGTCGACGAAGTCCTCCCGCCGGCCGGGCGGCACGATCCGCCGGTGATCGGCATCGACGAGGTAGAGCCCGCTGGCCCAGCCGTCCATGTCAGCGGCGAAGACCTCGAGGTCGTCGCGTCGCAGGAGGGAGCGCAGCACGGCGACACCGGCCGGGCCCCCGACACCTGTCACCAGCACCCGGGTGGTCATCGTCGTCCCTGCCTGTCCGTGTCGGTGGAGGCGTCGGCCCGCTCGGCCGACGACGGGGTGATGCCGCTCGCGTCACGGACGACCTCGAGCGGCTCGACGTGCCGTCCGGTGCCGAAGCGGGACCAGTACCGAGCGGTCGCGAGCACGAGCTCGGGCTCGAGGTAGTCGCGGACCTCGGTCTGCGAGGCGAAGCAGCCCAGCAGCTCGAGCTTGGCCTGCGTGAAGCCGTCGATCGACACGAAGCGTGTCGGGCAGAACTCGATCGTCGCCGAAGGGCTCTGGTAGCACGCGACGTGCTGGACCCTGCGGGTGGCGACCATCGCAGCGTCGTGCACCGCGCGGTGGTCCTGGTGCCGGTCGTGGCGGGAGTGGACGTAGACGGTGGTCGGCCTGACCTCGGCGACGACGCGCTCGACGATCCCGACGGTCGGGTCCGACACGGGGATCTCGGTGTCCGTGAGGTCCTCGAGGAAGAGACGAGCGCGCAGGAGGTCTGCGGAGGCCAAGGACTCCTGCTGGCGGTCGTCGGCCACGCCGCCCCGTGCGCCACGCGAGAGCGTGAGCACGGTGATCGGGTCGCCGGCCTCGGCGTGCGCGGCGAGGATGCCGCCCACCCCGATCTCGACGTCGTCGGGGTGCGCTCCGATCGCCAGGACGCTGCGGCCCCGACGCGACTCACGGGTCCGACGGTAGGAGGAGCCGAGCCGGCTCACCGCGGCCACCAGCTCGCGGGAGTCCAAGGGCTTGGCGAGGAACTCGTCGGCGCCCCCACGCAGCGCCGTGATGGCGTACTCCGCGGTGCCGTGCGCCGTCATGATGATGACGGGCAGGTCGCGGTCGATCTCGCGGGCGCGCAGGAGCACGTCGAGACCGGTCCCACCGGGCATCTCGATGTCGGTGACGACGACGTCGGGGACGAAGTCACGGACGAGCTCGGTGAACCCGTGCGGGCTCGGGAGCACTCGGACGTCGCACTCGAGCCGCATCTCGAGGATGAGCTGGACGTACTGCGCCACGTCGGGCTCGTCGTCCAGCACGACGACCCGGAGGGCTGTGGGTTCCATTGCAGCGCAACGCTATCGCTAACGCTGTGCATGTGCGCGTGCCGCCCCGCCGGCTGCGGTACGACCCTCTCCGGGGGATCGACACCACGGTCGGGACGCCCCGCGCTAGGACGCAAGAAACGCCCCGGCGTGACCATGAATGGTCTCGCGGGGCGTTTCTTGTCCACCCGCAATTGGGGGTGGTGAATGGTTGTCCGGCTGCGTCCTACTCTCCCACACCGTCACCAGTGCAGTACCATCGGCGCTG
>NZ_JAJBZM010000002.1:1117988-1216088 GCF_020567375.1 Janibacter melonis | reverse complement strand
CGCCGCCAGCGTTCGTCCTGAGCCAGGATCAAACTCTCCGTTGATGTTCAACTCCCACCACAACCCCAAAAGGACCGCGGTGAAATACTGATACCCACAAAGGGTTGTCATCCCAGCTGAGCAAGAACAACTAGCAAAAATACTAGATGATCATTGTCAACCAAAGGATTAAAATATCGTTTCATCAGCACCACACACCCACCAGAAGGAGGATGCGCCGCACCTCAGAAGACGAGGTATTGGCATCGATTTTTGACACGCTGTTGAGTTCTCAAGGTTCGGACGCGCACCATCACTCTGCACTCTCGTGCGAAGCTCCGGGGCAACTTCTCCAGCCTACCGCATCTCAGCTTGGGCGACAAATCCGTGATCCGCTCTTGGAGCGGCCGAACTGCATCGCGCTTGGATCTCTGCGGTGTGCTCCGCAAAGGTAGCACCCGATCTGGGCAACCTCCAACTCGGCTGCAGCGCAGGGCCGCCCGCCCCCTTCGGCCCCGCCAGGTCAGGCCGCGAGCGCCAGTCCTGCGTAGGCGCCGGCCCGCTGGAGGAGCTCGTCGTGCGTCCCCTGCTCGGCCACCACCCCGCCGTCGAGAACGACGATCTGGTCGGCTCCTTCGACCGTCGAGAGCCTGTGGGCGATGGTGATCGTCGTGCGCCCCTTGGCCAGGGTCTCGATCGCCGCCTGCAGCTCGCGCTCGGTCTCGTTGTCGAGCGCACTGGTCGCCTCGTCGAGCACGAGGACCCTCGGGTCACGCAGGAGAGTGCGTGCGATGGCGATCCGCTGCTGCTCTCCCCCGGAGAAGCGGTAGCCCCGTGAGCCCACCACGGTGTCCAGCCCGTCGGGGAGGCTCGCGACGAGGTCGGCCACCTGGGCCGCAGCGAGCGACTGCCACAGCCTGGCCTCGTCGGCGTCGGGTCGGGCGAGCAGGAGGTTCTCGCGGATCGACGCGTGGACGAGGTAGGTCTCCTGGCTGACGACCCCGACCACCGAAGCGAGGTCCTCGGGGTCGAGGTCCCTGATGTCCACCCCGTCGACGGTCACCCGCCCCTGCGTGGGGTCGTACAGACGCGAGACGAGCGCGGCGAGCGTGGACTTGCCCGACCCGGTGTGCCCGACGAGGGCGAGCGAGGTGCCGGCCGGCACGTCGAGAGACACCTCGTGCAGCGCGTCCCTCTCCGCCCCCGTGTAGCGGAAGCTCACCCCTTCGAGCCGGACCTCACCACGGACCGACTCGAGGTCGAGGCGGACCGGGTGCTCCGGTGCCGTGATCTCCGGCTCGAGGTCGAGGTACTCGAAGACCCGGCTGAAGAGCGCCATCGAGCTGACCCACTGGGCGCCCACGTTGAGCAGACCCATGAGCGGACGGAAGATCCCGGCCTGAAGCGTGGTGAAGGCGATAAGGGTGCCGATCGTCATCCCCCCGGAGGTGGCCGGGAGGCCGGCGGCGAGGTAGATGGCGGCCGGCACCGCGGCGAAGACGACCTGCATCGTCGCCATCCGCCAGCGTCCGGCGAGCTGGCTGCGCAGCTCGAGGTCGATGAGGTCGTGGCTCACCTGGGCGAAGCGCTGCGAGTCGCGACGGGTCGTCCCCATCGTCTTCGCGAGACGGATGCCGCTGATCGACAGCCCTTCCTCGATCCGCACGTGCAGGTCCGCCAGCGCTGACTGCTGGCGGGCCGTGATCTCGCGGCGCAGCAGCGCGACCTTGCGCGTGAGCCAGATGGCCGGTGGGACGACGACGAGCGAGATGAGGGAGAGCCGCCACGACAGGGCGACCATCGCCACCGCGGTCGCCACGGCGGTCGTGAGATTGCTGGCGATCGAGGTGGCCGTCGTCGTGACGACGCCCTGCATGCCCCCGACGTCGTTGATGAGGCGCGACTGGACCTCGCCGGCCCGAGAGCGCGTGAAGAAGCCGAGCGACTGACGCTGGAGGTGGCTGAAGAGCTGGGTGCGCAGCCCGTGCATGACGCGTTGGCCCACCTGGGCCGACATCCATGTCTGGACGACACCGAGCGGAGAGGTGACGACGGCGACGGCGACCATGCCGCCGACGACCCAGAGCAGGAGCGAGACGTCCTGCTGCGGGATGGCGACGTCGACGACCTCGCGCACGAGGAAGGGCGAGGCCATGGAGACGACGGAGGTCGCGACGATGATCGCGACGACGACGCCGAGCGTGCGTCGGTGGGGGCCGAAGAGCGCGGCGACCCGGGCGAAGGGGACGGGGCGCGCCTCGAGCTGAGCGCGATCCTCCTTCGAGATGCGGCGCGGACCGCCGGGGCCGCGGCCGCCGACGTGGGGGGTGGGTGCGTCTGTCATGGGCGCCCTCCTTCTATTGCTGAGGTTGACTCAGTATGAGGTAACCACAGGGGTGTCGGTAGCATTCCCACATGGCGACGACACCCCCCGCGGCGGACGGGCTCGGCGAGCTCATGCTCGCCGTCACCCGGCGGCTGCGCAGGGGCACGGCTCATGCGCTCACCCCGCTGGGCATCACGCCTCACCACGCACGGGCGCTGCGGGTCGTCGAGCGGGACGGCCCCATGCGGCTCGGTCAGCTCGCCGAGGCCCTGCACGTCGCGCCGCGCACGGTGACCGACGTCGTCGACCACCTCACGGAGTCCGGCTGGGTCGAGCGCTCCCCCGACCCTGCGGACCGCCGCGCCACCGTCATCGACGTCACCGCCGCGGGTCGGACCATGGCCACCGAGGTGGAGCAGGTGAGGCGGGCGGCCAGCCGGGAGATCTTCGCCGGCCTGTCGAAGGGGGACCGCGCTCACCTCGAGCGGATCCTGCGCGACCTCGTCGGCTGAGCCGCCTGTGGATCGTCCGGTGGCGCCGGGCCGCTGCTTCGCTAACTTGGACGGCAGCGATGAGGCGTCCGGGCGGGTCGGTCGCCGCGAGGGAGGGGCTCGGACGCATGGGTACACGCACCCTGGGACTGCTGGCGGTGGGGGCCGTCACGCTCGCCGGCTGCACCGGGGGCGGAGAGGACCCCGAGACGACGTCGGCGAGCATCGCCACCCCGACGAGCGGCTCGTCCTCGAACCCGTCGACTACTTCGAGCAGCGGCGGGTCGACGACCAGCTCGGGAGAAGCCACGCCCAGCAGCTCGACCGACGACGCTGCCCGGTGGACGTCGCCACCTGAGGCGGCCAGGGCGAATACCCGCCAGGGAGCACAGGAGTTCGCCAAGTGGTACACCCAGGTGACCGGCGCGGCCCAGCACCTCATGGACGGTGATCTCATCCGAGAGCAGTCGACGACCGGATGTGTGAAGTGCGAGGACATGGCCGCCCTCGCTGACGGCCGCAAGGGCGTGCAGCACCCATCGATCAATCCGTACCAGCAGATCACCAGGGTGAAAGTCCTCAAGTGGGGGAGTCAGCCAACCTTCCAGGTCGACTTCGCCGTTCCCAGGCACAGCCTGCTCAACGATGCCGGACAGAAGGAGGCGACAGTTCGAGCTGAGAAGGCGGCGTTCGCGATGCGGTTGGAACGGGCCGGAGACCGCTGGGCGGCATCGGAGTTCACGCTCGCATTTAGGGATGGTGAGGCATGATGCGACGGCTTATCGCAGCGTGCCTCACAACGCTGATCATGTTGCTTGGCTCTAACGCGACCGCCGATGCGGACGCGTCGAGGACCTGTCCCCCGCCGCGGGTGGAGGGCACGGTCGGCGATGCTGGGCTGGGCGCCGCGGGTAGTTCAGGTCAATGCGGTGGGGAAGCCCCAGGCGCCCCGCAATCGGCTCAGAACGCATCACAGAAGGCAAACAGCGGGAGCACGCAAGCACCGTCTAGCAATGCGGTCGGGCGTGGTCCGCGGGCCGGTGACGACGGCTCCCAGCTCGTCAGCGAGTCGTGCGCGGGGCGGATGGCCGAGCTGCAGTGCCAGGCCGCGGCGGGGACGTGCGCCGCGACCTCGCCGGACAGCGATGGACCGGTCGCGATCATCCGGCAGCCGGGCGGTCAGCTCGAGGGGTACGACTGCGGCGCGACTCCGGGCCAGCCCGGCCCAGCCGTCGTCGCGGCTCCACCCGTGCCCACCTTCGGGCAGATCCAGCAGGCCTTCCGCGAGCTCCCCTTCTGCAAGCCCAGCCCGAGCATGCAGCCCGTCGGGGGCAAGACGGTGGTCAACCTCGCCACCTACTACGAGGCCGGCTGGCCCGATGGCGCCTGCCTCTCCCCCGGCGAGACGAGCGCGAAGGTCCAGCTCCTGTCGTGGAGCGTCGAGTTCACGGTCGCGGCTCGCGACTACCGCTTCAGCTACGGCGACGGCGCGTCGAGCGGGTGGACGACGTCGACCGGGGGTGGCTACCCCGACGGCGACATCACCCACGCCTACCGCGACACCGGGTCGGTCGACGTGAGGGTCGACGCCCGGCTCACCGGCAGCTACCGGGTCGACGGCGGTGCCTGGCAGGACATCGAGGCCGTCGCCGACCTCCAGGACGAGCCGGCCGCGACCTACGAGGTCGTCGAGGCGAAGAACAGGCTGCAGGCCGACCCGGCGGGGTGAGCGGATCCCCCTTCGGCACCGGTCGATTCCACGGAATCCGTGGGTGTCGCCGGTGTCGGACCCGTCACTAGCGTCGCCGCATGACTGCGCTCGAGCTGCCGCCCCACCCCGTCGACGCTCCCGTCCTGCAGGCACCGGTCGACCTGGGGGGCTTCGCCCTTGACCTCTGCTGCGCGCCGAGCGTCGCGTCGTACGCAGCCCCGGTCGTCGAGCGCTTCATGCGCTACCACGAGGACGGCCAGCACCACGACGGCCTGCGCACGATGGTGGGCTTCAGCATGTGGCAGCTGCGGCAGTCCTCCCCCGGCCGCATGACGATCCAGGCCCCGAGCTACCTCAGCCCCGACCCCGACCTCACCGAGGACACGACCGACGACCTCACAACCGCGCTGTGGGTCGAGGCCATGCACGACGACGTCTTGCGCCAGCTCGACGTCGACGGCGACGTCGTCGACCTCTCCTCCGGTGTCATGTGCACCCGTGCCGCGCTCAAGGTCGTCGAGTCCGGCGGCGACGACGAGCTCGTCCTCACCCGCCACGCTCCGACGTCCGAGAGCAGCTCGGGCTGGCACCTGAGCACCGTCGCCAAGGCCGGTCTCATCGGCCGGCGCGAGAGCGACGTCCTCGCCGGGCTCCTCGTCCGCGGAGCGCCCACGGTCGTCGCCCTCCTCCCCCTGCCCGTCGGCACCACGGCCCGCCTCACGACCACCCGGGTCCTCGACGTCACCACCGGAGAGGCCCCGCGTCGCACGACGACGGGGGGCACCCCCTTCGCCGCCGGCGAGCGGGTGACCGTCGAGGAGCACGTCGACGGGCTCACGGTGCGGGCCACCATCGCCCCCGCTCTCGTCGAGGTCGCCCGCACCCTGCTGAGGACCGCGGCCGCGGGCGGCCGCGAGCGCCTCGTGCCCGGCGCCGCCCTGCAGACCGACTACGTCACCTACCGGCTCGAGCAGGCCGAGCCGGACGTGCTCGACGTGACGTCGCCGGACTTCTCGCACCCGCTGGCCTACCGCTCCGGCACCACCGTCGACCTCACCGAGGCCGTCTTCGCCCATGTGCAGCAGCAGACCCTCGTCGGCCGGGCGGGTGTCGAGGCAGAGCCCACCCACGTCGACGACACCATCGGCATCCAGCGTGCGGTCGTCGACGCCCTCGCCGACGGGCAGCGCATCGGGGTCGTCCTCGACCGCATGGCCCTCGGCGACGCCGACCGGCTCGACGACGGCACCCGGCGCTCGGGGTGGTTCGTGTGGGCCAACGCCAGCACGGGGCTCACCGAGGACCAGCGAGCGGTGCTCAACGTCGACGCCGGAGAGGTGCACTCCTACGCCCGGTGGCTCGCGCCCTACCTCGCGCTGCCCGTCGGGACGATGGTCCAGCTCTTCGACGACCAGCTCGTGCGGGCCCACCTCGTCGACCCCGACCGGCTCGACGCAGCCGTCGAGTCCGGCCCGGCGCGCACGATGGGCGACCTCCTCGCCGACCCGCAGATCGCCCGTCCGATCCTCGTCGGGGACGACGCCACCGGCTGAGCGCACCCTCGGGGGTGGTGACGGGCGCAGGTGCGCCCGGCAGAGTGGGGCGATGAGCACCGACGACACGTCCGAGGCCCGTCCCGACCCCGACGAGCTGCTGAAGGTCTACCTGCGGCGGCACCTCGCCGCGTCGGCCGGCGGTGTCGACCTCTTCCGCCGCGTCGCCGGCAGCATCCCCGCCTTCGCCCGAGACGAGGTCGTCCGCCTCGCCGACGACGTCGCCGCCGACCGCCGCGGCCTGCTCGACATCGCGGGGAGTGTCGGCGTCACCCAGCCGCAGGTGCAGGAGACGATCACCCGCATCGGCCAGCAGCTCGGCCGGCTCCACCCCGCCGGCACCCTGCTCAGGCGCTCGCCGCTCACCGACGTCATCGAGCTCGAGGCGATGAAGGCCGCGACGAACGCCCGCATCCTCGGCTTCCGCACGCTGCAGGAGCTCTCCGACCCCCGCCTCGACCAGCGTCACGTCACGACGCTGCTCGAGCGCGCGCTCGACCAGGAGGAGCGCATCGAGCTGCTCCGCGTCGAGGCCGTGCACCGGGCGCTGCGGCCTCAGGACTGAGCGAAGAGGAAACCCCGCTGCGTCACTGACCGCTGCGTCCTCGACCCCTCAGTCCTTGACCGCGCCCTCGAGCATCCCGGCGATGAAGTGCCGCTGCAGGAAGAGGTACACGACGACCACCGGCACGGCGATGATCGTCGCGCCCGCCGCGAGCAGCGCGAAGCCCTGCGTGTACTGCCCGGAGAAGAAGCCCAGGCCCAGCGGTGCGGTTCGGATCGCCTCGTTCGTCGGGGCCATGACGAGCGGGATGAGGAACTCGTTCCACGTCCACATGAAGGTGAGCACGACGAGGGTGATGATCGCCGGACGGGCGAGCGGCACGAGCACCTGCCACAGGATGCGCATGTGCCCCGCCCCGTCGAGGCGGGCCGCCTCGATGAGCGAGCGGTTGGTGGAGCGGAAGAACGAGCGCATCCAGAAGGTGCCGAAGGCCACCGACTGCGCGACCTGGGGCAGGGTCACCGCCCAGAAGGTGTCGGTGAGACCGATCGTGCGCAGGTCGTAGAAGAGCGGCACGACGATCGCCTCCGCCGGCATCATGATGCCGACGAGCATGACGTAGAAGATCACCGTCGAGCCGCGGAAGCGCATCGTCCCCAGCGCGTACCCGGCGAGGATCGACAGGACCGTGCTCACGGAGACGACGAAGACCGAGACAAGGACCGAGTTGCGCAGGTAGGTGCCGAAGCGCCCCACCCGCCACGCCTCTGCGAAGTTGGCCAGACCACCCGGCGCCCCGGAGTCGGTCTGCAGCGCCGCCCCGACAATCCCGGCGAGCGGCGCGATCGCGAAGAGCGCGAAGACGACGAGGACGACGTAGCTGCCGACGGTCTCGCGGGCCCGCACCCTCATGCGCGGTCACCGAGCCGGGTGATGACGAAGCTGATGGCGAAGATGATGAGGGTGAGCACGACGCCGACCGCGCTCGCGAGCCCGACCGCCCCCTGCTCGAAGCCCTGCCGGTAGACCTCGTAGCTCGGCACCGTCGTCGAGTGGCCCGGTCCCCCCTTCGTCGTCATGAAGATGAGGTCGAAGGTCTTCAGCGACGCGATGACGGTGAGCGTGAGGGCGACGGCGATCTCACCGCGGATCGAGGGCAGCGAGACGGCCAGGAACTCGCGGATCGGGCCGGCGCCGTCGAGACGCGCGGCCTCGTAGAGGTCCTTGGGCACCTGGCTCAGCCCGGCGAGGAGGAGCACGGTGACCAGCCCGGTCTCGAACCACGTGCCGATGACGCCGACCGAGGGCAGGGCGAAGGTGTAGTCGCCGAGCCACCCGCGGGTCAGCGAGTCCAGGCCGATCGCCGAGAGCACCGAGTTCAGCGAGCCCTCGGAGGCGTAGACCCGGCGCCAGGCGACCGCGATGACGACCATCGCGACGACCTGCGGCAGGAAGACCACGGTGCGGAAGAAGCCCAGCCCCCGCACCCGCGAGCGGTGCATGATGCCCGCGAGCACGAGGCCGATGAGCAGCGGCAGCACGGCGTAGAAGACCATGAGCACGAGCGCGTGCAGCAGGGCCGCGCGCAGCCGCTCGTCGGTGAGGACGTCGGTGTAGTTCGACAGACCCGCCCACGACCCGACGGACAGCCCGTCCCAGTCGTAGAGCGAGATCCAGCCGGCCCGCAGCAGCGGGTAGAGGGCGAAGGCCCCGTAGACGAGCAGGGCGGGCAGGAGGTACAGCCAGGCCACCCGCCGGGGCTCACCGGGAGGGCCGTGCTGCCGTACCTTCTGCGCCGCCACCTGCTGCCTACTCCTTGGTGAACTCGGCGTAGTCGGCCTCGATGGTCTCCATCGCGGCCTTGGGGTCCTTCTTGCCGGCGAGCATGTCCTGCAGCCCGGCGCCCATGGTGTCGCCCATCGTCGGGGTGGCCCAGTCGAGGTAGGGGGTGAGCCCGTCCTTCTCGCTGACCTCGCCGAAGGCGGCGAAGATCTCGTCGCCGAGGGGGTCGGCCGCCGTGCGCTCGGCGGTCCCGACGACCGGCATGTTGCCGTTCTCGGCGAGGACGTCCATCGCGTCGTCGTTGGTGATGAAGTCGATGTACGCGGCAGCGGCGTCGGGGTTCTCGGCCTTCGAGGTGACGGCGAAGGGGAGCCCGGAGCCACCGGTCGTCACGGGGGTGTCGCCCTCCTTCTCCACCGGCGGGAGCATGAAGCCGACGTCGTCCTTCATCGCGGCGTAGAGATCGGACTGCAGCCAGGAGCCGGCGATGAGGAAGAGGCCGTCGCCCTTGCTGAAGGACTGCCAGGCGGCGTCGTAGCCCTCGCCGTTGAAGCCCTCGTTGAAGTAGCCCTTGTCGACCCAGTCGACGAGCGTGGCGCCGGTCTGCTCGTTGCCCTCGTCGGTCCAGCTCGCGCCGGGCCGGCCGTAGCCGAGCGTGCGGATGGTCTCGGCGTCGGTGTAGCGACCCTGGAGCGCGCCGAAGACGTGCACCGCCGGCCACTTCTCGATGTTGCCGAGCACGAGCGGGGTCTCGCCGGCCTCCTTGGCCGTCGCGAGCGCCTCCTCGAACTGCGCCCAGGTCTTCGGCTGCTCGATGCCGAGGTCCTCCATCATCTTCTTGTCGTAGAAGATGCCGACGACCTCGCCGACCTGCGGCAGGCCGAAGATGCTGCCCTCGCCGAAGGTCTTCGCGTCCGGGGAGTAGGAGACGACGGACTGCACCGACTCCGGGTAGCGGTCGCGCCAGCCGTACGCCTCGGCGTAGGGGTCGAGGTTGATGATCTGCTTGGCCTTGACGAACTGGCCCATCTGCGAGCGCGTGTTGTTGGCCTGGACGACGTCGGGGGCGTCGTCACCGGTGAGGGCCAGGCGCAGCGTCTTCGTCAGGTCGTCGAAGGAGCGCGAGACCCGCTTGATGGTGATGTTCGGGTACTTCTTCTCGAAGGCGGCGTTGAGCGCCTTCATCTGCTTGTCCTGACCGCCGCGGACCTCCTGGTCCCAGACGGTGAGGGTGATGTCGCCCATCGCGGCGGGGTCGGTCTCGACCTCCGAGGCGGCCTTGCTCGTCGCCGACTCCTCGCCGCCGGGGCCGCCGCCAGGGGCGCACGCGACGGCGGTCAGGCTGGCGCCGACCAGGACGGCGACCGTGGTGTACCTGCGGGTCATGGTGTCTCCTCGATATGTGCGGTGCTGCTGTGCTGGAGCCTGCCTCGTGCGGGCCGGCGGCGTGCCTCAGACATCGGACTGTCGCGCGATCGTTGCCTGCGCCCGACGCACGGCGTGCTGCGGGACGTCGGGGACGATCTCGTCGAGGAAGGCGAAGCGACGGCGCACCGAGGCGCACCGCGCGGTGCCGGAGGGGTCAGCCTTCACCCGGCGCCACCAGTCCACGATGTCGCCCCAGCCGGGAGCGGCGAGCGAGCCGCCGACGTGCTGGACGGCCAGCCCGGAGCACAGCGTGGCGAAGGCGAGCCGGTCGCGCAGCGGCCAGCCGGCGAGGGTGCCGAGAGCGATCGCGGCGTGGAAGACGTCGCCCGCGCCGGTCGCGTCGACGGCCTCGACGTGCAGCGCCGGGACGTGCTCCTCCTCGCCCGTCGAGGAGTCGATGGCCAGCGCACCCTCGGCGCCGTTCGTGACGACGACGAGCGGCACGCGGTCGGCGAGCGCGTACATCGCCTCGTGCGGGGTCCGCGAGCGCGTGTACGCCATCGCCTCGACGGCGTTGGGGGTGAAGGCGTGGATGCCGTCGAGCCGGTCGAGCAGCTCGGTCGACCACTCCCCCGTCGCGTCCCACCCGGCGTCGGCGAAGAGGAGCGCCCCCTGCTGACGGGCCTTCGTCGTCCAGGTGAGGTCGTCGGCGTGCAGGTCGAGCAGCGCGATCCGGGTGCGTGGCGGGTCGCCGATGAGCGCGCTCGCGGGCTCCGGGCTCGGGTGGCCGTGGCTGATCATCGAGCGGTCGCCGTCGACGGCGAGCGAGACGGTCACCGGGGTGTGCCAGTCGGGGTAGCGGCGCGAGCGGGTGAGGGCCACGCCCTCCTGCTCCTCGAGGGTGCGCCAGCAGAAGTCGCCGTACGCGTCGTCGCCGAAGGCCGCGGCCAGCGTCGTGCGCAGGCCGAGCCGTGACGTCGCGACGGCGAGGTTGGCGATGCCGCCGGGAGAGGAGCCCATCCCCGACGCCCACACCTCGGTGCCCGGCGTCACGCCCCCGTCGATGCCGGTGAGGACGAGGTCGAGGAAGACGGTCCCGTAGAGCAGGACGTCGGCCTCGGGCTCGACCGCCGGGGTGTCGGCGGACTCGCGCAGGTGCGAGAGCGGGTCGAAGGGAGGTGCGGTCACCCGTGCATTGTGCACCGGCGCCCCCGGGCCGGGCCCCGCCCGACGCGCGAGGGGGCGCGACTAGCCTGCTCGTCGTGACGTCCGTGCGAGGAAGGTGCCAGGCATGCAGCTGACGATCCTCGGGGGTGGTGGCTTCCGCGTCCCTCTCGTCTACGGGGCGCTCCTCACCGACGACCACCCCGACCGGGTGCGCGAGGTCGTCCTCCACGACACCGACGCGACCCGGCTGGCGAGCATCGAGCGCGTGCTGCAGCAGATGGGCGCCGACCACGACGACCCGCCGCGCGTGCGGGCGAGCACCGACCTCGACGAGGCGATCGCGGGCGCCGACTTCGTCTTCTCCGCGATCCGGGTCGGGGGCACGCAGGGGCGCACCGTCGACGAGCGGGTGCCGCTGTCGTGCGGGGTGCTCGGCCAGGAGACGACCGGACCGGGCGGTCTCGCCTACGCGCTGCGCACCGTCCCGGTCGCCGTGCACATCGCCGAGCGCATCCGCGAGCTCGCGCCCGATGCGTGGACGATCAACTTCACCAACCCCGCGGGCATCGTCACCGAGGCGATGTCGGCGGTGCTCGGCGACCGGGTCGTCGGCATCTGCGACTCGCCCATCGCCCTCGCCCGTCGCGCCGCCCGCGCGTGCGGCGTCGACCCGACGACGACGGCGCTCGACGTCGACTACGTCGGGCTCAACCACCTCGGCTGGCTGCAGGGCCTGCGCACCGGCGGCACCGACCTGCTGCCCGACCTCGTCGCCGACCCGCAGCGTCTCGCGACCATCGAGGAGGGCCGGCTCTTCGGGCCGGAGTGGCTCGGCGCGCTCGGCACGATCCCCAACGAGTACCTCTACTACTACTACTTCACCCGGGACGCGGTCGCCTCGATCCTCGAGGCCGAGCAGACGCGCGGCGAGTTCCTCCTGCAGCAGCAGGACGCCTTCTACGCCGAGCTCGCGGCGCGGCCCGACGACGCGCTCGCGACCTGGCGGCGGGTGCGCGAGGAGCGCGACGCGACGTACATGCGCGAGGCCCGCGAGGAGGACGAGGCCCGCGACGCCGCCGACATCGAGGGCGGCGGGTACGAAGGGGTGGCCCTGGCGATCATGGCGGCGATCAGCCGCGGTGAGGCCGCCGACCTCATCCTCGGGGTGCGCAACGACGGCACCGTGCCCGGCCTGCCCCTTGGCGCGGTCGTCGAGATCCCCTGCCGTGTCGACGCGGACGGGCCGCACCCCCTTCGCGTCACCGCACCGACCGGCCACCGCCTCGGGCTCATGGCCCAGGTCAAGGAGGTCGAGCAGCTGACGATCCGGGCCTCGCTCGAGCGCTCCCCCGCCCTCGCCCTCGAGGCGCTCGCCCTGCACCCCCTCGTGCCGTCGGTCACGACCGCCCGCGAGATGCTCGACGGCTTCCGCCGCCGCAGCCCGCAGATCGGCGCCCTGCTCGGCACCCCCTGACCCATCGCCGACAAAACCCTGCTGGCTGCCCTTTGACGAGCCAGCCGGGTCTCGAGAGGGTCCTGGCTCGTCAAGACCCTGCTGGCAGGGTTTTGTCAGCCCAGCCCAGCCCAGCCCACCCCAGCCCGGGCATGACGAAGGGGGCGTAGCCGGTGCCCGGCCACGCCCCCTTCGCCGTCCCGTCGCTCAGCGGCGGTCGGGGTCCACCTGGACCTCGTCGTAGGCCTCGCCGGTACGCGGGTCGGTGTGGCTCACGCGACGCGAGGTGTAGCCCCGCGGGCCGCGGGGACGACCCAGGACGAGGCTGAGCAGGATGGCGAGGACGCCACCGGCCATGAAGATGTAGCCGATCATCTCGAGGTTGACTCCCTCGATGGCGTCCGGACCGATGGCGAAGGAGAGGATCGCCCCGATGACGAGCAGCGCGATGCCGAGTCCGATGTACATGGCGTACCTCCTGTGCTGACGCGGCAGGGTCCGCGTCTCGGAGTCAGACAGTAGGGCTGCACGAGGTCCAGCGGGGGCTACGGGGTACCCCTTCGTCATGGCTGGTCAGCGCCGTGTGCGGTCGCGCTCGCGGTCGACGCGCTCGGCCCGGTCCCAGCGCCCACGGGGGTCGCGGACGTCGCCCTCGGGACGGCGGTGCACCCGCACCTGGCCCCGACGGGGCGGGCGCTCGACGAGGACGAAGGCGACGAGGATGACCACGGCGAGGGCGAGGATGACGAGCCCCCACACGACGAGCTCGGTGGTGCTCAACGACTCCTGGAGCATGGCTCCCCCTTCGGCTCAGGTCCCGCCGACGACTCTACCGACGCGCCGACGCACCGCGGCGGACGTTGAGGCGCCGATCGGTCTACGTCACACTGGACCCACCCGTCACACCCCCTTGAGCAGATGGACGCGATCATGCGACGCACCGCCGCACTCCCCCTGACCGCCCTCGTCACCTCGGCCCTCGCCCTGCCGCTCGCCGCCCCCGCGAGCGCCGCACCCGGCGGGCCGAGCGCGCCCGCCGCCGCGAAGAAGTACTCCGAGGTCATCCTGCGGGCCGAACCCCTGTGGTCCGGCACCGGCGAGCAGATCGAGCTGAGCGGAGAGGCGTACGACCGCGACACCTACCGCGCGCTGCCCAACCGCGTCATCCGGCTAGAGTCCAAGCCGGCCGGCACCACGACGTGGACCCGACTCGCCACCGTCGAGACCGGCTCGTCGGGCAGCTTCCGCCTCGTGCGCACCGCCGACCGCTCGCGGACCTACCGGGCCGTGTACGCCGGCAACTCCTGGTACTACCCCGACCAGAGCAACTGGGTCGGCCAGACCGCGAAGGCCGGCACGAAGGTCCGGGTCAGCGCGACGCTCAAGGCCGACGGCACCGGGGCCCGGGTCAACGGACGCGCGACGAAGCTGTGGAGCAGCACGACCCGCCCGCTGTGGGGGGCCAACATCACCATCGAGTCGGCGAAGGCCTACTCGAACTCCTTCTCCCCCGCCGGCACCGCGAAGACCAACCGCCACGGGTACTACACGTGGAAGACCTCGGTCTCGCCGAAGCAGTGCTACCGCTACCGCGCGATCTACAAGGGCAACAGCACGTGGGCGCCCAAGAGCACGCTCGCGAGCTGGAGCAGCTGCACCTGATCGGCGCCTAGCGCTCCGTCGTCGAGCGGACCTGCTCGCGGTCCGTGCCCGACGCGGCGCCGCCCTGCCCGAGCGAGGCGAGGTGGGCGTTGTAGGCCTCGAGCTCGCGGTCGCCGTCGCGCTCCGCCGAGCGGTCGCGACGACGGGACTCCCTCTCGTCCGAGCGCATCCACTGCACGGCGACCGCCACGGCGAGGACGAGGGTCGGGGCCTCGCCGACGCCCCACGCGATCTCGCCGCCGGTGCGCTGGTCGGCGACCGGGTCGGGCACCCACGGCAGGTCGAGCACCCCGAAGAAGTCCGGCGCGAGCAGCGTCGTGCTCTGGGTGAGGATGACGCCGAAGAACGCGTGGAAGCTGATCGTCGTGAAGAGGATGACGAGCAGCGCGAGGGGCGACCAGCGCGTCGGGCCCGGGTCGACGCCGATGAGGACCCAGACGAAGAGGTACCCGCTGAGCAGGAAGTGCACCATCATCAGCACGTGCCCGGTGTGAGTGCTCATCGACAGCCCGAAGAGCGGGCTGTAGTAGAAGATCGCCAGGCTGAAGAAGAAGATCGCGGCGGCGACCGCGGGGTTGGCGACGACACGCAGGTAGGGCGCGTGCACGGACGCGAGGACGAGCTCGCGCGGGCCGAGCGTGCGGTCCCGCCGGGCGGGCAGGGCCCGCAGGGCGAGGGTGATCGGGGCGGCGGGCACGAGGAGCAGCGGCACGACCATCGCCACCGTCATGTGCTCGATCATGTGCCAGCTGAAGGAGACGCGCCCGTAGACGCCGGGCGCCCCGCTCGTCGCGTAGACGAAGACCGCCCAGCCGAGGACCCACGAGACCGTGCGCAGCAACGACCAGCTGTCGCCGCGGCGGCGCAGCCGCAGCACCCACCGCACGTAGACGACGCAGGCGACGAGCGCGACGGTTAGCCACAGCCACTCGGTCTGCCACGCGGTGAACCAGCTCGACGACGTCGGCGCCCCGGGGTCGGGGTAGCCCGACAGCGCGTAGACGACGGTGTCGGGCGGGGTGACGATGACGTTGGTCGGCGACGGGGTGCGGCTGATCGCCGCGCCGATGCCGAAGGCGGAGCCCATGACGACGAGCTCGGCGAGCACGAAGCGCACGAAGGACGGGGTGCCGCCCTCGTCGAGCTGCTGGACGAAGCGCTGGCGGTGCCACCAGCCGAACCCGCCGAGGACGACGCCGAGCGCGAGCTTGACCCCGAGGAGCGCGCCGTAGCGGCTGAGGAGGTTCTCCAGCGCCCCGATGTTGGTCCACGCGAGGAGCAGACCGGAGGCCATGACCCCCGCGAAGCCCCACCCGGCGACGACGGAGTAGCGCCGGATCGTCGGCCCGAGGTGGGCGCCGAGCCCGCGCTGGAAGCAGGCGAGGGCGACGAGCCCGCCGACCCACACAGTGGCCGAGACGAGGTGGATCGCCAGGGCGTTGACCCCGCTCATGTGGTCGAGCGCCGCCGAGGAGTGGCCGGTGAGCGCGAGCGGCAGCAGGGCGAGCAGCGACCCGGCCCAGCCCCACCCGAGGACCGCCTTGCTCTCCGACCCGGCGCACGCCATGACGACGACGAGCACGACGACGGCGCTGATGAGGTTCATCCGCAGCGTGGGCAGGTCCCACAGGACAGCCGCGAGCTGGGTGGCGAAGCCGGGCTGGCCCACCGGCACCCCGGCGAGGTCGGCGAAGGTGAGGACGATGAGCAGCAGGAGGCTGACGAGCCACAGCGTGCCGGAGGTCGCGGCGACCCGGCCGGCGGTCCACCGGCGCCGGGTGCGCGTCGTCTCGGGCAGCACGAAGGCCCCGAGGAGCAGGAAGCCGACGGTGACGGCGGCCGCGAGGTCGTGCACGCCCTGCAGGACCGGCAGCCCCCAGCGCACGAGTGCCCCGGGGTCACCGGCGGCGTAGGGCACGGCGGCGCGGCCGACGAGGACGCCGATGACGGTCGTCACGACGACGGCGAGCGCGAGGACGAGGGCGGGACCGAGGGTCAGCGTCGTCCGGGCGAGGGAGCGACCCGGGGCGGTGGACATGGGCTCAACTGTAATGAGCGCGGCTGGGCAGTCGCCGAGACGGGGATCGACGACGGTGCCAGGATGGGCCCGACCACGTCGCGAGCGCAGGGAGAACCGCCATGTCCGTCCGAAGCACCTGGCGGTCCCGCGCCGGCCTGACCGTGGCGGGGGCGGCCGTCGCCGCCACCGCCCTGAGCACCACCGGACCGGCCAGCGCCGCCGACTCCGGCCCCGTCGACCTGCAGGTCGTCTGCGACGGCGTCGGCGAGGACACGGTCACCGTGACCGGTGATCTCGCCTCCGGCGGTACCGCGGCGATCGCCTCGGGGCCGCTGACCGTCGTCGGCCGACCCGGCTTCACCGGCACCGACGCGTCGGGACGCGCCGTGACGGTCGACCCGACAGGCGACGGGGTCACCTGCACCGCCCGCTCGACGGTGAGTGCGGGCTCCCTTCGCCAGGTCCTGCCCTCCACCCAGGCGGCGAAGGGGGCGACCTCCTCCTCCGTGACCGGCCGGCTGACCTTCACCGTGACCGTCGACGCGGACTCGGTGAACACGGCGGCGGCGCGCCGCGCCGAGGCCTCGGGCGAGACGACGACGGCCGCGGCGGGCGACTTCCCCTTCGAGTACACGCTGCGCACCTACCTCGCGGGACGTCCGGGCGCGGTCGGCGTCGCCGTGCGCATCCCCGGCACGTCGCGCGTCTACACGTACACGAAGACGAACGCCCGCAACGTCACGGCGAGCATCGTCAAGACCGAGATCATGGCAGCGGTGATGATGCGCGCGCAGGACGCCGGGCGGGGCCTCACCGACTGGGAGAAGAGCAAGATCGTCCCGATGATCCGCTACAGCGACAACGGCGCGACGACGGATCTCTTCAACAGCATCGGCGGCCGCGCCGCCCTCGACCGCGCCTCGGCCCGGCTCGGGATGACGGCGACCTACGCCGACTCGGGCGGCCGGTGGGGCCTGACCTCGACCGTGCCGCAGGACCAGGCCCGGCTCATGGAGCACTTCGCCCGGGCGACGGGTGTGCTGTCGCAGACCAACCGCGACTACGGGCTGACCCAGATGCGCAGCATCTCCTCCGACCAGGACTGGGGCGTCACCGCAGGCGCGCCCGCCGGGACGGTCGCGCTGAAGAACGGCTGGCTCCCGCGCACCGACGGCTGGCACGTCAACAGCATCGGCTACAGCACGAGCGGGCAGGACTACACGATCGGCGTGCTCACGCACGACGACCCGGGAGCCTTCGGCACCCAGATCACGACGATCGAGGGGGTGTCGCGGATCATCCACAAGTACAAGGACCGGCTCGTCCCCTCGACCCCGCCGCCGACCCCCCCGGCCCGCGGGACCTTCGGCGACGTCGACGGCGACGGACGGGCCGATCTCGTCGGTACGAGCGCCAGCGGCACGATGTACCTCTACCGGGGCGACGGGCGGGGCTCCTTCGCCGACAAGGTCCGGCTCAAGACCGGGCCGAAGGACGCCACCTGGTACGGCAGCGCGGGTGACCTCAACCGCGACAAGCGCGCCGACCTGCTCGTGCGCCGCGGCGACGGCCGCCTCCAGCTGTGGATGAGCTCGGGCAGCACCGGGTACGCCTCGCCCCGCACGATCGCGACGTCCTGGGGCTCGTACACGAGCATCGCGAGCGGCACCGACGTCGACGGCAACGGCACGCTCGACGTCGTGACGCGCAGCGTCGGGGGCGGTGCGACCCTGCACTCGATCAGCGACTCCGGTCGGCTCACGACGGTCCGCACGATGGGCAAGCCCTTCGTCTGGTACCCGACGATCCTCGCGACGACCGATCTCGACGGCGACGGACGCGGCGACATCCGTGGGGTCGCCACCGGCGGTCGGATGCGCGCGTGGCGCTCGACCGGCTCGACGTGGAGCCAGCTCTCGGGGACCTCGCTGGGCTGGGAGCGCTACTCGGTCGTCGCGTCACCGGGCGACGTCAACGGCTCGTCCACCGGGCAGGCCGACGTCATCGGTCTCGAGGGTCGCGAGCTGCACGCGTGGTGGGGCACCTCCGACGGCGACACCTCCGGGCCCGTCCGCCTCGGCCCGAGCGGCTACGGGATGGTCCACCTCTTCTGACGCGACGGCTCGGCGGACGGGCGTGCCCCTCAGCGGGGCGAGCACGCCCGCCCGTCGACGCTGCTGTAGTACGGCGCCGCCGGGTCGACGGACACGGTGACGGTCGTGCAGGACGTCGCCGAGACCGAGCGGCTCGTGTCGCCCATCCGCTCGGAGCGCGCGGTGCGCTGCACCGTCGCGCGCAGGGTCGTCGGGTCGTCGCTCGGCAGGACCCGCACGACGAGACCTCTGCGCGTGAGCTCTGCCTCCGCCTGACGCCGGTCCACGACCCGCCCCCGCCGGACCTCCTCCTGGGTGCGGTCCAGCGCACCGGAGATGTCGACGAGCGCTGCGTCGTGGGCGGCCGAGGCGTCGGACCAGTCGACGGAGGTCGCCGGCGCCTCGGGCGCCAGGCGCGGCGGGCAGGCGGTGGCGCGCGAGACGCCGTCCGGCTCGACCTGCGCGCAGGCCACCCCCGTGCGCACGGTGTCGTCCGTGAAGGGGTCTGCCCCGGTGTCGACGCGCCACACGGCGAGGTCGACCGTCCCGTCGGCCTCCAGCTCCAGCACCCGGTAGGAGACGGCGTTCGCGGCGAGCTGCTCGCGGACCGCTGCCGACGGGCGCGCCCACTGCTGCCTCGGCACCCTCTCGAGCAGCGCGACGACCTGGGCCACGCCCTCTTCGGCCCGCGCGTCTGCCTCGGCCTGCCTGGACGAGCACCCGGCGACGAGCGCGACGCCGAGCACCGGGGCGGCCAGCGCGAGGAGACCGCTGCGCCGTCGGCTCACCGCTGGAGGCGGCGCAGGTAGTCCTCGAGGACCGGGCCGGCGGTCGACGCGCCACCGGGACCGTCCGCGACGAAGACCGCGACCGCGAGGTCGCCCTGGGTGCCGATCATCCACGCGTGGGTGCGCGGGGGCTCGTCGGTGCCGTACTCGGCCGTGCCGGTCTTCGCACCCACGGGCCCGCCCGGCACGTCGGCGAGGAAGCGCGCCGACCCGTCGGTGACCACACCACGCATGAGGCTCCTCAGCTGCTCGCTCTCGGCCGCCGTGAGCGGTCGTGCGGGACTCGCGGGCCGGCGCGACCCGCCGTCGAGCACGAGGACCGGCGAGACCGCTGCCCCCTTCGCCACGCTGGCGGCGACGGTCGCCATGCCCATGGGGGTCGACAGGACCGTGCCCTGCCCGATGGTCGCGGCGGCCAGGTCGACGTCGGCCTTCGGGTCGGGCACGTCACCGAGCTCTGCCGGCACGCCGAGGGAGGGGTCGAGGGTGAGACCCAGCGCCTCGGCGGCCTCGTCGAGCGCTCCGTCGCCGAGACGGTCGCGCTGCGAGATGAGCGCGGTGTTGCACGAGCTGGCGAAGGCGGTGGCGAAGGGGACGTCTCCGGTCGCGCTGCTCGGGTAGTCGTCGTAGTTGGTGAAGGAGCGCCCCTCGACCGTCGTGGTCGTCGTGCAGGGCACGCGGGTCTGCGGGGTGATCCCGCTGCGCAGGAGCGCGAGCGCGGTGACGGTCTTGAAGGTCGAGCCGGGCGCGTACTGGCCGAGGGTCGCCGTCGAGGTCCCCTCGCTGCCCGGCCCGCTCGCCGCGGCAAGGACATGGCCGTCCGACGGACGGATCGCGACGACCGCGCTCGGCGGCCCGATGTCCTCGAGCACCGCCTCGGCCTGCTCCTGATGGGTCTGGCTCAGCGTCGTGCGCACGGACCGGCCGTCGACGGCCGGCACCGAGCGCAGCTCGCGCGGCTCCGCCGACCCCTCGAGGTCGACCGCCTCGACGACGTAGCCGGCCGTCCCGCGCAGGCGGTCGTCCTGGGCGAGCTGCAGCCCGCTCGTGCCGACGACGTCACCGGCGCGGATCGCCCCCTTCGACCCCTCCACCTGCTCCGCCGTCGCCGGACCGACGCTGCCGAGCACCGCACGGGCGAAGGTGCTCGTCGGCGCGAGCGGCATCGTGTCCTCGACGCCCCGCGCGCCCGGGATCTCGGCGATGCCGCGCGAGACCTCGTCGAGCTCGGGAGCCTGGGCGCGCAGGACGATCGCCTCGACGAAGGCCTGCGGTCCGGCGGCCTCGACGGCGTCGACGAAGGGTCCGACCTCGACGTCGACGAGCTCGGCGACCTCGCGTGCGCTGCGCCGCGCCTGGCCGAGGGACGACGTCTGCGAGCGGTCGACGCCCACGCGCACGACCGCACGGTCGGTGACCAGGGCCCGCCCGCCGTCGCCGAGGACCTCGCCCCGCTCGGCGCTCAGCCGGCGCGCCTGCAACCCCTCTCCCGCCTCGAGGTCCGGCGCGAGGAGACCCGGCTCCCAGGTGCCCGACCAGCGCTCGCCGTCCCGCCGCACGGCCAGAGTCGTCTCGTAGGTCCAGGGCTGCTTGTCCTCGTGGATGCGCCACGTGTGCTCGAAGGTGACGGTGCCTCGTCGGACGTCGTCGTCGAGGCTGACCTCGCCCGCGGTCACGGTGTGGGCGATCTCGCCCATCCCCTCGAGCACCTCGCCCATCTCGTCCTCGGACGGTGCGCCGTCGAGCGACGGGGGTCGCCCGGTGGCGAGGTCCTGCGCGACCTGCTCGGCGTGCTCCTGGGCCGCGCCGACGGCTGCTGCGCTGCGGCGCCTGTCCTGCCACCACCAGCCCGTCCCGGCGGCGAGGACCAGAGCCAGCACGACGGCCACCGCCGTGCCCCGTCGGTGCCGCCCGTGACCGGTGCGACCGGTCGTCGTCTCGTCCTCGCCCCTGCGCATGGGTCCACCGTCACCTGACGGCGGTCGAGAGTCAAAGACTATGGAAGGCGGCATTCGATATCGGACAGATATCGGGCGGGGGCTACGGTGCCCTCATGGACCTCGTGCGCCACCTCCGGCTCTTCGTCGCCGTCGCGGAGCACCGCCACTTCGGTCGTGCGGCCGCCAGCCTGTCGATGGCCCAGCCCCCGCTCTCGCAGGGGGTCCAGCGCCTCGAGCGCCACCTCGGCCAGCGGCTCTTCGACCGAGATGCCCGTCGGGTCGCGCTCACCGCTCCCGGGTCCGCCCTGCTCCCCGCGGCCCGCCAGCTGCTCGCCGACGCCGACGCCCTCGTCGAGAGCTCCCGCCGGTGGTCCGAGCGGCGCTGCGTCCGCCTCGGGCTCGCCGCCGACCTCGACACCCTCGCCGGGCCGGTCCTCGCGCACCTCGTCGGTACCGGCATCGACGTCGAGCCCGTGCTCGCCGGCAGCACCGAGCTCGTCGGACGGCTGCGCGACGGTGACCTCGACGTCGTCCTCGTGAGGCACCCGGTGGCCCTCGACGGCCTGCTCACCGGTGACGTCATCACGGTCTCGGCCGCCGTCGTCCCCGACCATGACGACCTGCCGCTCGTGCTCCCGCCACGCAGCCACCACCCGGCAGCCCACGACCAGGTCGTCGACGCACTGCTCAGGCTCGGTCGCCTGGCTCCGGTGCACGAGATCGCCTCCGCGCAGGAACGGTCCGTCCGGGTCGAGGCCGGCCTGGCCTGCGGGCTGCGGCCGGCGCTCCCGACGCAGGAGGGGGACGTGCAGGAGGGGGGCGCAGACCTGGTGCCGCTGAGGTACCGCGCCGCGGTGCCGGTGATCTCCGAGCAGCGGCCCGACCTCGACCACGCAGCGGTCGTCTCGGCCCTGCACGAGGCCCTGCGATGACTCGTCTCACCCAGGCCGCCCGGGCCGTCGAGCGGACGGCCGAGGACGCCGGCATCACCGCGCACGTCCATGCCCGTCGGGTCGACGACGTCGAGGACGAGATCGCCGTCGGGGCCGACGTCGCCGTGCCGATGGCCTCGCTGTACAAGGTGGCGGTCGCCGGGACGTGGGCGGCGCTCGTCACCGCGGGAGAGCTCGACCCCCTCGCGGAGGTCGTCCTCGACCCCTCGGACCGCACCGCCGGCCCGACGGGGGTCAGCGCGCTGCAGGACCGCGTCGTGCTCACGCAGCGCGACTGCGTCCGCCTCTCCCTGGCGGCGTCGGACAACGCCTGCGCCGCGGCCGTCCTGTCGCTCGTCGGTGCCGACGCGGTCCAGACCTGGCTCGTGGGGGCCGGGTGCCGCTCCACCGACGCGCGACGCGGGACCGCCGACGCCATGCGGGCGGTCGTCGCCGAGACCGGAGGCCGCGACCTCGGCCAGGCCCTCGCCCTGCTCGCCGACCCGGCCGCGGACCGGACGACGAGCGAGTACGACCCCGCCCTCACGAGCAGCTCGACGGCACGCGACCTCACGACGATGCTCGCCCACCTGTGGCGCGAGGAGTCGGCGCTGCCGGTCCGCGAGGCGATGCGCCGGCAGGTGTGGCGTCACCGGGTGGCCTCGGGCTTCCCGCACGACGACGTCGTCGTCGCGGGCAAGACCGGCACTCTCGGCCGGCTGCGTCACGAGATCGCCGTCGTGGAGATCCCGGGCGAGGTGCCCGTCGCCGTCGGCGTGCTCACCCGGTCGCTGCGACCGGAGTCCCACCAGCCGCGGGTCGACACCGCGATCGGCGTCATCGCACGCACCGCCGTGCACCCCCTGCGCCGACCGGCCCCCTCCGGCGCCGAGCTGGGGGCCTGACCTGGGGACACCCCCTTCGCCAGATCGCCGCGAACTGGTCACCCCAAGGGGGTGCGCAATCCGCCCCGGAGGAGGAAGGTGTCTCCTGCGCCTCGTCCGGGGCGCATCCCCGAGGGAGGACATTTCGCATGAGGAGAACTCTCACGGCACTGACGACGGTGGCCCTGGCCGCCGGACTCGGGTCGTACGCCACGGGTGCGGCGAACGCCACGCCTGAGGTCGCGGCAGCGCCGTCGACCGTCGCCGCACCGTCCGTCGCCACCGCGCCGGTCGTGCCGGACGCAACCGCCACGCAGGTCCACCGCTACACCCCGCCGCCGATCCGCTGGGGCTCGTGCGAGAGCGAGCGCCTCCAGGGTGCCGGTGCTCAGTGCGGCATGCTCACCGTCCCCATGGACTACACCCGCCCCACCGGGACGAAGATCAAGCTCGCGGTCTCGCGGGTCAAGGCCGACCCGTCCGTGCGCTACCAGGGGGCCATGCTCGTCAACCCCGGTGGCCCCGGTGGCTCCGGTCTCGGCCTCGCCGTCCTTGGCGAGTTCGTCCCCGACGGCGCCGGTGCCGGGTACGACTGGATCGGCTTCGACCCCCGCGGGGTCGGCAGCTCCCAGCCCGCCCTCACCTGCGACGGCAACGTCACGGCCGCCCCGCGCCCGTACTACACGCCCTTCAAGAGCACGATCTACACGCAGTGGATCAACCGCTCGAAGGACTACGCCAACAAGTGCGCGAAGAACGGGTCGATCCTCAAGCACATGCGCACGTCGGCGACCGTGGCTGACATGGAGTCGCTGCGCCGGGCCCTCGGCCGGTACCAGATCAACCTCTACGGCTTCTCCTACGGCACCTACCTCGGCCAGATGTACGCCAGCAAGTACCCGAACCAGGTCCGTCGCTTCGTCCTCGACGGCGTCGTCGACCCGCGTCGTGTCTGGTACAAGGCCAACCTCGACCAGAACATCGCCTTCGAGAAGTCGATGCGCCAGTTCTTCAACTGGGTGGCCGACAACGACGCCTCGTACGGCCTCGGCGCGGACGGCCAGGACGTCCGCGCGAAGTGGTACAAGCTGCGCTCGAAGCTGTACTACAACCCGCAGGGCAAGCTCGGGCCGTCGGAGTTCACCGACGTCTTCCTCTCCGCGGGCTACTACGTCTACGACTGGGACTACCTCGCCCAGGTCTTCGCCGCGGCGCAGGAGGGCAACTTCTCCCCCGCCGAGCAGACCTACGTCGAGGGCAACCCGACCGGTCCGGGCGCCGACAACGGCTACGCCGTCTACGCGGCGGTGCAGTGCACCGACGCCATCTGGCCCGCGAAGTGGTCGACGTGGCGTGAGGACGCGTGGCAGCTCAACAAGTCCGCGCCCTTCGAGACGTGGGGCAACACGTGGTTCAACGCCCCGTGCCACTGGTGGCCGGCGCAGTCCCAGCAGGACCCGTACATCAACGGCAGCAAGGCCCCGGCGATGCTCCTCATCGGCGAGACCAACGACGCGGCGACGCCCTTCTCCGGCGCCATCGAGGTCCGTCGTCGCTTCCCGAAGTCGGTCCTCATCGAGGGCGTCGGCGGCAGCACCCACTCGGGCTCGCTGTCCGGTGTCGCCTGCACCGACGACAAGATCGCCGCGTACCTGAAGTCGGGCACGCTGCCGACGCGTCGCTCGGGCGTGCTGTCCGACGTCAAGTGCGCGCCCGTCCCGGCTCCCGAGCCGAGCGTCACCGCGGCCGCCCGCAAGAGCGGTCAGCCGACCGAGAAGTCCGTCGGGATCAAGAACCGCGAGCTGCGCGAGCTGCTCGACGGGGCCCGCGGCTTCTGATCGCAGACGCACAGCACCACCACCGCGAAGGGGGAGGGCCGGCTCGCCGGCCCCTCCCCCTTCGTCGTGCCGTCGAGGTCAGCTCGACCCGCCGGCGACGACGACGGGGATGACGACCGCGGTGATCATCGCGGTGTTGAGCGCGCTCACGGCCCGGCCGACGGCGTCGCCGGCCGGGGTGCTCGCCACGACCTCCTCGACGCGCTTCTTCAGCTCGCGCGAGCTGCGCCCGGCCGCCTCGGCCTTGAGCACGCGGTGGGCGACCCCGAGGCCCTGGAGCACGGAGAGGATCGTCGCGTCACCACGCGAGGGCGCCTGCGCGCCGGTGAGCACGGCAGCCAGCCGGCTGCGCACGTGCGCCTCGGGACCGGGGTCGAGGGTCGGGTAGCGGTCGGGGACGAGGCCGAGCATCCGCTTCGGCTCGTGGCCGACGACGCCCGCTCCCTGCAGGCGGACGACGACGAGGGGCTCGGGGTTGAGCTTGCGGTCGGCGACGAGGCTGGACAGCCGGGTTCCGGGCCGCTTCTGGACGAGCCGCAGGACCCCGTGGTCGAGGACCGGGTCGCCCGTCGGGGCGGAGTCGACGAGGTGGGCCTTCGGGTCGCGGTCGTCGCTGAGGTGGAGCCGTCCCGCCTCGACGAGATCGGCGAGGAGGGAGGCGGTGAGGCCGAAGCCGCGCTGGGACATGCCCTCGAGACGGCCGTCGTCGGTGGTGAGCAGCAAGAAGAGCTCGTCTGTCGTCCTCATGACCTCGACGCTAGCGAGGGGACGGGGCGGCGCACCTCCCACTGCCGGATGACCCGCTCTCCGCCGTGAGGACGAGCGAAGGGGGAGCCCGCGGGCTCCCCCTTCGCGTCGGTGACCTAGGCCCAGACGAGGGCCTGGCCGGGGTCGTGCAGGAGGGCGGCGACGTCGGCGAGGACCTTGCTGCCGAGCTCGCCGTCGACCATGCGGTGGTCGAAGGAGAGCGCGAGCTGGGTGACCCAGCGCGGCTCGATGCTCTCGACGCCGTCGCGCTCGACGACCCACGGCATCCGACGCACCGCGCCGAAGGCGAGGATCGCCGCCTCGCCGGGGTTGAGGATCGGGGTGCCGGTGTCGACGCCGAAGACGCCGACGTTGGTGATCGTCACCGTGCCGCCGGCGAAGTCCGCCGGCTGGGTGCGGCCCTCGCGCGCCGTCGCGACGAGCTGGGCCATCGCGTCGGCGAGCTCGCGCATCGGCATCGAGTCCGCGCCCTTGATGTTCGGCACGACGAGCCCGCGGGGGGTCGCCGCGGCGATGCCGAGGTTGACGTCGCGCCGGTACACGATCTCCTGCGCGGCCTCGTCCCAGCTGGCGTTGACGTCGGGGTTGCGCCGGATCGCCAGGCACAGCGCCTTGGCGACGACGAGCAGCGGGGTGACCTTGACGTCGCGGAAGGCCCGGTCTTTCTTGAGCCGGTCGACGAGGTCCATCGTCGCCGTGACGTCGATCGTCACGAACTCGGTGACGTGCGGCGCGGTGAAGGCCGAGTCGACCATCGCCTGGGCGGTCACCTTGCGCACGCCCTTGATGGGGACACGACGCTCCGCGGGGCCGGCCTGCTGGTCGAGCTGCGCGGGACGACCCTCGAGACCACCCGAGGAGGCCGAGGTGGAGGCACCCGAGGCCGCGGCCTGGACGTCCTCACGGGTGACGACGCCCCCAGGACCGCTCGGGGTCACGGACGCGAGGTCGACGCCGAGGTCCTTGGCCATCTTGCGCACCGGCGGCTTGGCGAGCGCGCGGGCGCGCTCACCGGTGACCGGGGCGGCCGGGGCCGGGGCGGGCTCGGGCAGCGCCTCCGGCGGCGGGGCCGGCGAGTAGGCGACCGGCTGCTCGGTGGGCAGCGAGGCCTGGGCGGGCTCGCCGCGACGGGCACGCCGACGGGTTGACCCCGCCTTCGCGCCGTAGCCGACGAGGTTGGGCCCGCTGGCCTCGTCCGGCTCCTCCGCGGCGGCGGAGCCGGCCGACGGCGCGGCGGCGGGGGCCGCCTCGCCGCCGGTGTCGACGACGATGATCGGCGCGCCGACGTCGACGGTGTCGCCCTCGGCGGCGAGCAGCTCGACGACGCGGCCGGCGAAGGGGATGGGCAGCTCGACGAGCGACTTCGCGGTCTCGACCTCGACGACCATGTCGTTGACCTTGACCTCGTCGCCGACGGCGACCCGCCAGGTGACGAGGTCGGCCTCGGTGAGGCCCTCGCCGGGGTCGGGGAGGTTGAACTTCTGCAGCGCCATGTCAGTACCCCAGCGATCGGTCGACGGCGTCGAGGACCCGGTCGAGGTCGGGCAGGAAGTGCTCCTCGAAGCGGCTCGGCGGGTAGGGGATGTTGTACCCGCCGACCCGCAGGACGGGCGCCTCGAGGTGGTAGAAGGCCTCCTGCTGCACGAGCGCGGCGATCTCCGCGCCGAGCCCGAGGAAGGTCGACGCCTCGTGGACGACGACGGCCCGGCCGGTCTTGCGCACCGACTCGAGGATGCGCGGCAGGTCCAGCGGGCTGAGGCTGCGCAGGTCGAGCACCTCGAGGCTGCGCCCCTCCTGCTCGGCGGCCTCGGCCGCGGCCAGGCAGACCTTGACCATCGGGCCGTAGCAGAGCAGCGTCGCGTCGGTGCCCTCGCGCAGGACGCGGGCGTCGTGCAGGCCGAGGACGGGACCGGCGGCCTCGTCGATCTCGACGGTGCCGCGCTCGTGGTAGCGCCGCTTGGGCTCGAAGAAGATCACCGGGTCGTCGCTGGCGATGGCCTGCTGCATCATCCAGTAGCCGTCGGCGGCGTCGGAGCAGGTGACGACCCGCAGACCGGCGGTGTGCGCGAAGTAGGCCTCGTTGGACTCGCTGTGGTGCTCGACCGCGCCGATGCCGCCGCCGCAGGGGATGCGGATGACCATCGGCAGGCGCAGGTGGCCCAGGGAGCGGGCGTGCATCTTCGCGACCTGGCTGACGATCTGGTCGAAGGCCGGGTAGACGAAGCCGTCGAACTGGATCTCGACGACCGGGCGGTAGCCGCGCAGGGCCAGGCCGATCGCGGAGCCGACGATGCCGGACTCGGCGAGCGGGGTGTCGATGACCCGGTCCTCGCCGAAGTCCTTCTGCAGGCCCTCGGTGATGCGGAAGACGCCGCCGAGCTTGCCGACGTCCTCTCCCATGAGGACGACCTTCGGGTCGTCCTCCATCGCCTTGCGCAGGCCCGCGTTGAGCCCCTTCGCGAGGGTGAGCTTGGTGCCGGCCATCAGTGACCACCCTCCCCGACGAAGGACTCGTGGTAGGCGACGAACTCCGCCTTCTCGGCGGCGACGACCGGGTGGTCGTCGACGTAGATGTCGTCGAACATCGTGGGCAGCTCCGGGTCGGGCATCGTCTGGCAGGCGTGGCGGATGCGGGCGGCGACCTCGTCGGCCTCCGCGTCGACGGCCGCGAAGAACTCGTCGTCGCCGTGCCCGTGCTCCTCCATGAAGCCGCGCATGCGCTTGATCGGGTCCTTGTCGCGCCAGATCTCGACCTCGGCCGAGCTGCGGTACTTCGTCGGGTCGTCCGACGTCGTGTGCGCGCCCATCCGGTAGGTGTAGGCCTCGATGAGCGTCGGGCCCTGGCCCGAGCGGGCGTCGTCGAGCGCCTTGCGGCACACGGCGTACGTCGCGAGCGGGTCGTTGCCGTCGACGAGCACACCGGGGATGCCGAAGCCGCGCGAGCGCTGGTAGGGCGGGATGGTGAACTGCTTGTCGTTCGGCTCCGAGATCGCCCACTGGTTGTTCTGGATGAAGAACACGAGGGGGGCGGAGGTCACCGAGGCGAAGACGAGCGCCTCGTTGTAGTCGCCCTGGGCGGTGCCGCCGTCGCCGGTGAAGGCCATGACCGCGGTGTCGCGCTCCGGGTCACCGGTGCCGACCGCGCCGTCGGCCTTGACGCCCATGGCGTAGCCCGCCGCGTGGAGCATCTGGTTGCCGATGACGATCGTGTAGAGGTGGAAGTTGTTGGCGTTGGAGTCCCAGCCGCCGTTGTTGACCCCGCGGAACATGCCGAGGAGGTTCTCCGGCGGGACCCCGCGGCACCAGGCGACGCCGTGCTCGCGGTAGCCGGGGAAGGCGTAGTCCTGGTCGCGCAGCGCGCGCCCGGCGCCGACCTGCGCGGCCTCCTGGCCGAGGAGCGAGGGCCACAGCCCGAGCTCGCCCTGACGCTGGAGCGCGTGGCCCTCGGCGTCGATGCGGCGCACGAGGACGAGGTCGCGGTAGATCATCCGCGCGTCCTCGCTCGTCATCTCCTCGACGATCGAGGCGTACGGCTCGTTGGCGGGGGTGATGCCCAGCCGGGTGCCGTTCGCGTCGACGAACTGGACCATCTCGGGGTTGTCGTCCGAGAAGTGCCCGGTGATCATCGACGGCGGGGTCGGCCCGTGCTCCGGCGAGGGCTCGAAGGCCCCGGCCATGTCGGCGCCGGCGCTGCGCTCCGGCACGACGTCGTTGTCGCTCATCTGCTACTCCTTCGGCCCTGGCGCTGGGGGTGACCCACCGGGGCTGCTGACGCGCCGCCATGGCGCGCGACGGGCGTGGCCACCGCGGGGTGAGCGGTGGCGCACGTAGGTGCGGGCCACACGCTAGCGCCTCCCCGGCAGGGGGCCCAACGGCGCCGTGCGGGTCAGGCCCGGAAGTCCCGGGCCACCTGCAGCAGACGGTCGTTGGCCTCGGTCTCGCCGATCGTCACCCGCACGCCGTCGGTGCCGTAGGGCCGCACGGACAGCCCGGCCTCGGCGCACGCCGCGACGAGCTCGGGCGTGCGCTCCCCGACCGGGAACCACACGAAGTTCGCCCCGCTCTGCGGCACGTCCCAGCCGGCCTCGGCGAGACCGGCGACGACGCGCGAGCGCTCGGCGACGAGCTCCTTGACGCGCACCTCGAGCTCGTCGGCGGCCTGGAGGGAGGCGACGGCGGCGACCTGGGCGAGGGTGTTGACGCCGAAGGGGGTCGCGGTCTTGCGCAGCGCCTCGGCGACCGGCTCGTGGGCGACGGCGTAACCGACCCGCAGCCCGGCGAGGCCGTACGCCTTGGAGAAGGTGCGCAGCACGACGACGTTCGGCCGGTCGCGCAGGATCTCCAGCGCCCGCACAGGGTCGTCGTCCTGCACGAACTCCAGGTAGGCCTCGTCGACGACGACGAGGACGTCGGTGGGCACGGCGTCGACGAAGCCGACGAGCTCGTCGTGCCCGACGCTCGGGCCGGTCGGGTTGTTGGGCGTGCACACCATGACGACCTTGGTGCGCTCGGTGATCGCGGCGAGCATCGCCGGGAGGTCGTGGCGGTGCTCGGCGGTGAGCGGCACCTGCACCGAGGTGGCGCCGGAGAGCGCGACGACGATCGGGTAGGCCTCGAAGGAGCGCCACGCGTAGACGACCTCGTCGCCGGCGTCGCACGTCGCCTGCATGATCTGGCCGAGCACGCCGACCGACCCGGTGCCGGTCGCGATGCGCTCGCGGGGCACGTCGAGGTGGGCGGCAAGGGCGTCGGTGAGCGCGCTGACACCCATGTCCGGGTAGCGGTTCATCGTCGCGGCGGCGTCGCGCACGACGTCGAGGACCGACGGCAGCGGCGGATAGGGGTTCTCGTTCGAGGAGACCTTGTAGACGGTGAGGCCCTCGCGGGCCACCGGGGGCTTGCCGGCGACGTAGGCGGGCACGGCGTCGAGCGCGCCGCGCAGGCGCACCGGGGTGTCGGTCATCAGTCGTCGTCCCCGTCGGGCAGGACCCAGCCGAGCACCATCGAGACGACGGTGATGATGACCGCCCCGAGCACGGCGTCCCACCAGAAGTCGCGGATGGCGAAGGACAGCCCGAGCGGCTCGCTGATCCACTCGGTGATCTGCAGCATGAAGGCGTTGACGACGAAGGTGAAGAGCCCGAGCGTGAGGACGATCGCCGGGAAGGACAGGACCTTCGCGATCGGCTTGACGACGGCGTTGATCACGCCGAAGAGGAGGGCGACGAGCAGGACCGTCGTGAACTTCGAGGCGAAGGTCGAGCCGTCCTCGCCGAGCGTGATGCCGTCGACGAGGAACGCCGCGACCCACAGCGCGATGCCGTTGACGACGACCTTGATGAGGAAGTTGGCCATGGGGTCAGTGTGGCAGTGAGCGAAGGGGGGATCACCCTGTCGTAGGTCGTCGACACGCCGACGCCGTGCGAGCACGTGCGTCGGCGGCGGTCCTCACGGGCAGCGCGCCACAGGTTGCGGATGGGTCTCGACCGCGGGAGCATGCCTGACCCCCCGTGCCCGCTGGTGGCACCATGACCCCACCGGGCGCCACCCGCGCCCTCGGATACACGGAGGAACCCTCATGCGTCGTGCCCCCCTCGCCCTGGCGGCCTGCTTCGCCCTGACCACCTCGCTCGCCGCGTGCGGGTCGGACTCCCTCGAGGACCCGGGCGCCAGCGGCTCGTCGAGCTCGGCCACCGAGTCCGTCGACGTCAAGACCGACGACGAGCTCGCCGCCATGGTGCCCGCCGAGATCAAGGAGAAGGGCACGATCTCCGTCGGCTCCGACGCGTCCTACGCGCCCAACGAGTTCCTCGCCGACGACGGCAAGACCGTCGAGGGCATGGACGTCGACCTCTTCGACGCGGTCGCCACCAAGCTCGGCCTGGAGACGAAGTGGAGCAACGGCGGTTTCGACACCCTCATCGCCGGCATCAGCTCGGGCAAGTACGACGTCTCGGTGAGCTCCTTCACGATCAACGACGAGCGCAAGAAGCAGGTCAACATGATCAGCTACTTCGACGCCGGCACCCAGTGGGTCACGACGAAGGGCAACCCGAACAAGGTCGACCCCGACAACGCGTGCGGCATGAACATCGGCGTCCAGAAGGGCACCGTGCAGGTCGACGACCTCGAGGCGCGCAGCAAGAAGTGCGAGGAGGCCGGCGAGGAGCCGATCAAGTCGGTCGTCGAGCAGGAGCAGAGCAAGGTCACGACGAGCCTGGCCTCGGGCAAGGTCGACGCGATGCTCGCCGACTCCCCCATCGCGCTCTACGCCGTCAAGCAGCAGGGTGACACCCTCGAGGCGCTCGGCGACATCTACGACTCGGCCCCCTACGGCATCGTCGTGCCGAAGGACCAGACCGAGCTCGCCGACGCCATCGCCGAGGCGCTGAAGTCCATCCAGGAGGACGGCACCTACGAGACGATCCTCAAGAACTGGGGCAACGAGTCCGGCGCCATCGACGACTTCGCCGTCAACCCCTGATGACCTCGGCCTCCACGAGCAGCACGCCGCCCCCTTCGCCCGAGGGGGGCGGCGTCGCCGCGACCGGCGGCGACCGCCCGGGTCCCATCGAGGCGGTGCCCGTGCGGCACCCCGGCCGCTGGGTGGCGATCGTCGTCCTCGCTCTCGTCGCGGCGATGATCGTCTCGAGCTTCGTCACCAATGCCCGCTGGGACTGGCCCTTCGCCTTCCGGGTGATGAACTTCAGCCCTGTCCTCGAGGGCCTCGTCAAGGGCACGATCCTCGCGACCATCGGCTCGATGATCATCGGCATCTCGCTCGGCGTCGTCGTCGGCATCATGCGGCTGTCGAGCAACCCGGTGCTGCGCGTCGTCGGCCTGGCGTACACGTGGTTCTTCCGCGGCATCCCGCGCCTCGTGCTCGTCTTCCTCTTCGGCTCGGGCATCGGCTACCTCTACCCGCGCTTCGACATCGGGCCCTTCCCCTTCAGCCAGCAGCTCGCCGGCTTCCTCGGGCTGTCGAGCGACCTCACCATCGCCACCCTCAACGTCAACGACATCTCCTCGACCCTCATCTGGGGCATCATCGCGATGGGTCTGTCCGAGGCCGCCTACATGGCCGAGATCGCCCGTGCCGGCATCCTCTCGGTCGACGACGGCCAGCGTGAGGCCGCCGCAGCGCTCGGCATGAGCCCGAGCCTGTCGATGCGCCGCGTCGTGCTCCCCCAGGCGATGCGCGTCATCATCCCCCCGACCGGCAACGAGACCATCGCCATGGTCAAGGACACCTCGCTGCTCGCCTACCTGCCGCTCGGCACCGAGCTGTTCTTCCAGGCCCAGGCCGTGAGCAGCCGGACCCTCAAGGTCATGCCCTCGCTCGTGGCAGCGACGATGTGGTACCTCGTGATCACCACGGTGCTCATGATCGGGCAGTACTACCTCGAGCGGCACTTCGGGCGGGGTTACGGCGCGACGCGCGAGCAGTCCACGGCCCACACGAAGAAGAACCGGATCCTCGGGAAGGGCGCCTGATGACCAGCAGCGCACGCACCATGCCTCTCGTCCACGCGGTCAACGTGCACAAGGCCTTCGGACGTAACGAGGTGCTCAAGGGCATCGACATCGACGTCGACGAGGGCGAGGTCGTCTGCCTGCTCGGGCCGTCCGGCTCGGGCAAGACGACCTTCCTGCGGTGCATCAACCAGCTCGAGGACATCCAGGCCGGTCGCATCTGGGTCGACGGCGACCTCGCGGGGTACACGGAGAAGAACGGCAAGCTCCACCGGCTCAAGGACAAGCAGGTGGCGGCGCAGCGCCGCGAGATCGGCATGGTCTTCCAGCGCTTCAACCTCTTCCCGCACATGACGGCTCTCGAGAACGTCATGGAGGCGCCGATCAAGGTGCAGGGCCGCAAGAAGACCGAGGTGCGGGCCGAGGCCCTCGCCCTGCTCGACACGGTCGGCCTCTCCGACAAGGAGTCGGCCTACCCCGCCCAGCTCTCCGGCGGCCAGCAGCAGCGTGTCGCCATCGCCCGGGCGCTCGCGATGAAGCCCAAGCTCATGCTCTTCGACGAGCCGACCTCGGCGCTCGACCCCGAGCTCGTCGGCGAGGTGCTGCAGGTCATGCGCGACCTCGCCGCCCAGGGCATGACGATGATCGTCGTCACCCACGAGATGGCCTTCGCGCGCGACGTCGCCGACCGCGTCGTCTTCATGGACGGCGGTGTCGTCGTCGAGCAGGGCGACCCCAAGACGGTCATCAACAACCCCCAGCACAACCGGACCAAGGCCTTCTTGTCCCGGCTGCGCAGCGAGCACGAGCAGGTGGCCGCCGCCGCCCGCGACCTCGTCGTCTGACCGGTCACCGACCGACCTGAGTCGCCGTCACCCCGCCGTGGGTGGCGGCGACTCGCGTCTGCCGGGCCGGCGTCTCGGTCCCGGGGCGCGACGAAGGGCGAGCCCCCCTTCGCGCCGGTGGTCTCGAGGCTCGCGCCCGGAGGGCGCGTCGCACCTCGACCACCAAACGGGCTCGGTCCCTGAGGTGCGAGCGCCAGCGAGCCTCGAAGGGCCGGGGGCCTCGAGGTGACACGTAGGGTGCTGCGGTGCGACGGGTGCGGGGGCTGCTGGCGGACACGCGGCCGTTGCAGATCCCGGAGTACCGGCGGCTCTTCGTCGGGCAGGCGGTCACCGTCGTGGGGGCCCAGCTGACCGTCGTCGCGGTGCCGGCGCAGATCTACGGGATGACCGGCAGCTCGGCCTACGTCGGGCTCACCGGCCTCTTCGGGCTCGTCCCGCTGCTCGTCTTCGGGCTGTGGGGCGGCTCGCTCGCCGACCACATGGACCGCCGGCTGCTGCTGACGATCACGACGTGGGGGCTCATCCTCACCTCCGCCGCCCTGTGGCTCCAGGCGCTCGCGGGGAGCACTGACGTCTGGCTGCTCCTCACCATCTACGCGCTCCAGCAGTCCTTCTTCGCCGTCAACCAGCCGACCCGCGGGGCCGCGATCGCGCGGCTCGTGCCGGCCCCCCTTCGCCCGGCCGCCAGCTCGCTGTCGATGACGGTCTTCATGGCCGGGGCCATCGCCGGGCCGCTCATGGGCGGCGCGCTCATCCCCCTCATCGGCTACGCGTGGCTCTACCTGCTCGACACGCTCACCCTCTTCGCGACGCTGTGGGCGGTCGTCGGGCTGCCGCCGCTGCCGGTCGAGCACGAGGCCGACGCGCTGCCGTCCAGCCCGGGGCTGCGCTCGGTGTGGGACGGCCTGCTCTACCTGCGCGGGCACCCGGTGCTGCTCATGTCCTTCGTCCTCGACCTCGTCGCGATGGTCTTCGGGATGCCCCGCGCGCTCGTGCCCGAGATGGCGCACCTCGACTTCGGCGGACCGAGCGAAGGGGGGCTCGCCTTCGCCGTCCTCTTCGCCGCGATGCCCGTCGGGGCCTTCCTCGGCGGGGTCTTCTCCGGGTGGGTCTCCCGGGTTGAGCGGCACGGCGTGGCGGTCGCGGGCGCGGTCGTCGTGTGGGGCGGCGCGATGGTCGGGATGGGGGTGGCGGTCATGGCCGCCGGCGGGAGCCTGGGGCCGATGCTGTGGGTCGCCGCGGGGTTCTTCGCGCTCGGCGGTGCTGCCGATGTCGTCTCGGCGGCCTTCCGGACCGCGATGATGCAGAGCGCGGCGACGGACGCGATGCGCGGCCGGATCCAAGGGGTCTTCCTCGTCGTCGTCGCGGGCGGGCCGCGGGTCGCCGACGTGCTGCACGGGGCGGTGTCGCCGGCGCTGGGGGCGGGTGCGACGACCGCGCTCGGCGGTGGGCTCGTCGTCGTGCTCACGCTGGTGCTGGCGCGGCCGGGCTCGCCCTTCGTGCGGTACGTCGCGCCTCGGGCGTAGGGGCGTTGGGAGTGGTGGTCTCGAGGCTCGCGCCCTGAGGGCGCGTCGCACCTCGACCATCGCAGCCCGCTTCGCACCTCGACCACCACAGCCCCCCTTCGCACCTCAACCAGGCCGACCCGGCTGCCCCTCCCCCTTCGCCGCGGGTTACCACGCCGTAAGGGTCGTGATCACCCCACGTACGGCGTGGTAGGCGGGTCGATTGGGCAACTACTACGCGATGTCGTAGTGTGTACGACGACATGTAGTACTACTCCATCGTAGGACAAGGGGAGCCCGTGGACACCGTGGACCTCGCGCGGTGGCAGTTCGCCATCACGACCGTCTACCACTTCTTCTTCGTGCCGATCACCATCGGTCTCTCCGCGCTCGTCGCGTGGTTCCACAGCCGATGGCTGCGCAGGCACGATGAGGACGACATGAGGCTGGCGAAGTTCTTCGGCAAGCTCTTCACCATCAACTTCGCGCTCGGTCTCGTCACCGGCATCGTCCAGGAGTTCCAGTTCGGGATGAACTGGAGCAGCTACAGCCGCTTCGTCGGTGACATCTTCGGCGCCCCGCTCGCGCTCGAGGCGCTGCTCGCCTTCTTCCTCGAGTCGACCTTCCTCGGGCTGTGGATCTTCGGCTGGGGCAAGATCCCCGAGCGCCTCCACGTCGCGTGCATCTGGCTCGTGCACATCGGCACGCTGCTCTCCGCGTACTTCATCCTCGCGGCGAACTCCTTCATGCAGAACCCCGTGGGCTACCGCTACAACCCCGAGACCGGGCGGGCCGAGATGGCCGACTTCGTCGCGGTGCTCACCAACGAGGTGCAGCTCGTCACCTTCCCCCACGTCATCGCGGCCAGCTACATGGTCGGCGGCGCCGTCGTCATGGCCGTCGCGCTGCACAAGATGCGCCAGGCGCACCGCGGCGAGGCCTCGACCCTGCCCGGCGTCGGCGGGCCGGGCGAGATCCCGATGTGGCGCCGCGCCACCCGTCTGGGCGCGGTCGTCACCCTCGTCGCCGGTCTCGGCGTCGCCGTGTCCGGCGACCTCCAGGGCAAGGTGATGACCGAGGTGCAGCCGATGAAGATGGCCGCCGCGGAGGCGCTCTACGAGACCCCGCCGGACGGTCAGTGCGCCCCCTTCTCGGTGCTGACGATCGCCGGGCTCGGCGGTGAGAACCCGAAGCACGTCATCGAGATCCCCTGCCTGCTGTCCTACCTCGGCACGGGCAGCTGGGACGGCCAGGTGCAGGGCATGACCGAGCTCGAGCAGGAGTACCGGGCCCGTTTCGACGACGGCGAGCTCACCCAGGCCGACACCTACATCCCGCCGATCGCCATGTCCTACTGGAACTTCCGGCTCATGATCGGCGCCGGGCTCTTCGCCGCCGGGGTCGCCGCGCTCGTCCTCGTCGCGACCCGTCGGCGGGCGGCCGGCGTGCCGATGCAGCGCTGGTGGAAGCCGCTCCTCGTGCTCGCCCCGGTCGCCACCGTCGTCGGGCACAGCTTCGGCTGGATCTTCACCGAGGTCGGCCGGCAGCCGTGGGTCGTCCACGGCGAGATGACGACCGCCCAGGGCGTCTCGCCCTCCGTCGGGACCGCGGACGTGTGGATCTCGATGACCGTCTTCACCCTCCTCTACGGCGCCCTCGCCGTCATCGAGGTCAAGCTCCTCCTCGCCTACATCGCGAAGGGCGCCGAGCCCTTCGAGGAGCCACGACAGCTCGCGGACGACGACGAGCTCGCCTTCGCCTACTGATCGCACCCAGGGACTCTCACCATGGAACTCACGACCTTCTGGTTCATCCTCCTCGGCGTCCTGTGGACGGGCTACTTCGTCCTCGAGGGCTTCGACTTCGGCGTCGGCATGCTCGTGCCCGTCCTCGGCGGGACCGCGCGCGGCGACGCGCCGGGCGCCCCCGAGCAGGAGAAGCGCCGCCGCGTCCTGCTCACCTCGATCGGCCCCTTCTGGGACGGCAACGAGGTGTGGCTGCTCACCGCCGGCGGCGCCACCTTCGCAGCCTTCCCCCACTGGTACGCGACGATGTTCTCGGGCATGTACCTCGCCCTCCTCCTCGTCCTCGTCGGCCTCATCGTGCGCAACATGGGCTTCGAGTACCGGCACAAGCGGGACTCGGAGGCCTGGCGAAGGGGGTGGGACGCCTGCATCGTCGGCGGCTCGGTGGCCGCGCCGCTGCTCCTGGGCACCGGCCTGACGAACCTCGTCCACGGCCTGCCGATGACCGCCCACCTGGCCGGCTCGACGACCTACACCGAGTTCTCGGGCACCCTCCTCAGCCTGCTCAACCCCGTCAGCCTCCTCGGCGGCATCACCATCACCGTCCTCTGCCTCACCCACGGCGCGCACTTCCTCGCGCTGAAGACGCAGGGAGAGGTGCGCGAGGGCGCCCGCGCCGTCGCCGCTCGCGCCGGGGTCCTCGCCGCGGTGCTCGCGGTCGTGCTGCTCGGCTGGCTCGGCGCCGAGCGCGGCTCGACCGTCTCATGGGTGACGACCGTGGTCGCCGCGGTCGCGCTGCTCGCGGCCCTGGCCGCCAACGCCCGCGGCCGGGAGGGCTGGGCCTTCGTCGGGACCACCACGACGATCGTGCTCACGGTCGCGACGTACTTCCTCATGCTCTTCCCCAACGCCATCAACGGCCGCGGCGACGACCCGGCCCTGACGCTCGACGCAGCCGCCAGCTCGCCGCTGACGCTGCAGATCATGACGTGGGCGGCACTGATCTTCACCCCCGTCGTCCTCGCGTACACGGCATGGACGTACTGGGTCTTCCGCAAGCGGATCAGCACCCACCACATCCCGGCCGCCGCGGCGTCGGTGCACTGAGGCGACGATGGCCCCCTTCGACCCCCGTCTCCTGCGTCTCGTGCCCCGGGCACGCGGCCCGGTCGCCCTGCTCGCGGGCATCGGCGTGCTCACCGGGCTCGCGACGATCGGGACGGCCTGGGCGGTCACCGCGCTCGTCGTCGCCGTCGTGCGCGATCAGCCGCTCGGCGCGCCGGCCCTCGCCGTGGGGATGACCCTGGCGGCACGCGCGGGGCTGGCCGCCGTCGGCGAGCAGGTCGCCGCCCGGGCCGGGGCCACGGTGAGCACCGCGCTGCGCGAGCAGCTCGTCGGGGTCTGGCTGACCCGCCCGGCCGAGCAGCGCCCGGCCTCGGGCACCGCGCTCACGCTCGCCGCGCAGGGGGCGGCGAGCGTCGAGCCGTACGTCGCGAGGTACCTGCCGACGCTCGTGAGCGCCGCGGTCGTGCCGCCGATGGCGCTCGTCGCGCTCGTCCTCACCGACTGGCCGAGCGCCCTCGTCGTCGTGCTCACGCTCCTGCTGCTCCCTCTCTTCGCCGCCCTCATCGGGATGACGACCGCCGAGGACACGCAGCGCCGGTGGCGGGCCCTGAGCGACCTGTCGGGCCACTTCCTCGACGTCATGTCGGGCCTGCCGACCCTCGTGGGGTACGGACGCGGCGAGCGCCAGGTCGCGAGCATCGAGCAGGTGAGCCGGCGCCACCGCCTGGCGACGATGCAGACCCTGCGGCTCGCCTTCCTCTCCTCCGCCGCGCTCGAGCTCCTCGCGACGATCTCCGTGGCGATCGTCGCCGTCCTCGTCGGGCTGAGGCTCACGCACGGCAGCATCGAGCTGTCCGCCGGCCTGCTCGCGATCCTCCTCGCGCCCGAGGCGTACTGGCCGGTGCGCCGCGTCGGCACGGAGTACCACAGCGCGGCCGACGGGGCCGAGGCGCTGCGCGACGTCGTCGACCAGCTCGAGGGCGGGTCGGCCACCACCGCCACGCCGGCGCTCACGACCGGGGGCGACATACGGGCCCGTGGGCTCGGCTACCGCTACCCCGGCAGCGAGCGCGACGTGCTGCGGGGCCTGGATCTCGACGCGCGCCGCGGCCTCACGGTCGTCACCGGCCCGTCGGGCACGGGCAAGACGACCCTGCTCGAGCTGCTCGCCGGGCTGCGCACCCCGACATCGGGCTCCGTGGACGCGCCCTCGGCCCACCTCGTCACCCAGCGGCCGTTCTTCGCGGCCCCGACGGTGCGCGGCAACCTCGTGCTCGGCAGCGACGCGAGCGACGCCGAGGCATGGGCGGCGCTGCGGGCCGTCGGGATGGAGGGTGTCGTGGCCGCGCTGCCCGACGGGCTCGACACCCCCGTGGGCGACGACGGCTTCGGGCTGTCGGCGGGCCAGCGGGCCCGGCTCGTCCTCGCCCGGGCGATGCTCTCCCCCGCCGGCGTCGTCCTGCTCGACGAGCCGACCGCCCACCTCGACGACGAGGCGACCGCCGCGGTGCACGCCGCGATCACCGTCCTCGCGCAGGAGCGCACCGTCGTCGCCGTGACCCACCGACCCGAGCTGCTGGCCCTCGCCGACCACCACGTCGAGCTCTCCCCCCTTCGCCCTCCCGCCGAGGTATGGCAATCGGAGCTCCAGGAGGGGCCCCGGGAGACAGATGCCCATACCTCGGCGAAGGGGGGTGCGCTCGCGTGAGCGGCATCATCCGCACCAACCGCATCAACCACATCGTCCGTGTCGACCGGCGACTCGTCGTCGCGGGCCTGCTCGGCGGCGCGGCCTCCGCCTGCGGGGTAGCCCTCACCGCGACGTCGGGCTGGCTCGTCGTCCGGGCGGACGAGCGGCCGCAGATCATGCTCCTGCTCACCGCTGTGGTCGCAGTGCGCACCTTCGGGCTGGGGCGGCCGGTCTTCCGCTACCTCGAGCGGCTGCGCAGCCACGACGCCGCCCTCGCGGACCTCGCCCGCCGACGCGCCGAGACGTACGCGCGGCTCGTGCCGCTCACCCCCGCCCGGCTCGGTCGCCGAGGGCGGGCCGACCTGCTCACCGGGGTCGTCGACGACCTCACCGACGTCACGGAAGCCCCGGTCCGGGTCACCGTGCCGCTGCTCGGGGCATTGGCCGCGGGCATGCTCGCGAGCGTGCTCACTGCCGCGCTGGAGCCGGCCGCAGGGCTCGTCCTCGTCGCCATGCTGCTCGCGTGCGCCGCCCTCGTGCCCCTCGGGCACCGCCTCGAGGCCGCCTCGCAGGACGAGGTGCTGCAGGCCCGCGCCGAGGTGGCTCGGGTCGCGCACCTCGCGACCCGGCACGCGGACGAGCTGCGCGCCGTCGGTGGGGAGCGGACCGCCGCGCACTGGCTGCGCGACGCGCACGGCACCCTGCGACGGGTCGTCGTGCGCCAGGCGCGAGGGCGCGGTCTCGTCACGGGAGCCGTCCTGCTCGTCACGGCCGCGGGGACCGTGGGCTGCGCGCTCGTCGCCGCGGCGAGCGACGTCCCCCCGCCCGTGCAGGCGCTGCTCGTGCTCACCCCCGTCGCGACGGGCGAGGCGCTCGGCGTGCTCGCGGACGCCGTCCGCGCACTGGCCCGCTCGCGCGCCGCCGAGCGCCGGCTCGACGCGGTGCTCGACCAGGCCCCCGCCGTGCGCGACGCCGATGCCGCCTATGCCGCCGCGGGCGACGTCCTCGCCGGCGCACGACGTGCACCCCGTCTCGAGCTGCGCGGCGTCACCGCGTCGTGGACAGCGGGTCAGACCCACCTCGGACCGGTCGACCTCGTCATCGAGCCCGGCGAGCACGTCGCCCTCGTCGGCGCCAACGGCAGCGGCAAGTCCACGCTCCTCGCCGTCCTCGCCCGGCACCTCGACCCGGTGCGAGGGCGCTACCTCGTCGACGGCCGCGACGTCGCCGAGCTGCCGGCGGCCGCCGTGCGCTCGCTCGTCGCGGTCGTCGACGACGAGCCCCACGTCTTCGCGACGACGCTGCGCGAGAACCTGCGGCTGGCCCGCCGCCCCGACGAGCCCGCTCCCGAGGACGAGCAGCTGCTCCTCGCCCTTCGCTCCGCCGGTCTCGGCGACTGGGTCGCCGGCCTGACCGACGGGCTCGACACCCGACTCGGCACCTCCGGGCACGGGATCTCCGGCGGCGAGCGCACCCGCCTGGCGATCGCGCGGGCCCTGCTCTCCGAGCGGCCCGTGCTGCTCCTCGACGAGCCCGGCGCGCACCTCGACCACCCCACGGCCCGGGCGGTCCTGGCCGATCTCATGAGCGCAGCCGCAGGACGTACCGTGGTGCTCGTCTCGCACCACGGGACCGGCGTCGACCTCGCCGGCTGGGTGGTCGAGCTCGACCGCCCCACGACGAGAGAGAAGGTGGCTGCACATGCCTAGCTCGCGCAGCTCGTTGGGATCGCTGGAGCGATCGGTCATGGATGTCCTCTGGGCGCACGACGGGGAGCACGGGCTCACCGTGCGCGAGGTCCTCGACCGGGTCGAGACCGGCAAGACCCTCGCGTACACGACCGTGATGACGGTGCTCACCCGGCTCACCGAGAAGGGGGCGCTCGAGCGCGAGCAGGACGGTCGCGCCTGGCGCTACCGCGCGGCCTCGAGCCGTGAGCAGATGACCGCCGACGCGATGCGCGGACCTCTCGACGGGTTGCCCCACGAGGAGCGGACGACCGCGATCCTGCACTTCATCGAGGAGGCCTCGCCGGGTGAGCTCGCGAGCCTGCGGGCCGCGCTCGACGCCGTCGAGGAGCGAGCGACGAAGGGGCCTCGACGAGGGCGATGACCGCGATCCTGCTCGTCGCGCTGGGGGTGCTGCTCGTCACCGCCGCCCCCCGGGTGCTCAGCGCCCACCCCGGGCTGCGCCGCTCGCCCCGGCCGGCCCTCATGCTGTGGCAGGCCACCGCGCTCGCCGGCATCATCTGCGTCGTCGCCGCGGGACCGATCGCGGCGGTCACGCTCTGGCCGCTCACCCGGCACGGGCTCGACACGGCGGCCGCCCTGCTGGCGCTCGTCGCGAGCGCGCTGACCCTGAGCATGCTGCTCGTCAACGGGCATGTCGTCGGGACCACGCTGCGGGCCGCGCGCCGCCGGCACGAGGACCTGCTCGACCTCGTCGGCGACGAGCTCGACCGCAGGGTGACGGTCGTCGAGCACCACACGCCGACGGCCTACTGCGTGCCCGGCCGGCACCGCCGCGTCGTGCTGTCGAGCGCGACCCTGCGCGAGCTGCCGCAGGACGAGCTCGAGGCGGTGCTCGCGCACGAGCGGGCGCACCTCGCCGAGCGGCACGACCTGCTGCTGGAGTACTTCACCGTCACCCACAGCACGGCCCCTCGGTGGCTGCGCTCGAGCCGCGCGCTCACCGAGGTGCGGCTCCTCGTCGAGGTGCTCGCCGACCGCGCCGCCCGGCAGCACGTCGGCGACCTGCCGCTCGCCCGGGCGCTCGTGCGCCTCGCCGGGTCGCGCACCCCCGAGGCGATGCTCGGGGTCGCCGAGCACGGGCTCGTGCAGGCCCGGATGGAGCTGCTCGCTGACGACCCGGCCCCGCAGTGGCACGCCGCCGGGGTCTACGCGCTGGTCACGCTCGTGTACCTGCTGCCGCTGGTGGTGCTCGCCACGACGCTCTGAGCGTCGGGGTGGTGGTCTCGAGGCTCGGGCGCGGGGCGCCCGTCGCGCCTCGACCAGCAACAGGAGGCTTCCCCCTTCGCCCGAGATCTTGACGGGCGCGTGGGTTGCAACCAGGGCTGCTGCCAACGTCTCGGGGTGGTGGGCTCGGGCGCGGGGCGCCCTTCGCACCTCGACCAGCGACAGGGGGTGGTCTCGAGGCTCGGGCGCGGGGCGCCCTTCGCACCTCGACCAGCAAGAGGAGGGTGGACAGGATTTTGCACTTCGGGGGCGAGGGTGCAAAATTGCACCTTGTGAGTGAGAGTGCAAGCAGTCGGCGGTCGGCCCGGGCCCGTCAGATCCACGACGTGGCTCAAGAGCTGACCCTCGAGCACGGGTACCACGGGTGGACGCTCGCCGATCTCGCCGAGCGGGTCGGCGTCTCGCGACGCACCCTCTTCAACCACGTCGAGTCCAAGGAGCAGGCCGTCCTCGGCCCGCGCCCGGTCGTCGACGAGGACGCGCTCGTCCTCTTCCGCCAGGGCGGTCCCACCGGCCGCCTCCTCCACGACGCGGTGCACCTCGCCATGTCGCTCATCTCCGCCAACGAGCCCGGCCCGGCAGACCTGCGTCGCTTCCAGCGCGTCCTGCTCTCGGACCCGGCTCTCGCCGAGGCCGCCATGCGCGGCCTCGTCGAGGTCCTCGAAGACCTCGTCCTGCGCAGCGCCGACCGTCCGGGGATCACCCCCGAGACCGCCCGCCTCGCCTTCGACCTCACCCTCGGCCTCGTCCGGCACGCCGGCGAGGAGACGACGGGCGAGAGCTCGACGACGACGCTCAACACCCGCCTGCGCGAGCTGCTCCCCCTCGTCGACGAGATCGTCGCCCCGCACCCGCAGACCGCGGGCTCGTAACCCCCCTTCGTCCCCCGCCGTAGCGCCGACGTCGCCGCCACGGACCGCAGTCCACCGCCCGACATCAGGAGACCCACCCATGGCCCACGCCCTCTACCGGCTCGGCAAGGCGGCCTATCGCCGCTGGCCCGCCGTCTTCGCGATCTGGATCGCGCTCGTCGTCGCCCTCGGCGCCGTCGCCGCGACCCAGAGCAAGCCGATGGTCGACACCTTCTCGATCCCCGGCATCCCCTCCGAGCAGGCCATGGACCTGCAGAACGAGCTCTTCCCCGGCTCCGGCGACGCCCTCGACGAGGCCACGGTCACCGTCGTCGTCGCGGCCCCGGAGGGCGAGAAGCTCACCGACCCGGCGAACGCGAAGGCGCTCGACGCCCTCCTCGCCGACCTGCGCGAGACCCCGCAGACCGACGCGCAGACCGCGAAGGAGGCGATCGTCTCCCCCGTCGACGCCGCCGCGGGCGTCGAGAAGCAGCTCACCGACGCGGGCAAGCAGAACCGCACCCCGCAGGCCGTCACCGACGCCAACCTCAGGGCGGTCTCGCCGCTCAGCGAGGACGGCCGGATCGGCACCCTGTCGTGGGACCTCGACGTCGACTCCGTCGGTGACGTCGAGCAGTCCACCCGCGACGCCATCGAGGCCGACCTGCAGACCGCCCGCGACGCGGGCCTGCAGGCCGAGGTCAACGGCTCGGCGATGCAGGGCATCCCCGAGACCGGCGGCACGAGCGAGCTCATCGGCATCGCCTTCGCGCTCGTCGTCCTCGTGCTGACCTTCGGCTCGATCGTCGCCGCGGGCATGCCGATCCTCTCGGCCCTCGTCGGCGTCGGCATCGGCGTCCTCGGCGTCTCGATCGCCACGGTCTTCACCGAGATCGGCACGACGACCCCGATCCTGGCCACGATGCTCGGCCTGGCCGTCGGCATCGACTACTCGCTCTTCATCCTCTCGCGCTACCGCGCCGAGCTGCGGCACGCCGACCGCGAGGAGGCCATCGGCCTGGCCGTCGGCCGCGCCGGCTCCGCCGTCGTCTTCGCCGGTCTCACGGTGATCATCGCGCTGGCCGCCTTCTCCGTCGTCGGCATCCCCTTCCTCACCTCGATGGGTCTGGCCGCGGCCGGGACCGTGCTCGTCGCCGTGCTCGTCTCGCTGACCTTCATCCCCGCCCTCATGGGCGCCCTCAAGGGCAAGGCCTTCGCCGGCCGCGTCCGCCAGGACCACATGGTCACCGAGGGCGAGATCATCAACAACGGCACCCGCTGGGCGCACGTCGTCCAGCGCAAGCCAGTCGTCATGGCGCTGGCCGTCGTCGCCCTCCTCGTCGCCCTCGCGGTGCCGATGAAGGACATCCACCTCGGTCTGCCGACCGACTCGACCGCCCCGACGGACACGACCCAGCGCAAGGCCGCCGACCTCGTCACAGAGGGCTTCGGCGCCGGCCGCCAGTCGCCGCTGCTCGTCGTCGTCGACGCCCGTGACGTCGCCGACCCGAAGGCGGCGCAGGATTCCTTCGGCGCCGTCACCCAGTGGGCCGCCGGGCAGGAGGGCGTCGAGAACGCCCAGGTCGCCCAGGTCAACGAGGACGGCACCGGCGCGATGGTGCTCGTCACCCCGACGACGAGCGGCGACGACGTCGCCACCGAGGACCTGCTGCACTCGCTGCGCGACGGCCAGGGCGGCATCGAGGACCAGACCGGCGCGACCGTCGGCGTCACCGGCCTCACCGCGATCCAGGTCGACGTCTCCGAGCGCCTGCTCGACGCGCTCGTGCCCTACCTCGCGGTCGTCGTCGGCCTCGCCTTCGTCCTGCTCATGATGGTCTTCCGCTCCGTCCTCGTGCCGCTCACCGCGACGCTGGGCTTCCTGCTCTCGGTGCTCGGCACCCTCGGCGCGACCGTCCTCGTCTTCCAGGAGGGTCTCTTCGGGCTGGTCGACCCGGCGCCGCTCATGAGCTTCTTGCCGATGCTCGTCGTCGGCATCGTCTTCGGGCTGGCGATGGACTACCAGGTCTTCCTCGTCACCCGGATGCGCGAGGCCTATGTGCACGGCGAGACGGCCCCGGCCGCGGTCGTCGAGGGCTTCCGCTTCGGCGCCCGGGTGGTCACCGCCGCGGCGGCGATCATGATCTCGGTCTTCGCGGCCTTCGTCCTGCAGGACGACACCCTCGTGAAGTCCATCGGCTTCGCGCTCGCAGTCGCGGTCCTGCTCGACGCCTTCCTCGTGCGCCAGGTCCTCATCCCCGCGACGATGTTCATCCTCGGCGACAAGGCGTGGTGGCTGCCGCGCTGGCTCGACAAGGTCCTGCCGAACGTCGACGTCGAGGGCGAGTCACTCGCCCGTGAGGGCGGTCGGCACGCCGGCCCGGTGGCCGACGAGGACGAGAGCGAGCTGGAGACCGCGGGCGCGGGCTACACCCCCCGCCACGGCGACTGAGCCGACCGGTCGAAGGGGTGGGGGCAGCCACCCCTTCGACCGGGCAGCGCTCCCCCTACCGGGGGACCGAAGGGGGTCCTAGGCTGACCTCCGGCGGCCGCAGGGGCCGCCTCTCGCACGCACACAAGGGGTCGCCCTCATGCCCATCCACGGCTCGCTCTTCACGGACTTCGAAGAGCAGAAGACGCAGGACCAGTTCTCGCTGCAGAACAAGAAGCTGCTGAAGATCCAGATGGGCTACGGGCCGGTCTGGGCCAAGACCGGCTCGATGGTCGCCTACCAGGGCGACATCCGCTTCGAGAACACCGGTTCCGGCGGGCTGGGCAAGATGTTCAAGGCCGCCGCCACCGGCGAGGGCGTGAAGATGATGCGGGCCACCGGCGCCGGCGAGCTCTTCGTCGCCGACACCGCCTCCGAGGTCCAGGTCATGTACCTCGAGAACGACATGATCTCCGTCAACGGCTCGAACATCCTCGCCTTCTCCGACTCGATCCAGTGGGACATCCACCGCATCCAGGCCCGCGGCGCGGCGATGACGGGCGGTCTGTACAACGTCACCCTGCGCGGCACCGGGTACGTCGCGATCACGACGAAGGGGGAGCCCGTCGCCCTCGACGTCGCGACGGCGCCGACCTTCGGCGATGCCCAGGCGGTCGTGCTGTGGACGGCCGGGGTGTCGATGGACATCCGCGTCGACACCGGCGGCTTCAAGTCGATGGTGCGCGGCGGCACCGGGGAGACCTTCCAGATGGCCTTCGGCGGCCAGGGCTACGTCCTCGTGCAGCCGGCCGAGTCCGTCGTCGACGGCGGGCACAAGAGCAGCAGCAGCTCGCTCGGGGACATCCTCGGCGGCTGACCCGGTCGGCCCGCCCCGGGCGGCGCCCCCGCAGCACGCGGGTAGGCGTCGCCCGAGGGGGACGTACGCTGGCCGGGCCCTACCGACACACGAGAGGACGAGATGTCTGACATCCCGTACGCGGCCGACTCCGGTTACTCCGACCCCGACACCCTCGGGGCCATCCCCCCGGTCGTCGCCGCCACGTACTGCGCCCACTGCGGCCGCAGCGCGAACAAGTCCGGCCACGCCGCCTGCACCCAGGCCCTGGCCACCACCCCGCCCACGTACTGCACGACCTGCCGCCGCGAGCTCACGGTGACCAGCGAGGGGCAGCAGTGGACCGCCACGTGCAAGAAGCACGGAGAGAGCAGCGGGAGCGTCGCGGCCTGAGCCGCGGTTGACGAAACCCTGACCAGCCGCTCACGCGGTGGTCATCAGCAGGGCGCCGGGGGTGCACCCCGGCGCACGAGCATCGCGGTCATGGAGATCACCCGCCGCACCGTCCTGTCCGGTGGCGCCGCCGCCGGAGCCCTCACCGTCCTCGCCGCCCCCGGCAGCGCCACCGGCGCCCCCGGCACCCGCCCCCTCGCCCGCTCGGCGAGCCCGCGGGTGTCCCCCTTCGAGCTCGGCGTCGCCTCCGGCGACCCCCTCCCCGACAGCGTCGTCCTGTGGACCCGGCTCGCCGTCGACCCCACCGCCGAGGACGGGCTGGGCGGGATGGCCCGCCGCCCGTACGCGGTGCGGTGGGAGATCGCCCGCGACCCGCAGATGCGCCGCGTCGTCGAGCGCGGCGTCGTCGAGGCGCGCGCCGAGAGCGGCTACGCGGTGCACGTCGAGCCGCGGGGGCTGCAGGCCGGTCGCGAGTACTGGTACCGCTTCCGGGTCGGCGGCCACCTCAGCCCCGTCGGGCGCACCATGACCGCGCCCGCCCGGCACGAGATGCCGGCCGTGCTCGCGATGTCCTTCGCCAGCTGCAGCCAGTACGAGCACGGGTACTTCACCGCGTACCGCCGTCTGGCGCAGGACCAGCCCGACCTCGTGCTCCACCTCGGCGACTACCAGTACGAGTACACGAAGCAGTCCTACCTCTCCCCCACGGGCAACGTCCGTGACCACGACGGCCCCGAGACAGTCGACCTCGCGAGCTACCGCCAGCGCCACGCCCAGTACAAGTCCGACCCCGACCTGCAGCTCGCCCACGCCACCGCGCCGTGGCTCGTCGTGTGGGACGACCACGAGGTCGACAACAACTGGGCCGACGACGTGCCGGAGAACTCCGACGCCGCGCAGTGGAACGACACGACCGCCCGCTTCGTGCGGCGCCGCGCCCAGGCCTTCCAGGCGTACTACGAGAACATGCCGCTGCGCCGGGCCTCCGTGCCGCGCGGCGCGGACATGAAGATCTACCGCCGGCTGCACTGGGGCCGTCTGGCGACCTTCCACATGATGGACACGCGCCAGTACCGCGACGACCAGGCCTGCGGCGACGGCTGGACGATCGACTGCGACGAGCGCCTCGACGAGACCCGGTCGCTGCCCGGCATGGCGCAGGAGCGCTGGCTGCTCGACGGCTTCGAGCGCTCGCGGGCCCGCTGGGACGTGCTCGGCCAGCAGGTCTTCTTCGCCGAGCAGGACGCGCTCGCCGGCCCGTCGTACCGCACCTCGATGGACGGGTGGGACGGCTACGTGCCCTCGCGCCGGCGGATCACCCAGGGCTGGGTCGACGCCGGGGTGCGCAACCCCGTCGTGCTCACCGGCGACGTGCACAAGCACTGGGCCAACGACCTGCGCCTGGACTACCAGGACACCGACTCGCCGGTCGTCGGCTCCGAGCTCGTGTGCAGCTCGATCACCTCGACCGGTAACGGCAGCCCGACGTGGCAGAGCCCCAACATGGCGCTCAACCCGCACCTGCGCTTCTCCGCCGACCAGCGCGGGTACGTGCGCACCGCCATCACCAAGGAGAAGATGAGCGTCGACTACCGCTCGCTGCCGAGCGTGACGACGACGGACGCCGCCGCGTACACGCAGGCGTCCTTCGAGCTGCACGACGGGCAGCGCGGGCTGGAGCGCACACGCTGAGTCCCCGCCTCACCGGTGCGGTGCGGCGCCGCGGCTAGGATCGGCCGCGGCGCCGCACGGCGTCATGACGCCGACGGCAGGGGGTGAGCGCGGGTGCGCATCGCGGTCGTCGGCGCCGGCAGCATCGGCTGCTACATCGGGGCCCACCTCGCCTCGGTCGCCGACGTCACCCTCGTCGGCCGGGCCCGGGTCGTCGACGCGATCTGCGAGCAGGGGCTCACGGCGACGACGATGCGCGGCACCGCCTGGCACGTGCCCGCCGACCGGCTGCACCTCGACACCGAGGTGAGCGCCGTCTCCGGCGCCGAGGTCGTCCTCGTGACGACGAAGACGGTGACCAACCACGACATCGCGGCCCAGATCGGGCCGTACCTCACGACCGACACGGTCGTCATCTCGCTGCAGAACGGCGTGCGCAACGCCCAGGTCCTCGACGAGGGCCTGCAGCGCGCCTTCCCCTCGCGGGCCAGCCGTCCGCTCGTGCTCTCGGCGGTCGTGCACCACAACGTCGTCGCGACGGACGACGCGGTCTACCTCGCGACGACGAGCGGCGGCATCACCGTCAAGGACCACCCGAGGGTCGACCCCTTCGTGCGGACCGCGCGACGCGGCGGGCTCTCCGTCGCCGTCGAGCCGGACATGCGCCCGGTGCTCATGAACAAGCTGCTGCTCAACCTCAACAACGCGGTCAACGCCCTGTCCGGGCGGCCCCTGCGCGACGAGCTGCGCGACCCCGACTACCGCCGCGTGCTCGCCGCCTGCCAGGCCGAGGCGCTCGCCGTGAGCAAGGCCGCCGGGGTGACCCCCGCGCGGATGGGCCCCCTGCCCGCCGCCCTCATGCCCGCGGTGCTGCGCAGCCCGACCCCCGTCTTCGCCGGGCTGGCCCGCACCTCGCTCGCGGTGACGCCGCAGGCGCGCAGCTCGATGGCCGACGACCTCGGCCGCCACCGGCGCACGGAGATCGACGAGCTGCAGGGCATGGTCGTCGCGCTCGGCGAGCGCTACGGGATCGCCACCCCCGTGAGCGAGCGGCTCGTCGAGCTCGTCGTCGCCGCCGAGGGCCAGTCGATCTCCGACGGCGAGCACCGCACGTACACCGGTGGCGAGCTGCGCGCGGCGGTCGGGCTGTGAGCCGGCCCTACCGCATCTGCGTCGTGTGCACCGGCAACATCTGCCGCTCGCCGATGGCCGAGCTCGTGCTGCGCGAGCTCTTCGACGCCGAGGGCCTGGGCGACGACGTCGTCGTCGACTCCGCCGGCACGACCGCCTGGGAGGTCGGCAACCCCGCCGACCCGCGCACCCTGGAGGTGCTGCGCCGCAACGGCCACGACCACCCGAGCCACGCGCTGCACCGCGCCCGGGCCTTCGAGCGGCGGTGGTTCGCCGAGCTCGACCTCGTCCTCGCCGCCGACCACGGCCACTACTCGACGCTGCGCCGCCTCGCGCCGACGCCCCAGGACAAGGCGAAGGTGCGGATGCTGCGCTCCTTCGACGCCGCCGGGCTCGCCGAGGCCGAGCAGGAGATGGCCGACCCCTGGTACGGCGACGACGCCGACTTCGAGCGGACGTACGCCGAGGTCGTCCCAGCCGCGCGCGGCGTCGTCGAGCACGTGCGCCGCGAGCTCGACCGCTAGCGCGGACACCGCGTCGCCCGCACCGCGACGTCCTGGGAGGATGACCCCATGCAGAGCCTCGCCGCAGCGACCCCGCCGATCGCCCTCGGAGCCCTCGACGGGCGCTACCGCCCCGTCGTCGCCCCCCTTGTCGACCACCTCTCGGAGCCCGCGCTGAACCGGATGCGCACGCACGTCGAGGTCGAGTGGCTCATCCATCTCACCGAGCGCCAGGTCGTGCCCGGCGTGCGCCGCCTGACCGACGACGAGGTCACGGCGCTGCGCGAGGTCGTGCAGACCTTCGGGCCCGACGAGATCGACGAGATGGCTGCGACCGAGAAGGTCACGCAGCACGACGTCAAGGCCGTCGAGTACTTCCTCAAGGCGCGGCTGCGCCAGATCACGCCCGCCGAGGCCGACCGCGGCCTCGCCGAGCTCATCCACTTCTGCTGCACGAGCGAGGACGTCAACAACCTCTCCTACGCCCTCATGGTCAAGGGCGCCGTCGAGCAGGTCTGGCTCCCCCGCGCCGAGTCGCTCCTCGCCGCGCTGACGACGATGGCCCAGGACCTGCGCGACGTGCCGCTGCTAGCGCACACCCACGGCCAGCCCGCGACCCCGACGACGATGGGCAAGGAGCTCGCCGTCCTCGCCCACCGCCTGCGCCGTCAGGTCACCCGGGTCGCCGGCGCCGAGCACCTCGGCAAGATCAACGGCGCGACGGGCACCTACGGCGCCCACCTCGCGGCCGTGCCCGAGGCCGACTGGCAGGACATCAGCCGGACCTTCGTCGAGGGCCTGGGCCTGACGTGGAACCCGCTGACGACGCAGATCGAGAGCCACGACTGGCAGGCCGAGCTCTACGCCGACATCGCCCGCTTCAACCGCATCCTGCACAACCTGTGCACCGACGTCTGGACCTACATCTCCATGGGCTACTTCGCCCAGGTGCGCGGCCAGGGCACGGTCGGCTCCTCGACGATGCCGCACAAGGTCAACCCCATCCGCTTCGAGAACGCCGAGGCCAACCTCGAGGTGAGCAACGCCCTGCTCGACGTCCTCGCGACGACGCTCGTGCAGAGCCGCCTCCAGCGTGACCTCACCGACTCCTCGATGCAGCGCAACATCGGCACCGCGCTCGGCCACTCGATCCTCGCGCTCGACAACGTCGCCCGCGGGCTCGCCGGTCTCGACGCCGTGCCCGAGGCGATGGCTGCCGACCTCGACGCGAACTGGGAGGTCCTCGGCGAGCCGGTCCAGTCCGCGATGCGGGCCCTCGGCGCCCAGGGCGTGCCCGGCATGGACGAGCCCTACGAGCGTCTCAAGGAGCTCACCCGCGGCCGTCGGATCGGCCAGGAGGACCTCGTGACCTTCGTGCGCGGGCTCGGCCTGCCGCCCGAGGTCGAGGAGCGGATCGCGGCGATGACCCCGGCGACCTACGTCGGCCTCGCCCCCGAGCTCGTCGACCACCTGCGCTGATGGCGACGGGCGACCCGGCGGCCGAGGTCCTCGAGGCCGCCCGCGCCCTGCGCCGGCTCGCCGACGCCCTCGGCGTCGACCTGCGCCCGGTCTTCGCGGACGCACCGGACGACGGGGGCGAGGACGGGGCCGTCGCGGTCCTCGAGGACGCCGACGTCGAGTCCCCCTTCGCCCCGCTCGAGGTGACGACCGCCGTCCTCGGCGTCGACGGCTGCCGCTCCGGGTGGGTCGGCGCCGTCCTGGCACCGGGCCGCCCCCGACCCTCCGTCGTCGTCGCCGGCTCGCTCGAGGCGCTCGTCGAGACCGTCCGCGAGCAGCACCCCGAGCTCGCCGTCGTCGGTGTCGACATCCCCATCGGGCTGCCGGACTCCGGGCTTGCGCGCCGCCGACCGCCTCGCGCGCCAGGCGCTCCCGGGCAAGGCGTCGAGCGTCTTCACGACGATGACCCGGCCTGCCTGGTCGGCGCCGGACCGGGCCACCGCCGACGCGATCAACCGCCCGCTCACCGGTCAGGGCGTCTCGGCCCAGTCCTTCGCCCTCGCGCCGAAGGTGCTCGAGGCCGACCGCTACGTGCGCTCGCGCCCCACCGTGCGCGTGCTCGAGGTGCACCCCGAGGTGAGCTTCGCGGCGATGGCGGGCGCACCCGTGCTGCCGGGCAAGCGCACCGAGGAGGGCGTCGCCGCCCGGCTCGACGTGCTCCGCCAGGTCGGTCTGCTCCCCCCGAGCGTGCTCTCGGGCAGCGGGTACGGCACCGACGACGTCCTGGACGCCGTCGCCGTCGCCTGGACCGCGCACCGGTACGCGACCGGCGCGGCGCACAGCCTGCCGGAGCCGCCGGAGACGGCGAGCGACGGGATCGCCGCGGCGATCTGGGTCTGACCGAGCCACCGGGCGCTCCCGGCGGGCGCGGCTCAGGCCAGGCGCACGCCCTTGGTGTGGTCGTCCGTGGGCAGCTCACCCTCGACGAGCGCGGCGGTGACCTCCTGGCGGTTGAAGCGCATCGTGCCGTTGCTCGTCGTGAGGAAGGCCGTGTCCGCGGCGTCGCGACCGGTCGCGATGCGCACGAGCGACTGACGGGGGGCGAGGCGGGTCGCGTCGACGACGTGCCACGCACCCTCGACCCAGGCCTCGGCCACCGCGTGGAAGTCCATCGGCTCCAGTCCCGGTGCATAGACCGAGACGAGGCGGGCGGGCACGCCGCGGGCTCGCAGCAGGGCAACGACGACGTGGGCGAAGTCGCGGCACACGCCGCGGCCGGCGAGGAGGGTGTCGACCGCGCCGTCGGTGCCCCGGGAGCTGCCGGAGACGTAGGCGAAGTTGTCGTAGACGTACGCCGCGACGGCGTCGACGAGGTCACGACCCCGCGCACCGGTGAAGCTGCGGGCGGCGACCGCCCCGAGACGGTCGGACTCGGCGTACCGGCTCGGCCGCGTGTACAGCCAGCGGTCCTGCTCGACACCGAGGCCCGTGGGCGCGTCGGTCGGCCGGGTGATGTCGACGGTCGCCTCGTAGGTGACCTCGAGCCAGCCGGTGCCCACGCCCTCGACGAGGTGCAGGCGCGTGCCGTGGTCACCGCGCAGCTCGACCGGCTCGACCTGCTCGCCGGCCGCGTGGACGAGGATCGTCTCGTCGAGCACGACGTGGGCGTCGGAGACGGCGAAGGACATGAGCGCGGCGTCGACGGACGTCGTCGCGTAGGCGAACTTCGCACCGACCCTGGCGATCATCGGGGTGGGGTCGCTCGATGCTGCCAGGGGGGTCTGCGTCATGGCGCGAGCCTCCCCCAGCAGCGGGGGCCTGGTCAAAGCCGTGTCCCGCCTAGGCTTCACGGGACCGGACGAGGGCGAAGGGGGTGACGACGATCGCGAGCACGGCACCTGACCGCCCGCGCTGGCGGCAGATCTCGCCGCCCGTCGTCTCCGCGCTCCTCGCGCTCGTCGTCGTCGCCGAGGTGGCCTGGGCCGCGCTCGTCCTCGCCGGGTCCGACGACCTCGTCCCCCACGCCGTGCCCGCCGTCGTCGTCGGCGACCCGGTCGTCGCCGAGAGCGTCGCCCGCCAGTACGACGACCTGCCGGGCGACCCCTTCGACCTGCGCGCCGTCGCCGACGAGGAGAGCGCCCGTGCGGCCCTGGCCGACGGGTCCGCTCGCGCGGCCCTCGTCGTCGACCTCGAAGGCTCGACCGACCGGCTGCTGCTCGCGTCGAGCAACGACGACCTCCTCGACGCGGCGGTCCTCGACCGGGTCGAGGAGGTCGAGCGACGCATCGACCGGCTCGTCGCCGTCGAGGTCGTCGGACCGGCCGACGCCGACGAACGGCAGGGGGCCGCGCGCCTCGCCGTGGCGCTCGCCCTGCTCCTCGGCTTCGTCCTCGCCGTCGGCACGAGCCTGCGTGACGGGCCCGTCGCCCGCGACCTGCGGCACGGGCTGCGGCGCACGCTCGTCGTCGGGGCGCTCTCCGTCGTCGGCGGCGCGGTCATCGGCCTGCTCGCGCTGCGCGGAGGGACGTGGGCGGAGGTCCTCGTGCCGGCCACGGTGGCCGGGACGGGTGCGGCCTTCACCTTCGCGCTCGAGGCGCTCTTCGGGTGGGCGGGGCTCGGGCTGGCCGTCGTCGCCTTCTTCGCCACCGGCGCCCCGGTGCTCGCCCGCGTCGACCCGGCGCTCGTCAGCCCGCCCTGGTCGGACCTCGCCGCCCTCGGCGTGCCCGGGGCCGGGGTCGAGGCGGCGACCGCGGTGAGCCTGCACCGCGAGCTCGCGGTCGTCCCCGTGACGGTCGTGCTCGTCTGGCTCGTCGCGTCGCTGCTCGTCATCACCCTCGCCCGGGCGGTCCGGCGACGTCATGACGTGCCGGCGCCGGTCGGCGGTGAGGGGCTGCGCCAGGTCGGCGGGGTCCGAGGGTGGCGGGTGCGCGTCCTCGGCGTCGTCGTGCCGCTCACCGCCGCGATGCTCGCGCTCGCCGTCGTCGTGCCGCGCTCCGAGGTCGCCGCCGCACCCCGCCTCGCCTCGCTCGCCGCGAGCGCGGACTGCGTGCGCTCGGGACCGGTGACGTCGGTGGCCGACCTCAACCGGATCGCCGGGCTGCGCGGCACCGACGACTTCCGCGGTGGGGACGTCGGGGCCGACGCGCTGCTCCAGGACGGCCGGCGGGCGTGGCTCTTCGGCGACACGCTGCGCGAGGGTCCGGCGGGGCCGAGGTACGTGCGCAACTCGATGCTCGTCACCGACGAGCGCTGCATCCGGGCGGTCGTGCCCGAGGCCGGCGGAGCGCTCGTCCCCGATCGGGCCCGACCCGGCGAGAGCCCGGTCGGCTACTGGCCGATGTCGACGGTCGTGGACCACCGCACCGGGTACGACCTGCTCTACGTGACGACCCAGCGGGTGCGCACGACCGGGTCGGACGCCTTCGACTTCGAGAACCTCGGCCTGTCGGTGGCCGTCTTCGTCGTGCCGCTCGGCGGGACCCCGCAGCTGCTCGAGCAGCGCGACATCGGGCCGGACCGCGCCGGTCGCCAGCACCCGACGTGGGGCGCCGCCACGACGCTCGTGGGCAGCGGTGACGACCGGTGGCTCTACGTCTTCGGCACGGCGAGCCCGGGCGCAGAGCAGGCCTGGGGGTACTCCCTCCGCGTCGCCCGGGTCCGGCCCGACGACCTGCTGCACCAGTCCCGCTGGCGCTACTGGGACGGCTCGGGGTGGTCGGCACGCGAGGACGACGCCCGCGAGATGATCCCGGCGCGCGACGGCGTCTCGCAGACGCTGAGCGTCTTCACCCAGGGGGAGCGCTGGTACGCGCTGAGCAAGCGCAACGACCTGCTCGGCAGCGACATCACCGTGTGGACCGCCGACGCGCCCACGGGCCCGTGGTCGTCGGGCACCGCGGTCGCCCCGGTCGCGCAGGGCGAGACCGGTCAGGTGCGCTACATGCCGCTGGCCCACCCGACGCTCTTCCCCGCGACGGGCAGCGTCGTCGCGTCGTACAGCACGAACGACACCGACAGCGAGCGCGTGCTCGCCGACCCCCTGCGCTACCGCCCGCACTTCGTGCGGGTCCGTCTGCCGCGGTGAGGGCGTCGGTCCGCAGCGGTAGCGTCGAGCGCATGAGCGGGGACGAGCCGGCCGGCGTGCAGGACGTGCACGACATCGCGAGCGCGCTGCCCGAGGTCACCCTCGGCACGTCGTGGGGCGACAAGCCGACGTACAAGGTGCGCGACAAGGGCTTCGTCATCTGGCGTGGTGAGCAGCGCGATGCCGTCGACCCCGAGACCGGCGCGCTCATGGAGGACGTCATGGCCATCTCGGTGCCCGGGCAGCAGGACAAGGAGGCGCTCGTCGCCGACGACTCCCCCTTCTTCACCACGCCCCACTTCGACCGCAGCCCGCGCACCGTCCTGCTCCGCGAGCGCGACCTGCCCCGGCTGACCCGCGCCGAGCTCGAGGAGGTGCTCATCGACGCCTGGGCCAGCCGGGCACCGGCCCGGCTCGTGCGAGAGCACCTCGGGCGATGAGCACCCCGACCGCGGCGCAGCCCGCAGGCCGAACCGTCGACCTCAACGCCGACCTCGGCGAGGGGCTCGGCGTCTGGCGGCTCACCGACGACGACGGCCTGCTCGAGGTCGTGAGCAGCGCCAACGTCGCGTGCGGGGCCCACGCCGGCGACCCCACGCACATGCGGCGGGTGTGCCGCCGCGCCGCGGAGCGCGGGGTCGCGGTCGGCGCCCAGGTCTCCTACCCGGACCTGCTGGGCTTCGGGCGTCGTTTCGTCGACATCGACCCCACCGAGCTCGAGGACAGCGTCCTCTACCAGCTGTCCGCGCTGCAGGGCGTCGCCCGGGCGGAGGGGACGCAGGTGCGCTACGTCAAGCCGCACGGGGCGCTCTACAACGCCGTCGTCACCCACGAGGCGCAGGCGGCCGCCGTCGTCGCCGCTGTCGCCGCGGGCGCCCCCGGCACCGCCGTCCTCGGGCTGCCCGGGGCGGTCTGGTTGGAGCAGGCCGAGGCGGCCGGGCTGCGCCCGGTGCACGAGGTCTTCGCCGACCGCGCGTACACGGCCAAGGGCACCCTCGTGCCCCGCGACGAGCCCGGCGCCGTCGTCCACGACACCGGCGAGGTCGTCCGGCGGGCGCTGCAGATGGTGCTCGAGGGCAGCGTCGTCGCGGTCGACGGCTCGAGCGTCGCCGTCGACGCCGCCTCGGTGTGCGTGCACGGCGACACCCCCGGCGCCGTCGACATCGCGCGCCGGGTCCGCGACGCCCTCGTCGACGCCGGGGTGCGCGTCGCCCCCTTCGCCTGAGCCGATGACGACCCTCCTGCCCTACGGCCGCCGCGCGACCCTGCTCGAGGCGCCCGACGACGCGCAGACCCTCGCGCTGCACCGCGCCGTGGTCGCCGCCGCGCTGCCGGGAGTCCTCGAGGCCGTCCCTGCAGCCCGGACGGTGCTCGTGACCTTCGTCGACGAGGCGAGCCGGGCGGCCGCCCAGGAGCGGCTGCGCACGCTCGTCCCCGTCGACGGGGACGAGGTCGCCGGTCGGCTCGTCGAGGTGCCGACCCGCTACGACGGCCCCGACCTCGACGACGTCGCGCGGCTCACCGGGCTGAGCCGCGAAGAGGTCGTCGAGGCCCACACCGGCGTCGAGTGCACGGTCGGCTTCGTCGGCTTCGCGCCCGGCTTCGCCTACCTGCGCGGCGTCGACGAGCGCCTCCACGTGCCCCGCCGGGACGAGGCCCGCACGGCCGTGCCGCCGGGCGCGGTGGCGCTGGCCGGAGGGCTCACCGCGGTCTACCCGCGGTCCTCGCCCGGCGGCTGGCAGCTCATCGGCTCCACCGACCTCGTCCTGTGGGACCTCGACCGGGAGGAGCCCGCGCTGCTGCGGGCCGGCGACCGGGTGCGCTTCGTGGAGGTCTCGTGAGCGAGCGCCCCGCCGAGCTCGTCGTGCACACCACCGGCCTGCTGAGCACGGTGCAGGACCTCGGCCGGCCGGGTCTGGCCGGTCTCGGCGTGCCCCGGTCCGGTGGCGCCGACCGGGCCTCGCTGCGCCTGGCCAACCGCCTGCTCGGCAACCCCGAGGGGGCCCCGGTCGTCGAGGCGACCCTCGGCGGGCTCGAGGTGGGGCTCACGGCGACGCGGTGGTGCGTCGTCACGGGCGCCGACGCCCCCGTCGAGGTCGACGGCGCCCCGGTCGGGGTGGGCTCCCCCTTCGTCCTGCGGGCGGGCGCGCGGCTGCGCGTGGGGTCCCCGGCGCACGGCCTGCGCTCCTACCTCGCCGTCCGGGGCGGGCTGGCGGTCGCGCCGGTGCTCGGCTCGGCCAGCCAGGACGTGCTCTCGGGCATCGCCCCGCTGCCGCTCGGCGAGGGCACGAGGGTGCCGCTCGGGAGGGTGGACGAGGTGCCCGTCGTGCCGGTCGACGTCGCACCCGTGCGCACGTGGTCGGGCGACCCGGTGCTCGAGGTCGACCCCGGGCCGCGGCGCGACTGGGTGAGCGACGAGGCGTGGCGCACCCTGACGAGCGCCGTCTACGTGGTGAGCAGCCGCAGCGACCGGGTCGGGGTGCGCCTCAGCGGGCCGGCCGTCGAGCGGGCGGTGCACGCGGAGCTGCCGAGCGAAGGGGTCGTCCCCGGCGCCGTTCAGGTCCCCCCGTCCGGCGAGCCGGTCGTCTTCCTCGCCGACCACCCCACGACCGGCGGCTACCCGGTGTGCGCCGTGGTCGTGCCGGCCTCGTTGCCGTTGCTCGCGCAGCTCGTGCCCGGCCAGGGCGTGCGTCTGCGGCCCGCCCGCCGCTGAGCGAAGCCCTCCCGCCAGCTCGGAGTTGGCGATAGGTTGGGTGCCCCGCGACGACGCGAAGGGGGAGCCATGACCCGATCCACCGGCGAGGGCCTGCACGGGCAGCGCCGCGCGGTCGAGCGCGCGTGGGAGGGCTGGGTCGAGCGCACGGACGACGACCGCCCCGACGAGCCGGCCCCGGTGCGCCCGGAGATCCTCGACTCGTGGCGTCGCAGCGAGGCCACCTTGAGCAGCGCGCCGAGCAGCGCGCCGATGTCCGACGAGGCGGAGACCTCGGCCTACCTCACCCAGTCGACGCTCGGACGAGCCGTGTCCGACCTCGAGGCGGAGCTGCGGTCGGTCGCCGACGACGGCGACCTCGTCGTCGCGGTGACAGACCCGCAGACCCGCATCCTGTGGACCTACGGCGGGCGGGTCATGCGGCGCCGGGCCGAGTCGGTGAACTTCGTCGCCGGCGGCCGGTGGGACGAGGAGAGCATCGGCACCAACGCGCTCAACCTCGCGCTGCGCACCGACCGCACGACGACGGTCTTCTCCGCCGAGCACTACGCCCCGATCGTCCACTCGTGGGTGTGCTGGGCCGCCCCGGTCCACGACCCGGTGACCGGCGCGCAGCTCGGCGTGCTCGACCTGTCGACGACGTGGGACCGCGCGCACCCGCTCGGCGGCACGACGGCGCAGGCCCTCGCCCGGCTCGTCGAGAGCCGGCTGCGGCTCGGCGCCGAGCCGGGTGCCTACCGGCAGGAGACGCCGCTCGACGGCCTGCACCTGCGTCTGCTCGGCCGGGTCGAGGGCTGGCTCGACGGCAGCCGCCTGCTCCTCACCCGGCGGCAGGGCGAGATCCTCGCGCTGCTCGTCCTGCACCCCGACGGCCTCTCGCTCGAGCAGCTGCACGCCCAGCTCTACGGCGACCGGGCCGTCTCGCTCGGCACCCTCAAGGCGGAGGTCTCGCACCTGCGGTCGGCGCTGGGCGGTCGCCTCGCCTCGCGGCCCTACCGTCTCGACCTGCCCGTCACCTCCGACGTCGCGACGGTGCGCGAGGCCGTGCGCCGGGGTGACGTGCGCGCGGCCGTCGAGGCGTATGGCGGGGACCTCGTGCCGGGCACCGACTCCCCCGGCCTCACCGAGACGGCCGAGTACCTCGCGGTCGCGGTGCGCGAGAGCCTCATCGCCGACCCCGACCCGGCCGCCGTCGTGCGCTACGCCGAGGCCGCGCCCTACGACACCGAGGTCGTCGACCTCGCCCTCGACCGGGTCGACGCGACGCCCGGGGGGCACCCCCTTCGCGCCGAGCTGCTCGCGCTGCGCGCCGCACGCGGCGAGTGAATGCAGTCCTGCCCGCCTCCCGGGGTCTCTGCACGAGCGGATATCTGCACGCGACGGCTATCGACGCCTGCAGATGTATGCTCGCCCGGTGACGACCGAGATCACCCAGCGCCCCGTGGACGACGCCGCGGCGGCCCTGCGCTGGTCCGCCGGGGCCGACCCGCGCCGTGACCTCGTCGCCGACTGGCGCGCGATGAGGTCGGCGCACTGCCATGTCGACCACGCGCTGTCGACGGCAGTCGCGCAGGTCGGGCTCTCGCTCGTCGAGTTCACCGTCCTCGACATCCTCGAGGAGCAGGTCGACGCCCACCTGCGGATGCAGGACGTCGCCTGCGTCGCCGCGCTCACCACCGGGGCGACGACGCGTCTCGTCGGGCGGCTCGAGTCGCGCGGTCTGCTGCGACGGGTCATCTGCGCGTCCGACCGCCGGGGCATCTACACCGAGCTCACCGACGACGGGCGGGACCTGCTCGCCGCCGCCCGCCCGGTGCACGACGCAGCGCTGCGCACGTGCCTGGAGGACCCGGCCACGGTGGCCGCGGTCTCCTCGGCGGCCGCGGCGATCAGCCGGCGCTAGGCCGGCCCCGCACCACCCCCGCACGACACCCCTTCGCCGATCGCCCCCGACCGGCGCGCACACCGCCGCGGCGCTCAGAGCCGAGCCCGCCCGGCCCCCACCCCTGGCCCCGCCAGACCTCACGAGGAGCACCAGTGACCGACTCCGTGGCGATCTCGCCGCACGACCCCGCGGCGCCCCCTCGGCTCGACGCCGACGACACCGCACGCAACCGCCTCGTCATCGGCATCCTCGTGGTGTCGACCTTCGTCGTCGTGCTCAACGAGACGGTCATGAGCGTCGCCCTGCCGACCCTCATGGTCGACCTCGGCATCACCGCGGCCACGGCCCAGTGGCTCACCACGGGCTTCCTGCTGACGATGGCGGTCGTCATCCCGGTGACCGGCTACCTCATGCAGCGCTTCCACACCCGGCCGATCTACCTGCTCGCGATGTTGCTCTTCACCGCCGGCACGCTGCTCGCTGCCCTCGCCCCGGGCTTCGGGGTGCTGCTGCTCGCCCGTGTGGTGCAGGCCAGCGGGACCGCGATCATGATCCCGCTGCTCATGACGACCGCGATGAGCCTCGTGCCGGCGCACTCCCGCGGCCGCACGATGGGCACGATCTCCGTCGTCATCGCCGTCGCGCCCGCCATCGGCCCGACGATCTCCGGGCTCGTGCTCAGCGTGCTCAGCTGGCGCTTCATGTTCGTCGTCGTCCTGCCCGTCGCGGTGGTGGCGCTGGTCGTCGGGGCGAAGAAGATGGTCGACGTCACCACCCCGCGCGAGGTCGACCTCGACGTCCCGTCCGTGGTCCTGTCCGCGCTCGGCTTCGGCGGGCTCGTCTACGGGCTGTCGGCCCTCGGCGAGGGCGCGTCGGAGGGTCAGGCCGTCGACCCCGCGCTCCCGGCCGGCGTCGGCGTCGTCGCGCTCGTCCTCTTCGTCCTGCGCCAGGTGCGCCTGGCGCGCACGGGCAGCCCCCTGCTCGACCTGCGCACCTTCGCGACGAAGAACTTCACCTTCTCGATCGTGCTCATCGCGCTGGCCAGCCTCGTCCTCTTCGGCAGCCTCGTCCTGCTGCCCATCTACACGCAGAACGTCCTCGGTCTCGGCACCCTGGAGACCGGGCTGCTGCTCCTGCCGGGCGGTCTCGCGATGGGTCTGCTCTCCCCCGTCGTCGGGCGCCTGTACGACGCCCTCGGCCCGCGACCTCTGCTGCCCGTCGGCGCGACGCTCATCAGCGTGGCCCTCTGGCTGATGTCGCTGCTGCTGCACGAGGACACGAGCATCGCGATGATCGTCGTCGTGCACGTGCTGCTCAACATCGGGCTGTCCTTCACCTTCACCCCGCTCTTCAGCGCGAGCCTCGGCTCGCTCGAGCCGGCGCTGTACTCGCACGGCAGCGCGGTGCTCAACACGGTGCAGCAGGTCATGGGTGCGGTGGGCACGGCGCTCTTCATCACCGTCATGGCGGCGGCGGAGCACACCGCTGCGGCGGGCGGTGCCGACGAGCGGGCCACGACGGCCGCGGGCGTGCACCTCGCCTTCCTCGTCGGCGCGAGCATCAGCCTCGTCGGGGTCGCGGCGAGCCTGCTCGTGCGCCGGCCCGAGACAGACGAGAGTGCGCCCCTGCCGATGGCGCACTGAGCGGCGTCGGCCCCGGTCGCCTGGGCTCGGGTCGAGGGGGGTGGCCCCCCCCCCGGGGGGGGGGGGGGCCCCCGCCGGGGGGGGGGGGGGGGGGGGGGGGGGGGGGGGGGGGGGGGGGGGGGGGGGGGGGGGGGGGGGCCCGCGGGGGGGGGGGGCCCCCCCCCCCCCCGGGGCGGGCCCGCGGCGGGGCGAGCTTCGGTAGCGTCGGGCCATGACCTCCGATCGGGCCGGTCAGCCGGCGCAGCTCTCCGACCTCGTCGACGTGCCGCAGCTGGTGTCGTCGTACTACGTCCTCACCCCTGACCCCGAGGACGTCGACCAGCAGGTCGCCTTCGGCACCTCCGGGCACCGCGGCAGCTCGCTGAAGACCTCCTTCAACGAGCAGCACATCCTCGCGACGACGCAGGCGATCGTCGACTACCGCCGCGAGCAGGGGGTCGACGGACCGCTCTTCCTCGGCGCCGACACGCACGCCCTCTCCGGGCCGGCCTGGACGACGGCGATCGAGGTCCTCGTCGCCGCCGGGGTCACCGTGCTCGTCGACAGCCAGGACGGCGTCGTCCCGACCCCCGCTGTCTCGCACGCGATCCTGCGGGCGAACCGTGGCAAGGACCTCGGCGCGAAGGGGGCGGGCCTTGCCGACGGGATCGTCGTCACCCCTTCGCACAACCCGCCGGGAGACGGAGGCTTCAAGTACAACCCTCCGCACGGCGGGCCGGCCGACTCGGACGCGACGAAGGTCATCGCGGCCGCGGCCAACGACTACCTCCGGCGGGGTCTCGACGGGGTGGGGCGCACCCCCTTCGCCCGGGCGATCACGCAGGTGGGTCGTTACGACTTCCTCGGCACGTACGTCGACGACCTGCCGTCGGTGCTCGACATCGACGCGATCCGTGACGCGGGGGTGCGCATCGGCGCCGACCCGCTCGGTGGCGCTGCTGTGCACTACTGGGAGGCCATCGCCGAGCGGCACCGCCTCGACCTCACCGTCGTCAACCCGGTCGTCGACCCGACGTGGCGCTTCATGACGCTCGACTGGGACGGCAAGATCCGGATGGACTGCTCCTCGCCGTCGGCGATGGCCTCGCTCGTCGCGCGCAAGGACGAGTACGACATCGCGACGGGCAACGACGCCGACTCCGATCGGCACGGCATCGTCACGCCCGACGGCGGGCTGATGAACCCCAACCACTACCTCGCCGTCGCGATCCAGTACCTCTACGGCGGGGCGCGGCCGGGCTGGCGCAGCGAGCGGATCGGCAAGACGCTCGTGTCGAGCTCGATGATCGACCGCGTCGCCGCCGACCTCGGCAAGGAGCTGTGGGAGGTGCCCGTCGGCTTCAAGTGGTTCGTCCCCGGGCTGCTCGACGGGTCGGTCGGCTTCGGCGGCGAGGAGTCGGCCGGGGCGTCCTTCCTGCGCACCGACGGCACGGTGTGGACGACCGACAAGGACGGCATCATCCTCGCCCTGCTCGCCTCGGAGATCCAGGCGAAGACGGGGCGCTCGCCGTCGGAGCACTACGCCGATCTCGTCGCGGCGCACGGCGACCCGGCGTACGCGCGCATCGACGCCCCCGCCGACCGCGAGCAGAAGGCGCGCCTGTCCTCGCTCAGCCCGGACGCCGTGACCGCTGACTCCGTCGCCGGCGAGCCGATCATCTCCAAGCTCACCGAGGCGCCCGGCAACGGCGCCGCCGTCGGCGGGCTCAAGGTGACGACGGAGTCGGCGTGGTTCGCCGCCCGCCCGAGCGGCACCGAGGACGTCTACAAGATCTACGCCGAGAGCTTCCGCGGGCCCGAGCACCTCGCGCAGGTGCAGGCGGACGCGAAGGCGCTCGTGGACGACGTGCTCGGCGGGTGAGGCGGCCCTCCCAGGCACCGCCGGTCACGACGGTCTACCTCGTCTTCGCCCGGTCCGGGCCCGGCGACGGCGAGGACGTCGTCGAGCCTCTCGTCGCTGTCGTCACCGACGAGAGCGAGGCAGCAGGCCTCGAGCGCTCCGTCGTCGCCCGGCACCCCGCGTCCTCGGTGTCGTGGGAGACGCACGACACCGACGGTCCCGTGCCCACCGAGGGCGTCGTGCACGTCGTGCTCCTGGGTGCTCCAGAGCTGGGGATGCCCGACGCACCGGACGAGCTGGCGGGCCCGATCGGGATCACCGTGCGATCGACCCGCGGGGCGGCCGAGCGCGTCGTGCGCGACCGGGGCACGTCCTCGGGCGACCTCAGCGTCGTCTCGCTGCAGATCGGCTACCGCCGCGCCGGGTGGCCCTTCGCGCCCTGGCCGGGCAGACCTGATCGGGACCTCCCCGACGGTGTCGTGCGTCTCGTGCTGGACGGAGCCGGGGGCGGGCACGCGGCAGGACATGTCGTCGCCGTCGTCGGGTCCGACCGGGAGGCCGAGGACGCGACAGCCGGCGTCGCCACGGCGCGGGTCGAGCACCACCCGCTCCGGCCCGCGTCCTCGGACGACACCACCGACGACGGCCGGGTGCACCTCGTGCTGCAGGTCTCGGCCGGCGAGGTGCACGGCATGGCTGCTCACGCGTCGCGCGACCGGGCGCGCCTGGAGGCCACGACGCGGCAGGGCGCGATCGCTCCTGACGTGAGCACGAGGTTCGAGGTGGTCTCGCTGGCGGTGGGGCGTCGTCGGGGGCGACCTGTCCGCTCCTGACGCCGTGGTCTCGAGGCTCGCGCCCTGGCGGGCGCTCGCACCTCGACCAGCGAATGTGGATGGTCGAGGTGCGACGCAGGAGCCTCGAGACCACCTCGACCAGCGAAGCCCCGAGACCACCTCGACCGTCGGCACACCGCCCAACCACTGACCTACCCGCTGCTCCCTAACGTCTGCGCCACGACAGGGGCGCGACGGTGCGTCCGGCCACCGGCCGCAGCCGTCAGGTCCCCTCACCCAGATGAGGAGACGCAGCATGAGCACGATGCAGGCAGCAGTGGTCCGTGAGTTCGGCGAGAAGCTCGACGTGTCGCAGATCGACATCCCCCGGCCCGGGCCGGGCCAGGCGCTCGTCCGGCTCGTCGCGAGCGGGGTGTGCCACACCGACCTCCATGCGGCCGAGGGCGACTGGCCGGTCAAGCCGCAGCCCCCCTTCGTCCCGGGCCACGAGGGTGTGGGCGAGGTCGTCGAGCTCGGCGACGGGGTGAGCACCCTCGCCGTCGGCGACATGGTCGGCAACGCCTGGCTGTGGTCGGCCTGCGGCACGTGCGAGCACTGCCGCACCGGCTGGGAGACGCTGTGCGAGGAGCAGACCAACGGCGGCTACTCCGTCGACGGCAGCTTCGGCCAGTACATGCTCGTCGACGAGCGCTTCGCGGCGCGGATCCCCGCCGGTGTCGACCCGCTCGAGGTCGCGCCGATCCTGTGCGCCGGCGTCACCGTCTACAAGGGCCTCAAGGTCACCGACACCCGTCCCGGCCAGTGGGTCGTCATCTCCGGCATCGGCGGGCTCGGTCACGTCGCCGTGCAGTACGCCGTGGCGATGGGCCTGCGCGTCGCCGCCGTCGACGTCTCCCAGGCGAAGCTCGACCTCGCCACCCGCCTGGGCGCCGAGGTCGTCGTCGACGCCAGCACCACCGACCCCGTCGAGGCGATCCAGGAGGCCACCGGTGGCGCTCACGGCGTGCTCGTCACCGCCGTGCACCCCTCCGCCTTCGGGCAGGCCATCGGCATGACGCGCCGCGGCGGCACCATCGTCTTCAACGGCCTGCCGCCGGGCGACTTCCCCGCCCCGATCTTCGACATCGTCCTCAAGGCGCTCACCGTGCGTGGCTCCATCGTCGGCACACGCCAGGACATGGTCGAGGCGATCGACTTCTACGCGCGGGGCCTGGTCAAGCCCACGTGGCAGGCCCGCGAGCTCGACGAGATCAACACGGTCTTCGAGGAGATGCGCGACGGCGCGATCGACGGGCGCGTGGTCATCCGGTACTGACCTGCGCAGCTCGCCCGACGCCCCCTTCGTCACCTGGCGAAGGGGGCGTCCGCGCGTCTACGGGGGGTGGCCGAGATGCCTCGGGCCGACCGAGAGACCCAGGACGGACCGGGTTATGTCTGCGTCAGCAGCGAGCTGCCCGGTCAGCGTCGGGTTTACCGGTCATCGCCGGGCGAAGGGGGACCGGGCCGACCAACCTTCGACCAACCCGGGGCGACCTACGGTCCGGGCAACGGCAGCGCGACGAGGCACTGCCGACGAGTTGCCGGAGGCACGCATGACCGTCTACGCACAGCCCGGGAGCGCCGACAGCGCGATCGAGGTCAAGGAGAAGTACGACCACTACATCTGCGGCACGTGGGTCGCACCCAAGGGTGGTCAGTACTTCGAGAACCCGACGCCGGTCACCGGCCAGGTCTTCACGTCCATCGCCCGCGGCACCGCGGAGGACATCGACGCCGCCCTCGACGCCGCGCACTCCGCCGCCGGCGCGTGGGGCCGCACGAGCACCACCGAGCGCTCGAACATCCTGCTGAAGATCGCCCAGCGCATGGAGGACAACCTCGAGGACCTCGCGGTCATCGAGACGTGGGACAACGGCAAGGCGGTCCGCGAGACCCTCGCCGCCGACCTCCCGCTCGCCGTCGACCACTTCCGCTACTTCGCCGGCGCGATCCGCGCCCAGGAGGGCGGCATCTCGGAGATCGACGAGACGACTATGGCCTACCACTTCCACGAGCCGCTCGGCGTCGTCGGGCAGATCATCCCGTGGAACTTCCCCATCCTCATGGCGGTGTGGAAGCTCGCCCCGGCCCTCGCCGCGGGCAACTGCGTCGTCCTCAAGCCGGCCGAGCAGACCCCCTGGTCGATCCTCAAGCTCGCCGAGCTCATCGGCGACCTGCTGCCCGAGGGCGTGCTCAACATCGTCAACGGCTTCGGCGTCGAGGCCGGCAAGCCGCTGGCCTCCAGCCCCCGCATCGCCAAGATCGCCTTCACCGGCGAGACGACGACCGGCCGCCTGATCATGCAGTACGCGAGCCAGAACATCATCCCGGTGACCCTCGAGCTCGGCGGCAAGAGCCCCAACGTCTTCTTCGAGGACGTCGCGAGCAGCAAGGACGCCTTCTACGACAAGGCGCTCGAGGGCTTCGCGATGTTCGCCCTCAACCAGGGCGAGGTCTGCACCTGCCCGTCGCGCGCGCTCGTCCAGGGCTCGATCTACGACCAGTTCGTCGGCGACGCCCTCGAGCGGGTCAAGGCGGTCAAGCAGGGCAACCCGCTCGACACCGACACGATGATGGGCGCCCAGGCGAGCAACGACCAGTTCGAGAAGATCATGAGCTATCTCGACATCGGCAAGCAGGAGGGCGCGAAGGTCCTCACCGGTGGCGACAAGCTCGAGCTCGAGGGCGATCTCGCGGGCGGCTACTACATCCAGCCGACCGTCTTCGAGGGCAAGAACTCGATGCGCGTCTTCCAGGAAGAGATCTTCGGCCCCGTCGTCTCGCTCACCTCCTTCGCCGACCAGGCCGAGGCGCTGCAGATCGCCAACGACACCCTCTACGGCCTCGGCGCCGGGGTGTGGTCGCGTAGCGCGCACACGACCTTCGAGATGGGCCGGGCGATCAAGGCCGGCCGCGTGTGGACGAACTGCTACCACCAGTACCCGGCGCACGCCGCCTTCGGTGGCTACAAGCAGTCCGGCATCGGGCGCGAGAACCACAAGATGATGCTCGACCACTACCAGCAGACGAAGAACCTCCTCGTCAGCTACAGCCCCGACAAGCTCGGCTTCTTCTAAGCCATGCCCTCGGACAAGGTCGACATCACGCCCGCCGCGGTCGAGCTCATCGAGCGCCTCGAGCGCACCCACGGGCCGCTGATGTTCCACCAGTCCGGCGGCTGCTGCGACGGGTCATCGCCGATGTGCTACCCCGCGGGTGACTTCATCACCAGCGAGGCCGACATCCTCCTCGGCACGCTCGAGGTGGGGTCGGCGACACCGGTCGAGTTCTGGATGAGCGTGAGCCAGTACGAGTACTGGAAGCACACCCATCTCACCGTCGACGTCGTGCCGGGACGGGGGTCCGGCTTCTCCGTCGAGGCCCCCGAGGGGGTGCGCTTCCTCATCCGCTCCCGGCTGATGTCGCAGGACGAGCTCGTCGAGCACGGCCTGCTGTAAGAACCTCCCCCCAGGCGGCCGACGCCCCGTGGACCACGTGGTCACGGGGCGTCGGTCGCGTCACGGCTCGAGGTCGTGCTCGGGGGTGATCCCGCTCGCCGGCACGAGGTCGTGCTCCTCGAGCTCGGCGCGCAGCGCCTCCGCCGCGTCGATGTTGAGCGGGCTGCTCGTCCACGCCGGGATCGGCAGGTTGAGGAAGCGCTCCTCGCGCACCGCGGGGAGGTCTTTCGTCGCCGGGTTGGTCCGCAGCACCTCGACCTTCTGCTCGAAGGTCTGCCCGTCGTAGTCGACGAAGGCGATGAAGTCCGGCGACGAGCGCACGAGCCGCTCCCACGACACCGTCGTCCACGTGTCGTCGACGTCGGCCGTGGCGTTCTTCGCCCCCGCTGCCTCGATGATCGCCTGCGGCCCGCCGAAGGCTCCTGAGGTGAAGATCTCCTTCGTGCCCGAGTCGAAGAGGAAGACCGTGGGGCGCTCGGCCGCCTGGGGCGCCGCCTCCAGCGCCTCCCGGCGGCGCGTGATGTCGGCGTCGACCTCGGCCGCCTCGTCGACGTGCCCGGTGATCGCCCCGACCGCCTCGATGTCGGCCGACAGGGCCTCCCACGGCGGCATCGTGCCGCGCGCGCCGTCCTCCTGCCGGCAGCTCTCCGACAGCACGTACGGCGCGATCCCCCGGCCGCTCAGCAGCTCGGGCGTGAGCCGGCGCTCCTCGGTGTAGCCGTAGCTCCACCCGGCGAGCATGACGTCGGGCCGCTGGGCGAGGACGTTCTCCATCGTCGGCTGGTCGCGGGTGGCGACGGGGATGCCGTCGACGACGTCGGACCCGTAGACCCGCGAGAGGGCCTCCGCCGTGTCCGTCGTGCCGCTCGCCCCGGCGACCTGGTCCTGCGCCCCGACGGCGAGCACCATCGCGAGCAGGTTGCCGTCGCCGGCGACGTACATCCGCTGCGCGGGCGAGGGGAAGCGCACGTCCTCACCGCACGTCGACACCGTCACCTCGCCGGCGTCGTCCGCGCTGCTGCGGGCCGTCGACGTCGCGGATCCGCACCCGACGAGGAGAGAGCCGAGCAGGACGGCGGCGGACAGGGCCTGGGCGGCTCGGGCGGGGCGAAGGGGGGTCACAGGACTGCCTCTCGAGGAGCGGGCACCGGCGGGGCGCCGGCACCGAGGACGAGGTGGACCCGGCCGGTGACCGGGTCGGTGAGATGACGGGCGCCGACGTCGAAGACGTCGCGCACGAGCTCGGGGGTGAGGACGTCGCGGGGACGCCCGAGGGCGTGGACGGCGCCGTCGTGGAGCACGGCGACGGCGTCGAAGTGGGCGGCCGCGAGCGAGAGGTCGTGGACCGCGGCGACGACCGTGCACCCGAGGCGACGCACCGTCTGGAGCAGCTGGTCCTGGTGGTGCACGTCGAGGTGGTTCGTCGGCTCGTCGAGGACGAGCAGGTCGCACCCCTGGGCGATGCCACGGGCGAGCATCACCCGGCGGCGCTCGCCCCCGGAGAGGTGCTGGCAGGGGCGGTCGACCTTCGCCACCATGCCGACATGACGCAGCGCCTCGAGCACGAGCTCGCGCTCGGAGCGCTCGTCGACGGCCCACGGCGGTCGGTGCGGGGTGCGCCCCATCGCGACCATCTCGCCGACGAGGAGGTCCTCGGGAGGACCGTCCTCCTGCGCGACGTAGGCCACCCGGGTGGCCCGCCGCCGCGACGACAGGCGTGCGAGGTCGACCCCGTCGACGTGCACCGTGCCGGCGGCCGGGGGTCGCAGGCCGACGAGCGACCTGATGAGGGTGGACTTGCCGCTGCCGTTGCGGCCGACGAGGGCGAGCATCGACCCGGGTGGGACGTCGAGGTCGACACCGGAGACGATCGTGCGCCCGCCGATCTCGACGGCGAGCCCGGTCGTGGACAGGTGGGTCATCCGGCGCCTCCCGAGTACGAGTAGTGCCGTCTGCCGAGCAGGACGAGGAAGATCGGCGCCCCGACGAGCCCGGTGACGACGCTCAGCGGGATCTCCTGCGGTCGCACGACGGTCCGGGCAGCGACGTCGACCCAGAGCAGGAAGAGCGCGCCCCCGGCGGCCGCGACCGGCAGCACGTAGCGGTGCCGCGCGCCGACGAGGATGCGGGCGATGTGCGGGACGACGAGCCCGACGAAGCCGATGCCGCCGGAGACCGCGACGAGCACCCCTACGAGGACCGAGACGAGGACGAAGAGCGCGAGCCGCAGCTCTCGGACCGGGACGCCCAGACCGCCCGCGACGTCGGGTCCGGCAGCCAGCGCGTCGAGCCAGCGGTGCAGCGCGAGGAGGACGACGCCGGACACGACGACGACGAGCACGGGCGGGAGCACCTGCTGCCACACCGACCCGGAGAGGCTGCCGAGCAGCCAGAAGAGCACCGACTGCGTCGCCCGCGGGTCGGCGCTGAGGAAGACGAGCAGGCTCGAGACGGAGGAGAAGGCCGCCGACATGACGACACCGGTGAGCACGAGGCGAAGGGGGGTGATCCCGCCCTGGGCCAGGGAGATGCCGAGGACGAGGGCGGTCGCGACGAGAGCCCCGCCGAGCGCGCCGAGCGAGAGCGCCCACACCCCGAGCCCGGCGAGCGCACCGAGGAGGATGACGAGGGTGGCACCGACACCGGCCCCGGCCGAGACCCCGAGGAGGTAGGGGTCGGCGAGCGGGTTGCGCACGAGGGTCTGCATGCACGCGCCGGCGACGGCCAGGCCGGCGCCGACGACCATCGCCATGACGGCACGCGGTGCGCGCAGCTCCCACACGATGGTGTCGAGGGCGGGGTCCGGGCCCGCCGCGCCGACGACCCGGGCGCGCAGGACGTCGACGACCCCGCGCAGCGGCAGCGGCTCGGAGCCCAGACCGAGCGAGACGACGCCGCTGACGACGGTGAGGACGAGCAGGACGAGCAGCAGCGGCACGACGGGCAGCCGCCGGCCGCCGGGGCGGTCGTGGGACACGGGGGTCTCCAGGTGCGTCGGGGGCCCGGATCGCGAGGCCCTGTCGGGGTCCAGCGAGTCAGCAGGTCTTCGGACTCGGGGTCGTCCCGACGGGGTCCCTTCCCAGGCCTTCCGGCCCAGTGGATCTCACCCCGTCAGTCACCCATACCGCTGCGCGACAGCTCCGGACTCTCACCGGATTCCCTCTGCACTGGTGTGCGTCTGACTCGCTGCCGACACTACGCGACGCAGCGCGGACCTCGCAGCACGGCGTCGGCGACGAGGTCTAGCCTGCGAGCGTGAGCTCTCCGATCCGCGCGGAGGACGTCGAGGCGGCCGCGGGCCTGCTGCACGACCTCCTCGACCCCACCCCGCTCCAGCCCTCCGCCCGGCACAGCACCGCCACCGGTGCGCACGTGCTCCTCAAGCGCGAGGACCTCCAGCCGGTGCGCAGCTACAAGCTCCGCGGGGCCTACACCCTCATCGCGCGCCTCTCCCCCGAGCAACGGGCGAAGGGGGTCGTCGCGGCCTCCGCCGGCAACCACGCCCAGGGCGTCGCGTACGCCTGCGCGCGCCTCGGGGTGCAGGCCCGGATCTACCTGCCCCGCACCACCCCCCGCCAGAAGCGCGACCGCGTCGCCGCCCTCGGTGGCGAGCACGTCGAGGTCGTCGTCGGCGGCGACGTCTACGACGACGCGGCGGCCTCCGCCCTTCGTCATGCCCGCGAGAGCGGGGCGACGGTCGTGCCCGCCTTCGACCACGTCGACACGATGGCCGGTCAGGGCACGGTCGCCCTCGAGGTCGTCGAGCAGCTCGGCAGGGCCCCCGACGTCGTCCTCGTCCCCGTCGGCGGGGGCGGGCTGCTCGGCGGGATGGCGACGTGGTTCGCCGCGCACCACCCCGCGACGAGGGTCGTCGGCATCGAGCCCTCCGGGGCGGCGTCGATGTCGGCCGCCCTCGAGGCGGGCCGCCCGGTCGCGATCGGTGACGTCGACCCCTTCGTCGACGGCGCCGCGGTGCGCGAGGTCGGCGCGCTCACCTACGCAGCCGTCTCGGCCACGGATGCGCCGGTGCACTCCATCGCCGAGGGCGCGGTCGCCGTCGAGATGCTCGCGCTCTACCAGACCGAGGGCATCGTCACCGAGCCCGCGGGGTCGCTGGCGACCGCCGCCCTCGCCGCGATCGACCTCGACGAGCTCGGGGTCACGCCGGGCAGCACGGTCGTCGCCGTCGTCTCCGGGGGCAACAACGACGTCTCCCGCTACGCCGAGGTCGTCGAGAAGGCCCTCGTGCACCAGGGGCGCAAGCACTACTTCCTCGTCGACTTCCCGCAGGAGCCCGGGGCGCTGCGCCGCTTCCTCGACGAGGTCCTCGGGCCGGACGACGACATCGCGCTCTTCGAGTACGTCAAGCGCAGCAACCGCGAGACCGGGCCGGCCCTCGTCGGCGTCGAGCTCGGTGCCCCGGAGGACCTCGACCCCCTCCTGCGCCGGATGGAGGCCTCGCCGGTGCGCATCGAGCGCATCCGCCCCTCGAGCCCGCTCTTCCGCTTCATCCAGTAACCGCCTGGGGCTTGTCCCTTCATACCCCTTGGGGGTATCTTCGAGGGGACGAAGGGAGACCGCCGTGGCCGGATACGCCGCCGACAAGGACGCCTACCTCAAGCGTCTCAAGCGGATCGAGGGGCAGGTGCGCGGCATCGCCCGCATGGTCGACGACGACGAGTACTGCATCGACATCCTCACCCAGGTGAGCGCCGCGACGAAGGCGCTGCAGGCCGTGAGCCTCGGCCTGCTCGAGGACCACGTCGGGCACTGCGTCGTCGACGCCGCCCGCGAGAGCGACGAGGCCGCCCAGGAGAAGGTGCGCGAGGCCAGCGCGGCGATCGCGCGCCTCGTGCGCTCCTGACGCCCCTCCCCCAGACCACCCACCATCGACGAAGGAGCACCACCATGAGCGAGCAGACCACCATCTACGTCGACGGCATGACCTGTGAGAACTGCGTCCGGCACGTGTCCGAGGAGCTCGGCGAGATCTCCGGGGTCTCGGCCGTGGCCGTCGAGCTCGTCGCCGGCGGCAGCTCGCCGGTCACCCTCACGAGCGAGGGGCCCGTGAGCCCGCAGGACATCGCCGCCGCGGTCGACGAGGCCGGGTACACGGTCGCCCCGCGATGAGCACCACCCACCCCACCGACGCCGACCCCTCGACGGCGGACGCAGCAGACGTCCACGAGGTCGACCTGGCCATCACCGGCATGACGTGCGCGTCGTGCGTCGCCCGCGTCGAGAAGCGCCTGGGCCGTCTCGACGGCGTGAGCGCGAGCGTCAACCTCGCGACCGAGCGCGCGCACGTCACCTACCCGGGGCACGTCACCCACGACGAGATCGTCGGGGCCGTCGAGGCGAGCGGCTACGGCGCGACCGTCCTCGACCCCGGCACCCGGCTCGCGCCGCCGGAGCACACCCACGTGCGCGAGGACGACCTGCGCCGACGCCTGCTCGTCGCCGGGCCGCTCGCGCTCGTCGTCGTGCTGCTCGCCATGGGCCCGTGGACCTTCGCCGCCAACCCGTGGCTGCAGCTCGTCCTCACCGCCCCCGTCGTCGTGTGGTGCGCCTGGCCCTTCCACCGTGCGGCGGTCGCGGCCGCCCGGCACCGCACCTCGACGATGGACACGCTCGTCAGCCTCGGCGTCACCGCCGCCTTCGTGTGGTCCACCGTCGCGCTCGTCGTCGGCCCCGGCCACCACCCCCGCGAGGAGGGGCACTACTACTTCGAGACGGCAGCGGTGGTCACCGCCTTCCTCCTCCTCGGCCGGTGGCTCGAGTCGCGGGCCAAGGCGCAGGGCCGCTCCGCGCTCACCGCTCTCATGGACCTCGGGGCCAAGGAGGTCGCCGTCCAGCGCATCTCGGCGACCACCCGCGCGACGACCGAGGTCGTCATCCCTGTCGACGACCTGCGCGTCGGCGACCACTTCGTCGTGCGACCCGGCGAGAAGGTCGCGACCGACGGCGTCGTCGTCGACGGCGTCTCGGCCATCGACACCTCCGTCGTCACCGGCGAGTCCGTGCCCGTCGACGTCGAGGCGGGCAGCACGGTCGACGCGGGGACGATCAACACCTCGGGCCGGCTCGTCGTCGAGGCGACGGCGGTCGGCGCGCACACGACGCTCGCCGCGATCACCCGGCTCGTCGAGCAGGCCCAGACCGGCAAGGCCGACGTCCAGCGTCTCGCCGACCGCGTCTCCGCGGTCTTCGTGCCCGTCGTGCTCGCTCTCGCGGCGCTCACCTTCGTCGGCTGGTGGATCGGGTCCGGCAGCGCGACGACGGCGATCGGCGTCGCCATCACCGTGCTCATCATCGCCTGCCCCTGCGCGCTCGGCCTCGCCACGCCGACCGCCCTGCTCGTCGGCACCTCGCGCGGCGCGCAGAAGGGCATCCTCATCAAGGGCCCGCAGGTCCTCGAGGACACCCGCAGCATCGACACGGTCGTCATGGACAAGACGGGCACGATCACGACCGGCCGGACCCGGCTCACCGGTCTGGCCGCCGAGCCCGGGCTGCACCCCTTCGCCGCTCTCGTCGCCGCGGCCGCCGTCGAGCGCGGCAGCGAGCACCCGGTCGCCAGGGCGGTCGTCGCGCGCGCCGAGGAGAAGGGGCTGAAGATCCCCGACGCCCGCGACTTCGTCGCGCTGCCCGGCTCCGGTGCCCGCGCCGTCGTCGGGGGCACCGAGGTGACCGTCGGCCTGCCCGAGCTCTTCGACGAGGTGCCCGCCGAGCTCGCGACCCTCGACCGGCCGGGGACCACCGTCTTCGTCGGGTGGGACGGCCGCGCCCGCGGCGCGCTCACCGTCGCCGACGACGTGCGCGAGACCTCCGCCCAGGCGGTGCGCGACCTGCGGGCCGCCGGGCTCGAGGCCTGGCTGCTCAGCGGCGACACCGAGATCAACGCGCGAGCGGTCGCGGCGAAGGTCGGCATCGAGCCCGAGCACGTCGTCGCCGGCGTCAAGCCGCACGAGAAGCACGCCCGCATCGCGGAGCTGCAGGAGTCCGGCCGGGTCGTCGCGATGGTCGGCGACGGCGTCAACGACGCCGCCGCCCTCGTGCAGGCCGACCTCGGCATGGCGATGGGCGCGGGCACGGACGTCGCCATGGAGTCCGCCGATATCGTCCTCGTGCGTGACGACCTCGCCTCCGTGCCCGAGGCGATGGCGCTGTCGGCACGCACGCTGCAGGTCATCAAGCAGAACCTCGTGTGGGCCTTCGGCTACAACACGCTCGCGATCCCGCTCGCCATGGCGGGCCTGCTCAACCCGATGATCGCGGGTGCGGCGATGGCCTTCAGCTCGGTGTGCGTCGTCCTCAGCAGCCTGCGGCTGCGCCGGGCGTAGGGCTCGCCCCGGGCATGACGAAGGGGGAGGGACCGGGTGACCCGGTCCCTCCCCCTTCGTCGTGCGACCTGGCAGCAGGTCGTCGCGGGTGATGCCTCAGATGGTGACGGTGCCCTTGGGGGTGCTCAGGGTGACCGAGAGCAGACCCGGCTGGCCGTGGGGGGCGACGAACTCGAAGGTGATGACCGACGAGGTCTCGGTGGCGGGCAGGCCCAGCCAGTCGTGGACCCGCTCGGGGTCGCCCGCGACCATGAGCGACTCGATGACGACGTCGCTGTGGTTGTCGGCGCTCGGGTGGTCCGAGCCCTCGTCCCACTTGATGAAGAAGGGCAGCTGCGGGTCCGACATCAGGCCCTTGACGCCGATCTGGCGCCAGCTGAACTCGCGCCCGTCGGGCATGCGGCGCGACCCGGGGACCGACTCGCGCTCGAGGCGCTGCTCGACGACGCCGAGGTCGTCGACCGCGACGACCCAGCCCATCCAGCCGCCGCCCTGCTCGGAGCGGGCGCGCACGGCCTGGCCGAAGGGGGCCTTGTCGGCGCTCGGGTGGTCGAGGACCTCGACGACCTCGATGTAGCGCTCGTGAGCCAGCGGCAGGATCATGTTGCGCGTGCCGAAGCGAGGATGGATGCCGCCGTCGAGCGGTTCCACCCCGATGGCCTCCGCGAGGCGCTTGGCGGTGGCCTGCAGCCCTGCAGGCTCTGCGGCGAAAGAGACGTGGTCGACGCGCATAGGGGCATCGTGGCACGGGGTGCGTCTCACGACGTAATCGACCCCCGACGAGCGGTCGCGTACCGACCGGTCACCGCGTACGCTGCCGCACCGCCTCGTAGAGGACGACCGCGGCGGAGGTCGAGACGTTGAGCGAGTTCGCCCGGCCGACCATGGGGATGCGCACGCGATGGGTCGAGGCGGCCAGCGCCTCGTCGGTGAGCCCGTACTTCTCCGAGCCGACGGCGACCGCGACGCCCCCGGTGTAGTCGACGTCGGTGTGCACGACGTCGGTGTCCGGCGTCGTCGCGACGACGGCCACGCCGTGCCCGGTCAGACGGGCCCAGGCCTGCGCGCGGGTCGTCGAGACGACCGGCACCGAGAAGACCGTGCCCTTGCTCCCGCGGATGACGTTGGGGTTGCCCCAGTCGGTGACGCAGTCGGCGGCGACGACGAGGTCGACACCCGCGGCGTCGGCCGTGCGCAGCATCGCGCCGAGGTTGCCCGGCTTCTCCACCCCTTCGACGAGCAGGACGAAGGGGGACTCCCCCAGCTCGACGTCGTCCCAGGACAGCCCGGGGGCGGGCACCTTCGCGAGGACGCCGTCCGGCCCCTCGCGGTAGGAGACCTTGTCGAAGGCGGTCCGCGAGAGCTCGACGACCTCCGCGCCGGCGGCACGGGCCGCCTCGACGGCACCCGGTCCGGCCTCGTGCATGAGCTCGGGGCAGTGGTAGACGGCGAAGGGGGTCACCCCCGCCTCGAGCGCGAGGAGGAGCTCCTCGGTGCCCTCGAGCAGGGTCGTGCCGCTCTCGTCGCGAGCCCGCCGACGGCGCAGCGCGACGAGCTCCTTGAGGCGCGGGTTGGACGGGGAGGTGATGTGCAGATCAGCCATGGCCCACCCAGGATGCCGCACACTGGGCCGATGCCCGGCCAGCTGGAGGACACGTCGACGTCGCAGCACCTCGAGCCCAGGAGGCCCGAGCCCGGGCGGCTGCTCCTCGCGCTGCTCGTCATGGCGGCGGCGATGCTCGTCACCGCCTTCGTCGGACGTCAGGTCGTCCTCGCGTCGAGCTCGGTCCGCCGCAGCGACGCCTCGGTCATCGACGCGACGACCGGGTACGCGCTGGAGCGGCCCGGGCTCGTCGACGCCCTGCTGCTGTGGGCCCATCTCACCGAGCCGTGGGTGCTCTTCCTCGTCCTCGCGCTGCTCGCGGGGGTGCTGCACTGGCGCGGTCTCGTCCGGCGTCGCGCCCTGTGGGTCGTGCCCGTGGGGCTCGTCGGCTGGGGGCTGTCGATCACGTGCAAGTACATCGTCGGGCGCCCGCGCCCGGTGCCGCCGGAGGCGATCACCGTCGCCGACGGCTACAGCTATCCCTCCGGCCACGCGACGGGCAGCACGATCGCGATGATCCTGCTCGTCGTCCTGCTGTGGCCCCTCGCGCGCCGCACGTGGACGCGCACGGTGCTCGTCGTGGCCGCGGCGACCCTCGTCGTGCTCACGTGCCTCGACCGCGTCTACCTCGGGGTCCACTACCCGACCGACGTCGTCGCCGGGGTGCTCGTCGGGAGCGCGACGACCGCCGCCGCGCTGACGATCGGTCTGCGGCCCCGTCCGGGGCCGACCGCCCCGCCTCAGTCCAACCGGGCGTAGCGCGCGCGGGCGATGCAGTAGATGCCGAAGGCGATGATGCCCAGCGCCATCGCGGTGAGCAGGTAGGGGCCGTACTCGGCGCCCTTGACCGCCTTGAGCGCCCCGTCGAGGCCCTGCGCCTCGTCGGGGTCGTGCTGCCACGCGGCGACGACGAAGAAGATGCCGACGAGGGCGAGGACGGCCCCCTTCGCCGGATATCCGATGGTCCCGGCGGTCACCGCCCAGACCCCCGGGTGACGGGTGAGGTCCTTCATGAAGCGCTGGCGCACGCCCTTCTGCACGTAGTACGCACCGACCGCGACGACGACGAGGCCGACGGCCGCGACGAGCCACTGACCGGCGGGCTGGCGCATGAGCGTCTGGGTGAGGGTCTGCGTCTGGTCCTCGCTCGAGCCGGACTCGCCCGACCCGGTGGCGAAGCGGAAAGCCGACCACGCGATGGCGAGGTAGACAACCCCCTTCGCGCCGGACTTGGCCCGCTCCGAGGCGCCGCCGTCGCCCGGCGAGGGCGCGACGACCTCGGCGAGGTACCACAGGCCGAGCGCCGTGCCGCCGACGACGAAGACCCACAGGAGCAGGGCGCCGAGGGGCTGGCCGGCGAGCGCCGCGAGCGCACCGGACTGGTCGGCCTGCTCGTCGCCGGCCGCGCCCCAGGCGAGCTGGAGCGCGATGCCGGCGATGACGAGGTGGAGCACGCCGTTGACCGCGTGACCGACCCGGGCGAGGGCGATGACGACAGGGTGCGAGCTCGCGTCGTCGACGGCGTCGACCGCGTCGTCGACGGCCTCGTCGGCGGCGTCGGCCGCTCGGCTCGAGGTCCGGCGGGGGCGGTGCTCGGACGTGCTCACAGCAGGCTCCTCAGGACGGGGACGAGCCCGTCGTCGTCGACGGTGGAGGTGACCTCGTCGGCCACGTCCTGCACCTCGGTCGGTGCGTTGCCCATCGCGACGCCCCGCGCGGCCCAGCGCAGCATCTCGATGTCGTTGCGCTGGTCGCCGACGGCGACCGTCAGCCCGGGCTCGACGTGGAGGCGACGGCGCACGATCTCCAGCGCCGACCCCTTCGAGACTCCCTCGGGGTTGATGTCGAGCCAGGCGGAGAAGCCGACCGAGTAGGCGACGCCGTGCAGGCCGGCGCGGTCGACGGCCTCGGCGAACTCCTCGCTCGTCGCCTCCGGCATCCGCAGGGTGACACGGGTCGTCGGGTGCGCGATGAGCTCTTCCCACGGCACGACCGTCTGCTCGCCGACGAGCTCGTCGGGCGGGTAGGGCGCGCTGAGCCGGAAGCCGACGCCGAGGTCCTCGACCGCGACGAGCGCGTCGGGCAGCACGGGACGCAGGCGGGTGAGGACCGGGGCGGGGTCGAAGGTGACGACGTCGTCCTCGTCGAGCGTCCAGCCCTGCGGGGCGCGGGGGTCCAGACGGACCGTCACCGCGCCGTTGGAGCAGACCGTCCACCCCTTCGTCAGGCCCAGCGCGTCGAGGATCGGGGTCGTCGCGACGATGCCGCGACCGGTGGCGACGACGACGTGGTGACCGGCGTCGAGGACCGCCTGCACCGCCTCGCGGACGGCGGGGCGCAGGACCCCCTCGTGCGTGATCGTCGTGCCGTCGAGGTCGAGGCAGATCATGTGCGCGTCCACGCCCGCAACCTATCCGCCGCGAGGCCGCTCACCGCCCTCGGGCGTGGACACGTCTCGACCGAGCCGCCCGGCGCGGGCTACCGTGGAGGCGTACGTGCTCCGGGGTCGGTGCAATTCCGAGCCGGCGGTGACAGTCCGCGACCCGCTCGCAGCCAGCGAGCGGTTGACGAGGTGAGATTCCTCGACCGACGGTGAAAGTCCGGATGGGAGGCAGCACGTGGTGGCGGGTGCGCTGTGCGCACCCGTGGCCTGCGCACCCTCGCGCGACCCCCCGGAGCCTGGAGACGGCGACGGCAGGAGGACCCAGGGTGACCGGGCCTGATGATGACGAGCGGTGGGTGCGGCGCGCCCTCGAGCTGGCGCAGCGTGGCCCCGCCGTCGACCCCAACCCCCGGGTCGGCGCGGTCCTCGTGGCCGACGGGCCCGACGGCCCGCAGGTGGTCGGCGAGGGCTGGCACCACGGCGCGGGCACCGCGCACGCCGAGGTCGTCGCGCTCGACGCCGCTGGCGAGCGGGCACGGGGCGCGACCGCCTACGTGAGCCTCGAGCCGTGCGCGCACACCGGCCGGACCGGACCGTGCACCGAGGCACTGCTGGCGGCCGGGGTCGCGCGGGTCGTCCACGCGAGCAGCGACCCGGGTGCCGGGTCCGGCGGCGGGGCGCGGGTGCTGCGCGACGCCGGGGTCGAGGTCCGCGGCGGCGTGCTCGCCGACGAGGCCGACGCGCTCGTGCGCGACTGGCGCTTCGCGACCGTGCACGGCCGCCCTCGCGTCACGTGGAAGTACGCGTCGACCCTCGACGGTCGTGTGGCCGCCGCCGACGGCACGAGCCGGTGGATCACCGGGCGGGAGGCCCGGATCGACGTGGGCCGGGCCCGGGCGCAGCACGGCGCCGTCCTCGTCGGCGTCGGCACCGTGCTCGCCGACGACCCCCAGCTCACCGCGCGCGACGCCGACGGCGAGCTCCTCCCCCGGCAGCCGCTGCGGGTCGTGCTCGGGCACCGTCTCGTCCCCCGCGGCGCGCGGGTGCTCGACGGCGACGCCCCGACCCTGCACCTGCCGACCCATGACGTGCGGGCGGCCCTGGCCGAGCTGCACGCCCGGGGCGTGCGCTCGGTGTGGCTCGAGGGCGGGCCGACCGTCGCCGCGGCCTTCTGGCGCGCGGGCTGCGTCGACGACGTCATCGCCTACCTCGCCCCCGCCCTGCTGGGCGCCGGCCCGTCCGCGCTCGGCGACCTCGGCGTCACGACCATCACCCAGGCGCGTCGTCTGCGCACCGAGGCCGTGCGCCTCGTCGGCGACGACGTGCGCATCGACCTGAGCGTCGGCACCGCCGACCCGGACCAGCACCACGAGGAGGACTGATGTTCACCGGCATCATCGAGGAGGTCGGCACCGTGCTCGCCGTCGAGCACGAGCAGCCCGGCGACGAGGGCGAGGCCGTCGTCGGCAGCGCCCGGATGACGATCGAGGGCCCGGGCGTGCTCGTCGACGCCCGCCCCGGCTGCTCCATCGCCGTCGGCGGGGTGTGCCTCACCGTCGTCGAGCACGACGGCGAGCGCTTCACCGCCGACGTCATGGGCGAGACCCTGCGCTGGACCACCCTCGGCGGGCTCGCCCCGGGCGACCCGGTCAACCTCGAGCGCGCGCTGCGCGCCGACGGCCGGCTCGACGGGCACGTCGTCCAGGGCCACGTCGACGGCGTCGGCGAGGTCGTCGCGCGCACCGTGCACGAGCGCTGGGAGGTGCTCGAGGTGAGCGTGCCCGAGGAGTTGCGCCCCCACCTCGTGCGCAAGGGCTCGGTCGCCGTCGACGGCACCTCGCTCACCGTGAGCGGGCTGACCGACGCCGGCTTCGAGGTCTCGCTCATCCCGACGACGCTCGCCGAGACGACGCTCGGCCGCCGGGCCGTCGGCGACCGGGTCAACCTCGAGACCGACGTGCTCGCGAAGTACGTGGCCGGGCTGCTCGGCGACCGTCAGGCCGCGTCATGAGCGACTTCGCGACGATCCCCGACGCCCTCGAGGCCCTGCGCGCCGGGCGCCCGGTGCTCGTGCTCGACGACGCCGACCGCGAGGACGAGGGCGACGTCGTCCTCGCCGCGCAGACGGCCACCGCCGAGTGGCTCGCGTGGACGATCCGGTACACGTCGGGCTACATCTGCGCGCCGATGACCGAGGAGCGCGCCGACCGGCTCGAGCTGCCGCTCATGGTGACGCGCAACGAGGACTCGCTGCGCACCGCGTACACGATCACCGTCGACGCGGCGGCGCAGGTGACGACCGGCATCAGCGCCGCCGACCGCACCCGCACCCTCCACGTGCTCGCCGACCCCACGGCCACCCCCGGCGACCTCGTGCGCCCGGGGCACGTCGTCCCCCTTCGCGCCCGTGACGGAGGCGTCCTCGTGCGCCGGGGCCACACCGAGGCGACGGTCGACCTGTGCCGGCTCGCCGGTCTCGAGCCGGTCGGCGCCATCGGCGAGCTCACGGCCGACGACGGCACGATGCTGCGCACCCCTGACGTGCTCGCGCTCGGGGCGGAGCACGACCTGCCGGTCGTCACCATCGCCGACCTCGTCGCGTGGCGGCGCCTGCACGACCGGGTCGAGCGGGTGACGACGACGACCCTGCCCACCCGGCACGGCCGGCTCGTCGCCCACGGCTACCGCGACCTCGTCACCGGCGCCGAGCACGTCGCGCTCACGCGGCCGGGCGGGTCGCGGGTCCGGGTGCACTCCGAGTGCCTCACCGGCGACGCCTTCGGCTCGCGGCGCTGCGACTGCGGGCCCCAGCTCGACGCCGCGCTCGCCGAGGTCGCCGAGCACGGCGGTGCCGTCGTCTACCTGCGCGGGCACGAGGGCCGGGGCGTCGGCCTGCTCGACAAGCTGCGCGCCTACGCCGAGCAGGACGCCGGGGCCGACACCGTCGAGGCGCAGATCGCGCTCGGGCTGCCCGTCGACGCGCGTGAGTACGGCGCCGCCGTCGCCGTGCTCCACGACCTCGGGCTCACCGACGTCGAGCTCATGACGAACAACCCGGCGAAGGTCGAGGCGCTGGAGCGCGGCGAGATCGCCGTGCGGCGCGTGCCGATCCACGTCGGCGAGGGGCCGGAGAACGCCGGGTACCTCGCGACGAAGCGGGACCGGCTCGGGCACACCGCGCCGCCCACGGGCGCGGCGCCCGTCGCGGCTGCGTCGGCCGACCCCACCACCCCCACCGCACCGAGCACCCCCACGACGACGAGCAGGAGGCCCGCATGAGCGGCCACGGAGCACCGAGCAGCACCACCTGCGACGCGAGCGGCCTGCGTGCCGTCGTCGTCGCCGCGAGCTGGCACGAGGAGGTCATGGACGGGCTGATCGACGGGGCCCGTCGCGGTGCCGCCGACTGCGGCCTGCCCGAGATCGAGGTCGTCCGGGTGCCGGGGACCTTCGAGCTGCCGGTCGCCGCGGCGCGGCTGGCGCAGGACCACGACGCGCTCGTGGCGCTCGGGGTCGTCGTGCGCGGTGGCACGCCCCACTTCGAGTACGTGTGCCAGGCCGCGACCGTCGGGCTCACCGAGGTGAGCGTGCGCACCGGCGTGCCCGTCGGCTTCGGCGTGCTCACGTGCGACACCGACGAGCAGGCGCTCGACCGCGCGGGCCTGCCGGGGTCGAGCGAGGACAAGGGCTACGAGGCGGTGACCGCCGCGCTCGCGACGGCCGTCACGCTCGCCGCGCGCTGACCCCCCTTCGCCCCCACCCCGCTACCCCTCCGGCTACGGCGCAGTACTGGTCGCGATCACGACCACTACTGCGCCGTAGCTCGCGGTAGAGGTGGCACGAAGGGGGACGAGCCCGGGTCAGGGGCGGGCGGCCCCGAGCTTCCAGTAGCCGCTGAAGAGGACGCGGCGGCGCTCGGCGCCGAGCTCCTTGACGAGGTGGCGACGCAGGCAGGTGACGAGACCGGACTCGCCGCACAGCCAGGCGTAGTCGAGGTCGAGGGTGTCGCGGGCGTGCTCGCCGCGGATCGCCTCGAGGACGACGGTGCCGGGGGCCGCCTCGCCGCGCGGGTGCACGTGGACCCCCGCGGGGACGCCCATCGCGGTCGCCGTCTCGGCGTCGGGCACCTCGACGTGGATGCGCAGCTCGCCGACAAGACCTCGCGCGGCTCGGTCGTCGAGGATGGCGAGCAGGGCCGGTATCGCCGTCTCGTCGGCGACGAGCAGCTGGGGCCCGGCGACGTCGTCACCGCGGTAGAGGGCACCGCCCGAGCGCAGACCGGCCGGGTCGCCGACGGTCGCCCGACGCACCCATGAGGACCCGGGGCCCGAGTCGCCGTGCGTCACGACGTCGACGTCGATCTCGCCGAGCTCGGGGCGGTGGGCGCGGATCGTGTACCAGCGCAGGTCGGGGCGGACGTCCTCGTCGATGTCGGCGACGGCGGCCCGGCAGTCGCGGCGCTCCGGGTCGGGCATGACGAGCGGGACGCCCCGGCGCGGCATGAGCAGCCCGAAGTACTCGTCGGCACCCACCCGCTCGAAGTGGCGCAGGTCCTCGGAGGTGAAGGTCAGGCGCCGCACCGACGCGCTGAGGTCGACGACCCGGCTCACCGTCATCTCGAGCTGCTCGTGGCCGTCGCGGTCACGGGTGGGGGCCATCGCCGAGCCGTAGGCCTTCGAGGCGCCCTCGAGCAGGGCGTCACGGACCTTCGCGCCGGCCTTGGTGACGATCGCGGTCATGAGATCTCCTGGTCCTTCGCGGTCGGGGTCGGCATGCCGCGCGGGAGCACGACGGGGGTCCCCGTGTCGGGGTCGGTGAGGATGCGGCAGCGGATGTCGAAGACGCTCGAGACGAGCTCTTCGGTGACGACCTCGACCGGCGAGCCCTGCGCCACGACCTCGCCGTCACGCATGGCGACGACGTGGTCGGCGTAGCGGGCGGCCATCGCGAGGTCGTGCAGGACCATGACGCACGTCGTGCCGCGCTCGGCGTTGAGCCGGCGCACGAGCTCGAGCACCTCGACCTGGTGGGCGATGTCGAGGAAGGACGTCGGCTCGTCGAGCAGGAGGATGCCCGGCTGCTGCGCGAGCGCGAGCGCGATCCACACGCGCTGGCGCTGGCCGCCGCTCAGCTCGTCGACCGCACGGTCGGCGAGCGAGAGGGTGTCGGTGAGCTCGAGGGCCTCGGCGACGATCGCGTCGTCCTGCGGGCCGGGGCGGCGCAGCAGCGAGTGGTGGGGGTGCCGGCCGTGGGCGACGAGCTCGGCGACGCTCAGGCCCTCCGGGGCCAGCGGCGCCTGCGGCAGCAGCCCGATGCGGCGCGCCACCTCCTTCGTCGGGATCGAGGAGATGTCCTCGCCGTCGAGCACGACCTGGCCCGCGCTCGGGGCGAGCAGACGCACGAGTCCGCGCAGCAGGGTCGACTTGCCGCAGCCGTTGGGGCCGACGATGGCGCTCACCCGGCCGTCGGGCACCGACAGGTCGAGGCCCTGCACCACGGTGCGGTCGCGGTAGCCCAGGCTCACCCCTTCGGCACGCAGACGAGAGGCGGTCGGGGCCGCCTGCTCGGTCGTGATCGGTCGCGCAGCGGTCACCGTCATCTCAGCTCCACTCGGGATCGGGTGGCGATGAGCCACAGGAGGAAGGGCGCACCGGCCAGACCGGTGACGACACCCACGGGCAGGTTCGCGCCGCCGGGCACGAGGTACGCGGCGACGTAGTCGGCGACGATCGTCATGAGCGCGCCGACGAGGGCGATGTCGACGAGCCGGGTGCGGCCGCCGTGCAGCCGCCGCCCGATCGGCCCGGCGAGCAGGGCGACGAAGGCGATCGGCCCGCAGATCGCGCACGTCGTCGCGACGAGCAGCACGATGCACAGCAGGGCCAGGGCGCGGCGGCGGGCCACCGGCACGCCGAGCCCGGCGGCGAGGTCGTCGCCGAGCATGACGACGCGCAGCTCGCGGTGGAGCACCAGGACGGTGGGCAGCAGCACCGCGACGACGGCGGCGAGACGCCCGATGTCGGTCCACGTGCCCTGGGCGACAGAGCCGGACAGCCACGACATCGCCTCGGTGAGGCGGTAGATGTCGGCCTTGAGCAGCACCCAGTGGGTGAGAGCGACGAGGAGGGCGGCGCAGCCGACGCCGACGACGATGACCGCCTGCTCTCCCCCCTTCGCCCCCCGCCCGAGGACGAGGAGGAGGGCGGTGACGACGACCGCCCCGGCGAAGCCTGCAGCGCTGACCGCCCCGCCCTGCCAGCCGAGGACGACGAGCGCGAAGAGCGCGCCGGTCGACGCACCGCCGCTCACGCCGAGGATGTCGGGGCTCGCGAGGGGGTTGCGCACGAGGTCCTGCATGAGCGCACCCGCGACGGCGAGGGCGCCGCCGGCGAGGAGGGCGAGGACCGCGCGCGGCAGCTTCGACTCCATGACGATGAAGGACGCGCCGGGGATGCTCTCGCCGCCGATGATGCGCAGCGTGTCGGGGATCGTCACCGTGTAGTCGCCGAGGGTGACGCGCACGACGAAGGCGGCGACGACGAGCACGAGGAGCACGAGGGTGCGACGCAGCGCGCGCCGCGCTCGCGATCGACGGACCTGACGGACCTGCTCGGCCGGGGCGAGGGTGGCGCTCATCCGCGCACCGCCCGGCGGGCGACGATGATGAGCGCCGGCGCGCCGATGACCGCGGTCATCACGCCGACCTGGACCTCCGAGGGCGGGCTGACGACCCGGCCGAGGCTGTCGGCGAGCAGGAGCAGGCTCGGGCCGAGCAGGAGGGAGCCGAGGAGCACCCGGCGGTTGTCCGAGCCGCCGAGCAGGCGCACGACGTGCGGCACGGCGAGCCCGACGAAGGCGATGGGGCCGGCGAGCGCGCACGCGGTGGCGGTGAGCAGCAGCGCACCGAGCAGCGCGGAGCCGCGGGCGAGGAGCACCCGCTGGCCGAGCGCCCGGGCGACGTCGTCGCCGAGGGCCATGGTGTTGAGCGTGCGGCCCGAGGCGAGCGTCAGCACGAGGCCGACGAGGAGGAAGGGCAGAACCTGCACGATGATCGAGGCGTCCTTGCCGGCGACCGAGCCCACCTGCCAGTAGCGGAAGACGTCGAGCGCCCCGTCGTCGCTGACGAGCAGCCCGACCATGATGCTCGAGGTCGCCGCGAGGATCGCGGCGCCGGCGAGCGCGGTCGTCATCGGCTGACGCTGCACCGGCACGCTGAGGGTGATGAGGTGCACGACGAGACCGGTGATGACGACGCCGACGAGCGCGGTCCACAGGTAGTCGACGACGTCGCTCAGCAGGCCCAGCCGGATGCCGATGACGACGAGCAGGGCGGCGCCGGAGTTGAGCCCGAGGATGCCGGGCTCGGCGATGGGGTTGCGGGTCAGGCCCTGCAGGACGACGCCGGCCAGGGCGATGCACGCCCCGACGACGACGGCGACGAGCGTGCGGTCGACCCGGGCGGCGACGATGCCGCTCGCGAGGTCGTCACCGGCGCCGCGCAGGGCGCCGAGCACGGCGGCCGGGGAGATCCCCTGGGAGCCGACGAGCAGCGAGAGCGCCGCCGTCGCGGCGAGCAGCACGAGGCCGCTCGCCGCGACGACGGTCGTCTTCGCCGACGAGGTCACGACGCGGGCTTGCCCTCGGCCGCGGACGCGAGCTTGGGCAGGAAGTCCTCGAGCGCGACCGGCAGCGACAGCGGGGTCGGCGAGGACATCGACAGCGCCGTGGCGTTGTCGGCGGAGCCGACGTAGTGGTCGTCCTTGAGGGCCGGGATCTTGCCGAGCAGCGGGTCCTTCTTGAGCTTCTCGACCTGACCGTCCTCCTCGACGTAGAAGACGACGAGATCGGCGTCGACGTCGGTCGAGCGCTCCGAGGACAGCTCGAAGCTGAAGGCGCCGTCCTTGCTCCCCTTCGCCACGAAGTCGGGCTCGGTCATGCCGAAGCGCTCGAGCATCTGCGGGCGCAGGTCGGTGCTGGCGTAGACGCCGATCGTCGACAGGTCGGTCGGGGTGAACCAGATCCAGGCGGCGGACTTGCCCTTGATCTCGGGGTACTTCGCGACGGCCTCGTCGATGTCGGCGTTGAGGTCGTCGGTGATCTCCTTGGCCTTGTCCTCCTGGCCGAGGGCCTTGCCGACGAGCTCGACCGAGTCCTCCCACGAGGTGCCCCAGGGGGCGCCCGGGTAGGCGACGGTCGGGGCGATCTTCGTCAGCTTGTCGTACTCGTCCTGCGACATCCCGGAGTTGACGCCGAGGACGAGGTCGGGCGCGAGCTTGGCGATCTCGTCGACGGGGACGCCGTCGGCGTCGTCGTAGCGCACGATCTCGGCGTCGGGGTCGATCTCGTCGACGGCGGCGTCGAACCAGTCGGTCGACTTGTCCTTGTTGCCGCCCCAGGTGATGGCCGGCGCGCCGACGGGCACGACGCCGAAGGAGGCGACGACGTCCTGGTCCGACCAGCCGACGGTCGCGATCTTCGTCGGGGCCTTCTCGATCGTCGTCTCGCCGAGGGCGTGCTCGATGGTCACGGGGAAGGCGTCGGCCGCGGCCGAGGTGCTCGCGCCGGAGCCAGCAGCGGCGGTGTCCTCGCTCGGACCGGTCGAGCAGGCGCCGAGGGCGACGACGGGGGCGAGGGCGACGGCACCGACGAAGGATCGGCGGGAGAGGCGGGTCATGCGAGGTTCCTTCACGAACGACGGGGCGCCGAGGTCAGCGCTGCCTCAGTGAGGCAGGCCTAACTTAGGAGGACCTAACCCCTCGAGGCAAGTCTCGTCCGCCGATGTTCCGCGGAGCGGGACCGTGCTGGTCCCCGCCGCGCCCCGCCCTCAGGCCAGACCGAGGTCAGCCAGCGAGTAGACGAAGCGGTAGGGCACGCCCGCCTCGTCCTCGATGCGCGCCCCCGCCCCGGTGTCGCGGTCGGCGATCGTCGCGACGGCGACGACCTCGCCGCCGGCCTCGCGCACCGCGGCGACGGCGTCGAGGGGCGAGCCGCCCGTCGTCGTCGTGTCCTCGACGACGAGGACGCGCCGACCGGCGACCGAGGGACCCTCGATGCGCTGCTGGAGACCGTGCGCCTTGCCTTGCTTGCGCACGACGAAGGCGTCGAGCCGCTCCCCCGCCGCGGAGGCGGCGTGGAGCATCGAGGTCGCGACGGGGTCGGCGCCGAGGGTCAGGCCGCCGACGGCGACGACGTCGAGGTCGGCGACGAGGTCACGCATGACCCGGCCGACGAGCGGGCTGGCCTCGCCGTCGAGGGTGATCCGCCGCAGGTCGACGTAGTACTCGGCCTCCTTGCCCGAGGAGAGGGTGACCCGTCCGTGGACGATCGCCTTCTCGCGGACGATCTCGAGCAGGCGGGCGCGGTCGGCAGCGATGTCGGTCATGGTCGTCGAGTCTACGAATGCCCGCCCGGCCGGGTCGTCCCGTCCGCTGCGCCCCCTACAAGACCCTGCCAGCAGCCTTTCGACGAGCCAGGACCCTCTCGAAGAGGTCGTGGCTCGTCAAGACCCAGCCAGCAGGGTTTTGTAGGAGGGGTGGCGAAGGGGGATGAGTCCCCCTTCGTCAGCGACCGCCGCGCGGGCTGCGGGTCGTCGCGCGACGCACGACGCCGCGCGGCAGGTGGCGCAGCGCGGTGGCGATCGCCTTGTACTGCACGCTCGGGACGCTCACGGCGCGGCCGCGCTCGGCGTCGGCGAGCGCCTCGCGCACGAGGTCGGCGGCGTCCAGCCACAACGGCCCGGACCGCGCGCCGTGGTCGATGCCGGCCCGCTCGTGGAACTCGGTGACGACGTAGCCCGGGCACACCGCGGTGGCCGTGACACCGCTCCCGCGCAGCTGCCCCGAGAGGGACTCGGTGAGGGTCGTGACGTACGCCTTGGCCGCGGAGTACGGCCCGCCGGCGAGGTAGCCGGCGACCGACGAGACGTTGATGATCCGCCCGTGCCCGCGGGTGGCCATCGTCCGCGCGGCGGAGTGCGAGAGGACGAGGACCGCGCGGACGAGGACGTCGAGGAGACGCTCCTCGTCGGCGATATCGGACTGGGCGAAGGGGGTGGCCAGCCCGTAGCCCGCGTTGTTGACGAGGACGTCGACCGGCCGGTCCGCCTCGCCCAGCCGGTCGGCGACCCGCTGCAGCTGGGCGCGGTCGGACAGGTCCGCGACGAGGACCTCGACGGCGACGCCGTGGCGCTCGCGCAGCTCGTCGGCGACCCGCTCGAGGCGGGCCGCGTCGCGGGCGACGAGGACGAGGTCCTCGCCCTTCGCCGCGAGCTGCTCGCAGAACTCGCGCCCGATGCCGGCGGTCGCACCGGTGACGAGAGCGGTGCTCATCGGCCGCCGAGGGTGCGTGCGAAGAGCTCGCGCAGCTCGTCGAAGTGACGCTCGGCGCCGGCCTCCTGGTAGCTGCTCGTGTCGGCCATCGTGAAGCCGTGCGGGGCGTCGGGGTAGACCGCGGTGCGGGCGGACAGGCCGTGCTCGGCGAGCGCGTCGTCGAGACGGGCCACGTCCTCGGGCGGGTTGGCGCCGTCGTTGTCGGCGTGGCCGTAGACGAAGTCGGCGCGTGCACCGGACAGGCGCAGGTGGGGGCTGTCGGGCGCGTCGACGGCGACGCGGGCCCCGTGGAAGCCGGCCGCGGCCGCGACGCCCTGGTCGATGCCGGCGGCGATGGTCGCCAGGCGGGCGCCCATGCAGTAGCCGGTGACGCCGACCGGGCCGTCGGCGACGCCGGGCAGGGCGCGCAGCGCGGCGAGGTAGTGGGGCAGGTCGGCCTCGATGCGCTCGGTCGTCAGCTCGGCGAGGTAGCCCATGGAGATCGGGCCGTAGGCCTTGCGCTCGGCCGGGTCGCGCAGGTCGGCGGTCGGCGTCGTCTGCGCGGCGGTGCCGGAGCGGTAGAAGGTGTTCGGCGCGAGGACGACGTAGCCCCAGGAGGCGATGCGGTCGGCCATGGTCTCGATCTGCTGGCGCAGGCCGATGGCGTCCATGCACAGCAGGACACCCGGGTAGCTGCCGTCGGCGTCCGGGCGGGCGACGACGGCCTCCGCGGTGCCGTCGGCGGCGGGGATCTCGATGAGGGGTCGCATGGCAGCGACGCTACGGCCTGCGGCGGCCCCTGTCTTCGCTCGAGGGGTCGTGGCCGGTCGAGCCCTCGATGGTCGAGGTGCGAAGGGCGCGCAGCGCCCGAGCCTCGAGACCACTGGAGCGAGAGCGGTGGTCTCGAGGCTCCTTCGTCGCACCTCGACCAGCAACCGGCCCCTTCGTCGCACCTCGACCAGCACTGCGGCTCCCCCTTCGCCCTCGACCCTCGACGGGGCGGGGCCTTGTCGGGAGGGCTGCGTAGGGTGGCGGCCGTGCGCATCGCGACCTGGAACGTCAACTCCATCCGCTCTCGTGTCGACCGGGTGGTCGACTGGCTCGGCCGCTCCGAGACCGACGTCCTGCTCATGCAGGAGACCAAGGCCAAGGACGAGCAGTTCCCCTTCGCCCGCTTCGAGGAGCTGGGCTACGAGGTCGCGCACCACGGGCTCAACCAGTGGAACGGCGTCGCGATCGCCTCGCGTGTCGGGCTCGACGACGTCTCGGTCGGCTTCCCCGACGTCCCCGGCTGGGGCGACCCCGCGGCCCCCGAGGCCCGCGCCATCGGCGCGACGTGCGGCGGCGTGCGCGCGTGGAGCCTCTACGTGCCCAACGGGCGCACCCTCGACGACCCGCACCTCGAGTACAAGCTGCAGTGGCTCGAGACCCTGCGCGCCCAGACCGCGGCCTGGCGGGCGGCCGAGCCCGACCTGCCGCTCGCGCTCGGCGGCGACTTCAACATCGCCCCCTTCGACGAGGACGTGTGGGACATGGCGGCCTTCGAGGGCAGCACCCACGTCTCCCCGCGCGAGCGGGCCGCCTTCCAGGCCTTCCTCGACGACGGCCTCGTCGACGTCGTGCGCCCGCACGCACCGGGCCCCGGCACCTTCACCTACTGGGACTACCAGCAGCTCGCCTTCCCGAAGAAGCGCGGCATGCGCATCGACTTCGTCCTCGGCACCCCCGCCCTCGCCGACCGCGTCCTCGGCGCGGCCATCGACCGCGAGGAGCGCAAGGGCAAGGGCGCGAGCGACCACGCCCCCGTCGTCGTCGAGCTGAAGGACTGACCGAGATGACGGGCACCTCCGAGGTCGTCACCCGCGAGGTCGTCAGCCCGGACGGCGCCCGGGTGCACGTCCTCGACCACCGCACGACCGGCGACGGCGACCTGCCGACGCTCGTCCTCGCCCACGGGTGGACGCTCGACCAGTCGAGCTGGGCGCGCGTCGTCTCCGCCCTGCAGCAGCGCCACGCGGTGCGCGTCGTCACCTACGACCAGCCGGGCCACGGGCTGTCGACGCTCGGGCGCGGGCGTCGGGCCACCGTGCGCGACCTCGGCGAGACCCTGCGCGCGGTCCTCGCCGAGGTGGTCCCCGACGGACCCCTCGTCCTCGGGGGCCACTCGATGGGCGGCATGACGGTCATGGCGTACGCCGGGGCGCACCCCGACGAGCTGCACGAGCGCGCCCGCGGGGTCCTGCTCATGGCGACGACCCCCGAGCTGGCCTCCCTGCGCCGCCCGATCCGGGGCGAAGGGGTGGTCATGGGTCTGCAGTCCGTCCTGCCCTCGGAGGTCCCCTCCCTGCCGATGTCCCGCGACATGGTGCGCCGGGCCACCTTCGGCGCGGACGAGCCCGACCCCCGCGACCTCGCCCATGTCGTGAGCATGGGCCGGGCGACGAGCGCGCGGGCGACGGGTCGGTACTTCTCCGCGCTGCAGGGCCACGACGAGATCGGCTCCCTAGGCGTCTTCGCCGGCATCCCCACCGTCGTCCTCGCGGGTGAGCGCGACCGGCTCACCCCCGCGCGGTGGAGCCGGATGTACCACGAGCGCATCCCCGGGGCGGCGCTCGACGTCGTGCCGCGCGCGGGGCACATGCTCGCCTACGAGGCCACCGACCGGGTGGTCGAGCACCTCGAGGACCTGCTCCTCGGGCGGCCGCTCAGGAGCTCGCCGACGCCCTGACCCGCTCGGGCGAGCGCCCCAGCGTGAGCACCGCGACGACGGCCCCCAGGCCCGCGGCCAGCGCGGCCCCGGCGAAGACCGTCTCGACCTGCACCATCGCCGCACCGACGAGCGCGTCGGCGGAGGTCCGGTCGGCCGGGCTGAGCGCCGCGACCGCCTCGTAGTAGCGGTGCAGCCCGACCCCCGTCAGCAGGGCCAGCCCGACGACCATCCCGATCATCCGGGCGACGACGACGAGCGAGCTCGCGGTGCCGTGGGCGTACGACGGCGCGTCGGCGAGGGCGGCGTCGTTGACCGGTGCGAGGGCCAGCCCGGCGCCGAGGCCCGCCATGACGAGGACGGCGGTCGAGCTGACGACCGCGTCGAGCGAGCCGGTCCCCCACGTCGACATCGCCCCGAGCCCCGCGGCCATGAGCGCCAGGCCCGTGCCCGTGACGAGACCGGCCCCGAGGTGGCGCAGCAGCCAGCCCCCGACGAGCGCACCGACGGGCACCGCGACGAGGAAGCGCAGCAGCACCATCGCCGCATGGGTCTGGCCGCCGTCGGTCGTCAGCCGCGCGAGCAGCGGCACGTCGACGACGACGGAGACGAGCGCGACGCCGACGAGCACCGAGACGAGGAGCGCCCACCCGGTCCGTCCGCCGAGGGTGCCGCGGGGCACGAGCGGCGACGGGGCGGTGCGCTGGCGCCACGCGAAGAGACCTGCCGCGACGAGCGCGACCGGGAGCAGCGCGTAGCCGAGCGGCCCGACGACCTCGCGCTCCGGGTCGGCGGCGGCGAAGGTGAGCACGACGCAGCCCAGGGCGGTGCCGAGCAGCAGCGCCCCGACGAGGTCGCCCTCGCGCAGGGTCGGCCACCACCGCCGCAGGGCGACCGCGAGCGCGATCGCGCCGAGTGCCAGCGCGAGCACCCCCACCGGCGTGACCAGGCGGTGGTCCGCATCCCCGAGGGGGACGAAGGGGAGCCCGAGCGTCACGTCGGTGACGAGCCGTCGGGGCGCGGCGAGCGCCAGCCACAGCAGGGCGACCGCGACCGCGCCGAGCGCGAGGCCCAGGCGGGCCGGGCGGGTGGGCGGGTCCCCCTTCGCCCCCTCACGGTCGACGACCCGCAGGGCGACGGCGAGGACGAGGGCGAGGACGACGTTGAGCCAGAAGATCGCCCGCCAGTCGGCGACCGCGAGCACCGCGGCGCCGAGGACGGGTCCGAGGACGCTCCCGAGCTCCTGGACCGCGCCCACCATGCCGAGCGGCACGCCGCGGCGGCCCACGGGCCACAGGTCGGCGACGATCGCGAGGGTCGCCGGGACGAGCCCGCCGCCACCGATCCCCTGGACGACCCGCCCGGCGACGAGGACGTCGAGGTCGACGGCGAGGGCGGTGACCCCGGAGCCGAGGACGAAGAGGACGAGGCAGGCGAGGAGGACCCGGCCGCGGGGCACGAGGTCGGCGAGGCGGCCGATGAGCGGCAGCACCGCGATGTAGCCGAGGAGGAAGCCGGAGATGATCGGCGTCGCCCGCTGCAGGCTGTCGAGCGTGAGACCGACCCCGGCCATCATGTCGGTGAGGGCGAGGACGACGACGTAGGTGTCGGCTGCCGCGAGGGCGACGCCGGCGCACGCGAGCGCGAGGAGCGCCCGGGGCCGGGTGGTCTGCCCCACGACGGTGACGCTCACGCGGGCGGCTCGACGGTGACGTCCTTGCCGTACTCGCTGAGGCCGACGGTGTACGTCGTGGTCTCGCCCGTGTAGAACTCGCCGGTGATCTCGGCGGTGCGCAGCTCGCCCGACCCCGGCTCGACGCCGTACGTCACCTCGAAGGTGTCGGCGTCCTCGCCGAGGAGGAAGAGGTCCTGGACGGGCTTCGCGGGCACGCTGCCGGTGTAGGACTGGAGGACGACGTCGCCGTCCCTGGTGCGCTCGCCGGCGGTGACGCCGGTGCTCTCGGCGACGACCTGGCCGACCCCGGAGCCGGTGCGGAAGAACTCCGCCGGGTTGGGCGCGCCGAGGTCGCTCATGTCGACGGGGTTGAAGTCGGAGGAGAAGAAGGACATCCACGTCTTGGCCCCGACGGCGATGATCTCGACGGACGCGGCGGTGCCGTCGATGACCCCGGTGACCTCGCCGGAGAAGGCCGGGGTCCTCGCGTCGACCGAGCCGTCGCCGCTCGCCTTCGAGACGCCGTCCTGGCCCTGCGGCAGGCCGGAGCTGCTCAGCTCGATGTGCACTCCCCCGGCCTGCTCGAAGCGCTCCTGCGCCGTGCGCATCGCATCCGCGGGTGCCGCGGCCTCCTCGCCGCCCGAGCACGCGGGCAGGAGCAGGGCCAGCGGGAGCAGGGCGATCAGCGGGCGTCGGCGCATGGGCGTCACGGTATCCGTCGCGCCGCCGCTCCCGTGGCGAGCCGCGCGCGAGCGACCTAGGGTCGCGAGCACGACCTGGTGGCACCGACGCCACCGACCGGACGAAGGAGTCCCGTGCTCATGGCGATCACCACCGCCCGACGCGCCGCCCTGGCCCTCACCCTGGCCGCCGCGACCGTCGCACCCGCCGCCGTCGGCGTCACCGCCACCGCTGTGCCCGCCGCCACCCCCGTCGCCGCGGCCGCTCCCGCGGCCCAGGGCGACATCAAGGACCGGCTGACGGCGATCCCCGGGGTCCGCTCGGTGGTCGAGGCGAGCGCCCCGGCCGGCTACCGCTTCTTCCGCTTCACCTTCACCCAGCCCGTCGACCACGACGACCCGTCGCAGGGCACCTTCTCGCAGCGCCTCACCCTGCTGCACAAGGACGTGTCCCGCCCGATGGTCATGTACACCTCCGGGTACAACGTCGGGTCTTCCGCCTCGCGCTCCGAGCCGACCCGCATCGTCGACGGCAACCAGATCTCCATGGAGTACCGCTTCTTCGAGCCCTCCCGCCCGGCCGGCGCCGACACACCGGCCGAGTGGATGCGGCTGCTGACGATCCGGCAGGCCGCCGCCGATCAGCACCGGGTCATCGAGGCCTTCAAGCCGCTCTACGCGCAGCGCTGGCTGACGACGGGCGGCTCGAAGGGGGGCATGACGGCGACCTACCACCGCCGCTTCTACCCGGGAGACGTCTCGGGCACCATCCCCTACGTCGCGCCGAACGACGTGCGCGACCACCAGGACACGTACAACGCCTTCCTCGCCCGGGTCGGTGACGCCGACTGCCGCGACGCGCTCACCGCCGTCCAGCGCCGGGTCCTGCGCGACCGGGAGACCTACCTCGCCCGGCTCGACACCGTGGACGCGGCATCGGGCTACACCTACGACGACGTCGTGGGCAACCGCGAGAAGGCCTTCGAGTCCTCGGTCATCGACGCGTACTACGCCTTCTGGCAGTACTCGAAGGAGAGCGACTGCGCCGACATCCCCGACGCGGCGACGGCGAGCGACGACGAGATCTGGGACTGGTTCGACGGGGTCTCCCCGCTGTACGGCTATGCCGACGAGCTCGTCGCGACGTACACGCCGTACTACTTCCAGGCCGACTACCAGCTCGGCAGCCCCGAGCCGTACGAGGACCGGCTGAAGGACCTCCTGAGGTACCCGGGCGCGAACACCGCGTCGACCTTCACCCCCGACACCGTCGAGGCGGCGACCTTCGACCGGGCCGCCATGCCCGACGTCGACCGCTGGGTCCGCAAGGACTCCTCGCAGATGCTCTACGTCTACGGCGAGAACGACCCGTGGAGCGCCGAGCCCTTCACCTGCGGCCCGCAGGGGTGGAAGCGCGCGTGCTACCGCTACGACGCCCCCGGCGGCAACCACGGCTCGAACATCGCCGGCCTGCGCCCGGCCGAGCGCGAGCACGCCACCCAGCTCGTCCTGCAGTGGGCCGGCCTCTCGCCGAGCGACCCGGCCGTCCAGCACGTGAAGAAGACCGGTGCCCCTGACTTCAACCGCGTCCTCGACCGCCCGCAGAAGGCCCGCGGCCACGGCATCGCGCCGCTGCTGCAGCGCTGAGCCACCTGGTCCGGTCACCGGATCGAGGTGATCCGCTCCGGCCGCGCCGGCGTGGATCACCTCGACCCGTGAGCGCGGGCATGATGGCCCCGACATGACCCCTCCTGAGCCCCCACGCGCACCCGTCCTCGAGCACGACCCCGTCGCCGTCCAGCGACGGGTCCTGCGCGTCGTCGTCCTCGCCCAGGTGCTCGGCGGGGCCGGGCTCGCCGCGGGCGTGACCGTCGGCGCGCTGCTCGCCGAGCAGATGCTCGGCAGCGCCGGTCTCGCCGGGCTGCCGACCGCGCTCTTCACCCTCGGCTCGGCTCTCACCGCCTACCTCGTCGGCCGGGTGAGCCAGCGTCGCGGGCGCCGGGTGGGTCTCGGGGCGGGCTTCGTCGCCGGTGGCGTGGGCGCCGCCGGGGTCGTCGTCGCCGCGGCGCTCGACGCCGTGCCGCTGCTCCTCGTGGCCCTCTTCGTCTACGGGGCGGGCACGGCGACCAACCTCCAGGCCCGGTACGCCGGCACCGACCTCGCCCGGCCGCACGAGCGGGGCAAGGCCATCAGCGTCGCCCTCGTCTCGACGACGCTCGGCGCGGTGGCCGGGCCCAACCTCGTCTCCCCGCTCGGCGACCTCGCCGAGGGCCTCGGGCTGCCGGCGCTCGCGGGCCCCTTCCTCCTCGCGTGCGTCGCCTACGTCGCCGCCGGGGTCGCCGTGCTCGTCCTGCTGCGCCCGGACCCCCTGCTCCTCGCCCGGCAGCTCGAGAGCCGTGCGGCTACCGCCGCGACGACCGCCGATGCCGGCGGCGGCGCCACCGCACCGGTCGGCCGCGGCGCCGTCGTCGGCGGGGCGATCATGGTGCTCACGCAGCTGGCGATGGTCGCCGTCATGACGATGACCCCGGTCCACATGCGCGCGCACCACCACGACCTCTCCGCGGTCGGTCTCGTCATCGGGCTGCACATCGCCGCGATGTACCTGCCCTCTCCCGTCACCGGGATGCTCGTCGACCGGCTCGGCCGGGTGCCCGTCGCGGCCGGCGCGGCGGTGGTCCTCCTCGGCGCCGGGGTGACCGCGGCCGTCGCACCGGCCGACTCGCTCCCCGTCCTCGTCCTCGCGCTCGTCCTGCTCGGCCTCGGGTGGAACCTCGGCCTCGTCTCGGGCACCGCCCTCGTCGTCGACTCGACGACACCGTCGCAGCGCTCGCGCGTGCAGGGCAACCTCGACGTCCTCGTCGCCCTGTCCGGCGCATCGGCCGGTGTCATGTCCGGGGTGGTCGTCGCGACGACGAGCTATCCCGCCCTCGGTCTCGGCGCCGGCCTGCTCGCCGTGTGCCTCGTGCCCGTCCTGCTCTGGTGGCGCCTCGAGCGGCCCCGGACGCAGTCGAGGGGGGCCGCCCCCCCCCCCCCCCCCCCCGGCCCCCCCCCCCCCCCCCCCCGCGGGGCCCCCCCCCCCCCCCCCCCCCCG
>NZ_JAJBZM010000002.1:915528-1117978 GCF_020567375.1 Janibacter melonis | reverse complement strand
GGCCGGGCGCCCGCCGGGGGGGGGGGGCCCCCCGCGCGCCCCGGCCCGCGGGGGGGGGGCCCCCCCCCCCCCCCGGGGCCCCCCACCCCCTCGACCCGGGCGAAGGGGGAGCCCCACCCGTCAGCGCAGGGTGAGGGACACCCCTTCGTCGTCGGTGTCGACGACCACCGTCTGCCCGTCGCGGATGTCGCCGCCGAGCAGGCCGGTCGCCAGCCGGTCGCCGATCTCCTTCTGCACGAGGCGGCGCAGCGGCCGGGCGCCGTACGCCGGGTCGTAGCCCTTCTCCGCCAGCCAGGCCCGCGCGTCGTCGGTGACGTCGAGGTCGATGCGACGGTCGGCGAGGCGGGTCGCCAGCTCGCGCACCTGCAGCTCGACGATGTGGCCGAGCTCGTCGCGGCTCAGCGGGTCGAAGATGACGACCTCGTCGAGCCGGTTGAGGAACTCGGGCTTGAAGGCCGTCCGCACCGCCCCCATGACCGCCTCGCGCGCCGTCGCCGGGTCGACGAGCGGGTCGACGAGGTACTGGCTGCCGAGGTTGCTCGTGAGCACGAGGATGACGTTGCGGAAGTCGACCGTGCGGCCCTGGCCGTCGGTGAGCCGCCCGTCGTCGAGCACCTGGAGCAGGATGTCGAAGGTCTCCGGGTGCGCCTTCTCGACCTCGTCGAGCAGGACGACGCTGTACGGCCGACGACGCACCGCCTCGGTGAGCTGCCCGCCCTCCTCGTACCCGACGTACCCGGGGGGCGCGCCGATGAGACGGGCCACCGAGTGCCGCTCGGCGTACTCCGACATGTCGATGCGCACCATCGCGCGCTCGTCGTCGAAGAGGAAGTCGGCGAGCGACTTCGCGAGCTCGGTCTTGCCGACACCCGTGGGCCCGAGGAAGAGGAAGGAGCCGGTCGGCCGGTCGGGGTCGGCGATGCCGGCCCGGCTGCGGCGCACGGCGTCGCTCACGGCCTGGACCGCGCTGGTCTGCCCGATGAGGCGCGAGCCGATGATCGACTCCATCGACAGCAGCTTCTCGCTCTCGCCCTGGAGCAGGCGACCTGCGGGGATGCCCGTCCACGCGGAGATGACCTCGGCGATGTCGTCGGCACCGACCCGCTCCTTGACCATGAGGTCCTCGTCGCCGCTGCGGGCACTCTCGGCCGCGTCGGCCCGGGCGAGCTCGGCCTCGAGAGCCGGGATCTCGCCGTAGAGGACTCGTGACGCCCCCTCGTAGTCGCCGTCGCGCTGCATCCGCTCGGCGGAGGTGCGCAGGTCGTCGAGGCGGGCGCGCAGCTCGCCGACCTGGTTGAGACCCGACTTCTCCTGCTCCCAGCGGGCGGTGAGGGCGGCGAGCTCCTCACGGCGCTCGGCGAGCTCGGTCTCGAGCCGGTCGAGGCGCTCACGGCTGGCGTCGTCGGTCTCGCGGGCGAGGTGGAGCTTCTCCATCTCCATCCGCGCGACGGCGCGCTGCAGCTCGTCGATCTCGACGGGGCTCGAGTCGATCTCCATGCGCAGCCGCGAGGCGGCCTCGTCGACGAGGTCGATCGCCTTGTCGGGCAGCTGGCGGCCGCTGATGTAGCGGTCGGACAGGGCGGCCGCGGCGACGAGCGCCGAGTCCTCGATCTCGACCTTGTGGTGCGCCTCGTAGCGCTCCTTGAGGCCTCGCAGGATCGCGACCGTGTCGGGCACGCTCGGCTCGCCGACGTAGACCTGCTGGAAGCGGCGCTCGAGGGCCGGGTCCTTCTCGACGTGCTGGCGGAACTCGTCGAGCGTCGTCGCGCCGACGAGCCGCAGCTCGCCGCGCGCGAGCATCGGCTTGAGCATGTTGCCCGCGTCCATCGCGCCCTCGCCGGTGGCCCCGGCGCCGACGACGGTGTGCAGCTCGTCGATGAAGGTGATGATCTCGCCGTCGCTGGCCTTGATCTCCTCGAGGACGGACTTCAGCCGCTCCTCGAACTCGCCGCGGTACTTCGCACCGGCGACCATCGCCCCGAGGTCGAGGCTGACGAGTCGCTTGTCGCGCAGGCTCTCGGGCACGTCGCCGTCGACGACGCGCTGCGCCAGACCCTCGACGACGGCGGTCTTGCCGACGCCGGGCTCGCCGATGAGGACGGGGTTGTTCTTCGTGCGGCGCGAGAGCACCTGGACGACGCGGCGGATCTCGGAGTCACGGCCGATGACCGGGTCGAGCTTGCCGTCGCGCGCCATCTGGGTGAGGTCGGTGCCGTACTCGGCGAGGGCGTCGCCGCCCTCGGTCGGGGTCTCCGAGGTCACCTTGCGACCGGCGCGCAGCTCGCCGACCTTCGCCTCGAGATCGGCGGCGCCGCGCTTCTCGACGGCGGCGAGGTGACCGGTCTCGGCGAGCGCGAGCAGCAGGAGGTCGAAGGCGAGGAAGGTGTCCCCCTTCGCCCGCATGAGGGTGTCGCCCTGCTGGAGGACGGCCATCGCCTCACGGCCGAAGGTGGGTGCCTGGGTCGTCGACCCGGCGACCGACGGCAGGGCGGCGACCGCCCGGTCGGCCATGGCGAGCACATGGCTCGCCCCGGTGCCGGCGGCCTGCAGCAGCGCGTCGGCCTGCGCGGTGTCGACGCGCAGCAGCGCGCTGGTGATGTGGGCCGGGGTGATCTCGGCGTGCCCCTCGGTCTGGGCGGACCGCTGGGCGAGGGCGAGGGCCTCGGCGACCTTGGTCGTCGGCTTGAGCTCCATGTGACTCCTTGTCTTCACGAGCAGGGAAGGTGATCTGCCAGGTGCAACGCCTGCGAAGTTGAGTCTATTTCGCTCAACTTCGTCGTCGTCACCGTCCGGGGCGTACGGTCTACCTGCACATCGTTCGCAACACGCGACCTGACCCCGAGGAGCCGTCGTGCCCCAGCCGCCCCCGCCCACGGCCGGGCCGGCGACCCATTCGCCCGCCCGCAGCACGACGCTCCTCGCGCAGGACGACCTCGGCGTCGCGGGCCGCCGTCGCCGCACGACGGCCTGGCTGCTCGGCCTCGGCGCAGGCCTGCTCGCCACCCTCGTCCTCGCCGTCGGCATCGGCGCGGTCACGGTGCCCGCCGGCACCACCCTGCGCGTCGTCGGCCACCACGCTCTCGGCCTCGGCGAGCGGACGTGGAGCCTGTCGCGAGACGCGATCATCTGGGACGTCCGCCTCCCCCGCGTCGTCCTCGGCGCCGCGGTCGGCGCCGGCCTCGCGGTGTGCGGCGTCGCGCTCCAGGCGATGGTGCGCAACGTCCTCGCCGACCCCTACCTGCTCGGCGTGAGCTCGGGAGCCTCGAGCGGGGCGGCCGCCGCCATCCTCTTCGGCGTCGGCGCGGGCCTGGGCCAGCACGCCCTCCCGGTGAGCGCCTTCGCCGGGGCGCTCGCCGCCTCCCTCCTCGTGCTCGTCGTCGCCCGCTCCGGCGGGCGCGTCACCTCGATCCGGCTGCTGCTCGCCGGCGTCGCCGTCGGGTACGCGCTCTACGCCCTGACGAGCTTCCTCATCTTCGCCGCCGACTCCGCCGAGGGGTCGCGCTCGGTGCTCTTCTGGCTCCTCGGGTCGCTCGGCCTCGCGTCGTGGACCGCCCCGCTCGCCGTCGTGTGCGTCGTCGTCCTCGGGACCGTCCTCGTGCTCACCCACGCCGGGCGCCGGCTCGACGTCCTCGCCATCGGCGACGAGACCGCGCAGACCCTCGGGCTCACGCCCGACCGGCTGCGCGTGCGCCTGCTCGTGCTCGTCTCGCTGTGCATCGGCGTCGTCGTCTCGGCCGCCGGGAGCATCGGCTTCGTCGGCCTCGTCGTCCCGCACCTCGCCCGGCGGGCAGTCGGCTCGTCGCACCGCGCCGTCGTCCCCGTCGCCGCGCTCATGGGCGCGATCCTGCTCGTCTGGGCCGATGTCGTCGCGCGCACCCTGCTCCAGCCGCAGGCGATCCCGATCGGCATCCTCACCAGCCTCGTCGGCGCGCCCTTCCTGCTCGTCCTCATCCGCCGCATGCACGTCTCGTCCACCTGATCCCGGAAGGCCCTCGATGCCCCTTCGCCCCCTGCGCGCCGCGTCCCTCGCCGCCGCTGTCGCCCTGCTCGCCTCCTGCGGCACCGACGAGCCGGCGGGCACCGCCGCGACGGCGCCCGACGACGGGCACTACCCGCTGACGACGACGAGCTGCGGCGAGGAGGTGACGATCGAGGCCGAGCCCACCGACGTCGTGCTGCTCAAGAGCGCGTGGGTGCCCTACCTCGACACCCTCGGCGTCCTCGACCACGTGACGGCGAAGGCCGGCGCCTACCCCCAGGGCTACTACGACGACGAGACGAACGCCGCGGTCGAGGGCATCGACTCGCTCACCGACCGGATGGACTCGAGCGGCCACCTGCTCATCTCCAAGGAGGCGGTCGTCGCCCGGGAGCCCGACCTCGTCCTCGGTCAGGTCGAGAACCTCGACCGCGCCTCGCTCGCAGAGCTCGGCATCCCCCTGCTCGAGGTCGGGGGCCTGTGCCCGACCGGGGGCCCCGACCCCTCCTTCGAGGCGATCGGCACCGAGCTCGAGGAGCTCGGGCGGGTCTTCCACCGCGAGGACGAGGCGGCGCAGGCCGCCCGCGACCTCGAGGAGCGCGTCGAGACGATCACCGCCTCCGTGCCCTCGGACGAGGACCGCACGGCGGCCGTGCTCTACCCGACGGTGGGCGGGGGCACCACCTACGCCTACGGCAGCCGGTCGATGGCCGACCCGCAGCTCGAGGCGGCCGGGCTGGCCAACGTCTACGCGGACGTCGACGAGCGGGTCTTCGAGGTGACGACCGAGAGCCTGCTCGAGGAGGACCCGGACGTCGTCGTCCTGCTCTACTCCGACGGCGACCCGGCGAAGGTCGAGGACGCCCTCACGGCGCTGCCGGGCGCCGAGCGCCTCACGGCCGTGCGCGACGACGCCGTCATCACCCAGCTCTTCAACTTCACCGAGCCCGCCAGCCCGCTCGCCGTCGACGGCCTCGAGCGCATCGTCGAGGAGCTGGCGACCGGGGACGCCCGGTGATCGAGGCGCGCGGGCTGACCTTCGCCTACGGCGCGAGCACGGTCCTCGACGACGTCGACCTCACCGTGCGGCCCGGCCGGGTCCTCGGCCTCATCGGGCCCAACGGCTCGGGCAAGACGACGCTGCTGCGCTGCCTCCACGGCGGCCTGCGCCCGCGAGCCGGCTCGGTGGCGGTCGACGGCACCCCGGTGAGCGCGATGTCGCCCGCCCAGCTCGCCCGCGAGATCTCCGTCGTCGTGCAGGAGGCCGGCGGCGAGAGCACCTTGAGCGTCGCCGAGCTCGTCCTGCTCGGGCGCACCGCGCACCTCGGCGGCTTCGTGCGGGCCCGGCCCGAGGACGAGGCCGCCGCCCGGGCCGCCCTCGTGCGGGTCGGCGCGCTGCACCTCGCCCGTCGTGACATCTCCGAGCTCTCCGGCGGCGAGCGCCAGCGCGTCCTCGTCGCGCGCGGACTGGCTCAGGCGGCCGGCCATCTCCTCCTCGACGAGCCGACCAACCACCTCGACATCCGCTACCAGCACGAGGTGCTCACCCTGCTGCGCGGGCTCGATCAGACCGTCGTCGTCGTGCTCCACGACCTCAACCTCGCCGCGGCCTACTGCGACGACCTCGTGCTGCTCGACCGCGGCCGGGTCGCCGGGCGCGGCACGACCTCCGAGGTCCTCGACCCCGACCTGCTGCGCCAGGTCTACGAGATCGACGTCGACCGGCTCGACCGGGACGGCCGCGTCCACCTGCTCTTCACCCCCCTGGCCCGCCACGAGGAGATCTCCGCATGAGCATCCAGCCCCGCATCGACGACTACTGGACCCACCGGGCCCCCGCCTACGACTCCGGCCAGCGCCGCCCCGAGCGCTGGGACGACGACGCGGCGATGTGGTCGTCCATCTGGTCGCAGGCGCTGCCGAGCACCCCGTCGAGGGTGCTCGACCTCGGCACCGGCACCGGGCACGCGGCGCTGCTCGTCGCCGGGCTCGGCCACGACGTCACCGGCGTCGACAGCTCGCCGGGCATGCTCGGGATCGCGCAGGAGCACGCCGACCGCGCCCGGGCGGACGGCCGCCCCGCGCCCACCTTCGCCCTCGGCGACGCCGTGGATCCCCCCTTCGCCGAGGGCTCCGTCGACGCCGTCATCTGCCGCTACGTCACGTGGACCCTGCGCGAGCCGGTGGTCGCGCTCTCGCGCTGGCGCAGGCTGCTGCGGCCGGGCGGGGTGCTCGCCGTCGTCGACAGCACGTGGTTCACCGACGGCCTCGAGGGCTCTCCGCCGGAGTTCGTCGACGCCTACGGACCGGTGCTCGCCGACCTGCCGCTGGCCCTCGCGTCGAGCATCGAGCCGACCGTCGCAGCGATCCGTGAGGCCGGGTTCACCGATGTCGTCGTGCGCGACCTCACCGAGGTCCTCGAGGCCGACGAGCGGCACGGCGCGGCACCCGGCCACCGCCCCCGGATGCAGCACCTCGTGACCGCGCGCACCTGACCCTTCTAGGTGAGCGCTTGCTCAGCTAGGGTCCAGACATGCACCGACGCCTGAGTCCTGAGGACGCCGCCCACCAGCAGCGGATGCGCGAGTACTTCACCACGGAGTTCCCCCAGGAGCTGCGCGGTCTGCTCGCCCGATCCGACGACTTCGACCCCGCGGACCTGCGCCGCAGCCAGGCCGCGCTGGCCGATGCCGGGCTCGCCGCCCCGGGCTGGCCGAGCGAGTGGGGCGGCCAGGACTGGACGAGCCTGCAGAAGTTCATCTGGGACAGCGAGCTGCAGCGCGCCTCCGTCGCGCCGCCGCTGGCCTTCAACACCTCGATGGTCGGCCCGGTCATCGCGACCTTCGGCTCGCAGGAGCAGAAGGAGCGCTTCCTGCCCAAGACCGCGAGCTGCGAGATCTGGTGGTGCCAGGGCTTCTCCGAGCCCGACGCCGGCTCCGACCTCGCCTCGCTGCGCACGACGGCCGCGCGCGAGGGCGACGAGTACGTCGTCAACGGGCAGAAGATCTGGACCACGCTCGGCCAGCACGCCGACTGGATCTTCGCGCTCGTGCGCACCGACCCGACCGCGAAGAAGCAGCAGGGCATCTCCTTCCTGCTCATCGACATGCAGACCCCGGGCATCACCGTGCGCCCGATCCGCCTGCTCGACGGCGGCGTCGAGGTCAACGAGGTCTTCTTCGAGGACGTCCGCGTGCCCGCCGACCAGCTCGTCGGCGAGGAGAACAAGGGCTGGGACTACGCGAAGTTCCTCCTCGGCAACGAGCGCGTCGGCGTGGCGAACGTCGGGCTCATCAAGCGTTGGCTCTCGGAGGTCAAGGAGCACGCCGCACAGGTGCGCGAGGGCGAGGGCAGCCTGCTCGACGACCCCGCGATCGCCGCCCGCTTCGCCGAGCTCGAGGCCGAGCTCATGGCCCTCGAGCTCACCGTCGTGCGCGTCAGCGGCGGCAGCAAGGACGGCCGGCCCGACCCGGCCTCGTCGATCCTCAAGCTGCGCGGCTCGGAGCTGCAGCAGGAGGTCCTCGAGCTGGCGATCGACGTCGCCGGACCGATGGCCCACGTGTGGGACGACGACGAGCTGCCCGACTGGGCGACCGGCTCGGTCCCGGAGTACCTCAACTTCCGCAAGGCGACCATCTACGGCGGCTCGAGCGAGGTCCAGCGGGGCATCATCGCGGCCACGATCCTGAAGCTGAAGGGCTGACACATGGACTTCACGACGACCGACGAGCAGCGCGCCCTCGCCGACGCGACCCGGGGCGTGCTCTCGCGCCACGGCTCTCCCGCCGCCGAGTCCGGCTCCTCCGCGCAGCCGCCCGCCCACGACACCGCGCTGTGGCAGGCGCTCGTCGAGCTCGGCATCCCGGCGATGCCGTGGTCCGAGGAGGACGGTGGCGTCGGGGCCGGCATCACCGACCTCGCGGCCGCCGCGACCGAGCTCGGCCGGGGCCGCATCCAGGCCCCGCTGGCCGAGACCGTCCTGGCCGGCACCCTCGTCGCCCGCCTCGCCCCCGCCGAGCTGCGCCAGCAGGTGCTCGGCGCGGTGAGCGAGGGCGAGGCCCTGCTCGTGCCTGCGCTCGACGAGCCGATGCGCACCTTCGACCCGACGCCGCACGACGTACGGGCCGAGGAGGGCGCCGACGGCTGGCAGGTCACCGGCGTCAAGGCCCCGGTGCGCTACGCCCCGGCCGCCACCCACGTCGTCCTCACCGCCCGCACCGCGAGCGGCACGGGCGTCTTCCTCCTCACCGACCCGGGTGCCACCGCGGAGCGGCTCGACCTCGACGGCGCGTCGGTCACCCTGCTCGCCGAGGGCGAGGCCGCCGAGGAGGCCCTGCGCGACGCGCTCGCCGTCGCCGGTGCGCTGCTGTGCGCCGAGGCGCTGGGCGCGATGGAGGAGGCCCTGCGGATGACGACCGACTACCTGCGCACGCGCAAGCAGTTCGGCGTCCCGCTCGCCGCCTTCCAGGCGCTCACCCACCGCGCCGCGGACATGTACGCCCAGCTCGAGCTGGCGCGCAGCGCGACCCTCTTCGCCGCGATGTCCGCGGAGGAGTCGCCGGTCGACGTCGACGCGGTCCTGCGGGCCCGGGTCGTCGTCGACAAGGCCGCCCGGCTCATCGGCCAGGAGGCCATCCAGCTGCACGGCGGCATCGGCGTCACCGCGGAGTACCCGGTGGGCCACCTCAGCGCGCGGCTGACGATGATCTCGCGCACGTGGGGCAGCACCCGCAGCCACCTCGCGACCCTGGGCAGCCGGGTCGCCGAGCACCGCTCGGTCGACGTGCTCGGCTAGACCCGCGCTACGGCGCAGTACTGGTCGCGATCGCGACCAGTACTGCGTGGTAGCCGGCAGCGGACGTGCGAAGGGGGGCGAGGCCTGGCCTCGTCCCCCTTCGTCGTCCGCTGGGCGTCAGACGAGCATGCCCGTCAGCCGTGAGGCGATGATCTCCTCGGCCTCGTCCATCATCCGCGAGACGAGCTCGGCCACGGTCGGGATGTCGTGGACCAGGGCCTGAGAGACGCCGGCGCTCCAGATCCCTGCGTCGAGGTCGCCGGTCTCGTAGACGGTCCTCCCCCGCGCCCCGGCGACGAGCTCGCGCACCTGCTCGAAGTCCGCGCCCTCGGCGAGACGCTCGACGACCTCGTCGCTCACGGCGTTCTTCGCCACGCGCGAGGTGTTGCGCAGCTGGCGCAGGATGAGGTTCGTGGCGTGCTCGTCACGCTCGACGAGCGCCTGCTTGACCGCGTCGTGCACGGGAGCCTCGGCGGTCGCCATGAAGCGTGTGCCCATGTTGACCGCGTCAGCCCCGAGGGCGAGGGCCGCGACGAGACCGCGGGCGTCGGCGATGCCACCCGACGCGACGAGCGGCACGTCGAGCGCCCCCGCGGCGAGCGGGACGAGCACGAGCGCCGTGACGTCGTCCTCGCCGGGGTGACCGGCGCACTCGAAGCCGTCGATGCTCACCGCGTCCACGCCGACGGCCTGCGCCTTGAGGGCGTGCCGCACGCTCGTGCACTTGTGGATGATCTTGATCCCGTGGGGCTTGAGCGCCTCGACGTGCTCCGTCGGCAGGTTGCCCGCCGTCTCGACGACGCGGACGCCGGACTCGACGATCGCGTCGCGGTACTCCCCGTACGGGGGCGGGGTGATCGTCGGCAGGATCGTGAGGTTGACGGCGAAGGGGCGGTCGGTCATCTCCTGGCAGCGCGCGATCTCGGCGGCGAGGGCCTCGGGGGTGGGCTGCGTGAGCGCGGTGAGGCACCCCAGCGCCCCGGCCTCGGCGACCGCGGCGACGAGCTCGGCCCGGCCGACCCACTGCATGCCGCCCTGGACGACGGGGTGCTCGACGCCGAACATCTCGGTGAATCGGGTGGTCAGCGCTGCCATGCGTCCTCCTGCGTGGTCGTGGTGGGCAGCGGGGCGAGCTCGGCCTCGACGGTCACCTCTCCGGAGCCGTCGAGCACCCGGGCGCCCCGGCTGATGCCCTCGGGGTGGGGGACGGCCGTGAGGGTCTGGGGACCGACGGCCGGTCGGACGAGACGGTACGACAGCTCGTGACCGATGAGCCCGGGGCCCTCGCGGCGCAGCAGCTCCCCAGCGAGCAGCGCCTGCAACGGACCGTGGATCACCAGCCCCGGGTAGCCCTCGTGCGAGGCCCAGCCGTGGTCGTAGTGGATCCGGTGCGCGTTGTAGGTGAGCGCGCTGAAGCGGAAGAGCGTCGTCTCGTCGACGACGAGGCGCAGGTACGGACCGTCGACCTGCGCTAGCGGTCGGTCCGGAGCGCCCAGGGGGATGTCCATGCGCGAGGTCGCGTCGCGGTAGACGACGTCCGCGTCCTCGCTGACGACGAGCCGGCCGGCCTGGGTGTAGTCGTGGCGCACCGTGACGAAGGTGAGGCGACCGCTGCGGCCCTCCTTCGTCGTCCGGCTGACCACCGCTGACCGTCGGGTCGCCTCGACGTCTGGTCGTAGCACCGCGTGGGTGCGCACCCGTCCGCCGGCGAACATCCGTCTGCGATCAGGCCCCGGAGGCGCGAGGAGCCCGCCGCGGAGCGGATGCCCGTCCGGCCCGATGTCGCGCTGGGCGGGACGGTCGAGGAGGTGGGTCCAGTGCCACAGCTCGGGCACCGCGCGCACAGGAAGCGAGCTCGCGTCGAGGTCGAGCAGGGCCGCGAGCGCCTCGACCTGCGAGCCGTCGACGAGACCGGTGCGCTCCTGCGACTCCGCCTGCGCGGTGCTCATGACGCGCTCTCGGACCGGGCGAGCAGGGCCTGCGCCCGGAGGAGGACCGGGCGGTCGACCATCTGACCGTCGACGACGTCGACCCCGTCGCCGCCCCCGAGGACCAGACGTGCCCAGGCCACCTCCTCGGCGGTGGGCGCGAACGCCTGCCGGACGACCTCGACCTGGTCGGGGTGGATGCACAGCTTGCCGCCCATGCCGCCCCGGCGGGCTCGCAGGGCGTCCGCCTGGACCGCTGCCACGTCGCGGACCTGGGTGCTCACCCCGTCGACCGGGGCGGGGCTCCCGGCGGCGCGGGCCGCGAGGACGAGCTGGTGACGGGCATGGTGGACCACGGCGTCGTCGGGGTCGGCCCCGAGATCGGCGGCCAGGTCGAGGTGCCCGACGGCGAGCCGCACGACGCCCTCGGCCGTGGCGACGGACCGGGCGTCGAGCACGCCTGCCGCGGTCTCGACGAGCGCGAGCAGGGGCATTCCGGGCAGCGCGGCTGCGAGACGAGCGAGCTCGGCGGGGTTCTGCGCCTTGGGCACGACAACTCCGACGAGACCAGCCTGCCGGTCGCCGGCGATCAGCGCCTGCAGCGCAGTGACGTCCTCCTCGTGAGCCGCCTCGCCGACCGCGCTCACGCGGACGGCCGCGCGGCCACCTGACGACACCCAGCGCACGACCTCGGTGCGGGCCGCACCCTTCGCCGAGGCCGCGACGGCGTCCTCGAGGTCGAGGACGACGACGTCGGCCCCGCTGCCCGCCGCCCGCTCGAAGCGGTCGGGGCGGTCGCCGGGGACGAAGAGCAGCGTCGTCGCGTCCGCGATCCGGCCCCTGGTCACGGTGCCACCGATCCGCGCCGGACGAGCTGGGCGGCGATGACGTTGCGCTGGATCTCGTTCGTGCCCTCGCCGACGATCATCAGCGGGGCGTCGCGGAAGTAGCGCTCGGCGTCGAACTCCGTGGAGTACCCGTAGCCGCCGTGGATGCGGACGGCGTCGAGGGCGATCTCCATGCCGACCTCCGAGGCGAAGAGCTTGGCCATCCCGGCCTCCATGTCGGCGCGGGCCCCGCTGTCGTACACCCGCGCAGCGTGGAGGGTGAGCTGGCGGGCGGCGGTGAGCTTGGTGACCATGCCGGCGAGGTAGGCGCCGATCTGCTGGTGCTTCCAGATCGGGGTGCCGAAGGACTCGCGGTCCTGCGAGTACTGCAGGGCGTCCTCGAGCGCGGCGCGCCCGACGCCGAGCGCCCGCGAGGCCACCTGCAGCCGGCCGACCTCGAGCCCGCGCATCATCTGCGCGAAACCCTGACCCTCGACGCCGCCGAGGACCTGGTCGGCCTCGACCCGCATCCCCTCGATGACGAGCTCGCAGGACTCGACACCCTTGTAACCGAGCTTGGGCAGGTCACGGCTGACGGTGAGCCCGCCGCCGGTGTCGGGCTCGCTCGCGCCGTGCCCGTCGAGCCGCTCCTTGTCGACGAGCAGGATCGAGATGCCGGTGTGCGCCGGTGAGGCACCCGGGTCGGTCTTGCACAGCAGGGCGACGAGCGAGGAGTGGCGCGCGTTGGAGATCCACGTCTTGCTCCCGTCGACCAAGTAGTCGCCGTCCGAGCCACGGCGGGCGACGGTGCGCATCGCCTGGAGGTCGGACCCGCCCCCGGGCTCGGTGAGCGCCATCGTCGCGCGGACCTCTCCCGTGGCCATCCGCGGCAGGTAGCGGTCCTTCTGCTCCTGGGTGCCGTAGTCCTGGATGAGCTTGGCGACGACTGTGTGCCCGCCCATCGCGCCGGCCAGGCTCATCCAGCCGCGGGCCAGCTCCTCGGTGACGAGGACGTAGCAGGGGGTGCTCACCCTGCCGGGACCCCACGGCTCGTCGATGGCCAGCCCGTAGATCCCGATCTGCTTCATCGTCTCGATGTACGACCGGGGGTACTCGTTCGCGTGCTCCATCTCGCGCACGCCGGGGCGGACCTCCTTGTCGACGAACTCGCGCACGATCTGCACGATCGCCTGCTCCTCGGCGTCGAGGTTCTCCATGGGGCTCCTCCTCTCAGCCGGTGACGAGGGTGATCTGCCGCGCGACGCAGGCCGGCCGCTCGACACCCTCGATCTCGACGACGTAGCGGGTGACGACCTGGGTCCCCTTCGGCAGGTCGTTGACCTCCTCGAAGGTCGCGGTCCCCCGGATCCGCGAGCCGACCCGCACGGGGTTGGTGAAGCGCACGCTCTCCAGGCCGTAGTTGAGCCGGGCGCTGCCGAGCTCGAGCGTGAAGAGCTCGGCGCCGAAGGAGGGCAGCAGCGACAGGGTGAGGAAGCCGTGCGCGATGGTGCCGCCGAAGGGGCCGGCCTCGGCGCGCTCGACGTCGACGTGGATCCACTGGTGGTCCTCGGTGGCGTCGGCGAAGAGGTCGACCCGCTCCTGGGTGATCTCGACCCACTCGGTGCTGCCGAGCTCGTGCCCGACGAGCGCCCGCAGGTCCTCGATGGTGGCGATGGTGCGCGGGGTGCTCATGCGTGTGCCCTCTCGAAGATCGCGGCCAGGCCCTGTCCGCCGCCGATGCACATCGTGGCCAGTCCGTACCGGCCCTCGCGGCGGTGCAGCTCGCGGGCCAGGGCGCCGGTCATCCGGCCGCCGGTGGCCCCGACGGGGTGGCCCAGGGAGATGCCCGAGCCGTGGACGTTGGTGCGCTCGTGGTCGGTCTGGGTGAAGCCCCACTCGCGCATCACCGCCAGGGCCTGCGCGGCGAAGGCCTCGTTGAGCTCGATGACGTCGATGTCGGCCAGGGTCAGCCCCGCGATGTCCAGCGCCTTGGCCGTCGCCGGGACCGGGCCGATGCCCATGGTCCGTGGTGGTGTGCCCGCCACGGCCCACGACCGCAGGCTCATCAGCGGGGTCAGGCCCTGCGCGGCCGCGGTCGCACGATCAGCGACGACGACGAAGGCGGCCGCGTCGTTCTGCCCCGAGGCGTTGCCCGCGGTCACGGTCGCCTCGGGATCGCCCGCGCCCAGGATCGGGCGCAGCCGGGCCAGGGACTCCATCGAGGTGTCGGGGCGGATGTGCTCGTCGACCTCGACGAGCAGGTCCTCGCCCCGACGCTGCGGCACGCGCACCGGCACGATCTCCTGCGCGAGCAGCCCCTCGCGCTGCGCCGCCGCGGCGCGCTGGTGGGACTGCACCGCCAGCGCGTCCTGCTCCTCGCGGCTGATGGAGTACTCGCGGCGCAGGTTCTCCGCCGTCTCGATCATCCCGCCCGGCACCGGGTAGTTCACCCCGCCCGCGGTCTCGCGGCCGCGGCTCATCATGTCGTGCACGTGCACGCCGGTGCCCTTCGCGCCCCAGCGCATGTCCATGGAGTAGAAGGGCGCGTTGCTCATCGACTCCACCCCACCGGCCACGACGCAGTCGTTGGCGCCGGTGAGGACCTGCATCACGCCCTGGATGATCGCCTGCAGACCCGAACCGCAACGCCGGTCGAGCTGCATGCCGGTCGTCGTGACCGGCAGACCGGCATCCAGCGCGACGACCCGGCCGATGGCCGGGGCCTCGCCGTTGGCGTAGCAGTGGCCCAGGATCACGTCCTCGACCACGGCCGGGTCGATGCCCGTGCGCTCGATCAGACCGGTCATCAGCTGGGTGCCGATCTGGGCGGGCAGCAACGGCCGCATCGAACCACCGAACGCACCGACCGCGGTGCGGTACGGGGCGCAGACGACGACGTCCTTGGGGTCACGCATGAGAGATCTCCTGGGCTGGTGAGGGGATAGATGACATGACAGGGATGACCGGCCGCGGCCGGTCACATGAAGCGACCGCCGGTGACCTCCAGCACGGTGCCGGTCATGTACGAGGACAGGTCGCTGGCCAGGAACAGCGCGACCGAGGCGACCTCGGCGGGCTCGCCCGCGCGCTGCATGGGGATCTCGGCCATCTTCTGCTCCCAGGCCTTGCTCGGCATGGCCTCGGTCATCGCCGAACGGATCAGCCCGGGCGCGATCGCGTTGACCCGCACCCCGTGATGGGCCATCTCCTTGGCCGCGGCCTTGGTCATGCCCACGATGCCCGCCTTGGCGGCCGAGTAGTTCGTCTGGCCGACCATGCCGACCTTGCCCGACAGGGAGGAGATGTTGACGATGGCGCCGGCCTTCTGCTCGCGCATCACCGCCGCCGCCAGCCGGGTGCCGTTCCAGCAGCCCTTGAGGTGGACCGCGATCACCTGGTCGAAGGCGTCCTCGTCCATCGTGCGCATCGTCGCGTCCCGGGTGATACCGGCGTTGTTGACGAAGACGTCGAGGCTGCCCCACCGCTGCCGCGCGGTGTCGATCAGCGCCTGGACCTGCCCGGCGTCGACGACGTCGCACGCCACACCGACCGCCTCCCCGCCCAGCGACGCCGCCGCCTCCCGCGCGCGGGCGCCGTCGAGGTCGCCGATGACGACCCTCGCACCCGCCCGGGCGAGCTCCTGCGCCATGGCCAGGCCGAGGCCCTGGGCGCCGCCGGTGATGACGGCGACCTTGTCGGTGAGCAGTGTCATGCGTGAGCTCCTTCGTCGAGGGTGAGGTGGTCGTGGGGATGGTCAGGGCCGAGGAGGGCGGCGCACCGATCGGCGCCGAGGCGCTCGGCGAGCACCTCTCGGGTGTGCTGGCCGACGACGGGCGCTGCGCGTGGAGCGGCTCGGAGCCCGTCGACGACGAGCGGCGAGCCGGGTGCGAGGTGCGAGCCGACACCCGGCTGGTCCAGGGGCGCGAAGAGGGGGTTGTCCGCGAGGTCGCGGGCCGCTGCGTCGAGGTCCCGGTAGGCCGACCACAGCAGGCGCCGCCCCTCGCACGCCGCGACGAGACCGGCGAGGTCACGCCGGGCGAACCACGGCGCGAGCAGCGCGGCGACGAGCTCGCGGTGCTCGTACCGCGCGGTCTCGTCGTCGAGGTCGATCTCCAGACCGCGCTCGACGGCGCGGACCCCGTCCGCGAGGCCGGTCACCTCGAGCAGGGTGCGCCAGTGCCGCGTCGTGAGGACGACGAGCATGATCCGGGTCCCGTCGGCGAGCTCGAAGTCACGACCGAAGGTCCCGTAGACGTAGTTACCGTCAGGAGCCCGGTCGACGCCGTCGACCTGGGCCTGGGTGTACAGGCCCAAGTTGCCCATCGTGGCCAGCGCGACGTCCTCGAGGGCCAGGGCGATGCTGCTGCCCTCCCCCGTCGCGTCGCGGTGCCGCAGCGCGGCGAGCACGCCGTTCGCGAGGTAGAGCCCGGCCGCGACGTCCCAGGCCGGCAGCACGTGGTTGACCGGGGCGCCCGAGCCGGCCGGGCCGGTCACCGCCTGCATGCCCGACGACGCCTGCACGAGGTAGTCCACCGAGGCCTCGCCCGTCCACCTACCCGTGAGCTGCACGTGGACGAGACGCGGGGAGCGCGCCCTCAGGGCGGCTTCACCAGCAGCACCGCGGTGGGACGCGTTCGCGATGACCGCGTCGACCCCAGCGGCGAGCTCGGCGACGACGTCCTGGCCCTCGGGGGTCGTGAGGTCGACCTCGATCGCCCTCTTGCCCTTGTTGAGGCCGCTCCAGTAGTAGCTCGTGCCCGACGCGGCGACGGGCAGCCGAGACCGGTCGGCGGCCCCGCCTGGGGGCTCGACCCGCACGACGTCGGCACCCAGCTGGGCGAGCGTCAGCCCGGCCAGCGGCGTCGCGACGTAGCTCGACAGCTCGAGCACGGTGACCCCGGAGAGCAGACCTGTGGTCATGACGTCACCGCCCGAGGAAGTCCGGTCGGCGGCGCTGCGCGAAGGCGCTCTGGCCCTCGGCGAAGTCCTCGGTGCCGAAGAGGGCGAGCTGGGCCGCGCTTTCGGCGGTCATCGCGTCGTCGAGAGCGGGCGGCAGCGTCGCCATGAGCTCCTTCGTCGCGCGAAGGGAGAGCGGCGCCAGCCCGGCGAGACGCTCGGCGACCCCCAGGGCGTGCTCGAGAGCGGTTCCCGCAGCGACCCGCTCGTCGACCAGGCCCCAGCCGTGGGCCGCGTCGGCGGGCACGGTGCTCGCCGTGAGGAGCAGCTGCTTGGCGCGGGACCAGCCGACCCGGCGGGTGAGCGCCCAGGTCGCGCCGGCGTCGGCCGTGAGGCCGACCTTGGCGAAGGAGGCGCAGAAGCGGGCGTCCTGCGCGGCGACGACGACGTCGCAGGCGGCCGCGACGGCCAGTCCGGCGCCGAAGGCACCCCCTTCGACCGCGGCGACGACGGGCACGGGGCACTCGACGATCGCCCGGGTCACCGCCTCCATCGCGACCATCCGCCGCCGGGCGACCTCCAGGTCGGCCGTCATCGTCGAGACGTCGCCGCCGGCGCAGAAGACCGCACCCGCCCCGGTGAGGACGACTGCTCGGACGTCATCGGCGGCGGTGGCCTCGACGAGGGCGTCGGCGAGGGCCACCCGCTCCTGCATCCCCAGCGCGTTGCGACGCTCGGGGCGGTTGAGCACGAGGACGCGCACGCTGCCGTGCTGCTCTACCCGGACCGCGTCTGCGGCACTCATCGGGTCGACGCCCCGCGGATCATCTGCTTGGCGATGATCGTGCGCTGGATCTCGCTCGTGCCCTCGTAGAGACGGAAGAGCCGGGCGTCGCGGTAGAAGCGCGACACCTTCGACTCCTGCATGTAGCCCATGCCCCCGTGGACCTGGACCGCCCGGTCGGCCACCCGGTCGACCATCTCGCTGCAGTAGAGCTTCGCCGCGGACGGCCCGAGCCGTCGGTCGCTGCCGTCGTCGTAGGCGCGGGCCGCCTCGAGGACGAGCGCTCGACCGGCCATCGTCTCGGTGCGGCAGTCCGCGAGCATCCCCTGCACCAGCTGGAAGTCGGCGATGCGGGCGCCGCCCTGCGTCTGGTCGAGGGAGTGCTGGAGGGCCTCGTGGGTCAGTCGTTCGGCGAGCCCGACGCACAGCGCGCCGATGTGCAGGCGTCCCTTCGCCAGCGATCGCATCGCAGCGGAGAAGCCCTCGCCCTCGACGCCGCCGACGAGGCACTCAGCCCCCACCCTCACCTCGTCGAGGTAGACCTCGGCGGTGTGCGCGCCCCGCTGGCCCATCTTCGCGTCCTTCGGGCCGACCGTCACGCCCTCGAGCGAGGCGTCGACGACGAAGACCGAGATCCCCTTCGTGCCCTCGGAGACGTCGCCCGTGCGGGCGAAGACCATGAAGAGATCGGCCTGGGGCGCGTTCGTGATGTACCGCTTCTGCCCGCTGATGACGTAGTCGTCACCGTCGCGCACCGCCTTCGTGCGCAGCCCCGAGGGGTCCGATCCGGCGTCGGGCTCGGTGAGCGCGAAGGACGCGACGAGCTCGCCCGCCGCCAGGCCAGGCAGGTAGGTCTGCTTCTGCTCGTCGGTGCCGAAGTTCACGAGCACCTGACCGGCGATGCCGTTGTTCGTGCCGAACATCGATCGGAAGGCAGGGGTCGTGCGCCCGATGACCATCGCCAGGCGCACCTCCTCGCTCATCGTCAGCCCCAGCCCGCCGTACTCCTCGGGCAGGGCGTACCCGAAGAGACCCATGTCGGCCGCGGCGCGCCGGACGTGCTCCGGGATCGCGTCGGTGCTCTCGATCTCGTCCTCGGCAGGCACGACGACCTTCTCCACGAGGGTCGCCACGGTCGCCAGGACCTCGTCGAACTCGGTGCTCTCCACGTCGATCTCCTTCGTCGTGCTCGATGTCTGGGGTGTCAGCCGACGACGCGCGCGGCGCGCAGCTCGGCCAGGTCCTGCGGTGTGATCCCGATGCCGGCAAGGACGTCGCCCGTGTCCTGCCCGAGGGCGGGCACGTCGCCCATGACGAGCTCGACGTCGTCGAAGGTCATCGGGGGCAGGAGGGCCTCGACCTGCCCGCCCTCGGTCCCGACCTTGCGCCAGCGGTCCCGGGAGGCGAGCTGCGGGTGCTCGACGAGCCCCGCCATGTCGTTGACCTGCGCCGCGGCGACACCGGCGGCCGCCAGGCGCTCCTCGAGCTCGTCGGTGGACCATGCGACGGTCCGGCGGGCCACCTCGGCGTCGCACTCGGCCCGCGCCGCGACCCGCAGGACGTTGGTCGTGAAGCGGGCGTCCGCGGCGAGCGCGGGGTCGTCGAGGACCTCCGCGCACAGTGCCTGCCAGCCGCGGTCGTTCTGCACCCCGACGAGCACCTGGCCGTCAGAGGTCGGGTAGGCGTCGTACGGCGCGATGGCCGCGTGGCTCAGACCCATCCGGGGCAGCTGCCGGTCGTCGTACATCTGCACGTACATCGGGTGGCCCAGCCACTCGACCGTGGAGTCGAACATCGAGACCTCGACGAGCGCTCCCTGCCCGGTGCGCTCGCGACGGTAGAGCGCAGAGAGCACCGAGGTGAGCACGTACATCCCGGCGGCGATGTCCGCGGTCGGGATCCCGGTCTTCGTCGCGTGCTCGGGCGTGCCGGTGATCGACACGAGACCCGACTCGGCCTGCACGAGCATGTCGTAGGCCTTGCGGTCCGCGCGGGGGCCGCTCGAGCCGTACCCGCTGAGGTTGACGACGACGAGACGCTCGTCGCGCTCGCGCAGCTGCCGACCGCCGAGTCCCAGACGCTCCGCGGCACCGGGCGCGAGGTTCTGCACGAAGACGTCAGCCTCCGCGACGAGGCGCTCGACGAGGGTCAGCCCTTCCGGCGACTTGAGGTCGATCTCGACGGACCGCTTGCCCCGGTTGAGCCAGACGAAGTGGCTGGCGACACCACGCACGGTCGCGTCGTAGGCCCGGGCGAAGTCGCCCTCGCCGACCCTCTCGACCTTGATGACCGTCGCACCGAGGTCCGCGAGATGACGGGTGGCCAGCGGCGCGGCGACGGCCTGCTCGAGGGCCACGACGACGACGCCCTCGAGGGGCAGCAGCGGTGAGGTCGACGACGGCGTTGTCATGTCCTCAGACTGCCCACACCAATTATGTCGATCAAGGGCATAGTGGGTATGGCACTGATATACCTGATAGAAGAATCCGGTTCACCGACCCGCCCTGGAGGGCACCTCCATGGACCTGCACCACGTCACCGCCTTCCTCGCCGTCGCCGAGGAGCTGCACTTCGGGCGGGCGGCCGCGCGGCTGCACATGGCGCAGCCGCCGCTGAGCCGCACCATCCAGCAGCTGGAGCGCCAGCTCGGGGCTCCCCTCTTCGAACGGACGACCCGATCGGTGCGGCTGACGCCGCAGGGTGCCGCGCTCGTCGACCCGGCCCGCGAGATCGTCCGGTCCTTCAAGACGGCCGAGCGCACGGTCGCCTACGCCGGCAGGGGCGAGATCGGCGAGGTGCGGGTCGGCTTCGCCGGGCCGTCCTCGCACCGCCCGATCAGCCAGCTGGCCCGCCGGGTCCGGCGCGACCTGCCCGGGGTCGAGCTGACCCTCACGAGCACGACGTACGGCAGCGGCGCAATCGAGCGGATCCAGGAGGGCTCGCTCGACCTCGCGATCGTCATGTACCCGAGTGTCCCCGTCGGTCTCGGCTCTCGCGTGGTCGCGGTCAACCGCTTCGTCGTCGTCCTGCCAGAGGACCACCCCCTCGCCGACCAGGACGCCGTGACGATGGCCGATCTCGCCGACGAGTCGTGGGTCATGCTGCAGCCCACGAGCGGGTCGACTCTGCGCGAGCTCACCCTGCGCAAGGCACAGGACGCGGGCTTCATGCCGAAGATCGCGCAGTACGCCCCCGACTCGTGGACGATCTTCGCGCTCGTCGCGGCCGGCGTCGGCGTCACGCTCACGGTCGACACCGCCTTCGGCGCCGGGCCCGGCCAGGAGGGTCTCGTCGTCGTCCCCCTGAGCGGCAGCTCGCAGCGAGCACCAGCACGCCTGCTGTGGCGCTCGGAGGACTCCAGCCCCGCGCTGCGTCAGGTGCTCGCGCTCTCCGAGGACGCCCTGCCGACCCCGCCCGAGGTCACGGACTGAGGCGGCGGGCGCGAGCGGCCGCGGCCAGCACGAGCGTGGCCGCCGCGGCGACCGCCGTGCCGGTGTGCACGAGGGCGGGCGAGCCCGCCGAGTAGACGACCGCGACCCAGGCGTAGCCCGTCGCGAGACCGGTGAAACGACCGGTGTTGTGCACCCCGGTCGCCAGGCCGCTGGACGCACCGACGGACCCGAGCAGGACGACGGCAGCCATGCTCTGCACGGTGGCGATGGCGCACCCCAGGAGCAGCAGGAGCGCCGCGATCGGGAGGACGACGCCGGGTCCCGTGGCCACCCCTTCGAGGGTCGCGACGGCCAGGGGGACCACGACGAGCGCGACGAGACCCCCGGCGAGGGTCGGACCGGCTCCGACCCGTCGCGCCACCCGGGCGGCGACCGGGGCGAAGAGCACCATGCCGACGGCGACGGCAGCCGTCACGGCTCCGATCGCCCCTGCCGTGAGGCCGACGTCACGCCCGAGGTAGAGGGGCACGCTGACGAGGGTGATGCCCATCGCGGCCATGCCCGCCGCCGCGGCCGCGGTGCTCACGAGGTACGCCGGGTCGCGCAGCACCCCCCGACCCAGCAGGTGCCCACTAGGACGGCGCGGCCGCAGGGCCCAGCCGAGCAGGGCGAGACCGGCCCCGACGAGGGCGGCGCTCGGCCCGGGGGCGCCGCCCTGGCCGGCCCAGGTCATGCCGACGACGAGCAACCCGGCCCCGGCGACGAGCTGGGCGGTCCCACCGACCTCGACGGGCTGCTGCACGGCGGGCACCGCGGGCACGAAGCGCAAGAGGCAGAGGAGACCGGCAGCGCAGACGAGCGCGTACACGAGGAAGAGACCACGCCACCCGACGGCGTCAGAGACGAGGCCCCCGGCCGGCGGGCCGACAGCCTGACCGACCCCGATGGCCGAGGCCCATGCCGCCATGGAGCGCCGACGCATCTCGGGCCAGAAGTGCAGGAGGCCCTGGTGGATCGCCGGGGGGATGCCCGAGCAGGCGACGCCCTGCACCGCCCTCGCCGCGACGAGCCCGGCCAGCCCGGTCGCCGACGCGGCAGCGACCTGCACGAGCACCATGAGCACGAGCGAGAGCACGAGGAAGCGGGTCGCGCCGATACGGGTGCAGGCCCATCCGGCGACGGGCGCCACCGCCACCATCGCGACGGTGAAGGCGCTGACCGCGAGGACCATCTGCGAGGGGGCCGCACCGAGGTCGGCGCCGATGTCGTTGATCGGCGCCGACATCAGGGTGCTCGCGAGCGTGCCGAGCGTCGTCGTGCCGAGCAGGGAGACGTAGGCCGCCCTGCCCGGCGCGGCGATGCTCACCGCAGGTACAGCCTCACCGTGTCGATCTCCTCGCGGAGCAGACGGACGTCCTCGACGCTGGGCGGCCTGGTCACCTGGACGTCCCGCCTGACCGCGAGGTCCCAGCCGGTCGCCGCTCGCACGTCGTCGACGCTGACCCCCGGGTGCGTCGCCGCGAGCTCGAGCTCGCCGAGTCGGTCGCGGCGGCGCAGGACGCCCAGGGGCGTGATGACGGTGCGCACCCCGAAGCCCCGCGGTTGCATCACCGCCGGGTCGCGCGACGCGAGCACTGGGCTCGGCGAGGTGCAGAAGTCGACCTCCGCCGGCAGCGCCGACGGGTCGTGCCGGCGCAGCACGACGACCACCTCCGCCGCGCTCGCGATGATGTCGCTCGCACCACCGGACCCGGGCAGACGCACCTGCGGACGGTCGCGCGATCCGATGAAGCTCGTGTTGATGGTGCCCCACCGGTCGACCTGGGCCGCTCCGAGGAAGCCGACGTCGACGTGACCGCCCTGGAGGACGTAGCCGAAGAGCGCCTCCATCGACACGACGGCCTCGGCCCCGGACACGAGCACCGAGTCGGCGATGCCCTCGGCCATCGCCTCGGGGTGCGCCCCGACGACGCCCGACTCGTAGATGAGCTCGACGTGGGGGTTGATGGTGCGCCGCGCCAGGTCGACGGCGAGCGTGGGCAGGCCCACCCCGGCGAAGACCCGCCCGACTCCGGCGAGCTCGCGCGCCGCGACGGCGGCGAGGAACTCGGTGCTTGCGGGGTCGACGTCCGAGGCCGCCGCGAGGTCGAGGTGCGTCGTCATGCCTGCCTCCTGCCGTAGCTGACCGACCCGGACGGCGCGGGTGCGACCTCGAGGGTCTGCCACCGCTCGTCGCCGAGCCGGGCGAGGTACTCCTCGTGGTCAGCCGTCTCCAGCACCCACTCGCGCACCCACTGACGGATGCGCTGCTTGTCCTTGCTGATCGCGGTCCACTCTCGGTAGAAGGCGCTGTCACGGTCGTAGCAGCCCTGCGCGTACGAAGGGTGCGCACCGCGGGGCACGTGGCACACGGCGTCGACGGCGTGCGCCGGCAGGATCGTGCGGTTCGGGTCGGACCGGATCACCTCGGGAGCCACGACCTCCTCGACCGTCACGACCACCGAGCCGGCTGCGTACGCCGCCTCTTGCTGGGCCCCGGTGATCCCCCACATCTGCACGTTGCCGAGGCCATCGGCCCGCTGGGCGTGGATGATCGTCACGTCGGGCTTGAGCGGTGGCACGACGTGCACGAGACCCTCGCCGTACGGGCTGTCGACCGTGCGGATCTGGGGGTTGAGGTCCGGCAGGTCGCTGCCCGCGTAAGAGCGAAGGGGGTAGAAGGGCAGGTCTGCGGCCCCGGCCCGGTAGCGGCAGTACATCCCGTAGTGGCTCAGCTCCTCGACGGCCAGCGGCGCAGGGTCGTGCGACTCGACCCGCCGCCGGATCTCGTAGAGCGACCCCGCCGAGCCGCTGGCGAAGAAGCTCGCGACAAGACGGTCGACGCAGCCGGCCGCGAGGAGCTGGTCGGTGATGATGTCGGGCGTCATCCGGCAGATCGTCAGGCCGGTGCGCCCCTGCCGGATGATCTCGTGCCCGGCGGCGAAGGGGATGAGGTGGCCGAAGCCCTCGAGAGCGACCGTCGCGCCGTCGGTGACGTAGCGGGCCACCGCGTCGCGCAGCGGCACGACCTTGTCGGTCCTCATGCGCCCACCCGGTCCAGCACGGGGGCGTCGACGGCCTCGGGGAGCTCCGGTCGCTCGACGAGCACCCGCAGCGCGACGGCGAGCGCGGCGCCGACGACGAGCCCGGCGAGGCTGCTCGTGAGCTCGGGGGCGAGCATCGCCAGACCGGCGCCGAAGGCGACGACCCGGGTCAGCAGCCCCAGCGGTCGCTCGACGACGGGGAGCCAGCCCTCGAAGGCCGAGCCCATGAAGACGACCCCGACCACCGCGAAGGCGAAGGTGTAGGCGATCTCGCCGGCACCGGCCTGAGCGACCAGCGCCGGGTTGAGGGCGAAGCAGAAGGGGATGATGTACTTCACCGCCCCGAGCTTCATCGCGGTGAAACCGGTCGCCATCGGAGGGGCCTTGGCGATCCCCGCTGCGGCGAACGCAGCCAGCGCGACGGGGGGCGTGATGTAGGACGCCGCCGCCCAGTAGATGACGAAGAGGTGCGCCGCGACCGGGTCCACCCCGAGGGCGACGAGGGCGGGTGCCATGACGATGGCGAGGAAGACGTAGACGGCAGAGACCGTCATGCCCATCCCGAGGACGAAGCACGTGATGGCCCCGGCGACGAGGATGAGCAGGACGTTGTCGCCGACGGCGGCCACGAGCTCGCGGGCCAGCGAGAGCGAGACACCCGACATCGACAGACCACCGACGATGAGCCCGACGCCGGCGATGATGCCGAAGATCTCCGCGACGCTGCGCCCCGTGTCGAGGACGACGCCCCCGAGGTCGCGGATCCCCACCCGTCCGGAGCGCCGGACGAGCGCGATGACGAGCATGAGCGCGACGGTGACGAAGGGGGCCTGGGCCTCGTCCTTGCGCACGACGAGCAGGAAGGTGAGCACGGCGATGGCGAGGACGTACGGCCAGCCCGCGGCGAGGGTCGGGAGGACCTTCGGCAGCATCGAGCGCGGCTCTCCGCGCAGTCCGCTGCGCGCCGCGTACGCGTCGACCTGGGTGAAGATGCCGAGGTAGTACAGGGCGGCAGGGATCGCGGCCGCGATGGCGACCTCGCTGTACGGGATTCCGAGGAAGGACACCATGAGGAAGGCCGCGGTGCCCATGATGGGCGGGGTGATCGAGCCCCCGGTCGCAGCGGTGGCCTCGATACCGCCCGCGTAGCGCGCCGGGTAGCCGGCCCGCTTCATCGCGGGGATCGTCATCGGGCCGGTCGTCAGCACGTTCGAGACCGCGCTTCCGCTCATCATGCCCATCGCGGCCGAGCTGCCGACGGCGACCTTGGCCGAGCCGCCGCGCGAGGCGCCCAGCGCGCCACGGGCGAGGTCGACGAAGAAGTCGGCTCCGCCGGTCCGCTGGAGGACCACGCCGAAGAGGAGGAATCCGACGAGGATGACCGCCGCGGTCTGCAGCGGCAGGCCGAGGATCGAGTCGCTGCCCAGCGCGTGCATCATCGCGGCGCCGTTGCTGTCGAACTGGATCCCCTGGAGGAAGCCGACCGGGACGGACCCGGCGATCATCGGGTAGAGCGAGAAGACGCCGGCGATCACGGTGACGACCAGCCCCGCGGTGCGGCGCAGCGCCTCGAGGGTGAGCCCCCACAGCACGTAGCTGAGCACGACCGCCGTCGTCGGGGCGGCGTAGTCCCAGCCGAGGGTGGCGATGTTCTCGGCGTTCACGGCGAAGTAGATGTTCGTCGCGGCGGTGACGGCGACGAGGACGGCGTCGTACCAGGGGACGGCGAATCGCGACGGCGGCAGCGGTGCTCCCGGGGCCTCGAGCTCGTCGACGGCGTCAGGTCCGTCCTTCGGGGCGACCTTGCGGGCGCGGAAGAAGACGAAGACGAGCGAGCCGAAGCACGCGAGGAGGTAGTAGAGGAACTCGTTGCGCAGCATCCCGCCGCCGAGGAGGTCCCACAAGAAGACCTGGTTGAGCACGAGGAAGAGGCCCAGGAGGGTGACGACGAGGGCGAAGGCCCGCCACGCCTGCTCACGGACGGTGGTGGCCGAGTCAGTCATCGAGGTTCTCCTTCTTCCAGGTCGCCCACGCGGCCGCGAGCTCGTCGTCGGACACGTCGGCCATCGCCTGCCAGCCACGTGCGAGCTGCTCCTCGCGCTCGAGCAGCTCGTCCTGCCTGCGCTGCGAGCTCTCCGGCCACATGTCCCGCTCCTCGAGGAGGCGGATGAGCCCGGGGTGGAAGGGCACCTGCACGGGTGCCGTCATCGCCTCGTCGATGCCCCAGTCGGGGGTGGTCGCGGTCGCCTTCTCGTACGCCGGGTAGGTGTCGACGATGTCCCGGGCGAAGGCGTAGACGAGGTCGTCGTCGCTCTCCGCGTAGGTGATGAGGGGCACCGAGTAGATCATCCCGATGTCAGACCCGGACCCCTTCTGGCCGGGCGCGCCGGTGAAGCTGCCCAGGCGCACGGAGGGCGAGGTCTCGCGGATCGTCGCCTCGTCCTTCTCGTCCAGCTCGACCCACCGCACCGTCGCCGCGCTCTCCAGCTCGAAGAGGGAGGACCCGTAGACCTGCTGGAAGAGGATGTCGAGCTTGCCGGACTTCAGCGCATCCGCCTGCTCGCCGTAGCTGATCGGCACGAGCTCGACGTCCTCGCGCGTCAGACCACCCGCGGCGAGGAAGGACGTGATCTTGCCGTTGACCGAGGGGTTGGCCGTGATGAGGGGGATCTTCTTGCCACGCAGGTCGGCGAGGTCGACGATGCCCGTGCGAGAGGTCGTCAGCAGGCTGTGCGGCGCGACGGGTCCCCAGACGACCCGGGTCGGCTGCGGCCCCCACTCCCGCGTGGCGAACTCGTGCTCTGCCTCGAAGGCGAAGATGTACTCGTCACCCGTGCGGGCGAAGGTCGCCTGGCCGGAGCGCAGCGGTGTCATCCGGCCGATGGCAGTGTCGGAGGTGACGATGCGGATGTTGACGTCCTTGGCGTTCGTCATCGCGTTGGCGACGGCGGCGACGTCGGCGTAGGTCGCGGTGCCCGTGCCGTAGGTGGCGACCACGGCCATCGCGAGACGGCCGTCGCGCAGCACCGCCCCCTTCGCCGTCCCGCAGGCGCTGAGCAGGGCGCTGCCGAGGAGCAGACCCCCGGCCCCCAAGAAGTCGCGTCGTCGCATCATCCGTCCAATCACCGTTGATCGTCCTGGCTCCGGCACGAGGCCGGTCGACGACCACCCTGCCCGGACCGCGCGCCGCAACTCCAATACTTCTCATCCGGCGAACTGATACCCCGAACGTATCGACGAGTGCTCGCTCGATATCTCGGGGCGTTGTAATCATGGTCGAGGCCCGTCATCTCGGGACCGCCGACCACCTGAGAGGACGGCCGCGATGACGGCACCCGGGACCGAAGACCTCCGCCAGCTCCTCGCCGTCTGGCCGGACGACGACGACCCGTCGGGCGGCTGGAGGCTGCGTGGTCGCGACCAGCCCCACCCGGCGGACCGGGTCTTCGGCGGGCTCCAGCTCGCGCAGGCCGTGAGCTGCGCCGCGGCGACGGCGCCCGAGGCGCACGTGCCCATCGGGCTCCAGGCCGACTTCCTCGCCGGCGTCCCTGTGACCGGCGAGAGCTCCTGGCGCGTCGACGACCTCGGGACCAGTCCAGGCACCTCGGCGCGGCGCGCCGACCTCCTCGACGACGGCCGCAGCGCCTTCACCTGCGTCGTCCGCCTGGGACGTGTGCGGGAGGACCTGCCGGGGTACAGCGAGGTACGCCCGCGGGAGTGCCCACCCCCGGACGACCTCGTCGGCCTTCCCGAGCGGTACGGCGAGGACGAGCGGGTGCCGCCGTGGTGGTCCCGACCACGGCCGGTCGACTTCCGTCACGTCGAGACCCCGGCCTACACCGCCCCCGTCTCCCCGGCGGTCACCGAGCTCACCACGTGGTGGCGCACGCCCGACCCGATGGACGACCCCGTGCTCGTCGCGTCGTGCCTGGCCTACGTCGCCGACATGAGCGTGCTCGAGCCGGCCTTTCGTCGTCTGGGCTCGGCCCGCCACCTCGCGGGCAGCCGGATCCTCAGCATGAGCCACAGCATGGTCTTCCACGCCCTCCCCCGCCTCGACGGCTGGATGCAGATGGACTGCCGCGTCGAGGTGATGAGCCACGGCCGGGCCCTCGGCGTCGCCGAGATCTTCACGGCGGGCGGAGAGCACGTCGCCACCGTCAGCCAGCTCGGCCTCATCAAGACCGGCTGAGCCGGTCGCAGACGCGCGAAGGGGGACGAGGCCAGGCCTCGTCCCCCTTCGCCGATCCCGGCCCTGACCGTCAGCAGGTGGCGGTGATGTCCGCCAGCTCGTCGGTGGGCTCGGTCGTCGAGCTGCCGCTCGGTGTCGCGCTCGGGCTCGCGCTCGAGGTGGGCTTCTTCGTCGCGCTGCGACGCGGCGGGTCGATCGCGTCACGCACCTTCGTGTGGATGACGCCGTAGTCCGGGTTGGTCACGTCGATGACCTTGTTCGTCAGGGGCAACGACTTGATCGAGCCACCGTCCTGGATCCGCTCGACGAGGACCGCCCAGGCCGACAGGTCGTCCTGGGGGATGTCGACCGCGACGTTCTTCTTGAGCACCGCGGCGAGCTCGGGGTAGCGCCGCAGCATGCTCACGGGGTTCACCTGGTTGATGAGCGCGCCCACCATGCAGCGCTGCCGCCGCATCCGGCTGAAGTCGCCGTCCCGGCTGTCGGCGCGCGAGCGCGAGTACCACAGCGCCCGGTAGCCGTCGAGCCGCTGGACGCCGGGCTCGATGTAGCCGGTCGTGCCGACGACGACGCCGCCCTCGACCTTGCACCCGATGCAGACCCGCTCCTTGACGTCGATCTGCACCCCGCCCATCGCGTCGACGAGCTCGGTGAAGCCCTTGAGGTCGATGATCGTCGTGTAGTCGATGTCGAGCCCGAGGATCTGGCTCACCGCGTCCTTGGTGACGGTGAGACCGGGGCTGGGGTCACCGGGGAAGAGCCCCGCGTTGTCCTCGCCGAGCGTCCACACGTACTCGAAGAGGCACTGGTCGCCGCAGCTGTAGCCGTCCGGGTACTGCGCGCGCAGCGGGCTGTCGGGCGAGAGCGGGATGTTCTGCAGGTTGCGCGGGATGCCGAAGAGCACGGTCTTGCCGGTCGTCGTGTCGATGCTCGCGACCATCGTCGAGTCGGGGCGCACGCCGGTCCGGTCGGGCCCCGCGTCGGAGCCGACGAGCAGGATGTTGACCCGGTCGGTGCCCTCCCACGGGTCCTCCGCGTCGACCGGTGCGGCCGCGCCCTCGGGCCGGATCGAGGAGAAGACCTCGCCGATGACCGAGCGCTGGATGAGGGCGTAGCGCGCGGCCTGGGCCGCGGGGGCGATGACGAGCAGGGCGGCGAAGGAGGCGAAGAGCAGCATCGCGACGCGGGGCCGGCCCGACACGTCCGCGGGCATGTTGTCGCGGGCGGTGGCGACGATGCCGAAGAGCCAGACGAGCGCGCCGACGACGAGCACGGGGATGAGTACGGCGAGCGCCCGGCGGCTCACGCCGACCTCGAGGACCGAGGTCGTCACCCCCTTCGACAGCAGGTAGGCGACACCCCCGACGAGCGCGAGGACGAAGGCACCGACCATCACCTGACCGGTGCGCCGACGACTGGGGATGAGCCCGAGCCCGGGCACGACGGTGCTCGCGGCGGTGAGCACGTAGAAGCGGCGGCTCAGCCGGGACCGCGCGCGCTCGGAGAGCATCGGGGTCGCAGGCTTGTCGCGCCGGTGTCGGCCGATCTCGCTCATACGGGCAGTCCTGGGGTCGTTCGGGAGCTGGCTGCCGGGCACGGTCAGCCGCCTGATCCTGGCACACCGGGCTGGAGGTCGGCTGGATGCGAAGGGAGATGCGCCCCGCGTCGTGCCGGGTCCCGGACGTCGTCCGGCCGGGCGATGATCAGGCCGGTCCGCCCGCGCGGTCGTCGTACCAGCCGTCGTGCTCCTCGGCGAGCGCGCTGAAGCGCTCCTTCAGCCCCTGACCGACGGCGCTCGCCTCGTCGGTGACGGTCTCGACGCGCACGTAGATGGCCCACTCGTGGTCCTCGCCGTCGTCCTCCCCCGCGAGCGCCTCGCGCACGACGCGGACCTCGCCGAGCCCCTCCTCGCGCAGGTCGTCGGCGACGCGCTCGGCGTCGTCGCGGTCGGGCAGGACGATGAGGTGCTCGCTCATGACCGCCATGCTCGCACCCTCGACAGGGTGTGGACATGACCGGCGCGCCTGGGCACGCTCGTCAGATGAGCGATCAGAAGATCACCGTCCAGCGCACCGTCGACGCGTCCGCGAAGGACCTCTTCGAGGTGCTCACCAACCCCAAGCGCCACACCGAGCTCGACGGCTCCGGCTTCGTCCGCTCGGACGAGAGGTCCAACCGCATCCAGGGCGTCGGCGACGTCTTCACGATGAACATGGAGGGCGACCACATGGGCGGCGAGTACCAGACCGACAACCACGTGACCGCCTACGCGGAGAACACGATGGTCGGCTGGCAGACCGCCCCCGCCGGCACCGACCCCAAGGGCTGGGAGTGGCTCTGGGAGCTCGACGCGCAGGGCCCCGACAGCACGCTCGTCAGCCTCACCTACGACTGGAGCAAGGTCACCGACAAGGAGCTGCTGCAGCAGGTGAGCTTCCCGCTCGTCAGCAAGGGCCAGCTCGAGGACAGCCTCGGCAACCTCGCGGCGGCCGTCTCCTCCTGATCTCCCCCTGACCCGCCACCCCCCACCTCGGCCGGGGCGCCCCTACCGGGCGTCCCGGCCGAAGCGTGCGAGGACCCGCACCGGGCGGGGCTCGTCGGCGCCGACCTCGAGCGGGGCGGAGCAGATGCCGTCGCCGTAGAGGCGCTCGCCCCAGCCGTCGGCCGCGGCGTCGAGCGTGTCGAGCTCGGCGTCCGCGATCGAGGTGTCGCCCCCGGTGGCGCGGGCGACGTCCCACCGGTGGACGACCATGTCGAAGCCGTAGAAGTCGTCGAGGACCTGGCCGACGGTCGAGACGCCGAAGGGGGTCTCGTACGGCGCCTCGCCCACGCGCGGGTCGGCGAGGGCGCGGGCGACCGCCTCGGAGTGCGTCCGCCAGGCGAGCGCCGGGCCCCGGGCGACGACCGGCGCCGGGTCGGGCAGGCTCGCGCCGTTCGTCAGCAAGAAGGTGCGCTGCGTGTCGACGAGGTGCTGGAGCACGTCGGCCGCGCTCCACCCCTCGCAGGGCGAGGGCGCGTCCCACGCGTCGTCGGGCACGGCGTCGACGACCCGCACGAGCGGGGTGTTGCGGCGGTCGTAGCGAGAGGCGGGGTCCTGGGGCATCGGCATGGCCCCACCCTGGCAGCGACCACCGACGACGACCACCCCTTCGCTCCCCCTTCGGGCGGTCGCCCGGGCGAGAGGTGAACGCACGACGGCCGCCCGGCGACCCCCGATGACGGCTCGGACAACCCTTCGTCACCACCCCGCGCGTGGCTTGCGACCCGGCCGCCCGGGCGGGTGGCATGGGGCGCGAGATGACTGGCCTGCTCGTCGCCGTGGGCGACTCCTTCACCGAGGGCATCGGCGACCCCCACCTGCACTACCCGAACTCCGTGCGCGGCTGGGCCGACCGGCTGGCCCGCCAGCTGGGCCGCGCCGACCCGACGTGGCGCTACGCGAACCTCGCGATCCGCAGCAAGTTCCTCGACCAGGTGGTCGCCGACCAGCTCGACGCGGCGCTCGCCCTCGGGCCCACCCACGTCACCTTCTACGCCGGGGGCAACGACCTGCTCTCGCTGCGGGCCGACCTCACCTCGCTGCTGGGGCGCTACGAGGCGGCCCTGGACCGGCTCGTCGGCTCCGGTGCGCAGGTCGTCCTCTTCACCGCGTACGACGTGCGCACGACCCGGCTGCTCGACCCGCTCGTGCGCCGGGTCCACCTCTTCAACGACGGGGTGCGCGAGCTCGCCGACCGGCACGGGACGCTGCTCGTCGACCACGCCCGCGTCCGCGACTTCGACCACCCGGCGCTGTGGGCGCCGGACCGGATCCACATGTCCCGGCAGGGCCACAAGCGGATGGCGGCGCTCGTCGCCGAGACGATGGGCGTGCCCCACACGTTGAAGATCGGCGACCTCGTCCCGCACGAGCCCCGCGGCTGGCGGCACGTGGCCCGCCAGGAGGCGGCCTTCGTGCGCCAGGAGGTCGTGCCGCTCGTGCGGCGGCGCCTGCGCCGCGAGTACGAGGGCGACCGCATCGCCGCGCGGTGGCCCGAGCCGATCCGCCCCGCGGAGGGGATGAAGAGGCTCGCCGCGGCGCGGGCGCTCGAGGCAGCCACCCTGGACAGCGCGGGCGTCCGAGGCCGGTGAGGGGCGGCCCGGCTCCTATCGTCGAAGCATGAGCGAGCAGCCCACCCGCGCGGACCGCACCCGTCAGGTCGTCGTCGTCGTCAGCCACCTCGTCGGCGTCCTCGGTGTGCTCACCGGGGTCGGTGTCATCGGCACCGAGGTCTCGGAGTCGAGCAGCGGTGCGCTGTCCGCCGACGCCACCCTCCTCGCGCCCGCGGGCACCGCCTTCTCGATCTGGTCCCTCGTCTACGCGCTGCTCACGGCGTACGCGATCTACCAGCTCTTCCCGAGCACGGCGACCGACCCCCGGCACCGGCGCACGGGCTACCTCGCGGCCGCATCGATGCTCCTCAACGCGGCGTGGATCTTCGTCACCCAGTGGGGCCTGCTGTGGCTGAGCGTCGTCGTCATCGTCGCTCTGCTCCTCGTGCTCGGCGTGCTCGTCGCGCGGCTGCACGACCGGCCGGCGGTCGGCGCCGCGGAGGCGCTGCTCGTCGACGGCACCTTCGGGCTCTACCTCGGCTGGGTGAGCGTCGCGACCTGCGCCAACGTCGCCGCGGCGCTCGTGGGCTATGGCGTCGAGACGAGCCAGGGCGTCGGCGAGGTCGTGGCGGTCGTTGTCATCGTCGTCGTCGTCGGGGTGGCCGCCGCGCTCACCCGGCGGGTCGGACCTCGCCTCGGCATCACCGCCGCCATCACCTGGGGCCTGGCGTGGATCGCGGCCGGGCGGCTCGGCGACGAGCCCAGCTCGCAGGTCGTCGGTCTCGCCGCCGTCGTGGCGGCCCTCGCGGTCGTCGGCGTCTACGTCGCAGCCCGCGGGCGCGTCGCTCAGTCCTCGGCGGTGCCGGGGTAGAAGACGTCCTCCACCTGGCAGCCGAAGGTCCGGGCCACCCGGAAGGCCAGCGGCAGGCTCGGGTCGAAGCGCCCGCGCTCGATGGAGATCACCGTCTGACGCGAGACGCCGAGCTCCTCGGCCAGGCGCGCCTGTGACCAGCCGCGCTCGGCGCGCCGGGCCGCGAGGTCGTTGTCCATCCGCTGCCCCCTCAGGCGCCGCGGCGCGAGACGACCGCGTAGCGCACAGCGGAGTCGGCGAGGGCGAGCACCACGAGGAGGGTGAGGACGCCGGTCGCGGAGATGCCGACGTCGAGCACGGAGAGCAGGGTGAGCGTGACGCCCGAGGCGATGACGACGTCGAGGAAGGCGCCGGCCCCGGCCTGCTCGGCCCAGCGCCGCTCGACGCTGTCCTCGGCGTGCGCGTCCTGGGGCACCGTGTGGTCGCTGACGAAGAGCAGCCAGCCGAGGGCGAGGGCCGGGCCGAGCGCGGCGGCGCCGAAGACCCCCGCGGCGAGCCAGAAGTCCTCGCCCCGCACGAGGCCGGCCCCGATGCCTGCGGCGGCGGTGATGCCCGCGGCGAGCAGCCCGGCGCGGAGGTAGGCCGAGGTCGGCGCGGTGGTGGTCGTGCGGGTCATGGCGGTCCCCCTTCGCCCGCAGCCGGTCCCTCCGGTGCGGTGTCAAGCAGACTTTACAGAGGAGAGACCGGTCGTTGTCTAGCGTCCTTGACACGCCTCGCTGAACCCCGCTCCTGGTCCGCGAGCCCCGCTCGTCGCGGTCCCGCGGAGAGCGGGTGTCACGGACGACGAGCGGGGCTCGGCGCGGAAGGGGTGGGCGAAGGGGGATGTGGAGCGAAGGGGGGTGGGGCGAAGGGGTAGGGCGACGGGGGTGGGGCGGGGGCGCGTCAGCGGCGCGGGTCCCAGAGGACGAGCGCCTGCGAGGCCGTGCGCGGTCGGGGACGCTGGCCGTGACGCAGCGCGACGATGTCGCCGCTGGAGCCGACGGCGAAGAAGCGCGAGCCCTGGCCCAGCGCGACGCGGGCCGACTCGAGCTCCTCCGTGAGTTCGCCGACGCGGGCGCGCAGCGCGTCGACCTGGTGCTCGAGCTCGAAGATGCGCTGGATCGCGCTCAGCGAGACGCCCTCGTCCTGCGAGAGCCGCTGGACCTCGCGCAGACGCGCGACGTCGGCCGCCGAGTACCGGCGACCGCCGCCGCGCGTGCGCGAGGGGGTGACGAGACCGATGCGGTCGTACTGCCGCAGGGTCTGGGCGTGCATGCCCGCGAGCTCGGCCGCGACCGAGATGACGAAGACCGGGGTCTCGTCATCGGGGCTGAAGGCGGAGCGGGCCACGGGTCAGTCCCCCGCCCTCGCGAGCAGGTCGGCACGCAGGGAGTCGGCATCCTGCGCGAGGGCCTCGACGGCCGCGCGCTGCTCGTCGGTGAGGTCGGTCGGGACGACGACCTCGACGCGCACGAGGAGGTCACCGGATCCCCCCTTCGTCGGCACGCCGCGGCCCTTGACCCGCAGGACGCGCCCGCTCGGGGTGCCCGGGGCGACCTTGACCTTGACCGGGCGGCCGTCGAGCGTCGGGACGCTCACCGTCGCGCCGAGCGTGGCCTCGGCGAAGGTCACCGGCAGCTCGATCGTCAGGTTGTCGCCGTCCCGGCCGAAGACCGGGTGCGGCTCGACCGCGACGGTGAGCATGAGGTCTCCCCGCTCGCCGCCGGTGCGGCTCTGACCGCCCTTGCCGCGCAGCCGGATCCGCTGGCCGTCCTTGACGCCCGCGGGGATCTTCGCGGTGATCCGCTCGCCGTCGGCGCTCAGCTGCACCGTCGACCCCTCGACCGCGTCGCGGAAGGACAGGGTCGTGCGGGCGGTGAGGTCGGGACCCTTCTGCGGGCCGCGGGGCGCGCGGAAGCCCGCACCACCACCGCCACCGCCGAAGGGGGATCCCCCGCCCTGCCCGAACATCGCCATGATGTCCTCGAGGTCGGGCTCGCCGCCGCCCCCGCCGGGGAAGCCCTGCGAGGAGTAGCGCACCCGGGAGCCACCACCGCCCCCGCCGCCGAACATCGAGGAGAAGACGTCCTCGAAGCCGGCGCCCCCGGCCCCGCCGGGGCCGCCCGCGGTGAAGCGGGCGCCCCCGCGCGCCATCTGGCGCACGGCGTCGTACTCACGACGCTGCTCGGGGTCGGAGAGGACGGCGTGCGCCTCGCCGACGTCCTTGAAGCGCTGCTCCGCCGCGGCGTCCCCGGGGTTGCGATCGGGGTGGTGCTGCTTGGCGAGCTTGCGGTACGCCTTCTTGATCTCCGCGTCGTCGGCGCCCTGCGAGACGCCGAGGATGCTGTAGAAGTCCTTCTCGAACCAGTCCTGACTAGCCATGCCGTCCTCCTCTCAGGGGGTGTGCGGGTGGGTCACTCGGGGTCGGCGACGGCGACGCGCGCCGCGCGCAGCACGCGCTCGCCGGCCTTGTACCCGGGCTGGAGCACGGTGACGACCGTGGTCGTCGTCGCGTCGCTCGGCAGCTCGCTGTCGCTCGAGTCCCACGCGGCGTGCATGAGGGCCTCGTGGACCGCCGGGTCGAAGGGCTCGCCCTTCGCGCCGACCTGGACCAGGCCGTACCGGCCGAGCGCCTGCTCGAGCTTGTCGGCGATGGCCCGGAAGGGGCCCTCGTCGAGGTCGCCGTGCTGGCGCGCGAGGTGGATCTCGTCGAGCACCGGCAGCAGGGTCTCGAGCACGTCGTGCGCCGCCCGGATCTGGATGTCGGCGCGGTCCCGGTCGACGCGGCGCTTGTAGTTGACGTACTCGGCCTGCAGGCGCTGCAGGTCGCCGAGCCGCTCGGCCGCGAGCGCGGTGTCGGGGTGGGCGTCGGAGCCCGCGCCCGGGGCCTCGGCCCCAGGTGCGGTCTCGGCCGCAGGCGTCCCGTCCGCGTCGGCGGCCGGGTTGCCGGCCCCCTGCGCGGGGGCCGGCACGCCGTCGTTGACGGCCTCGACGTTCACCGCGTCGCCGTCGGCGTCGTGGACGACGTCCTCGGGCTCGTGGTTGCTCGTCGAGTCGCTCACTTGCGCTCCTCGTCCTCGTCCTCGACGACCTCGGCGTCGACGACGTCGTCGTCGGCCGGGGTGCTGCCCGCGTCGGCGCCGGGCTGGTCACCGGCGGTGCCGGCACCCTCGCCCTGCTCGGCGGAGGCCGCGTAGAGGGCGGCGCCCATCTTCTGCGACTCCTCGTTGAGGGTGTCGACCTTCTTCGACAGGTCGGCAGCGCTCACGCCGGACTCCGGCTTGAGGGCGTCCTTGAGGTCGGCGAGGGCGTCGTCGACGGGCTTGCGCTGGTCGTCGCTCAGCTTGTCGCCGCTGTCGGAGAGGAACTTCTCGGTCGAGTAGACGAGGTTCTCCGCGGTGTTGCGGGCCTCGGTCTCCTCGCGCCGCTGCTTGTCCTCCTCGGCGTGGGCCTCGGCCTCCTGCACCATGCGCTCGATCTCCTCCTTGGACAGCGCGCTGCCGCCCGAGATGGTGATCTTCTGCTCCTGGCCGGTGCCGCGGTCCTTCGCGGAGACGTTGACGATGCCGTTGGCGTCGATGTCGAAGGTGACCTCGACCTGCGGGACGCCACGGGGCGCCGGGGCGATGCCCGAGAGCTCGAAGGTGCCCAGCGGCTTGTTCTGCTGCGCGATCTCGCGCTCGCCCTGGAAGACCTGGATGAGCACGGAGGGCTGGTTGTCCTCCGCCGTCGAGAAGACCTCGCTGCGCTTGGTCGGGATCGCGGTGTTGCGCTCGATGAGCTTGGTGAAGAGACCGCCCTTGGTCTCGATGCCCAGGGAGAGCGGGGTGACGTCGATGAGCAGGACGTCCTTGCGCTCGCCCTTGAGGACACCGGCCTGCAGAGCCGCGCCGGCGGCGACGACCTCGTCGGGGTTGACGCCCTTGTTGGGCTCCTTGCCGCCGGTGAGCTGCTTGACGAGCTCGGAGACGGCGGGCATGCGGGTGGAGCCACCGACGAGGACGACGTGGTCGATGTCGCCGAGCTTGATGCCGGCGTCCTTGATGACGTTCTCGAAGGGGGTCTTCGTGCGGTCGAGGAGGTCCTTGGTCATCTGCTCGAACTGCGCCCGGGTGAGCGTCTCGTCGAGGTGGATCGGGCCGTTCTCGCCCATCGAGAGGTACTGGAGGTTGATCGACGTGGAGCTGCTCGAGGAGAGCTCCTTCTTCGCCTGCTCCGCCGCGTCGCGCAGACGCTGCATGGCGATCTTGTCGCCGGCGAGGTCGACACCGGTGCTGCTCTTGACGCTCTGCAGGAGGTGCTTGACCACGCGGTCGTCCCAGTCGTCGCCACCGAGCTGGTTGTCACCGGAGGTGGCACGGACCTGGATGGTCGCGAAGCCGTCCTCGGCGTCCTTGCCCACCTCGAGCAGGGAGACGTCGAAGGTGCCACCACCGAGGTCGAAGACGAGGATGAGCTCGTCCTCCTTGCCCTTGTCGAGGCCGTAGGCCAGGGCCGCCGCGGTCGGCTCGTTGACGATGCGCAGGACGTTGAGGCCCGCGATCTCGCCGGCCTCCTTCGTCGCCTGGCGCTCGGCGTCGTCGAAGTACGCCGGCACGGTGATGACCGCGTCGGTGACGTCCTCGCCGAGGTAGGCCTCGGCGTCGCGCTTGAGCTTCATCAGCGTGCGGGCGCTGATCTCCTGCGCGGTGTACTTCTTGCCGTCGACGTCCTCGCTCGTCCAGTCGGTGCCCATGTGGCGCTTGACGGAGCGGATGGTGCGGTCGGCGTTCGTCACGGCCTGACGCTTGGCGATCTCGCCGACGAGGACCTCGCCGCCCTTGGAGAAGGCGACGACGGACGGGGTGGTGCGACCGCCCTCGGCGTTCGCGATGATCTCCGGCTCGCCGGCGTCGAGGTACGCGACGGCCGAGTTGGTGGTACCGAGGTCGATGCCGACGGCACGTCCCATGGGGGTTCTCCTTCGTCCGGGTCGAAGGGGGCGGGCGCCCCCTTCGGGAGGGGTTGGTCTCTGCGGCTCAACCTACGAAGCCCTCGTGGGCCTGCGCAAATCCGGAGCCGAAAAGTTGAGTACATCTGACTCAACTACCGAACCGCGCAGATGATTCCCGCTCCTCTCCCCCGCCCCCCCTGCCGGTTCGACGAAGGATCGTCACCTCGACATGACGATCCTTCTTCGACTCGGCGACAGGCCCGGCGAAGGGGGCGGCAGCGGGCTGGCGGGAGAGGGGAGCCCGGGCGTCTCGCGAGGCAGAGCGAACGGCAGCCGGCACCCTGACGCCCGTAAGATCAGGCGGGTGACCGGACTGCTGCGCCTCCCCCGCCACCTGGCGGACGCGACGCGCATGCGTGCGCTGCAGCGCACGATCCGCCACCCCGGGACCAACGGGTGGACGAGCGAGTGGGGCACCAACGCGCACGGCGAGATCGCCGGCTGCCCGCCGCCTGCGTGAGCGACGCGGCCCCCCTTCGCGGGACGCAGACGCGCCCACCTCCCCTGACCACGTAAGGCACCCCATGCCCGGACCCCTGACCGACACCCCTCTGCGCCGCATGCCCCACGAGATGTGGCGCGGTGTGCGCGCGAGCGCCCGCAGCGACGCCTTCGGCGGCTCGCTCCTGCTCGTCGCGACACTGCTCGCGCTGCTCATGGCCAACACGGCGGCCGTCGACCTCTACGAGTCGGTGCGCGACACGACCGTCGGACCCGCCGCCCTCCATCTCGACCTGACGATCGGGCAGTGGGCGGCCGACGGCCTCCTCGCGATCTTCTTCTTCGTCGTCGGCCTCGAGCTCAAGGAGGAGCTCGTCGCCGGCAGCCTGCGCGACCCGCGCCGGGCCGCGATGCCGATCGCGGCCGCGGTCGGCGGAGTCGTCGTGCCGGCCGTCATCTACATCGCGATCACCCGCTCGTCCGAGGGCGCCCTCCAGGGCTGGGCGATCCCGACGGCGACCGACATCGCCTTCGCCGTCGCCGTGCTCGCGGTCGTCGGGCGCTTCCTGCCGCCGGCCCTGCGCATCTTCCTGCTGACCCTCGCGATCGTCGACGACCTCATCGCCATCACGATCATCGCCGTGGCCTACACGCAGGGCCTGCACCTGCAGTGGCTGCTCCTCGCGCTCGTGCCGCTCGCGCTCTTCGCGGTGCTCACCCAGCGCGGGGTGCGCACGTGGTGGCTGCTGCTGCCGCTCGGCGTCGCGACGTGGGCGCTCGTCCACGCGTCCGGCATCCACGCGACCGTCGCCGGCGTGCTCCTCGGCTTCACCGTGCCGGCGATCGCGTCGACCCGGGCGCGGGTGCAGACCGGCACCGAGGACGGCGAGCCGGTCTACGACAGCCTCACCGCCCACCTCGCCGACCAGTGGGGCGTCTTCTCGACGCTCGTCGCCGTGCCGGTCTTCGCCTTCTTCGCCGCCGGGGTCACCGTCGGCGGGGTCGAGGGCCTGCGCAGCGCGCTCGGCGACCCGATCACGCTCGGGATCATCGTCGGGCTGGTCGTCGGCAAGCCCATCGGCATCGTCGGCACGAGCCTGCTGCTCAGCCGGCTGCCCTCCTTCGGGCTGGACCCGAGCCTGCGCTGGGGCGACCTCGTCGGCGCCGGCTTCATCGCCGGTGTGGGCTTCACCGTCTCGCTGCTCGTCGGCGAGCTCGCCTTCGGCGCCTCGAGCGTGGCCGACGAGCACGTGAAGATCGGCGTGCTCCTCGGCTCCTTCACCGCGGCCATCATCGGCGGGACGATCCTGTCGATCCGCAGCCGCCGGGCGGGCGCGACCCAGGCGGGCTGACTCCCCCTTCGCACCCCGCGAGCTACGGCGCAGTACTGGTCGCGATCACGACCAGTACTGCGCCGTAGCCGGGTCGTCAGGCGGCACCGCGAAGGGGGCGAAGGGGTCAGCCGGGCGGCGGCGGGGGCGGCGCCATCGCCTCGCGCAGGCTCGCCGTGAGCTCCTCGGCCCGCGCCGTCGTGCGGCGCAGGTCGGCCAGGCGCTGCTCGGCGTCGGCGTAGACCGCGGCGACGTGCTCGCGCGCCTGCGCCTCGTGGCCGGGCTCCCCCGCAGGGTCGGCGAGCACGTCCAGCGCCTCGAGCAGGGCGCGCATCTCCTCGACGGAGAAGCCGAGCGGCTTCATCGGGCGCACGAGGAGGAGCCGAGCGATGTCGGCGTCGTCGTAGAGGCGGAAGCCGCCGTCCGTGCGCGCTGCGGGGGTGACGAGCCCCATCTCCTCGTAGTACCGGATCGTGCGGTGCGAGAGCCCGGTGAGCTCGGCGACCTCGCCGATGTGCACGTGGCGGCCGCGCACCCCTTCGCCCTGGCCGTCCATGGGGCGCACGCTACCGGCCGACCTCGGCGTCCCGGCGGCCGACCGGACCAACTCTCACGCTGCGGTAGAGTTAACCGTCGCGTCCCGTCGAGCACTGCTCCGGCCGCGCCGCCACCGTCGCCGTCCCGCCGCCCCACCCGAAGGACCCCTGTGCCCGAGCCCGTCACCACCGCCGCCCCCGTCGCCGGCCCGCCCGAGGCCGGCGCCCGCGAGACCTCCGTGCGCGCCGCCCTGCGCGACCCACGGCGCCTGCGCACCGAGGTGCTCGGCGGTCTCGTCGTCGCCCTCGCCCTCATCCCCGAGGCCATCTCCTTCTCGATCATCGCCGGGGTGGACCCTCAGGTCGGGCTCTTCTCGAGCTTCGTCATGGCGGTGACCATCGCCGTCGTCGGCGGACGCCCCGCGATGATCTCGGCGGCGACCGGCGCGGTGGCGCTCGTCGTCGCCCCCGTCGTGCGCGAGCACGGCCTGAGCTACCTCCTCGCGACGGTGGTCCTCGCCGGGGTCCTGCAGGTGGTGCTCGCCCTGCTCGGCGTCGCGCGGCTCATGCGCTTCATCCCGCGGATGGTCATGGTCGGCTTCGTCAACGCGCTGGCCATCCTCATCTTCCTCGCCCAGGTGCCCTACCTCCTCGGCGTGCCGTGGCTCGTCTACCCGATGGTCGCGCTCGGCCTGCTCGTCATGGTCGTCATGCCGCGCGTGACGACCGCGCTGCCCGCCCCGCTCGTCGCCATCGTCGTCATCACCGCCCTCGTCGCGGCCGCCGGCTGGCAGCTGCCCGACGTCTCCGACCAGGGCGAGCTGCCCCGCTCGCTGCCCTCGCTGCTGCTGCCCGACGTGCCGCTGACGCTCGAGACGCTGCGCATCATCGCCCCCTACGCCCTCGCCATGGCCCTCGTCGGCCTGCTCGAGTCGCTCATGACCGCGAAGCTCGTCGACGGCATCACCGACACCCACTCCGACAAGACCCGCGAGTCCTGGGGGCAGGGCGTCGCCAACGTCGCGTCCGGCCTCTTCGGCGGGATGGGCGGCTGCGCGATGATCGGCCAGACGATGATCAACGTCAAGGTCTCCGGGGCCCGCACGCGGATCTCGACCTTCCTCGCCGGCGCCTTCCTCCTCGCGCTCGTCGTCGGGGCGGGCCCGCTCGTCGGCATGATCCCCATGGCCGCGCTCGTCGCCGTCATGGTCATGGTCTCCGTCGCGACCTTCGACTGGCACAGCGTCGCGCCGGCCACCCTGCGCCGCATGCCGCGCAGCGAGACCCTCGTCATGCTGCTCACGGTCGCGGTCACCGTCGCCACCCACAACCTCGCGTACGGCGTCATCACCGGGGTCCTCGCGGCGATGGTCGCCTTCGCCCGACGGGTCGCCCGTGTCGCCCAGGTCGAGCGCGTGCCGGGGGCCGGCGAGGTGCAGATCTACCGGGTCACCGGCGAGCTCTTCTTCGCCTCGAGCAACGACCTCGTCTACCAGTTCGACTACGCGGCCGACCCGCAGCGTGTCGTCGTCGACCTCACCGACAGCCACATCTGGGACGCCTCGAGCGTCGCCGCGCTCGACGGCGTGCGGGCGAAGTACGAGCGGATGGGCAAGCAGCTCGACGTCGTCGGCCTGAACCCCGCGTCGGCGGAGCGGCACGAGCTGCTGAGCGGGCGGCTCGGCGACGGGCACTGAGGTGATGGGGCACTGAGGTGATCGAGCACTGAGGCCGAGGCCACGCCGACGCAGCGCGAAGGGGGACGACCCGCTCTGGCAGGGTCGAGCCATGTCCCGCCCCATGACCGTGTCCGGCAGCGTCGAGATCGCCGCCGACCCCCAGACCGTCTACGCCGAGATCGCCGACCCCGACCGGATGGGGCGGTGGAGCCCGGAGAACGTCGGCACGGGCGACCCCGGCCGCGGCGCGCTGACGACGGGCGAGAGCTTCGTCGGGCACAACCGTCGTGGGCCCGCGCGGTGGTCGACGAGGTGCACCGTCATCGCGGCCGAGCCCGGCGAGCGCTTCGCCTTCCGGGTGCATCGCTACGGCTTCGGCCGAGTCCTCGTGCCGGTGTCTGTCGCGACCTGGTCCTACACCTTCGAGGAGGTCGCCCCCGGTCGGACCCGTGTCATCGAGACCTGGCAGGACGACCGCACTCGATGGCCGGACCCGCTCGCGGCACGCTTCGACCGCCTCGTCACGCGCGGACGGACCTTCGACGTCTACCAGGCGGGCAACATCCGCCGCACGCTCGACCGGCTGCGCGAGGACCTCGAGAGCCGCTGAGCCGCGTCAGCGGGCGTGCCGGACGAGCCCGGCGACGACCCGCGGGGTGAGCCGTCCGGGCCCGAGCCCGAGCTCGACGAGGTCGTCGAAGACCCTCTGATCCGCCGCGGCGGCCCGCAGCCCCGCGGCGAGGACGAAGGGGTGGGACGCCACCTTCCCACCGACGGCCGTGCTCACGAGGTTCGCTCGCAGCCGCCGCCGCACCTCGCTGCGGTAGCCGCGGCCGGGGTCGCCCCCTTCGTCCGCCCGCGCGGCCGCACGACCGGCGACCTGCCCGGTCACCCCCGCGTAGTAGATCCCCTCACCCGTCATCGGGTTGATGAGCCCGGCCGCGTCGCCGACGAGCAGCACGCGCCCGTCGGGCTGGACCGAGCCCCATCGCGCGGTCGAGAGCGGCAGGTGGTGGCCGCGCCACGACTGAGCGCCCTCGGTCGAGCCGGGCAGCAGGTCCTCGAGCCGCTCGCGCATCAACGCGTGGGTCGGCCGGTCCCGCCGGTCGCGCAGGATCTCGCCGTACCCGACATTCGACCACCCGTCGCCCCGGTCGAAGGCCCACGCGTACGACGGCTGGCGGTCCTGCGCGAAGCGGATGACCTGTCGCCCGTCACGTGATGGGGGTGTCGGCGCGTAGCCGCGCAGGCCAAGAGCGAGACTGCCAGGCAGGGTGAGGCCGAGCGAGCGACGGACCTGCGACTGCGCGCCGTCCGCACCGACGAGCACGCGAGCCCTGGTCTCGCCGTCGACGACGACCCGGTCGGCCTCGACCTGCACGTCGCGCACGCGGTGCCGCCGCAGGACCGCACCCGCCGCCACGGCTGCCTCGACGAGTCGGGCATCGAGACGCTCTCGGGGAATGACGAGGGCGGGGCGGCGCATCTCGCGCGTGCTGCTCAGGTCGCCGAGGGCGAGCTCGAGCGTGCCGATCCCCCGGTGCTCACGGCGCAGGTCGGCGGCCACGTCCGAGGCACCGACGGCGTCGAGCACGTCGAGGACGTGAGGGGCGATGCCGTCGCCGCACGACTTGTCCCGCGGGAAGTCGGCCCGGTCGAGGAGCAGCACCCGCGCCCCCGGCCGCTCGTGCAGGGCCGCGAGCGCCGTGATGCTGCCCGCCGGCCCGGCCCCCACGACGACCACGTCCCAGTCGTCGGTCGTCGTCATGCCGTCACCCTAGGCAGGCGACCGCCGTGCGTGTCGGACGGCGGCTCCCACCTTCGTCGACGCCCCACCCCCGAGACTCCAGGGAGCCGCGATCACCGCTGCCGCGAGGTGCCGTCCGACACGCGGACCGGGCCGGCGCCGTCTCGGCCGGGACGGCGCCGGGTCGCGGCGAGGTGGACGAGCAGGGCGAGTCCCCACACGAGGAAGAGGGGGTCCCACAGCCATGCGTGCCCGATCATCCCGGGCCGGTCGAACCCGCCATCGGGCCGGATGGCGCCGGCGAGGACGAGCTGGCCGACGACGGTGTTGAGACCGCCCCAGACGACGAGCACGACGGCGCCCAGCCAGGCGAGACCTCGGGTGAGCGGTCGCAGCGGCCAGCCGCGTCGGTCGAACCAGAGCGGCGCCAGCGCGGCGACGAGCTTGACGAGACCGACGGGCAGGAGGACCCACCGCATGTCGGCGAAGGTCGTGACGATCCGCTCGCCCAGGGTCTCGAGCAGCCAGTCGCCGCCGATCGCCCAGTACAGGCTGAAGAACGCGTGCACCGTCCCCGCCAGCGCCGCGAGCACCAGCCACCCCCGCGCGCGTCCTGTCACCGGGCCGACCCTGCCAGACGTCGGCGGACGACGGGAGGCGAAGGGGGGACCGGCGGGCGCCGGGACGCTGCGGGCTGTCAGGGCTCGGTCCTAGTCTCGGCGCCTGGCCGTCGACGAGGACGGCCCCGACGAGGAGGCACTGCGATGGCGACGCTCAACCCGTATCTCACCTTCCCCGGCACCGCGCGCGAGGCGATGGAGTTCTACCGCTCCGCCCTCGGCGGCGAGCTGTCGGTCTCGGCCTTCGCCGAGATGGGCGACCCGGGCAACGAGGGGGTCATGCACTCCCGCCTCGACACACCGACCGGGCTGTCCCTCATGGCGAGCGACATGGCCCCCGGCACCGAGGGCACGCCTGCCATCGGCGACGCGATCACGCTGTCCATCAGCGGCGGGCCCGACGACGACCTGCGTGGGTGCTTCGAGCGCCTGGCCGAGGGCGGTCAGGTGACGATGCCGCTCGAGCGGCAGATGTGGGGCGACGACTTCGGCATGCTCGTCGACCGCTACGGCATGCCGTGGATGGTCAACATCGCCGGCGAGCAGAGCTGAGCGGCGTGACGACCAAGGAGATCCTGCACGGCTACGTCCGCGAGCAGCGTCAGGCGATGCTCGCCAAGCTCGTCGGGGTGAGCGAGGCCGACGCGCGGCGGCCACGCACCGTCACGGGCACGAACCTGCTCGGCGTGCTCAAGCACTGCGCCCTCATGGAGCTGGGCTACCTCGGCGACTGCTTCGGGCGGCCCGCGGGCATCGCGTACCCGTGGGACGCGCCCGGCGCCTCGCTCGACGACAACCTCGACTTCTACGCGACGGCCGACGAGTCGATGGCCGACGTCCTCGACCTCGCGCACCGGGCCTTCGCCCACGCCGACGCGACGGTCGAGGCGCTCGACCTGGACGCGAGGGGGTTCGTGCCGTGGTGGGGACCGGAGGGTCGTGAGGTGACGCTCGACCAGATCATCGTCCACCTCGCCGTCGACGAGGCTCGTCACGCCGGCCACATGGACGTCCTGCGCGAGCAGCTCGACGGGTCCGTCGGTCTGCGCCGCGCGGGCGACAACCTGCCGGAGCAGGACGAGCGGTGGTGGGCCGACTACGTCGCCCGCCTGCACGAGATCGCCGACACACGATGAGCGAGATCTGGCACCTCGTCCACGCCGAGCGGCGTGCGCTCGTCGACGACCTCTGCGGCCTCGCCCCGTCGCAGTGGGACACGCCCTCGCTCGCGCCCGGGTGGAGCGTGCACGACGTCGCCGCCCATCTCGTCGACAACGCGCTCACCACCCCCGTCGGTCTGCTGCGCGCCATGGTGCGGGCGAAGGGGGACCTCGACCGGCAGAACGCCGCGGGCGTCGCCGCCCAGCGGGGGGCGACGCCTCAGCAGACCCTCGCGCGGCTGCGGGAGGTCGTCGACCGCACGAGCGGGCCGCCGACATGGCTGGCCTCGCTCGAGTCGCGGCTCGTCGAGGAGGTCGCCCACGGCGAGGACATCCGTGGCGCGCTCGGGATCCGTCGGGCCTACCCGGCGAAGACCCTCGAGGGCGCCGCGCGCTACCAGGCGAAGACGCCCGACGCGATCGGCGGCGGCCGCTCCGTCGCCCGGGCGGTGCGGCTGGTCGCCGACGACACGGACCTCGTCGTCGGCCAGGGCCCAGAGGTGCGTGGCCCCGCCCTCGCGATCGTCCTGCTGCTCAGCGGTCGCCGGCACGCCGTCGACGAGCTGCACGGGCCGGGGTTGTCGTCGATCCCCGCCCGGCCGGTCGGGGGCGGGTCCGTCTCCGGCTAGGCCGTCTCGGGCGCGACGACGCCGGGGGCGCTCTCGCGCGCCCGCAACCACGGGCCGATGGCCAGAGCGGTGATCACCCCGGTGACGGCGAAGGCGGTCGTCCACCCGAAGCGGTCGGCGACGACCCCGATGAGGATCGGCCCGATGATCGCTCCCGCGTCCTGAGCCATCTGGAAGCGGGCGAGGACCCGCCCTCCGGCCCGCTCGCTGCCGACGACGTCGGCGACGGCGGCCTGCTGCGAGGGGTTGAGCAGCCCGGCGCCGATGCCGGCGACGACGCACAGCACGAAGAGCACGTCGAGGCGCTGACTCGTGCCGACGAGCCCGATCCCGACGGCGGTGATCGCGAGGCCGGCGAGGGCGAGAGGGCGCCGTCCGATGGTGTCCGACCACCGGGACGCGACCTGCAGCGCCGCGGCCGTGCCGACGGCAGAGATGGCCAGCGCGGCGCCCGCGACCCACGTCGCGTCGTGGATCGCGACCGCGAACTGCGGCAGCACGGCGACCCGGACCCCGAAGCTCGACCACCCGTTGGCGAAGGAGGAGGCGAGCGCCGCGCGGTAGGTCGGCGAGGCGAGCGCCTCGGAGACGAGCATCGTCGGGCGCGACTCGCCGTCGGACACGCTGCGCAGCCGGGTGCCGCCGAGGAAGACGGCGACGACGCCCGCCGCGACGAGCAGGGCCACGGCGTACAGGACGAAGGGGACCCGCAGGCCGAGCTGGGCGAGCAGCCCGCCGATCACCGGGCCGAGCATGCCGCCGAGGAGGAAGGAGCTGGCGTACGCGGACGACACCCGGCCACGGATGCGCGGCGGCGCCAGACGCACGAGGAGCGACATCGCCGAGACGGTGAAGAGGGTGGACCCCAGACCGCCGACGCCGCGGAAGACGAGCAGCTGCCAGTACGACTGGGCGAAGGCGGTCGCGAGCGAGGACAGCGCGACGATCACGAGCCCGGCGAGGTAGACCGGCCGCTCCCCCAGGCGTGAGACGAGCGACCCGCCGGCCGGCGCGAAGACGAGCCGGAAGAAGGCGAAGGCCGAGACGACGACCGAGGCCGCCGCGACGCCCACGTCGAAGCTCCGGGCGTAGGCCGGCAGGACGGGGCTGATGAGACCGAAGCCGACGGCGATGACGAAGGCAGCGGCGACGAGGACCCAGATCTCGCGGGGGATGCGCTCCGGGGCGCTCGGGCTGGACATCGTCGCTCAGCCTACGTCCGCGGATCGGGTCCGCCCCTTCGCCCGACGGGCCCTCGCCGGACGTGAGACTGGGGCCATGACCCGACGCATCCTCATCACCGGTGCCACCGGAGGCATCGGCCTCGTCCTGTCCGACCGGCTGCGGGACGACTACGACGTCGTCATGCACGGCCGCACCCCGCGCACGCCGGAGCAGGAGCGCGAGCTGCGCGAGGCCGACCTCACCGACTACGACGAGGTCCGCGCCCTCATGGACGGCGTCGACACGGTCGTCCACCTCGCCGGGGCCGCGTCGCCGGAGTCGACGTGGGACGACGTGCTCGGCGCCAACGTCGTCGGCACCCGCAACGTGCTCGAGGCGGCCCGCGACGCGGGCGTGCGCCGGGTCGTCTACGCCTCCTCGAACCACGTCCTCGGCATGTACGACCGCGACGAGCAGTGGCCGGTGGGCCCGACGGACCTGCCGCGGCCGGACTCGCTCTACGGCGTGACGAAGGTCTTCGGCGAGACGCTCGGGCGCTATTACCACGACGCGCACGGGATCTCCGTGCTGTGCCTGCGCATCGGGTGGGTGAGCCCCGACCCGACCGAGACCGACGTCGAGCTGCTCCGCGCCATGTGGCTCAGCGAGGACGACGCCGAGCGCGTCTTCCGCTGCGCGATCGAGGTCGAGGACGTCGGCTACGGCCTCTACTACGCGATCTCGGACAACCCCGACCGTCGCTGGGACGTCACGAGCACGATGCTCGAGCTGGGCTACCGCCCCCAGGACCGCTGGACCGACCACGTGCCCGAGGGCGAGCAGGTCGTCCCCGGCGGCGCCAGCACCCCCGACGACTGGCCGAAGGGGTCCTGAGCCGGACGCTCAGCGGTAGTCCGCGACGTCTGGCGTGCTGCCGTCCTCCATGGCCGTGATGTACGACCACGCCCGCGGCTGCGAGCCGTCGGCGTCGCGCACGTCGTACTCGGCGGCGAGCACCTCCGAGGTCGTCGAGAGCTGGTTCCACCGGGTCCGGCCCTCGTCCGCGGCGACGGCCGCGACGCACCGCCCGACGAGCAGGGGCGACTCGGACACCGCGAAGGCCTCGGGCGCCACACCACCCCGCCCGGTGTCGGTCCAGGCCTGCTGCCAGGTCTCCTCGTCGACCCCGAAGGCGTCCAGCATCATCTCCGAGCGCAGCCAGCCCGGGCTCACGGCCATCGCGGTGCCCCCGTGCTCGGCGAGCTCGTGGCCCAGGCTGTGCGCGAGCCGGGTCAGCCCGGTCTTGACGAGGTCGACGTAGGCGTTGATCCGGTAGCGGGTGTCGTTGTAGGCCGCGTCGCCGTCCGTGAGCTCGACGTGCAGCCCGCCGGGCGTGCGGTGGAGCAGGTCGAGCGCGTACGTCGCCGTGAGGAGGTGGGTCTCGATCCCGCCGCGCAGGATCCGTCGCCCGGTCTCGACGTCCTGGGCCCACACCGGCTGGTCCCACTCGCCGTGGAGGTGCTCGCCACCCAGGCTCGACACGCTGATGTCGAGACGCCCGTGGACCTCGCGGATGCGCTCGACGAGGGCGCGGACGCTCGCCTCGTCGGCGTGGTCGACCTCGGCCCAGACGCCCTCGCCGCCCGCTGCGGTGACGAGCTCGGCGGTCTCCTCGACCGTCTCGGGACGGTCGTACTCCGAGCGCCGCTCACGCGTCGTGCGCCCGGTGCACCAGACCGTCGCCCCCGCCTCGCCGAGAGCGCGGGCGACCCCTCGCCCGGCGCCTCGGGTCGCACCGGACACCAGCGCCACCCGCCCGGTCAGCGGTCGGTCCCCACCACTCGCGCTCATGGCACGACGGTAGGGCCTGGCACCGACGACGACCAGGCCGGCGGCGAAGGGGGGACGAGCCCCCCTTCGCCCCTCGCCCGGTCACCTCGGGGCCGAGGTCACCCGGTGTTGCGCATCCCCGCGGCGATGCCGGAGACCGTGTGCAGGAGCGCACGGCCCAGGCGCGGGTCGTCCTCGCCGTCGCGCTGACGGCGCAGCAGGTCGACCTGCAGGTGGTGCAGCGGCTGGAGGTAGTGCTCGCGGATCTCGAGCGTCGTGCGCAGCGTCGGCTCCCGGTCCAGCAGCGCCGCGTCGCCGGTGACCCGCAGGACCTCGGCGACCGTGCGGTCGAGCTCGGCGGCGATGTCGTCGAGCGTGCCCTCGCCGTCGGGCGCGAGCGCGGCGACGTACTGCCGGGCGATGCCGAGGTCGGTCTTGGCCAGCGTCATCGCGACGTTGTCGAGGAAGGAGCGGAAGAAGGGCCAGCTCTGGTACAACTCGCGCAGGGTCTCGAGGTCCTCGCCGGCAGCAGCCAGTCCCGAGCCCACGCCGTACCAGCCGGGCACGATCTGCCGGCTCTGGGTCCACCCGAAGACCCACGGGATCGCCCGCAGGTCGTCCAGCCCCGCGTCGGCACCGGGCCGGCGCGAGGGACGAGACCCGATCCGCAGCTGCCCGAGCAGGTCGACCGGCGTCGCCGAGAGGAAGTACCCCGCGAGGCCCTCGCGCTCGGTGAGCTCGAGGTAGCGCTCCTGCGCCGCCCCGGCCACCCGATCCATGAGCGCGTCCCAGCGCTCGGTCTCGTCGGCGCTGCGCCGGTGCTCGCGGTGCAGCACGCTCGCCTCGAGCGTCGCGGCGATCATCAGCTCGAGGTTCTGCCGGGCGAGGACGGGCAGCGCGTACTTGTCGGAGATGACCTCGCCCTGCTCGGTGATCTTCACCTCGCCGGCGACGGTGCCCGCGGGCAGCGCGAGGATCGCGTCGTACGTCGGGCCACCACCGCGCCCGACGGAGCCTCCGCGGCCGTGGAAGAAGGTCATCCGCACCCCGAAGCGGGCACCGAGGTCGGTGATGACCCGCTGCGCACGCTGGATCTGCCACTGCGAGGCGGCGATGCCGCCGGACTTGTTCGAGTCCGAGTAGCCCAGCATGACCTCCTGGACGTCGCCGCGCAGGCGCACGACCTCGCGGTAGGACGGCTCGGACAGCAGCGCGGTGATGATCTCCTCGGCCTTGCCGAGCTCCTCGACGGTCTCGAGCAGCGGCACGAAGCCCACCCGGGCCACCCCGGCCTGGATGTCGACGAGACCGGCCTCCCGGCCGAGGACGACCGCGGCGAGCACGTCGTCGGCGTGCCGCGTCATCGAGATGATGTAGCTCTCGACCGTGCGCGCACCGAAGGAGTCCAGCGCCCACACGACCGCGTCGAAGGCCCGCGCCGTCGTCACCGCGTCGCCCTCGAGGGGCAGCGGACGACGGGCCAGCGGCCGCCGGCCGGCGAGCTCGGCCCCGAGGACCCTCATCCGCCCGGGCTGGTCGAGCGCCGCGTACGGCTCGTCGAGGTCGCCGGTGAGGTCGAGCAGCTGCCCGACGGCGTCGTGGTGCTTCGCCGAGTGCTCGCGCACGTCGAGCGCGGCGAGGGTAAGACCGGTCGAGCGCACCGTGCGCACGAGGCGCTCGAGCTCGCCCGCGGCGACGAGCTCGCCCTGGTGCTCGCTCACGGAGCGGTGCAGGACGAGCAGGTCGTCGAGCAGCTCGACGTCGTCGGCGTAGTCCTGGCCCGGCACGTGCGCCTCGCCCCGGCGCACCCGCTCCTGCGTGAGCCCGAGGCGCGCGCCGACCGCGGTGAGGTAGAGCCGGTAGGGCTCCTGGGCGTTGAGCCGGCGGTAGCGCAGCTCGATCTGGGGCAGCTGCTCGAGCATCGCCGCCAGCCGCTCGTCGAGCTCGTCCGAGGTCGTCGAGAGGTGGTCGCTCACCGACAGGTCGCGTCGCAGCACGTCGACCCGGTCGCGCAGCAGCCCGATGCCGTGGACCGCCTGCAGGCCGAGCACCTCGCGGGTCACCTCGGGCGTGACGTTGGGGTTGCCGTCGCGGTCGCCACCCATCCACGTGCCGAAGCGCAGCGGCACGGCGTCGAGCGAGAGCCCCGCCCCGGCCTCGCCGAGCTCGTCGCGCAGCTCCTCGACGACGTCGGGCACGGCGGCCCGCGAGAGGCCCTCGAGGTAGTAGATGCCGTTGCGCGCCTCGTCGGTCGGCTCGGGAGCCTCGACCCGGATCTCGTCGGTCGCCCACAGCAGGTCGATGCTCTCGGCGAGACGTCGCGTGCGTCGCGTGCTGTCGGGCTCGTCGAGGAGCGCGGCGATGCGGCGCAGCTTGTCGAGCGTCGAGCGTCGGGTCACCTCCGTGGGGTGCGCGGTGAGGACGGGGCGCACGCACACGCGGGCCGCCTCCTCGCCGAGCCGCTCGCCGTCGATCCCCGCCGCGCGGATGCGCTCGACCGCCTGGGCGATCCAGCCGCCCTCCCGGGCGCACTGCTCGACGAGCGCCCGCCCGCGGTGCACCTGCTCGGTGACGTTGGCGAGGTGGAAGTACGCGGTGAAGGCGCGGGCCACCTTCGTCGTGAGGTCGAGGTCGATGGTCGGCAGCTGGGCGAGCGAGCCCTCCTTCGAGTGCGCACGCACCTCCTCGACGAGGTCGAGCAACTCCTGCCCCTCGGCCCGCACGAGCGTCTGGCCCAGCAGCGAGGTGACGAGCCGGATGTCGCGACGCAGCGCGTCCTCCGGCACCGCGGCACCCGTCGTGGGGTCCTCGGTGGTGAGCGCACCCATGTCGATCTCCCTTCGGTCGGTGCCGACCACGCTAGTCAGCGCGAAGGGGGCCGCGCGCCGGCGTCCGCGAGGGCGGCACGGCGGTGCGGCGCGCCGGGCCGAGCAGGCCCGCCGCGAGCATCCACGTGAGGACGTAGCTGACGAGCAGGAGGACCGAGAGACCGAGGACGAACTGCAGGAGGAAGGGGTTGCCCAGGGGGTCCGAGGCGCGGCTCAGCACGACCGAGACGAGCCCGCCGGGGTTGGTGACGACGTCCCAGGAGTTGAAGCGCGGGAAGCGGCCGAGGTAGACGCCGACGGCGCTCAGCGCGAGCACGAGGACCGCGCTGACCCAGCCCGCGGCGGGCCCCAGGCGACGCGCCACGACCCGGTGCACGAGGACGAGCGAGACGAGGCCGAGGGCCAGACCGGTCCCGGCGAAGCTCGCGATGAGCGCCGCGTCGAACCACAGCGGCACCCCGGCCACCGCGCCGAGGTGGATGAAGTCGGTGAGGATGTACGGCGCGTTGGGCAGGAAGGCGAGCCACACGACGCCGACGCCCAGGAGCAACCAGCCCGGCCGGCCGTCGCGGTCGAGGGTCCCGATGAGCAGGGCGAGCACGTACGGCACCCAGGCGAGGAAGAGGTTCCACGCGAGGAAGCCGAAGACGAGACCGCTGCCCTCGCCGACCCGGTCGGCCCGCAGCGCGACGAGGCCGCAGGCGGCGAGCGAGCCGAGGACGAGCAGCGTCGTGGCCACGGCCACCCATCGGGTCGCCGGGCGGGTGCGCGCAGGGGTGGACGTCAGGCCGCTCATGCGGCGCCAGCCTAGGGGCGTGGCCTGGGCGTGAGGTGGGAGCGTGCTGGCAGGATCGGCGCATGGACCTCGACGAGGCGGTGGGCGAGCTCTACGGGGCCGGGCTCGGCGACTTCGTCGCGGTGCGCACCCGCCTGGCCAAGGAGGCCGGCAGGGACCTGGGCCGCGAGATCAAGGCCCTGCGCAAGCCGACGGTCACCGCGTGGCTGCTCAACCTCCTCGCCCGCCGCTCCCCCGAGCTGCTCGCCGAGGTCGGCGAGCTCGGCGAGCGGATGCGCTCGGCCCAGGGCGAAGGGGACGCGGCCGCCCTGCGCGACGCGCGTCCCGAACGGGACGCCCTCGTGCGACGGGTCGTCGCGGCGACCCGGGAGGTCGCGAAGGGGGAGGACCGGCAGCTCTCCGCCGCGGGCGAGGACGAGGTCGCCGCCACCGTCGTCGCCGCCCTGGCCGACGAGACGAGCCAGGCGGCGCTGGCGTCGGGGATGCTCGTGCGGGCCCTGCGCTACTCCGGCTTCGGCGAGGTCGACCTCGACGACGCGGTCGCCGCGCGAGCTCGGCTGCGGGTGCTGCCCGGGGGCGCGGCCGGCGCCGGTCGGGGCGAAGGGGACGAGACCACCGACGAGGAGCAGACGCAGGACCCCCCGGAGCCGCCGGAGGCGGCCGAGCTGCGGGAGACGGAGCTGCGGCTGCAGACCGTCGGGGCCGAGGTCGACCTGGCGACCTCGCAGCTCGCCGAGGCCGAGGAGGCGCTCGCCCGGGCCCGGGAGGCGGTGGCACAGGCACGCGAGCGGCTGCGCACGCAGTCGACGGAGCGCGAGCGGCTCACCAAGGAGGCGACCCGGCTGCGGCGTGCCTGCGCCCGAGCGGCCCGGCGGCAGTAGACAATCGCAGGCATGACCGAGCGCGCCACCACCCGACCCGAGACCTCCGCGAACGACTACGGCGTCCTCGAGGCCGAGATGCTCGCCGCCTGGTTCGACGTCGACACCGACGACGTCGAGACCGCGGTCATCCCGCGCCTGGCCCTGGGCCACCACGTCGTCGTGCCCGTCGAGCTGCCCGCCGGCGCCACGACCGCCCCGGTCTCGCAGGCCCCCACAGCGGCGCCCGCACCTGCGCCCGCCGTGCCCGCACCCGCCGCTGCGCCGGCTCCGTCCCTGGTGGCCTCCCCCGCGACCCGCCACCGCCACGCGAGCGCCGAGTCGCTCGACGCGGTGCGCCGCAACCAGGTCGCCCTCGCCGTCGTCGTCACCGCGATCGTCCTGCTCGGCGCCGTCGTCGGGCTGATCGGCGGCTGGATCGCCCTCGCCGGCTACGCGCTCCTCGTCGGCGGGCTGCTCCTCGCCCAGCACCTCGTCAACCGTCGCTACACCGCCCGGCACACCCGGCACGTCCCGCGTCACGGCTGAGGCCGACCGGGCTCAGCCCAGCAGCGCCGCGATCGTCGCGGCGAGCTCGCGCACCCGCGCCCGGGCGTCGTCGTCGACGTCGCCGAGCACCTCGACGTCCGCCGACGCCTGCGTCCAGCCGAGCGCTCCGACGATGCCGTGGACCGAGCGGACCGCGCCTGTCGTGTCGTAGCGTCCGTGCACGTAGAGCCCGAAGGGGGTGCGCCGCGGCGTCCCCGCCGCGCCCTGGCCGTCCGCGTCGAGAGCGCCGCCGACGGCGAGGAAGGTGCTGTCGAAGAAGTGCTTGAGCGCGCCCGACATGTAGCCGAAGTTCGCCGTCGTGCCGAGCACGTAGCCGTCGGCGTCGAGCACGTCCTGCGCCGTCGCCTCGAGCGCGTCGCGCACGACGACCTCGACCCCCTCGATCTCGTCGTCACCGGCGCCTGCGAGCGCTGCGTCGAGCAGGGCGCGCATCGACGACGTGGGCGAGTGGTGCACGACGAGCAACGTGGCCATGCGGTCATGCTGCCAGCGAGGCGGGCCGACCCCGTCGTCGCGGACGGCCGACATCGCCAAAACCCAACGGCTGCGCGGGTACCGGGGACCCTCACCGTCGCATAGCCTGAGCGCGCTGGAGCAGGGGGCTGCGAGGCTCCCCCACCCGACCCCGCCCTCAGGAGCCCGCGAGCATGAGCATCCCGACCGAGCAGATCCCGCCCGAGCAGACGCGGTCGACCCGGCGTGACGGCGACGTCGCCGCGGCCCCGCCCAAGCTGCGCCGGCGCCCCATGCTCATCGCCGTCTCGGTCATCCTCACCGCGGTCGGTGCGCTCCTCGCGGCCTACCTCCTCACCGAGATCGCGGGCACCAACGAGGTCGTCGCGGTGCGCGAAGGGGTGTCGCGCGGCGAGCAGATCACCGCCGACGACCTCGTCATGGCCAACGTCAGCTACGACAGCGCGGTCCGCCCGCTCCCGTGGTCCGACGCGCGCAAGCTCGAGGGGCTCTACGCGCAGTACGACCTCGCGCCGGGCTCGATCGTCACGCAGGACGCGGTGACCGAGGAGCTCGACGTGCCCGCCGACACCTCGGTCGTCGGTCTCTACCTCGAGCCGGGACGCATGCCGAGCGACATCCTGCGCAACGGCGACCAGGTGCGCGTCGTCTACTCCCTCGACGAGGACCCCGCGGCCAACCCCGACGAGTACCTCGGCTACGTGACGAGCACCCGCCCCGCCACCGACGCCCGCGGGATGATCGTCGACATCCTCGTGCGCGCGGACGACGCCCCCCGGGTGGCCGCCGCGTCGGGCACCGGCAACGTCTCGCTCGTGCTGAACACCCGCGACCGGGCCGAGCAGGACCTCAACGCCAAGACCGACGGCTTCCCCGTCGACGGGGCGCCGGCGGACGTGCCCGCGGGGTCGACGTCCCCGAGCGGCTCCAGCTCCTCTGGCAGCAGCTCCCCCACCTCCAGCGGGTCGAGCAGCTGATGGCGGTCATCACCCTCTTCTCCGCCGCGGGCGCGCCCGGCGTGACGACGACGGCGCTCGGCCTGGCCCTGGCCTGGCAGCGCCCCGTCTACCTCGTCGACGCCGACGCGACCGGCTCCCCTGCCGTCCTCGCCGGCTACCTCCAGGGCCAGGCGGCGCACGACCGCGGGCTCGTCGAGCTCGCCGTCGCCAACCGGGTCGGCAACCTCAACGCCGCGATCGCCACCGTGGCCATGGAGATCCCCGGCTCCCCCGTCTCCTTCGTCCCCGGCATCCGCTCGCACCAGCAGGCCGCGTCGCTCGTCAACCTCTGGGAGCCGCTCACCGGGGTGCTGCGCGGGATGGAGCAGCGGGGCATGGACGTCGTCGTCGACGCCGGCCGCATCGGTGTGGCCCACTCCGCCCAGCCGCTCGTGCGCTCCGCCGACCTCTCCCTGCTCGTCGTGCGCTCCGACCTGCCGGCCGTCGCCGGCGCCCGCTCCTGGGCGAAGGCGGTGCGCGAGCAGCTGCTGAGCACCGGCTCGGAGGAGAGCCTGGGTCTCGTCGTCGTCGGCTCGGGCCGCCCCTACAGCGCCCGTGAGATCCGCAAGGTCCTCGGGCTGCCGGTCGTCGCCGAGATCGCCTGGGCGCCCGAGGACGCGCTCGTGCTGTCGACGGGGGCGCAGCCGGGCAAGAAGTACGCCTCGGGCGCCTTCCAGCGCAGCCTCGCCGCCGCCGTGAGCTCGGCGCAGGGCGTCATCGCGACGAACCGGCAGCGCCTCAGCTCCGTCCAGCGGAAGGCCGACAGCAATGTCTGAGCACGGACCGACCGACCCCACCTCGCTGCCGCTCTTCGCCGGGGGCGACCTCGACGAGCCGGCACCGCAGGACGCCGACGTCTCCGCCCGGCTCGCCGCGGGTGCGGGCACCTCCTCGCCCTACGCCCGCCACACCGCCGCCCCTCGACCGGCCGTGCCGTCGGTGCCGGGCGACGCCGGCAGCGCACCCCTGCCCGAGGTCGGCCCCCCGCCGTCGGGCACCTTCGCGCCGGACGCCGCGCCGCTGCCCCCTTCGTCGCCCGCACTGCCGTCCGTGAGCCGGGTCCAGGGCGGGTCCCTGCCCGCCGAGGCCGTCCACGGCAGCGACATCGACTGGACCCAGGTCGCCGACCTGCGCACCCAGGCCTCGGAGATGCTCACCGGCGCGCTGCACGACCGGAGCAACCTCACGACGGCGCAGCAGCGTGAGCTCGGCCGGGCGATCATCATGGAGCTGCTGCAGACCACCGCCGCCGAGCACCTCGCCACCGGTCGGCGTGCGTGGTCGCTCGACGAGCAGGAGCGGGTCGCCGAGGCCGTCTTCAACGCGCTCTTCGGGCTCGGACGGCTGCAGCCCCTCGTCGACGACGAGCGCGTCGAGAACATCGAGATCACCGGGTGCGACCAGGTGATGCTCGAGTACACCGACGGCACGCTGCGGCCGGGCCCGCCCGTCGCCGAGACCGACCAGGAGCTCATCGACTTCCTCGTCTTCCTCGCCAGCCGCTCCGAGGTCAACGCCCGGCCCTTCTCCGAGGCTCAGCCGCGGCTGCACATGCGGCTCGACGGCGGTGCCCGTCTCGCCGCGACCGCGTGGGTCACCCCGCGACCCTCGCTCGTCATCCGACGCCACCGGCTGCGCGAGATCACCCTCGAGGAGCTCGCGCAGCGCGGGATGCTCGACATGACCGCCGTGTCCTTCTTGCGCGCCGCGGTCCGGGCGAAGAAGAGCATCGTCGTCGCCGGCCCCCAGGGCGCGGGCAAGACGACGATGGTCCGGGCGCTGTGCGCCGAGCTCGACCCGTGGGAGCGGATCGGCACCTTCGAGACCGAGTACGAGCTGCACCTGCACGAGCTGCCGGAGAAGCACCGGCGGATCGTCGCGTGGGAGTCGCGGCCCGGCTCCGGCGAGGTCGGCCCCGACGGGCGCCAGGCCGGCGAGATCCCGCTCGACGACCTGCTCTACGACTCCTTCCGCTTCAACCTCTCGCGCCAGATCGTCGGCGAGGTCCGCGGGCGCGAGGTGCTCGCGATGATCAAGGCGATGCAGTCGGGCTCGGGGTCGATCAGCACGACCCACTCCGCCAACGCCGTGGGCGCGATCCGCAAGCTCATCACCTGCGCGATGGAGGCCGGCTCGCACGTCACCGAGGCCTACGCGCAGCGTGCCATCGCCGAGCACATCAACGTCATCGTCCAGCTGCACCTCGACACCCAGTCCTCGCCCGACGGCGAGTCCCGCCGCGAGCGCTACGTCAGCGAGATCGTCGTCGTGCAGCCCGGCGAGGACGGGGCGGCGACGACGCACGTCTACCAGCCCAACCCCAACGGCGGCCCGCCCGTGCCGGGCGTGCTCCCCGACGACTACCGCGAGCTCGAGCGCTACGGCTTCGACATCGCCGACTACTTCGCCCGGAGCTCGGCGTGATCTGGCTCTGGTCGCTGCTCGTCGGCGCGATCTTCGCGCTGGCGGTCGTGACCTTCGTGCTCGGCGTGCGCAAGACCCCGGTGCGGGTCAAGCAGCCGGCCGTCGCCCGCGCGCGGGACGACTCGCGGTGGGGTCGACTGCCCAGGCGCACCCAGCAGCTCGCCGTCGCCTCGGTCGTGCTCGGGCTCGTCATCGCGCTGCTCACCGGCTGGGTCATCGCCATGGTCATCCTGCCGGCCCTCGTCCTCGGCCTGCCCTGGCTGCTCGGGTCGGGCGACGCCGACCAGCGCATCGAGCGGCTCGAGGCGATGGAGGAGTGGACCCGCTCGCTCGCCGGTGTCCTCACCGTCGGCGTCGGTCTCGAGCAGGCCATCATCGCGACCCTGCGCAGCGCGCCCAAGGCCATCCAGCCGGAGGTCCGCCTGCTCGCCGCCCGGCTGCGCGCCCGCTGGCCCACGGGCGATGCGCTGCGCGCCTTCGCCGACGACCTCGACGACTCCACCGGCGACCTCCTCGCCGCCAACCTCCTGCTCGGCGCCCAGCGTCGCGGTGCAGGCCTGGCCAGCGTCCTCGAGTCGGTGGCGATGTCGGTCGCCGAGGACGTGCGGGCCCGCCGGATGATCGAGGCCGACCGCGCCAAGCCCCGCGCGACGGCCCGCTGGGTCACGATCATCACGATGGTCGTCCTCGGCGTCCTCTTCCTCACCAACGAGTACGTCGAGCCGTACAAGAGCGGAGTCGGGCAGATCGCCCTGGGCTTCCTCCTCAGCCTGTACGTCGCCGCCCTCGTGTGGATGAAGCAGATGGCCAAGGGCAAGGAGCTGCCCCGTTTCATCGGCACGGCCGTGGCCGAGGAGGCCGACGCATGACCACCGGCGACCTGCCCCTCATGCTCCTCGCCGGCGCCCTCGTCGGGCTCGGGCTGTCGATGCTGCTGTGGCGCGTGCGCCCTGCCCAGGTCGACCTGTCCTCCGCGCTGGACCGGCTCTCGCCGGAGCGCTCGCTCGCCGAGGAGGACCGCACGCAGCGCGCGGGCACGGACGCCGACGCGAAGGACAAGCTCGGCCGGTGGGCCATGCGCACGCTGCCGCTCGACGCGCTCGGCGCGGTGCCGACCAAGGAGCTGGCCCTCCTGCGCATCCCCGTGCACCGCTTCTTCGGCGAGAAGGTGCTCTTCGCCGTCGTCGGGCTGGTCATCCCCTTCGCGCTGATGATCCTCTTCTCCGCCGTCGGGCTCGCCGTCCCGGTCTTCTTCGCGATCATGGGAGCGCTGCTCCTGGGCAGCCTGATGTTCTTCCTGCCCGACTACAACGTGCGCGACGACGCCGCGAAGGCGCGCAAGGAGTTCGGCCGCGCGCTCGCCTCCTACATCGACCTGGTCGCGCTGGAGCGCAACGCCGGGTCCGGCCCGCGGCAGGCGATGGAGATCGCAGCGGGCATCGGCGACGCGTGGGTCTTCCGCCGCATCGGCGAGGAGCTGGCCCGCTCGCGCTGGTCCGGCCAGCCCCCGTGGGACGCGCTGCGCAAGCTCTCCGACGACCTCGGGCTGCCCGAGCTCGCCGACCTCGCCGACATCATGCGGCTCTCCGGCGAGGAGGGTGCCCAGGTCTACACGACGCTGCGCGCCCGCAGCCAGAGCATGCGCACCGCCGAGCTGAACTCCGCTCTCGCAGAGGCGAACGCGACCGGCGAGCGGCTCTCGATCCCGATGTCCACCCTCGGCCTGATCTTCATGGCCATCCTCGTCACCCCCGCGCTGCTGCGGATCGTGGGGTCGTGATGAGACCACCGACGACGGGGACTCTTCCCCGTTCCACCGCGAGGTCGCACCCCGTTACCCTCGTTATGCCGGGGGTTCGGTCTGTCGCCCTCGCATGCCCTCGAACCTCAGAGCAGGAGCAGCCATGATCGCGCTGATCACCACCCTCCAGATCCTCGGCCTGCGGGCCACGGACCACACCGCCGACCAGGTCGGCGTCCTGCGCCGGGCCAGGGAGGACCGCGGCTCGGTGACCATCGAGCAGGTCCTGTGGGCGGTCGCGGCCATCGCCATCGCCACCCTCGTCGTCGTCGCCGTGCGCGGCTTCGTGACCGACAAGGCCAACGAGATCAAGTGACGCGCGGGCAGGGGGGGCGCGCCCGCCGGGCGCGCGAGCGAGGGTCGGTCTCCATCGAGATGGTGATCCTCTTCCCCCTTGCCCTCACGCTGCTCTTCGTCACCGTCCAGGGCGCGATCTACTACCACGCCCGCGGGGTGGCCATGGCCTCCGCGCAGGAGGGTGCCCGCGACGCGGCGGCGAAGGGGTCGAGCGACAGCCTCGGCCAGGAGGCGGCGATGTCCTTCGCCGGACGAGCCGGCGGCGACGGCATCCTCGGCTCGCCCGAGGTGAGCGTCGAGCGCACCGACGACGCGGTGACGGTGACCGTCACGGGCACGACCCTGTCGGTCATCCCCGGCTGGGACCCGAAGGTCACCCAGTCCTCGACCCGCCCGCTCGAGGACTTCTCGGCCCCCCGCAACCCGGTCAACCCCGACGGGGTCGGCGAAGGGGGACCCGAGGACCCAGCGGAGCCGCTGCCGATCGGCGGTGCGGGCCCGTGACCCGGCGTGCACGGGTGCGCGACGAGCGGGGGTCGACCTCGATCGAGCTCGTCATCCTCGGCCCGGCCTTCGTGCTGCTCCTCGCGATGCTCATCATCGGCGGACGGGTCGCCATCGCCAAGCAGGCGATCGGCAACGCCGCCTCCGAGGCGGCACGCTCGGCCACGCTCAGCCGCGGTGAGGACGCCGCGACGGCCAACGCGAAGCGCGCCGCCGACGAGTACCTCGCCGAGCAGGACCTCCAGTGCCGCGGGACCCCTGCCGTGACGGTCGACCTCGCGGCCTTCCGCACCGACCCCGGCACCCCGGCCGAGGTCGCCGTGACCGTCAGCTGCCAGGTCGACATCTCCGGGGTCGAGATCCCGGGCCTGGGCGACGTGACGCTCGAGGGCTCGGCGACGAGCCCGCTCGACGTCTACCGGGAGCGCTGAGCCGTGGCCCGTCCCCCCCTTCGCCGGCGCGTCCGCGACGACCGCGGGTCGCTCTCGGCCTACTTCATCAGTGCGACCCTGGCCGTCATCCCGCTCCTCGGGCTCGTCGTCGACGGCGGCGGCCAGGTCCGGGCGACGCAGCGGGCCGATCTCGTCGCCGACGAGGCAGCACGTGCGGCCGGCCAGCAGATCGAGGCCGGCGACGCGATCCAGGGCGACCGCGTCGTGCTCGACAACCGCTCGACCCAGGCCGCGCGCGACTACGTCGTCGCTCAGGGTCTCGAGGTCGACTCGGTCGTCCTCGAGCCGGGAGGTCGCGAGATCACCGTGCGGACCCGCGCGACCTACGAGCCGGTCTTCCTCGGCGCCATCGGCCTCGGCCCGTGGACGGTCGAGGGCGAGTCGACGGCCACCCTGGCCCAGACCGATCTCGACGGCGAGGAGTACCGGCGATGAGACGTCTGCGGGGTCTGCTCGCGCTCGTCGGGATCCTCGCGGTCCTCGGCGGCGTCCCGTGGCTGCTGCTCGCGATCGGGGCGAGCCCCGTGCCGTCGTCGACCCCGCAGGTCGGCGAGATCTGGGACGCCGTGCGCCAGCCCGCCGATGGCGCCGTCTTCCGCACGATCTTCACCTACGCGGCCTGGCTGGCCTGGCTCTTCTTCGCGCTGTGCATCGTCGTCGAGGTCGTCGCCCGGCTCGCCGGCGCGCAGGCGCCCGACCTGCCGGGCCTGTCCCTGCCGCAGGGCATAGCCCGCAGCCTCGTCGCGACGGCCGCCCTGCTCTTCATCGCCGCTCCGGCCGTGACGAGCGTGGCCGGCAGCGCGAGCGCGTCCCCGGGCGGCGGTGCGGCGAGCGCCGCCACGGCCAGCGCGACGGCGAGCGTCGTCGCCGACCAGGCGGGCGGGGCGGCGGCGGTCGCGAGCACGACCGCCGAGACCGGCATCGGTGCGGCCGACGACGCCGCGAGCTCCGTCGAGGCCGCACCGGAGGTCGCCACCCGGACGCACACGGTCGCGCGGGGCGAGACGCTGTGGTCGATCGCCGAGCAGCACCTCGGCGACGGCGCCCGGTACGACGAGATCCTCGAGCTCAACCCCGGCATCTCCTCGCACTGGATCACCCCCGGCGCCGAGCTCCAGGTCCCCGACGAGACGCCCGCGCCCTCCGCCGACGACGCCGGTCACGAGGTGACCGTCCAGCCCGGCGACACCCTGTGGGAGGTCGCCGAGGACGAGCTCGGCGACGGCTCGCGGTACGGCGAGATCGCCCAGGCCTCCTCGGACCTCGAGCAGCCCGGTGGCGAGCGGCTCACCGATCCCGACCTCATCAAGCCCGGCTGGCAGCTCTCCGTCCCCGGCGGCACGGGGTCCGACGGCACGGGGTCCGGCGGCGCCGACTCTGACAGCACCGCGTCCGACGCCGGGACCGCGTCCCCCGGTGCGGCCGGGTCGGCCGAGACCGCGCCGTCCACGACGGCACCGTCCTCCCCCACGACCGACGACGACCCGGCCGCTGACGTGCCGGATGACCTGGGCGCCGAGACCGCCGCCGATGCCCGGTCCGCGGTCACCGCGGGCGACGCCGCGACGACCGTCGGGCAGACCGCGGCTGCCACCCCGGCGACCGGCGAGTCCTCCGAGACCGCCGACCCGGTGCTCGTCGCCGACCCCGACGACGGCTGGGCCGGCACGGCCATCGGCATCGGCGGGCTCACCGCCGTCGGCCTGCTCGGGCTGCTCGGCGCGGCCCGCCGACGGGGCCTGCGAGCCGGCCGCCGGACGAGCGAGACGACGCCGCTCGAGGGCGCCCTGCGCCTGGCAGCGGAGGGCCACTCCCGCGACACGGTCGACCTCGCGCTGCGCGACCTCGCCCGGGCGGCCGCCGCCCAGGACGTCGCGCTGCCTGGCCTGCAGTCGGTGCGGCTGACCCGCCACCACGTCGACGTGCAGCTCGACAGCCCGCTTGTGCTCCCCGCGCCGTGGACGTCGACCGCCGACCCCCGGGTCTGGACCCTGGCGGCGGAGCGCGCCCGTGGGCTCGACGCCCTCGCCCTGGCCCAGGTGCCCCCGCCGTACCCGGCGCTCGTCTCCCTCGGGACCGACGCCGAGGACGCGCACGTGCTCGTCGACCTCGCGCACGCCCAGACCCTCGCCGTCGTCGGCGAGCAGCGCACGACCCGCGCTGTCGTCGCCGCCCTCGCCCTCGACCTCGCCGGCAGCGCGTGGGCCGACCGGACGACGATCACCGTCGTCGGCGGCGACCCCGCGCTCGTCGACGCCATCGGTTCTCCCCGCCTGCGGCACGTGCCCGACGCGACCGGCTACTTCGTCGCCGCAGGCGTCACCGCCGAGACGACGGCGCGCGAGGTCGTGCTCGTGAGCGGTGAGCCGAGCGCGGCCGACCGCGACCGTCTCGTGCGGACGGCAGCCAGCTCGCCGCGCATCGCTCTCGTGCACACGAGCGAGACCCCCGTCGACGGGCTGTGGTCGCTGTCGGTGGGCGCCGACCCCGACGCCGCGGTCCTCGCCCCCAGCCAGCTGCAGCTGCGCGCCCAGCGTGCCGACGACGCCGCGGTCGCCGCCGTCGTCGAGCTCTTCCAGCTCGCCGTGCAGTCCGACGACTACTGGGCACCGGCGCAGGAGCCGACGCTGGCCACCGTCGGCGCCGCCGCGGCCGCGATGGGCTCGCCCGGCGTCGTCCTCGACGACGACGGCCGGGTCGTCGTCAGCAGCGAGGACGACCAGCCCACCCGACGCCACGTCGACGAGATCACGGCGGCGCGACGGGTCCCCCTTCGCTGGAACACCCCGGTCGTCGCGACCTCCGGGCGCGCTGCCGACGAGGACACCGCTGCCCTCGTCGAGACCGTGCGACGGGCGACCGACAGCTCGTGGACCGCGACGGCGAGCACTCCCCGCTGGCTGAGCAACCAGGTGACGCCGACCCCCGGGGTGCCGCTGCCGCCGGTCGTCGCCTTCCCGCTGCGCGACGCCGACCTCGCCGCGCAGGTGGCAGGGCCCGTCCTGCGCCTCCTCGGCCCCGTCGACATCGACCACGGGCCCGAGGTGCGCGAGGTGCACCGTGCGCGGCTCACCGAGCTGGCGGCCTACCTCCACCTCCACCCCGGCGCGAGCGACGCCGAGCTCGACGACGCGATGTGGCCCAACCGCAGCGGGCACGACCACGCCCGCGCCCGGCTCGGCGCCCTCGCCGCGCTCGGCGACTGGATCGGCGAGCTCGCGCCGCAGCGCGGTGCCCACGACCTCACCGGGGCACCGGAGTCGGGCCGGGCCGCTGCTGCCGCGCTGCCGTCCGACTGGGACATCTGGCAGCGCCTGCTGCCCGGCGAGACCCGCTCGGCCCAGACCACCGATCTCGAGCAGGCCCTCGGCCTCGTGCGCGGGCGCCCCTTCGTCGGGTCGCGATCGCGCCACTACCTCTGGGCGGCACCGCTGCGATCGACGATGATCGAGGCCATCTGCGAGGCCGCGGCCGAGCTCGCCCGCCGCCGTCTGCTCGAGGGCCGGGTGAGCGCCGCGTACGACGCGACCGTCGTCGGGCTCACCGTCGAGCCGCACGCCGAGCCCCTGTGGCGCCTGCAGGTCCTCGCCGCCCACGAGCTCGACGACGAGCTGCTCGAGGGCGCGGTCGCCGGTCTGCGCGAGCTCGGCGGCACCGACGACGCCGACCTCGACACCGGGTCGCGCCGGCTGCTCGAGCAGGTCGACCAGCTCGAGCGCACCCATGCCGTGCGAGGCGTCGGATGACCTCACCGAAGGAGCACCGCCCCATGCCCCGGACCCGCCGTCTCGACCCCGCCCGCCGCCGGTCCTCGCGCGCGCTGTCCGTGCTGTGCGCGACGGCCCTGCTGCTCATCTCCGCCCTCGCGGTCGCCCCGAGCAGCCAGGCCGAGATCTGCCGCAAGCTCGGGCTGCAGGCGGGCTGCCGGCTCGTGCTCGGCGACCCCGGCGGCGGGGACGGCAAGGGCGGCGGCAAGAAGCGCCCGCTTTGCCACCGCGGCCCTCCGGCGTACGACGCGATCAGCTGCTTCAGCATCAACGGCCCGTGGAACAACGAGCGCCAGTGCTACCTCGCCGAGAACAACGACGAGGTCGACTACTCCCGCCCCGAGTGGGAGGGGCACACGACCGGTCGTCTCTACGACTGCGTCAACAGCGTCGGCGTGACCATCGGGACCTACTGGTACGAGAACCCGCCGCAGATCGAGGGGTGGAACCCCTCGAGCGCCGCGCAGACCGTGCTCAACATGCGCTTCGTCGCCTTCCCCATCGGGCTGGCGCCCAGCGCGCGTCGCTACGCCGAGGGCAGCGCCGGCGTCGTCGGCATGCCGGTGTGGATGTGGGCCGCCGGCCAGTACCTCTACACCTACGCCGACCCGCCCGTCACGGTGCGCGAGCCCGGCACCCCCTACTACGTCACCGCCGGGACCACCCACACGACGTGGGACATGGGCGACGGCACGACCGTGCGCTGCAAGAAGGGCACCGAGTACTTCCCGTCCTTCAAGCTGCGCGACTCCCCGACGTGCGGGCACCGGTACAAGGAGCCCGGCTACTACCGCGTGACGATCCGCACGTACTGGAACGTCGAGTGGGTCGACGCGCTGGGCTACGACAGCCAGCAGCTGGAGTTCGAGCGGTCCGCCGTCATCCGCGTCCTCGAGTCGCAGACGGTCAACGCGGCATGAGGGCGTCAGGTCCGCTCGCGCTCGTCGCCGCGGCCGGTCTCGTCGTGCTCGCCGGCTGCGCGCAGGAGCCCACCCCGCTCGTCGTGCGGACCGGCGGGGTGGACCGCGCCCCGGTCGAGGAGATCTCGCCCGAGGACGACGCCCGGCAGCGGGCGAAGGGGGTCGTCACCGGCTACTTCGCGAGCGCCGACGGCATCTTCGACAACCCGTCTGCCGACCCCGGCGGCGCGACCCTCGAGGCGGTCGCCGAGGGCTCGGCGAAGACCGTCGCGTCCACCCGGGCGAACCGGCTGATCCTGGCCGAGCGGGCGCAGACCGGCCGCACCGAGATCAGCGACCTCACGATCACCTCGCTCGACCTCACCTTCGACGACTCGAAGAAGATCACCGTGTGGCCCACGGTGCGTCTGTCCGGGTGCATCGACCGCTCCGCGCTCAAGACCGTCGACGCCTCGGGCTCCCCGGTGAAGGACCCCGCCCTGCGCAGCGTCCGCGCGACCTTCTCCGTGCGCAACACCTCCTGGCCCTCCCGCGACGGATGGCGGATGTCGTGGTTCAAGGAGAGCAAGACCCGCTGCTGATCCCCCTTCGCGCTTTCCCGCCCAGGGCGGGAAAGCTCGACCTCGGGCAAGAACATTCCCTTCCCGAAGTCGCATGTTCCCGCCCAGGGCGGGAAAGCTGGGGCGGCCGGTCAGGGCGAAGGGGGGACGAGGCGGCCGTCGGCCATCCGCACGACGTCGTCGGCGACGACCTCGGCCTCGGCGTGGTCGTGGGTGACGAGCACGCCGGTCGTGCCCGTCTCGACGAGCACCTCGCGCAGGTCGGCGGCGAGGCGCTCGCGCAGCTCGCGGTCGAGCGCGGACAACGGCTCGTCGAGCAGGAGCAGCCGGGGGCGGGCGCCCAGCGCGCGGGCCAGCGCCACGCGCTGCTGCTGCCCGCCGCTGAGGGTCAGCGGGTCGTCGTCACCGCGCCCCGACAGACCCACGAGCTCGAGCAGCCGGTCGACCTCACGGGCGAGCTCGGCGCCACGCAGACCCTGCAGCCGCAGGCCGTAGCCGACGTTGCGCGCCACCGACAGGTGCCCGAAGAGCTGCCCGTCCTGGAACATCATCGCGAAGCCGCGCCGGTGCGTCGGCGTCGTCGCGAGGTCCGACCCGTCCCAGCGCACCTGCCCGGCGGCCAGCGGCTCGAGCCCGGCGACGGCGCGCAGCAGCGTCGACTTGCCGCAGCCCGAGGGACCGAGCACGGCGAGGACCTGCCCGGTCGGCAGGTGCAGGCTCACGTCGTCGACGGCGGTCAGCGCGCCGAAGCGCACGGTGACGCCGTCGAGGGTGAGGCCGGGTCCCCCTTCGCTCATCAGAACGCCCCCACGGAGGACAGCCGCAGCCGCTCGACGAGGCCCATGACGGCGACGGTGACCGCGGCGAGGAGGACGGCGGCGGCCATCGCGCCGCCCTGCGCCTCGGCGCCGGGCCGCCCCATGAGCGTGTAGACGAGCACCGGCAGGGTGGGCTCGTCGGGGCGGGCGAGGAAGGCGGTCGCGCCGAACTCGCCGAGCGAGACCGCGAGCGCGAAGCCGACGGCCGCGAGCAGCGGGCGCCACAGCACGGGCAGCTCGACCGTCGCCCAGGCACGAAGGGGGCCCGCCCCGAGCGTCGCCGCGGCCTCGCCCTGACGGCGGTCGACGTCTCTCAGCACCGGCGCGATGGTGCGCACGACGAGGGGCAGGGCGACCATCGCCTGCGCGACGGGCACGAGCAGCGGCGTCGAGCGCAGGTCGAGCGGCGGGCGGTCGAGGGTGATGAGGAAGCCGAAGCCGATCGTCACCGCGGAGACGCCGAGCGGCAGCATGAATGTCGCGTCGAGGGCGGCGAGCCACGAGCGACCCCGCCGCGAGCGCGGGCGCCTCGTGACGGCGAGGGCGACGAGCAGTCCGAGCACGAGCGCGAGGAGCGCCGCGTCGACCGCGATCCGCCACGACGTGCCGAGCGCGTGCCAGGCCGAGGCCCCGGTGCCGGGCACCTCGCTCGTCAGCTGGGCGTAGTTCGCGAGCGTCCACGTCGACCCCCGGCGCAACGAGCGGATGACGCCACCGACGAGCGGGGCGAGGACGAGGAGCACGGCGACGGCGGCGACGACGAGAGCGGGCAGGTGGCGGCGGGCGACCGGCACGCGCGGGACGCTCGCCCGGGAGCGCCGTCGCACCCCGCGTGCGCGGCTGCGCGTCCGCTCGGACAGGACGAGCAGGGTGACGACGACGACGAGCTGGAGCACGCTGAGCACCGCCGCGCCCTGCAGGTCGAGCAGCGAGGTCGTCAGCAGGTAGATCTCGGTCTCGACCGTCGCGTAGCGCAGCCCGCCGAGGGTGAGCACGACGCCGAAGGCCGTGGAGCAGAAGAGGAAGACGACGCTCGCCGCCGAGACGACGGCGGGGCGAAGGGCGGGCAGCGTCACCGTGCGCAGGACGTGCCCGGGCGAGGCGCCGAGGGCGGCAGCGGCCTGGGCGGTGCGCGGGTCGAGCCCGTCCCACGCGGCGCCGACCGTGCGCACGACGACGGCGACGTTGAAGAAGACCATCGCGAGCAGGATCGCCACCCAGGACCCGTCGAGGCCGAGGACGCCGAGCGGGCCGGACGAGGCGAGCAGCCCGCGCCACAGCACGCCCACGACGACCGTCGGCATGACGAAGGGCATGACGACGAGCGCACGCAGCAGGCCCGCGCCGGGGACCCGCAGCCGGTGCAGGACGTAGGCCGTCGGGACGCCGAGCGCGAGGGTCACCGCCGTCGCGAGCGTCGAGATGCCGGCGGTGAAGGCGAGCACCCGGGCCGTGCGAGACCGGCCGAGGACGTCACCGACGCCGGAGAGGTCGAGCGCCCCGTCGGTGACGAAGCCGCGCCCGAGCATGCCGAGCAGCGGCAGCACGAAGAAGACCGCGAGGAAGGCCAGCGGCAGCAGCGCGAGCAGTGCCGCGGCCGCAGCCGGTGACCCCGCGCGTCTCAGGAGGTGAGGTCCGTCCACTCGCGCACCCACGTCGAGCGCTTCTCCTCGATCGTCGCGGGCTCGACCTCGAAGGGCTCGGGCGCGACCTTCGCCCACCGGGCCCAGTCGCGCGGGAGCTCGACCTCGCCCGAGACCGGGTACATGTACATCGACTCGGGGATGCCGGACTGCACCTGCGGGTCGACCATGAGGTCGACGAGCGCCTGGGCACCGCCCGGCTGCTCGGTGCCGGCGACGACGCCGACGTACTCGACCTGGCGGAAGCACGTGTCGAGCAGGGCCGAGGTCGTCGGCTCGGTCCCGCCCTCGGGCACGGTGAAGGGCGGCGAGCTCGCGTAGGACAGGACGACCGGGCGGTCGCCCTTGCCCTCGCCGGCGGTGAAGTCGACGCCGTAGGCGTCGGACCAGCCGGAGGTGACCTTCGCGCCGTTGTCCATGAGGTCGCGCCAGTAGTCCTGCCAGCCGTCCTCCCCCTTCGCCGCGACGGTCGCGAGGAGGAAGGCGAGACCGGGGCTCGAGCTCGACGCACCCGGCGTGACGAAGAGGTCGCGGTACGCGGGGTCGGTGAGGTCGTCGAGGGTCTTCGGCGGGTCCATCTTCTTCGCGGCGAACCACGCGTCGTCGACGTTGACGCACACGTCGCCGAAGTCGACGGGGGTGAGCACGTCGGCGCCCTCGCCCTCGAGCGCGTACTGGTCGGCGCCCGGGGGCAGCTGCGGCGAGTACGGCGCGAGGACCCCCTCGCTCACCGCTCGCCCGGCGAAGGTGTTGTCGATGCCGAAGACGACATCGGCGACGGGACTGCCCTTGGTGAGCACGAGGCGGTTCGTCACCTGGCCGGCATCACCGGCCGTGACGACCTCCACCGTGCAGCCGGTCTCCTCCTCGAAGTCTGCCGTGACCTCCTCGGGCAGCGAGAAGCTCTCGTGCGCGAGGACGGTGAGGGTGCTGCCGGGCTCGCACGACCTTGAGGCCGCGGTGGTGCTGCTGCCGGAGCCGGCGGACGAGCTCTCGCCGCCGCTCCCGCTGTCGGTGCCGGAGCTCAGCGAGCACGCGGCGAGGCTCAGCCCGGTCGCGGCGAGCGCGAGCAGGCGGACGGGACGGGTGGATCGGGTCATCTTCGTGACTCCCTACGCCGGTGCGAACCGGATCAGGTCGGAGGGTCTGCGGCTACCCGCACTCTCAGCGCTGCTCAGCGCTCCCCTGTCGTACGGGCCGAGGATAGCCCAGGCTGTGGCAGAGTGCCGAAGGCAGGCACGACTGCCCAGGTCGGGCGGTCGTGAGCAACGCACGTCGAGGTGAGGAAGTCATGGGCAACGCACTCTGGAAGGTCCTGGGCACCGGTCTGGCCATCGCCGCGGGCACGATCGCCAACAAGGTCGTCACCGCCGCCTGGAAGAAGGCCGGCCGCGACGTCGACATCGACCCGCGCAACCCCGAGAGCCCCGTCGGCGAGGCGCTCGTCTACGCCGCCCTCGCCGGTCTGGCCATGGGCCTGGCCCGCACGATGGCGACCCGCAAGGCCGCACAGCTCTACCAGCGCTCCGCCGGCCACCTCCCCAAGGACATGCAGCAGGGCGGCGCCTGAGCGACCCGCGTCCGGGCCCCGTCCGTAGGGTGGGGCCCATGATGCGCGCGATCGAGATCACTGAGCCCGGAGAGCCCGACGTCCTGCAGGTCACGGAGGTCGAGCGCCCCGCGGCCGGTCCTGGTCAGGTCGTCATCGACGTGGCCGCGGCCGGGGTCAACCGTGCCGACCTCTTCCAGCGCAAGGGCGCCTACCCGCCGCCCCCCGGGGCCTCCCCGCTGCCCGGTCTCGAGGTGAGCGGCACCGTCGCGGAGATCGGCGAAGGGGTCGAGGGCCTCGCCGTCGGCGACGAGGTCTGCGCGCTGCTCGACGGGGGCGGCTACGCCGAGGCGGTGGCCGTCGCGGCGACCCAGGTCCTCCCGGTGCCCGCCGGCGTCTCGCTCGTCGACGCGGCCGGTCTGCCCGAGGTCGTCTGCACCGTGTGGAGCAACGTCTTCATGACCGCCGTCCTCCAGCCCGGCGAGACCCTGCTCATCCACGGGGGCTCCTCCGGCATCGGGACGACGGCGATCCAGCTCGCGAAGGCCGCCGGCGCCCGCGTCGCCGTCACCGCCGGCTCGCAGGCCAAGCTCGACGCCTGCCGCGAGCTCGGTGCCGACATCCTCATCAGCTACAAGGACGAGGACTTCGTCGAGCGGCTCAAGGAGGAGACCGACGGCCACGGCGCCGACGTCCTCCTCGACAACATCGGCGCGAAGTACCTCGCCCGCAACATCGACGCTCTCGCGACGAACGGCCGTCTCGTCAACATCGGCCTCATGGGTGGCGCGAAGGCCGAGCTCGACCTCCGGTCGCTCGTGAAGAAGCGGGCCGCGGTCATCGCGACCTCGCTGCGCGCCCGGCCCGCCGCGGAGAAGGCGGCCATCGTCGCCGCGGTCCGCGAGCACGTGTGGCCCCTGATCGAGGACGGCGTCTTCCGCCCGGTCATCCAGGGCACCCACCCGCTCGAGCGCGCCGCCGACGCGCACCGCGAGCTCGAGGAGAGCCAGCACATCGGCAAGGTCCTCCTCGTGCCCTGAGCCCCGGCTCGCCGCGCCGCTGCAGGCGCCCCTCATCTCCCCCTTCGCCCCCGCCGGGCGGAGGGGGAGAGCCGTACCCGGGCCCGTCGGACGCGAGGACGCGCCGACCGGACGACCCGCTTGCCGCCGGGCGCATACCGGGTATATCTTCACCGCACCGGCGATGCATACCGAGTATTCGCCCCGGTGATACGAGGTCCTCATGTCCGTCCGGCTCGGTCTGCTGGCACTGCTCGACGAGCAGCCCATGTACGGTGCGCAGCTGCGCGCGGAGTTCGAGGCCCGCACCGGCGGCACGTGGCCGCTCAACATCGGGCAGGTCTACACGACCCTCGCCCGGCTCGAGCGCGACGGCCTCGTCGAGCAGGCCGACGCCCCCGACGAGGAGGGGCGGATCACCTACCGCCTCACCCAGGAGGGTCGCACCGACGTCCTGCGCTGGTGGGGCACGCCCGTCGTCCGCGACAGCAGCCCCCGCGACGAGCTCGTCATCAAGCTCGCCCTCGCGGTGACCGCGCCCGGCGTCGACGTGCCGACCCTCGTCCAGACCCAGCGCACGGCGAGCCTGCGCCACCTGCGCGACCTCACCCGTCTCAAGCAGAGCGCGCTCGACCAGCACGAGTCGGGTCCGACGAGGGGTGGCCGGCACGACCTCGCCTGGCTCCTCGTCGTCGAGAACCTCATCTTCGCCGCGGAGTCGGAGGTGCGCTGGCTCGACCACGTCGAGTCGCGCCTCGCCCGCGAGCGGGTCCGACCGCGTGGCCCGGTGGCCACGCCGCCGCCCGACGGCGGCACGAGCAGCACGGCCCCCGCGTCCGCGGCGGCCTCGGCACGAGCAGGGGAGCAGCGATGACGACGACGGCGCAGGTCAGGGACACCCGCACCGACTCGAAGGGGGCGGTCCTCCAGCTGAGCGGGGTGACCCGCACGCACGGCGAGGGCGACACCGCGGTGAGCGCGCTGCGCGGGGTGGACCTCGCGATCCGGCCCGGCGAGCTCGTCGCCGTCATGGGCCCCAGCGGGTCGGGCAAGTCGACCCTGCTCAACCTCGCCGGCGGCCTCGACCGGGCGACGAGCGGCCAGGTGATCATCGAGGGCCACGACGTCGCCCAGCTGCGGCCGCGCCAGCTCGCCGAGCTGCGGCGTCGCCGCGTCGGCTTCGTCTTCCAGGACTACAACCTCATCCCCTCGCTCACGGCGGGCGAGAACGTCGCGCTCCCCCTCGAGCTCGACGGGGTGGGGGTGCGCGCCGGTCGCCGCGCCGCCCGCGAGGCCCTGGGCATGCTCGACCTGCAGGAGCTCACCGACCGCTACCCCGACCAGATGTCGGGCGGTCAGCAGCAGCGGGTGGCCATCGCCCGCGCCCTCGTCGGCGGCCGTCGCCTCGTCCTCGCCGACGAGCCGACGGGTGCCCTCGACAGCGAGACCGGCGAGGAGGTCCTGCGCATCCTGCGTCGCCGGTGCGACAAGGGCGTCGCGGGCCTGCTCGTCACGCACGAGGCCCGCCACGCCGCGTGGGCCGACCGCGTCGTCTTCCTGCGCGACGGCCGGGTCGTCGACACGACCGGCGAGCCCGGCCGGGTCGAGGACCTGCTCCCCGGAGACGCGTCGTGAGCACGCTGACCCGTCCCGATCGCGACACCCTGCCCGAGCGCGGCAGCGTCGGCGAGCGCCCCACGGGGACCTTCGTCTCGTCCTGGCGCGTCGCCCTGCGCATGGCCCGCCGCGACGTCGGCCGCTACCGGGGGCGCAGCCTCGTCGTCCTGCTCATGGTGGGCCTGCCCACCGCGCTCATCTGCGCGGCGCTCACGCTCGGCGCGACGCAGCAGATCAGCATGTCCGAGGACGTGCAGTACAAGGTCGGCGGCACGACGGCACTCGTCCGGCCCCCAGAGGCGTCCGCGATCGACCAGGGCCCGTCGCCGGACTCCGAGGGCTTCAGCGCGCGGGACGAGGCCGCGGCGCCGATCCCCGGGTACGACGACGGCACCGACGTCGAGAGCGACGCCGCGGCGATCGGCGAGCTCGTCGGCGGGCGCGCCATCTCGTGGACCGAGCGCGAGCTCGCGATGCGCGTCGGCGACCGCACCCCGCGCCTCTTCGCCCTCGGCGTCACCGACCCCGAGGCGCTCGGCGACAAGGTCGAGCTGCTCTCCGGCCGCTGGCCGACCTCGCCCGACGAGATCCTCGTCTCGCCCACCGTGGCTGACCGCGGCATCCCCCAGTCGGGCGGCGTCGAGGTCGTCGACGGCCGTGACTCCACCCGCACCGTCCAGGTCGTCGGCACGGTCCGCGCCTACACGACGTGGGGCGGCATCTACGACGCCGTGACGACCGACCTCGGTCCGGCGAGCTCCGGGTCTCCCGTGTCGTGGTTCGTCGACCGCGACGAGCCGATGGGCTGGCAGGAGGTGCGCCGGCTCGGCGGCTACGGCCTCGCCGTGACCAGCGCCGCCGTCCTGCTCGACCCCCCGTCGACGTCCGAGCTGCCCGAGACGATCGCCGCGCAGCAGAGCTCCCAGGACGGCCAGGTCACCGACATCGTCGTCATCGGCGGCGTCCTGCTCGTCCTCGTCGTCACCCTCCTCGTCGGACCGGCCTTCGCCGTCGGCGCGGCACGTCAGCGCCGCACCCTCGCGCTCGCCGCGAGCAACGGCGCGACGACGAGCCAGCTGCGCCGCAGCGTGCTCGCCCAGGCCGTCGTCCTCGGCGGGCTCAGCTCGGTGATCGGCGCGGGGCTCGGCGTCGCGGGCGCCTGGGGCCTGGCGCAGTGGATCTCGGTGAGCCGCGGCTGGCCGATGGGGCCCTTCGAGGTGCCCGTGCTCGCCGTCCTCGCCATCGCGGCGCTCGCCGTGCTGTCGTCGGTCATCGCGGCGCTCATGCCCGCGCAGCGCCTGTCGCGGCTCGACGTCGTCGGGGTGATGAAGGGCCAGCACGCTCCCCCGCCGCCCAGCCGGTGGATGCTCGTCCTCGGCCTCGTGCTCGTGCTCCTCGGCGGCACCGGCGTCATCGGCGGCGCCCTGCGCCAGCTGTCTGCCCTCGTCATCGCGGCGGCAGCCTTCGCGCTCGTGCTCGGCGCGCTCATGGTCGTCCCGACCATCCTGCACCTGCTCGCCAGGATCGGCGGCCGGCTGCCGCTGCCCCTGCGGATGGCGACGCGTGACCTCGCCCGGCACCGCTCCCGCAGCGCCCCGACGGTGGCCGCGATCCTCGCCGGCACCGCCGTGCTGACGATGACCCTCGTCGCGACCGCGAGCGACGACGAGCAGTCCCGCCGCGAGTACCTCGCCTCCGCGCTGCCCGGCGAGCTCGTCGCCTACGCCTCGCCCGACGCGCTGCAAGCCGTCATCGCGCGCGCCGGCCAGATCGCCCCCGGCGTCACCTTCGCGACGGCGCGCACGCCCGGCTCGCAGGACTCCGACCCCGATGCGGCGCAGCCGGTCCTCGAGCTCCTGCCCCCCGGGTGCACCCTCGAGCAGGCGGCTGACGCGACGGCGGACGCCCAGGGCGGCCGGTGCGCCTCCGTCTCCGGCAGCCTGTCGCTGACCGACGCCTCGGGTCTGGCCGTCCTGCCCGCCGACGAGATCGTGCGCCGCCTCGACCTCGACGGCGACGAGGCGAGCCAGGTCCGGTCGGGCGCTGCCGTCCTCCTCGGCGGCGACCGCACGGCCGGGGCGGTGCGCGACGGCGAGATCACCGTCACCCGGGGCGACGTCCGCTACGGCGACACCGGCACCGCGCAGGTGGACGGCCGCACGAGCGCCACCCGCCTCCCGGTCGTCCACCTGCCGGAGTCCGACGACGACGCTGCTCGAGGCCTGGGGTTCACCCTGCTCGTCCCCGACGAGGTCGCCGACGACGCGGGCTGGCCCCTCGTCACCGGGACGCTCGTCGGTCACAGCGACGACGGGGTGAGCCAGGAGGTCGCGGACCGCGTCCAGACCGAGGTCGGCGACACCGGCGGGGTGCAGGTCGAGAGCGGCTACCAGAACCCGCTCTTCCTCATCATCGCGATCCTGCTCGGCATCTTCACCGCGGTGCTCCTCGTCGTCACGACGACGTCGACGGCGCTGAGCCTCGCGGAGCAGGAGAGCGACCAGGCGACCCTCGCGGCCGTCGGCGCGGACCGGCGCACCCGCCGGTGGATGGCCGGGGCGCAGACCTTCGCCCTCGCGGTGGTCGGGGTCTGCCTGGGGGTGGTCGTCGGCGCAGTGCCCGGCATCGCCCTCACGGTCCCCCTCACGGGCACGTCCTTCGACCCGGTCGAGGGCACCTCCGTGGTGGCCTCGCCGATCGTCGTCATCCCGTGGCTGCCGCTGCTCGTCGTGCTCGTCGTCGTGCCGCTCCTCGCCGGGGCCATCGCCGCGGCCGGCATCCGCCGGGCCCCGGACGCGACCCGGCGCACGGCCTAGACCGCCGAGGAGGGCGGCCCGGCGCAGGGGGCCGAGCCGCCCTCCTCGGTCAGGGGGCGAAGGGGGATCAGCCTCGGTCGAGGTGATGTCGTGCGTCCGGACGCACCGCATCACCTCGACCCGGGCGGCGTCAGTCGGCGAGCTCGCCGGCGATCGCCCGGCCCGCGGTGCGGCCGGAGAAGATGCACCCGCCGAGGAAGGTGCCCTCGAGCGCGCGATACCCGTGGACCCCGCCGCCGCCGAAGCCCGCCGCCTCGCCCGCCGCGTACAGGCCGCGGATCGGCTCGCCGTCGTGGCCGAGCACCCGGGCGGACAGGTCGGTCTCGAAGCCCCCGAGCGTCTTGCGCGACAGGATGTGGAGCTTCACGGCGACGAGCGGGCCGCGGGCGGGGTCGGTGATCGGGTGGGGCGGGTAGGCCCGCTTGCTCAGCCGGTCACCGCGGTAGCGCCCGGCGACCGCCATCGCCGCGAGCTGCGCGTCCTTGCTGAAGGAGTTGCCGACCTGCGCGTCCCGGGCGAGCACCTCGTGGCGCACGGTCTCGACGTCGAGCTCGGGCTCGCCCTCCTCGCGCAGCTCGCCCATCCGCGCGACGAGCTCGTCGAGCGAGTCGGCCTGGACCCAGTCGACGCCCTTGTCGAGGAAGGCCTGGACCGACGGCGGCACCGGGGTCACCGGTCGGCGGGCGACCGCGCGCACCGATCGGCCGGTGAGGTCGGCGTTCTGCTCGGAGCCCGACAGGGCGAACTCCTTGCCGGCGATCGTGCGGTTGGTGACGAACCACGAGTGGTCGTGCCCGGTGCGGCGCAGGTGGGCGAGCGTGCCGAGGGTGTCGTAGCCGGGGAAGAGAGGCGCGGGCAGCCGGCGGCCGGTCGCGTCGAGCCAGATCGAGCTCGGCCCCGGCAGGATCCGGATGCCGTGGCCAGGCCAGATCGGGTCCCAGTTGCGCACCCCTTCGACGTAGTGCCACATCCGGTCGCGGTTGATGACCCGCGCGCCGGCCTGCTCGGTGATGGCGATCATCCGCCCGTCGACGTGCGCCGGGACCCCGGTGACCATCCGCCGCGGCGGCTCGCCGAGGCGCTGCGGCCAGGCCGCGCGCACGAGGTCGTGGTTCGCGCCGATGCCGCCGCTCGCGACGACGACGGCGGGAGCGCGCAGCTCGAAGTCGCCGACGGGGTCGCGGTTCGTGCTCTCGCCACGGGGGTGGTCGTCGGGTGCGAGGACGACCCCCCGGACCCCGGTGACCGCTCCCCCGTCGACGAGCAGCTCGTCGACGCGGTGACGGTGGGCGAAGGTGACGAGACCGGCCTGCTCGGCCGCGGCCACCCGTTCGGCGAAGGGGGCGACGACCCCGGGTCCGGTGCCCCAGGTGATGTGGAAGCGAGGCACGGAGTTGCCGTGCCCGTCCGCGGTGCCGTCACCGCGCTCGGCCCAGCCGACGAGCGGGAAGAAGCGCATGCCCTGCTGGTGCAGCCACGACCTCTTCTCCCCCGCGGCGAAGTCGACGTAGGCCTGCGCCCACTCCCGGGGCCAGTGGTCCTCGGGCCGGTCGAAGCCGGCCGAGCCCATCCAGTCGGCGAGCGCGAGCTCGTGGCTGTCGGAGATGCCCATCCGGCGCTGCTCGGGGCTGTCGACGAAGAAGAGCCCGCCGAAGGACCAGTGGGCCTGGCCGCCGATGCCCGAGCGGGGCTCCTGGTCGACGACGAGCACCCGGCGACCGGCGTCGGCGAGCTCTGCGGTGGCGACGAGACCGGCGAGGCCATGTCCGACGACGACGACGTCTGCATCCATGGCCAGATCCTACCCGCGGGTAACCCGGGGCGTCCTTCGTACCATCGAGCCATGCCGTCCCCCTTCGCCGTGCGCCGCGTCGGCGGGGTGGTCCTCACCGCCGTCGTCACCGCGCTCGTCGCGCTCGTGACGGGCGTCGTCACGACGGTCCTGCTCCCGACGACGGTGAGCACCGACTACTACTCCGCGCAGGTCCGGCTGTCGCCGTCGTGGGAGCAGCGCTCCTCGATCAGCGCCGAGACGGTCGTGGGGAGCGTCTCGGCCGACTTCACGGGCCTCGCCCCCGGCATCGAGGTCGAGCCGCAGATCCGCGAGGAGGTCACCGACGTCGTGGCCGGCGGCCGGGTGAGCACGACCGAGCTCGTCGTCGGCGGGGCAGAGCGCGCCCGGGTCATCGAGGAGGCCGCGGTGGGCGTGGGCCTGCGGATGGCCGGCGGCGCCCTGCTCGGCGCCGGCGCCGTCCTCGCCGTGCGCTCGCTGTGGAGGCGCCGCCGACCTGGGGCCCGGGCCGTCGTCGGCACCGCGCTCGTGTGGGGCCTCACGTGCGCCGCCGTCGGCATCGGCGCCGCGAGCACCTACCGCGAGGAGCGCTTCGCCGCGCTGGAGACGACCGGTCTGCTGCGCCTGGCCGCCGACAACGCCTCGCTCTTCACCGACGTCGAGGAGCGGGCCGGCCAGGCCGCGCCCTACCTGCGCAACCTCCTCGCCCTGTCGGCCGCGCTGGGCAGCGAGTACACGCCCACCGAGATCGCCACCCGCCCGGCGGTCACCGTGCTGCTCGTCTCCGACATCCACGCCTCCAACCAGTACGCGCTCATGCGCACGATCGTGCAGGAGCGCGACGTCGACGTCGTCGTCGACACCGGTGACCTCGTCAACCTCGGCCGGGTCGAGGAGCTGCGGCTCTCCCGGATCACCCGCGGCATCGAGTCGCTCGGGGTCCCCTACGTCTTCGTCCGCGGCAACCACGACGCGACATCCGCCGACGACACCGCGCTCCTCGACGCCCTGTCGATGGTCGACAACGTCGTCCTGCCCGACCCGGGCGACGGCAGCTACGCCCTCGCCGACGTCGGCGGTGTGCGCATCGCCGGCTTCGGCGACCCGCGGTACTACGGCGATGCCGACGACGGCAGCACGGAGCCGCAGGAGGCCGCCCGCGACCGATGGGTCGAGGCCCTCGGCGACGCCGAGCCGCCGGACCTGACGCTCTCCCACGAGGCCCCCGCCCTCGCCGACGCCCCCGGCCGGCTGCGCGTCCACGGCCACGGGCACGTCCCCGACGTCGACGGCAACAGGGTGGCTCTCGGCACCTTCACCGGGGGCGGCACGCTCTCGCACTTCCGCCTCGACGAGGCCGACCAGGAGCTCGTCGGCCAGCCGAGCTCCTTCGACCTGCTGACGATCGACGACCAGTGCCGCGGGCAGACGCTCACGCGCTACCTCTACCGCTCGGTCCTCGAGGGCCGGCCGAGCCTGGACCGGGTGTCGGTGCTCAACGCGGCCCGCATCATGGAGCCTCCGGCGGAGGGCCGCACCTGCGGCACGGGCGAGCTGTCAGTGCGCCCGCTCGGCGACTGACCACTGCGCCATGACCGCGAGGTCGAGACCGCATGTCAGCCGCCGCGGCTCGGAGAAGTCGCGCCGCACGCGGCGGACGTGCTCCTCGCCCCCGGCGCTCACGACGACGTCCCACTCGTGCCGGCCCGCAGCGCTCGCCCGGGCCGAGGCGACGTCCGCCAGACGGACCCCGCCGGCGAGGACGTCGCGCACCGCGACCTGCTCGGGCGAGCTCCACGTGCACCGGCCCCGCCACCGCTCGAGGTCGACGACCCCGTCGAGATGACCGACGACGACCTCGGGCGCGCTCGTGCCGTCGACCCGGCCGTACATCGAGCCCTCCGGGAGGATCGCGAGGTTGCCGGCGAAGCGGTCACCGCCGAGGTGGGTGGTCTCCCACACCGACCCGGGCAGCATGTCGTCGAGGACACGGGCGACGAGACGCCCCTCGACCGCGCAGCACACGTCCTTCTTGCCGTGGCAGCACACGAGGACCAGGGGGTCGGTGCAGACCTCGGGCAGCTCGGCGAAGTGCGCGGCGATCTCGACGAGATCCTCGGGCTCGGACCAGGTGTAGCGCCCGATCCGTCCCGTCGTGCAGTCGACGAGGAAGACCGGCCACGGGGCCTGGAAGTCCTCGGACCGGCCGTGCGGGCGGATGAGCTGCAGCCGCGCCCCGACGGCGTCGAGCCGAGAGACGAGAGCCGGGCGCACCCCCGCCACGGGATCGGTGCGTGCGGCCTTCTCGGCCCAAGGGCCCGGGTGCCCGACGAGCATCCACCGGGGGGCGGGCACCGCCGTGCCGATCGGTGCGTCGTCGCGCTCGCGGGCGGCGACCGAGCACCGCCATCGCTGGTCGGCAGGGGTGAGGGTCATCGGCACGAGCCTAGGCCGCGCGCTCCCGCCCTCGTCACGCCGCCCGGTCCGGGGTCGCCAGACCGGCGAGGACGAGACGGCGGGCGAGGTCGACGCCGAGGTCGCCCACGGGGACGACGCCCTCGTCGAGCAGACGGGTGACGCAGGCGGAGTCGTCGGCGGCGACGGTCACGGTCCCGGCGCGGCTGCGCAGCACGCCGCCGTCGAGCACGGCGCCGAGGTGGTCGCGCCGACGCAGCACCCAGCCCGTCGGGTCCTGCTCGAGGGCGGCGAGGTCGCGCGCCGTGCGCAGCGGCGCGACGGGGGCGGCCCGGCGCGACCCGTGCGACCGGCCGAGCAGGCTCTGCGCGAGGACGTCGTCGGGCACCTCCTGGACGGCGCGCACGAGGGCGTCGCGCACGTGGTCGAGGGTGCCGGAGAGCGCGTGCGGGTCGCCGAGGTCGACGCCGAGGGGCAGCGAGGCGCGCACCCGCGGGTCGTCGGCCACGGCGCGACGGGCGTGGTCGACGAGGGCGTCGAGGACGTGCCCGCCCTGCCAGGTGTGCACGCCGAGGGTGAGGTGGGTGCTCGTGCCCCCGAGAGCGGTCGCGGAGTGCAGCCACCCGCGCGGGAGGTAGAGGACGTCACCGGGCCGCATCGTGGCCTCGAGCGCGGGCTCGCCCGTCGCCTGCTCGGCGACGGCGTCGCCGCGCTGGTCCCACGGCTCGGTGCGAAGGGGGTCGACGAGGACGGGGGCGTGGATGCGCCACCTCTTCTCGCCGCTGATCTGCAGGACGAAGACGTCGTGCACGTCGTAGTGCGCGGAGAAGCCCGTGCTCTGCGGCGGCGTGATGTACGCGTTGGCCTGGACGGGGTGCGCGAGGTCGTCCGAGAGCTCCTGGACGAGTCGCATCACCGGCTCCCACGTGCGGTGCAGAGCCTGCATGACGATCGTGTGGCCGTCGGCGAAGAGCCGCGCGAGCTCGTCGTCACGGACCTGGTCGGTGATGCTCGCGCCGACACCGGCCGGTCCGGTGAAGGAGCGCTCGGGGAGGGTGCGACCCGCCTTCGCCACCCGGACGAAGGGGGTCCGCAGACCCCGCGTCGTCAGCAGCTCGTCGACCGCGTCCTCGTCGAGGAGGCCGTCGAAGCCCCCTCCGCCGAGCTGGTCGGCGGTGGACAGCAGGGGCCCGCGGCCCCAGTGATCCCGGGCGAAGTCGTCACGCCCGGTACGGATGAGTCGGGCCAGGCCGGTCACCTGACCGGCCCGGCCCGAGGTCGGGGTGCTCACCGACAGATGTCAGAGACCACGTGCGACGGGGTCGGCGCCGCCGTCCGCGCCACCATCGGCACCGCCGTCAGCACCGCCGTCGCCACCCGCACCGGCGCCACCGTCCGCGGGGCCGTGGGCACCGCCGTCGGCCGGGCCGTGGGTCGCGCCGCCGTCGGCACCGCCATCGGCTCCACCGTCAGCACCACCATCGGCACCGCCGTCCGCGCCACCATCGGCACCGCCATCGGCTCCACCGTCAGCACCGCCGTCGCCACCCGCACCGGCGCCGCCGTCCGCGGGGCCGTGGGCACCGCCGTCGGCCGGGCCGTGGGTCGCGCCGCCGTCGGCGCCACCATCGGCACCGCCGTCCGCGCCGCCGTCACCGCTGGTCGTCGGGACACCGCCGAGGGCTGCGTCCGAGGGCACCGTCTCGTCGTTCGGCTGAGTCATGCTCGTCCTCCTTGAAGCGGGGGCCCGCGGGGACTTCCTCGGGCCGGTCAGGGGATCCCTGCCCTGCCGTTCTACCTGCTCAGCAGCTCGTGGAGGCGTCTTGCGCTCCCCCGAAATTCGCCCGCGTAGGGTCGCGTCATGGCCTCGACCACCCGTGACCTCGACGTCGTCCTCTTCGGCGCGACCGGCTTCGTCGGCGAGCTGACCGCCGCCCACCTGCGCGACCACGCACCCGCCGGCCTCCGGGTCGCCCTCGCGGGTCGCTCGCGCGCCCGGCTCGACGCGGTCGCCGAGCGTCTCGGCGGGGTCGCCGCCGAGTGGGAGCGGGTCGTCCTCGACGCCTCCGACGGACCCGCGTGCGACGCACTGGCCGCCCGGACCCGGGTGCTCGCCACGACCGTGGGCCCGTACGCCCGCCACGGCCGCGAGGTCGTCCGAGCGTGCGCCGAGGCCGGCACCCACTACGCCGACCTCACCGGCGAGGTGCTCTTCGTGCACGACGTGGCCGACGCCTTCCACGAGCTCGCCGGGCGCACAGGAGCCCGCATCGTGCCGTCCTGCGGCTTCGACTCCGTGCCCTCGGACCTCGGGGTCTGGCTCACCGCCGAGGCCGCCCGCGAGCGCGGGCTCGGCGAGCTGACGACGACCACCCTGTCGGTGCGGCGCATGCGCGGCGGGCTGAGCGGCGGCACGATCGACTCGATGCGCCAGCAGGCCATCGCCGCCCGCGAGGACGAGACCGCCCGACGCACCGTCGCCGACCCCTACGGGCTGTCCCCCGACCGGGCAGCCGAGCCGGCCCCGAGGTCTCGGGGCGGGTCCTCTCCCCTCTCCCGCGTCACCCGGGCGATCCCGGTGCGCCGCACCGACGAGGGCCGGTGGACGGGCCCCTTCGTCATGGCGTCGTACAACACCCGGGTCGTGCGCCGGACCAACGCGCTGCTCGGCTACGCCTACGGGCGCGACTTCCGCTACCAGGAGGTGAGCGACTTCGGACGCTCGCGCACCGCGCCGCTCAAGGCCGTCGCGATGACCGCCGGGCTGCTCGGGGTGGCCGGGGGCATGGCCTTCGGCCCCACCCGCGCCGTCCTCGACCGCGTGCTCCCCGAGCCCGGCGAGGGCCCGAGCGAGGAGACCCGCGAGCGGGGCATGTTCGCGATGGAGGTCGTCGCCGGCACGACGAGCGGGCAGCAGGTGCGCACCCGGGTGGGCGCTCCCTACGACCCCGGGTACAACGGGACGGCGATCATGCTCGGCCAGGCGGCGCTGTGCCTGGCGCTCGACGAGCTCGACAGCCCCGGGGGCGTGCTCACCCCCGCGGCCGCGATGGCCGAGCCCCTCGCCGAGCGCCTGCGCGGCTTCGACTTCGAGCTCGAGGTGCAGGACTGAGCCGAGCCGATCGGTGCGGCGGGCTCAGCCCTCGTCGTCGATCGGCTTGGCCACTGGCACCGGGGCGTCCGCCCCGGGCACCTCCACGTGCCGGTGGAAGGACGTCGTGCGGTACGCGGTGGCCCACCCCATCGACTCGTAGAGCCCGTCGGCACCGGTCGGGCTGTCGGCGTCGACCTCGAGCGCGACCCGGTTGCGGCCCCGCTCCAGCGCGTCGCGGATCACGGTGTGCAGCAGGGCCTTCGCGACCCCGCGCCCGCGTGCCAGCCGGTGCACGCCGATGTAGTCGACATAGCTGCCGACCCGGCCGTCGGCGTCGCGGCCGGACACCGAGGAGACGACCGCGCCCCCGGGCACCCACTGCCCGTCGACGTCGATCTCGGCGATCCACCAGTGGTCCCAGCGGTGACCCGTCGCCTCGCGCTGCCGCTGGACGAACTCCGCGAAGGACTCCCGGTAGGAGTTGAAGTGGTCGGCGAAGGACTCCTCGAGCATCCGGTGCACGGTCTGGACGTCCTCGGCGACCGGCATGCCGTCCTCGTGGGTGGCGACCCGGCGCACGACGACCCCCTCGCGCGGGCCGGGGAGCCCGGCGTCGTCCTCGGTCACCGGTCGGCTCATCTGCAGCCAGGTGCGCACCGCCTCGTACCCGGCAGCCTCGAGGCGGCGGCGGTAGGTCTCGTCGTCGGCGCGCACGCTGACGTCGAGCAGCGTGCCCCCGAGCCCGCGGAAGGCGGCGAAGGCCACGCCGACCTCCTCGGCCCAGCGCAGCAGGGCCGCCGCGATCTCGTCGCCGTCCGCCCGGTCGGGCGCGACCGTCAGCTCGACGTTGGTCCGGCCGGCGGCACGGTCGTGCACCCTCGCCCACGCGACGACGGGGGCGTCCTCCCCTTCGCCGTCGCGCACGAGGAGCTGGCGACGCGTCCACGACCCGATGCCCGTGACCTCCATCGCGACCTCGTCGACGCCGACCGACCCGCTGCCGGTCACCGCCCGTCTCTGCGCGGTCGCGAGGGCCGCGAGCGCCGCCACGTCGTCGTGGGTCGGGGGCACCACGTGCAGGCCGGGGGCGAGGTCGGGCATGGGGAGGTGAGGTGAGGTCACCGACCCAGTCTCCCAGCGCACCCTCCTCCGGTGCGGGGCGCGTGCACCATCCGGGCGGGTCAGGGCAGCAGCCGGCGTCCCCGGTCGGCGTACTCCGGGGTCGTGCGGGCGAAGGCGGCCGAGCGCGCCCGCCGCGTGTTGGCGGCGACGAGCAGACCGAGCTGCTCGACGCGCTCACGGGCGAAGGTGTGCCGCGGCCCGCGGTGCCACGTGCCCTCGAAGAGACGCTTCGCCGACGCCAGCGCGTCGGGGCTGCGGGTGAGCAGCTCGTCGACGAGCGCTCCGGCGCGCTCGCGCGGGTCGAGGGCCACCTCGCTGGCCAGGCCGAGATCGACCGCCCGCTGCCCGTCGAGCACCTCGGCGGTCATCGTCAGGCGCTTCGCGACGTCCTTGCCGACCTGCTCCGAGAGCGACTGGATGCCGCTCATGTCGGGGATGAGCCCCCAGCGACCCTCGAGGACCGACCAGCGGGCGTCCGGCGTGGTCACCCGGAAGTCGGCGCCGAGCGCGATCTGCAGCCCGCCGCCGAGGCAGTTGCCGTGCACGGCGGCGACGACGGGCACGGGCAGACGGCGGTAGGCCCAGCACGCCTCCTGGAAGGTGTTCGTCCCCCGCCAGGGCCGCGGGGCGAAGGCGCGCCAGAGACCTGCCCGGTCGGACATGACGGTCGCGAAGTCGAGCCCGGCGCAGAAGGACTCGCCCGAGCCGGCGATGATCACGGCCCGCAGCGAGCGGTCGCGCCCGAGCTCGTGGGCGGTGCTGACGAGGCCGTCGAGCATGTCGAGCGTCAGCGCGTTGAGCTTGTCGGGCCGGTGCAGCTCGACGGTGGCCACGCCACCGTCACGGGTGGTGCGGATGTGAGAGGTCGCCATGCCGGGAGCCTATGACGTGGGTGCCGCGGGTCGGCGGGCACGACGACGGCCCCCGCCCGGGAGGGGCGAGGGCCGTCGAGACGGGCGGTCGGTCAGAGGGCGGCGATGAAGTCGTCCAGGTAGCCGGCCGTGGTCTTCGCGTCACCGCTGTGCGTGATGAGGATGATGTTGCCGTCCTGCACCTTCGCGCACTGGGTCTGGTTCGAGTACTTGCCGCAGGACGTGTCCCCGACCTTCTCCTCGTTCGACCACAGGCCCTCGAAGCTGTCCATGACGCCCGGGCTCTCGCCCATGGTGACGATCGAGAGGGCCTCGGACCCCTTCGTGTAGGCACCGACCTGGCCGCCGGCCGGCGCGCTGACGCTGGTGTCGACCTTCTTCCAGCCGTCGAACTCGGAGGGCAGGCTGATGTCGCCGCCGGAGCCGGAGCCGGTGTCGCTGCTCGTCTCGCTCGGGGTCTCGGACTCGCTCGGGGTCTCCGAGGAGGTCTCGGACTCGCTGGGGCTCTCCGAGGAGGTCTCGGACTCGCTGGGGCTCTCGCTCGTCGAGGCGGCGCTCGTGCTCGTCGAGCTCGACTCGTCGTCGTCACCGCGGGAGAGGAAAAAGCCGCCGACGCAGCACAGCACGAGGATCAGGGCGATGCCGCCCGCGATCCCGGCGATGAGGCCGGTCTTGCTCTTCTTCTGGGGGGCGCCACCCTGCGGGGCGCCGTAGGGCTGACCCGGACCACCAGGGCCGCCGGGGCCCTGCGGGCCGCCGTAAGAACCGCCAGGACCCTGACCGGGGGGCGGAGGGACGTTCGGGCCAGAGGGGCCCCCTGCGTTGTGTGACATGCGGGTAATCGTGGCACAGCCCAACCCGCGGATGACCCCACGGACCAGCGGTATTCGCGCGTCTGCCCAGCGTCGGCACGGGCCTGCGTGCGGGGGCTCACCCTCCTCCCTCGACCGGCGACAGGGGGCACACCACGAGGCGGGACCTCCCCTGCTGGTCCCGCCTCGGGCGCGGCGCCTCCCCCGTGGGGCGCTGCACCCACGCTATGGAGGTGCAGGTGGCACCGTCGATGGGGAGAAATACCCACCCGTCACGAGCAGGTGGCGCCGGCTGCCCGCCCGAGACGGTTTCGCCGCGCACCTCGCGAGGGGGGAGAATCTTGCGGTGACGACCGCTGCACCCCCTGCTCCCCCTTCGCCCCCCGCCCTCGGACCGACCGCCCACCGCGCCGCGATGACCGCCCTCGTCCTCGGCGGCTTCGCCATCGGGACGACCGAGTTCGTCACCATGGGGCTGCTGCCCGAGATCGCCGAGGGGATCGGGGTGAGCATCCCCGAGGCCGGCCACACGATCTCCGCCTACGCGATCGGGGTCGTCGTCGGCGCTCCCACCATCGCCGTCCTCGGCACGCGCGTCCCGCGGCGCGCGATGCTCGTCGCGCTCATGGCCGCCTTCGTCGTCGGCAACACCCTGAGCGCGCTCGCGACGAGCTATCCCGTGCTCTTCGGCGCCCGGATGCTCGCCGGGCTGCCGCACGGCGCCTTCTTTGCCGTCGCCTCGATCGTCGCCGTCGACCTCGCCGCCCCCGGCCGCGGCGGGCGCGCGGTGAGCCAGATCATGCTCGGCATCCCCTTCGCCACCGTCGTCGGCGTGCCCGTCTCGACGTGGATGGGGCAAGAGCTCGGGTGGCGCAGCGCGTACTGGGGCGTCACCGCCGTCGGGCTCGTCACGGCCGTCCTCGTCCTGCTCACGCTGCCCTACTTCGCCCCCGAGGAGGGGGCGAGCGTACGCACCGAGCTGCGCGCCTTCCGCTCGCTGCAGGTGTGGCTCACGCTCCTCGTCGGCGCCATCGGCTTCGGCGGCATGTTCTCGATGTACAGCTACATCTCGCCGATGCTGCGCGAGGAGACCGGCGTGAGCGCGTCGAGCGTGCCGCTCTACCTCCTCGTCTTCGGTGTCGCCGGGGTCATCGGCACGATCGCCGGCGGACGGCTCGCGGACCGCTCGGTGCTGCGCACCGTCGCCGGGTCGGCCCTCTCCCTCGCCGTCGCCCTGCTCCTCGTGGCGCTGTCGGCCGGCTCCGTCGTGCTCGTCGCGTGCGCCGTCTTCCTCGCCTCCGCGAGCGCCTCGGTCTTCGTCCTCTCGCTGCAGCTGCGGCTCATGGCCGTCGCCGGGTCGGCGCGCACCCTCGGCGCCGCGGGCAACCACGCGGCCCTCAACACCGCCAACGCGCTCGGCGCCTGGCTCGGCGGTCTCGTCGTCGCCGCGGGCTACGGCTGGCGCGCCCCGAGCGCCGTCGGCGCCCTGCTCGCCACCGCGGGCCTGCTCGTCCTCGGCCTGTCCCTGCTCGCCCACCGCCGGGACACCCGCGCGCAGGTCGCGGCCCGCACGGCAGGCTGAGCCCATGAGCACCTCGACCAGCGCCCCCGTCCGCGAGGCGACCGTCGCCGACGTCCCCGACATCCTGCGGCTCATCACCGAGCTCGCCGTCTACGAGCGCGAGCCGGACGCCGTCGAGGCAACCGTCGAGTCCCTCTCCGCGGCTCTCTTCCCCGCCGACGGGGCACCCACCGCCTTCTGCCACGTCGCCGAGGTCGACGGGCCGCAGGGGCGAAGGGTGGTCGGCATGGCCCTGTGGTTCCTCACCTTCTCGACGTGGACCGGCCGCAACGGCATCTGGCTCGAGGACCTCTACGTCGAGCCCGACCAGCGCGGGTCGGGCCTCGGCCTGGCGCTGCTGCGCACGCTCGCCCAGGTCTGCCGCGAGCGCGGCTACCCCCGCCTGGAGTGGACCGTCCTGGACTGGAACGAGCCGTCGATCGCCTTCTACCGCGCGGTCGGTGCACTCCCGCAGGACGAGTGGACGACGCAGCGTCTCACCGGCGACGCGCTCGCCGGCCTCGCGGAGGGCTGACGCGGGTAGCGTCGACCTCTCGACGACGTGGCCCCACCGGGCCCTGCGAGGAGCACATCTGTGAAGGTCCTGGTCACCGGCGCCACCGGCTACGTCGGAGGGCGACTCGTCCCCCGGCTCCTGGCAGAGGGGCACGAGGTGCGCACGACGACCCGAGACCTCGACAGGCCCGCGCCGTGGTGGGGCGACCGCGTCGAGGTCGTCGAGATGGACATCGCCGACGAGCGCTCCGTCGACGCGGCGGTCCGCGGGGTCGAGGCCGTCTACTACCTCGTGCACGGCATGGACGGCGGCGACTTCGAGGACACGGACCGTGCGGCCGCGCAGCACGTCGCGACGGCGGTCGACGCCCACGGCGTCCAGCGAGTCGTCTACCTGTCCGGGATCGTGCCCGAGGTCGACCACGACGACCTCAGCGCCCACGTGTCCTCTCGCCTCGAGGTGGAGGAGATCCTCGGGCGCAGCTCGGCGGTCGTCATCACCCTGCGGGCCGCCGTGCTCGTCGGCAGCGCCTCGACGTCCTTCGAGATCATCCGCCAGGTGAGCGAGAGGGTGCCGGTGCAGACCGTGCCGAGCTGGATGGACACGCAGGTCCAGCCCGTCGCCGTCGTCGACGTCATCGAGGCGCTCGTCGGCGCGCTGGACGCCCCCGGACCCAGCCGGCACTACGACGTCGGCGGCCCTGAGGCGCTGTCCTACGCCGGCCTGCTCGACCGCTACGCCGCGATCGCCGGGCTCTCCCGACCCCAGGTCGAGGTCCCGCTGCTGCCCACCGATCTCGTCGGCTCGCTCGTCGCGGCCCTGACCGACGTGCCCTCCCCGACGGTCAAGGCGCTCGTCCAGAGCCTGCACCACGACATGGTCGCCGCCGAGGACGACGTCCGCCGGGACCTCCTCCCCGCGGGGTACGAGCTCGTGCCGCTGGACGACGCGATCCGTCGCTCCCTCGCCGACCCGCGCGTCGAGTCCGCCGACGACCCCGAGCAGGCCGACCCCATGGGACCGCTGCCGCAGGACCCGTCCTGGTCGTCCGGGGGCGACACCGACGCCTCTCTCCTCGCCCGCTCCGCCGACGCCGTGCGCGGCGCGGTCGACCGGGTGCGCGGCACCTGACCCTCGCGCTGCCGAGGACCCGACGGTCCCCCTTCGCACACCTGTCCGTCCCGCCAGTCGGAACCCCGAGGCGGCACTGCCGCTCGTGTCTGCCACCATGAGCCAACCCCAGGGATCCTCGGGCGCGTCGACGCGCCCGGACGGCGAGGAGCAGCGATGACGCAGTACGTGTACATGTTCAGCGACGGCGACAAGGACCAGAAGGACCTCCTCGGCGGCAAGGGTGCCAACCTCGCCGAGATGGTCAAGCTCGGTCTGCCCGTCCCGCCCGGCTTCACCATCTCCACGGATGCGTGCCGCGCCTACCTCAGCGAGGGCAAGGTCCCGCCGGAGGTCCGGGTCGAGGTGACCCGACGGCTGCGCGAGGTCGAGGACCACATCGACCGCACCCTCGGCGACAGCGAGGAGCCGCTCCTGCTCTCCGTGCGCTCGGGCGCGAAGTTCTCCATGCCGGGGATGATGGAGACCGTCCTCAACGTCGGTCTCAACGACGACACCGTGCACGCGCTCGCCGACTTCGCCGGTGACGAGCGCTTCGCCTGGGACTCCTACCGCCGCCTCATCCAGATGTTCGGCAAGACGGTGCTCGACATCGACTCCGAGCTCTTCTCCGAGGCGCTCGACGCCCGCAAGTCCGAGGCCGGGGTGACCTCCGACGTCGAGCTCGACGTCGAGCAGCTGCGCACCCTCGTCAAGGAGTACAAGGCGATCGTCGAGGACGCGACGGGCAAGCCCTTCCCGCAGACCCCGCGCAAGCAGCTCGACATGGCCATCGAGGCCGTCTTCCGCAGCTGGAACACCGAGCGCGCGATGCTCTACCGCCGTCGTGAGCGCATCCCGGACGACCTCGGCACCGCGGTCAACGTCCAAGCCATGGTCTTCGGCAACCTCGGCGAGACGTCCGGCACGGGCGTGTGCTTCACCCGCGACCCCTCCTCCGGCCACTCCGGCGTGTACGGCGACTACCTGCCGAACGCCCAGGGCGAGGACGTCGTCGCCGGCATCCGCAACACCCTGGCCCTGTCGGACCTCAAGGAGCGCGACCGCGACGCCTACCGCGAGCTGCGCTCGGCGATGCGCCGCCTCGAGACGCACTACCGCGACCTGTGCGACATCGAGTTCACCATCGAGCGCGGCAAGCTGTGGATGCTGCAGACCCGTGTCGGCAAGCGCACGGCGGCCGCCGCCTTCCGCGTCGCCACCCAGCTCGTCGACGAGCAGCTCATCACCATGGACGAGGCGCTCGAGCGGGTCACCGGTGAGCAGCTGACCAACCTGCTCTTCCCGCAGTTCGATAAGGACGCGGTGCGCCAGCTCCTCGCGACCGGCATGGGGGCCTCCCCCGGCGCCGCGGTCGGTGCCGTCGCCTTCGACAACGCCTCGGCCACGGCCAAGGCGGCCGAAGGGGTGGACGTCGTCCTCGTGCGTCGCGAGACCTCGCCCGAGGACCTGCCCGGCATGATCGCCGCGCAGGGCGTGCTCACCGCCCGTGGCGGCAAGACCTCGCACGCCGCGGTCGTCGCCCGCGGCATGGGTATGTGCGCCGTCGTCGGCGCCGAGGACCTGCAGATCGACGTCGCGAAGAAGACGATCACGGTCGGCGAGACCGTCGTCTCCGAGGGCGACGTCATCTCCATCGACGGCAAGACCGGCCAGATCTACCTCGGCGCGGTCGACGTCATCGACTCGCCGGTGATGACCTACATCGCCGACGGCCTCGAGGCTGCCCAGGCCAAGGCCGAGGACGACGACACCCGCGAGCTCGTCGCGGCCGTCGACCGTCTGCTCCGGCACGCCGATGCCCGTCGCCGGCTGCGCGTGCGCACCAACGCCGACACCGGCGAGGACGCCCAGCGCGCCCGCGACCGCGGCGCCGAGGGCATCGGCCTGTGCCGCACGGAGCACCAGTTCCTCGGCGAGCGCCGCGAGTACATCGAGCGCGTCATCCTCGCCGAGGACGACGAGGCCCGCGCGAGCGTCATGGCCGAGCTGCTTCCGCTCCAGCGGGCCGACTTCGTCGAGCTGCTCACCGTCATGGACGGCCTGCCCGCGACGATCCGGCTCATCGACCCGCCGCTGCACGAGTTCCTCCCCGACCTCACCGAGCTCACCGTCAAGGTCGAGCTCGCGAAGGCCCGTGGCGAGGAGGGCCCCGAGCTCGAGCGCGACAAGGTCCTGCTCGAGGCGGTCCGCGCGACCCACGAGCAGAACCCGATGCTCGGCCTGCGCGGCGTGCGCCTGGGCCTGAAGTACCCCGGCCTCTTCGCCCTGCAGATCCGCGCGATCGCCGAGGCGGTCGTCGAGCTGCGCGGCCAGGGCAAGGACCCGCAGCCCGAGATCATGGTGCCGCTCATCGGCTCGCGTCGTGAGCTGCACCTCGTGCGCGAGCAGGGCCTGGAGATCCTCCAGGAGGTCGGAGAGGCCGCGGGCGTGACCCTCGACCTGCCGATCGGCTGCATGATCGAGCTGCCGCGCGCGGCGCTCACGGCGGAGCGGATCGCCCACGAGGCGGACTTCTTCTCCTTCGGCACCAACGACCTCACCCAGACGACGTGGGGCTTCTCGCGCGACGACGTGGAGACGGAGTTCTTCACGACGTACATGGAGAACGGCGTGCTCGCGGTCTCCCCCTTCGAGACCCTCGACGGCATCGGCGTCGGCGAGCTCGTCCGGCAGGGCGTCGCGGGCGGTCGCAAGACGAAGCCGAGCCTGAAGACCGGTGTCTGCGGCGAGCACGGCGGTGACCCGGAGTCGATCCACTTCTTCCACGAGGTGGGCCTCGACTACGTCAGCTGCTCGCCCTTCCGCGTCCCCGTCGCCCGGCTCGAGGCCGGCCGTGCCGCGGCGATGAACGGCGTCGGGTCGAGCACCGCGTGACCTGGGCGCCGCGAGGCGCATGACGAAGGGACCGCCCCCTGCTGGGGGCGGGCCCTTCGGCGTGCGACCGGGCTGGCGGTCGAGGTCAGCGCGTGGAGAGGGTGGGGTGGTAGCGGTCCGGCATCCGGCGCACGGCGCTCGGGTAGACCTTGTAGGACTCGGTGACGCCCTCGCGGGAGGTCGCGATCCGGTCCGAGGAGGTGCGGGAGTGCGAGCCGGACTTCGGGCTCTGCTGGGCCATGAGCGAGAGCTCGTGGGCCATGCGCATCATGTCGGCGTCGAAGCCGGCGCCGACGTGGCGCGAGGAGGAGGGACGGCGGGTCAGGACGGTGCTCAGCCAGTTGGTCATGGATCTATGGTTGCGCCGTCATCTACTAACCACAAGTTGCTTCCGCTACTCTATCGTTAAGCATCACTGATAGGTTGAACGACGTGATCGACGTCCACCGGCTGCGCATCTTCCGCTCCGTCGTCGCCAACGGGTCGATCAGCGCCGCGGCCGACCTGCTCGGCATGACGGGCAGCGCCGTGAGCCAGCACATGACCGCCCTGCAGAAGCAGACCGGGCTCACGCTGCTCGAGCGCGTGGGCCGCGGGGTCGAGCCGACGGCAGCCGGCCGCACCCTCGCCGCCGAGAGCGAGCCGCTCATGTCCGAGGTCAAGCGGCTCGAGTCGGTCATCACCGACCTGCGCGAGGGCAACACCGGGTCGCTGTCGATCGGCTACTTCGCCTCGGTCGGGTCGCTGTGGCTGCCGCGGATCGCCCGTCGGCTGCAGTCGGAGATGCCCGACCTCGTCCTCGAGATGATCCTCACCGAGGGCTACCCCACCGGAGAGTCCCCGCCCGTCGACATCGACGTCGTGCCCGACGACCCGCGCGAGACGCTGCGGCCCGGCTACTCGATCACCCCGCTGACGTCCGACCCCTTCGTCGCCCTGCTCCCCCAGGACCACCGTCTCGCGCGTCGCCGCAGCGTGCCGATGATCGAGCTCGCCGAGGAGTCGTGGATCAGCAGCGACATCTCCGCCGGTGTCACCGAGTCGCTCATCGCCCGGGCGTGCGCGGCGGCCGGCTTCCGCCCGCGGTACACCGTCGAGGCGCAGGACCACTACACGGCGGCAGCCTTCGTCGCCGCGGGCGTCGGGATCGCCGTGATCCCGGACCTCGCGAGCCGCACGCGTCTGCCCACGGGTGTCCGGCGGGTGCGCCTGACTCGACCGGTCCCGACGCGCGACATCGTCGCGCTCACCGCGCCCGTCGCGCGCTCCAACCCGGCGGCGGCACGGGCAGTCGAGCTGCTGCGCGAGATCGCGACGAAGCCCGCGCCCCGCGGCTGACGGCACGGGTCAGCGCGTCTGCTCGAGACGGTCGAGGGCCTCCTTGCGCTCCTCGGCGTGGTCGACGAGCCGCTTCGGGTAGTCGTGGTCGTAGCCCTCGTCGTGAGACCACGGCTGGTGGACGGCCTTGCCCGGGATGTGCGCGAGCTCGGGCACCCACCGCCGCACGTAGTCCCCCTTCGGGTCGAAGCGCTCGCCCTGGGTCACCGGGTTGAAGACCCGGAAGTACGGCGAGGCGTCGGTGCCGGTGCCGGCCACCCACTGCCAGCCGTGCTGGTTGCTCGCGACGTCGCCGTCGACGAGGTGGTCCATGAACCACGCGGCACCGCGCGGCCACCAGCAGTGGAGGTCCTTGGTGAGGAAGCTCGCCGTGACCATCCGCAGCCGGTTGTGCATCCACCCCTGCTCGAGGAGCTGGCGCATCCCGGCGTCGACGAAGGGGTAGCCCGTGCGCCCCTCCGCCCAGGCCGAGAAGGTCTCGTCGTCGAGGTCGTCGTAGCGCAGCCCGGCGAGGGAGTCGGTGAGGTCGCGGGTCGCCGAGTGCGGGTTGTGGTGCAGGACGTCGCCGTAGAACTCGCGCCACGCGAGCTCGTTGACGTACGTGTGCACGCCCTTGCCCCGCCGGGGGGCGAGGTCGGCGAGCAGGGTGCGGGGGTGGACCACGCCCCACTTGAGGTGCACCGACATGCGTGACGTCGAGTCGAGCGCCGGCTGGTCGCGGCCGTCGTCGTAGCCGGCGACGTCCTCGTCGAGGAAGTCGGCCCACCGCTGCATCGCGGCCTCCTCGCCGAGCGGGGGCAGCTCGACGGGCGCCTCGACGTGCGGCGGGTCGACCGAGTCGACGCCGCCCCGGGTGAGCCGGAGGTCGTCGGGGACGGGGCAGGGCTTGGGGTGGTCGTGGTCGCGCCAGGCCTTGGCGAAGGGGGTGAAGACCTTGTAGGGATTGCCGCTGCCGTTGAGGACGGTGCCGGGACCCAGGACGTAGGGGGTGCCGGTCTCGACGAGCTCGACGTCGTCCTGCGCCAGGGCCTCGCGGACGCGCTCGTCACGCTCGGCGCCCCACGGCTCGGTCTCACGCGAGATGTGCACGCGCGTCGCCCCGACCTTCGTCGCCAGGCGGCGCAGGACCTCCGCCGGGTCACCCTCCTGGAGGACGAGGTGACCGTCGTAGGACTCGTCGGTCGCGCGGAGGACCTCGACGAGGGCGGCGGTGCGGACCTCCCCGGCCTTCGCCAGGAGGTCGGGGTCGAGCACGAAGACCGGCATGACCTCTCCCCCGTCGGCGTGCGCCGCGGCGAGCGCCGGGTGGTCGTGCAGACGGAGGTCGCGGCGCAGCCAGAGGATCGAGGTGCTCACCCCGCCACGCTACGGCCGCCCGCCGTCACCGAGGCTCCTCGCGTCCAGCCTTCCGCTCGCTGGCGCTCGCACCTCAACCACCAAGTCTCGCTCGGAGAGCTCCTCGCACCTCAACCACTGAAGGAGTGGTTTCGAGGCTCGTCGCAGAGCTCCTCGCACCTCAACCACCAAGGGCGCGAGCCATAGGGTGAGGCCATGACTCGCGACTTCCGCAACATCTACACGCACGGGTTCGCGCGGGTGGCGGCGTGCACGATGCCGGTGACGCAGGCCGACCCCTTCGCCAACGCCGACGCGGTCGGCGCGATCGTGCGCGAGCTGCACGACGAGGGCGTCGCCGTCGCGGTCTTCCCCGAGCTCGGGCTCACCGGGTACTCGCTCGACGACCTCTTCCTCCAGGACGTCCTCCTGCGCGACACCGAGGCCGCGATCGACCAGCTCGCCCGGGCCACCGCGGGCCTGCGTCCGGTCTTCGCGGTCGGCGCCCCCCTTCGCCACGGCAACCGGGTCTACAACTGCGCCGTCGTCCTCCACGACGGCGAGGTCCTCGGCATCGCCCCGAAGTCCTACCTGCCCAACTACCGCGAGTTCTACGAGAAGCGGTGGTTCGCACAGGGCGCGGGCGTCGTCGGCGAGACCTTCCGCCCGACGTGGCCCGGGGCCGACGCGCTGCGCGACGCCCCCTTCGGCACCGACCTCATGGTCCACGTCGACGACGTGCCCGGCCTCGTCGTCCACGTCGAGGTGTGCGAGGACCTCTGGGTGCCGATCGCGCCGAGCCACGAGGCCTCGCTCGCCGGGGCGACGGTGCTGCTCAACCTCTCCGCCTCGCCGATCACCGTGGCCCGCGCAGAGGACCGTCACCTCCTCGCCCGGTCGGCCTCGATGCGCTGCACCGCCGCCTACCTCTACGCGGCCGCGAGCGAAGGGGAGTCGAGCACCGACCTGTCGTGGGACGGGCAGACGATGGTCTACGAGATGGGCGAGCTGCTCGGCCAGTCCGAGCGCTTCCCCGCCGGACCCAGGCGCACCACGGTCGACGTCGACGTCGACCGGCTGCGCCAGGAGCGGATGCGCCAGGGCTCCTTCGACGACAACGCCGTCGCGCTCGGCATCTCGCCGCGCCAGTACCGCGAGCTGCACGTCACCCTCGACCCGCCGGCCGGTGACCTCGGCCTGCTGCGCCCGATCGACCGCTACCCCTTCGTCCCCGACGACGAGGAGCGCCTCGCCCTCGACTGCTACGAGGCCTACAACATCCAGGTGAGCGGGCTCGAGCAGCGGCTGCGCTCGATGACGAGCCAGACCTGGGCGCCGAAGATCGTCATCGGCGTCAGCGGCGGGCTCGACTCCACCCACGCGCTCATCGTCGCGGTCAAGGCGATGGACCGCCTCGAGCGGCCGCGCACCGACGTCATCGGCATCACGATGCCCGGCTTCGCGACCTCGGACCGCACGAAGACCAACGCCATCGCGCTCATGGAGACCCTCGGCATCACGTGGGAGGAGCTCGACATCCGCCCGGCGGCGACGCAGATGCTCGAGGGGATGGGCCACCCCTTCGGCGAGGCCGCGCAGGCCGGCACGCCCGTCGAGGAGATGGACGACGAGGTCTTCGACGTCACCTTCGAGAACGTCCAGGCGGGGCTGCGCACCGACTACCTCTTCCGCATCGCCAACCAGCGCGGTGGGCTCGTCCTCGGCACGGGCGACCTCTCCGAGCTCGCCCTCGGGTGGTGCACCTACGGCGTCGGCGACCAGATGTCGCACTACGGCGTCAACGCCGGGGTGCCCAAGACCCTCATGCAGCACCTCGTGCGCTGGGTCGCCGGCTCCGGCCAGCTCGAGGAGTCCGCCTCGGAGACGCTGCTGTCCGTGCTCGACACCGAGATCTCCCCCGAGCTGGTGCCGAGCAAGGACGGCGAGCGCCCGCAGTCGACCCAGGACAAGATCGGGCCGTACTCGCTGCAGGACTTCACGCTCTACCACGTGCTGCGCCGCGGCTACCGGCCGAGCAAGATCGCCTTCCTCGCCGAGCACGCGTGGGCCGACGCCCAGCGCGGCGAGTGGCCGAGCTCGGTGCCCGAGGCGGAGCGGGTCGCCTACGACCTCGCGACGATCCGGCGCTGGCTGCTCGTCTTCGTCCAGCGCTTCTTCGACAACCAGTTCAAGCGCTCGGCGCTGCCCAACGGCCCGAAGGTCGTGCCCGGCGGCACGCTCTCACCGCGCGGTGACTGGCGGATGCCGAGCGACAGCGAGGCCCGGCGGTGGCTCGCCGACGTCGAGGACGGCGTGCCGCACTCCTGACCTGCCGCACCACGGCACGACGAACCCCCGGCGCGCGCGGCGTGCCGGGGGTCTCGTCGAGAAGAGGTGCGGGTCGGCTACTTGATGCCGAGCGTGTCCTTGCCCTCGGGCGAGTCGCCCTCCCCGCGGGAGTACGAGCCGAAGCCCATGAGCGAGAGCACGCGGCCGACGGCCAGCGAGAGCACGGCGATGACGAGGCCGACGACGAGCAGCCACCACTCGAGGAGCACGACACCGATGGTGCCGATGGTGAAGCCCACGAGGCAGACCGCGACGGCGGCCCAGGTGGCGATGTTGTAGCCGTGACCGAGGTCCTCGGCCGCGTGGGGACCGGTCGGGCGCGCGGAGAGCTTGGCGTGACTCATGGCCACATCCTCCCACGAGCCCGACCGGGCTCGCTCAGCCCCGGGTGCCGTCGACCTCGTCGGGCACGACCGGCAGGACGCCGGAGCGGATCACCTCGCCGCTGGCGATGTCGACCATGTGCAGGGTCTTCGAGCCCGGGTCGGTGACGTAGGCCGTCTCGTCCTGGATGTGCAGGGTCGGGCGGGCCTCCTGCCACTCCGTCGGCTCCTCCCACGCGTCGACCACCTGCGTCGAGCGGGTGATCTCGCCCGACTCGGGGTCGATGACGTGCAGCTTGCCGTCGGTGCCGAGGACGAGCGCCTCGCCCTGCGGCCCACGACCCAGCGAGCGGAAGGAGTAGCTCGCCGGCAGGTCGACGAGCCGCAGCGACGCGTCCCGGGTGTCGGTGATGCTGACCCTCGTCGGCCGCTCGAGCTCGGCGTCGGGGTCGGACTTGTAGTCGCCGAGGACGAAGGGGGACTCGTCGTGCCCGGCCTGGTTGCCGATCCGGCCGTAGTCGTCGGGCGAGTCGACCTTCGTGATCGTGTCGCCGTCGACGACGAGCAGGCCGTCCTCGCAGCCGAGGACGACGACCCCGTCCTGCGCCGCGGCCTCGCCGTGGACGCCCGGGCACTCGTCCGACGAGGCGACGGTGCGCCCCTTCGCGTCGCGGATCGTCACGCCGGATCGCGACTCCTCGTCGCCGACGGTCGTGATCACCGAGCCGTCCTCGCGCTCGACCGCGACGCCGTGGTGGGGGCTGCGCTCGGTCCACGTGCGCCCCTTCGGCAGGGCGGTCGGCCCGTCGCGCAGGTCCTCCGGGTCGATCGACCGCACCCGGCCGTCGCCGTCGCCGTAGAGGACCGTACGGCCGTCGTGCACGACGACGTGGCCGGGGTGCTTCGCCGGGTAGCGCAGGTCGGTCAGCGTCGGGGTGGTCGCGTGGTGGTGGTCGTGGTCGCCGTGCGGCAGCGAGTACCCGCCGAGGTCGAGGAGGCGGAAGCCGTCGCCCTCGGTGACGAAGAGGTGGCGCTCGTCGCCGGCGGGGTTGAGCCGGGCGTAGCCCTCGACGGGAAACTCACCGAGCAGGGTGAGGTCGGTCGCGTCGAGCACGACGACCCCTCCGTCGTGGGTGACGGCGATGCGTGAGGCGCGCCGCCCCTCCTCGGTCGTCTCGCCCGAGGGGGTGCCGACGGCGGTCGAGACCTCCTCGGCACGCGGGACCGGGGAGGCGGAGGGAGCGGCGGCGGGCTCGGCATCGGCGCTGCCCGTGGTGCTGCTGCCGCACGCCGCGGTGAGCAGGACGGCGAGCGCGGCGGAGCCGGCGAGGAGCGGACGGGTGGGGGCGAAGGGGGTCAGGGGGCGTCTCATAGTTGAGAATGATTGTCAGTAGCATTCTCATATGTCAACCTGGAGGGGCGGACGGACCGAGCCGCGGTCACCCCGTCGCACGGCGCGTGGAGGAGCGGCATCATGACCGGGTGACGACCCAGCAGCGAGCGGCGACCCGCAGCCGGATCCACCCCGCCTGGGTGGTCGCCGCCGTGACCCTGCTCGCCCTCGTCGCGGCCGCGACCTTCCGCTCGAGCACCGGGGTGCTCATGGAGCCGATCGAGCGCGAGTTCGGCTGGGACCGCGCGACGACCTCCGGGGCGGTGAGCCTCAACCTCGTCCTCTACGGCCTCGCCGCCCCCTTCGCCGCCGCGGTGATGGAGCGCTTCGGCATCCGGCGGACCGTGACGACCGCGCTCGTCGTCGTCGGCGTCGCCAGCGGCGCGACCCTCGTCATGACCTCGCCGTGGCACCTGTGGCTGCTGTGGGGCTTCGTCATCGGGCTGGGCACGGGGGCGATGGCGCTCGTCTTCGGCGCGATCGTCGCCAACCGGTGGTTCGTCGCGCACCGGGGTCTCGTCACCGGCCTCTTCTCGGCCGCCAACGCGACCGGTCAGCTGCTCTTCCTGCCGGTCATCGCGTGGACGGCGACCGAGCTCGGGTGGCGCGCCGCCGCGGGGATCGTCGCGGTGCTCTCGCTCGTCGTCGCCGTGCTCGTCGGGCTCTTCCTCACCGACCGCCCGTCCGACCGCGGGCTCATGCCCTACGGGGTCGCCGAGGGCTACGCCGTCACCGACCCGGGCCCGCCGAGCGAGAACCCCGCGGTCACCGCGCTGCGCGTGCTGCGCCAGGCCTCTCGGCACTGGGCCTTCTGGGCTCTGGCCCTGACCTTCTGGGTGTGCGGGTGGTCGACGAACGGCCTCGTCCAGACCCATCTCGTGCCCGCCGCGCACGACCACGGGATGCCCGCGACGGCCGCCGCCGGGCTGCTCGCGCTCGTCGGCATCTTCGACGTCGTCGGCACGATCGCCTCGGGCTACCTCACCGACAAGGTCGACCCGCGCCTGCTCCTGTGCGCCTACTACGCCCTGCGCGGCCTCAGCCTGCTGACCATCGACGCGCTCCTCGCTCCCCACGTGCAGCCGGGGATGTGGGTCTTCATCGTCTTCTACGGCCTCGACTGGGTGGCCACGGTGCCGCCCACCGTCGCGCTGTGCCGCACCCACTTCGGGCTGCAGCGCTCGGGCGTCGTCTTCGGGTGGGTCTTCGCCGCCCACATGGTCGGGGCGGGCGCCGGCGCGTGGGCGGCGGGCGCGATCCGCACGGCGACCGGCACCTACGCGAACGCGTGGGTGACCGCTGCCGTCCTCTGCCTGCTCGCCGCCGCCGTGTGCTCGACGATCCCGCGCCGTGCGGTGGACGCAGACCGTGAGGTCGCCGCAGCCTGAGGCGGCGAAGGGGGAGCCGCACCGTCGGGTCGGGACCAACCCCTAGGGGTGGGGAGACCTCCGCCGCGTCCGTGGCACCGTCGAGAGATGGACATCCTCGCAGCCGGCCCCTGCCCCACCTGTGGTGGCGATGCTGCGTCCGTCGTCGCGGACAGCCGCTTCGACGCCAGCGGCGCCCACGAGAAGCTCACGCTCACCTGCCCGGACGGGCACTCCTGGACGGTGACCGATCACGACGACCCCGGACCCGTGCGCCGGGTCCTGGACCACCTGCTGCCCTGACCCGGCGTCACCCGTGCGTCAGACGACGAAGGAGTCCGCCACCTCGAGCGCCTCGTCGAGGATCGCCAGCCCGGTCCGCGCGTCCTCGTCGGAGATGACGCACGGCGGCACGACGTGCGTGCGGTTCATGTGCACGAAGGGCCACAGCCCCCGCTCCTTGCACGCCGCGGCGAAGGCCGCCATCGGCTTCGCGGCGTCGCCCGTCGCGTTGTAGGGCACGAGCGGCTCGCGGGTGCTCGGGTCGCGGACGAGCTCGAGGGCCCAGAAGGTCGCCATGCCCCGGATCTCGCCGACGCTCGGGTGGCGCTCGGCGATGCGGGCGAGCTCCGGCCCGATGACCTCCTCGCCGACCCGACGGCTGGCCTCGATCACCCCTTCGTCCTCGAAGATGCGCATCGACGCGACCGCGCTCGCGCACGCGAGCGGGTGCCCCTGGTAGGTCAGGCCACCCGGGTAGGGGCGGTCGGCGAAGGTGTCGCGGATGCGCTGCGAGACGACCACCCCGCCGAGGGGGACGTAGCCGGAGTTGACCCCCTTCGCGAAGGTGATGAGGTCGGGCGTCACGCCCCAGCGCTGGATCGCGAACCACTCGCCGCAGCGGGCGAAGCCGCTCATCACCTCGTCGGCGATCATGACGATGCCGTGCTCGTCGCAGATCTCGCGCACGCCGGCGAGGTAGCCGTCCGGCGGCACGAGGACGCCGTTCGTGCCGACGACGCTCTCGAGGATGATCGCGGCGATCGTGCCCGGGCCCTCGACCGCGACGAGGTCGCGCAGGTGCTGGAGCGCGCGCTCGCACTCCTCCTGCGGGGTGCTCGCGTGGAAGGCGCTGCGGTAGAGGTGCGGTCCCCAGTAGCGCACGACGCCGGGCATGCCCGGCTCGCTCGCCCACCGGCGCGGGTCACCGGTGAGGGCGATCGCCCCCGCGGTGGCCCCGTGATAGCTGCGGTAGGCGGCGAGCACCTTGTGCCGACCGGTGTGCACGCGCGCCATCCGCAGGGCGTTCTCGTTGGCCTCGGCCCCGCCGTTGGTGAAGAAGACGTGGTCGAGGTCGCCGGGGGCGCGCTCGGCGATCATCCGCGCCGCCTCGGACCGCATGTCGTAGGCGAATCCCGGTGCGAGAGTAGCCATCCGGGCGACCTGCTCCTGGATCGCCGCGACGAGCCGGGGGTGCTGGTAGCCGATGTTGACGTTGACGAGCTGGCTCGAGAAGTCGAGGAACTCGCGACCGTCGTAGTCGGTGAAGCGCACCCCCGACGCCGAGGCGATCGGCAGGGGGTCGATCTGCGCCTGCGCAGACCAGGAGTGGAAGACGTGGGCGCGGTCGAGCTCGTGGACCCTCTCGGCGGACAGCTGCGGCAGATCGCTCATGACCGCAGGCTAGTCACAGCTCCTCGTGGTGGTCGGGGTCTGCGTCGAAGAGACGCCCGTCGGCGCGTCCGAGGGCGGTGATCGCGGCGACCTCGTCCTCGCCGAGCTGCACGGAGGCGGCCGCGAGGTTGTCGCGCTGGCGCTGGGCGTCGGCAGACTTCGGCAGGGGCATCGCGCCGAGGGCGACGTGCCACGCGAGCACGACCTGGCCGGGGGTGAGGTCGTGCGCCTCGGCGGCCGCGACGACCGCCTGCTCCTCGAAGAGGTCGCCACCGCGGGCGATCGGCGACCACGACTGGGTGAGGATGCCGCGCTCGGAGTCGACCGCGCGCATCCGCTCCTGCGGGAAGTAGGGGTGCAGCTCGATCTGGTTGGCGAAGGGGGTGACACCCGTGGCCTCGACGACACGGTCGAGGTGGGCGGCGGTGAAGTTGCTGACGCCGATGTGACGCACGAGGCCGGCCTCGCGGGCCTCGACGAGCTGCTCCCACGCGGTGAGGTACTCGTCGCGCGAGGGGTTGGGCCAGTGGATGACGACGCTGTCGAGGTAGTCGAGGTCCATGACCTGCAGGGAGGTCTCGACGCAGCGGCGCGCGCCGGTGTGGTCGCGGCCGGGGACCTTCGTCTGCAGCCAGACGTCCTCGCGGGGGATGCCGCTGGCCTTCACGGCCTCGGCGACCTCGCGCTCGTTGCGGTAGTTGACCGCCGTGTCGACGAAGCGGTAGCCCACCTCGAGGGCCGAGGCGATCGCCGCGACACCCTCGCTGCCGCGCAGCGGGTAGGTGCCGAAGCCGATGACGGGGACCTCGGTGCCGGGGTCGGTCGACAGGGTGCGGGTGGGTGCGACGCTCATGTCTCGCACGCTACCCGCGCCACCCCGGCGGTGGTCGCGCGGCTCAGGCCCCGGAGGGCCTTCGCACCTCGACCAGCGAAGGCCTCGCTGGTCAAGGTGCGACGCAGGAGCCTCGAGACCACCGGGCCCCGGAGAGGTCAGGGGACGATCTCGTCGCGGCTGTCCCACGGCACGAAGTCGGGCATCTGCGAGGCGCGGCCGGTGAAGTCGGGCTCCCGCTTGGCGAGGAAGGCCGCGACGCCCTCCTTGCCGTCGCCCATCGAGGTCTGCTGCATCGCGATCGACTCCACGGCGTGGGCGTCGAAGGGGTGGGTGGCGGCGGAGCCCCGGTAGACCATCCAGCGCATGAGCGCGGTGCTCACCGGGGAGCGGCCGGCGACGAGGCGGCGGGCGAGCTCGCGCGCGGCGGGCATGAGCTCGTCGGGCTCGTGCACCGAGCGCACGTAGCCGATGTCGTGCATCTCCTGCGCCGTGCGGATCTCAGCGGTGTAGAAGAGCTCGAGCGCCGCCTCCAGGCCCACGATGCGCGGGAGGAACCAGCTGCTCGCGGCCTCGGGCACGATGCCGAGCCGGCCGAAGACGAAGCCGATCCGCGCGCTGCTCGACGCGAGCCGGAAGTCCATCGCGCACGGCATCGTCGCGCCGATGCCGACCGCCGCGCCGTTGATCGCCGCGATGACCGGCTTGGTGCAGCGGAAGATCGCGAGCGACACCTTGCCGCCGGTGTCGCGGATGCCGTCGACGAGCTCGGGGTCGTCGGGGCGCTCCTGGATGTCGGCCGGCGTGACGACCTGCTCCTCGTCGATGCCGAAGACGTTGCCCTCGCGCGAGAGGTCCATGCCCGCGCAGAAGGCCCGCCCGGCCCCGGTGACGATGACGACCTTCGCGTCGTCGTCACCGCTCACGTGCCCGAAGACGTCGACGAGCTCCTCGTGCATCTGGACGGTGAAGGCGTTCATCGCCTCCGGCCGGCTCAGGGTGATCGTCGCGATCCCCTCGTCGTCCACCTCGTAGGTGAGGGTCTCGTACATGCGCTCGGTCATCGTCGTCCTCTCGCGCCTCGGGCCGTGGCCTCGGGGCTGATGGGTGGTGCTGCGGGCTGGTCAGGCGGTCGGGTCGGCGACGACGCGGTTGGTCAGGGCGCCGATGCCCTCGACCTCGGCGACGACGACTTGACCCTGCGCGAGGTAGGTCGGCGGCGTCATGCCGTGGCCGACCCCGCCCGGGGTCCCCGTCGCGATGATGTCACCGGGGTTGAGGCGCACGACCGTCGAGATGTGCTCGACGAGCGCGACGGGGTCGAAGAGCAGGTCGGCGGTGCTGTCGCGCTGACGCAGGACGCCGTCGACGTGGAGCGAGACCTCGAGCTCGGGGCGCACCCCGCCGGGCAGCTCGTCAGGGGTGACGAGGTAGGGCCCGACCGGTGTCGAGGAGTCCCACGTCTTGCCCTGGAGCCACTCGCCGGTGCGCATCTGCCAGTCGCGGCAGCTGATGTCGTCGACGACGGTGAAGCCCGCGATCGCCGCCTCGGCGCTCTCCCCCTTCGCCCGCCGCACGCGCTGCCCGACGACCACGCCGAGCTCGACCTCCCAGTCGAGCGCCTCGGTCTCGGGCGGGAGCGGGATGTCGTCGTGCGCGCCGACGAGCGCGTCGGCGAACTTCGCGAAGAGCGTCGGGTGGGTCGGCAGGTCGTGCCCCATCTCGACGATGTGGTTCGTGTAGTTCAGACCGACGCACACGACCTTGCTCGGCGTCGTGACGAGCGTGGCGAAGTCGGCGCCGTCGACCGGGTGGGTCGGGCCGTCCGCGAGGGCCGCCGTGCGCCATCCCGGGTCGGCGAGCAGCGCGCCGACGTCGGCGTGACCGGTCTCGACGAGGGTGTCCCCCTCACGGCGCACGGCGCGCGTGCCGCCCGCCGTGCGGATCGTCGCGAGCCTCATGCCGGCGCGCCCTCTCGGGTGGGCAACGCGGCGAGGAGCCGCTGCGTCGCCTCGTCGTACTCACGGGCGAGCTGGTCGACGAGCTCGGCGACGGGCAGGACGTCCTCGATGCCCGCGACGCCCTGGCCGGCGGACCAGATGTCGCGCCAGGCCTTGCTCTCCTTCGCGTGCTCGTCGTGCGGGTTGGTCACGTGGTGCAGGTCGACCCGCTCGGGCGAGGCGAGGTGCTCGGGGTCGAGCCCCGCGGCCTCGATGCTGCCGCGCAGGAAGTTCGCCGGGATCGAGGAGATCGAGGGCGTGTAGACGATCTGCTGCGCGGTGTGGTCGGTGATCATCGCCTTGTACTCCTCGGCGACGGTCGCCTCCTGCGTCGCGAGGAAGCGGGTGCCCATGTACGCGAGATCGGCGCCGGCCGCCTGCGCGGCGAGGACGTCCTGACCGCTCGAGAGGGCCCCGGCGAGGAGCAGCGTGCCGTCCCACACGCGGCGGACGTCGGCGATGAGGGCGAAGGGGTTGATCCCACCCGCGTGACCGCCGGCACCGGCGCTCACGAGGATGATCCCGTCGACGCCCGCGTCGGCGGCCTTCTGGGCGTGCACCGCACCGGTCACGTCGTGGAAGACGAGCCCGCCGTAGGAGTGGACCGCGTCGACGACCTCCTGGACGGCGCCGAGGCTGGTGATGACGAGGGGCACCTCGTGCTCGACGATCCGCTCGAGATCGGCCTCGATGCGCGCGTTCGTCCGGTGGACGATGAGGTTGACGCCGAAGGGGGCGGGCTCGGGGGCGCCCGGCGCCGCGGGGACGGCGAGCCCCTCCTCGATCTCGCACAGCCACTCGTCGAAGCCTGCGGTCGTGCGCTGGTTGAGCGCCGGGAAGGTGCCGAGCACCCCGGCTCGGCACGTGCCGATGACGAGCTCGGGCCCGGAGGCGAGGAACATCGGCGAGGCGACGACCGGCAGGCGGAGCCGGCCCTGCAGCTGTGCGGGGAGGGTCATGGGCTCACTCTCTCCGAGATCGGCCGGGATGCACCAGTCGCGCGGCATGTGTCACACCCCGCCCCCGTCGCCCCCCTTCCCCCTTCGCCCTCTCCCCCCTTCGCCGAGGTATGGAGATCGGGCAGGATCCGCCGTGAGATCCGACCGATTGCCATACCTCGGCGAAGGGGGTGGTGCGGGGTGCGGGGTCAGCGGGAGCGGCGGGCGGCGAGCTCGAGGCCGCGCTGCATCACCGACCAGTAGCCGGACGGGGCGACCCGGGCGAGCGCGTCGAGGGCCCGGGCGTCGTTGCCGACGAGCAGGCGCCGGCGGCGCGCGACGAGCGCCTCGACGATCTCCTCGGCGGCCTTGTCCGCCGGGTAGCGCAGCGCCTTGTCGAAGGCCCGCCGCCCGCGGGCCGCCTCGTCGGGGTCGACACCCGACGCGGTGCGCGCGTTGCGGGCGATGTTCGTCGCGATGCCGCCCGGGTGCACCGAGGTGACACCGACGGGCTGGTCCTCGGCGTCGAGCTCGCTGGCGAGCGACTCGTTGAAGCCCCGCAGCCCGAACTTGCTCGTCGAGTACGCGGTCTGGCCGGCCGGGCCGACGAGACCGAAGAGGCTCGACAGGCCGACGACCTGGCCCTGGCCGTTCTCGATCATCAGCGGCAGCAGCGCCCGGGTGAGCCGGATCGGGGTGTGGAGGTTGACCTCGAGCAGCCAGTCGAAGTCGGCCTCGCTCGTCTGCACGAAACGCCCGCCGAGGGCGACGCCGGCGTTGTTGACGAGCACCCGCACGTCGGGGTGCGCATCGCGCAGGCGGGCGGCGAGCGCGGTCACCGCGTCGCGGTCGGAGAGGTCGGCGACGTAGGTGCTCACCCTCACCCCGGGCGACTCGTCACCGACGAGCCCGGCGACCCGCTCGAGCCCGTCGGCGTCGCGGTCGACGAGCGCCAGGTGCGCCCCGCGACGGCCGAGACCCCGTGCGATGTGCTCGCCCATCCCGCCGGCAGCCCCGGTGACGACGGCGGTCGCACCGGCGACGTCGAGCGGGGGCCGGGAGGGGCGCCGGAGGGCCGGGCGGCTCATGCCATCACCTCGACGAGGTCGCCGACCGAGTCGTCGGTGTTGCTCGACGACCCCGGGAGGTCGACGGTCGCCGGGGCGGCAGCCCCGGTGGGCAGGTGCACGCCCACCGCGCCGAGCGGCACGAGGTGCATGTCCTGGGTGACGTCGGCGGCGCGGAACGCGCGGCGGTCCTTCATGTAGCTCTGCTCCATCGTCCAGGGGTCACGGTCGCCCACCTTCGGGAAGGCGCCGACGGCGCGCTGCACGTACCCGGAGGTGAGGTCGAGGATCGGGGCGGGGGTCATCCCCTCGGGCGCGACGGGCACGGCGGCGCCGATGCCGTGCTCGCGCATGTGGTGCACGAGCCGGGCGACGAAGCCCGACACGAGGTCGGCGCGCAGCGTCCACGACGCGTTGACGTAGCCGACGGTCATCGACATGTTCGGCACCCCGCTGAGCATGAGCCCGCGGTAGGCGAAGGTGCGCCCGATGTCGACCGCGCGGTCGTCCACCGTGAGGCGGATGCCGCCGAGCGCCTTGAGCCGCAGGCCGGTCGCGGTGACGACGACGTCGGCCTCGACGAGCCGCCCGTCCTGCAGGCGGATCCCGCCGTGCTCGAAGCGGTCGACGTGCCCGGTGACGACCTCGACCGAGCCGGAACGGATCGCGGTGAAGAGGTCGCCGTCGCGCACGGCGCACAGCCGCTGGTCCCACACGTCGTACGGCGGGGTGAAGTGCTCGTCGACGACCTCCTGGGGCAGCACCCGCCGCAGCGCTCCGAGCACGATCCCCCGCGCCGCCGAGGGGCGTACCCGGGACAGGACGTAGAGGAAGCGCTGGACGAGGACGTTCTTCGTGCGGGCCACCTGCTGCACCGGACCGGGGGGCAGCACGCGGCGCAGTCGCTCGACGAGCCGGTCGCTCGCCGGGACGGCGATGACGTAGCTCGGGGTGCGCTGCAGCATCGTCACCGACGCGGCCGTCTGCGCCGCTGCGGGGACGAGCGAGACCGCGGTCGCCCCCGATCCGATGACGACGACGCGCCGCCCGGCGAGGTCGAGGTCCTGCGGCCAGTGCTGCGGGTGCACGACCTCGCCGGCGAAGTCCTCGACCCCGACGAAGCCCGGGTCGTGCGGGCTGTCGTAGTCGTAGTAGCCCGACCCCAGGTGCACGTACCGGGCCCGCACCACGCGGGCCGACCCGTCGGCTCCCTCGACCTCGACGGACCACCGCTGCGCCTGGCTCGACCAGCTGGCGGCGACGACCGAGCACCCGAGATAGGTCCGCTCGGCGATGCCGCTGTCGGCGGCGGTCTCGCGCAGGTACTCGAGGATCGAGGCGCCGTCGGCGATCGACTGCTCCCGGTCCCACGGGCGGAAGGGGAAGGACAGCGAGTACATGTCGGAGTCCGAGCGCACGCCCGGGTAGCGGAAGAGGTCCCACGTGCCGCCGCTGCTGTCGCGCGCCTCGAGGACGGCGAGGTCGAGGTCGGGGTCGCGCTCGAGCAGGCGGTAGGCGGCCCCGATGCCGGAGATGCCGGCACCGACGACGAGGACGTCGAGCTCGTCGGGCAGGTCGGCCGGGCCGCGCCGCACCGCGGCAGCAGCCTGGTCGTACTCACGAGTAACACTCATGGGACCACTCTGCCCCACCGACCTGGGCGCTGCCGCCGATCACCGCCCGGCAGATCGCCGGCCCCGGCAGCCGAGAGCCCGGTCAGGGCCGCTCGAGGTGCAGGACGCAGGCCCCCGGCTCGGCGAAGGGGGCGAGCCCGGCCTGCGTCGCGTCGTCACCGGCACGACGCAGGAGCCCGTCGACGAGCCCGAGATGAACCTGGCACACGACGTCGGGGTGGACCCGGGCCACGTCGAGCAGGGGGCACGTGCGCAGCCGCACGTGGTCGGGGTCGGTGTCGTCAGGGGCGAAGCCGAGCCGGCGCAGGGCGCCGACGACCACCGGGCGGGCGTCGTCGCCGTCGACGGGCTCGACGTCGCGGTGCCCGCTCCACGTGCGTCCCACAGCGCGCGAGATGTCGCGCAGCCGCTCCCCCATCCCCGGGCCGGACGCGAGCTGCTCGACGAAGGCCGTCGCGAGCGCGCGGTACTCGCGCACCGAGTGGTCGGAGGGCTCGGCGGCGTAGACGGCGCTGGGCCGCCCACGGCCACCCGCATGGCGCCGGGCTCGCTCGACGTGGCCGGACGCGACGAGCGCCTCGAGGTGCGCGCGCACGGTGTTCGGGTGCACTCCCGTGGCCGCGGCGACCTCCACGACCGAGCGCGGGCCGCCGGCCTCCTGGAGCGCGAGGAGGGTGCGGCGCTGCGCCGTCGTGAGCCCGGACTCCCCCGGCGCACCCCGAGCTGGCGCCGGTCCGAGCGGAGGAGTATTTTTCACGATGACACCGTATTAAATATCGGGCAGAGGGTCTACCCCTGCCCACGACGCAGGAGGACCCATGACCGAGCCGACCCGCACCCTGCCCCTGGCAGCCGCCCAGCACGAGTGCGCCTGCGGCTGCACGGACGAGGGGGTGCCCGCGCTGGACGTGCGGCCGATCCCCCACGCCGTCCGGCACGCCGCCGTCATCGGCGCGCTCGGCGCGATCCCGTCGGGCGGCTCGATCGACCTCGTCGTGCACCACGACCCGGTGCCCCTCCTCGCGCAGGTCGACGCCCGCGAGCCGGGCACCTGGTCGGTCACCTACCTGGAGCGCGGCCCCGAGGTCTGGACCCTGCGCCTCACGCGGGCCTGACCGCACGAGGAGGCAGACGCCATGTGCACGTACTGCGGGTGCGAGACCTTCGAGGTCGTCGGGCGCTTCACCGCCGAGCACGTCGAGGTCATCAACACGGCCGGGCTGCTGCGGCGGGCCGTGCACGACGGCGTCCCCCGGGAGCAGGTCGTCGCGCTCGTCGACCTCGTCCGCGGCCTGCTCGACCCGCACACCCGGGCCGAGGAGGTCGGCCTCTTCGCCGTGCTGCGCGAGGACGAGACCTTCGCCGACCACGTCGAGGGGCTGTGCGTCGAGCACGAGCAGCTGGACGCACAGCTGAGCGCGCTGCGCGCGGGTGACCACTCGGTCGTCGACCGCCTCTACGCCGACCTGCGCGAGCACATCCACAAGGAGGAGAACGGCCTCTTCCCCGCCGCCGCCGTCGGCCTCTCCGCGCAGGACTGGGAGCGGGTCGACGCGCTCACCCCCGCACCGCGTCACCGGGCCCACCGGTGAGCACCGCCGGGGGCACGACGGCCCGCCCCTCGGCGTCGCCCGGCGCCCCCGCCCGCCCGACACGTGGCACGTGGGGCCTGCGCGACCGGCCCGGGCTCGTCTGGCTCGTCCTCGCCGCGACGACGGCGCTCGTCCACCCCTTCGTCCCGGGGTCGACGTGGCTCATGGTGCACATGGTCGCGCTCGGCGCGATGAGCCACTCGGTCATGGTGTGGAGCACCCACTTCGCGACGACCCTGCTCAAGACCGCGCCCGACCTCGACCCCCGGGCGGCGCAGGGGCGGCGGCTGCTCCTGCTGCACGCCGGGGCCGTCCTCGTGCTCGTCGGCGTGCCGAGCGCCCTGTGGCCCGCGACGGTCGTCGGCGCCACCCTCGTCGTCGCGGCGGTGGCCTGGCACGCGGTCGCCCTGTGGCGACGGCTGCGCCACGCACTGCCGGGCCGCTTCCGGGTCACCGTGCGCTCCTACCTCGTCGCCGCGACCTGCCTGCCGGTCGGCGCGCTCCTGGGCACCCTGCTCGCCCGCGGGCCGGACGACGAGATGCACGCGCGCCTCGTCGTCGCGCACTCCCTCGTCAACGTCCTCGGCTGGCTGGGGATCACGGTCGTCGCGACCGTCGTCACGCTGTGGCCGACGATGCTGCGCGCCCCGATGGACGCCGACGCCGAGCGGCGGGCACGCACCGCCCTGCCGGTCCTCGTCGGCGGGCTGGCCCTCGCCGTCACCGCCGCGCTCGTCGGCAGCCGGCCGCTCGTCGCGGTCGGGCTGCTCGTCTACCTCGCCGGCCTCGCCCGGTCGGCGTCCTCGATGGCCGGCCCGGCCCGTGCTCGGCCGCCGCGCCACCACGCCCCGGCATCCGTGGCCGCCGGGCTGCTCTGGCTCGTCGCCGGGGTCCTCGCCGTCGCGTGGCGGGTGGCCACCGCACCCACCTGGGCCGATGCCGCCACCGGGTACGACGCCGTCGCGGCGGTCTTCGTCATCGGCTTCATGCTCCAGGTGCTGCTCGGCGCGCTGAGCCACCTCGTGCCGTCGGTCATCGGGGGCGGTCCGTCGGTCGTGCGTGCTGGCATGCGCGAGATGGACCGGTGGTGGGTCCTGCGCCTCGTCGTCGTCAACGGCGGGCTCGTGCTGTGCCTGCTCCCCGTGCCCTCCGGCGCTCGCGTCCTGTGCTCGGTCCTCGTGCTCCTCGCCCTCGTCGCCTTCGTCCCGCTGCTCTTCCGGGCCATCCGGGCGTGCATCGCGCAGCGTCGTGCGATCGCCGAGCGCACGGCGAAGGGGGAGCCCCCGCCCTCGCCCTCCCAGGGCCGCGCGGAGGTCGCCGCCGTGCTCGACGCACCGGTCCCGGTGCACCAGCTCGGCGCCGGGCTGGCCGCGCTCGCGCTCGCCGTCGCGGCCGGCCCGGCGACGGCCCCCGTGCTCGGCGCCGACGTCCCGGCGGCCGCGAGCGAGCAGGTGGCCCCGACCGGCGTCACCCGCGACGTCGAGGTCACGGCGACCGCCGACATGACCTTCGAGCCCAGCCGGGTCGACGTCGACCCCGGCGACCGCGTCGTCATCACCGTGCGCAGCACCGACGCCTCGACCCGGCACGACCTCGTCTTCGACGACGAGCACCGCTCCGAGCGCATCGGCGAGGGCGAGAGCTCGACGCTCGACCTCGGCGTCGTCGGCAGCACCCGCGAGGGCTTCTGCTCGGTCACCGGGCACCGGCTCATGGGGATGACCTTCACCGTCGCGGTCCGCGGCGAGCCCGCAGGTGGCACGCAGGGGTCCGACGGCGGCGGGCACACCGGCCACGACGGCGCCACGGGAGCGGCCGGTCCGGGCACGGCCGGCTCGGGCGGGTCCCCCTTCGCCCTCGACCCGACCGCGCGCTGGTCCGACGGCTTCGAGGCCGCCGACGCCGTCCTCCCGCCGCTCGACGACGACCGGGTGCATCGCGTGACGCTCACCGTGCGCGAGACGACCGCGGAGGTCGCGCCCGGGGTCCGGGCGACGCGGTGGACCTTCGACGACGGGTCCGGCCGCACCGGTCCTGGGCCGGTGCTCCACGGGCGGGTCGGCGACCGCTTCGTCATCACTCTCGTCAACGACGGCTCCATGGGGCACTCGGTCGACCTCCACGCCGGCGAGCTCGCCCCCGACCGGCCGATGCGCACCATCGCGCCCGGCGAGCGGCTCACCTACACCTTCACGGCGACGCGGGCCGGCATGTGGATGTACCACTGCTCGACGATGCCGATGTCGACCCACATCGGGGCCGGCATGCACGGCGCGGTCGTCATCGAGCCCGAGGACCTGCCCGAGGTCGACCGCAGCTACGTCCTCGTCGCCTCGGAGATGCACCTCGGGACTCCGGACGCCGACGGGGTCCGTCCGGTCGACGCCGAGGCCGCGGCGGGCGACCGGCCGAGCCTGATGACCTTCAACGGCGCGGCCTTCCAGTACGACGCGCAGCCGCTGCCGGCCCGGGTCGGCGAGCGCGTGCGCATCTGGCTGCTCGCCGCGGGACCGAGCCGGCCGACCTCCTTCCACGTCGTCGGCGGCCAGCTCGACACGACGTGGCTCGAGGGCGCCTCCACGCTCGACCGGCGCGACGCGGGTGCTGGTGGAGCGCAGGCTCTGGGACTGCTGCCGGCGCAGGGCGGCTTCGTCGAGACGCGCTTCGTGCAGGCCGGGCGCTACCCCTTCGTCAGCCACGTCATGGCCGACGCCGAGCGGGGCGCGCACGGAGTCTTCGAGGTCACCGACGCGCGCTGAGGCCGGCGCGACGGCAGCGCGAAGGGGGACCCGTCAGCTCGTCGACGGGGCCGGGTCGGCGGCCCGGGCGAAGGTCGACGTCGCCACGGCGAGCACCGCGTCCGGGTCGTCGACCTGGGGGCAGTGCCCGCACCCGGGGAGCAGGACGTGCTCGGCGTGCGGCAGCCGCTCGCGCGCGGTCTGCGCCTGCGCGGGGAGGAGCAGGCGGTCGCGCTCGCCCCAGGCGATCGTCGTCGGCACCGCGAGCTCGCGGGGCACGCGGTGCCGACGCGACCCGAGCAGGTGCGGCCAGAAGCCGCGCCCGGTGCGCAGCGCGAGCGTGTCGCCGAGCGAGGTCTCGGGGTCGACGAGCTCGGGGCGCGTGTACAGCGGCCAGAAGGCGATCGCGTGCAGCCGGGGCGAGCGGTGCACCGCCCGGTGCACCCGCTGCGGCAGGTAGGAGCCGGCCTTGAGCGCGAGCAGGGTCGACGCGGCGACGGCGAGATGGCGGCGCGAGGCGAAGCCCGCGGGGGCGAGCGCGACGGCGGTGCGGACCGACCCGCGGCCGGCCAGCTCGAGGGCCACGAGCCCGCCGAGCGAGTTGCCGACGACGTGCGGCCGCTCGAGACCGAGCTCGGCGGCGAGCCTCTCGACCTGCTCGGCGGTGCTCGTCATCGACCAGCCGTCCGGAGCGCTCGGCGGGCCGGAGAGCCCGAAGCCGGGCAGGTCGACGACGACGACGTCGTGCCCCGCCGCGTGCAGCAGGGCGGGCAGCCGCCCCCAGGCCTCGCGCCGGTGACCGATGCCGTGGACGAGGACGACGGGCTCGCCGTCGCCGCGCAGCCGAGTGTGCTCGATGGAGGCCATGGGCGTGAGGTTACCGACCGGTAGTCGGACGTGCCGTGATCCGGACGACATCCCCACCGGCCGCGCCGCCCTGACAGGATCGTCCCGTGAGCCTCCTGACTGATCTCCCCCTGGCCCCCCGTGACCCGATCATCGGCCTCACCGAGGCCTTCGTCGCCGACCCGCGCGAGACGAAGGTCAACCTCGGCGTCGGGGTCTACACCGACGAGAACGGCCGCGTGCCCCTGCTGCGCTGCGTCGAGCAGGCCGACGAGCGCGTCGTCGACGGCACCCGCCCGTGGTCCTACCTGCCGATCGACGGCCTGCCGGCCTACCGCTCCGCCGTCGCGGGGCTCGTCTTCGGCGACGAGCTGGCGCACGAGCGCGTCGCGGTCGTCCAGGGCGTGGGCGGCACCGGCGGTCTGAAGATCGCCGCCGACCTCGTCCACCAGACCACCCCGGACGCCCGCGTCCTCATCTCGGACCCGAGCTGGGAGAACCACCGCGCGATCTTCACCCGCGCCGGGCTCACCGTCGACAGCTACCCGTACTACGACGCGCAGACCCGCTCGGTCGACGTCGACGGCATGCTCGACGCGCTGCGCACCGCCGAGGCCGGCACCGTCGTCGTGCTGCACGCCTGCTGCCACAACCCCACGGGCTACGACCTCACCCCGCAGCAGTGGGAGCAGGTGCGCGACGTCGTCGTCGAGCGCGGGCTCGTGCCGCTGCTCGACATGGCCTACCAGGGCTTCGCACACGGCATCGAGGAGGACGGCGCGGCCGTGCGTCTCTTCGCGCGCACCGGCGTGGCGATGCTCGTCGCCACGTCCTTCTCGAAGTCCTTCAGCCTCTACGGCGAGCGGGTCGGCGCGCTGAGCGTCGTGTGCTCCGACGCCGACGAGGCCGCCCGGGTGCAGAGCCAGCTCAAGGTCATCATCCGCACGACGTACTCGAACCCGCCCAGCCACGGCGCGCTCGTCGTGAGCACCGTGCTCGGGGACGCCGAGCTGCGCCAGACCTGGGAGGACGAGCTCGGCTCCATGCGCGAGCGGATCCGGGCGATGCGCACCCGTCTGCGCGACGGGCTCGCCGCGGCGATCCCGGGCGCCGACGTCGAGCACTTCGTCGTGCAGAACGGCATGTTCTCCTACACGGGTCTGAGCGCCGAGCAGATGCGCGCGCTGCGCGAGGAGCACGGCGTCTACGGTCTCGACTCCGGCCGCATCTGCGTCGCCGCGCTCGACGAGCGCAACCTGCCGACGGTGATCGAGGCGGTCGCCGCCGTGTGGTCCCCACGCGCGGGGGGGGGGGGGGGGGGGGCCCCCGCGGGGGGGGGCCCCCCCCCTTCGTGCTCCTCAGTGCTCGATGAGCTCAGTGCTCGGTCGGGTCCGCGGCCTCGTCGGCCTTCGTCGCGTGGACGGTGCCGTGCACGTGGTCGGGCGGGCCGTACAGCGAGTACACCTGGAGCGGCTCGACCCCGGTGTTGGTGATGTTGTGCCACGACCCGGCGGGCACGAGGACGACGTCGTCGTCACCCACCTGACGATCGAAGGACAGGTCGTCCTGCGCGGGGCCCATCTGCACGCGCCCCTCGCCGGACTCGACCCGCAGGAACTGGTCGTGGTCGTCGTGCACCTCGAGCCCGATGTCGTCACCGGGGGCGATCGACATCACCGTGAGCTGGAGGTTGGCGCCGGTCCACAGCGTCGTGCGGAAGTTGGAGTTCTCGAGCGTGGCGCGCTCGATGTTGACGACGAAGGGCTTGGGGCCCTGGTCGGTCGGCTCGGACGAGACGGTCATGGTGGTCCTCCTCGGTCGTGGAGATGGGTGCTGGTGATGCCCGGGTCGCTCAGACGCGGGCGATGTCGGGCACGTCGGTCGGGTCGCTGTCCACCGGGTCGCCGTCGGCGACCTTCGTCGCCGCCGTCGTGTCCGCACCCGCCGGGGCGCTCGTGCGGATGAGGTGGTCGAAGGCCGACAGCGCGGCCGTCGAGCCGTCGCCCAGGGCGACGACGATCTGCTTGTACGGGGTCGTCGTGACGTCGCCGGCGGCGAAGACGCCCGGCAGGCTCGTCGCGCCCCGGTCGTCGACGACGACCTCGCCGCGCTCGCTCAGCTCGACGCCGCTGCCGATGAGCCACTCGGTGCTCGGGAGCAGACCGATCTGGACGAAGACGCCGTCGACCGCGGTCGTCACGGCGTCGCCGCCGTCCCGCGGCTCGTGGACGAGACCGGTGACCTTCGCCCCGTCGCCCGCGACCTCGGTGGTCCGGCGGCCGAGCTCGACGTCGACGTTGGGCAGCGAGCGCAGCTTGCGCTGGAGCACCTCGTCGGCGCGCATCTCGTCGAGGTACTCGACGACGGTGACGTGGCGCACGACGCCGGCGAGGTCGATCGCGGCCTCGACGCCGGAGTTGCCGCCGCCGATGACCGCGACGTCCTTGCCCTTGAAGAGCGGGCCGTCGCAGTGCGGGCAGAAGGTGACGCCCTTGTTGCGGTACTCGTCCTCGCCCGGCACGTCCATGGTGCGCCAGCGCGCACCGGTCGCGATGATCACCGAGCGGGCGCGCAGGCCGGCGCCCGAGGCGAGGTCGACGGTGACGAGACCGTCCTCGCCGGCCTCGGTGATGCCCGACGCGGTCTGGCCCTTGACGAGGTCGACGTCGTACTCGTGGACGTGGCGCTCGAGGTCGGCCGCGAGGGTCGGGCCGTCGGTGCGCGGGGTGCCCACGAGGTTCTCGATCGACATCGTGTCGTTGACCTGCCCGCCGAAGCGGTCGGCGACGAGACCGGTGCGGATCCCCTTGCGGGCGGCGTAGATCGCGGCCGAGGCGCCGGCGGGGCCACCGCCGAGGACGAGGACGTCGTAGGGCTCGCGCTCAGAGAGCGCCGCGGCGGCCTCGAGCGAGCCGGTGCCGCCGGTGATGTCGTCGAGCTTGGCGAGGATCTCGGAGAGCTCCATGCGGCCAGAGCCGAAGCTCTCGCCGTCCAGACGCATCGACGGGACGGCCATGACCCCTTCGCGCTCGACCTCGTCCTGGAAGAGGGAGCCCTCGACGACCGTGTGGGAGACGCCCGGGTTGAGGACGGCCAGGGCGTTGAGCGCCTGGACGACCGTCGGGCAGTTCTGGCAGGTGAGCGACATGTACGTCACGAAGTGGTGCTCGCCCTGCACGGCACGGGCGGCGGCGAGGGTGGCCTCGTCCTCCTTGACCGGGTGGCCGCCGACCTGCAGCAGCGCGAGGACGAGCGAGGAGAACTCGTGGCCGAGGGGCAGGCCCGCGAAGGTCACCGCGACCTCGGGCGCGGAGACGCGCTGGATCCGGAAGGCGGGGCGGCGCTCGCCGATCTCGTCGCCCTCGGCCTCGCGCAGGGTGAGCAGGTCGTGCATGCCCGCGATCTGCGTGAGGAGCTCGCGCAGCTCGCCCGACTTGGGTCGCTCGTCGTACGCGGCGACGAGCTCGACGGGCTCGCGGAGGTTGTCGAGCAGGGACTTCAGCTGGGTGGCCAGGGGGGCGTCGAGCGCCATAGGTGGGGACTCCTCGAGCGGTAGCGGTGCGGGTGGTGCGAAGGGGGGTGCAGCGGCGCCGTGGCCACGGCCCGGGGACCTCAGGGGTGGTCCCCGGGCCGGGGCACGGCGTCAGGAGGGGTGGATCAGATCTTGCCGACGAGGTCCAGGCCCGGGGTGAGGGTGTCAGCACCCTCCTCCCACTTGGCGGGGCAGACCTGGCCCGGGTTGTTGCGCACGTACTGGGCGGCCTTGACCTTGCGGACGAGCTCGGAGGCGTTGCGGCCGATGCCCTCGGCGGTGACCTCGGCGAACTGGATGACGCCGTCCGGGTCGACGAGGAAGGTGCCACGGTTGGCCAGGCCCTCGTCCTCGCGGAGGATCTCGAAGCCGCGGGAGATGCGGCCGGTCGGGTCGCCGAGCATCGGGTAGCCGATCTTGCCGATGGTCTCGGAGGTCTCGTGCCACGCCTTGTGCGTGAAGTGCGTGTCGGTGGAGACCGAGAAGACCTCGACCCCGAGGCCCTTCAGCTCGTCGTAGTAGTCCGCGAGGTCGCCGAGCTCGGTCGGGCACACGAAGGTGAAGTCGGCCGGGTAGAAGAAGAAGATCGCCCACTTGCCAGCGATGTCCTGGCTGGAGAAGTCCTTGAACTCACCGTTGACGTAGCCGGTGGCCTCGAAGGGCTTGACCTGGGTGTTGATCAGCGACATGCGAATGTGCTCCTGACGATGGGGGGTGAGGGGGTGGACCCTGTCCGGATCCGTTCCTTCTTTGGAACGATTCCAGACTAGGTGATTCGTCTCGGGCGGTGCAAGTCAGGGGGTGGTCAGGTGCCCACCCCGTGGACACCCCCGTCAGACCACGGCAGGTGCTGCCCCAGGTCAAGACCTGTTCCGCCAGGTACGGATCGGGTCAGGCGCACTACCGCCGGGCCCGGGGGGCCGCCAGAGTTCGGGGCGCCGCGGCACCCCCTTCGTCCGCGGCTCCCGGCCGGGACCCGGCCACGACACCAGGAGAACCACCGATGTCGATCCGCCTGTCGCACACCCCCCGCCCGCTGGGCCGCGCCGCTCTCGCCCTCGCCGCCACCGCGGCCCTGGGTCTGACCGCGCTGCCCACGACGCAGGCCGCCCCCACGGCCGTCGAGGCACCCACCACGCCGTCCGCCCCCTTCCCCGGCGCCGAGGAGGACGTCCTCGTCGACTTCGTCATGGCGCGCGACGGCGTGAGCCGCGCGAAGGCGCAGTCCTACCTCGACGCCAAGCACGAGCGTCAGGCCGCGATGCGGGCGCTGGAGAAGCGGGGCGTCGACGTCGACGGCGCGTACTTCAAGGGCGAGCGGCTCGTCGTCGTCGTGGGCTCCGACGCGGACGCCTCGGCCGCCCGCACGGCGGGGCTCGTCCCCTCGCGGGCCGCCGGCCAGAGCGAGCTCGACGCCCGCGCCGCGACGATCCTGCGCGGTCTCGGCTCGGCCAAGGACGAGATCTCGAGCATCGGCTCGGACGTCACGACGGGCACGGTCTCGGTGCGCCTGGCCCCCGGCGCGAGCGCTGCGGTGCGCCGTCAGCTGGCCGCGACGCCCGGCGTGACCGTCACCCAGGGCGACACCCTGTCGACCCAGGCGGACGTCTACCCCGGCCGGATCATGGATCTCGTGCCGGGCACGAACTGCTCGCTGGGCTACCCGGGCAAGACCGCGAGCGGCAACAACGTGCTGCTCACGGCCGGTCACTGCGTCGAGGGTCTGCCCGACATCTACGACGCCAACGGCACCCACATCGGCAAGGGCACGAGCTCGCGCTTCCGCACCGGCTCCTCCAGCGTCGACATGGGCCTCATGGACATCGACTCCGAGGACCGCGGCGTGCCGCAGGTCGACAGCCGCGGGCACTCGGGCTACTACGCCGTCAAGGGCATGAGCAAGAACGCCGTCGGCACCGAGATCTGCAAGGCGGGCAACACCACCGGCTGGACCTGCGGGACGATCACGGCCTACAACCGCACCGTCAACTACGGCGGCACCGTGACCTCCGGCCTCGCCGAGGCGAGCGTGTGCACCGAGGGCGGCGACTCCGGCGGCGCCTACATCGGCGTCGGCAACCTCGCCCAGGGCATGACCTCCGGCGGTCCCGTCGGGGTGGACTGCGGCTACAACCGCGGCTACAGCGCCGGGTCGTACAGCTTCTACCAGCCCGTCGTCGACGCGGCGAGCTACTACGGGGTGACCATCGACCGGATGTGAGGCCGTCGCGAAGGGGGCGGACCGGGGGGTACCCGGGTCGCCCCCTTCGGCGTCGTCGATGGGCACGATGAGCCCATGAGCGACTACTCGACAGGCGACGAGGTCAGCTGGAAGACCTCGCAGGGCACCACCCACGGCACCGTCGTGGAGAAGAAGACGAAGGACTTCCAGCACGACGGGCAGAAGTTCACCGCGAGCGCGGACGAGCCGGCCTACGTCGTGAAGTCCGAGAAGACCGGCGCCACCGCGGCGCACAAGGGCAGCGCGCTGACGAAGAGGTCCTGACCCGCACAGGGTGAGCGCGAATCGCCGTGACGTCGCCGACGTAGCGGCGATTCGCGCTCACCGGGAGCCGACGGGGGCGGGAGCTAGTGGCGGCCGGGGGCGGCGAAGAGGGCGGCAGCGGCAGCGCCGGCCTTCGCGTCGCGGATGTCGGACCCCACGGCGGCGACCTGGGCGGCGGTGGCCTTGCTGCCGGAGCGCACGAGCGCGCGGGCAGCGGACTTCGCGGTGGCCGGGCGGTCGGCGACGCCGGTGTTGGCCATGAGGACCATCTCGTCGACGACCTGGCGCTCGGTGCGCAGGACGAAGTTGAGCGAGGTGATGCCGCTCGCGCGCTCGGAGACCCCCGCGACCTGACGCCACCGGCCGGCCTCGAACCCGCAGACGTAGTGGACCGCCGTCGCGGGGTCGATCGGCTGCAGCCCGACGGCCCACCACGACGGGGCGCCGGCGAGCATCGCGGCGCGGGCCTCGCGCTCCTCCGCCGCGGGCCGCACCCGCTCCGGCTGGGCCGAGCCGACCATCACCGCCCGTCCGTCGGCGAAGCGGGTGAGGAAGCCCCACTGCCCGAACATGTCCTCGTAGAGCCAGTCGCCGTCGTCCGCCGACGGGCCCCCGTCGGAGGAGAACTCGCCCCCGACCCAGACCGCGGCGTAGGCGGCCCACCGGCCGGCGAGGTCGTCCAGCGCCGGCAGGTCCACCCGCTCGAGCCGGCCCGAGGCGGCCGTGGAGGTCGTCGTGGAGCTCGACCTGGGGCTCGGCGTCGAACTGCCCGACGACGCCGACCCGGGGCCCGACGGCGTGGGGGTGGACGCGCTGCCGGAGCGCTGCAGCGGCTCCGGCTCGCCCGCGCACGCGGCGAGCGGCGCGAGCGCGCCGGCGAGCAGGAGGGAGCGTCGGTCCCACGTCGTGGTGCGCTCGCGCATACGGGCTCGTCCCCCCTTCGTCGTCTCGTCCTCCCCGCAGGATAGGCACGCGCCCGGCCCCCGTCGCCCGGAGCCACGTATCGTGGGCCGCGATGAGCGCAACGGCACGGGGTCTCGTGCGGGCAGGGGTGAGCGCGGCAGCCGTCCTGTCCGTGTCCGCCTGCATGCCCGGGGGCGGCTCGTCGTCGAGCTCGACGAGCGCGGCACCGCCGCCCGCGACCTCCTCCGCCGCCGAGACCCAGCCCGAGATCACCAAGCCCGAGCAGCGCAAGCTCACCCCCGCCCAGGTGCGCAAGGCCCTGCCGCCGGCGAAGGAGATCGGCGACGGGTGGGTCGACAACCGCGTCGTGCCCAGCACGATCTCCTACGACCCGACGAGCTGCGGCGACCTCTTCCTCCAGGGCGAGCAGGCCAAGGCCTTCGCGAAGGAGCACCGCGTCGCCGAGGCCAAGCACGACTACGTCACCGACGGGACCGACGCCGACTACCTCGCCGTCTTTGTCTACTCCTTCGACGAGCCGGTGCCCGTCTCGCTGCTCACCGTCGCCGGCGACGCGATGGGCCGCTGCTCGACCTACGACCTCGTCTACAGCGACGGCCAGACCCAGAGCCAGGAGACCCGCGGGCTGCAGGTGCCCGCCGTCGGCGACCGCAGCATGGGGCTGGCCACCGTGAGCGGCAGCGGCTCGACGCTCAACCGGGTCACCGTGCTCTCCGGCCACAGCTATGTCGTCGTCAACTACGTCGGTGACCGATCCGACCCCGGCCCGCTCCTGCGGGACGTCGCCCGGACCACCCTGAAGAGGATGTCGTCATGAGGACACCCGTCGTCGCGGCCACCGCCGCCCTGCTCCTGCTCACGACCGCCTGCGGCGGCGAGGACTCCCCCACCCCGGAGCCGACGAGCTCGACGCCCACCCTGTCCTCGCTCGACGACGAGCAGGTCCAGCGCTACCTGCCCGGCGAGGGCCAGGTGCCCGGCCAGTGGGTCGCCTCCGACGGCGACCCCGACGCCGCCGACGAGCTGACGACGCTGCCGAAGGTCTGCAGCGACATGCTCCTGTCCGGCCGGGTCGGCGAGGACCTGCGCACCGAGCGCACGGGTGCTGCCCGGCGCATCTTCCTGCCCGGCGAGGACGACGGCGGGATCGGCGTGAAGATCACGAGCTATCGCACCGCGGTGCCCGACGAGGTCTTCACCTCGATGGGCGACGCGCTCGAGCAGTGCGGCGAGTACCAGCAGGTGACGGAGAGGGGCTCGACGACCTACCTCGCCGAGGCCTCCACCGGTCCCACCTACGGCGACCGCACCTTCCGCGTACGGATGCGCGAGAAGGGCACCGACAAGGTCGTCGAGCGCGTCTTCTTCAGCGTCGGTTCCGCGATCGTCCAGGTCATCGAGACGCACGAGGGCGGCGACTCGGTGCGCACCGGCGGTCTCGAGACCGCGGCGAAGGCCACCGAGTCCAACCTGCGCGACGGCCCCCGCGAGGCGAGCGGCTCGCAGGAGTCCTCGAGCGTCTCGCCGGGCTTCTGATGAGCTGTCGCGCCTCTCTGGCACTGGGCACCGCCGCGCTCGTCCTCGCGGCGAGCGGTTGCGTGGGCCCCTTCGCCCCCGAGCCCGAGGCGCCGAGCACGACGCAGGACCCCGGCGGCCGTCAGCTCGACGAGGCCGCCGCCGAGCTCGCCCTGCCGATCGTCGGCGACCTGCCGCCCGAGATCACCATCGACAGCCGACCCGCCTCCGAGGTCGCCGAGCAGCGCACCGAGCCCGACGGGTGCCTCGACGCCAACTTCGCCGGCCCGGCGCGCAAGGCCCTCGACGAGCGCGAGGTCGTCGACGTGACGCGCTCCTACACGCACGCGACGAAGTTCGGCTCCGCGAGCGTGACGATCCGCAGCTACGACACCGAGGTGCCCGACTCGCTTTTCACCGCGGCCGGCAGCGCCGTCGGGCGGTGCTCGCCGATGAAGCGCTTCACGACCTTCGAGGGCGAGGACGAGGACGAGGTCGTCGACACCGTGACGATCGAGGGCCTCGGGGTGCCCCAGGTCGGCGAGCGCACGTACTCGACCCGCTTCTCCATCACCGACAGCACCGAGGCGCCGAGCAAGGGCGGGGTCGCGGACTACCTCGCCTTCAAGCGCGGCCACACCCTGGTCACCGTCGTCTACTACGTCGCGCCCTCCTCGGAGCGGGTCGACGGGCTGACGAGCACCCTGGCCGGCATCGTCGACCGCAACCTCACGCAGGGCTGACATGTCTCGTCGCGCGCTCGTGGTCGCCGCCGCCGCCCTCGTGGCGGCGGGGTGCTCCCCCTTCGCCTCCGACGACCCGACGAGCGCGCCGACCACCTCCGCCGCGTCCTCGAGCACCCCGCAGGACCGCCTGCACCAGGTGTACTCGCGCGGTGAGCTCGAGGCCGCCCGGCCCGCCCCGGAGGACCTCGGGCAGGGGTGGGGGCCGCGCGGGGACGCGACGATCGGCGAGATCGACGACGTCGAGAACGTCGACCCTCCCGAGTGCGCCGCGATGATCCTGCGCGGACCCGCGTGGCAGGAGGCGCAGGGCTCTGTCGCCGGACGGACGAGCGAGAACTACACGAAGGGGGACCAGCTCGCCTTCGTCGAGCTGCGCAGCTTCGAGCAGCCCTTCCCCTCGGGGCCCTTCGACGAGGCCGGCGCCGCGCTGGGGCGCTGCGCGACGTGGACCTACGACGGCGCCGACTACGAGACGACGCCGCTGACGATGGAGACCTTCGGCGACCGGTCCTTCGCCGTGCGCCACCACATCACCGGCGTCTCCGGGCGGCCCGACTCCTACATCGACACCCTGCGCTTCTCCGTCGGTCATACCTACGTCGTCGTCGCGGCGTCCTCGACCGACCCGAGCACGCCCGACACCGAGGCGCTGCGCCAGGGCGCCCGCTCGATCCTCACCTCGCTCGAGGAGACGTCATGACCACCCGTCCTGTGCGCGGCACCGCCGCGATCGCCGTCGCCTCGCTCCTGCTCGCCGGGTGCGGGTCCCTCCCCTTCGTCGGTGGCGGCGAGGACTCACCCTCGCCGACGACGACCCCGCCCCGGCAGGTCGAGCCCTACGTCCTCGACGACGAGCAGGCGGCGCGGACGATCCCCGAGCCGCTGCCCGGGTGGGACCGCAGCCAGGTCGACGACACCCCGACGCGGTGGCGCAAGACCGACCCGGCCGAGTGCATCGACGTCCTCCTGCTCGGGCAGCCCCGCCGCGACGCGAAGGCGATGCAGAGCGGGCGCGCCGAGGCGGGGGCGACGACGGGGTCCGGCGAGTCGCTGCGCGTCCTCGGCATCACCGTCGAGAGCCACGAGCAGCCGCTCGACCCGGCGCTGCTCGACCGGGCGGAGCAGGCGCTGCCGCAGTGCTCGGCCTTCGCCTTCTACGGCGAGCAGGCCGGTGCCCAGCTCGACGAGAGGATCTCGGCCGAGCCCCTGGAGGTCGAGCCGGTCGGCCAGCAGTCCCTGGGGATCCGCAAGAGCCTGCAGTCCAGCGCCGCCGGCGGCGAGCAGAAGACGTACTACCTCGACACGCTCGCGGTGCGCGACGGCAACACCTTCGTCGTCGTCACGCTCACCCACACCGACCCCGGCACCGACCTGTCGCCGCTGCGCACGACGGCCCAGGAGGTCATCGCCGCGGTGCCCGAGGCGGCCCGGTGACCCACCGCTCGCGCGTGGCCGTCGCCGCGCTGGCGCTCGTCGCGCTCGCCGGGTGCTCCGGCCAGGACGAGCCCGTCGCCGCGCCGTCGACGACCCCCGCCCCGACGTCGAGCACGAGCAGCGCGACGACCGAGCTCTCCCCCGAGCAGCGCGAGCTCACCGCCCAGCAGGTGCGCGTCGTGCTGCCGCAGGTGCAGGACCTGCCCGGCAGCTGGCGCGAGGTCGACGTGCGCGACACGAGCCGGCTCACCGCCGAGCCGCCGGAGTGCCTCGACCTCTACCTGCGGGGCGAGGCGGCCCAAGGGCTGCGGGACGACCATCTGGGCGTCGCGAGCGCGGCCGCCTTCACCAGCGGCGAGCGGCGGCTCGAGGTCTCGTTGCTGACCTTCGACGAGGTCGTGCCGCAGACGGTGCTCGAGCAGGCCGGTCAGGTCGTCGGCCCGTGCAGCACGCACATGGTCGACCTGGGCGACGGACCGTCGGACGTGGCGGTCAGCGGTCTGCCCGTCGACGAGGTCGGCGACCAGTCCCTCGGGCTGACGACGACCACCGGCGGACGGCCCGAGCAGCGCCTCCTCGTGCGCTCGGGCCACACCCTGCTCGTCGTCGTGCACCGAGGTGACGTCGACGACCCGGGCGCGCTGCTCCACGACGTCGCGCGGGGGATGCTCGACCGGGTGGGTTGAGCCCGAGATCGGCCGGTCGGGCCGCGGCTCAGAGGCGCAGCGCGGCCGCAGGGGTGCGGGTCGCGCTCGTGCGCGCGTCCTGCTCGTCGACCCCGGCGACGTCGACCGCCCAGCGCACGCAGCGCTCGAGCGTCGAGGTGCTGCCCGCGATCGAGCCCTCCCCCTCCTCGACGACGAGACGTGCGACGCCGTCGCGCACCCGCACCGGCAGCGTGCCGAGGAGGTGGTCGCCGTCGCCCAGACCCGTCGCCGACATCGCGTCGCTGACGAGCACGACCCGGTCCGGCCCGAGGGTCTCGAAGACCATCCGCACGACCTCGGGCGCGACGTGCACGCCGTCGGCGATGACCTCGACGAGGCACTCGTCGGCGGCCGCCGCGGACATCGCGGCGGCCACCGGTCCGCCGGAGCGGTGGTGGAAGGCCGGCATGCCGTTGAAGAGATGGGTGACCAGGCCGGGTGCGCCGAGCGTGTCGGCGACGAGCCCGAGCGCCGCGCGCACCTGCGCGGCGGGGGCGTCGGTGTGACCGACCGCCGGCACGACGCCGTGCTCGACGAGGGTGCGGACGAAGGGGGCGAGCCCCCCGCTCGTGCGCTCGGGGGCGAAGGTCCAGTGCTTGATCGCGCCGGGGGCGCCGGCGTCTGCGGCGACCCCGACGAGCCGCTCGACGAGCGCCGGGTCGGCGTCGCGGAGCACGTGCGGGTCGTGCGCCCCGCGGCGCACGGTCGACAGGAAGGGCCCCTCGCAGTGGATCCCGCGGATCGCCGAGCTGCGGGGATCCTCCTTCGTCATCGCCGCGGCGACGACCCCCACCTGGCGGGCCATCTCGTCGGGCGTGCCCGAGACGAGGCTCGCGACGACCCCGCCGTCGTGGTGCGCGGCGGCGGCGAGAGTGCCCTCCACGGTGCCGCCCAAGGGCTCCCCGACGGCGCCGTGGACATGGATGTCGAGCACGTCGCCGTGCGGGCTCACTTCACGCTGCCGGCGGTGAGGCCGCCGACGAGGTGCCGCTCGATGATCGCGAAGAGGATGACGACCGGGACGACGGCGATGACCGAGGCCGCGAAGAGCTGGTCCCAGTTCTGCTCGTAGCCGGTGATGTAGGAGCGCATGCCGACCGTCAGCGGTTTCTTGTCGTCGTCGATCATCAGGGTGAGGGCGACGACGTACTCGTTCCACGCGGCGATGAAGGTGAAGATCGTCGCCGTCACCAGACCCGGGCGGGTGAGCGGGAGCATGACGCGCCACAGCACCTGCATGCGGGTCGCGCCGTCGAGCAGCGCCGCCTCCTCGACCTCGGTCGGGATCGAGGAGAAGAAGCCGTGGAGGATCCACACGGCGAAGGCGAGGTTGAAGCCGGCGTTGGTGAGGATGAGCGCGCCGTAGGTGTTGACCATGTTGAGCTCGAAGAACTGGCGGTAGAGGCCGACGACGAGCGCGGTCGGGCTGAACATCTGGGTGACGAGCACGACGACGAGGAAGATCATCCGCCCGCGGAAGCGGTAGCGGGCCGTCATGTACGCCGCGGGCACCGCGACGAGGACGACGAGGACGGTCGAACCGATCGCGACGACCAGGCTGGTCTGCAGCCACGCCCGGAAGCGCTCGTCGCCGAGGACCTGGGCGTAGGTGTCCCACTGCCACACCCGCGGCAGGAAGCTCGGCGGGGTCGTCTTGACGTCGCGGCTCGTGCGCAAGGAGTCGAGCACCATGACGACGTAGGGCAGGAGGAAGACGATCGCGACCGCGGCGCCCGCGAGGGTGAGCGGGAGACGACGGCGCGGCGTGGTGGCCTGGACGCTCATCGGGTCTCCTCCTTCCAGCTGACGACCTTCATGTAGATCGCGATGACGACGAGGATGAGGATGACGTTGAAGATGCCCGCGGCCGCGGACATGCCCACGTCCTTCTCCTGGCTCTTGAAGGCGAGCTTGTACATGAAGGTGATCGTCGTGTCGTGCGCGTACCCGGGGTTGCGGTCGTTGAGCGTGTAGACGATCGGGAAGCTGTTGAAGACGTAGATGACGTTGAGGACGCTCGCGACGAGCAGCGCCGGCTTGAGCAGCGGCAGGGTGACATGGCGGTAGCGCTGCCACGGGCTCGCGCCGTCGACGGTCGCGGCCTCCATGACGTCGTCCGGGATCGCGTTGAGGCCCGCGATGAAGACGAAGATCGTGAAGGGGAGCGAGACGAAGACGCCGACGACGATCATCGACGCGAGCGTGAGCCGGTCGTCGCCGAGGAAGTCGATCGAGGTGTCGATGATCCCCACCGAGCGCAGCAGGTGGTTGATCATCCCGTAGTTGTAGTCGTAGAGCAGGACGAAGAGCTGGCTGGTGATGACGAGCGAGGCCGCCCACGGCACGATGACGGCCCACCGCACGAAGCGGCGCCCGGGGAAGTCCTTGACGAGCAGCTGCGCGAGCGCCAGCGAGATGACGATCGTCAGCGCGACGACGACGACGACCCAGACGAGGGTGTTCTTGAGCACCACGCCGAGGGCCGGGTGGTCGAGGACCTTGGTGTAGTTGCTCCACCCGGCGTCACCGGTGCGCAGACCGGTGATCGAGTACTCGCCGCGGCTGGCGCTCACGAGCATGATCGCCGGGAAGAGCACGATGCCGAGGATCAGCGCCGTCGCCGGCGCCAGCCAGAGCCAGGCCTGCGCCGAGCTGACCTGACCGACCTGCCGGCGACGGCGCCGTCCTCGGGTGGTCACTGCTGGGACTCGGCGGTCTTCTGGAGCTCGTCGAGCACGGCCTTCGGGTCGCCGTCGGCGGACACGGCGCCGCCGAGGTTCTGCTGGACCGCGAGCTTGACCTTGTCCCACGTCGGGTCGTCGGTCGGGGTGAGCTGCGCGTTGGGCAGGGTGTCGAGGTAGACCTTGAGGTCCTCGTCGTCGGCGAACTCCTCGACGCCGGACTTGGTCACGGGCAGGAAGCCCTCCTTCTCGATGAAGGTGTTGACCTGGTCGGGCTGGTAGTACAGCTCGTAGAACTTCTTCACCGCGTCCTCGTTGCCGTCCTTCTTGAAGGCCATGAGGTAGTCGGTGACGCCGAAGGTCTTCGAGTCCGTGCCGTCGTTGCTCGGGAAGGGCGCGGCCTCGTAGTCGACCTTGTCCTCCTCGTCGAGCTGGGCGGCGAGCGGGCTGAAGCCGACGACCATGCCGGCCTTGCCGGAGGCGAAGAGGTCGAAGGCGTCCGCGCGGTTGGTCTTGCCGGGGTTGTTCTGGGTGACCTTGTCGTCGGTCATCTTCTTGAGGAAGCTCAGCGTCTCGACGTTCTTGTCGGAGTTGATCGTCCAGCCGGAGTCGTCCTTCCACGTGCCGCCGTTGTTGAACAGCCACATGGAGAACTCGCCCTGGCTCTCCTCCGGGCCGAGCGGCAGGGCGTAGCCCGCGGTGCCGTCGCCCAGGGCGGAGACCTTCTTCGCGTCCTCGGCGAGCTCGTCCCACGTCTTCGGCGGGGCGTCGATGCCGGCCTTGTCGAAGAGGTCCTTGTTGTAGAAGAGCGCGCGGGCGCTGGAGAGGTCGGGGAAGCCGTAGAACTTGTCCTCGTAGGTCCCGTACTTGACGAAGGTGTCGAGGATGTCGCCCTGGACCTCGTCGCTGAGCACCTCGTCGGCGCTGTAGAGCAGGTCGTCCTTCGCGTAGCTCGCGTACGCGTTGAGGTTGAGGATGTCCGGCGCCTGGTTGTTCTGGATCATCGTCGAGGACTGCTGGTCGATGTTGTCCCAGCTGATGATCTGGACCTCGAGGTCGTAGCCGGTCTCGTCCTTGTACTTCTTGGCGAAGTCGTCCCAGAACGCCTTCGTGTTGTCCTTCGAGTACTCGGCCGCGACGAGCTTGATCGACGTCGCCTTCTCGCCGTCCCCGCCGCCGCCGTCGGCGCTCCCCGCACCGGTACCGCCGCCGCAGGCGGCCAGTCCGAGCGTGCCGGCGGTCAGCGCCGCCAGGACCAGTGACTTCTTCGTCATGACTCTCCCTTGTCGACGGCGGCCGACGTGCCGGACCCGCCCTCAGGTGAGAGGCTGCGGGCGGCAGAGCGGGCGTGGTGCTCGCCTCGCCGGTCGCGCTATGGGGGACAACCTAGGCCTGGCATGCACTCTGCGCAAGGACGTTCGTGCGTGCTCGTGTCACGAAACGCGCACGGTCGATCACACGATGTGGACCTGCACACCGACCGCCGTCATCGCCTGCAGCTGCTTCTCCGCGGCCGCGACGCCCTCGCCCTCCGGGCGGGTCGTCACGAGGTGGGTGATCTGGGCGGCGCCGCAGATCGAGGCGAAGCCGCGCGTGCCGAGCTTGGCGGAGGTGGTGACGACGACGACCTCGCCGGCCCGGGCGATCATGCCGCGGATGAGGGCGGCCTCGTCCTCGAGGTCGCAGGTCGCCCCCTCGCGCACGGTGAGGCCCGTGACCCCGACGACGGCCGTGTCGAGCCACAGCTGCTCGAGCGCCTGCATCGCGATCGGCCCGGTCGTCTCGAAGGACTCCGGTCGGGCGACCCCGCCCAGGCTCACGCACCGCACGTGCTGGCGGAGCACCGCCTCGGCGGCGATGTTGAGGGCATTGGTGACGATGCTCAGGCCCGGGGCCGCGAGCAGCTCCTCGCGCGCGGTGAGGGCGCGGGCGACCGCGGTCGTCGTCGTGCCGCCGTTGAGGCCGACGACCTGGCCGGGCCGCACGAGCTCGGCGACCTTCGCGCCGATCCGGGCGAGGGACTCGTCGCCCTGGCTGGAGCGGTAGCGGTAGGGCAGCTCGTAGGCGATCGAGGCGGCGACGACGCCGCCGTGCTGGCGGGTGACGAGCTGGCGTCGGGCGAGCTCGGCGAAGTCGCGGCGCACCGTCGCCTCGCTCACCCCGAGCCGCTCGGCGGTCTCGCTCACCCCGAGGCGGCCGGTCGTCGCGAGCAGGTCGAGCATCGCCGACCAGCGGCCCGATCGGGTGGCCGGCGGCGTGCCCGAGGGCGCGTCGGGCAGGGCGGTGCCGGCGCCGGGGCCCGGACGGTGGCGCGGCACTGCGTCGTCTGCCATGGTCAGATGGTAGCGGCAGTGGACGTGCGCGCTTGTGCGCGGTTAGGCTGATAACTGAGCATCAGCGATCAGCACGGTGGATCGCGCCGACCGACGCCTCAGGAGCTGCACCATGACCGATCCCCGTACCCACCTGGCCCGCGAGGTCGAGGGGCAGCCGCAGGACTGGGAGCGGACCGCCGCTCGGCTGCCGGAGGTGGCCGACCTCCTCCCCCGCCCGGGCGAGCGCGTCGCGACGATCGGGTGCGGCACATCGTGGTTCATGGGCCAGGCCTACGCCGCACGGCGCGAGGAGCTCGGGCAAGGCCTCACCGACGCGTGGGCGGCCAGCGAGCACCGTCTCGACCGCGGTTACGACCGGGTCGTCGTCATCTGCCGCTCGGGCACGACGACCGAGGTGGCCGAGGTCGTCGAGCAGCTGCGCGCCGCCGGCACCCCCCACGTCAGCCTCGTCGCGACGCCAGGCACGCCCGTCTTCGAACGCTCGGAGTCGACGATCTCGATGGCGGACGTCGACGAGCAGTCCGTCGTGCAGACCCGCTTCGCCACCTCGACCCTCGCCCTGCTGCGCGCGAGCCTGGGCGACGACCTCTCCCGCGCCATCTCCGACGCCCGCGAGGTGCTCGCCCAGGACGTCGCCGACCTCGGCCCGCTGCTCACCGCCGAGCAGGTGACCTTCCTCGGGCAGGGCTGGACGGTCGGCCTGGCCCACGAGGCAGCCCTGAAGCTGCGCGAGTCCGCGCAGTTCTGGGCCGAGTCCTACCCGGCCATGGAGTACCGCCACGGCCCGATCAGCATCGCGACGGGCGGCCGCGCCGTCTGGGGCATCGGCGACCTGCCGCAGGGCCTGGCCGAGCAGGTCGCGGCGACCGGTGCGCACGTCGAGCACCGCGACCTCGACCCCATGGCCGAGCTCGTGCGCGTGCACCGGCTGTGCATGGCGCGCGCCGAGGCCCTGGGCGTCGACCCGGACCAGCCGCGCCACCTCACCCGCTCGATCGTCCTCGACGAGAGCTGACCGCCGCGATGGGCGCCGTCGACCTCGTCTCCGTCCTGCGCCCGGCCCGTGAGGGCGGGACCGGCGTCGCGGCCTTCAACGTCATCCAGCTCGAGCACGCCGAGGCGTACGCGACGGCCGCCGAGGCCACGGGCCTGCCGGTCGTCATGCAGATCAGCGAGAACTGCGTGCGCTACCACGGGTCGCTACGCCCGCTCGCGCTCGCGACCCTCGCGATCGCCGAGGACTGCGCCCAGCCCGTCGTCGTCCACCTCGACCACGCCGTCTCCGTCGAGCTCGTCCGCGAGGCGCTCGACCTCGGCATCACCTCGGTGATGTACGACGGCTCGACCCTGCCCGACGAAGCCAACCGGGAGACCACCCGCCAGGTGGCCGGCTGGTGCGCTGCAGCGGGTGCCAGCCTCGAGGCCGAGCTCGGCGAGGTCGGCGGCAAGGACGGCGTGCACGCCCCGGGGGCGCGCACAGACCCCGCCGATGCCGCCCGCTTCGTCGAGGACACCGGCGTCGACGCCCTCGCTGTGGCCGTCGGCAGCTCGCACGCGATGACCGAGCGCACCGCCCGTCTCGACGAGGACCTCGTGGCCGCGATCGCCGCCCAGGTGCCGGTGCCGCTCGTCCTGCACGGCTCGAGCGGGGTCCCCGACGACGGTCTCGTCGGCGCGGTCCGGGCGGGGATGACGAAGATCAACATCGCGACGCACCTCAACTCCGTCTTCACGCAGGCGATGTCGGCGCGTCTCGCCGAGCGCCCGACCGTCGACACCCGCGCCTACCTCGGCGCCGGCCGAGACGCGGTGGCCGCCGAGGCCGAGCGCCTCCTCCGCCTCCTCGCCCTTCGCCCCTGACCCTCCCCCTTCGCCGAACCCCGCTCCACGTCCGCGAGCCCCGGTCCTCGCCGGCCCGCGAAGACCGGCCCTCACGGACCAGGAGCGGTGCTCAGCGGGCGAGGGTGGCAGATCGAGGCGCGAAGGGGGCGAGCCCCCTCGGTGGTCGAGGTACGGACGCCGTCGGGCCTGAGCCTCGAGACCGCCGCCACCACCCCACCCGCAGACGCCTCCCCTTCGCCGAACCCCGCTCGCAGTCCGCGAGCCCCGGTCCTCGCCGGCCCGCGAAGAGCGGGCCTCACGGACCAGGAGCGGTGCTCAGCGGGAAGCGTGGCAGGTCGAGGGGCGAAGGGGGCGGCGCGCGAGCCTCTCAGAGACGCGTGATCTCGACCTGTGTCTCGAGACGGGCGACGTCGGCGGGGTCGACCTCGCCGGCGACCGGGCGCAGCACGGCGGCGGCGGACCAGGCGACGCCGGCGCGCAGGGCCCGCTCCCAGTCCGGCTCCCGCGGGCCCAGGTGGGCGGCGAGCGCGGCGGTGAGCGCGTCACCCGCGCCCGTGGGGTTGCCCCGGACCGGCTCGGGCAGGCGGGCGGACCAGCCGGCGACACCGTCCCCGTCGCGGACCGCGAGGACGAGGCCCCGTGCGCCGTCGGAGACGACCGCGCACCACGCGCCGAGGTCGAGCAGGGCGGCCGCGCACGCCGCCGCGTCGAGCGCGTCGTCGCCGAGGCTCTCGCGCGCCTCGGAGAGGTTGGGCTTGGCGAGCAGCCGCCAGCCCTCCCTCCGCGCGGTCTCCAACGCCACCAGCAGGTCCTCGCCCCGGGCGTCGGCGACGAGCGCGCAGCCCGCGGCGGCGCCGGTCCGCAGCAGCCGGGTGACGACCCCGTCGGGCGACCCGGGTGCGACGGACCCCGACACGACGAGCGCGTCGGCCCCGTCGCACGCCCACGTGAGGGCCTCGACGAGCGCGTCCCACGTCTGCGACGGCGGCGCCTCGCCCTCCTCGTTGAGCACCGTCGCCTCGCCGTCGGAGTCGACGGCTGCGACCGACCGTCGCGTCGGCACCGGGCTGGGGACGAGCACGGCGGGCACCCCTCGACGGGCGAGATCGGCCTCGAAGGTCGCGGCGCTCTCCGGACCGACCGCGAGGACGGCGGTCGCGGGCACGCCGAGCGCGGAGGCGACCGCGGCGACGTTGACCCCCTTGCCCCCTGCGCGGGCGGTGACGCGGGTGAGGCGGTGGCTCTCGCCGGCGACGACCCGGCCGACGTGGCCGGTGACGTCGATCGCGGGGTTGGGCGTGACGGTGACGATCATCGGGCGCTCCTCACGAGGTCGGCGGCCAGGCACGCGGCACCGAGCGCCCCGGCGCGGTCACCCAGGGCGGCGGGGGCGACCTCGAGGTCGGTCCGCCCGGGCAGGCGGGCGGCGAGCGCGGAGCGAAGGGGGTCGAGCAGCAGGTCACCGGAGAGCACGAGACCGCCACCGACGAGCAGCAGACGGGTGCCCGCCGCGGAGATCACCGGTGCGAGCACGAGGGCGAGGTCCTCGACCGCCTGCTGCCAGATCTGCACCGCAGCCGGGTCGCCCTGAGCGACCGCACCGGCGAGGTGCTCGGCATCGCGCTCCTCACCGCTCGCGGCGCTCCACGCGCGACCGAGCGCCGCCGCGCTCGCGACGGCCTCGAGGCAGCCCTTCGCCCCGCAGCCGCACACGGGCCCGCCCGGGCGCACGACGACGTGACCGACCTCGCCGGTCCACGGCGACCCGGCGACGACCTGACCGCCCGTCATCTGGGCCGCGGCGATGCCGGTGCCCAAGGGGAGGAAGACGACGTCGTCCACACCGCGCGCGGCCCCCAGGCGGTGCTCCGCGAGCAGGCCAGCGCGCACGTCGTGGCCGCTCGTCACCGGTACGTCGAGGTGCTCGGCGAGCAGCTGGGTGAGGGGCAGGTCGCTCCAGCCGAGGTTCGCCGACCACCGGGCGATGCCGACGACCTCCTCGACCAGGCCCGGCACGACGACCGCGAGCGCGCCCGCGGGCACCCCGGCCTCGTCCTCGAGGTCGCGGCGCAGACCGGCGGCGACGCGGCCGAGTTTGGGACCCGGACGGCTCGGCGTGGGGACGACCTTGGCGGCGAGCACCTCGCCCTCGCCGTCGACGAGCACGGACTTGATGCGGGTGCCGCCGACGTCGACCCCGACGACGGCGCTGCGGTCGATGGGGTCGGTCACGCGCTCATCGTAGGTGTGCTCAGCGGACCCCGTACCTCGTGCGGAGGTAGGCCACGCGGTCGGCGTTGCCGGCCAGGTAGTCGCGCAGCGGACGGGATCGCTCGAGGTAGTTGACGTACCCGCCCGAGGAGCGCGACCCCAGGGCCGAGTGGGCCGCGTCGACGACGTCAGCGGCCGCCGACCACGCCGTCGCCGAGCTCGACGACAGCCCGAGGTACCACTGCACCGTCGCCGTGTGGGCGCGCCACGGGAAGGCGGTGTCGTCGCGCTCGAGGTCCTGCACCCGGCCGTCGAGCGGGTCGAGGATCGCCGCCCCCGTGCCACCGCTGCGTGCGCGGCGGGCCATCGCCCCGACGACGGCCTCGGCCGTGCCCGTCGTCATCACCCGCAGCACGTCCGACCCGGCGTAGAAGCTCTCGCGCGCCGAGGTCGTCCCGCCCCCGAGCAGCCGCACCCCGTCGAGGTAGTCGGTGCTGCGCGTCGACCGCGACGTCGGCGAGACCCCGACGGCGCGCACGAGCGCCTCGGCCTGGGCCGCCTCCTGACCCGCGGCGCACACCCCGACGACCCGGACGCGGACCCCCTTCGAGCCCATCGCCTCGACGTGGGCGCTCCCCCAGACCGACCGGGGCGCCGCGGCCTGCCACCGGGACCACCCGGTGAGGACGCGCACCGCGGCCGAGGTGGGGAAGGTGAGGAAGAAGAAGCCGGTGCGCCGGGTCGCGTGGGTCCGGTAGCGCCACACCGTGACGACACCCAGGCCAGTCCCGCCGCCGCGCAGCGCCCAGAAGAGGGAGCTGCCGTTCGTCGCGTCGACCCGGTGCACCGACCCGTCGCGGGTGACCACCGTGGCACCGACGACGGCGTCGCTCGTCAGGCCGTGCGCGCGCGAGTCGACGCCCAGCCCGCCGCCGAGGGTCAGCCCCCCGGCGCCGACGGTGGGGCAGCTGCCCGTGGGGATCGAGCGACCGCGGGCGGCGAGCGCGGACTTCACCGGGTAGAGGGTCGCCCCTCCCCCGACGCTCGCCGTCGTGCCCGACAGCGACACCGAGTCGAGCGCGCGCAGGTCGAGGACCATGGCGTCGGTGCGGGTCGACGCGCCGACGTAGGAGTGGCCGCCGCCCCGGACGACCGCGCGCACGCCACGGCTGCGGGCGAAGTCGACGGCCTCGCTGACGTCGGCGGTGCTGCGCACCCGCACGACCGCTGCCGGGCTCACGCCGTCCCACCGGGGGTTGAAGAGCCTGCGGGCGCTCGAGTACGCGCTGTCGCCCGGGGTGAGGACGTCGCCGCTGATCGCCCGGTCGAGGGCCTCCCAGTCGGCGGCGGTGGTGCGCGTGGTGCGACGCACGAAGGGGGCGGCGACCGCCCCGGTCGTCGCGAGGGTCGAGGTCGCTGCGAGCGCCCCGGCCAGGACCGTCCGGCGGGTGGGAGTGGCGCCGGTGCCGCGCTGCTGGCTCATGCCCCCTCAGACGCCGCAGCGCGCGTGTCGGTTGTGCCGGCGCGCCCGAGCGGTCCCGCCGCAGCCGCGACGGCGCGAGGCTCAGCCCTGCTCGGGCAGCCAGGCGATCTCGCCGTGCGCGTAGACGACCTCGCCGGCGGCGCCGGCCCACACGTCAGCCCAGCCGCCCTCGTCCTCGTCGTGGACCCAGGCGGCCCGCTCGTCGGCGAGCACGGCGGAGACCTCCGCTGCGCCGAACCACCGCGGCGGGCACCCGCCGTGGCCCCCGCACCCGCAGCCCTCGTGGACGAGCCGTGCGCCCTCCACGAGGAGACGGTGCGCCTCGTCAGCCGGCACGTCGTCGCGCACCTTCCGCAGAGGCGCCCCCTCGGGGTCGAAGAGCTCGCCGGCCTGGTTGTAGGTGCCGGGGCGCACGGCGTGCCTCCCGGTCGTCGAGGCCTCCTGCTCGCTCCACGTGGGCTGGCGGACCATCTCGGCGAAGGTCGGCCGGTCGTGGCGACGGCTCATGACGCCGCCCTCAGCGCCAGGCCGGCTGGGGCGGAGCCACCGGGGCCGGCGCGGTCGGGCGCGGCACGACGGTGCGCTGCACGCCGAGGCGCCGGGCAAGCAGGAGCAGTGCGGTCGTCGCGACGGCGACGGCGACCCACGACACGAGCGTCGCGGCCCACGTGCTCGTCGTGCTCGTGTCGATGAAGCTCGCGGCGAGGTCGCCGAAGAGGATCGCGTAGCCGATGGCGAAGAGGTTGTTCACCGCGTGGAGCACGACGGCCGCCTCGAGGCCGCCGGTGCGCCAGGTGAGGATGACCATGCCCGTCGCCATGCCCATGAGGTCGAGGAGCACCCACACGTCGAGCGAGCCGTGGGCGAGGGCGAAGAGCGCCGAGGAGACGAGGACCGACGCGACGAGGGCGGCCCAGCGGTGGCGGAAGGCGGCGCCCATCTGCTGCATGATCCAGCCGCGGAAGAGGTACTCCTCGCCCGCGCTCTGCAGCGGCGTCGTGAGGAGCATGAGGACGAGCAGGAGGACCCAGTGCTCGGGCCGCTGCGCGGCGTCGCCGAGCCCGCCGCCGGCCGCGCTCGTCGGCAGCACGGCGCTGACGAGGACGACGTACCCGCCCCACAGCGGCACGAGGAGCAGGGCGCACCAGCCGGCCCAGCCCCACCGGAAGCGACCGACGACCGAGGAGAGGAAGCCCGGGCGCACCCGGTGCACGAGCCAGGTCGTCAGGCCGGCGAGCGGGATGAGCGCGGCGAGCATGAGGTTCTGCGTCGCGAAGACGAAGGGGTCGTCCATCCGCAGCATCGCGCTCTCGTCGGCGAGGACGGCGTCGAGGTCGCCCCCGGAGATGACGACGAGCCCGATGACGAGGACGATCCCGAAGCCGATGGTGATCGCGAGGAAGCCGGCGAGCACGGTGAGCAGCGCGACGACCGGCCGCCACCACGACTGCCCCGGGCCGGTGAGCGCGAGGTGGTACTCGGCGCCGTCGGCGAGCACCGGGGGGGCCGGGGCGGGCGGGGTCCACTGCGGTGCGGGCTGCATCTGCGGGTAGGCCTGCTGCGTCATGCCCCTGATCCTCCCCCGCCGACCTGGGCGTGGGCATCAGACCAGGGGATGGGTCGGCCCGACCCTAGGGTGGAGGCCGTGACGACCCGCGCCGCCCTGCACCACCGCACGACGTACCGCTTCGCCGAGCCGGTCCACCTCTTCCCCCACGCGATCCGCCTGCGCCCCGCGCCGCACGCACGCACCCCGGTCTCGGGCTACGAGCTGCGGGTCGAGCCGGCCGAGCACGTCCTGCGGTGGCACCAGGACCCCTTCGGCGGGTGGGTCGGCCAGGTCGTCTTCACCGCCCCCGCCGACGAGCTCGAGGTCACGGTCGACCTCGTCGCCGACCTCACGCCGGTCAACCCCTTCGACTTCTTCGTCGAGGACTACGCGAGCACCGCCCCCTTCGCCTACCCGGCCGACCTCCGCGACGACCTCGGGGCCTACCTGCAGCCCGTCGACGACGGGCCGCGAGGGTCGGGCCTGTCGCAGGAGTCGACCGCATGGGTCGAGTCGACGATCGCCGGGGCGATCGGGGACGAAGGGGGTGAGCTGCCTGTCGTCGAGCTGCTCGTCCGCCTCAACCGCGCGGTGCGCGTGCACGTCGCCTACTCGACCCGGATGGAGCCCGGGACGCAGGCACCGCACGAGACGCTGGAGCGCGCCGTGGGCTCTTGCCGCGACTCGTCGTGGCTGCTCGTCGCGGTGCTCCGTCATGCCGGCCTGGCCGCGCGCTTCGCCTCGGGCTACCTCCTGCAGCTCCAGACCCCCGGTGAGGACGGCCCGTCGCGCGACAGCGCCGAGCTGCACGCGTGGGCCGAGGCCTACGTGCCCGGAGCGGGCTGGGTCGGGCTCGACCCGACCTCGGGACTGCTCGCCGCCGAGGGGCACATCCCGCTCTCGTGCACGCCGCGCCCGAGCAGCGCAGCGCCGATCAGCGGGACGACGACCCCGGCGGAGGTCGACTTCTCCTACGAGACGACGCTCACCCGGCTCGACGCGGGCTGAGCGCCGGGGTCAGCCCGCTGCCGGGTTCGTGACCCCCAGCGGGGCGACGTCGAGCTCGTCGGCGAGGGTGCCGAGCCGCTCGAGCTGCTCGTCGCCGTAGGGCACGCCCTCCCACTCGGCCCGGGCGGCGGCGGTGACGGCCCGCAACCCCGGCGTCCGCGCGTCCGGCCCGCTCCCGACGACGCGGTCGACGAGCTCCTGGGCCCGGGCGGCGAGGTCGACGCCCTCGGCCGGCGCGACGGCGATCATCATCAGGCTCACGCCCTGGGTCTCGTCGTGCCGGGTCGGCAGGCCGACCTCGTCGCCGAAGCGCTCGCCGCCGGCGAGCACCCCCGTGAGCAGCTCGAGGGCGATGCTCAGGCCGAAGCCGCGGTGCCCGCCGATCGGCTCGAGCAGCCCGGTCGACCACAGCGAGGGATCGCGCGTGGGCTCGCCCTGCGCGTCGCGCAGCACGCCCTCGGGCAGCTCCTCGCCGCGCTCGCGGTGCAGGTCCATCTGCCCCGTCGACATCGTCGTCGTCGCGGTGTCGTAGAGGACCCGTCCGTGCTCGCCGGCGGGGGCCGCGACGGCGTGCCCCATGTTGCTCACGACGCGGCGGGTGCCGCCGGGGGCGGCGACGAGCGGCGGGCCGTTCGTCACGGCGATGCCGAGCATGCCGGCCGACGCCGCGAGGTCGGCGTAGTAGCCCATCGCCGCGGCCGAGGAGGTCCGCCGCACCGAGACGGCGCCGACGCCGAGCGCCCCGGCCTTGGCGACCGCGCGACGCATCGCGTCCGTCCCGGCGACCTGGCCCCACCCGTCGCACGCGTCGAGCACCGCGTAGGCGGGGCGCTCGAGCACGGGGACGACCGGTGCGGTGGCGTCGGTGCCCCCGGCGCGCACCCGGGCGACGCACTGGACGAGCTTGCTCGACACCCCGTGCGCCGGCAGGTCGTGCGCGTCCGCCCAGACGAGGCCGTCCGCGGTCCAGCCCGCGTGCTCGACGGACATGCCGACGGCCCGCAGGGCATCTGCGGCGAAGCGGTGCAGCTCGCCGAGTGCGACGTGGCGGCTCATCGGTGCACCAGCGCCCGGCGCAGGAGCACGACGACGAGCACCGAGCCGACGGTGCCGACGAGCAGCACCGGCGCGAGCATCGGCACGCTCGCGAGCAGGCCGGCCATCGCCGCAGCGCCGACGACGAGCCCGAGGAGGATGAGCGCCGAGTGCCGGACCGCGCGCACGCCGTGCCCGGAGACGAGACGGATGACGACGGTCGTCAGCGTGCCGGTGAGATAGGTCGTCGACAGGCCCGAGACGCCGAAGCGCTGGATCGCGCTCGACTGCAGGCCGAGCGCGGCCGCCGCGGCGGCGAGCATCGGCAGGAAGGCGGCCCGGGGCGGCTCGGCCCCGAAGCCCCACCACGCGATGCTCACGCCGGCGAAGAGGACGAGCTCGACGACGAGGGCGACGGTGACGGCGCGGGGCCACACCGGGTCGCCCGGTGCGGCGGCGCCGGCGATCCGGGCGCCGATCGCGGCGCCCGCGACGAAGGCGCCGATGGCGACCGCGGTGAGGAGCATCTCCGACCCGTCGCCGTGGGCGGCGGCGACGCCGAAGAGGACCATGTTGCCCGTCATGACGCTCGTGAAGGCGTTGCCCAGCGCGAGGAAGCCCAGCGCGTCGGTCGCGCCGCTGGCGATCGCGAGGACGACGACGAGGCCGGCGCGCAGCTGCTCGCCGGCGGCGCGACGCTCGGCGTCCTCGCTCGCGGGCGGCGCCGGCAGCGGGTCGGCGGGACGGGTGCTCTCGGGTGTGCTCACCCGAGCATGCTCCCAAACCCGGGCGCGCCGGGGTCGGGTGGATGTGCACGACGATCAGGCCGTATTCGTGTGCATCTTGACCGTGGTGACGACCCCCCGGCCGCACCTAGCGTCGTCGTATCGCACCAGGGCCGCAGCGAGAGCACCGGCCCCCGTGAAGACGTCGAGGAAAAGGTGATCGTCATGGCAGATCTGCTGTCGAAGGAAGACTTCCGCGCCGCGCTCGAGGACGCGATCAAGGGCCGCGAGGCCTCGACCGCGTCGTTCAGCCAGGCCTGGGCTGACGGCAAGCTCGAGCGCAAGCACTTCGCCCGCTGGGCGGAGAACCACTACCACTACGTCGGCCCCTTCGCCGACTACCTCGGGCTGGTGTACGCCAACACCCCCGAGACCCACCAGGACGCCAAGGACTTCCTCCTGCAGAACATGTACGAGGAGGAGCTGGCCGACATCCGTCACACCGACCTGCTCATCCGCTTCGCAGAGGTCTGCGGCACGACGAAGGAGCGGGTCGAGGACCCGAGCAACATGAACGCCGTGACCCGTGGCCTGCAGGCGTGGTGCTACATGGTCGCCTCCCGCGAGCACTACGTCGTCGCGACGGCGGCGCTCATCGTCGGCCTCGAGTCGCAGGTCCCGCAGATCTACAAGAAGCAGATCGTCCCCCTGCGTGAGACGTACGGCTTCGACGAGGACGAGATCGAGTTCTTCGACCTCCACATCACCTCCGACGAGGTGCACGGCGAGCGCGGCTACCAGATCGTCCTCGAGGGGGCCGACACCCCCGAGCTGCAGCAGCGCTGCCTCGAGTACGTGCGGATCGGCGCCGAGATGCGCTTCAGCTACACCAAGGCCCTCTACGACAGCTATGTCGCCGAGGACCTCGGTCGGGTCGCCGCCTGACCGAGCCGACAGGGCGGGCGCCGGGTCACGGCGCCCGCCCTCGTCGCACCCTTCGGCCGGTACCCGGCCCCGAGATCACCGAGGAGCACCCCATGGGCCAGTGGCACGACGTCGCGAGCGTCAAGGACCTCAGCCTGCGCAAGAAGAAGGCCGTCGAGGTCGACGGCACCCCCGTCGCCCTCTTCTGGGTCGGCGGCAAGGTCTACGCGCTCAACGACATCTGCGTCCACGAGGAGCGCCGCCTCAGCAAGGGCACCCTCCTCTTCGGCAAGGTCATCTGCCCCGGGCACCAGTGGAAGTTCGACCCCGAGACCGGCGAGCCCGACGACCAGGACGGCTGCCAGCCGACCTACGCGGTGCGCGTCTCGGACGACGGCGCCATCGCGGTGAGCCTCGACCCCGCAGACAAGACCGAGCTCTCGGGGCTGGTGCCGGCATGAGCGCCCACCCGAGCAGCGTCGTCGTCGTCGGCGGCGGGCAGTGCGCGGCCGTCGCCGTGCGCACCCTGCGCCGCAAGAAGTACGAGGGCCCGGTCCTCGTCCTCGCCGGCGAGCCGCACCGCCCCTACCAGCGCCCGCCGCTGTCGAAGGACTACCTCGCCGACCCCGCCGCGAGCGTCGACCTCCTGCCGCAGGACTGGACCGACGGCAACGACGTCACCGTGCGCACCGGCGTGACCGTCGAGCGCGTCGAGGAGGGCGAAGGGGGACCCGCCGGGTCTCTCGTCGTCGTCACCGCCGACGGGGAGCGCATCCCCGCCGGCGCGGTCCTCCTCGCCACCGGTGGGACCCCCCGCGAGCTGCCCGGCGCCCCGGCCGGCGAGCGGGTCCACTACCTGCGTACCCGCGACGACGCCGACCGCCTGCGCACCGCGATGGCCTCGGCCCGCTCGCTCGTCGTCGTCGGCGGCGGCTTCATCGGCGCCGAGATCGCCTCGACCGCCCGCGACGCAGGCCTCGAGGTCACCGTCGTCGAGGCGGCCGGGCAGCCCATGCAGCGCGCCCTCGGCGACCGGCTCGGCGCCGTGTGCTCACGGCTGCAGCGCGAGCACGGCGTCGACCTGCGCCTGAGCACAGGCGTGGAGTCGCTGCGCGAGGAGCCCGACGGCGTCGTCGTCACGACGAGCGCGGGCGAGGTGCGCGCCGACCTCGCGGTCGTCGCCATCGGCATCGTCCCGAGCACCGAGGTCGCCGAGCGCTCCGGCATCGCCTGCGGCGACGGCGTCCTCGTCGACGCGAGCTGCCGCACGAGCATGGCCGGGGTGTGGGCCGCGGGCGACGTCGCCTGCCAGGAGCACCCCCAGGCCGAGGGCCGCGTGCGCGTCGAGCACTTCGACAACGCGAGCAAGCAGGCCTCCGTCGCCGCCCAGTCGATGCTCGGCGTCCAGACGACCAACAGCGACGCCCACTGGTACTGGTCGGACCAGTTCGGCGCCAACCTCCAGGGCGTCGGGCACCCCCGGCCCGACGACGAGATGGTCGTGCGCGGCGACCTCGAGGGCGAGCGCTTCACGGCGTTCTTCCTGCGGGACGGCGCGGTCGCGGCGGTCTTCGCCCTCAACGACGAGGACACCGTGGGCCTGGCCCGCGAGCTCGTCACCATGCGTCTCGAGGTCCCCCGCGAGCTCCTCGCCGACCCCGAGCGCGACCTCTTCGACGCACTGGAAGGAGCGGCGACGTGACCCGACTCAAGGGCAACTTCATCGGTGGGGAGTGGGTGTGGCCGGGCTCAGGGGCATCCTTCGAGCGCACCAACCCCGCCCGACCTGACGAGCTCGTCTCCGTGGCCCCGTGCTCCAGCGCGGCCGACGTCGACGAGGCGATCACCCATCTCGCCCAGCACCGGCACGAGTGGGCGGCCACGGCGCCGGAGAAGCGGGCCGACGTCCTCGTCGCCGCGGCCGACATCCTCGCCGCCCAGGCCGAGGAGCTCGCCGTCGAGCTCGTCCGCGAGGAGGGCAAGACCCTCGCCGAGGCGCGGATGGAGGCCACGCGCACCCCGCAGAACCTGCGCTTCTTCGCCGGCGAGGCGCTGCGGATGACGGGAGAGACCTTCCCCACCGGCGACGGCTCGCTCGTCTTCACCCGCCGCGGCCCGGTCGGCGTCGTCGCCGCGATCACGCCGTGGAACTTCCCCCTCAACATCCCCTCGCGCAAGCTCGGCCCGGCGCTCGCCGCCGGCAACGCGGTCGTCTTCAAGCCCAGCGAGGTCACCCCCCTCATGGGTCAGCGCCTCGTCGAGGCGCTCGTCCAGGCCGGCGTCCCCGGCGGCGCGCTCGCCCTCGTCCACGGCCACGCCGAGGTCGGCCGGGCCATGGTCGCCAACGACGACGTGCACGCCGTGACCTTCACCGGGTCCACCGCCGTCGGCACCGCGATCCACGAGGTGAGCGGGCCCGAGGTGCGCACCCAGCTCGAGATGGGCGGCAAGAACGCCCTCGTCGTCCTCGACACCTCCGACCTCGACCGCGCGGTGGGGATCATCGCGAAGGGGGCCTTCGGGCTCTCGGGGCAGGCCTGCACCGGCACCTCGCGCGTCGTCGTGCACGAGGCCGTCGCCGACGAGCTCGTGCGACGTCTCGCCGAGGTCGCCGAGGCCGCCCGGGTCGGCAACGGTCTCGACGACGGGGTCACCTTCGGCCCCCTCGCGAACGCCGCCCAGGTCGACAAGTTCCAGCACTACGTCGACGGCGCGGCCGCCGAGGGCGCCCGGCTCGTCACCCCCGGTGACGAGCGGGCCGAGCCCGCCGGCGGCGGGTACTTCGTGCGGCCGACGATCTTCCGCGACGTCGACCCGCTGTCGGCCCTCGCGCAGGAGGAGATCTTCTCCCCCGTCCTCGCCTTCATCACCGTCGGCTCGTACGACGAGGCGGTACGGGTGGTCAACAACACCGAGTACGGCCTCTCCGCCGGTCTCGTGACCTCCGACATCGGCCAGGCCATCCGCTTCGCCGACGACGTCGAGACCGGGTTGGTCAAGGTCAACCAGGCGACGAACGGCATGGCGATGAACGCCCCCTTCGGCGGCATGAAGAACTCGTCGACGCAGACCTTCAAGGAGCAGGCCGGCGCCTCGATGATGACCTTCTACACGACCGACAAGACCGTCTACTTCACCCCCTGATCGCGAGGCCCCCATGACCGAGAACATCGAGCAGTCCACCGACGCCGCCAGCACGGAGGTCGTCTTCCACAAGGTGTGCCGCAGCGGGCAGGTCCCCGAGGGCTACGTGCGCCGCTTCTACGTCGACGAGCTCGAGTGCGCCGTCGCCCGCCTCGGCGGCAAGGCGTACGCGACGAGCAACTACTGCACCCACCTCGACTGCCTGCTGAGCAGCGGCAAGCTCCAGGACGACGGCATCCGCTGCTCGTGCCACGGCAGCGTCTTCGAGCTCGAGGGCGGGCAGCCGATCTACCCGCCGGCCACCGAGCCGATCGCCGTCTACCCCGTGCGCGAGGACGAGGGCGAGATCTACGTCGGTGTCAGCCAGGCCGACATCGAGCACGGCGGCCCGCGCCGTCGCAAGCCGCGCGACTGATGCCCTCCCCCGTCGCCGCCGTCGCCCAGGACAAGCAGGTCGTCCTCGGGCGGCAGGCCGCGGTGAGCGCGAGCCACCCGCTCGTCACGGCGGAGGGCGCGCGCGTCCTCGCCGAGGGCGGGACAGCGGTCGACGCGACGCTCGCGATGGCCGCGGTGAGCTGGGTGGCGCTGCCCGGCCAGTGCGGCATCGGGGGTGACGCCTTCGCCGTCGTGCGCGAGCCGGACGGCCGCGTGTGGACGGTCGGCGGGAGCGGGTACGGCCCCGACGGGGCCGACCTCGCCTTCTTCCGCGACCGCGGGCACACCTCGATCCCGCTCACCGGCCCCCTGTCGGTCACGGTGCCGGGCGCCCCCGCGGCGCTCGGCGTCCTCGCCCGGGAGGCCACCCGCCCCTTGTCACAGCTGTGGGCCCGCGGCATCGACCTCGCCCGGCACGGCTTCGCGTGCACGGCGAAGAACCGCTACGACATCACCGAGCGGCGCGAGCCCCTGGCCGCAGACCCGTCGACCGCGGCCTGCTTCCTGCCCGACGGCCGGGTGCCGGAGGTCGGACGGCTGCTCCACCAGCGCGACCTCGCCGACACCCTCGACGTCCTGGCCGACGACCCCTTCGCGATGTACACGGGCGAGCTCGCCGAGCGGACGCTGGACTTCCTGCGCGCCGGCGGAGCCCCCTTCAGCGGGCAAGAGTGGGCGCTCGGCGCCCAGGTCGAGCCCGCCCCCGCGATCACCGGGACGTACCGCGGGCTCACCGTGCACCAGACGCCGCTGCCCTCGGCGGGCTGGATGATGCTCCACCAGGCCGCCCTGCTCGACGGGCTGCTCGCCGACGGCGACCTGCTCGACGCCGCCTCGGTGGCCGCGCTCGCCGGTGCAGCCCGGGCCGCCTTCGACGACCGGTACGCGCTCGTCGGGAGCGACACCGACGCCTGGCGCCAGCTGCTCGACCCCGAGCGCGTCGCCCGTCAGCGCGCGGGTCTGACGACGGCCGGACCCGTCCCCGCCTCCCCCGACGGCGACACGACGAGCATGGTCTGCGTCGACGCCGAAGGGAGGTCCGTGAGCTTCATCCACTCCCTCGCCTTCACCTTCGGCGCCCGGATCACCGTGCCCGGCACCGGCGTCGTCCTCGGCAACCGGCTCGGCCGCGGCGCCTACCTCGTCGAGGGCCACCCCAACGAGGTGCGGCCCCGGCGCAAGCCCCTGCACACCCTCAACGCGTGGGTCGCCGACGACGCCGACGGGCTGCGCCACGTCGGCAGCTGCCCCGGAGGGGACGGCCAGGTGCAGTGGAACATGCAGGTGCTCAGCCACCTCGTCGACCACGGGCTCGACCCCCAGCAGGCCGTGTCGCTCCCCCGGCTCAGCGTCTTCCCGGGCTCGGACGCCGACGTCGTCGGCTCGCCCGCCCAGATCCGGGTCGAGGCCGGGCTGGACCCCCAGACCATCGCGCGGCTGCGCGCCGACGGCCACGACGTCGTCGAGACCCCGGTGCAGGTCTTCGGCCCCGGCGGCTCGGCCATGGCCATCTCGAAGGACCCGACGACCGGCGTGCTCTCCGCCGGCGCCGACCCCCGCATGGAAGGCATGGCGATCACATGGTGACCCCGCTGCCCGCACCTCCCCGCCCGCAGGGCCGCTACGTCCCCGCGAGCCGGGCCGGCGACCTCGTGACGACCGCCGGCATGACGCCGCGGGTCGACGGGACGCTCGTCGTCACCGGGCAGGTGGGCGGCGCCGTCGACCTCGACCGCGCCCGAGAGGGCGCCGCGATCGCCGCGCGCAACGCGCTCGTCGCCGTGCTGTCGCAGGCCGGCGACCTCGACGCGGTCGCCGGCCTGCTGCGGATGACGGTCTACGTCAACGCCGTGCCCGGGTATACCGAGCACAGCGCCGTCGCCGACGCCGCGACGGACGCGATCGTCGAGCACCTCGGCGAGCGGGGGCTGTGCGCCCGCTCCGCCGTCGGCGTCGCGAGCCTGCCCGGCGACGCCCCGGTCGAGGTCGAGCTCACCGCTCTGCTCCGGGCGCAGCCGACCGGGCCAGCTGCTCGCCGAGCTCGTCGGAGGTGACGACCTCGGCGAAGGCTGCCGCCAGGCTGACGAGCGCTGCCTCGTGCCGCTCGGGCGTCTCGGCGGCCAGGCAGTCCTCGACGAGGACGACGTCGATCCCGGCCATCATCGCGTCGCGCGCCGTCGCGTCGCAGCACACGTCGGTCTGGGTGCCGACGACCGCGACCCGACGGATGCCCCGGGCGCGCAGGAAGCCCTCGAGCTCGCCGCCCGGCTCGGCCATCGCGCTGTAGCGGTACTTGCGTACGACGGCGTCCTGTGGCGCGACGTCCATCTGCGGCCACAACGCATGCCCGTACGAGCCCTCCTCGAGCACGCCGGTGCGACGGTCCATCGCCTCGTCGCCGAGCAGCCGGCGCAGGCTCGGCCAGTCCTCGGTGCCCGGCCGACTCGTGGTGAGGACCCAGACGACGGGCAGGCCCGCCGCGCGCACCCGGCGGGCCAGCGCGTTGACCGGCTCGACGACGTCGAGCGCGGCGGGGGCGAAGCGGAAGCCGACCGACGCGTCGAGGAAGGCCCGCTGCATGTCGACGACGACGAGCGCGAGCGGCTCGGTCGTGGTGGTCGTGGTCACGGAAGGGGTGGTCATGGTGCTCCTCACAGGACGACGGACGCGAGCAGGGTGGCGCACACGAGACCGGAGACGACAGGGACGAAGAGACGGCGCACGAGCTCGGCGACGGGCACACCCGTCACCCCGGCCACGGCGACGAGCGAGGACCACACGACGAGCGTGCCGCCGCCTGTCCACGACGCGGCGTTCTGACCGATCGCGGCGAGGGTCTCGGGGTCCATGCCCGACTCCGGCCCGAGCGCGGCCGACAGCGACCCGATGAGCGGCAGACCCGCCCACCCCGAGCCGTCGAGGCCGATGAGCATCCCCGCGACCATGAGCGCCAGGCAGGTGGCGACGCCGACGGAGGGCACGTGCTCCTGCATCGAGCGGATGACGTCGAAGAGGAAGGCCGGGGTCTCGACCCCGTCGGGCAGGGACATCACCCGGCCGGAGAAGTCCCCGACGCCCATGAGGACGAAGCCCGCGACCGGCAGGATCGCGCCCATCGCCCGGAAGGCGAAGACGAGGCCGTCGACGAGGTGCTCGGAGACCGCCTCGAGCGGCGAGTGGGCGCTCACGGCGCAGACGAGGACGAGGACGCCCAGGCCGACCCCGGCGACGAGCGCCGCGCCGGACAGGTCGGGGACCGCCGGGAAGAGGTCGGTGAAGCGCGAGAGCACGAGGACGAGGACCATCGCCGCGAAGGCGAGGGGCACGAGCACGGCGACCGCGCGGCGCCGGCGCGGTGACGTCTCGCGGACCTCCGGGGCGTCCTCGGCGCTGCCGCCGAGCTGCGGCAGGGCGGTCTCCGGGTGCGTCTCGCGCCGGGTGAGACCCGCGGAGACCGCGCCGGCGATCTCAGCGGGCTCGCTGAGCCGACGCGTCGTCGCGGGGGCGACGAGCCGGCCACGCTCGGTGACGAGGTAGGCGAGCGCGACCGCCACGGCCCCGACCACCCAGGAGAGCAGGAGGGCCCGGTCGGCGATGACCCCGGCGTCGAGGTCCGCCCCGCTCGCCGTGATGTCCGGCGCGACCCCCATCACGTAGTCGGAGGCGAGGGCCATGCCCTGCCCCGAGAGCGCGACGGCGATCGCCGCGCCGAGCCGCGTGAGACCGGCGGCGATGGCAGCCGGCACGAGCACGGCGGCGAGGATGGCCAGGGTGGGCGTCGGCCACAGGACGAGCGACATGACGTACGAGGCGACGAAGAGCACGGCGAAGGCGAGGTGCCCGTTGCGCATGACCCGTGTGAGCGGCTCGAGCATGAGGGTGTCGACGTGCATCCCCCGCAGCGCGCCGGTCATCGCGCCGACGACCGCGAGGACGAGGAAGATGTTGAGCAGCTCGGTCGTCGCGACGGTGAGGGCGTTGAAGGGCGCGGCGACGGCGGCGAAGGGGGACCCGGTGAAGGCCCACGCCGTCAGCGCGGTCGCGAGGACGGCGGGCACGACGACGGAGCGCCGGGCGGCCATGAGGACGAGGAGCAGGACGACGCCTGCGACGTAGACCCAGTGGGCGTGCTCGGTCATCGGGGGCCGCCTCGGGGCGACGGGGCGGGGGTGCGGTGGTGGTCCACGATCTCGGCCTTCCTGCGCGGGTGAGCGTCACGTGCGGGTGCACGCGGCAGCACGCGGACCCGTGGGGCCCGCCACCGGCGAGGGCGGGGAAGCGTCTTCGGGCGAAGGTCTTCCGGCCGTTCGTGGTGATGCTCCGACCAGCCCGGTGGCCGGCCTGACGGCGGTCACGGGGCGAGGTAGGCGATGTCTAGCACATGGGGGGCGTGCCGACAACGGTGTCGTCGGGCCCCCGGGAGGCGCCGCGGCCGGTCACCGGCAGCGGGGCGGCGAGCAGGACGACGGTGGCGGCGACCTCGGCCACGGGGTCGTAGTCCTTGAGGACGGACAGGACCCCGATGCCGAGCTCGTCGACGAGCCGGGCCCGCAGCAGGGCCTTGCCCGCGTCGATGACGGCGACGTCGGCGCGACGGCCGAGCGAGGGGTCGGCGGCCGTGATCGTCGCCAGCGCCGGCAGGCGGTGGTGCGTCGCGACGACGAGGAGGTGGTCGTCCTCGACGTGCACCCGCTGACGGGTCACGCCGAGGCCGGCCACCTCCTTGTTCACCTGGTTGTAGACCCGCAGGATCTCCTGCTTCCACTCGCCGAGCGGACGGGGGCTCGCTCGGTGGGCGGGGGCAGGGGCGGGTCGGTCACCGGTGGTCGCGCTCACGCCGGAGGATTCTGCTCCATGTGCCGCGCGAAGGCCTCGATCGCCGCTGCGCCGACGGCCTTGTCCTGCTCGCCGTTGCCGCCGGAGACGCCGATGGCGCCGACGATCTGGCCGTCGAACTCGAGCGGGAAGCCGCCGACGAAGATGGCGAACTTGCCCGGGAGCATGTGGCTGATGCCGAAGGCCTCGTTGCCGGGCAGGGCGGGGCCGTCGGGGCCCTCGTTGAACTTGTGCGTCGGGCGCTCGTGGCCGGCGGCGGTGAAGGCCTTGGCGATGGAGATGTCGACGCCGGTGAGCCGGGCGCCGGGGATGCGGTGCAGGGCGATGACGTTCGCGCTCTCGTCGACGACGCACAGCGTCTGCTTGACCCCGATCTCGTCCGCCTTGGCGCGGGCCGCCTCGAGCACGGGCAACGCGTCGTCGAGGGTGATCCGGTAGATGCGGTGCATGAGAGTCCTTCGCTGCGATGGGGGGGGTCTGACCCCTCGAGCCTGGCCTACTCGCGAGCCGTCCTCAATGGTCACAATGCATGACCTTCGCCGGGTCTGCCTGGCTACACTGCACAGATGAGGGAGACCCCCGTCGACGGCGCCGCCGAGCAGGTCACGCTGCGCTCCGTCCTCGCCGAGCCGCTGCTGCGCTCGGCCTGCCCGATCCTCGACGGGCCGGACGACGCGGTCGTCGACTGGGCCCGGCCCGCGCTCGAGGTGCTCGCCAACGAGAGCGACCTGCACCGCACCGTCGTCGTCGGCGACGACCGCGACCTCTCCCCCGCGCACCTCGACCCGCTGGCCCGTCGCGGCGCGGTCGCCGTCCTCGTCCGCGAGCCCGACGAGGAGCGCTGGCGAGCCGCCGGCCCCGGCTCGCCGCTGCCGGTCGTCGGCTTCCGCGCCGGCGCGTCGGTCGACGCCGTCGTGCGGCTCGTCGCCCAGCTCGCGCTCGCCCACGAGAGCCACGTCCTGCGCTACGCCACCCGCGTCCACGAGACCCTCGCCGTGCACCTGCACCGCGGCAGCGGCGTCGAGGCGATCTGCCAGCAGCTCGAGCGCCTCACGGGCTGCGCCGTCGCCTTCCTCGACGCGACGAGCTCGCTGCACGCCGTAGCCCGCGACCAGGAGCCCTGGCTCGACTCGACGACCGCGGGCTCGATCGCCCGGCAGGTCACGGCGCACCCGGGGCGGCCCGCCCCCCTGAGCAGTGACCACCACCTCGTCCACGAGCAGCAGGCCGAGGCGAAGGGGATCCCCGTGCACGTCCTCAGCGCCGAGGTGAGCGTCGCCGAGCGCTCGGAGGGCTGGCTGGTCCTCGTCGACGACGACCCGCAGCCCGCCGGGCACGACGTCGCGACGCGCACCATCGCTCTCCAGCAGGCCGTCGGCATCGTCGCCACCGAGATGCTGCGCACCCGCAGCGTCGAGCGCGCCGAGGAGCGCGCCCGCGGCAACTTCGTCCACGCCCTGCTCCACGGCCGCTTCTCGAACTCCGCCGACCTCTCCGCCCGAGCGGCGCACCGCCGCTTCCCCGTCGACCGCCGCTACGGCGTCGTCGTGCTCCAGGCCCGCGGCCTCATCGCCGACAACGACTCGCCCCAGCGCCTGGCCAACATGGCCCGTGAGGCCCTGCGCCTGCGCGGCGCCGAGGAGCGGGCCGCCCTGTCCGCCGTCGTCGGCGACGTCATCGCCGTCGTGCGCGAGGTGGCCCCCGCCCGGCGCTCCGGACACGACAACGGCACGAGCGAGCTCGCGGGCTACGCCACCGCCCTGCACCGGCGTCTCCAGCCCGAGACCGACCGGGCCATCCTCGTCACCTACGGCCGCCCCGTCGACGGGGCGATGCGCATCAACGAGAGCTATCGCGAGGCGCGCATCGCCCTCGCCCTCGCCGCCCAGCTCGGGGTCGGCGAGCCGGCCGGCTTCACCGACATGAGGGTCTACGCCACCCTGCTCGACCTCGCCCTCGACCCGCGCGGCCGGGCCTACGCGCACGAGCTCGTCTCCCCCCTTCGTGAGGCGAGCGGGGACCTCGACGAGGCCGTGGAGACCTACATCGAGGCCGGCGGCAACCTCACCCAGGCCGCCCGCGACCTCCAGGTCCACCGCAACACGATGCTCTACAAGCTCGAGCGGGCCTCGAAGGCCGTCGCCCAGGACCTGCGCGACCCCGAGACGCAGTTCGCCGTGTGGCTCGCCCTCAAGCTCGACCTGCTCGCGCGCACCGCTGACGCCGTCGGCGACTCCGTCGAGTCGGGCTGACTCAGGCCGCGACGGCGACGACGTCGGGCTCGTGCGCCGGGGTGCGCCCGGCGAAGGTCACGCCCAGCGCGACGAGCCCGACGACCGCGGCCCCGACGAAGATCACGCCCATCCGCCCCGACGGCGCGATCATCGCCACCCAGGCCGCGCCGGCCGTCGAGCCCGCGAAGCGGGTGAGGTTGAAAAGACCCAGCCCGGATCCGATCGCTCCCGCGGGCGAGCGCGTCGCCCCGGTGGCCGCCGGCGTCTGGACCATCGCCATCGCGACGCCCGCGAGGAGCAGGCAGAGCACGAGCGGCACGAGCGGCGGCACCTCGGCGCTCACGACGACGGCGCTGGCGAGCGCGACGAGGACGACCCCGAGCAGCCCCAGGCGCAGCACGCCGCGTGGCGACCACCGCTCGGCGACCCGTCCGACGAGCGGCGCCGAGACGGCCATCATCACGGGCAGCGCGAAGAAGATGACCCCCGCCTGGCTCAGGCTGAGCCCCATCGGACCGGTGAGCACGAGCGGTGCGGCGACGAGGCTCGTACCGAGCATGAACATCTGGGCGAAGGCGGCGAAGCAGCTGCGGAAGAAGCGCACCTCCCCGATGAGGCGAAGGGGGATGAGCGCCCGCGGATTGCCGTAGGAGACCCTGACGAAGCCTGCGAGGAGGAGGACGCCGAGGACGACGAGCGCGACGTCGACGCGGCGGTCGACGACGGGCTGGCTGAGCAGCGTCGCCCCGAGCAGGACGAGGCCGGCACCGCCGGTGAGCAGCACGGCCCCGGGGACGTGGAAGGGCGCCTCGCGCGGCTCGACCCGCGGCACGGCGGCGGAGATGACCGCCAGGGCGATGCCGGTGAGCACGGCGACGAGCACGAAGATCGCCCGCCACCCGAAGGCGTCCGCGACGATCCCCCCGACCGGCGGTCCGAGCGCCTGGCCGACGCCGTTCGCGGCGGCCCAGGCCCCCATGAGGCGGCCGCGCTGCTGGGGGTAGACGACGATGAGGATGCCCATGACGAGCGGCGGGATCGCGGAGCAGCCCAGCCCCTGCAGCGCCCGGGTGCCGATGAGGAAGGGCAGGTTCGGCGCGAGCGCGGCGGCCAGCTGCGAGGCGCACATGAGGGCGAGGAAGGCGACGAGCACCCGCTTGCGCCCGAAGCGGTCACCGAGCCAGCCGGTGAGGGGCAGGGTGATGGCCAGCATGAGGCTGAAGGCGCTGACGCACAGCACCGCGTAGGCGACGGGCTCGTCGAAGTCCGCCGCGACCTGACGGAGGGGGACGTTGACGATGTTGTTCGACATCGTGCCGATGATCGTCACGAGGAGGAGGGCGCCGACGGCGAGGAGGGCCGACCGGCGGCCCGGCACGTCACTGCTCGGCACGGTGCTCCCTTCGCTCCCCTGCGGACCCGCGTCAGCGGAGTTCACGCTCACGATCCTCTCGCCGAAACATCGCCGTAAGAGGACACCTGCACAGTAATTCACGCGCTTGCCTGTGCATCCCTGACGTAGACCACCCGGACGACGTCTCGGCAGGCTTGCCGGCTATTAGCAGCACCGCCCCTCCCTGGTCAGGAGCACTCCCCGCATGATCGACATAACCCTCGCCCACTGGGTGTACGTCGTCGGCATCGTCGCCATCCTCGCGACGATGCTGGCCCGCAAGAACATCATCGTCCCCGCCGTCTTCTTCACGATGCTCACGGCGCTCGCCTTCACCGGCTCGCTGCCCGACGCGCTCGCCGCGATCTTCAACGCCAGCCTCGTGGCGGCGAAGGAGCTCTTCAACATCTTCCTCATCATCGCGCTCGTCACCGCGATGCTCGGGGCGCTGCAGTCGCTCGGGTCCGACAAGCTCATGGTCACGCCCTTCCGCCCGGTCATGCGCAACGCGCACCTGTCCTTCTGGACGATCGCGGTCGCGACCTACCTCATCTCGCTCTTCTTCTGGCCGACGCCGGCGGTCCCGCTCATCGGCGCAGTCCTCGTGCCGGTCGCCATCCGTGCGGGCCTGCGGCCCCTCGCCGCCGGCTTCGCCATCGCGGTCGCCGGTCAGGGCATGGCCCTGTCGAGCGACTACGTCATCCGCGTCGCGCCGGGCCTGTCGGCGACGGCGGCCAACGCGAACGCCGACGTCATCGCCAACCGCGCGCTCGTGCTCTCGCTCATCACCGGCGGGATCGCTCTCGTCATGGGCTACCTGCTCGAGATCCGCAAGATGCGCCCGGCGAGCCAGGAGCTGCTCACCGAGTGGGAGCTCACCGACAGCGAGGCGATCGCGAAGAACACCGAGGTCGTCGACGCGCCGACGACCGGTCACGGCGTCGCGCTGCGCGAGACCGAGCTCGGCGGAGGTCGACCCGAAGGGGTCGGCTCGGTCGGGGTGCTCGACGCGCCCGTCGAGCCCGACGAGGAGGTCGCGGGGGTGCCCGGCGTCAAGCGCCGCACCTCGGTCTTCTTCGCCGTCTTCGTGCCGGTGGCCTACGCCGCGCTCATCGCCTACCTCGTCTACAGCCTGTCGCAGGGCGGCAGCGAGGACAGCCTCAAGGGTGGCGACGCGGCTGCCCTCGTCGGCGGCATCGCGGCGATGACGATCTTCTTCGCGACCTTCGCCGAGGGGCGCTCGACCTTCCTCGAGCGCTCGGCCGAGCACGTCACCGACGGCCTCGTCTTCGCCTTCAAGGCGATGGGTGTCGTCCTGCCGATCGCCGGCTTCTTCTTCATCGGCAACGGCGACTTCTCCGGGACCATCCTCGGGGTGGCTCCGGCCGCCGACGGGAGCGTCACCGGGCCGAACCTGCTCTTCGACGTCGTGCTCAACCTCCAGCAGCACATCCCCGAGAACGGCTTCGTCACCGCCTTCGGCATCCTGCTCATCGGTCTCATCGCCGGCCTCGACGGCTCGGGCTTCTCCGGGCTGCCCCTCACCGGCGCCTTCGCCGGCAGCCTCGGTCCCGTCGTCGGGGTCTCGCCCGAGACCCTCGCGGCGGTCGGCCAGATGGGCAACATCTGGTCCGGCGGCGGCACGCTCGTCGCGTGGTCCTCGCTCATCGCGGTCGCCGGCTTCGCCCGGGTCAACGTCCTCGAGCTGGCCCGGATGTGCTTCCTGCCCGTGATGGCCGGCCTCGTCGTCTCGACGATCGCGGCCGTCGTCCTCTTCGGCTAGCGCCACCCACCTGCACGTCCCGCACGCCCCCGTCGCCCGACGGGGGCGTGCGGCGTGCTGCCCCCTTCGCACCCCTGGCGGGCACGACCAAACCGCACCGGGCAGCGCTCCGAACCGGGGGTATGCAGGTCGACACGGGCATCTCCCGGCGGGATCCGTCGGGTGGGGGTACCTTCCTGCTCGACGGAGCGTCATCGCACCCGGGTCGACAGGTTGGACACGGCATGGACACGACCGACCGTCAGTTGGTCCTCTGTCCGTCGATCGAAGGGAGCATCCCCATGCCTCGTGCACATCGCGAGATCCACACCGACACCCCGACCCACCGGGTGCACGCGTACCTGGCCGACTTCACCAACGCCACCGAGTGGGACCACGGCACCGTGTCGTGCGAGCTCGTCGAGGGCGACGGGAGCCCCGGCTCGGTCTACCGCAACGTCTCCCGCTTCGGCGGGCGCGAGGTCGAGGTGATGTACACCCTCGAGCGGGCCGACTTCCCGCACGTCGAGCTCACCGGGCGCAACGGCTCGACGACCCTGCACGACCGCATCGACGTGCGCGAGCACGGTGCGGGCAGCACGGTCGTCTACGACGCCGAGCTCACCTTGTCGGGCCCGCTGAAGATCGCGACCCCGGTGATGTCCGCGCTCTTCGGCCGTCTCGCCGACCAGACCGAGCGCACCCTCTCCGATGCGGTGGGCTCCCTGTGAGCGCACGCCGTCGCGTCGCGGTCGTCGGCAGCGGGGTCTCCGGGCTCGTCGCCGCACACGTCCTGTCGCGCACCGACTCCGTCGTCCTCTACGAGGCCGACGACCGTCTCGGCGGTCACGCGCACACCCAGGACGTCGAGGTCGACGGTCGCACCGTGCCGGTCGACACCGGCTTCATCGTGCACAACGACCGCACCTACCCGACCCTGCTGCGCCTCTTCGACGAGCTCGGCGTCGAGGCGCAGCAGTCCGACATGAGCATGTCCGTGCGCGCCGACTCCGACGGCATCGAGTACGCCGGCGGCCAGGGTGCGAGCGGCATCGTCCCCTCCGCGCGGATGCTCGCCCGACCGCGCTACCTGCGGATGCTCGCCGAGATCCCCCGCTTCCACGCAGCCGCCCGCGAGCTCCTCGACGCACCGGAGGACGGCGGCACCGGCCCGAGCCTGGGCGAGTTCGTCGCGGCGCAGGGCTTCTCGGCCGACCTGCGGCGCTGGTTCCTCACCCCGCTCGTCGCCGCCGTGTGGTCCTGCGACCCGGCCGACGCCGAGGCCTACCCGGCGCGCTCCCTCTTCACCTTCCTCTCCCACCACGGGATGCTCGGCGTCCTCGGCAGCCCCGCCTGGCGCACCGTCTCCGGCGGCTCGCGCACCTACGTCGAGCGCGTCGCGGCGCGGCTCGACGAGGTCCACCTCTCCAGCCCGGTCGCCTCCGTGCGCGAGGGCGAGGACGGGGTGACGATCACCCTCGCCGACGGCCGCACCGACCACGTCGACGCCGTCGTCGTGGCGACCCACGCGCCGGCCGCGCTGTCGCTCCTCGCCGAGCCGACCGACGCCCAGCGCGAGGTCCTCGGCGCGATCCCCTACTCGCGCAACCTCGCCCAGCTGCACACCGACGAGTCGGTGCTGCCCCGCACCCCGCGGGCGCGGGCGTCCTGGAACTACCTCGTCCCGGACTCCGAGCGCCCCGGCGAGGTCGTCGTCACCTACGACCTCACCCGGCTGCAGCGCCTGCGCACCGGCGACACGCGGCTGCTGTGCACCCTCGGCGGCGCCGACCTCGTCGACCCCGACAAGGTCATCGCGACGATGGACTACGAGCACCCGCTCTACACCGCCGCATCGGTCGACGCGCAGCAGCGGCTGGGCACCATCGGCACCGACCGGGTGGTCTTCGCCGGCGCGTACCACGGGTGGGGCTTCCACGAGGACGGTGCGCTGTCCGGCCTGCGGGCCGCCGAGCGTCTCGGCGCCACGTGGGACGAGACGCCGCGGACGGAGCCCGCGCCGGCGCACCCGGTGCTCCCGCTGATCTACCGCACGACGGTCGAGCACTCGCGGCGCTCCCCCCTTCGCCATCGCTTCTCGACCCGCTCCTACTCGTGGCTCGTCGACCTCGACCACCTGCCCGACCACGGGGCGCTCGCCCGCTTCGAGGCCCGCGACCACATCGGCGACCCGGAGCGCTCGATCCGCGAGAACCTCGACCACCTCCTCGCCGAGCACGGCATCGACCTCGACGGCGGGCAGGTGCTCATGCTGACGAGCGCCCGGGTCCTCGGCTACGTCTTCAACCCCATCACCGTCTATTGGTGCTACCGCGCGGACCGCGAGCTGGCCTGCGTCGTCGTCGAGGTGCACAACACCTACGGCGACCGCCACGCCTACGTCGTCCACCCCGACGAGCGCGGTGACGCCACCGTCGACAAGGAGCTCTACGTGTCTCCCTTCAACGACGTCTCGGGCACCTACCGGCTCCACGTCCCCGAGCCCGGCGACGAGGTGCACGTCGCCGTGCGCCTCGACCGCGACGACGAGGCCCCCTTCGTCGCCACGATGCGCGGCCGCGGCACGCCCGCGACGCTGGCCACCGTGCGCCGCATCGCCCGGCGTCAGCCGGCCGAGCCGCTCGCCGTGGCGGCCCGGATCCGCCAGCAGGGCATCGCGCTGTGGGCCCGCCGCCTGCCGGTCCAGCAGCGCCCGGAGCACCCGGCGCAGCCCGGCGTCCTCGGACGCGGCGGGGTCGACCCCGTGCGCTGGCCCGACGTCGCCACGGTGCCGACCGGCCCCCGCGCGGCGGTCGCGGCCCGCGTCACCACCGGCCTCATCCGCTCGGTCGCCCGCTCGCTCGACGTGCGGGTCGCGCTGCCCGACGGCACCGTGCTCGGCGGCAAGGCCGGGCGCACCGACCTGCCGCTGCTGCAGGTGCGCCGTCTCGACGACCTCGCCCGCCGGGTGGGGACCCACGGGCTCATCGGCTTCGGGGAGGCCTACATGGCCGGCGACTGGGAGGCCGACGACCTCACGGCCGTGCTCACCGCCTTCGCCGAGCGCGTCGAGGACATCGTGCCGGCGAGCTGGCAGCGGCTGCGGGCCGCCTACGTCGCCCGCCACCCGAGCACCGAGGTCAACAGCGTCGAGAACACGCAGTCGAACATCTCGCGCCACTACGACCTGTCCAACGACCTCTTCGCCTCCTTCCTCGACCCGTCGATGGCGTACTCGTCGGCCCTCTTCACGACCCCGGACCCGGGCGAGGCTGAGCTCGCCGACGCCCAGGCGGCGAAGTTCGACCGGCTGCTCGACGAGGCCCGCGTCGGCCCGGGCACCCAGCTGCTCGAGATCGGCACCGGCTGGGGCGAGCTGGCCCTGCGGGCGGCTCGCCGTGGCGCCCACGTGACGACGGTGACCCTGTCGACCGAGCAGGCCGACCTCGCCACCCGGCGGGTCGCCGAGGCCGGGCTGTCCGACCAGGTCGAGATCCTCGTGCGCGACTACCGCCTCGTCGAGGGCACCTACGACGCCGTCGTCTCGGTGGAGATGATCGAGGCGGTCGGCCTGGACTACCTCGGCGAGTACTTCGCGACGATCGAGCGCGTGCTGCGCCCCGGCGGTCGCGCCGCGATCCAGGCGATCACCATGCCCGACCACCGCATGCTCGCGACGCGAGACACGTACACGTGGGTGCACAAGTACATCTTCCCGGGCGGGCTCATCCCCTCGCTCGAGGCGATGGACCGCGCGATGGCCCCGTCGGGCCTGCGGGTCGCCGAGGACCTCGCGATGGGCCCGTCGTACGCGCAGACCCTGCGGATGTGGGACGACCGCTTCGAGCGGGCATGGCCGTCGCTCGACCTCGGCCTTGACGAGACCTTCCGTCGGATGTGGCACTTCTACCTGTGCTACAGCCGCGCGGGCTTCGAGGCGAGCTATCTCGACGTGCACCAGCTGAGCATCGAGCGCGTCGACCAGCGCGTCTCGACCGACGACCTCCAGGAGGCCAGCGCATGACGCACCCCGTCTCGGCAGCGATCGACTCGGCCCTCGACCTCTCGGTCGTGGGCGGGTACACCCGCCTGGGCCTCGCGGCCCGTCGGCGGCTGCCGGGGTGGCCGCCGGACAGCCCGTCCGGCGCGCTCGTCGGGACGCACGTCGTCGTCACCGGAGCCTCGTCGGGCCTGGGCGAGGCGTGCGTGCAGATGCTCCACGACCTCGGCGCGCACGTGCATCTCGTCGTCCGCGACGAGGCGAAGGGGGAGGACGTCGCCCGCGGCGTCGACGCCGGGCTCGCCCGGCTGACGACCTGGCGGTGCGACCTCTCCGACCTCGACGACGTCCGCGACCTCGCCGGGCGGCTGCTCGAGGCGGGGGTCGCGCTGCGCGGGCTCGTGCACAACGCGGGGGCCCTGCCGCCCGAGCGCACCGAGAGCGAGCAGGGGCACGAGCAGACGATGGCGCTGCACGTGCTCGGGCCCGTGCTGCTCACGGACCTGCTGCTGCCGGCGCTCACCGACGACGCGCGCGTCGTCCTCGTGACGTCGGGCGGCATGTACACCCAGGACCTGCCCGTCGACGACCCGGAGTACCTGCGGGGCGAGTACGCCGGGGCCACGGCCTACGCGCGCTCCAAGCGCACCCAGGTCGAGATCCTCGGCGCGCTGCAGGAGCGGTGGGGCGCCCACGGCGTCGCGGTCTACGCGACCCACCCGGGCTGGGCGTCGACGCCGGGCATCACCGCCTCGCTGCCCCGCTTCGAGCGGGTGACGCGCCCGGTGCTGCGCTCGGCGCAGGAGGGGGCCGACACGAGCGTGTGGCTCGTCGCGACCCGACCCCGGCGGGTCGGCGGCGGTCTGTGGCACGACCGGCGCCCGCGGCCGACGGCCTACCTCGGCCGACATGCCACGACCCCGGCCGACCGAGCCCGGATGTGGGACTGGGTCGCCGGGGCCGCAGGGCTGGCGCAGTAGCGGGTCAGACCGGCTGGGCGACCTGCCCGCCGGTGATGACGCGGTAGACGTACGCCGTGCTGATGGTGAAGAGCGGCACGGTGACGAAGAAGCCCAGGCCGCAGGTGCACACGGACGCGATGACGAGCAGGATCAGCAGCAGGAACCACAGGAAGACCGGGCCGGCGTTGTCCTTGACGAGGGTGAAGCTGCCGGAGATCGCCTGGCCGACGCCGGCGCCGCTGTCGACGACCCGCGAGCTGGCGAAGAGCATGAAGAACGAGAAGGCCAGCCCGGGCAGGATGCAGAAGAGCAGGCCGACGGATGTCACGAGGCTGACGACGATGCCGGTGAGGACACCGACGCCGACGTTGTACCCGGTGAACATGCGACCGAGCTCGGCCTTGCGACCGTCGAGGACGTCGAAGGCCATGCGCAGCATGCCGAGCGACAGGATCGAGGCGAGGATGCTGCCGACGAGGCTGAGGAGCATCCCCCACGGCTGGAGCTCGAAGGCGGCGTTCGCGTTGGTGCTCGAGGCGTCGAGGTCGAAGCTGCCGTCGAGGTAGGACCCGAGGATGCTGAAGCCGCCCCCGAGCAGGAGGACCACGACGGTCATCAGCAAGAACGGTCCGATGTTGCGGGTGAAGGCGGCCCAGCCGTACTTGATCGCCTCGACCGGCTCGAGCTGGCTCGTGCGGTAGCCGCCGGTGGGCGGCGGGGCGGACATGTACCCGCCCGGGCCGCTCGGGGGGCCGTAGCCCCCGCCACCGGGCCCACCGGGGTAGGGGCTGGGGCTGCTGTAGCCCGGGCCCGCGGGGCCGCCGTAGCCGGGGCCCGACGGGGGCCCGCTCGGCGGGCCGTAGCCGGGGCCGGTGCTGCCAGAGGGGTCGTGCGGAGGGGTGCCGGGGGGCGGAGGGGTCGTCATGGCCGTCAGCCAACCATCCGGCATGCCCGAGGGGCCAGGCGACGAGCCGTGCCGGCCCAGGATCCGGTCGGGGAGGACTCCCCGCCGGGGCGTGCCAGGGGCCTGCGCCGAGGAGCGGTCAGGCCGAGCGCGAGGGCTCGACGACGAGCGCGTCGAGGTGCAGGACGGCCTGCACGGGGTCCGAGGGCAGCAGGGTCGCGCCGATGCTCGCGGCGAGCTCCTCGGACGCGCCCGAGCCGCCGATCGCGACCTGGGTCGAGCCGGACAGCCGGCGCACGAGCGGGGTGAGGGGCTCGAAGACCTCGCGCCGGGTCCCGCCGAGCACGACCGCGTCGGCCCGCACCCGGGTGGCGACGGTGTCGATCGCGGCGAGCGGGGTGTCGGCGCCGAGGAAGCGCACCGACCAGCCCCGGCGGGAGAGCACGACGGCGGTCATGAGCGCCGCGATGTCGTGGCGCTCACCGGGCGGGCAGGCGACGATGCCGACGCGCCGACCGGCCGAGGCGAGGTCGAGACCGAGGGCTCCGACGTGCTTGCGGATCGTGTGGCTCGCGAAGTGCTCGTGCGCCACGGAGACCTGACCCGTCTCCCACTGGTGCCCGAGGACGACGAGGTAGGGCAGGAAGACGTCGACGATGGCGGCCTCGACCCCGAGCAGGTGGGTCGCGCGGCGCACGGCGGCGACGACGGCGACCTGGTCGAGGGCGCACACCGCGTCGTCGATGTCCTTGGCCAGCTCTTCGTTCGTCGGGATGGGCGCCCCGGGCTCGAAGGCCGACCGGGCCTGCTTGACGGCGGCCGCCAGACCGATGCCCTGCTCCTTGAGCGCGATGACGTCGCGGGCAAGGCGTTCGTCGGTGGGCGTGTACAGGCGGTACCCGCCAGGGGTCCGATCGGGGGTGAAGAGCTTGAAGCGGCGCTCCCACACGCGCAGGACATCAGGGGACAGACCCGTCCTGCGGGCCAGCTCTCCGATGCGAATTCCTTGAGTCACACGACCAGTGTAGGAAGGTTGGCAAGCCCAACCCTGGACAAAGGTTTGTCACGTCGGTGCAGGTCAGGGGATCTTGGTCGGTTTTCCTCCTGGATCTTCGGGGATCTGCCTGTCCACCCCCTCGTGGAGAGGCGGACCTGCGCCTGATGGCAGGATCTGCCGCATGACGCACGATGGTGATCTGCAGTCGATGCTCGACTCCGCGAGAGCCGGGTCCGGTCGCCTCGCGGCCGGCTGGGGACAGGGTCGGGCGACCTACGGCGGGGTCGTCGCCGGGGTGATGCTCGCGGCGCTGCGCGGCCGCCTCGAGGGGGCCTCGCAGGGGCTCCCCCTTCGCTCCCTGACCGTCTCCTTCGTCGCTCCGGCGACGGCCGGCCCAGCCGACCTCGACGTCAGCGTCCTGCGGGCCGGCTCGAGCGTCACGCAGGGGCAGGTGACGATGCGCCAGGACGGCGCGGTCGTCGCCGTCCTGCTCGCGAGCCTCGGCGCGGAGCGGGCCTCGACGGTCTCCGTCGCCCCCTCTGCCGCCTACCCGGTCCTGCCATCGCCGGACGAGACGACCGCGCTGCCCCACGTCCCGGGGGTGACCCCGGACTTCTTCGCCCATGTCGACCTGCGCCTGGCCGACGGCGGCATGCCGTACACGACGGCGTCGACCTCTCACATGCTCGGCTGGATGCGCTTCCGCGAGCCGACCCCGACCTTCGGCGAGGAGCACTTCGTCTCGCTCGTCGACGCGTGGCCGCCGGCCGTCATCCAGATGCTCGCGCAGCCGCGCCCGGCGAGCAGCCTCACGTGGACCCTCGAGCTCGTCGAGGACGTCACCGCCGAGCCCGACGCCTACTGGGCCTACGAGGTGCGCACCGACCACGCCGGGCACGGCTACGGGCACACCCACGCGCACGTGTGGCGGCCCGACGGCACGCTCGTCGCCATCAGCCGGCAGACGGTGACCGTCTTCGGCTGAGGCGCTCGGGCCACCCCGGCGCTCAGTGGTTGCGCAGCGCGTCGATCAGCTCGTCCTTCGTCATCGACGAGCGACCCTCGATGTCGAGCTCACGGGCGCGCTCCATGAGCTCGTCCTTCGTGCGCTCGTCGTAGTCCTCGCCGTGACCGCCCTTGCGCCCGACCTGCGAGCGAGAGCTCTTGGCCGCGGCGTTGGCGATCCGGGCTGCCTTCTCCTTGCTCGCGCCGTCGTCGCGCAGGGCCTCGTAGACCTCCGGGTCCTTCACGGATGGGCCGGGGTCGCCCTTCGCGCTCGAGTCCTTGGCCATGGGGTTCCTCCTTCGTCACGGGTCCTCCCGACGCTAGCCGCGCGGGGAGGGCCCAGCGGGAGATCGCACCCCCTCGGGTGACGACCCGCCCCGGGCGGCGCCGGTAGACAGGGTCGATGAGCCCCGATCGAGCAGACCTGTCCGCCATCCCCCCGCAGACCCAGGACTGGCCGGGCACCACGGCCGAGCTCGACCCGCCGGCCGACCACGGCGAGAGCACGTGGACCGGCCGCGAGCGCCTCACCGGGCGCCGCGCCCTGATCACCGGGGGCGACTCCGGGATCGGCCGGGCGGTCGCCGTGACCTTCGCCAAGGAGGGCGCCGACGTCGCCGTCGCGCACCTGCCCCAGGAGCAGGCCGACGCCGAGCAGACGAAGGCGCTCGTCGAGGCCGAGGGGCGCCGCTGCGTGCTCCTGCCCGCCGACCTGCGCACGCACGAGGCCAACGTGCAGGTCGCCCGCGACGCCGTCGAGCAGCTCGGGGGCGTCGACGTGCTCGTGTGCAACGCCGCGTACCAGATGACCCACGACGAGCTGGCGGACTTCCCCGCGGACCAGGTGGTGCGCACCTTCGAGACCAACGTCTTCGGACCCTTCTGGCTCGTGCGCGAGCTCGCCGAAGAGCTCGCCGGCGGGTCGGTCATCGTCACGACGTCGATCCAGGCGATGGAGCCCTCGAGCCACCTGCTCGACTACGCGGCGACGAAGGCCGCCCTCAACAACCTCGTCGTCAACCTCGCCGCCGAGCTGGGCCCCGCCGGCACCCGCGTCAACGCCGTCGCGCCCGGGCCCATCTGGACCCCGCTCATCCCTGCGACGATGGCTGCGGACAAGGTCGAGGGCTTTGGCGCCGACACCCCGCTCGGCCGTGCCGGTCATCCCGTCGAGGTCGCCGCGGCCTACGTCTTCCTCGCCTCCGACGAGGCGTCCTACGTCTCAGGCACGGTCCTCGGCGTCACCGGCGGCAAGCCGATCTTCTAGGGCCGGCCGACGGGCGGGTGAACCCTGGACGAAGGGGGCGCCGACGCGCCCCCTTCGCCCGTCCGGTCTGCCATCGTCGTGGCATGAGCGACATCCAGACCAAGGCCAGCGAGCTGCTCCGACTCCACCACACGGGCGAGACCCTCGTCCTGCCGACCGTGTGGGACGCGTGGAGCGCCCGTGCGGCCGCTGACGCCGGCTTCCTCGGGCTGAGCATCGGCAGCCACCCGCTCGCCGACAGCCGTGGGCAGCAGGACGGGGAGGGCATGACCCTCGACGACGCGCTCGACGGCATCTCGCGGATCTGCGCGAGCGTCGACCTGCCCGTGACCGCCGACGTCGAGTCCGGGTACGGCACCCCCGCGGCAGAGCTCGTCGAACGGGTCCTCGAGGCGGGCGCCGTCGGCATCAACGTCGAGGACACGGTGCACGGCGAAGGGGGACGGGTCCGCGAGGTCGCGGAGCACGCGGACTACATCGGCGCGCTGCGCCAGGCTGCCGACGCCGCCGGGGTCGAGCTCGTCATCAACGCGCGCACCGACGCTCTCGTGCACGGCACCGAGAAGTTCGCCGACCCGCTCGCCGAGGCGATCACCCGCATGCAGGCCTGCGAGCAGGCCGGGGCGCGCAGCCTCTACCCCGTACGCCTGCCCGACGTCGCCGCGCTGCGCGCGATGCTCGACGCCGTGAGCACCCCGCTCAACGTCACGGCCCACCCCGTCGACGGGTCGATGTCGGGCTCCTTCGAGGAGCTCAAGGCCGCCGGCGTGCAGCGCATCACCTTCGGGCCGCTGCTCCAGATGGCGCTCGGCGACCCGATGGCGCAGCTGCTGAGGCCCTGGGCCCCCTGACCCCCCTTCGCCCCGGTTCCCGACCAGTCGGTGAGCGCGGATCGCCGCTACGTCATCGGCGTAGCGGCGATTCGCGCTCACTTCTTGCTGGAGAAGACCTCTGCCTTCGTGACGAGCACAAATTCGTACAGGGCAGCGAGCTGGGAATGGCGCTTCATCAGTGATATGAAGAGCGTCTTGGGACGACCCGTGTGGTTGGCCAGCGCGTCGAGCATGATGAGCTCGAATGCCGCGCCCTCGATCCAGTCCACGTCCTTGCGGTACCCGCAGAGTGCGGCCGCACCGGTCTTGCGGACGAACCGCGAGGCGTCCTCCTCGGACGCCAGCACGCTGCAACCACCGAGGTAGACGTAGCACCCCTGGGCTGTGTCGCCGAGGGCGTCAGCGAGCCCGTCCAACGTCATCGAGTTGTGCGACGACCACGAGATGGTCGACCGGTCTCCGTGAGTCGCGAGGTACAGCACCTGGTAGTCGTCGTAGGTGCTGCGCTCCCATCGCGCGAGGTAGTGCTCGAGCTCCTCTCTCGTCGCGACGTCACGGTGGATGAACTTGATCATCCCCAGGCTCTCGAGCATCTGGAGCACAGGCTGGACACTCTGTCTCTTGCGCAGGTCAGCGTCCCACTCACCTTCGAGGCAGTAGATGCCGTTCGTCGCCACAGTTCCTCCACCCTGATCGTTCACGCGTGCCGATCTGCCGGCCTGGTCGTCACGCTAGTGAAGCCAGGAGTCGTATGCACGTGATCACACGTCTAGGTGAAGGTAAGGCGACAGCTAACCCCGCCTCAGCGCCGAAGAGCTCCACGTCGGTGAGCGCGGATCGCCGCTGCGTCATCGGCGTAGCGGCGATTCGCGCTCAGGCTCGGGCCCTCGGATCCTTGGGCGCCGCACCGCACGACGAAGGCCCCGGCACCGGATCGGTGCGGGGGCCTTCGTCAGGAGCGGGTGCGTCAGCGGCTGCCGGCGCGGGTGCTCGTCGAGAATCGGGTGACGCTGCCGCCGGCGGAGGACGCCGAGCGCGGGCCACGGCTGCCGCCGGGGCGACCGCCACCCTGACCGCCTGAGCGGCCGGAGCCCTGGCCACCGGAGCGACCCGAGGTCTGGCCACCGCGGCCACCACCGGAGCGACCGCCGGCGGGACGACCGCCGGAGCGGCCACCACCCGAGGCCGAGCCCGTGGAGCGACCACCGGAGCGGCCCCCCTTCGCGCCGCCCGAGGCGGGCACCTCGGCGACGAAGCCGCCGGGGTAGCTGCGCTCGCCGGGGGCGAGCTCGGACAGGACGGGGTGCCCGGCGGAGACCTGGTGGGTCGTCGCGGTGATGCCGGCCTTGCGCATGAGGTCGCGGACGTCGCGGCGCTGGTCGGGGGTCATGAGCGTGATGACGGTGCCCTTGCTGCCGGCGCGGGCGGTGCGGCCCGAGCGGTGCAGGTACGCCTTGTGCTCGACCGGCGGGTCGGCGTGCACGACGAGCGAGACGTCGTCGACGTGAATGCCGCGGGCGGCGATGTCGGTCGCGACGAGGGTGCTCGCCGTGCCGGAGTGGAAGGCCGTCATCGTCCGCGTGCGGGCGCCCTGGCTGAGGTTGCCGTGGAGCTCGACCGCGGGCACGCCCTCGGCGTTGAGCTGGCGGGCGATCTTCTTCGCCCGGTGCTTGGTGCGGGTGAAGACGACCGTGCGGCCGGGTGCGGCGACGAGGTCGACGAGCACGGGCAGGTGGGTGTCGGGGCTCACAGCGAGCACGTGGTGCTCCATCGTGAGGACCGGCGACTGCGCCGAGTCGGCCTCGTGCGTGACCGGCTGCTGGAGGTAGCGCTTGACGAGGACGTCGACGCCCGCGTCGAGGGTGGCGCTGAAGAGCATGCGCTGGCCGTCGCGCGGGGTCTTGTCGAGGATCCGCTTCACGCCGGGCAGGAAGCCGAGGTCGGCCATGTGGTCGGCCTCGTCGAGGATCGTCACCTCGATGTCGTCGAGGCTGACGTGACCCTGGCCCATGAGGTCCTCGAGACGACCGGGGCAGGCGATGACGACGTCGACGCCGCGACGCATGGCCTCGACCTGCGGGCCCTGGCCGACGCCGCCGAAGACGGTGCGGCTGGTGAGCTTCGTCCCCTTCGTCAGGTCGAGGAAGGACTCCTCGATCTGCGAGACGAGCTCACGGGTGGGGGCGAGGATCAGCGCGCGGGGGCGGCGCGAGGCCGGGCGGCGCGGCTCCTCGGTGAGCCGGGTGACGAGCGGCAGGAGGAAGGCGAAGGTCTTGCCGGAGCCGGTCCGGCCACGGCCGAGGACGTCGCGACCCGCGAGCGAGTCGGGCAGCGTCGCGGCCTGGATGGGGGTCGGCACCGTGATCCCGCGGTCGGCGAGGACGGTGACGAAGGGGGTGGGCACGCCGAGGTCGGCGAAGCCCTGGGCCTGTGCAGGCTGAGTCATACGGGTGGTGCTCCACATCTGTGGTGGTGGTCGTCCTGCCCGGCGCGGCAGGGTGCCGCGGCGCATCGGCGAACAGACGTCGGCCCTGCGAGGCAGGTCCAGGAGGTCTCTCCGGGGCACCGTCGTGGTGCCGGCACCGATCGGCGTCAGATGAGCGATCAGGTGCGGTGGTCCGCAGCAGAACTGGGCGGGCCGTTGCAACCAGTCTATGCGGCCGCGGCGGCCGGTGACGAATCGCCCCGGACGCGCTCCGCCCGGAGGGCGGGCAGGTAGCCGACGAGGGCGGCGAGCCCGACGAGGGCAGCGGTGACGACCGCGGCCTGGGTCGAGGTGCGCTCGGCGAGCAGCCCCAGCGACGGGGAGACGACGGCGAAGGCGAAGAAGGAGACCATCGAGTCGATCGACAGGACGGTCGCCCGGTTGCTGGCGCTCGCCTCGCGGTGCAGCAGGGCACGGTGCATGACGCCGCTGCCGAAGACGCCGTAGGTGAGCAGGTAGGCGGCGACGAGGGCGACCGGTCCGAGGACGACGCCCATGACGAGAGCGCCGACGCAGTGGGCAGCCCGGCCGAGCAGCGCCGTGCGGGCGACGCCGATGCGGCGCGAGACCCGCCCCGCAGCGACGGCACCCAGCGAGAAGGCACCCCACCCGACGGCCGCGACCGGGCCCATGAGCGCGCCTGCCGTGTCGAGGCCGCCGACGAGCTCCGCGAGCCGGATCGGCATGAAGGTCTCCTGCACCACCATGACGACCGAGGTGAGACCGCTCGCGAGGACGAGACCGCGCAGCACCGCGCTCGTCGCGACGAGGCGCAGACCGCTGACGACGACGGCCGGAGCGGCCTTCGCCGAGGCCAGGGCCCGACCGAGCGGCCCGGCGGAGGTCTGCTCGACGGCCTCGGCCAGATCCGGGGTGGCGGCGTCGGTGTGCAGGTGCGGGACCTCGCGCATGAGGGCGAGGACGGCGACGAGGTGCCCGACGGTGAGGACCGCGAAGAGCGCCATCGGCAGCTCGAGCGCGGACCGGCCCTCCATCGGGTGCCACGCGACGAGGCCGCCGGACAGCAGCGAGCTCGCCGCCATGCTCGCGCCGATGATCGAGCCCGCACGGGCGAGCGGCTGGTCGACGTCGGCACCGGGCGTGCGCTCGTGGACGGCGTCGACGAACCACGCCTCGAGCGGGCCCGACTCCAGCGCGCGGAAGACGCCCATGAGGGCGCCGGCAAGGAGGTAGGTGCCCCACGAGCTCGCCGTGAGGTAGGCCGCGGCGGCGGCGATCTGCACGACCGCGGCGGCGACGTAGACGGGGCGACGCCCGAAGACGTCGGTGAAGCCGCTCGTCGGCAGCTCGAGGAGGGCGACGACGAGCCCGATGGCCGCCAGCGCGCTCATCGCCTGCGCCGTGCCGAGACCGAGGTCGAGCGCCCAGAGGACGAAGAGCCCGACGACGAAGCCGGTGGGGAACCACCGGGTGAAGGTCAGCACGTAGTAGACGCGGGTGGGGCTCATCGCAGGTCCTGCTCCCCGTCGGGCTCGACGTCCTCCGGCGCGGGGTGGTCGTGGTCGGGCACGACGTAGCTGTGCACCTGGACGCCGAGCGGACGGGTGCCCGGGGGGCGCTCGTCGCCGACGAGCGGGAGGGTCGCGAGGTGCTCGAAGAGCTCGTGCACGCGCCGCGAGACCTCCTGCGCCTGCTCCGGCGTCGCCCAGACGGCGACGTCGCTGCTCGTCGTCAGCTGCCGCCACTGCGGCGACAGCGCCGACCGCGCGGCGATCGCGTCCTGGAGGACCCGGACCTGCTGGGTGAGCGCGGCCTGCCAGAAGGCGTCGTGGGTGTCGCGCTCGGCCTCGTCGGCCTCGGGGCTCTCCTGCACGCTCGTCCACGCCGCCGCGGCCCGCCACCAGCGGTCGCGCCCGCTCCCCCGCTGCTCGTCCTCGGCGATGAAGCCGTGCTCGGCGAGCTGGCGCAGGTGATAGCTCGTCGCGCCGGTGTTGATGCCCAGCCGGGTCGCGAGGCTGGTCGCGGTCGCCGGGCCGTCCGAGCGCAGCAGGGCGAGGAGCCGCAGGCGAAGGGGGTGGGTCAGGGCCTTGAGCTGGGTCGGGTCCGGGGTCGTCGAGCTGGGCACAGGACGACGGTACAACCACATAGACATCTCTGCAAACATATCTTTGCAATCGTGCTGCCGCCCAGCCCTCCGCCAGCCACCACGTCGGCAGAGCGGTCGGCGGATTCGGGCATCAGGGCGGGAGCAGACCCGCCCGCTCCGCGAGCACGGCGACCTGGGTCCGCCCGGTGACGCCGAGCTTGACCTGCGCGGCGGCGAGGTGGGTCTTGACCGTCGCCTCGCCGATGAAGAGCGCTCGCGCGATCTCGGGGTTGGAGCGGCCGTCGCCGACGAGACGGACGACCTCGCGCTCTCGCGGGCTCAGCTCGGCGACGAGCCGGCGGGCCTCGGCCTGGCGCGGTGCGCCGCCGGCCCGGATGTGGGCTGTGAGCCGCCGCGAGGTCTCGGGCGAGAAGGCGCCGTCGCCCGATGCGACGGCGCGGATGGCGCCGGCGATCTGCTCGGACGCGGTCTTGAGCAGGAAGCCGTCGGCCCCGGCGACGAGCGCCCGCACCGGCACCTCGTCGACGTCGAAGGTGGTCAGGACGAGCACCCGAGGGGGCCGGGCGAGGGCGCGCAGGCGCCGGGTCGCCTCGATGCCGCCGATGCCCGGCATCCGCAGGTCCATGAGGACGACGTCGGGGTAGTGCGCCAGGGACAGCTCGACGGCCTCCTCGCCCGACCCCGCCTCGGCGACGACGTCGATGTCGGGGGCTGCGGCGAGGATGAGGCGCAGGCCGGAGCGCACGAGGGGGTCGTCGTCGCACAGGAGCACCCGGACCGGGCTGACCGGCACCGTCATGACTGCCACCGCCACGGCAGGTGCACGACGACGCGCAGGACGTCCTCCTCGACGAGCAGCCGCAGCTCGCCGCCCAGCAGCTCGACCCGCTCGCGCATGCCGGTGAGCCCGGCGCCGGGGTGCACCTCGCGCCCCTGCGGGACGTGGTTGGCCGCCTCGAGCAGCACGCCGTCGGCGCTGCGGGCCCGCACGACGAGACGCACCCCGTGGGTCGGGGCGTGCCGCCGGGCGTTGGTGAGCATCTCCTGCACGACGCGGTAGGAGGTCTGGCTGGTCTGCACGTCGAGGTGGTCGCCGTCGTGCAGGCTGATCGTCGCGACGACGGTCATGCCGTGCGCGACGGCGTCGTCGACGAGTCCCTCCACGTCGGCGATGCCCGGCACCTGCGAGGTGATGTCGGATGTGCCGTCGCGCAGCACCGACACGAGCGAGCGCAGGTCCTCCGCGGTGCGGCCGGCAGCCTCGCGCACGAGGCTCGCCGAGCGCCCGAGCTCGCCGTCGGGCGCGTGGGCCTCGAGGGCGGCCGCGTGCAGGGACACGACGGAGAGCCGGTGGCCGATGACGTCGTGGACCTCGCGGGCGATCCGCTCGCGCTCGTCCTGCGCGGCGAGCCGGTCGCCGAGGTCCGCGGCGACGGCGCGCTGATGCGTCACCTCGCCGGCGCTACGCTCGAGCACCCGGCGCACGGCACCGGCCCCGAGGAAGATCGCGCTCACGACGAGCCCGATCGTCACCGGGACCCACCACGGCGCCGCACCTCGGTCCACCGCGGCCTCGGCCGTCGTCGTGTCGACGACGAGCCCCCGCCAGGCCGACTCATAGCTGTTGCGGCCCTGCAGGTCACGCCACGTGACCACGACGGTGCAGACGGTGACGAGAGCCGCCACCGGCACCGCGACGGCGGTCCGCTGACGGCGCACGACATGCAGACCGGCGACGAGCGCCACCAACGGGTCGAAGGGGGCGATCGCCGCGAAGAGCGACCCTCCCACCGCGAGCGGCAGGGCCAGGCGCACCCGCCACACGAGGAGCACGAGCAGCGCCAGACCGACGAAGAAGCTCAGCATGCCCAGCGGGGTCGCCGGCGTGTCGTGCGTCGTCGGGAGACCGGGCGCGCGACGTGCGTCGGTGGTGAGCAGGGCCATCGCCAGCGTGAGGATCCCCAGCAGCCACCACCCGGCGAGAGCTGCTGCGGAGCGCGCCGACGCCGACCACCACGCGCGAGCGCGGCGGTCCGGGGCGGCGGCGACGGTCATGGCGTGAGAGTAGGGCGCCCCGGCGACAGCCGCCCTCCCCCGATCGGCGGACCCCTGTCGAGCCGCTCGGTGGAGGTGGCGGGCTCCCCCTTCGCGATCCGATGAGGCCATCACCCCGGACCGCCAGGAGGCACCCCATGACCCAGCCCCACGACCCCTCGCAACCGCAGTGGCAGCCGACCTACGCCCCGGCCCCGCCGCCGCAGCGCGGCTGGGTCTCGCGCCACAAGGGCCTGACCGCCGTCCTCGCCAGCGGCGCCCTCCTGCTCGCCTGCTGCGGCGGCGGCGCCGCGGTCCTCGCCGAGGGCGGCTCGACCTCCCCGACCACCGAGGCGGGGTCGAGCACCTCACGACCGACCGACGGCCGCTCGACGACCCCGACGAAGGGCTCGAAGAAGAAGGCCGCGGCGACGAAGGCCTCCGGCCCCGGCATCGGCGACGCCGCCCGGGACGGGAAGTTCGAGTTCGTCGTCAAGAGCGTCGAGCCCGGTGTCGCCTCGGTCGGCGACGACTTCCTCCAGGAGAAGGCGCAGGGCCAGTTCGTCCTCGTCGAGATCTCGGTGACGAACATCGGCGAGGAGGCCCAGACGATGTTCGACTCCGAGCAGAAGATCATCGACACCCAGGGGCGCACCTTCGAGGCCAACAGCTCGGCCGCGATCTCGATCGAGGGCAACTCCGACGTGTGGCTCACCGACGTCAACCCGGGCAACACCGCCACCGGGACGATGGTCTTCGACATGCCCGAGGGCGCGACGCCCGCCTCGATCGAGCTGCACGACTCGATGTTCTCGGACGGCGTGACGGTCTCCCTGCGCTGACCCCGAAGCCGGCCACGTGGCGTCCCACCGGGGGGACGGGGGGCGCCACGTGGTCCTCGAGGGTCGTCGGGCTCGAGTCCCCGGGCGAAGGTGCCTACCCCTTCCTACCTGCGACCACCGCCTCGTCTGGCTCGACGTCCGGGTGCCGAAGGGGGGGTCCCACCGCTGAGCGTCACCTCACCGCGCCGTCCGCGTAAGGTCGCCGCATGACCGCCGTCGCCGATCCTGGCCCCACGGCCGACGGCACCCAGGTCCTCGACGCCTACCGTCGGCGGGTCGAGGAGCATCTCGACGGCGTCGACGAGACCCTCACGGTCGACGGCACCCGACCCCACACCGACGCGCTCGTCGCGACGATCGAGCGGCTCGGGCTGCCCGGCCTGCTCGCCCGGCAGCGCGAGACCGAGCGCTTCGTCGCCGACGACGGCATCACCTACGGCACCCGGGGCCAGGAGCAGGGAGCCGCACCACCACCGTCGGGGACGCCGCAGACCGGGGCCCCGTGGACCGTCGACCCGCTGCCGCTCGTCATCGGCACCGAGGAGTGGGCCCAGCTCGAGCGCGGCGTGCGCCAGCGTGCCCATCTGCTCGACGCCGTGCTCACCGACCTCACCGGCGAGCAGCGGCTCGTGCGCGACGGCACGATCCCCGGCCAGGTGGTCTACGGGCACGGGGGCTGGCTGCCGCAGGCCGAGGGCATCACGCTGCCCGGGTCGCACCAGCTCGTGCTGCCGGCGACCGACCTCGCCCGGGACCGCGAGGGCACGTGGCGCGTCTTCGCCGACCGCGCGCAGGCCCCGAGCGGCGCCGGGTACGCGATGGCCAACCGACGCATCGTCGCCCGCGTCATGCCCGACCTGCACCGGGCGAGCGACCTGTCGCGGCTGCGCGGCTTCTTCTACGGCGTCCAGCGCGCGGTCCGCCAGGTGGCGCCGCGCACGCAGGACAGCCCCCGCGTCGTCATCCTCAGCCCGGGCACCCTGTCCGAGACCGCCTTCGACCAGGCCTTCCAGGCCATGCTCCTCGGCTTCCCCCTCGTCGAGTCCGAGGACCTCGTCTCGCGCGACGGCCGGATCTGGATGCGCACGACGAGCGGGCTGGCCCCGGTCGACGTCGTCATCCGCCGCGTCGACGCGGACTGGTGCGACCAGCTCGAGCTGCGCCCCGAGTCCCGGCTCGGCCTGCCCGGCATGGTCGAGGCCGCCCGGCTCGGCAACGTCTCCGTCGTCAACCCGCTGAGCGCGGGCCTGCTCGAGAACCCCGCGCTCATCCCCTACCTGCCGACGGTGTGCCGACGTGTCCTCGGCGAGGAGCAGATCCTGCACTCGCCGCGCACCTGGTGGGCCGGCGAGGACACGCACCGCCAGCACGTGCTCGCCCATCTCTCGAGCCTCGTCATCCGCCCCATCCACCGCTTCGCCGGCAGCGACGCGATCCGCGGGTGGGACCTCGACCAGGCCCAGCGCGAGGCCCTCGCCGCGCGCATCGAGGACGAGCCCTGGCGCTGGACCGCGCAGGACCCGGTGTCGATGTCGAGCGCGCCGGTCGTCACGCCGCAGGGGCTCGACCCGCGCAACGTCGTGCTGCGGACCTTCGCCGTCGCCGACGACGAGGACTACCTCGTCATGCCCGGCGGCCTGGGCCGGCTGAGCGTCGAGCGCGACTCCGCCGACGTCTCCTCGGGCCGCGGCGCGCCGAGCAAGGACGTGTGGGTGCTCGCCGGCGACATCCCCTCCGTCACCCGCGACGACGGGGTGCTGCCCGAGCTCGTGCCCAGCCCGGCCGTCGACCACGCCGAGGCCTTCGTCGCCCCGGCGCCGCGCGTCGCCTCCGACCTCTACTGGCTCGGCCGCTACGCCGAGCGCGCCGAGTGCGCGGCCCGCGTGCTGCGGGTCGCCGACAACCTCGTCGACGACCACGCCCAGCGTCCCGGCACGACCGGTCACGCGGCGATGGTCGCCGTGCTCCGGGCGGTCACCGAGATCACCTCGACCCGCCCCGGCTTCGTCGGCGCGGGCAGCGACGAGCGCCTCGTCGACCCCCTGCCCCACCTGCGCGACCTCGTCCTCGACCCCCGCCTGTCGGGCTCGGTGAGCTGCAGCGCGCGGCGCGCGGTCGTCGCCGCCCAGGCCGTGCGCGAGCAGCTCTCGCAGGACACCTGGCTCGTCATGAGCCGCCTCGAGCACACGCTCGCGCACGTCCGGCCCGAGGACGACCTGCAGGAGATCCTCATGGAGAGCATCGAGGCCTTCCTCGCGCTCTCCGGGATCTCCGTCGAGTCCACCGTGCGCGACCCGGCCTGGGCCTTCACCGAGGCCGGCAAGCGGATGGAGCGCGCCCAGCAGACGATCCGTCTGCTGCGCCGCACCCTCGCCGTCGTGCGCACCCCGCTCGTCGAGGGCGCGGTCAGCGAGTCCGCCCTCACCGCCGCCGAGTCCGTCATCACCTACCGCCGCCGCCTCGCCGCCGGGCTGGGGCCGCTGTCGGCGACCGAGTCCGCGCTCGACCTGCTCCTGCGCGACCGCATCAACCCGCGCTCCGTCGTCTTCCAGGTCGAGCGGCTCACCGAGGCCCTCGACCTCGTCGGCGACGACGCCGTCGTCGAGGCCACCCGAGCCCTCGCCGAGCACATCGCCGGTCTCGACCTGCCCCAGCTCATGCGCGACGACCGGGCGGGACTCGTCTCCGAGCTCGACCGCCTCGACGCGGCGCTACGCGCCGAGCACGACCGCGTCGTCGAGCGCTACTTCGTGCGCAAGGCCACGCAGCACACCGTCCAGACCGTCTCGTGGACCGACGGGGTGGCCTGGTGAGCACCGTCCCCCACCCCGTGCCGGACCCCGAGCACCACTCGCGCCGGCCCTACGAGGTGACCCACCGCACGGAGTACCAGTACGCCGAGTACGTCACCGACTCCTTCGGCCGGGCCATGCTCGCCCCGCGCGAGACCGCGCACCAGCGCGTCCTCGAGCACACCGTCGAGATCACCCCCGAGCCCCACGTCCTCTCCGAGCACGTCGACCACTTCGGCAACCTCAGCCACTTCTACGAGGTGCGCACCCCCCACACGACGCTGTCGGTGCTCAAGCGCTCGGTCGTCGAGGTCGAGTGGCCCGCCCCGGACCTCGCCCGGCTCGACGGGTGGAGCGTCGGCGAGGCGGCCGAGATCATCGCCGCGGGCGGGATCCGGGAGCACACGACCGAGGAGGGGGTGGGGGATCCCCCTTCGCCCCCGACCCTCGACCTCGTCGAGGCGACCCAGTACGTCCTGCCCAGCCAGCTCGTCGACCTCACCGACGAGGTGGAGACCTACGCCCGGCAGGTCCTGCCCGAGGACCGCCCGCTCGGCCAGGCCCTCGTCGCGCTGTACTCGCAGATCTACCGCGACTTCCGGTACGCGAAGGGGACGACGAGCGTCAAGACGACCCTGCCCGAGCTCCTCGCCCAGCGCGAAGGGGTGTGCCAGGACTTCGCCCACCTCGCCGTCGGCTGCCTGCGGGTCGTCGGCATCCCCGCGCGGTACGTCTCGGGCTACATCGAGACGATGCCCCCGCCGGGCAAGACCAAGCTCGCCGGCTCGGACGCCACCCACGCGTGGGTCTCGGCGATGACCCCCGACGGCGGCTGGGTCGACCTCGACCCGACGAACGACCACTTCGCCGACAGCCGGTACGTCGTCACCGGGTGGGGCCGCGACTTCCGCGACGTCTCGCCGCTCAAGGGCGTGATCTTCACCGAGGGCCGCGGCAGCACGCTCGACGTCGCCGTCGACGTCATCCGTCAGGACCGCCCCGACCCCCGCGTCCACCCCCGTCCGCCCCGTCCCCAGGAGGCCCGATGACCACCGCCTTCGTCCTCGGAGGTGGCGGCGTGCTCGGCGCGACCGAGGTCGGCATGCTGCGCGCGCTGCTCGAGCACGGCATCACCCCCGATCTCGTCGTCGGGTCGAGCATCGGCTCGATCAACGGCGCCTTCGTCGCCGCCGACCCCAGCAGCGCGACCGTCGCCCGGCTCGAGGAGCTGTGGGTCGACGTCGTGCGCTCGGGCGCGCTGCGCGAGTCGCCCGTGCGCCAGGCCGCCCGCCTGGCCCGCAGCGGCACCCACGTCATGTCGCCGGGCACGATCCCGCGTCTCGTCACGCAGTACCTCGAGACCGAGCTCATCGAGGACCTGCCCGTGCCCTTCCAGTGCGTCGCCGCCGAGATCGAGTCGGCCCGCTCGCACTGGTTCACCGCCGGCGAGATCGCCCCCGCGGTCGCCGCGAGCTGCGCGGTGCCCGGGCTCTTCGCGCCGGTCGAGATCGGCGGGCTGCACTACCTCGACGGCGGCCTCGTCCACTCGATCCCCGTCGGCCGGGCGCTCGAGCTCGGCGCGGACCGGATCTTCGTGCTCCACGTCGGCCGGGTCGAGCAGCCCCTCAGCGTGCCGGCGACCCCGTGGGACGTCGGCATGGTCGCCTTCGAGATCGCCCGCCGGCACCGCTTCGTCGAGGAGATCGCGACGGTCCCCGAGGACGTCGAGCTGCACGTGCTGCCCAGCGGGGTCGAGCGCTCCCCCGCCCTGGCGACCCTGAGCGTCGGACGTGGCGAGCGGGTGTCCGACCGCATCACCGCCGCCTACGAGGCGACGGCCGACCACCTCGCCCTGCACGCATGAAGATCGGTCCCCCGCCGTACTGGCTGCAGGTCGTCCTGCGCTTCGTCTACCCTCCGCTCGCCGTCCTCGTCACGGTGGCCGCGCTGCCGCTCATCGCCCTCGGCGTGCTGCTGTGGCCGCTCGACCGTCGCATGCGTCTGGCGCGCGTCGTCTTCCTCGCCGTGTACTTCATGTGGGAGGACGTGAGCATCCTCGTGCAGTGCATGTGGCTGCGGGTGCGCTCTCCCGTCGACCGGGGCGAGGACTGGATCGCCCATCACGAGCAGCTCGTCGCGCACGCGCTGGAGAACTTCTTCCGCACCGCGCAGCGCGTCGTCTCCTTCCACGTCGTCGCCGACGGCGAGATCGACCTCGGCGACCCCACCCGCCCGGCGGTCGTCCTCTCGCGGCACGCCGGCCCCGCCGACTCCCTCGCCCTCGCGTGGATCATCGCGGCGAAGGCCCGCCGGGTGCCCCGTGTCGTCCTCGCCGCGGGCCTGCTGTGGGACCCGGGCCTGGCGCTCGTCCTGCGCCGGCTGCGCGCGTACTTCGTGCCGTCGCGCTCCGGGGCCGGCGACGACCGGACGAAGGGGGTGGCCGACCTCGCCCGCGGCCTGGCCCCCCGGGACGCCCTGCTCATCTTCCCCGAGGGACGCAACTGGACGATGCACCGTCAGCAGGCCGGGGTCGAGGCGCTGCGCGCCGAGGGCGAGCACGAGCGCGCCGAGCAGGCGGCCCGCTGGCGCTGGGTGCTCCCGCCCCGCCAGCGCGGGGTGCAGGCCATCCTCGAGGCCCGACCCGACGCGGACGTCGTCGTCGTCGCGCACACCGGGCTCGAGCTCTTCGACTCGCCGGGCGACATCTGGCGGGGCATCCCCTTCGGCCCCACCGAGGGTCTCGTCGTGCGCACGACGACCTACCCGGCGGGCGACGTGCCGCGCGACCCCGACGAGGTCGCCACCTGGCTCGACGAGCGCTGGACCGAGGTCGACGCCTGGGTGGAGAGCCACCGCCGGCCCGGGCTGCGAGGATCGTGAGCATGCTGCGCCGCCGCGACCTGCCGCTGCCGATGACGATCTCGCCGGAGGCCGCCGAGGTGGCGCACCGCGCCGACAGCACCCCGCACCGGTGGCCGCTCACCCCGCGCGTCACCGCCGTGCTGCGCCGCCGCGGCGCCCGCGAGCGCCAGGAGGCGGTGACGGCGATCGCGCGTCGGCTCGGGGTCGACGTCACCGCCTCGCAGGTCGCCGTGCCGAGCGGGGGCTCCACTGTCCGCTCGCTCGTCATGACCCCAGCCGGCCCGGAGCGGGCCCGGGACGCCGGTGAGGACGAGCCGTGGGTCTTCTGGGTCCACGGCGGGGGCTTCTGCTGGGGCTCGGCGCTCGACGGCTCGGCGGTGCAGCTCGCGCACGACCTCGAGGTGCCCGTCGTCTCCGTCGAGTACCCGCTCGCCCCGGAGCACCCCTTCCCCGCCGGGCTCGACGCGTGCGTCGCCGCCTACGAGGCCCACGTCGCGCAGTGGGGCCCGCGGGTCCTGCTCGCCGGGCTGTCCGCCGGGGCCAACCTCGCCCTCGGCGTCCTGGCCCGGCTGCGCGCCGCCGGCAGCCCGCAACCGGTCGGGGTGCTCGCCGCGACCCCCTTCGCCGATCTCGCCGGTCACGGCGACTCCTACAGCGGCAACGAGGGGCGCGACGCCTACGTGCGGTGGTCGGGCCAGCAGGAGCGCTTCGCGCGCGCCTACCGCGGGCGGACCGGCGCCGACGACCCCTTCGTCTCGCCGGTGCACCAGGTGTGGGGCGAGCCGCCCGTGCCGCCGACGCTGCTCACGTCCGGCACGCGGGACCTCTTCCTCTCCGACGCGGTGCGGCTGCAGCGCAGCCTGCGCGCGAGCGGCGGCGACGTCGAGCTCGCGCTGTGGGAGGGCATGTGGCACGCCTTCCAGAACGACACCGCCTCGCCCGAGGCCCGCGAGTGCCTCGCCGAGACGGCAGCCTTCGGGCGGCGAGTCCTGCGTCTTCGCGACTGACGCCTCGAACCGGCTCGGATTGACTGGACGACGACGCGGGCTGAGCGGGCCATGTCCGGTAGACCAGGGGCATGACGGATCAGGCAGAGCACACGCCCGCCTTCAGCGTCCTCGGTGACCTCGGTGGTCAGCTCGTCGCGACGGCGGTCCACGCCGGGCACGACCTGCGGCCCGAGGTCGCGCAGGAGATGGTCCTCGACGAGGAGGTGCGTCTGCGCGAGGAGGACCCGTGCACGGACCGCTTCATCGCCCACCTGCCCGCGCGGGTCGTCGCCCACCGCTCCCGCTTCGAGGTCGACCTCAACCGCGTGCGCGAGGAGGCCGTCTACCGTGAGCCGGACGACTGCTGGGGCCTCGAGGTCTGGCGCGAGCACCCGCTCGACGACGCGATCGCGCAGCGCTCGCTCGAGGTCTACGACGACTTCTACTCCACCCTGGCCACCCACCTCGACGAGATCTCCGCCCGCGGCCCCTTCGTCGTCTACGACGTGCACTCCTACAACCACCGCCGGGACGGCTCCGGCGCACCGCCGGCCGACCCCGACGACAACCCCGAGGTCAACGTCGGGACCGGCTCGCTGGACCGCGAGCGCTGGGGGCGGGTCGTCGACGCCTTCATCGACTCCTTCTCGACGTCGTGGACGACCATCCACGGCCCGCGCGAGCAGCGCGACGTGCGCGAGAACGTCAAGTTCGTCGGCCGCGGCCTGGCCCAGTGGGTCCACTCGCGCTACCCCGACACCGGCATCGTCCTGGCCATCGAGATGAAGAAGACCTACATGGACGAGTGGAGCGGCCAGCCCGACGACGAGGCCGTGAGCCGCATCGCCGCGGCGCTCGCCGACACCTACGAGCCGGTGCTCGCCGCGCTCGACCGGATCACCGGGCGGGGCACCGAGCTGTGAGCGAGGACGCGCCCGCGCTGCGCCGGGTCTCGGTCGCCGACCTCGCCGTCGACCACGCCCTGGCGCAGATGTCGGGCTCGATGCGCTTCCTGCTCGACATCACCCCGGTGAACTCCGACGAGATCAAGGCCGACTTCGTCGCCGGTCGCGTGCACGACCCGGTCTTCGTCTACCGCGAGCTCGAGGCCGACCCCGAGGTGCTGCGCCAGGTCGTCGACAACGTCGTCGTCTCCTCCGTCGAGGACCCGACCCTGGCGACCCTGCTGCGCGCCAAGCAGCGCGAGCTGGGGCTCCAGCTCGACATGCTGCGGGCCCGTGACAGCGAGGACTTCCGCGCCCTGAGCACCGAGCTCTACGGGTCGGCCTCGCCCTCCCTTCGTGCCCAGGCCGAGCACGTCCTCGAGGCCGTCCCGCGGCCCGAGGCGAAGGGGGAGTCCCTCACCGCGCAGGAGTTCCTCGAGCTCGCCCAGGCCGAGATCGACCACTACGCGCAGCTCGACCCCGAGGTCGACATGCACGCCGAGATCCGTGACGAGGTCAACGGGATCATGGTGAGCGGCAACACCCTGCTCGTCGACCCGGACTCGGCGGTGCAGCGCGCCCGCGCCGACGCGCTCATCCAGCACGAGGTGGGCACGCACCTCGTCACCCAGGTCAACGGCTCGGCGCAGCCGGTCCAGGTGCTCGGCACCGGTCTCGCCGGGTATGACGAGACCCAGGAGGGGCTGGCCGTGCTCGCCGAGATCGGCTGCGGCGGGCTCACCCCCTTCCGGCTGCGCCAGCTCGCCGCCCGCGTCGTCACCGTGCACCGGATGAGCAGCGGCGCGAGCTTCGTCGACGCCTGGCGCGGGCTCGTCGACGAGGGCTTCCCGGAGGCCAGCGCCTTCACGACGACGATGCGTGCCTACCGCTGCGGCGGGCTGACGAAGGACGCGATCTACCTGCGCGGTCTCGTCGACCTGCTCGCGCACCTGCGCGACGGCGGGTCGCTCGAGCACCTGTGGCTCGGCAAGTTCTCGCTCGACGACCTGCCGCTCGTGCGCTCACTGGCCGAGGACGGCGTCCTCGGGCCGCCGCGCATCATGCCGCGGTGGCTCGCCGACCCCGCCGCCGCGGACCGTCTGACCGACGCCGCCGACCAGGCCGACGACGTCGCCGCCATCTGCACGCCCGCGGGCCCACCCCCGTCCGCGGACCCGACCGACCCCCCGTCGAAGGAGACCCCATGAAGATCGGCTTCGTCGTCAACGACGTCGCGACCGAGAAGTCCGTCTACACGACGACCCGCCTCGCGATGACCGCCCACCGGATGGGCCACGAGGCGTACCACATGGGGATCGGGGACTTCGCCTACGAGGCGGACGGCTCGCTGTCCGCGCGGGCGCGCACCGCGTCCTCCAAGAGCTACAAGTCGCTCGAGCGCTACCTCGCCGACGTGCAGAAGCCCGACGTCGAGCAGCGCCTGCGGGTCGACGAGTTCGACGTCGTCATGCTGCGCTTCGACCCCGCCGACGACGCGGAGGAGAACCCGTGGGCCGGCAACGCGGGCGTCGCCTTCGGGCAGCTCTTCGCCGCCGCCGGCGTGCTCGTCGTCAACGACCCGACGTCGCTGGCCAACGCGCTGAGCAAGGCCTACTTCCAGCACTTCCCCGAGATCGTGCGACCGCGCACCCTCATCTGCCGCGACGAGGAGATGATCGAGCAGTTCGTCGCCGACCTCGGGGGGCGCGCGGTGCTCAAGCCGCTGCAGGGCTCCGGCGGCAGCGGGGTCTTCCTCGTCAACAGCAAGGAGTCGCCGAACCTCAGCCAGATCATCGAGGCGATCTCGCGCGACGGCTACGTCGTCACCCAGGAGTACCTGCCCGAGGCCAAGGACGGCGACATCCGGATGTTCGTCATGAACGGCCGTCCGCTCGAGGTCGACGGACAGGTCGCTGCCTTCCGTCGGGTGAGCCAGAGCGACGACCTGCGCTCGAACATGTCGACCGGCGGCAAGGCGCAGAAGGTGAAGATCACCGACGACATGCTCGAGATGGTCGAGGCCGTGCGGCCCAAGCTCATCGCCGACGGCATGACGCTCGTCGGGCTCGACATCGTCGGCGACAAGCTCATGGAGGTCAACGTCTTCAGCCCCGGGGGCTTCGGCTCGTGCGAGCAGCTCTACGGCATCGACTTCGTGCCGCGGGTCATCGAGGACCTCGAGCGCAAGGTGAGCGTGCGCCGGCACTACAGCGACATCCCGAACGTGCGGCTCGCGACGCTCTAGGCCGAGCCAGGGTCGCGCACGACGACGACCGGTACGTCGTGCTCGCGGCCGAGCTGCTCCCAGTGGGCGCTCGGCCGCGACGCGAAGGCCGTCTCGAGCTCCGCCCTCGTCGAGCCGACGTGCTCGGCGAGACGGGCGGCGAAGTGGGGCTCGATCGCCCCCACCGCGACGTGCCCGTCCGAGGTCGCGTAGATCGCGTACCCCGGCAGCGCGCCGCCGAGGACGGCGCCCGGGCCGGTGAGCCCGTGGCGCAGCGAGGCCGCGGCGGCGTCGGCGACCTCGTCGAGCACGACCCGCTCGCGCACGGCCCCGCCGAGGCTCGCGCGCACCCGCAGCCCGGCGAGCGTCGCCGACACCGCTCGCTCGGAGCCCAGCACGTCGACCATCGGCACGAGGGGCATCGTGGGCGGCGCGACCATGCCGCGCGAGGCCTGGTAGGTGAGGTCGTGCCCGGCCTCCTCGGCGCGGTCCCCGTCGTAGCCGACGACCTCGACGAGGAGCAGGCCGTGGCGCTCGACGCTCTCGGGCAGGCCGAGCCGCTCCAGCGCCGAGGGGCGCATCGAGGTGAGCAGGACGTCGACACCGGCGAGCCGGTCCTCGAGGGCCGCCCGGTCAGCAGGGTCCTTGAGGTCGAGCCGGACGACCTCCTGGCCACCGACGAGCTCGGTGTACCAGGTGGGCGCGACGAGGCCGAGGGGGTCGCCCGTCGGGGGCTCGACCTTCGTCACCGCGGCGCCCATCGAGGTCAGCCGGGCAGCGGCGAGCGGGCCGGGGAGGTTGACGGCGAGGGAGACGACACGGACGCCGTCGAGCGGGCGGTGGGCAGCGGTCATGGCGTCATCGTCGCCGATCCCCCGCCGTCCGGCGCAGGTCCGGTCGAAGAAGGATCGTCACCTCGAGGTGACGATCCTTCTTCGAACCACGAGGGCGCCGCCGGCGAGACCGGCGACGACCAGCACCAGGCCTGCCACGCCGCGGGGCCCGCCCCCGAGCTCACCGTGGCCGAGCCACCCCCGCGCGAGCGGCTCGAGGACCACCCCGGCGGGCACGACGAGCCGGGCGAGCGCGCCGAGGCCGTCACGGCGCCGGGCGAGCGCGCCGACGAGCCCGAGCGGCACCCCGGCGAGCGCCGCGGCGACGAGCCACCCGAGGTTGTCGGCGAGGCCGGACCACGGGGTGAGCCCCGTGAGCGCCCCGAGCACGTAGTAGGTCACCAGCGAGAGCAGCCCGACGAGCGGGCCCGCCAGGGCGGCAGCCCACGGGCGCCGCACGAGCCAGCCGGCGAGCACCGCCTGACCGGCCCACACCGACCCGGCGTTGGCGAGCACGAGGACCACCCGGGCGGCTGGGTGCCCGTCGAGCAGGTCGGCGGCCGCCGCCGCGAGCAGCGTGAGCACCGCGAGCCCTGCCGCCACGAGGGCGACGAGCGCCCAGGCCCGCCTCACCGACCGGGGTGGCGCAGCGACTCCAGCCAGCTCGACGCCTCGGCGAAGGCGGTGTCGGAGGTCAGCGGGTCGACGGAGACCGCCTGGCCGTTCGCCGCCGGGTAGGAGCCGACGAAGCGGACCTCGGCGCACACGCGGTGCAGGCTCATGAGCGCCTCGCCGACACGGGCGTCCGCGACGTGCCCCTCGAGGTCGATGGAGAAGCAGTACGACCCCATCGACTCCTTCGTCGGGCGCGACTCGAGCCGGGTCATGTTGATCCCGCGGGCGGCGAGCTGCTCGAGCAGCTCGAGCAGACCACCCGCGCGGTCGCTGCGCTGGTAGAGCACGACCGTCGTCTTGTCGAAGCCGGTCGGCGTCGGCAGCCACTCGGGACGCGAGACGACGACGAAGCGCGTCACCGCCGAGGACAGGTCGCCGATGTCGTGGGCGAGCACCTGCAGGCCGTGGTTGTGAGCGGCCACGGGGGCGCACACGGCGGCGTCGAAGGGGGCGCCCCCCGCCGCGAGGTCGGCGGCGGCCGACGCGGTCGACAGGGTCGCGACGTAGCCCGCCTCGGGGGCGTGCTGCTGGGCCCACCCGCGCACCTGAGCCCACGCGTGCGAGTGCGTGCCGATGGCGCGCACGTCGGCGAGCTCGACGCCCTCACGGGCGGCGATGACGAAGGTGATCGGCACGAGGACCTCGCCGGTGACGCTCAGCGGCGCACCCGAGGCGAGCGCGTCGAGGGTGGCGCTCACTCCCCCTTCGACGGAGTTCTCGATGGGCACGACGGCCGCGTCGATCTCGCGCTCGCGCACCGCGGTGAGGGCGGCGTCGACGGACCCGAAGGGGACGTGCTCGGCGCTCGTCGCGGGTCGCCACGACAGCAGCGCCATCTGGGTGAAGGTGCCCTCGGGCCCGAGGTAGCCGAAGCGCGTCACGTGTCCTCCTAGCGGTCCTGCCGGTCAGCGCCAGTCTCGCCCAGAGGCGCCGGCGGCGGCCACGCGGTCCCGCTCCTCGGCATGACGGTGGACGACGGCGCCGCTCAGGCGGTCGGCGACCCGGCCCGCGCAGCGGCGACGGCCTGGCGCTCCTCGGGGGTGAGGGTCGTCTCGGACTCGCCGCCGGTGACCCCCTTCGCGTAGGTCCGCGACTCGCCGCGGCCGTGGATCGAGGTGAGGACGAGGCCGTCGCCCTGCCCGTCGAGGAGCGCGGCGGAGAAGGAGAGCCGCCCGCCCATGTCGCCGAAGGCGTCGTAGCGCACGACCGCGACCCGGCTCAGCGCGGCGTCGACCTCGGCGCGCAGACGACGGGCGTCGGCGTCGCCGATCGGGGAGCTGCGCTCGACGTTGGCGAGGCGTCGGCGCAGGACGCCGAGCTGACGGGCCAGGCCGAGCGCGAGCAGCACGGCGAGGACCGCGACGACGAGCGCGACGACGGAGAGGAGCACGGCTGCGACCCTAGCCCTCGGCCCGGTCTGCGCCGACGCCCGCTCGTGGTCCGCGAGCCCCGGTCGTCGCGGGCCCGCGACGACCGGGCGTCGCGGACTGCGAGCGGGGCTCGAGGGCGTCGGTGCGGTGGATCGCCCAGGCGAGGAGCCCGAGGATCACGAGCGAGCCGATGACGTTGCCCTCGACGAGGACGTCGCCGACGACGGCCGGCTCGCGCCCCTCCCGCTTCCACAGCACGCCCCAGAAGGGCATCGTGCACACGAACCACGCGAAGGGGATCGCGGCCGCGACGACGCGCGGGCGGTCGCGCCAGGCCGCGGCGCCGAGGATCGCCGGCACGATCACCATGAGCCAGTGCAGGTGGTGCACCCACGAGACCGGCGAGAGCAGGAAGCCTGCGAGCCCGATGACCGCGGCCTCCATGAGCCAGTCGCCCTGCTGGTAGGCGCGACGGCCAAGCCAGAAGACGACGACGCCGACGACGAGGAGGTACGGCGCCCAGGCGAGGAGCAGCTCGCTGCCGTCGAGGCCGCGGCGCAGCAGCAGCGCCCGGAAGGCCTGGTTGGCCGAGCCGTCGTTGGGGCCGAGCCGCGTGGGGTCGGACAGCGCCCCGCCCCAGAAGGCGAAGGAGGCCGGCGGCAGGATCATCCATGCCCCGACGGAGACGAGCGTCGCGGTGATGATCGCGGTCGCGGCCTCGCGCCAGCGGCGGCACACGAGGTAGTGGATGACGAAGACGCCGGGCGTCAGCTTGATCGCCATGGCGAGCCCGACGAGCACCCCGGGCGGGACCGCGCGCAGCAGGCGCGTCCTGGGCCGCTTGAGGTCGAGCAGGATCGCGAGGACGAGGAAGGCGTTGATCTGCGCGAAGCGGATGCCGTCGCCGACCGGCTGGGTCCACAAGAAGGCCCCGGCCACCGCGGCGACGAGCACCGGCGCCCACGCCCCGGCCCGGTCGCGCAGGTGGTACCAGGCGACCCACGCGATGGCGAGGTCGGCGGCGAGCTGCAGGATCGTCCACGACCAGGCGGCGACGGCGAAGGGGACGAAGGCCAGCGGTACCGAGAGCAGCGCCGCGACCGGCGGGTAGGTGAAGGGCAGCAGCTGCGGCGGGTCGGTCATCTGCTCGTAGATCGGCCGGCCCTGGAGCACGGAGATGCCCGCCTCGCGGTAGACCTGGATGTCGACCTGCCACTGGTCCTGCGGGAAGAGGAACATGAACTTCGTGATCGGCCAGGCGGCGAGCGCGACGAAGACGAGAGCCGCGAGCACCCAGTGGGTCGTCGTCGGGGTCCGTCGGGTCACCGGGTCATGGTCGCAGACGTGGGTGGGTGCTCTCCTGCCGCCCGTGGCCTCAGAGGACGTCCAGGCTCGGCCCGCCACAATGGCCCGGTGACCCGACTCCTCCTCGCCCTCGTCGCCGCGTGCGCCGCTGTCCTCGGCGCGGTCCCGGCGGCATCGGCGACGGGTACCACGGCGCTCACGGCCCCCGACCCGAACCAGCCGGCGGTCGTCGTCCTCGGCGCCCCGGGGCTGAGCCTGCGCGACCTCTCGCCGCAGGAGACGCCGACCCTGTGGTCGCTCGCGACGAAGGGGGCCACCGCCGACCTCGTCGTGCGTGGCGGGTACCTGCAGACGTGCGGCGTCGACGGCTGGCTCAGCCTCGGCGCCGGCGGCCGGGTGGCCTTCCCCCGCCCGGGCAGCCCGGACCTCACCGACCCGGAGGCCGCGCCCGTCTGCCCCGAGGTGGGGCTGACCGGCACGGGCGCGGTCGAGGGCTGGGGCGACGCCGTCGACCTCGTCCGCGAGCGCAAGACCGACGCCACCCTCGGCGTCCTCGCGGACTCGCTGCGCGCCGCGGGCACGTGCGTGGAGGCCTCCGGCGGGGCGGGCGCGAGCATCGCCGCGGCGGACGGCCGCGGCGAGGTCGGTGACGGCTCCGGCGGGTGCGCGGTGCGTCTCGTCGACGTCGGCCAGGTCGACGGCGAGCGCGACGCGGCGCGGCAGGCCCAGGTGCGCGACGTCGACAAGGCGGTGCAGGAGGCGGTCTCGGGCCTGCCCGAGGAGACCCTCGTCGTCGTCGCCGGTCTCGGCGACTCGGGCACCGGGCCCGCGCTGCGGGCCCTCGTCTACTCCGGCGGCGGCGACCCCCGCAGCGCGGCGGGCGTCGAGCCCGGCGCGCTCAGCTCGCCCACCACCCGGCGCACCGGCGTCGTCCAGCTGCCCGACCTCACCGCCGACCTCCTCGAGCGCGTCGGCGCCGAGCCCGTCGCCCCGCTCGCAGGTCGCCCCCTCTCCCTCGTCCGCGACGACCGCGGCGGTGCCGCCGAGCGCCTCGCAGACCAGGCCGACGTCGCCGGCCAGCTCGAGGTGGCCGACGCGAGCATCCCGCCCTTCTTCCGCGGCCTGGCCGCCGTCGTCGTCGTGGCGAGCGTCCTCGGCGCCCTGGCCTGGACGCTGCTGCGTCGCCGCCCGGCCCGCCGCCCGCTCGTGCACGTCCTGCGCACCGCCGCCCTCGTCCTCGCGAGCGTGCCGGCCGCGACCTACGCGGCGACGCTCGCCCCGTGGTGGTCGGGCGACCACCCCGTCCTCGCCCTCGCCGGCTGGACGGCGCTGGGCGCCGGCCTGCTCACCGCCCTGGCCCTCGCGGTCACGGCCGGCAGCACCCGCCGTGGCCTCACCGCCGTCGGCGTCGTCGGCGGCGTCACCGCGCTCCTGCTCACCGCCGACCTCCTGCTGCGCGACGGCGCGTCGATCCTCCTCGGCGTCCTCGGCCTCCACCCCTGGGACGGCGGCCGCTTCTACGGCTTCGGCAACGTCCCCTTCGCCCTCTTCGTCACGGGCGCCCTGCTCGCGGTGACCGCGCTGCTCGACCCGCTCCTGCGCGCCGGCCGACGCCGGGCCGCGACCGCCCTGGCCGCCGTGCTCGGGCTCGTCCTGCTCGTCCTCGTGGCGGCCCCCTTCGTCGGGGCCGACGGCGGCGGCACCCTCGCGGTCGTGCCCGCGGTCGGCTACCTCGTCCTCGCCGTCTCCGGCGCCCGCGTCACGCTGCTGCGCCTGCTGCTCATCGGTGTCGTGACGGTCGGCGGCTTCCTCGCCGTCGCGGGCCTGGACTACCTGCGGCCCGAGGACGAGCGCAGCCACCTCGGACGCTTCTTCGGGCGCGTGCTCACCGGTGACGCGTGGGAGGTCGTCGAGCGCAAGCTCGTGATGAATCTCGAGATGCTCCTCGGCCCCGAGCGCGCGGCCCTGCTCGTGCCGGTCGGCCTCGTCCTCGTCATCTGGGCGCTCGCCCGTCCGGGCAGCCGTCTCGCGCGTCCGCTCGCCGGCCCGCTCGAGGAGCACCCGGCCCTGCGCCCGGGCCTCGTCGCGCTCGTCGTCGCGCTCACCGCCGGCTTCCTGCTCAACGACTCGGGCACGGGGATCCCGGCCGTCGCCTCGATCATCCTCGTGCCGAGCCTCGTCGTCCTCGCCCTGGCCGCCGAGCCGGCCGCAGGACGAGCAGCCACACGATCGCCGTGACGAGCGGCACGACGACCATCCGCCACGCGAGTGTCACGGTCGCCATGTCCTCGGGGATGCGCACCCGCCCCGGCACGTAGCCGATCGCGACGACCGCGCCCTGCACGACGAGGGCCGTGAGCAGCCGCGGGGCCCGCCCGCCGTCGGCGACCCACCACGCGAGGGCCGCCCACATCGGCAGGGCGTACCAGGGCAGCACGTAGGCCGCGCCGAGCGCGTAGGCCGTGACGAGCACGACGAGCAGCCGTTGGGGACCGCTGTCCGTGCCGGGCAGCCGGCGCCACAGGACGACGGCGAGCACGACGCACAGCACGGCCGACGCCCGAGCGGCCCAGGCCCGCGCGCTCGGCTCGGCGACACCGAGGTCGAGGACCGTGTAGACGGCGCGCCACGGGCTCGCGTAGCTCACCCCGTCGCTCGCGGTGAGCAGCTGCCCGAAGACGTTGGGCCCCGCCCACAGGTGGAGGGGCACGGCGACCGCCAGGCCGGCGAGGACGACCGCGACGACCCGCGCCGCCGCCCCCTTCGCCGAGCCCCCCACCCCCTTCGCCACGGCCCTCACCCCCTTCGCCGAGGTATGGGGATCCGCTGCCCGGAGCTTCTCCGCAGAGCTGATCTCCATATCTCGGCGGAGGTAGAGCCAGGCGAGGACGAGCACGACGACGCCGGCGGTGATCTTCGTCGAGGCCGCGACGCCGGCGAGCGCCCCCGCGAGGAGGGCACCGGGCACCCCCCGGACGCGGGTCGCGAGCAGCGCCCCGACGAGCGCGGTCGTCGCGAGGAGGTCGACGTGCGCGCCGAGCACCCCCGCGCCGAGGACGAGGACGTTGCCGGTCCACCACGTGTCGACGCTCTCGCGGTCGCCGGTGAGCCGCAGGAGCAGCGCGCGGCCGAGCAGCCAGGCGGCGACGACGAGGACCTGCCACACCCAGACGACCTGGCGCGGCAGCTCACCGCCGACGAGGGCCGACAGCCCCATGAGCCCGGTCGCGACCGGCCCGTAGACGCTCGGGGTGTCCTCCCACGGCGGCTGCACGGCAGAGGTGATCCGGTCCGGCCCGAAGTCCTGCGGGGTCGTCACCCACGGGTCGCCCCCCTCGACGAGGATGTGCCCGTAGGCGGCGTAGTTCGTGTGGTCGGCGGTGCCGTAGGGCACGGTGAGCAGGACGAGGCTGCCGACGATCGCCCAGGCGGCCCAGGGGATGTCGAGCCGGGAGGGGACCCGCAGGCCGCGCAGCAGCGCGGCCGCGCCGAGCGCGTAGCCCGCGACCTGCAGCGCGACGACGACCCACCCACCCAGCGGCAGGTCGGGCAGGTGCGGCACCCAGCCCGCCGGGCCGAGCGGCGGGGCGGCGACCGAGGGGTGGGCGAGGCCGACGAGGAGCAGGCACAGGAGCGAGCCAGCGAGCAGACTGAGGCGAAGGGGGTCGCGCCCGGCTCGGTGAGGACCGGTCGGCAGCGCGTCGGGTGCGTCAGCCGCCACGGAAGCGCCGCTCGAGCAGGGCTCGCGAGACGTCGCGCATCTGACGGGCGCGGTGCACCTGACCGGCGAGGTCGGTCCCGGTCGCCCGGTGGGTGAGCGGCACGGGCACCTCGACGACCCGGCCCCCGGCGCGCAGGACGTCGACGAGCATCGCGGCCTCGACGCCCCACCCGGCGGCGAGGGGGCTCGCCCAGCCGAAGGCCTCACGCGTCATCACGCGCATGCCGTTGAGCGGCTGCTCGACCCGCCGTCCGGTCATCGTCTCGATCTGCCCGCGGGCCAGGCGCACGACCCGTCCCCCGCCCTGAGAGCTCGCGGCCCGCGGGATGTTGGCGACGGCGAGGTCGGCGACCCCGGCGAGGACCGGCTCGGCGAGCGGGCCGAGGTGCGCGGCCGACCCCTCGAGGTCGGCATCGGCGAAGAGCAGCACCCAGGGTGGGCCGCCCCGACGCGTCTCCTCCTCGGCGACCCGGGCGGCGCCGGTCGTCATCGCCGCGGCCTTGCCGAGGTTGGTCGGGTGGCGCACGACGAGCGCGCCGGCGTCGGCGGCGGCCGCCGCGGTGTCGTCGCTCGAGCCGTCGTCGACGACGACGACGAGCTCGACCTCGGGCAGGGCGCGCAGCGCGGCGACGGTGGCGCCGATGCGCTCCGCCTCGTCCTTGGCCGGGACGACCGCCGCCAGCGCGCTCATGATCAGCGCAGGGTGACCTGGCGCGACAGCAGCCCGGAGCGGGCGCGGCGCTCGTCGGCGCTCAGCGGCTCGTCGCGCAGGGCGGCCTCGTAGCGCTCGCGCATTGCGGCGAGGGCGTCCTCGTGGGTCGCGGGCTCGGAGTCGGCGGGGACCTCCCACACCGGCACGAGGAGCCCGCCGGCACGGAAGGCGCCGAGCAGCTTGTTGCCCTCGCCGAGCTCGGAGCGGCCGGCCGCGGACAGACGGGCGAGGGCGTCGGTCGCCGCGTCCTCGTCGTCGCCGAGGACCCAGCGCACGTAGGTCCGCTCGCCGATGCGGCACCAGTAGGCGGAGGGGGCCGAGCTCATCGCGACGGTCGGGACGACGCTCTCGTTGGCCCGGTCGAGGGACTCCTGTCCCTCCTGGTCGAGCTCGCCCTCGCCGACCCAGAAGTCGAAGCCCTCGTGGACCTCGAGCCCGAAGGGGGCGTCGAGGTCGAGCAGGTCCTGCAGGCGCGGGGTCGCCTCGGTCGCGCGCTCGGCGCGCGGCACCGGGCTGCCGGGCTCGGCTGCGAGGGTGGCGAGCAGGGCGGCGGCGAGGTCGCGGCTGGCGTCACCGCTGCTCGAGCCGGACTGGCTGGCGACGAGCACGGTGCCGTCGGCGCGGTGCAGGCCCGACCACGCGAGGGGCAGGACCGAGGCGAGGGTCGCCGTCGTCGGCGCACCCTCGGGCACGGCGTCCGCGCGCAGCGTCAGCGTCGCCGTCGCCGCGGGGACGATCTCGTGCGCCGCCACCCAGTCGGTCTCGCCCGGCAGACCCGCGAAGGGTCGAGCCACGTACGGGGCGGGGGCGACCTTGACCCGGCCGCCGTCGGTCTTCTTGCGTCGTGATGCCTTGCCCATGGCGTGCAGCCTAGGTCAGGGCGCGGTGGGTCAGCTCCCGACCCGACGGCGCGAGGGCCCGCCGAGCGATGCCCACACGGTGATCCGCTTCTCGTCCTCGGAGACGCCCCACTCGTGGGCGAGGCTGCGCACGATGCGCAGGCCGCGTCCCGAGGTCGCCCACAGGGCCGGGGGGACGGGCTTGGGCGCGGTGTGACCGCCGCCGTCGCTCACCTCGACCTCGCACACCTCGCCGCGCACCTTCCAGTGCACGCGCACGCAGCGGTCGGGCAGCGGGCTGCCGTGGCGCAGGGCGTTGGTGACGAGCTCGGTGACGACGATCTCGGCCTCGTCGATGATCTCCTCGGACATCCCACGCGCCTGGAGGTCCTCCATGAGGGCCGCCCGGATCGGGGGCAGGATGTCGCGGTCCCACTGGGCGCGGATCGTGCGGGCGTGGCCGTCGCCGGGCTGCGCGCCGAACTCGTTGAGCAGCTCTCGGGCGTCGTCCTGTGCGGGCTCGCTCACGGTGTCTCCTGTCGTCGCGGCGGGTGCCGGGCCATCGTATGCGCTGGTCAGACCGTGGTCTGACGCGTAGGGCACGAGGTGTGCCTAGGCTCGCCGCGATGGACACCCCCGCTCTCGGCGGCCCGCTGGCCCGCCACCCCCGTGTCGTCGACGCCCTCGTCGTCGGCCCGCTGCTCCTGCTCGGCGTGCTGCCGGCGACGCTCGCCGCCGTCGGTCCCGAGGTCGACGGACCGGGCGTGCCGGCCGGGCTCGTCCTCGTCGTCACCCTGCTCCAGGTCGTGCCCCTGTGGTGGCGCCGCACCCGCCCGGAGGTCGCGGCCGCGGTCGTCGTGCTCGCCCACCTGGCCCAGCTGCCGCTCACCGACGGGCCCCTGCCGAGCAACGTCGCCGCCCCCTTCGCCGCGTACGCCGTGGCCGCCTGGTCCGGCAGCCGCCCCGCACGTCTCGCCGTGCTCGTGGTCTGCGTGTTCTCCGGCGGTCTCGGGGTCGCCGACTGGTGGGACCCCGAGCTGTCGGCGGTGCCCCAGGTCATCAACGCGATCTTCTTCAGCGCCGTCGCATCTCTGTGCTGGGCGTGGGGTGACCTCACCCGGCGCCGGCGCGAGCTGCTCGAGCGGCTCCACGAGCAGAACCTCGCCCTGCGTCGCGACCGCGACCAGCGGGTGCGGATCGCCGCGCAGGACGAGCGCACGCGGATCGCCCGCGAGATGCACGACGTCGTCGCCCACTCGCTCGCCGTCGTCGTCGTCCAGGCCGACGGCGGCGCCTACGCCGCGACGAGCTCTCCGCAGTGGGACCGCGAGCAGGCCACCCAGACCCTCGAGACCATCGCGGCCACCGCTCGTGAGGCCCTCGCCGAGACCCGGCGGCTCGTCGGGGTGCTGCGCGCCGACGAGCTCGACGGCTACGCGCCGACCGAGTCGGTCGCCGACCTGCCGGCCCTCGTGCACCGCGTCCGCTCCTCCGGCCTGCCCGTCGAGCTCGTGAGCGACGACCTCGACGGGGTGAGCCGGGACGTCGGGCTCGCGGCGCTGCGGATCGTCCAGGAGGCGCTGACCAACGTCATCAAGCACGCCGGCCCCGGCGCGATCGCGAGCGTGCGGGTGCGCCGTGACGACGGCCTGTGCGTCACCGTCGAGGACGACGGGCGCGGCGCGGCGGCCACGGACGACGGCCAGGGGTACGGCGTCGTCGGCATGCGCGAGCGGGCGAGCGCCCTCGGCGGGCACCTCACCGCGGGCCCGCGCGCCGGCGGCGGCTACCTCGTCACCGCCCACCTGCCCGAGGACCCGGGACCGACCCGAGAGGACCAGCCGTGACTTCACGCACCGACCATCACCCCATCCGCGTCGTCCTCGTCGACGACCAGGCGCTCGTGCGGGCCGGCTTCCGGATGGTGCTCGACGCCCAGCCCGACATGGTCGTCGTGGGCGAGGCCGAGGACGGCCAGCACGCCCTTGAGGTCCTCGGCGCGGTGAGCGCAGACGTCGTCCTCATGGACATCCGCATGCCGCGCATGGACGGCGTCGCCGCGACCGAGGAGCTGCTGCGCCGCGACCCCGACGGGCCGAAGGTCGTCGTGCTCACGACCTTCGACCTCGACGAGTACGCGTACGCCGCGCTGCGCGCGGGGGCCTCGGGCTTCCTGCTCAAGGACGCCGGGCCCGCCGACCTGCTCGCCGCGATCCACGCGGTGCACGGCGGCGACGCGGTCATCGCGCCGAGCACGACCCGCCGGCTCGTCGAGCACCTCACCCGCGACGGGGCCGGGCCGGTCGCGCCCTCGCCCGCGCAGCCGAGCGAGCCCACCGGGGCTGACCACCCGCGCCTGGCGGCCCTCACCCCTCGCGAGGTGGAGGTGATGCGGGCGGTGGCCGAGGGGCGCAGCAACGCCGAGATCAGCGCCGAGCTGTACGTCGCCGAGGCCACGGTCAAGACCCACATCGGGCGCATCCTGCACAAGCTCGCGCTGCGCGACCGGGTGCAGATGGTGCTCCTCGCGTACGACACCGGCCTCGTCGCGGTACGACCAGGGTCGTAGCCGTCCGGCCGGTCGGGTCGGCCCGCGGGCCGACGACGTGACGGGGGTCGCGACGGAAGTCTTCGAGGCATGACCTCAGCACCCCTCCCCACCGACCGTCACCCCTTCGCGCCGCCCGCCGCGCAGCTCCACCCGAGCTCCGGGCAGCCGGCCGCGCAGGCCCGCTCCCTGACGAAGGTCTTCGGCAGCGGCCCCTCCGCCGTCACCGCGCTCGACGGCGTCGACGTCGACCTCGAGGCCGGTCGCTTCACGGCGATCATGGGCCCGTCGGGGTCGGGCAAGTCGACGCTCATGCACTGCCTCGCGGGGCTCGAGCGCCCGACGAGCGGGCAGGTCGTCATCGGCGGCACCGAGACGACGAGCCTGGGCGACCGTGCGCTGACGATCCTGCGCCGCGAGCGGATCGGCTTCGTCTTCCAGTCCTTCAACCTCCTGCCGATGCTCACCGCGCGGCAGAACGTCCTGCTGCCGCTCAGCCTCGCCGGCACCCGCGTCGACGAGGCGTGGTTCGACCACGTGACGGGCGTGCTGGGCATCACCGACCGGCTGCACCACCGGCCGGCCGAGCTCTCCGGCGGGCAGCAGCAGCGGGTCGCCACGGCGCGCGCGCTCGTCACCCGGCCCGACGTGCTCTTCGCGGACGAGCCGACGGGCGCCCTCGACTCCGCCTCCTCGGCCGAGCTGCTCGCCTTCCTGCGCACCTCGGTGCGCGAGCTCGGGCAGAGCGTCGTCATGGTGACCCACGACCCGCGGGCCGCCGCCTACGCCGACCGGGTCGTGCTGCTGGCCGACGGGCGGCTCGTCGACGACGTCGACGCCCCCACCGAGGACTCCGTCATCGCCGCCATGCGGCAGCTCGGGGCGTGATCGCGGTGCTCGAGCTGACCCTCGCCTCGCTGCGCACCCAGAGCCGCCGGCTCGTCGCCCCCGGTGTCGCCGTCGTCCTCGGCATCGCCTTCGTCGCCACCAGCCTCGCGCTCGGCCAGACGATGGGCGCCTCCGTGCGCGGCCTCGTCGCCGGCTACTACACCCACGTCGACACGGTCGTGTCGACCGACGAGGCCGACGGCCTCGACGCGTCCGTCCTCGACGAGGTCCGCGGCACCGAGGGCGTCGAGCGCGCCACCGGCGAGCTGACGGCGTACGCCAGGCTCGCAGGCGGGAGCGCGAGCTCCTACCTCGTCGTCAGCACCGCGCCGACCTCCGACAGCCAGGCGCGGGTCGAGCGGGGACGACTCCCGCGAGGCACCTCGGAGATCGCCCTCTCGCGCTCGGTCGCCACCGCTCGAGGTCTCGACGTCGGCGACACGATCCGCCTGACGCCGCCCGACGCGCAACGCCCGGCGAGCGCCCGCGTCGTCGGTGTCGTCGACGCCGGCCGCGACCCGCGGTGGGCGGGCGGCACCCCCGCCGTCTTCGGCACCCACGACGCCGTCACCCGGTGGACCGGGGCCGGCGGCTACACCGAGGTCGTCGCGCAGGCGGCGAAGGGGGTGAGCGACACCCAGCTGACCGACCGGGTCCGCGAGGCGGTCGGCGGCCCGGCAAGCACCGAGGTGCGCAGCGGCACCGAGCACGCCGACGAGGTCGCGTCCCGGCTGACCGGGGGCACCGACGTCTTCACCGCCCTGCTCATGGGCTTCGCTCTCGTCGCGCTCTTCGTCAGCGCGCTCGTCATCGGCAACACCTTCGCCATCCTCCTGGCACGGCGCACCCGTGAGACGGCGCTGCTGCGGGCGGTCGGCGGGTCTCGCGGCCAGGTCGTGCGGGGCGCGCTGCTCGAGGCGCTCGTCACGGGTGTCGTCTTCTCGGCCGTCGGGACGGCTCTGGGCATCGCCGCGTGCCGGGGGCTCGTCGCCGCCGCGTCGCTGCTGCCCGACTCGGTGCCGGCGCTCACCTTCTCCGTCGCGCCGACTGCCGTGGTCGTCCCCTTCGTCGCCGGTGTGCTCGTCGTGCTCGCCGCGGCGGTGCGCCCGGTCGTCGCCGCGAGCGCGGTCGCCCCGCTCGAGGCGCTGCGCCCGGTGCCCGCCGTCGTCGCCCGCAGCCGTCGGGGGCTCGTGCGCTGCGGCATCGGCGCCGTCCTCGTCGTCGTCGGCGGCGCGCTGCTCGTCGTCGGCGGGAGCGCGGGCTCGCTGCCGGCGGGGCTGGCAGGCGGGATGCTCTCCTTCGTCGGCGTCCTGATGGCCGGCAGCCTGCTCGTGCCGGCGGTGGCCCGGGTCGTCGGGGCCGTGCCGGCCCGCCTGCTCGGGGCCCCCGGCCGCCTGGCCGCCGGCAACGCCGTGGCCAACCCGCGCCGGGCGGCCGCGACGACCGCGGCGCTGCTCGTCGGGGTCACGCTCGTGACGACGACCGCGGTCGGCGCGCGGACCGCGCAGGCCAGCGTCTCCGCCGCCCTCGACGAGCAGTACTCCGTCGACGCGGTCGTCACCGCGCCGGACGGCGCGGTGCCCGCCGGGGTGAGCGAGCGGGTCGCCCAGGTCGACGGCGTGACCACCGTCGCGAGCGTGCCGGGCTCCGAGCTCGACGTCGTCGTCGGCGGGAGGGCCCGCCGCGACCAGGTCGTCGCGGGCGTCGACGACGACGCGACGGCGGTCGTGCGCGACCCCGCAGCCTTCGCCGGGCTGCGCGACGGGGGCGTCCAGGTGTCGGAGGAGACCGCCCGGGGCCTGCGGCTCGTCGACGGCGACCGGGTCACCCTTCGCGGTCCGGACGGGCAGCTCACCGCCACCGTCCAGGTGCGCGACTCGCTCGGCTGGCCGTGGGCCCTCACCGCGGCCGACCTCCGGCGCGTCGACGCCGGGGCCGCCCCGCGCGCCCTGCTCCTCGGGCTCTCCGACGAGGACGCCCAGCGCACCGTCGAGGGCCTGCAGGCCGTCACCGTCGACCGCGGGGTCGAGGTCGGCGGGTCGGCGATCCAGCGCGAGGAGATGGACCGCGTCCTCGACGTCGTGCTCTCCGTCGTCCTCTCGCTGCTCGCCGTGTCGGTGCTCATCGCACTCGTGGGCATCGCCAACACGCTGTCGCTGTCAGTCCTCGAGCGCACGCGCGAGTCGGCGCTGCTCCGGGCGCTCGGGACGACCCGGGGCCAGCTGCGGGCGATGCTCGCCCTCGAGGCGGTCCTCCTCGCGCTCGTCGGCATCGTGCTCGGCACCGCCCTGGGCATCGGCTACGGCGTCGCCGGGGCGGGCTCGGTCGTCGGCCAGCTCATCGACCTGCGGGTCGTCGTCCCGTGGGGCCTGCTCGGCGGGGTCGCCGCGGCAGCCGTCGCCGCCGCGCTCGTCGCCTCGGTGCTGCCGGCCCGTCGTGCCGCCCGGGTGTCGCCGGCCCAGGCGCTCGCGACGGAGTAGGGCGGACGCGCGGGCCGACTCGCGTCGGGCCGGCCGGGGGGAGCTCCCCCGTCGGGCCCGTCTGCGGGGCTCCCCCGTCGGGCCCGTCTGCGGGCTCCCCCGCCGCCCAGGTCGCCGGCTCAGGGCAGCGGGAGCTGGTCGCCGGTCGACCACGGCTCGATGCGCACGCGGGAGCCGGCGGCCAGACCCTCGGTGAGGCCGGGCGGGCCGTCGACCTCGACGGTCTGCACCCCGCGGACCGACGCGTCGTCGCCGAGGTCGACCCGGAGCACCCGGGCCCCGTCCTCGACGTCACCGGGCGGGCGGGCCCGCCACCACACGGTGACCGAGGCGCTCTCGCCGGGCGCGAGGGTGATCGCCTCGACCTCGGCCGGCTCCCCCGTGACCGTGTAGTCGGCAGGCGTCGTCCACAGCGGGATCGGGCCGTCGTCGTCGGCGAGCCGCAGGTCGGGGTAGCCGCCGAGCACGCACGGCGCGTCGGAGGTGCTGCTCGCCCGCAGCACCGCCGAGCGGCCCCCGAGGGTGGGGTCGCCCGGCACGGCGGTCACGGTGAGGTCCGCGACGGTGCACGGCGACGTGGTCCGAGGCGGCGACGGGGTGGCCGCCTCGTCGTCGGCCGCGACGACCGAGGCGGGGTAGGGGTTGAGCAGGTCGCCGACGATCTCACCGGCCCGGTGCCACGTCGACCCGCCGAGGTCGACGTAGAGGGCCATGCCGAGCGGCAGGAGCAGGCTGCCGGCGAGCGTGGCCGAGAGCAGACGACCCCGGTGGGGGTGCTCGTCCTCGCGGCGCCCACCAGGCACGAGGCGGGTGCCGAGGGTCGCGACACCGGTGACCCCGGCGACGAGGAGGTCGGCGAGCAGGAAGGCCTCGCTCCACCCCTTGCTCTCGACGCCGACGACGAGCACCGGCACGACCCAGAGCATCGCGACGGTGAGGGTCGAGACGGCGAGGGCGCGCCACCACGAGCCGCGTCGCTCGGACTGGGGTCGGGCGAGGCGGTCGAGCGCGTCGAGGAAGACGGTGAGCCCGACCCACCACGCGGCGACGACCGCCCCGACCATGAGACCGCCGAAGATCACGGCGACGCCGAGGGCCGCGGCGGTGATCGCGTTGGTCACCCCGACGAAGCCCGCCGCGAGCAGCGCGTGCCGCCACGGCGGGGCCGCGTGCTCGTCGGGGATGCCGTCGCCGTGCGGGCTCTCGGGGCGGGTCCGCCCGACGGCGAGCATTCCCGCCACGAGCCCGACGACGCTCAGCGCGTGCAGGGCCCAGGCGCTGACGACGAGCGAGCGCAGCGCCGCCGGGTCGCACTCACCGCCGTCGGGGCAGCTGCTCCCCCATGCCGGCATGATCCGCTGGCCGAGGGCCCCGAGGACGAAGAGCGCGAGCAGGCACAGCCCGAGGACGACACGCACCGTGCGGCGTCGGTCGAGCAGGGTCAGTCGCACGCTGCGACTCTGCCACGGGCAGGCTCAGAGCACGTGGTGACCCGGCTGGTCGGCGACGACCTCGAGCGCCGGGCGCACCCGCGGGGTCTTCGGCAGCACGCCGAGCCGGCCCGCCTGGAAGTCCTCGAAGGCGGTGACGAGCTCGTCCTTGGTGTTCATGACGAAGGGGCCGTAGGCCGCGACGGGCTCCCGGATCGGACGACCGCCGAGCACGAGCACCTCGAGCTGCGGGGTGCGCGAGTCCTGCCGGTCGTCGGCCGCGACCTCGATGACGTCGCCCGCACCGAAGACCGCGAGCTGTCCCTCGCGGACCGGCCGGCGCTCCTCGCCGACGACACCACGGCCCGAGAGCACGTAGACGAGCGCGTTGAAGTCGCGCTGCCACGGCAGCTGGACCCGCGCGCCCGGCGCCACGGTGGCGTGGACGAGCGAGATCGGGGTGTGCGTGATGCCCGGGCCGGAGTGCCCGTCGACGTCACCGGCGATGACGCGCAGCAGCGCGCCGCCGTCCTGGCTCGAGAGCAGGCCGACCTCGCCGGAGCGGATGTCCTGGTAGCGAGGGTCGGACATCTTCATCGCGCCGGGCAGGTTGACCCACAGCTGGATGCCGTGGAAGAGCCCGCCGCTCATGACGAGCTGCTCCGGCGGGGCCTCGATGTGCAGCAGCCCCGAGCCGGCGGTCATCCACTGGGTGTCGCCGTCGGTGATCGTGCCGCCGCCGCCGTGGGTGTCCTCGTGGTCGAAGGAGCCGTCGATGATGTAGGTGACGGTCTCGAAGCCCCGGTGCGGGTGCCAGCTCGTGCCGCGGGGCTCGAGCGGCGCGTACTCGACCTCACCCATCTGGTCCATGTGGATGAAGGGGTCGAGCCGCTCCATCGGCACACCGGCGAAGGCCCGCCGGACGGGGAAGCCCTCGCCCTCGAACCCCTTCGGGGCGGTCGAGACGGTGTGGACCGGGCGGACCACCGCGTCGGGCGCGGGCTGCGTCAAGCGGGGCAGGGTGAAGATGTCGTCGACGGTGATGGCTGGCATGGCGCTCTCCTGGTGACGGGTGGTCGCTGACGACCCTACCAACAACGATTTATCGTTCAACTATTCCGCGACGAGCGGTCGCCGCACGCGACGGTGCCGCCACCCCTTCGCGAAGGGATGACGGCACCGGGTGACGCGGATCGCTCACTCCGCGCGGTCGGAGACCGCCTCGGAGGGGTGGTCGAGCGTCTCGCGCAGCGGCTTGGCCGGGATGAGCGCGGTCGCGACGAGCACGACGGCGAGGATCGGCAGACCGATGAGGAAGACGTTGTGCAGGCTCTCGGCCAGGCCCTGGCGGACCGCGTCGGCGACGACCGGGGGCAGCTTCGACAGCGCCGAGGGGTCGAGGACCGAGCCGATCGAGACCCCGCCGTCGCCCATCTGCTGCTGGGCGCCCGCCGGGAGGTGGCCGGCGATGCGGTCGGCCAGGCCGCTGGTCATGATCGTGCCGAAGACCGCGATGCCGACGGTCGAGCCGACGTTGCGGAAGAACTGCACGGTCGCCGTCGCGACGCCGAGGTCGCGGCGCGGCACGTCGTTCTGCACGACGAGGGCGTACTGCTGCATCGCCATACCGAGCCCGAGGCCGAGGACCGTCATCGCGACGGTGAGCTGCGTCTGGGTCGCGGTGTGGTCGAGCCGGGTGAGCAGGAAGATGCCGAGCGCCATGACGAGCACGCCGGTGATCATGAAGGGCAGGTAGCGCCCCGTACGGGTGATGAGCTGGCCGGTGATGATGCCGAGCCCGATGAAGCCGACCATGAGCGGCATGAGGATGAGACCGGAGTTCGTCGCGTCGACGCCGATGACGCCCTGGGCGAAGACCGGGATGTAGATGATCGCGCCGAACATCACCATCGAGACCCCGAAGGCCGCGATGTTGGCCATCGAGAAGACCTTGCTCGAGAAGAGGCGAAGGGGGATGACCGGCTCGACCGCGCGGCGCTCGATGGCGATGAAGGAGAGCAGGGCGACGACGCCGAGGGCGTAGAGGCCGATGGACTCCGCCGAGCCCCAGGCCCAGCTCGTGCCGCCGAGGGAGGTGGCGAGGAGCAGCGAGGTGAGCGCGACGGTGAGGGTGGCGATGCCGGCGTAGTCGATGGTCACCTCGCGAGCGGTGTGCTCGAGGTGGAGGAAGCGGCCGATGACGAAGAAGGCGACGAGGCCGATCGGCACGGCGACGAAGAAGAGGTAGCGCCAGCCCAGGTGGTCGGTGATGACACCGCCCGCGAGGGGGCCGGCGACCGAGGTGACGCCGAAGACGGCACCCATGAGGCCCTGGTACTTGCCGCGCTGACGCGGCGGGATGATGTCGCCGATGATCGTCTGCGACAGCGGCATGAGCGTGCCCATGCCGAGGCCCTGGACGGCACGACCGGCGACGAGCATCCAGAAGTTCTGGGAGAAGCCGCAGATGAGCGAGCCGACGATGAAGACGATGATGCCGGCGAGGTAGAAGCCGCGGCGCCCGAAGATGTCGGAGAGCTTGCCGACGACGGGGACGGTGCACGCGGAGACGAGCATGGCCGCGGTCGCGACCCAGCTGTAGTGGTCGATGCCGCCGAGCTCGGCGACGATGCGCGGCATCGCGGGGCCGACGATCGTCTGGCTGACGGAGGCGACGAGCATGCCGAGCATGAGGCCGACGAAGACGCGTCGGTGCTCGGGGCTCAGCCGGTAGGGAGCGGCGCCGGCGGACGCCGGGTCGCTGGTGGCCGTCGTGGTGCCCGCGGCCGGGGTGGTGACGCTCGCGCTCACGCGGAGCTCCTTTCGAGATGGGTGGTCAGGGGGCGGGAGGCGGCCACGTCGTCGCTCATCCGCTCGAGCAGGTCGGTCAGGGTCCGCACGTCGTCCTCGCTCCAGGAGACGAGGACCTCGGTGACGATCGCGGCGCGCGCCGCGCGCTCGGTCGTCAGCCGGGTCGTGCCCTCGTCGGTGAGGGCGACGCGGCAGGCCCGGCCGTCGTCGGGGTCGCGCTCTCGCACCACCCAGCCGCGTCCTTCGAGCGAGGCGACCCGCCGGCTGACCGTCGACAGGTCGTGCCCGTCGGCGGCGGCGAGATCGCTGGGCCGGACCGAGCCGTGGCGCTCGACGGCGGCGAGGAGGGCGTAGTCGGGGCGCCGCAGGGCCTGCGGGTCGACCTCGGACCGGGTGGTGAAGGTGGCGGTGAGCTGGCGGAACGCGCGGGTCAGTGCGTCGTGGAGAGCGCCCTGCGAGGTTCCTTGCATGCAGCAAGCATATAACAAACTTGCAGTCACTGCAAAGTAGGCGGGTCCCCCTCCCTCAGCCGTCTCCAGCACAATGGCCGCCATGAGCGAGCCAGAGCGTGGACGCCGGGCCGAGCGCAAGCGGGTGACCCGGGCCGCGCTGCACCGCGCCGCCCTGGAGATCGCCCATGACGAAGGGGTGGCGGCGGCGACCGTCGAACGGGTCGCCGAGCGGGCGGGCGTGTCGCCCCGGACCTTCTTCAACTACTTCGCGACGAAGGACGACGCCCTCTCGGGCGTGGATCCCGACCTGCCGGCAGCACTGGCGCAGGCCCTGCGGGAGCGACCCCAGGACGAGCCGTTGCGCGACAGCCTTCGAGCGGTGCTCGTCGAGCGGATGGCGACCGCGACCCGCGAGCCGCAGATGTGGCGGATGCGGGCCGTCGTCGCGCGCGAGTCGCCCTCGATCTCCGTCGCGGTGCTCGGCGCGGGCGCGCAGACCGCCCGGGCGCTCGCGGACGCGGCCTACGCGCGCGAAGGGGTGGACCCGGCCGACGACATCGCCCCCGCCGTCGCCGTCTTCACCGCCCTCGGCGCCGTCCGCGCCGCCATCTGGACCTACGGCCAGCGCGGCTTCGAGGGCGAGATCGAGCCCCTCGTGCGGGAGTGCTTCGAGATCAGCGGCCTCTGACGGGCTCCGGCCTGCTGGTGGTCGAGGTGCGAAGGCCGCCACGGCCTGGGCCCCCTCGGTGGTCGAGGTGCGAAGGCCGCCACGGCCTGGGCCCCCTCGGTGGTCGAGGTGCGAAGGCCGCCCAGGCCTGAGCCTCGAGACCGCCACCCCGGCGGGGGGGGGGGGGGGGGGGGGGGGGGGGGGGGGGGGGGGGGGGGGGGGGGGGGGGGGGGGGGGCGGGGGGGGGGGGGGGGGCGCCCGGCGGCCGG
>NZ_JAJBZM010000002.1:901936-915520 GCF_020567375.1 Janibacter melonis | reverse complement strand
GAGCGCGAATCGCCGCTACACCCATGAGGTAGCGGCGATTCGCGCTCACCCGACAGGCGGAGACCGGCGGCGCGTGGTCTCGAGGCTCCTCCGTCGCACCCTCGACCAGCAGCTGACCCCTACGCGGGGCCGACGATGAGGGTGGGGACGCGCAGGTCGGGGTCGCGGACGGTGGCGACGAGGGTGCCCTGCTTGCGACCAGGACGTACCTCGGAGACGTCGACCTCGGCACCGAGCAGCCGCTCGCGGACAGCGGCGACGTCGGGGGTGCGCCAGGCGATCCCGGAGAGGCGGTCGGCTCCCCCTTCGCCCCCGTCGCCCTCGCCGTCCAGACGCGTGACGACCTCGACGACCGAGTCGCCCGCGCGGAAGAACAGGCCGCGCATGCGGTGCTCGGGCATCGTGCGGTCCAGGCGCAGCTCGAGCCCGAGCCGCGCGCCGTACAGCGCCGCAGCCCGGTCGGGGTCGGTGCTGCTGACGACGACGTGGTCGACCCCTTCGATCCCGCCGCGGGGGTCGAGGTCGACCTGACCGGTCGTGCCCGCCACCCGCCACGACGTGCCGGCGACGTCGACGACGCCCCCGTCGACGGGCAGGCCGCGACGACCGATGAGGGTGAGCGTCTCGCTGACGTCCGTGGCCGCAAGGGTGACGGCGGCGAGCCCCTCGGGCCCCCCGACGGTCGGGCCGACGCCCACGGCGACACCGCCGACGACGAGCGCGGGCGAGTGCTCGATCCCGGCGAAGCGGCACCACGCCTCGCGGGTGGCGTCGACGTCCTCGGAGGCGATGCTCACCCCGCTGATCCCGACGACCTCCTGCGCGCGCTGCGTGTCACTCATGGGCGCAGCCTCGCAGGTGGGGGACCCGCGACGCACGACGGCGTCGAGGGTCCCCGGTCACATGAGCTTGCGGACCACCGGCAGCGGCGCGACCTGCATGACCTTGGCGAGCGCGGCCCACGGGCGGGCGGGGACGAAGGCCTTCGCCCGACGCGCCTCGATCGCCGCGACCATCGAGCGCACGCCGGTCTCGGTGTCGACCATGAAGCGCACCTTCTGCTCTACCTTCTCGTTCATCTCCGAGCGGATGTAGCCCGGGCAGATGACGGAGACGTCGATGTCGAGGTCGGGCTTGCCGAGCATCTCGCTGCGGATGCCCTCGCCGAGGCTCGCGACGGCCGCCTTGCTCGCCGCGTACGCGGTCATCGACGACGGGAAGCCGCGCACCGAGGTCACCGAGCTGATGATGACGAGGTGCCCGCTCTTCTGCTCACGGAAGACCTGCATCGCGGCCTCGGCCTGCGCGAAGGCGCCGAGGACGTTCGTCGTCAGCGTCTCGCGGTTGGCGTAGTGGCTGCCCTTGCCGACGGGCGCGCCCTTGCCGAGCCCGGCGTTGACCACGTAGCGCTCGATCGTGCCGAAGTCCTCCTGCACCCGCCGGGTCACCGCGAGCACCGCCTCGTCGTCGGTGACGTCGAGCGGGTAGGTCTCGACCCGGCGACCCGGGTGCGCCGCGGTGATCTCGGCCTGCAGCGCGTCGAGGCGGTCGGTGCGGCGGGCGGTGAGGGCGAGGTCGTGGCCGAGCGCAGCCATCTGGCGGGCCATCTCGGCGCCGAGGCCGGAGCTCGCGCCGGTGATGAGGGTGGTGGGCATGGGCTCTCCTGCGGGTCAGCGGGCGGCGGGTCGGGCCCACCCTAGGAGGCGGTCGCACCACGTGACCCGCGGGTAGGACGACCGTCACGGGACGAGCCCGGTCCGCACCTCCCGCAGGACCGAGGTACGACCGAGCCCGTGTGCGGCCGCGGTCGTCGTACCCGCGCGTCACGGGGCGAAGGGGGACCCTCAGGCCGGAGGGAGGACGGCACCGGCGGCGGTGACGACCCGGCGGGCCAGGGCGTGACCGGCCGCCACGGCGGCGAGGAGATCGCACCCGGCGAGCGTCGCCCCGAGGAAGCCGGCGGCGAAGGCGTCGCCCGCGCCGGTCGTGTCGACGACCCCGTCGACGGGGGCGACGGGCATGACGAGCGCGTCCGCGCCGGCACGCAGCACCCGCGTCGGGTCGGCACCGGCCCGGGCGAGCACGACCGTGCCGGGATGGGCGTCGAGCCAGGCGGGGTCGTCGAGCCCGAGGGCCTGGACCTCGTCGGCGTTCGCGCTCACCCACGTCGGGGCGACCCGGGCGAGGACCTCGCGCACCCAGCCCGCGCCGTGGCGGTCGACGAGCAGGGTCGAGGAGAGGTCGACGCAGACCCGTCCGCCGGCGGAGCGCACCGTGTCCGCGGCCGCGGCGAGCGCGTCGGGCGTGCTCCCGCCGTCGAAGCCGTACAGCGGCAGGTGCAGGACCTCGACGCCGTCGAGCCACCCAGGATCGACGCTCTCGACGAGGGCGCTGGCCCCACGGCTCGGGTACATCGTGCGCTCGCCGTCCTGCTCGACGACGACGACGATGACGCCGGTCGTGCCGCGCTCCTGGACCCGGACGTCCACCCCGTGGCCGGCGAGCTCGGCGACGAGGGCCCGCCCGGCGACGTCGTCGCCGACGCACCCGACGAAGCGGGTCGGGGTGCCGCTCGCCGCGGCGAAGGCCGCGACGTTGGCCGCCGACCCACCCCGCTGCGTGCTCACCTGCGCGGCGACGTCGCTCCCCCGCCGCAGCGGCTCGTGGGTGAGGACGACGACGTCCTGGACGAGGTCGCCCGCGACCGCGAGCACGCGGCTCAGCCGCTCACGCCGGCCGCGAGCGCCGTGGCGACCTCGCAGCCCAGCGCGACGTTGTTGCGGTAGAGCGCGACGTTGGCGTCGAGGGACTCCCCCTTCGTCTCTCGCTGGATGAAGTCGAGGAGGAAGGGCGTCGTCGCCTGGCCGCGCACGCCCTGGTCGTCGGCTGCCGCCCAGGCGCGCTCGATGACCTCGTCGAGGGCCACCGGGTCGAGGCTGTCGCCCTCGGGGATGGGGTTGCCGACGAGGACCGAGGCGGGCAGGCCCAGGCCGCGCGAGGCGCGGTAGAGCGCCGCGACCTGCTCGGGGCTGTCGACCTGCTGGGCGAGGGGGTAGCCGGAGTCGTGCACGTAGAAGCCCGGGTAGCGCAGGGTGCGGTAGCCGACGACCGGCACCGACAGGGTCTCGAAGCGCTCGAGCGTCGCGGGGATGTCGAGGATCGCCTTCGCGCCGGAGGAGACGAGGACGACGGGCACGCGCGAGAGCGTCACGAGGTCGGCGGACTCGTCGAAGGTCGTGCTCGCCCCGTGGTGCACCCCGCCGAGCCCCCCGGTGGAGAAGACCTCGATGCCCGCGGCGTGCGCGAGGAAGGCGGTCGCCGCGATGGTCGTGCCGGCGCTCGCACCGGTGGCACGGGCGATCGGCAGCTCGCGCACCGAGGCCTTGATGACGTCCTCGCCGGCGAGCCGCTCGACCTGCGCGGTGCTCATGCCGACCGTCGGGACGCCGTCGACGACGCCGATCGTCGCGGGCACGACGCCGGCGGCGCGCACCTGCTCCTCGGCCGCCAGCGCGACCTCGAGGTTGCGCGGGCGCGGCAGCCCGTGGGTGAAGATCGTCGACTCCATCGCGAGGACCGGGCGGCCGGCGGCGACGGCCTCGCGCACCTCGCTCGAGACCGCGACGGCGGTGGGGTCGGGCAGGGTCGAGGTGGGGGTCGAGTCGCTCACGCGGCACAGGCTATCCGGGGGTCGTCGGCCCCCTCTGCCGCGTCCCCGAGCGCGGGACGTGGCCGCTCAGGCGGGCCGGGTGACCCCGGCGACGTCGGCCCCGAGGACCTCGACGAGACGGGCTGCGGGGACGGTCGCGGCGACCCCGTGCGCGCCCGCGCCGATGGACACACGGCGCCCCTCGGGCCGCAGGATCGAGGCGTCCGCGACGACCGGCCAGGCGTGCGTGGACCCGAAGGGGGTGATGGTGCCCCGCTCGTAGCCGGTGACGTCGCGGGCCGTGCCCGCGTCGGGCATCGACAGCCGGCTCACCCCGAGGTGCTCGCGCAGCAGCGGCCAGTCGATCTCGCGGTCGCCCGGCACGAGGACGAAGAGGTGGTCGTCGTCGCCCCGGCGCACGACGAGGGTCTTGACGATGTCGGCGGGCTGCACCCCGCGGGCGGCAGCGGCCTCGGCGAGCGAGCCCACCCGGCCGTGCCGGGTCACCTCGTGCTCGATGCCCGCGGCGAGCATCGCCGCGACGGCCCTGCGCTCGCCCTCGGAGGTCTCGACCGGCTCGTGCTCGCTCATCGGCCCAGCGTAGGCGGGGTCGGTGTCAGCCGAGCAGCGCGGCGACGTCGCGCTCGAAGAGCGCCCGGGTGTCGCGCTCCTGCTCCGCGCTCTCCCAGGCGACCTCGTCGAGCTCGGCCAGGGCCTGCTCGGTGACCTCGGCCACCCCCGCGTCGGAGACCAGTCCCAGCCGCCGGGCCACCCCGGCAGCGCCGACGTAGGTGTCGACGACGTGCACGCCGAGCGCGGCGAGCCGGTCGCGCTCGGGCTGCGCTGTGGCGACGACGTCGTGGACGAAGACGGCGGGGCAGTCCTGCGGGTAGGCCTCGCGCATCCGGGTGCCGACGAGGACGTCGCCCTGCCCGGTGTCGCCGACGAAGACGACGCCGTACTCGGGGAAGGCCTGGCGGTAGCGCTCGACGTTGGCGAGCTTGACGTCGGCCATCGCGTCCCTGCTGCGCAGGCCGAGGACCTCTCCGGCGAGCACCGAGGAGGAGACGATGCCGGCCGTGCGCAGCGCGTCCTTCGTCGAGCCCTCGACGAGGCCCATCGCCAGCTCGGGCCGGGCGGTGACGAAGGTGAGGTCGCCGCGCGAGAGCGGGTTGTCGACCGGCCCGTCGTCGAGGGCCTGGAGGAAGGCGAGGACGCCCGGCACCGGGGTGTGCCCGCGGGGGTAGCGCGTCTCGTGGATCATCGGGAAGACGGTGTCGTCGATGTCGGAGAGCACCTTGACCCCGACCCTGCCGAGGGCCTGCGCCTCGGCGGCGAGGTGGGCGAGGACCCGTGCGCGGATCTCCTCGTCGTCGACGTCGTCGAAGAGCAGCTCTTCGAGGTCGTGGTGGTCGTCGCGCCGGTTGATCGCGTTCTTCAGCTCGGTGAGCTCGACCCCGTGCAGCGAGGTGAAGATCTCGGCGAGCCGGCGCTCGTCGGCCGCGCTCGTCCACCCCTCCTGCAGCTCGTGCACCTCGGTGACCAGGTCCGTGCTCATCGGGCTCCTCCTACGACGTCGATCGCGCGTCGCTCGACGCGCACCCGCAGCCGGTCGACCCGGCCCATGATGTCCCCGTCGAGCTGGACGTGCAGCGGCTGGTCCGCGGTCACCTCGAGCGAGGCAGCCCGGCGGGTGCGCATACCCGGGACGTCCCGGCGCAGGCCGAGGACCCCCTTCGCCGCCACCGGGAGCCAGCCGACGGGGCGGGCGACGGTCACCTCGAGGACGTCGAGGAGCCCGTCGTCGAGCAGCGCCCCGGGGGCGATCTGCACACCGGCGCGCACCCGGCCGCAGCTCGCGGCGAGCACGCTCCACGCGACGACCTCGCGGGCCGGGCCGTCGTCGAGGCGCACCCGGACGGGCACGGGGCGGCGCAGCGCGTGCCGCGCCGCCGGGGTGACGTATGCGGGCCAGCCGATGCGGTGCTTGAGGTCGTCGCGGGTGTCGGCGACGGTGGCCGCGTCGTGGCCGATGCCGGCAAGGACGACGAAGGGGTGCTCGCTCCCGTCCTCGCCGAGGCGGGCGAGACCGAGGTCGAGCGGGCGACGACGGCCGTCGAGCGCCGTGTCGACGGCCCGGCCCGTGTCCCGGGTCGCCAGACCGAGGTTGTGCGCGAGGAGGTTCGCGGTCCCGACGGGCACCAGCCCCATCGCGGCCCCGGTGCCGGCGAGGCCGTGGGCGACGGCGCGCACGGTGCCGTCGCCGCCGCACGCGAGGACGAGCTCGGCGCCGGCCCCGGCGGCCGCGGCCGCCTGGTCGCGACCGGTCGAGTCGACGGCGGTCTCGAGCACCTCGGGCTCGGGCCACCCGCGCTCGGCGCACCCCTGCACGACCCGGTCGGCGACCCCCTTCGCCCGCGCCTTGGAGGGGTTGACCACCACCGCGACGCGCGTCATGCCCGAAGGCTACGGGCCGCCGCTCACCAGCTCGACCGGGTGACCCCCGGCAGGTGGCCGGCGTGCGCGAGCTCGCGCAGCCGGACCCGGGAGACGCCGACCGCGCCGACGTACCCGCGCGGGCGACCGTCGAAGGGGTCACGGTTGCGCAGCCGGACGGGGCTCGCGTCTCGCGGCAGGGCCTGCAGCGCGCGCTGCGCGGAGGCCCGCTCGCCGGGGGTGCCGGTCCGACGCAGCTCGCGCAGCTCGGCGCGACGCCGGGCGTACCGCGCCACCGTCTCGGCCCGCCGACGGTTGCGCACGGTCGTCGAGGTCTTGGCCATCAGCGCGTCTCTCGGAAGTCGACGTGGCGGCGCACCACCGGGTCGTAGCGGCGCAGGACGAGCCGCTCAGGGGTCGTGCGCCTGTTCTTCTCCGTGACGTAGCGGTAGCCCGTGCCCGCGGTGCTCTCGAGGACGATCTTGGGGCGCAGGGCCGCGCGGGCGCCGGCCATCAGAGCCGCTCCCCGCGGGCGAGCATCTCGGCGACGACGGCGTCGATGCCGCGCCGGTCGATCGTCTTGATCCCGCGGGCGCTCACCCTCAGCGTCACGCTGCGCCGCAGCGAGGGCACCCAGTAGCGCCGGCGCTGGACGTTGACGTCGAAGCGGCGCTTCGTGCGGCGGTGGCTGTGCGAGATCGAGTGGCCGAAGCCGGGCACCGCACCGGTGACCTGGCAGTGACGTGACATGGCGTGCGTGCTCCTGTCCGAGCCGGTCGTGGCTCGCTTGCGAATGAGAACCGTTCTCAATACGCTACACGGCATGAAGCCCGGCATCCACCCCCTGTACGCGCCGGTCGCCTTCCGCGACCGGTCCACCGGCACCACCTTCGTCACGAGGTCCACCGCGACCTCGGACGAGCGCGTCGAGATCGACGGCACGAGCTACCCGCTCGTCACGGTCGACATCACGAGCGACAGCCACCCCTTCTGGACCGGTCGGGCGCACACGCTCGACAGCGAGGGACGGCTCGAGCGCTTCCGCCGCCGCTACGGTGACCGGCGATGACGCGGGCCGGCCTCGGCACGACCCCCGTCCACCTCGTCACCGGCATCGACCCCGAGGCGATGGCCGCGGCGACGATCGCCCTGCAGTGGGACCTGCCGCGCAGCGTCGTCGTCGGCCACCACGTCGACCCCCGGGCGCAGCAGCTCGTGCGGGTCGTCAGCGACGTCACGGGGGTGCTCGAGCGCGAGGTCGTCGACCTCGAGCACGCGTGCGTCAGCTGCGCGATCCGTGAGTCCGTCGTCCCCACCCTCGCGCGCCTGGCCGACCTCGGGCGATGGGGCGCGATCGTCGCGCACCTGCCCGTGGGGGCCGAGGCGGTCCAGGTGTGCCGCGTCGCGACCTACGACCCGGACGCCCTCGGCGACGCCCGGGTGGCCGGTGTCGTCGCCGCGCTCGACGGCTCCGCCGTGACCACCGACCTCATGGGGTACGAGCTGCTCGGCGAGCGCTCCGCGCACCTCGTCGGGCCCGACTCCCGGGCGGTCGCGGAGGCCCTCGCCCCGATGGTCGAGTACGCCGACGTCGTCTGCGTCCACGGGTCCCGCTCCGACGAGGGCGACGCGCTCCTGCGCACCCTCGCCCGGCCCGGCACGCCGATCACCTACGACTACGAGGGCCTCGACACCGAGCAGCTGCTCGTCGGCGTGCACGACCACGACGCCACCGAGCGCTGGGTCGGCGACGTGCGCCGCGACGGCGAGCACCACGCCGCCTCCGACGCGGTGTGGACGCTCGACCTGCGCAGCGAGCGTCCGATGGACCCGGCCCGGCTCCTCGCCCGCCTCGGCGAGCTCGGCGACCACCCGGCCCGCTCGCGGGGCTGCCTGTGGCTGCCGACCCGACCCGCCGACGTCGTCGCCTGGACCGGCGCGGGCGGCCAGCTGAGCATCGGGACGACCGGCGTCTGGGGCCTCGGCCGACCTCTGACACGCATCGTCGTCACCGGCCTGCGCGAGGACGTCGACACCCGCGACGTCATCGCGGCAGCCTTCGAGGAGTGCCTGCTCACCGACGCCGAGATGCGCGGCGGGTCGGGCGCGTGGTCGACCCGTCGCGACGGGCTCGAGGAGTGGCTCGGACCCGTCCGCCGCATCGCCTGACCCCCCACCACCGCGACACGAAGGGAGGACGCATGGCCGTCCCCAAGGGCAAGACCTCGAGATCACGCACCCGGCACCGCCGGGCGACGTGGAGGGCCCGGACCGAGCAGCTCGTCCCCGTCATCGTCGACGGCACCACCGTGCAGGTGCCCCGCCGTCTCGTCCGCGCCGTCCGGCGCGGTCTCGTCGACCCACGAAGGAGCACCCCATGAAGGTCCGCGCGTCCTTGCGCTCGCTGAAGTCACAGCCCGGCTCGCAGGTCGTGCGCCGCCGGGGCAAGACCTACGTCATCAACCGCGCCAACCCGCGGATGAAGGCCCGGCAGGGGTGACGCACGACGACGAGGCGAGAGGACACCCCCTTCGCCCGAGGGGTTGACATACAACCGATCGGTTGTATGTTTGTCGTGTGGCTGACGACGAGGACCGCGCGGACGCGATGTTCCACGCCCTCGCCGACCGGACCCGGCGCGACATCCTGCGCCGCGTGCTGGCCGGGGAGCACTCGGTGTCAGCGCTCGCGGAGAAGTACGACATGTCCTTCGCCGCGGTGCAGAAGCACGTCGCCGTCCTCGAGCGCGCGGGCCTCATCACCAAGCGACGCGAAGGTCGGACGGCGATGGCCAGCGGAGACGTCGAGGCCGTGCGCTCGGTGGGTCAGCTGCTCGGCGAGATCGAGCAGGTCTGGCGCGGCCGGGTCGCCCGGATCGACGACCTGCTCCTGCGCGGCAGCACCGACGTCTCACCGACCACCCCACCCGAGCAGGACCGAGAGGACTGAGCACCATGCCCGTCACCGACATCACCCCCGACGTCGAGGGTCGTACCCTCACCGTCGTCGCCGACTTCGCCGCCCCCGTCGACCGCGTGTGGCAGGTCTACGCCGACCCGCGCCAGCTCGAGCAGGTGTGGGGCCCGCCGGACTACCCCGCGACCTTCGTCGAGCACTCGCTGACCCCCGGCGGCCGGATGGTCTACTACATGACCTCGCCCGAGGGTGAGAAGTACTACGGCTACTGGGAGGTCGGAGACGTCGAGGAGCCCCGCCGCTTCGACTTCGCCGACGGCTTCGCCACAGACGAGGCCGGCACGCCCGCCCCGGAGCTGCCGGTGTCGCGCGCGACGATGACCTTCGAGGCCACCGACGGCGGCACCCGCCTGACGACCGTGTCGACCTACGAGAGCGCCGAGGCGCTCCAGCAGGTGCTCGACATGGGCGTCGTCGAGGGCACCGCGGGCGCGATGAACCAGATCGACGCACTCCTCGCCGCCTGATCCCCCTTCGCCCCCTCCACTTTCCCGCCCAGGGCGGGAACATTCGACCTCGGGAAGGACATGTTCTTTCCCGAGGTCGCACTTTCCGCCCTGGGCGGGAAAGCTGTGACTGGGGAGCGAAGGGGGACAAGGGCGAGGTCAGGCGCCGCGGCGGGAGTCGTCGTAGACGACGATCGAGCCGGAGTAGCACGCCACCCAGACCCGCTTGGTCGTCGGCTCGTAGGTGACCCCGATCGGCAGCCCGTCGGTGGGCTCGGAGTCGACGAGCTCCATGTCGGCGGTGAGGATCTTCGAGACCCGCGCCGCGCCGTACTCGACGACGTAGAGGGCGGCGCCGTCCGGCGAGATCGCCGTCGAGCGCGGGTCGGCGGCGGTCCTGGTCTCGGCGACGACCTCCCCGCTCGACACCTCGACCTTGCTCACCGTCGCGGCCCCGCTGTTCGTCACGTAGAGGTAGTCGCCCTTGGGCGAGATGACGACGTGGCGCGGCTTGTCTCCGGTCTCGGCGAGGGTGCGCACGCTCCCCTTCGCGAGGTCGACCGCGACGGTGCGGTCGCTGCCCATGATCGCGACGTAGGCCGTCGTGCTGTCCGGGCTCACCGCGATGCCGCGGGGGTGCTGCCCGCCCGTGGGGATCGTGCGGGTCACCGTCGCCTTCGCCGCGTCGACGACGGTGAGGTCCATCGAGCACCAGTTGCTCACGAGGACCGAGCGGCCGTCGGGAGTCACGGCGACGTACTTCGGCACCGCGCCGACCTCGACGACCCGCCGCACCTCGAAGGTGCTCGTGTCGAGCTCGTAGAGATAGCTGTTGGAGATGCCGGCGCCCGAGGTGCACGAGTCGGCGCCCTCGGGGGCGAAGCCCTTGCCGTACATCGAGTACTGGCTCACCCACGCGGTGCGCCCGTCGGGGCTGAAGGCGACCTCGACCGGCGCCCCCTTGCTGCGACCGGGGTGGCCCTTCACCCCGAAGTCGGACAGGTCGACGGTGTCGGAGACCGTCGCCACCCGGGCGCCGTCGGGCCGGTAGGCGGTGACGGTGTGGCTGTACATCATGTTCTGCGCGAGGACGAGCCCCTGGCCGCTCGCGACGACCGACTTCGGCGTGAGCCCCCCGGTGATGCGCTGCACCCGGACGAGCTCGGTGTCAGCGGTGCCCGCCGGCTCGCCCTGCTCCTCCTGGGGGCGAAGGGGTGGCGCCGCCTGCTCGACCGTCGTCACTTTCTTCGCCGGGGCGGCCGCGGCGACGGGGGCGGCGGCGGCCGCGGGCTCCGCGTCGTCGCCTCCGAGGAGCACCCGACCGAGCGCGCACAGCGCGAGCACGACGGCGATGACCACCGCGAGCGCGACGAGGCGGCGCCTCTTGTAGACCGGGTCGTCGTCGACGTACATCCCTGCTCCCCCTTCGGGTCTCGCGCGTCCCCCGCGCGACCCGGCCACGCTATGGCGGCTCCGCCGCCGGTCCGGGGAGGCGCACCGCGAAGGGGGTACCTGGGGAGGGGGTGCGCCAGCCCGAGGGCTGAAGACGACGCGGTGGGAGGGCACCTACCGTCGAGACGTGACCGACACGACGGACGAGACGCCGCACATCGACATCGAGGACCCGCAGGTGTGGGTGCTCGACATCGACGGGCGCCGGCACGAGGTGCGCACCTCGCAGCGCGGCTTCCGCAACCTCGCGACGTGGTCGGTCGACGGCGTCGAGGTCGCGTCGAGCAGCAGCAGCGCGGACTCCCTCGAGCTCGTCGTGCCCGACGACCACGAGCTCGTCGAGGAGATCGGCGCGATGAAGGCCCGTTTCGCCGCGACCGGGCGCCCGCGCCGGGTGACGCACTTCGCGGGGGCGAAGTCCGCGGCGCTGCCCCGGGCGCTCGTCGGGACCGGGGGTACCGACCTCGACCCCGAGCCGGGGAGCCGGGCGCACCGCCGGGAGGAGTGGGCCGTACGGCACCCGGTGCTCGCCTCCGCCGACGACGTCCTCGGCGGTGCGGGCAAGGTCGTCGTGCCGCTCCTCCTCGCCGCGCTGCTGCCGGTCCTCGGACGCCTCCTCCCGGACTGGGACCTCGACCTGCCGAGCGTCGACCTCCCCTCGATCCCGTGGCCCGACCTGCCCTCGATCCCCTGGCCGGACATCTCCGTGCCGTGGCCGGACGTCACCCTGCCGGGATGGCTGGGCGTGCTCCTCGGCGCCGCGAAGGTGCTGTGGCCGCTCCTGCTCGGCATCGCCGTCGCGGTCGGCGAGCACCGCCGCCGGCGACGCAACGCCGCGGCGCGGGACGACCGGGAGGCTCGGCAGACGGGCGAGGGGGCTCGCGACGGGGACGCGGACGCCGGGGCGGCGCGGCCCGGCCTGGACGAGGAGGAGTGAGCTGTCGGAGGTGCGGCGTAGCGTGATCTGGTGACAACGGCCCGCCCCGCACCCGCTCCGACCAGCTCCACGAATGCCCAGGGTCCGGACAACCCCTGGCCCGCCCTCTGGGCCCTCGTCGTCGGCTTCTTCATGATCCTCGTCGACGCCTCGATCGTCTCCATCGCCACCCCCGCGCTCATGGCCGACTTCGGCGCCGACATCGAGTCGGTCGTGTGGGTGACGAGCGCCTACCTCCTCGCCTACGCGGTGCCGCTGCTCATCACCGGTCGTCTCGGCGACCGCTTCGGGCCCAAGCGCATCTACCTCGTCGGGCTCGTCGTCTTCACCCTCGCCTCGCTCGCCTGCGGCCTCAGCGGGTCGATCACCGCGCTCGTCGTCGCCCGCGTCGTCCAGGGCCTCGGCGCGGCGATGATGACGCCCCAGACGATGTCGGTCATCACCCGCACCTTCCCCGTCGACCGTCGCGGCTCCGCGATGGCGCTGTGGGGCGCGACCGCCGGCGTCGCCTTCCTCGTCGGCCCGCTCCTCGGCGGTGTCCTGCTCGACAGCGTCGGCTGGGAGTGGATCTTCTTCATCAACGTGCCCGTCGGCATCGCCGGGCTCGTCGCCGCGTGGCGGCTCGTCCCCGACCTCGAGACCCGCGGTCACTCCTTCGACTGGGTCGGTGTCGTGCTGTCCGCCGTCGGCCTCTTCGCCGTCGTCTTCGCCGTCCAGGAGGGCGAGCGCTACGACTGGGGCACGATCACCGGGCCCCTCTCGGTGCCGCTCCTCGTCGTCGTCGGCCTCGTCGTGCTCGCCGCCTTCGTCTGGTGGCAGTCCCGCGTGCGCCCCGAGCCGCTCGTGCCGCTCGGCCTCTTCCGCGACCGCAACTTCTCGCTGTCGAACATCGCCATCACGACGATGGGTCTGGCGATCACCGCGATGATGTTCCCCCTCCTCGTGTGGCTGCAGAGCGTGCGGGGCCTGTCCCCCACGCAGGCGGCGCTCGTCCTCGCCCCGCAGGCGATCGCCTCGATCGTGCTCGCCCGCCCCGTCGGCCAGCTCGTCGACCGCATCCACCCCCGGATCCTGCCGACCATCGGGCTGAGCGGCTTCGCGGTGACCCTCGTCGTCCTCGCCCTGCTCATGCGCGCCAACGCCCCGCTGTGGGCGGTCGTGATCACCTCGACCTTCGTCGGCGTGACCGGCGCCTCGATCTGGGGCCCGCTCGCGACGACCGCCAACCGCAACCTCCCGGTGCAGCTCGCCGGGGCCGGCTCGGGCGTCTACAACACGACCCGCCAGGTCGGCTCGGTCGTCGGCAGCGCGGCCATCGCCGCCCTCATGAGCTCGCGCATCGCGGCCAACGTCGGGGGTGGCGCCGGTCAGGGCATGAGCATGGAGGGCGCCGGGGCGTCGGCCCAGCAGATCCCGCCGGCCGTGGCCGACGCCCTGTCGAAGGCCTTCGGCGAGGCGATGCTCCTGCCCGCCGCCGTCCTCGTCGTCGGCGCCCTCGCCGCTGCCGGCCTGGAGCGGATGAGCCACACGAAGGGCTGAGCCCCCCGGCCCGGCGGATCACCCCTTCGCCCTCCTCTCCCGCACCCGCCGCCGCTCTCCCCCTTCGCGGGGGGGTGGGGAACGGGGGGGGGGCGGCCCCCGCGCACCAGCGCTGGGCGGACGCGGGGGGGGGGGGGGGGGGGGCGCGG
>NZ_JAJBZM010000002.1:779679-901926 GCF_020567375.1 Janibacter melonis | reverse complement strand
CGGCCGAGCCCCCCTGGGCGCGCTTTTTCACATCGGGGGGTGAGCCGCCCCCTTGTGCCAGGTGGCCCATGCCCCCGGCGGGGCGGGTCTGGGCGAAGGGGGTCAGGCGTGGGGGTGGTGGATCGGGCCGTCGCGGTGGGAGAGCCGGGTGCCCGCACCGCCCCACTGGAGGGCGATGATCTCCGCCGCGATCGAGACCGCGGTCTCCTCCGGGGTCCGCGCCCCGAGGTCGAGGCCGATCGGCGAGCTGAGCCGCGCGAGCTCGGCCTCGGTGACCCCGGCGGCTCGCAGCTGGGCCTCGCGCTCCTCGTGCGTGCGCCGCGATCCCATCGCCCCGACGAAGGCGACGTCCAGCCGCAGGGCCACCTCAAGCAGCGGGATGTCGAACTTCGGGTCGTGCGTGAGCACCGTGAGCGCGGTGCGCCGGTCGATCCGCCCGGCCTCGGCCTCCTCGCGCAGGTACTGGTGAGGCCAGCGCACGACGACCTCGTCGGCGCCGGGCAGCCGGGCGGCGGTGGCGAAGGTGGGCCGCGCGTCGCACACCGTCACGTGGTAGCCGAGCAGACGCCCCTGGCGCACCATCGCCGAGGCGAAGTCGATCGCCCCGAAGACGACGAGCCGGGGCCGGGGCGCGAAGACCTCGACGAAGACCCGCATCCCCTCGCCGCGCCGCTCCCCCGACGTGCCGTAGGTGAGCAGCTCCGGGGTGCCCTGCGCGAGCAGGCCCCGCGCGTCGTCGGTCACGGCGTCGAGCCCGCGGCGACCGCCCGGGAAGCCCGCGGCGTCGACCTCCTCGCGCTCGTCCGACCCCGGGTGCACGACGACACGTCGCCCGACGAAGGCGGCGTCGGTGTGCTCGACGACGGTCGCCACGGCGACCGGGCGACCGGAGCGGATGTCCTGCGCGATCGCGCCGAGCTCGGGGAAGAGGTCGCGCGAGACGGGCTGCACGAAGAGCTCGAGCGTGCCGCCGCAGGTGAGACCCACCTCGAGCGCGTCGCCGTCGCTCACGCCGTAGCGGACGAGCTGCGGGATGCCGGCGGTCGCGACCTCCTGGGCGAGCTCGTAGACCGCGCCCTCGACGCAGCCGCCGGAGACCGAGCCCACGGCGCGGCCCTCGTCGACGAGCATCGCCGCGCCGGGCTGCCGCGGCGCAGAGCGCCAGGTCTCGACGAGGGTGGCCAGACCGACGGTGCGGCCGGCTCGCCAGCTCTCGACGAGGTCGGCGAGGACGTCACGCACGGCGGGCTCCCTTCGTCACGGCCTCGGCGGTCCTCGCAGGCTAGCCCGAGCTGCCGGCTCAGTAGCGACCGCTGAGCAGGCTCCCGGCATCGGGCGACTCGGTGGGCAGGCCGAGGTCGGTGAGGATCGACCACGCGGTCGCCGTCGCGGCGGAGATGACGGGCTTGCCGTAGGCGTCCTCGACGGCCTGGATCGCCGGCAGCGAGGGCATCTGCACGCAGGCCGAGAGCACGAGCGCGTCGGCGTCCTCGAGGGCCTGGGCGTCGAGCCGCTTCCAGTGCTCGGTGAGGTCGGCGGGGTCGAGGCGGGCGACCTCGAGGTTGTCGGAGACCTCGAGCGAGAGGGTGTCGAGGACCTCGAAGCCCGCGTCGACGACGTAGTCGGCGACGAGCTGGGTCAGCGGCTTCATGTACGGCGTCACCATGACGACCTTGCGCGCGCCGAGCGCGGTGAGCGCGCGCAGGAGGGCGCCCGCGCTGCTGATGACGGGGGCGCTCACCCCTTCGCTGTCGAGGGCGGCGCGCATCTGGTCCTCGGCGGTGCAGTGGTAGCCCGCACCCTGCGCCATGATCGCGACGAGGCAGGCCGAGGCGACGACGTCGGGACGCGCGTCGGCGAGCTCGAGCGAGGCGCGCTCGGTCTGCGCGTTCATCTTCACGAGCTCCTCGGGCGTCACGTGCTTCATCCGCATGCGGCTCGAGTGGAAGACGAAGTGGTCCTGGGGGTGCACGAGCTCGCGTCGCCCGAAGATCTGCGGCAGCTCGGTCTCCATCGTCAGGTTCGAGCTCGGCACGATCATCCCGATGTGGCGGGTCGTGGCGGAGGTCGTCGGCAGGGGCTGAGCGGCAGTGGTCATAAAACATTCGTACACGCACTAGTTGCCGTTGACAAGGCCCTCTCGGCCACCGGTCGGCTGCACCTGGCGGACGGCCGACGTATCCGTCGAGATCCCCTGTCGCGCACCGGATTTCCGCCATGTTTCCGCGAGGTTTCGGGGGTGGAGGGAGACCCCCGGCCCGCGACAGCCGCCCGTCGAGAAGTTCCGCCGAAGGTCTTGACGGTCCCAACTAGTGCGTATAGAAACGACCTCCATATCCACCCAGCGCCGAGTGAGAAAGAGATGCAGACGATGACCCAGCTGACCTCCGCAGACCTCGTCCAGGCCTTCACCGACGAGCTGCGCCTGTGCAAGCTCGAGCCGGGCGAGCACGTCGTCGTGCTCTCCGAGCCGTCGAGCCGCCAGGACTACGTCGCCGCGTCCTTCGCCGCCGCGAAGGCGTGCGGCGCCCACGTCATCGCGGCCACCGTGCCCGGCGGCAACCCCGACCCGGTGCCGAGCACCCACACCGGCGCAGGTCCAGGTCTCAGCTCGGTCCTGCAGGACACTGTCGCGCAGCAGCTGCTCAAGCAGGCCGACCTCGTCCTCGACCTCACCCGCGAGGGCTTCATCCACGCGCCGATCCAGGACGAGATCCTCCAGGGCGGCACCCGGATCCTCTTCGTGTGCGACGCCCCGGACGTGCTCGTGCGCAACATGCCCACCGCCGCCGACAAGCCGCGCGTGCTCTCCGGGCAGCAGCTCGTGCACGACTCGAGCACGATGCGCGTGACGAGCGCGGCCGGCACCGACCTCACCGTCGACCTGACGAACGTGCGCTGCGACTACCAGGTCGGCTTCACCGACGACCCGGGCCGGTGGGACCACTGGCCGAGCACGATGGTCCTGTGCTGGCCGGAGATCTCCGACGGCCAGATCGTCATCGCGCCGGGCGACATCCTCCTGCCCTTCAAGGAGTACGTCCGCGAGCCGGTCACCCTCACCGTCTCCGGCGGTCACATCGAGCGGGTGAGCGGCGGTGCCGACGCGAACATGCTCGAGACCTACTTCGCCGACTCCGACGACAAGTGGGCGCGCTACCTCTCCCACATGGGCTGGGGCCTGATGAAGACCGCCGACTGGTTCGCCCAGGCGATGTACGCCAAGCACGAGGTCATGGGCATGGAGGCCCGCGCCTTCGCCGGCAACTTCCTGTGGTCCACGGGTCCCCACCCCGTCCTGCACCGCGACTCCTACGCCCACCTCGACATCGCCATGCGGGGCTGCACCGTGACGCTCGACGACACGACCGTCGTCGCCGACGGCACCCTCGTCGAGTCCTGACCCGCCACCCCCCCCACCGGCCCCGCCGGTCCCCCCGTCGAGAATTCTCCCCACCCCACCAGGAGGCACCACGTGTCCATGAGCCAATCTCTCGAGGTCGTCGTCGTCGGCGGCGGTCTCGGCGGGCTCACCGCCGCCCTCGCCATGCGCCAGCAGGGCCTGAGGGTCACCGTCCTCGAGCGCGCCGATGCGCTCGGCGAGGTCGGCGCCGGCATCCAGACCGCCCCCAACGCCGCCCGGGTGCTCATGGGTCTGGGGCTGCTGCCCGAGCTCGAGCGCATCAAGACCGAGCCGCAGGACCAGGTCCGCCGGCGCTGGAAGGACGGCAGCGTCATCGGCCTGACCGCCCTCGGGTCCTACGTCAAGGACACGTACAACGCGCCGTACTGGCACTACCACCGCGCCGACCTGCACCAGGTCATCCACGAGGCCTGCGTCGACCCGCAGGGTCACGGCCCCGTCGTCGAGGTCATCACGAGCGCCGAGGTGCGTGAGGTCGACCAGAGCGACCCGGCCCGACCGGTCGTCGTCACCGCCGACGGACGCCGGGTCGCCGGCGACGTCGTCGTCGGCGCCGACGGGATCCGCTCGGCCGTGCGCGACGCGATCGGCGGCGAGGACACCCTCGTCTTCTCCGGCGAGATGGCCTACCGGGTGCTCGTCCCCGGCGACGCGATCCGCGAGGACCCCGCGACCCGCTGGCTCGTCGACCGCTTCCAGAGCACCATCTGGTACGGCCCGGACCGTCACCTCGTGCACTACATGATCCGCGGCGGCGAGATGCTCAACATCGTCGCCATCGTCCCCGCCGACGACGGCATCGCGCAGAGCTGGTCGCGCCCCGCGACGACCGACGAGCTGCTCGAGCAGTACCAGGACTGGGACGACCGGGTCGCCGCGATGCTCTCGAAGGCCGAGCACTGCAGCGCCTGGGCGATGTACCACCGCCGCCGCGACCCGCTGTGGGTCGACGGCCAGGTCGCCCTGCTCGGCGACGCGTGCCACGCGATGCTGCCCTACCAGGCGCAGGGCGCCTCGCAGGCGATGGAGGACGCCGCCGTCCTCGCCGAGGAGCTCGGCGCGGTCTCGCGCGCCGACATCCCCTCCGCCCTGGCCCGCTACGTCTCGCGACGCTCGAAGCACGCCGGGATGGTCCAGGACGCGTCGCTGCGCAACAAGGACTTCTACCACCTGCCCGACGGTCCCGAGCAGGAGGAGCGCGACGCGAAGCTCGCGGCCTTCAACGGCGAGTCGGACGTCTCGTACCACTGGCTGTGGAGCGGCAGCCCGCTCAACAACGCCGACATGGAGTCCTACCACTACCAGTTCCGCCGCTGAGCCACCCGGCTCGACGTCACCCGTGCCACACGACCAACGGAGATTCGCATGCGTACTGGCGATCAGATCGTCCAAGACCTCCCCTGGAGGTGGAACGTCCAGGGGAAGATCTTCCTCATCGGCGGCCTCGGCTACCTCTTCGACGCCTGGGACATCGCGCTCAACGGCTTCCTGACCCCGCTCGTCGGCCTCGAGTTCGACCTCTCCCCCGGTGAGCGCGGGTACGTCGCGACGGCCAACCTCATCGGCATGGCCGTCGGGGCCATCACGTGGGGCAGCATCGCCGACCGCCTCGGGCGCAAGCGGGCCTTCAGCATCACGCTGATGATCTTCGCGCTCTTCTCGGTGCTCGGCGCCTTCTCGCCGACGTACAGCGTCTTCCTGCTCTTCCGCTTCCTCGCCGGCTTCGGTCTCGGCGGGTGCATCCCCGTCGACTACGCGATCGTCGGCGAGTTCTCGCCGAGGGCCGTGCGCGGCAAGGTCCTCACCGCCCTCGACCTCTTCTGGCCGATCGGCGCGACCTTCGCCGGCCTGTCCGCGTGGGCCCTGCTGAACGTCGAGCACAACTGGCGGGTCATGCTCGGCATCATGGTGCTACCCGCCCTGCTCACCTTCTGGGTGCGCCGCGGGATCCCCGAGTCACCGATCTACCTCGCGAAGGTCGGCCGCGAGGCCGAGGCCCGAGAGATCATCGACCGGCTCGTCGTCGAGACCGGGGCCACCCCCGAGCCCTACGAGATCAAGCCGCCGGTCGTCCAGGCGAAGGTCAACGGCGTCGTCGCCGCGTCGCGCCAGCTGCGCACCATCTGGGGCCAGCTGCCGATGATCACCTTCATGGCGTGGCTGCTCTTCGTGAGCATCATGGTCGTCTACTACGCCGCCCTCAGCTGGCTGCCCACGCTGCTGCGCGACGCCGGGGCGACCTTCACCGTCGCCTTCCTCGGGTCGACGATCATGAGCGCCATCGGCATCTTCGGCTGCGCGCTGTCCGCGGTCCTCGTCGACATCACCGGCCGCAAGTGGCTCCTCGGCGTCAGCGCGTCGCTCGGCTCGGTCGCCCTCGTCGGCATCGGCTACACGATCGACATGCCGGGCACCGCGCTCATCGCCATCGGCATCTTCGGCTTCGTCATCCAGGTGGCGATCCCGGTGCTCTACGCCTACATCGCCGAGATCTACCCCACCGAGGTCCGCGCGAGCGGCTTCGCCTGGGCGTCGTCGATGAGCCGCGTCGCGACCGGCCTCGCGCCGATCGTCTTCAGCGCCTGGGCCTTCCCGACGCTGGGCCTGGTCAACACCTTCCTCATCCTCATGGGTGCCGTCTTCGTGGCCGTCGCGGTCATGGCGAAGTTCGGTCCTGAGACCAAGGGGATGGAGCTCGACGCCGTCGTCGAGGATGTCGAGGCCGCCCCGGCCCCGGCCCCGGCCCGCGCCGGCGCGCTCGACTGATCCCGCTGCCGCGCCGCGCCCCCACCGGGGCGCGGTGCGGCAGCCCCGTCCTCCCCTCAGGAGCTGCCCCGTGAAGCCCGCACCCGTGAGCTACCACCGCGCGTCGAGCGTGCGTGACGCCGTCGCGCTGCTGACGAGCCTCGGCGAGGAGGCCAAGGTCATCGCCGGCGGCCAGTCGCTCGTGCCGATGATGAGCTTCCGCCTCGCCCGCCCCGAGCACCTCGTCGACATCACCCGCATCCCCGGGCTCGACACCCTCGAGGTCGTCGGCGACGAGCTGCACATCGGTGCGCTCGTCACCCACCAGGCGGTCCTCGAGAGCGACGTCGTGCGCGGCAGCCGTGGTCACCGTGTCGTCGCGACGACGATGCGCCACGTCGGCCACCTGCCGATCCGCACCCGCGGCACCGTCGGGGGCAGCATCGCCCATGCCGACGGCTCGGCCGAGTGGCCCCTCCTCGCCGTCCTGCTCGGCGCCCGCGTCGTCGTCGAGGGCTCCTCCGGCGAGCGCGAGATCCCCGCCGCCGAGCTCTTCTACGGCCTCTACACGACCTCGATCGAGCCCGACGAGATCGTCGTGCGCGTGATCTTCCCCGCGGCGACGGGGGAGACCGGCTTCGCCGAGCACGGCCTGCGGCACGGCGACTTCGCCCTCGCCTCGGCCGGCGTCGTCCTCCCGTCGTCCCCCGACGCGACGGACGCCCGCGTCGTCGTCAGCGGGGCCGCCCCCGCCCCGACCCGGATCCCGCACGCCGAGGCGGCCCTCGCGGCCGACGCCGACGAGGACCGGCTGCGCCGGGCCGTCACCCAGGACCTCGACGACCTCGAGGTCGACGACGACTACCAGCGCGACCTCGTGACCGGCATGGTCACGCGGGCCGTGCAGGAGGCACGCCAGTCATGAGCACCGAGCACCAGCACGACGCGCCGCGCGACGGCGCCCACGGCCGTGGCCCGGCGATGACCCGCGACGGTGCCTTCATCGGCGCCTCCGTCCGCCGCCGCGAGGACCCCCGGCTGCTCACGGGCGCGGGCCGCTTCGTCGACGACATCGACCTCACCGGCCAGCTGCACGCCCAGTTCGTGCGCAGCCGCGTCGCCTTCGGCCGCATCCTCGACGTCGACCTCGAGGCCACCCGCGCGGTGCCCGGGGTGGTCGCCGCCTTCGCCGCCGACGACCTCGTCATGGCGCCGATCACCGCCCTGCTGGACCGGCCGATCGAGCAGTTCCGCCCCACCGAGATGCCGGTCCTCGCCCACGACACCGTGCGCTTCATCGGCGAGCCGGTCGCGATCGTCGTCGCGAAGACCCCGTACGCGGCCGAGGACGGCGTCGAGGCCGCCCGGGTCGAGTACGAGACCTACGACGCGATCGTCGCCGCCGACGCGGCGATGGCTCCCGGCGCCCGCCGCCTGCACGACGGCGCGCCGGACAACGTCCTCGTCGACGTCTCCCTCTTCGACACCCCCGGGGTCGACGACGCCTTCGCCCGGGCCGCCGAGGTCGTCGAGATCTCCATCGACACCGGCCGCCAGAACGCCCTGCCGATGGAGACCCGCGCCGCCCTCGCCCAGTGGGACGAGCGCGAGTCGCAGCTCGTCCTGCACACCCCCACCCAGGTGCCGCACCTCGTGCGCACCGCCACCGCGGCCAGCCTCGGGCTGCCCGAGCGCCAGGTGCGCGTCGTCGTGCCCGACATGGGCGGCGGCTTCGGCATCAAGTGCGTCGTCGGCCGCGAGGAGATGGTCGTCGCCGCGGCCGCCCGCCGGCTGCGTCGCCCGGTGAAGTGGGTCGAGGACCGCAAGGACGCGCTCACCGCCTCCTTCCTCGCCCGCGAGCAGCACTACACGGCGCGCGCCGCCTTCGCGCAGGACGGCGAGTTCCTCGCCCTCGACGTCGAGGTCGTCTGCGACATGGGCGCCTACTCCTGCTACCCCTTCACCGCCGGCATCGAGCCGCTCATGGCCTCCGGCGAGATGCCCGGGGTCTACCGGCTCGGGGCCTACCGCGTGCACGGCCTCGCCGTCGCGACGAACAAGGCGCCGACCGCTCCCTACCGCGGCGTCTCGCGCCCGCAGTACGTCATGCTCCTCGAGCAGATCATGGACCGGGCGGGCCAGCAGCTCGGTCTGGACCCCCTCGACGTGCGCCGGCGCAACCTCATCACCGACTTCCCGTACACCTCGATCAACTCCATCACCTACGACCCGGGCTCCTACCTCGAGTCGCTCGACCTGTGCGAGCAGATGGTGCGCGAGGAGGGCTGGTTCGAGCGGCAGGCCCAGGCCCGCGAGGAGGGGCGCTACGTCGGCATCGGCTTCTCGTGCTTCAGCGAGCGCACGGGGTACGGCTCCTCCGCCTTCGCCGCGCGCAAGATGCTCGTCGTGCCGGGCTTCGACATCTCCGACATCCGGATGGACCTCGACGGCACGATCACCGTGACGAGCGGCACGATGAACCACGGGCAGAGCCACGAGACGACGATGGCCCAGATCGTCGCGGACACGCTCAAGGTCGACGTCGAGCGGGTCAAGCTCCACCAGGGCGACACCGACCGGATCACCTACGGCTTCGGCACCTTCGCCTCGCGCTCGGCGGTCATCGGCGGCAGCGCGGTGCAGCTCGCGTCGCGCGCCCTCGGCGAGGACCTCGTCGAGATCGCGGCTCACCTGCTCGAGACGAACGTCGACAACCTCGAGCTGCGCGACGGCGCGGTCCGCCGCCGCGACGAGCCCGAGGAGGGCGTCACCTACGAGGAGATCGCCGACGTCGCCTACCTCCAGGCGCACCGCCTGCCGAAGGGGGTCAGCCCCGGCTTGCACGCGACCGCGTCCTTCGACGTGACGAACGACGGCACCTTCTCCAACGCCACGCAGGCGGCGGTCGTCGAGCTCGACCCGGTGAGCGGCGCGGTGCGCATCCTGCGCTACTTCTGCGTCGAGGACTGCGGCGTCGCGATCAACCCGCAGGTCGTCGAGGGCCAGGCCCGCGGTGGCATCGCCCAGGGCATCGCCGGCGCGCTCTACGAGGAGATCACCTACGACGCGAACGGCGAGCCGTCGTGCGCGAGCTTCATGGACTACTGCGTCCCGACGGCGATGGAGACCCCCGACATCCGCATCGCCCACCTCGAGACCCCGTGCATCTACAACGAGACCGGCGCGAAGGGGGCGGGCGAGGGCGGCACCATCGGCGCCCCGGCCGCGGTCCTCGGCGCGGTCAACGACGCCCTTCGTCCCACCGGCGCCCTGCTGGGCCGGACCCCGATCACGCCGCGTGCGGTGCACGCGGCCATCACAGGAGGTACCCGATGAGCGACCGACATCTCATCGAGCTGACCGTCAACGGCGAGGAGCACGAGCTGCTCGTCGAGGCCCGCGAGACACTCGTCGACGTCATCCGGCACCGCGTGGGCGCCACCGGCACGCACGTCGCGTGCGAGCACGGCATCTGCGGCGCGTGCACGGTCCTCGTCGACGGCGAGCCGACCCGCTCGTGCCTCGTCCTCGGCGTCATGGCCGACGGCAGCGAGATCCGCACCGTCGAGTCGCTCGCGCAGGAGAGCGGGCTGAGCGACCTGCAGCAGGCCTTCACCGCGTGCCACTCGCTGCAGTGCGGCTTCTGCACCCCGGGGATGCTCATGCTCGCCGAGGGCGGCATCCCCCACCTGGAGAGCAGCGAGCGCGAGGAGGTCCGCGAGCTCGTCTCGGCGAACCTGTGCCGCTGCACCGGCTACGAGACCATCGTCGACGCGGTCGAGCAGGTCGCCCGGCAGCGCCGGGGCGACGAGCCGGCCGTCACCGAAGGAGCGCACGCATGAAGATCGACAACGAGGCGCTCGTCGCCGCGGGTCCCCAGGAGGTCTTCGACCTCATCAACGACGTCGAGCGGGTGGCCTCGTGCCTGCCCGGGGCCGAGCTGCTCGGACGTGAGGGCGAGGACGCCTACCGCGGCCGGGTCGGCCTGCGGGTCGGGCCGATCGGCGCGTCCTTCGAGGGGGTGCTGCGCTTCGTCGAGGTCGACGAGGCGGCCCGCACCATGCACCTCGTCGGGCGCGGCTCGGACGTCAAGGGCAACGGCGACGCCGAGGCCGACGTGCGCCTCGCGGTCGTCGAGCACCCCGAGGGGTCACTGCTGACGATCACCACCGACCTGAACATCCGGGGCAAGTTCGTCCAGTTCGGCAAGGGCGCGATCGCCTCGGTGAGCAACAAGATCCTCGGCCAGTTCGCGACGAACATGGCCGCCCTGCTCGAGCAGGGCGACGCCCCGGCGGCTGCGGTGGCACCCGCCGGCGCGAGCGCCGCGGCGCCCGCGACGGCGGGGGCTCCCCCTTCGCCTGCCGCGCACCGCCCGATGGCGGTCGGTGACGACGCGGCCCGCCGCCGTCTCGTCCTCGCCGCGACCTTCGTCGCGGGGTGCGTCGAGGGCTGGATCCTCACCCGAGCCTTCGGACGGAGGGGATGAGCATGGGCGAGCAGGACGTCCACGACGCGTCGACCCTCGCGACGTACGACCGCGCCGGCTGGGGCGGCAGCGTCGTGCGGGGCCCGCGCCCCGCGCTCGTCGTCATCGACCTCACGCGCGGCTTCACCGAGCCCGGCTTCGACGCCGGCGCCGACCTCACCGACGTCGTCGCCGCCACGCAGCGGCTCGTCGACGTCGCCCACCGCCAGGGCCACCCCGTCATCTGGACCCGGATCGTCTACAGCCCGGCCGAGGTGCGCCCCGGCGCGATCGCCTGGCTGACGAAGGCGGCCGGCATGCGCGCGATGCTCGAGGGCAGCGAGGCCGTCGACATCGACCCGCGCCTGAGCGTCGACCCCGAGCGCGACGTCGTCGTCGACAAGAAGGGCGCCTCGGGCTTCCACGGCACGACGCTCGCCGCGCTGCTGCGCTCGGCGGGCTGCGACACCGTCGTCCTCACGGGCGCGACGACGAGCGGGTGCGTGCGCGCCTCCGCCGTCGACGCCGTCCAGGACGGCTTCTCGGTCCTCGTCCCGCGGCAGGCCGTCGGCGACCGCGCCCAGGGCCCGCACGACGCCAGCCTCTTCGACATCCAGGCCAAGTACGGCGACGTCGTCGACCTCGACGACGCCCTGGACTACCTCTCCGGCACGCCCGGGCAAGGAGCACCCGCATGACCCGCACCGTCACCCTCACCGCCCTCGCCGACCTCCCCGGGACCGGCGCGACCAGCCGCTGGGTGGAGGGCGAGGTGGGCCTGCACGTCCTGGACTACCCGGGCCCGGCCGGCTCCACGCTCGCGCCCGTCGTCCTCGTGCCGGGCATCTCGATGCCCGCGATCGGCATGGACCTCGTCGCCCGCGACCTGTGCGCGACCCGGCGCGTCCTCGTCACCGACGTGCGCGGCCGCGGGCTGTCGCAGTCCGGCGGCGGCTACACGATGACCGACTACGCGCAGGACCTCGAAGGGGTGGTCGAGACCCTCGTGCCCGGCGAGGGCGCCGTGCTCGTCGGCCACTCGATGGGCGCCCGCATCGTCACCCTCGTCGCGGCCCGCGGCAGGGTCGCCCACGGCGGCGTCGTCGCCGTCGACCCGCCCCTGTCCGGCCCCGGACGCGCCCCGTACCCGACGACCCGCGCCGCCTTCATGGGCCAGGTCGAGCAGGCCCTGCGCGGCACCGACGCCGACGAGGTCGCGGCGTCGTGGCCGAGCTGGCCGCGCCGCGAGCAGGAGATCCGGGCGCGCTGGCTGGGCTCCTGCGACCCGGAGGCCATCGGCGCGACGCACGACGGCTTCGAGAGCGAGGACTTCTTCTCGTGGTGGCCGCAGGTGCCCGCACCGGTCGCCTTCGTCCGCGGCGCCGACAGCCCGGTCGTGCCCGAGGAGGCCATGGCCGAGGTCGAGGCGGCGAACCCGCACGCGTCCGTGCACGTCGTCCCGCAGGCCGGTCACATGGTCTTCTGGGACAATGCGCAGGGGGCCGACCAGGTCCTGTCGGAGGCGCTCGACGCCGTCGACGGCGCGTGACGAGAGGGACCGGGTGAGCAGGGGCAGCACCGACGTACGACGGGCGCAGACGCCCGACCGGCTGGGCGACGCCCCCGGTTTCGTCATCCGCAAGCTCTACCAGAGCTACACCGCGGCGTGGTCGCGCATGGTCGACACCGGCCTCACCGGGCCGCAGTTCGCCGTGCTCGCGGTGCTCGACGAGCACGACGGCTCCGACCAGGCGTCGGTGGGCTCGGCGGCGGCTCTCGACGCCTCGACGATGGTCGACGTCGCCCGCCGGCTCGAGCGCCGCTCGCTCATCGTGCGCACCCGCTCGCCGATCGACGCCCGGCGCAAGGTCGTGCAGATCACCGCGCTCGGCGAGGCCGAGCTCGCGCGCAGCCGTGAGTGCATCACGCCCCTCGACGAGGCCCTCTTCGCCCACGCGCCCCGGCGCAAGGAGGAGATCATGGCCGAGCTCAACGCCCTGAGCGTGCGCTGGGCCGAGCTCGCCGCCGAGCTCGACGCCGCCGAGAGCTGAGGCCGCTCCCCCTTCGCCGAGGTCCTCCCCCTTCGCCGAGGTCCTCCCCCTTCGCCGAGGTATGGAGATCGGTCGGCGACCCCCGGGGGATCCCGACCGATCTCCATACCTCGCGGGAGCGCGAAGGGGGCGAGGGGCGGGAGCGCGAAGGGGTCAGATCGGGGGGAGATCGGCGCAGGCCGCGGCGTGGGCGCTCGCGAGCGCCTCGAGATCGGCGCGGTAGTCGGCGATGCGGCAGCCGCGGCCGTTGGGCTTGACGGCGATCCCCTCGTCGGCCCACCGCTCGAAGGCTGCCGCCCGCAGGTGCGGGACGTGCTCGCCGGAGGCGTTGACCACCCGCCACCACGCGACATCGCTGCCGTACGTGCTCATGACCCGGCCGACGAGCCGCGGGCCGCGCCCGACGAGCTCGCCGAGGTCTCCGTAGCTGACGACCCGGCCCGGCGGGACGAGCTCGACGGCGCGCAGGACGCGCTCGGCGACGACGTCGTCCACCCCGGGGCTACTTCTCGGTGATGGTGATCGAGTCGATCGTGTGCTGCTCGCCCGGGGAGCCGTCGGGGCTGCCGTCCTCCTCGATCTCGCGGACGGTCTCCATGCCGCTCGTGACCTTGCCGAAGAGCGAGTAGTCCGGCGGCAGCGCGACGCCGGAGTCCCCGGTGACGACGAAGAACTGCGAGCCGTTCGTGTCCGGGCCGGCGTTGGCCATCGCGAGCGAGCCGATCTCGTACTCGCCGGCTGCCGGCAGCTCGTCCTCGAACTCGTAGCCCGGGCCGCCGTTGCCCTGCCCGGTCGGGTCGCCGCCCTGGATCATGAAGCCGGGGATGACGCGGTGGAAGGGCACGCCGTCGTAGTAGCCGTACCGCGAGAGCACGACGAAGTTGTTGACGGTCTTCGGCGCCTTCTTCGCGTCGAGCGCGAAGGTGACGTCACCGACGTCGGTCGTCACCACCGCGGTGTAGGTCTTCGCCTCGTCGATGCACATCGGCGGCGCCTGCTCGAAGGTCTGCACCGGCGTCTCGACCCCCTCGGCGGGCGGGCACTCGACCGCCTCGCCGCTCTGGCTCACCCCGGTGGGGTTCTCGGGCTCGTCGGAGCCGCACGAGGCGAGCGCGAGGGCGAGGGCGGGCACGGCGAGCAGGGCGAGGGGGGCGCGCATGCCGGTGAGTCTACGAAGCGCTCCCCGCCCTTGCCGCCCCACGACGCGGAGGTGAGGATGACGCCCATGAGCGCGAGCACGAGTGCCGGCATCCACTTCCCCGCCGTCGGCGACGAGCGGCCGACGACGGCGACGACCCGGGGGATCCTCGCCGACTCCGTCGCCGGGGTCGACGCCGCGCTCGCCCGGCGCATCGAGGCGACGCCGGACTGGCGCAAGGGATACCTCACGCACGTGCACGACATCACCGCGGCCTCGGCCGCCTCGTCGCTCGCGGCCCGCCAGATCGCGCGTGACGGCCTGGCCTCGATGCGCCGCCGTCTCGTCCTCGTCGGCGAGGACGGGTGCGAGACCCCGCTCGAGGACGTCGACCTCGGCACATCGACCGACGGGACCGGGCACGAAGGGGTGAGCCTGACCCCCTTCGCCACCGAGTCGGTCACCGGCACCGGAGAGGCGGTCCGCGAGCTGCGGGTGCCGCTGCGCGGACGCGACCTGAGCGGCACCGCGCTCCTCGCGCAGGTGGAGCGCTGGGTCGAGGAGGGGGTCGTCGAGCCGAGCGTCGGTGACGCCGTGCGCGAGGTCGTCGCGCACCCCGAGTGGCTCACGCTGCCGGGTCGGCGGGTGCTCCTCGTCGGCGCAGGTGCCGAGATGGGCCCGCTCGAGCCGCTGCTGTCGTGGGGGGTCGAGGTGCACGCGATCGACCTGCCGCGCTCCCGCGCGTGGCGCTACAAGCGCGGGCTCGCGGCGGGTCTGGCCGGCACCCTGCGCTTCCCCGTCGACGAGCACGGCGACGCGGGTGCCGACGTCGTGCACCAGCCCCTCGAGGTGCTCGACTGGGTGCGCCGGGCGCGCGGCGACGACCCCTTCGTCGTCGGGATGCACGCCTACGCCGACAGCGGGGTCCACGTGCGCGTGAGCGCGGCGAGCGACCTGCTCATGACCGCGCTGCTCGAGCAGGAGCCGCAGACCGCGCTCGCCTGGCTCGCGACACCGACCGACACCTTCGTCGTCCCGCCCGAGGTGGTCGCCGACGCGCGGCGCCGGTGGGACGCCCGCGGTCTCGCGCTGCGCGGGGTGCAGGCCCCGGCCCGGGCGCTCGCCCGCGGGGCTCTCTTCGCGCCGGCGTACGCGGGCTCGTCCGACGGCGAGCCGGGCATCGCCGACGTCCTCGTGCCCCAGCAGGGCCCGAACTACGCCGTCGCGAAGAGGCTGCAGCGCTGGCGCGGGGTCGCGGCCGAGGCGGGCGGGCACCGGGTGTCCTTCAACGTCGCGCCCGCGACGTGGACCCGCTCGGTGGTGAAGAACCCCGTGCTCGGCGCGGCGTACGCGGGCGCGCACCGCTTCGGGATCGAGGTCTTCGAGCCCGAGACCGTCCGGCCGCTCATGGCAGCGCTCCTCGTCCACGACCTCATGGCGCCGCAGGTGGTGCGGGCCCACCCCGAGGAGCTCTTCTCCGACGGCGCCGCCCACGGCGGGCTGTGGCGCGTGGGCTACGAGCCACGCTCGGCCCTCGGGGTGGCCGCGGCGGCCGGGCTGCCGTCACGGCTGCGGGCGAAGGTGGGCCGGGGCGGGTCGGGCCGCGGGTGAAGGTCGTCGACCCTCAGGGACGCACGTGGCGGGTCTCCCGGCGGTGGGTGCCGTGGCGCCGTCGGACCCGCGTCATGGGTCCCGAGGTCCCGTCGAGCACCGGCCTCGGTGACGACCCCATCAGCATGATCATCGGTCTGGTCCTGCTCGTGCTCTTCGTCCCCGTGCTGATCACCGCGCTGCTCGTCGCGGTCGAGCTGCTCCTCCTGCTGCTCCTCGTCCCCTTCGTCGTCCTCGGGCGCGTGCTGCTCGGGCGGCAGTGGCGCGTCGAGGTGCGCGAGGGCTGGACCCCCGTGTGGGACACCGAGGCCGGCGACTGGGCACGCAGCGGGCGCGCGATCAGCGAGATCGCGCAGGTGCTGCAGCAGGGGCGGGCCCCGTGGCCGAGCCCGCCGCCTCAGCCGCCGACGACGGTGCCGACGAGATAGGTCAGACCCATCCCGAGCAGACCGACGACGACGTTGCGGGCGATCGGGCGGGCACGCCCGCTGCCGCCGAGCGTCGCGCTGGTCAGGCCGGTGAGGACGAGTGCGAGGACGACCGCGCCGAGCGTGAGCAGCACCCGGTGCGCCGCCGGCGAGAGCACCATGACGAGCAGCGGCACGAGGGCGCCGAGGCTGAAGGCGACCGCGGACGCCCCGGCGGCCTGCCACGGGTCGGCCCGCACGTCGGGGCTGATGCCGAGCTCGGACTCGGCGTGAGCGGCGAGCGCGTCGCGCTCGGTGAGCGCGACCGCCACCTCGCGGGCGACGTCGGCGGGGATCCCCTTGCGCTCGTAGATCCCGGCGAGCTGGCGCAGCTCGCCCTCGGGGTCCTCGGCGATCTCCTGCGCCTCGTGCCGCAGCTCGGCGATCTCGGTGTCGCGCTGGCTGCTCACCGACACGTACTCGCCCCCGGCCATCGACAGCGCCCCCGCGACGAGGCCCGCGGTGCCGGCGACGAGGAGCGCGCTCGTGTCGGTCGTCGCCCCGGCGACACCCATGACGAGACCGGCCGTGGAGATGATGCCGTCGTTCGCGCCGAGGACGCCCGCCCGCAGCCAGTTGAGCTTCGCCGACAGGGCGCCGGCCTGCTCGTCGGCGGGGATCGGGGGCAGGGACTCAGGGGTCCTGGGCTGGGCATCGCTCATGACCCTGATCTACTCCCACCCGTCCTGCTCTGCAAGGACGCCTGGCCTCACTCAGCAGGCCCCCACACCCGCCCCACAGCAGGCGCACAGGGCCGCGGCCTGGACTGTCATCCGACAGCGCAGCCCGGTCCAGGGCCCGCACGCGACGACGGAGGACGACATGAGCGACAGGCGCACGTACGAGGGCCGCGAGCTGCCCAGGCAGGACGAGGAGCTCGTCGACCAGGGGCTGCAGTTCGACATCGGCACGCTGCTGGGGCGCCGCCGGGTGCTGACCTTCCTCGGCGCGAGCGGGGTGCTCGGGCTGACGGCCTGCGCGGCCGGCACCGACAGCACGAGCTCGAGCAGCACGAGCTCGAGCAGCACGAGCGGGGCGGCGAGCAGCACGACCTCGGGCGGCAGCGCGTCGAGCGCGAGCTCGGGCGACCTCGCCGAGATCCCCGACGAGACCGCGGGCCCCTACCCCGGTGACGGGAGCAACGGCCCCGACGTCCTCGCCGAGTCCGGCGTCGTGCGCCAGGACATCCGCTCGAGCTTCGGCTCCTCGACGACGACGGCCGAGGGGATCCCGATGACCCTCACCCTCTCCCTCAAGGACCTCGCCGGGGGCGGCACCCCCTTCGCCGGGGTGGCCGTCTACGTCTGGCACTGCGACCGCGAGGGCCGCTACTCGATGTACACCGAGGGCGCCGAGGACGAGAACTACCTGCGCGGGGTGCAGGTGGCCGACGACAGCGGGCGCGTGAGCTTCACGAGCATCTTCCCGGCGTGCTACTCGGGGCGGTGGCCGCACATCCACTTCGAGGTCTACCCCGACGAGGCGAGCATCACCGACGCGGGCAACGCCATCGCGACCTCGCAGGTGGCCCTGCCCAAGGACACGTGCGACGCCGTCTACGCGACCTCGGGGTACGAGGACTCGGTGGGCAACCTCGGCCGGCTGAGCCTGACCTCGGACAACGTCTTCGGCGACGACGGCGGCGCGAGCCAGCTCGCGGACGTCACCGGCGACGTGACGAAGGGGTACGAGGTCACCCTGACCGTCGGCGTCGACACGACGACCGAGCCGACGGGCGGCGGCATGGGTGGTGGCATGGGGGGCGCCCCCGGCGGGGGCCCGGCGGGCGGCTGAGCCCCCGGCGCTCAGGGGTGGTGCTCGACGCGGCCGGCGTCCGGGCCGACGAGACGGGTGACGGTACGGGCCTGCGGGTCCCACCACGTGAGCCCGGCGAGGACGACCGCCCCGGGCGGCTCCTCCTCGACGACGGCGAGGGCGCGGGGCAGGTCCTCGAGCGCCAGTCTCGCGACGAGGGTGACGTGCGGCGCCCACGGCTCGTCGACCCGCGGGTCCTGGGCTGCGCGGCGCACCCCGGCGACGACGGTGCGCAGCTCCTCGGGCACGACGACGGGCAGGTGGAGCACGAGCGCGCGGCCGGTGAAGGTCGCCGGCTCCCCGAGCTCGACGGGCACCGGCAGCAGCGGCTCGACCGCGGCGCCTGCCTGCGCGGCGAGGTCCGCGCTCATCTCGGCCGCGGCCGCGAGGGTGACGTGCGGCCGGTTGCTCGTGCTCGCGTGGCCGTGCGGCGACGCCAGCCCCGCGGCGTGCAGCCGCTCCCAGCACCCCCGCACGACCGCGTCGCCCACCGGGTCGAGGGTCAGGTCGAGGGAGTGCCGTGCCACACCCCCAGCATCCCTCTCCCTCGCCCGACGAGGTGCTGCTGGGTCCCCCTTCGCCCCTCCCCCTTCGTCCCTCCTCCTACAAAACCCTGCTGGCTGGGTCTTGATGTGCCAGGTGCCTCTCGACAGGGTCCTCGCACGTCGAAAGGCTGCCAGCAGGGTTTCGTAGCCCCGGGACCAGGAGCTCCGGTCACCAAGAGCTCCGGTGACCCGCAGGATCTGGGACCCCCGCGACGAAGGGTGAGCCCGTCGGGTGGTCGTGCGTGCACGGACGTAAGGTCGGCTGGTGATGACGAGAGGCAGGCCGGGGCCGGCCGGGACGAGCCTGGTGCTGCTCGTCGCGACCGCGCTCGTCGCGCTCAACCTGCGCCCTGGCGCGTCGACCGTCGGCCCGGTGCTCGACGAGATCCGTGACGGCCTGGGCATGAGCGGGGGTGCGGCCGGGGCCCTCACCGGGCTGCCGGGTCTGTGCTTCGGCGTCGGTGGTGCGCTCGCCGTCGGGCTGGGCCGCCGGGTCGGCGCCGCCGGGGGCATCGCGATCGGCCTCCTGCTCGCCGCCGTCGGGCTCCTCCTGCGCCCGCTCGTCGACGCGCCCGCAGCCTTCCTCGTGCTCTCCGCGGTCGCCCTGCTCGGCATGGCCGTCGGCAACGTCCTCGTCCCCGCGTGGGTGAAGTCGCATCGTGGCCACGAGGTCCGTCTCATGACCCTCTACGGCACCGGTCTCATCGTCGGCGGGGCGGTCGGCTCGCTCCTCGCGGCCCCCGCCGCGGCCGCCGGCGGCTGGCGCACCGGGCTCGGGGTGTGGGGCGTCGGCGCCGCCGTCGCGGTCCCCCTGTGGTGGTGGCTCTCGCGCACCGAGCGCCGACGGGTCGTCGTCGGCACGGACGTCGACGCCCCGCCGAGCGCGCACGTCGTGCGCTCCCCCACCGCCCTGGCGATGACCGTGCTCTTCGGGCTGCAGTCGATGCACGCCTACATCCAGATGGGCTGGCTGCCCCAGATCTACCGCGACGCCGGTCTCAGCGCCGCGACTGCTGGCTCGATGCAGGCCCTGCTCGCCGCGGTGACGATCATCGGCGGGCTGACGATGCCCGGCGTCATCGCCCGCGGCCGCGGGCTGCGCCCGATGATCGTCGGGCTCGGGCTGCTCCTCGTCCTCGGCTACGGCGGCCTCATCGGCGCCCCGGCGACCACGCCGTGGGTGTGGGCGGTCGCGCTCGGGCTGTCCGGCTTCGCCTTCCCGCTCGTCATCGCCCTCATCACGGCGCGCACGCGCTCGCCGCTCGTCACGGCCCGGGTCTCCGGCTTCGTCCAGCCGGTCGGCTACCTGCTCGCCGGCGCGGGTCCGCTGCTCGTCGGGGTCCTCCACGACGCGACCGGCGGCTGGACCGTCGTGCTGTGGGTCCTCGCCGCCACCGCCGTCCCCTTCGTGTGGGCCGGTCTGCGGGCCGTGCGCGAGGCGAGCGTCGACGACGAGCTCACGGACCACGCACGCGACGGCGTGCGTGTCTAGGCTGGTCAGATGAGCCAGGCCACGCCGGAGCAGCTCGAGGCCGCGATCCGTGAGCTCCTCGGGGCGCGCTCGGTGGAGGCGACCATCTGCCCGAGCGAGGCCGCCCGGCAGGTCGGCGGCGACGACTGGCGCGACCTCATGCAGCCGGCCCGCGACGTCGTCGCCCGGCTCGCCGACGCCGGTGAGGTCGAGGCGACCCAGGGCGGCGAGGTCGTCGACGCGCGCACCGCCCGCGGGCCGATCCGCGTACGCACCTCACGAGCCGCGCGATGAGCGAGCCCGACGAGCACTTCTTCGTCGTCGACGGCCGCCGCTGGCGCCGCGAGGACCCCCACCTGCCGAGCGAGGTCGCCGAGGAGCTGCGCTCGCACCTCGGGCGCGCCCGCTCCGCCATCGGGCGGGCCGGCCGCGAGGGCACCGACCCCGCGCCGTACCGCGCCCGGGTGAGCGCCGCGAAGCACGGGCTCGGCGAGCGCGGCACCCCGTGGTGGGAGCAGGACGACGACGCGCGTCGGCAGCGCTACGAGCAGGCCCTGCAGACCCTGCGCACGGACGACGACCCGACCTGATCCGACCACCCGGCTGCGCCCCCTTCGCACCGGTCGCGCTCGGTACGGTCGGGCGATGAGCTCCCTGAGCACCGCGATCCGCGCGACCCACCTCGTCACCAACGCCGCGTGGTTCGGCGGCTCTCTCTTCGGCGCGGTCGGGCTCAACCCCGCCGCCCGTCGCGCCGGCAGCACCCGTGAGCAGGTCGACGTGTCCGGCGAGGGGTGGGAGCGCTGGGGTCCCGTGCAGGGCGCGGCGATCGGGCTGCACCTGCTGAGCGGTCTGGGCATCCTCGCCGACAACAAGAACCGCACGATGCGCCACCGCCCCACCCGCGAGGCCGTCGTCGTCAAGACCGTCCTCACCGGGGCCGCGCTGGCGAGCACCGCGGGCGCCTACGTCTTCGGCGAGCGGCTCGGCCAGCTGCGCGGCAGCGACACCGACGCGAAGGGGGAGATCGCCGCCACCCCGAGCGGTCGGGAGGAGCAGGCGCGCACCGCCGAGCGGCAGCTCGCCTGGCTCCAGTGGGCGACGCCCGCGGCGACCGGCGCGCTCCTCGTGCTCGACGCCTACCTCGGCGAGCAGCAGCGCGGTCCGGCAGGCCTGCTCGACCGGCGGCGCTGAGGCGCGGCGATGAGGTCGCAGACCCGCGAGTACCGCACCGGCGGCGACGAGGTCGTCCTCGACATCACGGCCGACTGCGAGCGCTTCGTCGAAGGCGACGGGCTGCTCCACGTCTTCGTCCCGCACGCGACGGCCGGCATCGCGATCATCGAGACCGGCGCCGGCAGCGACGACGACCTGCTCGCCGCGCTGCGCGACCTGCTGCCCGCCGACGAGCGGTGGCAGCACGCGCACGGCAGCCGTGGTCACGGTCGCTCGCACGTCATGCCGGCAATCATCCCGCCGTACGCGAGCGTGCCCGTGCTCGACGGGCGGCTCGCGCTCGGCACGTGGCAGTCGATCTGCCTCGTCGACCTCAACGTCGACAACGCCGTGCGCACGGTGCGGCTCAGCCAGCTCGAGGGCTGACCCCCCGGTCGCCGCGGCACCGACCGGTCAGGCGGATCCGTCGTGCCCGCGGAGCAGATCGGCGAAGCTCGCCGAGGGGGTGAGCCCGAAGGCCTGCGGACGGGCGTCGCGGGTCGTCGGGGCGAAGCCCTCGACCGCCGTCGGCTCCGCGACGACGAGCGCCGCGAGCTCTCCGGCGGCGCGCTGGATGCGTCGCTGCAGGTCCGACCCGCCCTCGCCCCCGCCGAAGTCGTCGGTCGCGGCGAAGACGCCGGTCGGCACGACGACCGCGTGCAGGTAGGCGAAGAGCGGGCGCATCGCGTGCTCGAGGACGAGCGAGTGCCGGGGGGTGCCCGCGGTCGCGGCGAGCAGGACCGGCATCCCGTCGAGGGCCTTGGGGTCGAGCAGGTCGACGAAGGTCTTGAAGAGGCCGGAGTAGCTCGCGGCGAAGACCGGGGTGACCGCGACGAGCCCGTCGGCCGCGGCGACCCGCGCCTGGGCGGCGACGACACCGGGCGTCGGGCGGTTGCCCGACACCATCGTCTGCGCCATCTCGACGGCGAGCTCACGCAGCTCGATCGTCTCGACCTCGACGCTCTCGCCCCGCCCGCCGACGGCCGCTCGCACGGCGTCGGCGACCCGGTCGGCGAGCAGCCGGGTGCTCGAGGGCTGCGAGAGACCGGCGGTGAGGACGACGACGCGGCGGCTCATCGGGCGACCGCCTCGGCCTGCGCCTGCTCGCGCGCGCGCTCTTGCTCGGCCCGGGCGACGGGGCTGCTGATGACCTGGCGGTGCGGGCTGTCGGGACCGGCCGCGACGAGCGAGGCGTGGGCCGGCGGGTCGCTCGGCACGTGCGCGGGACGACGGCGCTCGAACTCGGCGCGCAGCGTCGGCACGACCTCGGTGCCGAGCATCTCGATCTGCTCGAGGACCATCGGCAGCGGCAGCCCCGCGTGGTCCATGAGGAAGAGCTGGCGCTGGTAGTCACCGACGTGGTCGGCGAAGCCGAGGGTGCGCTCGACGACCATCTCCGGGGTGCCGACGGTGAGCGGGGTCTGCCGGGTGAAGTCCTCGAGGCTCGGGCCGTGCCCGTAGACGGGGGCGTTGTCGAAGTAGGGCCGGAAGGTGCGCTTGGCCTCGGCCTCCGTCGCGGCCATGAAGGCCTGCCCGCCGAGCCCGACGACCGCCTGGTCGGCGGCGCCGTGCCCGTAGTGCTCGAAGCGGCGGCGGTAGAGGTCGACCATCTGGGCGGTGTGCCCGAGGTCCCAGAAGATGTTGTTGTGGAAGAAGCCGTCGCCGTAGAAGGCGGCCTGCTCGGCGATCTCGGTCGAGCGGATCGACCCGTGCCAGACGAAGGGGGCGACCTCGTCGAGCGGGAAGGGCGTCGAGGTGTAGCCCTGCAACGGCGTGCGGTAGCGGCCCTGCCAGCTGACGTCGCGCTCGCGCCACAGCAGACGCAGGAGGTGGTAGTTCTCGATCGCCAGCGGGATGCCGTCGCGGATGTCCTTGCCGAACCACGGGTAGACCGGGCCGGTGTTTCCGCGACCCATCATGAGGTCGACGCGGCCCCCGCTGAGGTGCTGCAGCATCGCGTAGTCCTCGGCGATCTTCACCGGGTCGTTCGTCGTGATGAGCGTCGTCGCGGTCGAGAGCTTCAGACGCTCGGTCCTCGCGGCGATCCAGCCGAGCATCGTCGTCGGCGAGGAGGGCACGAAGGGAGGGTTGTGGTGCTCACCGGTCGCGAAGACGTCGAGACCGACCTCCTCCGCCTTGAGCGCGATCTGGAGCATCGCGTCGATGCGCTCGGCCTCGCTCGGGGCCTTGCCGGTCGTGGGGTCGGTCGTGACGTCGCCGACGGAGAAGATGCCGAACTGCATGGTGCGCTCCCTTTGATTGACGTTTCAACCATACAACGTCGGCTCCCCCTTCGCCATTCCGTGCGCTCGTCGGGCGCCGTGCGGCCGGCCGCGGGCGCGGATATCGTGACGCTCCCGAGCCCCACGCAGGAGAGGCAGGCCATGGCTGACGTCGAGGTCACCGACCACCCCGAGCAGACCCGTTACGAGGCCCGCGTCGACGGCGCGCTCGCCGGCTTCGTCGACTACCAGCTGACGTCCGAGCTATCGGTGCTCACGCACACGGAGGTCGACCCGGCCTACGAGGGGCAGGGGGTCGGCAGCGCTCTCGCCCGGGCTGCGCTCGACGACGTGCGCGCCCGAGGCCTCAAGGCCCTCGTCATCTGCCCCTTCATCACCGGCTGGATCGGGCACCACCGCGAGTACGCCGACCTGCTCTACGGGGCACCGAAGAGCACGGCCACGGACTAGGTGGGCGAGCGATGACGAGCCCCGATGCCACGTCCGCCTGGCCCGGCCTGCGGGTGGAGGACTGGGTCGACACCCGCGACACCCTGCACCTGTGGACCCAGGTCGTCGGCAAGGTGCGCCTGGCGAGGTCGCCGCTGGTCAACCACTGGTGGCAGGTCACCCTCTACGTCACGCCGCGCGGGCTGAGCACCGGGAGCATCCCCGACAGGCACCGGATCTTCGACGTCGAGCTCGACGTCGTCGAGCACGAGATGCGCATCCGCACGAGCGACGGCACCGGGCGCACGATCGCGCTCGCGCCGATGACGGTGGCCGACTTCTACGCGCAGATGATGGGCGCGCTCGACGAGCTGGGCATCGAGGCGGACTTCCAGACCCGGCCCAACGAGGTCGAGCCGTCCATCCCCTTCGCGCAGGACACCGTGCACGCCTCCTACGACCGCGAGGCGGCGCGGCTCTTCTGGAGACAGCTCGTCGCGTCGCACCGGGTGATGAGCGAGTTCCGCTCGCACTTCGTCGGCAAGGTCAGCCCGGTGCACTTCTTCTGGGGGTCTTTCGACCTCGCGTGCACGCGCTTCTCCGGGCGGCCGGCGCCGGAGCACCCCGGGGGCGCCCCGAACTGCGGCGACTGGGTCATGGTCGAGGGCTACTCGCGCGAGCTGAGCAGCTGCGGCTTCTGGCCCGGCGGGGGCGAGGAGGGGGCCTTCTACGCGTACGCCTACCCCGAGCCGGAGGGCTTCTCCGCCCACCCGGTGACCCCCGCGCAGGCCCGGTACAGCGTCGAGAACGGCCAGTTCCTCCTGCCCTACGAGGCGGTGCGCACCGCACGAGACCCTGACCGCGCGCTGCTCGACTTCCTGCAGACGACGTACGAGGCCGCCGCCGAGCACGGCGACTGGGACCGCGCCGCCCTCGAGGACGACCCCACCCGCTGGTCGCACCTGCGCTGAGGGGTCACGTCACCGGGTCTCGGCCCTACCCCGGGAGGACGGCGCCGGGGTTCATCAGGCCGGCGGGGTCGATCGCGGACTTCACCGCGCGCATGAGGTCGAGCTCGACGTCGGACGTGCGCTGCTGGTGCGCGTCGACCTTCGTGCGACCCAGACCGTGCTCGGCGCTGATCGACCCGCCGCGCGCGGTCACCTCGTCGTAGACCGCCGCCGTCAGCTCGGGGGCGGCGGCCCGCAGCGCGGCCTCCTGCCCGACGGGCGCCGTGAGGTTGTGGTGGAGGTTGCCGTCGCCGACGTGCCCGTAGGTGACGAGACGGACCCCGGGCAGGACGGCGTCGAGCCTCGGCGCGAGGGCGGCCACGGCATCGGCGAGACCGGCGATCGGGAGGGTGACGTCGTGCTTGACCGACGGCCCCTCGACCCGCTGGGCCTCGGACACCCCTTCGCGCAGGACCCACAGCGCGGCGCGCTGCGCGGACCCTGTCGCGACGACTGCGTCCGCGACGAGACCCTCCTCGACGGCCGCGCCGAGCGCGCCCTCGAGCTGCGCGTCGAGCGCGCCCTGGTCGACCCCCGCGAGCTCGACGAGCCCGTACCAGGGGTGCGCCTGGGCGAAGGGGTCCCGCGCGCCGGGCACGTGGGCGAGGACGAGGTCGAGGGCCTGGCGCCCGACGAGCTCCCACGTCGTGAGGCTCTCCGCGGCGTGCTCGCGCAGCCGACCGAGCAGGGCGACGGCCGACCCGACGTCGGGCAGCGCGACGAGTGCCGTCGCCCGCCGTGGGGTGGCCGGCAGCAGACGCAGCACGGCCGCCGTGACGACGCCGAGCGTGCCCTCGGCCCCGACGAAGAGCTGGGTGAGGTCGTAGCCGGTGTTGTCCTTGCGCAGCGCACGCAGCCCCTGCCACACCCGCCCGTCGGGCAGGACGACCTCGAGGCCGAGGACGAGCTCACGGGTCATGCCGTAGCGCAGCACCGCGGTGCCGCCGGCGTTGGTCGAGACGATGCCGCCGACGGTCGCCGAGCCCTCCGAGCCGAGCGACACGGGGAAGAGCCGGCCGACCCCCTTCGCCGCCTCCTGCAGGTCGGCGAGGACCACGCCGGCCTCGACGGTCACCGTGTCCGAGACGGGGTCGACGTCGCGGATGCGGCGCATCCGGGTGAGCGAGAGGACGACCGACGGGCCGTCGTGCCGCGGTGTCGCCCCGCCGTTGAGCCCGGTGTGCCCGCCCTGGGGCACGACGGCGACACCCTCGGCCGCGCACCGCCGCACGACCTCGGCCACCTCGGCGGTGCTCGCCGGGCGCGCGACCGCGAGCGCCGAGCCGACGACCGTGCCGGTCCAGTCGCGCAGGTAGGGCTCGAGGTCGTCGCCGTCGGCGAGCAGCCCCCGGTCGCCCAGCACCCCGCGCAGCGCCGCGACGAGCCCCGCGCTCACGAGTCCCCCCGGAGCCGGACGTGCTGCGGGCCGAGCGAGCCCACGTCGGGCACCCCGAGCAGGCACATCGTGCGCTCGAGCTCGGAGCGCAGGATCTCGAGCACCGCGTCGACCCCGCGTCGGCCGCCGAGCATGAGGCCGTAGAGGTACGGCCGGCCGACGAGCACGCCGCGGGCGCCCATCGCCAGCGCCGCCGCGGCGTCACCGCCGGAGCGCACCCCGGAGTCGACGTAGACCTCGGTGCGGTCGCCGAGCGCGTCGACGACCTCCGGCAGCAGCTCGAGCGGCACGGGCGCGCGGTCGAGCTGACGCCCGCCGTGGTTGGAGAGCACGACCGCGTCGGCCCCCGCGTCGACGGCGACGCGCGCGTCCTGCGTCGTGAGCACGCCCTTGACGACGACCGGCAGGCCGGAGCGCTCCTTGACCCAGGCGATGTCCTCGGGGCGGATCGCCTGCTCGCGCAGCGCGTTCGACACCCCCCACCGCGCGTGCTCGGACCCCTCTGGGAAGGTCGCGAAGCGCAGCGGCTCGCTCGTGAGGATGCCGCCGACCCACCCCGGGTGACGGGCCAGCCCGGCGAGCGTGCGCGGGGTCAGCTCGGGCGGGATGGCGAAGCCGTTGCGCCTGTCCTTGCGCTTCATCCCCGTGACGACCGTGTCGACGGTGAGCATGACGGCCTCGTACCCGTGCTCGCGCGCCTGCTCGAGGTGCTCCAGGCTCACCCCGCGGTCGCGCATGAGGTAGAGCTGGTACCAGTTGCGCCCGCCGGGCGCCGCGGCCGCCAGGTCGGGGATCGAGGTCGTCGCGTACGTCGACAGCGTGTAGGGCACCCCCGCGTCGGCGGCCGCCGCGGCGACCGCGCACTCCCCCGTGTGGTGGCTCAGCCGGGTGTACCCGGTCGGCGCGAGGACGAAGGGGGAGGCCGCGGGCCGCCCGAGCATCGTCGTCGTGAGGTCGGGGGTCGCGACCGCGCCGAAGACCGTGGGCCGCAGCTCGACGCGCTCGAAGGCCGCCCTGTTGCGCGCCATCGCGATCTCGGCGTCGGAGCCGGAGTGCACGTAGTCCCACACCGCGCCCGGCACCCGCCGCCGGGCCATCGCCTCGACGTCGTCGATGCTCACCGCCCGGGCGAGACGCCGCGACACCGCGTCGGCGGCGGGCCGGCGCAGGTGGAGGAAGGGCTCGACGTCGGCCCATCGGGGCACGCGTCGGGCCGGGCGCGGGGTGAGGGCAGCGGACATGGTCGACCTCTCGTCAGGTGCGGGGGCGGGGGTGCGTCATCCGAGGACCGCGGCGACGACGAGCGCCACCGGCAGGGCCGCGACGGTGGTCACGAGGATGGTCTCGCGGGCGACGTCCTGCCCGACGCGGTAGCGCGTCGCGTGCAGGAAGATGTTCTGCGCGCTCGGCAGCGCGGCGGTGAGGACGACGCCGAGCAGCGCCGGGCCCTCGAGACCCAGCGCGGAGGCGACCGCCCACGCGACGACGGGCATGACGGCGAGCTTGAGACCGGAGGCGAGGGCGACCTCGGCCGTGTGACCGGAGCGGCCGACCGGGGGCGAGAGCCGCAGCGCGGCGCCGTAGCTGAGGAGCATGAGCGGGATCGCCGCGCCGCCGAGCAGCGACAGCGGGGCCTCGACGACCTCGGGCAGCGGCCAGCCGGCGATCGCGATGACCGAGCCGATGACGGCGGCGACGGTCAGCGGGTTCGTCGCGACCCGGCGCAGCGCGGCGGCGGCGCCCGCGGCCCCGCCGCGGAGCCGGTCGAGCACGACGAGGGCGACCGGCTGCACGACGAGCAGCTGGAGGAGCAGGGTGGGCACGACGACGCCGACGTCGCCGACGACGAAGGCGGCGATGGCGATGCCGAGGTTGCCGGCGTTGACGTAGCCGGAGACGAGCGAGCCGATGACGACCTCGCCCGCCGGCCGGCGCCAGACCAGCCGTGCGACGAGCGCGTAGAGCACGAGGTTGACGGCGAGGGCGCTCGCCGACGCGACGACGTTGACCCCCGCCCCGACGAGGTCGATCCGCGAGACGGTGACGACGAGCAGCGCCGGCATCGCCGCGAAGAACGCGACCTCGCCGAGGGTGACGATCATCCGGTCGTCGACGACCCCGACATGCGCCAGCCCGGCGCCCACGGCGATGACGAAGAGGATCGTCGCGAATCCCACGATCACGGGTAGACCTCCCTTCGACGGTCTGGACAACTCATCATACAACCTCCATACTCATCGCATGAGTTGGCGGGCGTCCCCTGACCCGCCGTCCGCACCCGCCCCACACAACCACCCGGAGGACCCCCATGGCCGACGCGATCCGCTCTCTGACCCTGTCGCACGTCGTGCTCCCGCTCGAGACGCCCGTGAGCGACGCGAAGGTCCTCACCGGCCGGCAGAAGCCGCTCACCGAGACCGTCCTGCTCTTCGTCGAGGTGACGACCGAGCAGGGCCACCGCGGCATGGGCTTCAGCTACTCCAAGCGCGCCGGCGGTCCGGCGCAGTACGCCCACCTCCGCGAGGTCGCCGAGGTCGCCATCGGGCAGGACCCGGCCGACATCGACCGCATCTACCAGTCCCTCATGTGGGCCGGGGCCTCCGTCGGCCGCTCCGGCGTCGCGACCCAGGCCGTCGCCGCCCTCGACGTCGCGCTGTGGGACCTCAAGGCCCGGCGCGCCGACCTGCCCCTGGCCAAGCTCCTCGGCGCGTACCGCGACTCGTGCCGCGTCTACAACACCTCCGGAGGCTTCCTCCAGGCCTCCGTCGAGGAGATCAAGGAGAAGGCGAGCGCCTCGCTCGAGGCCGGCATCGGCGGCATCAAGATCAAGGTCGGCCAGCCCGACTGGCGCGAGGACCTGCGTCGCGTCGCCGCCCTGCGCGAGCACCTCGGCGACACCCCCTTCATGGTCGACGCCAACCAGCAGTGGGACCGCGACCGCGCCCGCCGCATGTGCCGCGAGCTCGAGGCCTTCGACCTCGTGTGGATCGAGGAGCCGCTCGACGCGTGGGACGCCGTCGGCCACGCCGACCTCTCGCGCACCTTCGACACCCCGATCGCCACCGGCGAGATGCTCACCTCCGTGCCCGAGCACATGGCGCTGATCGACGCCGGCTACCGCGGCATCGTCCAGCCCGACGCCCCGCGCATCGGCGGCATCACGCCCTTCCTGCGCTTCGCGACCCTCGCCTCGCACGCCGGGCTCGCCCTCGCGCCGCACTACGCGATGGAGATCCACCTCCACCTCGCCGCGGCCTACCCGACCGAGCCGTGGGTCGAGCACTTCGAGTGGCTCAACCCGCTCTTCGAGGAGCGCATCGAGATCCGCGACGGCCAGATGTGGGTGCCGGACCGCCCGGGCCTGGGCTTCACCCTCAGCGAGCGGATGCGCCAGCTGACGAAGGACACCGTCACCATCGGCGCCGCGTGAGCGATGGCGTGAACGGTCGAGGTGCGGTCGGGTGGTCTCGAGGCTCGGGCCCTGAGGGCCCGTCGCACCTCGACCAGCCCTGTCGTCGTCGTGCGGGCATGATGCCCGCATGACGACGACCCTCGCGCATGCCGTGGTCACCGGGCTCAAGGAGGCGATCCTGCGCGGCGACCTGCCGCCCGGGGCGAAGCTGCCCTCGGAGCCCCAGCTCGTCGAGGAGTACGGCGTCTCGCGCACCGTCGTGCGCGAGGCGGTGACCCGGCTGCGCAGCGAGGGGCTCGTCGAGACCTTCCACGGGCGCGGGTCCTTCGTCCTCGCACTGCCCGAGCCCTCCCCCTTCGCCGCCGAGTCGACCCGGATCCGCACCCACGACGACGTCCTGGCGATGCTCGACTTCCGCATCGGCGTCGAGAGCGAGGCCGCCGCGCTCGCGGCGCACCACCGCACCCCCGCCGACGAGCGGGCCATCCGCGCGGCGACGGAGGACTTCGGGCGGCAGGGGCACGAAGGGGCGGTGAGCGCCGACTTCGACTTCCACCGGGCGGTCGCGGCCGCGACCGGCAACCGCTTCTACCTCGAGCTCGTCGAGTCGCTCGGGCCGATGATGATCATGCTGCCGCGCACCCAGCTCGGCGAGCCGTACTCGATGACCGACGCGACGCACGTCGAGCGGGTGCAGCGCGAGCACGACGCCATCGCTGACGCCGTGCTCGCGGGTGACGCCGAAACCGCCCGGGCCGCGATGCGCGTGCACCTCGGCAGCAGCCGGCGTCGGGTGGGGTCTACCAGCTCGCCGTCCGGGGGCTGAAGCCCGGCTCGATCGAGCGCATGTAGACGGTGTCCTCGCGACGCCGCACCCCGCACTCGAGATACTGCTCGTGGAGCAGGCCGAGCGCGTCGCGGTCGAGCGTCACGCCGAGGCCGGGGGTCGTCGGGACCTTCACCGACCCGTCGACGAAGTCGAGCACGCCGGGCTCGACGACATCCTGCGTCTTCCACGGGTAGTGGGTGTCGCACGCGTACGTGAGGTTCGGCGTCGCGGCGGCGAGGTGGACCATCGCGGCCAGGCTGACCCCGAGGTGGCTGTTCGAGTGCATCGACAGGCCGAGACCCCATGTGTCGGCGATGCCGCCGAGCAGGGCCGAGCGGCGCAGACCGCCCCACAGGTGGTGGTCGGACAGGACGACCTGGACTGCGTCCTGCGCGATCGCCGGCGGCAGGTGCTCCATGGCGATGACGCACATGTTCGTCGCGAGGGGCAGCGGGCTCTGCGCCGCGACGGCGGCCATCCCCTCGATCCCGGGCGTCGGGTCCTCGAGGTACTCGAGGACCCCGTCGAGCCGGCGGGCGACCTCGATCGAGGTGGGGACGGTCCACGCGCCGTTGGGGTCGAGCCGCAGCGGCATGTCGGGGAAGGCCTCACGCAGCGCCTCGATCGCCGCGCACTCCTCGTCGGGCGGGAAGACGCCGCCCTTGAGCTTGAGCGAGCCGAAGCCCCAGCCGTCGACGAGCCGGCGGGCCTGGGCGACGACCTGGTCGGGGGTGAGCGCCTCGCCCCACTCGTCGTCGGGCGCGCCGGGGTGACCGGCCCACTTGTAGAAGAGGTAGCCCGAGAAGGGCACCTCGTCGCGCACGGCGCCGCCGAGCAGGTCGCTCACGGGCACCCCGGCGCGGTGGCCCTGGATGTCGAGGCAGGCGACCTCGAAGGGGGAGAAGACGGTGTCCGACGCGGAGTCGACGTCGAGCATCCCGCCGAAGCTCGCGCCCGCGCCGCCGTCGCCCGTCGCGAGCACCTCGGCGACGAGCCGGCGCAGGCCGTTGAGGTCGTAGGGGTCGGTGCCGGGCATCCGGGCGGCGACCGCCTCGAGCCGGGCGAGGTGGGTCTCGTCGCCGTAGGTCTCGCCGAGCCCGAGCACCCCGTCGTCGGTGTGCACCTCGACGACCGCACGCAGCGCCCACGGCTGGTGGACGCCGACGACGTTGAGCAGGGGCGGGTCGGCGAAGGCGAGCGGGGTGACGACGACGCGGGAGATCTTGGCGCTGCTCATGCGGTCGGCTTCACGGCGAGGACGGGGACGTCGAGACCGAGGAGCAGGCGCTGGGCGTCGCTGCCGAGGACGAGCTTGCCGACGGGGCTGCGGCGACGCAGACCGATGACGACCATGCTCGCGCCGGTGCTCGCGACGAGCCCCTCGAAGGTGTCGACGATGTCGGAGCCGTGCAGCGGCTGCTCGACGGTGGCCTCGACGCCCGCCGCGCGGGCGGCGCCGAGGATCCGCTCGCGGGCCTCGTCGTCGACCATCTCGGCGTCGACGGTGCTGCCGCGGCGCGGGCTGTTGACGACGACGACGTCCTGCTGGAGGGCCGCCGCCATCTCGAGACCGCGGGCCAGCGCGGCCTCGCCCTCGGGGGTGGGGACGTAACCGACGAGGATGCTCACGGGTCTCTCCTTGGGGTTCGTGCGGGGGTGCGGGGCTGGATGGGCACGGGGTCAGATGGGCACGGGGTCAGACCCGCAGGTCCTCGCGGTCCGGCTGGTCGGCGACCGCCGCGGCGCGGCGGCGCTTGCGGATGCCGCTGACGATCGGCCAGGCGGCGACGAGCACGAGCACGAGCAGGATCGTGCCGGAGATCGGGCGCGTGACGAAGCCGGTCGGGTCGCCCTCGAAGATGATGAGCGAGCGTCGGATGTTCGCCTCGACGAGACCGCCGAGGACGAAGGCGAGGACGAGCGGCCCGGGCTCGAAGCCGAGCTTCTTCATGAGGTAGCCGATGACGCCGAAGATGATCATCACGTAGATGTCGAAGACGCTGTTGTTGATCGTGTAGACGCCGAGGACCGTGATGAGCACGGTGATCGGGGCGAGGATCGCCGGGCGCACCCGCAGGATCCGCACGAAGATGCCGACGAGCGGGATGCTGAGGAGCAGCAGGATGAGGTTGCCGACGTACATCGAGTTGATGACGCCCCAGAAGAGGTCGGGGCGCTCGTCGACGAGCTGCGGGCCGGGCGTGACACCGAGGATGAGCAGGGCGCCGAAGAGGATGGCCATCGAGGCGTTGGCCGGGATGCCGAGGGTGAGCAGCGGGATGAAGGACGAGGTCGCGGCGGCGTTGTTGGCCGTCTCGGGGGCGGCGACGCCCTGGATGGCACCGCGGCCGAAGCGCTCGGGCGTCTTGCTGATCCGCTTCTCCGTCGCGTAGGCCGCGAGCGAGGACATCACCGCGCCGCCGCCGGGCAGCACGCCGAGGAGGAAGCCGATGCCGGACCCGCGGGCGATGGCGCCCGAGGACTCCTTGAGGTCGGCTCGCGAGGGCCAGACGTTGCCCACCTTCGCCGGGGCGTGGACCTTGCCGTGGCGCTCCTCGAGGTTGTAGAGGATCTCGCCGACGCCGAAGAGGCCCATGGCGACGACGACGAAGTCGATGCCGTCGGAGAGCTGGAGGCTGCCGAAGGTGAAGCGCTCGGCGCCGCTGAAGCTGTCGCGGCCGACGGTCGCGAGGAGCATGCCGATGCCGGCGGCGATGAGCGCCTTGAGCATGTGGCCGCTGCCGATGGTCGAGACGAGGAGCACGCCGAGCAGGGCGAGGGCGGCCATCTCGGGCGGGCCGAAGTCGAGGGCGTAGCCGGCGATGACCGGGGCGAGCAGGCTCAGGCCGATGATCGACACGGTGGCGCCGATGAAGGAGCCGATCGCCGCGATGCCGAGCGCGGTGCCCGCCTTGCCCTGCTTGGCCAGGGCGAAGCCGTCGAAGACGGTGACGACCGATGACGCCTCTCCTGGCAGACGGAGCAGGACCGAGGTGATCGTGCCGCCGTACTGGGCGCCGTAGAAGATGCCGGCGAGCATGATGATCGCCGAGACCGGGTCGGTGCCGTAGACGATCGGCAGGAGGATCGCGATGGTCGCCGCCGGGCCGAGGCCGGGCAGGACGCCGATGAGCATGCCGATGAGCACGCCGATGAGGCAGTAGAGGAGGTTGCGGGGCTCGGCGACGACGCTGAAGCCCTCGAGGAAGGCGCTGACATCCATGACGACTCCTGGTCAGAGGGCGATGAGGTGCGGCAGCGGGATGCGCAGGCCGTAGAGGAAGAGGACGTAGAAGACCGCGACGGTCCCCACGGAGACGGCGATCGAGGTCCGCCAGCTCTCGCCGCCGAGCCAGCGCAGCCACACGAGGCACAGGAGCAGCGAGGGGATCTCGAAGCCGATGACCGGCAGCAGGACCGCCACGCCGAAGAAGGTGGCCAGGCCGACGAGCGGCAGCAGGCTGGAGCGGCTGAAGACCTCGGTGTCGGTCAGGCCGCGCCCGAAGACGAGCAGCAGGACACCGAGCGCGGCGATGCCGACCGAGATGATGAAGGGCCACAGGCCCGGGCCGGGGTCGCGGGGCGACCCCAGCCCGTAGCCCGAGGCGAGCACCGCACCGGCGATGCCGATGACGAGCGCGACGAGCGCGCCGGCGATCTGGTAGCCGGGCCCGCCTGCGGGCGGACGCTCCTCGGCCAGCTCCTCGGCGACCTCGGCCTCGAGCTCGGCGAGGACGTCGCCCTCCGGTGCCGTCCGGGGGCTGCCCGGTGCGCGCTCGTCGCTCATGCTCTTCTCCTTCGGTCCTGCGAGGTGGTGCGGGTGCTGTGCGTGATGGTGCAGGTGGTGCGGGTGCCGTGAGGCGTCAGATCACTGCTTGGCCAGGTCGAGGTCGTACTTCTCGACGAGCTCCGCGTAGCGCTTCTTGTCGGCCTCGAGCTGGGTGGTGACCTCCTCGCCGGAGACCTCCATCGGCGTGAGGCTGTTCTGCTCGTTGAACTTCTTGTACGCATCGGTGGCGAAGGTGTCCTTCATCCCCTTCGCGATGGTGTCCTTGACGTCCTGGGGGGTGCCCTTGGGCACGGTCATGAAGCGGTACTGGAAGACCTCGACGTCGAGGCCCTGCTCCTTGGCGGTGGGCACGTCCTTGAGGTACTCGATCCGCTCGGGGGCGAAGACCGTGACCGGCGTGAGCTTGCCGGACTCGATGTTCTCGACCGCCTCGCCGATCTGCAGGCAGGCCGTGTCGACCTGGCCGCCGAGGACCGCGGTGAGCGCGGGGGCGCCGCCGTCGAAGGGGACGGGCTTGGAGGTCGCGCCCGCCGTCTCGAAGGTGAGGGCGCAGGAGAGCTGCGCGCCGGTGCCGACACCGGTCGTCGCGTAGGTGAGCGTCTTCGACGCGCCCTTGATGTCGTCGAGGTCCTTCAGACCGCTCTTCGGGCTCGTCACGAGGACGTAGTCGTCGCGGCTGACGCCGCCGACGACCTCGACGTCGTCGATGCTCGTCACCTCGGACTCCTTCACGGCGAGCGGGGTGATCGCGAAGAGCGAGGCGTTCTGGATGCCGATGACGGAGCCGTCGTTCTTGGCGTCCTTGATCTCGGCCGCGGCGAGCGCGCCGTTGGCGCCCTCGCGGTTGATGACGGCGAAGGTGCCGCCGAGCGAGTCGGACAGCCCCTTCGAGACCGCGCGGCTGATGAGGTCCGAGGACCCGCCGGCCGAGGCGCCGACGTACATCTCGACGGTGCCGGAGGGGTAGGACGCGTCGTCGCCGCCGCCTCCACCCGTCGAGGTCTGGACACCGCCGCAGGCGGTGAGGGCGAGGACGCTCGCGCCGGCAAGGGCGGCGAGGGCGGGGGTCTTCGTGGGCATCGTTGCTCCTAAGGGGTTCCGCGTGACGAGGGATGACACTAGGAGGGGGTGTCGATGCACGTCCAAGCCCAAGTGAGCATGGAGTGATCCACGCAGAGCATCACGAAGGGAGGACGGGCCGACCGGCCGCAGCGGCATCCTCGCCAAGGCCCCCTTCGTGCGGGCTACCGTCGAGAGATGTCTCCAGCGGACGGAGTAGCCCCCATCAGGGTCGCCCTGCTCGACGACTGCGAGATGGTCGCCAGAGGGGTGGCCGCGATGCTTGCCGACCACCCCGGCCGGGTCGACCTCGTCGAGGCCGACCACCGGCTGGTCGTCGCGCAGCCCGTCGACATCGCCCTGTGGGACGCCTTCGCGCCCGGGGCGAGCGCGAAGGACCGCCCCGGAGCCGTCGACGACTCCCTCGTGCGCCGCACGGTGCTCTACACGTGGGACGTCTCGAGCCGGAGCGTGCGGCTCGCCCAGGAGCGTCACCTGTCCGGGGTGCTGTCGAAGTCGGCGAGCGCCGGCCGGCTCGTCGACGCCCTCGAGCGCGTCGACGCGGGCGACCTCGTCGTCATGGGGCCAGAGCACGAGGTCACCGAGGAGTGGGCAGAGGGCGACGGGTGGCCGGGCCGGGCCGAGGGCCTCACCCGGCGGCAGTCCGACGTCGTGCGCCTCGTCGTCGTCGGTCTGAGCAACCAGCAGATCGCTCACGCGTGCTACCTCAGCATGAACTCGGTGAAGTCCTGCATCCGCGCCGCGTACCGCACGATGGGCGTCAGCTCGCGCAGCCAGGCGGTGCTGTGGGGCGTCGACCACGGCTTCCGCCACCACCACCCCTGACGACGGGGGACCCACCGCGGGTCGGCCAGGAGCACCCACGGCGGGCCGCTCTCCACGCTACGGCGGTGGCCTGGTCGACGCAGGCCCCCTTTCGGGCGGTCCCGCTCAGGTGCGGGCCGCGGTCGGCTGGTGGGAGCGGCGAGGGTCGAGCACAGCGTGACGAGTGCGTGACCTCGCCGAGCTGGGCCCTCCCTCGTCGCCCTCGTCGCTCCCATCCCCCCAGCGGCCGTGGTGCGCCGATGCGACGACGGTACTCGCGTCTCTTTACTGCGTCTTTACTTTCGCTTTACTACCCCTAGAGAATTTCTCAGCGCTGGACAGCGACCGGGCTGCTCGCAGGAGACAGTGCGAGGGTGAGGGCTCACCACCCCTTCGACGTCTGGACGCCTCCCATCCCTGCTGCAGCAGCCCGTGCCCGAGCCCGCCGGTGGGCGCACGTCGACCCGGCCCGACGAGGCCTCGTGCTGGCGTGGGTGGGCTTCACCCTCACCTTCGCCCTCGCGCGCCTCGTCACCGGGGTCATCAAGATCGGCGACCAGGACACGGGTGACGTCGTCGTCGGCGGCGTGCACCTGCACCACTACCTGTGGGGCATCGCCATCGTCGTCGCCGTCGCGATCTACGGGCTCGTCGACCGCAGCGCACGGACCCGGTCCGTCATGGGTGCCGCCCTGGGTGTCGGCGTGGCGCTCATCGTCGACGAGATCGCGCTGCTCGTCACCCTCGAGGACGTGTACTGGACGAGCGAGGGCTGGTCCAGCGTCGCCGTCGCGGTCATCATCATCGGCGTCGTCGGCAGCGCGCTCGCCGCGACCCGCAGCGGCCGGCAGGACGACTGAGCCGCCGTCGCGTGGCACCGGTTCGACGAGGGGGTGTCACCTCGAGGTGACACCCCGTCTTCGACCCACCGCCCGCGTACGCTCGGGCTCGTGATCACCCTCGACCAGGTCCGCTGCTTCGTCGCGGTCGCCGAGGAGCTGCACTTCGGGCGCGCGGCGCAGCGGCTGCAGATGACCCAGCCCCCGCTCTCCCGCCAGATCCAGAAGCTCGAGCGCGCCGTCGGCGCCCACCTGCTCGAGCGCGACAACCGGCACGTCGAGCTGACCGGGGCCGGTCTGGCCTTCCTCGACGAGGCCTACCGTCTGCTCTCCGTCGTCGAGAGCGCCGGCGACGTCGCCCGCCGGGTCGACGCCGGCGCCGCAGGCGTGCTGCGCCTGGGCTTCACCGCCGTCTCTGCCATCTCCATCCTCGGCCCGCTCCTGCGCCGTCTGAGCACCGAGCTGCCCGACGTCGAGGTGCTCCTGTCCGAGCGCGTCACCGGGGCCCAGGCCGATGGCATCCGCCGCGGCGAGCTCGACCTCGGGCTCGCGCGACCCCCCTTCGACACCGGGCTGCTCAGCTCGCGCGTCGTCCTGCGCGAGCCGCTCATGGCCGTGCTCCCCACGGGCCACCCGCTTGCCGGGCTCGACCGCCCGCTGACGCCGGAGGACTTCGACGGCGAGCCGGTCATCGCCTACGACCCCCGGCAGTCCCGCTACTTCCACGAGCTCCTCGTGCGCTTCTTCGCCAACGCCCACCCGCGCGTCGACCAGCGGGTGCACCAGGTGCTCACCGCCCTGCTCCTCGTCTCCGCCGGCCGCGGCACGACCCTCGCGCCGAAGTCGGCCCGCTCCCTCGGCGTCGCCGGGGTCGTCTTCGCCGAGCTCGCGCACGGCGGCGGGCGCACCGGTCTCGACGCCGACCCCGAGCGGCCGGTCGAGCTCCACGCGATCTGGGACCGCTCGTCGGTCAGCCCGGTCGTGCGCCGGGTGCTCGACGTCGTGCGGGCGGCGCCCGAGGCGCGCGCCGCCGCGGCGACGGATCGCGCCCGGCGCGTGGAGCAACCCGGCTAAGGTGTCAGCCAGGGAGCACGACGTCCACGGATGTGGACGCGTGCCCCGTCGATGACAGCCGAGCCCGCGACGACGCGGGGAGCAGGAGGACCTGGTGACGAGCGCGACCGAGCCGCAGCCCGAGGTGCCGGCGGAGCGTCCTGAGGTCCGCGAGGTCAAGTCGGCCGCGCGCACCGTCGAGGTGCTCGAGTTCCTCGCCGCCCGCGACAACCGACCGGTGCGGCTGCGCGAGCTGAGCGAGGGCCTCGGCGTCCCCCGCAGCAGCCTCCACGCCCTGCTGCGCACGCTCACCCAGCGCGGCTGGGTCCGCGCCGACAGCACCGGCACCCTCTACGGCATCGGCATCCGCGCGCTCCTCGCCGGCACGACGTATCTCGACTCCGACCCCTTCGTCCCGCTCATCACCCCGGTCCTCGAGGACCTGCGCGAGCAGCTCGACGAGACCCTGCACTTCGGTCGCCTCGACGGTCAGGACGTCGTCTACCTCGCGACCCGTGAGTCCAGCCAGTACCTGCGCCCCTTCAGCCGGGTCGGCCGACGGCTGCCCGCCTTCAGCACCTCGCTGGGCAAGGCGATCCTCGCCGACCTGCCGCCCGACGACCTCGCGGCGCACCTGCCCCCCGAGCTCACGCCGCTCACCCCGCGCACCATCACCACTCGGCCCAGCCTCGAGGACGACCTCGCCCTGACCCGGCAGCGCGGGTACGCCATCGACAACGAGGAGAACACCCTCGGCGTGCGCTGCTTCGCCGTGCCGCTGCGCTACCTCCAGCCGACGTCGGACGCGATCAGCGCCTCCGTGCCGCTCGCCCGTCTCGACGAGGCCCGCGAGCGCGAGGTCATCGGGGCGCTGCAGCAGGCCGCGCAGCGCATCACCGCGACCGTCCTGCCCGCCGCCCGGACGCTCGCGTGGTGACCCCGATGAGCACCCCGCGCCCGCTCGAGGTCCTCGTCACCGAGCCGATCATGACCCGCTTCGCCGACGTGCTGACCCGCGACGGCGCGAGCCCCCACGCCTGGCACCTCGCGAGCGGCGCCGATGCCGCGCGGCACGCCGCCGAGGCCGAGGTCCTCGTGTGCTCCTCGGCCACGCCCGAGCTGCTCGCGACGATGCCCCGGCTGCGCCTGCTCCACGTCACCGGGGCCGGCACGGACAAGATCGCGATGGACACCCTCGGCCCCGACGTCGCCGTCGCCACCACCTCGCACCACGGGCCCTCCATCGCCGAGCACGTGATGATGGTGTCGATGATGCTGCTGCGCGGGGTGCGCGGCTCCGACGGGCGAATGCGTGAGGGGCGCTGGCACAACGCGATCGTCGATCAGACCTACCCCTTCGGCACCCTGCTGTCCGGACGCACCCTCGGTCTCGTCGGTCTCGGCGAGATCGGCGGGTCCGTCGCCCGCCTCGCGCAGGCGATGGGCATGCGCGTGCGCGCGGTGCGCCGCAGCCCCGACGCCCCGCCGCCCGAGGGGGTCGAGCTCGACTGGAGCGGACCCACCGAGGCGCTGCACGAGCTGCTCGGGGCGAGCGACGTCGTCGTCGTCACCGTGCCGCTCACGGAGGCCACCCGCGGCAGCATCGACGCGGCCGCGCTCGCGGCGATGCGCCCCGACGCCGTCCTCGTCAACGTCGCCCGCGGCCCGGTCGTCGACGAGCAGGCCCTCCACGACGCGCTGAGCGAGGGCAGGATCGGCGGCGCCGGCATCGACGTGTGGTGGCGCAACCCGCGCGACCCCGACGCCCCGCCGCCGTCGCACCTCGACTTCACCGGCCTCGACAACGTCGTGCTCACCCCGCACCAGTCCGGGCACACGTGGGAGACCTTCGCCGGTCGGGCGCAGGACATCACCGACAACGTCGACGCCCTCGCCGACGGCCGCGAGCTGCGCGGTGTCGTCAGAGCACCTGCTGGCCGATGAGGAGCACCGCGCCGACGACGGAGACGGCGATCGCCACCCGTCGCTGACGCACCGGGTCGAGGACCCGGTTGAGCCCGCGCGAGAGGACGAAGCCGAGCACGGGCATCGGCAGCAGGAGCAGGACGGCCCGCATGATCTCGGCGTCGACGGCTCCCGCGACGGCGAGGGTCGCGACCGACACCGCGGAGCCGACGAGGAAGAACGCGCTCATCGTGCCCCGCAGCCGGGCGCCGTGGTGGCCCTGCCACACGAGCGCCATCGGCGGCCCGCCGATCGAGGTCGCGGTGCCGAAGAGGCCTGACGCCGCGCCCGCGGTGAGCAGGGCCCCCTTCGTCGGCTCGGGCCGCCAGCCCAGACCGGTGATGACCGTGCCCGCGAGGACCACGGCGGCGACGAGCAGGGCGAGCACGCGGTCCGGCGCGAGCGCGACGACCGCGGCCCCCGCGACCGACCCCGGGACACGTCCGGTGAGCGCCCACCCGGTGCCGCGCAGGTCGACGTGCTGCCGGTCGGTGACGAGCGTGAGGGTCGTGACGACGGCGGCGAGCAGGACGAGGGTCGCGGGCAGCAGGGTCGGCTGCACGAGCGCGACGACGGGCGCCGCGATCATGCCCATGCCGAAGCCGATGGACCCCTGGAGCATCGCCGCCAGGGCGACGGCGACCCCGACGACGAGGAGCTCGCCGGGGCTCACGTCGTGCTGGCGACCCGCTCGTCGACCCTCGCCGCCCCGTCGGTGAGCGGGTGGAAGCACTCGGCGACGTGCGTGGGCGCGTCGACCTGCTCCACGAGCGGCGGCCGTGCGGTCGCGCACTCGTCGGTGGCCCGCCAGCACCGGGTGCGGAAGCGGCAGCCCGACGGCGGGTCGATCGGCGAGGGGATCTCGCCGCGCAGGATGATCTGCTCGCGACGCCGGCTGTGGTCGAGCGAGGGCGCCGCCGACAGCAGCGCCGCGGTGTAGGGGTGCTGGGGCTGGTCGAAGACCTGCTGCGCCTCCCCGGACTCGACGACCCGGCCGAGGTACATGACGACGACGCGGTCGGCGACGTGGCGCACGACGGACAGGTCGTGGGAGATGAAGAGGTAGGCCACGCCGAGCTCGCGCTGGAGCTCCTCGAGGAGGTTGAGCACCTGGGCCTGGACGGAGAGGTCGAGGGCGGAGACCGGCTCGTCGCAGACGATGACCGACGGCCCGAGCGCGAGGGCCCGCGCGATGCCGATCCGCTGGCGCTGGCCGCCGGAGAACTCCTGGGGGTACTTCGAGGCGTCGCTCGGGCGCAGCCCGACGAGGTGGAGCAGCTCGCGCACGCGGGCCGCCCGGTCGCGCCGGGTGCGATACATCCCCGAGTGGGTGGCCCACGGCTCGGCGATGATGTCGCCCGCGCTCATCCGCGCGTTGAGCGAGGCGAAGGGGTCCTGAAAGACCATCTGCACGCGGCGGCGGAAGTCGAGGAGCTCCTTGCCGGACAGGGCGAAGGGGTCGACCCCGTCGAAGCGCACCGTGCCGCTCTCGGGGCGCTCGAGCATGAGCAGGGAGCGGGCGAGCGTGGACTTGCCGCAGCCGGACTCGCCGACGAGGCCGAGGGTCTCGCCGCGGGCGAGGTCGAGGCTCACGCCGTCGAGAGCGGTGAGGGAGCCACCGCGCACGCTGAAGGTCTTCGTGAGGTCACGGACCTGGAGCAGCGGCTCGGCACCCTCGGTGGAGGTGGGGGCAGCGGTGGTGTCGGTCATCGGGCGACCTCCTCGGCGAAGTGGCACGCGGCGAGCCGGCCCGGCTCGACCTCGCGGACCGCGGGGCGCTCCGCGCGGCAGACGTCCTGCACGAGCGGGCAGCGGTCCTGGTAGACGCAGGCCGCGGGGATGGCGTGCAGCTCGGGCGGCGAGCCGCCGATCGAGGGCAGGTCCGCCCCGCGGTGGTCCTCGCTCGGCACGGACTCGAGCAGCCCCCGCGTGTAGGGGTGGCGCGGCGAGCCGAAGACCTCCTCGACCGGGCCCTCCTCGACGACCCGCCCGGCGTACATGACGACGACGCGGTCGCAGCGCTCGGAGACGAGCGCGAGGTCGTGGGTGATGAGCACGACGCCCATGTCGTGCTCGGTGCGCAGGTCGGCGAGCAGCTGCATGATCTGCGCCTGCACCGTGACGTCGAGGGCGGTCGTCGGCTCGTCGGCGAGGAGCACGTCGGGCGAGAGGGCCACGGCGATCGCGATGAGCAGGCGCTGGCGCATGCCGCCGGAGAACTGGTGCGGGTAGGCGTGGTAGCGCTCCTCGGGCTCGGGGATCCCGACCCGGCGCATGAGGTCGACCGCCTCGACCTTCGCCTGCTTGCGCGACATCCCCCGGTGCAGCCGGAAGGGCTCGGCGAGCTGGCTGCCGACGGTGTTGACCGGGTTGAGCGCGGTGAGCGCGTCCTGGAAGACGATGGCGATCTCGGGGCCGGCCATCTGCCGGCGCCGCGAGCGGCTCGCGGTGACGAGATCGGTGTCGCCGACGTGCACCGACCCGCTGCCGATGCTCGCGACGGGGTCGAGCAGGCCCACGACGGCGGTCGCGGTGAGCGACTTGCCGCAGCCGGACTCACCGAGGAGGGCGACGGTCTGCCCCCTTCGCGCCACGAAGCTCACGTCGTCGACGGCGCGCACGACGCCGCCGGGGGTGCTGATGTCGACGCTGAGGCCCTCGACGCGCAGGGCGACCTCGCGGTCGTCGGACGGGGTCGGACGGGTCTGGGTGGCTGCGGTGCTCACGTCGTGGACTCCTTGATCTGGGGCACGGAGCGGCGGCGGGCCGAGCGCGGGAGCGCGAGGCGCCAGCGCTGCGCCGGGTCGGTCGCCAGCCGGACCCAGGCGGCGAGGATGCTCGCCGAGACGGTGGTGAGGACGATGGCCAGGCCGGGGAAGAAGGAGAGCCACCACGCGGTCTGCAGGTAGGCGCGGCCCTGACTGACCATGAGGCCCCAGCTGACGTCCGGGGGCTGGATGCCGATGCCGAGGAAGCTCAGCGAGGACTCGGCGAGGATGACGAAGCAGAACTCCAGGGTCGCGACGGTGAGCAGCGTCGGCAGGATCACCGGCAGGACGTGCCGCCGGATGATCGCCCCGCTCGGGGTGCCGAAGGTGCGGGCGGCGTCGACGAAGGTGCGGCTCTGCAGCTCGGCGGCCTCGGCGCGCGCGGTGCGCAGGTAGATCGGGATCCGGGTGATCGCGAGGACGAGGACGATGTTCGCGGCGCTCGGCGAGAAGACGTAGAGCACGACGACGGCGAGCAGCAGCGAGGGAAAGCTGAGGATGACGTCGGCGACGCGCATGGCGATCGTCTCGCGGCGGCCGCGGTGGTAGCCGGCCCACATGCCGATCGCCGAGCCAATGACCGCCGCGACGAGCACGGCCGGCACTGCGACGAGGATCGTCGTGCGGGCGGCGACGACGAGACGGGCCAGCAGGCTGCGGCCGAGCAGGTCGGTGCCGAGCACGTCGAGCCAGCCCGACTCGAGCGAGAAGGGGGCCTGGCGTCCGCGCGCGAGGTCGATGCGGTTGGCGGCGTCGCCGACGAGCATCGGCCCGATCGCCGCGGTGAGCAGGACGAGGGCGAGGACGACGGCCGCGGCCGTGGCGACGCGGTCGCGCAGCAGCAGCCGCCACAGGGGCAGCGAGGACGTCCGGGCCGGCTCGCCCTCCACGGGCGTCTCGGTGCGGGACTCGAGGGTGGCGCTCATCTGGTCCTCCTCAGGCCGTGGCCGTCTCGCGGACCCGGGAGTCCAGGAGCGCGTAACCGATGTCGATGACGATGTTGAGCACGAAGATGGCGACCGCGGTCAGCAGCACCGCGGCCTGCAGGGCGGCGAAGTCACGGCCGACGATCGAGTCGATCATCAGCTTGCCGATGCCCGGCCAGCCGAAGATCGTCTCGACGACGACGGCGCCGTTGACGAGGCCGACGGTGAGGTCGCCGGCGACGGTGAGGGCCGGGGCGGCCGCGTTGCGCAGCGCGTGGTGGGTGACGACGCGGGTGTCCGAGGCGCCCTTGCTGCGGGCGAGCCGCACGTACGGGGCGGACAGGGCGGAGACCATCGCGCCGCGCACCACCTGGGTGAGCACGCCGAGGGGCCGGACGACGAGGACGGCGACCGGCAGCACCCAGGACGCCATCCCGTAGTCGACGCCCGACGTCGGCAGGATGCCGAGCACGACGGCGAAGATCCACACGCCCATGATCGCCAGCCAGAAGTCGGGGACGCTCGCGGCGATCATCGACAGGGTCGAGGCGATCCGGTCGCCGATCGAGTTGGGCCGGTAGGCCGCCCAGCTGCCGATGACGATCGCGAGGACGATCGCGATGAGCATCGTCGCCCCGGCCAGCTGCAGGGTCGCGGGGAAGGCGCGCAGCGCCATCGTCCCGGCGTCCTCGCCGGTGCGCAGCGACTGCCCGAGGTCGAGCTGCACGACGCCCTTGAGGTAGTCGAGCATCTGCACGTGGATCGGGTCGTCGAAGCCGTTGGCCGCCGCGAACTCGGCCCGCTGGGCGGGCGTCGCCGACTCCGGCAGGTACAGCGCGGACGGGTCGCCGGTGAGCCGGGCGAGCACGAAGACGCCGAGCAGGACGACGACGAGGGGCAGGACGCTCGTCAGCGAGCGACGGCGCAGGAATCTCAGCATGGGTGGGCCTTCGTCCGGGTCGTCGTGGCGGTGGCGGTCATGGCGGCGCCCGTCACTGGTCTCGGGTGAACTCGGCGAGGCGCATCTCGTCGCCCGTCGCGGAGTTCGGCTCGTAGGACACCCGCGGCGCGAGCGCCATCGTGGCGCGCTGGTGGGCGATGAAGGCGAACTGGGTCGAGGTCTTCGGCTCGGTCTGGAAGACCTCCTCGAGCTTCGTCTGCCGGCCCTCCCCCGTGTCCTGCGAGGCGCTCTCGATCATCTCGTCCAGCTCCGTCGTCCCACCGGCGCTCTGGTTGCCCTCGCTGAGGTAGTACTGCTCCATCGTGAAGATGCCGTCACCGGCCTGGTTGCCGTGCTGGATCATCAGCAGGTACGGCCCGGAGTCCTGCGGGAAGGGCCGCTCCTGCAGCGCCACGGTGCCCAGGGTGTCGGTCATCTCGATCTTCACGTCGAGGCCCAGGCCGCTCAGCTGCTGCTGGATGACCTGGATGGTCTCGTCGATGAGCGGGAACTGCCCGGAGCGACCCACGAGCCGGATCTGCGGGCTGAGGTCGACGCCGTCGGCCTCGGCCTCGGCGAGCAGCTGCTTGGCCTTGGTGAGATCGGTCGGCCAGGGCTCGAGGTCGTCGTCGTGGCCCACGACGCCGGGCGGGATGAGCTGGGCGGCCACCTCCCCTTCGCCCTGGTAGAGCTCGTCGACGAGGGCCTGGCGCGGGACCGCGTAGGCGATCGCCTCGCGCACCCGGCGGTCGTCGAGCGGGGGCTGCTCCATCTGCATGCGCAGCGCGGCGGTCTCGTTGTTCGGGTAGGTCGTCGTCAGCTCCTCGGAGCCGTCCTCCGGGCCGAGGTTGGTCGCGACGTCGGCCTCGCCGCGCTCGACCATCGCGGCGCGCACGCTGCCCTCGCCGCGCCACTGGTACTCGACGCGGTCGAAGTCGGGGGCGTCGCCCCAGTACTCGGGGTTCGCGGAGAGGCTGAGCTTCGTGCCGGCCCGCCAGGAGTCGACCTGGTAGGGCCCGGTGCCGATCGACTGCCGGACCTTGGCCTCGCCGTCGGTCTCCTCGGGCACCATCTCGACGAAGGAGAGGCGAAGGGGGAGGATCGGGTCGGCCTCGGGCGCGGTCACCCGCAGCGTCGTCGCGTCGACCGCCTCGGCCTCGAGGTCGGTGTCGCCGAAGACGTAGCCCTCGACGTTGCACGCGAGGTCGCCGTTGACGGCCCGGTCGATGGAGTGGACCGCGTCCTTCGCGTCGAAGGTCGACCCGTCGGAGAAGCGGACGTCGTCGCGCAGCTCGAAGGTCCACGTGCGCTCGCCGGCCGAGGAGGTCCACCCCGTGGACAGCAGCGGCTCGAGCTCGCCCGTCGAGGGGTTGCGCTCCGCGAGCGGCTCGGTGATGTTCGAGCGGACGACGACACCGGTGCCGGTGAGGGAGGAGTCGCACGGCTCGAGCGACGGGGGCTCCTGCGAGAGGACGACGCGCAGGGCGTCGGTGGAGAAGGACTCGCCCGAGCCGACCGAGCAGGCGGCGAGCAGCGGGAGCGTGGCGGCGGCGAGCGCGGTCAGGCGCACCCGGCCTCGGGACGAGGGACGACGCTGCGCCATGGGGCCTCCTGGCTCGGCGACATCGCTGGCGCCGGTCGTTCACGGATGTGGATGACGTTCCGGTGGTGGAACGCTAGGGGTCGATCACTCCGCCGTCAAGAGTTCACATCCATGAACTTTGTCCAGATATGTACGACACCGCTATCGTCGATCGCATGACAGACGCTCCCCGGGTCCTCCAGGTCGGCCCTCTCAAGCCATCGTTGTCCGAGACGTTGCGCACGCGGTACCGCGCCCTCGAGCTGCCGCCGGGGGAGGCGTCGGCGGACTTCCTCGCCGAGCACGGGGCGGGGGTCACCGCCGCGGTGACCTCCGGTCGCACGGGCGTCGACGCCGCGCTCATGGAGCGACTGCCCGACCTGCGCGCCGTCATCAACTTCGGGGTCGGCTACGACACGACCGACGTCGCCCGCGCCGTCGAGCGCGGCATCACGGTGAGCAACACCCCCGACGTGCTCACCGACTGCGTCGCCGACACGGCCGTGGGCCTGGCGCTCGACGTCACCCGCGGGCTGAGCGCCGCCGACCGCTTCGTGCGCCGCGGCGACTGGGCGCAGGGCCCCTACCCGCTCATGCACCGGCTCAGCGGCCGTCGCATCGGCATCCTCGGGCTCGGCCGGATCGGCCAGGCCGTGGCCACCCGGCTGTCCGCCTTCGGCTGCCCGATCAGCTACCACAGCCGGCGCGAGGTGCCCGGGGTCGGCTACACCTACGCGGCGACCCCGCGCGAGCTCGCCGCCGGCGTCGACGTCCTCGTCGTCACCGCGGCCGGCGGACCGTCGAGCACCCACCTCGCCGACCGCGAGGTGCTCGAGGCGCTCGGCCCCGACGGGTTCCTCGTCAACGTCGCGCGGGGGTCGGTCGTCGACGAGGAGGCGCTCGTCGAGCTGCTGCTCGCCGGCCGGCTCCGGGGCGCCGGGCTCGACGTCTTCGCCCACGAGCCGCAGGTGCCGCAGGCCCTGCTCGACCTCGACTCCGTCGTCCTCCTGCCGCACCTCGGCAGCGGTACCCACGAGACGAGGGCCGCGATGGAGCAGATGGTGCTCGACAACCTCGACGCCTTCCTCGAGCGCGGGTCCGTGCTCACCCCGGTGCCGGAGGTGACCCGATGAAGGTCGTCGTCGGCTACCGCGCCACCGAGGCGGGCCGCGCCGCCCTCGCCGAGGCCGTCTCGCACGGGCGGGCCCACGGCAGCGAGCTCGTCCTCGTCGTCCCCGCAGCCGAGCGGGCCGAGGCCGACGACGCCCTCGCCGCCGCCGGGGCCGAGGCCGAGGTCGTCGAGGTCGGTGACGACCGGCAGGCCGAGACCGAGCTGCTCGACCGCTCCTACGAGGACGACACCCAGATGCTCGTCATCGGCCTGCGCCGCCGGTCCCCCGTGGGCAAGCTCTTCCTCGGCAGCACGGCCCAGCGCCTCCTGCTGGAGGCGGGCTGCCCGGTCGTCGCCGTCAAGCCCGAGGTCGCACCGCGGCGCTGACGTCCGCGCGCTCCCCGGGCGTCGTCGTCGCGCGACAGCGATGCCCGGGGGGTATTGCGGGATACATCTTTGGGCTTGGACAGGCATCGTCCACCCCTCCTAGCGTGACCGACGAACCCCCCACCGGTACGACGACAAGGACGACAGCGTGACCGCCTACAGCCCCGCAGACCTGGCCGAGCAGCTCAAGAGCGGACTGCTCTCCTTCCCGGTCACGCACTTCACCCCCGACCTCGAGCTCGACCTCGACGCGTACCGCCAGCACCTCGCCTGGCTCGCCGAGCACCCCGTCGCCGGTCTCTTCGCCGCCGGCGGCACCGGCGAGGGCTTCAGCCTCAGCCTCGCCGAGACCGACGCCGTCGTGCGCGCCGCCGTCTCCGAGGTCGCCGGGCGCACCCCGGTCCTCGCGCCCGCCACCGGCGCGACCGTCAACGCCGTCGCCCAGGCCCGCGCGGCCGCCGACGCCGGTGCCGACGGCATCCTGCTCATGCCGCCCTACCTCACCGAGGCCGGCCAGGACGGCCTCTACGAGCACGTGAGCCGCGTGTGCGAGGCCACCGGCCTGGGCGTCGTCGTGTACTCGCGTGCCAACGCCGTGCTCCACGCCCCGACCGTCGCCCGTCTCGCCGAGGCCAACCCGACCCTCATCGGCTTCAAGGACGGCATCGGCAACGTCGAGCAGATGACGCGCACCTACGCCACCGTCGGCGACCGCCTCATGTACATCGGCGGCCTGCCGACCGCGGAGACCTTCGCCCTGCCGCTGCTCCAGCTCGGCGTGAGCACCTACTCCTCCGCCCTCTTCAACTTCGTGCCGGAGTGGGCCGTGGCCTTCTACGACGCCGTGCGCCGCCAGGACACCGACGAGGTCTACCGTCGGCTGCGCGAGTTCGTCCTGCCCTACCTCGACATCCGTGACCGCACCCCCGGGTACGCCGTCTCGATCGTCAAGGCCGGGCTCGAGGCCATCGGCCGTCCCGCCGGCCCGGTCCGCCCGCCGCTGACCGACCTCCGCCCGGACGAGCGCGCCGAGCTCGCCACCCTCGTCGAGCGCACCCGCCTCGTCGAGACCGCCCGCTGAGAGGACATCACATGACCGACCAGCCCACCTCGATCGTCGCCGGCGCCGAGAGCGCCACCGCCGACGTCGCCGCCGCCACCCAGGCCGCCGAGGACGCCTTCGCGCAGTACCGCGCGACGACCCCGCAGCAGCGCGCCGACTTCCTCGAGGCGGTGGCCGCCGAGATCGAGGCCGACACCGACGCCCTCGTCGAGGCCGCCGTCGCGGAGTCGCACCTGCCCCAGGGCCGCATCACCGGTGAGGTCGGTCGCACGACCGGCCAGCTGCGGATGTTCGCCGGCGTCGTGCGCCGCGGTGACCACCTCGGCGTGCGGGTCGACCCGGCTCAGCCGGACCGCACGCCGCTGCCGCGCGCCGACATCCGCCAGCGGATGATCCCGCTCGGCCCGGTCGCCGTCTTCGGGGCGAGCAACTTCCCGCTCGCCTTCTCGACCGCGGGCGGCGACACCGCGTCCGCGCTCGCCGCCGGCTGCCCGGTCGTCGTCAAGGGCCACCCCGCGCACCCGCGCACGGGCTACCTCGTCGCGAAGGCCGTCTCCCGTGCCGTCGCGAGCGCCGGTCTGCCGGCCGGCACCTTCTCCTTCCTCCTCGGCGACGGGATCGAGCTCGGCCAGGAGCTCGTCCGCGACCCGCGGATCACCGCCGTCGGCTTCACCGGCTCGCGCGGCGGCGGTCTCGCCCTCGTGCGCGCCGCGGCCGAACGCGAGGTGCCGATCCCGGTCTACGCCGAGATGTCCTCGATCAACCCCGTCGTCGTGCTCCCCGGGGCGCTCGAGGGCGACGTCGCCGGGCTGGCGCAGGCCTACGTCGGCTCGCTCACCCTTGGGTCGGGCCAGTTCTGCACCAACCCCGGCCTGCTCTTCCTGCCCCGCGGCGAGGCGGGCGACGCCTTCGTGGCCGCCGCCGCCGAGGCGGTCGGCCAGGCCTCCGGCACGCAGATGCTCACGTCCGGCATCGCCCAGGCGTACGCCGAGGGCACGGCCCGCCAGTCCTCCGGCGACGGCATGACCGTGCTCGCGACCGGCTCGGCCGGCGAGGGCTCCGACGCCCCCGCGCCGCAGCTCACCGAGGCCGCCTCCGCCGACTCCCCCGTCGTCGCCGACGAGGTCTTCGGGCCCGCCGGCGTCGTCATCCGCTACGACTCGGTCGAGGGCCTCCTCCCTTCGCTCGCCGACCTCGAGGGCCAGCTCACCGCGACGGTCCACGCGGCCGCGGGCGACGCCGAGGCGGCACGCGCGCTGCTGCCGACCCTCGAGCGCAAGGTCGGACGCATCCTCTTCAACGGCTGGCCCACCGGGGTCGAGGTCGGGCACGCGATGGTCCACGGCGGACCCTTCCCCGCGACCTCCGACAGCCGCACGACCTCGGTCGGCTCGCTGGCGATCGAGCGCTTCCAGCGTCCGGTGGCCTACCAGGACGTCCCGGCCGACGTGCTGCCCGAGGCGCTGCGCGACGACAACCCGTGGGGTCTGCTGCGGCGCGTCGACGGGGAGCTGCAGGCGTGAGCACGACGATCGCCCGCGTCGAGGTCGTGCCCGTCGCCGGGCACGACTCGGCGCTGCTCAACCTCAGCGGGTGCCACGGCCCGTACTTCACCCGCAACATCGCGATCGTCACCGACTCGCAGGGTCGCGAAGGGGTCGGCGAGGTGCCCGGTGGCGAGGCCATCCGGCGCACCGTCCTCGACGCCTCCGAGCTGCTCGTCGGTCAGCCGGTCGCCCGTTTCCGCTCGCTGCTGCGCGACGTCGCCGCCGCCTTCGCCGACCGGGACTCCGGTGGGCGCGGGCTGCAGACCTTCGACCTGCGCACGACGATCCACGCGGTGACCGCGCTCGAGTCCGCGCTGCTCGACCTCTCCGGCCAGGAGCAGGGCGTGCCCGTCGCCGAGCTCCTCGGCGACGGCCAGCAGCGCACCCACGTGCCGATGCTCGGCTACCTCTTCTACGTCGCCGACCCCGACGAGGTGGGCGGGGCCTACCTGCGCGAGCCGGACGGCGCCGACGACTGGGAGCGGGTGCGCCGCGAGGTCGCGATGACGCCCGAGGCCGTCGTGCGTCTCGCCGAGGCCGCGCAGGCCCGGTACGGCTTCACCGACTTCAAGCTCAAGGGCGGCGCGCTGCCCGGCGAGGAGGAGGTCGCGGCCGTCACCGCGCTGCACGAGCGCTTCCCCGACGCGCGGATCACGCTCGACCCCAACGGCGGGTGGCTGCTCGCCGACGCGATCCGCCTGCTGGGTGGCACCGGTGACGTCCTCGCCTACGCCGAGGACCCGTGCGGTGCCGAAGGGGGCTACTCGGGTCGCGAGATCATGGCGGAGTTCAAGCGGGCCACCGGTCTGCGGACGGCGACGAACATGATCGCGACGGACTGGCGCCAGATGGCGCACGCCATCCGGACGAACGCCGTGGACATCCCCCTCGCGGACCCGCACTTCTGGACGATGGCCGGCTCGGTGCGCGTCGCGCAGATGTGCCACGAGTTCGGGCTGACGTGGGGCTCGCACAGCAACAACCACTTCGACGTGTCGCTGGCGATGTTCACCCATGTCGGCGCGGCCGCCCCGGGCGAGATCACCGCGCTCGACACGCACTGGATCTGGCAGGACGGGCAGGGGCTGACGACCGACCCGCTGCAGATCCGCGACGGGCAGATCGAGGTGCCGACGGCCCCGGGGCTCGGGGTGACGCTCGACCGCGAGCGACTCGCCGAGGCCAACGCCCTGTACGAGGAGCACGCACTCGGCGCCCGCGACGACGCGATCGCCATGCAGGCCCTCGTGCCGGGCTGGACCTTCGACCCGAAGCGTCCCGCCCTCGTGCGCTGAGCCGAGACGACGAAGGGGGACCCCGACCGGATCGGTTGGGGTCCCCCTTCGTCGTCCGACGGGCCGTGCGACCACTGCGCACGCTCTGCCGCGCGCTACGGCGCAGTACTGGTCGCGATCGCGACCAGTACCGCGCCGTAGCTCGAGGTCTGGCGGGGCCGGTCAGGCGACGGGCTGGTCCTGCAGGACGAGCGCGCGGGTCGCGGCGACGAGCTGGTCGACGAGGACGTCGAGCTCGTCGGCGCGACGCTCCTGGAGCTGCAGGCCGTCCTGGCCGAGCTCGGTGAAGAGGCTGAGCGCGACCTGCTGACGCACGGCGTGCATCGAGAAGTTCGCGACGACGGAGCGCCAGTGCTCGACCGCGCGGATGCCGCCGTCGGCGCCGTAGGAGACGAAGGCGACCGTCTTGCCCATCCACTCGGGGGCGAGGGAGTCGAAGGCGTTCTTGAAGGCGCCGGGGATCGAGTGGTTGTACTCGGGGGTGACGAAGACGAAGCCGTCGTACTGGTCGATCGCCCGGCCGAAGCGCACGACGCGCTCGTCGTCGTACTGGCGGTTCGCCATGCCGGGGATGACCGGCGAGGTGAGCATCGGCAGGTCGAAGTCGGCGAGGTCGACGATCTCGAAGGTGGCCTCCTCGCGCTGGTCGGCGGTGGCCTGGACCCACTCGGCGACGGTGCGGGCCGCGCGGCCCTCGCGGACGGAGCCGACGATGATGCCGATCTTCATGTGGTGCTCTCCTTCGGTGATGCTACGTGCATTGGTTTAAATCTCAACTAACACGATAGCCGATCCATTCCCCCGGTCCCAATCGCCGTCGTTTCGTGGGGTACCGACGGCCGCGGCGGCCGGGAGACGATGTCGCCATGAGCCCGCACGAGATCGCCGACCCGACGACCCCGCGCAGCAAGACCCCCTTCGTCGTCGCCGGCGTGCTCGCCGCCGGGGTCGCGGTCGCGGCGACCGCGGGCCTGGCCTGGCGCGCCCTCGACCCCACGACCGAGGTCACCGGCCAGGTCGCGCTGACGAGCGAGGCCCTCGTGCGGATCGGGCCCGGCGGGTGGTACTACGAGTCGGGACGGCGCGGGGCGCCGGACCTCGTGCGCCAGGTGGGCACCGACGCGTCGTGGGAGGTGCCCGAGATGGAGTCGGGCCTCAGCGCGACCCCTGACCTGCTCACCGAGGACGGCACGGTGCTCCTGCTCGACGGCGACGCCGTCGAGATCCGCACCGCCGACGGCACTCAGCGCGCGGACGTGCGCGACGTCGCGCAGGCCTACGGCGAGGACCTGTGGCCCGGCGAGCGGCTCGAGCTGGTCGGTGCGAGCGCGACCCACGCCGTCGTGCGCAGCTGCCTCACCGACGAGTCCGACGGCGCCGCCCAGGACGTCACCGTGCTCGCCGGCGTCGCGCTCGACGACGGCGACGTCTCGTGGGCCACCCGGGTCGCCGCCTCCTGCGACCCCGAGGTCGCCACCTACAAAGCGCGCCATGTCCCCGCCCAGCGGTACACCTTCGTCGAGACCCCGGACGAGGTCCTCGCCGTCGACCTCTCCGACGGCGACGTCGCCCAGCGGTGGCGTGGCCTGGAGATCCACGACGTCGCCGTGCGCGGCGACGACGCGCTCGTCACCGTCGGCGACCGGGTGCGGGCGATCTCCCTTCGCTCCGGTCGTACGCTCGACGAGCAGGAGTGCCGGGTCGCCTCGCTCGGCGACGACATCGGCATCGACGGGCAGGTGAGCGAGCTCGGCGCGCTCTCGGCCGGGTGCATGGAGCGCTCCTGGGTGTGGGACGGCGAGCAGCTCGTCGAGGGCCCCGACGACGGGGGCGGGATCAACGAGCCCCTCTCCGAGGGTCGCGAGGTCGCCCGCGGCCGGCTGGCGCTGACCCGCGAGGGCACGACGCTGCACGTGCGCGACCTGCTCGGCGAACGGCCCGACCAGGAGGTGGCGATGCAGTCCGAGGACGCCGTCGTCGCCGCGTACCAGCCCGGTGGCCGCCTGCTCGTGCTCGCCGAGGTCGGCGACGACCACGCCTCGTCGATGCGTCTCGTCGACCTGCAGACCGGCGACCTCGTCGCCGACGCGACGGGGCGCCTCGACTTCAGCGCCGACGTCACGCCCGACGGCTACGCGCTCGTCGAGTCCGCGGACCACGAGACGCACTGGGTCGTCGGGGTGGCCCGATGAGCCGCGCGCGCCCGGTCCGGGTCCTCGTCGGCGTCGCGGTGGCCGTCGTCGCCCTGCTCGTCGTGCTCCTCGGCGCCGGCGTCCTCGGCCCGAGCCGCGCCGAGCGGGCCGCCGGGGTCGACGACCTCACCGGACCCGACGACGCCGTCGGCGTCGTGTGGTCCGGCGAGAGCCGCTTCGTGACGATGGGCCCCGGCGGCTGGTTCTCCACCTCCCCGAAGGGGGACGCGGACGTCCTCATGGTCCACGGGCCGACCGGTCGGCAGTGGTCGATGCCCTCCTTCGACAGCCCCGACGCCATCACCTCCGACGGGCGGGCGATCTCGCTGCTCGGCGGTGACGTCACGATCATCAGCGAGGACGGCACGCGCATCGAGGCGAGCGCCCGAGATCTCCTCGTCGCCTTCGGCGACCGCCGCCTCGTCGCCGGCGAGGACGCCGTCTTCGTCGCGCTGTCGGACGAGCACGTCGTCGTCGCGACCTGCCTCTCCACCGACGGGGCACGGCTCGACGAGGAGGCGCCGGGCGGGCGGACCGTCGTCGCGGCGGTGGGGCTCGACGACGGGCGGGTCGCCTGGACGCACGACACCGAGGTGGGCTGCGAGGCCGACGTCGCGGGCTACCGCTCGATGGCCCAGCCCGAGCAGCGCTACGTCGCGATCCACCCCTCGCAGACCCGCACCGACGTCCTCGACCTCGCGACCGGCACGACCGTCGCGAAGCTCACCGACCGGACGACCGGCCGGGTCGTCGTCCAGGGCGAGCGCGCGATGCGCCGCGACGGCGACACCGTCGAGGTCACCTCGCTGCGCACCGGGCGCACGGTCGCGACGACGACCTGCCCGGGCGCCCGGCTGGGCAACCCGGGCGACACCCAGGGTCGTCTCTCCGAGGACGGGGTGCTCACCGTCGAGTGCGGCGACTCGGTCCGCCTGCTCGACGGGTCCACCTTCGTCACGGTCGACGCTCCCCCGGTCGGCAAGGACCAGCAGGTGCCCGACGGCGGGTCGGTCAGCCACGACCGGCTCGTGCTGACCCGCACGGGCGACACCCTCGCCGTCCGCGACGCGCTCACCGAGCGCGACCTCGGCACCGTCGAGGTGCCCGAGGGCATGCGCATCGCCACGAACGAGCCGCGCGGCCGGGCCCTCGTCCTCTACGAGACGAAGGAGAGCTCGTGGTTCACCGGCAACCGCCTGCGCACGAAGGTCCAGGTGCTCGACACCCGCACCGGCGAGCTCGTCGTGAGCACCGACCGCGGGCTGTCGCCGGGCAGCTCCGTCTCGCCCGACGGATTCGTCGCGATGAGCGCGTCGGTCGACGGCCGGTCGACGACGTCACGCCGGTCGCGCTACCGCGAGGACTCGGTGCACTCCTGGGTGGTCTCGGTGCGCGAGGTGAGCCCGTCGTCGGTCACGGCCGGACGACGGTGATGCCGGCGGGCGCGCCCGCGCCCAGCGCGACGAGCGCGTCCGGGGCCTCGTCGAGGCCGACGACCCGCCCGACGAGCGCGGTGAGGTCGATCCCGTCGGCGACGAGGTCGAGCATCGCGGGGTAGTCCGCGGCCGCGAGGCCGTGGGTCCCGTGCACCGACAGCTCCCACCCGACGACCCGGTCCATCGGCAGGGCGGCATCGGCCTGGTCGCCGAGGAGCAGACCGGCCTGGACGTGACGCCCCCGGCGGCGAAGGGAGAGGACGCTCGCCCGCGCGGTGGGGACGGACCCGTAGGCGTCGAGGGAGAGATGGGCACCACCGCCGGTCGCCGCGACGACCTCGGCCGCGACCTCCTCGGGGGTGCGCCCCGACCCGTCGACGACCGCGTCGGCCCCGAGGGTGCGGGCCAGCTCGAGCGCGCTCGGCGCGACGTCGACGACCGTGACGCGGGCGCCCAGGGCGCGCGCGACGAGCAGCGCGGACAGGCCCACCCCGCCGGCGCCGTGGACAGCGACCTCGTCGCCGGGAGCGACCCCGCCGTGCTGGGCGACGGCGCGGTAGGCGGTCGCGAAGCGGCACCCCAGTGCCGCGGCCTCGACGTCGCCGACGCCCTCGGGCACGGCGACGAGGTTGTGGTCGGCGGCGTGCAGGGCGACCTGCTCGGCGTAGCTGCCCCACCCGGTGAAGCCGGGCTGGGTCTGGTCGGGGCAGACCTGGCCGTCGCCCTGCGCGCACCACTGGCACCGGCCGCAGCCGCAGACGAAGGGAGCGGTGACCCTCTCCCCCACCTGCCAGCGGGTGACCTCGGGGCCGACCTCTCGGATCGTGCCGACGAGCTCGTGCCCGGGCACGTGGGGCAGCTCGACCGGGTCGTGACCCATCCATGCGTGCCAGTCGCTGCGGCACACGCCCGTCGCCGTCACGGTGACGACGACGCCGTCGCGCGGGCAGGCGGGGTCGGGCACCTCGGTGACCTCGGGGCGGGTTCCGGTGCGGGTGACGAGGACGGCGCGCATGGTCGTCATGATGCCTGGCGCATATACCCCTATGGGGTATATGGTCATGATCATGGACACCACCGCTCACCACGAGGACGCGCACGACATGTCCGGCATGGCGGTCAGCGCGACCTTGCACTGCCTCACCGGGTGCGCCATCGGTGAGATCGCCGGTCTGATGATCGGCACGGCGCTGGGGTGGCACACGCTCGGCACCACGGCTCTGGCGATCGCGCTGGCCTTCGTCTTCGGGTACTCGCTGTCGGCCCTGCCCCTGGTGCGGGCCGGGATCGCCCTGGGCTCGGCACTCACCCTCGTGCTCGCCGCGGACACCCTCTCGATCGCGACGATGGAGGTCGTCGACAACGCGGTCATGTGGCTCGTGCCGGGCGCGATGGAGGCGGGGCTGGGCGACTGGCTCTTCTGGGTCTCGATGGGGCTCGCCCTGACGGTCGCGTTCTTCGCCGCGCTGCCGGTCAACCGCTACCTGCTGCGACGAGGCCGGGGTCATGCGATCACCCACGAGGCCACCGGGCACGCGGCGATGGACAACCGCCCGCTCGTCTTCGGCATCGTCGGCTTCCTGCTCGGCGGGCTCGCCGCCGCGATCGGGTCGGTGCTGTCGTGAGCGACACCGATGACGTGCGCGCGGCCTACGACGCGATGGCGCAGGCGTACGCGGCCGCGTACCCGACGACCGAGCCCGAGAGCGCGCCCGAGCTGGCGATGGTCGACCATCTCGTCGAGCTCCTCGGCCCGGCGGCCCGGGTGATCGACGCCGGGTGCGGCACGGGCCGGATGAGCCGCTACCTCGCCGACCGAGGGGCGGTCGTCGAGGGCGTCGACCTCTCGCCGGGGATGCTCGAGCAGGCGAGAGCCGCGCACCCGGACCTCCGCTTCGAGACCGGGTCGCTCACCGACCTCGGTGGTGACGACGAGCGGTACGACGGGGTGCTCGCGTGGTACTCGCTCATCCACCTCGACGACGCCGACGCGGCGCGCGCCGTGCGCGAGATGGCGCGGGTGGTCCGGCCCGGCGGGCTCGTGCTCGTGGGCTTCCAGACCGGGTCGGGGATGCGCGACCTCGGCGAGCGGATGCGCGAGCGCGGGCTCGCCGTCGACCACCTGCCCCGGTGGCACCGCGAGCCCGACGCGGTGCTGTCGCTGCTCGCCCGAGCCGGCCTCGTCGAGGTCGCGGTGATGCGACGGGGCCCGGTGGGCGCCGAGCAGGACGGCCAGGCCGCGGTGCTGGTCCGTCGCGAGACCTGAGGCGGCGGGCCCTTGCTGGTCGAGGCGCGGAGGCCCGCCAGGGCCGGAGCCTCGAGACCACGCCTCGGTCGTGACCCGCGGGTACGACGACCACCGGGGTCACCCCCTTCGCGCCGGTCCCGCGATCGCGGGACCGGACGAGTGCGGCGGGACGGCAACGGTCGTCGCCCGCGCGCTGCCCGGGTAGCGGCCAGGTGCGTGGAGCATGACCGGGGTCTACTTCCTGCCCTTCTCGGCGCACGTCTCCGCGCGCCGACCCGTGTCATGCCTTACCGGCAGGTCGTCCACCCACGAAGAGTAGAACCGCACCCGGTCGGGTCTCGATCAGACGACGGGCTCGCCGGGTGCCGTCCCCGCGGCCGCGAGCCCCGCTAGCGTCACGCCATGACAGTGCTGGCACGCGCACGCCGAGGCCGGACCCTCCGCGCGCTCCCGCTGAGCATCGGCCTCGTGGTGCTGGGTGCGTGCGGGGGCGACGTCCAGGAGAGCGACGACGGCGCACGTCTGGTGACCGGGCGCCTGGGGTCGATGAACGACGCGCTGAAGACCTTCACGGTCACCGGCCTCGACGACCAGGGCTGCGTCACGGATGCCACGAACGCCTCGGTGCTCGACCGGGTCGAGCAGACCTGCGGTGCAGACGTGGCCGTCGTCGTCAACAGCTGGTGATGACCGCCCCCGACGGCACCTACGATCTGGTCCATGCGCATGAGCAGGGGGATCGGGACAGGTGCGGCGGCGGCGACGGTGCTCGGGGTGATGACGCTCGCGTCCTGCGGTGCCCGCAGCGCGCACGACACGGCGGACGACTTCGCCTCGGCGATCGCAGACGGCACCGTCTCGGAGCACCCCGAGCTCTTCGAGCCCTCGCCGCGCGACGCGCAGATGGCCGTGCTCGACGACTTCCACACCCGGTGCTCGGTCGACGAGGACTCGGCCGAGGTCGCCCCGGGTGCGATCACCCCGCAGATGCGCAGCATGGCCGTGGTCGTCGAGTGCGACGGGCGGACCATGCTCATCGGGACGCAGGTCACCGAGCCGAGCTACGGGACCGACGAGAGCAGCGACTTCGTCATCGAGCCGCACTTCCTGCCCGGCGGCGAGCGGGACGGCGAGTTCTCCCGCTCCGGCCTGCCCGACGACATCAAGCACCTCGACCGGGTCCCCGCCGCCGGCTAGTCCGCCCCGTCGCCTCGCCACGTCCCGTGCATGGCGGCCGGTCGATACCCGCGGGGAGCAGGACTGCGTGCGGGGTCCATGACCCGCGCGTGGCCCACGACCCCCGCCGAGGTATGGCGATCGGCCCCGGATCCGTGGATCCGGGGCCGATCTGCCATACCTCGGCGAAGGGGGAGTCAGGTACCTCGGCGAAGGGGGGAGTCAGGTACCTCGGCGAAGGGGGGAGTCAGGAGCGCGGCGGGGTCCCGTCGTCCCCCAGGTCCGACGCCGGCCTGAGCCCCTAGACCAGGCTGCGCCGCATGACGATGCGGGGCATCTTCGAGGCGACGGCGTCGGTCACGCCGACCTGCTCGAAGCCCGCCCGCTCGAAGATCGCCCGTGTCCCGACGAAGGCCATCGTCGTGTCCATCCGACCCTCCGGGTCGACGGGGTACGCCTCGACCGCCGGGGCGCCGCGGCTGCGGGCGTACGCGACCGCGCCCTCGACGAGGTGGGCGGTGACACCCCTTCGCCGGTGACCTCCGCGCACGACGAGGCAGATGATCGACCAGACGGGCACCTCGTCGACCGGGCGGATGAGCTCGGAGCGCACGAGCCGCGGGATCTCGGCGCGTGGGCTGATGTGGCACCACCCGACGGGCACGCCGTCGTCGTAGGTGATGACGCCGGGGCGGCTGCGGCGGGCGGCGAGCGCGCGCATCGCCTCCTCGCGGCTGCCGCCACCGAGCTCCTCGATCTCGCCCGCGCGCAACCGGTGCGACAGGCACCAGCAGTGGGTGGCACGGCGGTTCGGGTTGATGACGTCGGCGAAGTCCTCGAAGCGTGCGGGGGTCAGCGGATGGGTCTCGAAGGCCACGGCTGCCCCCTTCGCTCGGCGTCGCGTCGAGCATGGCACCGCGGCTGCCACGCGGCGACCCACGACCTACCCTTCCTGCGTGCCTCGCCTCGACCGCCTCGACGCCGACCGCGTCCAGGCCACCATCGCCACCCTCGAGGAGCGCGTGACGACGCGCTTCCCGGACCGCAACCTCCCTCGCGTCGCCCGCGAGCTGTCGATGCTCGCCGACGAGGTCGAGGACGTCTCCGGGGCCTCGCGGGTGCGGCTGCGGATGACGCGGTGGATGTCCTTCGCGCTCGGGCTGGTCATCGTCGGCGTCACGCTCTACGTCGTGGCCGCGGTTCTGCGCGAGGTCATGGGCACCTACGAGGGCGAGGCCGGCCGCTGGGTGCCGCTCGTCGAGTCGGGCATCAACGACGTGGTCTTCGCGGCGATCGCCGTGTGGTTCCTCCTCGCGCTGCCCTCGCGGCTCGAGCGCGCCCGGATCCTCGCCCTGCTGCACCGGCTGCGCTCGCTCGCGCACGTCATCGACATGCATCAGCTGACGAAGGACCCCGAGCACCTCAACCCCGCGTACGTCCCCACCGAGGCCTCGGTCGGCGACGCGATGACCCGCGCCCAGATGGCGCAGTACCTCGACTACTGCTCCGAGCTGCTCTCGCTCACCGGCAAGGTCGCCGCCCTGTGCGCCGAGGCGAGCGAGGACGACGTCGTCCTCGACACCGTCTCCGACGTCGAGACCCTGTGCTCGGGCCTCGCCGCGAAGATCTGGCAGAAGATCTCGCTCCTGCCGGGGTAGCCGCTCGCGGGCAGCCGGGGTGGACAAGAACCCCCGTCGGCCCACCCCCCGCGTGTCAGGGTGGAGGCATGAGCGACCAGCCCACCAGCGACAACACCGACCGCGAGATCGTCGGGCTCGACGAGCACCTCGACGAGGCTCAGCAGGACGTGCGGATCGGCTCCGACGAGACCGACGACCTGCCCATCACGCCCCCCGACATGCAGCCGCGCAACACCGAGCGCGAGATGGCCGGCTGGGCCGAGGGCGAGGAGACCATCGACGAGCGGATCGCGCAGGAGGTGCCCGAGGAGGGCACCGCCTACGGCGCCCCCGACAACGAGAGCGGCCTGGACCGCGAGCCGCGCGTCGGCGGCGACGACCCGCTGTCGATCCCGGCCGAGGACGACTTCGTCTCCGACTCCGCGGCCGACGAGCGGCACGTCTCGCAGGACGACCCGGCCGAGGAGGCCGCGATGCACGTCGAGGGTGACGAGCCCCTCGACGACACGGTCTGAGCGGCACCCGAACCCGCCACCATCCTCTTACCCCCAGCCCTCCCCCCCTGCACTCACAGTGCCTGCGACGCCGAGACCCGCTCGTGGTCCGTGACACCCGCTCCTCGCCGACCGGCGGGCACCGGGCCTCGCGGACGACGAGCGGGTCTCGGCGCGGCGGGCGGGCTCAGCCCGTGCCGCGGGCGGCGGGCGGCGGGCGGGCTCAGCCCATCCCGCGCGCGACGAGCGCGTCGAGCACCCGGGCCGGCAGGACCCTCGCGGCGAAGGTCGCCGGCTTCGCGCCCGCGCCGATCGCGTAGCGGATCCGGGGACGATCGGCGGTGGCGGCGTGCTCGATGGCCTTGGCCACGACGTCCGGCGACGACGCGATGCGCTCGATGCCGCTGGAGAGCCCCTTCGCCATCCGCCGCACCGGCGCCGCGTACGGCCCGTCGCCCGACACCTCGACCGCCGAGTCGGTGGCGATCCCGCCCCACTCGGTCCTGATGGCGCCGGGCTCGACGACGCTCACCCGGATGCCGAAGGGGGCGACCTCGGCCCGTAGCGAGTCGCTGAGCCCTTCGAGCGCGAACTTGCTCGCGTGGTACCACCCGCCGAAGGGCCCGGCGAAGCGCCCGCCCATCGACGAGACGTTGATGATGCGTCCCGATCCCTGCGCACGCATCGTCGGCAGGACGAGCTGGATCATCCGGGCCAGGCCGATGACGTTGGTCTCGAGCTGGCGCCGGGCCTCGTCGAGCGGCACCTCTTCGACCGACCCGTACGAGCCGTAGCCGGCGTTGCCGACGAGCACGTCGACCCGGCCGTGCTCCTTGAGCACCTGCTCCACCCCGGCCACCATGCTCGCGTCGTCGGTGACGTCGAGGAAGAGGGGGCGCACCCCGTGGCCGAGCTCGGCGAGGCGGTCCGCTCGGCGGGCGGCGCCGTAGACGACGAAGCCCGCCCGCGCGAGACGGCGGGCGGTAGCCGCCCCGATGCCCGAGGAGGCACCGGTGACGATCGCGACGGGCGACGAGGTGGGACCGGCCATGACAGCTCCTGTGGTGGGTGAGGGCGGGCACCCATCGTCACCCACGACGGTCCCCCCTTCGCCCGCCGACGTCCCCCTTCGCGCCGGCTCGACCCCCCTTCGCCCGCCGAGACCCGCTCGTGGTCCGTCATGCCCGCTCTCCGCGGGGCGGCGACGAGCGGGGTTCACGGACCACGAGCGGGGTTCGGCGTGGATGGGTGGGGCGAAGAGGGACTGACGAGGCTCAGTGGTGGAAGGCCGGCAGCCCCTCAGTGGTGGAAGGCCGGCAGCCACCGCGGCCCGCGGTGGGCCCGGTCACCGAGCAGAGCGAGCACCGCGGGGAGCAGCAGGGCGCGGACGACGGTCGCGTCGAGGAAGATCGCGACGGCCAGCCCGACGCCGAGCTGCTTCATGTCGAGCACCGACAGGGTGGCGAAGATCGAGAAGACGCCGATCATCACCGCCGCCGCGCTCGTGACGACCCCGGCGGAGCGGGCCACCCCGAGACGCACGGCCTCGCGCGGCGACGACCCGGCCAGCCGCGCCTCGCGCACCCGGCTCGTGACGAAGACGTGGTAGTCCATCGACAGCCCGAAGAGCACGACGAACATCAGCAGCGGCAACCAGGCCGCGATCGCGCCGGTCGAGTCGAAGTCGAGCACCGACTCGGCCCATGTGCCGGAGAAGATCGCGGTCATCACGCCGTACGCGGCGCCCACGGAGAGCAGGTTGAGCCCGATCGTCGCGGCGGCCAGCCACAGCGACCCGAAGGACAGCGCCATGACGACGAAGGTCAGCGCGAGGACGAAGCCGACGACCCACGGCAGGCGCGAGTCCATCCACTGCGTGAGGTCGGTCGACGCGGCCTGACCGCCGACGTGCACCTGCGCGCCCGGCACGTCCGCGAGCTCCGCGCGGATGTCGTCGGCCTCGTCGCGCACCTGGGCGACGACGCCGGGCAGGCGCTCGTCGGACGCGCTCATGCCGACACCGACGTCGAGCACGCTCACCGTGCCGTCGCCGGACACCTGCGGCTGGGGCGCCACCCCGGAGACGTGCGGCAGAGCGGCGAGGTCGCCCGAGGACGCCTCGAGCGCCCGGGCCACCTCGGCCTCGCTGCCGGCCGGAGCCCTGACGACGACCTGGACGGCGGTGCCGTCGCTCGGGATCGCCCGCTCGAGCTGGTGCGTGGCGGCGACGACGGGCAGGTCCTGGGGCAGGGTCTCGACCCCGCCAAGCGCGGTCTTCATGCCGAGCGCGGGGGCGGCGAGCGCGACGAGGAGCGCGGTGACGACCGCCGCCCACGCGAGCGGACGGCGGGTGGCGACACCGGCGACGCGGCCCCAGACGGAGCGACCGGCGGCGCGGCGCGCCTCTCGGCGCCGGGCGAAGGGGAGCCGCAGCGCGTCGACCCGGTCGCCGAGGACGGCGAGCAGGGCGGGCAGCACGGTGGCGGAGAAGACGACGGCGAGCGCGACGACGACGATCGTGCCGACCGCGAGCGAGGAGAAGAGCCCGCCCGCGACGAGCATCCCCGCCATCGCGACGACAACGGTGACGCCGGAGATGACGACGGCCCGGCCCGCGGTGGCACCGGCGACGGCGATGGCGTCCTCGACGCTCGCCCCCGCGGCCCGCTCCTCGTGGGCCCGGCGCAGGACGAAGAGCGCGTAGTCGACACCGACGGCCAGACCGATGAGCAGGACGAGGCTCTGGGCGTTCGGGTCGACGTCGACGGCGCCACGGCTCAGCGCGGCCGTGATGCCCATCGCCGTGACGACGCTCAGCAGACCGAGCACGAGCGGCACGCCCGCGGCGACGACCGCGCCGAAGGCGATCGCGAGGATGACGAGGGTCAGCGGGATGCTGAAGAGCTCGGCCCGGGCGAAGTCCTCGCCCATCGACTCGTCGAGCGCCAGGGAGGCCGACCCCTCGCCGACCTGCCCGACCTCGAGGTCGGGGTGCGCCGCGCGCACGTCGTCGGTCACGGCGAGGACCGGCCCGACGACGTCGGAGGCGCTCGGCCCGTCGACATCGCCGCCGCCGGAGCTCGAGACCGCGTCGAGCTCGACGGGGAGCACGACGCTCGCGCCGTCGGCCCCGGGGACCGGGTCGCCGACCGAGGCGACGCCGTCGACCCCTTCGTAGGCGGCGGCGAGCTCGCGTCCGAGAGCGGTCCGCTCGGCCACCGACATCGAGCCGTCCCGCGCGGTGACGACGACGTGCTCGACGGGGGCACCGCCGAGGTCGGACGCCATCTGGATGTCGACCGCCGCGCGGGAGTCGCCGACGAGCTGGGCCTCGGGCGGGGTCGTGACGATGCCCCGGCTCGCGGCGGCCCCGCCGCCGATGAGGGCGGCGAGGGCGAGCGCGAGGACGACCCACCGGTGGCGGGCGCACCACCGGGCGAGCGGGGACCCGACCGGGCGGGTCGACGCCGGGGTCGGCGGGGGCGTGGGCGGTGCGGGGTCGCGGTACGGCGTGAGCACGGACATGGGTGGCTCCATGGGGTGGCGAAGGGGTGAGACGTGGCGTGGTCGTGCTCCTCCAACCTCTCGCCGGGCACCCGTGCGCCGCACTGGTGCCGGCGCCCGTCCTCACCGCCGCCGACCCCACCTCGGGGGTGGGGCCAGCCCCACCCCCGACCTGGGTGCCCGCGGGGCAGACGTGGCGAGCCGGTCCTCCTAGGTTTGTCGTCATGACCAGCACCGCCGTCGCCACCCCGACGCACCCACCCGGCCTGGCCCGCACGTGGGTGCGCGGCTGGGGCTCGCTCGCCCTGCTCCTCACCGACCTGCTCACCGGTGTCGTCGCGATCGTGCTGTCCTCGGTGCTCCTCGCGAGCATCGTCAGCCTGCCCGGTGCCTTCGTCACCCTGCCGCTCGCCGTCGGCACGCTGCTGCTCGGCGGCTGGCTCGGCCGGGCCGAGCGCCACCGCGTCGGCGCTCTCACCGGGGCGACGATCGACCCGCCGACGGTGCGCACCGACCAGCCGCTGTGGCGCCGGCTCGTCCTCGACCCGACCGACTGGCGGGCCGCCGCGTACTGGGCGCTCCACGCGCTGTGGGGCACCTTCATCGGGGCCGTGACGCTCGCCGTCCTCGCGCAGGCCCTGCTCCTCGCGCTGCTGCCCCTCATCCGGCTCGGCGTCGACGTCGAGACGGTCCGGATCTTCTGGGGCATCCCCATCGGCGACGGGAGCGGGCCGTGGGTCGGCACCGCGATCGGCGTCGTCGTCCTGCTCCTGCTGCCGCTGGCCGCCCGCGCCCTGGCCGCCGTCGATGTCAACCTCGCCCGGTGGCTGCTGGGGGCTGACCGCCGCCGGGAGGTCGAGCAGCTGAGCGCCCGGGTGGACACCCTCACCGAGAGCCGGCGCGAGACGGTCGACTCCGTCGAGGCCGAGCGCCGCCGGATCGAGCGCGACCTGCACGACGGTCCCCAGCAGCGGCTCGTCTCGATCGCGATGAGCCTGGGCATGGCCCGCGACGCCCTCGAGCGCGACCCCGCCACGGCCCGCGAGCTCGTCGACGAGGCGCACGCCTCGGCGAAGGAGGCGATCGTCGAGATGCGTCAGGTGGCGCGCGGCATCGTCCCCCCGATCCTCGCCGACCGCGGGCTCGACGCCGCGCTCTCCGCGCTCGCCAACCGCAGCCCGCTGCCCGTCTCCGTCACCGTCCGCGGGGTGGGCCGGGTCGACCCGACGCTCGAGGCGATCGCCTACTTCGTCGTCTCCGAGGCCCTGACCAACGTCGCCAAGCACGCCGCGGCCACCTCGGCCACGGTCGACGTCAGCCGCGCGACCGCCGCCGACGGCGAGGTGCTCGCGCTCACCGTGAGCGACGACGGCCGCGGCGGTGCCGACCCCTCGCGCGGCACCGGGCTCGCCGGCCTGCAGCAGCGCGTGGCTGCGGTCGACGGCCAGCTCTACGTCACCTCCCCCGCCGGCGGGCCCACCACCCTGCACGCCGTCCTCCCCCTTCGTCCCGGCAGGAGCCAGTCATGACCACTCCCACCCCCACCGACCTCACGGTCGTCCTCGCCGAGGACTCGGTCCTCCTGCGCGACGGGCTGGTGCGGCTGCTCGGTGCGTCTGGCATCACCGTGGCCGCCGCGTGCGGCGACGCCGAGAGCTTCTTGCGCGCGGTCGCCGAGCACGAGCCCGACCTCGTCGTCGTCGACGTGCGGATGCCCCCGACGTACACGAGCGAGGGGATCAAGGCCGCGCTCGTCGTGCGCGAGCAGCACCCCGACACCGCCGTCATGGTGCTCAGCCAGTACGTCGAGGAGCAGTACGCCACCGAGCTCGTCGCCTCGCGGCCGCGCGGTGTCGGGTACCTGCTCAAGGACCGCGTCGCCGACACCGGCGACTTCGTCGCCGCGCTGCACGAGGTGCACGGCGGCGGCACCGTCCTCGACCCCGAGGTCGTCGGCCAGCTGCTCTCGCGGGCCGCGAACCGCGACCCGCTCGCCGCCCTCACCCCCCGCGAGCGCGAGGTCCTCGGGCTCATGGCACAGGGCCGGACGAACTCCGCGATCGGTGCCGCCCTCTTCGTCTCCGACGGGGCCGTCGAGAAGCACGTCTCCTCGATCTTCACCAAGCTCGACCTGCCGCCGGCCGAGGGCGACCACCGCCGCGTGCTCGCCGTCCTGCGCTGGCTCGACCACGGAGAGGAGCGCTGAGATGGCCGCCGACGACCGCACCCAGCCGGTCCCCCCGCCCCCCTCGGGCTCGACCCCGACCGCGACCCTGCCGACGGCACGACCCGCAGGTGCGGGCGGCCCGGCGGCCCTGCCCGGTCTGCCCGGCACGTCCGGTGCACCCGGCGCCCCCGGCGCCCCCGGCGAAGGGGGACCGTCCCAGCGCCCGCGCGGCGGCCCGACGACCCGGTCGCTCGCCTGGCTCGTCCGGCTCGTCGCCGGGGTCCTCGCCACCCTGCTCGTCCTCGGCGTGATGTCGGGACTCGTCGGGCCGATGATCACCAAGGAGGACCGCCAGGAGCAGGCCCTCCCGGCCGGGATGACGAGCCTGCGCGTCGCCGGGGGCACCGGGTCCGTGCAGGTCCGCGCCGCCGACCCGGGCGAGCGACCCTCGCTCGTGCGCACGACGCGGTGGAGCTTCGTGCGACCCGAGGTCTCGGTGAGCACGGCCGGCGACGAGGTCGTCGCCAGCAGCGAGTGCCGCAGCGGGCCCTTCAGCAACCCCTGCGAGACGCGGTGGGTGCTCGTCGTGCCCGAGGGCACGCAGGTGGGCGTCGACCTCGACGTCGGCGAGATCCGCGTCGCCGGCACCTCCGGCGACGTCGACGCGCAGACCGACGTCGGGGAGATCCGCGTCGTCGGCACGACCGCTGAGCGGGTGACCGCCCGGGCGGACGTCGGCTCGGTGCGGGTCGTTGCGGCGTCTCCCGTCCGCTCGGCCGACGTGAGCACCGACGTCGGCGAGGCGGTCCTCGTCCTGCCCCGCGGCAGCGAGCGCTACCGGGTCGACGTGCAGGCCGATGTCGGCAGCCCCGTCGTCGAGGTCGACGACGACCCCACCGCAGACCGCTCGGTGACGGTGAGCAGCTCGGTCGGCGACGCCCGGGTCCAGTACGCCGACTGAGCCCGAGCAGGAGCACGATGGGGGCATGAGCGTGCAGAGCGTCCTCGAGCCCCTCGCCACCGTCCGCACCGAGCTCGAAGAGCTCTACCGCGACCTGCACGCCCATCCCGAGCTCTCCCACGAGGAGCACCGCACCGCCGGGCTCGTCGCGCAGCGGCTGCGGGCCGACGGCTTCGAGGTGCACGAAGGGGTCGGCGGCACCGGCGTCGTCGGGGTCCTCGCGGACGGCGAGGGCCCCGTCGTCCTGCTCCGGGCCGACATGGACGCGCTCCCGGTGCGCGAGGCGACCGGTCTCGACTACGCGAGCACGGCGACGGCTGCCGACGGCGAGCCGGTGATGCACGCGTGCGGGCACGACGTGCACGTCACCGCGCTCCTCGGTGCGGCGCACCTGCTCGCCGTGGGGTCGCAGCACTGGTCGGGCACGCTCGTCGCGCTCTTCCAGCCGGGCGAGGAGCACGGCGACGGGGCGCAGCGGATGGTCGACGACGGGCTGGACGATCTCATCCCTTCGCCCGACGTCGCGCTCGGGCAGCACGTCCTCGTCGCCCCGGCGGGCCACGTCGGCACCCGGTCCGGCCCGGTGCTCAGCGCCGCCGACAGCCTGCGGGTGACGATCCACGGGCGCGGCGCCCACGGGTCGATGCCCCACGTCGCCGTCGACCCGGTCGTCGTCGCCGCGACCGCGGTCGTCGCCCTGCAGCAGGTCGTCTCGCGCGACGTCGCGCCGACCGAGCCGGCGGTGCTCACCGTCGGGTCGATCCGGGCCGGCACGACGGCGAACATCATCCCCGACACCGCCGAGCTGCTCATCAACATCCGCACCTACGACGACGACACCCGTCAGGTCGTCCTCGACGGGACCGACCGGGTCGTCCAGGGCATCTGCGCAGCGGCCGGCACCCCGCACCCGGCGGACGTCGAGCGCTACCAGAGCTACCCCCTGACCGACAACGACGCCGGCACGACGCAGCGCGTCCACGAGGCCTTCGCGGCGGTATTCGGCGACGCGGTCGTCGAGCTGCCGCTGCAGTCGGCGAGCGAGGACTTCAGCGACGTCCCCACCGCGCTCGGGGTGCCCTACACGTACTGGGGCATCGGGGGCACCGACCCCGAGGTCTACCGCCGGGCGCAGGAGGAGGGCCGCCTCGGCGAGCTGCCGGTCAACCACTCGCCGGCCTTCGCCCCCGTCGTCCAGCCCACCCTCGACACCGGGGTGAGCGCCCTCGTCACCGCGGCGATGGCGTGGCTGGCGAAGGGGGAGCCACCCGCCGTGTGACGGCGGTCCGCGCGACTAGGTTGAGCCGCATGTCGAGCGTCGTCCCCCTCTCTCGCGTCCCGAAGATCGTCGGGGTCGTCCAGGCGGGTGGTCAGGGCTCCCGCATGGACGTCCTCACGCGCGAGCGCGCCAAGCCCGCGCTCCCCTTCGCCGGTAGCTACCAGCTCGTCGACTTCGCGCTGAGCAACTTCGGCAACAGCGGGATCGCCGACGTGTGGGTGTCGGTCCAGTACGAGGCGTCCTCGCTCGACCGTCACCTCGCCGGCGGGCGCCCGTGGGACCTCGACCGCACCCGCGGCGGCTACCGCCGGCTCGTGCCGGAGGAGGGGCAGCCCAGCGGGTCCGGCGGCTTCAGCGCCGGCAACGCCGACGACCTGCTGAAGATGGGGGCGCAGCTGCGCGAGGCGGGCGCCGAGGTCGTCGTCGTGACGAGCGCCGACCAGGTCTACCGCCTCGACATGCGGGCCGTCGTCGCCCAGCACCTCGAGCGCGGGTCCGAGGCCACGATCGTCACCGTCGAGGTGCCGCTCGTGCAGGCCAAGCACAAGACGGTCGTCGACGTCGACCGGGACGGCGTCGTGCAGGGGCTGACCGACAAGCCCACCGCCCCGCCGCACGGGACGATCGCCGCCGAGGTCTTCGTCTACGACGTGCCGGTGCTGCTGCGCACGCTCGACGCGATCCGGCACGAACGGGCGCAGGCCGACCCAGGGCTCACGGAGGGGATCGGCGACTTCCCCGACCGCCTGCTCCCGCGGCTCGTCGACGGCGGCAAGACCCACGCGTACGCGCTCACGGGCTACTGGCGCGACCTCGGCCGCCCCTCCGCCTACCTCGCCGCGCACCGCGAGCTGCTGCGCGGACGGGTCGACGTCTTCGACGACCCGGCGTGGCCGATCCTCACCCGGTCGCCGGAGATGCCGCCGCCGATGATGCACGCGGGCAGCGTCGTCGAGGACTCGATGATCAGCCCCGGGTCGCACGTGCACGGCACGGTGCGGCGCAGCGTCGTCGGACCGGGCTGCGTCGTCGAGGCGGGGGCGGTCGTCGAGGACTCGGTGCTCATGCACCGGGTCCGGGTCGCGTCCGGCGCGCAGGTCTTCGCCGCGGTCGTCGACGACTCGTGCCGGGTCGGCGAGGACGCGCAGGTCGGGGCCCAGCCGAAGCGCTGGCCGCCCTCGGACTCCGCCGTCGTGCTCGTCGGTCGTGAGTCACACGTGGCGAAGGCGGTCGTCCTCGAGCCGGGCGCCCGCCTCGAGCCCGGCACCACCGCCTGACGTCTCGACGCTGTCGCTGGTCGAGGTGCGAGGGCATCGTGCCGGGCGAGACCACCCGGGACGATGACCAAGGTGCCGAGGGTGGCTTCGAAGCTCCTTCGTCGCACCTCAACACCGAGGTCGTTGGTCGCGGTCACCTGGTCGCCGCTCCCGCCTTCGCGACCGAGTGAGCGCGAAACGCCGCTACGCCCGCGACGTAGCGGCGAGTTGCGCTCACTCGACCCCGCCGGCTCCCTGTCGGGGCTCGCTGGCGCTCGGCGCCCGAGCCTCGAGACCACTTCCCCTCTACAGCTCGCGGATGTAGCAGAGCATGAGGTCGCCGGTGCCGGGGTCGACGCAGGAGAAGCCCCACCGCTCGTAGAAGCGGCGGGTGTCGATGTCGACGGCGTCGACGTTGATGTCGAGCTCGACGGCCCCGACGGCGACGGCGTCGTCGAGGGCGCGACCCAGGAGGGCCGCACCCACCCCTTCGTCGCGCAGCGCCGGCCGGACGTAGAGCTCCTCGAGCTGGACGAGCGGGCCGTCGCCGTACGGGGTCGGCCGGTAGGTGAGGTAGGCGAAGCCGATGTCCTCGCCGCCCTCCCGCGCGAGCAGCACGACGACGTCCTCGCGCTCGAGCAGCCGCTCGAAGCGTGCCGCGAGGACCGCGGCGGCCGGCGTCGGCGTGACAAACTCGGTGTTGAAGTCGAAGAGGAGCAGCCCGACGGTGCCCGCGTCGGAGGGACCCGCCCGGCGGACCTCGAGGTCCGCCGGGCCGGGTGCCGGGCTCTCTCCCCCTTCGCTCAGAGCGTCGCCGCCTCGATCGTGCCGGCGCTGCGGCCGTCGACGTGCACGGGCTCGCTGCCGGGAGCGGTCATCGCGTAGAGGGTGCGGCCGTCGGGGCCGCCGACGGCGCAGGCGAAGGCGTTCTGCGTGGTCTGGACGGTGCCGGTGACCTCGCCGCCCTCGGCATAGCGCACGACGGCCGCGCCGAGCGCCGCCGCCACCCAGATCCCGCCGTCGGGGTCGGCCGCGATGCCGTCGGGGGCGACCATCTGGGGGGCGGTCGAGGCCCAGACGCGGCGGTTCGTGAGCGAGCCGTCGGGCTGGACGGTGAAGGCCGTGAGCTGCAGGCGCAGGGTCTCGGCGAGGACGAGGGTCCGGCCGCCGTCGAGCAGCACCATGCCGTTGGGGAAGCGCACATCCGGCGCGGCGACGCTCACCGTGCCGTCGGGGTCAACCCGGACGAGGTTCGTCAGCCCGGCCTGCTCGTCGGCGAGGATCGTCTCGACGTCGCGCTCGTCCATGTCGGCGTGCAGGTCGTAGCCGAAGTTGCCCACGTAGGCGCGGCCCTGGTCGTCGACGACCATGTCGTTGGCGTGGAAGCCGCAGTGCTGCGAGATGTCGGCGTGCTCGACGAGGCTGCCGTCGGGCTCGAGACGCAGCACCCGGTGGTCGGTCATCGACACGACGAGCATCCGCCCGTCGGGCAACCAGCCCAGCCCGGAGGGCTGCCCGGGCACGTCGACCACCTTCGTCTCGTCACCCGTCTCCGGGTCGAAGGTGTACACCGCGTGCCGGTAGAAGTCGCTGAACCACAGCAGACCACCCCGCCAGCGCGGACCCTCTCCGAAGTCGAGACCGTCACGGACCACCAAGGACGTCGTCGTCATGGCCGCAGCCTCGCACCAGGGGGCCGTTCGCGGAAGGGAATCGCGACGGTGACCTCTCCGGAGCCCTCGGCCGGAGGCCCATGGCGACCTTCGTCGCCCACGACCAGCACGCCCCGATGGCCCGCGCGTCCGGGCGGGCGATGCAAGGCATCGGGCTGCTCGGCGCCCTCGTCGTCGTCCTGCTCCTCACCCCGGTGCCCGCGACGTCGATGACGACCGCTCGCAGCAGGACGTCGAGCGGGCCGAGACCGAGCTCTCGCGCCGCTGACTCCCCCTTCGCCCCCCCTGGTGCAAAACCCTGCTGGCTGGGTCTTGATGTGCCAGGACCCCTTCGAGACCCTGCTGGCTCGTCGAAGGGCTGCCAGCAGGGTTTTGTCAGATCGGGGTCGCGACGGGGGACGCCGAAGGGGGGCGACTCAATCGTCGCCCGAAACCCGGGTGACTCCGCCGGCCGGCTCGACCAGACTCCTGCCCCGTGGGACACGTCGACGTCAGCAGCATCCGGTACTCCCTGCCCGACGGCAGGCCGCTCCTCGGCGACGTGAGCCTGCGGGTGGGCGAAGGGGCGAAGGTCGCGCTCGTCGGACCGAACGGCACCGGCAAGACCACCCTGCTGCGGATCATCTCCGGCGAGCTCGACGCCCACGACGGGGCGATCACCCGCACCGGCGGGCTCGGCGTCATGGCGCAGCACGTCGGCGTCGTCGGGCGCGGCGACGACGAGCAGACGAGCGTGCGCGACCTGCTCGTCAGCGTCGCGCCGCCCGCCGTTCGTGAGGCCGCGCGGGCGATCGACGAGTCCGAGCTGGCGATGATGGAGCGCGACGACGAGCCCGCCCAGATGGCCTACGCGCAGGCGCTCGTCGACTGGGCCGACGTCGAGGGCTACGAGTGGGAGGTGATCTGGGACGTCTGCACGACGCAGGCCCTGGGGATGCCCTTCGAGCGGGCGCAGTGGCGCGACGTGTCGACCCTGTCCGGCGGCGAGCAGAAGAGGCTCGTCCTCGAGGCGCTGCTCCGCGGGCCCGACGAGGTGCTCCTGCTCGACGAGCCCGACAACTACCTCGACGTGCCCGCGAAGCGCTGGCTCGAGGAGCAGCTGCAGACCTCGCCGAAGACGGTGCTCATCGTCACCCACGACCGCGAGCTGCTCGGGCAGGTCGCGACGCGGGTCGCCACCCTCGAGCCGACCGCGTCGGGCAGCGTCGCGTGGGTGCACGCCGGCCGCTTCGCGACGTACCACCAGGCGCGTGCCGAGCGGATGGCGCGGCTCGAGGAGCTGCGGCTGCGGTGGGACGAGGAGCACGCGAAGCTCAAGGCCCTCGTGCAGATGTACAAGCAGAAGGCCGCCTACAACTCCGACATGGCTGCGCGCTACCAGGCGGCGCGCACGAGGCTGCGCCGCTTCGAGGACGAGGGTCCGCCCGAGGCGACGCCGTACGTCCAGGACGTGAAGATGCGGCTCACGGGCGGCCGGACCGCGAAGCGTGCCGTCGTCGCCGAGGGGCTCGAGCTCACCGGTCTCATGCGGCCCTTCGACCTCGAGCTCTGGTACGGCGAGCGGGTCGCGGTGCTCGGGTCGAACGGCTCGGGCAAGAGCCACTTCTTGCGGCTGCTCGCCTCGGGCGGGTCCGACCCCGACGTCGAGCACCAGCCGGTCGGTGACGTGCGCCCGGAGCCCGTCGCGCACAGCGGGGTCGTGCGGCTCGGGTCGCGGGTGCGGCCGGGGTGGTTCGCCCAGACCCACCAGCACCCCGAGCTGCTCGGGCGCACGCTGCTGGAGATCCTGCACCGCGGCGACGAGCACCGGGCGGGCATGGGCCGAGAGCAGGCGGCGCGTGCCCTCGACCGCTACGGGCTGGCGCGGGCGTCCGAGCAGACCTTCGCGTCGTTGTCCGGCGGGCAGCAGGCGCGGATGCAGATCCTCCTGCTCGAGCTGAGCGGCGCGACGATGCTCCTGCTCGACGAGCCCACCGACAACCTCGACCTGCACTCGGCCGAGGCGCTCGAGGAGGGGCTCGACCGCTTCGAGGGGACGGTGCTCGCGGTGACCCACGACCGGTGGTTCGCGCGCCGCTTCGACCGCTTCCTCGTCTTCGGCGCGGACGGCCGGGTCTACGAGTCGGACGAGCCGGTGTGGGACGAGGGGCGGGTGGCCCGCTCCCGCTGACCCGGCGAGCTGTCGGGCCGCAGGGCGAAGGGGGACCGAGCTCCCGTCAGCGGCGGGCCGAGGCGCACCGGATGCACAGCCGCGCGGTCGGCTTGGCCTCGAGCCGAGCCTCGCCGATCGGCTCGCCGCACCGCTCGCACGTGCCGTAGCCACCGCCGTCGAGACGACGCAGGGCTGCGTCGATCTCGTCGAGGTGCTCCTGCGTCTGCCGGATGAGCGAGGAGACCTGCGCCCGCTCGAAGGCGATGGTCGCCCCCTCGGGGTCGTGCTCGTCGTCGGCGTTCGAGTCGCGCGAGGCGTCGACGACCATGTCGAAGTCGCCGGTCAGCGCCGCCAGCCGGCGCCGGGCCTCGGCCTGCTCGGCGTCGAGCCGCTCTCTCGCACCGTCCATGCGGCCATGCTGCCACCGCTCACAGACAGCCCACCTCCTATCGACAGCCGACGCGCAGCCAGCAGCGACACTGTGGCTGCACCCCGACCTGAGGAGCGGCCATGAGCACGATCGAGATCCCGATGAAGCCGGACGCGGACCGCACCGTCCGCGAGCTGCTCTTCGAGCTGGGGCAGGTCGAGGAGGCCGAGCGCACGGTGCAGCCGCGGTCCACCGATCCCGCAGATCACCGCCGTCGGGCCACCCTGCGCCGCCGCGAGCGTCAGCTCGTCGCCGAGCTGCGCCGCCGCTGATCTCTCTCGCGCACCCCTCATCGGGGTGAGTCCCCGCCCCTGCCCCGGTCCCTAGGGTGGACGGATGCCACTGCAGCAGGTCATCCTCGTCCGCCACGGCCAGTCCGAGGGCAACGTCGCCGCCGAGCTCGCCCAGCGCGACGGCCTCGAGCGCATCGACGTCCCGGCCCGCGACCCCGACGTCGAGCTCTCCGCGACGGGCCGTGAGCAGGCCGCTGCGGTCGGTCGGTGGCTCGGCGAGCTCGCCGAGGCCGACCAGCCGGGGGTCGTGTGGTCCAGCCCCTACCGCCGGGCACGCCAGACCGGCGAGATCGCCCTTCGCGAGGCGGACGTCGACCTCGCCCTGCGGGTCGACGAGCGGCTGCGCGACCGCGACATGGGCATCACCGACATGCTCACCGCCGACGGGATCACCAAGAAGTACCCGGAGGAAGCCGAGCGCCGGGCCTGGATCGGCAAGTTCTACTACCGGCCGCCGGGCGGCGAGTCCTGGGCGGACGTCGCCGGGCGGGTCCGCGCCGTGCTCGCCGAGCTCGCCACGGTCGAGGGTCACGAGGTCGCCCTCGTGACGGCGCACGACGTCGTCGTGCTGCTCTTCTGCTACGTCGCCGAGGGGCTCGACGAGGAGGCCGTCCTCGAGCGGTCACGCTCGAACCCCCTTCGCAACGCCGCCATCTGTCGACTCGTGCGCGACCCCTCATCCCCCACCGGGTGGGCGGTCACCGACTACAACCTCGACGACCACCTCCGACGCGAAGGGGTCGAGGTCACCGACCAGCCCGGTGCGTCCGACGAGGTCGGCGGCGGCTCCCGCGACGAGGAGAGCGAGGACGTCGATGCCTGAGCAGATCCTCGACGAGGTCAGCGGCGGGACCCTCGCCGACCCCCGACTCGTGACACCCGACGTCCTGCGGCGGTGGCCGCTGCCCGAGCCCGCCGGCTCGAAGTACGGCCGCGGCCAGGCGGTGGTCGTCGGCGGCTCCTGCGCGACCCCCGGGGCGGTCCTCCTCGCCGGGGTCTCGGCGCTGCGGATGGGTGCCGGCAAGCTGCACCTCGGGGTGGCCGAAGGGGTGGCCCCTCACCTGGCCGTAGCCGTGCCGGAGTCCGGCGTCACCGCGCTCGCGCAGTCCGCGTCGGGCGCGGTGACCGGCACCGGCGCCGGGGCGGCTCTCGAGCGCGAGACCGGCCGGGCCGACGCCGTGCTCGTCGGGCCCGGTCTCGACGACCCCGAGGGATCGGCCCGGCTCGTCGCCGAGGTCGTGCCGACCCTCGCCCCGGACGCCCCCGTGCTCCTGGACGCCTTCGGGCTCACGGTCCTGCCCGACCTTGACGACGACGTCCTGGGCTCCCTTCGTGGGCGTCTCGTCGCGACCCCCAACCCCGGCGAGCTCGCCCACCTCCTCGACCGCGACGAGGTCGAGGACGACGACGTGGCCGAGGCGACCGTCGAGGCCGCGCGGCGCTACGACGCCGTCGTCGGCTGCGGTGACTGGGTTGCCTCCGCCGACGGCGCTTTGTGGCGGATGACGACCGGCGACACCGGTCTGGCGACCTCCGGCAGCGGTGACGTCTGCGCGGGTGCCGCGCTCGGGCTGCTCAGCCGAGGCGCCGGCCTCGTGCAGGCGCTGGTCTGGGCGAAGTCGGTCCACGCCGCGGCCGGCGACACCCTCGCCATGCGGCTGGGCCGGGTGGGCTACCTGGCCGGCGAGATCCCCTCCGAGCTACCTCTCGTGCTGCGCACCCTGCGGGGCGACTGACGACCTCTGGTCCCGCTGGCCACGTCCGTTGACGACGCCGGGCCCGCGGAGGATCGTCGACGCATGACGAGCGACGCGGGCTACCCGCGCACGACCCGGAGGGCCTTCCAGGAGTCCCGGGCGGGCGAGCTCAGCGAGGACGACGTCGCCACCCTCGTGCGGGTGCTCGACCTGCAGGAGCTCTCCCCCGCCGTCCAGCGGCTGCGCGACTGGACCCTCGACCGGCTCGAGCTCGCCGACGGCGAGAGCGCGGTCGACGTCGGCTGCGGCACCGGCAGCGAGGTGCGCCGGATGGCGCTGCGGGTCGGCGACAGCGGACGGGCGACCGGTGTCGACACCAACCCGCGCCTGCTCGAGGTGGCCGCCGACCGCACGCCGTCGCACTCGAGCGCGCGGTGGTCGCTCGCGTCGGCGAGCGACCTCCCCTTCGCCGACGGCAGCGTCGACGCCGTGCGCTGCGAGCGGGTCTTCCAGCACCTGGAGGACCCGCAGGCGGCGGCCGACGAGATCGCGCGTGTCCTGCGGCCGGGTGGCCGCGCCGTGGTCGTCGACTCCGACTGGGGCACCTTCGTCACGGTCACCGACGAGCCCGAGATCATGCGCCGGGTGCAGGAGTGGGGGTGGCGCACGCAGTGGCCGAACCCCTTCGCCGGTCGTCACCTCCGTGCGCAGCTGCGCACCGCAGGGCTCGAGGTCGACGACGACATCGGCTCCTCGGCCCTCGTGCTGCCGCCGGAGGCGCTCCTCGGCGGCGGTCCGCTCGGTCGCACCGTCGAGAGCGCGCAGGACGACGGGGTGATCACCGCCGACGAGGCCGCCCGCCTCGTCTCCGGGGTCGAGGCGAGCGCGCAGCGGGGCGACGCCTTCGTCGCCGTGACGATGTTGGCCGTCATGGGCCGTCGACCGGGCTGACAGCGGACCTGGGGGCTCTCCCCCCCCCGTCGGCAGACCTGACGGCGATGTCTGCACCTGGCACGGGGCATGTCGCGTGCCAGGTGCACGGATCGACGTCAGGCCGCCGCTGCGGCCGCTCAGACCCGGGCGGCGAGCCGGGCGACCGCCTGGCGGTACTCCCGCTCGAGCTGGGCGACGACCTGCGCGGCCGGCTCGACGTCGGTGACGGCGCCGATGCCCTGGCCCGCGGCCCAGATGTCCTTCCACCGCGACGCCGGGGCCTGGGTCGCGTCGTAGCGTCGCCCGCCATCGTGCACGAGGTGGTCCGGGTCGAGACCGTGCGCGACGAGGCTCGGGCGCAGCCACGACGCCGGCGTGCCGGTCACCCCGTCGCTGACGACGAGGTCGTCGAGACCGTGGTCGACGACCATCTGCTTGTAGTCGGGCACGGCCATGCTCTCGCGGGTCGCGAGGAAGCGGGTGCCCATCGAGACGAGATCGGCCCCCGCGGCGACCGCCCCGGCCACGCCCGCGCCGTCGGCGATGCCCCCGCCGACGACGACGAGGCCGTCGAAGGACTGGCGCACCGCCGAGACGAAGGCGAAGGGGGACAGCGAGCCCGTGTGCCCGCCCGCACCGGCCGAGACACACGCCAGCCCGTCGACCCCGGCCGCGACGGCCTTGCGCGCCAGGCCCATCGAGACGACGTCGGCGACGACCGTGCCGCCGTAGGCGTGCACCGTATCGACGACCGGGGCGGGCGAGCCGAGAGCGGTGATGACGACGGGCGGCCGGTGCTGCGCCACGAGGCGCAGGTCGTCGGGCAGCCGGGCGTTGGTGCGATGGGTGACGAGGTTGAGCGCCCACGGCTGGTCGTCGAGAGCGTCGCCGATCGTGCCCATCCAGCGGTCCAGCTCGTCGAGGGTGCGGCAGTTCGGGGCGGGGAAGGCGCCGAGCGCGCCGGCCCGGCTCGTCGCGACGACGAGCTCGGGCCCGGACACGAGGAACATCGGCGCGGCCACGACGGGCACGCGCAGCCGGTCCATCCAGGCGGTCACCGGGCGCCCTCGAGCTGCTGGCGCAGGACGTCCTTGCGCACCTTGAGGCTCGCGTTTCGAGGCAGGGCGTCGACGACCTCGACCCGCGTGGGCTTCTTGTAGCCCGCCAGGCGGGCTCGGACGAAGACGTCGAGAGCCTGCAGGTCGACCTCGGCCCCTGGCGCCGCGACGACCGCGGCGACGACGGTCTCGCCCCACCGCTCGTCCGGCATCCCGAGCACCGCGACGTCCACGACGCCGTCGGCCTGGGCGAGCACCCGCTCGACCTCGGCGGGGTAGACGTTCATCCCGCCCGTGACGATCATGTCCTTCGCCCGGCCCCGGACGTAGAGGTAGCCGGCCTCGTCGAGGCTGCCGAGATCACCGGTGCGCAGCCGCCCGTCGGGCATCGCCTCGGCCGTCTGCTCGGGGTCGTCGAGGTACCCGGCGAAGAGCGTCTCGCTGCTCACGACGACCTCGCCCACCTCGCCCGGCCCGAGCTCGGTGCCGTCGGGCCCGAGGACGCAGACCTCGGCGATCGGCACGGGACGACCGGCAGAGGCGAAGGGGTCGTCGGCCGCCGTCCCGGGGCGCCAGTCGTCGGGCACCGTCGCGGTGACGGGTGCGCCGGTCTCGGTCATGCCGTACGTCTCGACGTACCGGTGGCCGATGGCGTCGACGAGATCGGCCGTCGCCTCACGGGCCGCGAGCGAGCCCGAGTGGAGGACGCCGTCGAGGTGCTCGAGGACCTCGGGCCGGCGCCGGACCTCGTCGGCGAAGGCGCCCATGAGCGGGGTCGGCACGTAGGTGAATCCGGTGCGCTCGCGCACCATCCGCTCGACCCACGCGTCGGGGGCCAGACCGGCCATCCACGAGATCTGCCCGCCGACGTAGAGGTGGGGCAGGACGACCCCCCAGATGCCGGCGGCGAAGGCGAGGGTCCCGGTGAAGCCGCAGCGGCTCCCCCAGCGCAGCCCGTCGTGCGCCGGCATGTGCCGGATGATCCGGGCGAGCCCCTGGTGGGTGTGGACGACCCCCTTCGGCCGGCCGGTCGTGCCGCTCGTGAAGCCGACGACCCCCGCGCTCGACGGGTCGACGAGGACCTGCGGCGCCCGGGCGGTCGACGGCACGCGCGCCGCCTCCTCGAGGTCAAGGTCGTGACCGCCGCCCCAGCCGAGGAGCTGCGCGCCGCCCCCGGTGACGACGTCACGCAGGCGGTCGGCCTGCTCCGGCGTGCACACGACGGCTCGAGGTCGCGCCTGGTCGAGGACCTCGCCGACCTCGGCGACCTGGAGGCGGTCGTTGACCTGCACCGCGGTGGCGCCCGTGAGCCCCACCGCGAGGTAGGCCTCGACGGCGTCCGCGCCGGCGTCCACGACGAGGGCGACCCTGTCCCCATCGCCGATCCCCGAGCCCGCCATCGCGTGCGCGAGGCGCGAGACCCGGGCCACCGACTCGGAGTGCGTGCGCACCGCGTCGGCGGTGCGGAAGGCCGCGCGGTCTGCGGAGCGCGCCATCGACGCGAGGACGGGTGACGCCCAGGTGGGTACCTTCGTCGGCTCAGTGGGCAAAGTCGGCCGCCATCCCCATGCCCGCGAGCAGGGTCGGGCGGTCGTAGTACTCGAGCCACTGCGTGACCCGGCCGTCCTCCATCGCGAGGACCCCGACGACCGGCACCTCGCCGTGGTGCCCGCCGAAGTCGAAGTCGTCGACCCGCTCGGCGAAGACCCGGCCGTCGATGACGCCGAGCGCGCGCACCCGCAGCTCGAGGCGCTCGCACCGGCTGCCGAGCACCGCCATGCGCTCGGTGAGCGCCTCCCGGCCGACGACCGGCTCCTGCATGACGCTGTGGAGCACGCCGTCCTCGGCGAAGAGGTCGACCACCCGCGCCCAGTCCATCTGCTCCCAGGCGGCGAACATCTCCTTCGCCAGGGCGATCTTGTCGTCGTCCGTCATCGTCTTCGTGGTCATGACTGCACCTTCCGCAGCTCGCGCTTGAGGATCTTGCCGACGGGGTTGCGGGGCAGCTCGTCCATGACGACGAGACGCTCCGGCAGCTTGTAGGACGCGATGCGGCGGCCCTTGAGATAGGTGACGAGGTCGTCGAGGGTCATCTGCGCACCGGGGCGCAGGGTGACGACGGCGGCGACCCGCTCGCCGAGCAGCTCGTCGGGGTCGCCTATGACCGCGACGTCGACGACGTCCGGGTGATCGCCGATGAGGCCCTCGAGCTCGGCGGGCGCGATGTTCATCCCACCGCGGATGACGAGGTCCTTCGCCCGGTCGAGGTAGTGCAGGAACTGGCCCTGGTCGCCCGCGATCTCGAAGAGGTCACCGGTGCGCAGGTAGCCGTGCTCGTCGAAGGGGTCGGCCCGGCCCTCCGGGTCGAGATACCCGGCGAAGACCGTCGGGCCGCCGATCCGCAGCTCACCGGGGACGCCGGGCTCGGTGATCTCCTCGCCCGCCGCGTCGACGAGCCGGACCTGCACCCACTGCGAGACGCGCGAGGACCACGTGACGCCCGGGGCGCCGTACCGCGGGAAGTACTGCGCCCGCTCGTCGGGGTCGGGGAAGTCCTCGACGCTCGAGAGCAGGCCGATCCCCTCGTTCGACCCGAAGAAGTTGATGACCCCGATGCCGAAGCGCTCCTGCCAGCCCCGCACCATCGCCGGCTGGAGGGGCACCGAGCCCGAGCCGAGCCGGGTGAGGCTCGAGAGGTCGGCGCGGGCGAGCAGCTCCTCGTTCGTCAGGAGCATCCACAGCAGCGCCGGCGGGGCGACGGTGTAGGTCACCCGCTCCGTCGCGATCTGCGCCAGGAAGGTCGGCAGGTCGAAGGGGTGGTGCTGGACGAGGAGGCAGCCCGTGCGCAGCCACGGCAGGAACATGCCGTTGATCCCGGCCATGTTGACCATCGGGAAGGGGTTGAGGAGCACGTCCTCGGCGACGACCCGCGGCGCGTCGACGGTGGCCCAGCTGATCGCCAGCCACTCGAGGTGGGCGCGGGGCACCCCCTTCGGCTCGCTCTCGGTGCCGGAGGTCCAGCACACGGTGAGGCAGTCGTTCGCGTCGTTGGGGTCGGCAGCGCGGCGCGCCTCGACCCGCGCCCGCTGCTCAGCAGTCGCCGGACCGGGGGTCCAGGCGAGGGCCTGCGGCGGCAGGTCCGCGTGCTCGCAGGCGTCGCCGAGGGCGACGACCGCGCCGAGCCCGGGCACCTGGTCGCGCAGGTCGAGGATCTCCGCTGCGGGCGCCCGTCCGCCGAAGCGGGCGCACGTGACGACCGCGGCGAAGCGCGCCTGGTTGGCCATGCCGACGATCTCGTTCTCGCGGTACTGCATCGGCAGCGGCGACATCACGACGCCGATGGACCACGCCGCGAGGTAGACCTCGACGAGCTCGATGGTGTTCGGCAGCTGGACGCCGAGGACGTCACCGCGCTGCAGGCCGAGCTCGTCGAGGCGCGCCGCGAGCGCGACCACCTCGTCCTCCAGCTCGGCCCAGGTGAGGCGCCGCGGCGCCGACCCGACCAGTCCTTCTCGGTTGGCCGGGTCGACGACCGCGGGCTCGGGGCCCCGATCGGCGACCTGACGGGCGAAGAGCTGGTCGACGGTCTCGTCGGACCACCACCCCTTCGCCTGGTACTCCGCGACCTTCTCGGCCGGGTGCAGTCCTCGCGCGATCGCCATCGGGTCCCCCTCTTACTTGTCGTACTCGTCGGAGATGTCGATGACCTCGCCGGCGGGCTCGAAGGACTTCGCCTTGGCGTCCCAGGTGTAGGGCTTGAAGGCGAGGATCCCGTAGGACTGGGTCGGGGACATCTGGAACGTGATGCCGTCGATGAACATCGGCGGCTGGTAGTCCTGGGTGCGGGCGGCCTGCATGATCGACAGGCGCGAGAGACCCTCGTCGGACTCGGCCGCGCGCTTGAAGTTGTCGATCATCAGGTCGGCGATGGCCCAGCCGTTGACGGTGTAGCTGTTGTCGGGCGAGTCCGCGCCGTTGGCCTCCGCCTGCTCGCGGTACTCGGTGACGGCGTCGTCGTCGGCGAACTCGTCGCTCGCCGGGTCCTTGAGCCAGCGCAGGATCTGCTGGCCGTCGGCGGCGTCACCGGCGGGTGCGTAGAGCGTCGCGCCGTCGGCGCAGTTCGAGGGCTGGATGAAGGTCTTGGGCTTCCAGCCGACACGCCCGACCGCCTGGGTCAGCGAGAGGCAGTCGGTCGTCACGCCGGCGTCGACGAGGATCGGCGCGTCCGTGGCCTTGAGCGCCGAGGCCGCCGTGCGCGGGTCCGTGAGCGGCTCCTCGGCGGCGATCGTGAAGTCCGTGCCCTCGATCGCGTTCTTGAAGCCGTCGGCGTAGCCCTTGCCGGACTCGGTCTGGTTGGCGGCGAGCGCCACCTCGGCGCCGTCCGGGTACTCCTTCTTCAGGCCCTCGACGACCGTCTTCATCTCGACGTCGGCCGACGGCAGGTACTCGGTCGTCCACGGGAAGTTCTCGATGTCCCGGTAGGCCGGGACGCTCGCCTGGGCGAAGAGGACCGGGACGCACTGGTCGTTCTGGTCGTCGGCGATCGCGTCGAGCTGCCCGGAGCCGAAGGTGTCGATGACGTGCACCTTCTCCTTCTGGATGAGCTCGCCGACGTTGGCCTTGGCCCGCTCGGGGTTGAAGGCGTCGTCCTTGACGACGACCTTGAGCTGGACGCCGCCGATGCCGCCGGCCTCGTTCTCGACCGCGAACCGGGCCTCCATACCCTCGATGACGTTGCCGACCGCATCGGCGAGCGGCCCCGAGGTGGCCGCCGTCCAGCCGACCTTGAGCTCGCCGGTGATCTCGGCCGTCACGGCCTCGGGGTCGGCGCAGTCGTCGGCGCTGATGACGCCGGAGGCGCTGCCGCCGTCGGAGCCCGATGTCTCGGTGTCGGCGCCGCAGGCAGCCAGTGCCAGGACGGGGACCGCCATGGCCGACACGACAGGGATGAGTCGCTTCATGGGTTGTTCCTTCTTCAGAGGGTGTCGATGTCCAGACACAGGGCTGCTCGAGGTGATCGGTGCGAAGGGGGCGGGCGAGGTCAGGAGGGTGGCGAGGACCTCCTCGTCACGTCGGGGTGGTCGGCGGGCAGGATCGTGAGGACCCGGCGCAGCCAGATCGTGGCGCGGCCGACGATGCCCTCGGGCATGAGGAAGACGATCGCGATGAGCACGACGCCGAAGACGACGCCCGACAGCGGGCCGGTGGAGAAGGACCCGGTGAGCTGGGGCAGGAAGACGACGGCGAAGGCTCCGACGAGCGGGCCGGCGGTCGTCGCGACCCCGCCGAGGACGAGACCGGTGATGAGCTCGATGGACTTGAGCAGGGTGAAGGACCCGTCCGGCGACAGCGCGCCGACGTACTGCGCGAAGAGCGCGCCGGCGAGCGCGGTGATCGCCCCGGAGACCCCGAAGACGAGGATCTTCGTGCGGGCGACGTCGACGCCGTTGGCCGCCGCCGCGATCTCGTTGTCGCGCACGGCCTGCATGGCCAGCCCGAAGCGGCTGCGCACGATCGAGCGTGCGAGCACCATGACGACGACGAGGACGAGGGCGGAGAGCCAGAACATCCACAGCCCGCGCTCGGCGCGAACGAGGCCCGTCCACTCCGGCGGCGCGAGGAAGCGCGAGCGGATGACGAGCCCGGCCGCGCCGCCGGTGAGGTCCTCGGCGCGGCGCACGATCTCGGGGAAGGACACGCCGACGGCGAGGGTGACGAGGGCCAGGTAGAGCCCCTTGATCCGCAGGGAGGGCAGGCCGACCGCGAGCCCGACGGCGAAGCCGAGGACGATCGCGACCGGCACGGTGGCCAGCGGGGCCAGCTCGTAGCGGGTGACGAGGATGCCCGTCGTGTAGGCCCCGAGACCGAAGAAGGCCGAGTGCCCGATGGAGAGCAGGCCCGTGTACCCGGTGACGAGGTTGAGCCCGGCGATCGCGATGGCGATGACGAAGACGTTCGTCATCTGCCCGACCCGGAAGGGCGCGAGGTTGGCCGCCCACACGAGGAAGAGGACGGCGAGCACGACGAGCACCGCGCGCATGAGCCAGTGCTGCCGCGAGCCGTGGACGACGACGATGCCGCGTCGGGCCGCAGGGGGTGCCTGACGAGTGGGTGCGGACTCCTGCAGGACGGTCATACCCTCACCAGCTTCTTGGTCCCGAACAGGCCGTTCGGCTTGACGAAAAGGATCGCGACGATGACGAGCAGCGCCGAGGTCTGCTGCAGGGAGCCCCCGATGAAGGAGACGTAGCCGGTGAGCATCGCCTCGAGGACGCCGATGACGAGCCCACCGACGACCGCCCCGCCGAGGCTGTCGAGCCCGCCGAAGAGGGCGGCGGCCGAGGCGGCGATGAAGATCGTGAACATCGTCGTCAGGCTCAGCTGCTGCGGTGCCAGCGGTGTCACGAGCACACCGGCCAGGGCGCCGATCGCCCCGGACAGGCCCCACCCGATGGCGAGGATGCGGCTGGTCCGCACGCCCGCGAGGGTGGCCGAGGTGGCGTTGTCGGCGACCGCCCGCATGTGCAGCCCGAGCTTGGTGAAGCGGAAGAGCAGCGTCATGAGGAGCATGAGGAGGAGCAGCGCGCCCCACACGCCGAGCGCGTCGAAGTACAGCCGCGCCCCGCCGACGGAGACGTAGTCGTCGAGACCGTTGGGGAAGGGGCTCGGCATGACCTTCGTCTCGCTGCCCCACAGCAGGCCGGCGAGGGAGTTGAAGCCGGTGAAGAGCCCGAGCGCGACGATGAGGACGGCCATGTCGTTGCGCCGCTGGACCGGCCGGATGAGGAAGCGCTCGACCGCCGCGCCGATGACGAAGCCGAGGGCGAGCGAGGCCGCGATGGCGACCCAGATGCCGACGCCCTCGGTGGTGAGCCACCAGGCGACGAAGGTGGTGAAGAGCGCCAGCTCGCCCTGGGCGAAGTTCAGGGTGCCGGTGCCGCGGAAGACGACGACCAGCGCCAGCGCGAGCAGCGCGTAGATCGAGCCGTTCGTCAGCCCGGAGATGAGGCGTTCGAGGAAGAGTTCCATGCGGGGCTCCTAGTACCCGAGGTAGACGCTGCGCACGGCGTCGTCGGCTCGGAAGGTCTCGGGGGTGCCGGTCGCCGCGATGGTGCCGACGTCGAGCAGGTAGACGCGGTCGGCGAGGTCCATCGCCAGCTCGGCGTTCTGCTCGACGACGAGCAGCGCCGTGCCGTCGGTGCGGTTGATCTCGGCGAGGGTCGCGAAGAGCTCCTGGACGACGATGGGCGCCAGCCCGAGGCTCGGCTCGTCGCACAGCAGCAGCCGCGGGCGGCTCATGAGCGCGCGGGCGACGGCGAGCATCTGCTGCTCCCCGCCCGACAGCGAGCCGGCGAGCTGGTGGGAACGCCGCCCGAGGACCGGGAAGACCTCGCACCACCGGCGGATGTCGCTCGCGACCTCGGCGGAGTCCTTGCGCAGCGCCGCTCCGACCCGCAGGTTGTCGACGACCGAGAGCTGGCCGAGGGTGCCGCGACCCTGGGGCACGAGGCTGATGCCGCTGCCGACGACCTGCTCGGGGCGTCGCCCGAGCGGCCGGCCGTCGAGCTCGACGGTGCCCCGGCGGGCGATGAGCCCGCTGATCGCGTGCATCGTCGTCGTCTTGCCCGCGCCGTTGGCGCCGAGCATGACGACGACCTCTCCGGCGTCGACCTCGAGCGAGATCCCGTGCAGCACCTCGCTCGGCCCGTAGCCGGCGTAGAGGTCTGTGACTGTCAGCAGGCTCATGCGGCGGGCCGTCCCAGGTAGGCCTCGACGACCGCGGGGTTGTCCCGCACCTCGGCCGGGCTGCCCTCGAAGATCGTCTTGCCGAAGTCGAGCGCGACGACGTGGTCGCTGATGCCGAGGACGAGCCCCATGTGGTGCTCGACGAGCAGGGCGGCGAAGCCGAGCTCGTCGCGCAGCGCGACGACGAGCTCGCCGAGCTCCTTGACCTCGCTGTGGGTCAGCCCGCCCGCGGGCTCGTCGAGGAGCAGCAGCTCCGGCTCCGACATGAGCGCCCGGGCCAGCTCGACCCGCTTGAGGGTGCCGAAGGGGAGCCCGTGCGCCGGTCGGGAGGCGACCTCGAGGAGCTCGAGCCGCTCGACGAGGTGCCAGGCCCGCTCCCGCAGCTCGCTGCGGCTGCGGCGCACGCTCGTGCCGCCGACCATCGCGTTGTCGAAGACCGTCATCGCGTCGAAGAGCGCGAGGTTCTGGAAGGTCCGGGCGATCCCGCCCTGGGCCAGCCGGTGCGCCCGGCGGGCGAGGAGGTCCTCGCCCTTCCAGGTGATGGCACCGTCGGTCGGCTCGTAGATGCGGGTGATGCAGTTGAAGAGCGTGGTCTTGCCGGCGCCGTTCGGACCGATGAGTCCGACGATCTGACCGGGCTGGACGTCGAAGCTCACGTCGTCCAGGGCACGGATGCCGCCGAACTGGATCGAGACCCCGCGCAACGACAGACCAGACCCGGACACCCTGTCGGGCATCGTCCCCGGCGCCGTTGCCGGGGGGTTCTCGCTCAGTGCCATGACTGCCTTCCTCGTGACACTTCATTTATCAGTGTGATAGTGATTACTACAGTAACCAGAGTGAGACGTCAACCATCACGATGGCGGCACGGACCGACCGGACAGCTGTGGAGAGGACACGCATGAGCACCTTGCGAGGAGCCCGCGTCGAGGACGCGACGGTCGTCGTGACCGGCGCCAACAGAGGCATCGGGCTGGCCTTCGTCACCGAGGCCCTGGAGCGCGGTGCGCGGAAGGTCTACGCCGGCGTGCGGGACCCCCAGGACGTCACGCCCGAGCTCGCCGCCACGGCGGCCGAGGTCATCCCCTTCGAGGTCACCGACCCAGAGCACGTGGCCGCGGCCGCCGCCCGGTGCGGCGACGCCACGGTGCTCGTCAACAACGCCGGGCTCCACGCCCAGGACCGTCTCGTCAAGTGCGCCGACCCCGACGCCGCACGCCGAGAGATGGAGGTCAACTACTTCGCGCCGCTCGCCGCGACCCGGGCCTTCGCGCCGGTCATCGCCGCCAACGGCGGCGGGTCGATCGTCAACGTCCTGTCGGTCGCGGCCATCGCGCCGACCGCCTTCATGGGCGGCTACTCCCCCTCGAAGGCTGCCGCCCTGTACCTGGGGGGCATCGCCCGCGCCGAGCTCGAGCCGGACGGCATCACCGTGACCTCCCTCGTCGTCGGCTCGGTCGACACCCGGATGGCGGCGCACGTCGACGGTCACAAGGAGGACCCTCGCGACATCGCGGCCGCCGGTCTCGACGCGATGCAGCGCGGGGTGTGGACGGCCGACACCGACCGCATGGCCGTCGAGTCGCGCGCACGTCTCGCGCTCGACCCCGTGCGCTACGAGCGGGGCCTGGGCAAGCTGCTCTTCGTCGAGTCGCTGAGCACGAAGGCCTGACGATGAGCGTCGAGCACGTCGCCCCGTACATGGCGCCGACACCGGACTCCTACCGCGACCCCCACTACGCCCTCCACGCCGACGGCACGCGGGTCGAGCGGGTCGAGGACATCCTGCGGCGGCGCGCTGCCGCCACCCCGGACCTGCCCGCCGTCCTCGAGCCGGGCCGCACGACGACCTTCGCCGAGCTCGACGCCATGGCGAGCCGGGTCGCGCAGAGCCTCATCGCCGACGGCGTGCGCCCGGGCGACCGGGTCACCTACGTCGGCGAGAACGCGCCGTCCTTCCTCGCGGTGCTCTACGGCGCCTCGAAGATGGGGGCGATCCCGACGGCGCTCAACTTCCGCCTCGCGGTCCCAGAGGTCGAGTACGTGCTGGCGCACAGCAGCCCGGCGGTCGTCGTGCTCGGTCGCGACCAGGAGCGCCTCGCGCAGGTCGCCGCCGCGCAGCCGTCCGTGCGCCGTGTCGTCACCCCCGAGGCGACGGAGTGCTCCACGGGGTACGACGAGTGGACGTGGGACGCGCCGAGCGACGACCCCGGGTACGCGCGGGACCCGCAGGACACCGCGCTGATGTTCTACTCCTCCGGCACGACCGGCCGGCCGAAGGGGATCGAGCTCACCGGGGCCAACCTCGGCCAGGCGATCGCCGCGATGCACTACGTCATGGAGCTCGACACCGACTGCGTCGCGCTGGCGCCGGTGCCCTTCTTCCACGTCTCGGGCTTCGGGCTGGCCATCGTCGCCAACGTCAACGGCGCGGCCCTGCTGCTGCGCAACCCGACCTCGCCGATGGACCTCTTCCGCATCCTCCAGGAGCACGACGTCACCCACGCGGTGGCGGTGCCGACCGTCATCCAGATGCTCCTGCAGGTGCCGGAGGTGCGCGAGGCCGACTGGTCGACGTTGCGCTACCTCGTCTACGGCGCCTCGCCGATGCCCGAGCCGGTGCTGCGGGACGCGACCGAGGTCTTCGGGTGCAAGTTCCTCCAGTCCTACGGGCTCACCGAGTCGACGGGCGGCGTGACGATGCTGTCGCCAGAAGACCACCGGCCGACCCCGGAGACGGCCCACCGCCTGCGCTCCGTCGGCCGCCCGATGCCGGGCGTGCCGGTCCGCGTCGTCGACCCCGTGACCCTGGAGGACCTCCCCTTCGGCGAGCGCGGCGAGGTCCTCATCGGTGGCGGTCACGTCATGAAGGGCTACTGGGAGGCACCGGAGGCGACCGCCGCCGCGGTCATGCCCGACGGCTGGCTGCGCACCGGCGACGGCGGGTCCATGGACGCCGACGGCTACCTCTACCTGCACGACCGGCTCAAGGACATGATCGTCTCGGGCGGGGAGAACGTGTACCCGGCCGAGGTCGAGAGCGTCCTCACCGGGCACCCCGGGGTGGCGCAGGTCGCCGTCATCGGCGTGCCGTCGCAGCGGTGGGGCGAGTCTCCGATGGCGGTCGTCGTGCGCGCCGCGGGGGCCGAGGGCGAGGCGCTCACCGAGACCGGTCTGGTCACCTGGGCCCGCGAGCGCATGGCGCACTTCAAGTGCCCGGTCTCCGTGGCCTTCGTCGACGCCCTCCCGCTCAACGCGAGCGGCAAGCTGCTCAAGACCGAGCTGCGCTCCCGCTTCGCCTGACGACGCGACGGCGGGCCCCCCTTCGTCTCGGCGAAGGGGGGCCCGCTCACGTCGTGCGCGCGGTCAGACGAGGCGGAGCTCGACCCCGCTGACGACGAGGGTGCGCTCGGGCGGCGTCACGCCGTCGACGCACCGCAGGTCGACCGCGCTGAGCATCCGGCGCTCGCCGCGCACGAAGCGCACCGTGCGCGAGCCCAGCTCGATGCTCGGCACCTCGCCGTCGGCCACCTCGCACCCGAGCACCCCGGCCCACAGCCGCGCCTGGGCCTTGGGGTCGCCGGACTGCACCTCGACGGCGAGGACGTCGTCGACGACGGGCGCCTCGGGCTCGGCGGTCTCGATGTCGTCCCAGAACCACTGCTCCGGCTGCGGGATCTCGTCGAGCTCGACGAGCAGACCCATGTCGCCCGGGTGCAGCTGGACGATGCGCCGCTCGTAGGCGACGAGGTCGGCGACGACGCGCACGCCGAGTCGCTCGGCGTTCGCGACGAGGACGCCAGCGTCGGGCACCTGGATCGACAGCGCGTACCCGCCGCCTCCCCCGCCCTTGGTGATCCAGCCGTTGATCGACGCCGTCGGGGTCAGCGGGGCGACGACCTCGAGGTGCGCCTCGGGGCCGACCCGCAAGGTCTCGTCAGCCAGCCCGATGTCCTCGAGCAGCGGGTCGGCGAAGCCGACGGGGAGACCGAGCGCCTCCCGCAGCTGCGTCGAGGTGCTCTCGAGGTCCCGCGCCCCGATCACCACCTGACGGATCGTGGCCCAGCCCTGCTCCTGCGTGGTCATCCGATGCTCCTGTCGTGTCCGGCCCAGTAGGGCTTGCGCAGCTCGCGCTTGAGCACCTTCCCGGAGGGGTTGCGGGGAAGGGCGTCGACGACGCTCACGGCGGTCGGGCACTTGTAGTGCGCGAGCCGCTCGCGCGTGAAGCCGATGAGCCCGGCCTCGTCGACGGTGGTGCCCGGCTTGGCGACGACGACCGCGACGGGGGTCTCGCCCCATCGCTTGCTGGGGACGCCGATGACGGCGACCTCCTGCACGTCGGGGTGCGCCATGATCGCGTTCTCGACCTCGGCCGGGTAGATGTTCTCGCCGCCGGACATCAGCAGGTCCTTGATCCGGTCCTTGAGGAAGAGGTAGCCCTCGTCGTCGAGGTAGCCCGCGTCACCGGTGCGGAACCAGCCGCCGGGCCAGAAGGCGTCAGCGGTGGCGGTCGGGTTGCGCCAGTACGACCTCGTGACGCCGGGGCCGCGGGTGACGACCTCGCCGACCTCGCCGACGGGGCAGTCCTCGCCGGTCGCCGGGTCGACGACCGCGACCTCGAGGCCCGGGACGGCCCGACCCGCCGAGCGCAGCTTGCTCTGGGGTCCCACGCGGTGGTCGTCGGGCCGCAGGATCGTCGTGACGCCGATCGTCTCCGTGAGCCCGTAGCTCTGCGAGAGCTGGGCGCCGAAGGTCTCCTGCGCGCCGATCATCACCGTCTCCGAGATCGGCGAGCCTCCGTAGACGAGGTGCTCGACGCTGGAGTAGTCGGCCTGCGACGCCTCGGGGCTCGTGATGAAGAGCTGCATGACGGTCGGGACCATGATGACGTGGGTGGCGCGGTGGCCGACCATGAGGCCGAGCATGTTCTGCGGGGTGACCTCGGTGAGCTGGATGATCCGCCCGCCCGCGGCGAGCGCGATGAGCGACCAGCCGCCGGCGGCGATGTGGTAGTACGGCGTGGGCACGAGCGAGACGCTGTCCTGCGAGACGTCGAACTGCGCGCTGAAGGCGCCGACCGCCCAGAGCATCCCGTCGACCGTCGTCGTCACCCCCTTCGGCCGTCCCGTCGTGCCGCTGGAGTACATGAGCGAGAGCAGGTCGTCGCCGCGTGCGTCGCGGCACGGGTCCTGCGCGGGCTGCTCGGCGAGCCACTCCTCGTAGGCCGTCCAGCCCGGGGGCACGACGAGCTCGGCGTCGCCCTGGGCGAAGACGAGCCGGTGACCGGCGTAGTCGTCCGGCACGAGCTCGCACAGGTGCGTCTCGACGAGGAGGGCCGCCGGCTCGGAGTCGGCGAGGATCCCGGCGATCTCCTCGCCGGCGAGGCGGAAGTTCATCGGGACGATCGCGGCGCCGGCCTTCGTGGCCCCGAAGAAGAGCTCCCAGAACTCGGTCGCGTTGCGGGCGAGGTAGGCGACCCGGTCGCCGCTGCCCAGGCCGTGGGCGACGAGGCCCGAGGCCAGGCGGTCGGTGCGCTCCGCGAGCTCGCCGTAGGTGACCGGTCGCCCTTCGCCGACGATCGCGGGACGGTCGGGGTGGGCCGTGCTGCTGCGGCGGAGCAGGTCCGCGACGGTGCGTGCTGCCATGGCGAGTCCTTCGGGTGGTCTAGCGGGCGGACAGGTCGATCGCGCCGGCGCCGCGCGCCGGGGTGAGGGCGGGACGGACGGTGACGCCGGGGGCCGCGGCGACGACGTGCGGGATTGCGTTGATGACCTGCCCCGCGACGGCGTACTGCTCGGCACCCATCCGGCTGCGGTCGTCGGGGTGCTTCTCGAGGTCGATCGACATCCGCAGCCCGGGGTGGCCCGTGACGTGCACCCGCCACAGCGGCGGGTCGGGGGCGTCGAGGTGCGCCGTCTCGACGAACCAGTGGATCGACATCGTCAGCCGACGGCGGCCGCCGACGACCCCGTGCCACCGCCACCTCGTGTGACCGACGGTGCCGGCGCGCACGGTGCCGGCGTGGAGGTCGAGGTCGGTGAGCGCGGGGTGGCAGGCGTGGTCGGTCTCGACCCGCTCGAGCTCGAGACCGAGGTGGTGGGCCATCGCGGCGAGGACCTCCTCGTACATCCCGTTGAGCGCCCCGGCGGGGCCCCACGAGGGATCGTTCGGGTCCACGGCGTCCATCTCGGCGCCGAAGCCGAGGGTGTCGAAGAGGTAGCGCGGGTCGCGCAGCTCGCGGGCGTCCGCGGACTCGACGACCTCGACGTGCTCGAGCGAGGCGCACACGCCGGTCGCCATGACGGCGACCTGCTCGGCGACGAAGCCCGGGTTGAGCCCGACGCCCATGACGCTCGCTCCCCCGGTCTCGCCGGCGCGCTGGAGGCGCTCGAGCCGCTCGCCGGGGCGGGCGTGGGGGTCGGTGTAGCCGTTGATGCTCAGGACGTTCGCGCCGGACTCGAGGAGGCGCACGACGTCGTCGTCGTGGCTGCCGTAGGCGCCGATCCGGGCGGCGTGCACGACGACGTCGGGGCGAAGGGCGAGGACCTCCTCGACGTCGTCGGTGGCCAGGACGCCCGTGGCCGGGCGGCCCGCGATGTCGCCCACGTCGCGGCCGACCTTCGAGGAGCCGTAGACGTAGGCGCCGACGACCTCGGTGCTCGGGTGGTCGAGCATCGTGCGCAGGGCGGCCTTGCCCATCGCGCCGGTGGCCCACTGCACGACGCGGTAGGGACGCTCGGTCATCGGCTCTCCTCGTCGGGCGTGGTGGCTGCGGTGCCGGCGGGGACGATCGAGATGTCGGCCGCGGCGAGCGGCTCGCCGCAGCGGTCGCACGCGAAGAAGGGGACGTAGTCCTGCCCGCACGTGCGGTGGGTCTGGAGCAGCGCCGGGCCCTCGGGGGCGTGGAACCACTGCTCGGCCCAGTGCAGGCTCGTGGCGACCACGGGGAAGAAGGCGCGGCCCTTCTCGGTGAGCCGGTACTGCACCCAGTCGGCGCGGCCGAGGCTCTCGACCGGCTCGAGGACGCCGATGGCGACGAAGGCCTTGAGCCGCTCGGCGACGAGGGTCGGCGGGGCGCCGAGGGCGCTCTCGAACTCGTGGAAGCGCGACAGCCCGCGGAAGGCGGCACCGAGGAGCGCGGAGGACCAGCGGTTGCCGAAGATCGTCATCGTGTCGGGGAAGAGACCCGACTGGCCGCCGACGGCCTCGGCGTCCGAGCGCCGACGGGTGGCGGCCTCGGGCACCGATCGCGGCCAGCTGCCGCTCGGGCCCCACTCGGCCTCGATCTCGCGGGCCGCGACCGGCCGGCCGCAGGAGCGGCAGCCGAGCACCGGCGCGAAGTCCGCGTCGCACGTGTCGTGGTGCATGCTCGGCAGGCGCTCGGCGTGGTCGGGCACCCAGTGCCGCTCCCACTCCCAGATCGCGAGGAGCACGGGCCACAACGACCGGGTCCGCGGCGTCGGCCGGTACTCCGCCCGGACCGGCTTGTCCTGGTAGACGTGCCGCTCGAGCATCCCCTCGCGCGTGAGCATCGCCAGGCGCGAGGTGAGGGTCGAGTTCGAGATCGGCAGCGCGTCCATGAGCTGGCCGTAGCGCCGGATCCCGCGCAGCGACTGCTGGACGATGAGGAGGGTCCACTCGTCGCCGAGCAGGCCGAGCATCCGCCCGACGGCGTTCGGGCCGTCGGTCTCGAGGCGCGTCGGCTGGTCCGGCAGGACCGCCGGCTCCTGGGTCTTCGTCATCTGCCGCTACGGCCTCTCCGCGACCGGGGCGCTCACAGGTGCACCGCGTCCGCGGCGGTGTCGGCCGTGTGCCAGCGGCGCAGCTCCGAGCCCGCGGCCCACGTCGAGTGGGTGCCCGAGGAGATGCGCTCGGGGAGCTTGAGCTTGCAGACCGGGCCGTCTCCCACGCGCGCGGCGTCGAGGACGAGCGCGTAGGAGGCGTCGGCGTTCATGTCGGTGAGCAGGGTGATGAGGTAGCCGTCGTCCTCGGCGGTCGCGCCGACGCGCGGGGCCATGGCGGTCTCGCTGCCGTAGACGCCGTCGCCGAAGGAGATCCGCTCCTCGCCCCCGGTGTGCAGGTCGTGCTTGACGAGGCCGTCGAAGAGGAACCAGGAGGGCTTGCCGGTGGCCGCGTACGCGTACCGGTAGGCCCCGCCCGTGTAGCTGCCGTTCATCATCCCGAACTCGGTGATGCTGTCGCTCAGCTGCTCCTCGCGCACCGCCCCGGTGACGAGGTTGAGCCGCCACCGGTGCAGGCGCGACTGCATGCGGTCGAGGGCGAGGAAGCGGAAGGCGCGCTGCCACTTGTCGCCCATGCCGTTGTCGGCCGGCTCGGGGTCGCCCTGGAAGAAGCCGTCGAGGACGATCTCGTCGCCCTCCTCGTAGGCGTTGACGAAGTGCAGGACGTAGGTGGACTCGGCCTCGAACCACCGGATGTCCGAGGTCTGGCCGCGGCGCGGGATGACGGCGAAGCGCGAGGGCATGTCGCGGTGCCACCTCGCGATGTGCGCGTCCTTCTTCAGCGCCTCGGGGTCCCAGAAGAGCGGGAAGTCGTTGAGGATCGCGTAGTTCTCGGTGAAGGCCATGTCGTGCGGCAGGCGCGGGCCCGGCAGCGGGATGTCGACGTAGTGGGCGAGGTCGTTCTTCTCGTCGACGACGCCGTAGTGCATGTACGGCGCGTCCTTGCTGTAGTTGAAGAAGAGCATCTCGCCGGTGCGGTCGTCGATCTTCGGGTGCGCGGAGACGCCCCACTGGACGGGGAAGTCACCGTTGAAGTCCTCCTTGCCGCGGGTCTGCGCGGAGAAGGGGTCGACCCGGTAGAGGTCGCCGCACTGGTAGAAGCTCGTGAGGGCCGTGCCGCGGTGGACGACGACGTCGGTGCTCGACGCGTCCTTCATCCGGGTCCGCGCGCCCCAGCCGTCCTCGCGCAGGGCGATCCGCGGGGGCTCGGCGAGACCGGCCCACAGGGCCTGACCGGCCTCCTGCTCGGCGACGAAGCCGTCGGTGCGGATGAAGCGGTTGCGGTAGAAGGCCTTGCCGTCGCGGAAGCCGACGACGTGGATCATGCCGTCGCCGTCGAAGGGGTGGTAGTTCTTCATCGACGGGTGGACGGGGTTCTCGGTGTTGCGCAGGTAGACGCCGTCGAGGTCGGCGGGGATCTCGCCCTCGACGACCTCGAGGTCGTCGGCCACCCACTCGGAGGTCTGCGGCCGCCACGGGCCGGTCCGGTAGGGGTGGTCGTCGTCCTCGGGGAGGGTCGACAGGATGCGGCCGACGACGTCGACGTCCATGGGGGTCCCTTCTTCCTGCTCTGGTGTGCTCAGCGCTCGGTGGTGGCGACGACGAGGCTGACGGTGGTGGCGGTGCTGCCGCCGAAGTTCAGCGTGGCGAAGGTGCGCGCGCCCTCGACCTGGTAGGCGCCGGCGGTGCCGGAGACCTGCTTGCCCGCGTCGAGCAGCATCCGCACGCCGCTCGCGCCGACCGGGTGACCGCCGCCGATGAGACCGCCCGAGGGGTTGATCGGCAGGCGCCCGCCGATCTCGATCTCGCCGTTCTCGATCGCCTTCCACGACTCGCCCGGACCGGTGAGCCCGATGTGGTCGATGGCGACGTACTCGCTGGGGGTGAAGCAGTCGTGGGTCTCCAGGCCGTCGAGGTCGTCGAGCCCGATGCGGGCGCGGTCGAAGGCGGCGTGGACCGTCTCGCGCAGGTGCGGGAGGAGGTAGGGGCTGTCGGCGGCGCGGTCGATCTTGTCCTGCAGCCCCAGGCCGACGGTGCGGTGACCCCAGCCGGTGAGCTGGGCGATCGGCCGGGCGCTCGGGTGGCGCTCGAGCCAGCGGTCGGTGACGAGGACGACGCCGGCCCCGCCGTCGGTGACCTGGCTGCAGTCGAAGCGGCGGATGCGGCCGTCGACGACGGGGTTCGTCTCGTCGTCGGACCCCGCACCCTCGACGAGGTCGGGCACCTCCCAGCCGCGCGTCTGCGCGAGCGGGTTGAGCCGGGCGTTGGCGAAGTTCGTCTGGGCGATCGCCCGCAGGTGCACCTCGTCGATGCCATAGCGCGCGTCGTACTCGTCGGCGACCCGGCTGAACATGTGCGGCCACATGAAGCGGGCGTCCTGGCCCTCGTGGCCGGTCCAGGCCGCGGCGCCGAGGTGCCCGGCCGCAGTGTCGCCGGGCACGGTCTTCTCGAGCTCGACCCCGATGACGAGGGCGGCGTCGTGGTCGCCGGTGCGCAGGTCCGCGACGGCGGCGAGGACGGCGATGCTGCCCGAGGCGCATGCCGCCTCGTGGCGTGAGGAGGGCAGGCCCCACAGGTCGGGGCGCACGCTCGCCGGCATCGCGCCGAGCTGGCCCTGGTGGGCGAAGAGCTGCCCGAAGGCGTTGCCGACGTGCACGACGCCGATGTCGCCCCCGTCGACCTTCGCCGCCTCGAGCGTGTGGTCGACGACCTCCTTGGTGAGGTCGGCGAAGTCGTGCCCCTCGCGGGTGAGGTTGCGCGAGAAGTCGCTCTGATACCCCCCGAGGACCCAGATGGTCGTGGCGCTCATCGCACTCCCTTCGTGCAGCCGACATCGGCCGCAGGACTTGTCATCTCCGTCGCACCGTACTACAACTACCAGAGTAACTCCATCGGCTGAAGAGGACCTCATGAGCGACGCTCTCGTGCTCGACTACGTCAGGACACCGCGCGGCAAGGCCTCGCCACGGGGCTCGCTGCACGAGCACACACCCGTCGATCTCGTCGTGCACCTGCAGCGCGCGCTCGTCGAGCGCACCGGCCTCGACCCCGCCCTCGTCGACGACGTCGCGATCGGCTGCGCGGGCCAGGTCGACGAGCAGGGCGCGAACCTCGCCCGGACGGCGACCCTCCTCGCCGGCTGGGGAGACGACGTGCCCGGTGTCACCCTCAACCGCTTCTGCGCCTCCGGCGTCGACGCCGTCGGCCAGACCGCGGCGCGGGTGCGCGGCGGCGACCTCGGCCTCGCGGTCGCGGGCGGCGTCGAGAGCGTCTCGCGCGTGCCGATGTTCACCGACCGCGGGCCGCTGTGGAGCGACCCGGCGACGATCCGCCAGATCGGCTCGGTGCACATGGGGATCGCGGCCGACCTCAACGCCACCCTCGACGGCTTCACCCGCGAGGAGCTCGACGCGTACGCCGTCGAGACGCACGCGAAGGCCGCCCGGGCGACCCAGGACGGGGCCTTCGCCCGCTCGCTCGTGCCGGTGCCGCACGCGGACGGCTCGCCGGGAGCCGCCCATGACGAGCTCGTGCGACCAGGCACCTCCCTCGACGCCCTGGCCGCGCTGCCGCCCGCCTTCGCCCGGCTCGGGGCCGACGGCCAGGACGCGATCGCGCTCGGCGCCTACGACGGCGTCGACCACATCGACCACCTGCACACGGTCGGCACGTCTCCGCAGATGGCCGACGCCGCGGCCCTGCTGCTCCTCGGCGACGAGGCCGCTGCGGCCCGGACCGGGCTGCGCCCTCGCGCCCGCGTCCTCGCGGCCGCGTCGACGTCGGTCAACCCGGTCGTCATGCTCACCGCCGGGCAGAGCGCGGTCGAGCAGGTCATCGCCCGCGCCGGGCTCACGCCGGACGACATCGACGTCTTCGAGTTCGCCGAGGCCTTCGCCGCCCTGTGCCTGCGCTTCCGGCGCGACCTGGGTGTCGGACCGGAGCGGATGAACCCCAACGGCGGGACGATGGCGATGGGTCACGCCTTCGGGGCGACCGGGGCGATCCTCGTCGGCTCGTGCGTCGAGGAGCTCGAGCGGCGGGACGGGCGCTACGGCGTCGCTGCCGTGAGCGGCGCCGCCGGCCTCGGGGTGGCGGTCCTCGTCGAACGGCTCGCGGGATGAGCGCCGCGGAGCGCCCGCTCGAGGGGCAGGTGGCCGTGGTCACCGGCGGGGGCAAGGGCCTCGGCCGGGCCTTCGCCCGGCACCTGGCCGACCTCGGCGCGGCTGTCGTCGTCAACAACCGCAACCGGCAGGTCGACGCGCAGGGCCGGGGGCCCGCCGACCACGTGACGAGCGAGATCCTCGCCGCGGGCGGCAGGGCGGTGGCCCACCACGGCGACGTCGCCGATCCCGAGACGGGGACGTCGCTCGTCCAGCTCGCGCTCGAGCACTTCGGGCGGCTCGACATCTGCGTGACGAGCGCCGCGGTGAGCATGCCGCAGATGCTGCACAAGACCTCGGCCGAGCACTTCCGCACGGTCATGGAGGTCAACGTCACCGGCACGGCGCTCGTCATCGCGCCGGCGCTGGCCCACATGCGCGCCGCCGGCCACGGCCGGCTGGTGCTCGTCGCGTCGACCGCCGGCCTGCACGGCGAGCCGACGGTCTCCGCCTACGCCGCGAGCAAGGGCGCGGTCATCGCGCTCGGCCGCACCGCCGCCGCGGAGGGCGCGCCCAAGGGCGTGCTCACCAACGTCCTGCTCCCCTACGCCACCACCCAGATGACCGAGCAGGGCATGGATCCCCGGCACGCCGACCGGATGCGCTCCGAGCTCGTCGCACCGGTGGTCGGCGCCCTCGCCGACCCCCGCTGCACCCTCAACGGGCAGGTCGTCGTCGCGGCCGGCTCGGGCATCCGTCTGGCCGAGTCGGTCGAAGGGGGCACGGTGCGCCTCCAGGACGCGGCCCGGCTCGACCCCTTCGTGCTCTCGGACCTCCTCGACCGCAGCCGGGCGGGCGAGCGCCACACCTACTCCGACGCGCAGGCCGCCTTCCAGAGCCTCGCCGCCGATCTCGCCTGACCACCTCCGACTCGAAGGACCCCCATGACCTCCGCACTCCCCTGGGGCGACGTGGCCCTCAACCTGGGCGTCAGCGTCCTGGCCACCGCCGTCTTCATCGGCGTGATCATGGCGACCGCCGTCGCCATCAAGAACCACTCGATCATCGACATCTTCTGGGGGCCGGGCTTCGTCGTCGTCGCCGTCGTCTCCTACCTGCTGTCGGCCGGCAGCGGCGGTGACGACACCCGGCGCCTCGTCGTGCTGCTGCTCACCGCGGTGTGGGGGCTGCGGCTCGGCCTCCACATCGGGCGCCGCAACCTCGGGCACGGGCAGGACCCCCGGTACACCCGGCTGCTCGCGTCGCGCGAGGGCGGCAGCCTCGTCGTCTTCCTCGTCCGCCAGGTCTACGGGCTGCAGGGCCTGCTCATCGTCCTCGTCTCGCTGCCCGTGCAGCTCGCCATGTACGAGAGCGCCCCGCTCGGGGTCGTGGGGGCCGTCGGCATCGCGATCTGGGTGGTCGGCTTCACCTTCGAGGCCGTCGGCGACTGGCAGCTCTCGCGCTTCAAGGCCGACCCGGCGAACGAGGGCCGGATCATGGACCGCGGGCTGTGGGCCTGGACGCGCCACCCGAACTACTTCGGCGACTCGTGCGTCTGGGTGGGTCTGTGGGTCCTCGCCCTCGGTCACTGGGCGGGTCTGCTCACCGTCATCGCCCCCTTCGTCATGACGAAGCTGCTCGTCTCCTACTCGGGCAAGAAGCTGCTCGAGAAGGGCATGCGGCGCAAGCGCGGGGCCGCCTACGAGGACTACATCGCGCGCACGAGCGGCTTCTTCCCGATGCCGCCGAAGCGGCGCGCGGCCCGGACGTCGGCGTGACGGCGAGGGCCGCGCTGCCGACCCTGGCCGACCTCCTCGCGCTCGAGCAGGTCGACGACCGCACGTGGCGCGGGATGACCGACGGGGTCCCGCTGCCCCAGCTCTTCGGCGGGCAGCTCGTCGCCCAGTCGCTCGTCGCCGCGGGGCGCTCCGTGGACGAGCACGTGCTGCCGCACTCGATCCACACGAGCTTCTTGCGCGGCGGGCTGCCCGACGAGCCCGTCGACTACCGGGTCGAGGTGCTTCGCGACGGCCGGCAGACGGCGACCCGTGAGGTGAGCGCGTGGCAGGGCGAGCGGCTCGTGTGCCGCTCCACCGTCTCGTCGACCTCGCTCATGGGCGGGCTCGCGCACTCGCGACCGGCCCCGGCCACCGAGGGGCTCGAGGCGGCCGTCGACCTGCACGTCCTCGCCGAGCCGGACGGAGGTCTCGGAGAGTTCTGGGACGACTTCAGCGCCTTCGAGATCCGGGTCGAGCCACCGCTCGTCCCGGCCGACCACTGGGCGTCGGCACCGCAGAACGTGTGGATGCGCTGCACCCAGGACCTGCCCGACGACCCGCTCTCGCACCGCGCGGCCATCGCGTACGCGAGCGACCTCATGCTCATGTCCACCGCCGTGACGCCGCACGGGCACACGACCGGGCACGAGACGAGCCTCGCGCGGCGGTGGTGGGCGGTCTCGCTCGACCACGCCGTGTGGTTCCACCGTGACGCCGACGCCGGCGACTGGCTGCTCTTCGAGCACTCGACGAGCGCCGCCGGCGGCTCCCGGGCGCTCGTCGACGCCGCGGTCTTCGCCCCCGACGGCACGCAGACGTGCCGCATCACCCAGGAGGCGCTCGTGCGCCCCGCCCGACCCCACCAGGAGATCTGACATGACCGACCACGACGTGGCCGTGAGCCTGCTCGACCGCATCGTCGCCGCCGCCGAGGCCGGCGACCCGGCAGACATCTACGAGATCTACGCGCCCGGCGCCGTCATCTGGCACAACCACGACCTCAAGGAGTCGAGCGTCGAGCAGAACGCCCGCCTGCTCGCGGCGATGGACCGCTGGGTCGCCGACCGCCGCTACACCGAGCGCCGCATCTCGACCTTCCCCGGCGGCGCCGTCCAGCAGCACGTGCTGCGCGGCACCCGCCGCTCCACCGGCGAGGAGGTGGCCCTGCACGCGTGCGTCGTCATCGCCGTCGAGGACGGCCGGGTCACCCGTCTGGACGAGTACATCGACTCCGCGGAGGCGTCCCACTTCGCCCCGTGAGCGGGTGCATCCCCTCCCCTTCGTCCGCAGCCTGACGGCGATGTCTGCGCCTGGCACGCGACATATCCCGTGCCAGGTGCAGGTATCGCCGTCACCCCTCGACCTGTCCCGGGCGGTTCACGGTCGATCGTCCCAACCGGCCGTACGACCAGGCCCGACAGTGGATAGTTCTCTCTGAACGGCACCTACCAAACGAGCCAAGGGAACCGATGAGCGACGAGATCGAGCTGATCAGCGACGGCGACGGCCTTGCCGTGATCGGCCAGCAGGCTGCGGTCGAACGGTTCCTCGAGTCGCAGCAGCTCGAGTCCCGTGAGATCGACACGCGCCGTCTGAGTGCTGCGCTCGGGACGGGCGCTGTGGTGGCAGAGAGCAGCGCCGCCATCTCCGCTGACTACGGGCGGTGGGTGAAGCTCACCAAGGAGTCCGCCGAGAGCGTGCAGAAGATCGGTCTGAGCAGGAGCGCGAAGACCGGGCTGGAGACCGGCGTCCTCCGAGGACCGAAGGGGCAGATCAAGGGGTTCGTCGAGTTCGCCTCGTCCCCCAGCTCGGCTCTTACCAATCCCGCGCTGCTGTCGGGCGCCGCGGGGATCATGACCCAGATGGCCATGCAGCAGGCCATGGACGAGATCACCGACTATCTCGCGGTGATCGACGCCAAGGTCGACGACATCCTTCGCGCGCAGAAGGACTCAGCCCTGGCCGAGATGATCGGCGTCGAGCTGATGATCGACGAGGCCATGCACATCAGGCACAGCGTGGGCCGCGTGTCCGAGGTGACCTGGTCGAAGGTCCAGGGTGCCTCGACCACCATCGCGGTCACGCAGTCCTACGCGTTAAAACGACTTGAGGCGGCAGCCGAACGTCTTGCGAAGCAGCGGAAGATGGGCGACATCGAGAAGGCCGCTCGAGCGGCCGAGACCGACGCCCACGAGTGGCTCGCAGTCCTCGCCCGATGCTTCCAGCTGCAGGACGCACTCGCGGTGCTCGAGCTCGACCGGGTGCTGGATGCATCGGCGGACGAGCTGGACGACCACAGGACCGGGCTGCAGGCTGCGCGCGAGCAGCGGATGTCGAAGATTGCGGCAACCACCCAGGTCCTCCTAGATCGCATCACCTCCGCGGGCACAACCGCCGACACCAAGCTCTTGCTCCATCCCTCGTCGGCTCCGCAGGTGGTCCAGATCAGCAACCGCTCCGCGTCGAGGGTCGTGGAGTTCAGAGAGCTGGTGGGCGTCAGCGTCGAGCGCTCTGACCTCGAGGAGCGACGGTGGCGACAAGCCGCTGCGGAGACGCGTGACACCGTCCTCACCGCGGGCAGCGAGAAGGTGGGCGCAGCACGCCAGTTCGGCTTGGACCGCGTCGGATCGGCTCGTGCTGCTGCGGCTCGCATCCCGACGGTCGACGTGCGGGTCAGCCTGAGACGGCGGGGTTCGAAGAACGACGACGACACCGACTGAGGCGCTTCGCCATCTCCGTCCGCAGCCTGACGGCGATTTCTGCGCCTGGCACGCGACATACCCCGTGCCAGGTGCAGGTATCGCCGTCACCCCTCGACCTGTCCCGACTGGCTCCCCTTTCGCTACCCTGGTGGTTGCAGATCGCAACCACTACGGACGAAGGGGTCCGGCCATGACGAAGTACCTCATCTCCTTCCCGAGCTCGGCGATGCGGGTCACCGCCGAGGAGCTGCCGCAGGTGTCGGAGGACTCGCACGCGGTCATCGAGGAGGCCAAGGCGGCGGGCGTGTACGTCTTCGGCGGGGGCATCGACGAAAGCGTCCCCCCGGTAATCGTCGACGCGGGCGGGGTGGTCACCCCGGGCACCTACCCGCAGACCAGCCAGATCGAAGGGGGATACCTCGTGCTCGAGGTGGCGTCCCGCCGCGAGGCCGAGGGGTGGGCCGCGAAGGTCGCCGCCTCGTGTCGGTGCAGCCAGGAGCTGCGCGAGTTCGGCTACGACCCGGCGAGCTGATCCCCCTTCGCCCGACCTACGGGCAGACTCTCGCGACGTGGCCGGGTGACCCGGCGGGCTCGAGGTCGCGGTCTCGCAGAACCATCGAGCGGGGCGAGGCCTCGTCGGCGCACATCGCGGCGAAGGTGCGCGGCAGGTTGTCCGTGTACTCGATGTCGAGCACGCGGTCGCCGTAGACCTGCTCGTAAGTCCCGCACTCGCGGTACGCCGCGCACTCCTCGACGACCGCGAAGTCGAAGCCTGCGCGCTCGCGCAGGACCTCGGAGTCCTCGGCCGCGTTCTTCTGCCCCACCGCCAGACCCTTCGCATGAGCTGCGTCGACGAGCCGCCGCGCGAGCGCGACGTTGTCCTGCCGCTCGAGGGCCCCGCCAGAACGGGTGTAGCTGTCGAGGTTGTCGAGCTCGACCGCGTCGTACCCGTCCTCTGCGCACCCCTCGACCCACGGGACGAGGACGGCCGCGATCCGCGCGCGCCGGGCCTCGCTCGAGGTGTCGAGCAGCACCTCGTCGGGCCAGTCCGGGTCGGTGACCACACGGCCGTCGCGCCGCAGCAGCGTGCCCTCCGGCCACAGCTCGCGATCGCCCGGCTGGGTCTGGAAGGCGTTGACGTAGCAGACCGAGTACCGGTCGGGATCGGGTCGGGCGGCCCGGTCGCGGACGACGGTCTGGACCGGTCCCGCCGGCGGGTAGGCCCCGCCGAGCTGGTAGTCGAGGCGACCCCCGGCCGGCGGCAGCGCGACCGGGGGCGCCGTGCCGGACGACCGGTCGGAGGGCGAGGGGGTGGAGAGTGAAGGGGTGGTGCGCCCGGCGTCGGCGCAGCCGGCGAGCGCGACCGCGGCGGTGAGGGCGAGGGCCAGGTGGTGGCGGCGCCGGCGATGCCGGTCTGACCTGGACGACATGGGGCGAGGCTATCCAGGGGTCCTGCGAGTGCCGGGTCGCCGCTGCAGGCGGCCCCCCCTTCGCTGAACTATCGTGTTCACATTCCGCACACCTGGAACGAAGGACTGACGAGATGGCCGACCCGGCAGCGCCGACCGGTGCGCAGACGATCGACCGTGGCCTGCGGGTGCTGTGGCACCTCGCCGAGCAGCCGGGCGGGGCGAGCCTGGCCACGCTGAGCCGTGACCTCGACATGAACCGCACCGCGCTGCACCGGCTCATGGAGACCTTCCGCGCGCACGACATCGTGCGGCGCGACGAGAACAAGCGCTTCCACCTGTCGTACGGGCTCGTGCAGCTCGCGTCGCACGTCGACAACGACCTGCACCGGCTGGCCTACCCGGTGATGGCGCAGCTAGCCGACGCCACCGGCGGCACCGCGCACATCATGGTGCCGACGAGCGAGGTCGAGGTGCAGGCGATCAGCGTCGTCGAGCCGCGCAACGCCGCGGTGCATCTCGCCTTCCGCACCGGCCACCGTCACCCGATCGACCGGGGGTCTGGAGGGGTCGCGATCCTCGCTGCGCGTCCGCCGCGTGACGACGACTCGCAGGAAGTCCGCGAGGCGCGTCGGCTCGGGTACGCGCTGTCCTTCGAGCAGATCATCCCGGGCGTCGCCGGGGTCTCCGTACCGCTGTCGACCCCGACGCCGATGCCCGAGGCCTGCATCGGCATCTCCCTCGTGGACCGCAACGCCGCCGGTCGCGCCGCCCCGCTCGTCGTCGAGGCGGCCCGCGAGCTCAGCTCGCTGCTCTACGCGCACGAAGGGGGTCGCTGACCCCCTTCGCCCAGCACGCGGGCTCGCCCGGGTGAGGGTCAGGCGGGGCGGCTCATCGCTCGAAGGCGATGGTGTGCGAGGTGTACCTGCCGACGTCCTGCGTGCCGTGCACCAGGAGCAGATCGGCCTCGTCGTCAGCCGAGACGAAGACCGCCAGATCGGCACTCGGCCACCGCTCCCGCGCGGCGGTGAGGACGCTCGTGACGTCGGGCGCACCCGCCCAGTCGTAGTAGTCGACGCAGGTGTCGAGGGTCTCCGGATGCTCGACCGCTACGCGGACCATGAACCGCGGCGCATCCAGGGCGAGACGGCTGTCCGGCGAGTCGGTCCAGCGGAAGTCGTCCATCAGCCCTCACCCCGGTCCGACCCGACCCCGTCAGCGCTCGCCCGGGCCGATGCGCAGGCTGCGGAAGGCGGCGCGCTGCTCACGGGTGGTGAGCGCGAGGAGGCCGGACCCGCGCAGCTCACCCTCGAGCCGGTCCAGCGTGCGCGTGACTTGATCCCGCTCGTCGTCGGCGACGACCTCCCAGAACCTCGGGTCACGCCGGAGGACCTTCACCACCCCGTGCATGTACTGCGCGGATCGTGACGCTCGCAGACCGTTGCGGCTCATCGTGGGGTCCTCCTGATTCGGGCCCTGGCCGGAGCGGTTCGCGGGCCGGGTGCTGTGGTCGTCGCGAACTCTGCCAGGGCGGACGGCTCGCCGCTGAGGAACGCCGTGGTTGCTCCCTCCGATCCTGGTGACGGGCGCGTCCGAAAGCCACCGTGCGTCGCACTTTCGAGCAGGGTCCTCAGTGAGCAGGGATTTCGAACGCTCCTGAGGCCGGCCCAGGAGGGTGGGTGATGGCTGCTCGAAAAGGATCGTCAGTGAGCAGGCTCGATACCTGCGTAAGTAACCACCAAATGGTTCCGGCCAACGCGGCGGGCAATGCTCCCCGTCTCGAGGCCTTGTTGCTAGGCGATGGCGCGAGGAGTATTGCCGGACCGATGGCGAGGGGCTGAGATGAGCGAGAAGAACCTGGGCTTACTCGTCGCTGGGGCAGCAGCGGTCCTAGCACTAGCAGGTGTGAGCGCGGCCGTAGCCAGCGGCGACAAGACGGTGGCCGACCCGGCGAGATCTACGACGCCACCGACCACGCCCACACCGACCACTGGCTCAGGGCCGGGCGGCGGGGAGACGGTGTCGGTCACTATCACCGCGCGACCGGCGCCCACCCCTGCGAATGGACGCCCGTTCCCCAAGGAGGACGCCGAGGGGGCGCGAGCAGCCTCGGGTGTCAACGCTCGGGGCGAGTCGTACGGCAGCGACCTCCACTCGACGTCAGAGGCCGACACCCCCGACCTCATCGCCGCGGTCGCCACGAACGGCGCCAACGGGTACCTCCGCAACTCCGAGCTCGTGGCAGCGGACCCCGCACCGACCAGCCTCGATGAACCCATCCCCACCCCGACCGTTGACTGGCTACCGGTCTATCGCAGCGACGGCGTGACGGTCATCGGCTACTTCGACGTCGGCCAGTAAGCGCATGCATCCCTCGAACAATCAGCAGTCACCGCACGAAGATCCGGCGGTCGGACCAATCGAGAGCCTGCTCGCGTCCGCGAGCGCCCTGCATCCGGCTGGCCCTTGGCAAGGACGCGCCCACCACGTGATCCACATCTGCGCGTGCTGCACCGTGGGCACCTCGCCGGACTGGGTCATCTACGACACCGACGACGGGATCGGCTGGCGCCGCAGACCCGTCGATCTACCGCTCGAGGAGGAGATCGACGCTCCACGCAGATTCGACGGCCACGCTGACCCGGCCCACGTCCTCGAATGGCTCCAGGGCGAACGAGACCACCCCTGGACGGACGACCTCGCAGGAGACACAGCCAGCAAGACCGCCGTGAAGGCACTACGACGATGGATCTCGACCACCCCACCCGCGGGGTGAGGACGGACAGCAGTGGCCATCGTCAATGGGCGGTGTCGGGTGGTGGTCCCGCCGCGACCGGGTTGAGGGATCGATGGTCCGCCCACAGCGCTTGGCGCGCTCCTCGCGCCGTCGGGTGAGGCGGCGTCTCGTACCCACACCTGCACACGGCTCGGATCGTCTGAGGCATGGTCGCCACCCGCCGATATCCGTCCAGCTGGTGCTCGGCCGCCCAGACCTCGTCCTCGCTCATAGGTGGGCTGGGAGCAGGACGAGGTCGTCGCACTCCGTGCTCGGCCTCCCTCGCCTCGTCAGCCTCAGCCGTCGTCGGGTAGGGCGACGTCTCGTATCCGCAGATGCACAGCGCGCGGACCCTCTCCGGGTCCATCCCGAAGCTGCGATAGCCGGCTGCAGCATGCTCGACCGTGGGGTACACGTGAGGAGGCTAGAACCTCAGCACCACCCGCTGCAGGTGGCGTGCACCCGTTCGGTAGCAATAGTCCCGAGCAGGCCGGTCGTCCGACCCACGAGAAATCGTCCTCGCTCGAGCCAGAGCTCTCGGATCAGTCCATGACGTGGGGAGCGACGTTGTCGAGGAGCTGCTGGAGGTTGCGTTCCTGCTGCTCGTCGAGGTCGAGCTCGCCGCCCATCTCGTAGCTCATGTACCCGAGGTTCAGCCCGGTCGCCACCGTCTCGGCAGAAGGTCCCGGCAGGACGCCCGCGCCGAAGGGGGAGATGCTCAGTCCGAGCTCGGGAGAAGCGGCGCCGTCCTTGGTGATGTTGCAGTAGGCGTAGAACACCCGGATCTGGATCATCTCGTCCGTGTCGAGATCGGGGGCCCACCGGTAGTCGCCGTCGTCGAGCAGCAGGACCTCGGTCGCGATGTCCGCAGCGTCACCGAAGGCGTCTTCGCAGAGGACGCCCAGGCTCGCGTCGTCGCCCACCGTCGACAACGAGACGTCACGCCCGGTGCCCTCGATCACCGGGGTGGAGCACCCAGCCAGCGCGAGCACACTGCCGACGACGACAGCACCTGTGATCTTCACGGGGGCGAGCATCCCAGATCACCCAGGCATCCCGAGACAACCCGCGGAGAACCTGCTCAGCGCTCGAGGCGCATGCCCAAGGAGGTGGGGGCGGTCTCGACGAAACCCATCGACTCGTACAGGCGACGGCCCGGCGCGTCCGCCATGAGGGTCACGTACGGCTCGTCATGCGCGACCTCGTCGATCTGCGCGAGGAGGTCGGCGAGCACACGGCGCCCCAGACCGCGGCCCTGGTGATCGGGCAGGGTCGCCATGTCGGCGATGTGGAAGTACCAGCCGCCGTCACCGATGACACGGCCCATGGCTACGGCCCGCCCCTCGTGTCGGACCACGCTCCAGCACCAGCTGCCGGCGAGCGCACCCTCCCCCTGCGCAGCCGTCTTCGGGGTGAGGCCCGACGCCGCTCGAAGGTGCAGGTAGTCCTCGAGCCTCGGGGGCGTGCGGACGAGCTCGTCGGTGGTGTCGGTCACGGCACGAAGGGTAGGCGGACCGGCTCCCGTGGGCAGCGTGCGGTGGTACGGGAGGGCGTCACAGGACCTCCAGGTCCACGAGCGCGCCCAACCAGGACCCCCGAGCGTCCGGTCGGGGCATCACGCCCGGCGTGACGACGGGCGCCGTCGGCCGACGGGAGACGTCGGCGTCGTCACCGACGACCGTGGCCCTCGGGGCCTCCCCCTCGCTCCACCCGCCCCAGATGTCCCTGACCCGCCGGACGACACCGGCGACCATCGGGAAGCCCTCGGGCGCGTCCATGCTGTGGCCCTCGATGCCGCCCCTCACGCGGACGGCCCCGCTGACCGGGCTCGGGGCGTCCCAGTAGATGCGCGCCCCGTCGACGTCGAGCCGGGTCGGGTGCCGACCGAGCTCCGCACCAGGCCAGGGGCCCAGCGGGGTGGCTGTCGCACGCAGCTCGACCACCTCTGGACCGGGCTGGGTATACCTGCTCTCCTCGGTGAGGGTGAGCCACATCTGCAGCACCGCACCCCTGGCCACGTGCCAGCCGCCATCCTCGATGACCCAGTCCGGGATCCGCATGGGGAGCACCATGCGTCAGATGGTCGCAGCGACGTGTCCGGCCCGCACCAGGACGACCCCTCACGCGTAGACGGGGTCGCTCCCGTCTCTCCTCGACGCGACCCACGACGGGTCGAGCAGGTCGACGACCGGGACGGTCCGCGACTCGTCGAAGACGACGACCCGGTCGGCGATGCCCCAGCGGCCGTCCCGACGCTCGAAGCGGTCGACGTAGCGGCAGCGGATGATCGCGCAGTCCTGCTCGCTCGCCCCGTCGGCCGCCCGCTGGCGCAAGAAGCACAGGCAGTACGACTCGACACGCGCCGCGTCCTCGCCCTCGAAGTCGACGAGCACGTTCGTCACGAAGTGCTGCGAGGAGTCGATGGTCTGGTGGCGCCGGCGGATGTCCTCGACGAGCCCGGCCGCGTCGCCGGTGTACGCCCCGTGCACGTCGACGGCGTCCTCGAAGTAGCACTGCGCGATCGCGTCGTAGTCGAGCCGGTCGACCGCTCGCGCGTACCGGCTCAGCACGTCCTGGATCTCGAACCTGTCGTCTGCCCTGCTCATGCGTGCGTGACCTCCGTCGGGGTGGGGGTGAGAGCGGCGGCCCGGTGGGCGGCCTCGCGGCCGGCGACCCGGCCGAGGACGAGCGCGTGGGCGATGGAGTTGCCACCACCGACGTAGCGCTCGCCGAGCACTCCGCCCGCGGCCTCGCCGGCGGCGTACAGGCCGGGGACCGCCCGGCCGTCGGTGTCGACGACCCGCGTGCGTGAGTCGACCTGCAGCCCGGTGTGGGTGCACACGAGCTCGGCGGGGAGCATGCGCACCGCGTAGTACGGACCGGACGCGATGGGGTCGAGGTGGGCGTCCGCCCCCTTCGCCGCGAGCGTCTCGTGACGCAGGAAGTCCTCGTCCACCCCGGTCGCGAAGAGCTCGTTGAAGCGCTCGACGCTCGCGCAGAGCGTGCCGGCCGGCACGTCGATGGCGACCGCGAGGTCCTCGAGGGACTCGGCGCGACGGATCACCCCCTTCGCCACCTCCTCGGCCACCCGGTCGGCCGTCCAGTCCACGTAGCCCTCGGGCAGCGCGAGACGGGCGCGCTCGTCGAAGACCGCCCAGACCCAGCCGCCGTGGTCCTTGAGGATCCCGGGGCTCACCGCGTACGGCGCGTCCTCGTCCATGCAACGACGGCCGTCGGTGCTCACGTGGATCCGCGACGGCGGGGGGAAGCCGCTCTGCCAGTGGTGCTGCTGCTGGTGCTCCGCCGTGACGAGGAGCAGCCCCCAGCCCTGCCCGAAGAGGGAGAGCCCATGACGCTTCGCGATGCCGATGTGGTCACCGCGCGAGCCCGGCGCCGCGACGACGAAGAGGGCGTCCCCGGCGACCTCCGTCTCGGGGAAGTACCTCGCGACGAGCTCCGGGTTCGCGGCCAGCCCGCCGGAGGCGATGACGACCGACGGCGCGCTGATCCGGGTGCCCTCGATGACGACCCCGGCGATCTCACCGTCCTCGACGACGACGTCCTCGACCCGGCTGCCGAGCGCGAGGTCGACGCCGAGCCGAGCCCGTGCGCGGTCGAGCGCCTGGACGAGGCCGTAGCCCTGGTCCTTGGGCACGTGGCCGCGCCACACGTCCTCGACGCCGGCACGGGAGAGACCGGGCATGTGCGCGTTGTGCGAGATCTGCGCGGGGATCTCGACGCCGAGGTCGGTGACCCACTCGATGATCGAGCTCGACTCCTCGCAGAACATCCGGACCGGCCCGGGCAGCACGCGCCACTGGTTGAGGTCCATGTAGTGCTGGAACATCCGGGCTGGGGAGTCCTCGACGCCGACCGCGGCCTGCACGTGGGTGCCGGCGGCGGTGAGCAGACCGGCGGAGAGCTGGGTGGAGCCGCCCACCTCGTCCTCGGACTCGACGAGGAGCACGCGGGCGCCCTCCTGGCCGGCGGAGATGGCCGCCGCGAGCCCGGCCCCGCCGGCGCCGACGACGACAAGGTCGTAGTCGTAGGTCTCAGACATGCTGGGACCCCCCGTCGACCGGGATGCTCGCGCCGGTGACGTACCGCGCGCTGTCGGAGAGGAGGAAGGCCAGGGCGCCGAAGACCTCCACCGGCGCACCGAGGCGGCGAAGGGGGACCGTGCTCAGCGCCCGGTCGAGGGCGGCGGCGTCCTCCTGGACCCAGCGGGTCATCTCGGTGTCGATGAAGCCGGGGGCGATGGAGTTCACCCGGATGTCGTCCGGCCCGAGCTCGACGGCCATGCACGTCGTGAGGTGCTTCACCGCGGCCTTGGAGGAGTTGTACGCGGCCCGGGTGACGCGCGCCCGGACGGCCGCGACCGAGGCCATGTTGACGATGACCCCGCCGCCGACGGTGCGGAAGTGGCGGGCGGCGGTCTGCCCGCCGTAGACGACGCCGTTGACGTTGACGGAGTAGGTCGTCGCGAGCTGCTGCGGGGAGATGTCGGTGAAGTCCGCCTGGGGGAAGACCCCGGCGTTGTTGACCCACATGTCGAGCCGGCCGAAGGCCTCGAGGGCCGTCGCCGCGAGCGCGTCATGGGCCGCCGGGTCGGTGACGTCGGCGCCGACACCGATGACGCGGCCCGCGCCCTCGACGTCCGCCAGACGGGCGGTGATCTGCTCGGCGACGGCGGCCATCGCGTCGCCGTCGAGGTCACCGCCGACGGCGTTCACGCCCTGACGGGCGAGCTCCTCGACGAAGAGCGCGCCCATCCCCCGGCCGGCCCCGGTGACGACGACGGTCCGGCCGGCGAGCTCGGGGTAGAGAGCCGGGATCGGCGAGGTGTCGACGCGGCCGGGGTTGGAGGTGGTGGCGTCAGTCATGTGCTGCTCCTTGCTTCGTGGGGCCGTCGCCGTCGCGGACCACCCGGCGGCGCTCGAGACGCAGCGACGGGTGACGGCGGAGACGGTCGTGGATGGTCGTGATGCGCTCGATGCGCGCGGCACCGGTCGTGAGGTCGTGGGTCGTGACAATGAGGAGGGTGGCCCGCACGTCGAGGTGGTCGTCGCCGACCTCGTCGACGCAGACGTTCGTCACGACGTGGTGCAGGTGAGGGGCCGACTCGTGCAGCCGCCGCGCGAAGTCCTCGAGCGCGACAGCCCCGGTCACGGGCCGCTCGTAGGTCGGCGACTCGAAGACCCCGTCGTCGGTGAAGGTCGCCGCCCAGCCGGCGGCGTCGCCGCCGTCGACCGCGAGGCTCTGCCGGGCGTAGAGGTGCTGCACCTCGAGGAGTGCGAGCGTCTCGGGCGTCATGACGTGCTCATGAGGTCGGCGAGGATGCGGTGGTAGAGCCCGCCGGAGGTGAGCCCGCCGTCGGCGACGATCTCGGCGCCGTTGACGTAGGACGACGCGTCGGAGAGCAGGAAGCACACGACGGAGGCGATCTCGTCGGGGTCGGCGAGACGCCCGTTGGGCACGGACGCCAGGCTCGCGTCGACGAAGGAGGTGTCCGCCGCCTGGTGGAGCAGCGGCGTGCCCGTGAGCCCGGGGTGCAGGGAGTTGACCCGGATGCCGTGCGGGGCGAGCTCGAGGGCGCCGACCTTCGACAGGCCGCGCACGCCCCACTTGCTCGTGCCGTACGTCGCGGAGAAGTACCCGACCATGCCCGCGATCGAGCTGATGTTGACGACGGAGGCCCCCTTCGCCCTGGCGAGGGCGGGCGTGAGGGTCTTCATGCCGTAGAAGACGCTCGAGAGGTTGACCGCCATCACCTGCTCCCACTGCTCGACGGTCGTGTCGAGGATGCCCAGGCGCAGGCTGACTCCGGCGTTGTTGACCAGGCCGTGCAACGGACCGGCCCGCTCGACCCCCTTCGCCAGGGCCGCCCACGACGTCGGGTCGGCGACGTCGAGGACGACCGCCGTCGCCTCCCCGCCCGCCGCGGTGACCTCGTCGGCCACCCGGTGGGCGCCGTCCTCGTCGACGTCGGCCACCCACACGCGGGCACCGCGGGCCGCGACCGCGAGGCAGTCGGCGCGCCCGAGACCGCCCGCGGCCCCCGTGACGACGACCGAGCGACCCTCGAGGTCGCGGTGGGGGCTCACAGCTCGAGCTCCTTGCCCCGCGTCTCCGTGAGGAAGAAGGTCGCGACGAGCGAGAGCAGCGCGGTGAAGAGGAGGAAGCCGGCCGGGGCGAGGTTGTTGCCCGTGAGCTTGATGAGCAGCGTCGCGATGAAGGGGGCGGTGCCACCCATGACCATGTTCGTGAAGTTGTTGGCCAGCGCGATGCCCGTGTAGCGGTAGCGGGCACGGAAGAGCTCGGCGTAGGTGGAGAAGGAGACGCCGTTGTTGAGGCCGATGAAGAAGGCGAGGACCGACTGGGCCGCCATCGCCGGGACCATCGCGCCGTCTCGCATGAGGATGAAGGCGGGGATGGTGAGCAGGGCGACGACACCGCTGGAGAGGAAGAAGACCGGCTTGCGGCCGAAGCGGTCACCCATCCGCCCGCCGATCGGCAGGCTGATGACCGCCGCGACCATCGCGATGCACGTCGAGGTGAGCGCGACGGTCGGCGAGTGGCCGCCCTCGGTCTGCAGGTAGCTCGCGGCGTAGACGGAGCAGATGTAGTAGCCGCCGACGATCATCGCGCCGAGCCCGACGACGAGGACGATCTGGCGCCACGCGTGCCGCACGACGTCGGTCACCGGGTACTTCGCCTGCTCGATCTCGTCGGACTCCTGGACCGCCTCGAACTGCTCGGTCTCGTGCAGCTGGCTGCGGATGTAGAGGCCGACGAGGCCGATGACGAGGCTGATGAGGAAGGGCACGCGCCACGCCCACGCGTCGATTGTCTCCATGCTGAAGGTCGCCGTGAGGCTGAGCGCGACGAGCGATGCGAAGAGCGAGCCCAGGTAGGTGCCGGTGTTGACGAAGGACGTCTGGAAGGCGCGGTGCTGCGGCGGCGCGTGCTCGGAGACGAAGGCGTTGGCCCCGCTGAGCTCGCCGCCGGCGGCGAAGCCCTGGAGGCAGCGGCACAGGACGAGGACCGCGGTCGCCCACACGCCGAGGGTGGCGTAGGTGGGCAGCATGCCGATGCCGGCGGTCGCGACCGCCATGAGCAGGATCGTGTAGGTGAGCGACTTCTTGCGGCCGTACTTGTCGCCGATGTGGCCGAAGAAGATCCCGCCGGGGATGCGCAGGAAGAAGGCGACGGCGAACGCGGCGAAGGTGTTGAGCAGCGCGGTCGTGTCGTCGGTCGCGACGAAGAAGTGGGTCGCCAGGATCGCGGCCATGTAGCCGTAGATGCCGAAGTCGTAGTACTCGACGACGGTGCCGAGCACGGCGGCCCGGATGACCTTGACGGTGGACTGAGGGGGACGCGCGAGCTCGGTCTGGTCGCTCGCGGCGGTGGAAGTGGACATCGTTGGCCTCTCGCACATGTTCAAATGGTGAACGCAGTGTTCAAACTATGACGAGACGATGCCAGGAGGGGGTCTCGAGCGCAAGACCCTGGGGAGGATCGGGTGGTCCGAGGGCATGGCGAAGGGGGCGCCCGAGGAGTGCGCGCAGGCGGTTGGCGAAGGGGTGACCGGGGCCGGTCTGCCCCGCCCGCTACTCGCCGGAGTAGAGCCGGGTCACCGCGTCGACGAGGTCGCCCAGGCCGGAGGGGACGCTGTCGCGCCACCACGTCAGGCGCACCGGGACGCGCGGGCCGTCCTTGACGGGGCGGAAGGTGACGCCGTGCCGCGAGTGGTGGTGGGCGGTCGCCTCGGCGGTCGTGCCGACGCCCCGGCCCGCGGCGATCGCGTCGAGCCAGCTGTCGACGTCCGTCGACTCGAGGTAGTCGCGCGGGGCACCGCCCTCGGGCCACAGCTCACGGCTCGTCGTCCCCGAGCGGGGGTCGACGAGCACGGTGCGCTCGGCGATCTCGGCCATGGTGATGACGCGGCGCCGGGCCCAGCGGTCGTCGTCGGAGGCGAAAGCGACGAGACGACGCTCGAGCCCGACGACGACCGAGTCGAGCCGAGGGTCCTCCGGCGCCCGTCGGACGACCGCGACGTCGCACACCCCTTCGGCCAGACCACCGGTGGGCGAGTTGTGGCGCACGAGCTGCAGCGTCGACCCGGTGCGCTCGGTCGACCACTGGCGCTGCAGGGGTGCCGTGTGGACCCCGAGCGCGGCCCACGCGTAGCCGAGCCGCAGGACGCCGTGCCGGGTCGCGAGGAAGTCGGTGAAGCGCTCCGCCTCGGCGAGGACCCGCCGGGCCTGCGGGAGGACCTGCTGGCCGACGCTCGTCAGCTCGCAGCCGCGGGGGACCCGGCGCAGGAGCCGGTCACCCACGTCGTGCTCGAGCGAGGCGATCGTGCGCGAGACGGCGGCCTGCGAGACGTAGAGCCGGGCGGCCGCCTCGGTGAAGGAGCCCGCGTCGGCCGCGGTCACGAAGAACTCCAGTGCGCGCAGATCCCATGCCATGACCTCAGCGTATGGCAGCGCCACAACATGCACTGGTGTCATGGGACGAGCGGTCCTAGCGTCGAGAGCATGACGACGAGGACACCAGTGGAGTGCGGGCCGTCGACGGCGACATCCGCACCGTCGACCCCTGACACCGCCCAGCGGCAGCACGCCGGGGGCGTCGCGCTGACGCTCCTCGGCGCGGTCTCGAACCAGACGGGGGCAGCGGTCGGGGCGACCGCCTTCCCGGCGATCGGCCCGGTCGGGGTCGTCGCCGTCCGTCAGCTCGTGGTCGCGGCGGTGCTCGTTCCAGCGGTCCGCCCCTCGCTGCGCGGCCTGCGGCGCGACCAGTGGCTGCCGGTCCTCGGCCTCGCCGTGGCCTTCGGAGTCATGAACCTCGGGCTGTACGGCGCGATCGAGCGGATCGGGCTCGGTCTGGCCGTGACGCTGGAGTTCGTCGGACCGCTCGCCGTCGCGGTCGTCGACTCGCGCCGCTCCGGAGGCCTGCTCGCCGCTGCCCTCGCGGGCGTTGGGGTCGTCGTCCTCACCGACCCAGGTCCGACGTCGGACCTGCTCGGGATCGCGATGGCCCTCACCGCAGCGGCCGCGTGGGCCGCCTACATCGTGCTCAACCGCGCCGTGGGGCGAGCGCTGCCCGGCCTCACCGGCACCGCGCTCGCCAGCCTCATGTCGGCCGGGCTGTGGCTGCCCGTCGGTCTCGTGTGGTTCGTCGTGCACCCGCCGACGACGCAGGCGATCCTGCTCGCCGCGGCGTGCGGGGTGCTCGCCTCGCTCGTGCCCTACGTCGTCGACCTGCTCGCGCTGCGCCGGGTGAGCGCCGGCAGCTTCGCCGCCCTGACGAGCGCCAACCCTGTCGTCGCGGCGCTGGCGGGCCTGGCGCTGCTCGACGAGCGCCTCGGGCTGCAGGCCTGGGTAGGGATCACTCTCGTCGTGACCGGCAACCTCCTCGTGACGGTGCGAGGACTGGGCGGTCCCCCTTCGCTCAGGTCTGCTCGCGCAGGTACCGGCCGAAGTGCGGCACGGTGAAGGCGATGCGTCCCCGCTCCCCCGAGTAGATGAGGCCCTTCTTCAGCAGGGCGTCGCGGGCCGGCGAGAGCGACTGCGGCTTCTTGCCGAGGTGCGAGGCGACCTCCGCGGTGGCGACGGACTCGATGTCGTCGAGCTCCTCCCCCTTCGCCGCGGTGTCGGCGGCCAGGTCGGCCATCGCGCGCAGGTACTCGCGCTCCCCCGGCGTCGCACGCTCGAAGCGCGAGCCGAAGAAGCCGACGGCGAGCTCGCTCTCCGCGTCGGGAGCCGCGACGGTGACGTCGTCGGGGGTGATCGGCGAGCGGGGAGCCTTGTCCCACACCGACTTCCCGTACGCCTGGATGAAGTAGGGGTACCCGCCCGTCGCCGCGTAGAGACGGTCGAGGGCCTCCTGCTCGAAGGCTGCGCCCTCGAGCTCGGCGGGCGAGGTGAGCGCCCGGTCGGCGGCCTCGCGCGGCAGCCGGTCGATGCGCACGTAGCGGAAGAGCCGCTCCGAGTAGGACTTGCTCGCCGAGAGCACGGCCGGCAGGTGCGGCAGCCCGGCGCCGACGACGATGACGGGCAGACCGGACTGGCTGATCTCGTGGCACGCGGCGCACAGGGCGGAGATGTCGTCGGGCCCGAGGTCCTGCATCTCGTCGATGAAGACGGCGACGCCGCGGCCGAGGTCCGCCGCGAGCCCGCCGACGTCGGTGAGCAGCTCGACGAGGTCGATCTCGATGTCGCCGGAGTCGGCGCGGCCCTTGATCGCGGGCGCGTCGATGCCGCCGGTCCACATCTCGCGCAGCTTCGTGCCGGGCGCGGAGTCGCGCTGCCCGAAGGACTTGATGACGCCGAGCACGTGCTCGACCTCCTCGGCCTGGCTGTGGCCGAGCTCGCGGACCGCCTGGTGCAGGGCGCTGGCGAGGGGGCGGCGCAGCCGCTGGTCCGGGCGGGCCTCGATCTTGCCGGTCCCCCACCGTGCGCGGACGGCGGCGCTGCGGAGCTGGTTGAGGAGCACCGTCTTGCCCACGCCGCGCAGCCCGGTGAGGACGAGGCTGCGGTCGGGACGGCCGGCGGCGACTCGCGCGAGGACGACGTCGAAGGTCTGCAGCTGCTCCTCGCGACCCGCGAGCTCGGGCGGTCGCTGGCCGGCGCCGGGCGCGTACGGGTTGGTGATCGGGTCCATGAGATCGGACGGTATCCCGATGTCTAGGCATGTCCCGATATCTCGGTAGCGAGTCGCAGCGAAGGGGTGACGGCCGGGTCTCGCCAGGGCGGCAGCGTTGTCGGTGGTCGAACGTATGTTCTACCCATGGCTCTCGCACCAGCCCTTCGCCCCTCTCCGGACGGTTCGCGTCCTGGTGGGGTGTGTGGCGAGGTGCACGCCGGCCTGGACCGGCTCGAGGCCGACCTCGACGCGCTCAGGCGGGCGCCGGGGGTCACCGCCCGCGAGATGGGCGAGGTGATGCGCGAGCTGACCCGTCTGCTCAACCGGATGCAGGCGCTCACCGACAAGGGCGCGGCCGTCGCCGCGTCGATCGACGTCGCCGGGCGGACCGGGGCGCGGTCGACGGGGCAGTGGCTGGCCCAGGTGACGAGCAGCGATCCCAGGGCCGGTCACCGGCAGGCCCAGCGCGCCGAGGGCGCCGGTCTGGCGGCGGTGACGTCGGGCGGGAGCGTGTCGAAGGGGTCCGGGGAGCTGGGGGTCGGGGCGCCGGGGGTCGGGGCGCCGGGGGTCGGGGCGCCAGGGGTCGGCACGGCGGGCGAAGGGGTGGCGGGCGAAGGGGTGGACGGGGCTGAGCCGCGCGGGCCCGAGGTGAGCCTCACGGGGCGCGCCCAGCTCGCCGGAGACCTGTCGCGCGAGCAGGTCGAGGTCATCCAGACCAGCCTGTCCGCGCTGCCCGACGGGCTGGCGCCGGAGACGGTCCTCGGGTGCGAGCGCGAGCTCATCGCGCTCGCGCAGGGGCACGGACCGCGAGACCTCCGCCGCCTCGCAGCGCGGGTGCTCGAGCAGGTGGAGCAGCCGGTCGAGGTCGTCGACGCGCACGAGGAGCAGCAGGTGCGCAGCGCCGAGGACCTCGCCTGGGAGCGAGCCTCCTTCTGGATCCGCGACAACGGCGACGGGACGATGCACGGCCAGTTCACCGTGCCCACCCTCGCCGGGCAGACGCTCAAGAAGATCCTCGACGCGATGTCCTCGCCCCGACGGCGTGATGCCGCGGGTGGCGGTGGGGCCGGGGCCGACGCCGCGGCTGGTGCGTCTGACACCGGTGGGTCGGGCAGTGGTGCGTCGGCACTGCCGGCGTGGTGCGACCCCGAGCTCGGCCCGAGGGAGAGGCAGCTCGCGCGGCAGCAGCGGCAGGGGCAGGACCTCTCCGTCCTCCTCGGGCACCTGCCGACCGACCACCTCCACGAGAAGACCGCGGCCACCGTCGTCGTCACCACGCGCCTCAGCGACCTCGTCGGGGAGACGCTGCGCGTCGGGTCCACCGACACGGGCGACACGCTCAGCCCGGGCGAGGTCCGCCGGGTCGCGTGCCAGGCCGGCATCGTCCCCGCGGTCCTCGACGGAGACTCCGTCCCGATCGACCTCGGCCGGCAGACCCGCTTCTACTCGTCGACGCAGCGCGTGGCGCTCGCGACGATCTACGACACGTGCGCGGCACGAGGGTGCGACATCCCCTTCGCCTGGACGGAGGTCCATCACGCGCACCCGTGGAAGCTGGGCGGCCGCACCGACCTGAGCAACGGCATCCCCCTGTGCGGCAGGCACCACCGCATGCTCGACCGGGGCTTCGAGCACCACCTGGTCCGCGAGGGCAGACGTGTCGTCGTCGAGCTCGCGCGACGTCGGACGTAGGAGGTGGACCAGATGCTCGACCAGGAGACAGGAGGGGTCCGCATGACCGAGGTCGTGACGGCGGGACCGCAGAGGCCTAGGTTCGTGCCATGACGCGCTGGACGGTCGAGGACGTCGCCCGGATGAGGCTGCTGTCGCAGCGGCTCGTCGACCCGATGGGGTCGCCGACGGAGGTGGTGCGGCACCTGACGTGCACGCAGGCGCAGGACTTCCCCGGGTCGACCATGTCGATCGCGCTCCGGACGTCGGGGCGGTCGTTGACCGAGGTCTACGACGCGTACGACGCGGGTCAGGTCGTGCGGTCGTGGCCGATGCGCGGCACCCTCTTCGCCGTGGCGGCCGAGGACCTCGGCTGGATGCTCGACGTCATGGGCGAGCCGACGCTGCGCTCGACGCAGCGCCGTCGTCTCGAGCTGGGGCTGCCGGACGAGGTCATCCAGCGCTCCGAGCAGGTGGCCCGCGAGTCGATCCCGGCCGAGGGGCTCAGCCGGTCCGAGCTGCTCGAGGCATGGACCCGGGCCGGGGTGCCGGTCGACGGCGGCCGGGGGTACCACCAGATCGCTCACCTCGCCCTGAGCCAGGTCATCTGCCTGGGACCGACCCGTCGCACCGAGGGGCGAGCGGTCGAGCAGCTCTTCGTGCTCAGCGAGGACTGGCTGCCGGCGACGGACCGGCTGACGCGCGAGGAGGCCGTCGCCCGGTGGTTCACGCGGTACGTCCTCGGGCACGGGCCGGTGAGCGAGGCCGACTTCATGTGGTGGAGCAAGCTGCTGCGCCGCGACCTCTCCCCCGTCGTCGCGGATCCGCCGGCCCCGCTGACGTCGATCGAGGTCGAGGGCACGAGGCACTGGGTCGATCCCGAGGTGCTCGACACGTACGGCTCGCGCAAGCGTGCGACCGCAGCGCCCCTGCTGCTGCCCGGCTTCGACGAGGTCGTGCTCGGCTACGGCGACCGCTCGCCGGTGATGACCGACGAGCAGGAGCGCGTGCACGTCGTCCCGGGCAAGAACGGCGTCTTCCGCCCCACCGTCGTCCAGGCCGGGCGCGCGCTCGGCACGTGGACCCGGCCCAAGGGCAAGGCCACGACGGTCGATGTTGTCGTCTTCGACGAGGACGGTCTGCCCGGGCCGGTGGAGCGAGCGCTCCCCCGCCTCACCCAGGGGTTGCCGCGATGAGCCCGGTCCGACGCTGACCCGCGGGGGCCGGGCTACCTGAGACGGTCGATGAGCCCTTATGACGCCGTCTAGCGGTCAGGACATACGAGTGGAGACGGCGTCATCGACTCGGGTGGTCAGCCACCCGGGCGGTCGGCGACGAAGAGCATCGTCTCCTCGTCGTAGTAGTCGCGGCTGAGGCCGACGCGGGTCATGCCGATGCGCTCGCAGACGGCCTGAGAGGCAGAGTTCGCGGGGTCGGTGACGGCCACGACGCGCGGGAGCCCGGAGGCGAGGACGTGGTCGAGGACGGCACGGGCAGCCTCGGCGACGTAGCCGTGACCGGTGTGCTCGGGGTGGGCGCGCCAGCCGATCTCGACGTCCTGCAGGTCGACGCCCGTCGAGGCCGGGATGGGCTGCAGCATGATGAGGGCGACCGGCACGGCCGGTGCGTCGTCGGCGGGCGTCGTCTCGACGAGAACCACGCCGAGCACAGGATCCGCGTCGTACCTGCGGAAGCGCTCGATCCGTGCGGGCACGGCCTCGGCCGCGTCGGCGTCCTCGATGACCTGGCGCGGGATGAAGCGGCGCAGCCCGGGGTGCTGGTGCACCGCGAGGACGAAGTCGGCGTCGTCGGGCGTGAAGTGGCGCGTCCGCACGCGCTGGGCCGAGAGGGGGATCACCGCCCCATCGTCGCCCAGACGCGGTGTCAGGGAGGTGGGGCGATGCACGAGGCGCGCGAGGCGCCCGACCGGTGAGCGAGGTGGGGGCTCGGCCGGCGGCTCGACAGGGCCGCGAGACCGCGTGAGACATGAGACCGACTACGCCCCGAGCCCCCGGTGGTGAGACCCTACTCACATGGCCGCCGCTACTCCCTCGTCGTACTCGATCACCGTCCGCCTGCACACTGCGCCCGACCACGCCGTCGTCGGCCAGGTCGCCACCGTCATCGCCCAGCAGGGCGGCATCGTCACCGCGATCGACGTCGCGGACTCCCGGCACGACCGCCTGGTCGTCGACGTCACGTGCTCCGGCATCGACGCCTCGCACACCGACCAGCTCGTCGCCGCCGTCGAGGAGGTCGAAGGGGTCAAGGTCCACAAGGTCTCCGACCGCACCTTCCTGCTCCACCTCGGCGGCAAGATCGAGGTCAAGTCGAAGGTCCCCCTTCGCACCCGTGACGACCTCTCGATGGCCTACACCCCCGGTGTCGGCCGCGTGAGCATGGCGATCGCAAAGCAGCCCGAGGACGCCCGCCGCCTGACGATCAAGGGCAACACGGTCGCCGTCGTCACCGACGGATCGGCCGTGCTCGGCCTGGGCAACATCGGGCCCGAGGCCGCGATGCCGGTCATGGAGGGCAAGGCCGCGCTCTTCAAGCGCTTCGCCGACATCGACGCCTGGCCGATCTGCCTGGCCAGCCAGGACCCCGACGAGATCGTGCGGGCCGTCGAGATGATCGCCCCCGGCTTCGGCGGCATCAACCTCGAGGACATCGCCGCGCCGCAGTGCTTCGAGATCGAGCGTCGGCTGCGCGAGAGCCTCGACATCCCCGTCTTCCACGACGACCAGCACGGCACCGCGATCGTCGTGCTCGCCGCGCTGCGCAACGCGCTGCGCGTCCTCGGCAAGGAGCTCGACACCGCTCGTCTCGTCGTCTCCGGCGCGGGCGCCGCGGGCAGCGCCATCGTCACCCTGCTCATGGCCGCGGGCGCCACGGACGTCGTCATGTACGACCGCGAGGGCTGCCTGTCCGCCGACGACGACTCGCTGCCGCCGGCCAAGCTCGAGCTCGCGCAGCGGACGAACCCGCGTCGGGTCCGCGGCGACCTCACCGCCGGCCTCGAGGGCGCCGACGTCTTCATCGGCGTGAGCGCGCCCGGCATCCTCAAGGCCGAGTGGATCCGCGACCACATGGCGAGCGACCCGATCGTCTTCGCGCTGGCCAACCCCGACCCGGAGATCGACCCCGCCGAGGCCGCCCAGTACGCGGCGGTCGTCGCCTCGGGCCGCTCGGACTACCCGAACCAGATCAACAACGTCCTCGCCTTCCCGGGCGTCTTCCGCGGTCTGCTCGACGCGGGCGCCGAGGACGTGACGATCGAGATGCTCATCCGCGCGGCCGACGCCATCGCCGGCGTCGTCACCGACGAGGAGCTCAACCGCAGCTACATCATCCCCAGCGTCTTCCACGCCGACGTCACCGACGCGGTCGCCACGGCGATCGCGGGCGACGGCAAGACCACGACCGGGTCGGGCGCCGGCGGCAGCGACGGCCCGGCCGTCACGCGGCCGGCCGTGGACCCGATCGAGGAGGTCGGCACCACGCCGACCGCCTGACCCGCCTGACCGTCCGCCGCGTCTGACGCCGGCGCGCTGACCAGGCACGACGTGGGGCCCCCCCCGGGGGGGGGGGGGGGGGCCGGCGGGCGGCGGGGGGGGGCGGCCGCCCCCCCCCCCCCCCCCCCCCCGTTTTTGTGAACACAACAA
>NZ_JAJBZM010000002.1:588778-779669 GCF_020567375.1 Janibacter melonis | reverse complement strand
ACCCCCGCCCCCCCTGCCCCGCCGCCGGGGGGGGCCGGGGGGGGGCCCCCCCCCCCCCCCCCCCGCCCGGCGGGGGGGGGGGGGGGGCCCCACGTCTGCCGGCGGGTGGCCGCGACCGACCAGCCACGCCGCCCTCGCCGTTTGTTGACAAGACAACTTTTGCGTAGACTCCACTCATGACGACTCCCTGGCTCAGCACCCCGCAGCTGGCCACGTGGGTCCGCACGGTGGCGGTCATGGAGCTGCTCCCCGCCGCGCTCGACGCGCAGATGCGCCGCGAGAGCGCGATGACGAGCTTCGAGTACCAGGTCCTCGCGATGCTCTCGGAGGCGACCGACCGCACGTTGCGGATGACCGCGCTGGCCGCGCAGACGAACTCGACCCTGCCCCGCCTCAGCCACGTCGTGAAGCGTCTCGAGGACCGCGGGCTCGTCGAGCGCAGCCGCTGCCCCAGCGACGGCCGGGCGACGAACGCCTCGCTCACCGACGACGGCGTGCGCGCGGTCGAGGCCGCCGCCCCCGGTCACGTCCGCGCCGTGCGCGAGTACGTCGTCGACGCCCTCACCGAGGAGCAGATGACCCAGCTCGGCGAGATCACCGACGCGATCCTCGGCCGGATCGACCCCGACGGCAAGATGACCTCGCTCTACCACCGGCACGACAGCTGACCGGGGGCGCGCTCCCCCTTCGTAGGCTGGTCCGGTGAGCACCGAGGACCCTGAGATCTTCCGCAAGGACGCCGGCGAGGCGCCCGCCGGCTACACGGCCTGGGAGGCCAGCGGCCTGCTCTGGCTCGAGGAGGCCGAGGAGGGCGGCGGCGCGCGGGTGGTCCGCGTGCACGACGTGCAGACCGGCCACCTCGACCTCGAGCGGCTCTCGCCGGTGCCGCCGACGAACTTCCAGGCCGACGCCTTCGGCGCCGCGCTCGCCGCGACGCACGCAGCCGGGGCGCCGGCCTTCGGCTCTCCGCCCGCCCGATGGACGACCCACGGGTTCCTCGGACCGTCGATCCGACCGCTGCCCCTGCCGCTGCAGGAGACCGCGACGTGGGGCGAGTTCTACGGCGAGCAGCGGGTGCTCCACACGTACCGGCTCGGTCGCAACCAGGGCACCTTCGACACCGACGGCGACCGCACCCTCTTCGAGGCGGTCGCCGCGCGGCTGGCGACCGGCGAGCACGACACCGACGACGCGCCCGCGCGCCTGCACGGCGACCTGTGGGCGGGCAACGTCATGTGGACCCGCTCCGGCGGGGTGCTCGTCGACCCCGCCGCCCACGGCGGCCACCGTGAGAGCGACCTCGCGATGCTCATGCTCTTCCGCGGACCGCACGTCGCGCGCATCGTCGCGGCGTACGACGAGGCGGCACCTCTCGCCGACGGGTGGCAGGAGCGCGTGCCGCTGCACCAGCTGCACCCGGTGATGCTCCACGCCGTCCTCTTCGGCGGGGGCTACGTCGAGCAGGCCCGGTCGATCGCCCGCCGGTACGTCTGAGCCGCGGCCGTCTGAGCCGCCGACACGTCTGGGCCGCCCAGCCGAGCAGCCGCTGAACCGCTGGGTTGAGCAGCCGCTGAGGCGGCTAGAGGGCCTGGGCCCCCGCCGCGACCTCGCCGAGCTCGGGGTGCCGCGTGCGGAGCAGCTCGGTGTAGCGCGCGCGGACCTCGGCGTGCGCCTGCGCGGCAGCGCCAATCGGCTCGCGGGTCACGTCGTGACGCACCGACCACGTCGGCGGCGCCTCTCCCCCGTCGAGGACCCACGCGGCCTGACGCGCAGCCCCGAGGGCGACGTACTCCCCCGCCACCGGGACGACGACGGGCAGGCCGATGAGGTCGGCGGTGATCTGCGGGACGAGCGGTGAGGCCGAGGCACCGCCGATGAGCAGCACGCGTCGCGCCTCGATGCCCGCCTCACGGATGCGGTCGACCCCCTCGGCGAGGTTGCACAGCATCCCCTCGTGCGCGGCCCGGGCCATGCCCTCGCGGGTCATCGCCGCCCGGGTCAGACCACCGAGCGTGCCGGTGGCGGTCGGGAGGTTCGGGGTGCGCTCGCCGTCGAGGAAGGGCAGGAGCGTCAGCCCGCCCGACCCCGGCTCGGCCCGGCCGGCCAGCTCGGCCAGCTCGGCGAGGTCGACGCCGAGCAGCTGCGCCGTCGCGACGAGGACGCGGGCGGCGTTGAGGGTGCACACGAGGGGCAGGAAGCCCCCTTCGGCGTCGGCGAAGCCGGCGATGTCGCCGCTCGGGTCGGCGACCGCACGGTCGTGCCGCGCGAAGACCGTGCCGCTCGTGCCGAGCGAGACGACGACGTCACCGGGCTGGAGTCCGAGGCCGAGGCCGGCGGCCATGTTGTCGCCGGTGCCCGCGCCGACGAGGAGGCCGTCGGGGGTGCGACCCGCGGCCTCGCCCGGTCCGAGCACGCGCGGCAGCTCGGGCACGTGGCCGAGCGAGCGGCGCAGGAGGTCGGGCAGGTACTCGTCCCTCGCGGGCGAGTAGTAGCCGGTGCCGGATGCCTCGCCGCGGTCGGTGACCGCGGGGGCGACCGGCTCGCCGCCGTCGAGCATCCGGCCGGTGAGCCAGTCGTGCGGCAGCTCGACCCGGGCGGTGCGCGCGGCGTGCTCGGGCTCGTGCTCGGCCAGCCACCGCAGCTTCGTCACGGTGAAGCTCGCCGTCGGCACCGACCCGGCGCTGTCCACCCAAACCTGCGGGCCGCCGAGCTCCTCGACGAGGGCGCGGGCCTGGGGCGCGGAGCGGGTGTCGTTCCACAGCAGGGCGTCGCGCACGACCTCGCCGGACTCGTCGGTCGCGACCATGCCGTGCTGCTGGCCGCCGACGGCGATGGCCTCGACGCCGTCGAGCAGCCCGCCGCGGGTCGCCTCGCACCACGCGTCCCACCAGCGCATCGGGTCGACCTCGGTGCCGTCGGGGTGGGCGGCGCGGCCCTGCCGCACGACCTCACCGGTCGCGGCGTCGCAGACGACGACCTTCGTGGACTGGGTCGAGGAGTCGACCCCGGCGACGAGACGGGTCACGAGCGGTCCTCCGTGTCGGGGGTGGTGCGGGAGCCGGGCGAAGGGGGCTGCCCGGGCCTGGACGTCGAGGTGTCGGGCGAAGGGGTGCCGGGCGAAGGGGGCTGCCCGGGCCTGGTCGACGAGGTGCCGGGCGACGGGGCGTCGGGCGACGGGGCGTCGGGCGACGTGCGGGCCTGCCCCGGCACGACGAGCGCCTTGACGAGGCCGGGGTCGTCGCGACCCGCGGTGAGCGCGGCCGCGGCGTCGTCGAGGGCGAAGGTGCGCACCGGCAGCGTGTCGAGGACGACGGCGCCGGATGCCGCGAGCGCGATGGCGGTGGGCCACGTCCCGGCGTAGCGGAAGGTGCCGGTGACGCTCACCTCGCGGTCCTGCAGGATCGAGAGCGGCACGCTCACCTCGTCGCCGCCCATGCCGACGAGCACGGCGCGGCCGGCGGGCGCAAGCGCCTCGAGCCCGGAGGCGACGGCCGAGGGGTGACCGGAGCACTCGAGGAGCACCTCGACCGGGCCGGGACCCGCGCCCGCGGTCTCCTCGGCGGGGTCGTGGACCCTCAGGCCGAGCGCCGTGGCGACGGCCCGGCGCTGGGGGGCGACGTCGCTGACGACGACGTCGGCACCGGACGCACGGGCGACCTGGGCGGCGAGCAGCCCGACCGGCCCCGCGCCGGTGACGAGCACCCGGTCGCCGAGGGCGACCTCGGCCCGGCGGCAGGCCCAGATGCCGACCGACAGCGGTTCGAGCATCGCCGCGGCGACGTCGCTCACCTCGTCCGGCACCGGGTGGGCCATCGAGGCGTGGATCGCGACGTGCTGCTGCATCGAGCCGTCGACGGGCGGGGTGGCGTGGAAGACCATCTGCGGGCAGAGGTTGTAGCGGCCCGACCGGCAGGTGGGACAGGTGCCGCAGGGCACGCCCGGCTCGAGGGAGACGCGCTCGCCGACGCGGGCCGGGTCCACCCCTTCGCCCACCGCGACGACGCGACCGCTCGCCTCGTGGCCGAGGACGAGGGGCTCGCGCACGACGTGCGGGCCGATGCGCCCGTGCAGGAGGTAGTGGGTGTCGGAGCCGCACACCCCGACGGCGGCGATCTCGACGAGCACCTCGCCGAGCCCGGGGGCGGGCACGCGTCGCTCCTCGACGGCGATGTCGCCGACACCTCGCAGCACCGCCGCGCGCATCGTCGTCGGCACCGCGGCCGCCGCGGCGCTCATCGCTCGTCCCACGTGATGACGACCTTGCCGGCGGCGCCAGCCGCGGCGAGCTCGTAGGCCCGGTCGGCGTGCGCGAGCGGCAGTCGGTCGGTGACCACCCGCTCGGGGTGCTCGCCCCATCGGTCGAGCAGAGTGAGCAGCTCGGCCATGTGGTGCAGAGAGGTCACCCACGAGCCGTGGACCTCGAGCTGCTTGTGGATCATGAGGTCGGAGACGGCGAAGTCGACCGTGCCGCCCTCGCCGACGAAGACGCAGCGTCCCCGCACCGCCGTGCTGCGCAGGGCGGCGTGCCGGGCGTCGGGGTGGCCGGAGCAGTCGATGCTCACCTCGACGCCATGGTCGCCCGTGTGCTCGGCGACGACGTCGTCGAGGGTGCTCGCATCGGTGATCGCCGCGTCGACCAGACCGAGCTCGAGGGCGAGGGCGGCCCGCTCTGGAGAGGGGTCGGAGCCGATGACGGTCGTCGCGCCGAGGTGGCGACCGAGCATCGCCGCGGCGAGGCCGACCGGTCCGAGCCCGGTGACGAGCAACCGGTCGCGACCGCTCACCCGGCCGCGCAGCAGGCCCTCGTAGGCGGTGCCGAAGCCGCACGAGACGAGCGCGCCGTCGACGTGGGTGAGCGAGTCCGGCAGCGGCAGGCACGAGACGGCGTCGGCGAGCATGTAGTCGGCGTGGCCCCCGTCGCGCTGCCACCCGTGGGCGGCGCGCTGCGCGGAGGTGCACCCGATGGGGTACCCGCGGCGGCACTCGTCGCAGCGCTGGCAGCCGGCGATGTGGTAGACGACGACGCGGTCGCCGACGGCGAGGTCGACGACGCCCGGCCCGAGGAGGGCGACGTCGCCGCACGGCTCGTGGCCACCGACGACACCCTGGTAGGCCTCGGCACCGTGCCCGAGGTGCTCGCGGTAGATCGCTCGGATGTCGCTGCCGCAGATCGAGGACGCCCGCATCCGGAGCAGGACCTGGCCCGGCCCCGGCTCGGGGACGGGCAGGGTCACGTGCTCGACGGTGGAGTCCCCGGGCAGACGCACGCCGGGCATGCTCGTCGGGATCGTCGTGGTGCTCATCTCAGTCATGCTCTCGTGCTCGGCGGGTGGGGAGTGGTCCTGGGGGTCGGTGGTCTCGAGGCTCGCGCCCTGGCGGGCGACTCGCACCTCGACCAGCGAAGAGGGCGAATGTGAGCGCAGGGGCGGGAGGGTTCGCGGAGCATCAAGCGGACCGGACCGGAGCCGAGGGCGCGCAGCGCCCGAGGCGAAGGGAGGACCAAGGCTCCGCGGGCCCTGCTGCGGCGGAGCGGCGGCGGCAGGTGGTCTCGAGGCTCGCTGACGCTCGCACCTCGACCAGCGAAGGGCGGGTGGTCTCGAGGCTCGCTGGCGCTCGCACCTCGACCAGCCAGCCCTCCCCCTCGCACCCCGACCGTCACTGCTGGGTGTTGACGCGGCGGACCGCCTCGCGGGCGCCGTCGCGGTGGAGGACCTCGAGGTGCTTGAGGTAGACCGACGTGAAGCGCTCGTCCTGCGCGAGGTCGCCGAAGAGCTCGTCGTCGCGCAGGAAGGCGAGCGGGTCGTCTCCGAGCTGGGCCTGGGCCGCCGCGAGCACGCGGTCGCGGCGGTGGTCGACGACCTCGATCGGCTGACCCTGCTCGTCGACACCCTCGGCGTACCGGGCCCAGGCGGCGACGACGAGCGCGCTGCGCGAGATCTCGCCGCCGTGCTCGAGGTTGTGCCGGACGACGGGGAGCAGCCACTTCGGGATCCGGTCGGAGGACTCCGCGCACAGCCGGGCGAGGGTGTCGCGGATCTGCGGGTTGGCGAAGCGCTCGACGAGCGTGTCGGAGTACTCCTGCAGGTCGACCCCGGGCACCTCCGGCAGGGTCGGGCGGCCCTCGTCGCGCATGTACCCCTGGAGGAAGGTGACGAAGTCCTCGTCGCTGCACACCTCGTGCGCGTACCGGTGCCCGGCGAGGTAGCCGAGGTAGCACAGCGCCTGGTGGCTGGCGTTGAGCAGCCGCAGCTTCATCAGCTCGTAGGGCTCGACGTCGTCGACGAGCTGGGCGCCGACCTCCTCGACCGGCGGTCGCCCGTCGACGAAGTGGTCCTCGAGCACCCACTGGGTGAAGGGCTCGCACACGACGGGCCAGCCGTCGTCGACGCCGAGCTGCTCGCGCACCGTCGCGCGGTCCTCGTCGGTGGTCACCGGGGTGATCCGGTCGACCATCGCGTTGGGGAAGGCGACCTCCTCCTCGATCCAGCCGGCGAGCTCGGGGTCGCGCTGGGCGGCGAAGGTCGTCACGGCGTGCCGGGCGACGTCGCCGTTGCCGGGCAGGTTGTCGCACGACATGACGGTGAAGGGCGCGGTGCCGGCGTCACGTCGTCGGCGCAGGGCCTCGACGAGGTACCCGAAGGCGGTGCGCGGCGGGCCGTCGCCAGCGAGGTCGGAGGCCAGGCTCGGGTGCGCCGGGTCGAAGCGGCCGGTCACCTGGTTGATGAGGTAGCCGCCCTCGGTGATCGTCAGCGAGACCACGCGGGTCGTCGGCGCGGTGAGCCGGTCGAGGACCGCCTCGGGGTCGTCGGGGGCGAGCAGCGCCTCACGGATCGAGCCGACCACCCTCCCCTCGAGCTGCCCGTCCGGGTGCTTGACGACGAGCGTGTACAGGCCGTCCTGCGCGGTGAGGGTCTCGACGACCCGGCGGTCGTGGTCGAGCAGGCCGACACCGGTGACCGCCCACTCCTGCGCGCCGGTGACTCCCCCTTCGAGCAGCCGGTCGAGGTACATCGCGAGGTGCGCCCGGTGGAAGCCGCCGATCCCGACGTGCACCACCCCGGTCCGCAGCGCGGACCGGTCGTACGTCGGCACCGAGACCCGGTCCAGCTGCGGCAGTGCGGACTGCGTGAGAGCCACCGCCATCAGCGCACCGCACCCATCGACAGGCCCTGGACGAGCTTGTCCTGCGCGGCGAAGCCGGCGATGAGCACCGGCAGCGAGACGACGAAGGAGGCGGCGCACACCTTGGCGAGGAAGAGGCCCTGGCTCGTGACGAAGCCGGTGAGGAAGACCGGGGCAGTCTGGGCGACCGTGCTCGTGAGCACCCGGGCGAGGAGCAGCTCGTTCCAGCTGAAGATGAAGCAGATGAGCGAGGCGGCGGCGATGCCCGGCATGACGACGGGCGCGATGATCCGCGTGAGCGTCCGGATCAGCCCGGCGCCGTCGATCTGCGCGGCCTCGAGCATCTCCACCGGTACCTCCGCGAGGAAGGAGCGCAGCATCCACACCGCGATCGGCAGGTTCATCGCCGTGTAGAGGATCGTCAGCGCCCAGATGTTGTCGAGCACCTGCAGCTTGCTGGCGAAGAGGTAGATGGGCATGATCGCCGCGACGATCGGCAGCATCTTCGTCGAGAGGAAGAAGAAGAGGACGTCGGTCCACTTCTCCACCGGCTTGATCGACAGCGCGTACGCGGCCGGCAGCGCGAGGACGATGCACAGGACCGTGCTCACGACGCTCGCCGTCATCGAGTTGAGCAGCGGCGGCCACGGCCCCGCGTCGAGGAAGGTCTGGTAGCCCTCCGTCGAGATCGGCGCGAAGAAGCTCGGCGGGTTCGTCGCCGCGTCGGCCTCGCTGTGGAAGGACGTGAGGATCATCCACAGCACGGGGGCGACGAAGAGCAGGGCGATGACCCAGGCGGCGACGCTCAGCAGGACGCCCTTGCGGCTGGGCCCGCTCCGCTGCTTCTTCGTCCGTGCTCCGGGGGTGGCGGTCGCGGTGCTCACTTGTCCTCCTGGAAGATCGACAGGGCCGTGCGCAGGGCGAGCGAGGCGACGATGAGCGTGCCGATGACGGTGATGACGCCGGCGGCCGACGCCCGGCCGTAGTCCTGCCCGATGTAGAAGGTCTCGTAGATGTAGTACGGCAGGTTCGCGGTGCCGAGCCCGCCGCCGGTGATCGTGAAGACGTGGTCGAAGTTCTGCACGACGTAGATCGCGCCGAGCAGCCCGGCGAGCTCGATGTAGCGGCGCAGGTGGGGCAGCGTCATGTTCGTGAAGATCTGCCACGAGCTCGCGCCGTCGATGCGCGCCGCCTCGACGACGTCGAGCGGTCGGCTCTGCAGCCCGGCCAGCAGGATGAGCATCATGAAGGGCGTCCACTGCCACACGAGCGCGACGATGATCGAGATGAGCGGGTTGTTCGTGATCCAGTCCGGCTGCGGTGCGTCGTCGCCGAAGATCGTCGTCAGCATGCCGTTGAGCAGGCCGTACTCGGGGTTGTAGAGCGCGTGCTTCCACAGCAGCGCGGCCGCGACCGGCACGACGAGGAAGGGCGTGATCATCATTGTGCGCACGAAGCCGCGACCCCGGAAGGGCCGGTCGAGCAGCAGCGCGATGCCCAGGCCGAGCAGCAGGCTGAGGATGACGACGCTCGCCGTGAGGATGATCGTCACGACGACCGCGTTGCGCGCGTTGGTGTCGGTGAAGATGTCGACGAAGTTCTGCACCCCGGCGAAGCCGCGGTCGTCGGGGTAGTAGGAGTTCCAGTTCATGAAGGAGATCCCCAGGGCCACCACGAAGGGGAGCTGGGTGAGGATGATCGTGAAGATCAGCGCGGGCAGCAGCGGGGCCCGCCGTGCCCACCGACCGGCCTTGTCGAGCCGCCTGTCGTCCGTGGCGGGTCCCTCACGGTCCACCCGGCGCTGCTGCGTCGTCGCGCTCACTGCCCCTCCTCGCGTCTCTGGTACTTCGTGCTGACGTCCTCCGCGAGGACCTGCCCGTTGGCGAGAGCCTCGGGCACCGTCTGCTTGCCGGCGATCGCCGAGCTGATCTCCTGGCTCACCTGGGTCCCGAGGATCGGGAACTCGGGGATGTCGACGAACTGGATGCCCGGCGCGGGCCGCGGCTGGAGCCCGGGGTTCTCCGGGTCGGCGGACTCGATCGCCTTGAGCGTCGGCTCGGCGAAGGCTCCCGCGACCTTGAGGTAGTCCTTGTTCTCGTAGGTCGAGCGGCGCTTGCCGGAGGGCACGTTGGCCCAGCCGATCTCCGTGCCGACCGTCTCCTCGAACTCCTTGCTGCTCGCCCAGGAGATGAACTCCCAGGCGGCGTCCTTGCGCGTGCTCGCCGACTGCATCGACCAGGCCCACGTGTAGAGCCAGCCCGAGCTCTTCGTCTCCTTGACCGGCGCGGCGGCGTAGCCGAACTTGCCCTTGTTCGGCGAGTCCTCGGCCTCGATCGAGCCGGCGGCGGAGGTGGCGTCGTACCACATCGCGGTCTGCCCCTGGACGAGGCTGTTGAGGCACTCGGCGAAGCCGGACTGCGCGGCGCCGGTCTGCCCGTGATCGCGCACGAGGTCCACGTAGAACTGCACGGCCGCGGTGAACTCCGGGGAGTTGACCTTCGCCGTCCAGTCCTCCTCGAACCACGTGCCGCCGTAGGTGTTGACGACGGTCGTCAGGGGGGCGAAGACCTGGCCCCACCCGGGCAGGCCGCGCAGGCAGATGCCGTCCATGCCCGGCTCCTTGTCGTCGACCGCCGCGGCCGCCTCGGCGACCTCGTCCCACGTGGGGTTGGCCGGCATCGACACCCCGTGCTTGGAGAGCACGTCCTTGCGGTACATGAGGAAGGAGCTCTCGCCGTAGAAGGGCTCGGCGTAGATCGACCCGTCGGAGGACAACGACGTCGCCATCGACTCGAGGATGTCGTCCTGGTCGAAGTCGGGGTCGGCGTCGATGTACTCGTCGAGCGGGGCGATCCACCCGGCCTTGGCGTAGATCGGCACCTCGAAGTTGCTCAGCGAGGCGACGTCGTACTGCCCGGCCTGGCTGGAGAACTCCTGGCTGATCTTGCCGCGGACGTCGTTCTCCGGCAGGACGGTGTAGTTGACCTTGATCCCCGTCTCCTTGGTGAAGTACTCCTCGGTGAGGTTCTGCAGGTCGACCATCTGGGGGTTGTTGACCATGAGGACGTTGATGCTGTCCTGCCCGCCCTCGCCGGCCCCACCTCCCCATCCGGCGGTGCAGCCACCGACGAGGAGGACCGAGAGCGTGGCCCCGATCGTCCGAGATCTCTTGTGCGACACGTCAGTCCTCCGTCGTGGCGGGTCCGGCCCGATGGCCCCTCGTGGCGCTCTCCGTCGAGCGCGGGACGCTCATCTGAGCAGCCGTGGTGCTCAGATGAGTATTGGAGTACCGTGCATCCGTGTCAACCGGGAGCGCGCTGGAGCCGCTGAGCCCCGCGGAGCGGGCCTCGTGCGTCGCCGCTGCCCGGATGCACTACCTCGAGGACCGCAGCAAGACCGACATCGCCGAGGCGCTCGGGGTCTCGCGCTTCAAGGTCGCCCGGCTCATCGAGCTCGCCCGGCAGCACGGGATCGTGCGCATCCAGATCGACGACGACTCGTGCGTCGACCTCGAGCTCTCCGAGCGGCTGCGCTCCGAGCTCGGCCTGCAGCGCGCGGTCGTCGCGACCGGCGACGTCGCGCTCGCCGCGGCCGACCTGCTCCCCCAGCTGCTCTCCGACGGCGACGTGCTCGGGCTGCCGTGGTCGCGGACCATCGCCCGCATGGTCGAGCAGGTCCACGACCTGCCGGTCGTCGACGTCGTCCAGCTCACCGGCGCCCACCAGTCGCCCGGGATCGACACGAGCGCGGTCGCCATCGCGCGCGCCGTCGCCCGGGTGAGCGGGGGCCGCTCGACGCTCTTCTTCGCCCCCTTCGTCGCCGAGGACGCCGAGGCCGCGGCGACCTTCGCCCGTCAGCCCGAGGTCCGGGCGGCGCGCGCGCAGCTGCGCCGCGTCACCCACGCGCTCGTCGCCGCCGGGGCCTGGCAGGAGGGCTCCTCGACGGTCCACGACGCGATCTCGGCGACCGCCCGGCGCCAGGCCGCCCGGCAGGGCGTCGTGGGCGAGGTCGCCGGCGTGCTCCTCGACGCGCAGGGCCGCGCCGTCGCGAGCGCGACCTACGACCGGCTCGTCACCCTCTCGCTGCGCGACCTCGAGCGCATCCCCCACGTCGTCCTGCTCGCGGCGGGCGCGGAGAAGGCGCAGGTCGTGCGCGCCGCCGTCGCCGCCGGCTTCCCCGAGGCGCTCGTGTGCGACCGCGCGCTCGCGCAGGCGCTGCTGACTACTTGAGGAACTTGCTGCTGCGGCGGTCGGCGAGCGGCTTGCCGCCGGTCTGGCAGGTCGCGCAGTACTGCAGCGAGCGGTCGGCGAAGCTCACCTCGCGCACGACGTCGCCGCACACCGGGCAGGTCTCACCGGTCCGGCCGTGCACGCGCATCCCGGCCCGCTTCGCGTCCTTGAGCTCGGCGGCCGGCTTGCCCGACGCCGCCTCGACGGCCTCGGCGAGGACGTGGCGCATCGCGTCGTAGAGCAGGTCGAGGTCGTCGTCGTCGAGCGAGGAGACGAGGGCGAAGGGGGAGAGCCGCGCCGCGTGGAGGATCTCGTCGGAGTAGGCGTTGCCGATGCCCGCGATGACCCGCTGGTCGCGCAGCACGCCCTTGATCTGGCCCTTCTGCGCCCGGACGACCTCGCCGAAGCGCTCACGGGTGAAGTCCGTCGTCATCGGGTCGGGCCCGAGCGCGGCGACACCCGGCACCTGGGCCGGGTCGCTCACGACGTACGCGGCGAGCGACTTGCGGGTGCCGGCCTCGGTGAGGTCGAAGCCCGACCCGTCGGAGAAGCGCACGCGCAGCGCGATCGGCCCCTTGCCCGGGCGGGCCGTCGCCGCGGGCGCCTCCTCGTACCAGCGCAACCAGCCCGCCTTCGCGAGGTGGAAGACGAGATGCGTGCCGTCGCAGTCGAGGTCGACGAACTTGCCGTGCCGTCGCACGGCGTCGACCGGCAGCCCGGCGAGCGCCTGGGGCGGCGGGTCGTAGGTCTTGAGCACCGTGATGGAGGCGAGCTCGAGGCTGTCGACGGCCAGGCCGTCGAGGCGGTGGGCGAGGAAGTCGACGAGGCCGGTGACCTCGGGCAGCTCAGGCATCAGCGGTCCTCTCCTGGCCGGCGGCGATGGCGCGTCGCAGCACCGGCGCCATCGCGAAGCCGTCGGGCGCGCGCACGACGGGCAGGTCGACGCCGACGTGCTGCTCGAAGTCGTCGGTCGCCACGGGGGTGAAGTGCGAGAGCATCTGCTCGGTCGCGGTGAGCACCCGGATGCAGATCGCCCGGACGCGGTCGGGGCGCTGCTCGGCGAAGGCGCCGTAGATGCTCGGGTCGTGCTGCCCGTCGTCGCCGACGAGCACCCACCGCACCTGCGGCAGGTCCCGGGCCAGGCGGTGCAGGCAGGCCCGCTTGTGGTCCTGCCCGGAGCGGAACCAGCCGGTGTTCGTCGGGCCCCAGTCGGTCATGAGCAGCGGCCCGGGCGGGAAGCCGCCGCGGCGCATGAAGCGGGTGAGCTGGGGCACGGCGTTCCACGCCCCCGTCGAGACGTAGACGACCGGGGCACCGGGGTGCTCCTCGAGCAGCGAGCGGTACATCGTCGCCATGCCGCGCACCGGTCGGCGCGAGCCCTCGTGCCGGAAGAAGGTGTTGTACGCGGCGATGAAGGGCCGGGGCATCGTCGTCGTGATGATCGTGTCGTCGATGTCGCTGACGAGACCCATCGTCGTCTCGGGCGCGACGACGAAGACCGAGGCGGTCGTCTCGGCCGCCCGCGGCGACTCCAGGCGCACCTCGTGCCAGCCCGGCTCGAGACCGTGCCCGGTGACGGTGAGGTCGAGCAGGCCCGAGCGGTCGGCCCGGGCGCGCACCTCGCGGTCGCCGACGTGCACGGTGACCGGCTCGCCGATCGCCGGGGTGGTGAAGAAGGCGCGCCACCCGCGTCGCTCGACGTCGGCGTTGCGCAGCTCGAGCCAGGTCGCGCCCGCGTCGGCGGCCGCCGGCGCGTAGGGGCGGCGGGTCATGAGGACGCGCCCGAGGATGCGCACCGACGAGGTCGACCCGTACCCGGTGAAGGCGAGCACCCGGGTGCCCCAGCCGCGGCGGCGCATGACGCCGGCGAGCTGTCGGTGCCACGCGTCCTCGAGGAGGGCGGCGGTGTGCGGGCGCGCCATGGCGTCACCCTAGCCGCGGGCGGCGAAGGGGGTCAGCCCGCCGGGTGCACCTGTCGCAGGGCTGCGTACAGCTCGCGTGCCGAGCTGCCCGGACCGGGGAGTCGATGGATGTCACGGCCGGCGAGGTAGTACAGGGCGTGGTCGGCCGGGTCGCCGAGGCAGCGGGCGATGTCGCGGTCCTCGGCGGCCATGCCCGCGACGGCGTCCGAGCCGACGAGGACGCGCACGGCCTCGGCGTCGAGACCGCGGCGGTCGGCGAGCTGGGCGACGACGCCGTGGTCGGCGAGGTCGAGGGCGTCGTCGAGGTGCGCGCGGCACACGTCCTCGACGACGCGCACGGGGTGCTCCGGGCTCGTCGCGAGGAGGGCGAGGACGGCGGTGCTCGCCGCGGCGGCGCGCTCGTCCTCGCCGGTGACGACGACCTCGACGGGCAGCTGGCCCTGGACGGCGTGGGCGATGTCGCGCACGACCCCGAGGTCGGCGCGGGTGACCGGGCTGCTCGGGTCGACGACCCACAGCAGCGTCGGCTCGGCGCGACGGGCGCGTCGCGACTCCCAGGTGATCGACACCGGTGCGGCTCTCCTTCGCGGGACCGTCGCGAGGGCCGACCGGGGGTGCCGAGGGCAGGACCGACGGGGACGCTCGCGCGATCCCCGGTTGGCTTCAGGGCAGGGAGAGCATACGAAGGACGAGGGCCCTCGCGCGACTACCCGAAAGGATGTACCGGCGTCAGGACCGGCCGCTCGTGGCGGCGACGACGGATGCGGCGATCTCGCGGAGCTTGACGTTCGTGCGCGACGACTGCTCGCGCAGCAGGTCGAAGGCCCGTGCCTCGTCGACCCCGTGGCGGCCCATGAGGATCCCCTTCGCCTGCTCGATGACCGCCCGCGAGGCGACGGCCTGCTCGAGCTGGCCGACGAGCTCGGTGGCCTCGGCCAGCGCGATGCCGGAGGCGACGACCTCGGCGATGCGCCCCGCCGTCGCGCGCAGCACGGAGTCGTCGGCGTGCGCCACGGCCGACACGCTCGAGGCGTAGAGGTTGAGCGCGCCGTAGGACTCGCCGTCGACGAGGAGCGGGTAGGCGACGAGCCCGCGGGTCGGGGTGGGCTCGATCGCGGCGACGAAGCGCGGCCAGCGCTCGGCGGCCTCGTCGAGGTCGGCCCGCACCGAGGTCATCGTGTCGTGGGCCTCGAGGCACGGGCCCTCGTCGAGCGAGTACTGCACCGCGTCGATCTGCAGGGTCATGGCGGTCGTGTAGGCGGCGGTGAAGGGTCGCTCCCCGCACACGACGGTCACGCCGACGGCGTCGCACCCGGGGATCGCCGCGCGCACCGTGTGGACGACGCCGCTCAGGTACTCCTGGAGGTCGTCGAGGGTGCGCAGCACCGCTCCGACGCGCTCGACGAGCGGGGCGTCGGCGCTCGCCGTCTGGGTCTGCATCTCGCTCACAGTCCCGGACCGTACTCCGCGGACCCGCTGGCGCGCTCCCCCTCGCCGCCGTGCGGCCGGGCCGTCGCGCCGTCGGCCGCACGCCGTGCGCGCAGCAGCCGAGGCAGGTCGGCCTCCGGCACGTCGTAGCGCAGGAGGGGCAGCATCGCGGCGGCGCTGCTCAGGGCGGGGACGAGCGTGAGCCAGCGCCACAGCTCCTCGCGCATCGAGGCGGTCACCTCGACCCCCTTCGCGTAGCCGACGGCGCTCACCGCGACGCCGAAGACGAGGGTGGCCAGAGCTCCCCCGAGCTTCGTGACGAAGGTCAGCCCGGCGAAGGAGGCGCCGTCGACCCGCTCGCCGGTGCGGATCTCGGCGAGGTCGGAGGTGTCGGCGACGAGGAGGGTCTGGGTGACGGCATGCACGCCGTTGCACAGGCCGACGAGCGCGAAGAGCGCGGCGACGAGCGGCAGCGAGCCCGGTCCGACGGCGAGCAGGACCAGGCCTGTCGCCGACATCGCCGCGAGGGCGAGCAGGGCGGTGCGTCGACGGGTCGAGCGCCGCAGCACGCGGGGGGCGAGCGCGGCGCCGACGACGACACCGGCGACGAGCGCCCCGCCGAGCGTCGTGAAGACCTCGACCCCGCCGAAGACGACGCTCGCGACGACCGCGCCGCCCACCTGCACGACGAGCTGGCCGAAGCCGAGCACCCCGGAGAGCAGGACGAGGAGCAGCGGGCGGTTGCGCAGATAGCGGCGGGCGGAGGTGCGAAGGGGGACCGGCGCCCGGTCCTGCGCGACCCTCTCGGTCGTCGCGAAGAAGGCGAGGGAGTACAGGCCCATGCCGACGAGGGCGATGAGCAGCGCGGCCCGGCTCCACCCCTGCGCGGTGACCTCGGGACCGGCGCTCAGGGCGAGGGCGAGAGGGGCGCCTGCGAGGGTCGCGACCGCGAGACCGAGCATCGCGGCCGCCCGGGCCCACGCGACGAGCCGGCTGCGGCTCTCGTCGTCGGTCGCGACGACCGCGGTGAGCGACCACAGCGGCACGTCGCACGCCGTGTAGGCGATGCCCCACAGCAGGTAGACGACGGCGACGAGGGCGACCTGGGCACCCTCGCCGATGTCCGGCACGCTGAAGAGTGCCCACGTGAGCAGCGCGACCGGGAGCGCGGTGAGCAGCACGTAGGGCCGGTAGGTGCCCCACCGGGTCCGGGTGCGGTCGACGACGAGGCCGACGAGGAGGTCGTCGACGGCGTCCCAGACGCGGATCGCGGCGATGGTCGCCGTGAGCACGACGACCGCGCGCTCGGAGAGCCCGACCGTGTCGTAGAGGTAGACGAGCAGGTAGAGCCCGAGGAAGGTGTAGACGAGGTTCTGCCCGGCCACGGCGACGGCGAAGCCGAGCCTCTCCCGCACCCCCATCGCGGCAGGCTAGCCGCTCAGCGCAGCACGGAGCCGTCGCCGACGGGGTAGGGCCACGACCAGCAGCGACCGACGCCGAGGGTCTGCTGCATCATCACCGGGGCGCGGCGGCCGGCACCAGCGCACTCCTCGTGGCCGTAGCCCAGGCCGTGGCCGACCTCGTGGTTGACGAGATAGGTGCGGTAGTCGGCCAGACGACCCTGGTAGGCGGGCGCGCCGGTGAGCCAGCGACGGCTGTTGAGCACGACCCTGCCGCCCTGCCAGCACGACACCTCGCCGCGGGTCTGCAGCGGGGCGCACAGCCGGTCGGTGGTCTGCGGGCTGGCCAGGGTGATCCGGATCTGCACCGGCTCGCCACGGGCGACCCGCCAGGCCGGCACGTGGACGAAGCGGATGCCGTCGGCGCCCCGCCAGCCGCGCCGGTCGACGAGCGTGCTGCGCACGACCCGGGCGAGCTCGTCGAGGTCGACGCCGAGGCCCTGCTCGGCCTGCAGGCTCCACCGCACGACGCGCCCGTCGCCGCCGGGGTCCGCCCCGCTCACCGAGACGGGGGCGAGACGGCCGTTGCCGCTCTCGACGACCCGGGGGTCGGAGGGGGTGGGCGACGCGGTGGCCGGGGGGACGTCCTCCCCCTTCGGGCCCGAGGTCGCCGTCGGGCCGCCCGCCGGCGGGCCGGCCGCCGAGGTGGACGACGACGACGAGGACGTCGAGGCGACCGGCTGCGCTCCCTGGCCCGGACCGGCGCTGCGGGTCGCGAGGACGGCGAGGACGAGCCCGATGACGGTGAGGGCGACGAGGACGACCCAGCCCCGGTCCCGCGAGGGGGCCGGCGGCTCCTGCTCGGCCGGGGTCGTCACGCGACGAGCCTAGGCGCTGGCCTCTACGGTGCGGGTATGAGCATCGACCAGCTGGTCCTCGGGACCATGTACTTCGGCACGCGGGTGGAGCAGGGCACGGCCCACGACCTCATGGACCGCTTCGTCGACGCGGGCGGGGGGATGATCGACACCGCCGACGCCTACTCCTTCTGGACGAGCGAGTCCGGGCGCGGCGGGCAGTCCGAGGAGTGCGTCGGCGAGTGGCTCACCTCACGGCCCGGCATGCGCTCCCGGGTCGAGCTGGCGACGAAGGTCGGGGCCGAGCCGGACCACCCCTTCGACGGCGAGATCCGCCGGACGGTCGGGCTCGGGCGCGACCACGTGCGCTCGGCGGTCGAGGCCTCGCTGCGCCGGCTGCGCACCGACGTCGTCGACGTCTACTGGGCCCACGTGCCCGACGAGCGAACCCCGGTCGAGGAGGTCGCGCGCACCTTCGGCGAGGTCGTCGCCGAGGGCTCGGCCCGACGGGTGGGGATGTCGAACTTCCCCGTGTGGCAGGTCGAGCGGGCGCGTGCGGTCGCGGCGGCCGCCGGTCTGCAGCCGGTCGACGCGCTTCAGCTGCACACGTCCTACGTCTCGCCCCGGCCCGGTGCCGCCGTGCCGGGCAAGGACAACCCCTACGGCTGGGTGGGGGTCGACACCCTGTCCTACCTCGACGCGCACCCGGGCACCGAGCTGTGGGTCTACAGCCCGCTCGTCCAGGCGAGCTACACGCGGCGCGCCGAGCGGCCCTTCCCCGAGGCCTACGACCACCCGGGCACGACCGCCCGGCTCGCCGTGCTCGACGCGGTCGCCGACGAGAGCGGGCTCGACGCCGGCCAGGTCGTCCTCACGTGGATGCTCGCGCGCGGGTGGCGGCCCATCATCGGGGTGAGCACCGCGGAGCAGCTCGAGTCGGCGCTCGTCGCCGCGCGCGCCGAGCTCGCCCCGGAGCAGCTCGAGCGGCTCGACGCCCCCGCCTGAGCGGGGACGCGGGCCCGCGTGAGCGGGTGGACCCGCCCCGCCCCTGGGACAGGACGCGGCTGGGTCGGCCGGTCAGCCGTCCTGGGCGGCCCGGACGTAGGCGACGACGGCGTTGGCATGCCCGTGGCCGAGGCCGTGCTCCTGCTTGAGCATGCCGACGACCTCCATGTGAGTGCGGGTCTCGAGCGCGTCGGCGGCCATGTCGAGCCAGTCCTGCACCGGCCGGTCGTACGTCCGCTCGATCGCCGGGAAGTACGAAGCGGGGCCCGTGGGCTTCTCGCCCTCGCCGATGACGGGGGCCTGGACTCGATGAGTCGTCATGACGTGAGGCTAGCGAGCACCTCGTCGCGGCGTCACACGAAGCGCACAGCCGACCCACAAGGCCCCGCCCCAGAGTCGGTCGTGCCGCCACCACCGGCGGACCGACCGATGAGGAGATCGTCATGGCCCACCGCACCGCCCACACCGCAGCCCGGCTCGCCGGAGCCGTCCTCACCGCCTCGGCCGTGGCCGTCGTCGGCCCCGCGGCCGTCCCGGCCTCCGCGGCCGGAGTGGTCCAGCTGGGGCACTCGCCGACCCCGACCTACGCCACCGTCGCCACGGCGAGCGCCGGGCCGGCCGAGCTGCCGCGCTCCGACGTGCGGGTCGTCCGGGTCCGCTGAGCCGACCCCCTTCGCGCTGTCAGAGGCGTGCCGTCCACGACGTGCCGTCCCGCCTCAGTGCGCGCTGCTCGGCGCCCAGAGGTTGATCCCGGCCTCGACCGCGTGCTGGTCGATCGCCGTGAGCTCCTCGGTCTCGAAGTCGAGCGACCCGAGCGCGTCGAGGCTGCTGTCGAGCTGCTCGACGCTGCTGGCTCCGATGAGCGCGGAGGTGACCCGCGGGTCGCGCAGCACCCACGACAGCGCGAGCTGGGCCAGGCTCTGGCCGCGGTCCTGCGCCATGGAGTTCAGCGCCCGCACGTGGGCCAGCGCGGAGTCGGTGAGCAGCGAGGGGTCGAGCGACTTGCCCTGCGCGGCCCGCGATCCCTCGGGGATGCCGTCGAGGTACTTGTCGGTGAGCATCCCCTGGGCGAGCGGGCTGAAGGCGATGCAGCCCACGCCCTCGACGCCGAGGACGTCGAGCAGGTCCTCCTCGACCCAGCGGTTGAGCATCGAGTAGCTCGGCTGGTGGATGAGCAGCGGGGTGCCGAGGTCGCGCAGGATCGCGATGGCCTCGCGGGTGCGCGGTCCCGAGTAGCTGGAGATGCCGACGTAGAGCGCCTTGCCCGCGCGCACGACCGAGTCCAGCGCGCCCATCGTCTCCTCGAGCGGGGTCGTCTCGTCGAAGCGGTGGCTGTAGAAGATGTCGACGTAGTCGAGCCCCATCCGCTGCAGCGACTGGTCGAGGCTGGAGACGAGGTACTTGCGCGAGCCGCCGCCCTGGCCGTACGGACCGGGCCACATGTCGTAGCCGGCCTTGCTGCTGATGACGAGCTCGTCGCGGTAGCGGCGGAGGTCGCGCTCGAGGTGCACCCCGAAGTTGCGCTCGGCCGAGCCGTACGGCGGGCCGTAGTTGTTCGCGAGGTCGAAGTGGGTGACGCCGCGGTCGAAGGCACGCCGCAGGATGTCGCGCTGGCGATCCATCGGCACGTCGTCGCCGAAGTTGTGCCACAGCCCGAGCGAGATCGCCGGCAGGTCCAGGCCCGAGGCCCCGCACCGTCGGTAGACCATCCCCGTGCCGCTCGTCGCGGCGGCGCCGTGCGCGTAGCGGCCCGCAGCCGCCTGGTACTCGTCCACTCGGTAGGTCATGGCCGCCATCCTCTCGCCGTCGGCGCGGGCGAAGGGGGTGAGCGCCCCCCTTCGTCCAGGGTCACCCCGAACCCGTCGGCGACCTGCGACGTCGTAGGAGGAGAGCCCGCAGGGGGCTCGCGGCGCCCGCCCGGGCGCCGGAGAGGAAGGGGAACGCCATGCGTCATCACCTCATCACCGCCACGGCCGCGCTCGGTCTGCTCGCGCTCGCCGCGCCCGCCGCCACCGCCGCCACCGCCGCGCCGTCCGCCGCGGCCCCGTCGGCAGACAGCGGCGCCACCGCGCCGACGTGCAGCGGCAGCGAGGTCACCTCACGGCTTCGCTCGGGCTGGGCCCTGCCCGACCGGGCCCGCCGCACCGCCGAGGCGATCCGCACCGACACCGTCGGCTGCCGCCAGGACGCCCTCGTGTGGCGCACGACCCGGGACCGGACGCGGCTGAGCTTCGGGATCACCACCCCGCGCCAGGCGTGGGCGCTGCCCGACGACCCGGAGCACCGCTACGGCTGGACGGCCGTCGCCATGGGCACGCAGTGGGGCACGCAGAAGACCGCCTACGCGACCTACCGGGTCTGGCCCCGCGTCGCGACCCCGTACTGGGCCGACAGCGACACCGCGTGGCAGGAGGTCGTCGACGCCGGTCTGCTGACGCCCGCCCAGGCGGAGCAGATGCGCGAGGCCGGCACCGGGTACATGGGCTGGCGGGTCGGCGTCAGCGACGGCGGGAAGTGGGTCTTCGACATCGCGGGCGACTGACCGCCCCGCCCCGGCTCCGAGGTCAGGTCGCGTAGTCGACGACGACGGGCGCGTGGTCGCTCACGCGCGCGTCGGCGGACGGCTCGCGGTCGACCCCGGCGGCCACGGCCGTGCGGGCCAGCCGCGGGGTCGCGAGGTGGTAGTCGATGCGCCAGCCGACGTCCTTGGCGAAGGCCTCGCCCATCCACGACCACCACGAGTACGGGCCGTCGGCCGGACCGACGTGCGAGCGCAGCACGTCGACGAGGGTGCGCGGCCCGATGATCGCGTCGATCCACTCGCGCTCCTCGGGCAGGAAGCCCTCGGACTGACGAGCCCGGCGCCAGTTGCGCACGTCGTGCTCGAGATGGGCGACGTTGAGGTCGCCCATGAGGAGGAAGTCGCGCCCGGCGGCGAGCGCCGCCTTGCGCGAGCGGGTGAGCTGGCGCGCGAAGGCGTCCATGAAGTGCATCTTGCGCTCGTAGCGGGCGCCGCCGTCGGGGGCCTCGCGCATCCGGCCCGGCTTCTGCAGCTCGGCCGGCAGACCCCCCTTCGGCAGGTAGAGCGAGGCGACCGTCAAGGGACGGTCGGCGAGGTCGACCTCGACGTAGCGGCCCTCGGTCGCATAGCGCGAGATGCCGCGCGCGAGGGTGCCGGGCGGCGCCTCGACGACGTGCTGCTCCTGGCCCGGGGCGATGACGACGGCGGTGCCGTCCCACGTGCGCACGGCGGTCGGGGCCTCGCGGGTGAGCACGGCGACGCCGTTGCGACCGGGGATCTGCCCCGGCTCGTAGACGCAGTGGAGGTCGCCGAAGGCTCCCTCGGGGATCGCCGCCGCCGGGGCGCGGACCTCCTGCAGGGCGACGACGTCGGGGTCGCGGCGGGCCAGCCACTCGCCGAAGCCGCGGCGGTGCGCGGCCCGGATGCCGTTGACGTTGTACGACGCGACACGAAGGGAGGAGCTCACCGCCCCATCCTCACCGACGTCGCCGACAGCCGGCCCGGCCGGGTAGCGTCGTGGCGTGCTCGCGCTGCTCTCCCCCGCCAAGTCCCTCGACCTCGACTCGCCGCTGCCGACGCGCAAGCACACGCAGCCGCGGATGCTCGAGCAGGCCGAGCAGCTCGTCGAGGTCATGCGCACGAAGTCGCCGGAGGAGATCGGCGACCTCATGGACATCTCCCCCGAGCTCGGGCGGCTCAACGCGCAGCGCTACGAGGACTTCGAGACGCCCTTCACGACGACGAACGCGCGGCCGGCGATCTACCTCTTCGACGGCGACGTCTACCGCGGGATGGACGCGCGCGAGCGCTTCGACGCCCGGGACCTCACCGAGGCGCAGAAGGTCGTGCGCATCCTCTCCGGGCTCTACGGGGTGCTCCGCCCGCTCGACCTCGTCCAGCCCTACCGCCTCGAGATGGGCACGCGCCTGGCGACGCCGCGGGGCGACTCGCTGTACGCGTGGTGGGGCTCGCAGATCACCGACCTCGTCGCCGCCGACCTCGCCGAGTCGCCCGGGCCGGAGGTCGTCGTCAACCTCGCCTCGCAGGAGTACGCGGGCTCGGTCGACCTCGACGCGCTCGACGCGCGGGTCGTCACGCCTCGCTTCGAGGACCAGGACCGCTCCGGGCGGTGGCGCGTCATCTCCTTCCCCGCCAAGCGCGCCCGTGGCGAGATGGCCGCGTGGATGGTGCAGCACCGGGTGCGCTCGGTGCGGGCGCTGCGCGACTTCGACGGCGGCGGGTACCGCTTCGAGCCGTCGGTCTCGAGCAGCGACGTCCCCGTCTTCCGCCGCGGCTGAGCCGGTCGCCGACCCGCCGCGCCGACGGGGGTCCGCGGCCCTATCGTCGGTGTCATGGCTGAGATCACGCTCCTGCACAACCCGCGCTGCTCGACCTCCCGGCACGCGGTGGAGGTCGCCGAGGCGGCCGGCGCCGACGTCGAGGTCGTCCAGTACCTCAAGGACCCGCTCGACGAGACCGCGCTGCGCGAGCTCGCCGGCAAGCTCGAGGACCCGGTGACCGACCTCGTGCGGCGCGACAACCACTTCAAGGAGCTGGGCCTGGGCGAGGACGACGTCGCGAGCGAGGACCAGGTCGTCGCCGTGCTCGTCGAGCACCCCCGCCTGCTCCAGCGCCCCGTCCTCGTCCGCGGCGACCGCGCGATCATCGGCCGCCCGAAGGACCGCGTGCAGTCCTTCCTCGGCTGAGCGGCTCAGACGACGCCGAGGGCGACCATCGCGTCGGCGACGCGGAGGTAGCCGCCGAGGTTGGCGCCCATGACGTAGTTCCCGGGGTCGCCGTACTCGTCGGCGGTCGCGACGCACTGCTCGTGGATCGAGCTCATGATCTCGCGCAGCTTCGCCTCGGTCTCCTCGAAGCCCCACGACTCGCGGCTGGCGTTCTGCTGCATCTCCAGCGCGCTCGTCGCGACCCCGCCGGCGTTGCTCGCCTTGCCCGGCGCGTAGAGCACGCCCGCGTCGCGCAGCACCTCCACGGCGTCGGTCGTGCACGGCATGTTCGCGCCCTCGGCGACGAGCCCGACCCCGTCCTCGACGAGCGTCTTCGCGTCACGCCCGGTGAGCTCGTTCTGGGTCGCGCACGGCAGGGCGATGTCGCACGGCACGTCCCAGATCGACCCGTCCGCGACGTGGTGGGCCGAGGCCCCCTTCGCGCTGACGTACTCGGTGAGCCGCTCGCGCCGCTGCTCCTTGATCTCCTGCAGCAGGGCGACGTCGATCCCGGACTCGTCGACGACGTAGCCACCCGAGTCGGAGACGGCGACAACCGTCGCACCCAGCTGCTCGGCCTTCTGCGCGGCGTACGTCGCGACGTTGCCCGAGCCGGAGATGACGACGCGCTTGCCGTCGAAGGAGTCGCCGCGGCCCGCGAGCATCTCCTGCGCGAAGTAGACGGTGCCGTACCCCGTGGCCTCGGTGCGCACCCGGGAGCCGCCCCACGACAACCCCTTGCCGGTGAGCACCCCGGACTCGTAGCGGTTGGTGATCCGCTTGTACTGCCCGAAGAGATACCCCAGCTCGCGCGCCCCGACGCCGATGTCACCGGCCGGGACGTCCGTGTACTCGCCGATGTGCCGGTGCAGCTCGGTCATGAAGGACTGGCAGAAGCGCATGACCTCGCCGTCGCTGCGCCCCTTCGGGTCGAAGTCCGAGCCGCCCTTGCCGCCGCCGATCGGCAGACCGGTGAGCGCGTTCTTGAAGACCTGCTCGAAGCCGAGGAACTTGACGATCGAGATGTTGACGCTGGGGTGGAAGCGCAGCCCGCCCTTGTACGGCCCGAGCACCGAGCTGAACTCGACGCGGAAGCCGCGGTTGATCTGCACCTCGCCGGCGTCGTCGACCCACGGGACGCGGAAGATGATCTGCCGCTCGGGCTCGCACATCCGCTTGAGCACCGACCACTGGGCGTAGTCGGGCCGGCGGCCGGCGATGGGGCTCAGGCTGAGCATGAGCTCCTGGACGGCCTGGAGGAACTCGGGCTCGCCGGGGTTGCGCGCCGTGACGAGGTCGAGCTGGGTCTGGAGTCGGGGGTGCAGGTCGGGCACGTCGGACCTCAGCCCGCGCGGTGGGCGGCGAGCGCCTCGGCGACCGGGGTCTCACCGGTGTTGAACTCGACGGTCACCCCACCCAGGCGCGCGCCCTCGCGGACGGTCCCGGCGATGACGGCGGCGACGTCGGCCCGCGGGACCTGACCGCCCTCGGTCGCGTCGGCGTCGATCCGACCCGTGCCGGGGTCGAGGGTGAGCCCGCTCGGGCCGAGGATCGTCCACGTGAGCCGGCTCGAGCGCAGGTGCTCGTCGGCCTCGGCCTTGGACTGGGCGTAGGCGTAGAAGCCGTCGTCCTCGGGGACGCCGTGGTCGAGCCCGGCGCCGTAGTAGCTGACCATGACGTAGTGCCCGACGCCGGCGCGGGCCGCGGCGTCCATGCTGCGCACGGCGGCGTCGCGGTCGACCGCGTACGTGCGCTCGGGGCTGCCGCCGCCGGCACCGGCCGACCACACGACGACCTCGACGCCCTCGAGCAGCTCGGCCATCGCGTCGGTGTCGAGCTCCTGGACGTCGGCGACCTTCGGGTCGGCGCCGGTGGCGGCGACCTCGTCGGCGTGGTCGGGGTTGCGGATGAGCGAGGTGACGCGGTGCCCGTCCGCGACGAGGAGAGGGGCGGCCAGCAGTGCGACCTTGCCGTGTCCGCCGATGATGAGCACGTGTGCCATGAGGGTCCTTCCGCAGGGGATCGGGTCCTCACGACCCTACGACCTAGCTGCGCACGATCGTCGTGCGCACCCTCGTCAGGCTCGGCGTGCGGGGGGTGCTGCTGAAGCCGAAGCGCGGCGGCGGGTCAACCGGGGCGAGTCGGCCGAGGTCGACGCCGCGCCAGCTGCCCGCGACGGCCTCGACGGCGTGCTGGTCGCGCGCGCCGTAGTACTCGCGGCGCCCGCCCCCGGCGGTGCCGACCGTGCGCACCCCGGGGTGGAGGAGACGGGCGAAGGGGTCGGCGAGGACGGCGACGGGACGGCTCGTCGCGAGCGCGGTGGGGATCGGGCGCAGCAGCCGGCCGGTCGCGGTGCGCCCGCCGAGGACGACGTCGAGGACGAGCTCGCCCGCGCTGACGTGCCACCTGCGGCTCGCGCCGTCGCCGGTGTCGCGCACGGTCACCGGGCAGTGGACGACCTCGTCGAAGTTGTAGGTCTGCGAGACGTACTCGGCGACCGCCTCGTCCGGGGCGAGCAGCACCCGCTGGTCGTCGGCGGTGGCGAGCATGACGTCGGCGAAGGCGCCGAGCGGCGAGCCCTCCCAGCGCCCCACGACGACCCGGACCCCGGAGGTCGTGCCGACGCCGAGGATGGCGCCGTCGAAGCGATCGATGGCCATCTCGTCATCCTCGCACCGAGGGGCCCCAGGGAGCGGTCAGGGGGCAGCCCTACGGTGACCCCGTGGAGTGGGCCGATCTCGCGCAGCGCTGGTCCCCTGCGGCGCGCACCGAGCTGCTCGCGCCCCAGGGCGTCCTCGTCGTCCTCGCGGTGACCGCGCTCGCCGTCGGCTGGTCCCCCGCCTGGCGGGTCCTGCGGCTCGGCGTGACGCTCGTCCACGAGCTCGGGCACGCCGTCGTCGGGGTCCTCTCCGGTCGCCGCTTCACCGGCTTCGTCCTGCGCCCCGACATGTCGGGCCACACGGTGACCGTCGGGCGCCCGCGCGGCCCGGGCCTGGCCGCGACGACGTGGGCCGGCTACCCCGCGCCAGCCGTCGCGGGGGCGGTGCTCGTGCTCGCCGCCGCCCGCGGCTGGGCCGCGCCGGTGCTCACCCTGACCCTCCTCGCCCTGCTCGTCTCCCTCGTCTACGTGCGCTCGGCCCTCACCGGTGTCGTCGTCCTCGCCGTCCTCGCAGCCGGCGGCTCGCTGTGGTGGTGGCGGGACGACGTAGTGCAGCAGCACGTGCTCGTCGGCCTCGGCCTGCTCCTGCTCGTCGGGGCGTGGCGTCACCTCGGCGCCACCGTCCGCTCCCGCGACGCGGGCAGCGACTCCTCGGCGATGGCCCGGCTCACCAGCGTGCCGGGGGCCGTGTGGCAGGGCAGCTTCGCGCTCGTGTGCGCCGGCGCCACCTGGGCGAGCGGCGCCGCGCTCCTCGCCGCCTGGGGCTGAGCCGCACCGACACCCCGTCCTGCCGACTAGGTCGCTGCCCCGTACGTACGGGGCAGCGACCGAGTCTCCGATCGACATGCCCTGCGCCTCACCCGCACGACCCGCGTCGAGGTCTCGGCCACCCGGTCCTAGGCTCGCGCCCATGACCTCACGTGGCGTGGCAGTGGTGACCGGGGCGAGCAGCGGGATCGGCAAGGCGTGCGCGCAGCGCCTCGCCGCCGACGGGTACGACGTGGTCCTCGCGGCCCGACGCACCGAGCGCATCGAAGCGCTCGCGGCTGAGATCGGCGGGCGCGCGGTGACGTGCGACGTGACGAAGGCCGACGACGTCGCGGCGCTCGCCGAGGCCGCGGGGCCGCAGGTCGCCCTCCTCGTCAACAACGCCGGCGGCGCCCTCGGGCTCGAGCCGGTCGCCGACGCCGACCTCGACGCGTGGCGCGCGATGTACGAGACGAACGTCATCGGGACGGTCGCCGTGACGAAGGCCCTGCTGCCCGCCCTGCGCTCCGGCCGCGGCACCGTCGTCATGATCACCTCCGTCGCGGCGCACGTGGCCTACGAGGGCGGGGCGGGGTACTGCGGGGCGAAGGCCGCCGAGGCCTTCGTCGCCGACGCGCTGCGGCTCGAGCTCAACGGCGAGCCGGTGCGGGTGTGCGACATCGCGCCCGGGATGGTGCGCTCCGACGAGTTCTCGCTCGTGCGCTTCGACGGCGACCAGGCCAGGGCCGATGCGGTCTACGCGGGCGTCGAGGAGCCGCTCACCCAGGAGGACGTCGCCGAGTGCGTGTCGTGGGTCGCCGCGCTCCCCCACCACGTCAACGTCGACAAGCTCACCGTGCGCCCGCTCGCGCAGGCCGCTGCGCACAAGGTGCACCGCACGGGCTGAGCGAGGGAGCCCCGGCGCCGAGGTCCGACCGGAAGACCACCAGCGGCGTCCTCCGAACCCTGGACGCCCCCCCTTCGCACCGGCCGTCCGGAGCCTCCCGCGCTGCCATCATCGAGCGATGAGGCTGCGGACCGTGTCGCCGAGCGCGAAGGGGTGGACCCGCCGGCGTGCCGGGCGGGGCTTCTCCTACGTCGACGCGGACGGGCAGCGGCTGTCGGCCGAGGACGTCGCGCGGATCCGGGCGCTCGCCATCCCGCCCGCGTGGGAGCAGGTGTGGATCTCCCCCTTCGCCAACGGGCACATCCAGGCCGTCGGCACCGACGCGGCCGGGCGGCGGCAGTACCTCTACCACCCGCACTGGCGCGAGAAGCGCGACGCCGCGAAGCACGACCGGGTGCTCGCCGCGGCGGCCCGGCTCCCGCGTGTGCGCAAGCAGCTCGCTCTCGACCTCGCGCTCGACGGCATGCCGATCACGCGGGCGACGGCGACCGCGGTACGCCTGCTCGACCTCGGCTACTTCCGGATCGGCAGCGAGAGCTACACCGACGAGCACGGGTCCTTCGGGCTGACGACGCTGCAGCGCACGCACGTGCGCCGGGCGAAGGGGGCGCTGCTCTTCACCTTCGTCGGCAAGGGCGGTATCCAGCAGTCGATCACCGTCGAGGACGTCGACGTCGCCGCCTCGCTGCAGGTGATGCGCGGCCGACGCGGCGGCTCCGACCGGCTGCTCGTCTACAAGGACGGGCGGCTGTGGAGCGACCTCGACGCCGCGATGGTCAACGGCTACCTCGCCGAGCTCTTCCGCGGGGAGGTGACGGCCAAGGACTTCCGCACGTGGCACGCGACGGTGCACGCGGCCGTCGCCCTCTCGCAGTCGAGCGAGGACGGCCGGACCCAGGCCTCTCGTCGCCGGGCGATCAAGCAGGCCGTCGAGCAGGTCGCCGACTACCTCGGCAACACCCCGACGATCGCGCGGAAGTCCTACATCGACCCGCGGGTCATCGACCTCTACGAGGAGGGCCGCGTCCTCACGGTCCCCCGCGCCCGGCGCCCGCGCACCCCCGCCCAGGAGCAGGCCGTCGTCGAGCGCGCCGTCCGCGCCCTCCTCGCCGAGGCATAGCAGCGCCCCTCGATGGTCGAGGTGCGAGGGCGCTCTGCGCCCGAGCCTCGAGACCACCACCCCTTCCCCACCAACTGAGTTGCGCACAACTCAGTTGTGTGCAATCTTTGTGTGCATGGCCGACTCCCACCCCCTCGACGAGCAGCTCTGCTTCGCCCTGTACTCGGCGTCGCGGGCGGCGACCTCGGCCTACCGGGAGTCGCTCGCCGACCTCGGGCTGACCTACACGCAGTACGTCACCCTCCTCGCCCTGTGGGAGCGCGACGGCCAGGCCGTCTCCGAGCTCGGCACCGCGCTCCGCCTCGACAGCGGCACGCTCTCGCCCCTGCTCACCCGCATGGTCTCGCTCGGCCTCGTCGAGCGTCGTCGCGAGAGCACCGACGCCCGTCAGGTCACCGTGCACCTCACCGAGCACGGTCACGAGCTCGAGCACGAGATCGCCGCCCTGCAGCGGCGCGTCTTCGCGGCCGTCGACATGACCCCCGACGAGCTGAGCATGCTGCGCAGCCTCGCCCGCCGCTTCTGCGACGCGGCCTCCGGCGCCCCTGCCGACCAGACCACCACCCCCTTGTCCCACGAAGGAGCATCATCATGAAGACCCTCTACACCGCTGAGGCCCTTGCCACCGGCGCCGGCCGCGACGGCCACGCGCGCACCGCGGACGGCAGCCTCGACCTCGACATGGCCATCCCCACCGAGATGGGCGGCAGCGGCCAGGGCGCCAACCCCGAGCAGCTCTTCGCGCTCGGCTACGCGGCCTGCTTCCACTCCGCGCTCCAGGCCGTGGCCCGCCGCACGAAGGCCGACGTCAGCAACTCCTCCGTCGGCTCGCGCGTCCACATCGGCCCGACCGACGACGGGGGCTTCCAGCTCGCCGTCGAGCTCGAGGTGACCCTCCCGGCCCTCGACGCCGAGGCCGCCCAGCAGCTCGCCGACGCCGCGCACCAGGTCTGCCCCTACAGCAACGCGACCCGCGGCAACATCGACGTGACCGTCACGGTCGCCCAGGACTGATGCCCGTGACCTCCTCGACCCCCACCAGCACCCGCCAGGTCGTCCTCGCCTCCCGCCCGAAGGGGGAGCCCACGCCCGACGACTTCCGCGTCGAGACCGTGGACCTGCCCGAGCTCGCCGACGGCGAGATCCTCGTGCGCACGACCGTCATGTCGGTCGACCCGTACATGCGCGGCCGGATGGACGACCGCGACTCCTACGTCGCCCCCTTCGCCGTCGACGGCCCCCTCGACGGCGGCGCCGTCGGCGAGGTCATCGCCTCGCGATCGGACGCCGTCTCCGTCGGCCAGCACGTCGTCCACGGCCTGGGCTGGCGCGAGCACGCCGTGCTGCCCGCCGCGCGCGTCCGCGTCGTCGACACCGACGCCGCCCCCGCCTCCGCCTACCTCGGCGTCCTCGGTATGACCGGTCTGACCGCCTACGCGGGTCTGACCGCCGTCGCCGAGATGAAGCAGGGCGACGTCGTCTTCGTCTCCGGCGCCGCCGGTGCCGTCGGCTCCGTCGTCGGCCAGGTCGCCAAGGCGCTCGGCGCCTCGAAGGTCATCGGCTCGGCCGGCAGCGCCGAGAAGGTCGCCCGTCTGCGCGAGCTCGGCTTCGACGAGGCCTTCAGCTACCGCGACAAGCCGGTCCGCGAGAGCCTGCGCGAGGCCGCGCCCGACGGCATCGACGTGTACTTCGACAACGTCGGCGGCGACCACCTCGAGGCCGCGATCGGCAGCCTCAACCTCTTCGGCCGCGTGGCCATGTGCGGCGCGATCGCGCAGTACAACTCCACCGAGCCGACCCCCGGCCCGCGCAACCTCGCGATCGCCATCGGTCGCAACCTCACCCTGCGCGGCTTCATCGTCGGTCACTACGAGCACCTCGCGGCCGAGTACCGCGAGCGCGCGACGCAGTGGCTCGCCGACGGGCAGCTGCAGGCCGACGAGACCTTCCGCGACGGCCTCGACGCCGCACCGCAGGCCTTCATCGACCTGCTCGGCGGGGCCAACACGGGCAAGATGCTCGTCCGCCTCTAAAAGGCTCACGCCTCACCGCACCACCCCGGGCGCGTCCGCCGGGTGACCCCACGTCGGGTCACTCCATGCGGACGCGCCCGACGTGCACCCAGAAGCGGTCGCGCAGGTGCTGACGGGCCTCGTCGTCGACGTGGTGGTCCTGGGTGCGGCTCGCGAGGTCGACGAGCAGGGCCCGGTCGAGCTCGGCGGGCAGGGTCGGCGCCGCGCGCCGCAGCTCGGCGAGCTGCTCGGGCGTCGAGGTCGCGCACCACGACGCGACGAGACGCTTCGCGACGCCGTCGACGACCTCCTCGGTGACCCCGAGCTCGGGGTCGACGGCGACCTCCATGTGCATGTCGGCCCCGGGCAGCACGAGCGCGGTCGCCCGCCGCCGGGCGAAGACCGCGGGGCTCGGCAGACCCGGCCGCGGCGCCCCGTCCGTCGCGGGCGAGGGCGTCGCCTCGGCCGCGGCCACCGGCACGGGAGCGGGCGAAGGGGGAGCGGGCGAAGGGGGTGCCGTCCCCGTCTCGACGGGGTCGGCGGCCGGCTCGCCCGGCTCCTCGTCGTCCACCGCCGCCGGCATGACCTCGTCGACGCCCTCGGGCGCGACGGCCGCGCACTCCTCCTCGAGGGTCTCCCCCTTCGCCCCCTCGGGGAGCAGCTCCTCCGGGATCGCGACGGAGCGCACGGTGGCCTCGATCGTCTCGGGCCCGACGAGCAGCAGCCCGTCGACCGCGCGGCGCAGGTGCTTCGAGACGCCGTGGGGGCGGCCGGCGCGATCGGCGACGGCGAGCAGGACGACCTGCACCCCGTGGCTCTGCGCCTCCTCGACGGCCTCGGTGAGGTCGTCGTCGCCGGAGACGAGGTAGACGGCGTCGGCGACGCGGTTGCGCCCCTGGATCGCGAGGTCGAGCCCGATCCGGATGTCGACGCCCTTCTGGTCGCCGGAGTACGACAGCCGGCCCAGGCGCAGCTTGACCCGCGGCAGCAGGCCGATCTCCTCCTGCTGGTAGTCGGGCATCCCGCCGGGGCGGGCACCGGAGTCGTACCAGTTGACCCGGAGCAGCGGCAGGCCGGAGTCGGTCTCGGCCTGCTCGACGAGACGGGCGATGAGGGTCGGGTAGTCGACGACCACCCCGCGGCGCAGGGAGCTGCCGGTGACGTACGTCGCCGCCGAGGCGAGCAGGTAGCCGACGTCGACGTGGACCGCGCAGTAGGACCTCATGGGGTCACCATCCCACCTCGACGACCCCCGTCGAGGCGAGTGCTCAGCGCGTCTCGAGGACCTGCTCATGGAGCATCGCCGGCCACCGCGCGACGTCCTGCGGGGTGCGCGCGAGGACGATCCGGCTGCCCCGCACCAGGCCCGCGATCGCCTCCGCCGAGCTCACCGGGTGGGCCGGGTCGTCGACCCACGCCATGACCGTCGTCGGCACCGCCACCCTCGCGACGACCTCGCGCGGCGGCAGGTCGGTGAGGGCCGCGCCGCGGAAGAGCGTCGGCAGCAGCTCCTTGGGCACGTCGGGCTGGGTGATCGGGGTGCCGACGGTCGCCGGCGGTCGCGGCGCGAGCGCCCCGAGGGCGGCGAAGGTCTCGAAGCCCTGCTGCTCGACGACGTCGGCGCTCGCGCGGTACTCGGCGGCCCGGGCGGCCCGGGTCTCCCACGCCGTCGCGGGCACGACGAGGGTGAGCCCGCGGAAGCGCCCGGGGTCGAGGGCGATCGCGTGCAGGAGGGTGCCGCAGCCCATCGACGGCCCGACGCCGTGGACCGCCTCGCCGGGGAAGACGTGGTCGAGCAGCGCGAGCAGGTCGTGCGCGAGCGCGTCCCACCGGTAGTCCTCGGGCACGGCCCGGCCGGTCGAGCGTCCGTGACCACGGGCGTCGTAGCGCAGCAGCCGGGTGCCGCTCAGCCCGAGGCCGAGGTCGACCCCGAGCAGACGGTCGCGGTAGCGGCTCGACGTCAGGCCGTGGAGCTGGACGACCGGGGCGCCGCCCTCGTCGCTCAGCTCCCAGTCGAGCTCGGCACCGGGGAGGGCGAAGCGCGGCACGGTGGCTCCTGTCGTCGTCCTCGGGCGTGAGGTGAGGCATAGGGTACGGCGCATGCGGCTGACCAACATCGCGCAGCTGCGACTGCCCTTCGGGCACCTCAGCGGGTACGACCTCGACGTCGTGCCGACCGAGCGGCTGCGGCCGATCTCCTTCGACCAGCGCCGGCACGTCGGCGAGGGGGAGCGCCCCGGGTCGTGGATGGCGCTGTCCTTCCGCCTGCCCCAGTCGCCCCCGGCCGACGAGCTCGCCGCCGCGTGGCGTGCCGTGGTGCAGCGGCACGGGACGCTGCGCACGGTCGCCGAGCCCGGTCCGGACGGGCCGGTGCTGCGCGAGGTCGAGATCGGGGACGGGCGCTGGGTCGAGCACCCCGTCGCCCCGGGCCAGGCCGTCGAGGACGCCCTGCGCCGCGTCCTCGACGCGACGTGCACCCCCTTCGCCCTGCCGTCGCACCGCCTGTGCCTGCTCGAGACCGCCGACGGCCAGACGGTCGTCGTCGCCGCCGACCACTCGCACGTCGACATGTGGTCGATGCTCGTCCTCGCCCGCGACCTGCTCGCGGCGCTCGAGGCCGTGCGCGGCGGACGGACTCCCTTCGACGGCACGCCCGCGCCGCCCGACTTCGCCGAGCACACGGCTGCCCTCGCCGAGCGGCCGCCGGTCGACGACGACCTGCGGGCGCGGTGGGCCGAGGTGATGCGCGGCGCCGGCGGGGTCATGCCGTGCTTCCCGCTGCCGCTCGGACCGGGCGACTCCCCGCAGCCCGAGCGGGTCGAGGTGCGCGACGTCCTCGACGTCGACGCGAGCGCGGCCCTCGGGGTGCGCGCCGCCGAGGAGGGCGTCTCGACGCTCTCGCTCGTCGTCGCCGCGATGACCCGGGTGACGCGCGAGCTCGCCGACCGGCCGCTGCGCGCGGTCTTCCCCGTGCACAGCCGCTACGAGCCGCGATGGCACGACTCCGCCGGGTGGTTCATCACGAACTCGGTGCTCACGAGCGACGACCCCTCTCCCCGCGCCGCCGCCGCAGCCGTGCGCGAGGCCGTGCGGCTGGGGTCCTGCTCGCTCGCCGACGTCCTCGGCGAGGACATGCCGACCGCGCCGGGCATGTTCGCCATCTCCTGGCTCGACCTGCGCCGGCTGCCGGTGCGCGTCGACTCGCGTGGGCTGCAGGCGCAGTACGTCGGGGCCGCGATCCGCACCGACGGCGTCATGCTGTGGTTCGTCCTCGACGAGTCGGGGCTGCACCTGCGCTGCCGCTACCCCGACACCGACGAGGCCCGCCACCACGTCGGGCGCTGGCTCGACCGGCTCGTCGCCGAGCTGCGCGCCGAGGCCAGCGAGGCCGTGGGCGGGCTGCTCGAGGTCGGCGGGCGTCGCTACCGGGTGCAGCGGGCCCGGCGCACCGACGTGCCGGCCGTCGTCGGGCTGCTCTCCGACGACCCGATCGCGGCCGTGCGCGAGAGCCCCGAGCTCACCCGCTACGAGGCCGCCTACGACGTCATCGCCGGCGACCCGGCGCAGTACCTCGCGGTCGTCCGCGACGACGAGGGCACCGTCGTCGCGACGGTGCAGCTGAGCGTCGTGCCCGGGCTGTCGCGGGCGGGGGCCACCCGCCTCGAGCTCGAAGGGGTCCGTGTCGCCTCGTCATGGCGCGGCCGGGGCATCGGGACGGCGATGCTCGCCTGGGCCCACGACCACGGCCGGGCGCGTGGTGCCTCGCTGGCACAGCTCGCGACCGACACCGACCGCGTCGACGCCCACCGCTTCTACGCGCGCCTGGGCTACGAGGCCACCCACGTGGGGATGAAGCTGCCCCTCTGACCCCTTCGCCGGTCCTCCCGTCGCACTGCCACCCGCTACCCCCCCCGGCTACAAAAGGCTGCTGGCTGGGTCTTGATGTGCCAGGACCCTTTCGAAAGGGTCCTGGCTCGTCGAAGTGCTGCTGGCAGGGTTTTGTCAGCCCGGGGCGAAGGGGGGTCAGCCCCCGACGTACTCCGCGAGGACCTCGGCGGTGGCGCCCGACCCCGTCGCGACCATGTCGGCGGGGGTGCCGGTGAAGACGACCTGGCCGCCGTCGTGCCCGGCGCCGGGGCCGATGTCGATGACCCAGTCGGCCTGGGCCATGACGGCGAGGTTGTGCTCGATGACGACGAGCGAGTGCCCCTGGTCGACGAGCCCGTGGAGCATCGTCAGCAGGCGCTCGGTGTCGGCGAGGTGCAGCCCGGCGGTCGGCTCGTCGAGGACGATGATCGCGCGCTCCTTGCCGAGCTGGGCGGCGAGCTTGATCCGCTGGCGCTCGCCCCCGGAGAGGGTGATGAGCGGCTGGCCGAGGGTGAGGTAGCCCAGGCCGACGTCCCTGAGCTTGGCGATGATCGTCCTCGACTTGCCGGTGGTGAAGACCTCGGCGGCCTGGTCGAGCGAGAGGTCGAGGACCTCGGCGATGGTCAGCCCGTGCAGCGTGTACTGCAGCACCTCGGGCTTGAAGCGGCGCCCCTCGCACGCCTCGCACGGGATGGCGACCCCGGCCATCATCGCCAGGTCGGTGTAGATGACGCCCTGCCCGTTGCACATCTCGCAGGCGCCCTCGGAGTTGGCGGAGAAGAGCGCCGGCTTGACGCCGTTCCCCTTGGCGAAGGCGGTCCGGATGCCGTCGAGCAGCCCGGTGTACGTCGCGGGGTTGGAGCGGCGCGAGCCCTTGATCGCGCCCTGGTCGACGACGAGCACGTCGTCGCGCCCGCCGAGCGAGCCGTGGATGAGCGAGGACTTGCCGGACCCGGCGACACCGGTGACGACGCACAGGACCCCGGTCGGCACGTCGACGTCGACGTCGCGCAGGTTGTGCGTTGTCGCGCCCCGGATCTCGAGCTGCCCGGTGGCCACGCGCACCGGCTCGCGCAGCCCGACCCGGTGGTCGAGGTAGCGCCCGGTGAGCGTGCCCGAGGCGCGCAGCCCCGCGACGTCGCCCTCGAATGTGATCGTGCCGCCGTCGCGACCTGCCCCCGGCCCGAGGTCGACGACGCGGTCGGCGATCTCCATGACCTCGGGCTTGTGCTCGACGACGAGCACCGAGTTGCCCTTGTCGCGCAGCTGGAGGAGCAGGTCGTTCATCTTGCGGATGTCGTGGGGGTGCAGACCGATCGTCGGCTCGTCGAAGACGTAGGTGACGTCGGTGAGCGCCGACCCGAGGTGGCGGATCATCTTCACCCGCTGCGCCTCGCCGCCCGAGAGCGTCCCGGACTCGCGGTCGAGGCTGAGGTAGCCCAGGCCGATGTCGACGAAGCCGCGCAGCATCGCCGCGAGGCTCGCGACGAGCGGGCCGACACCGGGCTCGTCGAGCCCCTCGACCCAGGCGAGCAGGTCGCTCACCTGCATCGCGGAGCACTCGGGGATGGTCCGCCCGGCGACGGTGGCGGTGCGGGACGCCTCGGCCAGACGCGTGCCGTGGCACTCCGGGCACGTGTCGTACGTCGCGACCTTCGCCGCGTACTCGCGCACGTGCGCCTGCTTGCTCTCGGTCTCGCGGTCGATGAAGCCGCGCCGCACCCGCTCGACGAGCCCGAGGTAGGAGTAGTTGATCCCCCCGAAGCGGACCTTCGTCGTCTCCTGGTGCATGAGCCAGTGCCACTCGTCGGGCGTGTAGTCGGCGAGCACCTTGTCCGGGTCGAGCTTGTCGGACTCGGCGTAGCTGCGCCACTGCCAGCTGCCGGTCGGCATGCCCGGCACGAGGACCGCTCCCCCGTTGAGCGACAGCGAGGTGTCGACGATCGCGGACTCGTCGATCGTCGAGACCTTGCCCTTGCCCTCGCACCGCGGGCACATCCCGCCGACGACCTCGAAGGTCTTGCGCTCGGCCGACCCGTCGGCCTTCTTGAGCATGCCGCTGCCGCTCGCGCTGGCGATGTTGAAGGCGAAGGCCTGCGAGCTGCCGACGTGGGGCTGCGAGCGGCGCGAGTACAGGACGCGCAGCATCGCGTAGGCGTCGGTGACCGTGCCGACCGTCGAGCGGCTGTTGGCCTGCAGGCGCTCCTGGTCGACGACGATCGCCGGCGTGACGCCCGCGAGCTCGTCCACCTCGGGGCGTGGCGGCGTGCCCATGAAGGACTGGAGGAAGGCCGAGTACGTCTCGTTGATGAGCCGCTGCGACTCCGCGGCGATCGTGCCGAAGACGAGGCTCGACTTGCCCGACCCGGACACCCCGGTGAAGACCGTGAGCCGCCGCTTGGGGATGTCGACGTCGACCCCCTGGAGGTTGTTGACCCGCGCGCCGCGGACCCGGATGACGTCGTGCCGGTCGGCGGCGTGCATCTCGCTCATGACAGCGATCCAAGCACGGCACCGACCGGCACGTCAGCCGTCGGGCGAAGGGGGGTCAGCAGGTCGCGCGGGCCAGCTGGTCGTAGAGCCCGATGAGGTCGAAGGGCTGGGCCTGGGTCGGGTCGGTCTCGCTGAAGTAGCGGCCCGTGACGCCCAGGGTCACCTGCCGACGGCCGTCGGGGCTCGACAGGGCCATGCTCGTCGTGCCGTACGACCCGCCGTCGTGGCCGTAGAGGTAGCGCTGCGCCGCCCCCTTCGGCGTGCACGGGTCGGGCAGGCGGTAGATGCCCAGGCCGTACCAGCCGATCTCGTCGCGCGGGACGCGCATCTCGCGCACCGTCGAGCTCTTGAGCAGGGTGCCGTCGTTGACCGCCTTGGTGAAGCGGCCGAGGTCGCGGGTGGTCGAGATGACCGCGCCGGCGCTGGAGAAGAGGTCAGGGTTGAAGCCGGCCTCGGAGTACCAGCCCTGCGAGGTGCTCGACGCGCCGACGAGCATCGGGCCGGGGGTGCCGACCCGGGTGGCGAAGCTCGAGCGGGTCATGCCGGCGGGGCGGAAGACCTCCGTGCGCAGCAGCTGGCCGACGTCACGACCGGTCTCCTCGCGCAGCATCATCCCGAGCAGGACGTAGCCGGCGTTGGAGTACAGGTGCTGGCCCCGCGGGCCCCACGGCAGCGCAGCCGCGTCGGCGACGAGCTGCTCGTCGGTGTAGTCCGCCCCCGTCGCCGCGAAGAAGTCGTCCCAGGAGCTCGGGTCGTCCATCTGGCGCAGGAGCGAGGCGTCGGTGCCGGTCTGCAGCCCCGAGGTGTGGCTGAGCAGCTCCTCGACGGTGATGTCGCCGTGCCCGGGCAGCGCGCCCGGCAGCACCTCGTCGACGGTCGTGCCGAGCGACCACGTGCCCCGCTCGACCTGGCGCATGACGAGCACCGCGACCATCGACTTCGTGTTGCTCGCGACGCGAAAGCGGTCGCCCTCGCGGGCCGTGGCGGGCTTCGTCCGGTCACGCACGCCGGCGGCCCCGGCGTAGTCGCGCCCGGGGCGGTCGACACGGGCGACGACGCCGACGGCCCCGTCGTCGACGAGCCGGTCGAGGCTGGCGTCGAGCACCGCGTCGCGGGCCGGGCCGTTGCGCGGCACCGGCTTGGCGAAGGTCCGCTGCCCGGTGCCCCGGCGCTCGGCGGCCGACGGGCTCGTGGGCGCCGAGCTGCGGGGCGCGACCGGCTCGAGGGCCCGGGTGGAGCGCTCGGCGACCCCGTCCGAGGGGCCGGGCTCGGCGGGGCTCGCGGTCGCGGGCAGCGCGGCCGTCATGGCGAGCGCGAGACCCGCGCCGAGGGCGGCGGTCGTGCGCGGGCGGGTGCTAGGGCGTCGGCTGGTGCGGCGGTGCATCGTCTCTCTCCCTGCTGTCGTCTGCGTGTCCCTCCACCGTGCTGCACCCGCGCCGCGGGCGGATCCCACCACCGGATGAGATCGGGGTCCGCCCCGGGTGGGAGGACGGGGGACGAAGGGGGGCCGCTCGCCCGCCCGGGCCGCACCGACGTCGATAGCGTGGACATCCCTTCCAAGCCCGACCCGCCCGTGGAGGCGACGATGAGCGAGCAGGACGCACGAGAGCAGAGCACCGGCAGTACCCCCGCACCCGCAGACCCGGCCCTCGATGCGGGGGTGCGCACCGACGACGACGGCCCGGTGGACCCGCAGGAGCAGGTCGAGGAGCGGCTGCAGCAGATCGAGGACGAGCAGCGCGACCACGAGCCCCGGCACGGCGGGGGCGAGGACGAGGGCGCCGACGAGCCCGCTGGCGACGGGGCCGGTGTCGACGAGCGCGGTGTCGACGAGCGCGGTGCCGACGACGAGGCGGCGACCGCGTCGGGCGCCGGTGACGCCGAGGCGGAGGCGGCGAGCGGGCCCGAGGGGGCGGCCGCTCCCCCGACCTCACGCGCCTCGGGAGACGACGACGCGGATGACGACGCGGATGACGACCCGCGGGTCGAGAGCGACGAGGAGCGCCGGGCTCGCGAGGAGGCCTTCGCCGCCGAGCACGACCCCGACGACCACGACGTGGCGGCCGGCGAGGAGTTCCGTCAGGCCGGTGACTGGACGGCCGAGACGGGCAAGCTCACCGAGGACGACGTGACCTCGGGCGAGGACAGCTCCGACGACCCCGGCACCGAGGCCCAGGGCAGCGCGCAGCACGACGACACCCCGCACGACGGCACCCAGCACGAGGACACCCAGCACGGCGAGCAGGAGCGCGGGGTCGACGGACGGCGCGTCTCCTCCGTCGAGGAGATCCGTGACGGCGGCTACGGCGTCGGCTCGGCCGCGCCCCTCGACGACGGCGCCGTCCCCCTCGACCACACCGTCAAGGCGTGGGAGGACACCCGCACCTACCTCGTCCCCGGCGAGGAGGGCTACGACGGGGCCGACCCGCACGTGTGGTTCCTCGACGACCGCTCCGCCGAGCGGGCCGGCTTCGACCACGCGGGCTGACTCCCCCTTCGCCCCCGAACAAGCTGCTGCATGCAGCACCTCGAAGCGGCGGGCGCCCCCCCGGGGGGGGGGGGGGCCCCCCGGGGGGGGGGGGGGGGGGGGGGCGGGGGGGGGGGGGGGGCCGCGGCGGGGGCGGGGCCCCGGGGGGGGGGCGGGGGCCCCCCCCCCCGCCCCCCCCCCCCCCCCCCGGCCCCCCCCCCCCGCCCCGCGGGGGGGGGGCCCCCCGACGTTTGCCTCCTGCTCACCCGGCCGACACCCCGTGTGCGCGAGCCGTCCCTAGGTTGCGAGAGCACCCCTCGTCGAGACCTAGGACAGCCATGAGCCCGCACGCCGGACCGCGCACCCAGCTCCCCCTCGCCGTCGCCCACCGCGACGGCAGCCGCTCCCCGATGACCTGCACGTGGAAGTGCGCCGACGCGTGCTCGCAGCCGGTCCCGAACACGAGCGAGAACGCCTACTTCGGCGACGTCGTCGCCTCCTCGCGCCGCTCCGTGCTGCGCGCCGGCGCGCTGAGCGCCACCGCCGCGACCCTCGTCGGTCTCGCCGGCGTCGCGGGGGCCCAGCCCGCCGCCGCGGCCCCCGGGCCCGGGACGAAGGGGCGTCCGCACCTCCCCCGCCCGACCTCCCCCTTCGGCTTCGAGGGCATCGACCCCGTCCCCGCGGGCACCGACGAGGTCGTCGTCCCCAAGGGCTTCCAGTGGGCGCCGATCATCGCGTGGGGCGACCCGATCCTCCCCGGCGCGCCGGCCTTCGACTTCGACCGCCAGACCTCCGCCGCCCAGGCCGGCCAGTTCGGCTACAACTGCGACTACGTGGGGGTCATCCCGACGAACCGCAACGGCAAGGAGGCCGTGCTCGTCGCGAACAACGAGTACACGAACAACGAGCTGATGTTCGCCGGGTACGCGGGCGCGTCCTCGCTCACCGACGACCAGGTGCGGATCACGATGATGGCCCACGGCATGTCCGTGGTCGAGATGCGCCGCCGCGACAAGCACTCGCGCTGGACCTACCGCAAGGCCGCTCCGCTCAACCGCCGGATCACCGCGGTCACCCCCTTCGACATCGTCGGCCCAGTCCGGGGCAGCGAGCTCGTGCGCACCTCCGCCGACCCCCGGGGCGTCCGCGCGCTCGGCACCTTCGGCAACTGCGCCGGCGGCACGACCCCGTGGGACACCGTCCTGTCGGGCGAGGAGAACTTCAACGGCTACTTCACCCAGCCCGCGAGCGCCGGCTCCGACCGCGCCGGCCAGGCGCTCACGCGCTACGGCCTCGCGTCCGGCAGCACCGCCCAGCACGCGTGGGACCGCGTCGAGCCCCGCTTCGACCTCACCCGAGAGCCGCAGGAGGCCAACCGCTTCGGGTGGATCATCGAGGTCGACCCGCTCGACCCCACCTCGACGCCGAAGAAGCTCACCGCGCTCGGCCGGATGAAGCACGAGGGCGCCAACGTCATCATCAGCGACAGCGGCCACGTCGTCGCGTACATGGGTGACGACGAGCGCTACGACTACATGTACAAGTTCGTCAGCGCGAAGCGCTACCGCAAGGGCGACCGCCGCCACAACGCGACCCTGCTCCACGAGGGCGACCTCTACGTCGCGACCTTCGACGGCGAGGCCGACGGCACCCACGACGGCCAGGGCCGCTGGGTCCCGCTCACCCAGGGCGGGCGCTCCGCCGTCCCCGGCTTCACCCACGAGGAGGTCCTCGTCTACACGCGCCTCGCGGCCGACGCCGTCGGCGCGACGAAGATGGACCGCCCCGAGGACGTCGAGCCCAACCTCGTCACCGGCAAGATCTACGCCGCGCTGACGAACAACAGCCGCCGCACGGCCGCCGAGGTCGACGGCCCCAACCCCCGCCCGAGCAACAAGCACGGCCAGGTCCTCGAGATCACCGAGCGGCGCGGCGACCACACGGGCACCCGCTTCGCGTGGCGGCTCGTGCTCGTGTGCGGCGACCCGCAGGACCCGCAGACGTACTTCCTGGGCTACGACAAGAGCGAGGTCAGCCCGATCTCGTGCCCGGACAACCTCGCCTTCGACGGCGACGGGAACCTGTGGATCTCCACCGACGGCAACGCGCTCGGCCACTGCGACGGGATGTACCTCTACCCGCTCGAGGGCCGCGAGGCCGGTCACCTCCAGCAGCTGCTCTCGGTGCCCGCGTACTCCGAGTGCTGCGGCCCCCTCATCCAGTGGGACGACCGGGTGGTCTTCGCTGCCGTGCAGCACCCGGGCGAGGACACCGGCGCGAGCACGACGAACGTGCTCTCGACCTTCCCCTACCGGGGCAACACGCAGCCGCGCCCCGCGGTGATCATGGTGTGGCCGAAGAACCGCGGCAAGGGCCCGCAGCACGGCGAGGGCCACGGGCACCCCAAGCGCTGAGCCTGACCACCACGAAGGGGGACCGACCCGCACCAGGCGGGTCGGTCCCCCTTCGTGTGCGGTCGTATCCTCACGTCGTGACGCCACCCTCCCCCGACCAGCAGCGATCGCACCGACTCGGTCTGCTGGCCGCCTGGTCGGCCTACCTCATCTGGGGGCTCTTCCCGCTGTACTTCCACGCGCTCGAGCCCTCGGGCGCGTGGGAGATCCTCGCCCACCGCATCGTGTGGACCCTCGTCGTGTGCCTCGGGGTCCTGCTCGTGCGCGGCGAGCTCGTCGGGCTGGCGCGGCTGCTGCGCAGCCGCCCACGGCTCGCGCTCGCCGTCGCGCTCGCCGCCTACGTCATCGCCGTCAACTGGGGGGTGTACGTCTACGCGGTGACCCAGGGCCGCACCCACGAGGCGGCGCTGGGCTACTTCCTCAACCCCATCGTCACCATCGCGCTCGGTGTCCTCGTGCTGCGCGAGACGCTGCGGCCGCTCCAGTGGGTCGCCGTGGCCATCGGCGCCAGCGCGGGGATCTACCTCGCCGTCGTCGCCGGCACGGTGCCGTGGATCTCGCTCGTCCTCGCGGCGTCCTTCGCCACCTACGGCCTCATCAAGAAGCGGCTCGGCGCCTCGCTGCCCGCCCTGCAGTCGTTGAGCGCCGAGACCGTGGCCCTCGCGCCGCTGGCCGCGGGCGTGCTGCTGTGGCTCGGGCTGACGGGGGTCTCGACCTTCACCCTCGACGCGCCGCTCCACCCGGCCCTGCTCGTCCTGTCCGGCGTCGTCACCGCCGTGCCGCTCGTCCTCTTCGCGGAGTCGGCCCGGCGGATCCCGCTCGTGACGATCGGGCTCATCCAGTTCATCACCCCTGTCGCCCAGCTCGTCATCGGGCTGGCGCTGCTCGGCGAGCACATGCCGAGCAGCCGGTGGGTCGGCTTCGGGATCGTCTGGGTCGCCCTCGTCGTCCTGTCGGTCGACTCGGTGCTCGCCGCGAGGCGCAGCCGGGTCAGCCGGCGCGGGTGACGACGCTCTCGGCGAGCGCGAGGAGCGCAGCCTTCGCGTCGCTGTCCGGCAGCGGGGCGAGCACCTCGCTCGCACCGCGACCGACCGCGAGGGTCTCCTCGCGGGCCAGGTCCATCGCGCGGTGGGCGCGCAGCAGCTCCAGGGCGCGGGCGAGGTCGGCGTCGTCGTCGAGTTCGGAGAGCAGGAGGCGCTGCAGCTCGGCGTCGGCCGGGTCGTCCGACGCGAGCGCGTGGAGCACCGGGAGGGTGCGCTTGCCCTCGCGCAGGTCGGTGCCCGGCGTCTTGCCGCTCTCGCCCGAGAGCGACGCGACGTCGATGAGGTCGTCGGCGAGCTGGAAGGCGACGCCGAGGCGCTCGCCGTACTCCGTGGCCATGGCGACGACCTCGGGGGTCGCCCCGCTGAACATCGCGCCGTAGCGGGCCGCCGTCGCGACGAGGACACCCGTCTTGTCGGCGAGCACGCTGCGGTAGTACGCCTGCGGGTCCTCCCCCTCGGGGCAGGGCCGGTCGTCGCGGATCTGACCCGTGCACAGCCGGATGAAGGTCTGCGCCTGGATCTTCACGGCCTGCGGGCCGAGGTCGGCGATGATGTCCGACGCGCTGCCGAAGAGCAGGTCGCCGACGAGGATCGCCGTGGAGTTGTCGTACTTCGCGTTGGCGCTCGGCGCCCCGCGCCGCATGTCCGCCTCGTCCATGACGTCGTCGTGGTACAGGCTCGCGAGATGGGTCAGCTCGACCCCCGCCGCCGCGGCGACGACCTCGTCGGTGATGCCGTCGCCGAGCTCGGCGACGAGCATCGTGAGCATCGGGCGGAAGCGCTTGCCCCCCGCCTGCGCGAGGTGGAGGTTGGCCTCGCTGATGAAGTCGTCCTCGTGGCGCGTGCGCTCGAGGATGACCCGCTCGACCCGCTCGAGACCGTCGAGCAGCCGTGCGGTGAGGTCGTCGCTGGCCCCGGGGACCGCGATGATGCCAGGCGTCGAGCTCGTCACCGAGGTCACCGGACGAAGACGCTCGAGGACGCCGCGAGGTCGAGGAGCGGGCCGGGGAAGACGCCGAGCAGGACCGTGAGGACGACGCCGACGGCGATCGCGACGACGGAGAGCAGCGCCGGCTGGGCCAGCGTGACCTCGCCCGCGGGCTCGGTGAAGTACATGAGGACGATGATCCGCACGTAGACGAAGGCGGTGACCGCGCTGGCGAGCACGCCGATGACGACGAGCACGATGCCCGACAGGCCGCCGTGCTGGACCGCGGGCACGAAGGCCGCGACCTTCGCCGTGAAGCCCGACGTCAGCGGGATGCCCGCGAAGGCGAGCAGCATGAGCGTCATCGCCGCGGCGACGAAGGGGTGGCTGCGCCCGAGCCCCGCCCACTGGGAGAGGTGGGTGGCCTCGGCGCCGCGCTCGCGCACCATGGCCACGAGGGCGAAGGCGGCGATCGTCGAGGCGCCGTAGGCGACGAGGTAGAAGAGCACGCCGGAGATCGCGGTCTGGTCGAAGGCGAGGACGCCGACGAGGATGAAGCCCGCGTGCGCGACCGAGCTGTAGGCCAGGAGGCGCTTGATGTCGGTCTGGGTGACCGAAAGCACGGCGCCGACGACCATCGTCAGCGCGGCGATCGCGACGACCCCGATGTGCCACTCCCAGCGGGTGGTCTCGAGACCGACGTAGACGAGCCGCAGCAGGGCGCCGAAGGCGGCGATCTTCGTGCACGCGGCCATGAAGCCCGTGACGGCGGTCGGGGCGCCCTGGTAGACGTCCGGGGTCCACGAGTGGAAGGGCACGGCGCCGACCTTGAAGAGCAGGCCGACGAGGAGGAAGACGACGCCCGGCAGGAGCAGGCCCTCCATCTCACCGGTCGAGGTGCTCGCGGCCTGCGCGATGGCGCTGAGGCGCACCGAGCCGGCGTAGCCGTAGAGCAGGCCCGCACCGAAGAGGAAGAAGGCCGAGCTGAAGGCGCCGAGGAGGAAGTACTTCAGCGCCGCCTCCTGGGAGAGCAGCCGGCGACGGCGGCCCAGCCCGGTGATGAGGTAGAGCGGCAGCGAGAGGACCTCGAGGGCGATGAACATCGACAGCAGGTCGTTCGCGGCGGTGAACATCATCATGCCGGCGAGGGAGAAGAGCGTCAGCGGGAAGACCTCGGTGGTCGCCCAGCCGGCGCGCGCCGCGGCGCTCTCCATCTGCGAGCCCGGGGTCGCCGAGCCCATCGGGGTGAAGGCGTCCGGGCCGTCGCCGCCGAAGCGCTCGGCCATGGCGAGAAGCCCGACGAGACCGAGGACGAGCAGCGCCCCCATGAGGTAGCGGCTCGGCCCGTCGATCGCGAGGGTGCCGTCGACGGTCGCCCCGGTGACGTCGTCGCCCGAGGGCACGACGAGCGCGACGAGCGCGCCGAGGAGGGCGACGACGGAGATGCCCAGCTGGAGCGGGTAGCGCAGCCGCCGGGGCGCGAAGGCCTCGACGAGCACCCCGAGGATGGCACCGGCGAAGACGACGACCATCGGCGCGACCGCGGCGTACGCGATGTCGGCCATCTCGAAGTCGCCTGCCATCGGCAGGCTGGTGAGCACGGCGGGCATCAGTGGTCACTCCCGTGGGTCGAGGCGGTGTCCGCCGGGGCGTCGTGTGCCGGGTCGCTGACCCCGACGACCTGCAGCGTGCGCTGCACCGCCGGGTCGAGGACGTCGAGCACGGGCTTGGGGAAGAAGCCGATGACGAGGAGGGCGGCGAGCAGCGGTGCGACGACGACCTTCTCGCGCAGCCCGAGGTCGCGCACCGGGCCGATCTGGGTCGGGGTCACCCCTTCGTCGAGGTCGGCACGCACGTAGGGCAGGTCCTGGCCGCCCGTGTCCGGGCCCTCGAGACGCGTGACCGCGCCCTCGACGACGACCGGCGCGGGGCCGGTCATGACGCGCTTGTACATGAGCAGCACGTACAGCGCAGACAGGACGAGGCCGAGCGAGGCGACGACACCGGCTGCCGGGTAGCGCTGGAAGGTGCCGGTGATGACGAGGAACTCCGAGACGAAGGTCGACAGGCCCGGCAGCGACAGCGCGGACAGACCGGCGACGAGGAAGACGCCGGCCAGGGCCGGGGTCACCCGCTGCCAGCCGCCGTAGGCGTCGATGCGACGGCTGCCCCGGCGGGCGATGAGCATGCCCGCGACGAGGAAGAGCGCCGCCGTCGAGAAGCCGTGGTTGATCATGTAGAGGTTCGACCCGGCGTGGGCCGTCGAGGTGAAGGCGAAGATGCCCAGGACGATGAAGCCGAAGTGGCTCACCGACGTGAAGGCGATGAGGCGCATCATGTCGGACTGGCCGATCGCGAGGATCGCACCGTAGACGATCGAGACGAGCGCGAGCACGACGACGACCGGCGTCGCCCACTGGCTGGCCTCCGGGAAGAGCTGGAGGCAGAAGCGGATCATCCCGTAGGTGCCGACCTTGTCGAGCACGCCGACGAGCAGGGTCGCGACGGCGGGCCGCGACTCGGCTGCGGCGTCGGGCAGCCACGTGTGCAGCGGCCACATCGGCGCCTTGATCGCGAAGGCGATGAAGAAGCCGAGGAAGAGCCAGCGCTCCGTGTCCTGCGCGATGTCGAGACCGGTGAGGCGCTCGATCATGAAGCCGTCCGTGCCACCGGGGCCGACGACGTACAGGCCGATGACCGCGACGAGCATGATGAGCCCGCCGGCCAGCGAGTACAGGAGGAACTTCACGGCCGCGTACTGGCGCCGCTCACCGCCGTACATCCCGATGAGGAAGTACACCGGGATGAGCATCGCCTCGAAGAAGACGTAGAAGAGGAAGACGTCCGTGGCGGCGAAGACGCCGACCATGAAGGGCACGAGCGAGAGCAGGAGCGCGAAGTACGTGCTCTCCGAGCGCCCGCCGGGCACGTCGTCCCAGGCGGCCACCATGCACACGGGCGCGAGCACGAGGGCCATGAGGATGAGGGCCAGCGAGATGCCGTCGACCCCGAGGGCCCACGAGACGCCGAGCTGGGGGATCCACGAGTACTGCTCGGCGAGCTGGAACTGCTCCGAGGACCCGATGACGAACTGCGAGGCCGCCGCGATGCCCACGACGAGCGTGAGCAGCGAGGTGCCGAGCGCGAAGCGCTTGGCGAGGGTGGCCGGCAGGGCAGCCGTGATCGCGGCCCCGACGAGGGGCAGCGCCACGAGCAGCGACAGCCAGGGGAGGTCGGTCATCAGTTCATCACCCACAGTGCACCGAGGAGGACGACGACGCCCGTGAGCATCGTCAGGGCATAGCTGCGCGCGTAGCCGGACTGCACGCGACGCAGGCGAGACGAGGAGCCGCCGACGGCGGCGGCGAGCCCGCTGAAGACCCCGTCGACACCGGCCTTGTCGGTGAAGGCGAGGCTGCGGGTCAGGTGGATCCCGGGCCACTGCAGGAAGTTCGCGTTGAGCTGGTCCTGGTAGAGGTCGTCGCGGGCGGCGCGCGTGGCGACGGAGCCCCGCGGTGCGACCTGCGGCACCTCCTCGCGCACGTAGCGCAGGTAGGCCAGCGCGGCCCCGGCGAGGACGAGGACGATCGTCGCGGCCATGAGGACGGGGATCGGCAGGACCGGCTCCTCGTGCTCGTGGTGGCCGAAGACCGGCTCGAGGAAGGTCGGGAAGTCGAAGAGGACCATCGCGCCACCCAGTGCGGCGGAGCCGACGGCGAGGACCATCATCGGGATCGTCATCACCGCGGGCGACTCGTGCGGGTGCACGTCGTCGGTCCACCGGCGCTTGCCGTGGAAGGTCATGAAGAACAGGCGCGACATGTAGAAGGCGGTGACGCCGGCGCCGAGGAGCGCGACCAGCCCGAAGACCCACGGGCGCCAGCCCTCGCCGACGAAGGCGGCCTCGATGATCTTGTCCTTGCTCCAGAAGCCGGAGAAGGGCGGCAGGCCGAGGATCGCCAGCCAGCCGAGGGCGAAGGTGATCCAGGTGATCTTCATGGCGCGGGACAGCCCGCCGAAGCGGCGCATGTCGACCTGGTCGCCCATGCCGTGCATGACCGAGCCGGCGCCGAGGAACATCCCGGCCTTGAAGAAGCCGTGGGTGATGAGGTGGAAGATCGCGAAGGCGTAGCCGACCGGGCCCAGACCCGCGGCGAGCATCATGTAGCCGATCTGGCTCATCGTCGAGGCCGCGAGGGCCTTCTTGATGTCGTCCTTCGCGCAGCCGACGACCGCGCCGTAGACGAGCGTGATCGCACCGACGATCGCGACGACGAGCTGCGCGTCCGGCGCCGCGTCGAAGATCGTGTGGCTGCGCACGACGAGGTAGACACCGGCGGTGACCATCGTCGCGGCGTGGATGAGCGCCGAGACCGGCGTCGGGCCGGCCATCGCGTCGCCGAGCCAGCTCTGCAGCGGGAACTGCGCGGACTTGCCGCAGGCGCCGAGGAGGAGCAGCAGGCCGATCGCGGTGAGCGCACCGGTCGAGGCGCCCCCGACCGCGGAGTCGACGCTGGCGAAGTCGACCGCGCCGAAGGTGGCGAACATCAGCGCGATGGCCAGGGCCATGCCGAGGTCGCCGACGCGGTTGGCGACGAAGGCCTTGTTCGCGGCGGTCGCGTAGGCGGCGCGGTGGTTCCAGAAGCCGATGAGCAGCCAGGACGCCAGACCCACGCCCTCCCAGCCGACGAAGAGCAGCAGGTAGCTGTCCGCGAGGACGAGCAGCAGCATCGAGGCGACGAAGAGGTTGAGGTAGGCGAAGAAGCGCCGGCGGTCGGGGTCGTGCTCCATGTACCCGAGCGAGTACACGTGGATGAGCGACCCGACGAAGGTGATGAGCAGGACGAAGCTGATCGACAGCGGGTCGACGAGCATGCCGGCCGAGAGCTGGAAGGCCCCGGCGGGGATCCACTCGTAGAGGTCGAGGTGAGAGGCCCGCTCCCCCGCGTCGACGCCGAGCATCGCGACGAGCAGCGCAGCACCGAGGAGGAAGGACGCCCAGGACAGGGCGGTGGCCAGGTAGGGGCCGAAGGCGTCCGTCGCGCGTCCGCCGAGCAGCAGCAGGGCTGCGCCGGCGAGCGGCATCGCGACGAGCAGCCAGCCCCAGGCCGTCAGACCGGTCGCTGCGTGGGCAGCGGCCGACCCTTCGGTCGTGAGGGAGACCAGGATCTGGTTGGGCACCAAGGGCTCCTTACAGCTTCAGCAGGTTGGCGTCGTCGACCGAGGCCGACCGGCGGGCACGGAAGATCGCCATGATGATCGCCAGGCCGACGACGACCTCGCAGGCGGCGACGACCATGACGAAGAGGGCGATGGCCTGCCCCTCGACCGTCCCGTGCATGCGCGCGAAGGTGACGAAGACGAGGTTGGCGGCGTTGAGCATGAGCTCGACGCCCATGAAGACGATGATCGCGTTGCGGCGCAGCAGCACCGTGGCCCCGCCGATGGCAAAGAGGACCGACGCGAGGTAGATGTAGGCCATGTAGGTCATCGGCGGCCGCCCTCCTCGATCTCGTCCTCGGTGCGCGCCGCGAGCTCGGTGTACCGGGTGGGCACGGTGACCTGGTCGCGGGCCGCGAGGACCTTGTTGATGGACAGCTCGGAGATGCTGCCGTCGGGCAGCAGCGCCGGGGTGTCGACGGCGTTGTGCCGGGCGTAGACGCCGGGCACGGGCAGACCGGCGAGGTGCTTGCCCTCCTTGAAGCGACGCTCGCTCCACGCGCGCTGCGTCGGCTTGGGTGCGAGGCGCTCGCGGTAGGCAAGGACCATCGCGCCGAGCGCGGCGGTGATGAGCAGCGCGGAGGTGGTCTCGAAGACCCACACGTACCGGCCGAAGATGTAGTTCGCCATGGCGTTGACGTTGCCCGGGTCGGCGTTGACCTCGGCCAGGCTCGGCGTCGCGGTGTAGCTGACGCGGCGCACGGCGGAGACGAGCAGGCCGACGATGCCGAGGGTGAGCACGACGGTCGCCAGGCGGTGGCCCTTGAGCGTCTCGACGACGCTGTCGGAGTGGTCGACGCCGACGAGCATGACGACGAAGAGGAAGAGCATCATCACCGCGCCCGTGTACACGAAGATGTGCACGACGCCGAGGAGCGGCGCCTCGAGGGTGACGAGGTAGAGCATGCCGAGGCAGATCATCGTCACGACCATGCCGAGAGCGGCGTGGACGGCCTTGCGGGCGAAGAGCAGCCCGCACGCGGCGACGGTGGCGATGACGGCGAGGACCCAGAAGGTCACCCCTTCGCCCGTGGACATCATGACTGGCCCTCCTGCGCCGTCGCGGCGGCGTGGTGCTCCTGCGCCCACCGGGTCTGCTCCGGCGTGGCCGCCGTGACCTTGCCCTGGTAGTAGTCGCGCTCCTCGAGGCCCTCGACCATGGGGTGCGGTGCGGGCACCATCCCCTGCTGGATCGGGGCGAGCAGCTGCTCCTTGGTGAAGATGAGGTCGGCGCGGTTGTTGTCCGCGAGCTCGTACTCGTTGGTCATCGTCAGCGCGCGCGTCGGGCAGGCCTCGATGCACAGCCCGCAGAAGATGCAGCGCAGGTAGTTGATCTGGTAGATCCGCCCGTAGCGCTCGCCGGGGCTGAAGCGCAGGCCCGACGCGTCGTCGTTGCTCTCGCCCTCGACCATGATCGCGTCGGCCGGGCAGGCCCACGCGCACAGCTCGCAGCCGACGCACTTCTCGAGACCGTCGGGGTGACGGTTGAGCTGGTGGCGGCCGTGGAAGCGCGGCTGGGTGGGCCACTTGACCTCGGGGTACTCCTGGGTGGCGACCTTGCGGAACATCGTCGCGAAGGTCACGCCGAACCCGGCGACCGGTGCGAAGAGGTCCGAGAAGAACCCGCCCTTGCTCTCGTCAGCCACGGTGCTGCTCCTTCTCGGTGCTCGTGGTGGTGTCGGTGCTCGCGGGGGCGTCGGCCAGGGCCGTCGCGCCGCGACGGTCGGGCTCGACGAGCCGCTGACCGGGCAGCGGCGGCACGGGGTAGCCGCCGGCGAAGGGGTCGACCTCGTCGGGGACGTGCGCCGCCTCCTGCTCCGCGGCCGTGCGCTTCTCGACGCGGGTCTCCCACAGCCAGGTCCCGCCGAGGACGAGGACGGCGATGAAGCCGACGACGACGAGCGAGGCGATGGAGATCTCGCGGCCGAGCAGGCTCACGGTCCCGTCGCCGAAGTAGCCCAGCTCGGGGCTCGCGGCACGCATGAACGCGACCGCGATGACCCAGACGAGCGCGACGGGGATGAGGAACTTCCAGCCGAAGCGCATGAACTGGTCGTACCGGGTGCGGGGCAGCGAGCCGCGCAGCCAGACGAAGAAGAACATGAAGACCCACAGCTTGGCGGTGAACCACAGCACGCCCCACCAGCCCTGGTCGAGCATGCCGTCGCCGATCGCCGCGATGCCGGGAGGGGCCGCGGGGCCGCCGAGGAAGAGCGTCGTCGCCAGCGCGGAGACGGTGAACATGTTGATGTACTCGCCGAGGAAGAACATCGCGAAGCGCATGCCCGAGTACTCGGTGAAGTAGCCGCCGACGATCTCGCCCTCGCCCTCGGCGAGGTCGACGGGCAGACGGTTGGTCTCGCCGACCATCGTGATGACGTAGATGACGAAGGAGACGCACGCCGGGATGATGAACCACAGGTCGCGCTGCGCGTAGACGATCTGGCTCGTGCTCATCGACCCCGCGTAGAGGAAGACGGCGACGAGCGAGAGGCCCATGGCGATCTCGTAGGAGATGATCTGCGCCGTCGCGCGCAGCCCGCCGAGGAGCGGGTAGGTCGAGCCGGAGGACCAGCCCGCGAGGACGATGCCGTACGCGGCGACGCCGGCGACGGCGAGGACGAGCAGGCTCGCGACCGGCAGATCGGTCAGCTGCAGCGGCGTGCGGTGGCCGAAGAGGCTCACGTCGCCGCCCATGGGCATGATCGCGAAGGAGACGAAGGCCATCGTCGCGAAGATGATCGGCGCGATCGTGAAGATCAGGGCGTCGGCGGCCTTGGGCCGCACGTCCTCCTTGAGCATCGACTTCATGCCGTCGGCCAGCGTCTGCAGCAGGCCGAAGGGGCCGTTGCGGTTCGGGCCGGGACGCTGCTGCATCCGGCCGATGACGCGGCGCTCGAACCAGATGACGAGCAGCACCGAGAGCAGCAGGTAGACGAAGAGGAAGAGCGCCTTGACGAGCGAGAGCCACACCGGGGTGTCGCTGAAGTCGGCCCGCGGCACCGAGGGGTTGACCTCGGTGACGAGGTAGGCGAGGTCGATCATGCGGCACCACCTGGGGTCACGGTGACGACGGCGCCCGAGCGGGCAGCCAGGGATCGGAGGTCGCAGCCCTCGGAGCGGGTCGGCAGCCACACGACGTGGTCGACCATCTCCGTGACGTGGACCGGTGCGGTGACCCGCACGCCGTCACCGGTGACGGTGACGAGGTCGCCCGGCACGACGCCGAGGGACTGCGCGCTCACCGGCGACATGAGGGCTCGCGGCGTCGGCGCGGTGCCGGCGAGGAAGGGCTCCCCGTCCTGCAGCGAGCCGCGGTCGAGCAGGTGGTGCCAGGTCGCGAGGACGAACTGACCCGGGCCCGGCTGCGGGACGGAGACCGGCGCGGCCGGTGCGGGCGCCGAGGTCGGGGCCGTCGTGCGGGCTGGCAGCGTCGCGAGCTCGCGGCGCACCTCGCCCACGGTGCGGGTGCCGAGGAAGACGCCCATCTCGTCGGCGAGCATCGACAGCACGCGGTGGTCGCCCATCGCGGTCGTGTCCAGCGCGGCGGCGAAGGGGCGCTCGCGGCCCTCCCAGTCCAGGAAGGTCCCCTCGCTCTCGGCGTGGGGCGCGATCGGCAGGACGACGTCGGCGTGCTCGGTCACCGTGCTCGGACGCATCTCGAGCGAGACGACGAAGGCGCGCTCCAGCGCGGCCCGGCCGTCGGCGTGACCGATGTCGTCGACGTCGACGCCCGCGACGAGCAGCGCGTCGAGACGGCCGATCGCGGCGGCCTCGAGCATGCCGGCGGTGTCGCGGCCGGAGGTGTCGGGCAGCTCGCGCTCGGTCTGCCAGGCGGCGGCGACCTCGGCGCGGTCGGCGGCGGAGGTGGCGGCGCGGCCACCGGGCAGCAGGCCCGGGAGAGCACCGGCCTCGAGCGCACCGCGCTCACCGGCGCGACGCGGCACCCAGGCCAGACGGGCGCCGGAGGCCTCGGCCAGCTCGGCCGCGGCGGAGAGGGCACCGGGCACGGTGGCCAGGCGCTCGCCGACGAGGACGACCGTCCCCGGCTCGCGCAGCGCCATGCGGGCCGCGGCGAAGGCGTCCCCGCCCATCTGCTCGGTCGTGCCCTCGCCCGCGAGGGCGCGCAGCACCTCGGTCTCGGTGCCCGGGGCGCTCGGGATGAGCGTGCCGCCGAGCTTGTCGAGACCGCGGGTGGCCAGGGGCGCGACGGAGTAGACCGACGTCTTGGCCTTGCGGTACCCGCGGCGCAGCCGCAGGAAGACGATGGGGCTCTCCTCCTCGGGCTCGAGCCCGACGAGGACGACCGAGGAGGCCGAGCCGAGGTCGTCGTAGGTGACCCCGCCGGTCTGCGGCGTGGAGCCGATGACGTGCGCGGCGAGGAAGTCGGCCTCCTCGGCCGAGTGCGGCCGGGCGCGGAAGTCGACGTCGTTCGTGCCGAGGACGACCCGGGCGAACTTCGCGTACGAGTAGGCGTCCTCGGTGCTCACACGACCACCGACGAGGACGCCGGCGCCGCGGGCGGCACGCAGGCCGTCGGCCGCGGCCGCGAGGGCCTCGCGCCACGACGCGACCCGCAGCTCGCCGTCCTCGCGGATCATCGGCAGCTCGATGCGGTCGCCGGTCGTGGCGTAGGTGAAGGCCCAGCGACCCTTGTCGCAGTTCCACTCCTCGTTGACGGCCGGGTCCGCGGCGGCCATCCGGCGCAGCACGGTGCCGCGGCGGTGGTCGGTGCGCAGCGAGCAGCCGCTGGCGCAGTGCTCGCAGGTCGTCGGGGTGGAGACGAGGTCGAAGGGGCGCGAGCGGAAGCGGTAGGCCGCCCCGGTAAGCGCGCCGACCGGGCAGATCTGCACGGTGTTGCCCGAGAAGTAGCTCTCGAAGGGCTGCTCCTCGTAGATGCCGACCTGCTGCAGCGCGCCGCGCTCGACGAGGGCGATGAAGGGGTCACCGGCGACCTGGTCGGAGAAGCGGGTGCACCGGGCGCACAGGACGCAGCGCTCGCGGTCGAGCAGCACCTGGCTGGAGATGTTGATCGGCTTGGGGTAGGTGCGCTTGACGTCCTCGAAGCGAGACGTCGCCCGGCCGTGGCTCATCGCCTGGTTCTGCAGGGGGCACTCGCCGCCCTTGTCGCACACCGGGCAGTCGAGCGGGTGGTTGACGAGGAGCAGCTCCATGACGCCCTGCTGCGCCTTGTCGGCGACGGGCGAGGTGAGCTGGGTCTTGACCTCCATGCCCGGCGCGACGGTCATCGTGCACGACGCCTGCGGCTTGGGCATCGGCTTGACGTTGCCCTCGCGGTCGGGCATCGCGACCTCGACGAGGCACTGCCGGCAGGCCCCAACCGGGTCCAGGCCCGGGTGGTCGCAGAAGCGCGGGATCTCGATGCCGACCTGCTCGGCGGCACGGATGATGAGGGTGTCCTTGGGGACAGAGACCTCGACCCCGTCGATGGTGAGCTCGACGGTCTCGACCGCCGGCTTCGCGGCGGCCGAGCTCTTGTCGCTCGTGACGGTCATGCGGTCACCTTCGCAGTGTCGTTCTGGGAGAAGAGCACGGACGCGGCCGGGGGGAAGAGCTCGGCGGCCGGCGTGTGGCAGCCGGCCTCGAACTCCTCGCGGAAGTACTGGACCGCCGAGGTCACCGGGCTCGTCGCGCCGTCCCCGAGCGCGCAGAAGCTGCGGCCCAGGATGTTGTCGCAGATGTCGACGAGCTTGTCGATGTCCTCCGGGGTGCCCTGGCCGTGCTCGATGCGCTCGAGGATCTGGGCGAGCCACCACGTGCCCTCACGGCACGGGGTGCACTTGCCGCAGGACTCGTGCCGGTAGAAGTCGATCCAGCGCGAGACCGCGCGCACGACGGAGACCGTCTCGTCGAAGATCTGCAGCGCGCGCGTGCCGAGCATCGAGCCGGCCGCGGCGACGGACTCGAAGTCCAGCGGCACGTCGAGGTGCTCGTCGGTGAAGATCGGCGTCGAGGACCCGCCCGGGGTCCAGAACTTCAGCTTCTTGCTCGGGTCGCGCATGCCGCCGGCCATGTCGATGAGCTCGCGCAGGGTGATGCCCAGCGGGGCCTCGTACTGGCCGGGGTTCTTCACGTGCCCGGAGAGGCTGAAGATGCCGAAGCCCTGGGACTTCTCGGTGCCCATGTCGGAGAACCACTCGGCGCCGTGGAGCAGGATCGGCGGCACGGAGGCGATGGACTCGACGTTGTTGACGACCGTCGGGCGGGCGTAGAGGCCCGCGACGGCCGGGAAGGGGGGCTTGAGGCGCGGCTGCCCGCGACGGCCCTCGAGGCTGTCGAGCAGCGCGGTCTCCTCGCCGCAGATGTACGCGCCGGCGCCGGCGTGCACGGTGACGTCGAGGTCGAAGCCCGAGCCGAGGATGTCCTTGCCGAGGTAGCCCGCGGCGTACGCCTCCTCGACCGCGCGCAGCAGTCGGCGGTAGACGTGGACGACCTCGCCGCGCAGGTAGATGAAGGCGTGGTTGCAGCCGATGGCGAAGGAGGTGATGGCCACCCCTTCGATGAGGAACTGCGGCGCCGCCATCATGAGCGGGATGTCCTTGCACGTGCCCGGCTCGGACTCGTCGGCGTTGACGACGAGGTAGCGGGGGCCGCCGTCCGGCGGCGGCAGGAAGCCCCACTTCATGCCCGTGGGGAAGCCGGCGCCGCCACGGCCGCGCAGACCGGAGTCCTTCGTCATCTGCACGAGGTCGGCCGGGTCCATGGTGAGCGCGGTGCGCAGGGCCTGGTAGCCCTCGTTGCGCTCGTAGGTCTCCAGCGTCCAGGACTGCGGCTCGTCCCAGAACTTCGTGAGGATCGGGGTCAGCTGAGTGCTCATCGTCTACTCCCCCTCGGCCTTGTTGTCGTCGTCGGCGATCTTCGTCGCCTCCGCCGAGCGAGCGTCCTCGCCGCCCGGCTTCTCGTCGGGCTCGTTGGCCGGCGCGTTGACCGAGCCGTAGGCGCCCTGCGCCACGCCGCCCGGCGCGTCCGCGCTGGCGGAGGTGCTCGTGGTGTCGGACCCGCCGGGGGCGGTCCAGCCCTCGCGCCGGGCGATCTCGACACCGCGAAGGGAGGCCGGCCCGGCCCCGACGCCCTCGTCGGCGAGACCGTCGGAGAAGCCGGCGAGGACGCGGGAGACCTGCTTGAAGGTGCACACGCGCGAGGGCCCGCGGCTCGGGGCGACGCTCTCGCCGGCGCGCAGGGCGTCGACGAGCTCGACGGTCGAGGCGGGGGTCTGGTTGTCGAAGAACTCCCAGTTCGCCATGACGACGGGCGCGTAGTCGCACGCCGCGTTGCACTCGACGCGCTCGAGGGTGATCTTGCCGTCGGCGGTCGTCTCGTCGTGGCCGATGCCGAGGTGCTCGGAGACCTCGTCCCAGATCTGGTCGCCGCCCATGATCGCGCACAGGGTGTTCGTGCAGACGCCGACGGTGTACTCGCCGTTGGGGTGCCGCTTGTACTGGGTGTAGAAGGTCGCGACGCCGGAGACCTCGGCCGTGGTGAGCTCGAGGGTCTCGGCGCAGAACTCGATGCCACGACCGGTGATGTACCCGTCGACGGACTGGACGAGGTGCAGCAGCGGCAGCAGCGCGGAGCGCTTCTGCGGGTAGCGCGCGACGACGAGCTCGGCCTCGGCGGCCAGCTGCTCGAGCACCTCGGCCGGGTAGGGCTCCTTGCTCTCGCTCGGGACGTGGAGGTGCCCCGAGGCGGTCTGCTCTGCGAAGTTGCCGGACATCAGCGGTCCACGCCTCCCATGACGGGGTCGAGCGAGGCGACGGCGACGATGACGTCGGCGAGGTTGCCGCCCTCGCACATCGCCGCGGTGGCCTGCAGGTTGTTGAAGCTCGGGTCGCGGAAGTGCGCCCGGTAGGGGCGGGTGCCGCCGTCGGAGACGAGGTGGCAGCCGAGCTCGCCCTTCGGCGACTCGACGGCGACGTACGCCTGGCCCGGCGGGACCCGGAAGCCCTCGGTGACGAGCTTGAAGTGGTGGATGAGCGCCTCCATCGAGGTGCCCATGATCGTGCGGATGTGCTCGAGGCTGTTGCCCATGCCGTCGCCACCGACCGCGAGCTGCGAGGGCCACGCGATCTTCTTGTCCTCGACCATGACCGGGCCGGGGTTGGCCTGGAGCTCGTCGGTGACCTGCTCGATGATCCGCAGGCTCTGGTGGATCTCGTCGAGACGGATGCACAGCCGGTCGTAGGAGTCGGCACCGGTGCGGGTGATGACGTCGAAGTCGTACTTCTCGTACCCGCAGTAGGGGCTGAGCTTGCGCAGGTCGTGGGGCAGGCCCGCCGAGCGCAGCACGGGACCGGTGATGCCGAGCGCCATGCAGCCGGTGAGGCTGAGGTAGCCGACCCCCTTCGTGCGGCCCTTGAGGATCGGGGCCTCGAGGAGGAGCTTCTCCAGCTCGTGGATGCCCTGGCGGATGAGCGGCACGTTCTCGCGGATCTTGTCGATCGCGCCGTGCGGCAGGTCCTGGGCGACGCCGCCGGGACGGATGTAGGCGTTGTTCATCCGCAGGCCGGTGATGTTCTCGATGATCGACAGGATCCGCTCGCGCTCGCGGAAGCCGATCGTCATGACCGTCGTCGCGCCCATCTCCATGCCGCCGGTGCCCATGGCGATGAGGTGGGAGGAGATGCGGGTGAGCTCCATCATGAGCACCCGGATCGCGCTCGCGCGCTCGGGGATCTGCTCCTCGATGCCGAGGAGGCGCTCGATGGCCAGGCAGTAGGCCGCCTCCTGGAACATCGGGGTGAGGTAGTCCATGCGGGTGCAGAAGGTCACGCCCTGGGTCCAGGTGCGGAACTCCATGTTCTTCTCGATGCCCGTGTGGAGGTAGCCGATGCCCGCGCGGGTCTCGGTCACCGTCTCGCCGTCGAGCTCGAGGATGAGCCGGAGCACGCCGTGGGTCGACGGGTGCTGCGGGCCCATGTTGACGACGATCCGCTCCTCGGGGTGCATCCCGAGCTCGCCGATCTGCTCGTCCCAGTCTCCGCCGGAGACGTCGACGACGTAGCCCTGCGTCGCCTCGTCGGCGGCGCCGGTCGCGTGGAAGGTTTGAGCACTCATCAGCTGTACGACCTCCGCTGGTCCGGCGGCGGCACGGTGCCGCCCTTGTACTCGACGGGCACGCCGCCGAGCGGGTAGTCCTTGCGCTGGGGGTGACCGGGCCAGTCGTCCGGCATGAGGATCCGGGTGAGGTCCGGTCGGCCCTCGAAGAGGATGCCGAACATGTCCCACGTCTCGCGCTCGTGCCAGTCGGCGGCGGGGTAGACGTGGACGATGCTCGGGATCCGCGGGTCGGCGTCGGGCACGGCCACCTCGACGCGCACCCGGCGACCGCCGTGGGTGATGGAGAGCAGGTGGTAGACGGCGTGGAGCTCCTCGCCGACCTGCTGGGGGTGGTGCACGCCGGAGACCGACACGCACATCTCGAAGCGCAGCCGGGGGTCGTCGCGCAGCGCCTGCATGACCGAGGGCAGCTCGGCGGGCGCGACGTGGAGGGTCAGCTCGCCGCGGTCGACGACGACGCTGCGCACCGGCGTGCCGCCGGTCGCGTCCTGCAGGTGGTCGACGACCTCGTCGAAGTAGCTGCCGTAGGGCCGCTCGGCGGCGCCCGGGAAGAGGATCGGGGAGCGCAGGCCGCCGTAGCCGGAGGTGTCTCCCCCCTTCGCCGCGCCGAACATGCCGGTGCGCTCGCCGACGACGACCGCGCCGGCGGGGTCGCCCGCGGTCGAGCGGGTCGTGCCGTCGCCCGGGCCCTGGCCCGAGCTCTGCTGCGGGGTGGCCGACGGCGCGTCGGCGACGACGTTGGTCCGCTCGACCGGACGCTGCTCGCCCTGCAGCCCGCCGACGGGCGGCAGGTCGGGGTTGCCGGTGCCGGTCAGGCCCGCGCCCTCGGGGCGCACGGGGTCGCCCTGCGTGCCCGGGGTGTCCTTGTCCTGCTCGCTCATGCGAGGAGATTCCTTCCGACGAGGCCCTCGTGGTCGTGCGTGGGCGCGAGCAGCTCGGTCGGGGTCGCGCCGAGCGCGGCCTGCTCGGCCGCGCGGGCGGCGGCGACGCGGTTGACGCCGAGCTTGCTCCCCTGGATCTGGCCGTGCAGCTCGATGATCGCGTTGAGCAGCATCTCCGGGCGCGGCGGGCAGCCGGGCAGGTAGATGTCGACGGGGATGATGTGGTCGACGCCCTGGACGATGGCGTAGTTGTTGAACATCCCGCCCGAGCTCGCGCAGACGCCCATCGAGATGACCCACTTCGGGTTGGCCATCTGGTCGTAGACCTGGCGCACGACGGGGGCCATCTTCTGGCTCACCCGGCCGGCGACGATCATGAGGTCGGCCTGGCGCGGGGTCGCGGCGAAGCGCTCCATGCCGAAGCGGGCGAGGTCGTAGTGCGGGGTGCCGACGGCCATCATCTCGATGGCGCAGCAGGCCAGGCCGAAGGTCGCCGGCCAGATCGAGGCCTTGCGCATGTAGCCGGCGACGTTCTCGAGCGTCGTCAGGGCGATCCCTGCCGGCAGCTTCTCCTCAAGTCCCATCAGTGTGCTCCCTTTCGCGTCAGTCCCACTCGAGGCCGCCGCGACGCCAGACGTAGGCGTAGGCGACGAAGATGGTGATCATGAAGAGCACCATCTCGACGAGTGCGAAGAGGCCGAGGTTGTCGAAGGCGACGGCGAAAGGCAGCAGGAAGAGCGTCTCGACGTCGAAGATGATGAAGAGCATCGCGGTGAGGTAGTACTTCACCGGGAAGCGGCCGCCCTCGGCGGCCTGGGGGGTGGGCTGGATGCCGCACTCGTAGGCCTGGGCCTTGGCGGAGTTGTACCGGGCCGGGCCGACGACCAGGCTGGTGCCCACCGACAGAAGGGCGAAGCCCAGACCCAGGGCCAGCAGGATGCCGAGCGGGATGTAGGGGTTCATCGCGTCATGACCTCGCTTTCCGTCAGCACGCTGTGACGCATGTCATTCATCCTAGGGGTCGTCATCGAAGCCTCCTCAGGCGCTCGGCGCCAGGCGCGTCATCGCCTGGATGACGCGGTCGTCGAGGCCGCCGCCGCTCTCCTGCGGCAGGTTGGCCATGAGCTTGAGCATGAAGCGCATGAGCGTCGTCCGGGGGAGACCGTACTTCGTCGCCAGGCGCATGATCTCCGGCTTGCCGATGAGCTTGGCGAACTCGGCACCGATCCGGAAGTAGCCGCCGTGCATCTGCTTCATCCGCAGGACGTAGCGCTGCAGCACGGCCTCGCGGGCCGCCAGGCTGCTCGCGCGCAGCGCCTCGTCGATGACCTCTGCGGCGACGAAGGCGGCCTCGAGGGCGTAGTCGATGCCCTCGCCGTTGAAGGGGTTGACCATGCCACCGGAGTCGCCGACGAGGAGCAGGCCCCGGTCGTACAGCGGCTGGCGGTTGAAGGCCATCGGCAGGGCCGCGGACTTGATCGGGCCGGTGATCGTCGCCTCGGAGATGCCCCACTCATCGGGCATCGAGGCCACCCAGCGGCGCATGACGTCCTTGTAGTCCGTGCGCCCGAAGGCCTCGGAGGTGTTGAGGATGCCCAGGCCGATGTTGCTGCGCCCGTCGCCGAGACCGAAGAGCCAGCCGTAGCCGGGCATGAGGATGTCGCGGCCGTCCTCCCCCTTCGTCCACAGCTCGAGGTGGGACTCCATGTAGTCGTCCGTGTGGCGCGGCGTCTCGTAGTAGGCGCGCACCGCGACGCCCATCGGGCGGTCCTCGCGCTTCTCGCGGCCGAGGGCCACGGCCAGGCGCGAGCTCACGCCGTCGGCGGCGACGACGACGGGCGCCCGGTAGGTGACCCGCTCCCCCGTCGCGCGGCCGGTCTCGGACATGACCTTCGCGACGACGCCGACGACGCGGCCGTCGTCGTCGAGGACGGGCTCGGTGACGTTGCGCCGCTCGACCAGCTCGGCGCCGCAGCGCTCGGCGTGCCGGGCGAGGTACTCGTCGAGGTCCTCGCGGCCGCGGGCCATGCCGAAGGAGGGGAAGGAGTCGACCTCGGGCCAGTCGAGCTGGAGGCGCATGCCGCCGCCGATGATCCGCAGGCCCTTGTTGTGGGCCCAGCCGTCGGTCTCGGCGGTGGGGACCTCGAGGTGGATGAGCTGGCGGACCGCGCGCGGGGTGAGCCCGTCGCCGCAGATCTTGTCGCGGGGGAAGGAGGTCTTCTCGAGCAGGACGACGCGGCGGCCGGCCTTGGCCAGCCAGGCGGCGGTCGCGCTGCCCCCCGGACCGGCACCGACGACGACGACGTCCGCGTGCACGACGTCGCCGTCGAGCCGCGGGGTGGGGGCGTCAGCAGGGGTGGTCACGCTCGTCCTCGGGTGCTTGTGAAGGGATTCACGAACTACGACAGGGTACGTGCCGGTCGCGAAGGGGTGCAGTGAGGTTGTCCTAACCTGGCCCGTCGGGCCCGGGTCGGGTCAGGCCGGGTTGATCCCGCGGTGGAGGGCGACGATCCCGGCCGAGAGGTTGGTCCACTCGACGTCGTGCCAGCCAGCGGTGGCGAGGTCGCTCGCCAGCTCGCGCTGGCCGGGCCAGGCCTGGATCGACTCGGCGAGGTAGACGTAGGAGTCGGGGTTGGAGGAGATCCGGCGGGCCACGGCGGGCAGCGCGCCCATGAGGTAGCGCTTGTAGATCGTGCGGAAGCCCGGGACGACGGGGTCGCTGAACTCGCAGATGACGAGCCGGCCCCCCGGACGGGTGACCCGGCGGAACTCCGCGAGCGCGACGTGCCGGTCGGCGACGTTGCGCAGCCCGAAGGACATCGTCACGGCGTCGAAGGTGTCGTCGGCGAAGGGGAGGCGCATCGCGTCGGCCGCGGTGAGGGCGAGCGCGGGGTTGCGCCGGCGACCCTCGCGCAGCATCCCGAGGGAGAAGTCGGCGGGGACGACGTCGACCCCGCGGGCCGCGAAGGGCTCGCTCGAGGTGGCGGTGCCCGCCGCGATGTCGAGGACCCGCTCGCCGGTCTGCGCGTCGACGGCCTCCACGACGGCCGTGCGCCACGCGCGGTCCTGGCCGAGGGAGAGGACGTCGTTGGTGAGGTCGTAGCGCTTCGCGACGTCGTCGAACATCGTCGCGACGTCCTTGGGGTCCTTCTCGAGGGAGGCGCGGATCATGGACCCATCCTCGCACCCGGGACCCTGCCGCACGGACGGGCACGAGGACGGCCGTGAGGACGGCCACGCCCGGGGGCAGGCGTATGCTGATCGGGCGATGACCACCCTCGACCCCGCCCTGGCGCGCCTCGACGCCCGCACCTCCCCCTCGTCGTCCCCGCGCCTGGTCTGCCGGACCGTGCGGGTGCCCGCGACCCGGGTGGGTGACCTCCTGGCCCTGCTGCCCGACGACACCTCGCAGGTGCTCTCGTGGGTGCGACGCGGCGAGGGTCTCGTCGGCTGGGGCGAGGTGGCCGGGCTGTCGGTCACCGGCGAGGACCGCTTCGGGCGGGCGCAGGACTGGTGGCGCGAGATCACCGCGGTCGCCGACGTCGAGGACGAGGTCGAGGTGCCCGGCACCGGCCCGATCTGCTTCGGCTCGATGGCCTACTCGGCCCGCTCGCAGACCCCCTCCCGGCTCGTCGTCCCCGCCGTCGTCGTCGGCCGCCGGGGCCGCGACGCCTGGGTGACGACGACCTGGCTCGAGGGCGAGGAGCCCTCCCCCGTGGACGACGCGGTCGAGATCTCCCTTCGCCCCTCCCCCGCGCCGCGCGCGCCGGAGTCGATCCGCTTCAGCGACGGCGACCTCTCGGCCGGCTCGTGGGCCGGGATCGTCGAGCAGGCCGTCACGCGGATCAGCGCCGGCGAGCTCGACAAGGTCGTCCTCGCCCGCAGCCTCGACGTCGAGGCCGACTCGCGGATCGACCCCCGATGGGTGCTGCAGCGCCTCGCGCAGGACTACGACACGACGTGGGTCTTCTCCGTCGCCGGTCTCGTCGGCGCGACCCCGGAGATGCTCGTGCGCCTCGAGCGCGGCCTCGTCACCTCGCGGGTGCTCGCCGGCACGATCCGGCGCACCGGCGACGACAGCCACGACCTCGCGCTCGCGGGCTCGCTCGCGCGCAGCAGCAAGGACCTCGAGGAGCACGAGTACGCCGTGCGCTCGGTCGCCGACGCCCTCGCCGCGCACACCTCCTCGATCAACGTGCCGGAGTCCCCCTTCGTCCTGCACCTGACGAACGTCATGCACCTCGCGACCGATGTCGCCGGGGTCGTCGACGACACGTCGACCTCGCTCGCGCTCGCGGCCTCGCTGCACCCCTCCGCCGCCGTCTGCGGCACGCCGACCCCCGTCGCCGACGGGCTCATCGGCGAGCTCGAGCAGATGGACCGCGGCCGCTACGCCGGACCGGTGGGCTGGATGGACGCGACCGGCGACGGCGAGTGGGGCATCGCGCTGCGCTGCGGCGCGCAGACCTCGCCGACCTCGCTGCGCCTCTACGCGGGCTGCGGGATCGTCGCCGGGTCCGACGCCGCGAGCGAGGTGGCGGAGTCGGACGCGAAGTTCCTCCCGATGCGCCAGGCGCTCACCCCTCCCGCCTGACCGACAACTCGCGTGACACCCGTGCCCGGCGCGGGCAGGGTGGACGGGTGAGCACCCACCCGCAGCACGCCGTCACCGCCGACCCCGACGTCGAGCGCTTCGCCGCGATCGACGACCTCGTGTGGTTCGACGACATCGGCTTCGACGAGGCCGTCTCGTACGCGCGGGCGGTCCCCCACCGGTGGGCCGTCACCGCCGCCGGGGGCGACGACGGGTCGCCGTACCGCGGCATCGCCGGAGCCTTCGAGATGGAGCTCACCGTGCCCGGGGCGCCGGGCGGCGCCCCGACGCAGCTGCCCGTGTCGGGGCTGACCTGGGTGGGGGTGCACCCCGACCACCGGCGCACCGGCGTGCTCACCACCCTCATGGACGCCCACCTCAGCTGGTGTCGCGAGCAGGGCCTGGCGCTCGCCGCGCTGCACGCCTCGGACGTGACGATCTACGGCCGTTTCGGCTACGCCGTCGCCTCGACCGCGGGCGAGATCTCGCTCGGTCACGGGGCGACGTTCGACGCACCGGGGGTGAGCACCGAGGGCATCACGACCTCGATGCTCGACCTCTCCGACGAGCACGTGCTCGCCCGGGTGCACGCCGCGCACCGGGCTCTCGCCGCCGGCCGCGTCGGCTCGGTCACCCGCACCCTCGAGCTGGCCACCCGCGTCTACACCGACCCCGCGTCACGGCTGCGGGGCACGGAGCGGCGCCGCGTCGTCATCGCGACGCGCGACGGGCAGGACGTCGGCTACGCGATCCTGCGGCGCCGCCCCAAGTGGGAGGACGGCCGCAGCGCCGCCACGCTCGACTGCGAGGAGTGGGCCTGGGCGGACAGCGCGGCCCAGCTCGCCCTGGCCCGGCGACTCACCTCCGTCGACCTCGTGACGCGCACGAGCCTGCGGGTCACCTCCGACGACGCCCTGCTGTGGTGGTGCGGCGGCCCGCGCACCGTCGTGCACAAGACCGGCGACGAGCTGTGGCTGCGTGTGCTCGACCTGCCCGCCGCGCTCTCCGCCCGGGGCTGGTCGGCCGACTGCGACGTCGTGCTCGAGGTGCGGGACGGGCTCTTCGAGGACCAGGCCGGTCGGTGGCGGGTGACGGCCCGCGACGGGCGCGCCGAGGTGACGCGCACCGACGACCCCGCCGACCTCGGGCTCGACGTCGGGGTCCTCGGGGCGACCTACCTCGGCGGCCGCCGCCTCGCCGCCCTCGCCCGCCAGGGCCTCGTCGAGGTCCACGACCCCGCCGCCCTGCGAGCCCTCGACGAGGCCCTGTCCACCCCCACCCTCCCTGTCCCACCCGTGAGCTTCTGACCCCGCGCCTCGCACCTCACCTGTCCCGAACCTCACCTGCCCCAGGTTTCTCGGGTCACCCGATAAACCCCCGCTGAGCACGAGTAAGAGACTCGTGCCGAGCGGGGGTTTGTCTTGCTGAGCCTGCCCGCGACGAAAGGGGTGGCCATTCCGCACGTGGGGTGGCCCCTTCGGGCGGTGGCGGTGCCAGCAGAACCCCACCAGCCCCACGCTTCTCGGGTCACCCGATAAACCCCGCCTCAGCATGGGTAAGAGACTCGTGCGAAGCGGGGGTTTGTCGTGCCGAGCCGCGCCACAACGAAGGGGGCGCCCCACCGGTCGGTGGGACGCCCCCTTCGCGCGTGGTCGGGTCTACTTCACCGAGCCCGACATCAGACCGCCGATGAAGTAGCGGCCGAGCAGGACGTAGACGAGCAAGGTGGGCAGCGAGGCGAGCAGGACGCCGGCCATGATCTGCGCGTAGTCGGGGTTCTGACCGCCGGCGAGCTCGTTGAGCGCGTAGGTGACCGGCCCGTTGTTGCGGTTGGTGAGGAAGAGCGCGAAGAGGAAGTCGTTCCACGCGCTCGTGAACTGCCAGATGAGCGTGACGACGAAGGCCGGTGCCGAGACGGGCAGGACGACCGAGCGGAAGATCCGCCACATGCCCGCGCCGTCGATCTTCGCCGCCTCGAGGATCTCCTTGGGCACGGCCGTCGCGTAGTAGTTGCGGAAGATCAGCGTGCAGATCGGGATGCCGAAGATCGTGTGCACCGCGATGAGCTTGACGATGCCGTCGAACCACGGCGCGACCGCCTGGACGTCGAGGAGCATCGCCTGGAGCGGGATCATCACCGCCTGGTACGGGATGAACATCCCGAACAGGAAGAGGGTGAAGACCGTCTGCGCGCCCGGGAAGCGCCAGCGCGCGAAGACGAAGCCGTTCATCGAGCCCAGCGCCGAGGACAGCACGGCCGCGACGACGGCCATGACGGCGGTGCGGCCCATCGCCGGGGCGAGCCGCTCGATCGCGCCGCGCCACCCCTCGAGGGAGAGGTCGGTCGGCAACGACCACGCGGAAGAGGGGTTGACCGCGCCGCGCCCCTTGAGGCTCGTGACGACGACGACGTAGAGCGGCACGAGGACGAGGACGGCGAAGAGCACGAGCAGCCCGATGCGCACGGCCTTGGCCCGGCCGGTGCTGCGGGTGCCCGGCGCGCCGAGGTCACGGCGGGGACCGCCGCGGACGACTCCGGAGGTGCTGACGCTCTCGGCGGGGACGGTGACGTCGGCGGCCATCAGTCGCGCTCGCTCTCTGCCTTGACGGTGTAGACGAGGTAGGGCACGACGACCACCGCGACGATGACGAGCAGGATCGTCGCGTTGACCGCGGCGGCGACCGGGTCGTCCTGCGCGAAGAGCTGCGTCCACATGAGCGTCGCGGGGACCGAGGCCGTGTACGAGCTCGGTCCGGCGATGACGTAGATGAGGTCGAACATCTTCATCGACATGTGCCCGAGGATGATGAGGGCCGACAGCGCGATCGGCGAGAGCTGCGGGAAGAGCACGTGGCGGTAGACCTGCCACTCGCTCGCGCCGTCGATCCGGGCCGCCTCGCGCTGGTCCTCGGAGATCCCGCGGAAGCCGGCGAGGAAGAGCGCCATGACGTAGCCGGAGAGCTGCCAGATCGCGGGCAGGGCCATGGCGGCCATGGTGAAGCGCCCGTCACCGGACCACCAGCTCGACTGCAACGAGTCCAGCCCGAGCTTGGCGAAGAGCTGGTTGAGGCCGACAGCCCCCTCCCCCTTCGCGGGGCTGAGCAGCCAGCGCCACACGACACCGGCGGCGATGAAGCTCACGGCCATCGGGAAGAGGTAGGTCGAGCGGAAGAAGCCCTCGGCGGAGACGCCCTTCTCGAGCAGCACGGCCCACAGCAGACCCATGAGCATCGTGCCGACCATGAAGACGGCGGTGAGGACGAGGAGGTTCCACAGCGCGTGCTGGTAGCCGTCGCTACCGAGCAGCTCGGTGTAGTTGCTGTACCCGCCGGCGTGCTGGACCTTCTCGACGAACTTGCCGCCGACGACGGCCCGCCTGGTCGAGACGTTGAGCGAGGTCCACACGTTCTGCGCGAGGAGCCAGTAGACGAAGACGCCGATGAGCAGGATCGACGGCGTGACCATGAGCAGTCCGGGCAGCCAGTTCTTGGCGCGGCGCACGGGTCCTCCAGGGGTGAGGGAGATGGCGAAGGGGGCCCCACGGCCGGGACGGGTGCGTCCCGGCCGCGGGGCGATGAGCCGGTCGGCTCAGGCGTTCTTCTCGGCCGCGGCCGAGAGCTCCTTGACGAGGGTCGCCTCGTCCTTGCTGGAGGAGAACTTCGCGACCGCGGTGGAGATGTCGGTGCTCCACGCCAGCGGCACGGCGGCGCCGTGCGCGATCGAGCTGACGATGGTGTCGGAGGTGAAGTCCTCCATCGCGCTCTGCTGGTAGGCCGGGAAGTCGTCCATGGCCACGTCGGTGCGTGCGGGGATGGAGCCCTTGGCGAGGTTGAAGGCCTTCTGGCCGTCGGCGGAGCCGACCGTCATCAGCCAGTCCTTGGTGCCGTCGGGGTTCTCCGTGCCGCGGGGCAGGGTGAAGGAGTCCGCGAGGAAGTCGAAGACGCCGTCGGTCCCGGGGACGGGGAAGTAGGTGTAGTCCTCGCCCTCCTTCGCGCCGCGGTCGTCGAACTGCGCGACCGCCCAGTCGCCCATGACGTTGTAGGCGGCCTTGCCGTCGACGACGGCGTCGGTGGCCGGCGGCCAGTCGTCGCCGTCCGAGGCGGTGTTCGCGTACGACAGCAGGGTCTTGAAGTCGGAGACCGCGGTCTTGACCTCGTCGGAGTCCCACTTCGTCGTGCCGTCGAAGAGACCGGAGTAGCCGTCGGCGCCGAGGTCGGACAGGAGCACGGTCTCGAAGAGCTGGACCTGGGTCCACGTGCCGCCGATGGACAGCGGGTTCTCGACGCCGGACTTCTTGACCTTCTCCATGTCGGCGATCCACGCCTTCATGTCCTTGGGCGTCTCGTTGATGCCGGCCTTCTTGAGCACCTGCGGGTTGGCCCACACGACGTTCGCACGGTGGATGTTGCTCGGCACCGAGTAGATGCTGCCCTCGACGCTCAGCCGGTCGAGGAGGTCCTTCGGGAAGACCTCGTCACCGCCGAGGGCGTCGACGACGTCGTTGACCGGCTCGATCTGGCCGGCGGCGATGTAGTCGGTGAGCTCGGCACCGGCGTGACCCTGGAAGGAGCCCGGGGGCTGGTCGTTCTTGAGGTCGGAGGCGAGCTTGGCCTTCGCGTTCGAGCCGGCGCCACCGGCGACGGCGAGGTTGACGAAGGTGTCGTTCGGGTACTGCTTCTTGTACTCGGCGACGAGGGCGTCGAGGCCCTTCTTCTCCGAGCCGGCCGCCCACCAGGTGAAGACGCCGACGTCACCGCCCGCGCCCCCCTCCTTCGGCTGGTAGGCCTCGGCGGCCGAGCTGCTGCTGCCCGAGCCGCTGCTCGAGCCCTCGGTGGTCTCGCCGCCGCCGGTCGCGCAGGCGCTCAGGCCCAGCGCCCCCACGGCGAGCAGGGCGGCGGCCCTGGAGGTGGTGCGTTGCATGTCGTTCCTTCCCGCGGGGGTCGGAGCGGTCGCCCCGACGCTGGAGCAGCGCGGCCCGAGGGCGGCGCGGCCCGAGAAGTATGGACCCGCGGTGTCGAGGATCTGGGCAGGTCGTCACGTATCCGTGACCATGCCGGTACCCGCGTGACCGCTCGGCGCTCCCAGCCGACCGCTCGTCCCGGGACGCCGACCGCCCGTCCGCGTCAGAGGTCAGCCGAGCGCGCGCAGGCGCTCTGCGACCGCCAGACCGGTGGCCCGTCGGTCACCGAGGTCGAGCGGCACGACGACGACCCGCAGCCCCGGGGCGGGGGCTAGCGCGGCGCGCAGCTCGTCGGGGGTCGTGACGGTCGTCGCCGGCCACCCGTGGGCCCGGGCGAGCGCGGCGACGTCCGTGCCCGTCGGGGTGGCGAAGACCCGCTCGAAGTCGTCCTCGAGCTCCTTCGCGCCGTACTCGAGCGTGGCGAAGATGCTGCCCCCGCGGTCGTCGAGCACGACGACGGTGAGGTCGGGCACCGGCTCGCTCGGCCCGACGAGCAGCGCCCCGGAGTCGTGGAGGAAGGTGAGGTCCCCGACGGCCGCGTAGGTCGGGACGCCCGGGTCCGCGAGGGCGAGGCCGGCGGCGGTCGAGACGCACCCGTCGATGCCGGCCAGCCCACGGCTGACGACGACGTCGACGTCGACGCGGGGACGGGCGACGAGCTGGTGGTCGCGGGCGACCGAGCTGCTGCCGAGGAAGAGCCGGGCACCCGTCGGGAGGGCCTCGTCGACGACGCGGACGACCTCGGCGCCCGTGGTGAGGCGGTCGTGCGACCCGCCGGGCAGCTCGACGAGGGCCTCCTCGACGCGACGGCCGAGATCAGCCCAGTCGCGGGCCCACGTGGGGTCGGCGCGAGGACCGGAGCGCTCGGCGAGGGCGGCGAAGGGGTGGACCCCCGCCGCCTCGTGCGTCGGGTCGGCCCACCGGGGGCCGGTCGAGACGACGTGCACCTCGGTGCGGGGGTCGCGGGCCAGGGCCGCGACGGAGCGGCCCAGCGTCGTGCGCCCGACGAGCACGAGGCGCTCGGGACGGTGCGCCTCGACCCAGTCGGAGGCGGCCAGGGCGAGCGCTCCGTGCGGCAGGAGGGTCGGCGCGTCCGCGGCACCGGGCCCGGTCTCGGCGAGAACCGGCACGTCGTGCGCCCCGGCCCAGGCGAGCGCCGCGTCGCGCTGGCCACGGGTGGCGAGGTCGCCGACGACGGCGAGGGTGCGGGGCGCGACGAGGTCGGCGGTGCCCCCCTCTGCACCCCCAGGTGCGGTCGCGGTCGGCAGGACGACCCATGGTCGTCCGTCCGGGCGCCCAGCGCAGTCGTCGGGCAGCCACGGCCCACCCACGGGCGGGGCGAGCGGGTCGCGGTAGGGCAGGTCGAGGTGGACCGGCCCGGGGTCTCCCCCGAGAGCCCCGGTGGCGGCGGCGACGGCTCGGGCGGCGGTCGAGCGCAGCGCGCGGACCTGGGCGGCGAGCCGGTCGGCGGACGGGGTCTCGACGTCGACGACGAGCCTGCAGTGGCGGTGGTCGAGCAGACCGGGCTGGTCGGTCGCCTGGTTGGCCCCGACCCCGCGCAGCTCGGGCGGCCGGTCGGCGCTGAGCACGAGGAGGGGCACCTCGCCGTGGTGGGCCTCGAGCACGGCGGGGTGGAGGTTGGCCACCGCCGTGCCGCTCGTCGTGACGACAGCGGCCGGCACCCGGCTGACCTTCGCCAGCCCGAGGGCGAGGAACCCCGCGGCCCGCTCGTCGACCCGGACGTGCAGCCGCAGGCGTCCCTCGCGGTCGAGCTGCTGCGCGGCGTAGGCCAGCGGAGCCGACCGGGACCCCGGCGACAGGACGAGGTGACGCAGCCCGAGCCGGACGAGCTCGTCGAGCAGTGCCCGGGCGGCGACGGTCGCGGGAGGTGTCGGCTGCACGGGTCGATGGTGCCATCCCGGTGGGTCAGGGCACGGCGGCCCGCACCCTCGCCTCGGGGCCCGGCCCCGGCTGGCAGGACCGGCACCACCACGTGCGCCGGTTCGCGGCGTCGCCGGGGATCTCGGCGCTGACGCTCACCGGGCCGCGGCAGCGCCGGCAGCCCTGACGCTGCCGGCCGGTCACCCAGTGGGTGTCTCCCCTGGCGCGCGAGCCGGTCGTCACCTGGTAGGCGCCCTCGACCGTCGCCGATTGTCGAAGCATCCGCGCAGCCCGGTCGACGAGCCGGGGCAGGTCGACCTCGCCGACCGCCGTCCACGGGCTGACGCCGGTGAGGAAGGCGAGCTCGTTGGCCCACAGGTTGCCCAGGCCCGCCATGGCGCGCTGGTCGAGCAGGGCGCTGACGAGCGGCGTGCCCGGCCGGGCGCCCAGCCGACGGACCGCCTCGGCAGGGTCCCAGTCGTCACGCAGCGGGTCCGGGCCGAGATGCCCGACGACGTCGTGCTCGCGTGCGGTGGGCACGAGGGCGAGGTCGTGCAGCCGGATGCCGTGGACGGCTCGGCCGTCGTCGAGCCCGAGGACCAGTCGGACGTGAGGCCTCACGTCACGGGGCAGGTGCTTGCCCGGGCGCAGCGTCGACCACGACCCGTCCATCCGCAGGTGGCTGTGCAGGGTCGCCGCCGGGGAGCCGTCGAGACCGGAGAAGCGGGTCAGCAGGTGCTTGCCGTGGGTGACGTGCTCGAGCACCTCGCGCCCGGACAGGTCGCGGGTCGCGAGGGCGGGCGTGCGGAAGTCGGAGCGCACCACCGTGCTGCCCACCAGCTGGCGGTCCAGCCGCCGGGCGAGCCTGAAGACGCTGTCTCCCTCGAGCATCAGACCAGCCTCCCAGGCACGACCGACAGCGCCCGGGGCCGAGAGAGGACGTCGGCCTCATCCGTCCCGGCGGACCCGGCGCACCTCGTAGTCGACGACGACCGGACGCGCCCCGGCGGCGGGCTGCGGGTCGACGTGCTGGGCGTCGACGCGCCCGGCGTCGAGGAAGTCACCGGCGCCCTCCCGCCACCGGAGCAGCGACGGGTCGGTGACCGTGCGCTCGTCGACGAGGGCACCCGTGCTCTCGTAGAGACGAGCGGAGTGCGCCCCGGTCGCGGTGGGCGCGGCGTCCGGGAGGCGGCGCAGGTCGCCTGGCAGGTCACCCCTCAGGTCGCGGCGCACCGTGACCCAGCCTGCCCGGTCGGGGTTGTGCGCCCCGTCGAGCGCGGGGACGAGGTCCTGCACGTGCTCGAGCGAGAGGACCGAGACCCCCTCCGGCACGGGCACGCCGCCGATCGGCGCCCCGGTCGTCACGACGTGGCTCAGGCCGGGGTGCTGCGTGCGGAAGACCGGGTCGGCGGCGAGCGCCGCCGCCGTGATCCCGCCCTGGCTGTGCCCGCCGAGCAGGACGGGGTCGGCCACCCCCGTCGCCCCTCGGCCGGTGCGCGCCCGCGCGTCGCTCAGGGCGGCGGTCACCGCGGTCATCGTCAGGGTGCGCTCGTGGGCCTCGAGCAGCTGGTTGCTCGTCTGGTCCCACGGGTTCGTGCCGGGTCGCGGCGAGAAGGTCTGGGTGCCGGGCACGTCGACGACCCAGGCGTACCGGCCGTCGGCCAGGGGGATGCCGGTGACCCGCACGTGGTCACCGCCCGAGGCGGGGCCGTCCTCGGCGACGAGGTCGGACACCCCACGGGGCGGGCGCCAGCCGGCCGTGCTCACGGGGTGCGCGCGCACCTCGACCTCGAAGCCCGACTCGTCGAGCACGTGCCCGCCCCCGGCAGCGGTGACGACGGCGACCGCCTCGGCCTGCGTCCGGGGCGGGTAGCGCAGCCCGGCGCGGTCTGCCCGGTCGGCGAGGTAGAGGCCCAGCGGCGGGAAGCCGAGCCCGAGGCCGACGACGAGCCCCTCCGCGCCGGCGACGGAGTGCTCGAGGAGCCAGGGGTGCTCGCCGAGGACGCGGTCCACGCGCGGCCCGGCTCGTGACGGGAGCTCGCGCACCACACCGATGACCGAGCCGACGTAGGCACCGAGCCAGACCGGCGACGGTCGCGTGCGCAGGGCGGCCGCACCGAGCACCGTCGCGGCCGAGACGGGCAGGACGACGGTGGGCACCGCGACGCCGAGGACGAGGCCGGCGGTGCGGTCGACCCCTTCGACCGCCTGGCGCGCCCCGCCCTCGCCCGCGCGGTAGAGCTCCGCGGCCGCGGCCACGGTGCCGGCGAGCACCCGCAGGTGCAGCGAGGTGCCGAGCAGACCGCTCGGGCCGGCGACCGCCAGCAGGTCCGCCCCCGTCCGCGCGGTGCGGCCGGGCGCGACGAGCGCCGCCGCGACGAGCGCGGGGTCGGCGAGGACGAGGGCGAGGTCGGCGGCGCTGTCGGCGAGGTCTGCGGCGACGGCACGCAGAGCCGGGGCGGCGACGTCGAGCGCGTCGAGGGCCACGGCGATGCCGCCCGCGCCGCCGGAGATCTCGATCCCCGGCTCGTTCATGGCAGCAGGCCGATGACGGGCAGACGGGCCGCGCGGACGAGGTCGAGCCGCTCGGCGACGGTGGTCGAGAGCACCTCGAGGTCTCGCACGAGCGCGGTGATGTCGCGCCCGACGACGGCCAGGCCCGCGAGGACCTCGCTCACCTCGCGCTCGTAGAGGTCCGCAGCACCGGAGCGCCACTCGAGCTCGCCGCACCGGCGCACCGCGAGGACCGCCGCCTCGAGACCGGTGCCGGCGACCTCGACACGGCGCGCCAGGACGAGCAGGGCACCGGGCACGTCCGCCCGGAGCAGCCCCGCGAGCGCGCTGTCGTCGAGGTGAGGCAGGTCGATCTCCATGCGGCCCAGCACATCGGGACCGGGCAGCAGACGCTGCGGCGACGGGCCGGCTGTGGAGGCGCGCCCGGTCCGCAGCCGGGGTGTGGACGGGCTCCTCAGAGGTGGGCGTGCGCGGCGCGCAGCCGCTCGCGCCACCACCGCCCCCGCTCTGCGGGCGCCTCGTGCTCGTCGAGCAGGGCCTCGTCGACCTCGACGGGGCGCACCGGCACGTCGCCGGCGACGGGGACGAGGGGGTCTCTCGTGACGTCACCTACGAGCAGGCCGACGGTGCCGAGCCCGCAGGCGTGGGGCAGATCGGGCAGCGCTGCCGCGAGGGCGACGCCCGCGCGGATCCCGACGCTCGTGTCGAGGGCGGAGGAGACCACCGCGGGCAGGCCGCACGCGTCGACGACCTCGAGCGCGCGGGCGACGCCGCCCAGGGGGGCGACCTTGACGACGACGACGTCGGCGGCCTCCTCGCGCGCGACCCGCAGGGGGTCCTCGGCCTTGCGGATGGACTCGTCGGCGGCGACCCTGACGTCGACCCCGGCGCGGGCGAGCCCGAGACGGACGGCCCTCAGGCCCTCGACGTCGGCGCACGGCTGCTCGACGTACTCGAGACCGAAGGGGGCGAGCGCGGTGATCGCATCGAGCGCCTGGTCCACCGACCACCCGCCGTTGGCGTCGACTCGCACGGCCGCACCCGGGCCCATCGCGTCGCGGACGGCGGCGACCCGGTCGACGTCGTCGGCGAGGGTCTGGCCGCTCTCGGCGACCTTGATCTTCGCGGTCGTGCACCCGTCGAAGCGGGCGAGCACCTCGGGCACCCGCTCGGGCCCGATGGCGGGCACGGTCGCGTTGCACGGCACCTCGTCACGGACCGGCGGGGGCCAGCCCCGCCACCCGGCCTCGACCGCCGCGGCCAGCCAGCGCGAGGTCTCCTGGGGGCCGTACTCGACGAAGGGGGAGAGCTCGGCCCACCCCTTCGGCCCCCGCAGCAGCGCGGCCTCGCGCACGTCGACGCCCCGGAAGCGCACGCGCATCGGGATCGAGACGACGCGCATCCCCTCGAGGAGCTCGTCGACCCCAGGGACCTGCGGGCTCACCGGTCGCGGCGGGAGAGGACGCAGAACTCGTTGCCCTCGGGGTCGGCGAGGACGGTCCACGTGACGTCACCCGTCTGGCCGACGTCGACCTGGGTCGCGCCCCGCTCGACCAGCGCCGCGATCTCGGCGTCACGGTCCTGGCTGAGGTGCGGCGCGAGGTCGATGTGCAGGCGGTTCTTCACCGTCTTCGCCTCCGGCACGGGCACGAAGACGAGGGAGGGACGCTGGGCCAGCCACGCGTCGAGGTCCTCGACCGGGCACTCCTCCTCCTCGGGGTCCGCGGAGATCGCGACCTCGTGCTCGTCCTCGTAGACGACGTGCCAGTCGAGGGTCTGCGCCCACCAGCGCGAGAGCGAGGCGATGTCGGTGGCGTCGACGACGAGGGTGTACCAGGCGAGGGTCATGCCAGCACGCTAGCGGCGGCCGGGGCGCCTCAGCTCCGCAGGACCTTCTCCATCGGGCGTCCCTTGGCGAGCTCGTCGACGAGCTTGTCGAGGTAGCGGACCTGGCGCATCAGCGGGTCCTCGACCTCCTGCACCTTGACCCCGCAGACGGAGCCGGTGATGAGGGCTACGCCCGGGTTGAGCTCGGCCTGGGCGAAGAAGTCCTCGAAGGTCGTGCCGCCCTCGAGGTGCGCGCGCAGCTGGGCGTCGTCGAAGCCGGTCAACCAACGGATGACCTCGTCGACCTCGGCCTGGGTCCGGCCCTTGCGCTCGGCCTTCGTCACGTAGTGCGGGTAGACCGACGCCACGCTCGTCGTGTAGATCCGGTGCACGCCCCCAGGGTAGGACGGCGCACACTGTCTGTCGTGCCCGTCTCTCCCGCTCCTGCCGAGGGGATCTTCGGCACCACGTACCGCACGAGCAGCATCGGCGCCTTCGCGCTCATCGCCATCGCCGCCTTCGAGGCCCTCGCCGTCACCACGGTGATGCCGACGCTCGCCCGCGAGCTCGACGGCCTCTCGCTGTACGCCCTCGCCTTCTCGGCACCCCTGGCGTCCGGCGTCATCGGCATGGTCGCCGCCGGGCAGTGGAGCGACCGTCACGGACCGCGCCGGGCGCTCGAGGTCGCGATCCTCACCTTCTCGCTCGGTCTGCTCGTGTGCGGGCTGGCGCCGGCGATGGAGCTCTTCGTCGTCGGTCGGCTGCTGCAGGGGCTGGGCAGCGGGGCGCTCATCGCCGCGCTGTACGTCGTCGTCGGCGAGGTCTACCCCGCCGACCTGCAGCCCTCGCTCTTCGCGAGCTTCGCCGCCGCATGGGTGCTGCCCGCGCTCTTCGGCCCGGCCCTGGCCGCGGTCGTCGCCGACGTCGCGGGGTGGCGCTGGGTCTTCTTGTCCGTCATCGTCCTGGTCGCGCTCGCGGCGGTCTTCGTCGTGCCCGCGCTGCGCATGCTGCGACCCCGCTCGGCCGCCGAGGTCGAGGCCGCTGCCGCCGCGCCGGCCCGGCGCGGTCTGCTGCTCTGGGCGACGGTCGCCGCCGTCGCCGCGCTGGCGCTCGAGCTGCTCGGCTCGCTGCCGGGGCTGCGCGCGGCGCTGGCGGCGGTGCCCCTCGTCGTCCTCGTCCTCGCCCTGCGCCCGCTCCTGCCGGGCGGCTCCCTCACCGGACGCCGTGGGCTGCCGTCGGTCATCGCCGTCCGCGGGCTGCTGTCGGCCTCCTTCTTCTGCGCCGAGTCCTACATCGTCTTCGTCCTGCAGGAGCAGTGGCAGGTCACGGCCGTGCGCGCGGGCCTCGCGCTCACGGTCGTCGGGGTCGTGTGGGCGACGGCCAGCCAGGTGCAGGCCCGGCTGCGGGCGCGGCTCGACGACACGACGGTCATGTCGATCGGCTCGGCAGTGCTCCTCGCTGGCGTGCTCGTCCTGCTCCTCGCCGTCGTCCTCGACGTGCACCCCGTGCTCGCGGCCGCGGGCTACGCGCTCGGCGGGGCGGGCATGGGCTTCGCCTACCCCCGCACCGGTGTCGCCACGCTCGCGGCGTCCTCCGACGCCGACCGCGGTTTCAACTCCTCCGCGCTGACGATCTCGGACTCGCTCGGCGGGGCCGTCGCGCTGTCGATCAGCGGCGCGATCTTCGCCGCGGCGGAGCGCGGCGACAGCGACCCCTTCTCGGCGGTCTTCGCCCTCGCGGTCCTCCTCGCCGTGGGAGCGGCCGTCGTCGCCCGCCGGACCGGCTACCGCGCACCGGTCGCGCCCGACCCCGCGGCGAGCCGCACCGCCCGGTCGCGGTAGACGACGAGATCGCTGCGGAAGCAGGACAGCAGCAGGGCGGGGTCGCCGAGGACGTACACGTCCGGCACCTCCATCGGTCGTCGGCCGTGCGGCCACCCCGACCCGCCGACGAGCGTCGCCAGCCGGCGTGACCGGTCGGAGGGGTAGCCGGAGACGCCGACACCGCGCAGGATGCTGCGCATCGGGTGGCCGAGGGTCGGCGCGCCGAGCGCGCTCGCCTTCGCCGCGCAGTGCACGACCGCGGCGGCGACCTGCTCGGGCAGCGCGCCGTGCCACGCCTCGAAGGCTCCCGCTCCTGCCGCCCGCACGAGCAGCCGGCGGCAGGCCGTGAGCAGCTCCGGCCCGACGAGCTGGTGGCCGAAGGCGCCCTGCACGTGCTCGTCGACGAGACGTGCCCGCTCGCGCGCCCAGCCGGGCACGGCGCCGAGGTCGAGGTCCTCGACGGGCAGGGGCTGGTCGTCGAGAGCGGCGAGCGCGGCCTCGCCGCCGACGACCCGGGCGAGCCAGTCGAGCATCGCCTGCTCGGGCTCCTCGCGGACCACGACTGTGCGCGGCGGCTCGCGGCGCAGCACCCCGCGGGCCTGCAGCTCATGGGCCGCGCACTCGTAGCCGCTGCCCCCCACCGGTCCCTTGCGCACGTCGATCAGGTGGCCGTCGAGCAGGACGACCTCGGTGATCATGCCGCGGTCGTCGCCGAAGCCTCCCCCGCCGCCGTACTGCTCGGCGAGCGGGTAGCCGACGATCCCGGAGAGGCAGTCGTCGCACAGGCACCGGTCACCGCCCCCGCCCTCTCCTCCGACCCCACCCGGCGGCCCGCCCCACCCATCACCCAGCCAGCCGTCGCTCGCCCGCACCTCGCCCCCGTCGCCCTCGTCGCCGCCCACGGCCCGCAACCACCGCTGTCCCATCTCTCCTCCTCGCTCCCCCGGGGTCCGTCCCCGCCGACCCAGGACACCGCGGACGAGGAGGGGGCGGCACCCCCTTCGCCGGGGGTGTGGACGCGGGCCGAGGCGACGCCGGGGGTGTGGACGACGCACGTAGGCTCACCCCCGTGAGTGCACTGGACGGCGTGAGTCAGACCTTCGACCCGCAGGCGTGGCAGGAGGTCGAGGGCTTCGAGGACCTCACCGACGTCACCTACCACCGGGCCCGCGACCTCGGGTGCGTGCGCATCGCCTTCGACCGGCCCGAGGTGCTCAACGCCTTCCGCCCGCACACCGTCGACGAGCTCTACCGCACCCTCGACCACGCGCGCCGCTCCGCCGATGTCGGCGTCGTCCTGCTCACCGGCAACGGCCCGACCCCGCGCGAGGGCAGCAGCGCGACGACGCAGGGCTGGTCCTTCTGCACCGGGGGCGACCAGCGCATCCGCGGGCGGTCGGGGTACCAGTACGCCGACGGCGAGAGCGCCGAGAGCGTCGACGAGCGTCGGGTCAAGGCCGAAGGGGGACGCCTGCACATCCTCGAGGTGCAGCGCCTCATCCGCACGATGCCGAAGGTCGTCATCGCGCTGGTCAACGGGTGGGCCGCCGGCGGCGGGCACTCGCTGCACGTCGTGTGCGACATGACCCTGGCCAGCCGCGAGCACGCGCGCTTCAAGCAGACCGACGCCGACGTCGGCTCCTTCGACGGCGGGTACGGCAGCGCCTACCTCGCGCGCCAGATCGGTCAGAAGCGGGCCCGCGAGGTCTTCTTCCTCGGTGAGGCGTACACCGCGCAGGAGATGCACGAGATGGGCGCGGTTAACCGGGTCTACGACCACGCCGACCTCGAGCGTGAGGCGCTGGGCGTCGCCCGGACGATCATGGGCAAGAGCCCGCAGGCGATCCGGATGCTCAAGTTCGCCTTCAACCTGCCCGACGACGGGCTTATGGGTCAGCAGGTCTTCGCCGGCGAGACGACGCGGCTTGCGTACATGACCGACGAGGCCGTCGAGGGTCGCGACCAGTTCCTGGAGAAGCGCGAGCCCGACTGGTCGCCCTTCCCCTGGTACTTCTGAGGTCCGCGCCCACCGACCGAGACGGGTGGTCGGGGCTGTCCCTCGTCCCGTCTACACTGGTGGCCATCGAGAGGGAGTAGTCCTCAACGGTCGTGTCGACACACTGCCGCTCAGCCTCACCGCTGAGCGACCGGCACGGCAGGCCACGGGTCACCGTGGCGGACGAGACTTTCGACCAGCACGAGTCGTGCGCCCGCCCCCGGGTGCGCGCCGCCACCGTGCCTGGTCGAGCCGTCCTCCCCCGAGCCGGTCGTCCGGGCACCTGAGCCAGACAGGTCCTTCCCCCGTGTACGCCTTCCTCCTCTCCACCGCGGTGATCTTCGTCGCCGAGCTCGGTGACAAGTCCCAGCTCATGGCGATGACCTTCGCCACCCGCTACCGCGCCCGCGACGTCATCCTCGCCATCACCGCCGCGACGGCCATAGTCCACCTCGCCTCCGTCGCCATCGGCTTCTGGGTCGGCACCGCCTTCGCCGACTACCAGGACTGGATCGCGATCATCGCCGGCATCGCCTTCGTGATCTTCGGCCTGTGGACGCTGCGCGGTGACGAGCTCACCGACGAGGAGGCGGCCAAGGCCCGCAAGGCCAAGGGGGCGGCGATCCTCGCCGTCGGCATGGCCTTCTTCCTCGCCGAGCTCGGCGACAAGACGATGCTCGCGACGATCACCCTGGCCACCCAGCACGGCTGGTTCGGCACGTGGATCGGCTCGACCCTCGGCATGGTCGCGGCGGACGCCCTGGCCATCGGCGTCGGGGCTGTCCTCGGCCGCAAGCTGCCCGAGCGCACCATCAAGATCGGCGCGGCCGTCCTCTTCTTCCTCTTCGGCGCGATCCTCATCGCCGAGGGCCTGGGCTGGATCGGGTGAGCCCGGCCCGCCCCGTCGCCGCGGGTGCCGCCGCGTGATCGCGGTCACGCCCCTCTAGGCTGCACGGATGGACGTCCTGCACGCAGCCATCGCCATCGCGCTGGCGATCCTCCTCATCATCCGATTCAAGGTCGACCCGGTGATCTCGCTGGTGCTGTCCTCGCTCTACCTCGGCCTCGCGGCCGGGGTCGGGCTCGAGGGGACGGTCGCCGGCATCACCGGGGGCTTCGGCGAGATCATGGCCGAGGTCGGACTGCTCATCGGCTTCGGCGTCCTCATCGGGTCGTTGCTCTCGGCGACCGGCACCTTCCGCACCCTCGTCGAGATCATCGCGCGCCGGGTCGGCGGCAAGCTGCCGTACGCCATGGCTGGCGTGCTGTCGACGATCTTCCCGAGCATCTACGTCGACGTGCAGGTCGTCCTCGCCTCGCCGATGGCGCGCCAGGCCGCCCCCGTCGTCGACCGGACGAAGGGCCTGCCCTGGCTCGCCGGGTCGATCGGCATCGGCATCTTCGCCGGCTACGTCTTCGTCGTCCCCGGCCTCGCCGCGGTCGCCGTCGCCGGCCTGCTCAAGCTGCCGCTGGGCCGCTACCTCGTCTTCGGCCTGCCGCTGGGCATCCTCACGGCGCTCGTCACCGCGTGGCTCTTCCGCCAGCTGCTGACGCGCACCCGCTACTGGGACCCCTACACCGACATCGACGAGGACGAGCTGGAGCACCCGGACCACCCGCGGCACGAGGAGTTCCTCACCAGCCGCACGGTGGACGACCGTCAGGCGGCGAGCGCCGAGGGCGACGAGCACGCCATCCCCGCCCGTGCCGCCGGGCTGCCGCTCGGGGTCCGGCTCCTGCCGATCCTCGTCCCCCTCGTCCTCATCGCCTTCGGCGCCTTCGCGGACCTGCTCGAGTTCTCCAACGGCGTCATCGCCTTCCTCGGCGATGCGAACATCGCCCTCTTCATCGGGCTCGTCATCGCCTTCGTCCTCGCCCGCTGGGCCCTGGGCACCGACAGCACCGGCGAGGCGCTGTCCTCCGGCTTCCGCACCACCGGAGAGATCCTGCTCATCACCGGCATCGGCGGCTCGCTCGGCGCGATCATCACCGAGACCGGCCTCGGCGACACGCTCAAGGAGCTCTTCTCCGCCGACTCCGGCGCCCCGGCCCTCGTGAGCATCCTGCTCGCGTGGTTCGTCGCCGCGGTGCTCCACTTCGCCATCGGCTCGGTGTCGGTCGGCGCGATCACGGCGGCCGGCATCATCGGCCCGGTCGTCGCGAGCACCGGGGTCGACCCGGTGGTCATCGCCTTGGCGATCGCCTCGGGCGCGATGTTCGCGCTGCACGTCAACAGCAACTTCTTCTGGATGTTCAAGTCGCTGCTAGGCCTGTCGACGAAGGGGGCGCTGAAGACCCTGACGATGGCGACCTCGCTCGGCGCGGTCGTCTCGTTGCCGGTCGTCCTCGTGCTCGGCCTCGTCCTGTAAGGACCGCCCCGGACGCACCGACGCCCCCCGCTCCGCATCGGGAGCAGGGGGCGTCGTCGTGCCGGTCAGGCCGAGACCATCTCCCGGGCCGGCTCCGGGGAGCGACGACGCGCGAAGGGGGCGTCGAGCGACCACGCGCCCGGTCCGGTGAGGACGAGGGCGAGCCCCATCGCGGCGAGCACGAGGACGAGCTCGTAGCCGCCGTCGGCGGCGTAGAAGCCGGCCGACCAGTGGACGATCGCGATGGCGCCCACGCTCACGACGACGACCGCCGCGGCCGCCACCCGGGTGGCCAGGCCGAGGACGAGCAGCACCCCGCCGACGAGCTCGACGAGCATCGTCGCCGGGCCGGCGACCTGCGCCAGCGGCACACCCATCTGGTCGAACATGCCGCCGACGCCCTCGAGACCGGGGCCGGTGAGCTTCTGCCAGCCGTGGGCGAACATCGTCACACCGAGGACGGCGCGCAGGACGAGCAGCGCGGGGTCGAGCAGGACGCGGTTCATGGAGAGGCTCCTTCGTGTCAGTTGTAAGGACAACCGAGACCGTCGCACCCCCACCTGAGCATCCCCTGGACGGTCCACGTGCTGGGCCTGGGCCGCCGTCGGCCAGGATGGACCGGTGCCCACCGTGATCACCGACCTGCCGATCCCGCCCGGGGACGGAGCCCTCGAGGCGCTGCCCGCGCTCGAGCGTGCCCTCGCCGGCGGGGCCCCCGTGCGGCCGCACGCCCCCGACGCGCCCCCGGCACCGCTCCCCGCGCACGACGGCCCGCTGCCCGACGACCTCGCCGTCGTCGTGAGCACCTCGGGCTCGACCGGCACCCCGAAGCCCGCGATGCTCGGGACCCAGGCCCTCGCCGCGAGCGCCGCCGCCACCCACGACCGGCTCGGCGGGCCCGGCCAGTGGCTCCTCGCCCTCCCCCCGCACCACGTCGCCGGTCTGCAGGTCCTCCTGCGCTCCGTGCACGCCGGCACGCGGCCCGTCCTCACGGACCCGGCGCTCACCCCCTTCGCCCTCGTCCAGGCCGTCGCCGCGATGAGCGGCGAGCGTCGCTACGCCTCGCTCGTCCCTGCCCAGCTGACGGCCATGGCCACCGACCCGGTCGGCATCGAAGGGCTGCGCCGGCTCGACGCCGTGCTCGTCGGCGGGGCCGCCGCCGACCCCCAGGTCGTCGCCCGGGCCCGCGAGGACGGGGTGCGCGTCGTGCTCACCTACGGCATGAGCGAGACGTGCGGCGGCTGCGTCTACGACGGGCGTGCCCTCCGCGGGGTGGCCGTCGACGTCGGCCCGAGCGGCACTCTCCTGCTCGGCGGGCCGGTCGTCGCGCACGGCTACCTCGGGATGCCCGAGCTCACCGCCGAGCACTTCGTGCAGCGCGACGGCATGCGGTGGTTCGTCACGAGCGACCTCGGCTCGGTCGACGAGCGCGGCGTCGTCAGCGTGCTCGGTCGCGCCGACGACCTCATCAACTCCGGCGGCCTCAAGGTCGCCCCGCGCGTCGTCGAGGAGGGCGTCCTCGCGCACGTCCCGGCGGTCACCGCCGCCCTCGCGGTCGGCCTGCCGCACGAGCGGTGGGGCGAAGGGGTGGCCCTCCTCGTCGTCACCTCGCCCGGAGGCCCGCCGGTCGGCGAGGTGCCGCACGAGGGGGTCGGGCAGATCCGCGAGATGCTGCGCCCCCACCTGCCCGCGCACGCGCTGCCCCACCGGGTGCGGGTCGTCGCCGAGCTGCCCACCCGCGGACCGGGCAAGCCCGACCGCGCCGCGGCGAGGGACCTGCTCGGCGGGGCCCCGGGGCCTTCGTAGGATGGGGCGGCACACTCCCCTTCGCTGAATCGAGCTCGATGGCCTCCCTCGCACAGTGGGTCGCTGGCGCCCGCCCGCGCACCCTGCCCGCCGCCACCGCCCCCGTGATCGTCGGCACGGCGGCCGCTGCCGCCATCGGCGAGAGCGACCTCGCGCTGGCCGTCCTCGCCCTCGTCGTCGCGCTCAGCCTGCAGATCGGCGTCAACTACGCCAACGACTACAGCGACGGGATCCGCGGCACGGACGAGGAGCGGGTCGGGCCGGTGCGGCTCGTCGGGCAGCGCCTGGCCGACCCGGAGAACGTCAAGCTCATGGCCTTCGCCTTCTTCGGCTGCGGGGCGCTGGCCGGGCTCGCGCTCGTGGCGCTCGCCCAGACGTGGGTCCTCATCCCGCTCGGCGCGCTCGCGATCCTCGCCGCGTGGCGGTACACCGGGGGCGACAACCCGTACGGGTACCGCGGGCTCGGCGAGATCTACGTCTTCGTCTTCTTCGGGCTCATGGCCACGCTCGGCACGCAGTACACGCAGGCCCACGAGATCACCGTCGTCGGGGTGCTCGGCGCCGTCGCGGCGGGCTCGCTGTCGAGCGCGATCCTCGTGGCGAACAACCTGCGCGACATCCCCACCGACATCGAGTCGGGCAAGCGCACGCTCGCCGTGCGCCTCGGCGACGACGGCACCCGCGTGCTCTACCTCGCCCTCGTCGGCGTCGCGGCGGTCTGCACGCTGGCGATGGCGATCTGGCACGTCTTCGCCCCGGTCGCGCTGCTCGGCTTCCTCGTCCTGCTGCCCGGCATCCGGGCGATCACCGGCGGGGCGACGGGCCGCGCGCTCGTGCCCGCCATCGGCACGACCGGGCTCGCGCTGCTCGCATGGTCGGTGCTGCTCGCCTACCCGCTGGCTCGCTGAGGACGGCAGGCTAGGGGCATGTCCCCTCGCCCCGCCGCCCTGGCCGCCGCCGCCCTGCTCGCCTCCGCCGGCCTCGCGGGCTGCTCCTCGGACACGCCGTCGCGGGGCGGGTCGGGTTCGACGACCGTCCCGACTGCCTCGTCGGGCTCGGGCGGGTCGGGGTCCGAAGGGGGCGGCGGAGGTCTGCAGGTCGACGTCGTCGCCGAGGGCCTGGCCAACCCATGGGACATCGCCTTCCTGCCCGACGGGGGCGCGGTCGTCACGCAGCGCTCCGGTGAGCTGAGCTATCTGCCGAGCCTCGAGCCGGGCACCGAGCCGGTCGCGATCTCCGCACCGCTCGACGACGTCTACGCGCAGGGCGAAGGGGGCCTCATGGGCCTGGCCCTGCTGCCCGAGCCCGCACAGGGCTGGGACCAGCCGAAGCTCGTCGCCTGCCTCGCGCACGCCGAGGACGGCGAGCCGGTCGACGTCCGTCTCGTCGAGCTCACCGTCGACGTCGAGAACTCGCGCGCGACCCGTGACCGCGACCTGCTCACCGGGCTCCCGGTGGCCGACGGCGGGCGCCACTCCGGCTGCCGCCCGACGATGGGCGACGACGGCCTGCTCTACGTCGGGACGGGCGACACCGCCGACCCTGCGGCCCCCCAGGACCGCACGAACCTCGGCGGCAAGGTCCTGCGACTCGACCCGGCGACGGGCGAGCCGGCGGAGGGCAACCCCTTCGCCGACGCCGCCGACGAGGCCGAGCGCTACGTCTACTCCTACGGGCACCGCAACGTGCAGGGCGTCGCGCAGCGGCCCGGCACCGAGGAGATCTGGACGGCGGAGCACGGGCCGTCCTTCGACGACGAGGTCAACCGCATCGAGGCGGGGGCGAACTTCGGGTGGGACCCGGCGCAGGGCGGCTCCGTCGACAGCTACGACGAGTCGGTCCCGATGACCGACACCGTGCGCTACCCCGACGCCGTCGCGGCCGCGTGGAGCTCGGGCGAGACGACCGAGGCGATCTGCGGCGCCGCCTTCCTCGAGGGCGAGCAGTGGGGCGAGCGCGAGGGCCTGCTCGCGATCACCGCGCTGCGGGGCGCGAAGCTGCTCCTGCTGAGCATCGGCGACGACGGCTCGGTCGACGAGGTCGAGATCCCGCAGGACCTCGTCGACGACTTCGGGAGACTTCGAGCCGCCCGCACCGCCCCCGACGGCGCGCTGTACGTGACGACGAGCAACGGCGAGGACGACAAGGTCCTGCGCATCACCCCGGAGTCCTGAGGGCTCGCTGGTCGAGGTGCGACGGGCGCCCAGCGCCCGAGCCTCGAGATCACGGCCTCGTCACCGCCCAGCCAGCCTCGGCTCACCACAGCTGTGGCGCCCTCGGGCAGCTCGACCTCGTCCCCTTCGCGCAACTGCCCGAGGAGGTCGTCCAGCCCAGGCGGCTCATCCGCTCCTGCCTCGGACCCGTAGCTCATGCCCGTCGGATGCCACTCGGCGTTCCACCCGCGGCCGGTGACCGAGACGTACGGCCCCTGGAGGACACGGGCGAACGCCGCGTCGACCTCGTCGAGGACGGCCTGCGAACCGTCGTCGCAGGCATCGCACCCGCACGCCGGGACCGAGCCGACCACGGAGGTGGCCCTGCCCACGGCGACCCGCACCCCGGGCATCGGGGGGAGGCCCGGGTCGCGGGATGGCGTCGCGTGCTCGATGACCAGCAGCGGGAGCGTGCCCGCACGCGTCGAGACGAGTCGGGCACCCCGTACGTGGCGCCCCTCCTCGTCGCAGCCATCCAGCTCGCGACTCGTCAACGCCCCGCTCGTCACGCCGTCGAGACCAGCGATGACCTCGACCCACAGCCAGGCGCGGTGGACCACGACGCGATATCTCGTGGGGTCGCTCACCCGCGAGTACTCCTCCTCCGCCGGTGAGGCGAGATCAGGATGCGGGTCGGGCCAGCTCGGCAGGTCGAGACGGGCGTACCGCTCGTCGACCACCGCGCGCAGGTCCGTGATGTCCATCGCCCCATGACACCAGAGAGCGGGTCGCAGGGCATGCGGGGCTCTCATGCCCGGCTTGATCGACACGGGCCGGGAAACCCGGGCAGGACCGGGACGTGTCTCGGTCGCCGGCGGGCTTCGCGGTGAAGGACGGGCTTCCCGGTCATGGACGGGTTTCGCGGCCCGGACGACCCCACGAGCCACAAGTGGGCTCGGCGAAGGGGAGACCGGCGGCGCGGGAGTCAGCAGCACCTGGACGCGTCAGCAGCAGCCCGTACTGCGGCAAGCGCGACGAGCTGCTGCATGCAGCAGCTCGTCCGAAGGGGGGTCAGCGGAAGGTGTCGCTGTCCGCGTCCTCGGCATCCTCGTCGCTCACCGCGGGGCGGCGGCGAGAGCGGGTGGGGCGGGGCTCCCCTTCGCCCGTCTCCTTCGCGGCCCGACGGGCCTCGATGGAGCGGACCGCGTCGTCGCGGAAGGGGCGCAGGACGAAGAAGCTCACGACCATCGACAGCAGGGCGGCGCCGACGACGAGCCAGGGCTGCTCGGAGCGGTCGCGCAGCCCGGCCAGCCACAGAGCGGCCAGGCAGGCGAGGAAGACGAGCGCGCGCAGCAGGGTGTAGCGGACCATCAGCTCGTGCCCGCGTAGCTGTGCTGACCGATGAAGTAGAAGTTGACGATCGTGTAGTTGATGACGATGCAGGCGAAGCCGGCGAGCGCGATCCACGCGGCGGTGCGGCGGTTCGACCCCTTCGTCACCCGGGCGTGCAGGTAGGCGGCGTAGACGATCCAGATGACGAAGGTCCACACCTCCTTGGGGTCCCAGTTCCAGTACGAGCTCCACGCCTGGCGGGCCCAGATCGCGCCCGCGATGAGGGTGAAGGTCCACATCGGGAAGGCGACGACGTGCATGCCGTAGGACAGGCGCTCGAGACGCGCGGCAGCGGGCAGCTTGGTCCAGAAGGAGCCGGGGCCGGCCTTGTCGCGCACGAGGTAGAGCGCGGCGAGCACGGCGCCGACGATGGACAGGCCGGTCGCGAGCGTCGCGATGGAGACGTGGATGACGAGCCAGTACGAGTCGAGGCTCGGGACGAGCTCGGCGGCCTCGGTGTACCAGATCGTGCCGGCGAGCCACAGCAGCAGCGTCACCGGCGCGAGGACGAAGAGCCCCAGCCAGTGCATGCCACGACGCAGCGGGCCGATGCAGTAGACGAGCATCGCGAAGAAGGCGCCCGCGACGGAGAACTCGAAGAGGTTGCCCAGCGGCGCCCGGTCGACGGACATGCCGCGCAGCACGAGCGAGACGAGGAGCAGCCCGGTGCCGAGGTAGGACAGGGTGCCACCGATGCCGGCGCCCTTGCGGGCCCGCTCCGGGTCGCCCTGGGGTGCCGCGGCGTCCTCGACCGTGGTCCCGTCGTCCGCACCCACGGGCCCGGTCACCGGGCTCGTCGCGACCGACCCGCCGGAGACCGCGGCGACGCGCTCGGCGCGCGCACGCGCCCGCTCGGCGGCGGCCTGCTCGTCGGAGTCCAGCGACTCGTGCTCGCGCTCGGAGGCGGGGACCGCCCCGGCGAGGTAGACGGCGTACGCGATCATCGCCAGGGACAGCACCCCGACGGCCGAGTACAGCGCGTAGTTAGCGTAGGTGGCCAGCACTTCGTTCGTCATGACGTCCTCGATTCTCCCACCGACGCCGGGGTGCGGTCACCCTCGTCGTCGAAGCTGCTGCCGAGCTGGTCGGCCAGGTCGGAGACGACCCGGGCCAGCCGGTCGTCGTCCCCCTTCGTCATCGCGCCGAGATGGAGCACACTGCGCCCGTCACCGGCGGGCACGACCCGCGCGAAGACGCGGCGGCGCCGCAGCGTGAGCGAGGTGATGAGACCGAGCAGCGCGACGACCGAGCTGCCGAGCACGAGCCCCTTGCCGGGGTCGTGCCGCACGGCGAAGCCCGCGAAGCGGTCCACCCGGTCGAAGGTGATCGAGCCGCGGTCGCCGGGCAGCTGGGCGGTCTCGCCGGGCTGCAGCCACAGCCGCGCGATGTCCTCGCTGTCGTCGTCGGGCGCGACCGGCGTCATCGCCTCGGTGTCGATGCTGAAGACCGACTGCGCCCCGCCCTGCGGGAAGAGCTCGCCCTCGTAGAGGCTCATCGCGAGCGCCGGGTTGCGCAGGTCGGGGAAGATCGAGATCGGGCCGTTCGTGTCGTCGACGACCGCGGTCGGCAGGAAGAGCCCGACGAAGCCGAGCTGCTCGGGCTGGGCCGCGCCGACCTTGATCGCACCGGTCGAGCGATAGCTGCCGTCCTGCGCGAGGAAGGGCGTCGCACCCCGGTAGATGACCCTGCCGGCGTCGTCCTTGACCGTGACGACGGGCGCGTAGCCGTTGCCGAGGAGGAAGACCGTCGACTCGTCGAGCTCGAGCGGGTGGTTGACCTGCACGGTGTCCTTCTTCGTCGCCCCGCCGAGCCGGTCGGCGTAGGTGACCTCGGCCGAGAAGGCGCGCGGCATGCCGATCTGGCTCTGGTGGTCCTCCTCGAAGCGCGCCGACATCTGGTCGACCGTGAGCTCGAAGGGGGTGAGCGAGGACTCGTCGACGAGCGGGCCGGGGGCCCAGGTGTCGTAGCGGGTCACCGTGCTGACGAAGGACTCGCCCTCGGGCACGACGATGTCGGCGCGCCAGCCGTAGAGGTGGCCGATCGCCAGCCCGACGATGAGGGTCAGCAGGGAGCCGTGGAAGGCGAGGTTGCCGATCTCCTTGACGTACCCGGACTCGGCCGAGATCGTCTGGTCGTCGTGCCGGGCCATGCGGTAGCGACGGCGGCGAAGGGCGCTCGCGGCCGCGTCGAGCGCGGCGGGCACGTCCTCGTCGCGCACGACGAGCGCGTCGTGGGCGTCGAGCCGCTCGAGCCGCCGCGGGGTGCGCGGCGGGCGGCCGCGCAGCTGCCGGGCGAGGGTGAGCGTGCGCGGCACGATGCAGCCGACGAGCGAGGTGAAGAGGAGCAGGTAGATCGCCGAGAACCACGGGGAGGAGTACACGTCAAAGGCGTAGAAGCGGTCGAGGACCGGCCCGGCCTCGGGGTGGCGCTGGATCCACGCCGCGGTCTGCGACGGGTCGAGCGAGCGCTGCGGGAACATCGAGCCGGGCACGGCGCCGATGGCGAGCAGGAGGAGCAGGAAGAGCGCGGTCTTCATGCTCGTCAGCTGCCGCCAGGCCCATCGGGCCCATCCGACCGGTCCCAGCCGAGGCTGGGTGACGGGCCGCCCGGGCGTCTTCTTCGCGCCGCGGGTCGTGGGGTCGGTCGTCGTCACAGGATCACCTCGAAGCCACTGATCCACCGGGACTGGAGCCACACGGTGATCGTCGTCCACCAGCCGGTAACAAGCAGGACACCGACGGCGAGCAGCAGCAGCCCGCCGACGACCTGGATGGCGCGCAGCCGCGGTCGCAGCCACGCGGAGACCGAGCCCCAGCGCTCGTAGGCGCCGGCGACGAGGACGAAGGGGAGCCCGAGCCCGACGCAGTAGGCGATGGCGAGGACGACGGCGCGGCTGGTGCCCGCGTCGCCGGTCAGCGAGAGGGTGAGCACGGCGGCCAGGGTCGGCCCGACGCAGGGCGCCCACCCCAGACCGAAGATCGCGCCGAGGAGCGGGGCGCCGGCCAGGCCCGTGGCCGGCTTGATCGGCAGGCGCACGGTGCGCTGGCTGCCCGCGCCGAGGAAGACGAGCGCCATGACGATGACGACCACCCCGCCGATGCGGGTGAGCAGCTCGCGGTTCTCGACGAGCGCGCGACCCGCGGTCGCGACGAACATCGCGGTGAGCACGAAGACGACGGTGAAGCCGGCGACGAAGAGGACCGCGCCGAGCATCATCCGGCGGGTGGATCGCCGCTCGAGGGAGACGTCGGACAGGCCCGTGACGTAGCCGAGGTAGCCGGGCACGAGCGGGAGCACGCACGGGCTGGCGAAGGAGACGAGCCCGGCGAGCGCCGCGACGAGCGCGGCGAGCGGGAGCGCGCCGCTCTCGACGGCGCCGGACGGATTCATGCCGGGGTCACCCCTTCGCGCCCTCGGCGAGGACGTCGTCGACGAGACCGGTGAGGGTCGACTCGGTCGTCGCGCCATTCACCACCGCGGCGACGCGACCCTGACGGTCGAGGACGGCGGTCGAGGGCGTCGCCTTGAGGTATCCCTGCATGTCGATGGCGGAGCGGCCGCTCTTGTCGAAGACCGACGGCCAGGTGAAGCCCCACACGTCGGCCTGGGCCTTGCCCGTGTCGACGGAGGGCTCGCGGAAGTTGATGCCGACCATCTGCACCGGCTTCTTCGCCTTCTTGTAGCGCTCGGCGACGGCGACGAGGTGCGGGGCCTCGCGCTCGCACGGCCCGCACCAGCTCGCCCAGGAGTTGACGACGACGACCTCGCCGCGGTGGTCGGCCATGGAGAAGGGCTTGCCGTCGAGGGTGTCGCCCTGGAGCTCGACGGGTTCCTTGCGGTCACCCTCGGCGCGCACGACGATCGAGCCGTCGCCGGCGATGTAGCCCGCATCGGGGTTGGCCTTGGCCTGCTCGGCGACGGAGTCGGCGTCGGAGCAGGCGCCCAGGCCCACGGCGAGGGCGCCGGCGGCCAGGGCCGCGGTGAGGCGGCGGGTCGTGCGGGACATCATGCTCCGGGCAGCTTCTCGGCGTGGACGTAGAGGTGGGCGGCGGGCTCGGAGTACTCGACGGACTCCAACTCGTCACCGACGTAGGTGAGGGTCGTCAGCGAGGCGAGGTTGCACTCGCGGCGTCGCGGGTCGTGCCACAGGCGTTCGCCGCGCATCGCGCTGCGGATGGTCCAGATCGGCAGCTGGTGGCTGACGATCAGCACCTCGCGACCGCGGGCGTGGTCGCGCGCGTCCTCGATGGCCTCGGTCATCCGCTTCGCGATCGCCTTGTAGGACTCGCCCCAGGTGGGCTTCGTGGGGTCGCGCATCCACCACCAGCGGCGCGGGTCGAGGAGCAGGCGCTTGCGGAAGCGGCGTCCCTCGAACTTGTTGCCAGCCTCGATGACCCTGGGGTCGACGACCGCCGTGAGGCCGTGGCGCTCGAGGGTCGGCGCGGCGGTCTCCGCGGTGCGCACGAGCGGGGAGTGCACGACGAGGCCGATGTCGGCGTCGGCGAGGTGGTCGCCGACGACGCGGGCCATCTCGTGGCCCAGCTCGGAGAGGTGGAAGTCCGGCAGGCGTCCGTAGAGGATCTTCTGCGGGTTGAAGACCTCGCCGTGGCGCAGGAGGTGGACGACGGTGCGCTCGGTGCCACCGGTGCCGGTGCGGTGCGCGGCGGCGACACCGGCGGCCGCCTCGGCGGCGGCCTGCTCGGCGGCCTGCTCGCTCTCGCGCAGGACGGGGACGTCGGTCCCGGACTCCGGGGTCGCCTCGGGGTCGTCGAAGGGGGTGCCCTCGGCCGGCCGGGGGTCCTGCGGCGTGGTCATGACCTGGATTGTCGCAGGCGCACCTGGGTGCTCGGTGAGCCCCCGGGTCCGACGTCTCACCCGCCCCAGGTTTCTCGGGTCACCCGATAAACCCCGCCTCTGCAGGAGTAAGAAACTCGGGCGAACCCGACGAAAGTCTTGCTGAGCACCGATCCTCCGACCCCTTCGGGGCACGCCTGGCTCAGTAGCGTGGGTCACATGCCCATCGCACTGGAGAACGTCGGGATCGCCGTCCGGGACCTCGAGGCGGCGATCGCCTTCTTCACCGACCTCGGTCTGAGCCTGCTCGGGCGCGACGAGGTGAGCGGCGAGTGGGCCGACACGGCGGTCGGCCTCGACGGCAACCACGCCCGGATCGCGATGCTCCAGACGCCCGACGGCCACGGGCGGCTCGAGCTCTTCGAGCACATCCATCCCGAGCCGGTCGAGAGCGAACCGACGCAGCCGCACGAGATCGGCATGCACCGCGTCGCCTTCACCGTCGACGACATCGACGAGTCCCTGGCGGTCGCGGCCCGGCACGGGTGCCAGCCGCTGCGCGGCGTCGCGACCTACGAGGACGCCTTCCGGCTCACCTACGTCCGCGGCCCGAGCGGGATCATCGTCATGCTCGCCCAGGACCTCACGAAGGGGGACCCGCCTCAGGCGCCGAGGGTCGAGTCGTAGAGGGCCTTCTTGCTCAGACCCGTCTCGGAGGCCACCTGCGCGGCGGCCTCCTTGCGGCGCACCCCCTGGGCGACGAGCTCGGCGACCCGGGCCGCCCCGTCCTCGATCGTGGCCGCCACCGCCGCGGGGTCGACGCCCTGGACGACGACGGTGATCTCTCCGCGGGCACCCTCGACCGCCCACTGCGCGAGGTCGGCGAGGCCACCCCTTCGCACCTCCTCGTAGGTCTTCGTCAGCTCGCGGCAGACGGCGGCCGGGCGGTCCGCCCCGAGCACCTCGGCCATCGTCGTCAGGGTCGCGGCGAGCCGGTGGGGCGCCTCGAAGAAGACCATCGTGCGGCGCTCGGTCTGCAGCTCGGAGAGCATGCGGCGCCGCTCCCCCTCCTTGCGCGGGAGGAAGCCCTCGAAGCAGAAGCGGTCGACCGGCAGCCCCGACACGGCGAGCGCCATGAGGACCGCGCTCGGCCCGGGGACGCAGGTGACCGGCAGGTCGGCGGCGGCGCACGCCGCGACGACCCGGTACCCGGGGTCGGAGACCGAGGGCATGCCCGCGTCGGTGACGAGGACGACGCGCTCCCCCTTCGTCACCGCGTCGAGCAGGTCCTGGGTCCGGGACGCCTCGTTGTGCTCGTGATAGCTGACGACCCGGCCGCGCGGGGTGACGTCGAGGGCCGCGCACAGGCGGCGCAGCCGGCGCGTGTCCTCCGCGGCGACGACGTCGGCACCCGCGAGCTCCTCGGCGAGACGGGGCGCGGCGTCGCGGGGGTCGCCGATCGGGGTCGCAGCGAGGATCAGGGGCATAGCAGCAGTCTCGCCTACGATGCGGCCCATGGATCGCGTCGGCTCTGTCGCGGGTCGACGCGCCTCCTCCGCGGGTCGACCCGGGCCTGACGCGGCCCGTCTCGAGGACCTGCGCACCCGGCTGCTCGGTCGCCTGCCCACCTGGGACTCGCGGCGCGAGCGGCTGCTCGGCTGGTGGGGGCCGCTGACCTTCGCCGTGCTCGGCGGCATCCTGCGCTTCTGGCGGCTCGACCGTCCCCACCAGCTCGTCTTCGACGAGACGTACTACGTCAAGCAGGGCGTCTCGATGCTGCAGTACGGCACCGAGATGCGCTGGAAGGGCGAGGGCGACGTCGTCGACCCGCTCTTCACGGCCGGCACCCTCGACGTCTTCCGCTCGACCGAGGGCGACATGGTCGTCCACCCGCCGGTGGGCAAGTGGGTCATCGCCTTCGGCGAGTGGATCTTCGGCTCGACGAGCTCGTGGGGCTGGCGCTTCTCCGTCGCCCTGCTCGGCACGATCTCGATCGTCATGATCGGACGGATCGCGCGGCGCCTCTTCGCGAGCAGCTTCCTCGGGACGGCGGCGGCCTTCCTCACCGCCTTCGAGGGGCACCACTTCGTCCACAGCCGCACGGCGCTGCTCGACATCGTCCTCATGTTCTTCGTGCTCGCGGCCTTCGGGGCGCTGCTGCTCGACAGGGACTGGTCCCGCGAGAGACTCGCGAGGGTGGTCGCGTCCGCACCCGCCGGCACCCGGTGGCGGCTGGGGCCGATGCTGTGGTGGCGCCCGTGGCGGCTCGTCGCGGCGCTTATGCTCGGCCTGGCGACCGGCACGAAGTGGTCGGGCCTCTACGTCTTCGCCGCCTTCGGCCTCATGACGCTCTTCTGGGACATCGGCGCTCGCCGCACCGTCGGCGTGCGGCACTGGATGGCCGGCGGGGTGCTCAAGGACGGCGTGCTCGCCGGCGTCTCGATGACGCTCGTCGTCCTCGCGACCTACCTCGCGAGCTTCGTCGGGTGGTTCCGCAGCGACGTCAGCTACGGACGGCACTGGGCGGCCGACAACCCCGGCCAGGGCGTGACCTGGCTGCCGGAGTCGCTGCGCTCCCTCCTGCACTACCACCACGAGATCCTCACCTTCCACAACGGCCTCACCTCGCCGCACACGTACGAGAGCAACCCGTGGTCGTGGATGGTGCAGTCGCGCCCGACCTCCTTCTTCTACGAGTCGAAGGGGGCGGGAGACATCGGCTGCGAGGTCGAGAAGTGCTCGAAGGCCATCACCTCGCTCGGCTCCATCTCGATCTGGTGGGTCGCGACCGCCGCGCTGCTCGTGCTTGTCGTCGCCTGGGCCATGCGCAGGGACTGGCGGGCCGGCGCGATCCTCGCGGGCTTCGTCGGGGGCTGGTTCCCGTGGTTCTTCATCCAGCACCGCACGATCTTCACCTTCTACACGATCTCCTTCGAGCCCTTCGTCGTGCTCGCGGTCGCCTACCTGCTCGCGATGCTCGTGCCGCCCGCCGGGGCGAGCGAGCGGCGCCGGCAGGTCGGGTACGCCCTCATCGGCGCCTACGCCCTGCTCGTGCTCGCGAACTTCGCCTTCTACTGGCCGGTGTGGACCGCTCAGGTCATCCCCTACGAGCACTGGCAGTGGCGGATGTGGTTCCCCAGCTGGGTCTGAGGTGTCAGACCTCGCTCGTAGCCTGGCGGCATGCTCCTCATCGACCGTGACGCCACCGGCACCGACGCCCCGCACGTCGTGCTCTCGGCCTCGGACCTGCGCGCCGCGACGGCCTGCGAGCTCGCCCTGCTCGCCGAGCTCGACGTGCGCGCCGGCCGCTCCCCCGAGGTCCCCCACGAGGTCGACCCGGTCGTCGAGCGTGCGGCCGAGCTCGGCACGGCCCACGAGCAGCGTCATCTCGCGGCGCTGAGCCGGACCCACCCCGGCGCGGTGCGAGGCGCGAGCGCCCCCGAGCGCACCCCTGCCGGCTACGCCGCCGGGATGCAGCAGACCCTGCAGCTCATGGCCGACCCCGCCGTGCGCGCCATCCACCAGGCCTGCGTCTACGACGGAGACTTCCTCGGCTTCGTCGACTTCCTCGTCCGCGAGGACGACGGGTCCTGGGTCGTCGTCGACGCGAAGCTCGCCCGCAGCGAGTCCGTCACCGCGCTGCTCCAGACCGGCGCCTACGCCGAGGTCCTCGGCGCGGCCGTCGCCGCGCTCGACGGGGTGCGGCTGGCCCCCTTCGTCCGGCTCGTCCTCGGCGACGACGAGGTGAGCGACACCCGGCTCGCCGACCTCCTGCCGGTCGTCCGTGCTCGGCGCGAGCGGCTCGCGGACGTCGTCGGCACGCACCTCGCCGAGACCGGCCCGGTGCGGTGGGGCGACGAGCGGTGGGAGGCCTGCCTGCGCTGCGAGCACTGCACCGCCGAGCTCGAGGCCCGCGACGACGTGCTCCTCGTCGCCGGGGTCCACGTCGAGCAGCACGCCCAGCTCCTCGCCGCCGGGGTACGTACCGTCGCCGACCTCGCCGACCTGCCCGAGGGCACCGTCGTGCCGGGGATGCGTCCAGAGCGGGTGGGCGCGCTGCGCGAGCAGGCGCGCCTGCAGCAGGCGGCGGGCGAAGGGGGCGACCTCCCCTTCGCGGTGCACGACCCGCAGGCCCTGGCCGCCCTGCGCCCGAAGAGCGACGGAGACGTCTTCTTCGACTTCGAGGGCGACCCGATGTGGCACGTCCCCGGGTCGGGCGACTGGGGGCTGGAGTACCTCTTCGGGTGCCTGTGGGTCGAGGACGGGGTCGAGCGCTACCGCGGCTTCTGGGCCCACGACCGCGTGAGCGAGCGCCAGGCGCTGCTCGACTTCCTCGACTGGCTTCAGGAGCGTCGCAGGACCTGGCCGGAGCTGCACGTCTACCACTACGCCGACTACGAGCGAGCCGCGCTGCTGCGCCTGTCCGCCCGGCACGCCGTCGGCCAGGAGGTCGTCGACGGTCTGCTCGCCGACGGGGTGCTCATCGACCTCTACCCGGTCGTGCGCGCCGCGGTGCGGGTCGGCTCCTCGTCGTACTCGATCAAGCGTCTCGAGCCGCTCTACATGGAGCGCGGCGAGGACCGCGACCGCGAAGGCGTGACCGGGGGTGCGGACTCGATCGTCGAGTACCACCGCTACACCCAGGCCGTGCTCGACGGCGACACCGCGCTCGCCGCGAGCCGGCTCGAGGACATCCGCCAGTACAACGAGTACGACTGCCTCTCGACGTTGCGGCTGCGCGACTGGCTGGCGCGGCGGGCGCAGGACGCCGGGGTCGAGCTGCAGCCCGGGCGGGCCGACGCCGACCCGGACGCGCGGGTCGAGGAGCCCCACCCCCTCGAGGTCGCCCTCCGCGAGCTCGCCGGTGACACCCCGCCCGAGCAGCGCACGCCGCAGCAGCAGGCCGTCGCCATGCTCTCCGCCGCCGTCCAGTACCACCGCCGCGAGGCCAAGCCCCACTGGTGGGGCCACTTCGACCGGCTCGAGTCCCCGCCCGAGCAGTGGGCCCGCGGCAGAGACGTCGTCGTCGTGCGCGAGGCCGAGCTGCTCGACGACTGGTCTCAGGGCCCGCGGGGCAACCCCCGGCGCACGATCCGCGTCATCGGCGAGGGCGGCGGGATGCGCGCCGGGGTCGGCAGCTCGGTCGTCGCGGTCTACGGGCCGGGCCGACCCGACTGCCTGGCCAAGGAGGACCTGCCGCATGGGTGCCGCGACATGGCCGTGCTGGCGCAGGGCGAGCACGTGGACCCGGTGACCGGCGAGGTGCTCCTCGAGCTCGTCCTCGTCGAGGTCCTGCCCAAGGACGCCGACCCCTACGACGACCTGCCGATCGGTCTCGGCCCGTCCTCGCCCCCCGGCACGACGACCATCGCGGCCGCCATCGCAGAGGTGGGCCAGGGCGTGCTCGCCGCCGGGGGCGTCGAAGACGGCCCCTCGACGCAGGGCCTCGGCCGCTCGGCCCTCGACCTGCTGCTGCGACGGCCGCCGCGTCTGCGCGACGGCTCGGCTCTGCCGGCGGGCGGCACGCCGATCACCGACATCCGCGACGCCCTCCTCGCGATGGACGACTCCTACCTCGCCGTCCAGGGCCCTCCTGGCACCGGCAAGACGTACGTCGGCAGCCACGTCGTGCGCGACCTCGTGCTCGAGCACGGCTGGCGCGTCGGGGTCGTCGCGCAGAGCCACGCCGCCGTCGAGCACCTGCTCGGCTGCGTCGTCGCCGCGGGGATCCCCGCAGACCAGGTCGGCAAGGTCGCCCAGGGCGAGGACCCGAGCTTCACCGCGCTGCCCAAGGACGGGCACGCCGCCTTCGCCGCCGCGCACACGACCGCCGGGCGGGGCTACGTCGTCGGCGGGACGACGTGGGACCTCACGAACGTCAAGCGCATCGAGCGCGGCCAGCTCGACCTCGTCGTCGTCGACGAGGCGGGGCAGTTCGCGCTCGCGCCGACCATCGCGTGCGCGGCAGCCGGTGCGCGGCTGCTGCTCCTCGGCGACCCGCAGCAGCTCGGTCAGGTCAGCCAGGGCTCGCACCCCGAGCCGGTCGACCGCTCCGCTCTGGGCTGGCTCCTCGGCGACCGCGCGACGATCCCCGCCGAGCACGGGTACTTCCTCGCGACGACCTGGCGGATGCATCCCGAGCTCACCGAGCACGTCTCGCGGCTCGCTTATGACGACCAGCTCGGCTCCCACGAGGCGGTGACGGCGGCCCGATCGCTCGAGGGCGTCGAGCCCGGCCTGCACGTCGTCGAGGTCGACCACCTCGCGCGACGCACGAGCTCGCCCGAGGAGGCGGACGCGGTCGTCGACCTCGTCCGCTCACTCGCAGGGCGGGCCTGGACCGACGAGCACGGCACCCGGGCACTCGCCCCTGCCGACGTCATCGTCGTCACGCCCTACAACCACCAGGTGCGCACCCTGCGCGGCGCCCTTGAGACGGCCGGCCTGGCCGAGGTCGAGGTCGGCACGGTCGACAAGTTCCAGGGCCAGGAGGCACCCGTCGCCGTGCTGTCGATGGCGGCGTCGTCCGCCCACGACGTGAGCCGTGGCCTGCGCTTCCTGCTCGACAGGCACCGCCTCAACGTCGCCATCTCGCGCGGGCAGCATGCCGCCTACGTCGTCCTCTCGCCTCGGCTGCTCGACTCCGCTCCGCGCACCCCCGGCGAGCTGCGCTCGCTCGGTGCCTTCATGGGTCTGGTGCAGGCCGGCAGCCGCCGAGCGCTCACCGTCTAGGGGCAGAGGCCCGGCCACCCGCGCGTCCGGCGACGCTCCGTCGCCCGTCGTGGGACGCTTCGAGCGGACCCGGACCGGCCGGGCCGTCGACGAAGGGACGCCCCGTGCTCGCCATCGGACTCGTGCTCGCGGCGGTCGCCGCCCTCATCCACGTCTACATCTTCGTGCTCGAGTCCCTGCAGTGGACCGGTGACGCCGCACGACGCACCTTCGGCATCGAGAGCCCGCAGATCGCCGAGATCACCAAGCCGCTCGCCTACAACCAGGGCTTCTACAACCTCTTCCTCGCGATCGAGATCGCGCTGGGCATCGTGCTCGTCATCGCCGACCAGCGCGCGGTCGGCCTCACCCTCGTGCTCGTCGGCACGGGCTCGATGGTCGCCGCCGGGCTGGTGCTCATGCTCTCGGACCGCTCGAAGACCTCGGCCGCGCTCAAGCAGCTGCTGCCGCCCTTCCTCGCGATCCTCGCGATCGTCGTCGCCCAGCTCGCCTAGCCCCGCAAGCCCCCCGGGCCGGACGTAGCGTGAGCGGATGAGCGCTGAGAGCACGTCCCCCCAGAGCACGGCCCAGGACTTCTTCGAGACGTACGCCGGCGCCGTCGTCGCCCGCGACGCCGAAGCGGTGGCCGACCTGTACTGCGTGCCCTCCCTCGTGCTCTTCCCCGCCCAGCCCCTGCCCGTCGCCGACCGCCAGCAGGTACGCACCTTCTTCGCCGACGCGGCCGCGCAGCGCGGCGAGATCGAGGAGGCGTCGCCCGCGGTGGAGGTCATCGCCTCGGCGCCGGACCACAGCATCTGGGCCGACGTCACGTGGTCCTACGACGGCACGGAGCGAGAGCGCTTCGTCACCAGCTCGTGCGTGACCACGGGTCGTGGCTCGTCGCCGTGCTCACCCCGATGCCCCTCTGAACCCACCCTGGACAGCGTTCTCGAGGCGCTTTGACTTCAAGTACTCGAAGTTCTTAGCGTCGTCATCTGTGAGCACGACCCAGCGCGAGTACACGATCAAGGAGGCGGCGGCCCTCACCGGGCTGCCCGCCAGCACCTTGCGGTACTACGAGTCCATCGGCGTCATCGACCCCGTGCGTCGCGGCGAGAGCAGCGGTCACCGGGTGTACGACGACGCCGACCTCGACCAGCTCACCTGGGTCGCCTGTCTCGCGGCGACGGGCCTGTCCGTCGCGGACATGAAGACCTACGTCGCCAACGGGCGCCTCGGCCCCTCCGCAGCCGCGGAGCAGGCCGAGCTGCTCGCCGAGCAGCAGCAGCGCCTCGCCCGCGAGGCGGAGGCCATCGCCCTTCGCCAGCGCTACGTCGCCCTCAAGGTCGACTACTGGCGTGCGGTCCAGGCGGGCGACGACGCCCGCGCCGCCGAGCTCTCCACCCGGGCCAGGGCTCTCGCCGACGACCTCACGCGCGTCGGCCGGTCCTGACCCCCTTCGTCACCCCCATCCCCACCCCGAGAACCGAGGACACACCCATGCAGGTCAACGCCTACGCCGCGCCCGCCGCCGGCGAGCCGCTCGTCCCCACGACCGTCGAGCGCCGCGAGGTCGGCGCGAACGACGTGCTCATCGACATCGAGTTCGCCGGCATCTGCCACTCCGACATCCACACGGTCAACGGCGACTGGGGCCCGCAGGCCTTCCCGCTCGTGCCGGGCCACGAGATCGTCGGCATCGTCCGCGAGGTCGGCTCCGACGTGAGCAGCCACGCAGTCGGCGACCGTGTCGGCGTCGGCTGCATGGTCAACTCCTGCGGCCGCTGCGAGAACTGCACCAACGGCGACGAGCAGTACTGCGTCGAGGGCAACGTCGCCACGTACGGCGCGACCGACCGCGACGGCACGATCACGCAGGGCGGCTACTCCACCCACGTCGTCGTCGACGCCGACTTCGTCCTGCGCGTGCCCGAGGGCCTCGACCCCGCCGCCGCCACCCCGCTGCTGTGCGCCGGCATCACCACCTACGCGCCGCTGCGCAAGTGGGGTGTCGGCCCCGGCTCGAAGGTCGCCGTCGTCGGCCTCGGCGGTCTCGGCCACATGGCCGTGAAGATCGCGCACGCCCTCGGCGCGCACGTCACCGTGCTCTCCCAGTCGCTGAAGAAGCAGGAGGACGGCCTGCGTCTCGGCGCCGACGAGTACTACGCGACCTCCGACGAGACGACCTTCGAGGACCTCGCCGGCCGCTTCGACCTCATCATCAACACGGTGAGCGCGAAGATCGCGATCGACTCCTACCTCGGCCTGCTCGCCGTCGACGGCACGATGGTCAACGTCGGCGCCCCGCCGGAGCCGCTCGAGGTCAACGTCTTCTCGCTCATCGGTGGCCGTCGCTCCTTCGCCGGCTCGATGATCGGCGGCATCGCCCTCACCCAGGAGATGCTCGACTTCTGCGCCGAGCACAACATCGGCTCCGACATCGAGGTCATCGAGGCCGCGAAGGTCAACGAGGCCTACGAGCGCGTCCTCGCCTCGGACGTGCGCTACCGCTTCGTCATCGACGCCAAGACCCTCGCCTGACCCAGGCCACCGAGCGCCCCGTCCGACACCCGTCGGGCGGGGCGCTCGTCTGCGTCCGGGCGGGCGAAGGGGTGGTCACAGGTCGAGCAGGCGGCTCGGGTCGATCTCGATGTCGTGCAGGACGAGGCGGCTGCGCAGCTCGCGCACGCCGTGGTCGCGCTTGAGCACGTCGACGACGCCCTCGAACTCGGCGGCGTCGACGCAGACCACCCGGATCTGGAAGTCGTACTCCCCCGTGACCCGGCTGCCCGAGACGACCTGCGGCACCTCGCGCACCCCGTCCTCGAAGACCGAGCGCTCCATCCCCTCGCGCAGCCGCACGTCGCTCATCATCACCAGCCGGCGGCCGAGCGCCGAGGGGTCGAGCTCAGCGCGGTAGGCCTTGACCACCCCTGACGTGCGCAGCCGGCGCACCCGCTCGGAGACCGTGTTGGCCGACAGCCGCACCGCGCGCCCGAGGTCGTGGTAGGTCGTGCGGGCGTCCTCGTGGAGCAGACGCAGCAGGCGGCGGTCGATGGCATCCATGCGGACCATGTTCGCAGGATCCACGGTCGGGAGCGGCAATCACCGCAGATCCATCGGCCCATCGGGGGTGCTGGCCCCGAGGTCCGCGCCACCCGAGGTCCCATCCGTGGAAGCGTCAGAGGACGTGGAAGCACTCCTCCTCCGCCTCCTCTTCCCCCCGCTCACCGTCCTGCTCGCCGGCTGGGCCCAGCACCGCCTCGGCCCGCGCCGCTCGGGCCAGCTCATCGGGCTGCCGCTGACCTCAGGCCCCTTCCTCCTCGTCCTCGCGTGGGGCGACGGGGTGCCCGCCGCCACCGTCGCGGCGCGGGGCGTGCTCGCCGGCCAGCTCCTCGTCCTCGCCTTCGTCACGCTCTACGCGCTCGGGACCACCCTCACCTCACGACCCCTGCGTGTCATGGCCGGCGTCATGCCGACGCTCCTCGTCGTCGGTGCCGCGACCCACGCGTGGACCGACCGAGCCCCCTGGGCGAGCGCCCTCGTCGTCGTGCCGCTGGCACTTCTCGCCCTGGCTCGGTGGCGCCCCGCCCCCTTCGTCGGCCGCGGTGAGCGGCCTCGAGACCACTCCCTCTCGACCACCGACGGGCCGAGCGCCCGCGAGCTCACCGGCCGGGCCACGCTCACCGGCGTGCTCGTCGCGACGCTCGTCGCCTCCAGCTCGGTCCTCGGGCCGTCCCTGGCCGGGATCCTCGCCGCCGTGCCGCTCGTCGTCTCCGTCGTCGTGCCGGGCACCCACCGGCACGAAGGGGGAGCCCCCGCCCGGACCTTGCTGCGCGGCACCCTCGCCGTCGTGCCCGGCACGGCGACCTTCGCCGCCGTGGTCGCCGTGGCCATGGGTCCGCTCGGGGTGGGGACCGCGCTCGCCCTCGCGCTGGCGTCGATGCTCCTCGTCAACCAGGCGGTGGGGAGGCTCGACCACCTCCACCACCGCCCGTGCCGCTGACCTCGGCGGATCTCAGGGCACGAGGATCGCGCGCCCTCGCACCGCCCCCTGGTCGAGATCGGTGACCGCCTGCTGGAAGTCGTCGAGCGCGTACTTCTGCGTGTGCAGGGTGACCGCCCCCGAGGCGGCGAGCGCCATGAGGTCCTGCAGATCGTTGTACGAGCCGACGAGGTTGCCGATGACGTTCTTCTCGCTCGAGACGAGGTCGATCGTCGGGACGACGACGTCCTCGCCGTAACCGACGACGTGGTAGTCGCCGGCCTGACGGGTCATCGCGATGCCCTCGGCGGTCGACCCGCCCTCGCCGACGAAGTCGACGACGACCTCTGCACCGACCCCGCCGGTGAGCTCGAGGACGGCCTCGACCTGAGACCCGTCGCCGAGGACCCCTTCGTGCGCGCCGATCTCCCGAGCCAGCGCGAGCGCCGCCTCGTTGCGGTCGACGACGACGAGCCGCGCCGGGCTGAGCGCCCGGAGCACCTGGATGCCGATGTGGCCCAGACCGCCGGCGCCGATGACGACGCACGTGTCGCGCGGGGTGAGACGGCGGGCCGCCTTCGCCGCCGCGTGGTACGCCGTGAGACCGGCGTCGGCGAGCGCGGCGACGTCGGCCGGCTCGAGGGAGTCGTCGATCTTGACGACCGAGCGGGCCGAGGTGCGCAGGTACTCCGCGTAGCCGCCGTTCGTGTCGATGCCCGGGAAGGCGCTCGTCTCGCAGTGCACGTCGTCGCCGCGCCGGCATGCGCGGCACAGCCCGCACGTGATGAGCGGGTGGAGGATCACCTTGTCGCCCTCGCGCACGTTGGTCACCGCCGAGCCGACGGCGTGCACCCACCCGGCGTTCTCGTGACCGATCGTGTACGGCAGGGCGACCTGCGACTTCTCCGCCCACTGCCCCTCGAGGATGTGCAGGTCGGTGCGGCACACCCCCGCCCCGCCGATCCGCACGACGACGTCCCAGGGCCCGGAGGCCTCCGGCACCGGGACCTGCGTCATCTCGAGGTCCTGGTGGTAGCCGACGACCTGGACGGCTCGCATGCTGCTCATCGGGTGGTCTCCTTCACGGTGAGGGGGATGAGGTGGTGGTGGTCGCCCGGCTCGGCGCCGTCGAGCCGGGGGGTCTGGTCGGCGCCGGACCCGTCGTAGCGGGTGCGCAGCAGCCCGCGGCAGAAGTGGGCGTTGCCGTCGATGGAGACCCGGGTGGCGCGGGCCCGGCGCAGCGCCATCGGCACCGCGTCGGGGGCGTACCCGCGCCCCTCGTGGTCGACGAGGACGAGGGCGTCGTCGTCGAGGCTCAGACCGAGCGACTCGCGCCGGCGGCGCAGGGCGTCGGTGGTCCGGCCCGGGGGCAGGTCACCGAGCCGGACCCTGCCGACGTCGCCCTCGCGAAGGGAGGGCTCGGCCCGGAGCAGCTCGGCGAGACTGCGCTCGGAGGCGGCGGTGTGCGCCTTGCGGCGGAAGACGGACCGCAGCCCCTCCAGGCTCTCCTCGGCCTCGTGCCCGAAGGTCCCGACGTAGCCCGCGTCGGCCGCGAGCCCGGCGTTGATGAGGGCCGAGTCGTGGTGGTCGTCGAGCTCGACGACGACGCGCTCGACCCCGTCGAGCGCGACGAGCGCGTCCTTGGCGTCGGAGGCCATGAGGTAGGCGAAGCTCGGCGAGCAGAAGGACGTCGGCAGGCGCAGGTGGACGACGGCCGTGCCCTCCCCCACCTCTGCCGAGCGCACGAAGCCCAGGTCGGTGATCGGCTCGTCGAGCTCGGGGTCGAGCACCGTGCCGAGGGCTCGTCTCACGTCGTCGAGGGTGACCTCGCACCCCTTCGTCATGACGCTCACGTCACACGCTCGCGAGGTCGGCGGCCGACGGGTCGCGCGGACCGGTCTGCGTCGCACCCGCGTCCGGCAGCTGCAGCTCGGCGGGCACGTCGATGCCGTACATCTTCGCGGCGTTGAGACCGAGGATCTTCTTCTTCTGCTCGAGGGTGATCGGCGCGTACTCCGTCATGTCCTCGGGGATCTGGAAGTCGACGAAGGCCTCGACGAGCCACCGCGGCGTCCACAGCGCGTAGTCGCTGGAGAAGAAGATGCGGTCCTCGCCGATCCAGTAGAGGAGCTCGCCGATGATCTGCGCGAAGTAGCGCGGCCGGGTGTGCATGAAGGGCATGGCGACGGCGAGCCCGCCGTAGACGTTCGGCTCCTGGGTCGCGATCCAGCAGAAGTCCTCGAGGCGCGGCAGCCCGACGTGCTCGACGACGAAGTTGAGATCGGTGAAGTCGGTCGCCGCGTGATCGACGTCGGCGACGTCGAAGGCGTCCCGGTCGAGCGGGCGGATCGTCGGGCCCTTGTGGACGTGGATGTTCGTGATGCCGAGGGCACGGCACTCCTCGAAGTACTTGTACGCCCACGGGTCGTCGAGCTTCCACCCGCGCGACTCGCCGTGCCACTCGGCGGTGTAGAGCTTGACCCCCGTGAAGCCCATCCGCTCGTGGTCGGCCCGCAGCTGGTCGAGCCCCTGCTCGCCGTAGCGCGGGTCGAAGTTGTGGTTGTACGTCAGCTTGTCGGGGTGCGCCTGGGCCAGCCCGAAAGCCTCCTCGGTCTGCCCGAAGCCGCGGTGGTAGAACTCGGTGAGCGCGGCCGGCTGGAAGATCGCGTGGTCGACGTAGCCGTCCTCGAAGAGATCCTTCATGAGGCGGTCACCGCCCTGGTAGAGGTAGTCCTCGTAGCTCCACGTCTCGCTCTCGGGCGAGAGGTTGCGGTGGTAGTCGTAGAAGCAGTCGATGAACTGCTTGCCGTGCTCGTTGCGCAGGTTCTCCGGCCGCGCGTCCCACAGGGCGATGTGGGCGTCGACGATGAAGTAGCTCTCGCCGTCCTTGGTGTACATGGACCTCTCCTTCCCGCGACCTCGTCGTCGCGGACGGTGACCCCGACGTCGTCGTCTCGGGACGCCTCCGACGCTAGGCAGCAGCCGAAGGGGGCAGAAGGGGGTGCCCGTCTCACTTTGAGACACCCCCTCCTCGCTGGTAGAGGTGCGACGAGCACCCCGTCCGCTGGTAGAGGTGCGACGAGCACCCCGTCCGCTGGTCGAGGTGCGACGACGCCCCTTGCTGGTCGAGGTGCGACGAAGGAGCCTCGAGACCACCCCCTTCGGCCCCTCGCGCGTCCCAGGGCCGCGGGCTACCGTCACCTCAGCGAAGGAGGTCGACGATGACCGCCGAGGACCACGTCGTGCCGCAGCGGGCGATGACGCACGCGAAGGGGGATCCCGTCGCGCCCTCGCACCGCCTGCTCGCCTCCTGGCGACGCAGCGAGGAGTACGGCGTGCCGCTCGACGGCGTCGACCCGGCCTGGACGGGCTCGATCTCGACCGACTCCCTCTTCTACGAGTGCGGCCAGGCGGTCCTCGCCGGCCTGCACAAGACCCTCGTCGACGAGCCGCTCAGCCTCATGCTCACCGACGCCGACGGGCTCGTCCTCGACCGGGTCTCCGGCGACACCTCGCTCCTGCGGGCGCTCGACCGCGTGCACCTGGCACCCGGCTTCGCCTTCTCCGAGCGCGACGCGGGGACCAACGGGCTGGGCATGGCCCTGGCCGACCGCACCCCCTCCCTCGTGCGCGCCGAGGAGCACTACAGCGCCGGCCTGGCGATCTACACCTGCGCCGCGGTACCCGTGCTCAACCCCGTCACCGGCGACCTCGAGGGCTGCGTCAACCTCACGACGTGGTCCCGCTCCTCTGCAGGACTGCTCCTCGCCCTCGCGGAGTCGGCGGCGACCTCGACGAGCGCCCTCATGCTCGCGCGCTCCGGCGGTCACGCACCACGCCCACCGGCCCGCGGCGGGGTCTTCCGGGTGCAGCGAGCGCGTCTCGAGCCGGCCTCCGGCACCCTGCGCGCGATGTCGACGTCGTGGACGGAGGCGCAGGCCGCGACGACCCGCGCCCTGCACGACGGGCACGTCGTCGCGGCCGTCGGCGAGCCCGGCTCCGGTCGGGCGACGCTCCTCGGCCAGGCCCTGCGGGCTGCGCACCCGCGCATCCGCATCCTCAGCGCCGACGTCCCCGCCCCCGACGACGTCGAGGCCTGGTTGTCGTTGTGGACCCCCGAGCTCGCCAAGCCGGACACCGCGGTCGTCGTCGAGAACGTCGACCTCCTGCCCGCCTGGGCTGCCCAGGAGCTGTACGCCCGGGCGTCCTCGGCGGTCGCCTCGCGCGCGGGCGCGTCGGGGACCCTCACCTGGGCGGTCACCGCCCGCGACCTCGACTCGGTGCCCGCGCCGCTCGCCGCCCTCGTCGGCACCGTCGTGCCGGTCCTCCCCCTTCGCGAGCGCCCCGACGACGTCCTCGCCCTGGCCCGGTGGGCCGCCCACCAGACCCGGATGCGCGAGATCGACCTCACCCCCGCCGCCGAGCGCGCGCTGCTCGCGCACGACTGGCCGGGCAACGCCGACGAGCTCGTCCGGGTCGTCCACGACGCGGCGACCCGCGCCGAGACCATCGACGTCCGGCACCTGCCGCCCGCCTTCTCCGCGTCCGGCCCCCGGCTCTCCCGCCTCGAGACGGTCGAGCGCGACGAGATCGTCCGCGCTCTCGCCGACCCCGGCCGCAGCGTCGCCGAGGCGGCCGCCGAGCTCGGGATGAGCCGGGCCACGATCTACCGCAAGCTGCGCCACTACGGGATCCGCCGCCCGGGCTGACCGCCGCCGACCACCCCTTCACGAAGGACAGAGAGGGCCCGCCGATGTCGCTCCCCCGCCCCTACCCGCCGCCGACCCACGAGGCACCCGAGGGCGAGGCGAGCGCGTGGCTGCGGCGCTCGAGCACCCCGCCGGAGATCAGCTACAGCAACGGCGGGACGTGCGAGTACCTCGCCACCGGCGACCAGACGGCGCACCGCTTCGGGCTCTACCGGTGGACATTCGGCGAGACCGAGTCCGGGCCCGACCCGCACTTCCACCGCTCGATCTCCGAGCAGTTCTACGTGCTCTCGGGCGAGGTGCGCCTCTACGACGGGCGGGCATGGGTGACCGCCCGGCCGGGAGACTTCCTCTACGTGCCCGAAGGGGGCATCCACGGCTTCCGTGGCGCGGGGCCGGCCTCGATGCTCCTCATGTTCGCCCCTGGCGGCCCGCGCGAGGACTACTTCGAGACCCTCGCGCGGGGCGAGCCGATGAGCGATCAGGAGCGCGCCGACTTCATGGACCGGCACGACACCTTCTGGGTCTGAGCGGGTCAGCCCACCCGGCGGGCGCGCAGCACCGCGTCGGTCACGTCGATCTCCTCGCCGGTCTCGGGGTGCGCCTGGGTCCGCGGTCGCGCCGCGCACACCTCGACCTCGAAGCCCTCGGGCAGCGCGGGCGCGAGCTCCTCGGCGGTGAACATGAACGTCGCGTGCCCGTGGCGCAGACCCGTGCTGAGGTCGCCGGGGTGGTGGCCGACGACGAGCAGGGTGCCGCCGGGGGCGACGGCCGACGCCAGCCGACGGACGACATCGGGCATGCCGCCGTCGGGCAGGTGGAAGAAGTGCGAGGTGACGAGGTCCCACGTCTCGCCGCCCGGCTCGAAGGTCCGCACGTCGACACGACGGGTCTCGACCCGGTCGCCGACCCCGACCTGGGCGGCGTGCTCAGAGGTGCGGCCCAGCGCGGCGTCGGCGAAGTCGACGGCCGTCACCTGCCATCCCTGCCCGGCGAGCCAGATCGCGTCTCCCCCTTCGCCGCAGCCGATCTCGAGCGCGCGACCCGGCGTGAGCGACGGCGCCTCCGCGGCGAGCTGGGCGTTGACCCGGCCGCTCCACACGCGGTCGCCCGAGTAGCGCTCCTCCCACGCATCTCGCTCGAAGAAGCCCTCGCGTCGCTGCGCCGCGGCCAGGGTCGCGTCCGCCGTGGCGAGCTCGGCGTTGATCCAGGCACCGACGCGGACGCCGTGGGCGGCGGAGGCGACGAGGATCATCGCGATGTCGGTGGCGTTGCCCGCGGCGAAGACGCCGGGCACGCTCGTCGCGCCGGTGGGCTCGACGGCGATGACCGAGCCGAGCTCGGTCCCGTGCATCTCGAAGGGGGTCGCCTCGATGCCGAGAGGGCGCAGGTAGTCGGTGCGCACGTGGGGCCTGCTGGCGACGACGACCGCGTCGCGCTCGAGGATCGTGCCGTCGGCGAGGCGCAGGCCGACGAGGCGGTCGCCGTCGGAGACGACCTCCTGAGGGGTGCCGTGCAGGACTCGCACCCCGATCGCACCGAGCCGCTCGAGCTCCTCGTCGGGGATCTCGACGCCGTCGTGCACGACGACGACCACGTCGTCGCTCAGCTGGCGGAAGAGCAGGGCCTGGTGGCCGGCCATGGGCGAGGTGGCGAGCACGGCGATCCGCCGGTCGCGGACCTCCCAGCCGTGGCAGTACGGGCAGTGCAGGACGTCGACGCCCCACCGATGCGCGAGGCCGGGCACGTCGGGCAGCTCGTCGACCACGCCGCCGGTGACGAGGACGCGGCGGGCCATGACCCGACGGCCGCCCTGCGTCGTCACGAGGAAGGCGTCGACCTCGCCGGAGACCGCGACGACGCGGTCGGAGAGGATCTCGACCCCGTACTGGGCGACCTCGGCGCGGCCGATCTCGAGCAGCTCGAAGGGGGAGACCCCCTCGCGCCCGAGGTAGTTGTGGGCGTGGTCGGCGGGGGCGTTGCGGGGCTCGCCGGCGTCGATCACGAGGACCGAGCGCTTCGAGCGGCCGAGCGCCATCGCGCCGCTGAGGCCGGCGGCGCCGCCGCCGATGACGACGACGTCGTAGGTCTGGGGGGTGGGGTTCTCGTCCATAGGACGATGGTGCGACCACTCTCGCACTTTTGACAAACATTCTTGCCGTCCTGGCAAACTAGGACGCATGACCGACGACGACGTGCTCCGCGGGGTCGGCCCCCGCCTGCGCCAGCTGCGCCTCGAGCGCGAGGCGACCCTCACCGATCTCGCCGAGGAGACCGGCATCTCGGTGAGCACGCTGTCGCGGCTCGAGTCAGGCCAGCGCAAGCCGACCCTCGAGCTCCTGCTCCCCCTGGCCCGCGCCCACCGGGTCGCGCTCGACGAGCTCGTCGACGCCCCCGAGACCGGCGACCCGCGCATCCGCTCCAAGCCGGTCGTCCGGCACGGCCGGACCTTCATCTCGCTCACCCGGCGGCCGGGCGGGCTGCAGTCCTTCAAGATGGTCATGCCCGTCGAGACCAACCCGGCCCCGACGCTGCAGACCCACGAGGGCTACGAGTGGCTCTACGTCCTCAACGGCCGGATCCGTCTGCTGCTCGGCACGCGAGACCTCATGCTCGAGCCGGGCGAGGTGGTGGAGTTCGACACCCGCACCCCGCACTGGATCGGCAACCCGGGCCCGGCGCCGGCCGAGGTGCTCGCGATCTTCGGGCCCCAGGGCGAGCGGATGCACGTCCGCTCATGAGCGCTGCCCGTCCGCCAAGTCAGCGCCCCGGAGACGACGAAGACCCCGGCCGATCCCGGCCGGGGTCTCACGCTGGTGGAGCTGAGGGGATTCGAACCCCTGACCTTCTCATTGCGAACGAGACGCGCTACCAACTGCGCCACAGCCCCAGGTGCAGCGGCAACGATAACCCAGCGTCCGGGCCCGGTCCAAACGGCTAGGCTCCGTCGGTCAGGGCGCTCGCGCCTCCCCCTTCGGCAAGGACGTCCATGCCCACGGACCACGAGCCGGATCCCGCCCAGACGGACGAGACCGACGCCACCCGCTCGCTGCGCCACCGCATCACCGAGGCCGTCGTCACTGCCCGGGAGCGCCAGGCCGGACCTCCCCCGCGACCGCTCGTCGTCGAGGTCCCCGCAGACGCGACCGCCGAGGCCGACCGCAGCCACGTGCCTCCGCTCGTGCGCGCCGCGAGCGAGTGGACGTGGCGCCTGCTGCTCATCGCCGCCGGCATCGCCGCGCTGATCTACCTCGTCGGCTTCCTCTCCGAGGTGACCTACCCGATCATCGTCGCGATCCTCCTCGCGGCGCTGCTCGAGCCGCTCTTCCGCCGGCTCGCCTCCTTCATGCCGCGTGGGCTCGCCGCGATCATCACCGTCCTCGGCACGCTGGCGGTGATCGTCGGGCTCTTCAGCTTCGTCGTCAACCAGTTCGCCGCCCAGCTGCCGGACCTCGTCGGGCAGGTCGGCCAGGGCGTCGACCAGATCCGCACGTGGGTCCTCACGACCTTCAACCTCAGCGACGGCGAGCTCACCGGATACCTCGACCGAGCGCGGGAGAGCCTGGGCCAGAGCGAGATCGGCGGCCGCGCCGCCCAGGCTGGCCTCACCGTCGGGCACCTGCTGGCCGGCGCGGCGATCACGATGTTCGCCCTCTTCTTCTTCCTCTACGACGGCCCCCAGATCTGGGGCTGGGTGGTGCGCCTCTTCCCCCGCACCGTGCGCGCGAAGGCCATCTCCGGCGGCCGCATCGCATGGGGCCAGCTGCAGGCCTTCACCCGGGCGACGATCCTCGTCGCGGCCGTCGACGCGCTCGGCATCGGCCTCGGCGCGCTGGTGCTCGGCGTCCCCTTCGCCTCCGGCATCGGGCTGCTCGTCTTCCTCGGCGCCTTCATCCCCGTCATCGGCGCGCTGCTGTCCGGATTCATCGCCGTCGTCCTCGCGCTCGTCGCGAAGGGCCCCGTCGTCGCGCTCATCATGCTCGGCGTGGTCGTCGTCGTGCAGCAGGTCGAGGCGCACCTGCTGCAGCCGCTCCTGCTCGGCCGCGCGGTCCGCGTGCACCCGCTCGCCGTCATCCTCGGCATCGCCGCCGGTGTCGTCGTCGGCGGCATCTTCGGCGCGCTCGTCGCCGTGCCGCTCATCGCGGTGCTCAACGCCGTCGGGCACCACCTGCTCGACCCCGAGCCGCCGGGTGTCGACGAACCGGAAGACCTCCTCACGCCCGCGGAGCAGGCGGAGGTCGAGGAGGACGTCGACGAGAGCGAGGAGATGGCCCGCATCGAGCCCGGTGAGCGCGGCCCCTACGACACATGAGGGACGCCCCCTTCGCCCCCGCAGGTGGGGACGAAGGGGGGGAGACAGACGAGTGGCCGCTACGCGAGGTGCGTAGCGGCCACTCGTGCGCGACGAAGGGGGGTCAGCTGCCGACAGCGCGCTGCGGGGCGACGACGTCGTCGTCGATCGCGTCGAGGACCTGCGGGGTGTCCTCGGCCGGGGCGTCCTCGACGACCGGACGGGCGCCCGCACGGGCCTTCATCGTGTAGGTCGGGCGCGGGACCGGCACCGGCTCCCACGTGCCCTCGCGGTCGTCGACGACCGCTGCGGGCGCCTCGACCTCGGCGGGCTCGGCGGGAGCGGTCTCGACCGGCGCGGAGACGTCGAAGGGGGCGTCCGTCGCGAGAGTCTGCGACACGGCGGCCTCGGCGACGGCCCGCTCGGGCTCGTCGACGACGACCTCGGTCGTGGTCTCGGCGTGCACGGGCGCGCGGCGCGGGGCGGGGCGACGCGCGGGGGCGGCGGCCTCACGGGAGCGGCGACGGGCGAGGTGCTCCTCGCGGCGACGCGCCTCGGCGGCCTTGACGTCCTGGCGCAGCCACCCGAAGGAGCCGAGCAGACCGACGAGCAGCAGACCGGTGACGAGCCACGGCAGCGAGCCGAAGGCGGAGAAGAGGAAGGCGATCGGCAGCAGGACGAGGTGGCCGAGGAAGGCCAGACCGCGGACCTGACGGGGGGCGTCGACGACGGCGGAGACGACCGCGAGACGGCCCGACCCCTCGTCCTCGAGCTCGGGCTCGTGCACGGGGGCCTCCGGGACGGTGACGGTGCGCTTGACGACGACCTCAGGTCGTGCCGCGCGGGCGGGCGAGACCGCGTAGGAGCGCGCGGGCTCCTCGGTCTGGCTCAGCCGGTGCGAGTCGAGGACGCGCATGGCGGCGGAGAACCGGTCGACGGAACGGACGGTCGCGAGGTGATCACGGCGGCGCACCCAGTACTGCACGAGATACGCAGCCCAGATCGCGACGACGACCACGAAGATGAGGCTGCTCGACTGCACGATCCGAACACTATGGAGGGCAAGGGCGCTCGTCGGTCAGGCCATCCGGTGTGTCGCAGATGTTGCCTGCTGTGAATCGTGGTGCGTGTGTGGTTTGGAGGCTCGCTGGCGCTCGCGCCTCAACCACCAAGGCAACTCGTTGCTGGTCGAGGTGCGACGAAGGAGCCTCGAGACCACCTCGACCAGCGATGGAGCCATTGCTGGTCGAGGTGCGACGAAGGAGCCTCGAGACCACCAGCGAAGGGGCGGTTTCGAGGCTCGCTGGCGCTCGCACCTCAACCAGCGAGCACCTCAGCGGGCGGGGACGCGCCGAGCGCCGACACGGCCGAGGAGGCCGGCGGGCTCGATCTCCTCGGCGGTGACAGCGAAGCTGCGGTGGTCGCGCCAGTCGCCGTCGATGTGCAGGTAGCGCTTGCGCAGGCCCTCGTCGCGCAGCCCGAGCTTGCGCACGACGGCGAGCGAGGCGGAGTTCTCCGGGCGGATGTTGATCTCGACGCGGTGCAGGCCGACGTCACGCAGCACGTGGTCACCGGCGAGCGCGACCGCCGCCGGCATGAGCCCGCGCCCGGCGACGTCGTGGATGACCCAGTAGCCCATCGTGCAGGAGCGGAAGGAGCCCAGGACGATCGAGCTGACGTTGAGCTGGCCGACGATCTGACGGTCCACCTCGAGCACGAAGGGCAGGGCGGTCCCCCGTCGCGCATCCGCCTCGAGCCGGCCGAGGTACTCGCGGAAGGCGACGCGCGGGGGCGAGGGCAGCGGCGAGGTCGCGTCCCACGGGCCGAGCCACGTCGCGTTGGCCGCGCGGGCGCCGAGGAACTCGCCCTCGTCGCCGGGGCGAAGGGGGCGCAGCAGCACCCGCTCGCCCGCGGCGGTCTGCGCGGCGAGCCGCACCGGCCAGCGCACCGGCTCGGCGGGGCGGCGGCGCAGCCGGCTGACCAGCCGCGTCACGTCAGCTCGTGCCGACCCTGCAGGTGGGTGCCGTCGGGCACCTCGGCCGCGCCGTCGGCGACGACCTTGACGTCGCCCTCGCAGGTGACGTCGGACCCGAAGGTCACCTCGCCGTGCACGGCGAAGGAGGAGCAGCCGGCGAGCGAGGGCGAGCCGTGCGGCAGCAGCCGGTCGAAGTCGGCGATGTACTTGTAGTGGTCGTCGAGGTCGATCGCCGGGTCGGGCTGGTCGCTGAGACCGCGCACGAGCATGTCGTCGTCGAGCTCGAAGAGGTCGCTGCGCAGCAGGAGCAGCTCGTTCGTCGTCTTCACCGGGCGGAAGCGGCTGCGCGGCACGCGGATCGCCTGGCTGCCCTCGAAGCGCTCGATCGCCGTGCCCATCGCCGACTCGACCTGGATGACCTTCGTCGAGGTCTTGTCGGTGGGGTCGACGGTCTTGCGGTTGATGACGATCGGCAGGCCGAGGACGCCGTCGCTGGCCTCCATCCGCTCGGCGAGCGCGTCGACGCTCACCCAGAGGTTGTTCGTGTGGAACCACTGGTGACGACGGTTGTCCTGGAAGTAGTGGTCCTCGCCGTCGGCGACCATCGCCGTGTCGCGCAGGATGAGCCGCCCGTCCTCCTTGCGGATCGCGAGGTGGCCGCCCTTGCGGTCGTTCGCCGTACGGGTCGTCACCTCGGCGGCGTAGGGGACGTCCTCGCGCAGCAGCCACGCGGCGATGTCGGGGTCGCAGCTCGCGCCGAGGTTGTCGGCGTTGGAGAGGAAGACGTACTTGATCCCCTGCTCCTGCATCTGGGCGAGGATCCCCGACGCGGCGAGTGCGACGTAGACGTCGCCGTGGCCGGGCGGGCACCACTCGAGCGAGGGGTCGGCCGGCCACTCCACCGGGGCGAGGTCGTCGGCGCGCAGCTTCGGCTCGCGGCTCTGGATGAAGTCGAGGGGCAGCGACTGCTCGCGCAGCTGCGGGTAGGCCTCGAGCAGCTCGAGGGACTGCTCGTGGGTGCGGAAGGAGTTCATGAGCAGCAGCGGCGGGCGCACGCCGTAGCGCTCGCCGAGCGCGATGACCTGCCGGGCGATGATGTCGAGGAAGGTCAGCCCCTCGAGCGCCACGAGCGCGGTCTTCGGCCCGGACATGCCCATGCTCGTGCCGAGCCCGCCGTTGAGCTTGACGACGGCCACGCGCTGCAGCGCCTCGCGTCGCTCGTCGTCGCTGACGTCGAGGTCGGCGAGCTCGGGCAGGTCGCCCATCGGCTCGATCGTGTCCTCGGGGATGACGCCCTGCGCGCCCTCGGCGAGCTGGTGCCAGTACGCCTCGAAGACCGCGATCGCCCGCCGGTCGACCCCCTGGTCACGCATCTTCTCCAGCGACAGCTCCAGCGCCTCAGGGGTCATGGCGCCCACCCTACGATGAGGCAGGTGACGCAGGAGGGTCCCGGGCAGAGCACGTCCACGGTTGCCGCGAAGCGCGAGCTGAGGGCCGCTCTGCGCGCCCGCCGCCGGGCCGTCGTCGCCACCCGGGACCTCGCCGCGGACGCCTCGGCGCTCGCCCGCCACGTCCTCGACCTGGCGGAGGACGCCGGCGCCCAGCAGAGTGCCGAGGGCGAAGGGGTGCCCCTCGCCCTGTCGTACGAGTCGCTCCCTCACGAGCCGCCCACCGGTGAGCTCAACCGCGCGCTCGTCGCCGCGGGCTGGCGGGTGCTCGTGCCCCTCACGCTGCCCGACCTCGACCTCGACTGGTGCGACGTCACCGACGCCGAGCGCACCCCGCTCGGCCTCGACTCCCCGTCGCGTGCCGACCTCGCCCTCGTCCCGGGGCTGGCGGCCGACCCCTTCGGCACGCGGCTCGGCCAGGGCGGCGGCAGCTACGACCGGGCGCTCGCCCGGCTCTCGCCGCACGCCCCGGTCGTCCTGCTCCTCCACCCCGGCGAGCGCACCGACGAGCCCCTGCCCGCCGAGCCCCACGACCGACCGGTGAGCGCCGTGCTCACCGCCGAGGGGGTCACTCCTTCTTCGGCTCGAGGGTGAGCTCGTCGTCCTTCGCGTCCTGGACGGCCGACTCGCTGAAGCCCCACGGGTAGGTCTCGCCGCGCGCCCACGCCTCGGCCTGGTCGGTGTAGTGGTCGCTGAAGGGCCGACCGCTCTGCCCGGTCTGGTTGACCCAGCGCGACGCGTCGAGGTCGCCGAGGTCGACCACCATCCGCATCGACGGCGCGGCGGTGACCTCGTACCCCTTCGACGCGTCCCACGACGTCGCGTTGACGATCGAGCTGCCGCCGGAGACCTCGTACCCGCCGCGGTTGAAGAGCGCGCGGACCGGCCCGGGCACGCCCTCGCCGCCGAGCACCTGGTGCTCGAAGTCGGCGGTGTGCAGCTGGCCCCACTGCCAGTCGACCGGCTCCTTGCCGAGCCGCTTCGTCAGCTCCAGGCGCGCGTCGACCATCGCCTGGCGCAGGATCTCGTCACGCCCCTCGACGAGGCCCGGGGTGAGCTTGTTGTCCCACCAGCCCGAGCGCGGCTTGTCGAGCAGGGCCGTCACGGACTGCATCTGGGTCGAGCCGCCGCTGGCCTGCAGGTCGGTCGGCAGGTCGTCGTTGAAGGTGAGGCGCACGACGTTGGACCACACGGCGTTGAAGTACGCGGCCGCCGCGCTGTCCTCGCCCGGTCCCGCCGGCTGGGTGTAGTCCCACTCGGCGAGCAGGTCGCGGGCCTCGGTGACGAAGGGGTCGTCGAGCGTGATGCGCATGAGGTGCGGCACGAGCGTCGGGGCGAACTCGTTGCGGCTGTCGTCCTGGATGCGCAGCATCTTCTCGGGGGTCACCTCCTCCTCGCTCGTCAGCAGGTCGAGGATGCGCTGGGCCCGGTAGCCGTAGTCCCAGTCGGAGGTGAGGTAGGGCGTGCGGCGCTCGGTGACCATCTGGTTGGCCGTGACGATCACGCCGTCGTCGGGGTTGAGCACCCAGGGCAGGTCCTCGAAGTCGACGAAGCCCTGCCAGTCGTAGCGGCTGTCCCACCCGGGCGCCGGCAGCTCGCCGGGGGTGACGCCCGTGCCGCGGTCGCGCCGGATCGGGATCGCTCCTGGCGCCTGGTAGCCGATGTTGCCCTCGGTGTCCGCGTAGATCAGGTTCTGGCTCGGCACGGAGAAGTCGCGGGCTGCGTCGCGGAACTCGTCCCAGTCCTTCGCCGTGTTGAGCGCGAAGATCGCGTCGGCCGTCGTGCTCGGGGTGAGCGCGGTCCACGCGAGCGAGACGGCCTGGTCGCCCGTGCCGCCCCCGTCGTCGCCGCGCTCGCCGGCCTCGGCGACGCCGGGCAGGACGTCGGACATGATCGGGCCGTGCGTCGTCGAGCGCACGGTGAGCTCGACGTCGTCGCCGCCGGCGACCTTGATGACCTCCCGGCGCGTGGTGAGCGGCACCTGCTTGCCGTCACGGGTGTAGCGGCCGGAGTCGTCGTCGACGAGCTCGAGGTAGAAGTCGGTGACATCGGGCCCGAGGTTGGTGAAGCCCCAGGCGATGTCGGCGTTGTGCCCGATGACGACACCGGGCAGACCGGCGAAGGAGTAGCCGCTCACCTCGAGCGGGCACTGGGCGGTGACCTCGCGGCAGTGCAGCCCGACCTGGTACCAGATGCCCGGCATCGAGATGCCGAGGTGCGGGTCGTTGGCGAGCAGCGGCTTGCCCGTCGAGGAGCGCTCGCCGCTGACGACCCAGGAGTTCGAGCCGATGCCCTCGCCCTGGCCGAGCAGCTGGGGCACGGTGTCGACGGCCTGCTGGGTCGACGCGAGGACCCGACGGGTCTCGTCGTCGGAGAGCTCGGGCTCCGGCGTCGAGGAGCCGGCGGGCTCCCCCTTCGGCGAGGGGGTGGACGACGGACCGGACGAAGGGGTGGCCGCGGGGGCGACGCTCTGCGCGCCGCCGGCGGAGGTCGCGCCACCGCTGCGGCTCGTCGCCGGCCACTCGTCGGGCGAGAGGATCGGCTGGTGGCCCTCGGAGTCGTAGGGCGGGAAGAGGTCGGCGAGCATCGAGTCGGAGACGACACCGGACAGGCGGGCCCGGGTGAGCTCCTCGTCGTAGTTGCCGCGCAGGTCCCAGGCCATCGCCTTGAGCCAGGCGAGGGAGTCGACGGCCGACCACTGCTCGACGCGGTAGTCGGGGTTCTGCTGCCCGAGCACGGTGTACTCGAGCGCCATGTCCCCCGGCTCGCCCTGGTCGGAGATCCACGCGTTGACGCCCTCGGCGTACTCCTGCAGCGCCTGGCGGGTGCTCGGCTCGAGCATCGGCAGCTCGGCCTCGGCGACGCGGCGCCAGCCCATCGTGCGGATCACGCGGTCGGTCTCGACGCCGGGCTCGCCGACCATCTCGGCGAGGCGACCGGCGGTGATGTGCCGGCGCAGGTCCATCTCGAAGAAGCGGTCCTGCGCGTGGACGTAGCCCTGCGCCCGCATGAGGTCGCCGAGCGTGTCGGCGTAGATGTCGGGCACGCCGCGGTCGTCGCGGACCACGGTGACCGGCGCGCTGAGCCCGCTGATCTGCAGGGTGCCGGAGGTCTTCGGCTGGGTCCGGCTCACCTGCATCCAGGCGAGGACGGAGAGCGCGAGGACGACGACGAGGACGACGGCCGCTGCGATGAGCAGGCCGCGCCGGAGGGAGGCGAGCGATGGCACCCTGCGAGACTAACGACCGGACGAGACGGAGGTGAGCGGTGCTGGCGAGCGCAGGTGGGACGGGCTGGGACCCTCAGGACCTCGCACGTGTGCTCCTCGTCGCCTCCGGCGTCCTCGTCGTGTGCATCGCCGCCGTGCGGGCCACCGCCCGGTCGGGCCTGCCGACCCTGCTCATCTACCTCGCCATCGGGCTCGTCCTCGGCGAAGGGGTCATCGGCATCGACTTCGAGTCCGACGCGGTCGGGCAGGTGCTCGGCTACGCCGCGCTCGTGCTCATCCTCACCGAGGGCGGGCTGACGACGAGGTGGTCGGCGATCCGCAGGTCCGTCGCCCCGGCGGCCGCGCTGTCGACGGTCGGGGTCGTCGTCTCGGTGCTCGTCACCGCGGTCTGCGCGCACTGGCTGCTCGGGCTCGACTGGCACATCTCCATGCTCATCGCGGCGGTCGTCAGCTCGACCGACGCCGCCGCCGTCTTCTCCGTGCTGCGGCGCGTCCCGCTGCCCAGGCGGCTGTCGGGGATGCTCGAGGCGGAGTCGGGCTTCAACGACGCGCCGGTGGTCATCCTCGTCGTCGCGCTCTCGGCGCGGGCCGCGGACCCGGCGCACGCCGAGCCGTGGTGGCTGCTCGGCCTCACCGCGACGCTCGAGCTCGTCGGCGGCGGGATCGTCGGGATCGTCGTCGGCTACCTCGGCGGGCAGCTCGTGCGCCGGACCGCGTCGGTGACGTCGGGGCTCTTCTCCATCGGGGTCATCGCCGTGTCGGTCCTGGCCTACTCGGTCGCCGTGAGCGCGCACACCTCCGGCTTCATCGCCTGCTACCTCGCCTCGCTCGTCATGGGCAACATGACGATGCCGCACCGGGCGGCGATGCTCGGCTTCGCCGAGTCGGTGGGCTGGCTCGCGCAGATCGGGCTCTTCGTCATGCTCGGCCTGCTCGCCTCGCCGAGCACGCTGCTCGAGCAGGTGCCCGCGGCGCTGCTCCTGGGCTTCGCGCTGCTGCTCGTCGCCCGGCCGCTGTCGGTGATCGTGTCGCTCACCCCCTTCGGCGTCCCCTGGCGCGACCAGGCCTTCTTGTCGTGGGCCGGGCTGCGCGGCGCCGTGCCCGTCGTGCTCGCCACCGTGCCGGTGACGATCGGGGCGCGCGGGGTCGACTGGGTCTTCGACCTCGTCTTCGTGCTCGTCGTGCTCTTCACGCTCATCCAGGCGCCGACCCTGCCGTGGGTGGCCCGCCGGCTGGGGGTGACCGAGGTGGCGCTCGCGACCGACGTCATGGTCGAGTCCGAGCCGCTGGAGCGGCTGGGCGCCGACCTCGTCGAGGTGAGCGTCGGCGAGGGCTCGCGGATGCACGGCGTCCGGGTCTTCGAGCTGCGGCTGCCGAAGGGGGCCAACGTCTCCCTCGTCGTCCGCGACGGCGAGTCCTTCGTGCCCGGGTCGCAGACCCTCGTGCGCGCCGGCGACCAGCTGCTCGTCGTGTGCGGCCGAGGCCTGCGCCGCGACGTCGAGCGCCGCCTGCGTGCGGTGAGCCGCGACGGCCGCCTCGCCGGCTGGCACCGCCCCTCCCCCTGACCCGGCTCGCCCCACCCCACCCCCCTTCGCCGAGCACCGCTCGTCGTCCGTGAGGCCCGCTCCTCGCGGGCCGGCGACGACCGGGTCTCGCGGACCACGAGCGGGCTTCGGCGAAGGGGGGCCGCGGTGGACGTGGTAAGGGGCACCCCTTCGCACTTCTTATACTTGGGACTCGTGCCTACCTATGCCTACGCGTGCGCCGACTGCGGCCATGCCTTCGACGCGGTCCAGTCCTTCAGCGACGACGCCCTGACGCAGTGCCCCGAGTGCGGTGGCACCCTGCGCAAGAAGTTCGGCTCGGTCGGCGTCGTCTTCAAGGGCGGCGGCTTCTACCGCAACGACTCCCGCGCGGCCAACGGCTCGAGCTCGGGGTCGTCGAGCTCCTCCAGCGCGACGTCGAGCAGCACGAGCAGCGAGTCCACGAGCAGCAGCTCGGACTCGTCGAGCACGTCGTCGACCTCCTCCTCGAGCGCGTCGTCCACAAGCACCTCGAGCACGAGCACCTCCTCCACACCCTCGGCCTGACGCCTGGCCGGCACCGGCGACTCTGCCTAGCGTCACCGGCATGGCCGACCTCCTCGCGACCCAGCTGCCCTCGCTCTTCGGACCGGGCCGCCGCCCCGCGTGGCGACGACGGGTCGCGCGTCGCCTCGTCGCGGCCGCCGCCCTCTGCCTGGCGCTCACGCTGGCTCTCGGTCAGCAGGCCCCCGAGCCCACCCGCGCCGTCCTCGTCGCGAGCGCCCACGTCCCACCCGGCACCGAGGTGCTCGCCGAGGCCGTCGCCGTCGTCGACCTGCCGCGGTCCGCAGCCCCCGACGGTGCGCTGACCAGACCCGACGAGGCCGTGGGCCGGATGGCCACCGTCGCCATCGGCCCCGGCGAGGTCATCACCCCCGCCCGGGTCCTCGGCTGGGACCCTGCGTCCGCCGGACGGGGACGCCGGCTCGTCACCCTCCCCCTCCTCGGCGCGGCGCGATCGCTGACCGTCGGTGACCGGGTGGACGTCTACAGACCCGGCCGGCGCGAGCCCGTGGCGACCGGCGCCACCGTGGTCGCCATCCCATCGACGACGGACGACCTCGCCGCCGTGCCCGAGCCGACCGCCGTCGTGTCGCTGCCCGTCGCCGCCGCCGGTGACGTCGTCGACGCGCTCGGTGCGGACGCCGCGACGGGCTTCGTCCTCACGACCCGAGGGGGGTGATCTGGGAGCGCGCCACGCCGAGAGAGGTGCTGATGTTGCAGGTGGGGCCGGGGACTTCCATCCTTGGTCCGAAGGTGCGCTCCCGCACCGGCACCCCTACCCCTGTGAAGGACGGCTCGCCATGAAGGGTTTCAAGGACTTCCTCATGCGGGGCAATCTCGTCGAGATCGCCACCGGTCTGATCATCGCCACCGCGTTCGCCGCGGTCGTCACCGCGTTCACCAATTTCCTCCTCGAGGCCATCGGCAAGGTGACCGGGGGCAAGAACTTCGACTTCGACAAGCTCGAGATCTTCGGCTTCAAGACCGTCGGCCCCTTCCTCACCGCGCTCGTCGCCTTCGTGATCATGGCGGCGGTCGTCTACTTCGGCGTCATCAAGCCCTACCAGGCCATGCGTGAGCGCTTCGTCGCCAAGGAGGAGGAGACCACCGCTGAGGACATCGAGCTCCTGCGCGAGATCCGCGACGAGCTGCGCGCCGGCCGCGGCAAGATCTGATCGCACCACCAGCGGCCGCCACAGCCGCGACGACGACGGGGTGAGGGCCGGCCGGCCCTCACCCCGTCGTCATGCCTCGGTCAGCCCCAGTGAGGCGGACGCTGCTCGAGCAGCCAGCGCTCGCGCTCGTCGCCGGCCGTCGGCTCGTCGCCGGAGGTCGCCGCCGGACGGCGGCGGGGACGCTCGTCGGCCTGCTCGCTCGCCGCCCGAGCCGCCTCCGAGGTGCCGGGGTGGGTCGCGCGACGGTTCCGCCGACGAGGTGGGGTCGGCTCCTCGCTCATCGCCCGCGCTCCCGGTCGATCTCGACGCAGGCCTGGTGCAGGGCGCGCAGGACCTTCGCCTCCTGGCGGGCCGGGTCGGCGAAGATGTCGGTCGCCCACAGCCGCAGGTGCCGCCACCCCAGCGCCGTGAGCTCGCCGGGCAGGATCCGGTCGCGCTGCCGGGCGCCGGCCCGGGTCGCGTACTCGGGGCCGTCGATGCTCACCGCGAGCTGGTAGCCCGGGTAGTCGGGGTCGCCCACGGCGATGTCGACACGGTGACCGGCCTGCCCGACACCGAGCTCGACCTCGAGCCCGGCCGAGCGCAGCCGCTCGACGAAGCCGACGACGAGCGGCCCGGGCTCCACCCGCGGGGTGCCCGCGACCGGCGTGGGGTCGGCCTCGAGCTCGACGAGCACGTGGCGCAGCGCCTCGACGCCGGAGGTCCTCGGCGCACCCGTGAGACCGGCGGCCCGCAGACCGGTGACCCAGTCGACCTGGTGTCGGCCACGGGTGAGCGCGGTCGCGACGAGACGGTCGCCGCCGGGGGCCATGAGCGCGGCGGTCGCACCGGTCGACGGCGCACCGGAGCCCGGCGCGGAGACCGGTCCGACGCTCACGACGACGCGGTCGCGCTGCTCGCGCTGCCAGCGCAGCACCGGCTTGACGACGAAGGGGGCGGGCAGCGCGGCCGCCGCGGCGGTGAGCTCCGGACGGGCGCGGAGCGTGTCGGCGACGGCGGAGCGGATCGCGGCCGCGTGCGCCTCGTCGAAGGTGACGACGCCGAGCGAGCTCGACGGGTCGGCGAGCGCCTCGGCGACGAGGGCGGCGACGAGCTCGACCTCGGCGCTAGCGGTGTCGGAGTCCACGCGGCGCAGCCGCGGCGTGGGGTCGCCGGTGGGCGACGGGGTGTGGACGACGCCCCGCTCGCGGGCCGACGGGAGCCAGGGGCGTGGGTCACCGCTCGTGCGAAGCGGGACCACCGGCAGACGGTCCTCGGCGACGTCGGCCAGACCGGGCGCGGTCGGCGCCGGCGGCACGACGGCGGGGTCGGTCGTCCAGGTGCCCGGTCGCTGCTGTGTCGTGTCGCCGACGACGACCACCTGGCCGCCCCGGGCCAGCGCAGAGGCGGTGCGGGCGAGGGTGGTCCGGCTCGCGTCGTCGACGACGACGACGTCGAAGCGCTCCTCGGGCGGCAGGAGGAGGCCGACGGCGAGCGGGCTCGTCATCCAGCAGGGCGCTGCCGCGCGCAGCAGGTCGCCCCACGTGCTCACCGCGTCGTACCAGCGCGGGGCGCCCGGGCCGCGTCCGGCCGCGGCGTGGGCGACGGCATGGGCCATGCGCCGGTGCCCCCGCGCGGTCTCGCGGTAGCGGCGGCGCTGCTCGGCGGCGAGGTCGTAGGCGTTCGCCCGCACGGTCGCGGCATCCGCGAGGACGAACTCGGAGAGCGCGGCGTCGAGGTCGGAGCCGGCCACCGCTCCGTACCGCTTGTCGACCTGACCGATCTCGGCGAGCACCGACATCCACCACACGTAGCGCAGCTCGTCGCCCACGGCGGGGCGGGGCACCCGGCGGGTGGCGAGGTCGTCGACGACCTCGCCGAGACCCAGGTCGTCGAGGGCGTCGAGGTCGGCCCGCGTCCCCGACGCGGCGACCGCGCCTGCATGATCGCGCCGCAGCGCCGACAGGCGCGAGCGCAGCTCGTCGGTCGGCAGGTCGACGAGGTGCCCGTCCGCCGGGGGCGCGGCGGCCTCGACCGACTCCAGCGCGGAGTGCACCCGCTCGTAGGCTCGGTGCGCGTCGTCGATGGTCGCGGGGATGCGCGGCCGGCCGCCGCCGCCGACGAGGGCGGCCCAGGCCTGGCGCTGCTCCTGCGCGGCGAGGAGAGCGGCGTGCAGGTCCTCGGGCGGACGCCCGGGACGAAGGTGCGCGCGGGCCTGGCGCACGAGACGGCGCCGCTCGAGCATCCCGAGCCCGGGTGCCCCGCCGGTCGCGTCGATGAGCGGGTCGATGGGGGCGTCGAAGAGCTCGGGCCGGAAGACGTCGAGGGTGTCGCGGATCCGCTCGACGGCGGAGAGGAAGCGTCCGTGGTCGCCCGGCGACTGGGCGACCGGCTCCGTGATGTCGCGGAAGACCTCGGCCATCGTCGTCTCGAGCGCCGCGAGGTCGCGGTCGAGCAGCGTCGTGATGGTGTCCTCGACGCGCCGCACGTCGTCGTCGCCCGCCACCCGGCCCCGCCACCACGGCGAGGCCGCGCTGCGGCGCTCCCAGCCGAAGGCCGCGGCGACCCGCTCGACGGTCTCGGCCGCGCCCTCCATGGCGTCGAGGTCGAGCCGGGCGAGCACCCCGCGGGGCAGGCGCACCCGCGAGCGCGGGGGCGACTTCGCGGCGGAGAGCGCGACGACGTGGTCGTGGGCGTCGGCGATGCTCACGCCCCACGGCTCGCGGGCGAGGTGCACGGCCTGCGCGTGCCCGTCGAGGACGGAGGCGGCGAGCGCGGCATCACGACGGCTGGCGCGAGCGTCCCCTTCGCGCTGCGGGTCCGGCTCGGGCCACCGCTGCGTGATGACGTTCGGGTCGACCGGCGCGGTCGGGTCGGTGATGTGCAGGGCGAGATCGGCCAGGCCGACGTCGTCGAGGCGCTCGCGGACCGCGCTCAGGGCGCCGGTCTTCTCGCAGACGACGAGGACGCGACGCTGGTCGCCCGCGCACTGCGCGACGAGCGCGGCGACGAAGCGGGCGGCGTCGACACCGGGGGGCGCCTCGACGAAGAGGTCCTCGCCCGCGGCGACCCGGTCGAGCGCGCCCTGCTGGTCCTCCGGCAGGTCGAAGACGCTGCGGTCGACCCCTTCGGGCGCGCGGCGGCTCTCGCGCGGGTCGGGCGGGGTGAGCTGCTCGGCGGGCGCGTCACCGACGAGCCGGGTGATGACCGGGTGCGCGGTCACGGCCTCCTCGACGGCGGCGAGGTCGGAGATCGCCTCAGCCTTGCCGTAGGGATAGGCGCCGAGGCTGAGCGACGGCGTGATCTCGAAGCCCGGCACCTGGGCGCACAGCGTCGAGAGGGCGGCGTAGACCGGCTCGGGGTTGAAGCCCCCACGCCCGGTGTCGCGCCCCCGGTCGAGGGTGCGGGTGAGGGCGCCGGGGTTGCCGATCCGGGTGCGCAGCGCGGCGACGAGCGCAGGGTTGAGCTCGACGTCGGCGACGAAGTGCAGCCGCATGTCGCCGTCGAGCTCGGTCGGCTCGAGGTCGACGCGGCGCAGGATCACGGGGGCGGCGGGGCGCCGGGCCTCGTCCTTCGTGTGCCAGGTCGCGGTCCCCATCGCGAGGAAGCAGGTGCTCAGCCCGTGCTCCTCGGCGATGACGTCAGCGCGGGCCCGCAGACGGGCGGCCGCGCGCTGCGCCGCGAGGCGTGACTCGGTCTCGCGGACGAGGTCGCCGAGCCGCACCGTGCGACCCGCGAGCAGCATGGCGACGCCGCCCGGGTGGGCGCGGGTGAGCGTGACGACCTCGGAGGTGTCGCGACGCGGCCAGACGAGCGTGTTCGGCCCGCCGAGGTCCATGAGCTCCTCGCGCCACTGCCGCATCGGGCCCGGTGTCGGGGGCGGTGCGGGGGGCGTCGCGGTCACGCCCCAGAGGCTAACGCGTGGCGGTCACAGCCAGCGGTCCTGGCGTCGGTAGCGCGGCTCGAAGAAACGGCCGTTGAGCGCGAGCAGCGGCCCGGGGAAGAGCGCGAGCGTCGACGCGCTCTCCTCGGCGGTCCTGCCGTCCGTGAGCCAGGGCAGGAAGGCGGGGATCGTCCTCAGCCCCTTCGTCTTGCGCGCGGTGGCGCTGTTGGCGTGCCAGTCCTGCGCGGTGAGCACCCGCAGCGCGAGCGGCAGGGCGTCCTGCTCCTCGTGCCGCAGGTGGTGGCTCAGCTGCTGGTGCAGCTCGTCGACGGCCGCGGCGAGATCGCTGCCGTCGAGCGGGCCGGCCCCCGCCGGCGCGCTGAGACTGGCGTCGACGACCTCGACGAGCGGGTCGACGATGCCGTGCTCCCACTCCATCGCCTCGAGCACCTCGGCGTCGGCGCAGGCGCTCGTGCGCCGGCGCACCGCCGGCCACAACGAGGTGTCCTCGACCGTGTGGTGGTGGTGCAGCTCGTCGCGGAAGGCGACCCACCCCCGCACCACCGCGGCACGGCGCTCGGGCCGTCTCGTGAGCCCCTCGGCCGCCCGGGCGAGATGCCCCAGGTCGCGCCGGAATGCCGCGTGCAGCGCGAGCATCATGTCCGCTCCCTGCTCCCCCGCACGTGCGTCAGCTGATCCCATCGTGTCCCTCCCCCGAGTTCCGGTCGTCACGCTAGACCCGGGGACCGACATCGCGTGGGCAGTTCGGGCAAACCGGGCGAAGGGGGACCGAGCCGGCCGCCCGGCCCGGCCTCACCACCCCTTCGCCTCCCCCTTTGCTAGGCGTCCCACCGCCGCACATAGCACGGCACCATGACCGAAAGCCAGTCTTGACCGATTCCAGATAAGCCCCCATGATCGACGCATGACCGACAACCAGGACAACGACGTCGCCCAGAGCCCGCAGGGAGTGGACCGCAAGGCCGAGGCAGGTTGCCCGGTCATGCACGACTCCGCGACCGCGCAGGGGTCCGAGAGCGAGAACCCCGTCATCGACTCGCCGGAGCCCAAGACCGGCGGACGCCCCCGCACGATCCAGGACTGGTGGCCCGACGCGCTCGACCTGTCGGTGCTCCACGCGCACTCGCCGAAGGGCAACCCGCTCGGCGCCGACTTCGACTACGCCGAGGCCTTCGCCGGGCTCGACGTCGAGGCGCTCAAGGCCGACGTCGTCGAGGTGCTCCACAGCTCGCAGGACTGGTGGCCGGCCGACTTCGGTCACTACGGCGGTCTCTTCATCCGGATGAGCTGGCACTCCGCCGGCACCTACCGCATCTACGACGGCCGCGGCGGCGCCGGTGACGGCGGGCAGCGCTTCGCCCCGCTCAACTCCTGGCCCGACAACGCCAACCTCGACAAGGCCCGCCGCCTGCTGTGGCCGGTCAAGCAGAAGTACGGCCAGCAGATCTCCTGGGCCGACCTCATCGTCCTCGCCGGCAACGTCGCGCTCGAGGACATGGGCTTCGAGACCTTCGGCTTCGCCTTCGGGCGCGAGGACGTGTGGGAGCCCGAGGAGGTCTTCTGGGGTCCTGAGGACACGTGGCTCGGCGACGAGCGGTACAGCGGTGAGCGCACCCTCGAGGAGTCGCTCGGCGCGGTCCAGATGGGCCTGATCTACGTCAACCCCGAGGGTCCCAACGGCAACCCCGACCCGGCCGCCTCGGCCCGCGACATCCGCGAGACCTTCGCCCGGATGGCGATGAACGACGAGGAGACCGTCGCCCTCATCGCCGGCGGTCACACCTTCGGCAAGACCCACGGCGCCGGCGACGGCGACCACGTCGGCCCGGAGCCGGAGGGTGCGCCCACCGAGCAGCAGGGCCTGGGCTGGAAGAGCTCGTACGGCTCGGGCAAGGCCGGTGACGCGATCACCTCGGGCCTCGAGGTGACGTGGACCGACGTGCCGACGCAGTGGAGCAACCGGTACTTCGAGATCCTCTTCGGCTACGAGTGGGAGCTGACGAAGTCTCCCGCCGGCGCGAACCAGTGGGTCGCCAAGACCGACGACGAGATCATCCCCGACGCCTTCGACGCGGACAAGAAGCACCGTCCGACGATGCTCACCTCCGACCTCGCGCTTCGCGTCGACCCGACGTACGAGGCGATCTCGCGGCGCTTCCTCGAGAACCCCGAGGAGTTCCGCCTCGCCTTCGCCAAGGCCTGGTACAAGCTGCTCCACCGCGACATGGGTCCCGTCGAGCGCTACCTCGGCCCGTGGGTGCCGGAGGCGCAGCCGTGGCAGGACCCGGTGCCGGAGGTCGAGGGCGAGCTCGTCGGCGACGCGGACGTCGCCGAGCTGAAGAAGGCCGTGCTCGACTCCGGGCTGTCCGTCGCCGAGCTCGTCTCGACGGCGTGGGCCGCGGCCGCGAGCTTCCGCACGACCGACAAGCGCGGCGGGGCGAACGGCGCCCGCATCCGTCTCGAGCCGCAGCGCAGCTGGGAGGTCAACCAGCCCGAGCAGCTCTCCGGCGTCCTCGAGCGGCTCGAGTCGATCCGCGGCGACTTCAACGCGAAGGGGGGAGCCCAGGTCTCCCTCGCCGACCTGATCGTGCTCGCCGGCTCGGCCGCGGTGGAGAAGGCGGCGGCCGACGGTGGCCAGCCCGTCGAGGTCCCCTTCCGCCCCGGTCGCACCGATGCGACGCAGGAGCAGACCGACGTCGACTCCTTCGCGGTCCTCGAGCCCCGGGCCGACGGCTTCCGGAACTACCTGCGCGAGGGCCTGCCGGTGCCGGCGGAGAAGCTGCTCGTCGAGCGCGCGTACATGCTCGGCCTCGGCGCGCCGGAGATGACCGCGCTGGTCGGCGGCCTGCGCGTCCTCGGCGCCAACCACGGCGGGTCCGAGCACGGCGTGCTCACCGACCGCCCGGGCGTGCTGAGCAACGACTTCTTCGCGAACCTGCTGGCCCCCGGCGCCGAGTGGGTGAAGACCGGCGACGGGGTCTACGAGATCCGCGACGCCGCGAGCGGCGAGAAGAAGTGGACGGCGACCGGTGTGGACCTCGTCTTCGGGTCGAACTCGCAGCTGCGTGCGCTCTCGGAGGTGTACGCGAGCGAGGACGCGAAGGGCAAGCTCGCCGCCGACTTCGCCACGGCGTGGACGAAGGTCATGGAGGCTGACCGCTTCGACCTCGTGTGACGTCATGAGCAGGTGAGGGCCCGGTCGTCCGGTGACGGCCGGGCCCTCGTCTGTCGTGAGGGGCTCAGCGCTGGCTGCGTCTGAACCACGAGGTGGCGCCGATGCCGATGCAGACGAGCATCAGGGCGACGAGGACGACCGTCGTGACGTCGGCGCCGCCGCCTGACAGCGCACGGTCCGCGATGCGAGCGGCGACACCGAGGACGAGGGCGGCGGCGAACCACAGGCGTGCGGGTGACATGGGGTCATGGAAGCAGGTCCTGGGTATCCGGGGACGGTCCGGACGTGCGGCCTCCTGCGGCGCCGACCTAGGGTCGCGGCCATGAGCACGAGCGACACGGCGACCGATGGGCACCACGTGCTCGTCGTTCCGGTGCCGCAGCTCGAGGACTTCGTGCTCGAGCGGACGCGTCACTACGACGGCTCCTTCGTGTCCACCGACGCCGCGTTCGTCCACGCCCACATCACCCTGCTCGCGCCGTGGGTCGTCGCCCCGACAGCCGCTGACCTGGCCGTGATCGCCGAGGTCGCGTCGAGGACGGCGCCGATCGACTTCGTGCTGGACGAGATGGGGGTCTTCCCCGACGGCACCATCTACCTGGGACCTGACCCGGCGGCCCCCTTCGCCTCGCTGACGGCCGCGCTGGTCGCGGCCTTCCCGCAGTGCCCACCGTACGGCGGGCGCTTCGACCCCGTCCCGCACCTCACAGTCGACCACGTGGCGGGCGGGGTCACCGTCGGGTCCACCCGGTCCGCGCTCGGCCCGACCCTGCCGGCTCGGTGCCGGGCCGAGCGGATCTCGCTGCAGAGGTACGCCAACCACGGCTGCCGCACCGTCGCCGAGTGGGAGCTCGGGGTCTGAGGCAGTCGCGAGAGGGCCTCACCTGCGGGAGGCCCACCGCTGTCTCCAGCAGGGTCACAAGGCGCTGACTCGTGCGGTGGACGACCGCGTCCACGCGGGCACGTGCAGATTGGCCCCGTCTCAAGAACCTCGGAGACCTCTTACACCGCCTATCGTCGGCCCGCAAGTGTTGTGTGTGTTTCTGATGTGAAAGGTGTGATTGTCGTGCTCGGACTCGGCTTCATCGGTTGGATCGTGATCGGCGGCCTCGCCGGGTGGATCGCGAGCAAGTTCATGGGCACGGATGCGCAGATGGGCATCCCACTGAACATCGTCGTCGGCATCGTCGGCGGTCTGCTCGGTGGCTTCCTGCTCAGCCTCATCGGCGTCGACGTGGAAGGCGCTGGGATCATCTTCAGCTTCCTCACCGCGCTCCTCGGCGCTGTGATCCTGCTCTTCGTCGTCAAGGCGGTCACGGGCCGACGCTGATGTGAGTGCCTTGGCACCGTCCTTGCGACGGTCTTGCCCCCCGCCTCGACCTCCGTCCGGAGCGAGTGCGGGGGGCGACGTGCGTCACGGCTACCGGCGCCAGCGGCGGCTGAAGCCGCGGCGTGCTCTTCGTCCGGAGCTCAGCTGCGTCGGGGACCCTCACGGCGCCACGCGACGAAGGCGACCGCCGCGCACACCAGCGTGAGGATGCCCAGTGCGACGCCGAGGATCGTCTCCGCGGTCCCGTCGAGCGTGGCCATGACGACCCAGCGCAGCACCGTGAAGGTGATGGCGACGAGCAACCACTTCTCGTGAGTCCGCATGGCCGCAGTCTGCCTCCTCCCGCGGTGGCGCCGGACCAGCAAAGGTGCACGTACCCTGGTCCGGTGCCGCTCCCGGGAGCGGCCGGCCCTCGTAGCTCAGGGGAAGAGCACTTCTCTCCTAAAGAAGGTGTCGCAAGTTCGAATCTTGCCGGGGGCACCCTTGAATCTCCGGGCCTGAAGGCCTCTCCGGCACACGCTCGGAGGCGCTCGAGGTGCCTCCCAGGCCGCAAAAAGGCCGCATCACGATCCACCCCGACCTTCTCGAAGACCGTCCAGGGCCGCAGCGATCGCATCGAGCTCGTCGTCGTACAGGTGCGCGTAGATGCGCGCGGTCGTCGTGATGGACTCGTGTCCCATGGCCTTCTGGATGAAGCGAAGGTCGGCGCCGGCCATCCGAGCCAGACTCCCGAACGTGCGACGGAGGTCGTGAGGAGTGATGTCAAGACCGAGCTCTTCGCGGGCCCGGTCGAATCCCGAGCGACGACGCCAGTTGCGGCTCCTGAGGTACCCGTTCTCCGGAGATGGAAAGACCAGCTCCGAGGGCCCCTTGCTGACGACTCGAGCCTGGAAGGCAGGAAGAACCGCCTGAGGGATGCCGACATACCGGATCGAGGCCTTGCTCTTGGGCTGGCTCACGTCGATCCGCCCGTCGATCTCGGTAGCCCTCTCGATTACATGGATGCGCCGCCGAACCAAGTCAACGTCCGCGACCTTTAGGCCGGCAAGCTCTGACCAGCGAAGACCGAGGTATGCCATTGCGAGAACGGTGTCACCGTCCCGCGTCATCTTCTCCGCGAGCGCGTGAACCTCGTCCACGGTGAGGATCCGCTCGCGCAGGCGGGCGCCTGGGGAGCCGCACGCCGCGGGCAACATTGATGGGAACTCGGCGGTTGCGCATCGCGTGGTCGAGGACCTGCACGAGCACTCGGTGCGCGAGGCGGACTGTTTCGGGCCCCTTGGTCTTGCTCAGGTCGACGACCCAATCGGCGACATCGGCGTGCTCGATTCTGGCCACTGGCCAGGACCCAAAGGCGGGCGCGACGTGCTGCCAGCCTCGTCGGTAGTTCGCCCGCGTGGTCGCGCGCAGGTGACTGGAGCCAGATCGGTCGTACTGCTCCCAGACCTCGTGGAGACGTTTTTAAGGCACATTCACGGCGCCAGGCGGGCCGCCGCGGGAGCCCTCGTCCACCCCGCTGGGGCCGCGGGTATCAGGCGCAGCATGACGTCGGCATCTGGTTTCGGAAGAGGCCGGCCACGATGCGCAGGCTTTCGCTCATGGTCAGGTACGGCGCCCAGGTGTCGGCCAGATCGTCGACGGTCATACCGCTTTTGATGGCGTAGGTGGCCGCCAGCATGATCTCCCCGGCCCCGTCCGCCAGAGCGTGCACGCCCAGAACCTTGCCGCTCACGGCGTCGGCGACGAGCTTCACCGCCCCGCGGGTGTCGTGCTGGACGAGCGCCCGGGGGACATCGGACAGGTCCAGGACGCGGCAGTCGCACGCGTGCCCTCGGGTGAGGGCCTCGTCCTCGGTCAACCCCGCCGAGGCCAGCTGGGGCCGGGTGAACACGACCGCAGGAAAGCCGGCGTAGTCGACCCGAGCTGCCGGCGGGTACCTGTCCTCGGTCAGGGCGTTGAGCGCGGCGGCCCGACCGCCGGCGGCGGCGGCGTAGACGTACTGGGGAGCCCCCGAGACGTCACCGGCGGCCCAGACGCGCGGGTTGGAGGTGCGCTGGGTCTGGTCGACCACGACGAAGCCGCGCTCGTCCACGTCCACACCGGCAGCGGCCAGGTTCAGGCCGTCGGTGCGGGGCAGGCGTCCGGTGGCCACCAGGACCTGCGCGCCGCGCACCTGTTCGCCCGAGTCCGTGGTCACCACCACCTCTCCTGCGGGGCCTGGTTCGCGGGCCACAGTGGTCGCGCGCTCTTCGACCACGGTGATGCCGTCGTCGGTGAAGACTTCCCGAAGTCTCTGGGCCAGCTCCGGCTCGGCGTGCGGCGCCAGACGCCCGACCACAGAGACCCGGGTGCCGAGGTGAGCGAACAGCTGGGCCTGCTCCATCCCGACGTACCCGCCACCGATAACGACCAGGGACTCAGGCAGCTCGGTCAGCTGCATCGCGGTGGTGGACGTCAGCCGGTCCACAGAGTCGAGACCGACCACCTCCGGGATGGCGGGGGTGGCACCGGTGGCGACCAGATAGGCCCGGGCCCGCAGCGCCTGGCCGTCGACGGCCAGGGTGTCCCCGTCCAGGAAGCTGGCCTGGCCTGGGCGGACCTGGAAGCCGTAGGCAGCGGCCACATCGGCGTACTTCGCATCACGCAGGCGCTCGATGAGTGCGTCCTTCTGGGCCACCAGATCGCCGAGGTTCACCGGTGCGGCTGACGTTGGGGCACCTTTGAAGGGATTGGTGAGCGCGGCGTGCCGGGCCCCGGCGGCCGCCAGGAGCGTCTTGGACGGCACGCAGCCGATGTTCACGCACGTCCCGCCCAGAACACCGCGCTCAACCAGCACGACGCTCTTACCGGCCTGGCTGGCCGCGATGGCGGCGGACATCGCCGCGCCTCCTGAGCCGATCACGGCCAGATCGACGTCGTAGTCCACACCCATTTGCCCACCTTCCTTCGCGTGACCCCTCTTCAGCGTCCATAGTGGACGTTCCAGCGCAGGGGAAGGTCAAGGCGAACATGGACGAGAGCCGAGAAAGGGGCCACTGTGCGCATCGGTGAGTTGGCCGTGGCCAGCGGCACCACAACCAAGACGCTGCGCTTCTACGAAGAAGCCGGCCTACTACCTGCGCCTGAGCGCACCGCCAACGGATACCGCGACTACACCCCTGCGGCCCTGGCGCGCCTGGACTTCGTTCGCCGCGGCCGCACCGCTGGGCTCACCCTGGCCCAGATTCGCGAGATCCTCGACATCCGCGACGCCGGAGTCGCACCCTGCCAGCACGTGCACGCCCTGCTCGAAGCCCACCTGGGCGACCTGGACCGCCAAATCGCCGACCTGCAAGCACTGCGACACACCGTCGCGCACCTTCACCACAGTGCCACCACCAGCGACCCCACCAAATGCGACACCACGACCGTCTGCCGCTATCTGTGACCAGACCGGTGCTCGCGTGTATCGCCATGAGCAGATGCCGCCACAGAGCGTCGACAGAACCCCGCCATATAACGGCGAAAGCCACAGGCTAGGCGATCCGCGGCAAATCAAGGGCCGGCCGCACGTCGCAGTTGACGATCGTCACCGCACGCACTTCCGGCCAGTATCGAACGGCTGGCTAGTACCGCGGTTGGACCTCCCAGAACTTCTCGCCTCGCGAATCGAGGAACGCTGCGAAGAAGCCCGTGAGCGTGGGTGCAGCTACAGGCCACTCCTCGCGGCAGTACACGGGTTCAGCGATCAACACCCGTCCTGAGTGGTCAACGACCAGCAGGTCCAACTCACCGAGAAACTCGCCGAGGACAGTATCGCCAAGGTGGAAGTCAGTGGGCCGCTCTTTGGCCTCGCGCACCAACACGTCATGACAAGCACTCTCGGTCAGCAAGTGAAGCCCCCACTGGCCATAGTCGACGTCACGGAACAGCCACGCCTGGTGACCAGCTCCCGCAGCTCGGCCACCTCCCGGTCGTCGTCCGACCCGCAGAGGTCGGTCTTTCCAGTCCACACGATCTCGGAGCGAAGGCGCAGCGGACTGCTGGGATCCGACGCTGTAGTCGGGTGCAGCTCGTACCGGCGAAGGGCCTCACGCAACCTCGACATTGCCTCTCCCAAATCTGGTTCAACGCAGGCCAGGTCAACTTACGGGACACGACCTCTATCGACACGCGCGCCAGAGTTGCCACTGCAGAAGGTAGCTGGGGTCAACGTCAGGATGATCGGCCCTTGCTCCTCCCACAGGACCCTGCCCCTGTTCTAGCCCTGTGGAGCGGAACCTGCCCGGACCGCGGCGGCTCGCCCATACGATTAGGGCCATGCAACCGATGGCTGAGCTGACGCTGAGGCGACCATGGCACTGGGGAATCGCAGTACTGGGCGACCAGCAAGCGGACGTTCCTACGAACTTCGAAGGCCGCAACGTAGCAGTAGGCCGTGACGTCATCACGCTGAGTGTTCGACATGCCCAGGACACCGGCGGCGACAAGTTCGAAGGCGACTGGGACTGGGCCACGGCAACGATCTACGTGCGCTCGTTGATCAGCGAGGAAGCAACGGAAAGACACGTTCTGTGCGACCACGTCATCGTCACAGCCCAAGAGACCGTGGCACTAGGGGACGCAGACGAAATGGTGATCATTCCGGCTCCTGGCGCCCAAACTCGCGTAATCGTGTCCGCCACGGACGCCGGCTCGACAGGGTTGGAGCAAGTATGGGTCGACCTCATCGCGGCCGAGGACTAACTAGGTCGGGACCTGCGAGACCGAGCCGGTCACCGTGCCGTGGCTCCACAACGACGGTGACCCATTAGAGGCCGCCTTGACCATGTAACATTCCGCCAATGAAGCTCACCTTCGCCAACCTGAAGCAAGGTGACGCTGGGGGAAATACGCCAGTCGAGTACCTTATCGCAGTTGAGGCTGAATTACTCATCTATCAGGATGAAGTCCCAATCTTCAGGGAGGAATATTTTCCAGTAGCTGAGCTGGCGAGCAGCCTCTGGGGTTGGCTGCAGGACGGGATCGAATATGACTTCTCCTTCAACTCCATGTCGTACGAAGAGGAGGCGATCATTGCTCTGCGGCAGGACAGAACCGGGTGGCTCATCTCATCGTCGTTCGCGCCAGGCCTCCTGATCTCTTCGATCTCTCCCACGGAGCTGAAAGTCATGTGTGAGCGATTCATTCGGGAGGTTCATCAAGGGTTGATCGTTCTCGGGATTAATCCCTACCCCGTTCTGTACAAGTAGTACATCCCCAAAGGGGTGAACCCAGGCTCGTACGCACGGGCACTGAGTGCTGCGGCGCTCGGATCCGCGCTCCCACCTTGATGGAGGGCCACCAATGACCTCATAGGGCAGCTCGTGCCCAGTGGTCGCTCGCGCGTGTATCGGCATTACCTCAGGGGCGGTGCGGACAGACCGTCGGTGACGATCTGGCTAGAGATCAGCGTTCTCGGCCCCGTCGGCCAGGTCTGACCAGAACGGGACGTAGGTCCGGGTCGCTGCAGGGTGGAGAGGCGGAACGCCGAACTCCCGAGCCACGTAGTCCAGCAGGTCGTCGCCGTAGTAGATGACGTCGCTCTGATGCACGGAGAAGACGGGGCTGGGGGCGAGGGCCGGGTCCGAGGCGAGGTAGCGATGGGAGTACACCGGGACGAGTGTGGGCACTCGACGAAGGAGGCTTCGGGCTTTGACTTCTCGTTTTGAGGTGCTGTCGGGACGGTCCCCCCATGACTGTGGCCAGAACCCGCTGTGGTGCACGTCGAACACGACTCCGTCGATCGGCCAGTCGAGACGTCGGCGCAGCTCTTGCACCGAGTCGCGTCGCCAGTCCGGCCAGCTGCTTCCCTGTGGCAGAACCGTCTGCAGGAACTCTTTGTGCTCGGGGCCGAAGATGAACCCGAGGCTGTCCTGGACCCGCGAGATCGACGCATCAGACAGTCCCGGGCTCAGCTCGACGCCAGCGGCTCGGAGCCGTTCGACTGCTTGGGTGACGACGTCTGGCACGCAGCGATCATTGCCTAGGTCCGACGGCCAGGAAGGTAAGACGCGAACACGCTGCAGTGAGACGAGGCCCTCGTACACCCCGGAAGCCGTCCGAGCTGCCCGCTGACCGTCGTCACCGCGCGGCATCGGATTCGACTCGGCATGGCGTGAGGGAACCCTAGGATCGGGCGATGCCGCCACAGTCGCCGACCTCGCCAGCACCGTTGTCAGCTGCCGCGATGCGCAAGACCATGGGGGTCTGCAGCGGCGCGATGGGGCTCGTGGGTTTACTGGTTGCCGCGGCGACCAGTGATGCGCATCCCGTGGCTGTCGTCGCCGGCGCGGTTTTCATGGCTCTGTTCTGGGGCTTGTCGTCGTGGTGGGCGCTGCGCGGTCGCACCCGGGCGCTGTGGCAGGCCGCACCCTGTGTCTACGTTGCGCTTGATGCGCGCGTGGAGGGGATGCGGCGGGGCGCGGTGCGAGGGCTCGCGCTCTCGGTCGTCTTGGCCGTGGTCATGGCCGGGGTTCTCCTGCTGATGCAGGGCGTCACTGCGCAGGGCGGGCTCGAGCTGTTCTGGCCAGGGTTCACGCTGGGCGCTTGCCTCTGGATGCTCCTGGACCTTCGCGACCTCAACCGATGGCAGACCGCGTCCGGGCTCGAGGTGCTGCTGCGTCGCGATGTCTCCTGGCTGTCCGCCGAGGCACGGGCGGGGAAGGCCTTCATCGCCGCGCCCGCATTTGTCGATCTAGACCGTGCAGCATCAAGGCGCCGGCCCGTGGACTACCTGTGGATGAGGAACGCATGGCGTAGGACTCCCGCCGAGGACCTGTTAGTAGGTGGCCTGGATGACTGGGCGTATCTGGGGTGGGCCTCGCAGTCTGGCGTGCTCGCCGACATCGGCGACCTTGCCGTCCGCCGGGAAGCCACATTGGTTCTCGTGTCGAATGTGCTCGCGGACGGTCTCATGGTCGCGGGCGACGTCCGGGGCGGAGAATTCATCCAGTGGACCGGCGTGCCAGAGGAGTGGATCGAACGGATTCGGCTGGATTGGCTCAACGATTGGGGTGATGACATTCCTACGCCTGGTGCCGTCGTTTGGCTGGAGAACACCCCGTCCGGAGATCGTGTGGGTCGTCGTGTCCTGGCCCGCGAGAAGGACGGGCAAGCACCGTGACTGGGCACGAGACCGTGGTGGATGAACCCTCAGGGGCCGGAGCTCCACCGGGTGATGGGACTGGGGAGAATCGGAGCAGATCGGTGGTGTGTTGTGAGCTTGGCCGTTGACCTTGACTTCGTCGCGGGTTGGGTTGAGGGCTGGCGTGCTGGTCGGTCCACCGATGTCACCCTCACGTTGTCGCCAGGCCGGGGGTACCCGCCCAAGCCAGGGATATCGTTCGGCGCCGAGTCCCCGACACGGTTGGGTGTGTTCACGGTGTGGGTCAGCGGCGAGGTCGAGGTCGAGGTGATGGAGGTCGCCACCCAAACGCGCACGCTCGTGGTCTCGACCGTGGTCGAGGACGGCTCTGCCCTGGCCGACCTCCTCTCGGAGTTCACCCAGGAGATGACGCGCACAGACGCAGACAGCGGCGAGCGGACCCCTACGGCGGCAGAAGAGCACCACCTGCAGCCGGTGCAGCCGTCGAGTGACCGAGCCAGCAGAAGTGCCGCGGCCGCGACGTTCACCTGTCCGGCGTGCGGCTGGCCGGAACTCGATGAAGAGCCTCGAACGAACGGCGGGGGAGGGTCGTACGACATCTGCCCTTCATGCGGGTTCGAGTTCGGGGTCACAGATGACGACAAGGGCTATACCTACGAGTCGTGGAGAAACCGTTGGATCGCGCAAGGGATGCCGTGGTGGAGTACGGGTATCGACGATCCCCCTGCTGGCTGGGATCCCCGCGCGCAGCTGCGAAACCTGGAGAACACGTAGCCGAGCAGGAGCACGACAGGTGGTAGGACATGGCGCCGATGACGCGGCGGCCTGACGACGACGGGTGGGTGATCTGCTCGACGGACTCCTGCCTGTGGATCAAGATCGACTGGGCCGTCTCAGTCGAGACCAACGACGGATACGCGTTTCGGATCGAGGAACCGTTCGCACTGACGCTGCCAGGGGGTGTCGAGCAAACCCTGACCCCAGAGGGTGACCCGGCACTGCTGGGCCCGGTCCTAGCAGTGGCTCGCACGACCTTGACCTCAGCCAGCGCGCTGGACGACGGCGGGCTCCACCTCGACTTTGGGAGCGGCGCAACCATCAAAGTCGGCCCGGGCAACGACTACGAGGCGTGGACGGCAAACGGGCCAGGCGAAGCGGACCAAGGGTTGCTCGTCGTGTCGATGCCCGGGGGTGGCCTTGCGCTCTGGTTCTGAACGTCACTTCCGGCCGTGGTGGCGACGACCGTCAACTCTCGAGGCGGGATGTCACATCACACGGCTGCCACAGCCGGTACCGAACGGAGTAGCAGTGGAGAACGACGCCAAGCACTCACAGATCGCCTGTCACGCGCGCCGGGTGGCGAGGTGACGGCCCAAAATGCGCTCAAGGACGCACTGCGGGACATCGTCGGGCCGGCCGCACGAGCGCACGGGTACCGCGGTTCGGCGCCGAACTGGCGCAAGCTCTCGGCGGGTGACTGCGCGGTCGTCAACGTCCAGTCCTCGGCGTGGAGCTCAGCCGACCACGTGAAGTTCACGGTCAACCTCGCGTTCGCCCCCGAACCGTGGCTGCGGTGGATGGTCGAAGAGACCGGTCGCGCGCCGCGCAGCATGCCCGAGTACCACGGCCTGTACAGGGAGCCGCTGCGTCCGCGCGACGCTGCCGCCGGCGAGGACCGCTGGTGGGATGTCGTCGACGACGCGTCAGCTCGAAGCGCGGTCGGTGAGGTCGTCGACCTGATGAACGGCTCGGGATGGCCGGTGCTGGAGTCGATGTTCTCGCGCGAGACGCTGGCGAGCCGGGTGCGGCAAGGCGAGCTGGGCAAACTCGGCGAGGGCCAGTCCGACCACCTCGCCGACAAGGTTGATGCACTGCTGCTGATGGACTGTGGCCCGTCCCCCGAGCTCGAGCGGCTGCTCGCTCGACTCACGGCGACCACCCGCCCAGATGCACGCCCGGCCGCGGAGAGGTTCAACGCATGGGTTCATCTCCACGCGAGGCGCGCCGTCAGCTAGAGCAACACCCTCGTGGACACACGTAGTGCCTGATCCCCCCCCGCATCGTCCGTGCGCACAGGGAATCGCGAGAGCCCCACCGGCTAGGAAATTCGGCTACGTCTGTTTCCCCGTTTCGAACTCGAGACGTCCAGAGTTCGCCTGCATCTGCAAGTAGTCAGCGACTTCCTGCGCATGACTCAGATTCCGAGCATCAACCGCGAGCAGGTCATTAGAAGCCCACTCCGTCAGCGACCCCAGCGAAATCAAGTCGGCTTCTACTTTCGATCGAGGGTATCCGTCATCACCAAGCCATACCCGGAACACGTAACGACCGGAGGTGCTCTTGACTCTACGGACGACTCCTTCTTCACTCACCTCAAGAACGTCACCCAGCGCGACGTCATAGAGAAAGAAGGGTATGCAACACAACTCAAAGTGAGAATCATCGATTTGTCGAGTCCACAACTGCTCGAACTCGAGCTCTGTTTCGAGATCGTCTTCGATGTTCAGAGGCGCTTGAACTATGTAGTTTGAACGATCTCGCCAGACAGGATGCTCGTGCAGGGCGTACTTGCCTACGTTCATGGGGTACCCCACCACTTAGGCGGTGCAGGCTGCAAGGGAGCCCATCTCGTTGGTCATCGCAGCCCTGCTCGCCACGCGATCATCCTGGCGGCTACGGCGCTACCCCACTCGGAGTGCGGCACCTGGCCCTGCTCTGCTTCGTCGACGAGCTCGGCGAGCCTCTGGAAAACGTCGACCGGCGAGACGTCCTGCCATCGCTCAGGTCGGTCGTAGGCGTCATCTCGCAAGTCCCAGAACACGTCGCTCAACACACGGTCGGCCATGACGACCCCCTGCTCCTCCCCTCACGAACCGGTCCCCTCTGCGGCCGGCTGCACGTCGCGACGGTACAGCGGCAACGTGCCCACCTCCGGAGCAGCGTCGAACCTCGCCGGCGAGGCGATCTCCGCGCGCAGGACGCGCCCGACGAATGCCCGGGAGAGCCCGGTGGTTGAGGCGATAACGCCCTGGGTCTCGCCAGCCACGCAGGAGCCGTCGGCCCTACAACCGGTGACCTGAATCGCAGTCGCAGTCGCAGTCGCAGTCGCAGTCGCAGTCGACCATCGTTACCGCACGTCTCGTAAGCGATCGTTGTCCAGCAGCGAAGCCAGGCAGATGCCGAACCAACGATGAACTCGAGGGTTGACCTGGGGCCCTTCGGTGGGTTCTAGGTTTCAAGCGGTTTAGTGCTCGGCGGGGTGTTGCCGTCTGTCGAGGGGAGGGGTTACCGCGAAGGGCAGTCCGAGGGGGAGGGTGATGGTGAAGATGGCGCCGTGGCCTGGTCCCGGGGTTTCGGCGCGGATGGTGCCGTGGTGGGCATCGATGATGGCCTTGCTGATGGTCAGGCCGATGCCAGAGCCGGATTGCCAGCGGGTACGGGCTGTGTCGGCGCGGTAGAACCTCTCGAAGAGGTGGGGCAGGTGCTGGGAGCTGATGCCGTCCCCGTTGTCCTTGACGGTGATGTCGACCTCGTCGCCGTGGCGCTCCGCGGACACGGTGACGGTTCCGCCGCTGGGGGTGTGTCGAAGCGCGTTGGTCAGCAGGTTGGTCATGACTTGCCCGATGCGCTGTTGGTCGGCCATGACATTGAGGCCGGCGGCGCCGTCGGGTTGGACCACAAGGTTGACACCTTTGTCGCGGTAGCGCTCTCGTATGCCTTCGGCCGCGTTCCACAGCACGTCGGTGACAGGCATGTGGTCTATTGCCAGGCTCAGGCGTCCTTCTTCGGCGGTGGAGACCTCGTCGATGTCCTCGGCGAGGCGGGCAAGGCGGTCCGTCTGCTCGGCCAGGGCGATCTGGGAGTGCGGGCCGAGGTGGGTGATCCCGTCGTGGAGCCCGTCGTGGTACGCAGCCAGGGTGGTGATGGGGGTCCGCAACTCGTGGGCGAGGTCGGCGAGCATGCGTCGGCGGGTGTCTTCGATGCCTTCGAGCTGGGCGGCCATGTGGTTGAACGCGGCTGCCAGGGTCTCCAGCTCGGTGCCGGAGTCGATGTCTGGCACGCGGGTGGCGTAGTGGCCGCGGGAGAGCTCGCGGGCTGCGTGGGTGAGGTCTGCCAGCGGTCGCCGTAGGCGGCGGGTGAAGAACCAGGTGACGGCGGCTGCGGCGGTCACGGAGATGAGCAGTCCGAGTCCGAGCGCCAGGAACGATGCGTCGCGGTAGGCCATCTCGATGTGGAAGACCTCGGGGGAGTTCTCGCTGTGCCCGGCCTCGAGGAGGTGGCGGTGGAAGATCGGTGGGCCGAGCAGGGTCGCGACCAGGGTGACCGTCACGGCGCCGGCGAGGAGCACGATGCTCTGGCCGAGCAGGAGGCGGGTGGCTAGCCCGTGCGGGCGGGCGGGTCGGCTGTGTAAGAGGTTCATCCCTTGCCCATTCGGTAGCCGACGCCGCGCACGGTGGTGATGTAGCGGGCGGTGTCGGGGTCGTCGTCGAGCTTCTTACGCAGATGGGCGATGTGGACGTCGACGAGGTGCTCGTCGCCGATCCACCCGGTGCCCCACACCTCGTCGATGAGCTGGCGCCGGCTGAAGGCCATCGCCGGGCGGGTGGCGAGGGTGATCAGCAGGTCGCGTTCGGTGGGGGTCAGGGCCACGGGCTGGCCGTGGAGGTGTACCTGGTGGCCTAGCGGGTCGATGAGCAGCGCCCCGAAAGCCCGGGCACCCCTTGCAGTACCGCGGGGCTGGTCGTCGACCCGTGGTCGGCGCAGCAAGGTCTGGACGCGGGCGACGAGCTCGCGCACGCCGAAGGGCTTGGTCAGGTAGTCGTCTGCGCCGACGGACAGCCCGATGAGGGTGTCGACCTCCTCTTTGCGGGCGGTGGTGATGATGATGTAGCAGTCGGAGAAGGTGCGGATCTGTCGGCACACCTCGATGCCGTCCATCCCCGGCAGGCCGAGGTCGAGCACGACGACGTCGGGTGGGTCGGCTCGCACAGCCGCGACGGCGTCGTCGCCGCGGTGGGCGAGCTCGGCGGTGAACCCAGCCTGAGACAGGTAGGCCGCGACCATCCCCGCCAGGGTGCGTTCGTCCTCGACGACGAGGACCCGGCGCGGGGTGTCGGTGCTGAGCTGGTCGTTCACGCCGTCAGTGTGATCCAGCGCGGCCGCGTGGGCAGAGCCTTAAGCGCTGTTGGTGGAGATCTTCGTCAAACCTCAACCCGGGTCGGTGCATGTCTGGCGCCCTCGCCTGCCGGGACCTCGAAGAGCTGAAGCTGTAGCGAGATGTCGCCCGGTCTTGAGGAAATCTCAACACGACCACAAGATGGTGAACACCTTGGTGACGCATCGTCGAGGGACCGCAATTCGCGCGGACCTCGCGCTGATCGAAGGAGCAGACGATGCACCTGACCACCCGCCGTGCCGCTGTCGTGGGCGTGAGCGCCCTGGCCGCGGTCGCTCTTTCCGCTTGTTCCAGCAACTCCGACGGGTCGATGCCGGGCATGAACCATGGCTCGGAGTCGATGTCCTCGAGCACCAGTAGGTCTGCGTCCTCGGGGCAGGAGGGCGACGTGATGTTCGCGCAGATGATGATCCCTCACCACCAGCAGGCGGTCGAGATGGCTGACCTTGCCCTGGACGACAGCTCGGGCGCGTCGGCGAAGGTGCAGGCCTTGGCCAAGGACATCAAGGCCGCTCAAGGCCCGGAGATCAAGACCATGCAGGGATGGTTGGAGCAGTGGGGGGCCGAGCCGGCCAGCGAGGGCATGGGGCACGGCGGTATGGACCACGGCGACGGGATGATGAGCGAGTCCGAGATGACCGATCTCGAGTCCACCTCGGGCGAAGAGTTCGACCAGATGTGGCTGACGATGATGATCAAGCACCATCAGGGCGCGGTGAAGATGGCCAAGGACGTGCAGTCCACGACCTCCAACAGCGAGGTCAAGACCATGGCTGCGGACATCATCACGGCCCAGAACAGCGAGATCACCACGATGAAGGATCTGCTCTGAGCGGGCAGCCCTGATCTGCCGCTCTGCCTTCCCCACCACCCTCGCGTGCGACATCGGAGGTCTTCGTGAGCACTGAGAACGACCGACCTGACCTCGCTGACTCGACCCCGCTTGCCACGGACCCGGTGTGCGGCATGCAGGTCAGGCAGGACACGGCCCTGCGCACGGAGCACGACGGGCAGGAGTACTTCTTCTGCTCCGCGAGCTGCAAGGAGCGCTTCCTGGCAGACCCGCAGGGCTTCGAGGTGGGAGCGGTGGACCGCTCTTCGGCAGCGCCCGACCTGGCAGCACCGGTCTCGGCCAGCGAGTGGACCTGCCCGATGCACCCCGAGGTTCGCCAGGCCGGTCCTGGGGCATGCCCGATCTGCGGGATGGCCCTGGAACCGGTGACCATCTCAGCCGACAGCGGCCCGAGCCGGGAGCTGTCGGACATGACCCGGCGCTTCTGGGCCGCGGTTGTGCTCAGCCTGCCCATCACCGTCCTGGAGATGGGCAGGCACCTGGTGCCATGGATCCACGAGGCCGTCCCGGCGCGGGTCTCGGTGTGGCTGCAGCTGGTGCTGGCCACGCCGGTCGTGCTGTGGGCGGGGGGGCCCTTCTTCGTGCGCGGATGGGCCTCGCTGCGAAGCCGCAACCTCAACATGTTCACCCTCATCGCGATGGGCACCGGGGTCGCCTGGCTGTTCAGCCTCGTGGCCACGACCACGCCCGGGATCTTCCCCGACTCCTTCCGCAACGACGACGGCACCGTCGACGTCTACTTCGAGGCAGCCGCTGTCATCACCACCTTGGTCCTGCTCGGCCAGGTCCTCGAGCTGCGAGCACGCGAGCAGACCTCCGGTGCGATCAAAGCCCTGCTGAACCTCAGCCCCAAGACCGCCCGACGCATCACCGACGGCGTCGACGAGGAGATCCCCCTAGAGCAGGTGCAGGTCGCAGACCTGCTGCGGGTCCGCCCCGGGGAGGCGATACCGGTCGACGGCACCGTCACCGACGGCCGCTCCTCCGTTGATGAGTCGCTGGTCACCGGCGAGTCGATGCCCGTGACCAAGAGCGGCGGCGACACGCTCATCGGCGGAACCATCAACGGCAGCGGCGGCCTGGTCATGCGCGCCGAACGGGTCGGCACCGAGACGATGCTGGCCAGGATCGTGACCATGGTCGCCGACGCCCAACGCTCCCGCGCCCCGATCCAGCGCACCGCGGACAAGGTCTCGGCCGTCTTCGTCCCCGTCGTCATCGCGATCGCCGTCATCGCCTTCGCCGCGTGGGCCCTCGCCGGGCCCGACCCCAAGCTGGCCCACGCCCTCATCGTCTCCGTCGCGGTCCTGATCATCGCCTGCCCCTGCGCCCTGGGCCTGGCCACACCCATGTCGATCATGGTCGGAGTCGGGCGCGGAGCCAGGCTGGGGGTGCTGATCAAGAACGCCGAAGCGCTCGAACGCATGGAGAAGATCGACACCCTCGTGGTCGACAAGACCGGCACCCTGACCGAGGGCCGCCCCACCGTCACCCACATCGAGCCAATCAGCGGCGGTGACCCCGACGACCTGCTGCGCACCGCCGCCACCGTCGAACGGGCATCGGAGCACCCCCTAGCCCAGGCCATCGTCGAAGCCGCAACCGCCAAGCACCTGACCCTGCACGAGGTAGCTGACTTTGACTCCCCGGTCGGGCGAGGTGTCACGGGCCTCGTCGAGCAACGACACGTCACGCTCGGCAACGCCGACTTCCTGGCCTCCCACCACATTGACACCGCTGTGTGGCGCGAACGCGCAGACCAGCTGCGCGCTGACGGGGCGACCGTGATCTACATGGGTATCGACACCCAGCTTGCCGCCCTGTTCGCCATCGCCGACCCGGTCAAGGAGAGCACCCCGGCCGCCCTAGAAGCGTTGCGCGCCGAAGGCATCGACGTCGTCATGCTCACCGGCGACAACCAGGTCACCGCGAACGCGGTCGCGCGATCCCTGGGCATCGAGCGCGTCGAGGCCGAGGTCCTGCCCGACCACAAGAGCGACGTCGTGAAGAACCTGCGCGAAGCAGGCCGAGTGGTCGCCATGGCCGGGGACGGCATCAACGACGCACCCGCCCTGGCCGCTGCGGACGTCGGCATCGCCATGGGATCGGGCACCGACGTGGCCATGGAGAGCGCGGGGATCACGCTGCTTCGCGGCGACCTCACCGGGATCACCAAGGCACGTCACCTCTCCGAGATGACGATGAGCAACATCCGCCAGAACCTCGTGTTCGCCTTCATCTACAACGCCGCAGGCATCCCCATCGCCGCCGGCGTGCTCTACCCCGTGCTCGGGCTGCTCCTCTCTCCCATCCTCGCCGCCGCCGCCATGGCCCTGTCCAGCGTCAGCGTCATCGCCAACGCACTACGCCTGCGCGCCCGCACCATCGACTAGCACGGACGCCGAACGAGCCACGGCACTGAGCAGATCACTCACCCGATCTGCCCTCCCAGACGTGGATGACCCGACCGGACGTCATCGGAGCAAAGCTGATGACTCCCCAAGACCCTGACGGAGAGCGCCGATGTACACCGTTCAAGCACCCATCCGACCTCGCCAGCTCGCTGCCGCTGCTGTCGGTGCCCTGATCCTGACAGGCTGCACGTCCGCACCGTCGCCGGGCGCGCCCGCGCCTTCCTCGGCCACCACCTCACCGGCGGCCGCCGACCTGCTGTCCGAGCACGACCTGACCGGTCTGAGCACCGCAGAGGCCATCGAGCGTCTTGACACCATGCCCATTGCTGAACGTCCCGCCGGCCTCGTCGCATCGGTGCACCCGAGAACGGTGAGCATCACCGGTGGCCAAGGGCAACAAGTTCAGCTACCCATGCCCGAGGACGAGGTGTACATCTCGATCGCGCCCTACCGCCACACGACACACGAGTGCCACTTCCACAGCCTGACCACCTGCGTAGGGGAGCTGCGCAACGCGAACGTACACATCACCCTGACCGGTGGCAGCGGTGAAACCCTCATCGATGAGACACGTCGGACCTACGACAACGGCTTCATCGGCCTGTGGGTGCCGCGCGGGATCAAGGCAACGCTGACGATCGAGCAAAACGGAGAGGTGGGCACCTGGGAAGTCTCCACCACCGAGGACGATGACCCCACCTGCATCACCGACCTCAAGATCACGTAGACGCGGTCATCGCCAGGCTCAGGATCCGTCGCATTCGTCCCCAGCTACGGCACCCGTCAGAGCGGGCCGGCATCTCTGTGCCCAGGTCGCCGACTGCTTGCGCAACGAGATCCGATCCGGCAGTGGATAGCCGCAGCCCGGACGTGCGGACGACGCGCATGCCCCGCGGCGGGGACAAGAACGCACTGTCACGCGTTACGGATGCCAGAAGTCAATCTAGTCACGTCTATGATAATGCCGATGATCTATCTTATGTCAGGTTAATCGAGTGAGGCCTGCTTATCTCCCCCGCGACCGGTAGCTTCAGCCGACACACCCCGCGACTAGAGGCCACTTTTGCTTACGGTGAGTTTATCCAGCTACGCCCGGCACGAGTCGGCGATTCGGCAATCCCCTTCACTTCGGCTCCTGCATCTAGGCCTTGCGGAGCAACGGCTCTACGGAGGAGAGTTCCTCACCACGGAACGGGAGGGTGAGTTATGACGACCTGGAGCATGAAAGCTGTCACAGTCGCGGCCTCGGCGGCGACCGTGCTGACGATCGCATCTGTCGGTGCAGCATCCGCTGGCGATGCGCCGGCCCCAAGTCCTGCGAGGAACATCCCCGAGAGCCCAGAGGTAGGTCCTGGCCCGGGAGTTCTGCAACCACCCGGCGCTCACGAGTACGGGACGAACGCCCGGGGCGAGTCGTACGGCAGTGCACTGTGGGCGAAGTCTCCGGACGACGAACCGGACCTCATCCGAGCCCGCGCCTCCAACGGCAGGATCGGCTACGTCAGAGCCAGCGAGATCGAAGAAGCAGACCCTAGCCCCAAGAGCCCCGAGGAAGCCGCCAAGAATGACGGGCCACTTCGCCCGAGTGTTCCGGTGTACGAGTCTGACGGCACAACCGTCATCGGAGGGTTCAGGTTCTCCTCGTGAGGCGCCCATTCATTCGATTAGCTGGTGCGGTGGCGGGCGCGTTGGCTGCGCTTCTGGTCACGACGGAAGCAGCCAGGGCTGACGCGCCCAACACTTGGTCCGTCGTCAATGAGTTCCAGGGCGGCAACCGGCATTACGAGACCTGGTCATCCCTGGCGACGAACTATCCCGGGGGATCGCTCGAGTGTGCTGAGTTCGCGGTAGGAGCTCGGACGAAGTCTGGGTATACGGTCCCGTCTGGCTACTTGGGAAACTACGCCCGTCTCTTCACTGGCGGGGGGACGCTGGTCAAGCACGGCAGCTGGACGTACAGCTCCTCCGCCACGAGCTCGTATCAGCTGTGGCATGCCGGTTGGTACGACTTGCCCTACACCTCGTTCTACTCCAAAGGACTGGCAAGAGGGTGGAGCACAACCAGTAGTGACTACGCCCTGGGTTACTCAGAGCGCACACCAACCCTGAGTCACTACACCTGGTGCAACTAGACGATCGCCACCCACGCCGTCTGCTCCTATAGATGAACCCGTTTATAGGAGACTATGAACCGCTCCCCCGCCCCGTCATCCTCTGCACGGCAGGACGTGGCCCAGTTGACCTTAAACACCACAATGACCACATCGACAAAGCAGAGGCCCCTCACCCCTGCTGGTAAACCCTCGAACTCCCAGTGCCGGAGCCGGGCAAGCCTCTCGGCCACATCAGGCCAGCTTGATCCTTCGAAGCGTCGGACGCGCCGCTCGATGAACTCGCGCAGCACCTGCCAGTCGTAGTACTCGACAATCAGATGATGGCGTCCGTCGAGCAGCCCGTCGCGACGGACTTGATCCTCGACCCAGGCCAAGCTGCACACGATGAGGTCGAAGGACTCCTCCCCAAGTCCGTCATCGGGGCCAGCCACGATCCGCAACCTGAGCGCCCACCGTTCCCCTCGGCTGTCCACGCAGCGAGGTCGTCGACATCCAACGACGTGAGCGATCTCAGTGCGGCCCTCACGGACCTGTCCGCTCCGCGGCTCTCTGCACGTCGCGTCGGTACAGCGGCAACGCGCCTTCCTCCGGCCCTGCGTCGAACCGCGCCAGCGAGGCGATCTCACCTCGCAGCACACGCCCGACGACTGCCCGGGACAGCCCTGTCGTCGACGCGATCACGCCCTGAGTCTTGCCAGCCTCGGCCATCTCGTGCACGAGCCGGAACTGATGAGCCGTGACACGGGAGGGCCGGCCCAACGGACCCCCCTTCGCCCTGGCCGCAGCCAGCGCCGCGCGGGTGCGCTCGGCGGTCATCTCCCGCTCGAACTGCGCCACCGACGCCATGACGTGGAACAGCAGGCGCCCACCCGGTGTGGTGGTGTCCAGCGACTCCGTCAGGGAGCGGAACTCCACCCCGCGGGTGCCGAGCTCGTCGACGACGGAGATGAGGTGTTTGAGCGACCGGCCGAGCCGGTCGAGCTTCCACACCGTCAGCACGTCCCCCGGTTCGAGCTGCTCGAGCAACCGGGCCAGGCCCGGGCGGTCCGTGCGCGAGCCCGACGCGTGGTCGGTGACGATGTGCTCGTCGTCGACGCCGGCCAGACGCAACGCATCGAACTGCATCGCGGTGTCCTGATCGAGGGTGCTGACCCGCGCGTATCCCCAGGTGGTCAAGGCCGCCGGTCACCCTGCTCGCGGCGACGGGCGAACACGCGGCCCACCAGCACAGCGCCGCCGGCAACCGCACCCACCACCGCGGCGGTGACGTACCCACTGATGTCAACAACGGCCGCTGCCGTCTCCATGTCAATCATCAAGACCCTCAACCCCTGCTCGAAAATCGCCGGTTCTGACCTTTCGAGCAACGAAATCAGTGAGCAGGGGTTTCGAACACCTTTCAGAGCCTCCCGCGACCCCTCCCCCAGGCTGCTCGAAAACGATCGTCAGTGAGCAGGCTCGATACCCGTACAAGCAACCGCTAAGGGTTCCGGCCAATGCGGCGGGTAGCGCTCCCCGTCTCGAGGCCTTGCTGCTAGGCGATGACGCGAGGAGTATCGCCGTACCGATGGCAGGGGGATGAGATGAGCAACAGGAATCTGGGCCTACTCGTCGCTGGGGCAGCAGCGGTCCTAGCACTAGCAGGCGTGAGCGCGGCGGTAGCAAGCGGCGACGAGAAAGTGGCTGTTCCGGCGCGATCTACGACGCCACCGCCCACACCAACACCGACCACTCACATGGGGCCGGACGGTGGGGAGACGGTGTCGGTGACCATGACCGCTCGACCTGCACCGACCCTGGCGAACGGGCGCCCGTTCCCCACGGAGGACTCCGAGGGGGCGCGAGCAGCCTCAGGAGTCAATGCTCGGGGCGAGTCGTACGGCACCGACCTCCACTCGACGTCAGAGGCCGACACCCCCGACCTCATCGCCGTGGTCGCGACGAACGGCGCCAACGGGTACCTCCGCAACTCCGAGCTCATGGCAGCGGAGCCCGCACCGACCAGCCCCGATGAACCCATCCCCACCCCGACCGTGGACTGGCTGCCGGTCTACCGCAGCGACGGCGTGACGGTCATCGGCTACTTCGACGTGGGTCAATAAGCGCATGCACCCCTCAAGGGAACAGCAGCCACCGCCGAGGACCCTGATCACCCAACCCGCGGAGCGAGAACAGCCGCTCACTGACGATGGTTTCCGGACGGCGACACGCCACGCGTGTGTGTTGGCTCAGTGATGGTGTGACTACTCCTCGTTGCCCAGACGTGCGGCTCGGCCTCGAGCCCACTGGGCGGCGTTGATGGCTGCCGGGCGGGGGTTGCCCCATCGCTCGAGGCGTTGGCATGCGGCTTTGAACTCTGGGCCACCGTGGTCGCTGAGCTGGACGGCGTGCGCGATCAGGGCATCCGGGTAGCCGGCGTCCCAGTGCCACCCGTTGTCGTGGAACTTGCCGAATGGGGGGCTGCTGGTGATGGTGGTCAGGTCGGCGAGGAGCTCGGCGTGGTCGGTCAGGCGCAGGAGGTTGGCGAGCTGACCGGCGTTGAGGGCTTCGGTCATCTGGAGGGCCACGATTTTGGCGTCGTCGACGGAGTCGATGGTCCAGCCACTGCGGCCGCCCGAGCGGTTGAGCGGAGTGAGCGCCAGACGAGCGATGCCGTCCCAGTACTGCTCGCGTCCTGGCTTTCTGGGCTCGTACCAGCCTCCTGAGAACTCGCTCTCGAGCCACTCTTTCCAGGCGGGGGTGACGACGGACATCGCGCCCTCGAAGGTGCCGTACGTTCCCTCGTTGTACTGGCCGGCGAGGATGGTGACGACTGCGGTGGTGTCACCGACCTGCAGGCGCCATGTCGGGTAGGTGCCCTTGAACCCAGCGGCGCGCAGGGTGGGGACGAACTCTTCTCGCAGGGCCTGCTTCAGGGCGTCTCTGGCTCGCACGGCGTCAGAGTGCCACGTCGAACCCTGCCTGGTTGGAAGATTCCTCCGCCGGCCCAACTGTCGAGAAAACGAACGGTCACGCCGCTGCTCGAACGCCGCCGCAGCTCGACGGTTCGAGCGACGCGACCTTCGCTAGCGGCGTCCTGACCGATCCACGGCTCGACCACCCGACCGCCCTCAATGGGTGTTCAGTGACGATCGTCACTGAACAGGCCGTTGCCCCTGCCTGTGTCTCATTCGACGATCGTCAGCGCACGCACTTCCAGGCGAGGTCCATTAGCCCGACGGGCGGCTCTCCTACTATTCGTCCATGGTGAAGCCAGGGGGGCAGGTCGTACGTCGAGTCGGCGTCGCGGGGGTGGCTGTCGTCGTGATGGCAGCGCTCTCGTCATGTGGTGCGCGCACCGCGGACAGTGCGGCTGAGGAGCTTGCCTCGGCAATCGCGGACGGCTCGGTCTCTGAGCACCCTGAGCTGTTCGACCCGGCCCCGTCGGCGAAACAGGTGGCGGTGCTCGACGGGCTGCATCAGAAGTGCGACGTCGATGAGGACTCGGTGGGGCTGGAAGAGGGGTCGGTCACCCCCTTCGCGCGCACCATGGCGGTGAAGGTTGAGTGCGACGGGAAGGCCAGTCTAATCGGAGCCGTGGTCATCGAGCCGAGCAGCGGCCGAGACTCCAGCAGCGACTTCCTCGTCGACCCCGGCTACCTTCCCGGCGGCCAGCGCGAAGGGGAGTTCTCCCGCTCTGGGCTCCCCGACGAGATCAAGCACATCGACAGGCTCTGAGCGAACGATTGGTCAACACTGCGCCAGCCCACTTTGACAAGGGTCTAGGCATGGCTGAGGTAGAGCTGCTGACACCTGAGGATAGGTTAGCTGTGCGTGGTCTCCCGTGGCATTTCCACTTTTCGCACGCGGGTGTGCATGACCGCCGTCTTATTCACTGTAGATGACTGGAATGGGGTCAACGCCCAGAGCGATCAACCCGGCGTGGACCTCCCGGATGAAACTCCAGAATATGCGCACAAACTCGTCTCGACCGATTTTGAGGGTCGCCTAAGCAACCTTCCGCATGCCTTAATCTCCTGAGTCAGAGCGTGATGAATCCCAGTCGAGCGTTGCAGAGATCAACTTTTCCCAGCGAGGGGTCCCTCGATATTCCCTGAGGGTCTCCCGAGCCTCGTCGGCCTCGTCGTCTGAGGGAAACAACGCTATGAGGGCAACTTCGCGAAGGTGCGGAACGTTGCGTAGATAGCCGTAAGGCTTGAACTTTCCGGACCGAATCTTACGATGCAGTGCGTCTCGGTCGAGGGCTTCCTTCTTGAAGCGAGGAAGATAATTCTGCAACGAGTCACACATTAATACCGTTGATTTATGCGTGTCATCGATGGGCCAGAATCCGTCCCGATCCACCCCAGCACCCTTCGGAGTGCCGAGGATCAATCCATGATAGTGCATTGTTCGCTTTGTCATGGGCTCGAGCGACACCGACGAGTAGGGGCCACGCATCCACTCTTCCCAGGCCTTCGGGACTGCTGCCATCTCTATGAGCGCTTTCGGTGGCACCCACCCAGCGTCGAATTCAACCCCGATGATGCATTCGTCACCAAAGTCGTTCGTCGCAACCCACCGTGGTGCGCTCCCCTTGAAACCAACTTCCTTTAGGTAGGGAGTTACATTCTCACGGAAAGCTGCGAAAAACTCCTTCTTATCAGTCATGTTTCCACCTTACCAGTCCCCGCCCCTGGCGACCGAGGTAATCTGACCAGTCCACCTATCGACAGACATCCAGATGTATCTCACGGAATACTCGGCCCGCGCTTCGTGGTCCCAGTACGCCTGACGAGCCGTCAGGCGAGACCCATTCACCTTGATCTCGTAATAAATAATCTTGCCGTGCTTGTCGTACGATGTCAGATCGTAGATCCGCGACCCTCCCTCATATCGCACATTCCGTTGAGACGGTCTGATATTGAGGCCGTGCATCCATTTGACTGACCCAGCTTCTCCAATCCGCCCCAGCGTCCCAGAAGTCAGTTGACCGTTCTTGTACCGGCTGCGCTTAACCTGCTGTCCAGCCTCCGTCATTGAGTTTCTCTTGCCCTGGGTAGTTCTCTGGCCAACCACCTTCTGGCCGCCGCCGATACTTCGAACCTCTCCGACGCTGATCGCGCCGCCTCGTCCACCACCCCCTGCATCGGGCTTTTCTGCCAGTCCGGTGATGTCGTGCCAGTTGATGGGGTCGTCTGGGTAGGTGTATGCGGTGGTGTTTCCACCGATCACCGCATCCGGGGAGGTGAATGCGCCACGTCGTGGGTTGTACCAACGAACTCCCATCTGCGTGAGACCGGCGCTGAAGGAGGCGGTAGTAGATCTCTGCGCCCCTCCTTGCCACCCATAACCGTTGTGGCCAGTGGTCGTCGCCATGGCGCCGGCGTCCTTCGGGATGCCGTATTCGGTGTAGTCGGTCCAGGCGTCGAGGCCTGTGGCGGACGTTGAGGTCCCCTGTCCAACCGGAATGGTGACGGTACTGGCCTGGTCGTTGGTCGGCGTGAGGATTGCCAGGCTGATACGTCCGTCTCGACCAACGGTCAAGAGCTCCGCAGCAAGGGGTTCGCCGAGGACGTAGATGTAGCCGCCGAGCTCAACGCGTCCAGGACGGTGCCAGTCATGGTCGACGGCGCCTTCGAGTGCTGTCCCAACGCGCTATGAGACATCACGCTCGCCCCGCCGAAGCCTTCAGATCGACCCCCTGCTGATCACGCAGCGAACGCCTCGACCGTACGAGCTATCACTAGCTCTTGATGAAGGACCAGCCCGTGACGCTCGACGCGGCTGGCCACCCGCAGGCGTCGATTCGGAAGCTTCCGCCGTAGCCGATCCGGACGCGGGTGCTCCGGGTGAACTGATCGGGGAAGAACCCGTAGCAGCGGTAGTAGATGCGGATGGTTGTGTTGTAGCTGCTTCCGGTGCAGGAGAAGAAGATCCTGCCGTCGGGCCCTCCAGTTGGCGGGGTCGAGCAACGGTTGGCTGCCTGCGCGGGAGAGGCTGCACCTGCGGCGGTGAGGCTGGCAGCAAAGAGCGCGGCGACGGCTGCTCGTTTGAAGGACTTCACGAAGATCGTTCTCGCCTGATGGTGTGGTCGGCCGGTCGTCGACCAGGCGTGTTGCGAACCTAGGGGTGTAGGCCATCTGGGGCTACCCGACGAATCCGCAGGCAGGCTCGGGGAAGCAGCACTTTGCGCGTTGTTGCTACCTGTGTTTTCGAAGGTTGCTACGTTTCGCCCAGCTTGTCCTGGCATGTGTCGCTGACGTTCCTCGGCAGGTACTCCCCCCGGGTGGGTGGGCCTACTCCAGCGACGCGGTGGCCCACTCATCCCGGGCAAGAGTTGCGGCTGATCGCACCCGAGGAGGCGGGGGATCAGGCTGGCCCTGGCGGTGGCCATGAGGCAGTTGCCTCCGAGACTGGCTGCGCGACCTCGCAGCGGAAGGGGTCTCCCACGGAGTACAGCTCTCTCGGCGCCCCTGCAGCGCGTCGCCCGTCACGCTGGGCTGCGGCTCGGACGGCGTCGAAGGCGCGAAGGATTGTGGGGAACTGGATCTCGCCGTAGGGCACCTCGACGTAAAGCTCGATCCCCGCGGGTTCGGAGCCGTCGGCGGACCCGTGGGCGAGTGTCGGTACGCGCACCTCGATGGGTCCGTCGGATTCCCAGCCGACCTCGCCGTGGTAGACGACGGCGAGAGGGTGAACGTCGTCGCGACTGGCGCCCGCACGGTGGATGAGGGCAGCGCTGGCCTTCTCGATGTGCGACGGGAGGTCTTCGGCCGTCGTGCGCAGCACGCAGGACACGAACGACCACGACCGTGCTGGCCGCCGACGGACCGGTGAAGTGCTTGGCAGCACGTCGCTGCCTGCCAGCTCGCTGGCCACGTCGTCCAGCAGGGCGATGGCGCGCTGGTGCTCAAGGATGGTCGCGGCCCGGTACGCGTCGACCAGCGAGCGTCGACGAGCACCCCGAGCATCGAGGACGGCGGAGATCTGCTCGAGTGGCATGCCAGCCCGCCGCAGCAACGATATCGCGCGTGCCTGCTCTGCCTGGGCCGGTCGGTAGTAGCGATAGCCCGTGTACTCGTCGACTGCGTCGGGGCGCAGCAGTCCTCGTCGCTCGTACAGGCGAAGGGCTCTTGGCGACAGCCAGGTCAGGCGAGCGAACTCACCGATCGTCAGCCGCTCCGGTCCGCTCATCTGAGCAAGTATGCGACCTCGACGACCCAGCGACTTCGGTCGGGCTGGGTCTCGGGGTCGGTGAGGAACTGCTCAGTTCTCACTGCCCAGTGAATGCCATCGGGGCGCTCCTCGACGGCAAGCTCAAGCCCCTGCGCTTCTGCCCACCTCCACATCTCGCCATGGATGTGCGTGAGGGCGTCGGGCCCACCTTCGGGGCGCGCCACGAGGTAGCGGCCAGCCGGCAACACGCCGGATGCGAAGCCGTCGAGCTCCACGCGCTGAGCAACCGGCACGGACACGGTGACATCCATGGGATCCGCAGCCGTCTGCATCCGGCGGTAGCGATAGATCGGCCCCCCGAGAGGGGGCTGGTCAGCGCCGGCCAGTGCGGCGTAGATCCGGGGCACGTGAGCGTTCACACGATCCCAGTGCGCCAGGTCGGCGGTCGTGTGCATGCCGACCCACGCTTGCTCGGCGCGCTCCTCGATAACCATGGCTGTCATGACTTCTCCTCTATCGTCGTTCGATGTGCCGTGACCAGCCCACGGCTTGACCCAGGGTTAGAGTCAAGCCCCGCAATCCATGTGCCCGATGCAGCAGACTCGCCTACTGCACGCGCTGCCGGCCCAGCGGCTGCTGGTGCGCTACGAGCAGAGCGGAGACCCCGACGATGACCACCACCCTCACCACGCCGCAACCCCGTGATCTGGCCACCCTCCACGGCGTGCTGTCACAGTGGCAGGGCGACCGACTCCCATTGCAGCTCCACCCCGGTGACCTCGGCTGGTATGGGCTGCGAGGCGAGGAGGCGACGGCCGCAGCTCTTCGCCTCTGGGCGGTCGACGACACGATCGCCGCCATCGCGCTGCTGGACGGCGACCAGCTGCTGAGGTTCGCCATTGACCCCGCCCTGCGGGACGACGAGCACCTGGCCGAGCGCATCGCCGCCGATGCCGACGACCCCACATCAGGGCTGCTGCGCGCGGGTGACGCCGTCATCGAGGCTCGAGGAGCGAACGCTCTCGGTGACGCGCTGGAGGCACGCGGATGGGTACCCGACGAGCTCTGGACGCCGCTGCACCGCGATCTTCGCGCCCCCGTCGAGGTCGACGGCCTACGAGTGCGCAGCCTCGAGCCGCAGGCCACCGAGGAATGGGCGCTCGTGCACTGGTCGGCATTCCGCGGGACACCAATCCCCGAGGACAGGCTCCAAGGCTTCGTCGCGGGGTGGAGAGCGGTGGCGCAGAGCCCGCTATCCCGCGAAACGTCCATCCTGGCGCTCAAGGACGACGACAACCGGACCGTCGCGATCGCGGCCACATGGGCGGCAGGAGCAGGTCGACCTGGCATCGTCGAACCTATGGGCGTCCACGCCGACCATCGCGGACGCGGCTATGGCGTGCTCGTGACTCGCGCAGCGGGCTGCCGCACTACGAGAGCGAGGCGCATCCAGCGCACGAGTCGCCGCAGAATCATCGAACGCAGCAGCGGTCGCGACCTACACCGCTGCGGGGTTCACGGCCGGCGAGGAAGTAGCCGACTGGGCACGCACCGGGTGAAGCACCCCGCGTGCTTACCCGCTCACTACGGCCGGAACCGCACCAGCCGTAGATCGATGCCGCATCGGTGCGATCACTCGCAATTCGCCGTCCATCCCCTATGAAGACCGGGATGGCCCGAGGTACCGGGATTCGGCCTGCGCGGGACTCCCGGCGTCCACCCAGCAGTTTGGGCGGCCGGCCGGTTCGTGGGCAGAGTCGCTTCCATGTCGCGGTCGCACTTGACGATCGTCGCCGCACACGTGACCTCAGACCCTCTGATCAGACGGTTGGCAGAGCCACAGGCTGTCGCCGAATAGATCTGCGACCACGATGGATGGGCCGCGGGGGGAAGACGGGTCGATGCTGGGGCGGAGCTTGGAGTGCGGACGTGACCGAAGGTCGGCCAGCACAGCATCAACGTCGAGTACCGGTTTCCAGGTCACGGAGCCTAGCCCCCAATCGCCGCGCTGCTCCAAGGGGTCTATGACTGCGTCGTTGTGTCGTGCCCGCAGGTACAAGCGAAATCCCGGCTCGTGATCACCGTCAAAAACGCCTTGGCCCTAACCCGTCGCGCGGACACCCAGGACGTCGACGCATACCGACCGCTGCTGATCTGGATACATAGGCCAGGAGACGCAAAGGGCAACCTGGGACGCGGAGAGGGTGCATGACAGAGACTCCCTCGTGGGAGACATCCTCCGTACCCTTGATTTCATGGGAAACCGTCCAGAGGTGAGGGAGTTTCTTATGTCCCGCCGCGAGAAAGTTACACCTGAGCAGGTGGGCCTGCCCGTGTACGGGAGCCGGCGGGTGAGCGGGCTGCGGCGTGGAGAGGTCGCGGCGCTGGCCGGCGTCAGCGTCGAGTACTACACGCGCCTCGAACGAGGGAACCTCACCGGGGTCTCAGACAGCGTGCTCGAGTCGATCAGCCGCGCGCTGCTCCTGGATGACACGGAGCGATCGCACCTGGCCAATCTCGCTCGCGTCGCGAACACCTCGAGCTCCCGGAAGGGGAAACGGCCTGCATCACCCCCCGAGGTCCCACCGATCGTGCGTCGCATCGTCGATGCGATGCCGACACTTCCCGCGTTCGTGCAGAACAACCGCTTCGACGTGCTCCACGCCAATCTGCTGGGCCATGCGCTGTACTCGGACATGTTCGAGGAGCAGGGAGCTCCGGTGAACACGGTGCGATTCGTCTTCCTGAGCCCGGTCGCGCGTAGGTTCTACGCGGACTGGGAGACGGTCGCCCGCACTGCCGTCGGTGCGCTGCGTGTCGAGGCAGGCAAGGACCCCTTCGACACGGAGCTGTCCAACTTGATCGGTGAGCTCTCCACGCGCAGCGACGCGTTCCGTGTCATGTGGGGATCCAACGACGTAGGCACGTTCCGCGACGGCGTTAAGCGTCTGCGCCACCCCGTGGTCGGCGAGCTCGAACTGGAGCACGAAACCCTGCCGGTTCCCGGATCCGCCAAACTATCGATCACCGTCTACAGTCCGAAGCTCGAGAGTCCCTCGGAGGACGGCCTCACCCTGCTCGCGAACTGGTCGCTGACCTCGGGCGATGAGAAGCTCGACGCCGCCGAGATCACGGACGACAGCCTACGCGACTGACTCGCCGCGCAGACGCTCGCTGGGAGGCTTGCCGTCCTGGGGGTTACTACCGGAACCCCTCACAGCTGAGACTTCCTCGTCCTGTAGGACGCGCGTTGAATTCAGTTGTGCCCCCGAACGGCGGGCTCAACCTCTTCAACGCACAAAGGTACTTCTCACCCATGCCCTCTTCGCAGAATGCAGGCCGATTGCCCTTCGTGGTGACCCTGCTCGCTATCGGCACATTCCTCATGAGCACAACCGAATTCGTCATCGCTGGACTGCTGCCCAACATGGCTGCCGACCTGTCGGCGAGCGTGTCCCAGGCGGGCCTGCTGATCACGGCGTTCGCCGTCGGAATGATCGTCGGAGCACCGACCATCTCGATCGTCACGACGCGCATGCCCAGCCGGCTCACTCTCGTCCTCTCCCTGGTGACCTTCGCGGTCGGGCACGTCGTGGCCGCTGTTAGCCCCGACTTCGGGGTGGTGCTCGTCGCCCGCGTGATCACGGCCGTGGCCACCGGCGCGTACCTGTCCGTCGCCGCGGTCGTCGCGACCTCTGCTGCCGGGCCGGTCAACGCCTCCCGTGCGATGGGCGTGATGATGAGCGGAATGGGCATCGCCATCGTGGCAGGCGTCCCCCTGGGGTCCTTCGTCGGCCAGGCCATCGGCTGGCGCGGCATCTTCTGGGCTCTGTCCGGCCTAGCGATCGTGGCGGCCGCCATCATCGGCGCAATGGCCCCCAATGAACGTGCACGTGAGGTTGTCACTATGCGTTCACAGCTCGGGATCCTCCGCGAGTCCCGGCTGTGGCTGGTGCTTGCAGCGACCGCGCTGGTCTCGGGAGGCTTTCTCGCCGCCTACAGCTACATCTCCCCGCTGCTCACCGATCGCACGGGCCTGACGGATGTCGTCGTGCCGCTGGTGCTCGTCGGCTTCGGAGTCGGGGCGTTCGTCGGCACCGGAGTGGCTGGGCGCTTCGGTGACCGGTCTCCGTTGGCGACGTACTTCGCCATCGCAGGCGGATCATCGATCGTTCTGCTCCTGCTCATCCCGCTGTCCGGACTTGCCATGCCGACGGTCGTCCTGGTCGTCCTGCTCGGCTTCACCGGGATGGGCGTGACCGCGATCGCCACGCCGCTGGCCGTGCGCTTCGGACACTCTGGGCCCTCCTTGGCCGCGGCCCTAACCGTGTCCGCGTTCAACGTCGGCATCGCGGCAGGGACCTGGTTGGCCGGGCTCGCCCTGGAGTCCTCGCTCGGGCTCGTCGGACCCTCGGTGGTCGGACTGGCCATGGCTGTCCTGGGCATCGTCCCGCTGCTCGTTCTGGCGCTCATGCGCGCCACCCGCGTCAGTGCGGAGCCTGAGGATCTGCCCGTCGCTGCGGCTCTTGACGTGGACCACGAACTGATCGCCTGACCGCCCAACATTCTCTGTCAAGGCCCGGACAAACCGGTTCGGACCGCATCGCAAAGGAACCACCATGGAATACACACGACTGGGATCCACCGGCCTGAAGATCAGCCGCATCGCGCTGGGATGCATGAGCTTCGGCGACTCGTCGCGGGGCTTCACCGAGTGGGCGCTCGACGATGCCGCGGCCGAGCCGTTCTTCCGGCAGGCCGTCGAATCCGGGATCACGTTCTGGGACACCGCTAATGTCTACGGCTTCGGCACCTCGGAAGAGATCGTCGGCCGCGCGATCAAGGAGTACACCCGGCGAGAGGACGTCGTCCTGGCGACGAAGGTGCACTTCCCGATGCATGACGGCCCCGGCGGACGAGGGCTGTCCCGCAAGGCGATCATGGAGCAGATCGACGCTTCCCTGGAACGCCTGGGAACCGACTACGTCGACCTCTACCAGATCCACCGCTTCGACTACGACACCCCGGTCGAGGAGACGATGGAGGCGCTCCATGACCTCGTGAAGACCGGCAAGGTCCGGTACATCGGAGCCTCCGCGATGTGGGCGTGGCAGTTCGCCAAAATGCAGCACGCCGCGGACCTCAACGGCTGGACCCGCTTCGTGTCCATGCAGGACCAGTACAGCCTCATGTACCGCGAGGAGGAGCGGGAGATGTTCGGCCTCCTAGCCGACCAGGGCGTCGGGGCGATCCCCTTCAGCCCGCTCGCGAAGGGCCGCGTCGCCCGTCCCTGGGGCGGGGCGCAGACCATGCGCTCGGCGAACGACCCGGTCGGAGCGGCCGCGTTCAGCGACGCCGACAAGCCGGTCGCGGACGCGGTCCAGCAGATCTCCGAGGCCCGCGGCATCCCTATGGCGCAGATCGCCCTCGCCTGGGTGCTGAAGAACCCCGTAGTTAGCGCCCCGATCGTGGGTGCGACGAAGGAGTACCACCTCTCCGATGCCGTCGCGGCGCTGGACGTCGTGCTCACCGACGACGAGGTCTTCGCGCTGGAAGCGCCCTACCGGGTGCGCGAGCCCAACGGCTTCCAGTGAATTCACCCCAAGCTCGCCACGCTCATCGACGAGGTGCTGTTCGGCCACGCCTAGGAGCGCCCGGAGCTGTCGCCCAGAACCAGAGCCTGGTGACCATCGCAGGGCTCCTCTCCGCCGGGCAATCCCAACCACTGAACTGGCACATCCCGGACGGCGTGGAGAACGGCCTGACGCAGGCCGAGATCACAAAGAGCGTCACCCACCGCGCGTTCTACACCGGCTGGCCGAAGGCCGTGTCGGCGATGAACGTCACCAAGCGCATCTTCGACGCAGACAAGGAAGAAGCACGATGACCTACCCTCACCTCACTCTCAACAACGGCGTCGCCATGCCCGCCCTCGGCCTCGGCGTGTACCAGTCCGCGCCGGAAGAGACCACCGACGCCGTGGTCGCAGCGCTGAACACCGGTTACCGCCACATCGACACCGCCGCCGCGTACTTCAACGAGCGAGAGGTCGGCGAGGGCCTGCGCCGCGCTGAGGTTGACCGCGCCGACGTCTTCGTGGAAACGAAGCTGTGGATCAGCGACTACGGCTATGACGAGGCCCTCCACGGGTTCGAGAAGAGTGCACGCAAGCTTGGCGTGGACCAGATCGACCTGCTCCTTCTGCACCAGCCGCTGCCTTCGCGATTCGACAAGACGATCGCCGCGTACAAGGCGCTCGAGACGCTCCTCGCAAATGGACGCGTCCGAGCCATCGGCGTCTCCAACCTGAGTCCGGTCGAGCTCGAGCGGCTGATGGTCGAGACCAGTGTCGTGCCTGCGGTGAACCAGATCCAGCTGCACCCCTACTACACGCAGCCGGATTGGCAGGCGGCCAACCACGAGCACGGGATCCTCACCCAGTGCTGGTCGCCGATCGGTGGCGCATACACCTACAACGGCAACGAGAAGAACCCGTTCACGGAGCCGGTGCTCCTCGACCTGGGGAAGAAGTACTCGAAGACCCCTGCCCAGATCATGCTTCGCTGGCATGTCGACCACGGCTTCTCGGCCATCCCGAAGTCCGTCAAGCCCGAGCGCATCGCGGAGAACTTCGACGTCTTCGACTTCGCCCTCACCCCTGAAGAGATCGCGTCGATCGACGCCCTCGACACCGGCGTCAGCGGGTCGATCGACCCCGACTCCATCACGCTCGAAGAGCGCGGGATGCCGATCCCGGAGTGATCCCACGGGGGCGGATCCGTGCCGCACCGGATCCGCCCCCGCGTTCATCGCACAGACATCGAGAGGACCTCGGACATGGCTCGCATCTTCATCACCGGCTCGACGGACGGGCTCGGGCTGCTCAACGCGCGCACCCTGATCGCACAGGGGCACGAAGTCATCTTGCACGCACGGACGAAGAGCCGCGCCGCCGACGTCCAAGATCTCGGTGCCCAGTCGATCGTGATCGGCGATCTCGCCAGCGACGCCGAGACTCGCTCGGTCGCGGAGCAGGTCAACGGGCTTGGCCGGATGGACGCCGTCATCCACAACGCAGGTGTCTACCTGACAGACACCCGTTCTCCGACGCCGGAGGGGCACGCCCGAACGCTGGCAGTGAACGTGGTCGCGCCCTACCTGCTCACGGCCCTCATCGAGCGGGCGGGCCGGCTGGTCTACGTCACGAGCGGGATGCACCTGGGAGTCCGCAGCAACATCCCCGACATGGATTGGACCAGTCGCCGGTGGAGGGCAAGCCACGCGTACTCCGAGAGCAAGCTCTACGTCGCCGCCCTCGCCTCCGCCATCGCCCGTCGGTGGCCCGACGTGCTCAGCAACTCCGTCGACCCCGGCTGGGTGCCGACCAGGATGGGCGGGCCGGGCGCGTCCGACGACCTCGAGCTCGGCCACGACACCCAGAGCTGGCTCGCCGTCAGCGAGGATCCCGCCGCCGCTGTCTCGGGCCATTACTGGCATCACCGCCGCCATCGCGCACCTGCCCCCGAGGTCACGGACCCGTCCTTCCAGGACCGGCTCGTCAACGCCCTCGGCGAGATGACCGACGTCCGCCTGTTCCGCACCACATGAAAGGAAAAACCATGAGCCACCCAGGAACTGCCGTCGTGGTCGGCGCCTCGCTCTCGGGCCTCATGACCGCGCTGGCGCTCTCGCGTACCGGCGTCGAGGTGAGGATGTTAGAGCGCTCGGACGATACGGGCCGCACCGGTGCCGCGCTCCACGCGCCCGACGGCCTGATCGAGCGGATCACCGGGTTCGCGCCGTCCCAGGTGCCCCAGCCGTTGGCACCGGGGATCCAGACGTGGTTCGCCGTGCACGCGGCCCTACGCGCCGCCGCCGACGCGAGCCCTCTGATCACGCTGCAGCAGAAGACCACAGTGCGCCGCGTCGGTCAAGACGGCGATACCGCCTGGGTTCTGGCCTCCGACGGAACACGGCACGTCGCAGACCTCGTCGTTGGAGCCGACGGACACCGCAGCGTGGTGAGGGCCCATGTCGCGCCCGAGCGTCCCAACGCGACGTTCGCCGGCTACACGATCTGGATCGGGATCGCCGACGAGGCGGACATCAGCGCTCGGCGCTGGCCACATGACGTCGCCGTCCTCAACAGCGGAAACAGCACCCTGCTCGGATACCCGCTCCCTGGAGTCTCGGGGTCCACCGCTGTGGGGGAGCGTCGTCTCGGGTGGGCGTGGTACGACGCCTCCCGCAACCATCTGCTGCGCCGATCCGGAGCGGTAAGGGGGTCGGTGGTGCGCCACTCCCTCATGCCCGACTCCGTCCCCGTATCGACCTATCGGGAACTGGCCGCCCAGGCAAGGACCGGCTTCCCGTCACCTTGGCGAGAAGCCATCCTTGACAGCATCGGCCGACGCGCCGTGATCGGAACGCCGATCGCCGAGTACGTCCCAGACCGGCTCGTGCGCGGCCGTGTCGCACTGGTCGGCGACGCCGCGCACGTGCCGACTCCGATGACCGGCAACGGGTTCAGCGAGTCGCTCCACGACGCCGAGGCCCTCGCCGAGGCGGTCGCCGCCCATAGTTTCGGCGCCGGGACCGCCGCGGCCCTGCTCGACTACGAGGGTGCGCGACTGCGCCGCGCCCGCAGCCTCGTGCAGTCCGGGCAGGGATTCAGCCGCTCATTCGCACGCGAGGCCGCGTGACGGATCAGGGCCCCAGCCACAACATGACCACCACGAAAGGCAAGTAACCGCATCATGAAGCGACTCGACGGGAAGACCGCGCTGGTCACCGGCGGCACCTCAGGCATCGGCTTCGGCACCGCGAAGCGCCTGCAGGAGGAAGGTGCCGTCGTCTACATCACCGGCCGCACGCAGGGAAGAGTGGACGCCGCCGTCGAGCGGCTGGCAGGAAGCGCCCGAGGCATCGCCGCGGATGCCACGGACCGCGAGGCGATGCAGGCAGTCGTCGAAGCGATCGAGGCCGAGCGCGGCACGCTCGACATCCTCTTCGCTAACGCCGGCGCGGCGTGGTACGGCACCATCGCGGAGATATCCGAGGAGGACATCGACAAGGGGCTCGCTCTGGACCTCAAGGGCACAATCTTCACGATCCAGGCCGCGCTGCCGCTGATACCCGACGGCGGTGCGATCGTCGTGAACACCTCCATCACCCAGGACATGGGGCTGCCCACCTTCGGTGTCTACGCCGCAGCCAAGTCCGGGCTGCGCAGTCTCGTACGCACCCTGACCAACGAGCTCCGTGACCGCAGAATCAGGGTCAACGCCGTCAGCCCCGGAGTCATCCTCACCGAGGTCTTCGAGAAGGACATGGGTCCCGAGGCAGGAGCCGCGTACGTGGAGCGCGTCGTGAATGAGATCCCCGCCGGTCGCATCGGTCTCCCCGAGGACATTGGCAACGCCGTGGTCTATCTCGCCTCCGTTGAAGCGTCTTTCGTGAACGGCGCGGAGCTCACGGTCGATGGTGGACAAACGCAGCTCTACGCAGGTCGCAACTAAGCGTCCGTCGTATCGGGCCTCTGCCGACCCTGCTCTCAGGTCTCTCTGGCGATTGTCTTCGCCGGACTCGCCGACGCAGTGCTGGGCGCTAAGCCGATGGTAGGCACCGACCCCGAAGAGTGGACAACGTGTTGCCGGTCTCGGAGCCGACCGGATTGTGTGTGCTCATGACCTTCGGACTGTGGATCTCGGTGCTGCCGCTGCTCGTCGTCGCGGCGGCCTGTGTATCCCTCCTCATAGTCAAGCCGCGCTGACACATCCGGGCGCCCAGCAAGATCGCCGCCGAGGTCCCTGGGTCGTCCGCTCCCAATGCAAGCCTGATGCAGGCGTCGATCACGGGTCGTCATCGGCGCGAGCAGCGGGGCTATTTTCTAAGGATCCTGCTGCGCTGCACGCTCCTACCTCCGCCCGAGCACGCCGACCGGCAGATGATTCGCGACGAATCGCTCTAGTCGCATTCGCACTTGACCATCGTCACTGCACACGGTGGGATCGGTCTCCTCTAGTCCACGACGAGTGAGGGACCCTCAGATGGTCGACAGTCAAGATGAGTCCCGTGACTCGCGCGACACCCCCCTGACGCGAGCCGAGCTGAGCAGCCCGACCCAGCGGGTGGCGGCAATCATGCGCGAGAGCTCCGGGCTGAGCAGCCCGACCCAGCGGGTGGCGGCCATCATGCGCGAGAGCTCCGGGCTGAGCAGTCTGGCCAAGCGGATGACAGCCGTCGCATACGGCAACTCCGAGATGACGAGCGTGTTCCAGCGGATGACGGCCATCATGCGCGAGAACTCCGAGCTGACGAGCCTGTCCCAGCGGATGACGGCCATCATGCGCGAGAACTCCGAGCTGACGAGCCCGTCCCAGCGGATGGCGGCCATCATGCGCGAGAGCTCCGAGCTGAGCAGTCTGGCCAAGCGGATGACGGCCGTCGCATACGGCAACTCCGAGATGGCGAGCCTGTCCGAGCGAATGACAGCCATCATTCGCGACAATCCCGAGCTCGCAAGACTCAGCGAACAATTCGATGAGCAGCTCGCGGATCTCGACCTTCCCGAGGAAGAAGGCCTGGACGACGCGTCGGAATCAGACGTCCTACCGGCCGGAAAGCATCGTCGGGCTTTGGCTTTCGTCCTTTCGCTCTACGTCTACGCGGTGCTGGTCGGCATTGACTTATCGGCCATCGACGAGGGCCATCCGGTCCTGGCGAAGGTGATCCCGGACGCAGACCTCACAGTCCTGGGCATGATCTTCCTTGCCATCAACGACCACCTGAAGCGCCACGAGGGCGACTCGACGAGTTCCGACGAGGGCGACTCGACGAGTTCCGAGGCCGATCAGCTGGGCCAAGGCTGACCAGTTAGGGATTCGACCTGAGCGTCAGCAACTAGCCGGAGACGATGTCCTGGGGATCACTCGCGGGTGGTGGGGTCGTGAACTTCGCCAAGGATCGTCACCGCACACCTCGAGGCGAGGGTGAGGGATTCGAACCCTCGGACAAGGTTTTCCCTCGCCTACGCATTTTCAGTGCGCTGCCATCAACCGGACTCGGCCAACCCTCCCCGGATGGGAGTCACCAGGCGGATCGTGCGATCAGAACACCTAGCGGCAGACGCGACTCTAACGGCCTGGCGTGCGAACCGCTGCCTGATGCTCCCTCTTCTAGCGGTGGCTGCTGGTGTCGCGACCACCCTGTCGGGAGCAACAGGGAGAATGTGCGCAGGCGGTTCTCTCGACGAAGGGGCGGGCACTGGTATGGGGTATAGCGACGATGGACAGCCGATGGTGCACTGGGATCGACTGGGCCAGCCCAAGTTCGACCGCCTGATCAACGCGCTCGTGGATCGGCGACACGACGATGCGGGTGATGACGTGCAGGTCATCGACGGCAGGGGCGGAGACGGCGGCCTCGACATTCGGGTCGTTACAGCAGGCTCTCGGGAACTGATCTACCAACTGAAGTACTTCCCGAACGGGTTCGACGGTCGCTATAGAGACAGCCGAAGGCAGATCACGGACTCGCTTGAACGCGCACTGCAGACCTGTCCAGAGTTGGACGAGTGGATCTTGGTCGCGCCGTGCACCGCAACCAGGCCGGGGTGGGCCTTCATCGAGGCGCTGAGGGCGCAGCATCCCGCGATCACAATCACCTTCGTTGATCGATCTCGGCTCGACTCACAGTGGGTCGCGGCGTACCCCGACGTGGTCAGGGCGATCATCAGCCGCGACGAGACTCTCGAAAAGGCCGCGATCTACAACACGGAGAAGTCGGTACTGGCTGGGGGCCTGCCGGACTTGCTCAAGCGGCACAAGGACCTAGACCAGGTGTCGCGGGACGCCCATCCCGATTGGTTCTGGACGGTCCGTACGGATGGACCGCACCAAGTCGCGGAGCTGCACCCCCGTCATGCGCGCGCGGCTGAGCGCAGCCCCTTCTCGATCCACTTTGACACTAAGGGCCCCCCTGACGACCCTGACCTCAAACACTTCGCAGACGCAATACGGTACGGACCGCTCGAGCCAGCCCGTCTGCCTGCGCGTCTCCTTTCCGAGGTAGTTATCGACGGTCCCGACATCGTCAAGAGCGGACTGCCTGGCGAGATCATCGAGCTGCGGTTCGTGCCCGATCTCCCCGAAGACCAGGAGCGACCACTCACTTTAGAGATCGACACCGATGAGACGTCGACGACTATCCATCACGGACTGATCACTCGTGCAGCCCAGGGATCAGCCGGTGCAACCATGCGTCAAGCCTTCACCAATGGAGCCGTTGTGCTCACGTGGCGCTTACCCAACGAGCAGCCTGGTCCGGCCTTCGTCGACATGACCGTCAACCTTAAGAAGGCCCGGTCGGCGTACGAACTGTGGAGCGTCACCCGCCTGCTCCTATCATGGTCCAGCTTCAACCAGATGAGGATGCTCCTCAACGGCAAGGTCTTCGCCGTCCTGGGGCAGCTGAAGGGCGCCCTGGAGCCTGAGCTGCTCGACGCTGCGATCGTTCTGAACGAGTTCACAGACGACTTGCTCTTCATCGGGCGGGAGTTCGACCGTGACTTCGTTGTGCCGGAGGCTGTATCGCAACTAGATCGAATCGACGCGCGCATCTTCCGCCGGATACTCGAGGGCAGGGTGGTCTGCTTGCCCTTCGAAACAACTATCAACGTCACCCTCACCCCGGCTGCGCTTGAGGACGACCAATGGGGGGAGGAACGCTCAGTGGTCGCGCTTTTCCCAGCGGACGACCCCCGCGACGACCGCACCGTTGAGCCCGGTTCGTCCTACTGGACCCTGGATGCGCTCAAGGCTCAGGGTGCGGTCGCCGAGTTCGTTCTCGATGAGCAGATGGGCCAGTACTTCCCGCAGATGTCACTGGAAGACGCGGTGACGGTGCAGGGGAAGCTTGCTCAAGGTGAAGATGCCCCCGCCCGCCTGAGCTCAGGAAGCGACCTGCGCCCTCGGATCTACCTCCCCGCTCGAATGGGTCCCGACCAGCAGATATCCCCAGAGCCCTGGGGCCTGTACGGGATCGAGGAAGTCCCGGAGCTTGCCGCGACACTGGATATCGGGTCGTGACCTACCCACATGACGCTGAACCATCCTGCGTGCACCGAGCAGCCGCCCCTCAGCTACCTCTATTGAGCCTTTGACGCGCTACACGCTGCTCGAAGCCCTAGCGCCGTCGTGGCGCCCGGCACTCACTCGGGCCGGCATGCCGGACAACCCCACCGAGGCTCACGTCGCGATCTGGCAGGCCAGCCGACGCGCTACCCACCACCAGGTGGTGTCTCAAAGGGCGGTGCTACTCCGAGCCGGGGGTCGGCCAGTCACCTCAATCGCACGGGAACTGGGCATCAAGCCGAGCACCCTCAGACACGGCCTAGACCTCGCCGGGCTGCGGGTCCTCATGCCGTGGCTCGGAGACGTGCCCGCATGGCGTACCGGCCGGGACGACGGTCACCCGGACTCCGAGATCGCCGAACTGTACGAGGTGCCTGAGTACCTCGTACGGATAGCCCTCGATGGGTGGCCGTCGACGAGGCCCACACCCTCCAGCGTCAAGCAGGAAGCACTTCGCCTGTGGCTCGAGGGCGCCGAGGTCACCCACCTCGCTACAGCGGTCGGCGTCAGCACCGATCAGCTACGTCAATGGCTACGCGAAGGGTCGCTCCGCCTGTCCCCCGTGCGGTTGAGGCAGGGACAGGTTGCCGAGCGGTTCGGGTGGTCGAAGAGCTTGAGCCGCGTCTACCGCCTGCAAGGTGTTCTGCCTGCACCTGACGGCGGCACGAAGCAGAACCCGTGGTGGTGGCAGAGCACGATCACGCGCGTTGCTCGCACGAACCTTCGCTACCGGTGCTCGCAGTGCCGGGCTCGCTTCTCAACGGCGAGAGGTCGCTCGATGCACCAGACGGTGACGCACCGCGCCTAGTTCTGGGGCGGGCTAGTTGGTGGCCTTCTCATACGCCTCTTTGACGTCCGCACTGATGCGTCCACGCTCGCTGACGTCGTAGCCGTTGGCCTTGGCCCACTCCCGGATCTCGCTCGTCGTGCTCGTCCCACCGGTGCCGGCGCTCTTGCGACGGCCGGTGCTGCGCCGACCGCCTGAGCGGCGACCTGCCCCGACATAGGCGGCCAGAGCGTCACGCAGCGCAGCCGCGTTGCTCTCGTTGAGGTCGATCTCGTATGTCGCTCCGTCGAGACCAAAGGTGACGGTCTCCTCGGCGGGACCGCCGTCGATGTCGTCTTCGAGGATCACCTGCATACGCTGAGCCACTGCTGCCGTCCAATCACTTCGCGGCCCCACCCCTGAACCAGAAGCGGGCCTTTGACACTTTCACGGAAATTGTCGTGCGCGTGATTCTGCAACGAATCTCGCTGGGTGACAACGATATGTCCCGAATGGTCCTACTATCCGAGCAGACCCTCGCCGAATAAGATAGGAACCGACATCTCAATGCTTGCTTTCGGTCGCGCAACCCGCGTTCGTGTAGCCCTGATCGCCACACTGTCCCTCGGGGGCGCGACCATCGCCGCGACGCCCGTCGCCTCGGCCAGCCAGGCCGCGTCGACCAAGGTGTCGGCCAAGGCCACGGCCAGCGCCCCGACCGCTGGAGCCACGGTCCACATCAAGGGATCGGTCAACCCCACGTCGACCAAGCGCGAGATCACCCTGCAACGGCTGCTCAAGGGTCGTTGGACCACCGTCTCCTCGAGCACCACCAGCAAGGGCCAGTACGCGCTGAAGGTGACCACGAGCCGCGTCGGGGGCTACACCTACCGGGTGCACGCACCGGCCAGTGGAAGCTACTCCGCGGGCACGAGCGGCACCGTGAGAATCACCGTCGTTCGTAAGAGCTCCGCGACCATGTCCGCCTCTCCGAACAAGACCCCTATCGGCTCCACCGCCCGCGTCAAGGGCACCTTGTCGCCGACTCGAGCTGGGCGCACGGTCAAGGCTCAGATGTACGACTTCGACCGCAAGAAGTGGGTCACCCTCGCCACCGGCAAGACCACCAGCAAGTCCACCTTCTCGATCCCCATCAAGGCCGACCACCCCAAAGGCTGGTCCCTTCAGCTGCGCGCATACGCACCCGCCACACCCGGATATGCCAGTGCAGTGTCACCGAAGAACTACCTCACCCTGACCTACCTCCTCGAGGACGGTCGAGTGAGCTGGACGACGGTTGACGGGTGCATGGTCTGGCTGCCCGGTGACCCCGCCACGGACTACATCGGGTACGGACCTGCTACCGATGCTCCCGACCGCTGCTGGGATGACGACGACATCATCTATGGGTAGACGCAGGCTCCTCCCGTGAGGCTTTAGCGCCGCCGCAGGCCGCGCAGGAGAGCAGCGTCGCGCGAGAGCACGCGGTTGGGGTCTGACTCGACGGGGGCGACGGCAGCTGCCGGCACAACGTCGACGCGCAGCTGCTCGCCCTCGAGGGTGACCACCACGGCCACCCACAGATCAGGTGCTCCCCTTCCTGCTCGCGCCGTGGCTTGCCGACGTCCCGGCCTGGAGACTCGGGCGCGAGCAGGTCCGTAGCCACACCGAGCTCACTGCGATGTACGACGTGCCCGCTCACATGGCCCGTGTCGCGCTGGACGGATGGCCCCACGACCGTGAGGCCTTGATCTCATGGTCGCCAGACCGAGCGGTCCGCCCGCGCGGACCTCAGCGTTGCAACTGCTGAATTCACCTCTTACAGATCAAGGGCGCCTTCGGCGCCAGCCGGCGGGCCTGCGGCCCGCCGCCGTGCCGGGCGTGCGGCCTGGCGGCCGTTCCGGGCGCGGCGGCGAACCTGGTCCCGCGGCATCTCAGCGGGTGTGCATCTATGAGTTCACCGTCAATCCGAAGCTCCACCGTCCGGCCTGCAGTCTCCCGCCTCAAGCGGCACTGGACGATCGAGACAGGAAGGTGCTCCGCACCTGCGGTCGCTCAGTCCTTCGGAGCCCGGCCGCTTGACCCGTGAGCCCTACGGCCGGATTGCTCCGCTATCGGATCGATGGCATCCCGTGGCTACGGATCAAGGCGCCGGATGGTCGTCAAGCGCCGTTGGCGGTGAAGAGTGCATACTCGATGACGTCCGTAGGCGCTTCCGGACACCACGCGTCCCTGAGCGCCTCACTCACAGCTATGTACCTCGCGTAGCTCGATGCCGACCATCCCCACGTCGCCCACCCCAGTGTCCGAGCCACACGTGCGTCAAGGATGAGGGGCCGAGCACGGCCCGACGAACCAGCCTCGAACCCGGCGAAGTAGATCCACTTGGTGAAGAACGCAGGCCCCAGGTGCTTGATGCGCAGCGAGCCACCTCGAAGCATCTGGGCGTAGCAGTCCGCAGGCTCCTCGGAACGTGCTGCAGAGTGAGCCTGTAGCAACGTCGCGGCAACGCCCTCCTCTTGAAGAGGACGAGCAGCCCGAGCAATCGCCCGAGCTTTAGTGCCCGTACCCCAGGCCGCCATCAGCAGGTAGAGCTCGAGCGCGTCCGCCTCCGTATCCACCCGCTCAGCCCGGCGATGCACGTCGCGTCGTGACACCGCGACTGCCTCCTGCGAGTCCAGAGCCGCTGGTCGGTACATCCCAGCCGGCCAGCGCTTCTCCCACTGCGAGCGGCCCCATGCGAACTCCTGACCGCGCACCTGCTCAGCGGTCGGCGGCCCCTGCGGGAATGCCACCTTCATCTTGTCGAGAACAACACGAGTGGATGCATCCATCACTCATCTGATCACAGGAGCCCGCTCCAGGTAGGGACTCCACGAGATCCCGCGACCTGGGGCACCGGGACTCCCAGCTACGACGTTGGCCATCTGAGAGTCCAAGGTTGCACGTCGCCTCGAGGCCGCATTTTGGACGTACGACAGTCGACTCGACGGCTCCGACCGATACCGACCGGCCCGAGTTTCCGCGGTTCACACGGTTGCCCAACGTGCTAATCACGCCCTCGCGACTCTCCTAAAGAAGGTGTCGCAAGTTCGAATCTTGCCGGGGGCACCGCCATTTACCGGGCTTCCCGCCCTCCCTCGACCCCGCGCGCGGGCGGTCGAGGCCGCATTGTGGACGCACCCGTTGCTGAAGGCCACGACGCACCCAGGACTGAAGCCCCACGACCCACCCGGCAGACTGCGCCCATGCCGACCTACCGCAAGTGGTCCATCGCGATGTTCGCGATCATCGCCGTCTACTGGACGGCTCGGCTCACCCTCGAGGGGAGCGCCGCCGACATCGCGATGCTCGTCATCGCACCCCTCATGCTCCTCGTCGGAGCGATCACGCTCTTCTCCTGGTTCCGCTGGACCCAGCGCGAGAGGTGACGCGGCGGTTTACAGACCGCAGGTCTCCCGCCACTCGATCCTCGTCGACGTGTCCGCGGCGCGACCGCGCCAGCCGGACCGGTAGTGCACGCGGATGCCCTCGAGCGTCGCCGGGACCTCCTCGACGACCACCCGGAGGACCAGGACCCGGCTCTCCCCCTTCGTCATCGTCTCCCCCTCCGCCTGCCGGCGGTCCCGCCAGATCGGGCCGTCCACGTCGACGAGCTCACCGGGCCACCCCGGCGAGGTCCCGGGGATCGTCGTCGGCCCGTCCAGCGTCGACAGCGACGACTCCTCGAGCCGCACCCCGTCGGCGCCCACCAGCTCGAGCTCCTCGATCTCGAGGTCGGTGCTCGCGTCGGCCGTGTGGTTCGCGACCGTCCAGTCGCCGGGGCGCGAGGCGATCGTGCACAGCGTCGACTCACCGCCGTCCTGCCCGACGTCGAGCGCCGGCGGCCCGCCGCACGCCACGGCGGCACCCGCGCACGTGACCACCACGGCGACCGCACGGAGCCTGCTCATCGCTCGACGAGCACGTCTCGCGTGATCGACGCCAGGTCTGGCACACCGGCGAGCGCCATCGTCAGGTCGAGCTCGGCGACGACGTTGGCGATGACCTCCTCGACGCCACGCTGACCCGCGATCGCCATCCCGTACATGTACGGCCGCCCGAGCAGCACGGCGTCGGCGCCGAGGGCGAGCGCCACGAAGACGTCCGCGCCCGTGCGGATCCCGCTGTCCATGAGCACCGTCGCGTCCGGCCCGACGGCGTCGCGCACCCGCACGAGGGCGTCCAGCGACGCGACGGAGCTGTCCACCTGCCGCCCGCCGTGGTTGGAGACGACGATGCCGTCGACGCCGAGGTCGAGGGCGCGGCGCGCGTCGTCCGGGTGCAGGATCCCCTTGAGCACGACCGGCAGCGTGGTCCGGTCTCGCAGGGTGGCGATGTGGTCCCACGACAGCCGCGGGTTCGAGTACGTCTCGAGGAAGGTCTCGACCGCCGCCCGCGGCCGTGGTGAGCGCAGGTTGTCGCGGAGGCGTCCCGGGTGGTGCCGTGTGATCGACAGCAACGACCGGATCGCCGACGGGGTGACCTTCGGGCGCTCGGCGGGCTCCCCCTTCGCCGCCGCGGCCACCCGCTCGTCGACGAGACCCATGAAGTGCTCGTCGCTCGTGTACTGCCCGATCCCCTGACCTCGGGCGAAGGGGAGGGAGCCGAGGTCGAGGTCCTGCGGTCGCCACCCGAGCACGGTCGTGTCGAGCGTGACGACGAGCGCCTTCGCGCCGGCTGCCTCCGCGCGGCCGATGAGGCTGTCGACGAGGCCCTCGTCGGTGCTCCAGTACAGCTGCATCCAGTGCGGGGTCGCGCCCATCGCCGCAGCGGTCTCCTCCAGCGGCGTCCCGCCCTGGTTGGTGAAGACGTAGGGCACACCGGTCGCGGCCGCCGCGCGCGCGGTGACGAGGTCGGCGTCGCGGTGGACGAGCTGACCGGCACCCACGGGCGCGAGGGCGAAGGGGGCGGGCAGCCGCGTCCCGAGGACGGTGCGGGAGAGGTCGCGGTCGGCAGCACCGGCGAGCATCCGGGGGACGATCGCCCACCGGTCGAAGGCCTCGCGGTTGTTGCGCATCGTGCGCCCTTCGCCCGCGCCGCCGGCGACGTAGGCCCAGGCGCGGCGGCTCATCGCCGACTCGGCCGCCTCCTCGAGCCCGGCCGCGTGGGTCGGCACCGCCGGCCGGTCGCCCACCACCCCGTCACGGTAGATCTGGCTCTGCCGCTCACGGCCGGGTCCGGGGCTCGGGCTCATCGGTCCTCCTGGGTCGGGTGCGCCCAGGCTAGGGCCGTCGACCGTTCGTCGACAGGGTCTGGCCTGTTCGAACACCTGTTCGATATCGTGGAGTCATGGCGACGATGCCGCAGCTCCCAGATCCCGGGACCCACCCGGGCGAAGGGGGTGTGCCGGCACTCCTCGACGAGGTCCACGCAGGAGTCGACCGGCTTCTCGAGGCGATCGCTCGTGACGATCGCACGGCAGGTCGGGCACTGCGAGCAGACGTGGCCGAGGTCGAGCGGCTGGCGCGGCGCGTCGACTCCGCGCGGCTGCGCCTCGTCGCCCGCGCGGACTCCGTGCGCGTGGCCGAGCGCACCGGGCACACCGACACCGGGGCGTGGCTCGCGCAGACGACGAACGGCGACCGCCGGCCCGCCTCGCGCGACGTCCGCCTGGCCGCCGCCCTCAACGCACCGAGTGCCCCCGAGCCGGGCGACCCGACCGCCGGGGAGAGCAACGGGGTGCTGAGCCTCGTCGCTCCCCCGCCCGAGCCAGAGCTCGCGCAGACCGCGGCCGCTCTGGACGACGGGAGGATCAGCGCCGAGCACGCCCGCGTCATCACCAGCGCCATGGCCGAGCTGCCCGAGAGACTCGGCACCGAGGCACGGCGGCAGTGCGAGACGGAGCTGCTGCGCCTCGCCACCAGCCACGCCCCAGCGGTGCTGAGACGGCACGCCAGACGCGTCCTCGAGACCGTCGAGCCCGACGAGGACGTCGTCGACGCCCACGAGGAGTCCGTGCTCGCCGACGAAGAAGCACGCGCGGTCGAGGCGGCAGCCTTCTGGATCAAGGACAACTCCGACGGCACCATGACCGGCCACTTCACCGTCCCCTGGGCCAGCGGCATCATCCTCAAGAAGGTCATCGACGCCATGACCGCACCCCGTCGCAGGGCAACCAGCGGTGGCGCCGTCGGCACCGCACCCAGCGACCTCGCCACCCTCACCGGCGACACCCGCGTCGACCAGCTCGACTGGCAGCACCGACGCGGCCTCGCCCTGGCCGACCTCCTCGCCCGCATCCCCACCGACCACCTCTCCACCAAGATCGCCGCCACCCTGCTGGTCACCACACGACTCGAGGACCTGCGCGGCCAGCTCACCCGAGCCGGACGCACCGACGCCGGCGACCACCTCGACGCCGGCACCACCCGCCGCATGGCCTGCGCCGCCGGCATCATCCCCCTCGTCCTGGACGGCGCCTCCCAACCCCTCGACCTCGGCCGCCAACGCCGGCTCCACACCGAAGCACAACGCCTCGCCCTCACCACCCGCTACGACCAGTGCGCCGCCGACGGGTGCGACCGACCCTTCGCCTGGTGCGAGATCCACCACCTCGACCCCTGGGCACAGGGCGGCAGCACCGACCTCGACGACGCAGCACCACTGTGCGGACGACACCACCGCATGCTCCACGGACCCGACTGGCAGCACACCACCACCCGCAGACAGGACAGATCCGTCTCGATCCGCTTCTACCGACGGACGTAGAGCGATGGCGCGGCAGGGATCAGGCGGGGCCGAAGGGGGGTACCTGCTGGGCGAGAGGTACCGGCTGGGCGGGAGGTGCCGGCCGGGCAGGGGGCGAGGCCGCGGAGCCCGGGACGGGCGCAGAACCGGGCTGGGCGGGGGGCGAGCCCGGGACGGGCGCGGAACCGGGCTGGGCGGGGGGCGAGCTCGGGGCCGGCGCGGCACCGGGCTGGCCCTGGGGTGTGGTGGTGGCGAGGGTCTCGACCGCGAGCACGGAGACGGCGGCGGTCCAGGCGAGGGGTGCGGGGCCGGCGGAGGTGCCGTCGTGGAGGACCTTCTCGGGCAGGGAGCCACCGCGGGTCCGGTGCACGGCGAGCCAGCCGAGCGCGTCGCGGGCCTGGTCGTGCGAGTCCGCGGAGCTCGCCCAGGCGCCGGCGAGCAGGGCGACCTCCGGGGTCCAGGCGACGCCGTCTCCGCGCCAGTCCTCGCCCGGGGCGTAGCCGCCGTTGCTGCGGGCCATCCGGCGGCTGGCCGACTCCAGGGCGGAGCGCAGGCTCTCCTCGGCCCGGCCCGCGGCCCGGTAGGGCGGGAGCATGAAGGCGATCGACGCGTCCCGCGAGAGGCGGCCCCGCTGCCGCGGCCAGCCGGCGGCGCCGAAGACCTCGATCATCGCGGTCTCGAGACGCCGGGCGACCTGACCGCACCGGTCCGCGAGCTCGAGGTCTCCCTCTCCGCCGAGACGAGCGAGGACGAGCTCGGCGTGCTCGAGACCGACGAGGATCGGGGCGGCGGTGCCGAGGGTGAGGCGGGGGGCGTCGACCTCCCAGTAGTCCGGGCTCGGTCGGGGCAGGCCCGAGGCACGCACCTGGCCCAGGGCGAGCCGGGCGCACCGGCGCACGAGCTCTGCGACGTCGTCGCGAGCAGAGGACCCGAGCCAGTCGTCCACCGTGCGGCCGGCCGACCACAGGACCCAGCCCATCCCGTCGGACTGCGGGTGGCGCCCGTCGGGGGTGCCGCCGTCGGGGAGATAGCGGGCCTCGACGTGGTCGCCGACGACGAGCCGCGAGAGCGCGTGCATCTGGCGGACGGCCCCGGGTGCGTCGCCGAGTGCCTGGAGCGCGACCGCGACGTGCGCGGTGTCGCGGGGCCACGCGTAGCGCCAGCGGCCCTCCCAGCCGGCGACGGCGACGGGCAGCCCCCACGACAGCACCCACAGGTCGAGTGCGGCCTGGGTGAGCAGCCCGCCGTGCGGGCCGTCGAGGTCGAGCGGGACCCCGGCGAGCAGCGCGTCCTGGGCGTCGACCGCCTCCGCGGCGAGCGGGCCGTCGATCGTGCGTCGGCCCCTGACGAGCAGACCGAGCTCGCCGACCGAGACGTTGCGCCGCGACGCGCGCCACGGCTGCTCCCCCGTCGTGGCCACGGTCGCGCCGAAGGACAGCTCGCGCGCGCGTCGCTGCCCGTCGCGGTGGTCGTTGCCCGCGGCGGTCAGACCGAGCGCGAGCAGACCGCCGCCCCCGGCGAGGAGGCTGCGACGGCTGGGCACCGGCCCATGGTGCCAGGACACGCCGAAGGCCCCCGCCGGTGGCGAGTGTCTTCGAGCGTGTCGAGCGCGCTGGCGTCGAGCGAAGGGGTGTCAGCTCACCCGGCCGTAGCCGGAGACCCCGTCGAAGACCGGGCGGACCGAGACCGAGGACCCGGTACGCGGGGCGTCGATCATCTGGCCGTTCCCGACGTAGATGCCCACGTGGTAGGCAGGCGAGCCGAAGAAGACGAGGTCACCGGGCTGCGGGTTGCTCACCGGGGTGGTGGCGGCCTGCTGCTCGGTCGTCGTGCGCGGCAGCGACTTGCCGGCCTTGGCGAAGACGTACTGGGTGAAGCCCGAGCAGTCGAAGCCGGACGGGGTGGTGCCGCCGTAGACGTACGGGACGCCGATGTACTGCTTCGCGATCGAGATGACGTCGCCCGACGCGGCCGGGGCCTGCGTGGTCTCGGTCTGCTGCGTCGGCGCCGACTCCGTCGGGGTCTGCGTCGGGGTCTGGGTCGGAGCCGGCGTGCGCTCCTGCGAGCGACTGGCGCTCTCGTCCTCCTGGCGCTCCTGCTCGGCGGCGGCAGCCGCCTGCTCGCGCTCGCGCTCGGCCTGCTCGCGGGCGGCCTGCTGCTCCGCGGCGATCTCGGCGCGACGCTCCTGCACGAGGCGGACCATCCACGGCGGCGGGCCCTGGGGCTTCTCGACGGCGCCGACCGTCAGGGCGCCGAAGGTCTGCTGACCGGCGCTGGGGGTCGTGGTCTGCGGGGCGGCGACGGCGGGCACGGCCGCGACGGTGCTGACGTCGGCGGCGGCGACCTCCTGGCGACCCTGGTCGACGGGGGCGTCAGCGGCCGAGGCCGGGACGGCGACGGCGGCGATGAGCCCGCCGGACGCGGCGACGACGGCCGCGCCCTTGACGAGGGGGGTCGTCGCGTCGGAGACGATGGTGGTCAGCTCGGTGACGGGGTTGTACCGTCCGGCGGCGCGGTGGCGCCCGTGGCTGCGCTCGGTCACAGTGGTGCCTCTCGATGCCTACGAGGTGAGCTGTCGGGTTCGGGTGGAGGACACCCGGCCCAGCAGGACGCCGCGCGAGCGACGACCTGGAGGACTTCACCCCGAGGGGCGAGCACGCTCGCCCCGATGGTGGGTCCCCCGCTCCTGCCCGGTGGTGGAACCGGACGTCGGCACGGGGGCAGGACTCGGCGGTCCGTGTCGACGGTCCGTCCTCAGGGGGTGGACGGACTCCAGCACCGTACACACGACGTGAGCGAAAGTCACGTTCGGGTCACGGCAGTGTCACGAGATGGTCAGCGGCTCCGCCGGCTGGACGAAGACGTGGCTCGCGACGTCGCGGGGCAGCGACACCCCTTCGCTCTCCTGCGCGCCCTCGAGGACGACGACGACGCGGTCGTCCTCGTCGTCGCGCACGACGACCCGGGCGCCGGGACGGACCTTGGCCAGCGTGAGCAGCGGCAGCGCGGCCTCGTCGACCTGGACCGGCTCGCCGAGACGACGCACGACGAAGGGGCCGGCCATCGACCCGTCGACGACCTCGGTGAGGCTGCTCAGGCCCTCGCGGAACTCGTCGACCTCGGTCTCGCCGAGGAGCTCGTCGAGCCCGGGGATCGGGTTGCCGTAGGGCGACTCGCGGTGCTCGCCGAGCAGGCCGACGATCTTGCGCTCGACCCGGTCGGACATGACGTGCTCCCAGCGGCAGGCCTCCTCGTGGACGAACTCCCACTCGAGGCCGACGACCTCGGTGAGCAGCAGCTCGGCGAGGCGGTGCTTGCGCATGACCCGGGTCGCGAGGACGCGGCCGTGGTCGGTGAGGACCAGGCGGCGGTCGGTCCCGACGTGCACGAGGTCGTCGCGCTCCATCCGCGCGACGGTCTGCGAGACCGTCGGGCCGGAGTGGCCCAGACGCTCGGCGATCCGGGCGCGCATCGGAGGGATGCCCTCCTCCTCGAGCTCGAAGATCGTGCGGAGGTACATCTCGGTGGTGTCGACCAGGTCCTTCACGAGACCGATTGTGCCCGCTCTTCGGCTCTGGACCTATCGCGCAGGCGGCGCCGGTCCGCCCGCAGCACCCAGTACGTCACCCAGCCGGAGCCGACGAGACCGGCGAGGCCGAGCGTGAGGGCGGCGGCGGTGAGCGAGACGAGACCGGTGAGCGCGGCGACGGCGAGCGCGCCTCCGGCGTTGCCGATCTCGCCGCAGAAGCGCCACCCGCCGAGGAACTGCGCACGGCCGAGAGCCGGGGCGTTGTCGGCGCCGATCGTCATGACGATGCCGGCGCCCAGACCGTTGGCCGCGGCCATGCCGCACGCGACGACGACGAGCCCGACGAGGTCGGTGGCGAGCGGCAGCGCGATCATCGTCGCGCCGAGCAAGAAGCTCATCGGGCCGGCGATCGCGGCGCGGCCGAAGCGGTCCATCGCCCATCCGGCGGGGTAGACGAGGAAGAGCTCGACGACCCCGGCGACGGCGAAGACCGCCGAGCTCTGGGCGCCGTCGAGCCCGATCTGCGTCGCCCACAACGGCAGGATGACCAGCCGCGCCTGGCGCAGCCCGCTGATGACGAGCACGCCGAGGCCGAGGGTGAGCAGGACGCGGGAGTGCTCGCGCAGCACCCGAAGCATCGTCGGCGTGCCCTCCGCCTGCTCGCGGGCGGCCATCGCGCGCTCGTGCGAGCCGGTGATGTCGGGGGTCGACACGACGATCGCCAGCGACAGCGCGGCGAAGGCGACGGCCACGCCGAAGGCGCCCTGCAGCCCCGTCGCGGCGACGACCGCGCCGCCGACCGCCGGACCGAGGAGCATCCCGACGCGCAGCGAGCCGCCGAGCAGCGACATCCCCCGGGCCAGCCGGTCCGGCGGCAGGACGTCGATCATGAAGCCCTGGCGGGCGAGGAAGAAGACGCTGCTCGCCAGCCCGGTGACGAACATGCCGACCGCCATGAGCCACAGCGTCGGCGCGAAGCCGGCGACCGCGATGGCGACGACGTCGACCACACCGGCGAGGACGAGGGCGCGCCGCTCGCCGAGCCGGGCGACGAGCGCACCGCCGGGCAGGGCGCCGACGAGCTGGCCGACCCCGATGAGCGCGACGACGAGCCCGGCGGTCGCGAGCGAGGCCCCGAGGTCGTCGTGGGCCCGCAGCGCCGCGACCGGGAGCAGGGCACCCGTGGCCGCCCCGGTGGCGAGGGTCGGGCCGTAGGCCGGCAGCGCGATCCGGCGCCAGGCGAAGGGGGGCGAGGTCATCACCGGCATCGTCTCAGGTCGGGGGTCGCCGGACCGGTGTCGTCCGTCGCTAGGGTCGGTGACCATGACGCCGTCGTCCGCCCTGGCTCCCCCGTCACCCACCGTCGTCGACGCCGATCACCAGGGTCCGCCCGGGTGCGGCAACGGGGGGTGGGTGTGCGGTCTGCTCGCCGACCGCCTCGAGGCCCTCGCACCGGGGTCGGGCGAGCTGCCCGCCACCGAGGTGCGACTCGTCGCGCCCACGCCGGTCGGCCGGCCGCTGCGCTGGGAGGTCGAGGGACGGGCCGGTGACCGCGATGTCGCGGTGCGGCTCCTCGACGCCCACACGGTCCTCGGCGTCGCCCGGCCGGCACCCTCCCCGTCGCTCGACGTCCCTGACCCGGTCTCGCTCGAGCAGGCCCGCGCCGCGGCCGACGGCTACGACCTCACCGGGCACCCCTACCCCGGGTGCTACGTGTGCGGGCCGGACGCGAGCGCCGGGCTGCACGTCTACGCCGGCGCAGTCGCCGGACGTGAGGGCGTGCACGCGGCGCCGGTGACCCTGCCCGACGCCGAGCTGCCGACCGTCTTCGCCGCGCTGGACTGCCCGGGCGCCTTCGCCGTCGGCTTCGGGGTCGACGCGCTCCTGCTGGGGACCTTCGTCGCCGAGGTGCGCTCGCCCGTGCCGGTCGGCCGCGAGCTCGTCGTCATGTCGTGGGACGAGGGGCGCGAGGGGCGCCGTCGCCACTGCGGCACGGCCCTGCTCGACGGCGACCGCGTGCTCGCGAGCGCGGCGGCGACCTGGGTCGACGTCGGGCGGCGACGGATCCCTGGGACGGCCCCGGCGGCGGGAGGCGCGCGATGAGCGAGACCGTCTTCACCTACGCCGCGCCCGCCCTCAAGTACGGCCCCGGCGCGCTCGACGAGCTCGGGCACGACGTCGCAGGTCTCGGCGCGACCCGGGCGCTCGTCGTCACCGACGCCGGGGTGCTCGCCACCGGTCATCCCGAGCGGGCGGCGCAGTCGTTGCGGGCCGCAGGCGTCGAGGCGGTCGTCCACGACAGCGCCCGGGTCGAGCCGACCGACGCCTCCCTCCTCGCCGCGGTCGAGCGGGCCCGCGCCGAGGGCACCGTCGACGCGGTGGTCGCCGTCGGCGGCGGGTCGAGCATCGACACCGCGAAGGCGGTCTCGCTCATGCTCACCAACCCCGGCGAGCTCATGGACTACGTCAACCGTCCGGTCGGCGGCGGGCAGGCACCGAGCCGGCCCGTCCTGCCGGTCGTCGCCGTGCCGACGACGACCGGCACGGGCAGCGAGTCGACGACGATCTGCGTGCTCGACGTGCTCCAGGCGCAGGTGAAGACCGGCATCAGCCACGCCCGGCTGCGCCCCGTGCTCGCCGTCGTCGACCCCGACCTCACCCTGAGCCAGCCCGCCGGCGTCACCGCCGCCGCGGGCATGGACATCCTGTGCCACGCCCTCGAGAGCTGGACGGCGCGGCCGTACACGGGCTTCGCGGCGAAGCAGCCCCACGAGCGGGTGCCGTACTGCGGCGCCAACCCGATCGCCGACATGTGGTCAGAGCGCTCGCTGCGGCTGCTCGCCGGGTCCTTCCGCCGGGCCGTCGCCGACGGCTCGGACCGCGAGGCCCGGGGCCAGATGGCGCTCGCGGCGACCTTCGCCGGGCTGGGCTTCGGCAACGCGGGGGTCCACGTGCCCCACGCCGACGCCTACCCGGTCGCCGGCCGGGTCCACGACATCGGCTCGGACTTCCGGCCCGCGGGGTACGACGTCGACGAGGCGATGGTCCCCCACGGCATGGCGGTCGCGCTCACGGCGCCGGCGGCCTTCGCGCTGACCTTCGACGCCGACCCGCAGCGCCATCTCGCCGCGGCCGACTGGCTCGACCCGACCGGCGAGGTCACCACCGACGAGCCCTCCGCCCGGCTGCCCGCGGTGCTCACCGCGCTCATGCGTGACATCGGCATGCCGTCCGGCCTGGCCGAGGTCGGGTACGGCGAGGGCGATCTCGACGGGCTCGTCGAGGGCGCCCTGCAGCAGCAGCGCCTGCTCGCCACGGCGCCGCTCGAGGTCACCGGGGAGCACCTGCGCGGGGTCTTCGCGGCCTCGCTCCACCTGTGGTGACGACGGGCGAAGGGGTCAGCCCCGGGTCCGCCAGGCCTGACTGACCTGACCCAGCAGCCAGCGCCAGATCATCGGCGAGGCCTCGGGCGAGAAGTGCACGGCGTCGTCGTAGAGCGGCAGGCCCTGCACCTCCTCGGTGTACCCGTCGGCGCACACGGCGCCGTGCAGGTCGAGCAGGCGGGTGTCGGGGTGCGCCTCGACCCAGTCGCGCAGCAGCGCGTTGGTGCGCACCGGGTCCGAGTACTCGTCGAGGTACTCCGGCGTGGCCTCGCGGATCGCGTCGAACTCGTCGTTGCCGGGCCCCTTGGGGAAGCTGCGGCAGGTGACGGTGACGACGTAGAAGTCCCGGATGCCGGCCTCGCCCGCCCGCTCGTGCATCCGGTCGAGCTGGCTGAAGACCATCTGGGTGTGCCCCGGGTCGCCGAGACGCACGACGGTGCCGTCGGGCTGCTCGTGGGGCAGCGAGAGCAGCGTGCTCCCCCACACCGCGACCGCCTCGACGCCGGCCTCCTTCGCCCGCCGGGGCCACGAGTCCTTCGCCTCCTGGCACTGCGGCGTCGTCGCCTTGGTCTCGAAGGCGTTGACGAGCGGCGCGTCGAGCAGGTCGCAGCCCTCGTGGGCGAGGTTGACCGGCTGCGCGTCGGGGAAGAGCTGCTCCGGGAAGCGCTCGACGAGGTACCACGGCACGGAGTCGCCGACCATGCCGATCCGGGTCGGCGAGCCGGGCACGTACTCGGGCTGGCCCTGCACGACCTGCGGCGCGGCGTCCATCGTCGTCGGCTCGGCGGCGAGCGCCTCCTGGGTCGGGGCCCGCATGAGGGTCGCGCCGACGACGAGCGCGGGCACGGCGACGGCCGCGACGGTGAGCAGCACCGGCCGACGGGCGCGCGGCAGCAGGGCGCGCACGCCACCGCGCAGCACCGGTGCCTCGACGTAGCGGTCGCTGAGGTGGGCGAGCAGGGCGGTCAGGCTCAGGCCGACGACCGCGCTGAGCAGCACCTGGTCGCCGATGGGCGATGCGAGCAGGGCGACGTGCACCGGCCAGTGCCACAGGTACAGCGAGTAGGTCAGCCGGCCGACCTCGCGCACGGGCCGCCACTCGAAGACCGCGGCGATCGCCCGCGGCCGCGCCGGGTCGGCGATCCCGATGATGATCGCCACCGTGCCGAGGTTGGCCAGGAGCATCCCGCCGCGCTCCCACACCCACGACGAGTAGGGCCCGATGGAGAAGAAGGCGGCGACGAGGCTCAGCACGCCGACCCACGCGAGCGGCGAGACCCAGCGGCGCGGGACGCGGGGCACGACCCCGTCCCGCCCGGCGGAGAAGAAGGCGCCGAGCGCCGAGCCCATGAGCAGGGCCGAGACCCGCGTGTCGGTGCTGTAGTACAGCCGGGGGAAGCTCGCGCCGCTCGACGCGACGACCACGAGGTGCACGCTCGCGACCAGCGACAGCACGGCGAAGACGATGCCGAGCCGCTTGCGCGAGCGCAGGACGGTCATGAGGAGCAGGAGCACGAGCGGGATGAGCAGGTAGTACTGCTCCTCGATCGCGAGGGTCCACGCGTGGCGAAGGGGTGAGGGGTTGGCCTGGTCGCCGAAGTACTGGTCGCCCTGGACGACGAGACGCCAGTTCATCGCGAAGCCGAGGGTGGCCAGGACGTCGCCGCCGATGCGCCGGGCCTGCCCGGCGGGCGCGAGGGCCAGGGCCCACACGGTGATCGCGGAGACGACGAGGAGCAGCCCGGGCAGGAGCCGGCGGGCCCGGCGCTGGTAGAAGCGCCACGCGTCGACCCGGCCGGTGACCGCCCGCTCCTCGACGAGCAGACGGGTGATGAAGAAGCCCGAGAGGACGAAGAAGGTGTTGATCGCCAGCCACAGCCCGTCGGCGTGCGGCAGCCCGAAGTGCCCGACGAGGAAGAGGGCCATGAAGAGCCCCCGGAACCCGTCGAGGGCTGGGGTGTGGCCGTAGGCGGACCGGTACCGCCGCGGGCTCCTCGGGCCGGACATCGCAGCGATGCTACCCGCGGGTCAGGCGCTGCTTAGTCTGTCCTCCATGTCGCGGGCGATGGGGGTCATCAGGGCGGCGGTGAGCACCGACCGGCACCGTCACGGCTCGGCGTACAGCGCGCCCGTCGACGGCTACCGCGGGCTCTTCGTCCTCCTCGTCGTCGCCTACCACCTCGGTGTGCGCCAGCTCGGCGGCGGCTGGATCGGCATCAACCACTTCTTCGTCTTCTCCGGCTTCCTCATCGCCGGGATCCTCCTGCGCGAGCACCAGCGCTACGGCGACATCGACGTGCTGCGCTTCTACGCCCGTCGCGCCCGTCGGGTCCTGCCGGCGATGCTCCTGCTCGTCGTCGGCGTGCTCGCGGTGACGGCGGCGACCGGCTGGGGCGACCGGCGCCAGACGGCCGGCGACGCGGCCGCGACGGCGACGCTGTGGATCAACTGGCGGCTCGTGGCCCGCGACGACCAGTACTTCGACCTCTTCGCCGAGCCCTCCCCCCTTCGCCACGCGTGGACCCTCGGGGTGGAGGAGCAGTTCTACCTCCTCGCCCCCTTCGTCGTCCTCCTCGCGCTGAGGGTGCTGCGCACCCGGGCCCAGCGGGTCGGGCTCATGGTGGCGCTCGCCGTCGCCCTCGCCGGGTGGAGCCATCACCTCGTCGGCACCGACGTCAACGCCGCGCGGCTGTACTACGGCACCGACGTGCGGGCACAGGCCTTCGTCATCGGCATCGCCGCCGCCTTCTACTTCGCGCCGGACCGGCGGGGGCGACGGCCCGAGCTGCCGCTGGCCGTCTCGCACGCCATCGGGTGGATCGGCACGGCCGTCTCGCTCGCCGCCTTCTTCGTGCTCGACGAGACCTCGATCGGGGTCTTCGCCGGCGGCGGGATGCTCGTCTTCGCCGTCGCCGCGGCCCTCATGGGCGTCTCGGCGCTCGACCCCCGCCCGATGCTGCTCAACCGGGTCATCTCCGTGCCGCCCCTCGTCCACCTCGGGCAGGTGTCCTACGGGCTCTACCTCTTCCACTGGCCGATCGGGCTGTGGTGGCAGCGCCTCGACCTCCACCCGGTCGTCTCGGGCGTGACCGCCTTCGCCCTCAGCTGGGTGCTCGCCGTCGCCTCGTACCGCCTCGTCGAGATGCCGGTGCTCACCGGCGGGCTGCGCCGGGTCCTGCGCCGACGCGGGCTCTCCGCGACCGCCGTGACGACCGGCGCCGTCGCGGCGGTCACCGCCGTCGCCCTCGTCATGGCCGCCCGCACCCCGGCCCTGGAGGACCAGCCGTGGGACGGCCGCCCGATCGACGCCGCCCTCACCTGGCGAGATCCGGCCGAGCCGCTGCGCGTCGCCGTCGTCGGCGACTCGGTGCCGGCGAGCCTGCTCTCGGGGTGGGACCCCGGTCGCTACCGCGGGCTCGAGGTGCTGCGCTACGCCGAGTACGGCGGGTGCAGCGCGACCCCGGTGACGATGCAGGTGCTCGACCGGCAGGTGCCCGAGTCGCCGGTCTGCGCGTCGTGGCGCCAGCTGTGGCCGCGCGAGGTCCGCGAGAAGGGCGCCGACGTCGTCCTCGCACCCGCCGGGCTGCGCTTCGTCCTGCCGACCGTCGTCGACGGCGAGGTCGTGCCCCCGCGCTCGGAGCAGCTGCGCGGGCTCGTCGAGGCCGATCTCGACGCGATGCGAGAGCAGACGGAGCGCTCCGGGGCTGAGCAGCTCGATATCCTCAACGTCCCCTGCCGGGTCCTCGACGGCTCGAGCCAGCCGCGTCAGCAGCTCGAGCAGATCCGCGCGCAGCTCGGCATCACCGACGGCGAGCTCGTGCTCGACCCGACATGGGTCAACGGCGTCATCGACGACTGGGCGGCGCGGCAGGGCGATGACGGCCCGCGGGTCACCGTGCTCGACCTCGACGCCCAGCTGTGCCCCGGCGGGCGCCACCAGCGGGTCGTCGGCGGGGCGCTGCTGTACGAGGAGGGCGTGCACTTCACCCCCGAGGGTGCGCGCGCCGTGTGGTCCTGGCTCGCCCCGGCCGTCGTCGAGGCGGCCGGCGAGCGCTGAGCGCGCCCCGGGCATGATGTGGGACGAGATCGACCCGCCCCCGCCCGCTCGGGCACAGTGGGGCCGACCACCGATGGAGGCGAGATGACCCGCGAGCACGCGCACCGGCACCGGCGCGCCGCCCGGCACGCCCTCCCGGCACTCGCCGGGGCGGCGGTCCTCGGCCTGCTCGGCGGCTGCGCCCTGCCGACCGACCCCGCCCCCACCGCGGGCGACAGCTCGACCCCGACCGACCCCGTCCCGTGGGAGACGAGCAGCTCGTCGGGCGGCAGCTCGTCGGGCGGCAGCTCGTCGGGCGGCAGCTCGTCGGGCGGCAGCTCGTCCGGCACGAGCAGCCCCTCGAGCCGCACGAGCACGAAGGGGGCGACCCCCACCTCGCGCAGCGGGACCGGCACCTCGACCTTCCCCTCCCCCTCGAGCACCGGCGAGAGCGTCGACCGCGACGACTTCGTCGAGCGGGTGCGGCGCGGGCTGCGCGACAGCCCGAGCGCCGAGGTGCAGGCCGAGGTCGAGCTCGGCGGCACGACCGTCGAGGCGACCGGCGCCCAGGACCTCGACGCCGACGCGCTCGAGATGACGGTGAGCGCCGACACCCTCACCTTCGACTACCGCGCCGTCGACGACCGCTACTTCCTCGCCCAGCCTCCGCGCTGGGTCGAGATCGACCCCGACAGCGCCGACTCGACGGTGCGCGCCACCCTCGACCAGATCCAGCTGCTCTCGCTGCAGCGTCAGCTCGACGGCTTCCTCGGCGGGGTGACGAGCGTCGGCGAGCAGGGCAGCGAGGACGTCGACGGCGAGGAGGCGACCCGCTACACCACGGTCGTCGACACCGAGCGCGCCCGCGACGCCGTGGGCGGCGACCCGCTGCCGACGACCTCCGACCAGCTCCTCTACGACGTGTGGCTCGACGAGGACGACCTCATCCGCAAGCTCGTCGTCGACCTCGACGGCACCACGGTGACCCTGCGGGCAGACCGCTGGGGCGAGCCCGTGGACATCCAGACCCCCGACGCCTCGGAGATCGTGCAGCAGTGACGACCATCCCCGCCCACCTCCTGCCCCGCGACGGCCGCTTCGGCTCCGGCCCGAGCAAGGTCCGCCAGGCCCAGGTCGACGCGCTCGCCGCAGCCGGCGCCACCGGCGGCCCCGGCCCGGCCCTGCTCGGCACCTCGCACCGCCAGGCCCCGGTCCGCGAGCTCGTCGGCTCCGTGCGGGCCGGCGTCGCCGAGCTCCTCGGCGCCCCCGACGGCTACGAGGTCGTCCTCGGCAACGGCGGGTCCACCGCCTTCTGGGAGGTCGCCGCCTTCGGCCTCGTCCACGAGCGCGCCCAGCACTGCGTCTTCGGCGAGTTCTCCTCGAAGTTCGCCGAGGTGACGCGCTCCGCCCCCTTCGTCGGCGAGCCGAGCGTCGTCTCCGCCGAGCCCGGGTCGATCGCCCGGCCGGTCGCGCAGGACGGCGTCGACGTCTACGCCTGGCCGCACAACGAGACCTCGACCGGTGCGATGGCCCCCGTCGAGCGGCCCGAGGGCACCGACGGCGCGCTCGTCCTCGTCGACGCGACCTCGGCCGCGGGCGGCGTCGCCGTCGACCTCGCGCAGAGCGACGTCTACTACTTCGCGCCGCAGAAGTGCTTCGCCTCCGACGGCGGCCTGTGGCTCGCGGTGCTCAGCCCGGCCGCCCTCGAGCGCGCCGAGCAGGTCCGCGCGTCGGGCCGCTGGGTGCCGCCGAGCCTCGACCTCGTCACGGCGGTCGAGCAGTCGCGCAAGGACCAGACGTACAACACCCCGGCGATCGCCACCCTCGTCATGCTCGACGCCCAGCTGCGCTGGCTGCTCGAGCAGGGCGGGCTCGCCTGGGCCGACGCCCGCACCCGCGAGTCCTCCGGGCTGCTCCACGCGTGGGCCGACCGGCGCGAGGAGGTCACCCCCTTCGTCACCGACCCGGCGCACCGCTCGCAGGTCGTGACGACCCTCGACCTCGCCGAGCACGTCGACGCGGACGCGATCGCGACGACCCTGCGCGAGCACGGCGTCGTCGACGTCGACCCGTACCGCAAGCTCGGGCGCAACCAGCTGCGGGTCGCGACCTTCCCCGCCGTCGAGCCCGACGACGTCGCGGCGCTGATCGCGTGCCTGGACCACCTGCTCGACCGCTGAGTCGGTGAGCCTGCCGCACGCGGGCGGTCACGGCGGTGTCCGGCCGCGACACCTCCTGCTGCTCCTCGTGAGCCTCGCCGGGGTCGTCATGGCCACGTGGCGCCTCGGGGTCGCCTCGACCCGCGGCGACGAGATCTACTACCGCGACGCCGCGCTGGACCACCTCGCCGGCGACTGGCTCGCCAACGCACAGCACCCGCCGCTCGCCAAGGAGCTCATGGCGCTGTCCATGGGGGTGCTCGGCGACGGCACGATCCCCGGCCGGCTGCCGGCGGCGACGTGCGCCTGGCTCACCGGCTTCGTCGTGGCGGGCCTCGTGTGGGAGGTCACCGGCCGGACGAAGGGGGGTGTCCTCACCGGCGTCGGGGCGGCCCTGCTGTGGTGGCTGCTCCCCTTCGAGCCGGCGCGCATGGCGACCCTCGAGGCGCCGCTCGCCCTCTTCGTCGCGCTCGCGACCTGGGCCTGGCTGCGCGCCCGCGTGGGCTGGTCGTCGTGGTGGTTCCTCCTCGGCGGCGCCGCCGTCGGGCTCGCCGTCGCGACGAAGCTCACGGGCGCGCTCGCCGTCGCCGGGCTGCTGCCGGTGCTGCTCCTCGGCGTCCGCGACCGGCGCGACCCGGCCGTGCTCAGCAGGCTCGACCCCCGCGCCCGCCGACGCCTCGACCGGCTCGCGACAAGACCGGTGCGGCGGACCGTGACCGCGCTCGCCGTCGCGGCCGTGGGCGCGCTCGCCGCCTGGGCCGCGTGCTACCTGCCGCTCGGCGGCGATGCGCTCGAGGCCGTGCGCACGTCGGTGACCTTCCAGGCCGAGCACGCCGCCCAGGGCCACGCCCACCCGGTCGCCGGGCGAGACCAGCTCTTCCCGCCGTGGTGGTCGGGTTGGTGGTATCAGGCGCAGCACCTCGGGCCGGTGGCGACGACGGCGCTGTGGGCGCTCGCGGTCGCCGGCGCCGTGCGTCACCGTCGGCGCAGCACCCCGGTGGTCGCCACGCTCGCGGCGAGCGCCCTGGCCCTCGCCGTGTCACCGCTGCAGCTGCCCCACTACCAGTACGTGTGGTGGCCGACCCTGCTCGTCCTCGGGGCCGCCGCCTGGGTCCCGGGGCCGGGCGCGACCGCTCCCCGGCGCGCGCCGTGGGCGCCGAGGGTGGCCTCGGCCCTCGCGCTCGCCCTCACCCTGCCGGTCGCCGGCGTCGCCGCCCAGCACGTGCGCGGGGTGCTCACGCTCGAGGTCGACGACTACCGGGCAGCCGCGCTGCTCGTCGAGCGCTCGGTGCCGGAGCAGACCCCGGTGACGGTGTGGGCGCAGATGCGGGCGGTGCGGCTCGGTCTGCCCACCCAGGAGCTGTCCACCCGCCTGCCTGCGGACGCCAACCCCGCGGTGCTCGTCGTCGACCTGCAGTGGGCCCAGCGCAAGGGGCTCGACCTCGCGCTGTGGGAGCGCTGCCGCTCGGCGCAGTACGACCGGCAGCCGCTCGGCGCGGTCGTCGTGTACGTCCGCGACGACTCGGTGCAGGCCGACCCGTCCGGGGGTCTGCCCGAGGGCTGCGAGGCACTGCCCCGCCAGGGCGGCTGACTCCCCCGTCGCCTGCGCTGCTGGCCCCGTCGCCGGCGCGACGGGCTCTCCCTTCGCCCGTGCGGACGAGGAGGAGCCGCACGGGTCAGAGCAGGGCGCCGGCCGCGACGGCGAGGACGAGGGCGAGCAGGACGACGATCGTCGTCGTGCGGCGGACCTTGGGGCTCACTTGGCTGCCTCCGGCATGATCTGGGTCGGACGGACGGTCACGCGCACGTGGGGACGCCGCTGCGACTCGTAGCTCACGGTGACATCCTCTCGCCTGATGAGCCAGGCCGACACCGCGACGAGGGTGAGACCGACCGCGGCTGCGCCGATGCCGATCGTCCACCGCGGGCCGAGGACGTCGCCGATCCAGCCGACGAGCGGCGCGCCGAGCGGGGTGCCGCCGAAGAAGATCGCCATGTACAGCGCCATGACGCGGCCGCGCATCGAGGGCTCGGTGCGCATCTGCACCATCGCGTTGGCCGTCGTCATCGCCGTGAGCGCGCTCAGCCCGCAGGCCGCGAGCGCGATGGCGAAGGTGAGATAGCTCGGGGCCACCGCGGCGGCGCCGGAGGCGACGGTGAAGCCGACGAGCGCGAGGAGCAGCACCCGCAGGCGGGGCTCGCCGCGGCGAGCGGCGAGCAGCGCGGCCGACAGCGAGCCCACCGCCATGACCGAGCCGAGCAGGCCGTACTCCTGCGAGCCCTTGTCGAAGACCTGCGTGGCCATGAGCGCGATCGTCAGCTGGAAGTTCATCCCGAAGGTCCCGAGCACGAAGATCAGCACCATGACGAGCTTGATGTCGGGGCGGCTGCGCACGTAGCGCAGGCCCTCGACGACCGACCCGCGGCGGGCCGAGCGCGGGGCGGGGGTGAGCTCGGAGGGGCGCATGAGCAGCAGCGAGGCGATGACGGCGGCGAAGGTCACCGCGTTGGCGAGCATCGTCGGGCCCGAGCCGATCGCGGCGATCGTCAGACCGGCGACACCGGGGCCGACGAGCCGGCCGAGGTTGAAGGAGGCGCTGTTGAGCGCCACGGCGTTGGCGAGGCGCTCGGCGGGCACCATCTCGCCGACGAAGGTCTGGCGCGCCGGGTTGTCGAAGGCGGTCGCGACCCCGGTGAGCAGCGCGAGCAGGTAGAAGTGCCACAGCTGGGCGGACCCGCTCACGACGAGCAGACCGCCGATGAGGGCGCTGAGGCCGAGCGTGGCCTGCGCCATGAGGATGAGGGCGCGCTTGGGCATGCGGTCGGTGACCGCACCGGTCCACGGGGCCAGGAGGAGCATCGGGGCGAACTGCAGCCCGGTGACGATGCCCAGCGCCGTCGCGGAGTGGTCGGTGAGCTCGGTGAGCACGACCCAGTCCTGGGCGACACGGCCCATCCACGTGCCGACGTTCGACACGAGGGCACCGGCGGCCCAGATGCGGTAGTTGCGGATCGACAGGGAGGCGAAGGTGGGGCTCACCGGCTCACCTCGCCGCGATCTCGGCGAGGATCTTCGCGGCGTCGGCGAGGGTGGCGCGCTCCTGCGCGCTGAGCTCGGCGACGCGGGCGACCATCCAGGCGTCACGGCGGGCGCGGGTCGCGCGCAGGACCTCTCGGCCCTGGGCGGTGATCGTCACGAGCACCTGCCGGCCGTCGTCGGGGTGCGCGGCGCGCTCGGCGAGGCCGTCCTCGACGAGGCAGCCGACGGTGCGGGTCATGCTCGGCGCCGACACCTTCTCGATGTCGGCGAGCGCACGGGGGGTGAGCGGTCCGTCCTCGATGCGGGACAGGACGGAGAACTGGTGGGGTGCGACCTCGTGGTCGCTCTCGAAGCGGACGCGTCGGCTGATCCTCATGCAGGCCAGTCGAAGGTCCTCCGAGAGCCGCCGGGTGGCGGCTGCTTCCTTCGTCGGCACGGGGCTCCCTTCGTCAGGTACTTAGCATAACTCATTACCTGTGCTAAGCATTCTAACGAGGGCCACCCCCCTTCGCCCGGTCGGGGGGGGGGGGGGGGGGGGGGGGGGGGGGGGGGGGGGGGGGGGGGGGGGGGGGGGGGGGGGGGGGGGGGGGGGGGGGGGGGGGGGGGGCGCGGGGGCGCC
>NZ_JAJBZM010000002.1:393035-588768 GCF_020567375.1 Janibacter melonis | reverse complement strand
AACCCCCCCCCCCCCCCCCCCCCCCCGCCCCCCCCCCCCCCCGGGCCGCCCCCCCCCCCCCCCCGCGGCCCCCCCCCCCCCCCCCCCCCCCCCTCACTCGAGAGGGTGGAGGGGAGTCGCCCCTCGCTCACCGGCTACTGGACGCCGAGGAGGCTCTTGATCGGGTCGATGCCGAAGTAGAGGACGAAGAGCACCGAGACGAGCCACATGAGCGGGTGCACCTGGCTGGCCTTGCCCCGGACGAGCTTGAGGAAGACGTAGGTGACGAAGCCGGCGCCGATGCCCGCGGTGATCGAGTAGGTGAAGGGCATGAGGACGATCGTGAGGAAGGACGGGATCGCGATCTCGAGGTCGTCCCAGCTGATCTGACCGACCTGCTGCATCATGAGGAAGCCGACGAGCACGAGCGCCGGGGTGGCCGCCTCGTAGGGCACGACCGCGACGAGCGGGCTGAGGAAGGTCGCGAGCAGGAAGAGCACGCCGGTGACGACCGCCGACAGACCCGTGCGGGCCCCTTCGCCGACGCCCGTGGCGGACTCGATGTACGAGGTGTTCGAGGAGACGCTCGCGGCGCCACCGGCGATCGCGCCGATCGAGTCGACGACGAGGATGCGCTGGCTGTGGGGCGGGTTGCCGTCCTCGTCGAGCAGACCGCCCTCCGCGCCGACGGCGACCATCGTGCCCATGGTGTCGAAGAAGTCGGCGAGCATGAGCGTGAAGATCAGCAGGAAGGCCGCGACGACGCCGATCTTGTCGAAGGAGCCGAGGAGGTTGAAGTCGCCGATGAGCCCGAGGTCGGGCACGGAGACGAGCGAGTCGGGCAGCGCGGGCACGTTGAGCCCCCAGCCGGTGGGGTTCTGCACGACGCCGTCCGGGCCGACGATGCGCGGGCCGACGTCGGCGACGGCCTCGACGACGAGCGCGAGCACGGTCGTGCCGAAGATGCCGTAGAGGATCGCGCCGTTCACCCCGCGCGAGTACAGGCCGATGATCGTCAGCAGACCGATGACGAAGACGAGCAGGGGCCAGCCGGCGAGGAAGCCGCCGACGCCGAGCTCGCCGAGGGGGCCGCCGGCCGCCTTGCGCACGAAGCCCGCGTCGACGAGGCCGACGACGGTGATGAAGAGGCCGATGCCGACGGAGATCGCCGTCTTCAGCTGGGCGGGCACCGCGAGGAGCACGGCCCGGCGGAAGCCGGTGAGCACGAGGAGCAAGATGATGATGCCCTCGAGGACGACGAGGCCCATCGCGTCGGCCCACGTCATGCCCGGCAGCTTGGCGATGCCGAAGGCGACGAAGGCGTTGAGGCCCAGCCCGGCGGCGAGCGCGAGCGGGAAGTTCGCGACGACGCCCATGAGGATGGTCAGCAGGCCCGCGACGAGGGCGGTGCCGGCGGCGACGAGGAGCTTGGCCTGCTCGACGTCTCCCCCACCGAGGAAGCCACCGGTCGAGTCGGCCTGGGTCCCGATGATGAGCGGGTTGAGGACGACGATGTAGGCCATCGTGAAGAAGGTGGCCAGGCCACCGCGGATCTCGCGGCCGAGGGTCGAGCCCCGCTCGGTGATGCGGAAGAAGCCGTCGAGGGCGCCCAGGCGCGCCGTGTCAGGGGTGGAGGACATGCGCGCAGAGTAGTGCGCCTACGCTGACCCCGTGACGAGCGGGTCGAAGGGCGAGCAGGGCACCGACGCCCCCGACCTCGTGCGCGTGCGGGCCGACCGGGTCGCCGCCGCGGGCATGATCCTGTGGGCCGTCGCCCTCGTCGTCGTCCTCGCCGTGCCGCCCCTGCGCACGGGCGATCGGGACTGGTGGCCGTGGGCCTGCGTCAGCGGCCTCGCCGTCGGCGCGCTCGGGTGGGTCTACCTGCGCCGCGGGCGCGGCAACGCGGCCGACGCGGACGCGCCGATCCGCGTGCCGGACGCCGTGCGACGCGTCGGCGAGCGCTGACCGGGCGCCCACCGGCTCAGAGCTCTTCGAGCGTCTCCTCGTCGAGCACCGGCGCGGACACGCGCTCGGGCTCCGGGGCGTCCATGTCGACCTCGGAGTGCGCACCGCACCCGTGGTCGAGGCTCACGACCGAGCCGTCGCTCGGCGACCACTCGTTGGCGCACACCCCGAAGACGGGGCGGAGCGCGCCGGCCATCGGCACGAAGTAGCCGCACGACGAGCAGTGCTCGCTCGCCTTGACGGCGACCGCGGCGCTCGGGCCGTGCTCGCCGTCGTACCAGCGCTGGGCCGCGGCGTCGCGCCCCTCGGCCGACAGGACGCGGGGGCGACCGAGGCCGAGCTCGAAGAAGCCGACCTCGTCGACGTCCTCGTCACCGGTCGCCTCGAAGCCCGCGACGAGGTTGGGGTCGTCGTCGATCTTCGGGGTGACGTCGCCGGGGCCGACGTCGCCGGGCTGGAGCCGCTCGGCCCACGGGAGCCACTGCGGCGACAGGAGCGCCTCGGCGCCGGGCACGAGGTGGGTCTCGCACACCGTCGCGACCTTCGCGCGGGGCACGCGGGCGAGCGAGACCGCCCAGCGCCAGCCGTGGTAGCCCGGCGCGGTGCACGTGAAGTAGTGGGTGCCGAGCCGGTCCTCGTCCATCGCGAAGGACTCGTGCTCGCCGACGGTGCCGGGGTCGGCGACGGCGACGACGGCCTCGCGCGCGGTCTCCACCGCGGCCGCGAGGACGGCGTCGCTCTTGACCGCCCGGGTCCTGGTCGCCGCCATCAGACGTCGAGGTCGTCGGCGACGCGGCGCATGACCTGGGCGATCTTCTTGCCCTGGCCCTTCTCGGGGTAGCGGCCCCGGCGCAGGCCGGCACCGACCCCGTCGAGCAGCTTGATGAGGTCCTCGATGATGACCTCCATGTCCTCGGCCGGCTTGCGGTCGCGCTCGCGGCGGTTGGCCGCGACGCTCGGAGCGGGCTCGAGGACGGTGACGGAGAGCGCCTGGGCGCCGCGGCGCCCCTCGACGATGCCGAACTCGACGCGCGTCCCGCCGCCGAGCGTGCTCACGCCCTGCGGGAGAGCGTTCGCGTGGAGGAAGACGTCCTCGCCGTCGTCGCCGGAGATGAAGCCGAAGCCCTTCTCCTGGTCGTACCACTTGACCTTGCCAGTCGGCACGGTGAACCCCTTGGTCTTGTCGTGTGCACGGCCGCGCTCGCGTGGGCGTCGCGTCGCCGTCGATGTCTGTGCGGCCCGTGGGCCACCCTCAAGGCTAACGCCCGCGCCCACCTCGCCGTGCCCCACCGGCGTCCGGCCTGGTCGAGGCGGTGCTCCGGTGCGCCTCCAGATGCAGGCCGTGCGCGGATGGGGCACAGTGTCACCTCGTGACTGCCCATCGGCCCTCCGCCCTCCCGGTGGACGTCCCGGCCGACGAGATCGGCCCCGGGGTGCGCGGCTTCTGGGCCGCCCTCCCGCGCGAGGGCCGCTACCTGCTCTCGACGGTCGCGCTGCAGCACCTCGGGCGCGGCATGACCCTGCCCTTCACCGTCATCTACCTCCACGAGGTCCGCGGCTTCAGCCTCGAGCTGTCCGGCACCCTCATGGGTCTCATGGCCGTCATCGCCGCCATCTACGGGCCGATCGCCGGCACCTTCGTCGACCGGGTCGGCGCCCGGCTCGTCGTCATGAGCGGCAGCGTCCTCGCCTCGATCGGGACCGTGGCGCTCGCCTTCTCCTCGACCCTGCCGATCGCGCTCGTCGCCTGCCTCTTCCTCGGGCTCGCGCACGGCACCGGCTGGTCGGCGTCGAACTCCCTCATCTCCGCGATCGTCGCGGGCCGGATGCGCCAGCGCTACTTCGGCGTGAACTTCGCCCTGCTCAACCTCGGCATCGGCCTCGGCGGGGTCCTCGCCGGTGCGGTCGTCGACGTCGACCGGCCGATCACCTTCGAGGCCCTCTTCCTCCTCGACGCGGTGCTCGTCCTCATCCCCGTCATGTGGCTGCTCGGCCCGCTGCGCCACGTCCACGGCCGGGCCGCGCACACGGACGCCTCCGAGCCGCGGTCCTACGCCGCCGTGCTGCGCCGCCCCGGCTTCGGCTGGATCCTCGCGGTCACCGCGCTGACGAGCACCGTCGGCTACGGGCAGATGGAGGCCGGCATCCCCGCCTTCGCCCGGACCGTCTCGCAGGTGAGCACCGAGGCGGTCGGCCTGCTCTTCGCCGCCAACACCGCCGTCATCGTCCTGCTGCAGTTCGTCGTCCTCCACCGCATCGAGGGCCACCGCCGCACCCGCGTCATGATGACCCTCCTCGCGATCTGGGCCGTCTCGTGGGGCCTGCTCGGGCTGTCCGGCCTGCTGCCGGGCACCCTCGCCGCCGCGATGCTCGTCGTCGCCTACGGCGCGGTCTTCGGTCTCGGCGAGACGATGCTCCAGCCCTCGATCCCGGCGATGGTCAACGACTCGGCCCCCGACCACCTGCGCGGCCGGATGAACGCCGCGAGCTCGACGGCCTTCATGCTCGGCGCGATCGTCGGACCGGTCCTCGCGGGCGTCCTGCTGGGCCGCGGCCTGGCCGCCGTCTTCATCGGCTGCATGCTCCTCGGCCTCGTCGTCAGCGCCTGGATGCTGCTGCGCATCGAGCGCATCGTCAGCCCCGAGGTCAACGGCCTGCCCGCCGCGAGCCCCTCGACCTCGCCGCGCACGCAGCGCGCCGGCTGAGCCTCAGACCCGCTGCGCCTCGAGACCCCACTGGGCGATCCACGTCTGCCCGGGCTCGAGACGCACGAGCCCGACCCCGGTGTTGTAGGCGTCGGCCGGGCACGACAGCGGCTCGACGGCGACCCCGGGGGCTCCCCCTTCGTCGCGTGCCTTGCCGGTGAAGACCTGCACCCAGTCCAGGCCCGGCCCGCCCCACACCCGGCTGACGAGCCGGTCCGTGGCCATCTCGACCTGCCAGCAGCGGTCATCGCCCCGCTCGAGGTCGGTGTAGGCGTTGTCGACGTCGCGCTCGCCGAGCGGCTCGCCGTCACGCAGGTCGAAGGGGGTCCCGCCCACCTCGACGAGGTCGGCCGGGAGCATCCGGTCGTCGACGAGGAGGACCCGGCCGGCGGACACACGCACGCGCGACTGCGCGGCGGGCGTGCCGGCGAGCGCGAGGTAGGGGTGAGCGCCGTAGCCCCACGGCGCGACGGTGTCACCGACGTTCGTCGCCTGGGTCGTGCACGTCAGGCCCGAGCCGTCGAGCACCCAGGCGACGACGACCTCGACGTGGAAGGGCCAGCCCGGCCGGGGGTGGATCGTGTGGCTCACGACGACCGCGTCGTCGTGCCGCTCTCGCAGCCGCCAGCCCTCCCAGCGGGTGAGGCCGTGGCTGGCGTTGCCGGTCTCCGGCTCGGTGATCGGCAGCTCGTGGGTCGTGCCGTCCATCTCGTAGCGCCCGTCGCGCAGCCTGTTCGGCCACGGCACGAGGACCTGGCCGCGGCCCGACGAGGCCATCTCGTCGGCCTCGTAGCCGGCGACGACGTCGAGATCGCCCAGGCGCAGCGAGCGCAGCCCGCCCCCGACCTCGGTGACCACCGCGACGAGGTCGCCGTGCTCGATCTGCCACTGCTCTCCGCTCGGGTGCGCCATCCCCCGAACCTAGACGAGGTGCTGCAGGCAGCACCTCGCAGCGCGAGCCGCATCTCGTCGTGCTGCTCGTGCGTCGAGGTGCTGCTGGGTCGCGGAGTAGCGTGCACTGGTGCGTTCGCTGGCCGAGGACATCCGCTCCCGCTCCGAGGAGGAGCTGGCTGAGCTCCTCCGGCGACGCCCGGACCTCACCCGGCCCGCCCCCGCCGACCTCACCGCGCTCGCCGCCCGCGCCGCCACCGTCGCGAGCACCACCCGCGCCGTCGACCACCTCGACGCCACCCACCTCGCCGTCCTCGAGGCCGCCGCGCTGCTCGACGGCTCGCCGCGCGCAGCGCTCGACGGGGTGGCCGAGCCCGTGCCCGAGGGACTGGCCGAGCTCACCGGTCTCGACGGGCCCGGTCTGGCCGAGCCGGTCCTCGCCCTGCGCGACGCCGCCCTGCTGTGGCGCGCACCCGACGGGCTGGCCCCCACCCGCACCGTCCTCGACGTGCTCGGCCCCGCCCCCGCTGGTCTCGGCCCCCGGGCCGCCGATCTGCGCCTGCCCGTCGTCGACCCCGACGACGTCGACCAGTTGCGCGAGGAGGCCCCGCCCGCGGCGCGGACCGTCCTCGACCGGCTCGTCGACGGCGGGCCCGTCGCGACGGTGAGCAGCGACAGCCAGGCGGCGACGGCAGCGCGGTGGCTCGGCGAGCACGGCCTCGCGGCGGTGCGCGAGGACGCCGACGACACCGCCCGTCTGCGCGTCACCCTCCCTCGCGAGGTCGCCCTGCACCTGCGCGGCGGGACGACCCGCCGTCGCCCGGACCTCACGGCCCCGGCCGAGAGCGGCCCCTCCCCCGATGTCGACACCCAGACGGCGGCCGTCGTCCTCGACCTCGTCGCGCTCCTCGACGAGGTCCTCGAGCACCTCGAGTCGGCCCGGCCCCGCGTGCTGCGGTCCGGCGGCATGGCCGTCGTCGACCTGCGCTCGCTGGCCCGCCAGACCCAGCTCGACCCCGACGACCTGCGCTTCCTGCTCGACCTCGCCCTGGGCGCGCGGCTCCTCGCCGACGACGAGGGGGCCGAGCCGACCTGGCGCCTCACGACCCTCGTCGAGACCTGGCGCGAGGCGAGCACCGCCCAGCGCTGGGTCGACCTCGTCGTGCCGTGGACCACCTCGCTGCGCACCACCCTGCAGATCGGCGAGAGCGCACCGCGGGCCCTGTCCGACGACATGGTCTGGCCACCGATCCGCGGTCTGCGGGCCGACGTCCTCGACGTGCTCGCGCAGGGCGTGCCCGCCGCCGAGGTCACGACGGCGCTGCGCGAGCGCCGTCCCCGCCGCATGCCCCAGGACGCCGAGGGCGTCGTCGGCTCGGTCCTCATCGAGGCCGAGCGCCTCGGCGTCACCGTGCAGGACCGCATCGGCACCGCGGCGACCGCCGTCGTACGGGGGGCCTCGCCCCAGGCGGTCGAGATCCTCCAGGGCGACCTGCCCGAGCCGGTGGACCACGCGCTCGTCCAGGCCGACCTCACCGCCGTCGTACCCGGTCCGCCGAGCCCGTCCCTCGCGACCACCCTGCGCCGCAGCGCCACCCTGGAGTCGCGCGGCGGCGCCTCGATCTACCGCTTCAGCGACGCCTCGGTGCGCCAGGCCCTCGACGCCGGCCTCGACGGCGAGCAGCTCCTCGCCGAGCTCGCGGCGATCAGCCGCACACCCCTGCCGCAGGGGCTGGAGTACCTCGTGCGCGATGTCGCCCGCCGGCACGGGCAGCTGCGCGCCGGCAGCGTCGGCTCCTACCTGCGCAGCGACGACGAGGCGCACCTCGACCGCCTGCTCGCCCTGCGCGACCTCTCGCACCTCCAGCTGCGCCGGCTCGCCCCGACGGTGCTCGTCTCCCCCGCCTCCGCCCCGGTCCTGCTCGAGAGCCTGCGCGAGGTCGGTGCGTCACCCGTGCGCGAGAGCTCGGGCGGGGTCGTCACGGCGGCGGGCGCGGTGCGCCGCGTCAGCCCGCCCCGTGAGGTGCCGCCGCCGGTGACGGCGGCGGCCGACCCACCGGCGCTCGTCGCCGCGATGCGCCGCGGCGAGCAGGCCGCCCAGGCCCGCGCGCTCGTCAGCCCGCCCGGGCCCCCGCTGCCCCCGATGGACCCCGCGGGGGTCGCCGGTGTGCTGCGCGAGGCGGCGGCCGACCGGGTGCACGTGTGGCTCGGTGTCGCCGACGCGATCGGCGACGTGCGCCGGGTGCTCCTGCTGCCCGAGGCGGTCGAAGGGGGACGCGTGCGCGGGAGTGTCGAGGACGAGCAGCGGACGTACTCGATCCACCGGATCACCGGCGTCGCAGTCGCCGGCTGACGCGGCCGCAGACCGGCCGCCCCCGGCCACACCTGACCGCCCCGCGGTCACACCTGGCCGCCCTGGCGCCGCCGCGGACCCGTCCCTCAGCCCCCGGAGAGCGCCTTGACGACCCGCGAGGGCGCCGGACGACCGAGCTGCTCGGCCATCCACACGCTCGTCTCGACGAGCGCGCCGAGGTCGACCCCGGTGCGGATGCCCAGCCCGTCGAGGGCCCACACGAGGTCCTCGGTCGCGAGGTTGCCCGTCGCCGACCTCGCGTACGGGCACCCGCCGAGCCCGCCGGTGGAGGCGTCGACGACCCGCACACCGGCCCGCAGGGCGGTGAGGGTGTTGGCCAGCGCCTGCCCGTAGGTGTCGTGGAAGTGCACGCCGATGACGTCGGCGCCGATGCCGCGCCGCTCGAGCTCGAGGAGCAGCGCCTCGACGTGCCCGGTGGTGCCGGTGCCGATGGTGTCTCCGAGCGAGAGCTGGTGGGCGCCGAGCTCCATGAGGGACTCGCACGCGTCGGCCACCTGCGTGACCGGCACCGGGCCCTCCCACGGGTCGCCGAAGCACATCGACACGTACGCCCGCACCCACAGGTCGCTGTCGAGCGCGCGGCGCACCACGGGGGCGAACATCTGCACCGACTCGGCGAGCGAGCGCCCGAGGTTGCGCTGGGCGAAGGTCTCCGTCGCGCTGCCGAAGATCGCGATCGCGCCGACCCCGTGCTCCATCGCGCGGTCGAGCCCGCGCTCGTTGGGCACGAGGACCGGCCGGCGGTGGCCGAGGCCCTCGTCGCCGAGCTCGGTGAGCAGGTCCTCGGCATCGGCGAGCTGGGGCACCCACCGGGGACTGACGAAGGAGGTCGTCTCGACCGTGCCGAGCCCCGCGGCGACGAGCCGCCGCACGAAGTCGGCCTTGACCGCGGTCGGCACGACCGTCGACTCGTTCTGCAGGCCGTCACGCGGCCCGACCTCGTAGATCGTCACGGCGTCGGGCAGGTCGGCTCCGGGGACCACCTGGGGCAGCGTCGCACTCACCCCGTCATCCTCCCACCGGTGCAGCATGGGGGCATGCCGACACCGCACGCCGTCCGCGGCGACATCACCCAGGCCCGCGTCGACGCCGTCGTCAACGCCGCGAACCGCGCGATGCGCGGCGGCGGGGGCGTCGACGGAGCGATCCACCGCGCGGGAGGGCCGGCAGTCCTGCGCGACTGCGTCGAGCGCTTCCCGCACGGGCTCGCGACCGGCGACGCCGGCTGGACCACCGCGGGCGAGATGCCCGCCCGCTGGGTCATCCACACCGTCGGACCGAACTACTCGGCGGGCGAGCGCGACCGGGACCTCCTCGCGTCCTGCTACCGCCGCAGCCTCGAGGTCGCCGAGGAGATCGGCGCGCGGACGCTCGCCTTCCCGCTCGTCAGTGCCGGCATCTACGGGTGGCCGAAGGGGGACGCCGTCGCCTGCGCGGTCGAGACCATCTCGGCCTCGACCGCCGACGTCGACGAGGTGACGCTCGTCGCCTTCGACGACGCGACGCTCGCGCTCGTCCAGCAGCACCTGCGCTGAGCGGCCGGGGACCGCTCCCCGTCGTGGGGCAGGCCGTGCCCGCGTACCCTGGCGACCCAGCGGGGGACGCGCCTCCCGACGACGCCAGACGAGGACTCGCACGTGAGCATGGACCCCTACCCGCCGCACCAGCCCGGCCAGGACCCGCAGCAGCCCGGGGGTCAGAGCTCGGGTGGCCCGCAGGGCCAGCAGCCGAGCCCGTACGGCGCGAGCCAGCCCGGCTACGGCCAGCAGCCCCAGTACGGCCAGACCCCGTACTCCCCGAATCCCTACGGCCCGCCGCCCGCCGGGGGCAGCAGCGACCTCAACGTCTCGGCCCTGGTGCTGACGATCCTGTCGGCGCTGCTCACGCTGTCGTGCTACTGCACGCTCGTCGGCATCGCCCCGCTGATCCTCGGCATCATGGGTCTGGTCAAGCAGTCCTCCGACCCGGCCTCCGCCTCGAGGCTGACGAAGATCGGCTGGATCGTCTTCGCCGTCCTGTCCGTCCTCGCGATCATCGCCGTGGCCTCCTTCTTCGCCTGGGCGATCAGCCAGGACAGCAGCAGCGGCTACGACTACGACACCTACTGAGCCGGCACCGCCGGACCTCACCCACACCCGCACCCTCCCGAACGGGGCTCGATGCCTGACGGCGCGCTCATCGTCCAGTCCGACAAGACCCTCCTGCTCGAGGTCGACCACCCGGCGGCGGCGCAGGCGCGACGCGCCATCGCCCCCTTCGCCGAGCTGGAGCGCAGCCCCGAGCACATCCACACCTACCGGGTCACCCCGCTCGGGCTGTGGAACGCGCGGGCGGCCGGGCACGACGCCGAGCAGGTCGTCCACGCGCTCGTCACCCACTCGCGCTACCCCGTGCCGCAGGGCCTGCTCGTCGACATCGCCGAGACGATGGACCGCTACGGGCGGCTCACCCTGCGCAAGGACGACGAGGGCCAGCTCGTCCTCGTGACGACCGACCGCGCTGTGCTCACCGAGGTCCTGCGGCACAAGAAGATCAAGCCGCTCCTCGGCGACCGCGTCGACGAGGACACCGTCCTCGTCCACCCCTCCGAGCGCGGGACGCTCAAGCAGGAGCTGCTCAAGGTCGGCTGGCCGGCCGAGGACGAAGCCGGGTTCGTCGACGGCGAGGCGCACCCCATCTCGCTCGCGCAGGACGGCTGGACGCTGCGGCCCTACCAGGAGCAGGCGGTCGACGGCTTCTGGGACGGCGGGTCCGGCGTCGTCGTCCTGCCGTGCGGGGCGGGCAAGACGCTCGTCGGCGCCGCGTCGATGGCCAAGGCGAGCGCGACGACCCTCATCCTCGTGACGAACACCGTCTCGGCCCGGCAGTGGAAGGACGAGCTCATCGCCCGGACCTCGCTCACCGAGGACGAGATCGGCGAGTACTCCGGGGCGCGCAAGGAGATCCGCCCGGTCACCATCGCGACCTACCAGGTGCTCACCCTCAAGCGGAAGGGCGTCTACCCCCACCTCGAGCTGCTCGACGCCCGCGACTGGGGCCTCGTCGTCTACGACGAGGTGCACCTGCTGCCGGCCCCGATCTTCCGGATGACCGCCGACCTGCAGGCGCGGCGCCGGCTCGGTCTCACGGCGACGCTCGTGCGCGAGGACGGCCGTGAGGGCGACGTCTTCAGCCTCATCGGCCCCAAGCGATTCGACGCGCCGTGGAAGGACATCGAGTCGCAGGGCTACATCGCCCCCGCCGACTGCGTCGAGGTGCGGGTGTCGATGTCGGAGTCGATGCGGATGGCCTACGCGACCTCGGAGCCCGAGGACCGCTACCGGATGGCCTCGACGACCCCGGCGAAGCTCGACGTCGTCGAGGCGCTCGTCGCGAAGCACGCCGACGAGCCGACCCTCGTCATCGGTCAGTACCTCGACCAGCTCGACGAGGTCGTCGAGCGCCTGGGCTGCGACCTCATCACGGGCCAGACCCCGGTCAAGGAGCGCCAGCAGCTCTTCGCCGACTTCCGTGAGGGGCGCACCCGCCTGCTCGTCGTGAGCAAGGTGGCCAACTTCTCCGTCGACCTGCCCGAGGCGACCGTCGCGATCCAGATCAGCGGCACCTTCGGCTCACGCCAGGAGGAGGCCCAGCGGCTGGGTCGCGTCCTGCGCCCGAAGGAGGACGGCCGCACCGCGCACTTCTACACCGTCGTCGCCCGGGACACCGTCGACGCCGAGATGGCCGCACACCGCCAGCGCTTCCTCGCCGAGCAGGGCTACGCCTACCGGATCATCGACGCCGAGGACCTGCTCGAGCGCTGACCCTCTCGGCCCGGCCGCAGACGCCTGATCTGCGACTACGTTGAGGACATGAGCACACACGACGACTCCCGCCCCGACGACCAGGAGGGCGGCACCGTCTCCGAGGCCGGCTCGAGCGCCCTCAACGCCGAGACCTCCGTCGGCGGTGCCGACAACGTCCCCGAGACCCCGGACGTCAACAAGGGCGGCGGCATGGGCGCCACCGTCGACGACACCGACGAGCACCCCAACCCCGACTACGTCCCCGACGAGGGCGACGCACCCCGCTGACGAGGCCAGGTGACGCGAGAGGGCGAAGGGGGGATCCCCCTTCGCCCTTCGCCGTCAGCGAGGCCTCCGGCTCACTCGCCCGCGAACGCGTACGCCAGGCGGCCTCCGTCGGTGACGTAGACGCGGTAGCCGACGTAGTAGCCGAACGAGCTCTGCATCTGCCGAGCGTCCGAGCGGCTGATGAGGCCTGAGCGGACGGCCTCGTCCCACGCGCCCGAGGTGTTGTCGTAGGCGACGCGCGGCCAGACCGAGTACGTCGCGCCGTTCCACCGGTAGGTGCGCGGCCTGGTCTGCAGCGCGCGGACCGTGTCGGCGTACCGCTTGTACGAGGGAGAGCTCGACCGGTTGTCCGGGGTCGCCCAGGCCTGCGACGGCGTGACCAGGCCGAGGCTCAGCAGGGTCTTGTCGCGCGTGGAGCGCCACACCAGACCTCGCTTGTCGCACGTCTTCGCGTCGTAGATCACGGCGCGAGCGGTGTCCCTGGCCCGGCTCGACATCGTCCAGTTGGTGGTGGCCGGCCCGTACAAGCCCCGTCCGGAGCACGTCGCGGTGGTGGCCGCGACCGACTCGGCGGCAGCGGGGCTGGTCGTGCCGGCCGCGGCCGAGGTCGACGACAGGCCCACGGCGACCGCACCGGCCGCGACCGTCAAGGCGTACTTCTTCAGATCCACAGCTCATCCCCTCACTCGGCCGACGTGGGTCGTCGGCCCAGACCCGAGGGTAGGGCGCGGCCCGTCCCCGCGCAGGGGAACGAGGCCTGGTGACGCGAGAGGGCGAAGGGGGGATCCCCCTTCGCCCTTCGCCGTCGAGGTCTGCGTCAGAGCGAGGTGCCGCCGCTGTTGTTGTGGTAGCGCAGCGAGGTGCCGGCGTCCTTGGCGACGTTCGAGGGGTCGGACTGCATCGACGCCCCCTTGTGCATGCGGTCGTACGCGACCGCGATGACGGCGATGACTGCGGCGATGCCGCCGGCGATCCACAACATGACTGGCTCCGTCCTGCCGGCCCCCCTGGGCCGGGCGAGTCACCCCATCCTCGCAGGTCTGGCGCCGGGCGCACCCGCAGATCACCCACCCGGCGCACAGGCCTCTCCCAGGATCCGCGCCCACACTGGGAGCATGGTCCCGAGCCCCACGTCAAGCCAGGCGCCGGTCGAGGCGCGACTGCTCGTCGTCGAGGACGAGCCGAACATCCGCGAGCTCCTCGCGACCTCGCTGAAGTTCAACGGCTTCGAGGTCGAGGTGGCCGGTGACGGCCGCACGGCGCTCGACCTCGCCGCGACGATGCAGCCCGATCTCGTCGTCCTCGACGTCATGCTCCCCGACTTCGACGGCTTCGAGGTGACCAACCGGCTGCGCGGCCGTGGTCAGCACGTGCCCGTCCTCTTCCTCACCGCGCGCGACAGCCTCGACGACAAGCTCAAGGGCCTGACCGTCGGCGGCGACGACTACGTGACGAAGCCCTTCAGCCTCGAGGAGGTCGTCGCGCGCATCCGCGTCATCCTGCGCCGCACCCTCGAGGAGGGCGACGCCGAGTCGGTCCTGCGCTTCGCCGACCTCGAGCTCGACGAGGACGCGCACGAGGTGCGCCGGGCCGGCAAGGTCGTCGACGTCTCGCCGACGGAGTTCAAGCTGCTGCGCTACCTCATGCTCAACCCCAACCGCGTGCTGTCGAAGGCGCAGATCCTCGACCACGTGTGGGACTACGACTTCCGCGGCGAGATGGGCATCGTCGAGTCCTACATCTCCTACCTGCGGCGCAAGATCGACACCGAGGGCCTGCCCCCGCTCATCCACACCAAGCGCGGCTTCGGCTACCTCCTGCGGATGCCGCCGGAGGCCTGATGATCCTGCGTCACACGGCGAAGGGGGACACCCTCACCCCGTCGTCGGGAGACGAGGAGCCCACGCCGCGCCGACCCGCCTCGGTCGGCCCGCGCCGCGAGCGCACCCGCGAGCGGGTGGTGCGCGGGCTCGAGTCGATCCCGCTCACCTACCGGCTCGTCGTCATCCTCCTCGTGCTCCTCATGGCAGCGCTCACGCTGTCGAGCTTCGCGACCTCGTACCTCATGCGCCGCGACCTCCTCGCGAGCACCGACCAGCAGCTGCGCTCGGTCAAGGACCCGGTGGCCCGGCAGCTCATCTACTACAGCGACGACGACCGGACGCTGCCCAACGCCTACGCCTTCGCGTACATGCCCGTCGACGAGGACCGTCGCCAGGCGATCAACCCGACGGCGGAGCAGAGCCAGCCCGCGCTGCCCTACCTCGCCCCCGACGACTCGCGGGTCGTCACCGGCCGCCCCTTCACCGTCCCCTCGACGGACGGCACGACGGAGTGGCGCTTCATCGCCGGCACCGTCGACACGCAGGGCACGACCTACGCCGTGGGGATCCCCCTTCGCGGGCAGCAGCACACCGTCGCCCGGCTGCTCTCCCTCACCTTCGTCATCGGCGTCGTCGTGTCGATCATCTCCGGCGTGCTCGGCTGGTTCGCCACCCAGCGCGCCCTGCGACCGCTGCGCAAGATCGAGGACGTCGCCGCGGCCATCGCCGCCGGCGACCTCAGCCGCCGCGTCCCCGTCCGCACGAGCCACGACGAGGTCGCCTCGCTCTCGGACTCGCTCAACGTCATGCTCGGTCGCATCGAGGGCTCCTTCTCCGCCCAGGAGGCCTCCGAGACGCGCATGCGCCAGTTCGTCGCCGACGCATCGCACGAGCTGCGCACGCCCCTGGCCACGGTCCGCGGGTACGCCGAGCTCTACCGCCAGGGCGCCATCGCCGACGAGGTCGCGCTCGACACGTCGATGCAGCGGATCGAGGGCGAGGCCTCGCGGATGAGCGTGCTCGTCGACGACCTGCTCACCCTCGCCCGGCTCGACGACGAGCGGCCCCTCGAGCACGCGGAGGTCGACCTGCTCGTCCTGTGCGCCGAGGCCGCGCACGACGCCCGCGCCCGCGACCCCGAGCGCCCCATCCACCTCGTCGGGCTGGCCGGCGAGCTCTCGCCGGTCGTCGTGCGCGGCGACGACGCCGGGCTGCGCCAGGTCGTCGGCAACCTGCTCTCCAACGCCCTCATGCACGCCGGCTCCGGGGTGCCCATCGAGGTGGCCGTCGGCACCGCGGACGGCCGGGCGGTCGTCGAGGTCCGCGACCACGGCGTCGGCATGGACGACGAGACCGCGGCACGGGTCTTCGAGCGCTTCTTCCGGGCGGACAGGGCGCGGTCGCGGGCGAAGGGGGGATCCGGCCTCGGCCTGGCGATCGTCGCCGCGCTCGTCGAGCAGCACCACGGGGAGGTCTCGGTCGGCCCGACCCCCGGTGGCGGCGCGACCTTCCGCGTCACCCTCCCGCTGGCCGCCTGACTCCCCCTTCGCCCACCTCGCGACCAGCTACGAAACCCTGCTGGCTGCCTTTCGCCGTACCAGGACCCTCTCGAGAGGCTCCTGGCACGACGAAGGGCTGCTGGCAGGGTCTTGTAGCCCGCCCGCCCGGCTCGCGAGGCACAGAGTCCTCACAGCCCATCACCAGGGCCGTCACGACTCGTAGGAGTCTCATAGGAGTCGTAGGCATCCGCGACGCGGACCGCGCGACCCGAAGGAGCAGCACCATGCACGACGACACCTCCCCCCTCCCCCGTCCTGATGAGACGCAGCCCTTCGGCGCCCACCAGACCCCCCAGAGCGGCACGAGCTACCCGCCGCCCCCGCCGGCGTCCGTCGGCACCCTCCCGCCCCAGCAGCCGCGCCGACGCGGCGGGCTGCGCCGCGTGGGCGAGCTCTCCGCGGTGGCCGTGCTCGCCGCGGCCCTGGCCAGCGGCGGCACCTTCGCCGCGACGACCCTGGCCGACGGTGACCAGGGCACGACGACCTCGGCCTCCTCGCAGCTGCCGCAGAGCAGCGTCGTCCCGGTGACCGACGCGCAGAAGTCCGCCCCCGACTGGCAGTCCGTCGCCTCGGCCGTCGGCCCGAGCGTCGTGTCGATCACCGTCAAGAGCGCGCAGGGCGAGGGCCAGGGCTCCGGCGTCGTCATGGACGACAAGGGGCACGTCCTCACGAACAACCACGTCGCGACCGGTGCCGGGGAGGGCGCGGGCTCGCAGATCACCGTCACCCTCTCGGACGGCAACACCTACGCCGCGACGATCGCCGGCACGGACCCCTCGACCGACCTCGCCGTGCTCACCATCACCGACCCGCCGAAGGAGCTGACTCCCATCACCTTCGGGGCGAGCGACTCCCTCGCCGTCGGCGACCCAGTCATGGCGATCGGCAACCCGCTCGGCCTGTCCGGCACGGTCACCACAGGTGTCGTCAGCGCCCTCGACCGCCCGGTCTCGACGAGCGACTCCTCGAGCCAGGACCCCTTCGCCCAGGGCCAGAGCCAGGGCGAGACCGTCGTCACCAACGCCGTGCAGACCTCGGCCGCGATCAACCCCGGCAACAGCGGCGGCGCTCTCGTCGACGCGTCGGGCCGCCTCGTCGGGATCAACTCCTCGATCGCGAGCACGGGCAGCAGCTCGGGGGGCCAGTCCGGCTCGATCGGCATCGGCTTCGCCATCCCCGTAGACCAGGCCCGGATGATCGCCAACCAGCTCATCACGGACGGCTCCGCCCAGCACGCCTTCCTCGGCGTCACCCCGAGCGACGGCACCGCGAAGAGCGGGTCGGCGACCCGCTCGGGCGCGAGGATCGAGCAGGTCTCGCAGGGCTCCGGCGCCGCGAAGGCCGGCTTGGAGGTCGGCGACCTCGTCGTCGCGGTCGGCGACACGCCGGTGACCTCCGCCGAATCTCTCGTCGCCCACGTGCGCGAGGAGGCGGTCGGCTCGACGGTGAAGCTGACCGTCATCCGCGACGGCAAGAGCACGCAGGTCGACGTGACCCTCGGCGAGCGCACCGAGGGCTGAGACCCGGACCCCGTGGCCCGAGAAGATCAGCCTTTTCCCAGGTGGAGAGCAGGGTCGTCCAAGGCCACGGGTGTCCACTAGGAGTCAGGAAGCACGGGTGCCGGCAACGGATCCCACCGTCTCCTCCCCGACGGGCCAGCCGGCCCCGGGCTTCCTGACTAGGGGTGCTACCCCCTCGACCAGGTGTGGCGTCTGGTCGAGGCTGTGAGTAGCCAGACTCATGCCCCCGGCGTGTTGTGGCGGCACGCTGGGGGCATGAGCATCCCGCCCCGCACCTCCGGCTACCGTGACGAGCTGAGCACGCTCGAGGACGAGTTCGCCGAGGCGATGAGCCAGCTGTACCGCGTCGGCAACCACCTCGCCCGCGTGCGCGTCGCCCTCGAGCGCGACGCCGGGGCCGAAGGGGTGAGCGCCCCGCCCCCCGTCGCCGCCCCGGTCCCGTCGAGCGGACCGGTCGTCACCACGGCTCCCGCAGGCCCTGCCCCCGCCCCGCGCACCACGCCCGCCGGCGCGGTCCCCGCGCCGCCGCAGGCCCCCGAGCCCGTCCGGGTGGGGGCCCCCGTCGCAGGGGCCGCGCCGGCGTCCGCCGCAGCCGCGCCCGCCGCGCCCCCTCGCGGCCCGGTCACCGCCCCGCCCGCGCCGCCGGCCTCCCCCTTCGCCCCGGCGCCCCTCGAGCCCTGGTGGCAGCGCGACGGCGTCGTGGCCCGGCTGCTCGCCGTCGTCGGCGCGGGCATCACGCTCATCGGCGTCGCCTTCCTGCTCGCGATCGCGATCCAGGCCGGGATCTTCGGCCCGCTCGCCCGCGTCCTGTCCGGCGCGGTCCTCTCGGCGGCTCTCCTCGGATCCGCGGCGGTCGTGCGCCGTCGTCAGGAGAGCCCGGTCGGCGCGCTCGGGCTCGCGGCGACCGGTGTCGCCGCCGCCTACCTCGACGTCCTCGCCGTCACGCGGATCTACGACTGGGTGCCCGCCGCCCTCGGCCTCGTCGTCGCCGGTCTGCTCGCCGCGGGCGGCCTCGTCATCGCCCGGGCCTGGCGCAGCCAGCTGCTCGCCGTGCTCGTCGTCGTCGGGGTCGCGGTGCTCGCCCCGGTCGTCGGCGGCTCCGAGGTGCTCCTCGTCGGCGCCTTCCTGCTCACCCTCACGATCGCCAGCTACCCGGCCCAGGTGGGCCGCAGCTGGCCTGTCCTCGAGGTGGCGCGTGTCGTCCCCACGACGCTCTACGCGGTCGTCGCCGTCGCCGCCCAGGACGACGGGCACGAGGGCACGCTCATGGCGCTCGTCCTCGCGCTCTTCGTCCTCGCGACGACCCTCGCCCCGCTCGTGCGCGGTCCTGGCGCCCGAGCGGGCCTGCCCGCCCCGCTGGCCGCCCTCGCGCTCGTCGCCGCGCTCCCCGCGCTGCTCGCCGGGGGCACCGAGGACCGGCCCGTCGCCGTCGTCGTGCTCCTCGTGCTCGCCGCGGCCCACCTCGTCGCCGCATGGGTCGGCCCCGTCGCCGGTGTACCGGCCCTCTCCCGGCTGCGCGAGCTGAGCCTCGTCGTCGCCGCGCTCGCGCTGCTGCTCCTGGCCACCCGGGGCCCGGGCGAGTCCTTCGTGCCGCTCGCGCTGCTCGTCGTCGCCGTCGGCTGGGTGGCGGCCGCCGCCGGGCTGCGCTCGACCTCGGTCGGCGTCGTCGCCCTCCCCGTCGCCCTGCTCGCCCTGCTCCCCGCGACCCGGCACCTGCCGGCGCTCGTCTCGCGCAGCCAGGCCGACCGGGTCGACGCGGTGCACGTCCTCGAGGCGGTCTGCGTCGTCGTGCTCCTCGCCCTCGTCGCCCTGGCCCTGCGCGCCCTCGTGCCCGGCTCGCCGGAGGCCTCCCGGGTCGCCGTGTGCGCCGCGGCGCTCGCCCTGCCTCTGCCCCTCGTGCTCGGCGGATCCGTCCTCGGCCGGGCCGCGGGTCTCGGCGACGACCCCGCCGCCTCGGGCTTCCTCGTCGGGCACGCCCTGGCGACCGTCGTGTGGATGGCCCTGGCGGCCGGTCTGCTCGTGCGCGGCCTCGGCCGCAGCGAGGACGCCGGCGTCTCTGTGCTCGCCGGTCTCGGTCTCGCGGCGACGGCCGTCGTCAAGCTCCTCTTCTTCGACCTCTCCGCGCTCGACGGCCTGCCGCGCGTGCTGAGCTTCATCGTCGCCGGGGTGCTGCTGCTCGCGATGGGTGCCGGCTACGCCAGCGCGCTGGAGCGGGCGCGTCGCGCCCGGGGGGCTGTGGAGAACCCCGCGGCGCAGGGGCCGCCGGCTCCTACCGTCTGAGGGCAGGGGTCGCACCGGCCCCGCAGCACACCGACAGGAGAGCCACCATGAGCAGCACCTTCGCCGTGAGCACCGCGACCCTCGCCGCGGGGTCGGGCACCGTCGCCTCGATCTCGGCCGACGTCGAGAGCTCGGTCGCCTCGATGATGAGCACGCTCGTCGCGATGCAGGACGAGTGGTCGGGCACCGCGTCCTCTCGCTTCCAGGACCTCGTCACCGACTGGCGCACCACGCAGCGGCAGGTCAAGGAGAGCCTCGAGGAGATCGGCCGGGCCCTGGCCGACGCGGGCGAGGCCTACGACGCCGCGGAGGCCGGGGTCCAGGCCGCCTTCGGGCGACGCTGAGCCGGGGCGAAGGGGGACCGGACCGATCCCCCTTCGCCGCCTCACGGGCGCTCGACCGCCCGGTCGTCGGCTACTCGCTGCCGATCGCCCGGAGCACGTCCATCCGCGAGGCGCGCCACGCGGGCCACAGGGCGGCGAGGACGCCGATGATCGCGGCGAGGACGAGGAAGACGACGATCTGCACCCACGGGATCGCCAGCTCGGTGATGCCGTCGTCGACGAGCGAGCGCTGGATCGCGACCCCGGCGACGACGCCGAGCACGATCCCGAGGATCGCGCCGAGCAGGGCGATGACGACCGACTCGAGGCGCACCATGCGGCGCAGCTGGCCGCGCGAGAGCCCGACGGCGCGCAGCAGGCCGATCTCGCGGGTGCGCTCGAGCACCGACAGGCTCAGCGTGTTGATGATCCCGAAGACCGCGATGACGATCGCCATGGCGAGCAGGCCGTAGATGAGGAAGAGCACCTGGTCGATGCTCGCCCGCTGCTCCGCGGCGTAGTCGGCCTGGTCCTTGAGCGAGACGAGGGGCTGGCCCGAGATGATCTGCTCGAGACCGCTGACGACCTGCGCCCGGTCGGCCCCGTCCTCGAGGAAGACGAAGGTCGAGCTGTCCGCCTCGGGCGCCCCGAGGGCGGAGAGGGTGTCGAGGCTGACGAGGACGTCGGGCTGGCTGCCCGGGTTGGCGTAGATGCCCGACACCGTGAGCTCGCGGGACTGCCCGCCGAGCCTGACCGTCACGGGGTCGCCGGGCTGCAGGTCTCCGGCCCGGGTCGCCGAGATCAGCACGGTCGAGCCCGACAGGTCCGCGTCGCCGCGCTGGATGTCGATGGTCTGGATGCGCTCGACGGTGGCCGGGTCGACGGCCTGGACGAAGCGCCGCTCCCCGTCGACCTCGAGCGGCGCGTAGCGCACCGGCGAGACCTCGGCGACGCCCGGCACCTCCGCCGCCTCGGTGGTGAGGGTGTGCGAGAAGGGCTGGTTGACGGCGTTGGAGAGCACGTAGTCGGCACGGAAGCTGTCGGCGATCTGCTGGTCGACCGTGGCCTTCGTGCTCGAGGCGAGCACGCCCATGAGCGCGACGAGGGTCATCCCGATCATCAGGGCCGAGGCCGTCGCCGCGGTGCGGCCGGGGTTGCGGATGGCGTTCTGCTCCGCCATGTGCCCGATCGGGCCGAAGACCCGGCGGTAGACCCAGCCGAGCGCGCGGATGAGCGGGCGTCCGACGAGCGGGGAGAGGAAGGCCAGGCCGAGGAGCATCCCGACTGTGCCCAGACCCACCCAGACGAGCTCGTCCGTGTCGACGACGAAGAGCCCGGCGAGGAAGGCGGCGACACCGAGCACGAGCACCGCGACCTCGAGGGCCAGACGCACGGGTCGCGTGCGGGTCGACTCGCTCGTCTGCTCGCGCATCGCCTCGACGGGCGCGACCGAGCCCGCCCGGCGGGCCGGGACGTAGGCGGCGAGGACCGTCACGAGGACGCCGACGGCGTAGGCCGCGACGACCGTGCGCGGCGCGAAGATCAGCCCGGACCCGCTGAGGTCGAGGCCGAGGAGCGAGAAGAGCCCCTGGATGCCCAGGGCGAGGAGCACGCCGACGACGAGGCCTACGGTGGACCCGACGAGGCCGACGACGAGCGCCTCGATCATCACCGAGCGGGTGACCTGGCCGCGGCTCGCCCCGATGGCGCGGAGCAGGGCCAGCTCGCGCCCGCGCTGGGCGACGAGGATCGAGAAGGTGTTGACGATGATGAAGGAGCCGACGAGCAGGGCGATCCCGGCGAAGACGAGCAGGAAGGTCGTGATGAAGCCCAGCGCCTCCTGCACCTGCGTCGCCGTCCGCTCGGCGACGGCGGCGCCGGTCTCGGCGGTGTACCCCTTCGGGGTGATCGCGGCGGCCTCCTTCGCGACGTCGGCGGGAGCGGCGTCGTCGGTCGTCGTCAGCCACACCGAGCTGTAGACGTCCTTGCCGTCGAGGAAGTACTTCTGGGCGCTCTTGGTGTCGAAGACCGAGATCGAGGCGCCGACGACTCCCCCTTCGCCGAACTCGAGGATGCCGACGAGCCTGGCGTCGATCTGCGGGTACTGACCGGCGGTGACCATCTCGACGTCGTCGCCGAGGCTCAGCCCCGCGCGCTCGGCGGTCTGCGCGTCGATGGCGACCTCGCCCTCGCGCTGCGGCGGGCGGCCCTGGTCGTAGGTGACGACCTGCCGACCCAGCTGGTTCGGCGCGTCGTTGTGGTTGAAGGCGAGCGCCGGTGCCCCCTGCCCGCCGACGACGTTGCCGTTCTCGCCCACGACGAAGACGCCGAAGGCCTCGACGTTGCCGTCGACGCGGGCAACCCCGTCGAGGTCCTCGAAGCGGGCCACCTCGGCCGCGCTGATCGTCGCGGTGGAGAAGCCCTCGCCGGAGTCGGACGCGGCGACGACGACGTCGCCGACGGTGCCCTCGGTGATGCCCTCGAAGGCCCGGCCGAGGGTGTCGGTGAAGATCAGCGAGCCGGCGACGAAGCCGACGCCGAGGACGACGGCGACGGCCGAGAGGAGCAGCCGCAGCTTGCGCGCGAGCAGCGACGTCAGGGCCGCGCGGATCATCCCTGGGTCCCCGTGCGCGCCGACAGCGCCATCATCGCGTCGAGCACCGACTCCCGCGTCGGCTGCCACACCTCGTCGACGACCCGGCCGTCGCTGAGGATGAGCACCCGGTCGGTGTGGCTCGCGGCGACGGGGTCGTGGGTGACCATGACGATGGTCTGCCCGAAGTCGTCGACGCTGCGACGCAGGAAGGCGAGGACCTCGGCCGAGCTCGTCGAGTCGAGGTTGCCGGTCGGCTCGTCGGCGAAGATGATCTGCGGCCGGCTGACGAGCGCACGCGCGCACGCGACGCGCTGCTGCTGACCGCCGGACAGCTCGGAGGGGCGGTGGCCGAGACGGTCCTCGAGCCCGACGGTGCGCACGACGTGGTCGAACCACTCCTGGTCGGGCTTGCGCCCGGCGATCGTCATCGGCAGCAGGATGTTCTCGCGGGCCGAGAGCGTCGGCACGAGGTTGAAGGCCTGGAAGACGAAGCCGACGCTGTCGCGCCGCAGCCGGGTGAGGGCCTTGTCGCCGAGCCCGGTGATCTCGACGTCGCCGATCCGCACCTGCCCCGACGTCACCGAGTCCAGCCCGGCGAGGCAGTGCATGAGGGTGGACTTGCCCGAGCCGGACGGGCCCATGATCGCGGTGAACTGCCCCGCGGTCACCTCGATGCTCACGCGGTCGAGGGCGACGACGGTGGCGTCTCCCCGGCCGTAGGTCTTCGTCAGCTCGGTCGTGCTCGCGGCGACATCGGTCGTCATGGGTGGTCCCCTCCTCGGTGGCCTGACGAGCCTAGGGGGCACCCCTGCGGCACCGACCATGTCATCTGTCACGCACCGCCCGGGGGCGTTCCGGTGGGTCGACCCGGGGGCGAGCCGAGCGACGACGGGGGGATCCCCCTTCGCCCGCTCCTAGAGCTTGACCTGAGCCCCCATGGTGATCGTGCGGCCGAGCGGCAGGTTGAAGTAGTCGGTGGGGTCGGCGGCGTTGTGCGCGAGCGCGATGAAGAGACGCTTGCGCCACGGGTGCATCCCGGGCCGCTGGCTCTGGTGCACGGTGATCCGCGAGAGGAAGTACGTCGTGCCGTCGAGGTCGATGTCGAGGCCCTCGTCCCGCGCGATCGCCAGCCCGGCGGGGATGTCGGGCTCCTGGCTGAAGCCGTAGCGCAGCAGGACGTGGCTCACGTGGTCGTAGGGGTTGCCGAGGTCGTCGACGACGACCCGCTCGGAGTCGGGGACGAAGGGGACGTTGAGGGACTGCGTCGTGACGATGACGACCTCGTCGTGCAGGACGTGGTTGTGCTGGAGGTTCTCGCGCAGCGCGAGCGGGGTCGTCTCGGCGTTGGGGTGGAGGAAGACGGCCGTCCCGGGCACGCGCAGGATCTTCGTGCTCGTCGCGACCTCGTCGAGGAAGGTGCTCAGCGGCATCTCGAGCTTCTCGCGGCGGGTGGTGACGAGCTCGCGGCCGCGGCCCCACGTCGTCATCACCGTCGCGAGGGTGCACGCGACCAGCAGCGGCAGCCACCCGCCGTGGAGGACCTTGGCGATGTTGGCGCTGAAGAAGAGCAGCTCGACGGTGCCGAAGACCCCGGCGAAGAGGACGACCTTCGGGGTCGACCAGCGCAGCGCCGCGACGGCGTAGACGCTGAAGAGCGAGGTCGTGAGCAGCAGGTCGAGGGTGACGGCGACGCCGTACGCCGTCGCGAGGCGCTCGGAGTCGCGGAAGGTCACCATCAGGATCATGACGCCGGCGAAGAGCAGCCAGTTCACCGACGGCACGTAGATCTGCCCGCCCGAGCTCTCGCTCGTCTGGCGCACGGTGAGGCGGGGGAAGAAGCCGAGCCGCTCGGCCTGGCGGGCGACGGAGAAGGCCCCGGAGATCACCGCCTGGCTGGCGATGATGGTCGCCAGCGTCGCGAGGACGACGAGCGGCAGCTGGGCCCAGCCCGGCGCGAGGTGGAAGAAGGGGTTGGCCGTCTCGTGGCTGTCCTGCATGACCAGCTGGGCCTGCCCGAGGTAGTTGAGGGTGAGGCACGGGAAGACGAGGAGGAACCACGCACGAGCGATCGGGGGCCGCCCGAAGTGCCCCATGTCGGCGTAGAGGGCCTCGGCACCGGTGATCGCGAGGACGACCGCGCCCATCGCGACGAAGGCGACGAAGGGGCGGTCGAGGACGAAGAGGGCCGCGTGGTGGGGCGAGAGCGCGAGGAGGACCTCGGGGTCCTGGACGACGTGCCACAGCCCGAGCCCGCCGAGGGTGAGGAACCACACGACCATGACCGGGCCGAAGAAGCGCCCGACGCTGTGGGTGCCGAAGCGCTGGACGCTGAAGACGACGACGACGATCACCGCGGCGATGGGCACGATGTAGTCCGACAGGGCCGGGGCGGCGACGCGCAGGCCCTCGACCGCGGAGAGCACCGAGATCGCCGGGGTGATGAGGCTGTCGCCGAAGAAGAGCGAGCCGCCGAAGACGCCGAGGATCATCGCCAGGGCGAAGCGGCGGCCTCCGGGGCGCACGCTGCGGCGGGTGAGGTGGGCGAGCGACATGATGCCGCCCTCGCCGTCGTTGTCGGCCCGCAGGATGAAGCCGATGTACTTGATCGAGACGACGAGCGTCACCGACCAGAAGATCATCGACACGACGCCGAAGACGTCCTCCTGCGAGGCGCCGACGATGCCCCCGTCGAGGGCGAAGACGGTGCGCAGGGCGTACAGGGGGCTCGTGCCGATGTCGCCGAAGACGACGCCGAGGGCGGCCAGGACGAGCCCGGCGGCGCCCCCGTGATGTGTGCTGCCGTCGCGCTCGACGGCACCAGGTGCTGAGGTCACGGAGGAGGACAGTACGCCTGCCGGGACGACGAAGGGGTGGACCCCCCAGATCTGGGAGGTCCACCCCGTCGTCAGCGGTGGTGCAGCGGTGTCGGTGGTCTCGAGGCTCCTCGCAGAGCTCGTCGCACCTCGACCAGCGAGGGGGGCTCGATCAGAAGCCCAGCCCTCGGGTCTTCTTCGTCGACTCCGCCTCAGCCGGCAGCTCGTTCCTCGCCGCCAACCTCGGCTACGCCTTCCTCAGAAGCCCATCCCACCCATCTCGTCGCCGCCCGGCATCGCCGGGGCGGCCTTCTCGGGCTTGTCGGCGACGACGGCCTCGGTGGTGAGGAAGAGCGCCGCGATGGAGGCGGCGTTCTGCAGCGCGCTGCGGGTCACCTTGGCCGGGTCGATGATGCCAGCGGCGATGAGGTCGACGTACTCGCCGGTCGCGGCGTTGAGGCCGTGACCGGAGGGCAGGTTGGCGACCTTCTCGGAGACGACGCCGCCCTCGAGACCGGCGTTGACCGCGATCTGCTTGAGCGGGGCGGAGGCGGCGACGCGCACGATGTTCGCGCCGGTGGCCTCGTCACCCTCGAGGGACAGACCCGCGAAGGCGGCCTCGGTCGCCTGGAGCAGGGCGACGCCACCACCGGCGACGATCCCCTCCTCGACGGCAGCCTTGGCGTTGCGCACGGCGTCCTCGATGCGGTGCTTGCGCTCCTTGAGCTCGACCTCGGTGGCCGCGCCCGCCTTGATGACGGCGACGCCGCCGGCGAGCTTGGCGAGGCGCTCCTGGAGCTTCTCGCGGTCGTAGTCCGAGTCGGAGTTCTCGATCTCGGCCTTGATCTGGTTGACGCGACCGGCGATCTGGTCCTGGTCGCCCGCACCCTCGACGATCGTCGTCTCGTCCTTGGTGACGACGACCTTGCGCGCACGGCCGAGCAGGTCGAGCTCAGCGGTGTCGAGTTTGAGGCCGACCTCCTCGGAGATGACCTGGCCACCGGTGAGGATGGCGATGTCGGCGAGCATGGCCTTGCGGCGGTCGCCGAAGCCCGGGGCCTTGACGGCGACGGACTTGAAGGTGCCGCGGATCTTGTTGACGACGAGCGTCGACAGGGCCTCGCCCTCGACGTCCTCGGCGATGATGAGCAGCGGCTTGCCGGACTGCATGACCTTCTCCAGCAGCGGCAGGAGGTCCTTGATCGAGCCGATCTTGGAGTTGGCGATGAGGACGTAGGGGTCCTCGAGCACGGTCTCCATGCGCTCGGTGTCGGTGACGAAGTAGCCCGAGATGTAGCCCTTGTCGAAGCGCATGCCCTCGGTGAGCTCGAGCTCGAGACCGAAGGTGTTGCTCTCCTCGACGGTGATGACGCCTTCCTTGCCGACCTTGTCCATCGCCTCGGCGATCTTGGACCCGATCTCGGGGTCGGCGGCGGAGATCGAGGCCGTGGCCGCGATCTGCTCCTTGGTCTCGATGTCCTTGGCCATCGACAGGAGCTGGTCGGAGACGGCCGAGGTGGCCTTCTCGATGCCGCGCTTGAGCGCCATCGGGTTGGCCCCGGCGGCGACGTTGCGCAGGCCCTCGCGCACGAGTGCCTGGGCGAGGACGGTGGCCGTCGTCGTGCCGTCACCGGCGACGTCGTCGGTCTTCTTCGCGACCTCCTTGACGAGCTCGGCGCCGATCTTCTCGTACGGGTCGTCGAGCTCGATCTCCTTGGCGATCGAGACGCCGTCGTTGGTGATCGTGGGGGCGCCCCACTTCTTCTCGAGGACGACGTTGCGGCCCTTGGGGCCGAGGGTGACCTTGACGGCGTCGGCGAGGGTGTTCATACCCCGCTCGAGACCGCGGCGGGCCTCTTCGTCGAAGGCGATGAGCTTTGCCATTCGGGTGGTCCTCCACACGAGTTGGTTGATGGTGACCGGGAGGTGCCCGCGACGGACGACCCCCTTCGCACGGCTCACGTCGCCGCGACGTCGAGGACCTCACCTGCACCGGTCGGTTCTGTCACTCTCACGAGGAGAGTGCTAATGCCGATATTGGCACTCTCGACCGTCGAGTGCAAACGCCGTCGAGGCCCGCGAGACGCGCCCCGGTGCATGACGACGGGGCGGCCCGCCCCCTGCGGACCACCCCGTCGTCGTGCGTCCAGGTCAGGCGCGCTCGTGCCGGTGGATGCCCGAGCCCTTGCGCTCCTCGTAGCGGACCGTCGCGCCCTGCAGCTCTCCGGAGACCGTCGCCTCCACCGACCGGGTGACCGACCCGGGGTACCAGCCCCCGACCTCCTCGTCGCCGTACGCGCGCAGCGTGAGGTCGGCGACGAGGGAGGTCTTGCCCGTCTGGACCAGCCCCACGACCCGGGCCGAGCGCATGGTGCCGCTCACCCGGTAGTCGGAGCGGTCGTAGGTGAGGAAGCTCGTGCCCCGGTAGACGCAGCGGCTCGAGGTCCAGCTGTTCGTGATCCGGGCGCCGGAGGGGCAGTAGTAGGACTGGATCTTCGCGGCGTGCCGGGGGTCCGACATCCCCTCGATGTCGGTGACGAGGCGCAGGCGGTGCTGGTTGCCCTTGATGACCGGGCCCATCGCACCGTCGAGGACGGTCTGCACGCTCACGTGCTCGGCGACGACCTCACCGGAGGCGTGCTGCTGCGCGGTGGCCGAGGCCGCCGGGAGGGCGGTGAGAGCGGTGACGCCGACGGCGATGGCGGCGAGCTGCGTCTTCATGATCTGGTCCCCTGTCTGGTCGGAGAGCGTGTCTCGCTCCCTCGTAGACCAGGACGCGGCAGGTCGAGGACCGGTTGGTCACGAGTCCGTCACGACCGCGACGGCCGGCGCGGGTGGCCTCAGGTGCGCTCGAGCGCCGCCCGCATCTCGCCGTCGGCCTCGCTCGTCACGGGGTCGGCGAGGTCGGCGACGAAGACGGCGACGACCTCGCGCCCGGGGTTGCCCTCGAGCTCGGCACGCACCCGGCGCCAGTCGGCGAGGTTCGGGTGCTCGACCTCGGTGCAGGCCTGCGCCGGCTCGAGCGAGGTGATCGCGGCGTCGAGGTGAGCGGTCGTCAGCGGCACGGTGGCCGTCGAGCCGTCGTGCCCGATGACGGTCGCGAGGACGACGGCGGCCAGGCCGTGACGCCCGCCGACGGGGTTGAGGTGGCCGATCTCCCACTCGGGGTCCGAGGTCGCGGGGCTGAGCGCGACCGCGAAGGTCACCGGCTCGCGCCAGCCGTCGATCTCGCCGGCGAGGTGCTCCTTGATCGCCGCGAGGCCCTGCGTCGTGCTCCAGTCCAGCTCGCTCATGCCCCCACCCTGCCGCACGCACGGGCCGGGCAGCACGAAGGGGGACCCGTGGGTCCCCCTTCGTCGCTCACCGCCGGTGGTCGGCTCAGGCGTCGAAGCCGAGCCGGCGCGCGCTGCGGCTGCGCTGACGGGCCTGGCGCATGCGCCGCAGCCGCTTGACGAGCATCGGGTCCTCGGCGAGCGCCGCCGGGTTGTTGATGAGCGCGTTGAGCACCTGGTAGTAGCGCGTGGAGCTCATGTCGAAGAGCTCCTTGATCATCTGCTCCTTCGCGCCCTGGTAGGTCCACCACTGGCGCTCGAAGGCGAGGATCTCGCGGTCGCGGTCGCTCAGCTGCGCCGACGGGCTCTGCGTCTGCTGCTGGGAGGCGGGTGTCACGGGTGACCTCTCGTGGACGGCGGGGACTGCAAGCGCAGCCTATCGCGCGAATGACACGGATGTCATTCGTGCGGCGTGGCGGCTGGACACCGTCTCACCAGACGTGCTCAGCCGTCCCACACGCCCCTGCGGTCACTCCCGCATCGTGTCGAGGATGGCGTCGATGTCATCCGTCGTCGTCTGCGGGTTGACGATCGCGAAGCGGGCCAGGGTCTCGCCGGCGTGCGTCGTCGGGACGACGAAGGCGAACTCGTCGCCGAGCATCCGGTCCGACCACGCCTGGTAGTCGGCGGGCTGCCAGCCCAGACGACGGAAGACGACGACCGACAGGTCGCGGTGCCGCACGAGCTCGAGCTCGGGGCGGGCGGCGATCTCGCGCTCGGCGTGCCGGGCCACCTCGAGCGTGCGCTCGACGGCGTCGGTGTACGCCCGGGTGCCGTGCGTCGCGAGGCTGAACCACAGCGGCAGCCCGCGAGCGCGCCGGGTGAGCCCGACGGAGTAGTCGGTGGGGTTCCAGTCCGGCGCCTCGGTGAGGACGTCGAGGTAGCCGGCCTTCTGGGTGTGCGCCGCCCGGGCGAGGAGCGGGTCGCGGTAGAGCAGGGCGCAGCAGTCGAAGGGGGCGAAGAGCCACTTGTGGGGGTCGACGATGAAGGAGTCGGCCCGCTCGACGCCGGCGAAGAGGTGGCGCACGCTCGGGGCCGCGAGACCAGCGCCGCCGTACGCGCCGTCGACGTGGAACCAGATGCCGAGGTCGGCGCAGGCCTGGGCGACGGCCTCGAGGTCGTCGACGACCCCGAAGTTCGTCGTGCCGGCCGTGGCGACGACGGCGAAGAAGCTCTCGGGCCCCTCGCGCTCGAGCACCTCGCGCAGGGCGGGGCCGGTGAGCCGCAGGTCGGCGTCGGGCTCGACGGTGACGAGCTCGGCGTCCATGACGTCGCACGCCGACTGGATCGAGGAGTGCGCGCCGGCGGTCGCCGCGACCCGCCACGGGCGCAGCGTCGGCGAGCCCTCGGCGGTCGCGCTCGCGGCCCGGGCCCGCGCACTGTGGCGCGCCGCGACGAGCGCGGAGAGGTTGCCGATCGTGCCGCCGGGCACGAAGGCGCCGCCCGCCTGCGGGGGCAGACCGGCGAGGTCGGCGATCCAGCGCAGCGCCTGGTTCTCGGCGAAGACCGCGCCGGAGCCCTCGAGCCAGGACCCGGCGTAGACCGAGGAGGCGCCGACGACGAGGTCGAACATCGCCGCCGCGTCGCTCGGCGCGCACGGGATGAAGGAGAGGTAGCGGGGGTGGTCGACCGACAGGCAGGCCGGGGCGAGGACCTCGGCGAAGATGTCCATCGCCCGCTCGCCACCGAGCCCGTCGGGGGTCACCGTCTGGCCGGCCCGGTCGAGGAGCTCCTCGGGGGTCAGCGTGTAGTCGAGCGGCACCGGGTCGAGCTTGAGCCGCCCCTCGGCGTACTCGAGGACCTGGCGGCCCAGCCGCTCGATGGTCGCGTCAGTCTGGCCATGCATGGGGCGCACTCTACGAGCACGGCGGCCCCGACGTCGCCCGTCCCGCTCAGACCTCGAGGGCGCGGCGCACGAGCGCGAGCCGCTCGGGCACGAGGGTGAACCACGCCCACTGGCCGCGCCGCTCGCGGGTGAGCAGGCCGGCGTCGACGAGGACCTTGAGGTGGTGGCTCACGGTGGGCTGGGCCAGCCCGAGCGGTGCGGGCAGGTCGCACGCGCAGACCTCCTGCTGCGGCGAGCAGCGCACGACGCCGAGGATCTGCAGGCGCACGGGGTCCGCCACGGCCTTGAGCAGGCGGGCGACGACCTCGGCGTCCTCGCGGGTGATCGGCGCACTGCCCTCGGCGGCGCAGCACCGCTCGACGGCCTGGGCCAGCAGCGGGCGTCCGTCGGCGGTGGGGGCGGTCATGCCTCCATATTGACATACGTCGATATGCGGTGCCAGGGTCTGGCATATCGACACCCGTCGATATCTGACCGGGAGGACCCGCCATGAGCCGTGTGCAGCTCGCCCTCGACGTCGTCGACCTCGAGGCGTCCGTCGCCTTCTACTCCACCCTCTTCGGCGTCGAGCCCCACAAGCGCCGCCCGGGGTACGCGAACTTCGCGATCGCCGAGCCGCCGCTGAAGCTCGTGCTCATCCAGAGCGACGAGGCCACGCGCGGCACCGGGGCGAAGGGGGCCCTCAACCACCTCGGCGTCGAGGTCGGCTCCGGCGAGGAGGTCACCGCGGCGCGGACCCGTCTGGCCGACGCCGGGCTGGCGACCTTCGACGAGGACGACACGACGTGCTGCTACGCCCTGCAGGACAAGGTGTGGGTCCACGACCCCGCCGGCGCGCCGTGGGAGGTCTACGTCGTCAAGGACGAGGACCCGGCCGACGCCCGCCCGGCCACCGCGTCGCTGCCGGTGCTCGGCTCCCCTTCGCCCTGCTGCGCCCCCGCGGGTGCCGACGCGTGACGACCACCCACGACGCACCCGCGGACGTCACCGGCCGCCTGTCCACGCTCGACCGCTTCCTGCCGGTGTGGATCGGGGTCGCGATGGTCCTCGGCCTGGCCCTGGGCCGCACGATCCCCGGCCTGGGCCCGGCGCTCGACGCGGTGCAGCTGCACGGCATCTCGCTGCCCATCGCGATCGGGCTGCTCGTCATGATGTACCCGCCGCTGGCCAAGGTCCGCTACGACCGCCTCGGCACCGTCACCTCCGACCGCCGCCTCATGGCCGGCTCCCTGGTCCTCAACTGGGTCCTCGGCCCGGCGCTGATGTTCGCCCTCGCCTGGGTCTTCCTGCCCGACCTGCCCGAGTACCGCACCGGCCTCGTGATCGTCGGGCTGGCCCGCTGCATCGCCATGGTCATCATCTGGAACGACCTCGCCTGCGGTGACCGCGAGGCCGCCGCCGTGCTCGTCGCGCTCAACTCGCTCTTCCAGGTCCTCGCCTTCGCCGCCCTCGGCTGGTTCTACCTCACCGTCCTGCCGGGCTGGCTCGGCCTCGAGCAGGCCGCCCTCGACGTCTCCTTCGGGCAGATCGCCGTCTCGGTCCTGGTCTTCCTCGGGGTGCCGCTGCTCGCCGGCTACCTCTCGCGCCGGATCGGCGAAGGGGTGCGCGGCCGCGCCTGGTACGAGGGCACCTTCCTGCCGCGGATCTCTCCCTTCGCCCTGCTCGGGCTGCTCTTCACGATCGTCCTGCTCTTCGCCCTCCAGGGCGACCAGATCACGAGCCGGCCCCTCGACGTCGCGCGGATCGCCCTGCCGCTGCTCGTCTACTTCGCCGTCATGTGGGGCGGTGGGTACCTCCTCGGCAGCAGCCTCGGGCTGAGCTACGAGCGCACGACGACCCTCGCCTTCACCGCCGCCGGCAACAACTTCGAGCTCGCCATCGCCGTGGCCGTCGCGACCTTCGGCGTCACCTCCGGCCAGGCCCTGGCCGGGGTCGTCGGACCGCTCATCGAGGTCCCCGTCCTCGTCGGGCTCGTCTACGTCTCGCTCGCCCTGCGCCGGCGTCCCCGATGGGCGTCCGCCACCCCGTCACCCCAGGAGACCCGATGACCGCCGCCCATCCCTCCGTCCTCTTCGTCTGCGTCCACAACGCCGGGCGCTCGCAGATGGCCCAGGCCTGGCTCGCGCACCTCGCCGGTGGCGCCGTCGAGGTCCGCTCGGCCGGGTCCGCGCCGGGCGACGCGGTCAACCCCGCAGCCGTCGATGCGATGGCCGAGGTCGGCATCGACATCAGCGCCGCGCAGCCGAAGGTCCTCACGCCCGAGACGGTCCGCTCCAGCGACGTCGTCGTCACCATGGGCTGCGGCGACGCCTGCCCGGTCTTCCCCGGCACGCGCTACGAGGACTGGCCGCTCGACGACCCCGCCGGTCAGGGGGTCGAGGCCGTGCGCCCGATCCGCGACGCCATCCGCGACCGGGTCGTCGCCCTGCTCGACTCGCTCGGCGTCGACCGGGCCTGACCACCCGGCGGGGTGCCATCCCCTTCGCCGGGGTTAGGTTGGCGCTCGTGCCCCGCGACCTCGCCGACCTCGTCCACCCGTCGTGGGCGCAGGCCCTGGAGCCGGTGGCGGGCACCATCGCCGCGCTCGGCGACTTCCTGAGAGCCGAGGTCGAGGCCGGCCGCGGCTACCTGCCGAGCGGCGAGCACGTCCTGCGCGCCTTCACCATCCCGCTCGAGGACGTCCGCGTCCTCGTCGTCGGCCAGGACCCCTACCCGACCCCCGGGCACGCGATCGGGCTGTCCTTCGCCGTCGCGCCGGACGTCAGCCCCGTGCCGCGCAGCCTGGGCAACATCTACCGCGAGCTCGTCGACGACCTCGGGGTGCCGATGCCGAGCACCGGCGACCTCACCCCGTGGACCGAGCAGGGCGTTATGCTGCTCAACCGCACCCTCACCGTGCGACCGGGTGCCCCGGCCTCGCACCAGGGCAAGGGGTGGGAGGAGGTCACCGACCGCGCCATCGAGGTCCTCGCCGCCCGCGGCGGTCCGCTCGTCGCGATCCTGTGGGGCCGCGGCGCCCGCTCCCTCGCCCCCGCCCTCGGTGACGTCCCGGTCGTCGAGTCCGCCCACCCCTCGCCGCTGTCCGCCCGGAACGGCTTCTTCGGCTCCCGTCCCTTCTCGCGCACCGACGAGCTGCTCACCCGCCAGGGCGCGCAGCCGGTCGACTGGAGGCTCCCATGACCCGCACCTGGTCCAGCTACGTCGCGATTGGCGACTCCTTCAGCGAGGGGATGTCCGACCCGGACCCCCGGGTCGAGGGCTCGTACCTCGGCTGGGCCGACCGGCTCGCCGACGCGCTCGCCCAGCGGCACGAGGACGCGGCCGGCGACGCGGACCAGCCCTTCCGCTACGCGAACCTCGCCGTCCGGGGGCGCAAGCTCGACGACGTCGTGGGCCGCCAGCTCGAGCTCGCGCTGCCGATGGGGGCCGACCTCGTCTCCCTCGTCGGCGGTGGCAACGACATCCTGCGGCCGAGCGTCGACCTCGACGCGATCGCCGACCGGCTCGAGGCCGCCGTCGTCCGGATCCGCGCGACCGGCGCCGACGTGCTCCTCGCGACCCCGACCGACCCGGCGAAGGCGGGGCTGCTGGCCTCCCTTCGCCCCCGGCACGCGGTGCACACGGCCAACCTCTTCTCCATCGCCCAGCGGCACGGCGCCCACGTGCTCAACCTGTGGACGATGCGCTCGCTGCGCGACTGGCGGATGTGGTCGCAGGACCGCATCCACCTCTCCCCGGAGGGCCACCGTCGGGTCGCGCTCGCCGCCCTCGACGCGCTCGGCGTCGAGACCGACCGCGGCGCGTGGGACGCCCCGCTGCCGCCGGCAGCCCTGGCGCCGCGCCGGGAGCGTCTCGCCGAGAGCAGCCGGTGGGCCAGGGAGTACGCCGGGCCCTGGGTCCACCGTCGGCTCACCGGCCGGTCGTCCGGGGACGCGCTCGACGCGAAGCGGCCCGAGCTGGCGCCGCTGCGGCCGGGCGAGCTGCCCTTCGGCGGCTGAGGTCCCACCGTCGCGGGCACCCGGGACGGCTCGTCAGCCGCTGATGCGCCCGTCGCGGAAGTCGCGGAAGGCGGCCCGGGAGGCGTCGTCGAGGCGCACGACGGACTGGCCGGCGGCGGTGCCGGTCGGCCCCTTCGCCACGGCTCGGCCCACCTGTCCCGGGTCGACCCGGTAGAAGGCGGCCGCGAAGAGGAGCATCTCCTCGCCGGTGAGGTCGGACTCGGTGTGCCGGTCCACGACGGTGAGCGCGCGGGGCAGCGCGGAGGGGCCGGCGAGACGGGCCTGGAGCGCGGCCGCCGCGAGGAGCAGCCCCTGGTTGCGCGAGCGGTCGAAGTCACCGCCGGGCAGGCTCTTGCGCTCGCGCGACCACGCGAGCGCCTGACGGCCGCTGAGCCGGCGTGCGCCCTTGTCGATCTGCCCGCCGGTGAGATGGCTGTCCATGCTGAAGGGCGCGCGGAAGCTCAGCCCGCCGAGGTCGTCGACGACGCCCTCGAACCCCTCGAAGCCGGTGAGCACGTAGCCGGTGGGGGTGATGCCAGTGAGGCGGCGCACCGTGTCGACCTGGCCCTGCGGGCCGCCGTAGACGAGGGCGGAGTTGAGCTTGCCCTCGCCGTGACCGGGGATCGGGACCCACAGGTCGCGCGCGAAGCCCATGAGACCGGCGCCGCCGGTGCCGTCGACGCCGAGCAGCTGGAGGGCGTCGGCCCGGGTGCGGGCGGGGTCCTCGCCCGGGCGGGCGTCCGAGCCGATGAGCAGGACGTGCCCACGGCCGCCGAGCTGCGCCTTGCCCTTCGTCGGGCCGAGCGAGGGCCACCAGCCGCCGACGACCTTCCAGCCCTGGCGTCCCCTCGGGCGCACGGCGAGGGTGACGTCGCCGTCCTGGTCGCCGCTGCCGGTGACCACGGCGACGTCGTCACCGCGCCAGCGGCCGCGCTCCGCCGAGCCGGTCACGGCCGAGCCGTAGCGGGCGGTGACGACGTCACGCAGGCCCGCCGGGGCGCCGGAGATGCGGGAGGTGGGCGTGGGCCTCGAGGCCGAGGTGGCGGAGGACGAAGGGGTGGCCGACGACGTCGTCGACGGGGTCGTCGAGGCCATGGGCTCGTCGGCGGGGCCGGTGCAGGAGGCCAGGGCGAGGGCGCTCACCGCGGCGGTGAGCGTCACGGGCAGGGCTGAGGTGCGCACGTCCCCATGGCACCACACGGGGCTGGGTGGTCTCGAGGCCCGCTCGTCTACGCTGCGAGACATGCCCGCAACCCGGCTCATGCCCACGGAGATCGGTGACGACCTCATCGAGATGACCCGCACGATCTGCGACCGGGTGCTGCGCCCGGCCGTCGACGAGACCGAGCGCGCCGCGGAGGGCGGTGAGGTCTTCCCGCGCGAGGTCTTCGCCGAGCTCGGCGAGGCCGGTCTGCTCTCGCTGCCCTACCCGGAAGAGCTCGGCGGCGGTGGTCAGGCCTACGAGGTCTACCTCCAGGTCGTCGAGGAGATCGCCTCGGTGTGGATGTCGGTGGCCGTCGGCACCTCCGTGCACGGGCTCACCTGCTACCCGGTGGCGGCCTTCGGCACCCCGGAGCAGCAGCAGCGGATGCTCCCGGAGATGCTCTCCGGTACTCAGCTCGGCGCCTACGCGCTCTCCGAGCCCCTCGCCGGCTCCGACGTCGGCTCGATGACGACCCGGGCGACGCGCACCGACGACGGCTGGGTCGTCCGGGGCCGCAAGGCGTGGATCAGCCACGCCGGGCACGCCGACTTCTACACGACCTTCGCCCGGACGAGCGACGACGGCGGCCGGGGCATCACGTGCTTCGTCGTGCCCGCGGACGCGCCCGGCCTGACCTTCGGCACCCCCGAGCGCAAGATGGGCCTGCACGGCGACACCGTGCGCGAGGTCTACTACGAGGACGTGCCGGTCGCCGACGACCACCGGGTGGGCGAGATCGGCCAGGGCATGACGATCGCCCTGTCCGCCCTCGACGCCGGCCGCCTCGGCATCGCCGCCGCCTCGACCGGTCTGGCACAGGGCGCCCTCGATGCCGCCGCCCGGTACGCGGCCGAGCGCCAGCAGTTCGGGCGGAGCATCGCCGACAACCAGGGCCTGGCCTTCCTCCTCGCCGACATGGAGGCCGCGGTCACCTCGGCCCGGGCGACCTACCTCCACGCCGCGCGGCTGCGCGACGCCGGGCGCGCCTTCGGCCGCCAGGCCGCGGTGGCCAAGCTCGTCGCGACCGACGCCGCGATGCGCGTGACGACCGACGCGATCCAGGTGCTCGGCGGCGCCGGCTACACCGCTGACTTCCCCGTCGAGCGCTACTTCCGCGAGGCGAAGGTGACGCAGATCTTCGAGGGGACCAACCAGATCCAGCGTCTCGTCATCTCGCGGGACCTGCTGCGCTCGGTGCGCTGAGGCGCGCGCCGGCGCAGGCACCGGCCGGCGAGCCGGTCAGTGCCCGACGTGCTCGCGCTCCCAGCGCCGCACGATCTCGGCGGTCTGGGCCGGGATCTCGAGCATCGGCACGTGGCCGACACCGCTGAGCTCCTCGTAGGTGATGTCCGTGGCGACCTTCGCCGCCCAGCGGGCTGCTGAGACGTCGACGAGCCGGTCCTCGGTGCCGTGCACGAGGAGCACCGGCACCGACATCCGGCGCAGCCGCTCGGCGACGACGCGGTGACGCCCGAGGGCGGCGATCATCGTGCGCCCCGCCTCGGTCTGCGCGCGGGCCAGCTCGGTGAAGCCGTGCTGGCTGCGCGCCATCACGACATGGGCGTCGAGGGCGTCGCGGTCCATCCGGCTCCAGTCGCCGACGCACATCCGCAGCGAGCGCTCGACCTCCTCCTCGAGGGTGATCGGAGTGCCGCGGCGCGTGCGCACCGCGCGGCTCAGGGCGGGCCGCACGAGGGTGGCGAGGGTGCGCGCCTGCACGTGGGGACGGCTGCGCGGCGCCGGCAGCGCCGGATTGAGCAGGACGACCCCGGCGATCCCGCGCTCGTCCCGCGAGGCGACGAGGGTGACGACGAGCCCGCCCATCGAGTTGCCGACGAGGAGCACCTCGTCGGCGCCGGTGCGCGGCAGGACGACCTCGTCGACGAAGCGGCGTACGAGCTGGGCGTTGGACCCGACGCTCGGCGCGTGCACGTCGGCGCGGGTCAGCCCGTGACCGCCGAGGTCGACGGCGTAGACGTCGCGCTCGCGGCGCAGCTCGTCGGCGAGCAGGACCCAGTTCGTCACGTGCCCCCCGAGCCCGTGCACGAGGACGGCCGGGGTGGCGCTCGCCCCCTCCGGACCGGCGAAGACGGCCATGTGCGCGTCGCCGTCGAGGTCGACGGTCTCGAGCCGGCCGCCCCAGCGGTCGACGGCGGCCTCGAGGGGCGTGCGCTCAGCAGGGGTCATGAGCACAGAGTCTCTCCCGCGAGCCCCCGGGTCCGGCCAGCGGGGTGGAGGTCGTCTGGCTCACTATGCTCGCGGCCATGCGCATCACGGACACCACCGTCGCCCTGGTCACCGGCGGGGCCTCGGGCCTCGGCGAGGCCACGACCCGCCACCTCCACGACCTGGGGGCCGCCGTCGTCATCGCCGATCTCGCCTCGAGCCCCGGCGAGCAGCTCGCCGCCGAGCTCGGGGAGCGAGCCCGCTTCGTCGCCACCGACGTGCGCGACGAGGACCAGGTCCTCGCCGCCGTCGCGGCCGCCTCCGAGCTCGGCGAGCTGCGCATCGCGGTCACCTGCGCCGGGATCGGCACGCCCGGCCGGGTCGTCGGCCGCAAGGGCCCGCTCGCCCTCGAGACCTTCCGCCAGGTGATCGAGGTCAACCTCGTCGGCACCTTCAACGTCCTGCGCCTCGCCGCCGCCGCGATGGCCGAGCTCGAGCCGGTCGACGGCGACCGGGGCGTCGTCGTCATGACCGCCTCCATCGCCGCCTACGACGGCCAGGTCGGCCAGGCCGCCTACGCCTCCTCGAAGGGGGGCGTCGTCGGGCTCACGCTCTCCGCGGCCCGCGACCTGGCCGACAAGGCCGTCCGCGTCACGACGATCGCGCCGGGGACCTTCGCCACCCCGATGCTCGCGGGCCTGCCCGCCGAGGCGACGGCCGTCCTCGAGGCGCAGGTGCCGCACCCCTCGCGCCTCGGCCAGCCGGCGGAGTACGCGAAGCTCGTCGCCCACGTCGTCGACAACTCGATGCTCAACGGCGAGGTCATCCGCCTCGACGGCGCGCTGCGGATGCCCCCGCGCTGACATTTGTCCTGCCTCCTTGACACAAGGTGACCGACGGGTGGATCCTCTGCTTGTCGTAGTCGCTTGATACAAGGAGTGGTCATGGCCGGTCTGCTCGTCCTCCCCCTCGCCCTGCTGGCGCTCGTCGCCGGGGTCGTCGTGGCCGTCCTGCGGCGCCAGTCCCTCGTCGTGCCGCCCGAGGCTCACGACGAGGTCGCGCGGACCCACCGCCGGCTCGTGCTCCTGCGTCTCGGGGCGCTCGTCGCGGCCGCGGTCACCGGTGTCGCCGTGACCTCCGGTGCCGGCGGCGGCCTGGGCGGCCCCGGTCAGGTCGCCTCGGCCGGGCCCGCCCTCGCCGCACTGGTCTTCCTCGCCGGCTGCTGCCTCGCGGAGCTCACGGTGCGCCGGGCCGCGACCCGGGTCCGCACGGCGAGCCTCGCGCCGCGCTCGGTGCTCGAGGTGCTCCCGCGGGCGCATGCCCGGACCGCCGCCGTGGCGCTGGGGGCCGTCGCGGCGACTCTCGCCCTCGGGACCGCCCTGGGCGACGCGGACGACCTCGGACGGGCCGGTCGCGCGCTCGCGACCCGGTGCGTCGATGCCTCGGGGCTGGAGGTCTCGCACCTGCGCGGGCCCTGGCCCGGGTCGTTCTACGCCCTCCCCGTCGCCGCAGCGCTCACCCTGGCAGCCCTGCTCGCCGCGGTCACGCTCGTCGTCGTGGCGCGGCGGCCGGTGGTCTCGCAGGACCGCGCCCTCGACGCCGCGATGCGACGTTGGTCGGCACGAGACGTCCTCCTCGGCCTGACGCTCGCGTCCTGCGTGACCCTCGTGCCGGTCCTTGTCCTCATGACCGCCGGCCTGGCGGGGGCGAGCTGCCGGCCGACGGGCTACGGCGCACTGGCGCTGCTGTGCGGGGCCCTCGCTCTCGCCGCGTGCTTCGGCACGGCCTGGGCGGCGAGCAGCCTGCTCGTCCGACCGGCCCTCGTCGCGATGCCCACCGCGCAGCCGAGAGAGGTGGCCGGCCGATGAGCGAGGTGAGCGTCGACGTCGCGGACCCCACCCCTCCCTTCGAGCAGGTCCGTCGCCAGCTCGCGGCCCTCATCGAGACCGGTCAGATCCCGCACGACGAGCGCTTGCCATCCGTCCGCCAGCTCGCCGGCGACCTCGGTCTGGCGACCGGCACGGTGGCCCGCGCCTACAAGGAGCTGGAGGCCGCCGGGCTGGTGCAGACGCGCCGCGGCGGGGGCACCCGGGCCTGGCACCCGGTGAGCGGCGGAGCGGAGGCGCGCCTGCGACGCTCGGCCGCGGTCTTCGTCGCCGAGATCGCCGCCCTCGGGGTGACACCGCACCAGGCACGAGCAGCCGTGGACGACGCCTTCGCCGCCCTGCGGGACGAGCCCGGCCCCGCATCGGCCCCCGCTACGGCGCAGTAGTGGTCGCGATCGCGACCAGTTCTGCGCCGTAGCGCGTCAGCGCGGGAGCCAGGTCGCGACGAGGTAGCCGACGCCGTAGGGCGCCACGTCGAGCACGACGCGGCCGTGCAGCGCGCTCGCCTGCGAAGCGGCGCCGCCGAGGACCTGCAGGGCGGGGCGGCCCCGGCACCACAGGGCGTCCGCGAGGTGGGGGTCGACGGCGAGCAGGGCCGGGCCGTCGACGGCTGCCAGCGCCTGCGAGAGGGCCGCGTCGAAGTCCTCGCTGCGCTCGTCGAGGTGGCCCGGGGCCTTGAGGGTGCGGGTCGCGGACCCGTCGCCGACGACGACGAGCACCGTCGGGGCGTCCGCGACGAGCCGGGCACCGAGGGTCGCGCACTCCGGCGGCGCCGCGTCGTCGGCCACGCTGACCAGACGGACCCGCTCGCCCGCGCCGAGGCCGTCGAGCAGCTCGCGCCCGATCTCCAGCCCCGTCGGCAGGGCGTCGGGCATGACCCGGCCGTGCGTGTACCGGGCCGCCCCGGACGGCGCGTCGAGCGGCCACTCCTGGCGCACCGGGCGACGGGCGGCTCCCCCTTCGCGATGGGTCGCGGACGCGACGACGACCACCCGTGCACCCGGCGCCGCGGCGAGGGCCTCGGCGACCACGTCGCGGGCGGTCGAGCGAAGGGGGCCGAGCGGGTCGGCCGAGCCACCGAGACCGGGCAGCAGGGCGGGGGCGGCGGGGACGACGACCGCGGCGACGAGGCTCATGCCAGACCTCGCACCGTGCGGGCCGGCGGGCGCTCGCCGCGGAGGGTCGCGACCATGTCGAGGACCTGACGCGTCTCGGCGACCTCGTGCACCCGGTAGACGCGCGCACCGAGCCAGGCGGAGACCGCGGTCGTCGCGAGCGTGCCGACGACCCGCTCGTCGACGGGCCGGTCGAGGGTCTCGCCGACGAAGTCCTTGTTCGACAGCGAGACGAGGACCGGCCACCCCGCCTGCACCATCTCGTCGAGACGCCGTGTCACCTCGAGCGTGTGGTGGGTGTTCTTGCCGAAGTCGTGCGCCGGGTCGACGAGCACCGACTCACGGTCGACGCCCGCGGCCACCGCGCGGTGGGCGTAGTCGAGGACGCCGTCGAGGACGTGGCGCACGACGTCGCCGTCGTAGCCGGTGCGGAAGGGCCGCGTGCGCACGGCGGCACCGCCTGTGTGCGTGCACACGACGGCCGCTCCGTGCTCGGCGGCGACGTCGAGCAGCCGCGGGTCGACCCCGCCCCAGGCGTCGTTGAGCACGTCGGCGCCGACGGCGCACACCTCGCGGGCGACCTCGTGGCGCCATGTGTCGACGCTGATGACGAGGTCGGGGTGTCGCTCGCGCACGGCGGCGACGAAGCCGACGACCCGGTCGACCTCCTCGGCGACCGACACCTCACCGCCCGGCGCCGCCTTGACCCCGCCGATGTCGACGAGGTCGGCGCCCTGCGCGACGACGGCGTCGACCCGGGCCATCGCCGTGTCGTCGGCGAAGGTCGCCCCGCGGTCGTAGAAGGAGTCGGGCGTGCGGTTGACGATCGCCATGACGAGCAGATCGGTGTCGGCGAAGGTGCGCCGCCCCAGGCGCAGGCTCATCGGGGTCCTCCTCCGCCCGGGGTCGCCCCGGGCACGTCGGCGGCCGGTGGTCGCACGGCGAGCGGCACCGGCCGCTCCCGCCAGCCCTCGGCCCGGGTGTGCTGCTGGAGCACCGCGGCACGCGGCGCCCCCGGGTCGCCGTCGCACCGCGAGCGGGCGACGGCGAGCAGCTCGGCGGCCATGACGGCCAGGTCGTGGTCCTGCTGGTGCTCGTGGGCGCGGACGCCGAGGTCGACCTGGGCGATCGCGTCGAGGCCGTACCGCGCGTAGGTGTCGAGCAGGGTCGCGATCTCGACGCCGTAGCCGGTCGGCACGGCGAGCGAGCTCATGAGCTCGCGGCGCGCCGCCCACTCCCCCGCGAGCGGCTGGATGACGCCGGCCAGCTCGGGCCACCACAGGTCGAGAAGCGGCCGGGCGACGAGCTCGGTCACCCGACCGCCCTGGGTGCTCGCGGCCTCGCCCTCGCGGTCGAGCACCCGGTCGTAGTAACCCTTGACGAGCTGGGTCTGCGGGTGGGCGAGCAGCGGGCCGAGCAGCCCCGTGACGAAGTGGGTGCCCCACAGCCGGAGGTCGGCGTCGACGAAGACGAGGAGGTCGCCGCTGGTGACGAAGAGCGACTTCCACAGCGCCTCGCCCTTGCCGGGGTGGGTGCCGAGGTCGGGGCGGATCGCGGCGCTCGCGTGGACGACCGCGCCCGCGGCCCGCGCGATCTCGGCGGTGCCGTCGCGGGAGTCGGAGTCGACGACGACGAGCTCGTCGACGAGCGGGTGCCCGTGGTCGCGCGCGGCTCGCTCGACGAGCTCGGCGCGGATCCCCCCGACGACGTCGGCCACGGTGGCGGCCTCGTCCTTCGCGGGGACGACGACGCTCACCCGGGTGCCGCCGGCGACCTTGCGGGCGACGAGATCGGCGAGCGGCCAGTCCTCGTGGCTCGAGCTGCGCGCGTCGAGCCAGGCGAGGGTCTCCGCACGCATGCCGTCTCCGTCCGTCAGCCGGGGCGACCCGGCGGTCGTCCCGGGCCGACGCTAGCCGACGCCTCCTCCCCCTTCGCCGGGAGATGCCTGACGGCTCCCCGGGAGATCTCCCGGGGAGCCGTCAGGGTGCGGCGCGGTCAGCGCAGCAAGCCGTCGCCGACGACCCGGCCCCACCACCGGCCGATGCCGAGGGTGTCACCGCTGAAGGTGTAGGCCAGGGCGAGCAGCGCGAGCGCCTCGACCCAGTGGCTGTCGACGAGCGGGTTGGTGAAGCCGGCATCCGGACGGCCGATCGGCAGCTCGGCGAGGTACATGAGGCCGAGGAGGACGACACCCGCCCAGGCGGCGACCTTCATGCCCGCGCCGAGCAGGACCGCGACGCCGATGCCGAGCAGACCGGCCATGAAGAGCCAGTCCCAGACCCCGCCGGCGAAGCCGGCGAAGACGTCGCCGAGGGGGCCCTCGGTGACCGCGGGGTTCTTCGTGAGGAAGCCCGTCGTCGGCGAGCCGCCGTCGAGCCAGCCGGCGCCGGCCGGGGTCGTGTAGCCGAAGCCGAAGAGCTTGTCGACGAAGGCCCAGAGGAAGGTGAAGCCGAGGACGACGCGCAGCGCGCCCATGACGTACCGCGCGATCGGCGAGCGGACGACGTCCTCGTGGTGGGTGACGTGCGCACCGGTGGTGCGGCGGGCGTCCTGTGTGGCGGTCATGGTGTCCTCCTGATCGGGAACCGGGTCCGGCAGGATCCCTTCCTGCTGGCACTACCCAATGTAGTACTACGCGGTGTCGTAGACAACTCCCCCGGATGTGACGCACGCCGCCTCCCGCGGACGGGAGACGGCGTGGGCACGGCGAAGGGGGTCAGCGCAGGGCCTGCGCGAAGGCCTCCTCGAGGATGTCGAGCCCCTCGGCGAGGAGGTCGTCGCCGATGGTGAGCGGGGGCAGGAAGCGGAAGACGTTGCCGTAGGTGCCGCAGGTGAGGGTGACGAGACCGCGCTCGTGGCACGCGGCGTTGACCGCGGCGGCCAGCTGGGGCGCCGGCGTCTTGAGGTCGAGGTCCGACACGAGCTCGATCGCGATCATCGCGCCCCGGCCGCGGACCTCGCCGATGACGCCCGTCGAGTCGGCGAGCGCCTGCAGGCGCGGGACGAGGATCGCCTCGATCTCGCGGGCGCGCCCGGCGAGGTCCTCCTCGCGCATCGTCTCGATGCTCGCGAGGGCCGCCGCGCAGGCGACGGGGTTGCCGCCGTAGGTGCCGCCGAGACCGCCGCCGTGGACGGCGTCCATGAGCTCGGCGCGACCGGTGACCGCCGCGAGCGGCATGCCGCCGGCGATGCCCTTGGCCGTCGTCATGAGGTCGGGGACGACGCCCTCGTGGTCGCTGGCGAACCAGTCACCGGTGCGGCAGAAGCCCGACTGCACCTCGTCGGCGACGAAGAGGATGCCGTGCTCGCGGCACCAGTCGGCCACCCGCTTCGTCCACCCGGCGGGCGGGACGATGAATCCCCCTTCGCCCTGGATCGGCTCGAGGATGACGGCTGCGCAGTTCTGCTCGCCGACCTGCGCGTGGACCATCGAGGTGAAGGCGTCGAAGGCCTCGTCGGCGCACTGCTTCTCGCCGGTGAGCCAGCGGTAGGGGTAGGCCATCGGCGCCCGGTACACCTCGCCCGCGAAGGGGCCGAAGCCGTCCTTGTACGGCATGTTCTTCGCCGTGAGCGCCATCGTGAGGTTGGTGCGGCCGTGGTAGCCGTGGTCGAAGGCGACGACCGCGCTGCGGCCGGTCGCGTGCCGCGCGATCTTCACGGCGTTCTCGACCGCCTCGGCGCCGGAGTTGAAGAGCGCGGACTTCTTCGCGTGGTCGCCGGGAGTGACCTCGGCGAGCGCCTCGCACACCTCGAGGTACTCCTCGTAGGGGGTGACCATGAAGCACGTGTGGGTGAAGTCCTGCACCTGCGCGGTCACGGCGTCCATGACGCGCTGGTTGCGGTTGCCCACGCTCGTCACGGCGATGCCGGAGCCGAAGTCGATGAGCTGGTTGCCGTCGACGTCACGCACGATGCCGCCCTCGGCGGCCTCGACGTAGACCGGCAGGCCGGTGCCGACCCCGTCGGCGACGGCGGCGAGCTTGCGCTGCTGCATCTGGACCGACCGCGGGCCGGGGATCTGGGTCGCGAGGACGCGCTGCTGGGTGATCACGAGCCGATGGTAGGGCCGGGGACCGACTCCCCCGCAACCACCGGTCCGTCGGCCTCCCAGCGCACGAGCCCGAGCGCCTCGAGCTCGGCCAACCATCCACGCATCGGCCAGCGGCCCCACCGCCGGTGCGCCACACGGGCGTTGCGCACGATGTCGACGACGTGCTCGACCGGCGGCGAGGAGACGGGGTGCCACTGGTGGTACGCCTGCGCGCCGCCCACCCAGGTGAGCCCGACGCCGCGGTCGCGGGCCGTCCACGCGAGATCGGTGTCCTCGCCGCCGTACCCGACGTACTCCTCGCAGAAGCCGCCGAGCGTGCGCCAGGTCGACGGGGTGACGGCGAAGGAGAGCGACCAGAAGAGGTCGTGGTCGCCGTCCCTCACGAGCTCCCCCGGCGGGGGTGCCGGACGGGCGGGGTGCGGCCGGGAGAGCCCGGCGAGCTCGTCGGCCAGCTCGGGCAGGACCCCTTCGGGCAGGTAGGTGACCGGCCCGCAGAGCAGGTCGTCGGGCACCTGGGCCGCGGCCCGTTCGTAGCCCTCGAGCAGTCCCGGTCCGGGCAGGCAGTCGACGTCGAGCAGGACGACGAGATCGGCGCCGGAGTCCAGCGCGGTCGAGACGCCCGCGTTGCGGGCGGCGGCGAGCGGCAGCCCGTCGGGGTGGCCGGCCACCTCGACGACGCCGACGTGGGGGTCGTCGCGCAGCAGGGCGACGATCTGTGCGTCGTCCATCGCGACGACGACGTGCGGGGTGCCGGGGGCCACCTCGCGCAGCAGGCGGCGCTGGCGCAGCAGGTGGTCGTGGCGCCCGTGCGCGACGGTGACGACGACGGTGCCCTCAGCCACGGCCGACCCTCAGGATGACCTCGGCGGCTCGCTCGGCGGCCCCGTCGGTGCCCCAGTCCTGCCACCGGGTGGGGAAGTCCTGGGCCGCGTGGACGACGTGCGACCAGTCGACCTCCTCGGGGTGCGCGGCGAGGGCCGCGCCGACGGTGACGCAGTAGCGGCCCTGGGCGAGGGCGAGACCCATCCAGTCCTGCTCGTCGAAGGGGCGCGGCTGCGGCACCACGACCGCCGGCACCTCGAGGGCGGCGAGATCCGCGACCGCGTTCTGGCCCGCGTGGCTGACGACGACGCAGGCCCGCTGGAGCAGCGGTCCGAGGTCGCTCACCCAGCTCGACCCGCCGACGACCTGCCAGCGCAGGTCGGGCACGGCCGAGGTGACCATCTCGGGCAGCGCGGGGTCGGGCCAGCCGTCACCCCCGCCGAGGAGGACGGCGAGCGGCTCGCGGGGCACCGGCGGGCCGGGGCGCAGCGCGCTGATCCCGCCGACGTGGGCGACCTTGTCCTCCCAGCGGCGCAGGTGCGGCGCCGGGCAGACCGACGAGGGCCAGGGCGCGATGATCGCCTCGGCGAGGCGGCAGCCGAGCTCGTGGGCCGGGTCGTCGCGCAGCCCGGGCTGGGCGACGACGACGACGGGGACGCCGAGCAGGCGGACGAAGGCGGTGACCTCGACGGAGACGTCGACGACCATGACGGCGGGGTCCTCCTGCGCGACCCAGGCGGCGACCGCCGCCATCCGCTCGCGCAGTCCCTCGTGGCGGAGGGGGACCCAGTGCAGCTGCCCGTCGGCGGTGGTGCCGACGAGGTCGGCGGGCGGCCCGTCGTCGTCGCGGGGCAGGGCGATGTCGACGTCGCCGCGCGAGCCGAGCAGGGTGACCTCGGCCCCCCGTGCGCGCAGCTCCTCGGCGATCGAGCGGGCCCGGCGCAGGTGGCCTGCGCCGTGGTGGTGCACGTAGATCCCGACCTTCATCGCGACCTCACGACGTCCTCGAAGAGCTGCTCGTAGCGGTCGACCATGAGCTCGATGTCGTGGGTGCTGCGCGCCCAGTCCGCGACGTCCTGGCGGTCGAGGCGGAGGGCCGCCCGTACCCCCTCGACGACGCGGCAGACGAGCCCGTCGTCCTCCTGGCCCGGCACGAGCACACCGCCGCGCGGCCCGACGACCTCGCGCAGACCCCCACGGTCGAGCGCGACGACCGGGGTGCCGCGCACCATCGACTCGGCCGCGACGAGACCGAAGGGCTCCTCCCAGCGCGAGGTCACCAGGCTCACGGCGCTGTGGTCGCGCTCGTGCACGAGCTCCTCGGAGCTGAGGTGGCCGAGCAGCTCGACGTCGGGGCCGAGCACCGGGGCGATGACGGACTCGAAGTACTCGGGGTCGTAGACGGGCCCGGCGATGCGCAGCCGGCACCCCATGGCCCGGGCGACGGCGATGGCGATGTCGACGCCCTTCTCGGCGGTGATCCGACCGACCCACAGCAGGTGGTCGCCGCCCGGGCCGGGAGGGCCGCCACCGGTGGGCACGCCGTTGCGGATGACCGTCGCGGGCTGCGGCAGGGTCGTCCAGGCTCGGGCCGTCGTCTGGCTCACGCCGACGTAGCGGTTGCGCGGGTCGGCGAGCGCGACGCCCATCTCCATCATCGGCAGGGGCGGGGTGTGCAGGGTCGTGACGAGGGGGAGGTCGAGGACCGCGCTCATCGCGAGCGGCAGGTGGTGCAGGCTCTGGTTGTGCACGAGGTCGACCCCGCCGTCGCGCAGCAGGAGCGACATCGCGCTCGTGAAGGCCGCGTGGTCGCGCATCATCGCGAGCGGGGGCACGTCGGGGTCTGCGGCGGCCGCCACCGACAACGGCGGCAGGTCGGGGTAGGGCACGATCTCGTCGGCCAGCGCCGGGTCCGACCCGGGCCGGGCGTGCAACGTCACGTGGTGCCCTCGAGCGCGCAGGGCCTGCGCGAGCAGGCCGGTGTGCGACTCCTGGCCCCCGAGCCAGGGCTGGCGAAGGGGGTTACGAGACGTCGCGAGGACCGCGATGCGCATCTAGACCGCCTCTCTGGTGATCTCGTCGATGTAGGTGGCGAAGCCCCCGTCGCAGCGGCCGGCACGACGGCCGGAGCTGCAGACGCGGGTGCGGTCCGTGGCGACCCAGCGGTCGGTGGTCGCGCGGACTGCGTCGACGAGGACGGCGTCCTCGTGGAGCGGGAGGGGCGGGTACCCGCCGACGGCGAGGTAGGTGCTGGCGCGCACGCCGAGGTTGGCGCCGTGCACGTAGGGGTGGCCCTCGCCGAGCTCGTGGCGGCAGTGCCAGGCGAGGAGGGCCCGCGGGTCCTCCACGTCACCGGGCTCGACGGTGCCGACGACGGCGTCGAGGCCGCCCTCGGCGAGCTCGACCTGGACGGCCAGCCAGTCGACCGGCACGACGGTGTCGGCGTCGGTCGAGGCGAGCCACAGCGCGTCGTCGGGCACCCCGGCGGCACGGGACCGGGCGAGCACGCCCCGGGCGCCGGCCGCGCGGGCCGCGCCCACCTGGCCGTGGTCGCTGACGACCGCGGAGACACCGGCGGCCGCGACGACCGGTGCCGTGGCGTCGGTGCAGCGGTCGAGGACGACGAGCAGGTCGACGACGACGTCGGGGCGTGAGCGCCGGAGGTGGTCGCGGCTCGTGAGCAGGGCCGCCAGGCACGAGCCGACGAGCAGCTGCTCGTCGCGGGCGGGCACGACGACGGCGACCCGCGCGACCCGGTCGCTCACCGGACCTGCCCGCCGTAGACGTCGAGGAGCACGTCGGCGTCGCGGTAGGCGACCCGTGGCTCGCCGAGCACGGAGCGCACCTGGGCGTGCACGGCGACGCCGTCGAGCGGGATGTCGGCCGTCGGGTGGCTCCAGTGGACGAGCACGAGCTCGCCGCCGTCCGCGAGCAGCCGACGGACCGACCGCAGCGTCGAGAGCAGCTCGGAGCCGGTGAGGAAGTAGCCGATCTCGGAGAGCACGACGAGGTCGTAGTCCTCGCCGGTCTCGAGCAGCTCGCGCAGGACGTCGGGGCACTCGCCCTGCACCCACCGGACCTGCGGCGCCGAGCGCGCCGGCGGACGGGCACGGGCCATCTCGAGCGCGCTCTCGCTGAGGTCGACCGCGGTGATCGCGTCGGCCCGCCCGGCGAGCCCGTGGGTGAGCTCACCGGTCGCGCAGCCGAGGTCGAGCACCCGGCCGTAGCGCTCCTTCGCGAGCACGGCGAGCGTCAGCGCCCGCTTGCGCCGCTCGTACCAGGACCCGAAGTCCCACGGGTCGTCGTCGGCGGCGTACATCGCGTCGAAGGCCGCGCCGCGCTCCCAGGACCCGTCCTCGCGGGGGACGCGGGGCAGCGGCGTCGTGCGGATGATCGTCTCGACGACCCGCTCGAAGCGCACGCGCACGTGCTGCCCCAGCAGCACGCCGTCGCCGTGCCCCGGGCCGAGCGGCTCGACCTGGCTGCGGTGGCTCGCCACGGCGGCAGCCTTCGCGCGGAGCTCGGCCGGCCCGAGGTCGACGAGCTCGAGCTGGTCCCACGGCAGCTCGTCGGGGGTGGCCCAGTGCCACAGCCACACGGGCACGAGGGCCACCTGGGCCTGCGTCGTGCGCTCGACGAGGCAGGCCGCGTCGGCGGCCGCGTGGTGGTCGGGATGCCCGTCCTCGCGCCACGGGGCGAGGACGAGGGCGAGCCGGTCGCCGACGAGGTCGACGACCGCCGCGGCCATCGTCTCGACGTGGTCGGCGAGCCCGCCGTCCGGGAGGGCGAGGCGGTGCAGCTCGACCGAGGCGCCGAGGTGCGCCACCGCGGCGGCGACCTCCTCGCGCCGCACCGCGGCGAGCGCGGCGGGGTCGGTCGATCCCTGCGGGTGCGAGCGCTCGCCGTCGGAGGCGAGGACGACGTGGGTGGGGATCCCGGCGGCCGCGGCGGCCGCGAGGACCCCGCCCGGGCCGAGGCTCTCGTCGTCGGGGTGGGGGGCGAGGACGACGACCTGCTCGAAGGGGGCGACGAGGTCCGCTGCCGACGTCGAGGGCACCGTGTCCCACCGCGGGTCGAGCAGCCAGGTCGCCTCGTCCGTGCCGGGGTCGGCGGCGTCGAAGGGGCGGGGCCCGCTCATCGCCCGCCCCCGAGCACGAGGGAGCCGAGCCGGGCGAGGTCGCGCTCGGCGTGGTGCTGGCGGACGTAGACGGTGAGGTCGGCGACCCGTCGGGCGTGCTCCTCGTCGCCGGTGAGCGGGCCCGGCCCGAGGGCGTGGCCGGTGATGCGCACGAGCTCCTCGGCGGCCTCGGCGCACGTCGCCCGGACCCGCGCCGCGAGCAGCTCGCCCGCGCCCCCGGTGGCCTGCCCGGCGTCGATCGCCCGGGCCGCGTCGCCGAGCACGCTGGTCGCGGCATGGAGCAGGGTGTCGGCTCGGCCGAGGTGCACGAGGGCCACCTGGTCGGGCTCTCGTCGGGCGCTCGCGGCGCAGAGCGCGTCGCGCAGCGCCGTCGCCGCACCGAGCCACACGGCAGCGACGCCGATCCCGCCCCAGGCGAAGCCCGGGCGTCGCAGGTACCAGCCGTCCTCGCCGAGAGGGAGGGCGGGCACGCCGTCGAGCTCGAGGCTCGTCGAGCGCACCCGGGTCAGCCCGCGCGAGACCCACCGCTGCTCGGGGTGCGAGACGCCCGGGTGCCCGAGGTCGACGGCGAAGGCGCGTCGCATGCCCGGACCGGTGTGGGCGGTGATGACGGCATGGCTCACCTCGGAGGCCAGCGAGCACCAGGGCTTGCGACCGGTGAGCGTCCAGGCGCCGTGCTCGTCCGGCGTGCCGGCCAGGTGGTGACCGGGGCCCTCGGCGGCGTACACGCCCCACACGCCGTCGCTCGTCACGTCGCTCGTCTCGTGCGCGACGGCGCTCTGGGCGAGGATCGCGACGGCGTCGAGGTGCGGCTCGACGACCCGGGCGACCGTGAGGTCGCCCGCGCCGACCGAGAGCAGCGCGGTGAGGTAGGGCGCGCTGTCCGACCCGAGGCGCTGGGCCGTCGGGCTCAGCTCGCGGGCGAGGGCGAGCACCTCGTCGAGGTCCCCGCCGTCGGCGACGGCCGCCCCGAGGGTGCGCGCGCGGTCGACGAGGCCGGGGTCGGGTCGCAGGCTCATGCGCCGCCGTCCACGCGCTCGTTGGTGCGGCGGGCGGCGCGGTCGCCGAGGACGCTCAGGGCGTCGACGACGCGGGAGCCGAGGCGCTCTCGAGCCGTGGCCCCGGTGACCCGGGGACGCTCGGCGGACATCGACGGGCCGCGGTCGGGCCCGTCGGGCAGCAGCCGGGCGGCGAGCCCCATGACGCCGACGGTGAGGGCGGGGGCGATGCCGTGGACGCGTCGCCCGATCATCGTCAGGGGGGTGAGCTCGACCTGCGAGCGGCCGGCGAGCACGCCGTCGACGATGCGCCGGGCCGCGCGCTCGGCCCCGATCGACAGCACCGGCAGCGAGGCGCCGGGGGCGAACCACGCGTAGTCGCGCTCGGCGTCCCCGACGAGCTGGGCGGCGACGTGGCCGCCGGTGCGCATGAGGCCGGGCACGACGGTCGTCGCGGTGACGCCGGTCCCGGCGAGCTCGGCCCGCAGGCCCTCGGTGAGCCCGACGGCACCGAACTTCGCGACGGAGTAGGGCAGGAGGTGCGGCACGCTGACGACCCCGCCGACGGAGCTGACGACACCGATCCGCCCGCTGCCGGCGGCGCGCATCGAGGGCAGCACGGCGAGCGCGACGTGGACCGGGCCCATGAGCATCGTGTCGACGGCGTCACGGAAGTGCCCGAGCGTCGTCGAGGACACCGGCCCGACCTGGATGATCCCGGCGACGTGGATCGCGACGTCGACCCCGCCCTCGAGGTCGACGACGGAGCGCACCCAGCTCTCGACGGCGTCCGCGTCGCGGACGTCGCACACCGCGGGGACGAAGGGGGAGCCGGCTCCCCCTTCGCCACGCCCGGACCGGGCCGCGACGATGGTCGCGGCCCGGTCGAGGGTCCCTGCGTCACGGCCGCAGCCGTGCACCCGGTAGCCGCGGCGGGCGAGCTCGATGCTCACGAGCAAGCCGAGCCCGCGCGACGCCCCCGCGACGAGGGCGACGCCCCCGGACGCGGGGACGGCGTGGGACGCGTCGGTGCTCACGGTTTGAGGACGACCTTGATGCAGCCGTCTTCCTTCTTCTGGAAGATGTCGTAGCCGTGCGGCGCGTCCTCGAGCGGCAGCCGGTGCGTCGCGAGGGTCTCGACCCCGAAGACGTCGGCGTCGTCGGTGAGGACCGGGATGATGTCGTCGACCCAGCGCCGCACGTGGCACTGGCCCATCCGCAGCGCGATGCCGCGGTCGAACATCTCCATCATCGGCATCGGGTCGGACTGACCCCCGTAGACCCCGCTCACCGAGACCGTGCCGCCGCGACGGACGGACTTGATGGAGTCGTAGAGCGCGGCGAGACGGTCGACCCCGGCCTTCTTGATGAGCGGCTTGGCGATCGCGTCGGGCAGCAGTCCCGCGCCCTTTACGGCCGCGCCGAGGACCGGCGTGCCGTGCGCCTCCATGCCCACCGCGTCGAGGGTGCCGTCGGCGCCGCGGCCGTCGGTCATCTCCTTGATCGCCGAGGGGATGTCGTCGACCTCGTCGGTGCTCAGCACCTCGACCCCGTACGCCTGGGCGGCGGAGAGCCGTTCGGGCACGTTGTCGACACCGATGACACGGATGCCGCGGTGACGGGCGATGCGCGTGGCGAGCAGACCGACCGGGCCGAGCCCGAAGACCGCCAGCGTGTCGCCCTCGCTCACCTCGGCCCACTCCACGCCCTGCCAGGCGGTGGGCAGGATGTCGGAGAGGTAGAGGAAGCGCTCGTCGGGCACCCCGTCCGGCACCTTGATCGGCCCGAAGTGCGCCTGCGGGACGCGCAGGTACTCCGCCTGGCCGCCGGGCACCGAGCCGTAGAGCTCGGTGTAGCCGAAGAGGGCCGCCCCCTTGTCCTGCGAGGTGACCTGGGTCGTCTCGCACTGGGCGGTGTAGCCGCGCCGGCACATCCAGCAGTGCCCGCAGGAGATGTTGAAGGGGATGACGACGCGGTCGCCGGGCTTGATGTGGGTGACCTCGGCGCCGACCTCCTCGACGACGCCCATCGTCTCGTGGCCGAGGACGTCGCCCTGGGCGAGGAAGGGCCCGAGGGGCTCGTAGAGGTGGAGGTCGGACCCGCAGATCGCCGTCGACGTCACCTTGATGACGGCGTCGGTGGGCTCCTGGATGCGGGGGTCCGGCACGTCGACGACCTGCACGTCGCGGGTGCCCTGCCAGGTGAGTGCTCTCATGCTGCTCCTCTCGTCAGGCCGTGATGGCCCGGTCCCAGTGGCGGGGTCCCGCGCACCGGGTGATGAAGGTCTGCGCGTCGTCCGCGCCGGACACCGTGAGGACGGCGTCGTCGGCGTCGACCTTGCCGTCGAGACCGGCGGCGGCGACGAGCGTGCTCGTCGCTCCCCCGAGCCCGATGACCTTGAAGTGGGTGAAGGCGTCGGTGACGAAGTCACGGGCGGCCGGCTCGTCGGCGAGCGCCGCGCCGCCGGCATCGCCGGCGATGATCGCGACGGCGTCGTAGAGCACCGAGGGGGCCCCGGCGATCGCCTGGTCCGCGGGGATGCGGCGACCGTCGGAGAGGGTCGTGCCCCCCACGGCGATCGCGATGACCTCGACCATGCCGCCCGCGTCGGTGACCGACTTCTCGACGGCGGCCACGGTGCCGGCGTCCGCGCCCTCGCCGAGGAGCAGCCCCAGCTTGCGCCCGGCGAAGGTCTCCGGGGCGTTGGCCAGGATGCTCAGCGCCGGCGAGGGGTCGAGGTCGGTGCGGGTCTCGACCGCGGCGGGGCTGGCCTCCGGCAGGTCGAGGGCCAGGCCCTTCGCGACCCGGCCGGCGAGCTCCTCGTCGACGTTGCGCAGGTTGGCGACCATCCGTGAGCGGATGGCCTCGACCTCGCACTTGCCGAGCTCGAAGACGTAGGCCGAGACGATGTGGTCCTGCTCGACCGGGGTCTGGCTGACCCAGAACTGCCGCGCCTGGCTGTAGTGGTCGGCGAAGGACTCGCTGCGGATGCGCCGGGTCGTGCCCTCGACGCGCTCCGGCACGGGCACGTGGCCCTCGGCGCCGGCCTCGCGGGGACCGCGCTCGGCGCCGCTGAAGGAGTTCGGCTCGTAGGTCGCGCGCCCCGGCTGCAGCGAGGTCTGCATGTGGCCGTCGCGCTGGAAGTGCGCGACGGGGCAGCGCGGCGCGTTGACCGGCAGCTGGCTGAAGTTCGTGCTGCCGAGCCGCTTGAGCTGGGTGTCGAGGTAGGAGAAGTTGCGCCCCTGGAGCAGCGGGTCGTCGCTGAAGTCGATGCCCGGCGGCACGTTCTGCGTCATGAAGGCGACCTGCTCGGTCTCCGCGAAGACGTTGGTCACCGTGCGGTCGAGGGTCATCCGGCCGATGGGGCGGACCGGCAGGACCTCCTCGGGGATGATCTTCGTCGCGTCGAGGACGTCGAAGTCGAAGGAGTCGGCGAAGTCGTCGTCGAAGACCTGCACGCCGAGCTCCCACTGCGGGAAGTCACCGGACTCGATGGCGTCGTAGAGGTCGCGCCGGTGGAAGTCGGGGTCGGCGCCGTTGATCTTCACCGCCTCGTCCCACACGACCGACTGCATGCCCTGCAGCGGGGTCCAGTGGAACTTCACGAAGGAGCTCTTGCCCTCGGCGGTGACGAAGCGGAAGGTGTGCACGCCGAAGCCCTGCATGGTGCGGAAGGAGCGCGGGATCGCGCGGTCCGACATCTGCCACAGGGTCATGTGGGTCGACTCGGGCATGAGCGAGGCGAAGTCCCAGAAGGTGTCGTGCGCCGACTGCGCCTGCGGGAAGCCGCGGTCCGGCTCCTCCTTGACGGAGTGGACGAGGTCGGGGAACTTCAGCGCGTCCTGGATGAAGAAGACGGGGATGTTGTTGCCGACGAGGTCCCAGTTGCCCTCGTCGGTGTAGAACTTCGTCGCGAAGCCGCGGACGTCGCGCGCGAGGTCGAAGGAGCCGAGGTTGCCCGCGACCGTCGAGAAGCGCACGAAGACCTCGGTCTTCTTGCCGGCCTGCGCGAAGACGCTCGCCCGGGTGATGTCGGCGAGCGACTCGTAGGCCTCGAAGACGCCGTGCGCGCCGTAGCCGCGGGCGTGGACCACGCGCTCGGGGATGCGCTCGTGGTCGAAGTGGAAGATCTTCTCGCGGAAGTGCGCGTCCTCGAGCAGGGTCGGGCCCCGGTCACCGGCGCGAAGGGAGTTCTGGTCGTCCTCGACGGGCACGCCGTGCGCGGTCGTCAGCGGGGGGCTGTCGCCGCCGCTGCGCTGGTGGAGCTCGTCGCCGGCCCCGCGGACGTCCTCGGAGGTGTTCTTGGCTGCCATGGCTGCTTCCCGGTCGGGTCGGCGCGAGGTCTCGCGCCGTCCCTCGACACAAGCACGCAGGCCTCCCGCGGGACGCGGGAGCAGACACCCCCCTTGGGGTGTATGCGCGGACTCGGCAGTGAGCATCGGACGGGCTATTTTGGGCCCATGCACGAAGCCGGTCCCAGCGGGCCCATCCGCCTGTCTGTCCTCAACGACTACGAGGTCGTCGTCCACGGCGTCGCGGCCATGCTCGCCCCCTTCGCCGACGAGATCCGCGTCGTCGAGCTGGACTGCGACATGCCGCTGTCGCAGCCCGTCGACATCGCGCTGTACGACGCCTTCGCCGCGCCGTCGAACGCCCCCCGCAAGCTCGACACGATCGTCTCCGACGACAAGGTCGGGCACACCGTGCTCTACACCTGGGCCGCCGGGCCCGAGGTCATCGCCGCGGCGCGCGACCGCGGCCTGTCCGGCGTGCTCTCGAAGTCGATGAGCGCCCAAGAGCTCGTCTCCGCGCTGCGCCGGATCTGCGCCGGCGAGACCCTGCTCACCCCGCAGGCCGCGACGGACGTCGAGCCCCGCGCGGCCGGCTGGCCCGGGCAGGAGCAGGGCCTGACCCCGCGCCAGTCCGAGGTCATCGCGCTCGTCACCGAGGGGCTGAGCAACCAGGAGATCGCCAAGCAGTGCTACCTGAGCATCAACTCGGTGAAGTCGTACATCCGCGCCGCCTACCGGACGATGGGCGTCTCCTCGCGCAGCCAGGCCGTGCTGTGGGGCATCGACCACGGCTTCCACCGCAACCAGCTGCGTCTCATCGCCCGTGACGGCGACGGCGCCCGCACCTCCTTCGTCGTCGACGACGGCCAGACGTCTGGCTGAGCGATGCGTGCGGCGGCTCTGCTGCTCGTCCTCGCGCTGCTCACCGGCTGCGCGAGCATCCCTCGCGACCCCGACGGCACCCTGGAGCAGATCCGCTCCACCGGCGAGCTGAGGGTCGGGGTCTCGCACCACCCGCCGTGGACCGACGTCACGACCGACCCACCGACGGGCTCCGAGGTAGAGCTCGTCACCGCGTGGGCCGAGTCGCTCGGCGCCCGCCCCACCTGGCGGGTCGACGGCGAGGAGGCGCTCGTCGCCGCCCTCGAGCGCGGCGACGTCGACGTCGTCGTCGGCGGGCTCACCGACAAGAGCGCCTGGAGCTCGAAGGTCGGGATGACCCGTCCCTACGTCGAGATCTCCGGGCCGGACGGCAGGCACGCGCACGTCATGGCCGTGCCGGCCGGTGAGAACGCCCTGCAGTCCTCGCTCGAGCGCTGGCTCGACGACCACGGGAGGGCGCCATGAGCACCGAGGGGGCTCTGTCCTTCGGCCGCACCCAGCTGCCCGACGAGCAGCGCCGGGCCCTGACGCGCGCGATCCACCTCGAGTGGGTGACCATCGCCTTCATGACGACCGCCGTCGCCGTCGTCTACCTCGCGATGGGCAGCTCGCAGGCGATGAAGACGGCGTGGGTCGAGGACCTCCTCGCCTTCACCCCGCCGATCGCCTTCCTCCTTGCCCAGCGCCGGGCCCGCCGCCCGGTCGACCCCGACCACCCGTACGGCTACCACCGCGCCGTCGGCGCCGGTCATCTCGCCGCAGCCGTCGCCCTGCTCGGCACGGGCACCTACCTCGCCGTCGACTCCGCGATGGGGCTGATCAAGGCCGAGCACCCCCCGGTCGCCACCGTCGAGCTCTTCGGTCACGCGGTGTGGGCGGGCTGGGTGATGATCGCCGCCATGGTCTACACGGGTGTCGGCCCGGTGATCCTCGGACGGATGAAGATGCCGCTCGCCGACGCGCTGCACGACCGGGTCCTCTACGCCGACGCCGACATGCAGAAGGCCGACTGGCGCACCGCCGCCGGGACGGTCGTAGGCGTGCTCGGCATCGGTCTCGGGCTGTGGTGGGCCGACGCGGTCGTCGCCATCGCCATCTCCTTCTCGATCATCCACGACGGCTGGACCAACGTCCGGCACGCGTCCGGGGCGCTCGTCGACTCGCAGGCCCGCACGGTCGAGGGCTCGCAGCCGCACCCGCTGACCCGCCAGGTCGACGAGGCGCTCGAGGAGATCGCCTGGGTGCGTCGCAGCGGCAGCCGCGTGCGCGACATGGGCCACGTCTTCCACGTCGAGAGCTTCGTCGTACCGCACGCCGGCCACACCCCCGACCTCGGCGACCTCGAGCACGCCGCGCAGGTCGCCCGGGGGCTGGACTGGAAGGTCGACGACGTCGTCGTCGTGCCCGTCCGCGAGATCCCCGAGGAGCTCGACCGTCGAGGACGGGCGAAGGGGTGACCCCTCCCCTGCCGTAGCATCGTGGCCGCGTCCCGCGCGGGGCGCAGGGCGGCCCCGGCCGCCGCCGCTGGCGTGGCGCAACTGGCAGCGCACCTGTCTTGTAAACAGGTGGTTGGGGGTTCGAGTCCCCCCGCCAGCTCTCCCCGTCGCCGCAGCATGCCGATGGCCGCGACCTGTCAGGTCGCGGCCATCGGTGCGCCCGGGTGGGCGAGCGGGTCAGCGCAGGACGTTGCCGTTGAGGTAGCTCTGCAGGCGCGAGGTGGTCTGCGGGCCCCAGGCGCCGTCGGGGGTGGCGCCGACGCGACGCTGGAGGGCCTTGGTCGTCAGCGGGCCGATGGCGCCGTCGCGGGCGACGCCGAGCTTGCCCTGCATCTTCATCTTGTCGCTCGTGTCGAGCCAGCCGTTGACGGAGCCGCCGACCCAGGTCTCGATGCCGGCGTTCGTGCGCGGGCCCATGACGCCGTCGACGGCGAGCTTGCCACCGGTCGAGGTGACCGGGGGGCGGGCGTCGTCGCGCGAGGGACGGTCGCCGCCGGTGTAGGGGTTGACGGCCAGGCCGTTGGTGCGGGTCAGGCCCGCGCGACGCGAGCACACCGGCCAGGCGCCGGGGCCCTGGACCCGGAGCACCTTCTGGGCGATCTCGATCTGCTGCGAGCGCGTGGCCTGGTGGGCGTAGGCGGCGTAGCGCCCGCCGCCGAAGCCGCTCCACGTCTGCGCGGAGAACTGCAGCCCGCCGTAGTAGCCGTTGCCGGTGTTGATCGACCAGTTCTGGCCGGACTCGCACGCGGCGACGCGGTCCCAGACCGTGCCGACGGCGCCGGCGCTGCTCGCCAGGCCGATCCCGCCGACGACGGCACCCGTCGCGCCGAGGACGGCGACACCGGCGCGCAGGCGCATGCGGCGGCGAAGGGAGGAGCGTTCGGGGAAGTCGGTGGTGGCGAGCATGTGGCGGGCCTTTCGGTTGGCGCGAGGTCAGGGGGTCCTCGCGGGAGCCGTCCGCGACGCTATGTGCACTCCAGTCACACCAACAACACCTGGCGCGTAAATACAGACCTGTAACTCTGGCCCCATCCGCCCCACCCCGGCCTGTCCAGACCCCGGCTACCACGCCGTACTGGTGGTGATCACGACCAGTACGGCGTGGTAGCTCGCGACGGAGCGGGGCCGATAGCTCGCGACGGAGCGGGGCCGATAGCTCGCGACGCAGCGGGGCGGGGGTCCACAGGCTGGGGGCAGCTCGGGTGGCGTGACGAAGGGGGCCTGCTCACCGTGGTGAGCGGGCCCCCTTCGCTGGACGCGGGTCGGGTCAGCCGACCGTGTTGAGGTGGTTCTGCAGCGCCTTGACCGTCCTGACGTCCCACGAGCCCGTCCGGCTCACGCCGAGCGTGCGCTGGAGCGCGGAGACGAAGGTCGCGTCGTTGATGTTGCCGTTGCGCTGCGCGGCGGGCACGCCGACCTTGCGCTGGAGGCGGTGCACCTCCCACTTCGCGGAGAGGACGCCGTTGCGCGCCTGGCGCGAGCCGATCCAGCTCTCGATGGCGCGGTTGGTCTGACGGCCGCGGATGCCGTCGACGGCGACGTAGCCGTTCTCGGAGACGCGCACCTGCGAGCGGGCGGCGCGCTGCGGCTCGGTGCCGACGGCCAGGCCGTTTGCGGTCGTCAGGCCGGCACGGCGCGAGCACACGGGCCAGGCGCCGGGGCCCTGGGCCTTGAGGACCTTCTTGGCGATCTCGATCTGCTGCGACTTGCTCGCCTGGTGGGCGTACGCGGCGTACCGGCCGCCGCCGAAGCCGGTCCACGTGCGCGGGTGGAACTGCAGGCCCCCGTAGAAGCCGTTGCCCGTGTTGATCGACCAGTTGCCGCCGGACTCGCACGCGGCGACGCGGTCCCAGACGGTGCCGGCGGAGGCGGAGCCCGCGGTCGCGACGGTGCCGACGGCGGCGGTCGCACCGGCGACGGCGACACCGGTGACGCGCCGGCGGGCGGTCGAGCGGTGGGTGGGCAGGGCGTGCTTGGGCGCGTAGAACATCAGGGGAGGGTCCTCTCAGGGGGATCAACGCACGTGCGCGCCGTCCAGGGGTCAGACGCGCGACGCGCACGGACGTTACCTTCTCGTGACCTTTCGGGTCAACCGCCCCTCGACGAAGGGGGACCCGCTCACGTCCCCGGGTGGCTCGCCCCCGAGGGGTCGTCTCGCGTGTCCCGCACGCCCGCGAGACGTCGTCTCTGGTTGACCGGCGAGTCCAGCGGGGCGGCGAGCACCTCGCCGAGGGTGACGCCGGTGGCGATGGCCAAGATGATGCCCAGCGCGGTGAGCACGCTGGTCCACCCCTGCGCGCCGGCGTCCGACCCTGGCACCGTGAGGTGGTAGAGCCCGATGAAGATCGACAGACCGGGCATGAGACCGAAGCTCGCGGGGATGCCCAGCGTGATCGGCGGCGAGTCCATCCGCAGCGCGACGAGACGGGCGGCGAAGCCGAGCGTCACCGCCGCGACGCCGGTCGCCGTCACCCGGCCCAGACCGCTCTGGGTGAGATAGCTCGCGAGGCCGACGGCGACGACGCCGAGCAGGGCCGCGGGCACGAGCATGCGGCGTCGCGCCTGCACGGTGATCGCCCCGGCCGCGCCGACGATCGCCGAGCCGATGAGCACCGTCTGAGGGCTCGCCGATGCCCAGGCCAGCCGGCCGACGTCCGGCGGGCTGAGCACGACGCCGAGCATCTCGACGACGGCCAGCGAGGCGGTCAGACCTGCGGCGACGCCGACGATGAGGCCGAAGGAGTGCAGGAGCACCGCGAAGAGCCGGGCGGTGCCGGTCACCGGGTAGCCCCCGATGATGTCCTCCATCGCCGAGGTGATGGTGCGCGCGGGCAGGAGCATGACGATGCCGCCGGCGACGACGTAGGCGAAGTCCGAGGGCGTCATCGGGAACCACTCGATAGACCCCAGGGCGTATGCGACGAAGGCGACGACGGTCGCGACGGCGCCCCCGATCGCGCCCGTGTAGAAGTCGGGCAGGTGCACCGCCGACAGGGCCCGCAGCACGCGGTCGACGACGATCGCGGTGAGCAGCGCGACGAGCACGCCGACCCACCCGGCGCCGAGCGCCATCGCGACGCCCGCGGCGACCGCGCCCTGGCTCGTCGTGACGATCCACCGGGCCCACGTGCGCGGCGCCCGACGGATCTCCTGCAGGCGCACCCGCGCCTGGTCGATGCTCGTCTCGCCGGAGATGACGTCGTCGACGAGAGAGTGCACGGACGCCAGCCGTCCGAAGTCCATCTGGGGCGCGCGCACGACCCGCAGCCGCGAGATGCTCGACCCCGACGGCGTGCGCGCCTGGATGTGCAGGGACTGCATCGTCAGGTCGATGTCCATCTCGTCGACACCGGCCGCGACGGCGACCCCGATGACGGCGGCCTCGACGGACGGCGCACCGGCGCCGCTGCGCAGCATGAGCTCGCCGACGCGCAGGCAGACGTCGATGACCTCGGCGACCGCGTGCTCCTCGGCGACGGCACGGGTGACACGGGGGTCGCGGTAGGGCGTCCCTCGCAGCGACCCGAGCATCGGCAGGGTCTCCGTCGGGGCCTCGCCGCGCACGGTCGGGCGGCGCCGCGGCCTCGGCTGGGCCGGCTTGGTGCCCTGCGGCGGCTTGGTCGGTGCGGTCGCCGGCTTGACGGGGATCGGCTGGCTCGGCAGACCGGGCTGGGTCGGGATCGGCTGGGTCTGGCGCGGCTGGCGGTACTGCCCGGGCAGCCAGGCCTGCCGACCGGTCCGTGCGCCTCTGGGTCGATCGCTCACTGCTGCTCGCTCACCGCGCCGGGAGCCAGGTCGTGTCGGGCAGGGGCGACTCGACGAGCGGCCACCACGTCGAGGGGAAGCCCGCGCTCAGCGCAAGACCGAGCAGGACGACGCCGAGCGCCCACAGCGCGAGGGTGATGCCCGTGCGTGCCGCGGGGCTGCCCGTCAGCGACCGGGCGATGCTCCGGGTGCCGCGCCGCAACGAGGCGCTGCCCGGGCCCCACCACACGACGAGCGCCGTCATCAGCCCGGCGAGCGCGAGCCCGGCCGGGTGATCGGGGCCGACGTCGACGGCGAGCAGCGAGAAGGCGACGGAGACGAGCAGCAGCGTGCTCGCACCGACCGCGAGGGGCAGGAGCATCGCCGCGAGCGCGCCGACGACGGCGACGACGAGGTGGAGCGGGGACTTCGCGGCGGCGACCGCGCCGTCGCTGCGGCGCCGGCCGTGCTGGTAGCGGCGCATGACCGTCGAGGTCATCGAGCGGTCGACGAGACGGGCGAGAGCCGAGCCGACGAAGACGACGACCGCGGTGAGCAGCGGCGCGACCGCCGCTCCCCCGACGACGGCCGCGAGCAGACCGAGGAGCACGCCGGTGCGCCGAGGCAGCCCGATCCGGGGGTCGCCCTCGCGCGAGGACGGCGTCGTGCCCGGCCAGGCCTGGGGCGAGGGGTCGAGCTGATGCGGCGCGGGCTGGGGGGCGAGCTGCTGCGAGGCGTAGGCCTGCGGCGAGTACGGCTGGTGCGCGGGCGGCTGGGGCGTCGGCCGCGGGGCGACGGAGGGCGCGGGCTCGGGCCGGGGTGCCGGGGCGGGGGCGACCGCGGGCAGCACGGAGGTCTGCGGCGCGGCCGGCACGACGCTCGTCGGCTCGCTGCCGGGCATCGCCCGCGCGCGCTGCGGGAGCGCCTCGGTGACGGGGTGCCCCTTCGCGTACGTCTCGAGGGCCTCGAGCACCTCGTCGGCGTGCGGCCGCCGGGCGGTGTCGGGGGTGAGCGCGGCGTAGAGGAGCGGCGCGAGGCGGGGGTCGACCCCGGTGAGGTCGACGTCGCCCCGGGTGACGCGCGACAGGACGGCCTCCATGCCGCCCCGGCCGAAGGGGGGATGCCCGCTCGCCGCGAAGACGAGGGTGGCCGCCCAGCCCCACCAGTCGGTGGCGGCGTCGACCTCGGCGCCCTCGATGATCTCGGGCGAGAGGTACCCGGGGGTGCCCATGACGAGACCGGTCATCGTCATCCGCGACGCGTCGGCGTCGTGGGCGATGCCGAAGTCGATGAGCACGGGGTCGCCGTCGACGAGCAGGACGTTGCCCGGCTTGAGGTCGCGGTGGACGACGCCGATCTCGTGCAGCGATCGCAGCGCCTCGGCCAGACCCCGCCCGAGGCGCAGCAGCTCCTCGGCCGAGAGGGTGCCGTGCTCCTTGACGTGGGCGTCGAGCGAGGGCCCGGGGACGTAGCGGGTGACGATGTAGGGCTGGTCGCCGTCGAGGTCGGCGTCGAAGACCGGGGCCACCCGGGGCGAGCGCACCCGCGCGAGGGTCGCGACCTCGCGGGCGAGCCGGGCCCGGGCGTCCTCGTCGTGGGCGACGTGGGGACGCAGCACCTTCACCGCGACGGCGCGACCGCGCTGGTCGAGGGCGAGGTGGACGACGCCCATCCCCCCTTCGCCGAGCTGCTGGACCACCCGGTAGGGGCCGATCCGCGCGAAGTCGTCGACGACGAGGTCCTCGGAGGTGCTGTCCTGGCCGTCCGGCTCCTCGGGCGCGGGATCTCCCGGGATGAGCTCGGTCGTCATGCCGTCCAGGGTAGGGGCACCGCGCTGGGCGCTCTCGCAGCACCGGCTGTGCGCCGGCTGAGCGTGTCGGGCCGCGCCGCGTCCTACTGGCGGATGTAGGCCTCGAGCTGGTCGCGCTCGGCGGCGAGGTCGCGGATGCGGTGCTTGACGACGTCGCCGATCGAGACGATGGCGACGAGCCGGCCGTCCTCGACGACGGGCACGTGGCGGATCCGCCGCTGGGTCATCGCGCTCTCGAGGTCGACGAGCTGGTCGCCGGCGCTGCACGTGTGCACCTCGGCAGTCATGATCGAGCGCACCGGCCCGTCGACGATCGCCACACCCTCGGAGTGCAGGTGGCGCACGACGTCGCGCTCGCTGACGATCCCGTCGACGCTCGCCCCGTCCGTGGAGACGACGACGGCACCGATGCGGTGCTCGGCGAGGAGGGCGAGGAGCTCGCCGACGGTGGCGTCGGGACCGATGGTCACGACGTCTTGGCCCTTGTCCCGCAGCACGTCCGAGATCTTCATGATCAGACGGTAGTCCCCAGCCCTCTCCACGTGAAGGGGTCATATGGTGGCGGGGCAGGGGCCGCCGCAGTGAGGGAGACCATGGCACGCCGCACGACCTTCGACTTCGTCATCGCAGCCAACCGGCTGCCCGTGGACCGGGTCGTCGGACCGGACGGCGAGGTCGAGTGGCACCGCTCCCCCGGGGGTCTCGTCACGGCGATGGACTCGGTGATGCGCGGCCGCGACGGCGCCTGGGTGGGCTGGGCCGGCGACACCGGTGACGCGCCCGAGCCCTTCGACGAGGCGGGCATGTGGCTCCACCCGGTGCCGGTCTCGGCCGAGGAGGTCGAGCAGTACTACGAGGGCTTCAGCAACGACACCCTGTGGCCGATCTACCACGACGTCATCGTCCCCGCGCGCTTCCGCCGGGTGTGGTGGCAGGCCTACGAGCGGGTCAACCGCCGCTTCGCCGAGGCCATCGCCGAGGTCGCCGCGAAGGGCGCCGTCGTGTGGGTCCACGACTACCAGCTCCAGCTCGTCCCGGCGATGGTGCGCGAGCTGCGCCCCGACGTGCGGATCGGGTGGTTCGACCACATCCCCTTCCCGCCGGTCGAGCTCTTCGCCCAGCTCCCGTGGCGCCAGCAGCTCCTCACCGGCCTCCTCGGGGCCGACTACCTCGGCTTCCAGCGCCAGGCCGACGCGCAGAACTTCGTGCGGGCGTGCCGCCAGCACCTCGGCGCGAGCACGAAGGGGGAGACCGTCACCCTCCCCTCCGACGAGGGGCGCCCCCAGCGCACCGTCCGGGCGAGCGCCGTGCCGATCAGCGTCGACTTCGAGGGCCTCGACGCCCTCGCCCGAACCCCGGAGGTCCAGGAGCGGGCCGCGGAGATCCGCTCGTCGCTCGGCAGCCCGAAGACCCTCCTCCTCGGCGTCGACCGGCTCGACTACACCAAGGGCATCCGGCACCGGCTCAAGGCCTACGAGGAGCTCCTCGCCGACGGCCGGCTGAGCACGCCCGACGTCACCTTCGTCCAGGTCGCCACGCCGAGCCGCGAGCGCGTCGAGGCGTACAAGCAGCTGCGCACCGAGGTCGAGACGACCGTGGGTCGGATCAACGGCAACCACGGCGCGATCGGGTCGCCGGCCGTGCACTACCTGCACCAGAGCTATCCGCGCGAGGAGATGGCCGCCCTCTTCCTCGCCGCCGACGTCATGCTCGTCACCCCCCTTCGCGACGGGATGAATCTCGTGGCCAAGGAGTACGTCACCTGCCGCCACGACAACGGCGGGGCGCTCGTGCTCAGCGAGTTCACCGGCGCCTGGCACGAGCTGCACCAGGCCTTCGTGTGCAACCCCCACGACATCGAGGGGCTCAAGCAGACGATCCTGCGCGCCATCGGCACCGAGACCAAGGACAAGGAGCGGCTCATGCGCGCGCTGCGTCGGCGGGTCGCCGACCACGACGTGCGGGTGTGGGCCGACCGCTTCCTCGCCAACCTCGAGGCCGCGCCCGAGCGCCCCGAGCGCCGACGGGACGCGTCGTGACCGCAGCCCTGCCCGACGACCTCGTCGCGGCGCTGCAGCGGGTCGCCGGGGTCGAGCGGCTGCTCGTCGCCTCCGACTTCGACGGGGTGCTCGCCCCGCTCGTCCTCGACCCCATGCAGGCCCGTGCTCAGGAGGGCACGCTCGAGGACCTGCGCGCCCTCGCCGCCGTCCCGGGCACGGACGCCGCGCTCGTCTCCGGGCGCGACCTCGAGACGCTGGTGACCCTCACCGGGTCCGACGACAGGCTCACCCGGCTGGGCAGCCACGGCGGCGAGTCCAGCCGCGGCACCGCCCCCGAGCTCGACCCCGCTGCCCGGGCCCGGCTCGCCGCGCTCGTCGGGCACCTCCAGGCACAGGTCGCGCAGCGCAGCCCGCGGGCGCGTCTCGAGCTCAAGCCCAGCGCGGCGGTCCTGCACACCCGCGGGCTCGACGAGGCCGACGTGGCGGTCGTCGACGAGATCGCCGACGACGCGGCGACGGCCGAGGGGGTGCGTCTCATGCGGGGCAAGTCGGTCGTCGAGCTGAGCGTCGCCGAGGCCGACAAGGGCACCGCCCTGCTCGCCCTCGCCCGCGAGCTCGGCAGCGACGCGCTCGTCTACCTCGGCGACGACGTCACCGACGAGCACGTCTTCGAGGCCACCGGCCCCGACGACGTGACGATCAAGGTCGGCGAGGGCGACACCGCCGCCCGCCACCGCGTCGAGCGCTGCGAGGACGTCCCCGCCGTGCTCGCGCTCCTGCGCTCCCTGCGCTCCGGGGGCTGACCCCCCTTCGCCCCGCCTCAGCTTTCCCGCCCAGGGCGGGAAAGCTCGACCTCGGGCAAGAACATTTCGTTCCCGAGGTCGCATGTTCCCGCCCTGGGCGGGAAAGTTCGGGCTCCAGGGCGGCTCAGGTCGGGACGGCCCCGGTGGAGCGGCGCACGACGAGCTCGGGGCGGAAGACGAACTCGCCGCGGGCCGCGGCGTCGCCGGCGATCTCGTCGGTGAGCGCACGCACCGCTGCCTGGCTCATCGCCTGCACGCTCTGGCGGATCGTCGTGAGCGGCGGGTCGGTGAAGCCGACGAGCGGCGAGTCGTCGTACCCGACGACCGAGACGTCGTGCGGCACGGAGCGCCCCGTCGTGCGGATCTGGCGGATCGCGCCGAGCGCCATGAGGTCGGAGCCGCACACGATCGCCGTGACGCCGCGCTCGACGAGGTCGGCGGCCGCGACCGCTCCCCCCTCGACGCTGAAGAAGGTGTGGACGACGTGCTCGTCGGGCACCTCGAGCCCCAGCGCCGCCATCGACGCGCGGAAGCCGGCGACCTTGCGCCGCGCGGGCACGAAGCGCTCCTGCCCGAGCGCCAGGCCGATCCGCTCGTGGCCGAGCTCGGCGAGGTGGGTGACCGCGAGGTCCATCGCGGCGACGTCGTCGTCAGAGACGAAGGGGGCGTCGACCCCCTCCATGTAGCCGTTGACGAGGGCGATCGGCAGCCCCCGCTCGCGCAGCCGGGCGTAGCGCTCGGGGGAGGTGCCGGCGTCCGCGTGCTGCCCGGAGACGTAGATGATCCCGGCGACCCCGCGGCTGAGGAGCATCTCGACGTAGTCGTCCTCGTGGACGCCGCCCTCGGACTGCGTGCACAGCACCGGGGTGAAGCCGCGGTGCGCGAGCGAGACCTCGATGGCCTGGGCGAAGGCGGGGAAGATCGGGTTGGTCAGCTCGGGGATGACGAGACCGACGAGCGAGACCGCCGTCGTGCGCAGCCGGGTCGGGCGGTCGTAGCCGAGGACGTCGACCGCGGTGAGGACGGCCTGCCGGGTGCTCTCGGAGACCCCCGGCCGCTCGTTGAGGACCCGCGAGACGGTCGCCTCGCTCACGCCCGCGTGCGCCGCGAGGTCGGCGAGCCGGGAGCGGCGCGCGGCCGGGCTCCCGGGCGCGGGCTGCGAGGGATGGTCCACGGGCGCACGATAACCGGGGCTGCAAGAAGTCGGCAACGGCCGACACTTCTTGCAACCGGCGGGTAACGGTTGGGGCGACCACCGGGCGAAGGGGACGCCGCCGGGCTACGATCGGCGCGCACCACCCCACCCTTTACGACGGATCGTCCGGCACGTACCTGCCGGTGAAGGAAAGGCAACGACGCCATGGCAACAGTGAAGTTCGACAGCGCCACCCGGGTCTACCCGGGCAACGACACGCCCAGCGTGGACGCTCTGGACATCGACATCGAGGACGGCGAGTTCCTCGTCCTCGTCGGCCCCTCGGGCTGCGGCAAGTCCACGTCCCTGCGCATGCTCGCCGGCCTCGAAGAGGTCAACGACGGCAAGATCTGGATCGGGGACCGCGATGTCACCGACCTCTCGCCGAAGGACCGCGACGTGGCGATGGTCTTCCAGAACTACGCGCTCTACCCGCACATGTCGGTCGCCGACAACATGGGCTTCGCCCTGAAGATCGCCGGCACGGACAAGAGCGAGATCCGCAAGCGGGTGGAGGAGGCGGCGAAGATCCTCGACCTCACCCAGTACCTCGACCGCAAGCCCAAGGCCCTCTCCGGTGGTCAGCGTCAGCGTGTCGCCATGGGCCGCGCGATCGTGCGCTCGCCCCAGGTCTTCCTCATGGACGAGCCGCTGTCGAACCTCGACGCGAAGCTGCGCGTGCAGACCCGCACCCAGATCGCCAGCCTCCAGCGCCGTCTCGGCGTCACGACCGTCTACGTCACCCACGACCAGGTCGAGGCCATGACGATGGGCGACCGCGTCGCCCTGCTCAAGGACGGCATCCTCCAGCAGTGCGACACCCCGCGCCGCATGTACGACCACCCGGACAACGTCTTCGTCGCCGGCTTCATCGGCTCGCCCGCGATGAACCTCGTCTCGACCCCCGTCAAGGACGGCGGCGTCCGCTTCGGCTCGACGACCGTCCCCGTGGAGCGCGACGCGCTCTCGCAGGCCGGTGACCGGGTCATCGTCGGCGTGCGTCCCGAGGACGTCGAGCTCACCCGCGAGGGTGACGGCCTGGCGATCACCGTCGACGTCGTCGAGGAGCTCGGCGCCGACGCCTACATCTACGGCACCGCCGAGGGCGCCGAGCAGGTCGGCACCACCGACGACGACACGGCGAAGCCCTTCATCGCACGCGTCGACGGCCGCCGCCCTCCGATGAAGGGCGAGACCGTCTACATCAAGCCCACCCAGGGTCACCTCCACGTCTTCAACACCGAGTCCGGTCTGCGGATCGGCGACTGACGACGCGCAGCACGCGACGACGGGCCGGCACCTCCACGGGTGCCGGCCCGTCTCTGCCTCCTCCGACCACGGACCGGCAGCCCTCCTGCGTGACACGATGAGGTCGTGACGCTCGAGATCTCCGCGGCCCAGCCCGACCCGGCCCTGCTGAGCCTGCCCTGGAGCACCCCGCTCGAGGAGTGGCCCGAGGACCGCCTCGCCGCGCTCCCCCGAGGCATCTCCCGGCACGTCGTGCGCTTCGTGCGCCTCTCCGGCGGGGTCATCGCCGTCAAGGAGATCAAGGCCGAGATCGCCCGGGGCGAGTACCAGATGCTGCGCCAGCTGCGCCGCCTGGACCAGCCGTGCGTCGAGCCGCTCGGCGTCGTCACGGGACGGGTCGACGAGCACGGCGAACCGCTCGACGCCTGCCTTCTTACCCGGCACCTGCAGTTCTCGTTGCCCTACCGCGCCGTCTTCAGCCAGCACCTGCGCGCCGACACCGCGACCCGGCTGCTCGACGCGCTCGCCGTCCTCCTCGTGCGCCTGCACCTCATCGGCTTCTGGTGGGGCGATGTCTCGCTGTCGAACACGCTCTTCCGGCGCGACGCGGGGGCCTTCGCCGCCTACCTCGTCGACGCCGAGACCGGTGAGCTGCACAACGCGCTCACACGCGGGCAGCGCGAGCACGACATCGACATCGCCCGGGTCAACATCGCCGGCGAGCTCATGGACCTCGAGGCCTCGGGCGTGCTGCCCGAGGGCGTCGACCCCGTCGCGGTCTCGGAGCAGATCGTCACCCGCTACCACGCGCTGTGGGCCGAGCTCACCGAGGACGAGTGGTTCGACAGCGGGGACACGTGGCGGGTCGACCAGCGCGTACGACGGCTCAACGCCCTCGGCTTCGACGTCGACGAGCTGTCCATCGCGACCGACCTCGACGGCACCCGGCTGCAGATCCAGCCCAAGGTCGTCGACGCCGGGCACCACAGCCGACGGCTGCTGCGCCTCACCGGTCTCGACGTCGAGGAGAACCAGGCCCGCCGCCTGCTCAACGACCTCGACAGCTACCGCGCCGGCACCGACCGCCAGGGCGAGGACGAGGAGATCGTCGCCCACGCGTGGCTCTCGCAGATCTACGAGCCGACGACCCGCGCCATCCCGGCGACGCTGCGCGGCAAGCTCGAGCCCGCCGAGCTCTTCCACGAGGTCCTCGAGCACCGGTGGTACCTCGCCGAGCGCCTCGGCCACGACGTGCCCATCGACGAGGCCGTCGCCGACTACCTGCGCGACGTCCTGCCCGGCAAGCCCGACGAGCGCGCCGTCCTCGGCACCGACACCCAGATGCTGCCCGTCACCACGAAGGAGAGCCCGTGAGCGACACCCCGCCGGTCCCGCCCCGCCCCGGGCAGCCGATCCCGGCGCCCGGTCTCGCCATGGCGATGGGCGACCCGGCCCAGGTCCCGGGCACGAAGGCCTACGTCGAGGCCCGCTTCGGGCGGCAGGCGACCTTCGTCGAGCGGATCCTGCCCTCGCTCCTCGACAGCCTCCTCACCCTCCCGGTCGTCCTCGTGCCGGTGCTCCTGGGCACCTGGCTCGTCGTCGCCGGCAGCCCCGACCAGGTCCCGTGCGGGAGCTACGACGGCACGTGCACGGTGCCCGGCACCGGCAACGGCGCGCTCGTCGCCCTCGGCGTCCTGGCCATGCTGCTCTCGGTCCTGCTCGCGCTCGCCTTCGAGCTGTGGAACCAGGCCTACCGCGTCTCGCGCACCGGCCAGAGCCTCGGCCGCAAGATCTGCGGCCTGAGGGTCGTCAACGCGCGCACGGGCGAGCTCCCCACCTTCGAGCAGGCCCTGCTCAAGGCGCTCGTCGCCGGCTTCGCCGGTCTCATCAGCGCCGTGTGGATGCTCTTCGACGACGAGGGCCGCACCCTCAGCGACAAGGTCGCCGACGCCGCGGTCCTTCGCACCCGCTGACTCCCCCGTCGCCCGACCCGAGGATCAGGCGTCGGCGCGCCGCCGCGAGATCTCGTACATCGTCACGCCGACAGCCATGCCGGCGTTGAGCGACTCGATGGCGCTGCTCATCGGGATCGAGACGATCTGGTCGCACGTCTCGCGCACGAGGCGGGACAGGCCCTTGCCCTCGCTGCCGACGACGACGACGAGCGGCTCGGTCGCCAGGGACAGGCCCGGCAGCTCGACGTCCCCGTCCATGTCGAGACCGACGACGAAGAAGCCGGCCTTGCGGTAGTCCTCGAGCGCGCGGGTGAGGTTGCTCGCCTGCGCGACGGGCACGCGCACCGCGGCGCCCGCGGAGGTCTTCCACGCGCTCGCGGTCATGCCGACCGAGCGACGGCTCGGCACGACGACGCCGTGCCCGCCGAAGGCGGCGACGGAGCGGATGATCGCCCCGAGGTTGCGTGGGTCGGTGATGCCGTCGAGGGCGACGACGAGCGGGGCGTCGGTGCCGGCGACCTGGACGAAGTCGCTCGGGTGGGCGTACTCGTAGGGCGGCACCTGGATGGCCAGACCCTGGTGGGTCGCGCCGTCGGTGATGCGGTCGAGCTCGGTGCGCGGCGTCTCGAGGACGGGCAGGCCGCGCGACGCGGCGATGGTCAGCGCCTCTCGGACGCGGTCGTCGCTCTCGACCCGGCCCGCGACGTACATCGTCGAGACCGGCACCTCGGCGCGCAGCGCCTCGATGACGGGGTTACGACCGGCGACGATCTCGGACCCGCCGGACTTCTTGCGCCCACCGCTGCCGGGCTTGGAGCGCGAGCTCGAGCGGTCGGGCTTCGTGTACGCCTTGTGGTTCGGGCGGTCCGATGCCTTGGGCGTCGGCCCCTTGCCCTCGAGACCCCGACGGCGCTGGCCGCCGGAGCCGACCTGGGCACCCTTCTTGGACCCGGTGCGGCGCACCGCGCCCCGGCGCTGGCTGTTGCCTGCCATCAGCTCTCCTTCTTCGCCAGGCTCCACCGGGCACCGCGGGCGGTGTCCTCGACGGTGATGCCGGCTGCGGTCAACGCGTCACGGATCTTGTCTGCGGTCTCGAAGTCGCGAGCGGCGCGAGCCTGCTCCCGGGTCTCGACCTGCAGCTGGACGAGGGCGTCGAGGGCGTCGACGAGCTCGTGGTCGGTGCTGCCCGCTCCGCGGCCCCACGTGGCCGAGAGGGGGTTGAGCCCGAGGACGTCGGTCATCGCGACGACCGTGCGGGCGATGACGGCGGCCTCCTCGCGGTCGCCGTCGTCGAGGGCGATGTTGCCGCGGCGCACGTGCTCGTGCACGACGGCGAGCGCACCCGCGACCCCGAGGTCGTCGTCCATCGACGCCGCGAAGTCGTCGGGGATCGCGACGGTCGGGTCGGCCTCGAGGGTCGTCTCGTCGGGCAGCGCCCGGCGCAGGAAGCCCTCGATCCTCTCGACCGCCGCACCGGCCTCCTCGAGCGAGCCCTCGTGGTACTCGATCATCGAGCGGTAATGGGCGGCGGTGAGGAAGTAGCGGATCGTCAGCGGTGCGTAGGTGCGGGTGAGCGCGGAGACCTCGAGCGCGTTGCCGAGGGACTTGCCCATCTTCTCGCCGCGCACCGTGACCCAGCCGTTGTGCAGCCAGTACTGGGCGAAGCCCAGCCCCGCCGCGTGCGACTGCGCCTGCTCGTTCTCGTGGTGCGGGAAGCGCAGGTCGATGCCGCCGCCGTGGATGTCGAAGGCGTCGCCGAGGTACTTGCGCGCCATCGCGGAGCACTCGAGGTGCCAGCCGGGACGACCCGCGCCGAAGGGGGTCGGCCAGCTCGCCGTCGCCGGCTCGTCGCTCTTCGCGCCCTTCCACAGCGCGAAGTCTCGGGGGTCGCGCTTGCCCCGGGGGTCGGCGTCGTCGGCGGCGACCATGTCGTCGAGGGACTGGTTGGACAGCTGGCCGTACGTCGGCCAGCTGCGCACGTCGAAGTAGACGTCGCCGCTGCCGTCCTCGGCGGCGTACGCGTGGCCCGCCTCGACGAGCATCTCGACGAGGGTGACCATCTCGGTGATGTGACCGGTGGCGCGCGGCTCGTAGGTGGCCGGCAGGACGCCGAGGGTGTCGAGGGCCTCGGAGGTGAGGCGCTCGTTGCGGTAGGACAGCGCCCACCACTGCTCGTCGGAGTCCGCGGCGCGGCGCAGGATCTTGTCGTCGATGTCGGTGACGTTGCGCACGAGCGTGACGTCGTAGCCGTGGCCGCGCACGAGCCAGCGGCGCAGCACGTCGAAGGCGACGGCGAAGCGCAGGTGGCCGATGTGGGGGGCGCCCTGGGTGGTCAGCCCGCAGATGTACATGCCGACGTGGCCAGGGGTGAGCGGCTCGAAGTCGCGCGGCTCGCGGGTCGCGGTGTCGTGCAGGCGAAGAGTCACCCGCGCAAGGCTACCGGCGGGTCGGGGCTGCCCCTGCCACTGCGGGGCAGGGGCAGCCCTGCTCACCCGGCGAGGGCGGCGGTGGCCGCCTCGCGGGCCTGGGCCGGGGAGGAGGCGGCGAGCGCGGCCCGGGCGGCTGACGCGCACTGCTCGCGCGACACCTGGGCGAGGCGGGCGCCGACGCCGGGCAGGGCCCCGCCGGCCATCGACAGCGAGGTGATGCCGAGACCGACGAGGACGACGGCGAGCGCCGGGTCCGCGGCGGCCTCGCCGCACACGCCGACCGGCTTGCCCGCCGCGGTGCCGGCGGCGGCCGTCATCGCGACGAGGCGCAGGACCGCGGGCTGCCACGGGTCGGTGAGACCGGCGAGCGAGGGTGCCATGCGGTCGGCGGCCATCGTGTACTGCGAGAGGTCGTTGGTGCCGATCGAGAGGAAGTCGACGTGCTCGAGGACCTGCTCGGCCTGCAGGGCGACGGAGGGCACCTCGACCATGACACCGGGCTTCATCCCGCGCTCGCGCACGAGAGCCGCGAAGTCGGCGGCCTCCTGCGGCGTGGCGATCATCGGGGCCATGACCCAGGTGTCGGCGAGCGGACGGCCGACCTCGCCGGCCGCCTGCGCGAGGGCGTCGAGCTGACGGGTCATCATGCCGGCGTCGAGCTGGACGATCCGCGCGCCGCGCACGCCGAGCGCCGGGTTGGGCTCGTCGGGCTGGGTGACGAAGGCCAGCGGCTTGTCCGAGCCGGCGTCGAGGGTGCGGGTGACGACCTTGCCGTCGGGGAAGGCGCGCAGGACCCCGGCGTAGATGCTCGCCTGCTGCTCGACGGAGGGCTCGGTGTCCCGGCCGAGGAAGCACAGCTCGGTGCGGAAGAGGCCGACGCCCTCGGCCTGGCCGCGCGCGGCGACCGCGGCGGAGTCGCCGTCCTGGACGTTGGCGAGCAGGTCGACGCGCTGCCCGTCGCTCGTGGCGGCCGGGCCCCGCCAGGCCCGGACGCGCTCCATCTCCTGCGCGGAGACCTCGGCGCGGGAGCGCGCCTGCTCGGCGTCCGGCTCCACCTCGAGCAGACCGGTCTCGCCGTCGACGAGCACGTAGGACCCCTCGGCGACGACGTCGAGCCCCGAGGCGGCGACGACGCACGGGATGCCGCGCTGCCGCGCGATGATCGACGTGTGGCTCGTCGGCCCGCCGAGCGAGGTGACGAGCGCCTGGACGAGGGCCGGGTCGAGGTCGGCGGTGTCGGCCGGCGCGAGGTCCTCGGCGAGCAGGACGAAGGGGTGGTCGGGGTGGGGCACGCCCGGCTCGGGCAGCCCCTCGAGCTCGGCGACGACCCGCGAGCGGATGTCGCGCAGGTCGGTGGTGCGCTCGGCCATGACGCCCCCGAGCTTCTCGAAGAGGGCGACGAAGTGGTCGACGGCGCCGACGGTCGCGGCGGTGGCGTCCGCCCCCTTCGTCACGCGCTTGCGCGCCTCGGCGATCCAGCCCTTGTCGCGGGCGAGACCGGCGGTCGCGCTGAGCACCTCGGCGGCGACCCCGGTGACGCGCCCGGCGCGCTCCTCGAGCCGCGAGGCGACGGCGTCGGCCGCGGCGACGAGACGCTCGACCTCGGCGTCGCGCTGCTCGGCGGGCACCTCCTCGGTGCGCACCGGCACCTCCGGCTGGGGCTTGGCCCACACGGCCCGGGCGTAGGCCACCCCGGGCACCACACCGGTGCCCTGGACGGCCGTGGGGCTCGTCGCGGTCTCGGACGTCGTCGTCATCTCGCCTCCGTGAGGTCACAGGTCGGCGCCGACGACGGCGCCGTTGAGGGTCGTGAGCCCGACCTTACTCCCCAACCCTTGACAAAGCCACACATACGGGCATACAAATCTCCCTAAGTCCACACGAACGGGCACAACCGGTGACCGTTTCGGACTCTCGCCCGGGACACCCCCGGCCGCCGCACACGCAAGGAGGCGTCGTGTTCGCCGACGAACGTCAGCAGCTCATCGCCGACCTCGCCCGCCGGGACGGTCGAGTCGTCGTCACCGCGCTCGCGGCCGAGCTCGACGTCGCGCCCGAGACGGTGCGCCGCGACCTCGACGCCCTCGCCACCCAGGGCCTCGTGCGCCGGGTGCACGGCGGCGCCGTCCCCGTCGACGAGACCTCCGGCCGCGAGGCGAGCGTCGACCACCGCGCCGAGGTCAGCTCGGAGGCCAAGGCCCGTATCGGCCAGGCCGCCCTCGCCCTCATCCCGCAGGGGCGCACCTCGATCGTCCTCGACGCCGGCACGACGACCGCCCAGCTGGCCGCCGCGCTCCCGCCCCGCCCCGAGCTGCTCGTCGTCACCAACTCCGTGCCGATCTCCGCCCAGCTCGCGAGCGACCACCCGGGCGAGGTCCACCTCCTCGGTGGCCGCGTCCGCGGGGTCACCCAGGCGACCGTCGGCGAGACCGGGGTGCGCCAGCTGCAGCGCCTGCGCACCGACGTCGCCTTCCTCGGCTCCGACGGGCTGACCGTCGAGCACGGCCTGTCCACGCCCGACCAGAGCGAGGCCTCGGTCAAGCGGGCCATGCGATTGGCCGCGCGCACCGTCGTCGCCCTCGTCGACTCCTCGAAGGTCGGGCGCGAGCTGCTCTACTCCTTCGCCCGCCTGTCCGACGTCGACGTGCTCGTCACCGACCGCGACGTCGACGTCCGTACCGTCGCCGCACTCGAGCAGACCGGGATCGAGGTCGTCATCGCATGATCACCACCTTCACCGCCAACCCCAGCGTCGACCGCTCGGCCGCCCTGCCCGGGCCGCTGTCGCGCGGCGCGGTCCTGCGCCTCGCCGAGGTCCACGACGAGCCGGGCGGCAAGGGCGTCAACGTCGCCCGCGTCGTGACGATGGCCGGTGTCGCGGCGACCGCGGTGCTGCCGGTCGGGTCCGAGGACCCGCTGCACCGGCTGCTCGACGCCGCGGGCGTCGGGTACGCCGAGCACCGCACCGCCCACCCGGTGCGCACCAACCTCACGATCACCGAGCCCGACGGCACGACGACGAAGCTCAACGAGCCGGGCGCCCCCCTTCGCGCCGAGGACGTCGCGGCCCTCGAGACCCTCCTGCTCGAGCGCACGACTGGGTCCCGCTGGGCCGCCCTGTGCGGCTCGCTGCCCCCCGGCGCCCCCACCGACTGGTACGCCCGGCTCGTGCCGCAGCTGCGCGCGGCCGGCGTCTCCGTCGCCGTCGACACCTCCGACGCCCCCCTCCTCGCGCTCGCCGAGGCCGGCCCGCAGGCCGCCCCCGACCTGCTCAAGCCCAACGCCGAGGAGCTCACGCAGCTCGGCGGGGGCGACCCCGAGGAGCTCGAGGCCGCGGCGGCAGCCGGCGACCTGCGCCCCACCGTCGTCTCCGCCCGCCGGCTCCTCGAGCGGGGCGTGGGCGCCGTCCTCACCACGCTCGGCGGCTCCGGCGCCGTCCTCGTCACCGCCGAGGGCGCCTGGTTCGGCCGGGCCCCGAAGATCACGGTCCGCAGCACCGTCGGCGCGGGCGACTCCGCCCTCTCCGGCTACCTCCTCGGCTCCCTGCGGGGCCTGCCCGAGCGCGACCGCGTCGCGCTCGCCGTCGCCTACGGCTCGGCCGCCGCGCAGCTGCCCGGTACCGGCCTGCCCGGCCCCGACCACGTCGACCCCGCCGGGGTCGAGACCTCCGACATCCACCTCTGACACCCGCTCCGCCCGGGGCACCACTCATGGAAGGCCAGTCATGACAACGCCGTCACCAGACCTCATCACCACGGACCTCGTCCGCCTCGACCAGCCCCTCGGGGCGAGCAAGGACGAGGTCATCGCCGCTCTCGCCGGCCTCGTCGCCGACGCCGGCCGCGCCACCTCGACCGAGGGGCTCGTCGCCGACGCGATGGCCCGCGAGGAGAAGTCGGCCACCGGTCTGCCGGGCGGCATCGCGATCCCGCACTGCCGCTCCGCCGCGGTGACGCAGGGCTCGCTCGCCTTCGCCCGGCTCTCGCCCCCCGTCGACTTCGGCGCGAAGGACGGCCCCGCCGACCTCGTCTTCCTCATCGCCGCGCCCGAGGGCGGGGGCAGCGACCACATGAAGCTGCTCACCAAGCTCGCCCGCGCGATGGTCAAGAAGGACTTCGTCGCCTCGCTGCGCGCCGCCGGCAGCGACGCCGAGGTCGTCGCGCTCGTCGAGGGCGTCGTCAGCCCGGCCCCCGAAGGGGGGTCCGCCCCCGCGTCGAGCACGACGGGGAGCACCACGGCCGGTGCGGCCGCCGCAGCCCCTGCCGCGGCGGCCGTCACCTCCGCCGAGCCGGTCCGCCGCCGCTCGGTCGTCGCCGTGACCGCCTGCCCGACGGGCATCGCGCACACCTACATGGCTGCCGACTACCTCGTCGCCTCCGGCCAGGAGAAGGGCATCGACGTCCACGTCGAGCCCCAGGGCAGCTCGGTCACCGACCCCCTCTCGGCGGAGCAGATCGCCGCCGCCGACGCCGTGATCTTCGCGACCGACGTGGGCGTCAAGGGCCGTGAGCGCTTCGCCGGCAAGCCGGTCGTCGAGTCGGGCGTCAAGCGGGCCATCAACGAGCCCGGCGTCATGCTCGACGAGGCCGTCGCGGCCGCCGACAACCCCTCCGCCCCGCGCGTCGCCGCGGCGAGCGGCAGCGGGGACGAGGTGATCGGGTCCACCGGTCGCCAGCTCGGCTGGGGCAAGCGGATCCAGCAGGCGCTCATGACGGGGGTCAGCTACATGATCCCCTTCGTCGCCGCGGGCGGTCTGCTCATCGCGCTCGGCTTCCTCTTCGGCGGCTACGACATCACCGGCACCGCCGGCGACATCGTCTCCGGCAACAGCCTGACCGACCTGCCGGCCGCGGGCGAGCACGCCCTCTTCGGGTCGGCGCTCATGACCTACATCGGCGCGGTCCTCTTCACCCTCGGCGGGCTCGCCTTCGGCTTCCTCGTCCCGGCCCTGGCCGGCTACATCGCCTTCGGCCTGGCCGACCGGCCCGGGATCGCCCCCGGCTTCGTCGCCGGCGCCGTCGCCGTCGCCACCGGCGCGGGCTTCATCGGCGGCCTCGTCGGCGGTCTGCTCGCCGGCCTCGTCGCGTACTGGTTCACGACGCTGCGGCCGCCGCGCTGGCTCGCCGGGCTCATGCCGGTCGTCATCATCCCGCTGGCCACCTCGCTCGTCGTCGGCGGCCTCATGTACCTCTTCCTCGCCCGCCCGCTCGCGGCGATCACCGAGGGCCTCACCGACACGCTCAACGGCATGACCGGCAGCTCGCTGGCAGTCCTCGGCATCGTCCTGGGCCTGATGATGTGCTTCGACCTCGGCGGTCCGGTCAACAAGGCGGCTTACCTCTTCGCCACGACCGGTCTCAACCCCGACAACCCCGCCTCGCTGAAGATCATGGCTGCCGTCATGGCCGCCGGCATGGTCCCCCCGATCGCCCTGGCGCTCGCGACGACGATCCGCCCGGCCCTCTTCAGCAAGCAGGAGAAGGAGAACGGTCGCGCGGCCTGGCTGCTCGGCGCGTCCTTCATCTCCGAGGGGGCCATCCCCTTCGCCGCGGCCGACCCGCTGCGCGTCATCCCCTCGATGATGCTCGGCGGCGCCGTCACCGGCGCGCTGTCGATGATCTTCGGCGCGGCCTCCCGCGCCCCGCACGGCGGGATCTTCGTCTTCTTCGCCATCGACCGCTTCCTGCTCTTCGCCCTGGCCATCGCCATCGGTACGGTCGTGGCATGCGTGAGCGTGCTCGCGCTCAAGCAGGTCTGGAAGCGCGGCCAGCCGGCCGCGTCGAGCACCACCCCCGAGCCCGCGACCGCCGCGGCCTGACCCCCGAGGAGACACCACATGCCCAGCACGAAGGTCGTCGTCGGCTCCGCCGTCGGACTGCACGCCCGCCCCGCCGGGATCATCGCCGAGCGGGCCGAGGCCCTCGACGCCGAGGTCACCCTCGCGGTCGACGGCGAGGAGCCGGTGGACGCCGCCTCCGCGCTGCTCATCATGACCCTGGGTGCCGAGAAGGGCACCGAGGTCACCGTCGAGTCCGACAGCCAGGAGGCCGTCGACGTCATCGCCGACCTCGTGCGTCAGGACCTCGACGCGGAGTGACCCCGCACGGCGAAGGCCCCCACGTCCCTGACGCGGGGGCCTTCGTCATGCTCCACCGCCCCGCCTGACGGCGATACCTGCACCTGGCACGGGGTATGTCGCGTACCAGGCGCACACATCGCCGTCGGGCACCGGGCGGACGTGCGCCGGTGGTATCGAGGCTCCTCCGTCGCACCTCGACCAGCACAGGAGGCGACCCCGCCGTCGCACCCCGACCGGCGAAGGGGGCTACTCGCCCCAGCTGTCCCGGCCGGCGGCCTCGGCGCCGATCGTCGTGGAGTCGCCGTGTCCGGTGAGGACGACGGTCTCGTCGGGCAGGGTGAGCAGGCGTTCGGTGATGGACTCGACGATGGTCCCGAAGTCGGAGTACGAGCGTCCCGTCGCCCCGGGACCGCCGTTGAAGAGCGTGTCGCCCGAGACGAGCAGCCCGAGCGCCGGCAGGTAGAGGCAGCACGCTCCCGGCGAGTGCCCGGGCGTGTGGATGACGTGCATCTCGAGGTCCCCGACGACGATGACCTGCCCGTCGGACAGGTCGGCGTCGGGCACCCGCTGCGGGTAGGTCATCTCCCACAGCTCGCGCTCCTTCGGGTGCACCCAGATCGGGGCCCCGAGCGCCTCGGCGAGCTCGACGGCGACGTCGACGTGGTCGTTGTGCGCGTGGGTGCAGATGATCGCGTCGAGGGTCCGGTCGCCGACGGCGTCGCGGATCGGCCCGGCCTGGTGGCCGGCGTCGACGACGACGCACTGCTCGTCGTCGCCGATGACCCACACGTTGTTCTCGACCTCCCACGAGCCCCCGTCGAGCTCGAAGGTCCCCGAGGTGAGGACCCGCTCGACGCGGACCCCCATCGGCGAGGTGGGCAGCTGCTGCTCGGCCATCAGATCGTCACCACCGAGCGCAGGACCTCGCCGGAGTGCATCTTGGCGAAGGCGGCCTCGACGTCCTCGATGCCGATCCGCTCGGTGACGAAGGCGTCGAGGTCGAAGCGTCCCTGGCGGTAGAGGTCGACGAGCATCGGGAAGTCGCGGCTGGGCAGGCAGTCGCCGTACCAGCTCGACTTCAGCGCGCCGCCGCGCCCGAAGATCTCGATGAGGGGCAGCGTGACCTCGAGGTCGGGCGTCGGGACGCCGACGAGGACGACGGTGCCGGCGAGGTCGCGCGCGTAGAAGGCCTGCTCGTAGGTCTCGGGACGGCCCACCGCCTCGACGACGACGTCGGCGCCGAAGCCGCCGGTGAGCTCGCGGATCCGCTCGACGACGTCCTCGTCCTTGCCGTTGACGGTGTGCGTCGCGCCGAAGCCCTTGGCGGTCTCGAGCTTCCGGTCGTCGACGTCGACGGCGATGATCGTCGTCGCACCGGCGACGTGCGCGCCGGCGATGGCCGCGTCGCCGACACCGCCGCAGCCGATGACCGCGACCGAGTCGCCGCGGGTCACGCCACCGGTGTTGACGGCCGCGCCGAAGCCGGCCATGACACCGCAGCCGAGCAGGCCCACGGCTGCCGCGTCGGCGTCGGGGTCGACCTTCGTGCACTGGCCGGCGGCGACGAGCGTCTTCTCGGCGAAGGCCCCGATCCCGAGCGCCGGGGTGAGCTCCTCGCCGGTCTCGGCGATGGTCATCTTCTGCTCGGCGTTGTGCGTCGCGAAGCAGTACCACGGCTGGCCCTTGGCGCAGGCGCGGCACTGCCCGCAGACGGCGCGCCAGTTGAGGACGACGAAGTCGCCGGGCGCGACCTCGGTGACCCCGTCGCCGACGGCCTCGACGACACCGGCGGCCTCGTGGCCGAGGAGGAAGGGGAACTCGTCGTTGATCCCCCCTTCGCGGTAGTGGAGGTCGGTGTGGCAGACCCCGCACGACTGGATCGCGACCACCGCCTCCCCCGGTCCGGGGTCGGGCACGACGATGTCGACGAGCTCGACGTCGGCCCCCTTCGTGCGGGCGATGACGGCCTTGACGGTCTGCGGCATGTGGACTCCTTGCTCGGGCGGGTGGTCTGCCCCCATCTTGTCGCGAAGGGGGTGGCCACGGGCGGGCGGGTCCGACCCCGTCGCCGGACCGGCGGGCACGGCCCGCCCCCGCGGCCTACGATCGCGGCCATGGGCATCCACCTCCACGAGATCACGCGCTGGTTCATGTGGTCCGCGCCGTTCCTGCTGCTCGGGGCGGGCATGATCGCCGTGGCGCTCATGCGCCGCGACTCCGGCCGGTGGTGGCAGCTGCTCGCCGGCGCCGGCGTGATGATGCTGGTCTCGCAGATGTGGCAGGTGATCTCCGTCCTCGCCACCCCGCGCCTGTACCGGACGGGCCTGCCGTGGTGGATCCTCTCGGCCCCCCAGACGATCCTCACGCTCGTGACCTTCGGCCTGCTGCTCGGCGCCGTCCTCGTCGACCGGCCCCGCGCGGCGGGCACCACCAGGGCCCCCGGCGCCGTCCCGCCCCCGCCCCGTGCCTGAGCGCCGCGTCCTCGTCGTCGAGCACCAGCAGTCCTGCCCGCCGGCCCTCGTCGGTCGGTGGCTCGAGGACGCCGGTGCCACGCTCGACGTCGTGCGCCCCTACCTCGGCGAGAGCGTGCCGAGCGCGCTCACCCACGACGGCCTGCTCGTCCTCGGCGGGTCGATGGGGGCCGAGCAGGACGACCGCGCGCCCTGGCTGCCCGCGGTCCGAGCGCTCATCCGTGACCACGCAGAGGCGGGGCGACCGGTCCTCGGCATCTGCCTGGGCCACCAGCTCGCCGCGGTGGCCCTCGGCGGCGAGGTGACCCGCAACCCCCTCGGCCAGACCGTCGGGGCGCGCGCGGTGACCCGGGTGCTCGCCGACGACCCGCTCGGCGCGGCGCTGCCGGAGGACTGCCACGTGCCGCAGTGGAACGACGACACCGTCGTCGCCCTGCCGCCCGGCGCGAGCGTCGTGGCCGTCAACGACCGCGCCGACGTGCTCCTCGCCCGGCTCGCGGGCTCGGTCTGGGGCATCCAGGGCCACCCCGAGGCGACGAAGGAGGTCGTCGAGGTCTGGGCGCGCACGGACCTGGCCGAAGGGGGCCTGACCGGCGCCTCGGAGGACGAGCTGCCCGCCGTGCTCGAGGAGGTCGCCCGTCGCCAGCCCGAGACGGACGCGGCCTGGCAGCCCGTCGTCGCGGCCTGGGCGGGCCTGCTCGGCCCGCGCTGATCCTCAGAGCGGGATCGGCAGCGGGAGGTCCTGCTCGACGACGGTGCGCTCGTCCTCGACCGTCCCGTCGGTCGCGACCGTGAGGACGTGCCGCACGAGGTCGCGGTCCTCGGTGGACCAGCGCTGGGTGCGCCAGCCGCCGTCGAGCGCCGTCACCGACCGGTCGGCGACGTCCGCGCCGTGCTCGCGCTGCAGCTCCTGCGCCTGGTCCGCGGCGCCGGAGGGCAGGTCGAGGTCGTCGATCGAGTCGAGCAGCCTGGGCCCCCCGGTGGTCGGGCGCAGCGCCGCAGAGTACGCGTCGGCGACCTGGGTCGCCGTCTCCTCGTCCGCGACGGTGACGCCCTTGACGACCTCGGCCCAGCGCTCGGGGTGACCCGACAGGACGACGCCGCGCGGCTCCCCTTCGCGCGTCACCGCGACGACCTGCAGCCGGTGACGCGCCTCGAGCTGGATGACGAACCACCGGTCGGTGAAGGGGGTCGCGATCGGGCGCGGCCTCGTCTCGTCGGAGCGGGCGAGAGAGGCGACCGAGGGGTCGCTGCTCTCGAAGGCCTCGACCGTGCGCTCCTGCATCATCTGCGTGCCCTCCGTGCTCGTGTCCTGTCCACCGCACCCTGCCAGCAGCCCGCCCGCGACGACGAGCGCCGCGACCCGGCGGCTCACCACCAGGGCCACCAGTCGTGCCGGTCGTCCCAGTCCTCGCGGTGCCGGTCGTAGTAGTTCTGGCCGTCGGTGGACTGCGAGTAGTTGACGCTGGGGTGCTCGCCGCGGAACATCAGCTCGATCTCGTCGTGCCCGGCCTGCGCGGCCTCCTCCTGCGAGGCCCCGCCGGCCAGGGCCGCGTCGTAGGCGTCGCGCCAGGCCTGCTCGTCCGCGCCGACCGGCACGTCGATGCCCTCCCGGCGAGCCTCCTCGTTCCACGTCCACCGGTCGACCTGACCCTCGATCTCCTCGTCGACCTGCGACTGCACGTACTCGTCACGGTCGTCGTGGCTGATCTCGAGACCCTCGTCGCGAGCGTCCCACTGCGCGTGGTTGGCCTCGTGGATGAGCGTGTCCGGGGTGTCGTTGTACTGCCGCTCGTCCTCCGGCAGGCTCGGGTCGTCGACGCCGAAGGTGATGGAGTTCGAGCCCGGGTCGTACCAGGCGCCGGCCTCGCCGTCGTCGTAGCGGATCTCGATGTCGTTGATCCGCAGCCACTCGAGCATCTCGCGCCCCGAGGGCGTGGCCATGAGGTCGCGGGCGAGCTGGGAGTCCGGGTCCAGACCGTCGGGCATCTCGACGTCGGGACCGGGGTCCCCGTCGGTCTCGTAGTCGGCCTCGTCCTTGCGGTCCCACCACCAGCGGTTGTCGCGAGCGTCGTTGTTGTCGGCCCGGGCGTCGCCACCGGGGCCGCCGGTGTCCTGGGCCCGGGGGCCGCCGCCGGTGCCCGCGCCCGCGCCACCGGCCCGCGCGCCCGACGCCTCGTCCTGCTGGTCGGCCTGGTCGACGAGCCGCGCGGCGAAGGCGATGAGGGCCTGCTGAGCGCCGTCGAGACGGCCCTGCGAGTCGCGTGCCGCCTGGAGCAGGTACGCGGAGTCCGGGCCCTGCCAGCCGCCGTCGAGCACCCCGGCCGAGTGCGCGATGACCTGCCCGCAGTCACCGATCCGGCGTCCGGACTCGACGAGCTGGCGGGCCACCTCCCGCATCTGCTGCGGGTCACCACCGTGAGTGAGGCTCATCGCGCCGCGCACCTCCCCTGTCGTCGCGGTCCCGGCCGATGCTAGCCAGACCCGACGGCGGCGCCCATGGGGAGGACTACCCGCTGACGACGAGAGCCGTCGCGATCGCGGCGGCGCCCTCGCCCCGGCCGGTGAGCCCGAGCCCGTCGGTCGTCGTGCCGGCGAGCGAGACCGGCGCACCGCACGCGTCGCTCATCGCCCGCTGCGCCTCGTCGCGCCGGGAGCCGATCTTCGGGCGGTTGCCGACGACCTGCACGGCGACGTTGCCGATCTCGAAGCCCGCCTCGCGCACGAGACGCGCCGCCTCGGCGAGCAGGGTGAGCCCGGAGGCGCCCGCGAGCTCGGGCCGGTCGGTGCCGAAGTGCGCGCCGAGGTCACCGATGCCGGCAGCGGAGAAGAGGGCGTCGCAGGCGGCGTGGCAGGCGACGTCGGCGTCGGAGTGGCCCTCGAGGCCGGTCTCGCCCGGCCACAGCAGCCCGCCCACCCACAGCTCCCGCCCGCTCGCGGGGTCGGCGAGGGCGTGGACGTCGACACCGATGCCGGTGCGGGGCAGCGCAGTCATGGCGCCAGTCTCCCCCAGCCCGGGCACAACCAGGCGGGGGCCGGTGTTGCACCCGACGTGCAGATCTGGGAGTCGGTCGTCATCGGCGCGGGGCAGGCGGGCCTGTCGACGTCCTACCACCTGCGCCGGCTCGGCGTGGAGCACGTCGTGCTCGACGCCGACGAGCGTCCCGGTGGCGCCTGGCAGCACCGCTGGGACTCGCTGACGATGGACGACGTGCACGGCGTCGCCGACCTGCCCGACGCCCCCGCCCCGGGTCGCGGCGACGAGCCAGCCAACCAGGTCATCGCGTCGTGGTTCGACGAGTACGAGCAGGCCCAGGAGCTGCCGGTGCTGCGCCCCGTGCGGGTCGACGCCGTCACAGACGAGGACGGGCTGCTCGTCGTGCGCTCGGGCGGACGCTCGTGGACCAGCCGCACGCTCGTCAACGCGACGGGGACGTGGACCCACCCCTTCGTCCCGACCTACCCGGGTCAGCGCGACTTCGCCGGCGAGCAGTGGCACACCGTGTCCTACCCGGGCCGCGAGCACTTCGCGGGCATGCGCGTGCTCGTCGTCGGGGCGGGCGCCTCGGCCGTGCAGCTCATCGGCGAGATCGCGACCGTCGCGGACGTCGTGTGGGCGACCCGGCGGCCGCCGCGCTGGTCCGACGGGGACTTCTCCGGGCGCGCGGCGATCACAGCGGTCCAGGAGCGGCTCGACGCCGGGCTCCCCCCGGCGAGCGTCGTGAGCGTCACCGGTCTGCACCTGCGCCCGCAGGAGGAGGCAGCCGCCCGCACGGGGGTCTACGACCGGCGTCTGCCGATCTTCGAGCGGCTGGAGCGCGACGGGGCGCGCTGGGCCGACGGGCGGCTCGAGCGGGTGGACGCGATCGTGTGGGCGACCGGCTTCCGCCCGGCCCTGCGCCACCTCGCGCCGCTCGGCCTGCGCGGCCCGAGGGGAGGGATCCCCCTTCGCCGGGGCGGGTCCGACGTGCAGACGACGGTGACGAGCGTGCTCGACCCCCGGGTGCAGCTCGTCGGGTACGGGCCGTCGGCGAGCACCATCGGGGGCAACCGGGCCGGTCGCGCCGCGGCACGGGCGGTCCGGGACCGGCTCGACGCCGAGCTGACGGAGGTCAGCGCCCCTCGACGAGCCAGCGCTCGACCCGCCGCAGGTCCTCGACCGTCGTCACCTTGAGGGCCCGCTCGTCGCCCTCGACGACGAGCACCTCGTGACCGAGCGCCTCGACGAGCGCGGCGTCGTCGGTGGCCTGGACCCCTGTGGCGTGCGCCGCCCGCAGGAGGTCGGCGCGGAAGCCCTGCGGCGTCTGCACGGCCCGCAGGCTCGCGCGGGCCGGGGTCGCGGTGATCGCCCCGCGCTCGTCGACGACCTTGATCGTGTCGACGACGGCGAGACCCGGGACGGCGCCGGCAGCCCCCGCCCGCACCGCGGCGGTCACCCGCTCGAAGAGAGAGGCCGGGGCGAGGCAGCGCGCCGCGTCGTGGACGAGCACGACGTCGAGACCCGGCGGCAGCGCCGCGAGCCCGGCGGCGACGGAGTCGGTGCGCTCGGCCCCACCGGGCACGACGGTGAGGACGGCCTGGGTGCGCACGCGGGCCACGACCCCTTCGGCCTGCGCGAGGTGGTCGGCCGGGGCGACGACGACGACGTGCCCCGCGCCCGAGCCGGTCGCCCCGACGAGCGCGTGCTCGAGCAGGGTCGCGCCGGCAACCTCGACGAGCGCCTTGGGGCGGTCCGCGCCGAGGCGGGTGCCCGAGCCCGCCGCCACGACGACGACGCCCGCACCGTCATCGGTGCGGGCGTCGTGCGTGACGTGCTGCGTCAGCATGCGTCGTGGATCAGGACGCGAGGACCTCGTCGAGCATGACCTCTGCCCGGTCCTCGTCGGTCTTCTCCGCGAGCGCGAGCTCGGAGACGAGGATCTGCCGCGCCTTGGCGAGCATCCGCTTCTCGCCCGCGGACAGACCCCGGTCCTTCTCGCGGCGCCACAGGTCGCGGACGACCTCGGCCACCTTGATGACGTCGCCGGAGGCGAGCTTCTCGAGGTTGGCCTTGTAGCGGCGCGACCAGTTGGTCGGCTCCTCGGCGTGCGGCGTGCGCAGGACCTGGAAGACCTTGTCCAGACCCTCCTTGCCGACGACGTCGCGGACACCCACGAGGTCGCAGTTCTCCGCCGGGACCTCGATCGTCAGGTCGCCCTGGGCGACCTTGAGCTTGAGGTACTGCTTCTCGACACCCTTGATGGAACGGGTCTTGATCTCTTCGATCAGTGCGGCCCCGTGGTGGGGGTACACGACCGTCTCGCCGACCTTGAAAACCATATGGAGGAAACCCCTTTCGCGACCCTCAGGATATCACGGCGTGTCGCTTGACTCCTGGGCTCACGAGATCGACGGGCCCCCTGGGCGCCCCGCTGCAGGCGATCCGGCGGCCGGTACGCTGTGCCTCGTGAAGCCTTCCCAGACCACGCGTGCACGCGCGGGTGCAGCCGCGCTCCTGGCCGTCGCTGCGACCACCGGGTGCAGCTACACCTCCCCCTTCCAGACCGATGAGACGATGTCGCTGGGCGACGGCGTGCCCGTCGACGTCGGCGACCTCGAGCTGCGCAACCTCGTCGTCGTGAGCGGCGAGGAGGGCGGCGAGGGCACCCTCACGGGCACGGCGGTCAACACCGGGTCGAAGGACGTCCAGCTGCAGGTCGCGGTCGCCGACGGCGGCGAGCCCGTCACCGCGGACGTGCCCCCGGGCGAGGTCGTCCTGCTCGGCGAGGGCTCCGACGCCGTCAAGCTCTCGAAGGTCCCCGCGCCCCCAGGCGCGATGGCCGAGATGACCGTGGCCACCGGCTCCTCCGACGTCACCCCGGTGAGCGTGCCCGTGCTGCCCCCCATCGGCTACTACGAGGAGTTCGCTCCCCCCGGCTACACCCCGCCGGCCGAGCCGTCGGAGTCCGAGACGGAGTCCGAGGAGCACTGAGCTTCGTAGGGCACTGAGCTTCGTAGGGCACTGAACCTCGTAGGGCACTGAGCCTCGAGGTGCACGCATGACGAAGGGGGCCGGGTCACCGGCCCCCTTCGTCGTCCCCTGGGGGTGTCAGCCCTCGAACTTGTAGCCCAGACCGCGCACCGTGATGATGTGCACCGGGTGGCCCGGGTCGGGCTCGATCTTCGCGCGCAGGCGCTTGATGTGGACGTCGAGGGTCTTCGTGTCGCCGACGTAGTCGCTGCCCCACACGCGGTCGATGAGCTGCACGCGGGTGAGCACCCGCCCGACGTTGCGCAGGAGCATCTCGAGCAGCTCGAACTCCTTGAGCGGGAGCGGGGTGGGGGTGCCGTCGATCGAGACGACGTGGCGCTCGACGTCCATCCGCACGGGCCCGCCCTCGACGGTCGACGGCAGCAGCTCCTCGGGCTCGGCGTTGCGCCGCAGGACGGCCTTGATCCGGGCGAGCAGCTCGCGCGAGCTGTACGGCTTGGTCACGTAGTCGTCGGCGCCGATCTCGAGACCGACGACCTTGTCGATCTCGCCGTCCTTCGCGGTGAGCATGATGACCGGCACGTTCGAGCGCTGCCGGATCGAGCGGCACACGTCGATGCCGGACAGCCCGGGGAGCATGAGGTCGAGCAGGACGAGGTCGGCGCCGTTGCTGTCGAAGGCGACGAGCGCGGCGGGGCCGTTGTCGACCACCTCGACGTCGTAGCCCTCCTTGCTCAGCAGGTAGGACAGCGGGTCCGAGAAGGAGATCTCGTCCTCGACCACGAGGATGCGGGTCATCGTGCGGTTTCCCTTTCGTGCGGCTCTCGCTCGGCGGCGAGAGTCTCCTGTGCGGCGGGTAGGCGGATGGTGAAGGTCGAGCCGTGACCGCCCGAGCTCCAGACGGAGACGTCGCCCCCGTGGTTGGCGCAGATGTGCTTGACGATCGACAGCCCGAGGCCGGTGCCCCCGGTGGCGCGGCTGCGCGCGGCGTCGATGCGGTAGAAGCGCTCGAAGATGCGGCCCTGCTCCTCGGCGGGGATCCCCGGGCCCTGGTCCGAGACCGCGATCTCGACCCGGTCGCCGACGAGGCGCGCGCCGACCCCGACCCGGGTGCCCTCCCCCGAGTACGCGACGGCGTTGCCGACGAGGTTGCGCACCGCGGTGACGAGCAGGGTGTGGTCGCCGAGCACGTAGAGGTCGTCCGCGCACTTGTCGGCGAGGCTGACCCCCTTCGCGTTGGCCGCGACCCGCAGGTGGTCGAGGGCCTCGTCGACGACGTCCTCGACGTCGACGAGCTCGGGGTCGATGAGGACCTCCTGGGCCTGCAGGCGCGAGAGGTCGACGATCTCCTTGACGAGGGCCGAGAGACGCTCGGCCTCGACCTGCATCCGGCTGGCGAAGCGGCGCACGGCGACGGGGTCGTCGGCGGCGTCGAGGACGGCCTCGGCGAGCAGGGCGAGACCGCCGACGGGGGTCTTCAGCTCGTGCGAGACGTTGCCGACGAAGTCGCGGCGCACCTGCTCGACGCGGCGGGCCTGCGTCATGTCCTCGACGAGGAGCAGGACGTGCTTGTCGCCGAGGGGGGCGACCCGGGCGTGGACGAAGGTGCCGGCGCCGTGGGACTCCGCGCGCTGGTCGGCGCGGTGGAGCTCGAGCTCGACCTCGCGGATGACGCCGTCGGCGCGCACGGCCCCGGCGAGGTCGGACAGCGAAGGGTGGGCCAGGCGGCCGTGCCGCACGAGCCCGTGGGCGACCGCGGCGGGCGAGTTGTTGACGACACGGTTGTCGGCGTCGACGACGATGCCGCTCGAGCGCAGGACGGCGAGGACGTCGCCGACCCCGGAGGGCAGCTCGGGCTCGGGGGCCGGCGGGGCCGACCGCTCGTGGTCGCTCCAGGCGATGCCCGCCCAGGCGAGACCGACGATGACGACACCGGCGAGGCCACCGAGAATTGCCGCTGTCGTCGGGTCCACGTCACCGAGAGTACGCGTCGGGGCGGGCACACTGAGGAGCGCACACGTCCGGGCTCCGGGGCGCTGGGTGTTGTTCACCTGCCCGCCAGCACGCGTTCACAGATCCCGGGCAGAGTGGCACGCTGATGCACCCGACGGGCCCCGCGCCCACCCGAGAAGGACACCATGCGCACTGTCTTCCACGACGAGCTCGCCCAGATCACCGAGGACCTCGTCGGCATGGCCCGGCTCGTCTCCTCGGCGGTCACGCAGGCGACGACCGCGCTGCTCGACGCCGACATCCAGACCGCCGAGCAGGTCATCGACGCCGACGAGGCGATCGACCTCAAGCGCAACGACCTCGACGCCCACGCCATCGACCTGCTCGCCCGTCAGGCGCCGGTCGCCACCGACCTGCGCACCATCGTCACCTCGATGCGCATGTCCGCCGACCTCGAGCGGATGGGCGACCTCGCCCGCCACGTGGCCAAGCTCGCCCGGCTGCGCCACCCCGAGCCGGCCGTGCCCACCGAGCTGCGCGAGATCGTCACCGACATGTCTCACGTGTGCGAGCGGATCGTCGCGAAGGTCGCCGACTGCCTGATCAGCCAGTCGATGGAGCTCGTCGACGAGATCCAGCTCGTCGACGACGAGCTCGACGAGCTGCACCGCCGGCTCTACGCCCACTTCGCCGACGGCCAGTGGACCCACGGCACCGAGGCGGCCGTCGACATGGCGCTGCTCGCCCGCTACTACGAGCGCTTCGGCGACCACGCCGTCTCGATCTCGCAGCGCGTGCGCTTCCTCGTCACCGGCCAGGAGGTCCACACCGACCTCGCGGACTGACGCAGGCCGCCGCACGACGAAGGGGTGGCCCCGGGATCTCCCGGGGCCACCCCTTCGCCATGGTGGGGTCAGGACGGCTCGACATGACAAACCCCGGCTTCGCACGAGTTTCTTACTCATGCGAAGCCGGGGTTTATCGGGTGACCCGAGAAACTGGTGACGGGTGAGGCGACGAGGCGAAGGGGGTCAGCGGCCCTGGTTGGCGACCGCGGCGGCCTCGGCGGCGGCGGCCTCGGGGTCGAGGTAGCGGCCGGGACCCGTGGGCATGAGGTCGTCGCCCAGCTCGTAGACGAGCGGCATGCCGGTGGGGATGTTCAGGCCCGCGATGTCCTCGTCGCTGATGCCGTCGAGGTGCTTGACGAGACCGCGCAGGCTGTTGCCGTGGGCGACGACGAGCACGGTGCGCCCGGCGCGCAGGTCCTCGGCGAGCGGGCCCTCCCAGTACGGCATGAAACGCTCGATGACGTCCTTGAGGCACTCGGTGCGCGGCACGTCGATGCCGGCGTAGCGCGGGTCGTCGGTCTGCGCGTACTCGTCGTCGGGCTCGATCGGCGGCGGCGGGGTGTCGAAGCTGCGGCGCCACAGCATGAACTGCTCGTCGCCGTACTTCTCGCGCGTCGCGGCCTTGTCCAGGCCCTGCAGCGCGCCGTAGTGGCGCTCGTTGAGCCGCCAGTCGCGGCGCACCGGGATCCAGTGCCGGTCGCACGCGTCGAGGGCGAGGTTCGCGGTCGTGATCGCCCGGCGCAGCACCGAGGTGTGCACGACGTCGGGCAGGATCCCCGACTCGGCGAGCAGCTGCCCGCCGCGCACGGCCTCCTCACGGCCGCGGTCGATGAGGTCGACGTCGACCCACCCGGTGAAGAGGTTCTTCTCGTTCCAGTCCGAGCGCCCGTGGCGCAGCAGGATCAGTGTCGGCATGACGCCAGCCTAGTCACCGGGTGCAGCGGGCGCCGGGTCGTCCGGGCGCTGCAGGACCGAGCGGAAGGCCTCGAGGTTGCGCAGCGACTCGCCGTTCTTGACCCGCCAGTCCCACTCCTTGCGCATCGAGGACAGGAAGCCCATGACGAGCAGCTCGTCGAAGGGGCCGTCGGCCGCCTCGAGGACGACGCCGAGCAGCCCGTCGAGGAGCTCGTCGTCGACGGAGCGAAGGGGGAGCCGCCCGGAGACGTAGACGTCACCGGAGGAGTCGACCGAGTACGCGAGCCACGGCATGCGCAGGTTGCGGCGCAGGAGGTAGCGGTAGACCTGCTCGTGCCCCTCGTCGGGGTTGCGGATGACGAAGGCGGAGACCGACAGCGCCCGCTCCCCGACGACGAGGGAGACGACGGTGCGCAGCTTGTGCTCGCCGGGCAGGGTGACGACGAACTCGCCGTCGCGCGCCCCGCGCTCCCACTCGACGTCGCCCCCGGCGAGGTAGGACTCGACGGCGGCACGGGCCACAGCCGTGTCGTCGCCTCGGTCCTCGGGCGTGGTGCCTGGCGTGCTCATCGAGCCTCCTCGTGCCGCGCCTGGCGGGCGGCGGCGATCGCGTCCTCGTAGACGCCCACGAGGGCGTCGGTGGTGTGCTCCCAGCCCATCTGCGACGAGCGCTCGACCGCGCGCTCGCGCATCCGGCGGGCCCGGTCCGGGTCGTCGACGACCTCGAGGACGGCGTCGGCCCAGACCTGGGGGTCGTGCGAGTCGAGCAGGACGCCGCCGCCGCCGACGGCGTCGGGCAGCCCGCCGCGCCGGGCGGCGACGACGAGCGCCCCGCTCGCGGCGGCCTCGACGGCGACGAGGCCGAAGGACTCGTTGTACGAGGGCACCGCGACGACGTCGGCGGCCTGGAACCATCGCGCGAGATCGGGTCGGCTCACCGGCGGCGCGAGCCGCACAACGTCGCGCAGCCCCAGCTCGTCGACGAGGTCGCCGAGCCACGTGGGGGCGGACAGCCCGCTGCCCGACGCCCCGCCGAGCACGGCGACGACGAGCCGGTCGCGCAGGTCGGGGCGCTGCTCGGCGACACGGGCGGCAGCGCGCACGAGCACGTCGGGCGCCTTGAGCGGCTGGATCCGGCCGACGAAGAGCAGGAGCACGGCGTCACGGGCGACCCCGACGCGGTCGCGGGCGGCGTCGCGGTCGCCGGGCACGAAGGTGCGCAGGTCGACCCCCGGGGGCACGACGGCGACGCGGGCGGGGTCGGCGTCGTAGAGCTCGACGAGCTGGCGGGCCTCGGTCTGCGTGTTTGCGACGAGCCGGTCGGCGATGGCCACGACCTGCGCCTCGCCGATCTCGCGGCCCGGGGGCTCGAGGGCGTCGCCCTGCGCCGGGCTGGCGTTCTTCACCCGCGCCATCGTGTGCATGGTGTGCACGAGCGGGACCTGCCAGCGCTCCGCGGCGAGCCAGCCCACCTGACCCGAGAGCCAGTAGTGCGAGTGGACGACGTCGTAGTAGCCCTCCTCGCGCGCGGCGAGCTCGCGCATGAGGCCGGCGGTGAAGGCGCACAGCTGACCGGGCAGGTCTTCCTTGGCCAGCCCCTCGTACGGCCCGGCGAGGACGTGGCGGACGACGACGCCCGGCTCGACGTGGACGACGTCGTCGTCGGCCGCGGCGGTGCGCCGGGTGAAGATCTCGACCTCGACGCCGCGTCGGGCCAGCTCTCGGGCGGTCTCGAGGACGTAGACGTTCATCCCGCCCGCGTCGCCCGTGCCGGGCTGGGCGAGGGGCGAGGTGTGGACGCTGAGCATCGCGACACGGTGCAGCTCGCTCACGACTCCTCCTCCGGCTCCGGCTCGGGCCGCGCCGAGCTCGTGACGCTGAGGTCGAGCACAGAGCCCCAGGCGTGCAGGTCGGTGTGGCCGCGGCGCCGCAGGTCGACCGCGCGGGCCACCCCTTCGGGCCCGAGGGCCTGGTCGGTGCGGCGGTCGCTCGTCATCACGGGGGTGGCCCGGCCGATGCCGGGCTCGACCCACCACGCACGACCGCGCAGCAGACGGTCGGGCAGGGCGGGCGGGTAGCCGAGCGAGCCCAGCTCCTCGGCGCCGTGGAGCACGACCGCGTCGGCGCCCTGGACGTCGACGTAGAGGCGCACCCAGCGGTCGTCGAAGGTCACGGTGATGACGGTCGGCAGCGAGCGCCCGTCGGAGGACAGCGTGCCGGTGTAGCGCGCGATGCCGGGCGAGACGCCGACCCGGTCGATGCGCAGGTCGGACACGGCGTCCTCGACGTCCTCGCGCGGCGAGTCGCCGGAGTCGTCGAGGGTGCCGCGCAGCGCCGAGACCGGGGACCCGCCCCGGACCGTGCGGTAGAGCACGTCGTCGCCGTCGGTGATCCTCAGACCGCTCTGGTCGAGGGCGACGGCCCGGCCCTCGCCGAGGGTGATCACCCCGCCGACGCCGTCGGCGATCGTCAGCATGCCGGGCGTCACCGCCTGCACCCCGCTGTCCTTGCCGATGAGCGAGGGCACCCAGCCGATCGCGCCGAGCAGCGCGGCCCCGGCGAGCGAGGCGACGAGCGCGAGCATGCTCCAGCTGACCCGACGCTCCCTGACACGCACGAGGCCACCATAGGCGCCGCCTACCCTGGTCCCGTGCCCAGCCAGCGCCCCGTCGGGTCCCCCACGCGCGGCACGACGGCACCGAACAGGCTGCGCCGGGCCGACCGCTGGCTCGTCGGCACCCAGGCGCCGCGCATCCGGCTGGGCGACGACCCTCCCGTCATGGTCGACCTCGGCTACGGCCGGCTCGGCACGACGACGCGCGAGTGGGCCGACCGTCTGGCCGCGGTGCGCGACGACCTCGACGTCGTCGGCGTCGAGATCTCGCCCGATCGCGTCGCCGCGGCCCAGCCGCTCGCCCGGCCCGGTCTGCGCTTCGTCCTCGGCGGCTTCGAGGTGCCGACCCCGCCCGCGCGCGTCATCCGCGCCTTCAACGTCCTGCGCCAGTACGACGAGGGCGAGGTCGCCCAGGCCTGGGCCGGGCTGCAGGCGGCCCTCGACGAGCACGGGGTCGTCGTCGACGGCACGTGCAGCGAGCTCGGCCGGCTCGGCGCGTGGGTGATGCTCGACCGCGAGGGACCGCGCAGCCTCACCCTCTCGTGGCGGCTGCGCGACCTCGACCTCGACGCGACGCCCCCGTCGGTCGTCGCCGAGCGCCTGCCGAAGGCGCTCATCCACCGCAACGTGCCGGGCGAAGGGGTCCACGACCTGCTGCGCGACCTCGACGACGCGTGGGCGCGCACCGCCGGCTGGGCGACGTACGGCGCCAGGGCGCACGCGATCGAGGCCTTCGGGCTGCTCGCCCGGCGCTGGCCCGTGCTCGACGGGCCGCGGCGCTGGCGGCTCGGCGAGCTCACGCTCGCATGGGAGCCGGTCGCGCCGGCGTCACCAGCGTGAGCGCCCGCTGCCCCGTCCCATGACCTGGTCGATGGCCGGCTTGACGTCGGCGAGGTAGACCCCGGCCGCGACGACGCCGATGAGCCCGAAGAGACCCAGGCCGCCGAAGGTGGCGACCCCGAGCAGGACCGCGACGGCGAGGATGCCCAGCCAGATCGGCTTGGTCTGCTTGCCGGCAGCGACGAAGGCGTCGGCGCGCTGCGTCGCCGCGTGGACGAGCGCGTAGACCTCGATGGCGACGGCGATCACGCCGAGGCCCATGACGACGAGCCCCTGGATCATCGCGACGGTGTTCATGCGAGCGAGCCTACGGGGGGCACGTCCACGACGATGGTGACGGGGCCGTCCCCGACGAGCGAGACCTCCATCATCGCGCCGAAGCGACCGGTCGCGACGCCGATCCCGCGCTCGCGCAGGCCGTCCGCGACGGCCGCGACCACCGGCTCGGCCACCGGGCCGGGCGCGGCGGCGCCCCACGACGGCCGCCGCCCCTTGCGCACGTCGGCGTGGAGGGTGAACTGGCTGACGACGAGGACCTCGCCGCCGGTCTCCTCGACCGAGCGCTCTCCCCCTTCGCCCTCGGGCGTGAAGAGGCGCAGCTCGGCGATCTTGCGCACGGTCGTCGCGACCTCGTCCGGCCCGTCCCCGTGGGTGACGCCGACGAGCGCGACGAGACCGGGGCCGATCGCGCCGACGACCTCGTCGTCGACGCGGACCTGGGCCGAGCTGACCCGCTGCAGGACGGTGCGCACGCTCAGAGCCCGACGACGCGGACCTCGCCGACCGGACGGCCGTGGCCGAGCGTCGGCGAGGTGGAGTGCTCCCGGGTGGCCGGCGAGTCGACGCCGAGGCGCAGCAGCGCGGCCGCGAGGACCGCGGTGCGCGCGCGGGCGAAGGGGGCGCCGTCGCTGATCTTCACGGCGAGGCCGAGCCCGTCGGCCGTGCCCGCGGCGAAGACCGCCTCGGCCCCGTCCTTCGCGACGAGGCCGGGCGTGCGGGCCATGAGGTCGGTGACCTCGCGGCCGTCGCCGCCCACGTGCTCGGGGTGGGCGCGCATCGCGTCGGCGACGCGGCGAGCAGCCGTGCCCTCCTCGGCACCGGCGAGCCGACCGAAGGCTGCCGCGAGCCCGTCGAGCGGGACGGCCGGCAGGGGGGCGCCGCAGCCGTCGACGCTCGTCGTCGTGATCGGGCCGATCTCGCGGGTGACGACCTCCATGACGGCCTGCTGCAGCGGGTGCTCGGGGTCGAGGTAGTCGTGCGTCGACCAGCCGTTGACGACGCACGTGACGAGCATGCCGGCGTGCTTGCCGGAGCAGTCCTGGGCGATCGGCTCGGGGGCGCGACCGGCGGCGAGCCACTGCGCGTGCTCGAGCTCGCCGATGGGCAGGGCGGGGGTGTTCTGCAGGGCGGAGATCTCCAGCCCGACGCTCGCGAGGATCTCGGTCACCGCGGTGAGGTGACGCTCCTGCGCGGAGTGGCTCGAGCACACCGTCGCGAGGTGGTGGGGGGCGAGGTCGAGGCCGTGCTCGACCATCGCGAGCGCCTGGATCGGCTTGAGGGTGGAGCGCGGGTAGACCGCCGCCGCGGTGTCGCCGACCGCGAGGCGGGTCCGGCCGCCGGCGTCGACCGCGGCGACGCGGCCGTGGTGGGCGGACTCGACGAGGCCCCCGCGGGTCACGTGGACCAGCACGGGGGCCTCGTCGAGGGCGGTGGTGTCAGGGGTCGTGGTGCTCACGGGCCCTGACGATAACCGCCCGGTGCGAAGGGCGTCAGTCGCCGACCTTCTCGGCGGCCTTCTCGGTGGCGGTGGTCGCCTTGGCCGCGGTCTTGCGGGCGCTCGTCGAGGTGGACTTCGCGGTGGAGCGGGTGCGGGTCGCGCCCTTCTTCGCCGTCGTCGTCGTGCGCTTGGCGGCGGTGCGGGTGCGCTTCGCGGAGTCCTTGACGGCCTTCTGCGCGGCGTCGGTGTCGACGGTGACCTCGACCGACTCGGCGACGGCGTCGGCGGCCTTGGCGGCCTCCTTGCGACCGATCGTCAGCGTGGCCTTGGCGGAGCGCTCGACCTCGGCGACCGCGTCGCGGGCCGTGGTGACCAGGCCCTTGCCGAGGGCGACGGTGGCGCGGGCCTGACCGGCGAGGTCCTGGGTGGCCTTCTGCTTGCGGACGCGCTCGACGAGCTTCTCGCCACGGGCGGCGAGGTCGGCGTAGGACTTCTGGGCCGCGGCGGGGGCGCCGGAGATGCGGGCCTGGACCTTCGCGGGGGCCTCGTCGCGCAGCGACTCCACGCGGGCACTCGCCGTGCGGACGCGCTCGACCGCGAGGTCGGTGGCGCCGAGGGCGGCGTACGGGTAGTCGGTGACGACCTTCTTGACGGTGGTGGTGACAGTCATGGTGGTGCTCCTTGCTGCTGTGATCAGGACGTGGTCTTCGTGGAGCGCGACGTCGCGCTCGAGGTCCGGGTGGCGCTGGTGCGCTTCCGGGGCGTGGTCGTGCGCTTCTTCGGCGTCGTCGACGAAGGGGTGGCCTCCCGCGAGCGGGCGGCGGTCTTCTCCGGGCGGGGCGGCGCCGGGGCGTCCGCCGGCGACCCGACGAAGGAGTCGTAGATGTCGATGAGGGTCTGGCGCTGCCGGCTCGTGAGCCGCAGGTCGGCGGCGATCGCCTCACGGGCGGTCGGGCGCTCGGCCGGGGCCTCCTCGTCCGGGTCGAGCAGGCCCGCCTGGACGTAGAGGGTCTCGGCGCTGATCGACAGCCCCTTCGCGATCTGCTGGAGGATGTCGGCGCTGGGTCGCTTGAGCCCCCGCTCGATCTGCGAGAGGTAGGGGTTGGAGATCCCGGCGAGCTCGCTCAGCTGGCGCACCGACAGGCGGGCGCTGAGCCGCTGCTCGCGGAGGTAGTCACCCAGGCCGTTGCCCAGGTCTCCCAACGGATTTCGTGCCATGTCCCCAGTGTGCTTGCCAGAGCAAGCACAATGCAAACTCCGGGCACCTCACGTGACCGACCTCACCCTGGGCCGCTGGACGTCGGTCGTGCCGCTCGGCAGGCCGGGCCCGGCCGCGAGCGCGCCTCTCCGGGGTCGAGGTGCCCGGGTGAGCCCGGGCTCGCTCGATCACCTCGACCCGCGAAGGGGGTGGGTCAGGGGGCGACGACGACGCTCTGGGCGGCGGCCACGGGGTGCTCCTCGCCGGCGGCGAGGGTCGCGGTGGGGTCGACGTTGCGCTTGATCAGCCCGAGGGCGATCGGGCCGTCCTCGTGGTGACGGGCGACGGAGGTGAGATGGCCGACGACCTTGTCGCCGAGGCGCAGGGGCTCGCCGGCCGAGGGGAGCAGGTGCCCCGAGCCGTCGAGGTGCAGGGCGACGAGGCGGCGCGGCGGGCGACCGAGGTTCTTGACCCGGGCGACCGTCTCCTGGCCGCGGTAGCAGCCCTTGTGCAGGTGCACGGCGCTGCGCAGCCAGTCGACCTCGTGCGGGATGGTGCGGTGGTCGGTCTCGGCGCCGAGCCGCGGGCGCCACGCGGCGACGCGCAGCGCCTCCCACGCCCACAGACCGGCGAGCTGGCGGTCGCCGATCGCCGACGAGACCTCACCGGCGGGCACGAGCAGCTCGCGCGTGCGCCACAGCCGGCCCGGGTGCTCCTCGCTCGGCGGCCCGTACTCGAAGGTGTCACCCACGGGGCCCGGCCACGGGTCGACCCAGGCGAGGGGCTCCCCTTCGCCGCTCTCGCGCGACCCCGCCTCGCCGAGGACGACGTACTCGCCCGTGCGGTCGGTCACCGTGACGTCGAGCATGAAGCGCATCGAGTCCAGCCAGCCGGCGACGGCCTCGTGCGTGCCCGGCTCGACGGTGATCCACGTCTGCTCGCCGTCGTCGACGACGTGCAGGTCGTGCTCGACATGGCCCTTGGGCGTGAGGATCAGGGTCTGGGCGCTCGTGCGCGGCGCGAGGTCGGCGACCTGCTGCGTGGTGAGCGAGTGCAACCAGGACAGGCGGGCCGACCCGGCGAGGGTGATGACGCCGCGGTGGCCGAGGTCGACGGCGGCCAGGCCCTCGGCGAGCAGGCGCTGCTCGCGCATCGGGTCGCCGTAGTGGGCGGCGACGGCGCTGTCACGACCCTCGCCGGCGACGGCTCCCGGGGACTGCAGCAGGGGGCTGGGGGTGCTCATCTGTCTCCTTCGCTCGCGGAGCAGCTCGCGCAGTACCCGTGGATCGCCATGTGCGTCGGGTCGGCGCGGAAGCCGGTCTCCTGCCTCAAGGCTGCCACGAGCGGGTCGGCTCGCTGCACCTCGACCTCGAGGACGGCCTTGCAGCTGCGGCAGACGAGGTGCAGGTGGCCGTGCGGGCGGGCGAGGTGGTAGGTCGGCGGGCCGTGGTCGAGATGCGTGTGCGTGACGATGCCGACGTCCTCGAGGCTCTGCAGCGTGCGGTAGATCGTCGAGGGCGGCAGCTCGGCGCCGCCGTCGCGTCCGACGAGGTGGGTGAGGACCTCGGGCGTGAGGTGCTCGCCCCGCGCGAGCACCCCGAGCACGCGGCGTCGCGGAGCGGTGAGCCGCAGCCCGCGAGAGCGGACGAGCGCGCCGAGCGGGTCGGTGGCAGCCATGCCGACAAATCTAGACGCCGACGAGATCCCAGGTGCCGCACCTAGACTCGGCCGGGTGATCGACGACCTCCTCGACGAGCCCGACGACCAGCGGGACCCGCCGCCGAAGAAGAAGCGGCGGCTGCGACGCGCCCTGCTGGTCATCGCCAGCGTCGTCGTCCTCGTCCTCGCCGGGGTCGCCGGCTACGTCGGCTACCTCAGCACGAAGGTGGACGACATCGCCCGCGAGCCGCTCCTGCCGACGCAGGAGGACGGCCAGGAGGGCACGACGAGCGAGGGCACGAAGCTCGTGAGCGGCCGCGGCACGAACTACCTCGTCATCGGCTCCGACGCCCGCCCCGGCGAGTCCGCGTCGCGCGCCGACGTCATCCAGCTCGTCCACGTGCCGGCCGACAGCAGCGGCGTCTACCTCGTGCACTTCCCCCGCGACCTGTACGTGCCGATCCCCGGCAAGGGCGAGGACAAGATCAACGCGGCCTACGCCTACGGCGGGGCGCCCCTGCTCGTGCGCACCATCCAGGACCTCGTCGGGGTGAAGATCGACCACGTCGCCAAGACCGACTTCGAGGGCTTCAAGCAGATGACCGACGCCGTCGGCGGCGTGCGCGTCTACGCCGAGGAGGCGAGCGGCTCCAGCGGCAACGGCGGGGTGGCCATCACGAAGGGGTGGAACGACCTGGACGGCGAGCAGGCCCTGGGCTTCGTGCGCGAGCGCTACCAGCTGAGCGAGGGCGACATCTCGCGCGGCCAGCGCCAGCAGGCCTGGATGAAGGCGATCATGACCAAGGCCCTCTCCCCCGGCGTCCTGCTCAACCCGATGAAGTTCTCCAGCTTTGTCGAGGCCGGCACGTCGAACTCCGTCGTCGACGACACCCTGACGAGCAAGGAGATCCGCGACCAGGCGCTCGCCCTGCGCAGCATCCGCGGCGACGACATCCACTTCATCACCGCGCCCTTCTCCGGCTACGGCACGAGCCCGGGCGGGGCCTCCATCGACGTCCTCGACGAGGAGGGCATGGCCGAGCTCGGCGACGCCCTCAAGGCCGACGAGATGGACACCTACGAGGCGCGCTGATCCCCCCTTCGCCGGGGTGGGACGAGCGCCTCAGTCGACGCGCTTGAGCTCGGCCGAGACGTGGCTCTGCAGCTGCTGGCCGACCGCGGCCATGTCCATGACCCACATGAGGTTGCTGTTGACGTAGCCGTACATCCGTGAGGCCGCCGCGTACTCCTTCGCGTGCGGGCTGCGGATGACGCCGTCGGTGCGCACCTCGACGCGGGCCGGCTCGACGCTGCCGTAGTACATCTCGACGATGCCCGTCGGGTGGCTGAGCAGCAGCTCGGCCTCGCCCTGCCCGCCCGGCCGCCAGAAGCCGAGCTCGGTCGCGAGCGGGCGCACCCGGGTGCCCGCGTCGTCGAGGAGCCAGGTCTGCGACTCCCACCGCAGGAAGGGCCGCCCGTCGTGGGTGCAGATGATCTCCTGCCCGAAGTTCGCGGACTCGATCGTCGGGTAGCCGACGACGCCGGCCCCCTCCCACCGGCCGACGAGCCAGGCCAGGGGGGCGATGTCCGGGTGCAGGGTGGGGTCGATGGTGAACACGGCGCCAGCCTAGGACCCGAGAAGTTGGCAGCCGCCCGGGTTGCAACCAGCGCGCGTGTCGAGATCTCGGGCGAAGGGGGTCAGCCCAGGAAGGTGCGGGCGAGGGTGAGGACGACCGGGCCGACGACGAGCACGGAGGTCGCCCCGGCGGCGAGCGCGGCGACGGGGTGCTCGAGGGCCTGCTGACGAGAGACGAGGCGGCGCACCGCGAGCGCGACACCAGCGCTGAGGACACCGACGAGGACGGCCCACAGGAGCACCTCGCCGCTGACGACGAGCTCGACGAGGAGCCCGGCGGCACCGCCGGCGACCATCGCGACGGGCAGCATCCACACGTGCAGCCGGGGCCGCTCGAGCGCGAGGTCGACGAGCGCCGAGACGGCGACGGCCACGCCGGCGACGACGACCGGGGCCCGCTCGTCGCTCTCGACGATCGTCAGCACGATGCCGCACAGGGCGACGGCGATGCCCATGGCCGTTGCCGTGAGCCACGGCGTCAGCTGGGCGCGGGCGCGGGCGTGCACGAGCGGCACGAGGCACATGAGGACGATGCCGATGCCGGCGGCGACGGGCGCCACCTCGAGCAGCGGCTCGGTGTCGGTGGCCGCCCTGGACACGGCGAGACCGATACCCGTGGCGACGATGACGGAAGCCGAGGAGCGTGGGGCCGGGACGGCCGCAAGGAGCGGCAGTCCGCACCCCACGCACAGAACCGCAGCGATGTACGACCCGAGCATCAACGCATCGGACTGGTTCGTGGCCGCGAGGGCGAGCGCCAGACCGAGGACGATGCTCGCCGCGGCGACGACCGGACGGGGCCGGGAGGGCTCGCTGGCGGGCAGCTCGGAGCGGGTCGCGTGCTGACCTCGGCGCGAGGCGCGGGTCGGCGCGGTCTCCGGGTTCGACACGCGCCGACCATATCCGACGCCCCCTTCGTAGACTGACGCCCGATGGCCAGGCTCATGCTCCTCACCGACGACCTGGCGCCGAGCGCCGAGGTGCTGCCGGCGCTGGCGCTGCTCGGGCACCACGTGCGGACCCTCCCGGCGGAGGCGTCCGCCCTCGTCGACGCCCCGGAGATCGACGTCTGCCTGGTCGACGCCCGCCGCGAGCTCATCCAGGCGCGCACCCTGTGCCGCGTCATCGACGCCACCGGGTCCTCCGCGCCGGTCATCGCGATCCTCACCGAGGGGGGCCTGACCGCCGTCACCGCCGAGTGGTCGGTCGACGACGTCGTCGTCGACACCGCCGGGCCGGCCGAGGTCGAGGCGCGCATCCGCCTGGCGATGGGCCGGGCCAACGCCGACGTCGACGACGAGATCGCCGCGGGCGGCGTGAGCATCGACGAGGCGAGCTACACCGCGCGCCTCGACGGCACGCCCCTCGACCTCACCTACAAGGAGTTCGAGCTGCTCAAGTACCTCGTGACGCACCCGGGGCGGGTCTTCACCCGCGCCCAGCTGCTGCAGGAGGTCTGGGGCTACGACTACTTCGGCGGCACCCGCACCGTCGACGTCCACGTGCGCCGGCTGCGGGCGAAGCTCGGCGTCGACCACGAGGTGCTCATCGGCACCGTGCGCAACGTCGGGTACCGCTTCGTGCCGGACGCCACCGACGCCGAGGAGATGGAGACCACCTCATGACCCGCGAGAGCCCTCGCCCGACGACCCTCGACGAGACCGGGGCCCAGGGGGTGCGCGCCCTCGCGGACGCGGCGGCCGAGGCCGACGGCGTCGGCCCGCTCGGCGAAGACTTCCTCCTGCGCCTGGGCACCGACGAGGGCACCCACCTCGTGAGCCCGGGGGCTCCCCCCTTCGCCGGGTACGCCGGGATCGCCCCCGACGGCGCCGCCGAGCTCGTCGTCCACCCCGACGAGCGCGGGCGCGGTCTCGGCACCGAGCTCGCCCGCGCGGTCCTCGACCGCGAGCCGCGGGCCCGGCTGTGGGCGCACGGCGACCTGCCCGCCGCCCAGGCCCTCGCCGCCGGGCTCGGGCTGACCCGCGTGCGCGAGCTGCTCGTGCTGCGCCGACCGCTCGCCGGGGTGCCCGACGCGCCGCCCCCGCCCGAGGGCTTCGCCCTGCGCACCTTCCGCCCCGGGCAGGACGAGGACGCCCTCCTCGCGATCAACGCCGCGGCCTTCGCCCACCACCCCGAGCAGGGACGCCTCGACCGGGCGGGCCTGGCGCAGCGCACCGAGCAGGCGTGGTTCGACCCCGCCGGTCTCTTCCTCGTCGAGGACGCGAGCGGTGACCTCGCCGCCTTCCACTGGACGAAGGTCGCCGACCCGGAGAGCAGCATCGGCGAGGTCTACGTCGTCGGGGTGAGCCCGCAGCACCAGGGCCACGGCCTCGGCGGGTACGTCACCGCGGTGGGCCTGGCGCACCTCGCGGGCCTGGGTCTGCAGGGCGTCGAGCTCTACGTCGAGGGCGACAACGCCCCGGCGCTGGCGACCTACGCACGCGCCGGCTTCGGTCGTCACGCGGTGCACTCGATGTACGCGCGTGCCACCGCTGACGCGCTGCCATGATGGGCGCATGAGCGCGGAGCCCTCGACCGAGTCCGAGACGGGTCGCAGCGAGATCTCGACCGTCACCTCCTCCCCCGGCGACAGCCCCGACCTGCGTCCCCGCGCCGCCAACGGGCGCTTCGTGCGCGCGACCGGCGCGACGCCGCCCGCCCCCGACGGCCTGCCGGCGGACCGCTTCCTCGACCGCGAGATCTCGTGGCTGCAGTTCAACGAGCGGGTCCTGCAGATGGCCGCCGACCCCGACATGCCGCTGCTCGAGCGGGCCCGCTTCCTCGCGATCTTCACGAGCAACCTCGACGAGTTCTTCATGGTCCGGGTCGCCGGGCTCAAGCGCCGCATCGCCACGGGCATCGCCGTGCGCAGCGCCTCGGGCCTCGAGCCGCGCGAGGTCCTCGAGCAGATCTCGAAGGTGTCGCACGACCTCACCGCCGCCCACGCCCGGATCTTCGAGGAGTCGGTGCGCCCCGCCCTCGTCGAGGAGGGCATCTCGATCATCACGTGGTCGGAGGTCGACGACGCCGAGCAGGCCCGCGTGAGCGAGATCTTCACCCACGAGATCTTCCCGGTGCTCACCCCGCTCGCCGTCGACCCGGCGCACCCCTTCCCCTACATCTCGGGGCTCTCGCTCAACCTCGCCGTCGTGCTCATCAACCCCAAGACGGGCAAGGAGCACTTCGCCCGGATCAAGGTCCCGCCGTCGCTGCCGCGCTTCCTCGCCGTCCGCCCGGCCCAGGCCAGCGTGACCGCGGAGCTCTTCGAGGCCCGCTTCCTCGCGCTCGAGGAGGTCATCGCGGCCCACCTCGACCAGCTCTTCCCCGGCATGGAGGTGCACGAGCACTACACCTTCCGGGTGACGCGCAACGAGGACCTCGAGGTCGAGGAGGACGACAACGAGAACCTCCTCACCGCGCTCGAGCGCGAGCTCACCCGGCGCCGCTTCGGGCCGCCGGTGCGCCTCGAGGTCGAGGAGGGCATGGACGACCACGTCATGGAGCTGCTCACCCGCGAGCTCGCCGTGCACGAGGACGAGGTCTACCGCCTGCCCGCCCCGCTCGACCTGCGCGGGCTCAACACGATCGCCGACATCGACCGCTCGGACCTGCACTTCGCCCCCTTCGTCGCGCGGACGAACGCCGAGCTGGCCCCCACCGAGTCGGCCAAGCCGCGCGACATCCTCGCGAAGATCTCGCGTCAGGACGTCCTGCTCCACCACCCCTACGACTCCTTCTCGACCTCGGTCCAGGCCTTCGTCGAGCAGGCCGCCGCGGACCCGAAGGTCCTCGCGATCAAGCAGACCCTCTACCGCACGAGCGGCGACTCCCCGATCGTCGACGCCCTCATCGACGCCGCCGAGGCCGGCAAGCAGGTCCTCGCGGTCGTCGAGATCAAGGCGCGCTTCGACGAGCAGGCCAACATCGAGTGGGCCCGCAAGCTCGAGCACGCCGGGGTCCACGTCGTCTACGGCATCGTCGGGCTGAAGACCCACTGCAAGCTCTCGCTCGTCGTGCGCCAGGAGGCCGAGGGCGTGCGCCGCTACTGCCACATCGGCACCGGCAACTACAACCCCAAGACCGCGCGCCTGTACGAGGACCTCGGTCTGCTCACCGCCGACCCCGAGGTCGGCGAGGACCTCACCCGCCTCTTCAACCAGCTCTCCGGGCTCGCGCCGCGCAGCAAGTTCAAGCGCCTCCTCGTCGCCCCCCGCTCGCTGCGACCCGGTCTCGTCGAGCGCATCGAGCGCGAGGCCGAGCGCGCCCGTGCCGGCGAGGACGGCTACGTCGGCATCAAGGTCAACTCGATGGTCGACGAGGAGCTCATCGACGCGCTCTACCGGGCGAGTCAGGCCGGCGCCCGCGTCGACGTGTGGGTGCGGGGCATCTGCGCGCTGCGCCCCGGCGTCGAGGGCCTGTCGGAGAACATCCGGGTCCACTCGGTCCTCGGGCGCTTCCTCGAGCACAGCCGGGTCTTCGTCTTCGGCACCGACGAGCACCGCGAGGCGTGGATCGGCAGCGCCGACATGATGCACCGCAACCTCGACCGCCGCGTCGAGGCGCTCGTGCGGATGCGCGACCCGCGGCACGTCGACGAGCTCTTCGAGCTCATGGCGAAGGGGATGTCCGGGGACTACGCGCACTGGAGCCTGCGCGGCGACGGCCGGTGGACCCGCCAGCACCGCGGCGAGGAGGAGCTGCTGCCCGACGTGCAGGCCCAGCTCATCGCGATGTACGCGAAGCGGCGCCGCAAGGCGCGCCGCTGATGCCCGTCGTCTGCGCCGCGGGCACGCTCCCGTGGCGTCGTCGGCGCGGGCACCTGCAGGTGGCGCTCGTCCACCGCCCGCGCTACGACGACTGGGCGTGGGCGAAGGGCAAGCTCGACCCGGGCGAGATCTTCCCCGTCGCCGCGACCCGCGAGACCCACGAGGAGACCGGTCTCGAGGTCCGCCTCGGCCGGCCCCTGCCCTCCTCGACCTACCGCATGCGCGACCGCTGCGGCGAGCCGGTCGTCAAGGACGTCCGGTACTGGTGCGCCGAGGTCGTCGGCGGGCGCGGCCTGCTGGAGCACGAGATCGACGAGGTCGCCTGGCTCGGCGTCGAGGACGCCCGGCGCCGGCTGACGTACCGACGCGACCTCGACCAGCTCGAGGCCCTCGTCGAGGCCGACGCCGCCCGCACCCTCACGACGTGGCCGCTCGCGCTCGTACGGCACGCGAAGGCCCACCCCCGCTCCCGGTGGACCGGGGAGGACTCCCTTCGCCCTCTCGACGAGCGCGGGCTGCGTCAGGCCGACGAGCTCGTGCCCCTGCTGCGGGCCTTCGGGGTCGAGCGGGTCGTCAGCTCGCCGTCCGTGCGCGCCGCCGGCACCGTCTCCCCCTTCGTGCAGAGCACCGGCACCCGGCTGCGGCTCAAGCCCGGCCTGTCGGAGGAGGGCTACGCCGAGGACCCGACCCGCGCGGTCCACCACCTCGAGCGGCTGCTCGAGCGCGGCACGCCCGCCGCCCTCGTCTCGCACGGACCCGTCCTGCCCGACCTCGTCACCGCCCTCCTCGCCCGCGTCGACGGGCCGAGGCGTCAGCGCACGCTGGCCCGCGCGGTCCTGCAGGACCACGCCGAGGACGGGATGGCGAAGGGGGAGGTCCTCGTCTGCCACGTCGTCGGGACCGGGGCGGACGCCCGGGTCGTCGCCGCCGAGCGGCACCACCCGGAGGACCGCGCCTGAGCCGCGATACCCCAGGTGCGGGTGGTCCCGCCTCCTGAGGGCGGCCTGGGGATGCTCTGTGCAACCACCGTTCACTGCTCGTTCACCGTCGACCGACCATCCGGTCACCGACGCTCCCTAGCGTCCTCGGTGTACGGCACGGGTGCCGTCCTCATACTCCCTTCGCCCAGGACCGGGCGAGAACCTCAGAGAGGCCCTTTCGTGAAGAGCTCCACGATGAAGCGCGGTGGCATGTCCCTCGCCGCGATGTCCCTCGTCCTCGGCGTGGCCGCCTGCGGCGCCGCCAACGAGACCTCCTCCAGCGCCGGCGGCTCGAGCGAGAGCTCCGGCTCCTCTGCCGCCGGGTCCATCAAGGGCGCGGGCGCCAGCTCGATGGAGAAGGCCCAGGGCGAGTGGATGGCCAAGTTCACCGACACCAACCCCGACGCCACCGTCGAGTACTCGCCGGACGGCTCCGGCACCGGCCGGGAGAAGTTCATCAACGGCGCGGTGAACTTCGCCGGCTCCGACTCGGCGATGGACGAGGAGGAGATGGCGCAGGCGAAGGACAAGGGGTGCACCGGCGAGACCATCCAGTTCCCGGTCTACGTCTCCCCGATCGCCGTGGCCTACAACCTCGAGGGCGTCGACGAGCTCAACCTCTCGCCGGAGGTCATGGCCGACATCTTCAACCGCAAGATCACGCAGTGGGACGACGCGAAGATCAAGGCGGACAACCCCGACGCAGAGCTGCCCTCGACGAAGATCACGACGGTCAACCGTTCTGACGACTCCGGCACCACCGAGAACTTCCAGAACTACCTCGCCGCTGCTGCGCCGGAGAACTGGCCGCACGAGCCGGGTGACGCCTGGCCGGTCAAGGGCGGCGAGGCGGCCAAGGGCACCTCTGGTGTCGTCGACGCCATCGGCGCCGGTGAGGGCACCATCGGCTACGCGGACGCCTCGCAGATCGGTGACCTCGGTGCGGCCAAGGTGAAGGCCGGCGACGAGTTCATCGAGTACAGCCCCGAGGCCGCGGCGAAGGTCCTCGAGACCGCGAAGCGCACCGACGAGGGCAGCAAGACCAACTTCGCCGTCGAGCTCGACCAGGCCAACGCCGGGGACGGCGTCTACCCGGTCGTCCTCGTGTCCTACGCCATCGCGTGCACCGACTACGACGACGCCGAGGCGGCCACGACGACGAAGGCCTACCTCGAGTACATCTCTTCGCAGGAGGGCCAGGACGCCGCCACCGAGGCTGCCGGCAACGCCCCGCTCTCCGAGGCCGCGCAGGAGAACGCCAAGAGCGCGCTGAGCAACATCAAGGTCGACTGAGTCCCCTGGACGCTCCTCGACCACGCATCGATGGCCCCGGACACCCGTCCGGGGCCGTCGGTCTGCCCCTCTCCCTGATCTCCTGAGGACCCCCACGTGAGCACGACAACCCCCACCAGCGGCCCCGCGAAGGCGGTGACCCGCCGCGGCGACCGGATCTTCTCCGGCCTGTCCGTCGGGTCCGGCATCCTCATCCTCGCGACCCTCGCTGCCGTCGCCGCCTTCCTCGTCTACATGGCGATGCCCGCGGTGACCGCCGACTCGACCGACGTGCGCGGGGGCGAGGGCCTGCCCAGCTATGTCGCGCCCCTGATCTTCGGCACGCTGTACTCGTCGATCATCGCGCTGCTCATCGCGATGCCCCTGTCGATCGGGATCGCGCTCTTCATCACCCACTACGCCCCGCGTCGTCTGGCCGCCGGGCTCGGCTACGTCATCGACCTGCTCGCCGCCGTGCCGTCGATCATCTTCGGTCTGTGGGGCCTGCAGATCGCCGGCAACGCCGTGCCGGCCTTCGGGTGGCTCAACCGCAACCTCGGGTGGTTCCCGCCCTTCGGCGGCGACGTCACGGTGACGGGTCGCACGATGCTCATGATCGGGATCGTCCTGGCCATCATGATCCTGCCGATCATGACCGCGGTGAACCGCGAGGTCTTCCTCCAGACGCCGCGTCTGCACGAGGAGGCCTCGCTCGCCCTCGGCGCGACCCGGTGGGAGATGATCCGCCAGGCGGTCATCCCCTTCGGCAAGTCCGGTGTCATCTCCGGGGCGATGCTCGGCCTCGGTCGGGCCCTCGGCGAGACGATGGCCGTGGCCATCGTGCTGTCGGCGAGCGGCTCGGTCATCTCGTGGGAGCTGCTCAGCTCCAACGCCTCGGGCACGATCGCCGGGGACATCGCGCTGAACTTCCCCGAGTCCTTCGGCGTGGAGCGCAGCACGCTCTTCGTCTCCGGGCTGGCGCTCTTCGCCGTCACCCTCCTCGTCAACATCTTCGCCCGGTGGATCATCTCGCGCCGGTCCGAGTTCTCCGGAGCCAACTGATGACCGACATCGACGACAAGGCCCCCGACGCGGCCCCGACGACCACCGGCCAGACGCTCACCGGGTCGAGCAGCCTGGGATCCGGTCCGCGGGCCGGCGCCCTGAGCCAGACCGTCCGCTGGGCCGTCCTCGCGTGCTCCGTCCTCGCCGGTGCCGCCCTGGTGACCCTGGTGTGGGGCTTCAACCTGCTGGGCGTCATGGCGGTCGCCGCGCTCGTCTACTCCGTCGCGATCTACACGACCGCACGTGTGGTCGAGGGCAGCCGGCACGCGACCGACCGCCTCGTCACCGCTGTCGTGACGACGATGTTCCTCCTCGCGCTCACCCCCTTGCTGTCGGTGATCTGGACGATCGTCTCCAAGGGCGTCAACCGGCTGGACGGCGCGTTCTTCACCTTCTCCATGCGGGGGGTCGGGGCCGGGGAGATCGGCGGCGCGTACCACGCGATCATGGGCACCCTCATCGTCACGAGCCTGGCGGCCGTCATCTCGATCCCGATCGGGATCTTCGCGGCGATCTACCTCGTCGAGTACGGGCGCGGCAGCAGGCTGGCCAAGGCGCTGACCTTCTTCGTCGACGTCATGACCGGCATCCCCTCGATCGTCGCCGGCCTCTTCGCCATCTCGCTCTTCACCCTCTTCTTCGGGCCGGCCTACCAGGCCGGGATCGTCGGTGCAGTCGCGCTCGCGGTGCTCATGATCCCCGTCGTCGTCCGCTCCACCGAGGAGATGCTGCGCCTCGTGCCCAACGAGCTGCGTGAGGCGAGCTACGCGCTGGGCGTGCCGAAGTGGCTCACCGTGACCAAGGTCGTCCTCCCGACCGCCATCGCCGGGATCGCCACCGGCGTCACCCTCGCGATCGCGCGGGTCATCGGCGAGACCGCGCCGCTGCTCATCACGATGGGCGCGGCGAAGGGGGTCAACCTCAACCCCTTCGAGGGCTCGATGTCGGCCCTGCCGCTCTTCGCCTACAGCTCGTACTCCAGCCCGGGCCTGAACAAGCAGGACAGCCTCGACCTCGCGTGGACCGCTGCGCTGACGCTCATGGCGATCGTCATGCTGCTCAACATCGTGGCCCGGCTCATCAGCAAGTACTTCGCCCCCAAGACCGGCCGCTGACCCGGCCTGCAGAAGGAAGACAAACGACGTGTCCAAGCGCATCGACATCCGCGACCTCGACATCTACTACGGCGACTTCAAGGCCGTCGCAGGGGTCAACATGGTCATCCAGCCCCGCAGCGTCACCGCCATGATCGGCCCGTCCGGCTGCGGCAAGTCCACCGTCCTGCGCTCGCTCAACCGCATGCACGAGGTCATCCCCGGCGCCTACGTCGACGGGCAGGTCCTCATGGACGACGAGAACCTCTACGGCAAGGGGGTGGACCCGGTGAACGTCCGACGCAAGATCGGCATGGTCTTCCAGCGCCCCAACCCCTTCCCGACGATGTCGATCCGCGAGAACGTCCTCGCCGGGGTCAAGCTGAACAACAAGAAGATCAAGAAGGCGGACGCCGAGGAGCTCGTCGAGTCGAGCCTGCGGGGCGCCAACCTGTGGAACGAGGTCAAGGACCGGCTCGACAAGCCCGGCTCGGGCCTGTCCGGCGGCCAGCAGCAGCGCCTGTGCATCGCCCGGACGATCGCGGTCAAGCCCGACGTGGTCCTCATGGACGAGCCGTGCTCGGCCCTCGACCCGATCTCGACGCTCGCCATCGAGGACCTCATCCACGAGCTCAAGGACGAGTACACGATCGTCATCGTCACGCACAACATGCAGCAGGCGGCGCGCGTCTCGGACATGACCGGCTTCTTCAACCTCGAGGCGACGGGCAAGCCGGGCCAGCTCGTCGAGTACGACGAGACGACCCACATCTTCAACAACCCGTCCCAGAAGGCCACCGAGGACTACATCTCGGGCCGCTTCGGCTGACCGGGCCAGCACCCAGACCGAGGGCCGGTCGCACCTGCAGGGAGGTGCGACCGGCCCTCTTGTCGTGCCGGCGGGCGAAGGGAGCTCGCACCCCCGTCGTCTCAGAAGAGGCGCAGCAGGCCCATGGTGACCGCGGCGGAGATGCCGGCGCCGGGGAAGGTGAGCACCCAGCCGCCGACGATGGACTTCGCGACGCCCCAGCGCACGGCCTTGAGCCGCTTCGTCGCGCCGGCGCCCATGATCGCCGAGGTGATCGCGTGGGTCGTCGAGATGGGGGCGTGCAGCGCGGTCGCCGTGTAGAGGATCGCCGCGGCGGTCGCCTCGGCGGCGAAGCCCTGCGGCGGCCCGAGGTCGATGATCCGGCGGCCGAGGGTGCGCATGATCCGCCACCCGCCGGCGTAGGTGCCCGCGCTGATGACGACGGCGCTCATGACGAGCACCCACAGCGGGATCGAGTCGTCGCCGACGGTCTGGAAGCCGCCGACGGTGAGGGCGAGGACGACGACGCCGGCGGTCTTCGCGGCGTCCTGCATGCCGTGGCCGAAGGCCATGGCGGCGGCTGACCCGGTCTGCGCGATGCGGAAGCCGCGCCGCGTGCGGCCCGGGTGGGAGTGGCGGAAGGCCCACAGGATCGTCGTCATCACGAGGTAGCCGACGATGACGCCGATGATCGGGCTGAGCACCATCGGGACGACGACCTTCTCGAAGATCCCGAGCCAGTGCACGACACCACCGCCGACGAGGGCCGCGCCCCCGAGCCCGCCGATGAGGGCGTGCGAGGAGGAGGACGGCAGGCCGAACCACCACGTGAGGAGGTTCCACACGATGGCGCCGACGAGGGCCGCGGCGCAGATCTTCAGACCGAGGGTGCCGGAGGGCGCGTCGATGATGCCCTTGCCGACGGTCTGGGCGACCTTCGTGCCGAAGAAGGCGCCGAAGAGGTTGGCGACGGCAGCCATGGCGAGCGCGGCGCGGGGGGTGAGCGCGCGGGTCGAGACCGAGGTCGCGATCGCGTTCGCCGCGTCGTGGAAGCCGTTCGTGTAGTTGAACCCCATCGCGAGCAGCACGACGAGGGCGACGGGGATCCAGTCCACCGGTCAGGACTCCTTGACGGCGATCATCTCGACGTGCTGGGCGACGAGCTCGAAGGAGTCGGCAGCGCGCTCGAGGCCCTCGATGAGGTCCTTGCGCTGCACGACCTGGATCGGGTCGGTGATCGACCCGTCGAAGATCTGGGTGAGCAGCCGGCGGTAGAGCTGGTCGGCCTGGTTCTCGAGGCGGTTGACCTCGATCCAGTAGTCGTCGAGCGACTTCATCGACTGGAGGCGGGGCATCGCGTCGGCGGTCACCTGCGCCATGCGCGAGATGATCTCGATGACCGCGACGACGTCCGCGGGCAGGTCCGGGATCCGGTAGAGCCCGATGAGGAAGCCGACGCTCTCGATCTCGTCGACGCAGGTGTCGATCGCCGCGGCGAGCTCGACGATGTCGACGTGGTCGAAGGGGGTGATGAAGGCGGCATTGACCTTGCGGACGACCTCGTGGGTGGTCTCGTCCGCCGCGGCCTCGACGTCACGCAGCTGCTCGGTGATCCGCAGCGCCTCCTCGCCGCGCGCCCCGAGGAGGTCGGTGAGCAGGCGCGAGGCCTCGACGCCGTGCTGCGCGGCCGTCGCGAGGAGGTCGAAGAAAGAGGTGTCCGACGGGGTGAGGCGGAAGGCCACGGGGGAGCTCCGGTGCGTGAGGGGCAGACGGTCGTCGCAAGCGTAGGCGCTCCCCGACACCTCCTGCTAACCCGGAGTTCAGCCGGAGGTCGTCCGGGGCCGGCCGTCGGGGCTGCTGCCAGGCTGCACGCCGAGCGCTGCGTCGATCTCGGGCTGGCTCAGCGGGTGGTCGGCGTCACGCGCGACCTCGATGAGGGCTCGCACGAGCTCTCGGTCATGACCCGGGGCGACGACACCGGGCTCTGCCTCGTCGGCACCCTGCTCTGTCGTGGACATGCGACCACGGTAGGAGCCTGCTGCGGGGCGTCGGCGTCGCGACGGCCCCTCCGTGCGCCGAACGGTCTGATGTGCGCCGGGCCGGGAGCGCCTCTCGGCACGAGGCCGCTCGTGGCGGCTATTTTTGGGACCCGGGGCTACCGCGACCCGGCGCACAGACGAGAGTAACGCCTCTCCCCCGGGGAGCATTCCCGGACGGGGGTGATCCCCGGACGGGGTGCCTCGGACGCCGGCAGGTCGCAGGAGCCGGCGGGCTCAGACGAGCTGGCCGGCCCGCCAGAGCACGGCGCACGCCGCGAGGTCGTCGGCCGTGGTCGCCAGGGCCGCGGCCGAGCCGACGTCGGAACGCTCGTCGGCGGCCCGTCCGGTCGCCGCGACGGAGCAGAAGGCCGCGCACCGGTCGAGGGCGACGTCGAGGTCGCGGTGGAAGGCCCCGCCGAGGACGCCGTCGATCATCTCGCGCACCTCGCCGGGCTCCGGCGGGTCGGGGACACCGGCGATGACGTGCTCGACGGGTGCGACGTGCATGCCGGTCGCGTACTCCCGGCTGGCGCTGTCGGGGCTGCGCTGCACCCACTCCCGCACGAGGTAGAGCCGCCACAGCGCACCCGGCAGGCTGCGGGCCGGGCGGTGCGACCACAGCTCGGCGAGGGTGTCGAGCCCGACCTCCTGGACGAGCCCGACGAGCCGGGCGCCGACCTGCGGGTCGGCGCTGCGGCCCGCGTCGACGACGAGCATCGCCGCGGCGTGAGCGGCCTCGGCCGCCTCGGCCGGGCCGGGGGTCGTGCCGCCGTGCGCCTCCATGGCCTGCGGTCCGTAGTGCAGCGGACGGCGCGGGCGCCGGGGCTCCTCGCCGGTCAGGGTCAGACCTTCGCCCGCAGCATCGCGCGGACCATCGTCGCGGCCTCGGACTGGGCCAGGGAGGTGCGGTCGGTGTCCCACGACGCCCGGAGCAGGCGACGGGTCTCGCCGTTGGCCCACAGGCCCTCGCCGGTGAGCGAGCGGGCGATCCCGTCGACCGCGGCCGGGAGGTCGCCCTCGACGACGGTGACGACGCCCCAGCTCTCCGCGGTCGTCGCGTCGATGGTGCGCCGGCCGAGGGCGAAGGAGAGGGCGCGCTGCTGGCCGATGGCGCGCGGCAGCTGCCAGGCCAGGCCCGGGTCGGGGGCGCCGAGACCGCCGTGGGGTGCGACGCGGAAGGTCGCGTCGGGCGTGCACAGGCAGATGTCCGCCGCGAGCGCGATGCCGAGGCCGGAGCCGGCGGCCAGCCCCTGCACCCCGGCGATGACGGGCTTGGTCGAGGCGTTGAGGATGCCGAACATCTCGTCGAGGGCGGCGGCCTGCTCGAAGACCTGGGTCGTCGGGTCGTCCGCCTGACGGGCGGCCTCGGTGTCCGTGCCGACGCAGAAGTCGCCGCCGGTCGACGTCAGCTCGAGGACGTCGACCGTGTGCGAGCGCAGCGCGCGCTGCACCGCGTCGCGCAGCTGGTGGGTCATCGTCAGGTCGAGCGTGTTGCCGAACTCCGGCCGGGCCAGCTCGATGTGCGCGACGCCGTCGGAGGCGGAGTAGGTCACGTAGGCGCGGTTGTCAGACACGTCGGACAGCCTAGTCAGGAGTGCTCGACGAGCACGACGACGAGGGTCCTCGGCCCGTGCACCCCCTCGACCCGCTGCAGCTCGATGTCGCTCGTCGCGCTCGGGCCGCTCACCCAGGTGAGCGGACGACCCCGGTGAGCCTGCCCGCCGAGGCGGGCGACGGCCTCCGGGACGTCGTGCACGACCTGGTCCGCGCGCACGACGCAGACGTGGCAGTCGGGCACGAGGGTGAGCGCCCGGCGTCCCTGGTCGGGCCCGTGGTCGAGGACGATCGTGCCGGTCGCCGCGATGCCCAGAGCGCTCGCGGTGACGACCGCGTCGACGGCGTCCAGCGCACCCGCCGAGGCCCCCCGGCCCTCGGGGACGACGGTCGCGACCTGCTCGAGCGCGGCCCGCCACGCGGGGTCGAGCCCGTCGGGCAGGACGACCGAGGTCCGGCCCAGGTCGCGCAGCGCGCCGGCCACGACGTCGGCGACCTCGTGCTCCTGGGCGCGCAGGACGCTCGCGCGGTAGTCGGCGACCCGCTCGACGAAGAGCTCGAGCGTCGCCTTCGGGCTCGACGCGGTCTCCTCCACGACGACGGGGGCTGGTCGCTCCCCCTTCGCCGTCGTGATGTCGGCGGTCGCCGCCCGCACGCGGGCGAGGATCTCGTCACGGGCGCTCATCGCTCGCCCCCCTCTGCGCGCTCGCGCTCCCACCACTGGCGGAAGGTCTCCTTCGGCGGCGTCGGCACGTCACGGGCGTCGCTCCACGCGCCCAGGCCCGGGACGGAGCGGATGGTGCGGTCGCCGACGAGCCGTCCGGCGACCGTGGCGGCCTTCTGCGCGGCGGCGAGCCGGCGCGGGTCCGACAGGACCCAGGCTGCGGCGCTCATCGCCGCGGACTCGGCACGGTGGCCGCCCTGCTGGACGACCTCGCCGCGCAGCTGGACGAGCATCTCCGGGATGTCGATGCGCACCGGGCAGGCGTCGAAGCACGCCCCGCACAGGCTCGACGCGTACGGCAGGGACTGGTCGACCTCGCTCGCCGTGCCGCGCAGCTGGGGGTTGAGCACCGCGCCGATCGGCCCGGGGTAGACCGAGCCGTACGCGTGCCCGCCGGTGCGCTCGTAGACCGGGCAGACGTTGAGGCAGGCCGAGCAGCGGATGCAGCGCAGGGCCTGACGACCAAGGGCGTCGGCGAGGACGTGGCTGCGACCGTTGTCGAGCAGGATGACGTGGACGTCCTGCGGCCCGTCGCCGTCGTGCGCCCCGGACCACATCGTCGTGTACGGGTTCATCCGCTCCCCCGTGCTCGAGCGCGGCAGCAGCTGGAGCATCGGGGCGAGGTCGGCCCACGTGGGGAGGACCTTCTCGATGCCGACGACGCTGACGAGCGTCTCGGGCAGGGTGAGGCACATCCGGCCGTTGCCCTCGGACTCGACGACGACGAGCGTCCCGGTCTCGGCGACGGCGAAGTTCGCGCCCGAGACGGCGACCTTCGCGCGGAGGAACTTCTCGCGCAGGTGCAGGCGCGCGGCCTCGGCGAGCCGGGCAGGGTCGTCGGTGAGGTCGTCGGGCGCCGGGCGGCCCACCTCGCCCATCTCGCGGGCGAAGATCTCGCGGATCTCGCTGCGGTTGCGGTGGATCGCGGGCACGAGGATGTGGCTGGGGCGGTCGTGACCGAGCTGGACGATGAGCTCGGCGAGGTCGGTCTCCCAGGCGCTGATCCCGGCCTCCTCGAGCGCCTCGTTGAGCTCGATCTCCTGGGTGGCCATCGACTTGACCTTGACGACCTCGTCGGCCCCCTTCGCGCGGGCGATCTCGACGACGACCGCGTTGGCCTCCGCCGCGTCGCGCGCCCAGTGCACGGTGGCGCCGGCGGCGGTGAGGCTCGCCTCGAGCTGCTCGAGGTAGTCGCCGAGGTGGTGCAGCGCCTCGTCCTTGGCCGCCGCGCCGCTGACCCGCAGGGCCTCCCAGTCCTCGATCTCGCCGACGACGCCGGCACGCTTGGCGCGGATCGTGCGCGTGGCGTGGTGGAGGTTGGCGCGCTGCTGGGTGTTCGCGAGCGCCTCCCGGGCGGCCTCGGGGAAGGCCGGCATGCCGACGAAGGTCGGCGAGGTCTGCTGGACCGGTCCGATGCTCATGCGGGGTCCCCTTCGGTCGAGGCGAGGATCTCGGCGAGGTGCATCGTGCGCACCCCGGTGCGCTGACGGCCGAGGATCCCGCCGATGTGGGCCAGGCAGGAGTTGTCGCCGGCGACGACGACCTCGGCGCCGGTCTCGACGACGTGCTGGGCCTTGTCCGTGCCCATCGCGACCGAGACGTCCGAGTTCTTCATCGCGAAGGTCCCGCCGAAGCCGCAGCACTCCTCTGCGCCCGGCAGCTCGACGAGGTCGATCCCGCGCACCGCGCGGAGGAGCTGCAGGGGCCGGTCGGCCACCCGCAGCATCCGCAGCGAGTGGCACGTCGGGTGGTAGGTGACGCGGTGCGGGAAGGACGCGCCGACGTCGGTCACGCCGAGCACGTCGACGAGCAGCTCGGAGAGCTCGTAGACCTTCGGGGCGACGGCGTCGACCTGCGCGACGAGGTCGGCGTCACCGGCAGCCGCCGCGATGGTGCGGTGCTGGTGGCGCACCGACCCGACGCACGACCCGGAGGGGGCGACGACCGCGTCGTAGCCGCCGAAGACGTCGACGAAGCGGCGCACGAGGGGCAGCGCGCGGTCGGCGTACCCGGTGTTCGTCATCATCTGGCCGCAGCACGTCTGCGCCTGCGGGAAGTCGACCTCGCAGCCGAGCCGTTCGAGGAGGCGGACGGTCGCCTTGGGGGTCTCGGGCCACATCGTGTCGTTGAAGCAGGTGGCGAAGAGCGCCACCCGCAGACCGGTGGTCCTCGGGGTGCCGGGCTGCCCGGTGGCCGGGCTCGGGGTGCGCGCGCTCATGGCAGCATCCAAGCAAGGATCGTCGACTGCAGACCGACGAGGAGGCAGACGGCGAGGATGAGCCCGACGCTCCACGGCAGCACCTTGCGCAGGATGTCGGCCTCGCGGCCGACGAGACCGACGGCCGTGGCCGCGATCGTGAGGTTCTGCGGGCTGATCATCTTGCCGACGACTCCTCCGGAGGTGTTGGCGGCGACGAGCAGGGTCGGGTCGAGCCCGGCTTCCTGCGCGGCGGCCTGCTGCAGGGTGGCGAAGAGCGCGTTCGCGCTCGTGTCGGAGCCGGTGACGGCGGTGCCGATCCAGCCCAGGAGCGGGGAGAGGAAGGCGAAGGCCCCGCCCGCCCCCGCGATCCACGTGCCGATGGCGATGGTCTGGCCGGAGAGGTTCATGACGTAGGCGAGGGCGAGCACGCTGGAGACGGTGAGGAAGGCGAAGCGCATCTGGCGGGCCGTCGCCGCCATCTCCGCGCCGAGCCCGCTCACGCCGACCCGGTAGACGAGGGCGACGACGAGCGCGGTGAGGAGCAGGAGCGTGCCGGGCGAGCTGAGCCAGGCGAAGGTGTACGTCGTCGCCGTGCTCGGGGTGCCGGCGGCGGTGAGGACCTCGCCGGACAAGCCCGGCCAGGCGATCTTCACGTCGGTGCCGAGGAGCCACTCCTTGACGGCGGGGACGAGCTTGGCCACGGAGAAGACGGCGATGACGAGGACGTAGGGGAAGAGCGCCATGGCGATGCGGCCCGGGGTGAGGGAGCGGGCGCGGGCGTCGAGCTCGGCGACGGAGACCGAGTGGTCGGTGCCGGCCTTGTCGACGGCGCCGGTCGAGGGGGTGCCCGTCGACGCGTCCCCCTTCGCGCCGACGAGGGCGAGGTCGCGCTGCCGCTCGACCTCGAGCACCTCGAGGGCCTCCTCACGGCCGGTGGGCTGCCACACGCGCAGGAAGACGACGGCGGCGGCCAGGCCGGCGAGCGCCGCGACGATGTCGGCGAGCTCGACGGAGATCCACGTCGCCGAGACCCACTGGGCGACGGCGAAGGCGAGACCGACGACGACGGCGATGGGCCAGGTCTGGCGCACCCCGCGGCGGCCGTCGGCCATGAGCACGAGGAGCAGCGGCACGAAGATCGCGATGACCGGGGTCTGGTGACCGACGTACGCGCCGATCTCGGTGTAGGGGATCTTCGTCAGGGCGCCGGCGGTGATGATCGGGGTTCCGATGGCGCCGAAGGCGACGGGCGCGGTGTTGGCGAGCAGGACGACGGCGGCGGCGCGCAGCGGTGAGAAGCCGACCGCCATGAGCATGACGCCGGTGATGGCGACGGGTGCGCCGAAGCCGGCGAGCGCCTCGAGCAGGCCGCCGAAGCAGAAGGCGATGATGATCGCCTGCACCCGGGGGTCGTCGGAGATGAGGTGGAAGGTCGCCCGCAGGTCCTCGAAGCGGCCCGACCTCACCGTCACCTGGTAGAGCACGATCGCGGTGAAGACGATCCACATGATCGGGAAGAGGCCGAAGACCGCTCCCTCTGATGCCGAGAGCACCGCGAGGTGGACCGGCATCTCGAAGGCGAGGACGGCGACGGCGACCGCCACCGCGACGGCGCTGAGCCCGGCCCAGTGGGCCTTCCACCGCAGCACCCCGAGGGTGGTGAAGACGGTGAGGAGCGGCAGCAGGGCGACGAGCGCGGACAGCAGGAGGCTGTCGGCGACCGGTGACAGGTCGGGCTGGAATGCGGCTGGTGCGGTCATGGGGGCCTCCGAAGGGCGCTGGACGCGGCGTTGAGTCGGCGCACCGAATGGTCGGACCATTCGACGGAAGATGACGATAGGGGTCACCGCGTCCCGCCGTCAAGAATGGTCGGACCATTGACCGCTCGTCGTGCGATGATCGGTCGGTGACGACCGCTCATCCCCTGCCCGAGGCCCGTGAGAGCCGACGCGCCTTCGAGGTCGTCCTCGCCTGGGTCGAGGAGCGGATCCTCGCCGGCGACCTCGGCGTCGGCGACCAGCTGCCCGCCGAGCGCGACCTGGCCCAGCAGCTCGAGGTGAGCCGCTCCGCGGTCCGCGAGGCCGTGCGCACCCTCCAGGCGCAGGGCGTCGTGCGCTCGTCCGTCGGGGCGGGGGCGGCCGGGGGGACGACGATCACCTCGGTCCCGAGCGACGCCCTCGGGCGACTGCTGCGCCTGCACGTCTCGCTCACCCACTTCGAGCTGCCGGACGTGCTCGAGGTGCGCATCGCGCTCGAGCGGCTCAGCGTGCGGCTCGCCGCCGCGCACGCCACCGAGGACGACCTCGAGACGATGCGCGGTCTGCTCGAGACGATGGCCGACCCCGACGTCGACCGCCGGGTCTTCAACGACCACGACACGGCCTTCCACGTCGCACTGGCCCGGGCGGCCGGCAACCGGCTCGCGACCGACCTCACCGCCGCGATCCGCGAGTCGATGCAGCTGCCCATCCTCGACCGCTTCCGCACCCTCGCGTCCTGGGACGACGTCGCCGACGAGCTGCGGCGCGACCACCAGGCGATCTTCGACGCCGTGGCGGCGGGCGACGGGGACGCCGCGCAGGAGCAGGTCGAGACCCACATCCGCTCCGCCTGGGCGGCGCTGTCGACGGGGGCGTGACCGCCCCTTCGCCGGTGGGCCCCGTCGGGCTCGAACCGACGACCAACGGATTAAAAGTCCGTAGCTCTACCAACTGAGCTAGAGGCCCCTGCTGCGCCAGGTCGCCTCCCGGGACGTCCACCGGACGACCCGCGGGACGACCACCGACCGTCCCGACGACCTGCCTGGCGAAGACTAGCCGAGGACGCCGAGGCGACGTCCGTCACGGACCCGAGCAGCGGGGACGCACCCAGAGGTGGTCGAGCGGCCGTCAGCCACGCGTGCACGACGTGGGCTCGTGGTCGTCGGCGAGCATGAACCGCGATCGGGAGCTGTTCCGGAAGTCGTGGTCGACGCCCCACAGCACCGCCTGGGTGCGTGAGCGCACGCCCATCGTCCGGTACGCGGCGCGGATGTAGGACTTCACGGTGTTCGTGCTGAGGTAGCAGCTGCTCGCGATGTCTCTGTTGTCGAGACCCGCGACCACGAGGGTGATGATCTCGGACTGGCGGGGGGTCAGCCCCTGGGCCTTGCCGGGCCAGTTGTTCCAGCTGGGCTGGTCGTCGTGGGGCTCTCCGGGGTCGGCGGGCAGCACCACCCGCTCTCCGGCGTGGATCCGTTCGAGGGCCTCGACGAGTCGACCGGCGCCGACCGACTTCGACACGACACCGGACAGACCGTGGGCCTCCGCGAACTCCACCGACTGCGCGGTGACCTCCCAGGTGTAGAGCACCGCCCGACTGGCGAGAGGGTTCGACATGAGCAGGTCGAGGTCGAGGTGGACACCGCTCTTGGTCCTGGCGAAGGCGTCGTAGAGCACGAGGTCGACGGGCTCGGAGACGTGCAGGTACACGTTCACCTCGGCGACACGGACACGCCTCGGGTAGTCGGCCAGCATGGCCGCCACACCCAGGGCGACGACCTCGTAGTCGTTGAGCACCGCGATCCGGACCGGCTCTACATCTGTAGCAGGGCTCATCTTGTGACACTAGTCCCCGGCGTGGGGGGCTCGACGTGGTGTGACGTGACCCCCTGGGCCGGTCGAGCAGCGCCCCGACCTCGGGCCACGGCCTAGCCACGACCAGCCGGGTGCTCCGGGTGGCGTCTGCGCAGCTCGGCGCGCAGCGCCCGCACCAGCGGTGTGGCCTCGAGCCAGGCCGCCGAGGTGATCTCCCACGGGGCCGGCGCACCGGCCGACCGGGCGACGAGCTCGGCGGCCCACCGGCCCTCGGCCACCGTCGCCGTGTCGTCATGGGTCACGCCCACCTGCCACCACGTGCGATAGGTGTCGGCGTGCACGAGGAGGTGACCGATGACGTTGCTCAGGTACTCGTCGGTCATCTCGGCGAGCCGGTGCGGCCGGTCCTCGACGTCGACCCACCACGTGCCCTGCCCGAGCGCCGCGAAGGAGCTGGTCGGGGCCGGCTCGTCCATCGCTAGTCGTCCTCGGGCTCGCCGAGGATCTCGGTGAGGGCGTCGGCGAGACCGTCCTCGGCGACGACGGAGATGTGCCCCGCCTCGTCGACCTGGGTCGCCTGGACGACCTGCCCGTCGGCGGCCCGGTGGAAGACGTGGGGGCTCACCGGGCCGGGCTGGGTCTCGTGCTCACCGCGGGCGAAGGCGACCATCCAGCGCAGCGCGGCCAGGACGCCAGGCCCGACCAGCGGGTGGACGACGAGGACGTGGCGGCAGGGCGCGCACAGCAGGACGCCGCCCGGGCCGACCTCGACCCCGGCCCGCTCGAGCAGCTCGTCGAGGACGAGCAGGCGCGCGGCGCCGAAGAAGTCGTCGGTGACGAAGAGGTGCACCTGCGAGGTGGGGTCGTCCTCCTCGGGGCAGTAGCTCTGGTGCTCCGGCGGAGGCAGCTCGCGCAGGTTGCTGCGCGCCAGCGTCATCGCGGTCGCCGTGTCGGGGATGCCGTCGGGCAGGTCGACGGACTCGACGACGTGGTCGGGGAAGTCCAGGGCGATCATCGCGATGACGCCCGGCAGCGGCTCCTGGGCCGGGTAGGCCGGCTGGGTCGGGATCTCGCTGCGGGTCCGCAGCTGGGCGAGGACCTGACCGGGGTCGGGCGGGCCGCTCGTGTCGGGCGGGTTGAGCAGCGCGTCGAGGTGGGAGGCGACGACCTGCGGCCACCGTCGCTCACGGGTACCGGCGGCGACGACGGAGAGGTTGTGCAGCCCGAAGACCTGCCCGCCCGACAGCTGCAGGGCCCCGGCGTCGATCGTCGCCTCCAGCCCGCGGCTCGCGAGCTCCGATCGGGTGAGGGCCAGCAGCCGGTCCGCCGCGTCGGGGGCGAGCGCGGGCAGCACCGACCCCTCGTGGCCGCCCGTCGGGGGCGGGGTCGGTCGCTGCCATCGGTCGAAGAGCCTCATGGCGGCAGTCTCTCAGGAGGGACAGGTCGTGGTCTCGAGGCTCACAGGGCCGTGCCACCTCGACCGGCGAGCGGCTCAGCGGGCGCCGGACAGGGCGACGGTGCGCACGAAGACGCACGCCGTCGCGCCGGCATTGGCGTACCGGTAGGCCCGGTCGCTGAGCAGCCGGGCGGAGGAGCCGGCACGGACGACGACCCGGTCGTCGTCCGCGGTGAGGGTGAGCTCACCCTCGAGGACGTGGAAGAGCTCCTGCGAGCCGGCCGGGTCGGCCAGCCCCTGGTAGCCCGCGCCGGGCTCGAGACGCCACCGCCACAGGTCGGCGGCCCGCCCGTGGCTCGTCGCGACAAGAAGGTGGGCGCTGCTGCCCCCTTCGTCGGACCACACGAGGACCTCCGCGCCCGCCTCGACGACCGAGATCGCACCGCTGGGGCGAAGGGGGTCGAGCAGCTCGGTGAGCTCGGTCCCGAGCGCGCGGGCGACCCGGGTGATCGAGACGAGGCTCGGGTTGGCCTGGCCGTGCTCGACCTGGGTGAGCAGCCGGCGGCTGATCTCGGCGCGGTCGGCGAGCTGCTGGACGGTGAGGCCCTGCTCGGTGCGGGCGGACCGCACCCGGGCGCCGACCTGGGCGAGGAATCCCTCGCTCAGCGCCCCCTCGTCGGTCCGCTCCGCACCCACGTCAGACCGCGAAGAGCTGGTCGAGGTCGGCGAAGGCCTTGAACTCGAGGGCGTTGCCGGAGGGGTCGAGGAAGAACATCGTCCACTGCTCGCCGGGGGTGCCCTCGAAGCGGACGTAGGGGTCGATGACGAACTCGACACCGGCGCCCTGGAGGCGCGCGGCGAGCTCCTGGAAGCGCGGGACCGGCAGCACGAGGCCGAAGTGCGGCACCGGGACCATCTTCCCGTCGACGGGGTTGTGGCCCGCGACCGCGTTGGAGTGGTCGTCGACCATGTGCGTGACGACCTGGTGGCCCTCGAGGTCCCAGTCGGTCCAGCGCTCGTCCTCACGGCCGCGACCGAAGCCGAGGACCTCGCCGTAGAAGTGCCGGGCGGCCTCGATGTCGTGGACCGGGATGGCCAGGTGGAAGGGGGGACGGCTGCGCTCGTTCTCGCTCATGACGAGCACGTTAGTGCACATACGATGCGCACACCAGTGCGCATCCGTCATCCGGTCCACGTGACGAGCTGGCTCACGGCATGGATGACGAGACCGACGAGCGCGCCGACGACCGTGCCGTTGATCCGGATGAACTGCAGGTCGCGCCCGACGTAGAGCTCGATGCGGCTGCTCGCCTCGTCGGCGTCCCACCGACCGACGGTGACGGAGATGACCTGGGCGAGCTCGTCGCCGTAGGTGTTCACGGCGAAGGCGACGGCCTCGCCGAGATGGCCCTCGAGCCGGTCGCGCCAGGCCGGGTCCTGCTCGAGGTGCTCGCCGAGGTGGGCGAGCAGCTCCTCGCCGCGGGACCAGAAGTAGCTCTCGCGGTCCTCCATCGCGCCGACGAGCGCGACCTTGAGCGACTGCCAGATCGCGACGGCGCTGCGGGGCACCTGCGGGTGGGCGAGCAGCGCCTCCTTGAGCCGCTCGGCGCTGGCCTGGACCTCGGGGTCGTGCTGGAGGTCGTCGGCGAGCCGGCGCAGCAGGTCGTCGAGCGCCTTGCGGGCGGGGTGGTCGCGGTCGCTGCGCACCTCGGCGAGCCACTCGACGGCCTGCTTGTAGCCCCAGCCGATGACGCGGTCGTCGAGCCACGGCGGGGTCCACCACGGGGCCTTCTCGCCGACGACGTCGGCGAAGGCCTCGGGGTTCTCCGCCAGCCAGGCGCCCACCTGGTCCAGCCCGAGGTCGACGAGACCGGCGTGGGTGCCCTGGGCGACGACGGAGTCGAGCAGCGAGCCGGCGATCGGGCTGATCGGCTCGCGGGCCAGGCGCGGGAGGAGCAGCGAGGTGAGGAAGTCCTCGACGTCCTCGTCGGACATGCGCTCCAGGGCCGGGCGACCGGCGCGGGCGATCTCCGTGAGCACGCGCTCGCGGCTCGCCGGGCGGGCGAGCCAGCGTCCCAGCCGCAGCCCGACCTCGGCGCTCGCGAGACGCTCGCGGGCGATCTCCTCCGTGAGGAAGTTCTGCGCGACGAACTCCTCGAGGCTGCGACCGAGCTCGTCCTTGCGCCGCTTGATGAGCGCGGTGTGCGGGATCGGCAGGCCGAGCGGGTGCTTGAAGAGCGCGGTGACGGCGAACCAGTCGGCCATCGCGCCGACCATCGCCGCCTCGGCAGCGGTGTTGACGTAGCCCCACACGCCGTCGTGGTCCATCCGCACGGTGAGCAGGTAGACGACCGCGGCGAGGACGAGCAGGGAGGTGGCGACCACGCGCATGCGGCGCAGACCGGCCCGTCGGGCCTGGTCCGCGGGGGTCTCGACGAGGAAGCTCACGGGGCGATTGAACCCCAGCCCGGCTCCCTAGACTCGCCGGGTGGACTTCCTGCCCGGACACCAGCCGCCCCATGACCTCACCTACGACGACGTCTTCATGGTGCCGCGCCGCAGCGAGATCACCTCGCGGCACGGCGTCGACCTCGCGAGCGTCGACGGCACGGGGACGACGATCCCGCTCGTCGTCGCGAACATGACGGCCATCGCCGGGCGGCGGATGGCCGAGACGACCGCCCGCCGCGGCGGGCTGACGATCATCCCGCAGGACATCCCGACCGATGTCGTCGCCGAGGTCGTCGCGTGGGTGAAGTCGCGCCACCTCGTGCACGACACCGCGATCGAGCTCGACCCGACCGTCACGGCCGGCGAGGCGCTCGTCCTCATCCACAAGCGCGCCCACGGCGCCGGAGTCGTCACCGTCGACGGCCGCCCGGTCGGCATCGTCACCGACAGCGACCTCGACGGGGTGGACCGCTTCACCCAGGTGCGCGACGTCATGCAGACCGAGGTCGTCACGCTCGCCGAGGACCACGACCCGGCTGCCGCGTACGACGAGCTGCACCACGCCCGCCGCCGCGTCGCCCCTGTCGTCGGGGCCGACGGTCGGCTCGTCGGCATCCAGACCCGCATGGGCGCCGTGCGCTCCTCGCTCTACCGCCCGGCCCTCGACGCCCAAGGCCGGCTGCGCGTCGGCGCCGCCGTGGGCATCAACGGCGACGTCACCGGCAAGGCACAGGCCCTGCTCGACGCGGGCGTCGACGTCCTCGTCGTCGACACGGCGCACGGCCACCAGGCCAAGATGTTCGAGGCGCTCGCGGCGGTCCGCGCGCTCGACCCGCAGGTGCCGGTCGTCGCCGGCAACGTCGTCTCCGCGGAGGGCACCCGCGAGCTCGTCGAGGCGGGCGCCGACATCGTCAAGGTCGGCGTCGGGCCGGGCGCGATGTGCACGACGCGGATGATGACGGCGGTCGGCCGCCCCCAGCTCTCCGCCGTCCTCGAGTGCTCCGCCGCGGCGCGCGAGCTCGGCGCCCACGTGTGGGCCGACGGCGGCGTGCGGCACCCCCGTGACGTCGCCCTCGCGCTGGCAGCGGGCGCGAGCAACGTCATGATCGGCTCGTGGTTCGCCGGGACGCTCGAGTCGCCCGGGGACCTCTTCACCGACGCCGACGGACGGCGCTACAAGGAGTCCTTCGGCATGGCCTCCGCCCGAGCCGTGCGCAACCGCACGGCCGAGGACTCCCCCTTCGAGCGAGCCCGCAAGGGCCTCTTCGAGGAGGGCATCTCGACGGCCCGGATGTATGTCGACCCGGCCCGGCCGAGCGTCGAGGACGTCATCGACCAGATCGTCGCCGGCGTGCGCAGCTCGTGCACCTACGCGGGCGCCGCCTCCCTCGAGCAGTTCCGCTCCCGCGCCCTCGTGGGCGTCCAGTCGACCGCGGGCTACGCCGAGGGCCGCCCGCTCCACACGTCGTGGTGACCACCCGTCCGCCCCGCGTGCTACGGCGCAGTACTGGTCGCGATGACGACCAGTACTGCGTGGTAGCCGGCGGCGAAGGGGGGTCGACGTGCACTCGCTGAGCCCCCTCGAGGCCGGGGTCGGCCCCCACGAGGCGCTGCGGCGCACCGCCTTCGTCCTCGAGCGGAGCCGGCAGCACAGCCGACGGGTCGAGGCCTTCCGCGGGGCGGCGAAGGTCGTCACCGAGGTCGGGGAGGACGAGATCGCCGAGCGGGCCCGCCAGGGCACCCTCACGGACCTCCCGGGCATCGGCTCCTCGACGGCCGGCGTCATCGAGCAGGCCGTCGCCGGTGAGCTGCCCGCCTACCTCGAGCGCCAGCAGGACGAGCACGGCGGTCCGCTCGTCGAGCTCGACGACGACGCCGCCGCGCTCTTCGAGGCGGTCGTCGGTGACTGCCACACCCACTCGGACTGGTCCGACGGCGGCTCGCCGATCCAGGAGATGGTCCTCGCCGCCGTCGAGCTCGGCCAGGAGTGGCAGGTGCTCACCGACCACTCCCCCCGGCTGCGCATCGCCAACGGGCTGAGCGCCGAGCGCCTCGCCAAGCAGCTGACCCTCGTCGACGGGATCAACGACGCGCTCGGCGACCGCTTCCGCCTGCTCAAGGGCATCGAGGTCGACATCCTCGACGACGGCGCTCTCGACCAGAGCGAGGAGATGCTCGGCCGGCTCGACGTCGTCACCGCGAGCGTCCACAGCAAGCTGCGCATGCCCGGTGGCGCGATGACCACGCGGATGCTCGGCGCGGTGACCAACCCGCGCGTCGACGTCCTCGGCCACTGCACCGGGCGCCTCGTCACCGGTGGTCGAGGCACCCGACCGCAGAGCGACTTCGACGCCGAGGCCGTCTTCCGCGCGTGCCTCGAGCACGACGTCGCCGTCGAGATCAACAGCCGCCCCGAGCGCTGCGACCCGCCCGACGACCTGCTGATCCTCGCGTCCGAGATGGGCTGCACCTTCGCGATCGACTCCGACGCGCACGCCCCCGGCCAGCTGGAGATGAAGGCCTACGGGTGCGCACGGGCGGCAGCCCTGGGCATCGAGGCCGACCGCATCATCACGACGTGGGAGGTCGAGCGACTGCTCGAGTGGTCGGCCCGCCGACGAGGGTGAGCGGGGCCGTTTTGGCATCCGCGCCGATCGGCACGTATGCTCCTGAACGTCCTCGACGGATCCGGGCGCTGCCTGCTGCGTGGCGAGGGGTCCAAGAGATTGGTCCCCATCGTCTAGCGGCCTAGGACCCCGCCCTTTCACGGCGGTAGCACGGGTTCGAATCCCGTTGGGGATACGCAGTACTGGTTTGATCGCAGCACATCGGCCTTGCACCATCAAGGCCCCGTAGCGCAGTTGGTTAGCGCGCCGCCCTGTCACGGCGGAGGTCGCGGGTTCGAGTCCCGTCGGGGTCGCTCGTCACGTCGTCGGACGTGACTCGGCCAGGTAGCTCAGTTGGTACGAGCGTCCGACTGAAAATCGGAAGGTCGGCGGTTCGACCCCGCCCCTGGCCACACATCGCACCTCACGAAGGCGCCACGCACATCGCGTGGCGCCTTTCGCGTGCTCCGGGGACGGCGGGGACCTCCCGGGGCAAAGGGGTGCCGGGTCGAGCGGTGCGAAGGGCGCCCTCGTCGCGGCAGGCGAAGGGCGACCGGGTCGAGCGGGGCGAAGGGGGCCACCCGTACGGGTGTGCAGCCACCCCCTTCGGCCGGGGCACGGTGAGGGCGGCGCGTCCGCGCCGCACCCCGGGCGAAGGAGCAGCGATGAGCCTCACGGAGCACACCCCCGCGATCGTGCGGTGGACCCGCCGGCTCGAGGAGACGACCGGTCTCGACGGGGTCGTCGACGCGATCGAGCCGAGCATCCAGGCCGCCTTCGGCAACGGGGCACGGGGCGAGCTGCTGCGGGGCGAGTGGCTCGGGCACGCGCTGCACCCGATCCTCACCGACCTCGTCGTCGGCCCGTGGGTCTCGGCGAGCGTCCTCGACCTCGTGGGCGGGCGCGAGTCCTCGACCGCGGCGAAGACGCTCGTGGGCATCGGGCTGCTCGCCGTCGGGCCGACGGCCTGGACCGGCTGGGCGGAGTGGTCGCAGACCGGGCGGCGCGACAAGCGGGTCGGCCTCGTCCACGCCGCGACCAACGCCGTGGCGATCGGCGCGTACACCGGGTCGTGGCTGGCCCGGCGCAGCGGCCGGCACAGCACCGGGGCCCGGCTCGCCCTCGTCGGCGCGACCGTCTCCGGGGTCGGCGCGTACCTCGGCGGCCACCTCGCGTCGGCTCGCGACGTCGCGAGCAACCACCCCGCCTTCGACGAGAGCTGAGCCACCTCGGGGGACGCCCGTTCGCCGGGGAGGATCCGCTCCCGGGATGTCGTCGGGCTCGGGTGCGTCGTCAGGGCTCGGGTGCGTCATCAGAATCGATGCGTTGTCGGTGGTCGCCCCTAGCGTTGGTCCATGGCACCGACGCCCGCTCCGACCACCCCCGTCAGGGGTGTGTGGTCCGTGCCCACGGGCAGCGCCGCGGGCGGCTGGGCCTGTGCTGGTCCGGCTCCCGGCGTCCCGATCCGACAGGCGACCGCCACTGGCGCCGGCACCGCGCCCGACGACCCGATCCCCTGGGCCGAGCGCCGCGACGCGCTCGACGCCGCGGTGCGGGCCCTGCGCGGCTTGAGCAGCGCGATCCACCAGGCCAACGGACCCGAGCTCATGGAGGTCATGACCGTCCTGGACGAGCTGACCACCCTGGCCGCCGCTGGGCGCTACGTCGTCACCGCGCAAGCCCACGAGCGTGGTGAGGTCGCCCAGTCAGACGCCCCGTCCCTGCCCGCCTGGGTCCGCCAGCACGCCACGAGCACCCGCCAAGGTGGGTGCGGCACCATCGCCCAGGCCGTGCTCGACCTGTCCCGACCCGCCAACACCCTGCTGCGCGACGCGGTCGAGGACGGCACCGTGACCCTGCCCGTCGCGCGCACCGTCATCACCGAGATCTCCCGGATCGAGTCCCGCCTCGTCGACGGAGCCCGCGACAGCGTCCTGACCGCGATGATCGAGATGGGCCACCTGCACGGCTCCCCCGGGGTGCGATCCGTGCGCCCCGAGCTCCTCGCCCGCCACGGGATCCCCGGCGAGCTCGACACCGAGCAGGACCGGCTGCGCCGAGCCCGGGCACTGTCCCGGCCCGTCGTCGACGACGGGCTGCACGAGTACCGCCTCGTCCTCGACCCCGAGGGCGCCGCCGTCCTCGAGGCCGCCATCGAGGCCCTGTCCGCCCCAGCACCCGCCCACGACCCCGACACCGGCGCCCGCGAGCCCGACCTGCGCACCAGCGACCAGCGCCGCGCCGACGCCCTCGTCGAGGTGGTGCGCACCGCGGTGGCAGGCATGGACACCAGGGCCGGACGCGGAGCCAAGGCCACCCTGCTGCTCACCATGAGCCTGCAAGACCTGCGCACGCAGACCGGCGCGGCGCGCACCCTCGGCGGCCTGGACACCGGCACCCTCCTCGCCCCCGGCACCGTGCGCCGCCTGGCCTGCGACGCCGAGGTCATCCCCGTCGTGCTGGGCAGCCGCAGCCAGGTCCTCGACCACGGCACCGCCGTCCGGCTCTTCACCCCCGCCACGACCCGCCAGCTGTGGCTGCGCGACGGCGGCTGCACCTACCCCGGATGCACCGCCCCCGCCCGGTGGACCGACGCCCACCACCTCATCCACTGGGCCGACGGCGGACCCACCGACCTCAGCAACGCCGCCCTGCTCTGCGCCCGCCACCACACCCTCGTCCACACCCGCCGCCTCCACGGACACCTCGACACCGAGCCCCCCGACAACGGGCCACCACACGTCGTCTGGGACCTCACCCCCGGCTCCTACGACCACGCCCTGACGATCCTCCCCCGCGCCGGCTGAGGACGACCCCGCGCCGCCGTGGACCGAGACCGCGGTGACGGCTCGCCCGCCACGGGCGCTGGCAGGATCGGGTCATGACGACCATCGGCATCCTCTGGCCCGGCGCGATGGGCAGCGCGCTCGCACGCGCCTGGCGCTCGGCGGGGGTCGAGGTCGTCACGAGCCTCGACGGACGCAGCGCACGCACGCGTGCTCTCGCCGGCGACCTCACCGCCCTCGGCTCGCTGGAGGAGGTCGTCCGGGCGAGCGACGCGGTCGTCAGCGTCGTGCCCCCGGCGCACGCGGTGACCCAGGCGAAGCAGATCGCGGCCGCGGTCCGGCGCACCGGGAGCACCCCCGTCGTCGCCGACCTCAACGCGATCTCCCCGGTGACCATGGCGCAGGTCGCGTCCGTCCTGGACGACGTGGGGTGCGTCGTCGTCGACGGCGCGATCAGCGGCCCGCCGCCGAGGCCGGACGGCGACACCGCGCTCCTCCTCTCCGGGGCGAGCTGCTCCCCCTTCGCCGATCTCGCCGCACCCGGCCTGCGCGCGGTGGTCGTCGGCAACGAGGTCGGTGCCGCCTCGGCGACGAAGATGAGCACCGCGGCGATCTACAAGGGCACGAAGGCCCTGCTCCTGCAGTCCCTGCTCACCGCACGCCACCACGGGGTGCTCGACGCGGTCGTCGCGGACCTCTCGACGGGCGCCCCCGAGCTCACCGCGCACCTCGCCCGCGACCTGGCCGTCGCCGCCTCGAAGTCCGACCGCTTCCCCGCCGAGATGCGCGAGATCGCGAGCACCCAGGCGGCGGCCGGTGCCGGCGCAGAGCTGTACGAGGCCGTCGCGGAGGTCTTCGAACGAGCGGACGCGAGCGCGGCGGGCGCCGCGACCCCCGAGGAGGCCGCGAGCGCGACCGATCTCGACGCGGTGCTGGATGCCCTCACCAGGCGCCGCTGACCGGGCACCGACCCGCCGCCCTCCCGACACCGACCGCACCAGGGCGGCTTGACTCCCGGACGACCCTCGTCGACGATGACATCTGATCATCCGCTCAGACATGGAGGGCTCATGCGCCCGGTCTCCTCGCTCGACGGGTGCGCCGTCGAGGGCGTCCACCCCGACAAGGTCGCGCTCGTGCTCGCCGCGGCGCCCGACCCCGACGAGCTCGCGACCGTCACCGGTGTCTTCCGGCTGCTCGGTGACCCGACGCGAGCCCGGCTGCTCTACGCCCTCCTCGAGGCCGGCGAGCTCTGCGTCTGCGACCTCGCCGCGTCGACCGGCACCGCCGAGTCGACGGTGAGCCAGTCGCTGCGGATGCTGCGGGCCTCCGGGGTCGTCACCGGACGGCGCGAGGGTCGCAACGTCTACTACCGGCTCTCCGACGGGCACGTGCGGATGCTCCTCGACGTCACCCGCGAGCACGTCGTCCACACCGCCGCGCCCGACGACGCCCCGACCCGGCCGCGCCGATGAGCGGCGGGCACTCGCACGGCGCGGCAGGGCACGCCGGCGGACGGCACCGGTGGCGCCTGCTCGTCGCCTTCGTGCTCGTGGGCTCCTTCTTCGGGGTCGAGCTCGCCGCGGGTCTGGTCTCGGGCTCGCTCGCGCTGCTCTCCGACGCCGGCCACATGGCCGCCGACGTCGTGACGCTCGGGGCGGCGCTCGTCGCCACCTGGGTCGCGACGCGTCCTGACACGACCGGGCGGCGCACCTTCGGCTCTTACCGTGCCGAGATCTTCGCCTCCGGCTTCGCGGTCCTCATGATGATCGGGGTCTCGGTCTACGTCGTCGTCGAGGCACTGAGCCGGATCGGCTCGGCCCCCGAGGTGGGCTCGACGGCGATGCTCGTCGTCGGCGGGCTCGGCCTGGCCGTCAACGTCGTCGCCCTGCTCCTCCTGCGCGGCGGGGCCGGGGAGAGCCTCAACGTCAAGGGCGCCTACCTCGAGGTCGTCGCCGACACCGTCGGCTCGGTCGGCGTCATCGTCGCAGCGCTGCTCGTCATGACGACGGGCTCGGCGGTCTGGGACACCGTCGTCGCCCTCGCGATCGGCGTCTTCGTCCTCGTCCGCGCGCTCCACCTCGGTCGAGAGGTGCTCGCCGTCCTCGGGCAGCACGCCCCGGCAGGGGTCGTGCCGGACGACATGACCCGCGCGCTCGAGTCCGTCGACGGGGTCGCCGAGGTCCACGACCTCCACGTGTGGACCCTCACCTCGGGCATGGACGTCGCTACGGCGCACCTCGTCGCCGACGACGACGCGGACGGCGTCCTCGTCGCAGCGAGCGCCGTGCTGCGCGAGCGCTTCGGCATCGCGCACGCCACCCTGCAGGTCGAGACCCGGGGCTCTCGGCAGTGCCAGGGCGTCGACTGGTGACCTGCGCTGTGCCCGGCGCGGTGCGCCAGAGTGGCGCGCGCCACGCGGGGTGCGAGGATGTGTGCCCGTGAGCACCAGGGACTCCGCCGTGACCAAGCTGCGCCGAGCCGTCGCCCGCAGCGCCACCACGCTGGCGTCGGCCGCGGCGCCCGCAGCCGACCCCCGCGCCGCAGCGCCGGCCCCCGCGCAGCCCGCGACCCCGGCACCGGCGCCCAAGCCAGCCCGCCCGAGCGGTCCGCACCGGGTCGTCGAAGGGCGACCGGTCACCTCCGTCGGGGCGCCGTACTCCCCCTTCGCCCCCCTCGACCTCGACGTCACCGCCGCGGTCAGCCCGCGTCTGGCCGAGCTCCTCGCGCCCGAGTGGCGCCAGCACCCCTTCGACCGGCACGGCTGGCGGGCGACGCTCGAGGGCACCGCCCCCGACCTCGTCCTCGTCGAGCACTGCGCCGGCGCCGTCACCGGGTGGACCGGTGCGGTCGACGAGCTCGTCACCGCCCTGTCGGCCGCCCGTGACGCGGGCGCGCGGATCGCCCTGTGGGTCACCGACCGGGCCGTCCCCCCGACCGAGCTGCTCGTCGCGGCCGACGTCGTCGGCGGGGTCGACGAGGCCACCGTCTCCGCCCTCGAGGGCGCCGGGACCGCCGCCCAGCTGTGGCCCGCCGCCGGTCAGCCGCGCCAGTCCGGGCTCGCCCGCGACGACGAGACGACGACCCGTCGCGGCGGGGCCCTGCTCGTCGTCGACGGCTTCGGCCGCCTCGGTGACGACACCGCGCTGCGCGAGGTCGCTCGCGGCATCGCCCCGCTCGCCCCGAGCCAGGCCGCCCTCGTGCGGCTGTCCGGCAAGTCCGCCTCGGTCACCCTCCCGCCGACCCTCGCCGAGCGCCAGGTCGCCCACGGCCCGTGGGCCGCGGAGGCCGGAGTCCTCGCCGACGCGCGCGTCCTCGTCGACCTCGGCGACGGCGCCCCCGGCTCGGCGTGGACCACCGTGGCCGCGGCGACCGCCCGCACCCCCGTCGTCGGTCTCACCTCCCTCACGAGCGCCGCCCCGCCCGAGATCGCAGCGCTCGTCCCCCGCGTCGAGGACGAGAAGGCCCTGCGCAGCGAGGTCGTCGCCCGGATCCACCAGGAGGAGCTCGTCTCCCGCGAGGGCCTCCTCCTCCAGCGCGCCGTGCTCCAGGGGCACACCGCGGCGCACCGCGCCCGGGCGATCACCCAGGCCGTGCTGCCCGACCGAGCGACGCCGCTCACGGTGCCGACGATCTCCGCCGTCGTGCCGACCAACCGCACCCACGAGCTCGACAACGTCTTCGCCAACCTGGGCCGTCAGCGCCACGAGGCGCTCGAGCTCGTCCTCGTGCTCCACGGCCTCGACACCGACGACGAGGACCTGCGTCGCCGCGCGCAGCACGCCGGGGTCGAGCACCTCACCCTCGTGCACGCCGACGCCGGTCTCACGCTCGGCGCGTGCATGAATCTCGGCGTCGACGCCGCGATCGGCCAGTACGTCGCGAAGATGGACGACGACAACATCTACGGCCCGGGCTACCTCTCGGATCTGCTCGCGACCTTCGCGTACACCGACGCCGGGGTCGTCGGGAAGTGGGCGCACTACGTGTGGCTGCGCTCCACCGGCGCCGTCGTCCTGCGCTACCCCGACTCCGAGCACCGCTACGAGCGCCGCATCCAGGGTGGGTCGATGCTCTTCGCCGGCGACGTCGTGCGCGACGTGCGCTTCTCCGACATCCCCCGCGCCGTCGACTCCGACATCCTCGACCGCAGCGCCGAGGCCGGCGTGCGCATCTACTCCGGCGACCGGTACAACTACGTGTCGGTGCGCGGCGACGACCGCCTCGCCCACACGTGGACGGTCACCGACTCGACCTTCTTCACCGCCACGGGCCGCCTGCTCTTCTACGGCGACCCCACCACGCACGTCAGCATCTGATCGTCGACTCGAAGGACACCATGGCCAGCATCGACCCCGCATCCGCCAAGAGCGCAGGGCGCCGCGCCGCACGAGCCGTCGTGCGTCGTGCCCCGCTCGGGCCCGTCGCGACCCTGCCCTCCTCCGGGGGCGCGGTCGGGCAGCGCGCCGTCTTCACCCAGGCGCGGATGCTCATGGTCAACGGCTCGCAGCACGCCCGCGGCGTGCGCCTGCTGTCGCGCCTGCCCGAGCCGGCGCTCGGCGCGACCGGGCACGCGATGCTCGCGTGGAGCCACCTCAACCTCGGCGAGGTCGACCTCGCCCTGCCGCACGCGCGGAGCGCGCTCGACCTCGGCCCGGACGCCGAGGCGGCCGGCCTCGTCCTCGCCGTGGCCCGCCGTGGTCACGACGACGAGCTGCACGACCGGGCCCGCGAGCTCGCCATGACGGTCGTGCCGAGCACGACGCGCGACGCCGAGCGGATCATCTCGTGGTTCTCGACCTCCGACCCCGTGGTCGCGCAGCGCTTCATCGACCACGTCGAGAGCTGGCAGGTCAGCTACACCCGCTCCAGCCTCGACCGGATCAAGGCCGAGACCCGCATCCGCTCTGCCGGCGACCGCGAGGCTCAGGCGGCGGAGGCCTTCGCCGTCGGGCAGGAGGGCGGGCAGGTGAAGTTCAAGGCCGCCGTCACCCTGCTCAACGAGATCGCCGGGTACGACGAGCTGCGCGAGCTCTACGCGGCCGCCCCCGCGGACCACCTGCGCGCGATCCACCACAAGAACGTCCTGCCCATGGCGGCGAAGGCGGCCCGCGCCGGCTGGCTCGACACCGCCCAGACGATCGCCGGCCGGGTCATCGAGGAGCGCAACGACAAGCGCGCCCGCGCCCTGCACGCCCGCGTGAGCGACCAGATCGCCATCGGGCGCACCGGCTGGCCGGTCGACGAGGCGCAGGAGCGCTCCTACGAGCCGCGTCCCGGCGCCGTGCTCTCCGTGCTCGCCCAGTCGCTGCCCCACCGCTCCGGCGGCTACGCGACCCGCAGCCACGGCGTCCTCACCGGTCTGCGGGCCCTCGGCTGGGACATGCAGGCCGCGACCCGCCTCGGCTTCCCCTACGACTTCTGGTCGCCGGCCGACAAGCGGGTCGTCGAGGAGCGCGACGTCGTCGACGGCGTGCCCTACGTGCGTCTGCTCGAGCCGGGCGAGCGGGTCTACGAGACCGTGCCGATGGCCGGGTACATCGAGCGCTTCGCCCGCCGCATCGAGGAGACCGCGCGCGAGCACCGCGCCGGGCTCATCCACGCGAGCAGCTTCCAGAACAACGGGCTCGCCGGTCTGCGCGCCGCCCGCCGCCTGGGCATCCCCTTCGTCTACGAGATGCGCGGTCTCGAGGACCTCATGAAGATCTCGCGCAACCCGGCCTTCGGCCGCACCGACGCGTACCGGTACATGACGACGCTCGAGCTGCACGTCGTCCAGAACGCCGACCTCACCTTCGTCATCACCGAGGCGCTGCGCGAGGAGATGATCGCCCGCGGCGGCCCCGCCGACCGGATCAAGGTGCTGCCCAACGGCGTGCACACGAGCCAGTTCGAGCCGCGCGAGCCCGACCAGGCGCTCATCGACGAGCTGGGGATCCAGGGCAAGACGGTCATCGGCTACGCCGGCAGCCTCGTCGACTACGAGGGCATCGAGCTGCTGCTGCGCGCCGCGGCCCAGCTGAAGACCGAGCGCTCGGACTTCGCGGTCATCATCGTCGGCGACGGCCACCACGAGGGCTTCCTGCACCGGCTGGCCCGCGAGCTCGACGTCATGGACGTCGTGACCTTCACCGGGCGCGTGCCCCACGAGGACGTCGCGCGGTACCTCTCGATCTTCCAGATCACCCCGCTCATGCGCCTGCCGCTGCCGGTCTGCGAGCTCATCAGCCCGATCAAGCCCTTCGAGTCGATGGCGATGGGCAAGGCGATGATCTCGAGCTCGGTCGCCGCGCTCGCCGAGATCGTCAAGGCCGACGAGCGCGGTCTCGTCTTCGACAAGGGCGACGCCGGCTCGCTGGCCACCCAGATCCGCCGCTACCTCGACGACCCCGAGCTGCGCGAGCGGATGGGCCGCCAGGCCCGCGAGTGGGTCCTCGCCGAGCGTGACTGGAGCGACGTCACCCAGATCGTCGACCGCGAGTACCACCGTCTGTTCGGCTGATCTCGCCGCTGGTTCGACGAAGGACCGTCACCTCGAGGTGACGGTCCTTCTTCGATCCCGGGGGGGGGGCTTGGCGCCGGTGGTCTCGGACGGCCCGCCGGACATGACGAAGGGGGAGCCTCTCGGCTCCCCCTTCGCCCTGCTCGACCCCCGCTCAGCCCTTGGCGGAGCCGGTGGGGGCGGGGATGTCGTCGACGGTGATGTCGGCGACGGGGGTGGAGGTGACCTTCGCCGCGGAGAGCTGACGCCAGATGATCGGCGTCATCGTCCGGGCGTAGGTCGCGGTGACGTGCGAGCCCTGGCGGTAGACGAGCGTGCCGGCGACGGCCGGCGGGCACTCCGTGACGCCCTCGGGGCAGATCCACTCGTCGACGGGCACGAAGGTCGCGCCGAGCTCGTCGGCGGCCTGGCCCAGGCTCGCGTCGGTGTCCTCGCGCGGGAAGCCGCACGACGCGTAGTCGCCGTCACCGGCCTCGGCCACGCAGTTGTAGACCTCGGAGCCGGGGTGGATGTTGTCCGAGAGGACGACGACCTTCGCACCGCCGTCCTGGAGCGTCTTCAGCGGGGCTGCCAGGTCGGCGGCCTTCGCGTCGTCCGTGCCGGCCGAGCTGACGACGACGTCCGGCGTGCGGTCGCCCTCGCCCATCGCCGTCACGGCGTTGCCGGTGAACTCCGCGCACTCGTCCTTGATGCTCGCGCCCTCGCCGAAGGCGCACGCGGACTTGAGGTACAGGTCCAGCCGCATGCCCTCGCGCTTGGCGATCTCGTCGAAGACCGGGAACCACTGGCCCATCTTCGAGTCGCCGACGAGCGCCATGACCTTGTCCGAGCCCGTGTCGCCGTAGGTGCACGAGGTCTTGACGGCGGTGTCGCCCGCGAGCACCTGGCAGTCGTCGTCGTAGTACGACGGGACGTCCTTCGTCGCGACCGCAGGGTTGGGCGTGAGCTCGCCCGAGGTGGTGAAGACCGACTCGGGGTCGGAGCGCACCTCCCACGTCGAGGCCGAGGTGTCGGCGACGAGCGCGGTCGCGCCCTCGACGTCCTTCGTCGTCCCGAGGTCGGGCACCGTGCGCATGACGGCGAAGCCCGCGAGCACGCAGACCGTCATGAGCACGCCGCCCATGGTGAGCGCCTTGCGCGGCTGGGCCGAGATGCCCTTGTTGAAGCGGATCGGGTCCTCGACGAGCTTCTTGGTCACCCAGGCGAGGACGACGGAGAGCAGGCCGAGCGCGATCTTGTGCCGGATGCGGATGTCGGGCCACCGGGCCGCCGCGATGGTGATGAGCGGCCAGTGCCACAGGTACACCGAGTACGACAGGCCGCCGAGCCAGGTCATCGGCTTGAGGCTGAGCAGCCGCGCCGGGATCGTCGTCTGGCTGGCGCAGCCGGCCGCGATGATCAGGGCGGTGCCCACGGTCGGCACGAGCGCCGCCGAGCCGGGCCACGGGGTGCCCTTGGAGAAGACGAGCGCCGCGTAGGCGATCATCAGCAGCCCGACGGTGGCCATGACCGTCGCGACCGTGTGCGACAGCGTGCGCCGCAGGCGGTCGACGGCGAAGGCGGTGAGGGCGCCGATGGCGAGCTCCCACACGCGGGTCGTCGTGTAGAAGTACGCCGTCGCGGGGTCGGCCGCGGTGTGCAGGACCGAGTACGCGAGCGACGCGGCGGCCACGACGGCGAGGACGCCGAAGAGCATCCGCATCGGGCGCACGCCGAGACGCCGGGCCACGACGAGCCCGACGAGGATGATGAGCGGCCAGAAGACGTAGTACTGCTCCTCGACCGACAGCGACCAGTAGTGCTGCAGCGGCGAGACGTCGGCGCCCTCGTTGAGGTAGTCGACCGCCCGGAAGGCCAGCCCCCAGTTGATGACGTAGAGGGTCGCCGTGATGACGTCGGTCCCGAGGTCGCCCCGGCCGGCCGGCGGCATGAGCAGGTACCCGGCGACCGCGGTGAAGAGGAGCACCACGCTCGCGGCCGGCAGCAGCCGCCGCGCCCGGCGGGCGTAGAAGTCGACGATCGAGATGCTCCCGCTGCGCCCCGCCTCGCGCAGCAGCAGCGAGGTGATGAGGAAGCCGGAGATGACGAAGAAGATGTCGACCCCGGCGAAGCCGCCGTCGACCCACGGCACGCCCATGTGGAAGAGCAGCACCGTGCCGACCGCGACGGCCCGCAGGCCCTCGATGTCTCCGCGCAGGTGCGGCTTCTTCGCCGGCTTGGCCTCCGAGGGGCCCTCGCTCGCGGCGGCGGGGGCGGCGACGCCGGGGGCCCCGCTCACGACCGGGTCACTCCGAGGGACCCGGCGAGCACGTCGGCGATGCGCTCGCCGGCGTGGCCGTCCCAGAGCGGCGGCGTCGGCCACTGCGTGAGCTTGCCGGCCGCGAGGATCTCGCGGACGCGCTCGGCGAGGGTGTCGCGGGTGACGAGCTGGTTGGTGCCGTGGGTGATCGTCACCGGGCGCTCGGTGTTGGGGCGAAGGGTGAGGCACGGGACGCCGAGGATGGTCGTCTCCTCCTGCACACCGCCCGAGTCGGTGACGACGCCGACCGAGCCGCGCACGAGCCCCATGAACTCGAGGTAGCCGAGCGGGTCGACGACGCGCATGCCCGGGTGGTCGAGGAAGCCGGCCTCCTCGAGACGGGCGCGGCCGCGCGGGTGCAGCGGGATGACGACCTGGGCCTGGTCGGCCACGGCGTGCATCGCGGCGACGAGCGCGCGGACGTCGTCCGGGTCGTCGACGTTGCCCGGGCGGTGAAGGGTCGCGACGAGGTAGTCGCCCTCGATGCCCAGATCGGCGCGCACCGCCTCGGCGTCGAAGCGCTCGCGGTGCGTGAGCAGCGTGTCGATCATCGGGTTGCCGACGAAGTGGATCTTCTCCGGCGCCGTGCCCTCGTTGCCGAGGTGCGCGATCGCGTCGGTGCTCGTCGTGAGCAGCAGGTCGGAGAGCTTGTCGGTGACGAGGCGGTTGATCTCCTCGGGCATCGTCATGTCGAAGGAGCGCAGCCCGGCCTCGACGTGGGCGAAGGTGATGCCCATCTTCGAGGCGACGAGCGCGGCGGCCACCGTGGAGTTGACGTCGCCGTAGACGACGACGAGGTCGGGGCGGCGCTGCGTGAAGAGCTCCTCGAGGGCCTCCATGACCTTGGCCGTCTGCGCGCCGTGCGCACCGGAGCCGACGCCGAGGTTGACGTCCGGCTTCGGGATGCCGAGCTGACGGAAGAAGACGTCGGACATCTTGTCGTCGTAGTGCTGACCCGTGTGGACCAGGAGCTGCTCGACGGGGTAGGCGGAGAGCGCCTTGAGGACCGGAGCGGCCTTGGGGAAGTTGGGGCGCGCGCCGGTGACGTGCACGACAAGCGGAGCCATGAGAGCCCTTCTGCCTCGGTGATGATGACGCTCCAGTTTGTCACGGCGCCCACCGTGGGCCGTTCAGGTCGCGGTCGTGCCCAGCTCCGGGCGGCGCAGGAGGCCGAGCCACTGCTCGCGCGCGCTCACGAGGAAGTGCCCGGCGTCGGCCGCCCACGTGTGCCCCTCGGCCGAGCCCTCGGGCCGGCGGTGGCGCACGTAGACGTAACCGAGGTCGTGGGGCCGGTAGACCCGCCCGCCCGCCGAGCGCACGCTGCGGATGAGGGCGCTGTCGACGGCCCGCGGCACGTCGGACCACCCGCCCACCTCGGCGAGGTCGGCCCGGGAGAGCAGGATCGTGCCCCCGGCGACGCGGTGCACGTAGGACTCCGGCGTCCCGAAGACCCGCCGGACGGTGACGTCGAGGTCCTCGAGGTGGACGATCGTCGTGCTCTTGCCGACGAGCGTCGCGCCGGAGACGCGATGGGCGAGGACGAGGTCGAGGACGTGGTCGGGCCCGTAGTGGTCGTCGTCGTCGAACTTCGTCACGAGCTCGCCCTCGGCGGCGTCGCAGCCGACCTGCAGCGCCCGCCCGAGGCTCGCCTCGGCGGGCGCGGCGACGACCCGCACCTGCCGTCCGGGCACGTCGACCGGGGGGAGGGCGTCGGGGTCGCCGCCGTGGACGACGACGACGACGTCGAGCGGCCCGTAGGTCTGCGCGGCGAGCATCGCGGCCACCCGGCCCAGCAGCTGAGGGCGCCGGGTGGCGACGACGGCGGTGACGGTCGGCAGGTCCGCGGGCAGGGCGGCGGCGAGGACGCCCCGTCGTTGCCCGACGGAGGCGAGGTCGTGGGCGAGGTCGCCGGGTGCACCGGCCACCCCGCGCAGCGCGACGGGCACGGCCCCGCCGAGCGCGTCGGGCAGGTCGGCCAGGACGAGGGTCCCGCGGGCCACGGCCCGTCGGGCGAAGGGGGCGACCACCGTCTCGACGTCGGCGGCGGCCACCCTGTCCCCCGGGTCGTCGCACGCCCGCACCTCGAGCCGGTGGACGTCGTCGAGCTCACCCACCCGGGCCGCGAGCGCGGCCGGCCCGTCGGCCCACCGTCCGCGGCGCGGGGGGCGACGGGGGCGGCGCAGCACCCAGCCCTCGCGCGACAGCCCGAGGCGGGCGCGGCGCTCCACGCCGGCCCCGGGGACCCGCCCGACCGGCGTGTCCCCCGGCTCGAGCACCGAATCGCTCATCGGCGCTCGACCGTCAGCGACTGCGTCGGCAGCTCGCTGTGCGCGACGACGGTGGGGAAGAGACGGGCGAGATCACCGGCGAGGTCCTCGACCTCATACATGTCGGTGGGGTTCTCGACCGCCTCGACCGACAGCTCGCGGTCCTGCTGGTCGTGGAGCAGGCGCAGGTAGGCGACCTCGCGGGAGTCGACGGCCACGGGCATCTCGCGGTGCGCGCGCACGTGGCTGACGAGCGGGGGGAAGGTCGGGCTGCCGGAGCGGTCGACCGTGCCGACGAAGGTCTGCCCCATCGAGGCCATCGTGCGGTTGGTCAGCCCGAAGCGGTGGAGCCGACCGTCCTCGTACTCGGCCGTCAGACCCTTGCCGAAGGAGACCGACCACCCGTCGTGGGCGGCCGTCACCAGCGGGACCAGCCGGTCGAGGAAGGTCGTCGCGAGCAGGTCGTCGTCGTCGACGCGCAGCCAGGCCACCGGGCCGGGCCCGGCGTCGCGGGCGCGCAGGTCCTCGCGGATCGCCCCGACCCGGTCCTGCCAGCGGTGCGAGGGCACGGGCAGCAGCACGGGGTAGGTCGCCGCGGCGTCGAGCAGGGCGTCGCGCCACCGCGCCGGCATCTCGGCGCTGTACTGCACGACATGGCGGTACCCGTACGCGTCGTGGAAGCCCTGGTAGATCGGCGTCGCCCACTCGAGGAAGACCTGCTGGCGCGGGCCCATCCGCTCGGCCGACCACAGCCGCTCCCGGTAGGCCTGCTCGTCCTCGCCCGTCGACGACAGCTGCCACTCCAGGCTGCCGGGGACGAAGACGCTGTAGCGCGTCGCGCCGTAGACCGGGGGCACCCGGTCGGTCACCGGGAGCGCCGCACGGGCCTGCTCGAGCTGCTCCTCGAGCTCGGCGATGCGCGCGGCCCGGGCCTTCGAGCGCGCCGCGTGGTACTGCGCCTTCTTCTGCGTCGACGCGAGCTCGTCGCTCATCGCTGCACCCTCCCCTGCGCCCCGGGACCCACGCCCGGCTCGGCGGCAGCGAGGCTACCGTGCAGGCCCCCGGCCGGTGCGGTGCCGCCGCTACCCTGCGCCGTATGAGCCGGACGAGCACGTCGTCGCTGCGCGTGGTCTCCGGGCCGCAGGACGCCGCACCCCTGAGGGCTGCCGCCACGGACCCGGACGTCGCCGCGGTCCTCGTGCACGACGGCGTCGACCTCGCCGACGGTGCGGCGCAGCGCCTGCTCGCCGAGCTCTCCCGACCGGGCCGCCGCGTCGTGCGGGTCGCGTGCGCACCGGCGCGCTGCGTCGCCCTCGACCGCGAGCTGCTCGCCGCCGCGCTCGTCGCCGTCCCCGTCGAGCAGCTCCTCGCGGCCGGCGACGACCTCGACGCGCGTCTCGCGCAGGTGCTGGGCCTCGACCCCGACGCCTCGGTCACCGACGTCGCCGACCTCACGACCGGCGCCTGGCGGCACTGGGTCGACGGAGAGGCGGTCGGCGTGCGGGCCCATGGGGCGGCGACGCCGCAGTGGCAGGCGGCGGTGCGCCGGGCGCACTCCCCCGCGCGCCGGGCGAGGACCCGCGCCCGGCAGGTGCTCGGCGGCGTGCGCCGAGGTCTCTCCCGGCGCAGGGACCGGCGCTCTCAGGAGCGGTAGACCCAGCGGGCGACCCGGGCGCGCGCCCGCCGGTACTGCGGCGAGGACCCCGCGACGAGGTGCTCGACGGGCTCGTCGCCGAGCCGGTCGGGCAGGTCCTGGGTGAGGTGGAGCGTCGGCGCGTCGCGGCGCTGACGCGCCCCGTCGACGCTCACCGGGGTGCGCAGGTCGGGCAGCGCCGAGCGCCAGCGCGGCGGGCCGAGGCCCTCGCCGTCGCCGAGCCCGGCCGGGGCGGGAGCGCCGGCCGCCAGCGCGCCGAGCGCCTGCGCGGCCTCGGCCGCGCCGGTCGGGGCCGGCAGGGCGGCGCACGCCGCGGCGAGGTCCTCACGAGTGGCCGCCCGCAGGAGGCGGGTCACTCCCCCTTCGAGCGCGGTCGGGTCGTCCGGACGGGCGACGAGGGCCGCACCGAGGTCCGCGGCCCCCGCGGCGCGACCGAGCTGGTCGTCGGCACCGAGCGCCAGACCCGGCACGAGGAGGGTCGGCACCCGGGCGCCGAGCAGCTCGTGGACGGAGTTGTAGCCGGCCGCGCTCACCGCGGCGTCGAAGGCCGCGAGCGAGCGGGCGAGGGGGTAGGTGTCGCGCAGGAGCACGACGTCGGCCTCGTCGCCGAGGCCGTGACGCGCCAGCGCCGGGCTCGTCACGGCGACCTGCCAGTCCGGCTGCTCGCGCCGCACGGTCGCCAGGGCCGCCCGGACCGGTGAGGCGACGTCCTCCAGCGCCCCGGTGCCGGGCGTGAGCAGCAGCGCGGGCCGGTCCAGGTCGAGCCCGAGGGCCTCGCGCGCCTGCGCGCGGTCGTGCAGGTGCAGCGCCGAGGCGATCGAGATGGGGGCGATCCGCTGGGCGTCGTCGCGCTCATGGGTGAGCCCTCGGTCGCGGGCGGCCGCGACGTCACCGGGCTCGAGGACGTGGTCGAAGACCGCGGCGTGCGTCAGCCAGTCGGCGCCGACCCCGGCGCGCCACATCCCGCGCCGCATCCACACGAAGGGGGTCCCCGGCAGGGCCTCGCGCGCCTCGCGCAGCCCGCGGTACGGCACGACCCCGTCGAAGAGGACGAGGCGTGCCCCGGTCTCGGCGACGAGCGCCCGCAGCCGGTCGCGGAAGTACGGCTCCCACTGGTAGGGCGGGTAGCGCCGCCGCAGCGCGGCGGCCGGGCCGCGCCGGGGCAGCCACCCGCTGCGCCGGCTCGGGCAGTACTCCGTGCGCAGTCCGGCGAGCTCGGGCAGGGCGCCCCGGGCCACGGCCGACGCGACGGTCGGCAGCGCACCGGACAGGGACATGAGGACCGGGTCGAGCTCGGCGGGCGCGCTGGCCGCGACGGCGAGCTGCCGGGTGAGGTGCCCCATGCCCACGCCGTTGCTCGTGACGAGCAGGACGGGCAGGGGGTGCGGCATGGCGGTCATGCTAGACGCGGCGTGCGGGGCGGGAGCGGGCTGGCGGGTATGCTCGACGCGCCCCTGGCGCCGCCGGGGGCGCACCTGCACGTCCCGGCACCGGTCGGGTCCGCACTGACGAAGGAAACGACTGTGGCATTCGACGTCGCGATCATCGGGCTGGGCTATGTCGGCCTGCCCCTGGCGCAGGAGGCCTCGCGTGTCGGCCTCAGGGTCCTCGGCTTTGACGTCAACCAGGGCGTGGTCGACGCCCTGAACGCCGGGACGTCCCACGTCGACGACCTCACCGACGACCACATCTCCGAGATGATCGGCGCGGGCTTCGAGGCCACGACCGACGCGAGCAAGCTCGGCGAGGTCAAGACCCTCGTCATCTGCGTGCCCACCCCGCTCGCCGAGGACGGCGGCCCCGACCTCGGCCCCGTCAACGCCGCCGTCGCGACGATCGCCGAGCACCTCACCACGGGCCAGACGGTCATCCTCGAGTCGACGACCTACCCGGGCACGACCGACGAGGTCGTCCGCCCCGTCCTCGAGGCCAAGGGCCTGACCGCTGGCACCGACTTCCACCTCGCCTTCTCGCCCGAGCGCATCGACCCGGGCAACGAGACCTTCGGCGCGAAGAACACCCCGAAGGTCGTCGGCGGCCACACCCCTGCCTGCGGCGACGCCGCCGAGGCCTTCTACGGCCAGTTCGTCGACACCGTCGTGCGCGCGAAGGGCACCCGCGAGGCCGAGACGGCCAAGCTGCTCGAGAACACCTACCGCCACATCAACATCGCCCTCGTCAACGAGATGGCGCGCTTCTGCCACGACCTCGGCATCGACCTGTGGGACGTCATCGACGCGGCGAAGACCAAGCCCTTCGGCTTCCAGGCCTTCTACCCCGGCCCGGGCGTCGGCGGTCACTGCATCCCGATCGACCCGAACTACCTCTCCTACAACGTCCGCGCGAAGCTGGGCTACCCCTTCCGCTTCGTCGAGCTGGCCCAGGAGATCAACTCGACGATGCCGGCCTACGTCGTGCAGCGTGCGCAGAACATCCTCAACGAGGACAGCAAGTCGCTGCGCGGCTCCTCGGTCCTGCTCCTCGGCGTGACCTACAAGCCCGACATCGCCGACCAGCGCGAGTCGCCCGCCGTGCCCCTGGCCCAGCAGCTCGTCGCGAAGGGCGCCACCGTGCGCTACCACGACGACAAGGTCGAGCAGTGGCGCGCGGTGCCGGACGCCGAGCGGGTCACGGACCTCGACGCGGCCGTCGGCGACGCCGACCTGACGATCCTCGTGCAGAACCACAAGGGCTACGACGTCGACGCCCTCGCGGCCAAGGCCAAGCGCTTCTTCGACACGCGCGGTGTCGCCACCGACGGCGAGCGGGTCGAGCGGCTGTGACGACGGGCCCGTCCCGGGCCCCCCTCACCCCGGTGCCGAGCCTGAGCAGTGCCGAGGCGACGGCCCTCGCGCAGCGCCACGGGCTGACCGAGCTCGGCACCCGGCCCCCCTTCGGGCGCTACCTGCGTGACCTGTGGCGACGCAGGGCCTTCTTGTGGACCCTGTCGTCGGCGCAGTCGTACGCGAAGAACCACGACAACCGGCTCGGCCAGCTGTGGAACCTGCTCAACCCGGCGCTGCTCATCGCGAGCTACTTCCTCATCTTCGGGGTGCTGCTCGGGACGACCGGCTCGGTGAGCAACAAGGTCGGCTTCCTCTCGATCGGCGTCGTGCTCTTCACCTTCACCTCGAGCGTCATCACCCGGGGCTCGAAGTCGGTCACGAGCAACCTCAACCTCGTGCGGGCGCTGCACTTCCCCCGCGCGGTGCTGCCGCTGTCGGTCGCGCTCACCGAGCTCATCGCCGCGCTGCCGGCCTTCGCGCTGCTCCTCGTCGTCATGGTGCTCACGAACGAGACGCCGAGCGTGCGCTGGCTCCTGCTCGTCCCGGCGATCCTCCTGCAGACCGGTGTCCTCGCGGGCTTCGCGCTCATCGGCTCACGGCTGGTCAACGCGAGCAAGGACATCGGCCAGCTCATCCCTGTCGTCGTGCGCCTGCTGCGCTACACCTCGGGGGTCTTCTTCCCCGTCGCGCAGTACGCCGACCGGCTGCCGGGGCTGTGGGGCGACGTGCTGGTCTACCAGCCCTTCGCGCTGCCGCTCGAGGCCGCCCGCCAGGCCCTCATGTCGCCGGCCGACCACCCCTTCGACCTCACCGTGTGGTGGGCGCTGGCCGCGTGGGCGGTCGGGCTGCTCGCCGTCGGCATGGTCGTCTTCTGGATCGACGAGGCGCGCTATGGCCGAGGCTGAGCAGCGCCCGACCGTCGTCGTCGACGGGCTCGACATCGTCTACCGCGTCGTCGGCGGCAGCCGGCGCGCGTCGACGACGAGCGGGGACGGCGGCCTCGTCTCCCGGCTGCGCCGCCGCGGCGACCAGCCCGCGGTCGCCCGCGAGGTGCCCGCCGTCACCGACGTGAGCTTCGTGGCCCACCACGGCGAGTCGATCGGGATCATCGGGCGCAACGGCTCGGGCAAGTCGACCCTGCTGCGGGCCGTCGCCGGCCTCATCCCCCCGACGAAGGGGCGGATCTGGGTCGCCGGCGAGCCCTCTCTGCTCGGCGTCAACGCCGTCCTCATGAGCCAGCTCAGCGGCGAGCGCAACATCTACATCGGCGGTCAGGCACTCGGTCTGAGCCGCGCGCAGATCCGCGAGCGCTTCGACGAGATCGTCGACTTCTCCGGCATCGGCGACGCGGTCTACCGCCCGATGCGCACGTACTCCTCCGGCATGGGTGCGCGCCTGCGCTTCGCCATCTCGACCTCCGCCGCGCCCGACGTGCTGATGATCGACGAGGCGCTCGCGACCGGCGACGCCGACTTCCGCGAGCGCAGCGCCGAGCGGATCGCCTCGATCCGCGAGAGCGCCGGCACCGTCTTCCTCGTCTCGCACTCCAACGGCAGCATCCGCCAGATCTGCGACCGCGTGCTGTGGATGGACCAGGGCCGGCTCGTCATGGACGGCCCGACCGAGGAGGTCCTCGGCGCGTACGAGGAGACCCTGCCCAAGCGGCAGCGCCGTCGGGTGAAGGGGGAGGACCCCACCCCCTCCGAGCCGGACGTGCCGGGCGTCGAGCGCGTCGGCGGGCGCAATCGCGTCGAGACGGCCGCCCGTCTCAGCGCGCGCACCTACGACAGCGGCGTCGAGGGCGCCTTCGTCGTGCCGAGCCGCGGCGCCGCGATCATGCGTCAGGTCGTGCCGGCCGCCGCCCGGCTGGGCTGGCCCGTCCTCTTCTCGCACAAGGGCAACGCCCCGGGCTCGACCCGCGACGAGCTCTCGCGGCTGCAGCCCGCGCGGGTCGTCGTCGTCGGCGACGAGGACCAGCTGAGCAGCCAGGTCGTCGACCAGCTGCGCAAGATCGGGCCGACCGACCGGGTCGACGGCCGCACCTCGGCCGAGATCGGCCGCAGGGTGCTCGAGATCGCCCCGCCGCAGCCCGGCGCGACGCTGCGGGTGCTGCGCGACGACCCGGGCTCGATGAGCACGTTGTACTCGGCCGAGGCGGCCCTCGACGGCCAGCCGCTGCTCGTCGTCGACGACGCCGGTCTCGACGACGAGACGCTCGCCGCGGTCGCGTCGTGGGCCCCGGCCCGCGTCGTCGTCGGCGGCGAGGAAGGCGTCCTCCCGGCGACGGACGTCGAGCGGCTGGGCGCGATCGCACCGGTCGAGCACGACGCCCGACGCGGCCCGATGCAGCAGCTCGTCGACCGCTCCGCCGCGACCGGACGGACCGCGCCGGACGCGCTCCTCACGACCCTCGTCACCGCCACCGGCGAGGCCCTCGTCACCGTCCTCGCGGCCGCGCAGACCGGACGCCCCGTCCTGTGGCTGCTCACCGACGAGGTGCCCCCGCCCGTGCTCGACGAGGTGCGCCGGCTGCGCCCGCGGTCGGTCGTCGTCGTCGGCGGGCCCGACCGGGTCGGCCACGGGGTGCGCCGCGAGCTCGGCGAGCTCGTCGGCGAGCAGTGAGCCCGGCCCAGCTCTCCGGCGCGCCGCGACGCGCGCTCGTCGTCACCGTCGTCCACCACCCCTCGGACTCGCGCATCCGCCACCGCGAGGTCCGCGCCCTGCTCGACGCGGGCTGGCAGGTCACCTACGCCGCCCCCTTCGCCGGGTACGACGTCGCGCCGGACCCTGCAGAAGGGCTCGCCGTCGTCGACCTGCCCCGGGCGGCCGGGCGCCGGCGCCTGCGCGCCGCCGTCGCGGCCCGCCGGCTCGTGCGACGACTCGCCCCCGAGCACGACGTCGTCGTCGTCCACGACCCCGAGCTCGTCCCGGCTCTCGCCGGTCTGGCCCGGGGCTGGCGCGTGTGGGACGTCCACGAGGACCCGGCGGCGGCCCTCGTCGTCAAGGACTGGCTGCCGCGCCCCCTTCGCCCGGTCGTCGCGCGCGGATGGCGCCGCCTCGAGCGCCTCGTCGAGCGTCGGTGGCAGCTGCTGCTCGCCGAGCCGGGCTACCAGGAGCGCTTCGCGCGCACCCATCCCGTCGTGCCCAACGCCGCGAGCGTCCCCCCTCGGGCTGCCGCACCGGGTCGCGACCGGGTCGTCTACCTCGGCAACGTGACGATGGCGCGTGGTGCCGCCGAGATGGTCGAGGTCGGGCGCGCCCTGCGCACGAGCGGCCCGCAGGCGCCGGTGCTGCACGTCATCGGCCCGGCGCGTGACGCCGCGACGCAGCACGCCCTGGCCGAGGCTGTGGCGACCGGCGACCTCGTGTGGCACGGCTTCGTGCCCGCCGAGCAGGCCGGCGCCATGCTCGACGGCGCGCTCGCGGGGCTCTCGCTGCTCCACGACCTGCCGAACTACCGGCCGAGCACCCCGACGAAGGTCGTCGAGTACCTCGCGCACGGCGTGCCCGCGGTGACGACGCCGCTGCCACTCGCCGTCGAGCTCGTCGAGGCCTGCGACGGCGGTGTCGTCGTCCCCTTCGGCGACGCGGCCGCCGCGGTGGGGGCGGTCCTCGCCCTGCACGCCGACCCCGAGCGGGCCGCGCAGATGGGCCGACGAGGCCACGCGCTCGCCCGTGAGCGCTACGACTGGGCCGTCCAGGCGCCCCTCTTCGTCGCCGCCGTGTCAGCGGCGGCGCGGCCTCTGCGCGACGCGTAGGGGCGGGCCGGGCCGAGGCGCGGAATCGTCGCCGTCTCATGTAGCGTTAGGCCCACGACAGACACCACAGATCCGGGACCGCCCAGCCGCTCGTGAGTTCGCCTCATGAGAGGTCATGGCCGTCCCGCACTACGCATGAGGGGGTCACGCCATGGGGCGCGGCCGAGCGAAGGCCAAGCAGACCAAGGTCGCACGCGAGCTGAAGTACTACTCGCCTGACACCGACCTCCGGGCGCTTGAGCGGGAACTCCACACACAGACCGGTCACGACGAGCGGCGGTCCGTCGGCGACGACCGCACCTCGGATGACGACGACGGCTACGACGAGTGGGCCCCTCGCGACAGGTGATCTCAGCCGGGTGCGCCCCTAGGGGAGCATCCGGCGCCTGCGGGCCTCGGCGATCGCCGCAGCCCGGTGCCGCACCCCGAGCCTGCCGAAGGCGTGCGAGAGGTGCGACTTCACCGTCGACACGCTGACGTAGAGCCGACCGGCGATCTCCTGGTTGCTCAGCCCCTCACCGGCGAGCGCGAGGATCTCCACCTCCTTGGCGGTCAGCGGGCTGGCCTCGTGGCTCACGCGCTGCACGAGCGGCCCCGTGACGGGGACCATGCCCGTGTCGGTGTCGACCCTCGCACCACCGGCGGCCGCGTGCACCGCGGCGACGACCTGCGTCGGCGCTGCATCGGCGACGAGAGCTCCCGCAGCTCCCTGCTCGATGGCCTGCGGCACGAGCTCGTCCGTCGCCGTGGCGGCGAGGACGACGACCGGGGTCCCGCTGCGGTCGGAGACGGCGGCGAGCAGCTCGGGCATCCGGGGTGCCGTGCGGTCGCCGACGACGAGCAGGACGACGTCGGCGGACTCGCACCTCTCGACGAGCTCCGCGGCGCTCACGGCGGGCCGGGCCCGCAGGTCGCGCTCGGCCTCGAGCAGCGCCACCCACCCCGATCGTGAGGTGGGGTCGGCGTCCGCGACGAGGACCCGCAGCATCAGCCGTGCTCGCCGACGACCTGGACCGCTCCCCCGTCGACGCCCTTCGCGCCCTGGACCACCTCGACGCCGTCCTCGACCGGCGCCCCCTCGCGCTCGTGCACCTCGCCGAGAACCCAGGCCGGCAGGTCGCGCTCGGCGAGCCGGGCGATCGCCGCGTCGGCGTGCTCCGGCGGCACGACCGCCACGAAGCCGACGCCGAGGTTGAGCGTGCGTTCGAGATCGGCGCGGGGCACCTGGCCCAACGACCCGACGAGCGAGAAGATCGGCGGCGGGGTCCACGACGCCCGGTCCACGCGCGCGAGCGTGCCGGCCGGCAGCACCCTCGCGAGGTTGGCCGCCAGCCCGCCGCCGGTGACATGGCTGAGGCCCCGGACGTCGACGTCGGAGCGGATGAGGTCGAGCAGGTCGAGGGTGTAGATGCGGGTCGGCTCGAGCAGCTCTTCACCGAGGGCGCGGCCGAGCTCGGGCACCTCACGGTCGTAGGACCACCCCGCCTGGGCGAGGACGGCGCGCACCAGGGAGTAGCCGTTGGAGTGCAGGCCCGAGGAGGCCAGACCGAGGACCACGTCGCCGGGACGCACGGTCTGCGGCCCGATGATCGCGTCGCGCTCGACGACACCGGTCGCGGCGCCCGCGACGTCGTACTCGTCGGGCTCGAGCAGCCCGGGGTGCTCGGCGGTCTCGCCGCCGACGAGGGCGACCCCCGCGAGCTCGCACCCCTTCGCGATGCCGCTGACGATCGCCGCGACGCGCTCGGGGACGACGGAGCCGGTCGCGATGTAGTCGGTCATGAAGAGGGGCTCGGCGCCGCAGACGACGATGTCGTCGACGACCATGGCGACGAGGTCCTGGCCGATGGTGTCGTGCCGGTCCATCGCCTGGGCGACGGCGACCTTCGTGCCGACGCCGTCGGTGCTCGTCGCGAGGACCGGCGATCGCATACCGACGAGGGCGGAGGCGTCGAACATGCCGGCGAAGCCGCCGAGCCCGCCGAGGACCTCCGGGCGTTGGGCCCGCCGGACCGACTCCTTCATCAGCTCGACGGCCTTGTCGCCCGCCTCGACGTCGACACCGGCGGAGGCATAGGTGATGGGCTCGCTCACGCGGCCAGGGTAGTGCGTCGGCGGCGTCGGGCCACCGCTGGTCCGGCCGGCAGGGGGTGACGTCGTCGGTGGTCGCCCCTACCGTGAGAGATGTGCAGCGGGCACGGGGAGCGCCCGCCGGTCGACGAAGGGGACGGGCATGGCCGAGCGGGACGACATCATCGAGAGCCTGGGGCGGCATCGCGGCTTCCTGCTCCAGACCGCCGAGGGGCTGAGCGAGGAGCAGGCGCGCACCGCGAGCACGGTGAGCGCGCTGACCATCGCGTCGCTGCTCAAGCACGTCGCCGACACCGAGGAGCAGTGGGTCGACTTCGCCCGACGAGGGGCGGACGCCTTCGGCGGGTCCGGGGTGTACGAGTCCGACGTCGACTGGGAGGCGGTGGCGGCGGAGGGCGCGAGCAACGACGGCGACTGGTCGGGCAGCGAGTGGGAGGACACCCGCTTCGTCCTGCGCGAGGGCGACACCCTCGCGCACCTGCGCAGCCGGGTCGAGCAGGTCGCGGCCGGCACCGAGGACTTCCTGCGCGAGGCCGACCTCGACCGCTCGAGCCCGCTGCCGCAGGCGCCGTGGTTCGAGCCCGGGGCCAGCTGGTCGGTGCGCCGGGTCGCCCTGCACCTCCTCGCCGAGATCAGCCAGCACGCGGGCCACGCCGACATCATCCGCGAGAGCATCGACGGCCAGCGGACGATGGGCTGACGTCCATCCCGGTGGATTTAAATAGGTTATCTATGTAATAGTCGGGAGGTGACGACCTCCGACACCCTGCCCGACGAGCTCCTGCGGACCTCCGCCCGGCTGTCCCGCTGGGCCACCCGCGCGGCCGACCTCGGCATGCCCTCGGCCCAGGCGCGCGTCCTCGTCCTCGTCGACGAGATCGGTCCCGCGCGGGTCACCGCGCTCGCCGACGCCGACGAGAGCTCGCAGCCGTCGATGACGACGGCCGTCCAGCGCCTCGAGGGCCTCGGTCTCGTCGCACGCACCCCTGACCCCGCCGACGCGCGCGCCACCCTCGTGACGCTGACCGCCGCCGGCGCCGAGCGCATCGCCGGCATCCGCCGGTCGCGTGGCGCGGCGCTGGCCCCGGTCGTCGAGCGGGCCGCCGTCGACGAGACGAGGCTGCGCGACGCCGTCGCGGTCCTCGGCGAGCTCCTCGAGGCGACCCGGCCGGCGTCGGACCCTTCGTAGAGAGGACTCCTCACATGTGGCGTCAGCCCCGGACCGTCTGGTCCGTCGCCTTCGCGAGCGTCGTGGCCTTCATGGGCATCGGCCTCGTCGACCCCATCCTCAAGCCCATCGGTGACCAGCTCGGCGCGACCCCGTCGCAGGTCTCGCTGCTCTTCACGAGCTACATGGCCGTCATGGGCGTGGCCATGCTCGCCACCGGCTGGGTCTCCAGCCGGATCGGGCCCAAGCGCACGCTCATGCTCGGCCTCGCGATCATCATCGTCGGCGCCGGCCTGGCCGGCGCCCAGGACTCCATCGGGGGCATCGTCGGCTTCCGCGCCGTGTGGGGACTGGGCAACGCGCTCTTCGTCGCGACCGCGCTCGCGACGATCGTCCAGGCGGCGAAGGGGTCGGTCGGCCAGGCCATCGTCCTCTACGAGGCCGCCCTCGGCCTGGGCATCGCCGCCGGCCCGCTCATGGGCGGGGCCCTGGGCTCCGTCTCGTGGCGCTGGCCGTTCTTCGGCGTGAGCGCGCTGATGCTCGTCGCCCTCGTCGTGACGTGGGTGACCCTGCCCGACACCGAGCCGGCCGGCCCACCCACCTCGCTCGGCGCCCCGCTGCGGGCCCTGCGCCACCGCGGCCTGCTGACCGTCGGCCTCACCGCCCTGCTCTACAACGTCGGCTTCTTCACCCTGCTCGCCTTCACCCCCTTCCCGCTCGACCTCTCCGAGCGCCAGGTCGGTCTCGTCTTCTTCGGGTGGGGGCTGCTGCTCGCGGTCTTCTCCGTCGTCGTCGCGCCCGTCATCCAGCGCCGGGTCGGAGCGCTCGCCGGGATGGCCGGGGCGCTCGTCGCCTTCGCCGCGGTGCTCGCGGTCATGGGTGTGTGGACCGAGCACAAGCCGGTGCTCGTCGTCGGCACGATCGCCAGCGGCGCCCTGCTCGGCATCAACAACACGCTCATCACCGAGACGGTCATGAAGATCGCCCCGGTCGAGCGCAGCGTGGCCTCGGCCGCCTACAGCTTCGTGCGCTTCGCCGGCGGCGCGGTCGCGCCGTGGATGGCCGGCGTCCTCGGCGAGCGCTCGGCGCACCTGCCCTTCTGGGTCGGCGCGGTCGCCGTGCTCCTCGGGGTCGCGGTCCTGCTCACCGGCCGCACCCTCGTGCGGGCGATCGACGACCAGCCCGACCACGGCGCGGAGCCGGTCGGCTCCGAGGTCGAGGCGGCCGCGGTCACCGCGGGGACCTGACTCCCCCTTCGCCCTTCGCCCCACCGAGCTACCACGCAGTACTGGTCGTCATCACGACCAGTACTGCGTGGTAGCTCGCGTCGGAGGTGGGGCGGTCGGGGCGGGAGACCGTGCCGAGGGGCGAAGGGGTCAGCCCCGGGTCGCGCGCTCGACGTCGAGCGTGCCGACCTCGGTGACGTCGGCGTGCTCGTCGATGCCGAGCTGGAGCTCGAGGACGCCCTTGCCGAGACGCTCGCTCGACGGCAGCTCGATGGGGTAGACGCCGGAGAAGCACGCGGTGCACAGCGCCTCGCGGGGCTGCTCGGTCGCGGCGATCATGCCGTCCTCGCTGATGTAGCCGAGGCTGTCGGCGCCGAGCGAGGTGCAGATCTCCGCGGTGCCGAGGCCGGTGGCGATGAGCTCGGCCCGGGTCGCGAAGTCGATGCCGAAGAAGCAGGGCCAGCGCACGGGCGGGCTCGAGATGCGCACGTGCACCTCGGCGGCCCCGGCCTCGCGCAGCATGCGCACGAGGGCGCGCTGGGTGTTGCCGCGCACGATCGAGTCGTCGACGACGACGAGACGCTTGCCCTTGATGACGTCCTTGAGCGGGTTGAGCTTGAGCCGGATGCCGAGCTGTCGGATCGTCTGGCTGGGCTGGATGAAGGTCCGGCCGACGTAGGCGTTCTTCACCAGGCCCTGGCCGTAGGGGATACCCGACTCCTGCGCGTAGCCGATCGCCGCGGGGGTGCCGGACTCCGGCGTGGGGATGACGAGGTCGGCCTCGACGGCGTGCTCGCGGGCGAGCGCCCGGCCCATCTCGACCCGCGCCTCGTGGACGGCGCGACCGTTGATCGTCGTGTCCGGGCGGGCGAGGTAGACGTACTCGAAGACGCAGCCCTTCGGCTCGGCCTTCGCGAAGCGGTGGCTGCGCAGGCCGTCCTCGTCGATGGCGATGAGCTCGCCGGGCTCGACCTCGCGGACCATCGAGGCGCCGACGATGTCGAGCGCCGCGGTCTCGGAGGCGACGACCCAGCCCCGCTCGAGCCGGCCGATGACGAGCGGGCGCAGGCCCTGCGGGTCGCGGGCGGCGTAGAGGGTGTGCTCGTCCATGAAGACGAAGCAGAAGGCGCCCTTGCAGCGCGGCAGCACGTCGAGCGCCGCGGCCTCGAGGGTGCGGTCGGGGTTGTCCGAGAGCAGCGCGGTGACGAGCGCGGTGTCGGTCGTGTTGCCGTAGCGCAACTCACCGCTGGGCGTCGCGTCGCGCCACGTGCCGTCCTCGGCGGGACGACCGCGCTCGGAGAGGCGGGCGTCGACGAGGTCGCGCAGCTCGGCGGAGTTGACGAGGTTGCCGTTGTGGGCGAGCGCCACGGTCCCGTCGTCATGACCGCCGAGGGTGGGCTGGGCGTTCTCCCACGTCGAGCCGCCGGTCGTCGAGTAGCGGCAGTGGCCGACCGCGAGGTGACCCCGCAGGGCACCGAGGGCTCGCTCGTCGAAGACCTGGCTCACCAGGCCCATGTCCTTGTAGACGAGGATCGAGCGACCGTCGGAGGTCGCGATGCCCGCCGACTCCTGGCCGCGGTGCTGGAGGGCGTAGAGCCCGTAGTACGTGAGCTTGGCGACCTCCTCGCCGGGTGCCCACACCCCGAAGACGCCGCAGGCGTCCTGCGGCCCCTTCTCCCCGGGCATGAGGTCGTGCGACAGCTGTCCGTCTCCGCGAGCCACGTGCCTCATCCTCCCACAGCGGGCGTGCTGCCCAGGTCTCTACCGGCGGTCGCGGCCCATGACGAGCGCGAGCACGACGGCGGCGACGAGCGCCCCGATGCACGCGCCGAGCATCCCCATGAAGCCGACAGCCGTCGTCGCCGAGTACGACTGCCGGGTCGCCTCGTTGACGTTGTCGCTCGTCATCGCGTAGGCGCCGAGCAGCGCGAAGCCGATGATCGCCCCGGTGCCGATCCAGCGCCACACCATCGGGGCCCCGCGCCGCCGACGGCGGCGCACGCGCTCGGGCACGGGCTGCTCCTCCCCCGTCACGACGGGGGTCTCACCGGTCTGGTCGTCAGGTCTCACCCCTCCATGGTCTCACCGCGGGCAGTAGCGTCGCCTGCGACCACCTGAGCAGGAGTGACGATGAGCGGACGACGCACGGCCGACGTGCCCGAGATGAAGCTGCCGACCTCGACCCGGCCCGACCCGGCACAGGTGCCGGGGCTGCGGTGGGGGGTGCTCGGCGCGGGCTGGATCGCCAGCGAGATGGTGCACGCGATCGAGGTCGGCGAGCACGGCAGCACCCAGCAGCAGGTCGTCGCCGTGGGCTCGCGCGACCTCGAGCGGGCGCAGGCCTTCGTCGACGAGCACTGCGGCGCCCACGTGCGCGAGCACGGCCCGGTGCGCGCCCACGGGTCGTACGTCGATCTCGTCACCGACCCCGACGTCGACGTCGTCTACGTGGCGACCCCGCACAGCGAGCACCTCGAGCACGCGCTGCTCGCCGTGCGCGCCGGCAAGCACGTGCTCGTCGAGAAGGCCTTCACCGCCGACGCCGCGCAGGCCCGCGAGCTCGTCGCGGCGATCCGCGAGGCCGGGGTCTTCGGGATGGAGGCGATGTGGAGCCGCTTCCTGCCCCACTACGACGTCATCCGGCAGGTGCTCGACCTCGGGCTGCTCGGCGAGCTGTCCACCGTGCTCGCCGACCACGGCCAGCGACTGTGGCCCGACGGGCCACGGCGCCTCGCGGACCCGGCCCTGGCCGGCGGCTCGCTGCTCGACCTCGGCATCTACCCGCTCTCCTTCGCCTCGATGGTGCTCGGCGGGATCGACCGGGTGGCCGCCGCCGGGACCCTCACCGACGAAGGGGTCGACGCCCGCGTCGCGATGTCGGTCCGCGGCCCGAGCGGCGCGGTCGGGTCGCTGTCGTGCGACATGTCGACGCGCACGCCGACGACCGCGGTGATCGCCGGCCGGTGGGCCCGCCTCGAGCTCGACGGCGAGTTCTACGGGCCGACGACGATGCGCCTCGTCGGCAGCGACGACGTCGTGCTCGACGAGATGACCGGTGACCCCGTCGAGATGCACCGCGGGCTGCGCCACGAGACCTGCGAGGTCGCCCTTCGCGTCGCCGCGGGCGAGACCGAGTCGCCGCTCATGCCCCTCGACGAGTCCGTCGCCCTCATGGAGCACATGGACTCGATCCGCTCCCAGCTCGCCTGACTCACCCTTCGCGTAGGGGGAGGTGGGCGGAGAGGTCGGTGCGGTTGCCGCTGGTGCGCAGGGCCCCGGCCGACTGGGCGTCGGCCCAGGCCGTCTCGCCCGTGGCCAGGCGCAACCAGGTCGCGGCGTCGGTCTCGACGACCGCCGGGGGCGTGCCGCGGGTGTGGACCGGGCCCTCGACGCACTGCACGGCCCCGAAGGGAGGGACCCGCACCTCGACCGAGCGGCCCGGGGCCGCCTCGGAGAGCAGGGTGAGGGTCCATCGCACCGCCGTCCCCGTCGTCGAGCGATCCGGGCTCTCCGTCGCGGCCCACCGGGCCAGGGCGGCGCGGCCGTCCTCGTCGCTGATCCGTCGTGGCATGGCCACATCCTCGCCCACACCTAGGGTGAGGGCGTGAGCGAGGTCGAGCTGGTCCATGACGAGCACGGTGGTGTGAGCGTCGTCGTCGGCGGTCAGCCGCAGTCCTACGTCTCGCTCGACGACCCCGAGGGCCTGGTCTTCGAGTACGTGCAGCACCTCGCCGCCGTGGTCGACGCCATCCTGCCGGCCCCGGCCCACCCGCGGGTCGCGATCACCCACGTCGGCGGCGCCGGCCTGAGCCTGCCGCGCTGGGTCCACGCCACCCGTCCGGGCTCGCCCCAGGTCGTCCTCGAGCCGGACACCGCCCTCACCGAGCTCGTCCGCCGCGAGCTGCCGCTGCCCCGCGGGCACCGGATCCGGGTGCGCCCGCAGCGGGGGCGCGAAGGGGTGGCCGCCCTCGCCGACGCGAGCGCGGACGTCGTCGTCGTCGACGCCTTCGCCGACGGGGCCGTGCCCGCCGACCTCGTGACCCAGGAGTTCTTCGCCGATGTCGCGCGGGTGCTACGACCCGGCGGAGTCCTGCTCATGAACTGCCCCGACGACCCGGGGCTGCGCTACCTCGCGCGGGTCGCCGCCGGGATGCGCGAGGGGGTCGGCCCGGTCGCCCTCGTCGCGCTGCGCGACGTGCTCAAGGGCCGTCGCTACGGCAACGCCGTGCTCGTGGCCTCCCCCGACGGGGTCGACGCCGACGCGATCACCCGGCAGCTGCGCCGCTGGCCCTTCCCCTCGGGGGTCATGACGCCGGGCGAGCTGCTCGCCCGCGCCGGCGGGGCCCGCCCGATCCACGACGGCGAGGACGTGCCCCCGCCCACCGCGCCCGACCCCGGCGCGTGGCGCGTGCGCTGACCGCGCCCCGCCCCCTCCCCCTTCGCCCTCCCCCCTTCGCCGAGGTATGGCAATTTGCCCTCCGCAGTCATCTCAGCCGACCGATCCCCATACCTCGGCGAAGGGGGTGGTGCGCGCGGCACTCCGGAGGTGCTCTACGGTTCAGGTAAGCCTTACCTAACCGAAGGACTCACCTCATGCGCCTGTCCCGCCTCGCCGCCCCCGCCGCGGTCACCCTCGCCCTCACCCTCGCCGCCTGCGGCTCCGACACCTCGAGCTCGACCGACGCGGCCTCCGGGTCCGGCTCGGCGAGCAGCGAGTGGGAGCCGGTGACCGTCGAGCACGCCTTCGGCTCGACGACGATCGAGGAGAAGCCCGAGCGGGTCGCCACGGTCGACTTCGCCAACCAGGAGGTGCCCCTCGCGCTCGGCATCGTGCCCGTCGGCATGTCGAAGATGACGTGGGGCGACGACGACGGCGACGGCGTGCAGCCGTGGACCGCGGAGAAGCTCGAGGAGCTCGGCGCCGAGACGCCCGTGCTCTTCGACGAGACCGACGGCATCGACTTCGAGGCCGTGTCGTCCACCGAGCCCGACGTCATCCTCGCGGGCTACTCGGGCCTGTCGAAGGAGGACTACGAGACGCTCTCGAAGATCGCCCCCGTCGTCGCCTACCCGGACGCCCCGTGGGCGACCCCGTGGCGCGACTCGATCGTCCAGAACGCCAAGGGCCTGGGCATGGAAGCGGAGGGCGAGGAGCTCGTCGCCGACCTCGAGGGCCAGATCGAGGAGACGCTCGCCGAGCACCCGGACCTCGAGGGCACGACCGCGATGTTCATGACCCACGTCGACACGTCCGACCTCAGCGAGATCAACTTCTACAGCGCCGCCGACACCCGCTCGCAGTACGTCGAGGACCTCGGCATGGAGATCGCGCCGAGCGTGGTCAAGGCCAGCGGGAAGAGCAAGGACTTCTCCGGCTCGATGAGCGCCGAGCGGGCCGACGAGCTCGCCGACGTCGACGTCATCATCACCTACGGCGGCGACGAGCTCATCAGCGCGCTGGAGGGCGACCCCGTGCTCTCGAAGCTCCCGGCCGTGAAGAACAAGGCGATCGTCAACCTCGACGGCACGAAGCCGATCGGCACCGCCGCCAACCCGACGGCGCTGTCGCTGCCGGCGCTCATCGGCGACTACGTCACCCTGCTCGACGACGCCGCCGCGTACACGACGAAGTGACCCACGCGTGACCCAGGCCGAGACCGCGGCCACCACGTCGCCCGCCGAGAGCGCTGCACCTCTGCAGCGCTCTCGGCGGGTCCGTGCCACCTGGCTGGCCGTCACCGCCGTCGTCTTCCTCGCGCTGTGCGCCCTGTCGGTCGTGCTCGGCTCGCGCGGCGTCGGCTGGTCCGACGTCGTCGCCGGGGCGACCGGCTCCACCGACACGTACGCCCAGGCGGCCGTCGCCAAGCGGGTGCCGCGCACCGCGCTCGCCGCCCTCGCCGGCGCGGCCCTGGCCGTCTCGGGCCTCGTCCTCCAGGGCATCACGCGCAACCCCATCGCCGACCCGGGCATCCTCGGCGTCAACACCGGCGCCTCCCTCGCCGTCGTCACCGGCATCGCGTGGTTCGGCCTGGCGTCGGCGACGAGCTACATCTGGGTCGCGATCCTCGGGGCCGCCATCAGCTCGGCCTTCGTGTGGGGCGTCGGCTCCTCCGGGCGCGGCGGCGCCACTCCGCTCAAGCTCACCCTCGCCGGCGCAGCGACCACCGTCGCCCTCACGTCCTTCGTCACCGCCGTCGTCCTGCCCCGCCCCGACATCTCCGAGAACGTCGTCTCGTGGCAGATCGGCGGGGTCGGCGGCGCGACCGCGGACAAGCTGTGGCAGATGCTGCCCTTCCTCGCCGTCGGTGCGCTCCTGTGCGCTTGGAAGGCCCGGGGCCTGAACATGCTCGGCCTCGGCGACGACATGGCAGCCGGGCTCGGCGAGGACGTGCACCGCACCCGTCTCGTCGCCGCCCTCGGCGCCGTCGTCCTCGCCGCGGCGACGACCGCGATCGCCGGGCCCATCGCCTTCGTCGGGCTCGTCGTCCCGCACTTCTGCCGACTCCTCGTCGGTGTCGACCACCGGTGGCTGCTCCCCTTCGCCGCGCTCGGCGGTGCCTGCCTGCTCCTCGTCGCCGACGTCCTCGGCCGGGTCGTCGCGCCGCCCTCGGAGGTCGACGTCGGCATCATCACCGCCCTCGTCGGCGCCCCCGTCTTCATCTCCGTCGTCCGCCAGCGCCGGGTGCGTGAGCTGTGAGCGCCCCGGCCACCGCCCCTGTCCCGGGCCAGGTCCCGCGCCCGGCACCGAGCGAGCGCACCGTGCACCTCATGCGCACCGGACACCGGCAACGACGCGTCCGCCGCGCAGCCGTCGTCACCGCGCTCGCGGTACTCGTGCTCGTCGCCCTCGTCCTCAGCCTCTGCCTGGGCCAGAAGACCTACAGCCCGGGCGAGGTCCTGCGGGTCGTCCTCGGCGAGAGCGTCCCCGGCGCGAGCTTCGTCGTCGGTGAGCTGCGGCTGCCTCGCGCCTGCCTCGCCGTGGTCGTCGGGCTGAGCTTCGGACTGGCCGGGTCGGCCTTCCAGACCCTGCTGCGCAACCCCCTCGCCAGCCCGGACATCATCGGGGTCACCGAGGGCGCGAGCGCCGCGGCCGCCATCGCCATCGTGTCCTTCGGGCTCAGCGGGCTCACCGTCTCGGGCCTGGCCGTCGGCGCCGGTCTCGCCGTCGCGCTGACGATGTACCTCGTCGCCTACCGCCGAGGCACCGCCGCCGGCACCCGGCTCATCCTCGTCGGCATCGGGATCGCGGCGATGATGCAGAGCGTCATCGCCTGGCAGCTCGAGCGGGCCACCAACACCCAGATCCTCCAGGCCCTGCGCTGGCTCACCGGCTCGCTCAACGGCGCGCGGTGGCAGGAGGTCGTGCCGGTCACCGCGGCCCTGCTCGTCCTGGGCACCGTCGTGCTCCTCCAGGCGCGCAGGCTCGAGATCTCGCACCTCGGCGACGACGCGGCGAGCGCCCTCGGCGTGAGGGTCGAGCGGCTGCGCCTGCTCACCGTCGTCGCAGCGGTGGGGCTCGTCTGCGTCGCGACCGCGGCGGCCGGGCCGATCGCCTTCCTCGCCTTCCTCTCCGGGCCGATCGCGGCCCGCGTGGTCGGCCCGCACGGCTCGGTCCTCGTGCCGGCCGCTCTCGTCGGCGCCCTGCTGACGCTCGTCGCCGACTTCGCGGGCCAGCACGCCTTCGGCACCCGCCTGCCCGTCGGCGTCGTCACCGGCATCCTCGGCGCCCCGTACCTGCTCTACCTCATCGTCCGGATCAACCGCGTCGGAGGCACGTCATGAGCCCTGTACCTCAGCCCCGCCTGGTCGTCGAGGACCTCACCGTCGGCTACCCGGGTGCGCCCGCCGTCATCACCGGGCTGGACCTCGCCGTGCCCACCGGGGCGATGACGGCGATCGTCGGGCCGAACGCCTGCGGCAAGTCCACGCTGCTGCGCTCGATGTCGCGCCTCCTCGGGCCCCGCGCGGGGCACGTGCTGCTGGACGGCCGCGAGGTGCACCGCACCCCGGCCAAGCAGCTCGCCCGCGATCTGGGCCTGCTGCCGCAGTCGCCCATCGCCCCCGAGGGCATCACCGTCGGCGACCTCGTCTCGCGCGGTCGCCACCCGCACCAGCGCGCCCTGGCCCGCTGGAGCGCCGAGGACGAGCGGGCCGTCGGCCACGCCCTCGAGGCGACCGGCACCGTCGAGCTCGTCGACCGGGCCGTCGACGAGCTGTCGGGCGGGCAGCGCCAGCGGGTGTGGATCGCCATGGCCCTCGCGCAGGAGACCGGCGTGCTGCTCCTCGACGAGCCGACGACCTTCCTCGACGTCAGCCATCAGGTCGAGGTCCTCGACCTGCTCACCGACCTCAACCGCAGCCGCGGCACGACGGTCGTCATGGTCCTGCACGACCTCAACCTCGCCGCCCGCTACGCCGACCACCTCGTCGCGCTGCGCGAGGGCGGGCTGCACGCGTGCGGCGAGCCCGGCGAGATCCTCACCCCCGAGCTCGTCGAGGCCGTCTTCGGCATCGAGAGCTCGGTCATCGTCGACCCCGTCTCGGGCAAGCCCCTCATGATCCCCATCGGCCGTCATCACGCGGCCCGGGGCGAAGGGGGTCAGCCGGCGAGCAGGTCGGCGGCCACCGCGGGGACCTGAGCCATGTCGGTGACGACGGCGTCGGCGTCGGCGAACCACGCGTGCGGGGTCATGTCGGACTCGTAGCCGACGACCCGCATCCCGGCCGCCCGACCGGCGGCGACGCCGGCGAGGCTGTCCTCGACGACGACGCACCGGGAGGGGTCGTGACCCGTCGTGCGGGCGGCGAGGAGGAAGACGTCGGGCTCGGGCTTGCCGCGCTCGACCTCCTCGCTGCTGAAGCGGGCCGACGGCGGCAGCAGCCCGGCGAGCCCGGTCGCCTCGAGCTTGTACTCGAGCGCCTGGCGCATCGACCCCGACGCGACGCACACCTCGAGACCGCCCGCGACGCAGGCCTCGAGCGCGTGCCGGGCCCCGGGGATGATCTCGAGCTCGGCGTGGCTCGCGCGGAACTCCGCCCGGAAACGACGCTCCCAGGCGGGGTCGAGATCACGCCCGACGAGCTCGGTGAGGCGCACCCTGTTGTCGGCGTAGGCCTTGCCGACGAAGGTGTGCACGACGTCCTCGTCGGTGAGGTCGAGACCGAGGTCGGTCGTCATCCGGCGCCAGGTGCGCACGTTGAGGCGCTCGGAGTCGACGAGCACACCGTCGCAGTCGAAGATCACCAGACCCGCGGGCCCATGAGGCTCAGACATCGGGTGCTCAGGCATCGCGGACTCAGGCATCGGCGGGCTCCGGGGCGGCCGGCAGGGCGTGGAGGGCCTCGACGAGCGGGGCGAGCTCGGGACGCCCCGACGCCGTGGCCAGCGTCTCGGACAGGACCCGGTCGTGGGTGGGCAGGGCCTCGCGCAACGCGTCGCGGCCCGCCGGGGTGAGCTCGGTGTAGATGCCGCGGCGGTCGTCGGCGCACAGGACGCGGGTCAGCAGACCGCGGTCCTCGAGCCGGGTCACGAGCCGGGTGGTCGCGCTGCTCGACAGGGCGGCGGCCCGGGCGAGCTGCTGCATCCTCATGTGCCACCCGTCCTGGCGGTCCAGCGCGTCGAGGACGGTGAGCTCGACGACGGAGATGCCGTGCTCGCGCTGCAGCTCGCGCTCCATGGCGGTCTCGACGAGCCCGTGGAGCGCGGCGAGCGTGCGCCACCCCCGGGCCCGGATCTCCACGGCGTCATCAGCGATACCCATGGCGCCGAGTTTATCAACGACTTGCAGTAGTCCGCGTGTGCAACTACCTTCAACCGCGTGGAAACTACTTGCACACGCTCACTACCTGCTCCTGAAACCGGAGACGGGGCGCCGGCCCGACGCATCCCCGCGGGGCTCGTCGCCCTCGCGGTCGGCGGTTTCGGCATCGGCCTCACGGAGTTCGTCATCGCGGGCCTGCTGCCGCAGGTGGCCGCGGACTTCGCCGTCGACGAGGCCACCGCCGGCTGGCTCATCTCCGGCTACGCACTAGCCGTGGCCGTCGGGGCGCTCGGGCTCACCGCCGCGGTGACCCGGCTGCCGCGCCGCCAGGTGCTCCTCGCCCTCATGGTCCTCTTCGTCGCGGGCAACGCCCTGTCGGCGCTCGCCGACACGTACGCCGTCATGCTGGCCGGTCGCGTCCTCGCGGCGCTGTGCCACGGCGCCTTCTTCGGCATCGGCTCGGTCGTCGCCGCCTCCCTCGTGCCGCCGCAGCGCCAGGCCGGCGCGATCGCCGTGATGTTCACCGGTCTCACCGCGGCGAACGTCCTCGGCGTCCCCTTCGGCACCCTGCTCGGCCAGCAGCTCGGCTGGCGCTCGACCTTCTGGGCGATCACCGTCATCGGCGTCGTCGCCCTCGCGTCGATCGCGCTCCTCGTGCCGAAGGGGGCCGGCGAGGAGGAGGGGACGACCTCCCTTCGCCGAGAGCTCACCGCCTTCGGGTCCTCTCAGGTCTGGCTCTCCCTGCTCGTCACCGTGCTCGGCTTCGGCGGGATGTTCGGCGCCTTCACCTACATCGCGTACACGCTCACCGGTGTGTCCGGCTTCGCCGCGACGACCGTGCCGTGGCTGCTCGTGCTCTTCGGCGTCGGGCTGCTCGCCGGCAACGCGCTCGGCGGGCGCGCCGCGCAGGTCTCGGTGCCGCGCACCCTCGTCGTCACCCTCGGGATGCTCGCCGTCGTCATGACCGGCTTCGCGCTCACCGCGTCGTCGCAGGTGCTCACGGTCGTCGCGCTCGTGCTCATGGGCGGCTTCGGCTTCGCCACAGTGCCGCCGCTGCAGATGCGAGTCATGAGCCACGCCGGGCAGGCGCGCACGCTCGCCTCGGGGGCGAACATCGCGGCCTTCAACGTCGGCAACGCGATCGGCGCGTGGATCGGCGGCACGACCATCGCGGCGGGCCTGGGCTACACCTCGCCGATCTGGGTCGGCGCGGGCATGGCCGCGCTCGCCCTGCTCGTCGTCGTCGTGGCGGAGCGGCTCGCGTCGTCGCGCACCCCCGGACGCACGACGGCCGTCTGACCCGCGGGTCAGACGGCCGGTCGTGCGGGTGTCAGGACGCGAAGTACGAGCGCATCGTCGCCGTGTGCGCCAGGCGCATCGCGTCGACCTCGAGCTCGAGGGCTCCCTTGACCTTGAGGGTCGACCCGCCGGTCGTGCCGACCCGCGCGACGGGCACCCCGTGCTCCGCCGCGAGGTTGACCACGGTCGCGAGCGACTGCTCGTCGGCGACGGTGACGACCGCGCGGGCGACCGACTCGGAGAGCAGGGCGGTCGTCAGGTCGACCCCGTCGCGCTCGCACACGGGGGTGAGGTCGAGGCTCGCGCCGACGCCGTGCCGCAGCGCGGACTCGGCCAGGGTGATCGCCAGACCGCCGTCGGAGACGTCGTGCGAGCTCGTGAGCACACCGGCGCGCACCGCGGCGACGAAGAAGTCGGCGAGCGCCTTCTCCGCAGCGAGGTCGACCTGCGGCGGCACGCCGCCGAGGTGGCCGTGCAGGGCGTGCGCCCACTCGCCGCCGTCGAGCTCGTCGCGGGTGCGACCGAGGGCGAGGACGACCTGGCCGTCGTGCGCGAAGCCGGCGCCGACCCCCTTCGCCACGTCCTCGATGACGCCGAGGACGCCGACGACGGGCGTCGGGTGGATCGCGACGTCGCCGGTCTGGTTGTAGAAGGAGACGTTGCCGCCGGTCACGGGGATGCCGAGCTCGAGGCAGGCGTCGAAGAGGCCGGCGACCGCGCGCTCGAACTGCCACATGACCTCGGGGTCCTCCGGCGAGCCGAAGTTGAGGCAGTCGGTGACGGCCAGCGGCAGCGCGCCGGTCGTCGCGACGTTGCGATAGCTCTCCGAGAGCGCGAGCTGCGCGCCGGCGTACGGGTCCAGCCGGCCGAAGCGGCCGTTGCAGTCCGTCGAGACGGCGATGCCGAGACCGGTGCGCTCGTCGATGCGCACGAGACCGGCGTCAGCGGGCATCGCCTGGCGGGTGTTGCCGAGGACGTAGCGGTCGTACTGGTCGGTGACCCACGACTTGTCGCACAGGTTCGGCGAGGCGAGCAGGTCGAGGACGACCTGGCCCAGCTCGTCGGTGCCGGGGCGCGGCAGCGAGGCGCTCGAGTCGGCCTGGACGGCGTCGAGCCACTGCGGCCGGGCCATCGGACGGTCGTAGACGGGGCCGTCGTGGGCGACGGAGCGCGGCGGCACGTCGACGATCGTCTCGCCGTGCCACGTGATGACGAGCCGGCCGGTGCCGGTGACCTCGCCGAGGACCGTGGCCTCGACGTCCCACCGGTCGGTGATCGCCATGAAGGCGTCGACCTGGTCGGGCGCGACGACGGCCATCATCCGCTCCTGGCTCTCGGACATGAGGATCTCCTCGGCCCGCAGCGTGGAGTCGCGAAGGGGGACCCGGTCGAGCTCGACACTCATCCCGCCGTCGCCCGCCGAGGCGAGCTCGGAGGTCGCGCAGGACAGGCCCGCCCCGCCGAGGTCCTGGATGCCCTCGACGACACCGGCCCGGTAGAGCTCGAGGCAGCACTCGATGAGGACCTTCTCGGCGAAGGGGTCGCCGACCTGGACGGCGGGGCGCTTCGTCGGTCCCCCTTCGTCGAAGGTCTCCGACGCGAGGACCGAGACGCCGCCGATGCCGTCGCCGCCGGTCTTCGCCCCGAAGAGGACGACCTTGTTGCCGGCGCCGGAGGCCTTGGCGAGGTGGAGGTCCTCGTGGCGCAGCGTGCCGACGCACAGGGCGTTGACGAGCGGGTTGCCCTGGTAGCACTCGTCGAAGACGATCTCGCCGCCGACGTTGGGCAGGCCGAGGGAGTTGCCGTAGCCGCCGATGCCCTTGACGACGCCGGGCAGGACCCGGGCGGTGTCGGGGTGGTCGATGGCGCCGAAGCGCAGCGGGTCCATGACGGCGACCGGGCGGGCGCCCATCGCCATGATGTCGCGGACGATGCCGCCGACGCCGGTCGCGGCGCCCTGGTAGGGCTCGACGTAGCTCGGGTGGTTGTGCGACTCGACCTTGAAGGTCACCGCCCAGCCCTGGCCGACGTCGATGACGCCGGCGTTCTCGCCGATGCCGGCGAGGGTGTCGCCGAGCGGCGTCGTCTGCGGCAGGTCGCCGAAGCGGCGCAGGTGGACCTTGCTCGACTTGTACGAGCAGTGCTCAGACCACATGACCGAGTACATCGCGAGCTCGGCGATCGTCGGGCGGCGGCCGAGGATCTCGCGGATCCGGGCGTACTCGTCCTCCTTGAGACCGAGGTCGGCCCAGGGCTGGTCGAGGTCGGGGGTCTGCCCGGCGTGGGCGACGGTGTCGAGCGTGCTCACGCGGAGACCATCTCCTGCAGGACGGAGGTGAAGAAGCGCCGGCCGTCCAGGCTCGGGCCGTAGCCCTCCTCGACGCAGTGCTCGGGGTGGGGCATGAGGCCGACGACGTTGCCGCGCGCGTTGGAGATGCCGGCGATGTCGCGGTAGCTGCCGTTGGGGTTGGCGCCGAGGTAGCGGAAGACGACGCGGCCCTCGCCCTCGAGCCGGTCGAGGGTGTCGGCGTCGGCGACGAACTGGCCGTCCTGGTTCTTCAGGACGATGGTGATCTCCTCGCCGTCCTCGAAGTCGCCGGTCCACGCGGTGCTCGTCGACTCGACGCGCAGGCGCTGGTCGCGGCACACGAAGGTGCGGTGGTCGTTCTGGATCATCGCGCCGGGCAGGAGGTGCGACTCGCACAGGATCTGGAAGCCGTTGCAGATGCCGAGCACCGGCATGCCCGCCTCGGCGCCGCGCACGACCTCGGTCATGACGGGCGCGAAGCGGGAGATGGCACCGGCGCGCAGGTAGTCGCCGTAGGAGAAGCCGCCGGGGATGACGACGGCGTCGACGCCGCGCAGGTCGGCGTCACGGTGCCAGAGGGCGACGGCCTCGCCGCCGCACAGGTCGACCGCGCGCCGGGCGTCGTGGTCGTCGAGCGAGCCGGGGAAGGTGACGACGCCGATCTTCACCGGGCGCCCTCGCCGGTGAGCGGGGCCTGCTCGGGCTCGTCGTGGACGAGCTCGTGGACGTCGACGACGTCCTCGATGACGGGGTTGGAGAGCAGGGTCTCGGCGGCCTCACGGGCGCGGGCGAGGTGCTCGGGCGTGACCTCGCCGTCGACGGACAGCACGAAGCGCTTGCCCTGCCGCACGTCGGTGAAGTCCGTGAGCCCCAGGCGCGGGAGCGCGCCGCGGACCGCTTGGCCCTGGGGGTCGAGGATCTCTGGCTTGAGCATGACGTCGACGACGATGCGTCCCACTGGGGCTCCTGTGGAGAGGGTTCGGGGGGCCTTCGAGCGAGTCTATCGACGGGCCGAAGGGGGGTCGACCACGGCCGAGTCGTGGTCACCGCGTCGACGGGCCCGCCACCAGGCGACGGCGAAGAGCACGGCGGTCGCGGAGGCAGCAGCGGCCAGCGGCCAGACAGCCGGGGCGAGGAGCAGCACGAGCACCGCGCACGTCGCGTCGAAGATGGCGAGCGCCGGGAAGACGTCGTGCGCGTTGACCTCCTTCGCCCGTGCCATCACCTGCTCGACGGGCTCCTCCGGGTCCGACCCGAGGATGTCGCCGATACGGCGGGCACGCACCGCACCGGCGACGGCGAGGTTCGCCCACAGGAGGCCCTGCGCGAGGGTGGGGAAGAGCTGCACGTCTCCGTCGGATGCGGACCACACCGAGCCCAGCAAGAAGACGGCCGCCAGGACGAGAGCACCCCATGACCATCCCCTGCTCCGCCGAAGCGTGTCTTCGTACACCTCACGCCGCTGCTCGGGGGTCGCTCCGCGCGGGTCCCACACCCCGCTCGTCGGCGCCGGGTCGGTCCATCGCGACGGGGACGACCCCTGCGGCGTCGCAGGCGACGACGCGCCCGACCGGGGCCGTCGCGCGCCGGCGCGGGGCTCGCCCCGACGCCCCGTCGACCCCGACGTGCGAAAGACGTCGTCGCTCTCCGACACGCGCCGCTCCCGTGGGGCGCGGCGGGCTCCCCCTTCGTCCCCCGTCATGGCCGCAGGCTAGCCAGCCGGAGGCGGTCGGGCGCCGATCACGCGCTGCCCAGACGGCCCTGAGATGTCCACCTGGTGGCGGCTCAACCGCTCGCCGTGCGGACCGGGGCGGGGGCCACTACGTTGACGCGCACCGGGCGCCGCCGGCGCTCACGGCAGAGCAGGGGACAGATCATGAGAGCACCACGCACGCTGGTCGTCGGGGCGGTCGCCGCCTCGATGCTCGCCGGCACGCTCGCCACGGCGAGCGCCGCGCCCACGACGAGCAGCGCACCGAGCGCCGCCGCCGCGAGCACCGCGGCGAAGCCGTCCGAGAACGCCAAGCTCGACAAGACCGCGACGCCACGGCTGCGCTGGTTCAGCTGCTACGGCGGCGCCGAGTGCGCGAAGGTCGCGCTGCCGCTGGACTACGACAACCCCAGGGGCCCGAAGACCGACGTCGCGGTCCTGCGCACCAAGGCGACCGGCAAGCGCCTCGGCACGCTCTTCGTCAACCCCGGTGGCCCCGGCGGCTCAGCCACCGAGCTCGCCTACTTCGCCGACCTGTGGGCCAGCCCGACCATCCGCAAGAACTTCGACGTCGTCGGTGTCGACCCGCGCGGCATCGGCTTCAGCGACACCGTGCAGTGCCTGCCCGTCGAGGAGCAGGACGAGACGTACGCCCCGCTCGCCGCTGCCTTCCCCGTCGGCTACACGAAGCAGCAGCGCTACATCCGCTCGATGAAGAAGATCGCCCGCGCCTGCTCCACCAACAGGCTCGCCACCGCGATGTCGACTGCCGAGGTCGCCCGCGACATGGAGATGGTCCGGCGTGCGCTGGGCGAGGGCAAGCTCAGCTACATCGGCTTCTCGTACGGCACGCAGCTCGGCACGACCTACGCGAACATGTTCCCCTCGAACTTCCGCTCGATCGTCATCGACGGCACCATCAACCCGCGCTCCTGGTCCGGCATGCCGTGGAACAAGAGCCGACCGCTCGACTTCCGCCTCGGCTCCGGCAAGGGCGCGTGGACGGCGATGCGCCAGATCCTCGCCGAGTGCCAGAAGGCCGGCGAGGACCGGTGCGACTTCGCCGCCGTCGGCGACACCCGCAAGCGCTTCGACGAGCTCGCGGCACAGCTGGAGCGCAAGCCCCTGCCGGTCGTGGACCCCTACACGGGCGAGAAGTACTCCATCGACTACCCGACGATGGTCGGGACCCTGCTCAGCGCGATGTACTCGTCCGACGCCCCGCAGTTCGTCGACTCGCTCCTCACCGAGCTCGACTACCTCGCCACCGAGGCTCAGGGCGGCACGGCGAAGACCCCGGCCCCGACCAAGGCCACCCGCAAGGCCTTCCTCGCCGCCGTCTCGAAGGCGACCGGGGTGCCCCGCCGCGACTTCGCCTACGACAGCTCGCTCGACGCCTTCCTGTCGGTGACCTGCACGGACTCGCAGGAGACGACCCGCCTGTCGGACTATCCGAGGTACGACACGCAGTCCGAGACGACGGCGCCGCACTTCGGCAAGGTCTGGCTGTGGAGCTCCTCCGGCTGCGCCGGCGACTCCTTCACCGGCCAGGACGAGGACGCCTACGTCGGCCCCTACGACCGGTACACGCCCAAGGGTGTCCTCATCGTCGGCAACTACTGGGACCCCGCCACCGCCTACACCGGCGCCGTCGAGACCCGCAAGGTCCTCGGCCGCTCCCGCCTCGTCTCCAGCGACTCGTGGGGCCACACCGCCTACGGCGTGTCCGCCTGCGCGACGAAGGCCGTCGACACCTACCTCGTCACCGGCGCCTCGCCGCTGCGCGACCGCACCTGCCCGGCGGAGTCGCCGGCCTTCCCCACCCGTGAGGAGGAGGCCCGGGTCAGCGCGCCCCAGGTCGCCGAGACCAAGAAGCTGCCGAAGGCCCCGGCGGGCCAGTCCTTCCCGGAGCCGACCGTCGTGCGCTGAGCGACGGCCACCCGGGCGAAGGGGGCGTGGACAGCCGTCCACGCCCCCTTCGTCGTGTGCGGACGGTCACCCTCGCCTGCGCGCCCGGGCCCGATCGCGCGGATGTGCATGTGCCCGGCGCGCCGCCCCACTACGTTGGGCGGCGTCTGAGCGCCGTCGGCGCCCACCGAAGAAGCAGGGGAACCACCGATCATGAGAGCACCACGCACGCTGGTCGTCGGGGCGGTCGCCGCCTCGATGCTCGCCGGCACGCTCGCCACGGCGAGCGCGGCACCCTCGACGAGCAGCGCACCGAGCGCCGCCGCCGCGAGCACCGCGACGAAGCCCTCCGAGAACGCCAAGCTCAACAAGACGCCGACGCCGAAGCTGAAATGGTTCCGGTGCTACGCGACCTCGGAGTGCGCCACCGTCGACCTCCCGCTGGACTACGACAACCCCAAGGGCCCGAAGACCAAGGTCGCCGTGCTGCGCACGAAGGCCACCGGCAAGCGGGTGGGCACCCTCTTCGTCAACCCCGGCGGGCCCGGCGGGTCCTCGACCGACCTCGCCCAGGCGGCGAGCAGGTGGGCCAGCCCGACGATCCGCAAGAGCTTCGACGTCGTCGGGGTGGACCCGCGCGGCATCGGCGCGAGCGACAACGTGCGCTGCCTGCAGCCCTGGCAGCAGCAGTCGACCTTCGCGCCGCTCGAGGACGTCTTCCCCGTCGGGTGGACGAAGCAGCAGCGCTACATGGGCTCGATGAAGAAGATCGCCCGCGCCTGCTCCACCAACAAGCTCGCCACGGCCATGTCGACCGCCGAGGTCGCCCGCGACATGGAGATGGTCCGGCGCGCCCTCGGCCAGGGCAAGCTCAGCTACATGGGCTTCTCGTACGGCACGCAGCTCGGCGCGACGTACGCGAACATGTTCCCCTCGAACTTCCGCTCGATCGTCATCGACGGCACGATCAACCCCCGTTCCTGGTCGGGCACGCCGTGGAACAAGAGCCGTCCGCTCGACTTCCGCCTCGGCTCGGGCAAGGGCGCGTGGAAGGCGATGAAGCAGGTCCTCGCCGAGTGCCAGAAGGCCGGTGACCCGCGCTGCGAGTTCGCCGCCGTCGGCGACACGCGCAAGCGCTTCGACGCCCTCGTCGCCCAGGTCCAGCGCACGCCGCTCGTGCTGAGAGACCCCGACAGCGGCCAGAAGTTCACGGTCGACTACCCCACGATGATCGGCGCGCTCCTCAGCGTCATGTACGGGTCCGACGCCCCGACGCAGGTCGACGCCATCCTCACCGAGCTCGACTACGCCGCCACCGAGGCGCAGGGCGGCCGGGCGAAGACCCCGAAGCCGACCCGCGCGACGCGGCAGGTCCTCCTCGCGGCGGTCGACGACGCGGTCGGTGCGCCGGCTCGCGCCATGTACGACAACTCCTACGACGCCTTCCTGTCCGTGACGTGCACGGACTCGCAGGAGACGACCCGCCTGGCCGACTACCCGCGGTACGACACCCAGGCTCAGACGACGGCCCCGCACTTCGGGAAGGCCTGGCTGTGGAGCTCCTCCGGCTGCGCCGGTGACGCCTTCACCGGCCAGGACGAGGACGCCTACGTCGGCCCGTACGACCGGTACACGCCCAAGGGCGTGCTCATCGTCGGCAACTACTGGGACCCCGCCACCGCGTACACCGGCGCCGTCGAGACCCGCAAGATCCTCGGCCGCTCGCGCCTCGTGTCCAGCGACTCGTGGGGCCACACCGCCTACGGCGTCTCGAGCTGCGTCACCAAGGCCGTCGACACCTACCTCGTCAGTGGCTCCTCGCCCGCGCGCGACCGGACGTGCGCGGCCGAGACCCCGGCCTTCCCGACCCGCGAGGAGCGGGCCCGCAAGACCGCTCCGGAGATCGCGGAGATGACCGAGCTGCCGAAGGGGGCCGGGGAGCAGACCTTCCCCGAGCCCGTCGTCGTGGACTGACGTCTCGACGACCCATGACGAAGGGGGCGTGGACAGCCGTCCACGCCCCCTTCGTCGTGCTCGGGCGGTCAGCGCCCCGCGGGCACGAAGGGGGTGCCGGTGAGCCGCTCGTAGGCCTCGACGTAGCGGGCGCGGGTGGCGGCCACGACCTCGTCCGGCAGAGCCGGCGGAGCCTCGCCCGAGTGCCGGTCCCAGCCGGAGGCGACGGAGGTGAGCCAGTCGCGGACGTACTGCTTGTCGTAGCTGGGCTGGGGGTGGCCGGGCTCCCACGCGTCGGCCGGCCAGAAGCGCGAGCTGTCGGGGGTGAGCACCTCGTCGGCGAGGACGATCTCGCAGGCGGCGCCGCGCGCGCGGATCGCCTCGCCGAGGTCCTCGCCGGGCGCGAGGTCGAGACCGCGCAGGCCGAACTCGACCTTCGTGTCGGCGAGCAGGATCCCGCGCTCGGCGGCGACGTCGTTGCCGCGCGCGAGGATCGCGATCGTGAGATCGCGCACGCGCTCGGCGAGCTCAGGGCCGATCTCGGCGACGACGCCCTCGAAGGGGATCGGCTCGTCGTGCTGGCCCATCGGCGCCTTCGTCGAGGGGGTGAAGACCGGCTCGGGCAGGCGCGAGCCGTCGACGAGGCCCTCGGGCAGCGCGACACCGCTCACCGAGCCCGTCGCCTCGTACTCGGAGAGCCCGCCGCCGGTGAGGTAGGCGCGGGCGACGCACTCGACGGGCAGCATGTCGAGCCGCTCGACGAGGACCGAGCGGCCGGCGACCTCGTCGGGCACGTCCGTGCTCACGACGTGGTGAGGCAGCAGATCGGCGAGCTGGTCGAACCACCACAGCGAGAGCTGCGTGAGCACCGCGCCCTTGTCGGGGATGGGGCTGTCGAGGACGAAGTCGTAGGCGCTCATCCGGTCGCTCGCGACGAGGAGCAGCCGGTCCGCGCGCGCCTCGCCCGCGTCGTCGAGCGGTGCGTAGAGGTCACGGACCTTGCCCGAGTAGACGTGCGCGAAGCCGGGCAGGGTGGGGTGCGAGCCGTCAGCCATGCGCCCATCCTGCCGTGACTCGCCCTCACCCGAGCAGCAGGTCCGCGATCACCCCACCCGCCTCGACCTCCGCCTACCCCTCCGTACGTGGGGTGATCACCCCACGTACGGAGGGGTAGGCGGAGATCAGGACGGAGGCGAAGGGGGAGGGAGGGCGACGGGGGGGTCAGCGCAGGCGGCGGACGGCGGCGGCCGCGAGGCCGGCGGCGACGAGGGTGGTGCCCAGGACGAGGAAGGGCACGGGCGCGACGAGCACGGCGTAGGCGCGGTAGGGCAGACCGGCCTCGAGGACGCTCTGGCTGATCGCCCGGGAGACCGGCCCCGGTGCGCCGAGAGCCAGCGCGAGCACGACGGTGAGCACGCCCGCCAGGACGGTGCCGACCGAGGACCACGCGGTGACCGCCGCCCACAGCAGGGCAGCGAGCAGGAGGACGACGAGCGCGGCGAGCAGCAGGCCGAGCGACCGCTCGCCTCGGGCGTAGACGCCGCGCTGCCACTCCCCGGCGAGAGCGATCCCCGCGACGGTGAGGAGCCACGGCGCGACCGCGACGAGCGGCGAGAGCGCGCGGGCGAGCCCGCGCGAGCGGGGTCTCCCCTCGAGGCGGTACGGGCTGGCGTCGTCGGTCGTGGTCGTCACGGGTCCCCCTTCGGTCGGCTGGCGCCATCCTGGCACCCGGCTACCCACCCGTAGGTGGGGTGATCACCCCGCTTACGGGTGGGTAGGCGGGGGCGAAGGGGACCCGCTCACCCCTCGCGCAGGGCGTCGGGCCAGCGTCGGGCGCCCGAGCCGGTGGCGGCGAGCTCGTCGTCGGTGTTGTAGATCGGGCACCGGGTGGTCGACAGGCAGCCGCACCCGATGCAGCCGTCCGTCGTGTCGCGCAGCCGCTCGAGCGCCTCGATGCGCTCCTGGAGCACGTCGTGCCAGCGCCGCGAGAGGCGAGCCCAGTCCCCCTTCGTCGGGGCCCGGTCGGCGGGGAGCGTGTCGAGCGCCTCACGGATCTCGGCCAGGCTCAGCCCGAAGCGTTGCGCCGCGCGCACGTAGGCGATGCGGCGCAGGGTGTGGCGCGCGAAGCGGCGCTGGTTGCCCGCCGTGCGGGTCGAGGCGATGAGCCCGCGCTCCTCGTAGAAGCGCACCGTCGGCACGCTGATGCCCGCGCGGTGCGCGATCTCGCCGACGGGGAGCAGGTCGTCCTTGTGCCGCTGGTCCACGCCCCGACGATAGCGGTTGACCTCAAGCGCGCTTGAGCATCGAGCATCAGCGGCATGACCGCCGAGTCCCCCACCACACCCCCCGCGACGGCGCCCGCCGACGTCCACACGCCCCCGCGCGACCGCCTCCTGTCACCCGCCCACCTGCCGATGGTGCTCGCCGCCCTGTGCGTCGTCACCCTCGGCGCCTACGAGAACAGGGCGGTCACGACCGTCCTGCCCGTCGTCGCCCGCGAGCTCGACGGGCTGCAGTGGTACGGGCTGGCGACGGGCGTCTCGAGCCTGACCTTCCTCGTCGCGACCGCCGTCGCGGGGGTCCTCGGCGACCACCGCGGCCCGCGCGCGCTCATCCTCACCGGGGTCGTCACCTTCGTCGTCGCGCAGGTGCTCACCGGGCTCGCCCCGTCGATGCCGGTGCTGCTGCTCGGCCGCGCGACCTCCGGCGTCGCCGAGGGGCTGCTCGACATCGGTCTCGTCGTGCTCGTCGCCGACGTCGTGCCCGAGCACCTGCGCGCCCGGGTCTTCGCCGGCTTCGCCGTGGCGTGGGTGCTGCCCTCGCTGCTCGGCCCCTTCGCCGCGGGGCTCGTCGCCGAGCACTGGGGGTGGCGGGCGGTCTTCATCACCCCGCTCGTCCTCCTCGCCGTCGCGCTGCCGCCTCTGCTCACCGCGCTGCGCGACGCCCTCCCCCGCCCCGGTGGCCGGTGGAGCGCTCGGGACCGCGCGACGGTCGGGGCCGCGCTGCTCGTCGCCGCCGCCGTCGGCGCCCTCACCTGGGGCACAGCTGCATGGGCGACGTCCACCCTCGCCGCTCCGACGGCGGCCGCCGGAGCCGTCGTGCTCGTCCTCGCCGGGCGCCGGCTGCTCCCCGCCGGCACGGCGACGCTCTCGGCCGGCATCCCCGCGGCGGTCGGACTGCGCCTGCTCGTCAGTGCGACCTTCGCCGCGATGGGCACCTACCTCCCGCTGCTCCTCGTCGAGGTCCACGGCACCGGGCCACGGCTGGCCGGGACGAGCCTGGCGGTGACCGGGGTGTGCTGGGCCCTCGGCTCGAGCGTGGCGAGCGGCGACGCCGTCCGCGAGCGCACGAGCGCGGTCCAGCGGTTGCGCGCCGGCCTGCTGCTCATGGCCGCGGGGGCGACCGGACCGCTCCTGCTCGCCCTCGGCGCGATCGGGCTCGCCCCCTCGATGATCGGGTGGTGCGTGAGCGCGCTCGGCATGGGTGTCGCGACGAACACGCTCAGCGTGCGCACCGTCGAGCTCGCACCGGCGCAGCGGCAGGGCGAGGTCAACGCCGCCGCGACGCTCGCCGCCGCCATCGGCACCGCCCTGGCGACGGCCGGCGGCGGCGCGCTCGTCGCGGCGCACGCGGACCACCTCACCGGGTCCCCCTTCGCCGTCGTCGTCGCCGCCGGCGCCGTCCTCGGGCTCGTCGGGGCCGCCGCGGCCCACCGGGTCGGCTCCTCCTGACGCCGAGCGGGCGGGCGGGGCGAGGGGGCGCCGGGGCGGGCGGGGCGAAGGGGGGCGGGGGCGGGGGCGGGGGCGGAGGGGGTAACCGGTCAGCGGGGCGTGCGGATCTCCCCGCGGGCGGCGCGCAGCGCGATGTCGGTGCGGTGGTGGCTGCCCTCGAGCTCGACCTTCGCGACGCCGGCGTACGCATGCTCGCGCGCCTCGTCGAGGTCGGCGCCGAGGGAGACGACGGAGAGCACGCGGCCACCGGCGCTGACGACGGTGCCGTCCGGGCCGGCGGCTGTGCCGGCATGCAGCACGTAGGTGTCGGTGTCGCCGACGAGCTCGAGACCGCCGATCGGGTCGCCGGTGCTCGGCGAGGCCGGGTAGCCCGCCGCCGCGACGACGACGGTCACCGACGCCTGCTCGCGCCAGCGCAGCGGCTCGACCTCGCCGAGCCGGCCCTGGGCCGCCGCGTGGAGGAGCCCGCCGAGCGGGGTCGCGAGCCGCGCGAGCACCGACTGGGTCTCGGGGTCGCCGAAGCGCACGTTGAACTCGATGACCCGAGGCCCGCGCGAGGTGAGCGCGAGGCCGACGTAGAGCACCCCGACGAAGGGGGTGCCCCGCCGCCCCATCTCGTCGACGACCGGCTGCGCGACCCGGGCGACGACGTCGTCGACGAGCCCCTCGGGCGCCCAGTCGAGCGGTGAGTACGCGCCCATGCCCCCGGTGTTCGGGCCCTCGTCGCCGTCGAAGACGCGCTTGAAGTCCTGGGCGAGGTCGAGCGGCACGACCCGCTGCCCGTCGCAGATGCAGAAGAGCGAGGCCTCCGGGCCGTCGAGGAACTCCTCGACCACGACCTGGGCGTCCTCCCCCTTCGCCAGGCAGGCCAGGCCGTGCGCGAGCGCGGCACCACGGTCGTCGGTGACGACGACTCCCTTGCCGGCGGCGAGCCCGTCGTCCTTGACGACGTACGGGGCGCCGAAGGCGTCGAGCGCCTCGGCGAGCTCGGCCTCCGTGCGTGCCACGTGGGCCAGGGCGGTCGGCACCTCGGCGGCGGCCATGACCTCCTTCGCGAAGGCCTTGCTCCCCTCGAGGGTGGCCGCGGCCCGGTCGGGGCCGAAGCACGCGATGCCGGCCGCGCGGACCGCGTCGGCGACGCCTGCGACGAGCGGGGCCTCCGGGCCGACGACGACGAGGTCGACGCCGTGCTCGCGGGCGAGGTCGGTCACCGCCTGCGGGTCCTGCGCGTCGACCGGCACGCAGAGGGCGACGACGTCGATGCCGGGGTTGCCGGGCGCCGCGACGACGGCGTCCACGGCGGGGTCGACGAGCAGCGCGCGGACGAGGGCGTGCTCACGGGCACCTGAACCGATGACGAGTACCTTCACGCCCCGCAGCCTAGGACGCGAACAGCGGGGGCGACCCGAGGGTCGCCCCCGCCGAGATGCGCGAGGGGGGCGCGAAGGAGCCAGCGTGCAGGGGGGTCTCGCTGGCTCGACCTCGCGCCCCGATCGCTCGCGCGGGACCAGGGGGGGACGTCCCGCGCAGCGAGCCGACCCGAAGGCCAGCAGATGCGAGTGTGACCAAATCCGAGGGCGAAATCAACCTGACGCTGTCGGTCTCCCGACGATGTCGGCTAGTCGCCATACTTCTCGTCATGTCCGCGCCCGACCTCCCGGTCCACCTCGACGTCGCGATGCCCGAGGAGGAGATCACCCGGCTCTACCTCGCGCTCATCCATGACCCGGCCGCGACGCGAGAGTCCTTGGTGGCTGCGGGGATCAGCGCCGCGCAGGTCGACCTCGGGCTGCAGATCCTCACCCACCGGGGCCTGGCCGAGGTCGACGACGGGGCGATCTCGATCCCCCCGCCCGAGGGTGCCCTCGCGGCCTACACCGCCGAGGTCGAGCGTCAGCTGCGCCGGGTGCGGGCCTCGGCACCCCAGCTCGGACTCATCCACCGCAGGGTCCGCGCGCTCGAGGACGCGCGCACGAACCCGCTGCGCGCCAGCACCTTGGACTCCCTCGCCGAGATCCGCTCGGCGAGCATCGCCGTCGTCGCGGGCGCCGAGCGCTCGATCCTCGCGATGCGCGCGTACGGCGAGCGCAGCATCCAGCTGCTCACCTCGCCCCTGGTCGACCACGACAGCGCCACCCTCGACAGCGCGGGCCAGCCGCTGCGCTACCTCGCCGTGTACGACTCGCGCCTGCTCGAGCTCGACGACGCCCTGCAGACCCTGCGCCGTCGGCAGGCGTCCGGCGAGGACGTGCGGATCGCCGAGGACGTGCCCTTCTCGGCGATCGTCGTCGACGGGCTCCAGGCGGTCGTCGACCTGACGAACATCGAGCCCTCGGGCGCCGGGTCGGTCTCCCTGTGGGACAGCCCGCTCATCACCGGCATCGGCAACCTCGTCGAGCGCCTGCACGCCCGCAGCCTCCCGCTGCCCGCCGTCGACCTCGACGTCGACGGCGAGCTGTACTCGCAGCGCGACCAGACGATCCTCACCCTGCTCGCCGCCGGCGCATCGGACGCCAACGTCGCCCGCCAGCTCGGGGTGAGCGTGCGCACCGTCGAGCGGCGGGTCCGGGTCGTCATGGAGCGGCTCGGCGCCCAGTCCCGGCTCCAGGCCGGGGTCGAGGCCGTGCGGCGCGGCCTGGTCTGAGCGACGTCGGTGCCGGCGTCTAGACTCGATGGCTGCCCAGGTCGCCGCCGCGCGACACACGTGAGACAGGTAGAGCAGCAGACGTGACCGACGGCTCCCTTCGCCCCTCCACCACCGACGTCCCGCCGCACGTCGCGACCGAGATCGCGACCGAGCAGGCCCACCTCGACCGGGTCCGCGACGAGCTCGTCAAGGCCGAGACCCGCGCCGGTCTCGTCGCCACCGACGGCATGTCGCGCGGTCGCACCGATCGCACGGGCGACGTGCGCGACGAGGAGATGTCGGGCCTCTTCGAGCGCGACGCGCTCGTCTACCAGGCGGCCCGGCGCCTGGCCACGCTCGAGCACCAGCACGAGGGCCTCGTCTTCGGCCGGCTCGACATCGACCACGGCGACGCCATGGCCCCGGCCGACCGCGAGATCCGCTACGTCGGCCGCCTCGGCGTGCGCGACGACGAGTACGAGCCGCTCGTCATCGACTGGCGCGCCCCGGCCGCCTCCCCCTTCTACCGCGCGACCCCCGTCGCCAACCACGGGGTCATCCGCCGCCGGGTGCTGCGCTCGAAGGACGACACGGTCGTCGGCGTCGAGGACGACCTCATGGTCCCCGAGGCGCCCGAGGACATCGTCGTCGTCGGTGACGGCGCGCTGCTCGCGGCCCTGACCCGGGCCCGCGGCACGCGGATGCGCGACATCGTCGCGACGATCCAGGCCCACCAGGACGAGGCGATCCGCGCCAGCGACCGGGGCGTCACCGAGATCACCGGCGGTCCCGGCACCGGCAAGACCGTCGTCGCCCTGCACCGCGCGGCCTACCTGCTCTACAACGACCGCCGGCGCTACGAGAGCGGCGGCATCCTCGTCGTCGGCCCGTCCGCCGCCTACACGGCGTACATCGAGCGGGTGCTGCCCTCGCTCGGCGAGGACTCCGTGGCCCTGCGGGCCCTCGGCGACCTCGTCGACGCCATCGGCACCGAGCGCCTCGACACCCCCGAGGTCGCCGCGATCAAGGGCTCGCTGCGGATGCGCACCGTCGTCGCCCGCCTGCTCCAAGAGCCGGTCCCCGACGCCCCCACCGAGCTGCGCACCTTCGTCGGCGGCATCGCCATCCGGATCGGCGCCGACGCCCTCGCGTCGATCCGCCGTCGCGTCCTGCGCGACCGGACCCGCAACCAGGGCACGAAGGCCGCCCGAGAGATGCTCGCCGAGGCCGCGTGGGCCAGCCACCGCGAGGGCGAGCGCGACGAGTTCCTCGACGCCTTCGACGAGTCCATCGCCGTCGACTCCTTCATGGAGGCGTGGTGGCCCCAGGTCGACCCGCGCCAGGCCCTGCTGTGGCTCGCCGACACGGAGCGGGCCTACCGGATCACCCAGGGCGTGCTCTCCCAGGGCGACGCCGCGGCGCTGGCCCACTCGATGCGGGAGGCGCTCGAGCTCGGCACGTGGTCGGTGGCCGACGTCGCCGTCGTCGACGAGCTCGCCGTGCGCCTCGGCCAGGTCGAGGAGGCCGCCGACGAGGAGCGCGGCTTCTACGAGATCGACGAGCTCGACGGCCGTGCGGCCGAGCGCGAGCTGACGACGATGGGCTCGGCGGTCCGCGTCCGCGACGTCGAGAGCCACGTGACCCCGACGTTGGCCCGCGAGCGCCTCCTCACCGGACGGGTGGGCCGCCCCGGCTCCTACGCCCACGTCCTCGTCGACGAGGCGCAGGACCTCTCGCCGATGCAGTGGCGCATGGTCGGGCGTCGTGGTCGACGCGCGTCGTGGACCGTCGTCGGCGACGCCGCCCAGGCCTCGTGGGCCGACGCGCGCGAGGCCGAGGCGGCGCGCGAGGACGCCTTCGGCAGCAACGAGCGGCGTCGCTTCCACATGAGCACGAACTACCGCAACGCCCGCGAGATCTTCGACTACGCGCGCGACGTCATCCTGCCCGTCGTCCCCGACGCGGACATCCCCGACGCCGTCCGCGAGACCGGGGTCGAGCCGGTCGAGACCCGCTTCGGCGACGCCCTCGACACCTCCGCCCCATCGGTCGACGCGGCCGCCCGCGCCGCCGTCGACGCGCTCGTCGACGAGGTCGACGGCTCGGTCGCGGTCATCGCCCCCGCCCGTCACCTCGAGCGGGTCGCACCGCTCGTCGCGCACGAGAGCGGCCGGGTCGTCGTCCTCGACCCGATGTCGACGAAGGGCCTCGAGTGGGACGCCACGGTCGTCGTCGACCCCGACGCGATCGTCGCGGAGTCCCCCGGCGGCGCGCGCGTGCTCTACGTGGCGCTCACCCGCGCCGCCCACCGGATGAGCGTGCTGCGCCCGACCGCCTGACCGGGCCGGGTCCCCCTTCGCCCGGGCACGACGAAGGGGGCGACCCGGTGCGTGACGCACGGGCCGCCCCCTCCGGGTGCGCTCAGCCCGACTTGCGGCGGAACATCTGCTGGGAGCCGGAGGTCTCCGGGCCGTGGGAGGACTCGACCTTGCCGTGCCCTCCCTCTGCCGAGACGTCCCGGCCCGCATGGGCCTGCTTGCGCTCCAGCGCCTGCCGGAACTTCTCCTTGACGTCCTCGGGGGCGCTCTCGTGCTTGCTCATGCGCACCACCTCCTCGTGTCGGGGTTGCCGCGACGGCGCGTGCCGCCCGGAGCGACCACGCTCCCAGCCACGGCCGCCGGGCGCAACGCAGTATCGGGCCCGCCGGTACAGTGACGGGGTCGCGCGGCCGACGGCCGCGACGGGCACCCACCACCGACGAGGGCCGCAGGGCCACGAGGAGTACACATGCCGGCGATCGTGCTGGTCGGAGCCCAGTGGGGCGACGAGGGCAAGGGCAAGGCCACCGATCTCATGGGCCGCGACGTCGACTACGTCGTGAAGTTCAACGGCGGCAACAACGCCGGCCACACCGTGGTCATCGACGGCGAGAAGTACGCCCTGCACCTGCTACCCTCGGGCATCCTGTCGCCGAACTGCACGCCGGTCATCGGCAACGGCGTCGTCGTCGACCTCGCCGTCCTCTTCGAGGAGCTCGAGGGCCTCACCGCCCGCGGCGTCGACGTGAGCAAGCTGCGGATCAGCGCCAACGCGCACGTCATCGCGCCGTACAACCGCACCCTCGACAAGGTGACCGAGCGCTTCCTCGGGTCGCGCAAGATCGGCACGACCGGCCGCGGCATCGGCCCGACCTACGCCGACAAGATGAACCGCACCGGCATCCGCGTGCAGGACATCTTCGACGAGTCGATCCTGCGCCAGAAGGTCGAGGCCGCGCTCGCGCTGAAGAACCAGGTGCTCGTCAAGGTCTACAACACCCGTGGCGCCGAGGTGGACCGCGTCGTCGAGGAGCTGCGCTCCTACGCCGACCGCCTCGCCCCGATGGTCGGCGACACGACCCTCGAGCTGGAGAAGGCGCTCGACGCCGGCCAGAACGTCCTGCTCGAGGCCGGGCAGGCGACCCTGCTCGACATCGACCACGGCACCTACCCCTTCGTCACCTCCTCCTCGGCGACCGCCGGCGGCGCGTGCACCGGGTCGGGCATCCCCCCGACCCGCGTCAGCCGCGTCATCGCGATCCTCAAGGCGTACACGACCCGCGTCGGCGAGGGCCCCTTCCCCACCGAGCTCTTCGACGACGACGGCGAGTTCCTGCGCAAGACCGGGCACGAGTACGGCACGACGACCGGGCGCCCGCGCCGCTGCGGCTGGGTCGACACCGTCATCGGGCGGTACGCGACGCGGATCAACGGCGTCACCGACTTCGTCGTCACCAAGCTCGACGTCCTCACGGGCCTGGAGCAGGTGCCGATCTGCGTGGCCTACGACGTCGACGGCGTGCGTCACGACGAGATGCCGGTGAGCCAGAGCGACTTCCACCACGCGACGCCCATCTACGAGACGATGCCGGGCTGGTGGGAGGACATCAGCGGCTGCCGCACCTTCGAGGAGCTGCCCCAGGCGGCGCAGGACTACGTGCTGCGCGTCGAGGAGCTCATCGGCGCCCGCGTCTCGGCGATCGGCGTCGGGCCGGCCCGCGACGAGATCATCCAGCGCCACCCCCTGCTCGACAGCTGACCGCCGGGCGCCCGCCCCACGACGCGGCGGGCGTCAGGCGCGGTCGTCGTGCGCCAGGGCCGCCCCGAGCTGGAAGCGGGTGTGCACCTGGTAGTCGTCCATGAGGCCGGCGACCCGCCGACGCACGGTGCGCAGCGCGACCCCCAGGTGGCGGGCTATGGCCTCGTCCTTGTAGCCGAGCGCGAGCAGCTCGACGATGCGCTGGTCGACCGGTGCGCCGTGGTCGCGCGTCGGTGTCGCGCTCCACACGTGGTCGAACCAGCCCTGGAAGGCCCCGATGAGCACGGGGTTGCGGATGACGAGGTAGGCCGAGCCGGGGTCGCCCCACGTCGAGGGGGTCACCACGACCTCGTCGCCGAAGATCGCGAACTCGTGCTCGAAGGTCTCGACGACGTGCTGCTCCTGCCCGGCGTTGCGCAGCGCGTCGAGGCGGCGGGTGCTGTCGGCCACGTCGATGACGGCCCGGGTGTAGATCGTGCGCTGACGCTGGCCGTCCCGGGCCCGGTCGAGCGCGTGGCTCGCGTGCTCGACGTCGGTCACCGCACCCACCTCGCCGTCGAGGAAGACGCTGTCGACCTGTCCGACCGACATCGCGATCCGTCCGAGGACCGGCGCGGCGACGGGCTGCTCGAGCACCTCGACGCCCAGGCGCACCGGGGAGTCCTCCGTCGCGACCTGGCTGCGCAGCGCGAGGAGCGCGTCACCGAGGTCGGCCAGCTCGTCACGTCGTCGGCCGAGCCGCTCGAGCTCGGAGGCGAGCATGGACTCCAGGCGCTGCAACGGGGAACGGGGGCCGATGCCGGGCACGTCTGTCATCATAGTGCCAGTGTCATCTCGATGCCGAAAAGCGGGGTGCGTCAGGCGAGAAGTCGTGCACAATACAACTCATCGGGAGCACATCACCGGTTGCGGATCAGGGGACTTCTGCAGACGGTGTCGCTCCGGTACATGTCCACAGGGGGTGGCGTGTACCAGCAGGACCCGTGTCCACAGGGGGTGGCGCGGGCCCGGGGCCCGGCTCCGGTCGTCATCGACCGGGCCGGGCCCCTTGCTGCGCCCGGGGTCGTCTCACCCCGAGCACGACGAAGGGGGACCCCACCGGGGTCCCCCTTCGCACTGCTCTCGGGTCGGCTCAGCCGAGCAGCTCGCGGGCTGCCTCGGGGGAGCTGTCGGAGAGGAAGGTGCGGCAGCGCTCCTCCTCGTCGACCTCGCCGATCGCGTCGGCGGCCCGCGTGAGCGCGGCCAGCGCGCGCAGGAAGCCGCGGTTGGGCTCGTGGCTCCACGGGACGGGTCCCTGGCCGCGCCAGCCGCTGCGCCGCAGCGAGTCGAGCGCGCGGTGGTACCCGGTGCGGGCGTAGGCGTAGGCCTCGACCCGGTGGCCGTCGTCGAGGGCCTCCTCGGCGAGGACGGCCCAGGCCAGCGAGGACGTCGGGTGCGCCGCGGCGACGTCGGCCGCGGGCGCGCCGTCGGCGAGCAGCCCGGCGGCCGGGTCCTCGGGCAGGTAGGTCTCCGGGATGCCCAGGAGGTTCTCGCCCGCCACGTCAGGCCTTGACGGAGGTGCCGGCGGAGCGAAGGTTCTCGCACGCGGTGACGATGCGCGCGGCCATCGCGGCCTCGGCCTCCTTGCCCCAGGCACGGGGGTCGTACTGCTTCTTGTTGCCGACCTCGCCGTCGACCTTGAGCACGCCCTCGTAGTTCTTCATCATGTAGCCGACGACCGGCCGGGTGAAGGCGTACTGGGTGTCGGTGTCGACGTTCATCTTCACGACGCCGAAGTCGACGGCGTCGGAGATCTCCTGGGCCGTCGAGCCGGAGCCGCCGTGGAAGACGAGGTCGAGCGGGCGCTCGCCCTTGTCGGACCCGTACTTCGCGACGATCGCGTCCTGGCACTGCTTGAGGATCTCGGGGCGCAGCTTGACGTTGCCCGGCTTGTACACGCCGTGGACGTTGCCGAAGGTCAGCGCGGCCATGTACCGGCCCTGCTCGCCCAGACCGAGCGCCTCGACGGTCGCGAGGGCATCCTCGGGGGTCGTGTAGAGCTGGTCGTTGATCTCGTTGGCGACACCGTCCTCCTCGCCGCCGACGACACCGATCTCGACCTCGAGGATGATGTCGGCCGCCGCGGCCAGGGCGAGCAGCTCCTGGGCGATCTCGAGGTTCTCCTCGAGCGGCACGGCCGAGCCGTCCCACATGTGCGACTGGAAGATCGGGGTGCCGAAGGTGTCCTTGTGCTCCTGGCTCGCGGCGAGGAGCGGGCGCACGAAGCCGTCGAGCTTGTCCTTGGGGCAGTGGTCGGTGTGCAGCGCGATGTTGACGTCGTAGTTCTTCGCGACCTCGCGGGCGTAGGCGGCCAGGGCGAGCGAGCCGGTGACCATGTCCTTGACCGTCGGGCCGGAGAGGTACTCCGCGCCGCCGGTGGAGACCTGGACGATGCCGTCGGAGCCGGCCTCGGCGAAGCCGCGGATCGCGGCGTTGAGGGTCTGGCTGGACGTGACGTTGATGGCCGGGTACGCGAAGGAGCCTGCCTTCGCGCGGTCGAGCATGTCCCGGTAGACCTCAGGGGTGGCGATGGGCATGGCGTCGTGCTCCTTGTCAGCGATGTGTGGTCCTGCCCACGATCCTTCCACGTCGCCCCGCCACGCCGCTCCCCTGCCCGTCAGGTGCCCGAAGGGGGACCCGGCGGGCCCGGGTCAGGCCGGCTCGAGCTCGAGCGAGCCCAGCACCTGGTAGAGCTCGTCGACCCGCGTGGAGGGCAGGTCGGTGACCGGCGCCTCGGTGAGCAGCACGACGGCGAAGGTGTCGGGCGAGCCCTCGGGCTGGTGGAGGAAGGTCATGATCCCCGTGTCGCCCTCGGCGCCCCCGCCGTCGTCGACGAGCACGGTGAAGGTGCGACCAGCGACGTCGACCGTCGTCTGCTGGACGGTCGAGTCCTCCTCGGCGAGCTCGCGGTAGTCCAGCTCGCTGTCGACGAGGTCCATCCCGGGCTTGCCGCCGACGACGAGCTGGAAGGCGGTGCCGTCGTCGTCGCACCGCGCGCTCGAGGGCTTCGTCGCCTCGTAGCAGTCCGCGGGCAGGCGCCAGCTGATGCTCGACGCCGCCCCCTCGAGCGTGACGTCGGAGCGGGCCTCGTCGAGCCGGTCGTCGCCCGGGGCGTCGAGCGGCACGGTCGGGCTGCCCGGCGCGGGGATCGCCGACGAGGACGACGACGCGGGTGACTGGGAGGACCCGGCGTCCTGCGCGTCGCCCCCGCCGCAGCCGGCGAGGAGGGCGACGGCGGCGAGGGCGGTCGCCGCACGGGTCGAGGACGTGGTGATCACGAAGGGGCTCCTGGCGACGTCGGGGGTGGCCGGGTCACCGTAGACGAGCCGGGGCGCGAGGTATCGACCTGCCCGCCGCCTGCCCGTCACGGCGCGACCAGGAGCGCCTCAGAGACCGGCCTGCCAGGCCACGATGCGCTCGACCGCCTCGGCGACGGCCTCGGGCCCGGCGGCCAGGCTGAGCCGGACGTGGCGGTCGCCGGCGCGCTCGTCGAAGTCACCGCCCGGGGTGACGGCGACGCCGGTCGCCTCGAGCAGCGCCGCGGCGTAGGCGGCGGAGTCGGGCCAGCGCTCCAGCTGCGGCCCGAGGTCGGCGTAGTAGTAGAAGGCACCGTCGGCCGGGGCCGCCTCGCCCCAGCCCAGCCGCGGTGCGAGCTCGAGCAGCACCTCGCGGGTGCGCGCGAAGCCGGCCACCGCCTCCTCGCACTCGAGCAGCGCCTCGTCGGTGAGCGCGCTGAGCGCGGCCATCTGCGCCGGCGCGGGCGGGCACAGGGCGATGTTGCCAGCGAGCGCGTCGACCGGCCCGACGAGGTCGTGCGGCACGACGGCCCAGCCCAGCCGCCACCCGGTCATCCCCCAGTACTTGCTGAAGGAGCTGATGACGACCGCGTCGTCGTCGACCTCGAGCGCGCACACGCCGCGGGGGTCGGGCGCACCCGGCTCGGGGTAGGTGATGCCGTGGTAGATCTCGTCGCTCACGAGGCGCACGCCGTGCTCGGTGCACCACCGGGCGATCGCGGTGAGCTCGGCGCGGCCGATCATCGTGCCCGTCGGGTTCGCCGGCGAGGCGAGGACGAGCCCGGCGAGCGGCTGGCGGGCGTGCACCTCCGCGAGCTGCTCGACGGTCGGCTGGTAGCGCACCTCCGGCCCGCAGTCGAGGTCGACGACCTCGCAGCCGAGCCCGCTGAGGATGTTTCGGTACGCGGGGTAGCCCGGCCGGGCGAGCGCGACCCGGTCGCCCTGGTCGAAGGCGGCGAGGAAGGTCAGCACGAAGGCCCCCGAGCTCCCTGTCGTCACCGCGACCCGCTCGGCCGGCAGGTCCAGCCCGTACCAGTCGCGGTAGTGCTGGGCGATGGCGCTGCGCAGCTCGGTCAGGCCGAGGGCCGGTGTGTACGTGAGGGGCTCGCGCGACTCGTGGATCGCGGCGGCGGCCCGCGAGACCGCGGTCGGCGCGCCCCCGGCCGGCTCGCCCGCGCACAGCGAGATGACGTCACGTCCCTCCTCGCGCATCCGGGCGACCCGGGCGAGGACCTCCATGACCTCGAAGGGGGTGACCTGGCTGCGACGCGACGGTGACGGCCTCGACATGGGGTCATCCTCCACCTTCGCCCGGATCGAGCGAGCGCCGCATCCACCCGGATCGAGGTGCCGTGCGTCTGACCCGGTGAGAGGGTGACTGGGTCAGGGGCGAAGGGGTGTCGATGGAGCAGGACCAGGAGGCGTTCACCGCCTTCGTCCGCGAGCGGTCGACGGCGCTGCTGCGCACGGCCTACCTGCTGACGGGCGACCGCGCCGACGCCGAGGACCTGCTGCAGGAGGCGCTCGTCGCCCTCGCCCGGCACTGGAGACGGGTGGCCCGCGAGGGCAACCCCGAGGCCTACGTCCGCACGGCCCTGCACACCCGAGCGATCGACGGCTGGCGACGGCGCTCGGTGCGCCCGAGGGTCGTCGGCGAGCCGAGCGAGCACACCCCGCTCGAGGGTGACGCGTACTCCGAGGCCGCTGCCCGGCTCACCCTCGCTGACGCGCTCGCCCGGCTGACACCGCGCCAGCGGGCCGTGCTGGTGCTGCGCTTCTACGAGCAGCACACCGAGGTCGAGACCGCGCGGGTGCTCGGCTGCTCGACGAGCACCGTGAAGTCTCAGACCCGGCACGCGCTGGCCCGGCTGCGTACGCTCGCGCCCGAGCTGGCGCAGACCTTCGACCGTGAGGAGGTGCGGCGATGAGCACCTCGCTGCACGACGCGCTCGCCGAGCTCGCCGACGACATCGTGCCCGAGGACGTGCCGGGCGGGCTCGCCGAGAGCGCCTGGTCCACGGCGCGGGTAGAGCGTCGTCGCTCGCTGAGCCGCCGCTCGGTCGCGCTGCTCGCCGCGGCCGCGGTCACCGTGCTCCTCGCGTGGGTCTCCTTCGGCGGGGTGTCGCGGGTCGACACCCTGCCGGCGGCGCCGACCGGGCCGGTCGGGTACCCCGAGCGGGTCCGCTTCCAGGCCGACCCGCCCCAGCTGCCCCTGCGCTCCGGCCCGGTCGCGGGGCTCATCTCGGTGGGTGTGGACGACGAGGCCGCCGCGGCGGACGACGCCCCGATCGGCTACCCGGTGGTCAACGGCGGGAGCTCTTGGCAGGCCGTGCTGCCGAGCGGCGAGCTGCGCAGCCTCGACGACGTCATCCCCGCCGGGGACCTCCGGCCCGACCAGGCCAGCGAGATCCTCGATCCCGTCGCGCTCTCCCCCGACGGGACGAAGATCGCCGCCGTGCGCCACACCGCGACGGTCCTCTCGGACTCGATGTCGAGGGATTCGAGCTATGACCTCCACATCCACGACCTCTCGACCGGTGAGCACCACGTCGTCGAGGGCCGACGGATCGGTCTGAGGTACGACCTGTACGACCTCGCATGGAGCCCGGACGCCAGCAGTGTCGCCGTCCGGCTCGGTGACAGCGGGGGCCTCGCCGTCGTCGGGGCGGACGGCGCGATCCGGAGTGCGATCACCAACGCGTCGCACGAGCGGTATGCGAAGGGATCGAGGACGGTCTTCCTCGCCGGGTGGACCGACGACGACACGGTGCTCCTCGCGACGCTCTCGGCTCGCAGCCGGGCGGTATGGCCCACGCAGGCCGACGCCGCGACGGGACGGATGACCCACCTGCCGCACCAGCCGGGCAAGGACACGTCCGGCTACGGCAACGGCGGGTACGGCTCACCGAAGGTCACCGTCTACGACGGGTCCCTCGCCGTCGCCACCAACGCCTCGAAGATCTCGCGCTGGAGCATCTACCGCGACCTCACCCGGACCGGCGAGCGCGGGACGCTGGAGTGCTGCCGTCATACCGAGCGCTCGACCGGCGAGGACGACACGTGGTACGGGCAGATCTACGACGTCGGCGACTCCATGGCGGTCGTCGGCAGCTCCGGTGCAGGCCACGTGTGGCTCGGTGACCCGGCCGACGTCACGCAGCGACGCACCCTCACCGTCGTCGACCCCTCGCTCGGCGGGACCTACGTCATCGCCCCCGAGGTCTACGCACAGGGGCGGGCGAGCCGTTCGCCCTTCGGCACCTGGGACGCAGCCATCGCCTGGCACCCGTGGTGGTCTGTCCTCATCGCCGTCGCATCGGTGCTCGTCGTGTGGTGGGTCCTGAGCAACGACTCTCGCCCGGTCAGGCCTCCATGGCGAGAGCGCCGGCGAAGCCGAGCATGACGACACCGGTGCCACCGTCGACGCCGCGGCGCACCCGGGAGCGCTGCAGCGCCCCCTTCGCCCGGTCGGCCGCGAGGACGACGCCGAGCAGGACGACCGCCCCGAGCGCGACGAGGGTCATCGCGTAGATCGCGAAGGTGAGCGCCGAGGCCTTCGCGCCGACGAACTGCGGCAGCACGGCGAGGTTGAACATCAGCACCTTGGGGTTGGTGATGTTGCTGAGGAATCCCGAGCGCAGCTCGCGCCACGGCCGGCGGGCGCGCGGGCGCAGCCCCTCGACCTGCCAGCCCTCGCCGCGGCGCAGGGCCGCGCGGATCGCGACCGAGCCGAGGTAGACGAGGTAGGCGACGCCCGCCCAGCGGATCGCCTCGAAGACCGGCTCGGCGTGGGCGATGACCGCGCCGAGACCGGCGGCGGCGAGCAGCCCCTGCACGGTGCCGGCGAGGCAGATGCCGATCGCCGTCCACGTCCCCCGACCCCGACCGCCGACGACGGTGTTGCGCAGGGTGAGGAAGGTGTCCGGCCCCGGCGCGAGGGCGACGAGCGCGGCGAAGGCGACGAAGGACAGGTACTGGCTCACCGACGGAGCGTAGGGCCGCACGAGCCCGCCGCACCAGAGATGTCAGGTATTCGGACTCAGGCGGGGCGGGTCCCCCTTCGCCAGGCTCGAGGGCATGACCACGCACACCGTCAGCCGCCTCGTCGAGGCGACGCCGCAGACCCGCAACCGGGTCGTCGATCTCTACCGGGCCGTCGCCATCACGGTCGTCGTCCTCGGTCACTGGCTCATGGCAGCGGTCGTCGTCCGCGGCGGCGACGTCAGCCTCGTCAACACCCTCGAGCGGGTGCCGGTCCTCCAGGGGCTCACCTGGGTCTTCCAGGTCATGCCCCTCTTCTTCCTCGTCGGCGGCTACGCGAACGCCACGTCGTGGCGCTCCGCGCGGGCGAAGGGGGCGACCTGGGCCGGGTGGCAGCGGGCCCGGCTGCGGCGCCTCATGACCCCGGTCGTGCCCCTGCTCCTCACCTGGCTCGTCATGGTGAGCGTCGCGCACGCCGCCGGGGTGCCCGCCGACCTGCTGCGCACCGCGTCGCAGACGGCGCTCGTGCCGACGTGGTTCCTCGCGGCCTACGTCCTCGTCGTCGCCGTCACCCCGGTGACCCTGCGGCTGTGGGAGCGCCTCGGCTGGTGGAGCGTGCTCGGCGGTCTGACGCTCGGGGGACTCGTCGACTACGTCTCGATCAGCACCGGTCAGGTGCTCGTCGGCTTCGTCAACTACCTCGTCGTCTGGGCGACGGTGCACCAGCTCGGCTACGCCTGGCGCGACGGGCGCCTCGACGGCACCGGCCGCCGGCTCGGCCTCTCGCTCGTCGGGCTCGTCGGCGTGACGACCCTCGTCGCGCTCGGGCCCTACCCGCTGTCGATGATCGGCATCGGCGGCGAGGTCGAGAACTCCTACCCGACGCGCATCACGATGGCTCTGCTCGGCATGGCCCAGATCGGGCTCGCCCTGCTCGCCGAGGCCCCGCTGCAGCGCTGGCTGCAGCGTCGCGGGCCGTGGACGGCGACGGTCGCGGTCAACGCCCGGATCATGACGCTCTACCTGTGGCACCTCACGGCGATGGTCGTCGTCGTCGGGGTCGGCGTGCTCCTCGGCGGGCCGGGGATGGACATCGATCCGGGCACGGCGCAGTGGTGGCAGACCCGTCCGGTCTGGGTCGCCGTGCTCGCCGCGGTGACCTTCGCCCTCGTCGCCGGGCTCGGGCGGCTCGAGGACCCGCCGGCCGAGACGCGGCCCGCCCCGCGCACCTGGCAGCCGCTCCTCGCGACGGTCGCCGTCTGCGGCGGGCTCGCCGTCATGGCGAGGTCGGGGATCGTCGGTGACGACGGCGTCCAGTGGGTGTGGCCCCTGCTGCCCGTCGCCGGGCTCGTCGCGACGCGGGTGATCCCCCTTCGCCGGCGGGCCGGGATCTGAGCCGACCGCGACCCGGGCAGACCACGCAGAGCGCCGGTGCCGTCGTGTGACGGCACCGGCGCGCGCGGCGGTACGGCGTCGGCCGGCCGTCGAACCCCTCCGCGGTCATGCCCTCGTCGCCTGCCCTGGCCGCACGAGTGAGCCCCCTGTGCTCGCCCACACGGTCAGGGCTCCAGGATCGGCGCCGCAGGAGGATCGGTCGAGGTGGCGAATGCGCCACCTCGGCTCCACCACGCCGCGAGCTGCGAGCGGCTCGCGCACCCGACCCGCTCGAAGAGGTCCTCGACGTGCTTGCGCACGGTGCGCTCCGAGATCGACAGCCTGCGACCGATCTGCGCGTTCGTCAGCCCACGGGCGACGAGGACGACGACCTCGAGCTGGCGCGGGGTCAGCCGCACCTCGTCCGGCCCGCCCGACCAGTCCGAGCGCGGCTGCGCCGGGTCGGCGAGGCCGACGAGGCGGCGGCGCAGGAGCACGGCGTCGTGCACGGCGGCCCGCACCCCCTCGACGACCTCGAGCGCCGCGTCGTCGAAGTCGTGGGTCTGGCGCCACAGGCACACCAGCGTCATCGTCGTCGGCCCGCTCCCGAGCGTCGCGGCTGCCTGGTAGCGCATCCCGCGCGGCGCGAGCAGCTCCTCGTAGACCTGCGACCCCCAGACGTCCTCGGGCACGACGCACTCGGTCATCCGGGTGGTCAGCGTCGGCCGGCTCGCGAGGTACCGGGCGTAGGGGTGGGTCGGGAGCAGCTCCCGCCACCGCGCACGCTCGGTCTCGGTGAGGTCGTCGCCGTGCACGAGGACCCGCGGCACCGGGTGCACGAGGTCGAGGCCGAGGTCGACCGACAGGGTCGTCGTGTCGGCGCCGACGTGCCGCGCGAGCAGGGCCAGGAGGTCGGGCCCGACGTCGTCGCCGTCGACGACGGCGTGGGCGATCTCAGCGGTCTCGCGCACCAGCGCGGCGCGCCGGGCGTACGGGTCGGCCACCATCGACGGCCCCCTCCGGGCCGGGGCCACCCCTCCGCGGCCCGCCTCCGCCCAGCATCCCACCGGCGTGCGACCCGTGACCGCGTGCGGCACCCGCGATCCCGTCCACCGAGAGGTCGCGAAGGGGTCGCCGCGAGTTCGTCACGTATCTCCCCCTTCGGGCGGTTTGGTGTGATAAGGGGAGTCGTGGGTAGGGTGCCACCCGCCGCGATCCCCTGCGACGGCCACGCCACACACCAGAAGGGCACGACCTCGTGTCAGAGACGACATACCAGCTCATCGCCATCGCGATCTACTTCGCCGCGATGCTGAGCATCGGCTACTACGCCTACACCCGCACGCGGAACATCGACGGCTACATGCTCGCCGAGCGCGGGCTGCGCCCCTCGGTCGCCGCCCTGTCCGCGAACGCCTCGGACATGTCCGGCTGGCTGCTCATGGGTCTGCCCGGAGCCATCTACACCTCGGGGCTCATCGAGGCATGGATCGCCATCGGCCTGACCATCGGCGCCTACCTCAACTGGACCTTCGTCGCGCCCCGGCTGCGCGCCTACACCGAGATCGCCGGCGACTCGATCACGATCCCGAGCTTCTTCGAGCGCCGCACGCGCGACACGACGCGGCTGCTGCGCGTCGTCGCCGCCCTCGTCATCCTCGTCTTCTTCACCTTCTACGTGTCCTCGGGCATGGTCGCCGCCGGCAAGTTCTTCGAGAGCTCCTTCGGCTGGGGCTACCTCAGCGGGATGGTCCTCGTCGCAGTGATCACCCTCGCCTACACGCTCTTCGGCGGCTTCCTCGGCGCCACGCTCACCGACGTCGCCCAGGGCCTGCTGATGTTCGCCGCGCTCGTCGCGGTGCCGGTCGTCGCCCTCGTCAAGCTCGGCGACCTCGGTGACGTCGTCGCGCAGGCCGAGAGCGTCAACCCCGACGCCTTCAACCTCTTCACCGGCATCGACGGCGGCGCGATCGCGTGGGTCGTGGGGATCATCTCCACCGCGGCGTGGGGCCTGGGCTACTTCGGGCAGCCGCACATCATCGTGCGCTTCATGGCGCTGCGCACCCCGGCCGAGGCCAAGATCGGCCGTCGCGTCGGCACGACGTGGATGGTCATCACCGCCCTCGGCGCCGTCGGCACCGCCCTCATCGGCATCGCGTACTTCGCGGGCGACCCCGCCAAGCCGATCGAGGACCCGGAGACGGTCTTCCTCCTGCTGAGCCAGATCTTCTTCCACCCGCTCATCGCCGGTCTCGTCCTGGCCGCGGTGCTCGCCGCGATCATGTCGACGATGAGCAGCCAGCTCGTCGTGTGCTCCTCGGCCCTCGTCGAGGACCTCGTCAACCTCACCGGCCGCAAGGCCAGCCCTGAGCGTCTCCTCGCGTACGGCCGCCTCGGCGTCCTCGCCGTCGCGCTCGTCGCCTTCGTCCTCGCGCTCGACTCCGACTCGGCGATCCTCGAGCTCGTCGCCTTCGCGTGGGCCGGCTTCGGCGCCGCCTTCGGCCCGATCGTCCTGCTGTCGCTGTACTGGCGCCGCCTGACGGCCATGGGCGCCCTCGCCGGCATGATCACCGGCGCGGTCGTCGTCTTCGTCTGGGGCAACATCGACGCCCTCTCCGACGAGATGTACGAGATCGTCCCCGGCTTCCTCGCCGCGCTGCTCGTCGCCGTCGTCGTCAGCCGCCTCACGGCGACCGACCAGCCGGGCGTCGACGAGGAGTTCGACCAGATGATGGTCGAGCTCGACCGCCCCCGCGTCACCGTCTGAGCGCAGACCTCACGACGACGCCCTCCCCGGGTCACCCGGGGAGGGCGTCGTGCGTCACGGGGCCGTCAGCCGGAGGCGACGGGGCGCTGGTGGTGGACGTGGCGGCGCACCCACGCGTGCATGACGATCGCGGCGGCGGCCCCGGCGTTCATCGAGCGGGTCGAGCCGTGCTGACCGATCTCGACGACGTCGTCGCACACCGCGAGCATCTCCGCGGTGATGCCCGGCCCCTCCTGCCCGAGGACGAGGACGCACCCGTGGGGCAGGTCGTAGGTCTCCAGCGGCAGCGCGCCGGGCACGTTGTCGACGGCGACGAGGCGAAGGGGTGCGCCCCCCTCTCCCGCCGTCTGGGCCCACGTGTGCAGCGCCTCGGCGTCGGCGTGGTGGTGCTCGACCTGGTAGCGGTCGGTGACCATCGCGCCCCGCCTGTTCCACCGGCGTCGCCCGACGACGTGGAAGGCGGCGGCGCCGAGCGCGTTCGCCGTGCGCACGACGGAGCCGATGTTGAAGTCGTGCTCCCAGTTCTCGATGGCGACGTGGAAGCCGAGACGTCGTGTCGCGAGGTCGGCGACGATCGCGTCATGGCTCCAGTACCGGTAGCGGTCGACGACGTTGCGCCGGTCCCCCGCCTCGAGCAGGGCCGGGTCGAGACGGTCGTCCTGCGGCCACGGGCCCTGCCACGGACCGACCCCGACCTCGCGCTCCTCGCTCACGGGGGCCCAACCTACGCGGGGCGGGCGGGTCCCCCTTCGCCCCCTCGCCCGGCGGTCCGTCCAGCGCTCTCCCAGGCCCGGACCTCTACCCTGGGTCGCGGCCCGTCCCGACCGGGACGGCCACCAACCGCGGGAAGGGCGGCATGCAACAGCTCATCGACTGGGTCCTCTCGGTCATGGAGTCCGTCGGCGGTCCGGGGATCGCGCTGGCGATCTTCCTCGAGAACGTCTTCCCGCCGATCCCGAGCGAGGTGGTCCTGCCGCTCGCGGGGTTCACCGCCGCCAACGGCGAGTACACGATCGTCGAGGCCATCGCCTGGGCCACGCTCGGCTCGGTCGCCGGCGCGCTCCTGCTGTACGCGATCGGCGCGGTCGTCGGGATGGACCGGCTGCGCCTCGTCGCCCAGAAGATGCCGCTCGTCGACGTCTCGGACGTCGACAAGGCCGACGTGTGGTTCAGCAAGCACGGGAGCAAGGCGGTCTTCTTCGGCCGGCTCATCCCCGGAATCCGCAGCCTCATCTCCATCCCCGCCGGTGTCGACCGCATGCCGATGGGGCGCTTCTTCCTCATGACCCTGGCAGGCAGCGCGCTGTGGAACACCGCCCTCGTCAGCGCCGGGTACGCGCTGGGCAGCCGCTACCACCTCGTGGAGCAGTACATCGACCCGATCAGCAAGGTCGTCTACGTCCTCATCATCGTGACCTTCCTCGTGTGGGTCGGCTTCCTCGTGCGCCGCTCGCGGCGTCGCTCGCACGACCCGGACGACCACATCGACCTCGAGGCCGGCACCGATCGCTGAGCCCCGGCTCGCCGAGGTATGGCAATCGGGCTCCCATGACCCCCCGCCGCGCGGCCCTTGGCCAACCCCCGCGGGCGCAAGGGGGCGGGCCAGGGGATGAACACGGGGGG
>NZ_JAJBZM010000002.1:0-393025 GCF_020567375.1 Janibacter melonis | reverse complement strand
GCCGGGCCCCCGGGGGACCGGGCGGGGCCGGGGCGTGGACCTCCCCCCGTCGCCTGCGCCCTGGCTCGCCGAGGTATGGCAATCGGGCTCCGATCCCCACCGGATCGGAGCCCGTTGCCATACCTCGGCGGACGACGGGGGGCTCGCGAGGGGATATCTCGTGGCGTCGTCGCCCGGCGGCTGAGAGGGTCGGCAGATGACCGTGGCCCGCACGTGGTGGCACGCGCACAACGCCGAGCTCGAGGCGCTGACTGCCGAGGACCGGCGGTGGCTCCCCGAGGACGCCGACCTGCCCACCCACGTCCTGGATCTGCTCGACGCCGTGGAGGCCCGCTTCGCCGCGGCGCGCACCGTCGCCGACTGGGCGGACCCGCACGAGGACCCCGCGACCCCGGGCGAGCACGCCGAGCCGCGCGAGGAGGAGTACTCGCGGGTCAGCCACCCAGAGCGTCACGTCGTCGTCGGCGAGCGGGTGCAGGCCTGGGTCGACGAGCTCGTCGCCCGCGGCCTGGCGGGCCGCGAGGAGGTCCCGCCGCCCCGGCCTGCCGGTCCGTCGGAGCCGCCCCGCAGCGGTGACGGCTGGCTGCTCCGCCCCTACCTCGCGCTCGACCGGGTCGTCGTGCTCCGTCCGCACCGCGCGGGCGCGCTGCCCCTCGTCCTGGGGCAGATCGGGTCCGAGGCGGTCGTCGTCGCGGCGAGCTCGCCCGCCGTCGAGCTGGCCCTGCTCCCCGACTGCGGGTGCGACGCGTGCGACAGCGGCTCGGCCGCGCTGCTGCAGGAGGTCGACGAGGCCGTCCTGCCCGTCGTCGACGGGTCGCTGCGGGTCCGGGTCACCGCCGAGCGGGAGCAGGTCGCGAGCGCGGGCTCCGCGCGCACCGCCTCGTGGGCGCGGTCCGACACCCGGGCACGTCGACGTGCGCTCGGGCGCGGGGCGTACGAGCACGCCGGGCCCCCGTGGGACCCGGCGTGGCCGGTGCGTCGTCCTTCCCCCTTCGCCTGAGCCCTGGCTCGCCGAGGTATGGCAGACGGGCCCCGATCCTCACCGGATCGGAGCCCGTTGCCATACCTCGGCGGACGACGGGGTGACCGCCTCAGATCTCGGCGTTCCACGCCTCCTTGTAGCCCAGCTTGCCGCTCGTCTGGAGCAGCGCCCGGCGGTAGATCCGGGTGGCGACCGCGAGGACGAGGGTGGTGAGGGCGAGGAGGAGCAGGAGCGCGACGAGGGCCTGCCACCACTGCGCCTGGCCGGTGACGAGCCGCATCGGCATGAGGACCGCCGAGAAGGGCGGCAGCCAGGACAGCACCGAGGCGATCGTGCCGCTGGCGAAGATGCCGGAGAAGAAGACCGCCATGATGAGCAGGGTGACCGGCGTCGACGTCGACTGCACGTCCTCGACCCGGCTGGCCAGCGCCCCCGCCATCGCGAAGAGCGTCGCGACGAGGACGAAGCCGGCGAGGTAGAAGGCGACGTACCAGAGGATGCCCGAGGACAGCGAGGGCAGCAGCGACCCGAGGTCGGTGAGCGTGAGGCCGACGAGACCCACCCCGACGAAGAGGGCCAGCTGGCCCACGGCGAGGACGAAGTTGCCGAGGATCTTGCCGGCGAGCAGCTGGGTCACCGGCATCGACGTCGCGATGATCTCGACGATGCGCGACTGCTTCTCCTCGACGACGCTCATCGCGAGCGTCATGCCGAACATCATCGCGCTGAAGTAGAAGAGGATCGCCATGACGAAGCCGACGGCCTGCGCCAGACCGGCTCGCTCGGCGTCGCCCTTGAGCAGGGTCTGGGTGACCTCGCTCCCCTTCGTCAGCTCGGCGGTCGTCGTGCCGGCCGCCTCGGCCCGCTCGGCGAGCACCTGCTGGGCGACCCCCTCGGTGACCGCGCTCGACAGCGCGCCGTCTTGCTCGTCGTAGGCGGTGAGGGTCCACGTGCCGTTCTGCTCGTGCAGCCAGCCGTCGGCATCCCCGGACTCCAGCGCCGCGCGGGCCGCGTCGGCGTCCGGCGCGTCCGTCACCGTGATCGTCAGCTTGTCGTCGGCCTCGGCGGGCGTCGCGACCGCCTGGGCCATCGACGTCGCCTCAGGCGTCGCGACGAGGGTGACGTCGCGGTGCCGCTCGGCCTGCCAGGCCTGGAAGCCCATGAGGCCGGCGACGAGGGCGAGGGACATGAGGGTCCCGAGGATGAAGGACTTGTCCCTCAGCTTGACCATGACCTCGCGCTGGGCGACGAGGCGCCACGGAGCGGTGCGGGTGCTCATGCCGTGACCTCTCGGTAGATGTCGGACAGGGCCGGGACGACGCGGGTCAGCTCCCGCACGCCGCCGCGCTCCAGCGCGGCCCGCACGAGGGCGTCGACCCGCGGGTCGCTGCCCGTGGAGGTGGGGTCGACCCCGGCAGCGGCCCCTGTACCGCCACCGGGATCGAGCTCGATGAGGGCCGTCGGCCCGTCCACGTCGACCGTGTGGATACCGGGCAGGTCTCGGACCCAGCCGGCGTCCGACCCGAGCGTGACGCGGTACCGCTCAGGTCCGGCGGTGCGCAGCTCCGCCGAGGTGCCCTGCGCCCGGACCTGCCCCTGGGCGAGGACGACGAGGCGGTCGCACAGGCGCTCGACGAGGTCGAGCTGGTGGCTGGAGAAGAGCACCGGCACCCCGCGCGCGGTGTGCTCGCGCAGCAGGTCGGCCATCGAGTCGACGGCCTGCGGGTCCAGCCCGCTGAAGGGCTCGTCGAGGACGAGCGCGACCGGCTGCGACATCACCGCGGCGATGATCTGCACCCGCTGCTGGTTGCCCAGCGAGAGCTTCTCGACGGTGTCACCGGCGCGGTCGAGGAGCCCGAAGCGGTCGAGCAGCTCGCTCGCCTCCGTCGTCGCAGCCGCCCTGTCGGCCCCGCCGAGGGTGGCGAGGTAGACGAGCTGCTCGAGGATCTTCTGCTTCGGGTAGAGGCCGCGCTCCTCGGGCATGTACCCGAAGCGGCGGCGGTCGGCGGTCGTGATCTCGTGCTCGCCGTAGCGCACCGTGCCCTCGGAGATGCCGAGGACGCCCATGATCATGCGCATCGTCGTGGTCTTGCCGGCGCCGTTGCCGCCGACGAAGCCGGTCATCTGACCGCCCGGCACGGTGAAGCTCACGTCGTCGACGACGGCCCGGTCGCCGAAGCGGCGCGTGAGGCCCTCGACGCTGATGGAGTCAGGGGTGGAAGCCATGACCAGGACACTAGGTCGGCCCCCTGCCACGGCGGATCCACCGCGGGGGTGACCCGGGACGGCCCCGTCCTCCCCCTGAGGAGGGAGGGCTCAGCCGACGACGCCCGCCTGGTGGGCGAGCACGACGGCCTGCACCCGGTCGCGCAGCTGCAGCTTGGCCAGGACGTTGCTCACGTGGGTCTTCACCGTGGCCTCGCCGATGTAGAGCTCGCGCGAGATCTCGGAGTTCGACAGCCCGCGCCCCACCGCGACGAGCACCTCGCGCTCGCGCTCGGTGAGCACGCCGAGGTCGGGGGTGTCGCCCGACGAGGCGGCCTCGGTCGTCTCGCTCGTCACCATCGCGCTGATGACGCGGCGGGTGACCTCCGGCGCGAGGAGGGAGTGGCCGCGGCCGACGGCCCGCACGGCGTCGACGAGCTGCTCGGCCTCGGCGTTCTTCAGCAGGAAGCCGCTCGCCCCCGCCCGCAGCGCGTCGAAGAGGTAGTCGTCGCGGTCGAAGGTCGTGAGGACGACGACCTGCCCGAGGCCCTGCCGCACGATCTCGCGGGTCGCGGCGATGCCGTCCATGCCGGGCATCTGGACGTCCATGAGGACGAGGTCGGGGCGCAGCTCGGCGGCCCGCTCGACCGCCTCGGCACCGTCGCCGGCCTCGCCGACGACCTCGATGTCGGGCTCGACGCCGAGCATCATCGCGAAGCCGGCCCGGATGAGGCGCTGGTCGTCGACGAGGAGGAGCCGCAGCGGTGCCTCGTGCGTCGCCTGCTCGCTCATGCGTCTCCCCCTTCGAGCGGGACCCTGAGCCGCACACGGTAGCCGCCGGTCGCCCGCGGCCCGACCTCGACCGTGCCGCCGAGGAGCCCGGCCCGCTCGCGGATGCCCATGTGACCCAGGCCGGAGCCGGTGCTCCCGGCCCGGGCGCGACCGTCGTCGGTCACCTCGACCTCGGCGAAGGGGGAGCCCGACCGGGTCCGCACCCGCACGACGACCCGGGCGGTCCGGGCGGTCGAGTGCTTCGCGACGTTGGTCAACGCCTCCTGGGCGGTGCGGTACATGCTGTGCCCGACGGCGGCCGGCACGGCGTCGAGGGCCTCCTCGCAGTCGAGCACGACCTCGTGCTCGACGTGGAGCACCGGCCCGTCGCGCTCGGCGACGAGCCGGGCGATGTCGCCCAGGTGCGGCTCCGGGCCGCGGTGCTCCTCCTGGGTGACGACCGGCGTCGCCGTGCGCAGGGTGCGCAGCAGCGATCGCATCTGGGTGACCGCCTCGCGGCTCGAGCTCTCGATGACCCCGAGGGCGTCCGTCGCGGCGACCGGGTCGCGCTGGAGCACGCGCCGCGCGCCGGCTGCCTGGACGCCGATGACGGAGACGTGGTGGGCGACGACGTCGTGCAGCTCGCGGGCGATGCGCAGCCGCTCCTCGACGACGGCGCGCTCGCTCAGCTCCTCGGACTGCGCCGAGATCGTGCTCGCCTGGTCCTCGAGACGGGCCCGCTGCCGGCGGTTGCGCCAGGCGCTCTGGCCGACGAGGACGGCGCCGCCGAAGTAGACGACGTTGATGAGGGTCGTCAGCGCGATGCCGGCGACGATCGCGCGCGACCGGTTGGCCGGGTCGCTCCCGGCGAGCATGTCGTCGACGGCGCTGCCCACGGCGAGGCTCCAGACCAGCCAGGCGAACATCCCGACGAGCACGGCGCCGACGACGAGGACCATCTCGGAGCGCCGGCGGGCGTAGGCGACACCGGAGTAGACGACGGCGAAGTAGACGAGCTGCGTCGACAGCAGGCTCGCCATCGGGCTGGCGAAGGTCGCGATCGCCCAGTAGGCCACCGAGCCGACGACGAGCATCGTGAGCGGCCACCGGCGGCGGCCGAGCAGGAGCAGGCAGGGCCCGGCGGTGACGAGCCACTGCACCCAGACGGGGTGGTCGACGGCCTCGAGCACCCCGACCCCGCGCATGAGCTCGACGGTGAGCAGGCTGAGCACGGCGGTCCCCGCGGTGATGAGCGCGTCCTGGCGGGTCACCTCGCTCCCCGGGCGCTCCCAGGGGTCGTCGATCGCGAAGAACCGGCGCAGGGTGTCGATGAGGACCACCCCGACACCCTAGGAGAGCGCAGGTGCGCCGCGCCTCCGTCGCGAGACGGAGACACGGCGCACGGGAGCCAGCAGACGGGCGAAGGGGGTGGCCTCAGTCGTCGTCCCACTCGTCGTCGTCGCGGTCCTCGGTCTCGACGTCGTCATCGTCGTCGTCGTCGTAGGTGCGCGGGCTCGGGGCGACGGTGCGCGGCGAGGGCGGTGCGGTCGTCGTGCGCGCCGGGGTGCGGGTCGTCGAGGACGTGGGCCTCGTCGGGGTCTTCGACGACGAGCTCTTCGTCGACGAGCTCTTCGAGGAGGAGCTCGTCGAGGAGGAGCTCGTCGAGGAGGACGTCGAGCTGCTCGAGCTGCTCGAGGTGCTGCGGGCCGCGGGCTCCGTGGTCGCGCTGCCGATGCGCACGCCCGGGACGGTCTCGGGGGCGGGGGCGCTCGCCTGGACCCAGAGCAGGACCGATGCGGCGCCCACGAGGAGGAACCCGACGACTGCTGCCATGACCTTCATGACGCCCAGCCTCCCAGCCGAGCATGACGGCGCGCTAAGACCCGCATGAGAGCGCTCTCATGAGAGGCGGTGCCGACGCCACCAGCTCGAGCTCGGTGCGGGCGAGACCCGCCCATCTCGGCCGGAAGAGGTAGATCCCCGCGAGGCGCAGCCGGGTCGCGGCGCGGTAGGCGGCCAGCCGCCGCGGGTCGGCACCGACCCGCTCGGCGGCCCGGCGCACGCCCTCCTCGCCGAGCGCGACGACCGCCGGCGACCACAGGCCCTGCCGGCCGCGCAGGCGCACGTGCTCGAGGAGGTTGGCCAGGTCGAGCTCGGGCTCGGCACGAGCGGCGGTGTCGAGGTCGAGCAGCCCGAGACCCTCGCCGACGAGCAGCTGCTTGTCGTGGAGGTCGCGGTGGCTGGGCACGGCGGGGGCCCCCGCGTCGTCGAGCAGCGCGGCGACCGTGAGGTCGAGCGCTCGCTCGACGCCCAGGCGGACCTGCGCCGGGGGCGACCACGCGTCGAGGGCCTGACGCACGGCCCGCTCGGCGACCTGGACCTCGGCGCTCGCGTCGTGCGCGGGCAGCTCGCTCGCGTCACCGGCGACGACCTCGGGCCAGCCCTCGGCGAAGGCGCCCCACCCCCTGCGCACCGCCTCCTCGTCACCGCGCAATCCGAGGTCGTGCAGGGGCGCGCCGGGCACGGTGCTCAGCCGGATCGTCCCGGGCCGACCCGGCACCACCTCGGCGGCGGGGGCGGCCCAGCCGGCGCGTGCGGCGAGCCGGGCTCCGGTGCGATGGGCCTGCAGCACCGCGTCCAGCGCACCCGGGCGGACGACCTTCGTGTAGGACCCGGCCTCTCGCAGCACCGCTCGACGGCCGCCGCGGTGGACGAGCAGGGTGCCGTCGAGCCCGGCCAGCCCGGCCAGCCCGGGCAGACGCGGGTCGGTCGCGAAGGGGAGGACCCTCACCTCGCCGACCTGCCAGCGTCCGCGCGACCGGGTGAGGTCGAGCTCGCCGGCGCGCAGCCGGTCGGAGCCGTCGCGGCCCTCGACGCGTAGAGAGAGCCGGTCGGCGGACAGGTCCTTCGGCCAGGCCCGACCGACGCGCAGCTCGTCCCCGCCGAGGTCGACCCGCTCGGGCACGACGCTCATCGCAGCAGCTCCTCGGCGAGGTCGAGGGTGCGCCCGACCCCGTCGCGCCACGTCGGCTCCGCCCGGCGCAGGGGCTCCTTCGCCCGGGACAGGAGAGCGGCCGCGCTCGCCGACCGCACCGCGGCGTCGCCGGGCCAGCTCCCGCCGCCCTCCTCGTACCCGGTGCGCAGCCCGGCCGCGCCCGCCCCCTCGGGGTCGCCGGTCCGCAGCGCCTCGACGGCGAGATAGGAGGCGAGGTCCCGCAGCGCCGGCCCGGAGCCGGCCCGGTCGAGGTCGATCATCCGCGCGCCGTGCTCGCCGACGACGAGCTGGTCGCTCGACCAGTCGCCGTGCAGCAGCACCGGTGCGCCGACGGGGACCGCGGGGAGCCGGTCGACGAGACCGGCGGCGCGAGCACCGAGCTCGGCGTCGACCTCGGCCAGACCTCGGGCGGTGGCGCGCAGGGCCCCGTCGTCCCAGCCCGCGCGCTGCGGCAGCCGCTCGTGCGCACCGGCTGGTACGGGGACCTGGTGCAGCCGGGCGAGCAGCCCGCCGGCGATCTCGCCGGCGCGACGCGCGCCGAGGTCTCCGCGGCCGGAGATGGCGTCGAGGCTCTCGCCCGGCACCCACTCCCACCGGGTGACCCGGCTCGAGGCGCGCCCGCGGGGGGCCGCGGCCAGGCTCTCCTCCGCGAGGGCGGGGACGAGCCGGTGCACGTCGGGCTGGGCCTTCGTCGTGACGCGGATCTGCGTCGTGCCGCGCCGCAGGACGAGGCGGCGCAGCGGGTTGTGCCGCACGACGACGGAGGCGTCGACGAGATCGGCCGCACGGTGCAGCACCCGCGCCAGACGGGGGTCGGTCCACAGGTCGCCGTGCACGAGGACGAGGCCGTCGGCCTCGACCACCTCGACCCGACGCCCGACACGCGCCGCGCGTTCCGCGTCGCGCGCCGCGCGGTCCTGGTGAGGGGTGAGCCGCAGCCAGCCGGTCGGGCCGGTCGCGTCCGCGAGCGCCGCGACGGTGTACTGCCCCGGCTTGTGCCGCAGACGGGTGACCCGCACGTCGGCGCCGACCAGCTCGCCGACCCGGTCCGGGTCGAGGGCGACGTGCAGCGTCGCGTGGCGGCTCATGCCCGCACCGGGATCGGCACGGTGTCCTCGGCGCCGTCACGCACGACCCGGTGGTCGCCCGGGACGAGCGCCGTGCCCGGGTCATCAGGTCGGAAGGCATGGCCGCTCGGCATCTCGTCGTGGGGGCCTCCGTCCCAGCGCACCCGGCCGTCCTCGAGCCAGATGATGCGGTCGCACGCCCGCGCGGTCTGCTCGTCGTGCGTGACGACGAGGGTCGTGCGACCCCGGGTCAGCTCGTCGAGCCCGGTCCGCACGGCGGCGGCGTTCTTCGGGTCGAGCCCGCTCGTCGCCTCGTCGAGCACGACGACGGCGCTGTCGCGCAGCATCGCCCGGGCGATGGCGATGCGCTGGCGCTGCCCGCCCGACAGCGTCGAGCCGCGCTCGCCGACGACCGTCTCGTAGGCGTCGGGCTGCTCCATGACGAAGTCGTGGGCGCGAGCCCGACGGGCGGCCTCCCACACCTCCTCGAGCGTGGCGTCCGGCCGCCCCTGACGGATGTTGTCGGCGATGGTGCCGGTGAAGAGCACGGACTCCTGCAGCAGGAGGGTGACCTCACGACGCACGAGCGACAGCTCGAGGTCGCGCAGGTCGTGCCCGTCGAGCCGGACCGAGCCGCCCTGGGGGTCCTGCAGCCGGGCGAGCAGCGCGGTGAGCGTGGACTTGCCGGACCCGCTCGGGCCGACGAGGGCGACCCGCTGGCCGGCGGGGATGTCGAGGTCGACCCGGTCGAGCACCCGCCGGCCGGGGCCGTACCCGGCGACGACGTCGCGCAGCGTGAGCGCACCGCGGACGCGGGAGGGGCGCACGGGCTCCTGCGGCGAGAGGATCTCCGGCACCTCGTCGAGCAGGTCGGCGACCCGCTCGCCCGAGGCGGCCGAGCGCGAGATCCGCCCGGTGTACTTCGCGATGTCGCGCAGCGGCTTCATTGAGGTCTTGAGGTAGGTGAGGAAGAGGACGAGGTCGCCGGGGGTCATCACCTGCTGCACGACCCGCCAGCCGCCGACGAAGATCACGGCGGCCGTCGCGAGCCCGACGACGACGTCGGTCGAGCGCTCGAGACCGGCGGCGAGGCGACGGGCCCTCACCCCGTCGCGCAGCGCCCGGTCGTTGCTCCCGCCGAAGGAGCGCGAGAGCGCGCCCTCGAGCGTGTACGCCTGGACGACGGGGATCGCGCCGATGGCCTCCTGCGCGACCCCGGCCAGCTCGCCCTCGCTGCGGCGCGTCTTGCGCGAGGCGACGGTGATCTGGCTCGTGCTGCCGCGCGAGAGGAGCACGAAGACGAGCGACGCGGCGACGACGACGAGCGCGAGGAGCGGGTCGAGCCAGATCATCACGCCGGTCATGACGACGAGGGTGAAGACGTTGACGAGCAGCGGCAGACCCGCGGTGACCGCGACCTCCTGGAGCTTGCCGACGTCGCCGACGAGCCGCTGCACGATGTCGGCCGACCCGTTGCGCGAGTGGTACCCCTTCGACAGCGCGGTGACGTGGTCGAAGGTGCGCTGGCGCAGCTGGGTGGCGACGCGGCTGCCGACGAGCGCGAAGGCGATCGTCGCGAGGTAGTTGCACACCGCGCGCAGCCCGACGAGGGCGATCGTCGCGAGCGCGGCGGCGCCGAGCAGCGCGGGTCCGGCCTCCGGTCCGCTCGTCGCGAGGTCGGCGCCGAGCGAGCGGGTCACGGCGTCGACGACGACCTTGACCGGCCACGGCTCGAGGACCCGGAAGAGCACCTCGAGGACGAGGGCGAGGGCGCCGGCCCCGATGAGCAGGCGCTGCTCGGGCAGGTGGGGCCGCAGGACGCCCAGGGTCCGGCGCAGCGCGCCCTGGTCGCGGCTCATGCCGTCGCCTCCTCGCGCGCGCCCGCCCAGGGCAGGGCCAGCCCGGCCGTCGCGCGGTCGAGCACGTGGAGCCAGGTGTGCTGGCGCACGACCCGGCGGCGGCCGGCGCGTCCCATCCGCTCGGCCCGGTCGGGGACGGACACGAGCGCGTCGACGGCGGCGGCGAGCGCCTCGGGGTCCGACGGCGGCACGAGCAGCCCGGTGACGCCGTCGTGGACGAGGTCGCCGAGCTGGCCGACGTCGCTCGCGACGACGGGCAGGGCGGCGGCGCTGTACTCGAGCACCTTGAGCGGCGAGAAGTACTGGTCCTCCCCCGCCGGGTAGGGCGCGACCGCGACCGCGGCTCCCTCGAGGTGCGTGGGCACCTCCTGCGGGGTCACCGCACCGCGGAAGTCGACGCTCAGGCCGAGCCGGTCGGCGCGCTCGCGCAGGGCGCTCGCCTGAGGGCCGTCGCCGACGACGCGCACCTGCCACGGTCGACGGGCCAGGGCAGCCGCGTCGAGCAGGTGCTCGACGCCGTGCCACGGCTTGAGCGTGCCGACGAAGACGACGACCGGCGCGCCCACGCGGTCGGGCGCGACGGCGTGGATGCGACCGGGGTCGACGCCGTTGGGGGTGATGACGACCCGCGCCGAGGGCACGTGCGTGCGCACCCAGTCAGACACGGGGCCGGAGACGGCGAGCACCCGGTCGGCGGCCGCCGCCTGGGTCCGGAGCGCGGCCAGGGCGCCCGCGGCGTCGTCGAGCTCGCGGTGCTGCGCCTGCTCCTCGACGAGCGGGGAGTTGACCTCGAGCAGGCCGACGGCGCCGGTGCGAGCCGTCACCTGAGCGAGCGCGGTGGAGAAGAGGGAGTAGCGCTCGTGCACGACGTCCGCGCCGTCGGCGAGCACGGCCCGGGCCAGCGCGTCCGCGGCGACCCGCTGCGCGCGCTCGCGCCCGGCCGTCCCGCCGTCGGCCGGTCGGCCGACCGGCACGTGGGTCACCGGGACGTCGAGGAGGTCGTCGGGCACGTGGTCTCCGGTGCGGACGACGTAGAGGTGGACCTGCGCCCCCTTCGCCCGCCAGGCCCGGACCATCTCCTGGATGTGCACCGAGGCCCCCTTCGTGCCGAAGGCGGGGACGCCGGGGTCGGCGCAGACGTAGGCGACTCTCATACGACGGCTCCTGTCGATCGGGCCAGGAGGGCGGCCTGGCGGGTGGTGTCGTGGTCGCGCTCGACGAGGTCGCGGGCGCGGCGGGCGACGTCGGCGCGAGGGAAGGCGTCGGCCGCGACGGCGCGCAGCGCGTCGGCGAGGGCACCCGGGTCCCCCGGCTCGAGGAGCACCCCGGTGACGGGGTCGGCGACGGTGCCGCGGACGACCTCGGGGATCCCGGTGACGGCGGTCGAGATGACGGGCGTGCCCACCGCCATCGCCTCGAGGATGACAGTCGGAAGCCCGTCGGCGTTGCCGTCGGCGCCGACGACGCACGGCGCGACGAAGACGTCGGCCTGCCGCAGCAGCGCGAGCACCTCGTCCTGCGGCCGCGCGCCCAGCCAGGTGACGACGTCGTCGAGACCGAGCGCGTGAGTGCGGGCGAGGAGGTCGGGGCCGAGCTCGCCGGACCCGGCGACCTCCGCGCGGACCTCGAGCCCGGCGGCACGGGCGGTCGCGAGCGCGTCCAGGAGGACGTCGAAGCCCTTCTTCTCGACGAGCCGGCCGACGGCGAGGACGCGAAGGGGGTCCGCGACCGGCCCCGGCTCGCGGTAGCCGAAGCCGGTGAGGTCGAGACCGTTCGCGACCCGGGCGACGCGGGCCCGCGGCGCGACCCGGCCGAGGTGCTGCTCGTTGTACGCGCTGATCGCGACGACCGTGCTCGCGCCGTGCAGCAGGTCGGCGAGAAGGTCGAGGTCGACCTCGTCGTGGAAGATGTCCTTGGCGTGGGTGGTGACGCTCCACGGGACCTGGGCGAGGTGCGCGGCCACCGCGGCGACGCGGGCCTGCGCCGACGCGAAGTGCGCGTGCAGCCGGGTGATCCCCCGGGTGCGCACGGCGATCGCGAGCTCGACGCCCTGGGCGACCTCGTCCGCGGCCAGCCGCGTCGTGAGGGGAAGCAGCTCGGCCAGGCGCGGCCCGAGGTCGGGCAGCACGGCATGGGCGCGGGCGATGCTCGCCCACAGCTCGGAGGCCTTGAGGGCACGGGGCAGGTAGGTGACGGGGGCGTGCACGCGGGCGAGCGCCGGGTGGAAGTGGGTGTCGGTCGTCGGGCGCAGCGCGAAGATCTCGAGGTCCTCGCCCTGGGCCTCACGGGCGAGGACCTCGGTGACGACGAAGGTCTCCGAGAATCGCGGGTAGACCTTGACGACGTAGCCGACGCGCTCGGTGGCGGTCGCGGGGGCGCCGCACGACGCGGTGGTCGGGGACGGCGTCGTCGACGGCGGGGCGGACGGCGACGGCGGGGCGCTGGTGCGCGCGGGGGCGAGGGTCTCAGACCGCATGGCGGATCTCCTGGGGGGTCGTGGCGAGCAGGTCGGCCGCGTGGCCGGCGACGGCGGCCAGCCCGTCGCGGCGCAGGTGGCTGCGGTCGACGCTGCGGTGGAGGTTGTCGGCGAACCAGCGGCCGAGCCGCTCGGGGGTGAGCTCGGCGGCGCGGATGACGTCGAGGGCGCCGGTGGCCTCGAGCGAGCGGGCCCGGATGAGCTGCTCCTGGCGCGGCTCCTCCCGGGGCACGACGACGGCGGGTCGGTCGGTGCTCATCACCTCGCACACGGTGTTGTAGCCGCCCATGCAGGCGACGGCCTCGGCGGAGCGGATGGCCAGCAGGCCCTCGGGCACCTCGTCGAGCACCTCGGTGCGCGGCCCGGCGAGCGCCTGCAGCTCCTCGCGCCGGCTCGGGGTCGCCTGGGGGCCCACGACGACGACGTGGCCGAGGCCCTCGGGGACCGGCGCCTGGACCGCGGCCCGGCACAGGTCCTCGCCGTCGTGCCCGCCGCCGACGGTCGTCAGCAGGTACGGGCGCTGCAGCTCGCGCAAGAAGCTGCGGGTCGCGCGGTCGGCGGAGAGGTAGCCGGTGTGGACGACGAGGTCGTGCAGCTCGGCGGGCACGGCGCCCGTGGCGCGCAGGTCGGTGACCCGCTCGTCGCCGTAGACCCAGATCGCGTCGAAGAGCTCGCGCACCCGCTCGGAGCCGACGCGACGCCACTCGCGCACGGCGACCTCGGGCTCGTCGAGCACCTCGCGCAGCCCGAGGACGACGCGGGTGCCGGGCTGCTCGCGGCGCAGCCGGCGCAGGGGCTCGAGCAGCTCGTCGTCGACGCCGAAGGCGTGCCGGTCGACGACGACGAGGTCGGGGGCGAGGGCCCCGAGCGCGCCGGAGAGGATCGCGCGACGCACGTCGATGAGGTCGGTCATCGGCACGCTCATCTCGCGCGGCGCGTAGCCGTGGGCGTCCTTGGCGATGCCCGGCAGGCGCACGACGTCGAAGTCGGCCGGCAGGTGGCCGACGACCCGCTCGACGCCGGTGAGGAGCAGCCCGGTGACCTCACGCCCGGTGAGGGCCGGCAGGTGGGTCCGCAGGGCGTGGGCTATGGCGAGGTTGCGGCGCTGGTGGCCCAGCCCCACCGAGTCGTGGGAGTACAGCGCGACGCGCAGGGGCGCTGAGGTCGGTGCGGGCGAGGTGGCGATGCGCATGCGGACATGCAACTGCGTCGCGATGAGCCGCCCGTGAGCCGATGGTGAGAGCCCTCTCATCCGCGCGGCGCCCCCTTCGCCTTCCCCCGTCGCCCCCCCTTCGCGAGGTATGGAGATCTGCAGGCCAGAGGGGGGTCTGGCCGACCGATTGCCATACCTCGGCGAAGGGGGGCGAGGGCGAAGGGGGGAGCCGGGCGGCTCAGGCGAGGCGGTAGCCCAGCCCGCGGACGGTGACGATGCGCTCGGCGCCTATCTTGTGCCGCAGGTAGCCGATGTAGACGTCGACGACGTTGCTGCTCGTCTCGGCGCCGTCCCAGACGCGCTCGATGAGCTGCTCGCGCGAGAGCACCTGGCCCGGGTGCTCGAGGAAGGTGCGCAGCAACGAGAACTCGCGCGCCGACAGGGTCACCGGGGCACCGTCGAGGCGCACCTCACGGGCGACGACGTCGAGCGAGACCTCGTCCCGCTCGAGCACCGTGACCTCGGGGGTGCCGGGGGCGCGGTCACGCAGCCGCAGCCGGATCCGGGCGAGCAGCTCGGCGAAGGTGTACGGCTTGGCGAGGTAGTCGTCGGCGCCGCCCTCGAGACCGGCGACCTTGTCGTCGGCGGAGTCACGTGCGGTGCACATGATGACCGGCACCTCGACGTCCATGCCGCGGATGAGCTTGAGCACCGTGAAGCCGTCCATGCGCGGCAGCCCGACGTCGAGGACGACGAGGTCGACGCCGCCGCCGGTCGCGTGCTCGAGCGCGGTCATGCCGTCCGCGGCGACGACGGTCTCGAAGCCTGCCTTGCGCAGGCCCTTGTCGATGAAGCGGGAGAGGTGCTCCTCGTCCTCGACGATGAGGATGCGCGCCATGGGTGTGCCCTCCTGCGGGCCGGGGACGGTCCGGGTCGGGCGGGTGCCCGGGTGCGGCCAGGCTACCGAGCCCGCGGTGACGGCTCGGGCTCGGGCGCCGGGACGACGAGGGAGAAGGTGCTCCCCTCCCCCGGTCGCGAGTCGAGCTCGATCTCGCCGCCGTGGGCGTGGGCGATGGCCCGCACGATGGGCAGCCCGAGGCCGCTGCCCTCGACGGCGCGCTGGCCCTCGGCGCGGCCGAAGCGCTCGAAGACCGCCTCCTGCTCCTCTGGGGCGATGCCGACCCCGTCGTCGGCGACGGAGAGCACGAGCGCGCGGTCCTCGCCCGCCCCGCGCCAGGCGGTGCGCAGCCGGATCTGCGAGCCGGGCTCGGAGAACTTCACGGCGTTGGCGCACAGCTGCTGCACGGCCTGGACGACCCGGTCGCGGTCGACGTGGACGACGCCCTCGACGCACCCGTCGTCGACCCACTCGTGGTCGCCGAGCGCGGGGACGAGCGCGAGGAGGTCGGCGTGGAGGTCGCGAGCGTCGATGGGGGCCGGGCGCACGAAGTCGGGCCGGTCGAGCCGGGCGAGGAGGAGCAGGTCGTCGACGATGCGGCGCATGCGGTCGATCTCGACGAGCTCGATGTGGCGGGTCGCCTCGACGTCCTCGACGTCCTCGGCGTCGAGCACCTCGAGGTTGCCCCGCATGATCGTCAGCGGGGTGCGCAGCTCGTGCGCGGTGTCGTCGAGGAAGCGGCGCTGGGCGACGAAGGAGGACTCGAGCCGCTCGAGCATCGTGTTGAGCGAGGTCGCGAGCGAGGCCACCTCGGTGCGCTGCGCGGGCACGACGACCCGGCGCGAGAGCTCACGGTCGTCGATCTGCTCGGCCGCCTCGACGAGGTCGCCGAGCGGGGAGAGCAGGCGACGCACGGCGACGAGGAGGACGGCCCCGGCGAGCAGCAGGGTGAGCAGGGCGCCGACCCCGTAGGCGCTGAGGAGGGAGTCGACCCGGTCGAGGCGGGCACCGCGGTCGATGCCGACGACGAGCGTGCCCTGGCCGTCGTCGCCCTGCACCGGGGTGATCGCGATGCGCAGGTCCTGGGTCGGCGTCTCGACGGTGGTCAGCACGGTCTCGTCCGGCCGGCGCTGGGTGAGCACCGCGTCGATGACGGCCGGCTCGGTGAGGTCGATGCGGCGCTCGCCGCCGGAGACGAGGGCCGGCACGCGCGAGTCGCCGACGAAGGCGATCATCGACTCGTCGCTGCCGGGCACGCTGAAGCGCAGGAAGTCCTCGAGGAGGACCCCGACGTCGCGGTAGGGCCGGTCGGCCGCGGACTGGTCGGAGAGCTGGCGCAGCTCCTCGACCTCCTGGAGCAGCTCGCCGTCGGCCTGCTCGAGGACCTCGGCGCGCTGGACGACGTAGGCGATGACACCGGCGAGGACGAGCGCGAGCGCCAGCGTGGCCGTCACCAGGGCGACGAGCCGCCCGGCGATGCCGTGCTGGCGCCCGACCATCAGCGAAGGGGGGTGAGGACGTCCTTGCCGAGGAAGGGACGCAGCGCCTCCGGCACGCGCACCGACCCGTCCGGCTGCTGGTGGTTCTCGAGGATCGCGACGAGCCAACGGGTCGTGGCGAGCGTGCCGTTGAGCGTGGCCGCGACCTGGGTGCGCCCGTCGCCGTCCTTGAAGCGGGTGCCCAGACGGCGTGCCTGGTAGGTCGTGCAGTTCGACGTCGAGGTGAGCTCGCGGTAGCGGCCCTGGGTCGGCACCCACGCCTCGCAGTCGAGCTTGCGGGCGGCCGGCCCGCCGAGGTCCCCGGCTGCGGTGTCGATGACGCGGTAGGGCAGCTCGACCTTCGCGAGCATCTCGCGCTCCCAGGCGAGGAGGCGCTCGTGCTCGGCGGCGGCGTCGGCCGGGTCGCAGTAGACGAACATCTCGAGCTTGTTGAACTGGTGGACGCGGATGATGCCGCGGGTGTCCTTGCCGTAGCTGCCGGCCTCGCGGCGGAAGCAGGTCGACCACCCGGCGTAGCGGCGCGGGCCGTCGGCGAGGTCGATGATCTCGCCCGAGTGGTAGCCCGCGAGGGCCACCTCGGAGGTCCCGGTGAGGAAGAGGTCGTCCGCCGGCAGGTGGTACACCTCCTCCTCGTGGCTGTCGATGAAGCCCGCCCCGGCCATGACGTCGCGCGACACGAGCGCCGGCGTGATCATCAGGGTGAAGCCGGCCGCCGTCGCCTGGGCGACCGCCATGTTGAGCAGCGCGAGCTCGAGCTGCGCGCCGATGCCGGTGAGGAAGTAGAAGCGCGAGCCGCTGACCTTCGCCCCGCGCTCCATGTCCAGGGCGCCCAGGCCCTCGGCGAGCTCGAGGTGGTCGCGCGGCTCGAAGCCCTCGGCCGCGAAGTCCCGCGCGGTGCCGACCTCGTCGAGCACGACGTAGTCGTCCTCGCCGCCGGTCGGGACGCCGGGCTCGATGACGTTGCCCACGGTGCGCAGCAGCCGGTCGAGCTCGGCCTGGGCCTCGCCCTGGGCCGCGTCGAGCCGCTTGACCTCCGCGGCGAGCGCCGCCCCCTTCGCCTTGAGCTCGTCGGCCTCGGCCTGCAGGGCGCTCGTGTCCTCGCCGGACGTCTTGGCGGCCTTGATCTTGCCCATGATCGGGCCGAGGCCCTTGCCCGAGGCCTTCTGCTCGGCGCGGACCGACTCGAAGCCGGCGATGGCGGAGCGGCGGCGCTCGTCGGCGGCGAGGATCGCGTCGACGACGGAGTCGTCCTCGCCCCGGGCGCGCTGGCTCGCGCGGACGAGGTCGGGCTGGTCACGCAGCTGCTTGATGTCGATCACCGGGTCAGCCTAACGACGGGGTAGCGTCCGGCTCGTGCCTGGATCCTGGACCTTGCTCGCGCTCGCCGTCGCGCTCTGCCTCCTGCTGTGCGCGCTCGTCGTGTGGATGGTCCTCACCGACCCCGGCCCGCGGGGACGTGGCCGGCACCGCGCCCGTCGTCCCCCGCGCAGCGCCTTCCGCCCCGAGGCCGACCCCGAGGCCGAGCCCCCGCGTCGTCCGCGGGCCGCCGTCGTCGTCAACCCGACGAAGGTCGACGACCTCGCGGCGACCCGCGCGAGCCTGGCCCAGGCCAGCGCCCGGCTGGGCTGGGACGACCCCGTCGTCCTCGAGACGACCGCCGAGGACCCGGGGACCGGCCAGGCCCGCCTCGCCCTCGAGCAGGGCGTCGACCTCGTCTGCCCCCTCGGCGGCGACGGCACGACCCGCGCGGTCGCGGCGGCGCTCGCCGGCACCCGCACCCCGATGGGCCTGCTCCCCCGCGGCACGGGCAACCTCCTCGCCCGCAACCTCGACATCCCCGCCGGCGACCTCGAGGCAGCCTTCGAGGTCGCGTGCACCGGTCGCAACAGGGCGATCGACGTCGCCTGGCTCGACCTCGACCCCGTGGCCGAGGTCGTCGCCGACGACGAGGGCCAGGCGGAGGGGCCGGTGCGCGGCGAGCCCGTGCGCCGCCACCCCTTCCTCGTCATGGCCGGCATGGGCTTCGACGCCGAGATCATGGGCAGCACGAGCGAGGGCCTGAAGAAGAGCGTCGGCTGGCCCGCGTACTTCGCGACCGGGCTGGGCAAGATCTTCGTGCGCCGCTTCAAGATCCGGTGGAGCGTCGACGGCCAGGAGCAGACCCCCGTCGCCGCGCGCACCATCGTCTTCGGCAACTGCGGCACGCTCACCGGCGGCATCCAGCTCATGCCCTCGGCGCAGATCGACGACGGCCGGCTCGACTGCGTCGTCGTCAGCCCCCGGACGATCGTCGGCTGGGCCTCGCTGGCCGGGAGCGTCCTCTCGCGCTCCGAGCGCGACATGCCCCACCTCGCCCGCACGTCGGGCGAGCGCTTCGAGGTCGAGGTCGACGAGCCGCACCCGGTGCAGGTCGACGGCGACGTCCTCGGCGAGGCGCGCCACGTCGTCGCCACGGTCGACCGGCAGGCGCTCATCGTCCGCTCGCGCTGAGACACGACGACGAAGGGGTGGCCCCACCGACCGGTGGGACCACCCCTTCGCCCGTCGTGCGGGCTAGAAGATCAGGCTGAGGGTGAGGGCGAAGGCGAAGCCGACGACGCCGATGAGGGTCTCCATGACCGTCCACGTCTTGAAGGTCGTCTTCTCGTCCATGCCGAAGAAGCGGCTGACGAGCCAGAAGCCCGAGTCGTTGACGTGCGAGAGGACGGTCGCGCCGCAGGCGATGGCGATGACGATCAGCGCGAGGTCGATGCTGCTCAGACCGCTCGCCGCCTCGACGGTCGGCGCCATGAGGCCGCCGGCGACCGTGAGGGCGACGGTCGCGCTGCCCTGGGCGACGCGCAGGGCAGCTGCGACGACGAAGGCCGCGACGATGACGGGCAGGCCGAGCGAGGACAGGCTGCTCTCGAGGGCCGTGCCGATGCCCGAGGCGCGGAGCACGCCGCCGAACATGCCGCCCGCGCCGGTGACGAGGATGACGACGCACACGGGGCCGAGGGCGTCGCCGAGAAGGGTCTCGACCTCGTCGCGGCTGCGGGTGCGCCAGCCGAGGACGACCATCGCGACGAGGGTGGTGATGAGCAGGGCGACGGGGGTCTGCCCGAGCAGGACGAGCCCGTCGGCCCAGGCCTGGCCCTCGGCGATCGCGCCGGTGGACACGAGGGTGGAGATGCCGGTGTTGAGGAAGATCAGGGTGAAGGGCAGCAGGAGGATGAGCAGCACGGTGCCGAAGGACGGCAGCGGGCCGCGGACCCCGCCCTCGGCCTCGAGGTCGTCCTGGACGGTCATCGCGGCGGGGACGGGCAGCTCGAAGCGGCGCCCGGCCCACAGGCCCCACAGGTAGCAGGCGATGAACCACGTCGGGATGCCGATGAGCAGGCCGAAGACGATGACGAGGCCGACGTCGGCACCGACGAGACCGGCCGCGGCGACCGGTCCGGGGTGCGGCGGGACGAAGGCGTGGGTCACGGCGAAGGCGCCGGCGGCGGGCAGGGCGTAGGTGAGCACCGAGCCGCCGAAGCGCCGGGCGACGCTGAAGATGATCGGCAGCATGACGACGAGACCGGCGTCGAAGAAGATCGGCAGGCCGAAGAGGAAGGACGCGACGCCGAGGGCGAGCGGGGCCCGCTTCTCGCCGAAGCGCCCGATGAGGGTGTCGGCGAGCACCTGGGCGCCGCCGGTGACCTCGAGCAGACGACCGATCATCACACCGAGCCCGACGAGCAGGGCGACGTTGGCCAGGGTGCCGCCGAAGCCGTCGAGGAGGGTCGACGGCACGTCGGCGAGGGGGATGCGGGTCGCGACGGCCGTCAGCAGGCTGACGAGGACGAGCGCGACGAAGGCGTGGATGCGCAGCTTGATGATGAGCAGGAGCAGCAGCGCCACCGCGGCGAGCGCGATGAGCAGCATGACCGGCGCGCCGTACGCGGCGACCGGTGGGGCGTCCTCGAAGACCATGACGTGACCTCTCGTCGGGGTGCGCGCGTGCACCCGGGACCACGCAGCGCCCACCACGTGCAGGCCGCGAACCACGTCGTCCGACGTCACGGATCTTGGCGCAAAAGTATGACTATTGCCAGCCGACGCGTCGGCGGGAGGCCTAGGATGCGCCGGGTGAGCACCCCCGCGCCGCGCCGCGACCTGCACGTCGCGCTCCTGCGCGACCTCGGCGCCGACCTGCTCGGCGGCGTCCTCGGCGTGGGCACCGCGCTGTCGACCGAGCAGCTCGAGGCGCGCTACGGCGTGAGCCGCACGGTGGTCCGCGAGGCGGTCAAGGTCCTCGAGTCGGTCGGCGTGCTCACCGCACGTCGCCGGGTCGGGCTCGTCGTGCGCCCGCCCCAGGAGTGGGACGCCCTGTCACCCCTCGTCGTCGGCTGGCGCCTCGCCGGGGCCGACCGGCACCGCCAGCTCGCGGAGATCAGCGAGCTGCGACGCGGGGTCGAGCCGGTCGCGGCCGCACTCGCGGCCCGGCGCGACGAGGCCGAGCACGTCGCCCGCATGCGGGCGGCCGTGGAGGGGATGGCGGCGACCGGTCCGGCCGGGGACCTGGGGGCCTACCTCGCCCACGACGTCGACTTCCACACCGCGCTGCTCCAGGCGAGCGGCAACCGTGCGCTCGCCTCGATGGCCGGTCTCGTCGAGCAGGCCCTCGCCGGTCGCACGGAGCACGACCTCATGCCCGCCGTCCCCGAGCCGCAGGCCATCCGGTGGCACCGCGAGATCGCCGAGGCGATCGCGTCCGGTGACGCGGTGCGGGCCGAGGCGACGATGCGTCTCGTCGTCGACGAGGCCGCCGATGCCATGGCGCAGCAGGACCCGGCCGGCTGAGAGGTCGGTCTGCGTCTAGCCGGCTCGGCATCGACGGCTAGCCGTCGACCGCGAAGGCCCGGTCCTCGTCCGGCACGACGCCGTCGGGGTAGGTGCGGGCGAGCTCGGCGAGGGTCGGTCGGCGCGGCTCGCGCAGCTCGTCGGGGAGCAGGTCGGCGATGGCGGCCATGATGCGGTCGGTGTCGCGGGCCTCGCTGCGGTGCTTGAGCTCCACCGGTGGGCCGAAGCGGACCCGCACCGTCGGCGGGCGGCGCAGCGCGAGCACGTCGGGCAGCCGGGCCGAGCGCGGCCACACCTGCTCGGTACCGCTGAGGGCGAAGGGGACGACCGGTGCGCGGGTGAGCGCGGCGAGCCGGGCTGCGCCGGGCTTGCCGCGCAGGACGGGGTCGAAGAAGTCGGGGCCGCGCGGGATCGTCCCCTCGGGCAGGATCGCGACGAGCTCGCCGCCGGCGATGGCCCGAGCGGCGGGCACGAGCGGGTCGTCGCGCTCGTCGTCGTCACCCTGGCGGTCGACCCGGATGCCGCCGAGCGCGGTCATCACCTGGCCGAGCACGGGCACGTCGAAGATCTCCTTCTTGCCCAGGAAGCGACCCGTGCGCCCGGCCTGACGCATCGCGACGAGCATCGTCGTGAAGTCGAAGTAGCTGCGGTGGTTGCCCACGAGGATGGTCCCGCCCGTCTGGGGCAGGTGCTCGACCCCCTCGACCTCGAAGCGGGCGTAGGGGATGAGCTCGGGGCGCGCGACCGCCATGGCGACCTGCTGCACCTCGAGCCCGACGACCGGGACCTTGACGACACCGGGCGAGGTGTCGAAGTGCAGCACCGGCCAGCGGCGGGCGATCGCGACGCCGAGGAGCCGGGGGTCGGGGTTGACCGCGCCGGGCTCGCCGACGGCGTGCAGGAGCGGCAGGTCGTAGACCGAGTCGGAGTAGGCGTAGGAGTCGGCGAGGTCGACGTCGTGCTCGTCGGCCCAGGCGCGGACCGCGGCGAGCTTGCCCCGCGACCACACGAAGGGGCCGTCGAGCGCCCCGGTGAAGCGCCCGTCCCGCACCTCGAAGCGGGTGCCGATGACGTCGTCGAGCCCGAGCCGGCGGGCGAAGGGGCGGATGAGGTGCTCGGGCGTCGTCGTCGCCAGGACGACGGGCCGGCCCGCCCGGCGGTGCTCGTCGAGGAGCAGCCGGGCGAAGGGCTCGACCCGCTCGGCGAGCCGGTCGGCGGCGACCTCCGCGGCCTCGTCGAAGGCGTCGGCGGCCCGGCCGCGCACGAGCAGCCCGCCCTGGCGGGCGAGCGCGATCGAGCCGAGGGTCTCGCCGAAGAGGTCGAAGTAGCCGAAGATCGCCCGCTCGAGCGGCAGCGCCGCCGACGTCACGCCCGTCTCGCGCATCGCCTCGGACAGGGCCGGCCCGGAGGCACGGCGCAGCAGGGTGCGGTCGAGGTCGAAGAAGGCTGCTCCGGGCACCTGCCCGACCCTAGGGCGCCGGGGCCCGCCGGAGGGCGCGGCGGTGGGGCCGGTCACCCCAGCAGCGCGCGGCCCCGCTCGAGCAGGTCGTCCTGCTTGGCCTGGGCGAAGCCGTCCCACAGGGCCGGGATGCGCCGGGAGCGGAAGTTCTCCTCAAAGACCTCGCGGTGGTCGACGACGAAGGTCCAGTACAGCGCGTCCCAGTCGTCGCGCCACTCCCCCGGCGGCAGGTCCGACATCTTCTTGAGGTAGTTGCTGCCGGAGACGTAGGGCTTGGTCGTCATCGCCTCGCCGGCGGCGAACTGGCTCATCGCGTAGACGTTGGGCACCATCACCCAGTCGTAGGCGTCGACGAAGAGCTCCATGAACCACTCGTAGGCCGCGTCGGGGCGCACCCGCAGCAGGCACATCGCGTTGCCGAGCACCATGAGGCGCTCGATGTGGTGGCAGTAGCCGGTGTCGAGCACCCGCTGCACGACGAGGTCGACGGGCAGCAGCCCGGTGCTCGCGTCCCACCAGCCCGGGGCGAGGTCCTCGTCGTGGTGCAGCCGGTTGCTCGTGCGCATCCGCCGCCCGTAGAGGTGGTAGGTCGCCCGCATGTACTCGCGCCACCCGATGACCTGGCGCACGAAGCCCTCGAGCGAGGCGATCGGCACGTCGTGCTCGTCGGCGTGCGCGAGCACCGCGTCGAGGACCTCGCGCGGGGTGATGAGGCCGATGTTGAGCATCGGCGTGATGAGGGCGTGGTGGACGAAGGGGTGGTCCGCCGAGATCGCGTCCTCGTAGGGACCGAAGTCGGCCAGGCGCTCGTCGAGGAAGACCGCGAGGTGGTCACGCGCCTCGGCGGCATCCGTCGGCCAGGCGAAGGTCGCCGGGTCGCCCGGGGCGTCGGGGAACTCCTGCGCCACCCACTCGACCGCCGCCCGCACGTCCGCGCCGTGCTCGGTGGCGAGGTCGACGCGGGGCGGGTCGTACCCCTTCGGCAGCTTCTTGCGGTTCTCGGTGTCGAAGGACCACCGCCCGCCGACGGGCTGGTCGCCGTCGACGAGGACGCCGAGGCGGCGGCGCTGCCAGGTGTAGAAGTGCTGCATCCGGGCCGGGTGCTCGGCGAACCAGCCGCGCAGCTCCTCGCGGGTCGTGAGGAAGCCGGGGGTCTCGAGCACGTCCTGGGTGCGCAGGTCGTAGCCGCCGTCGTGCAGCGCCGTGGTGATGTCGCGCGAGAGCCAGTCGTCGTGGACGTCGAAGACCTCGACCCGGTCGGGGCCGATCTCGCGGACGAGTGCCGAGAGCCGCGGAGCGGTGGGCTCGTCGGCGCGGCTCTCGACGACGTCGACCTCCAGGCCCGCCCCGCGCAGCCGTCGGGCGAAGCGGCGCATGCTCGCCCGGTGCAGCACGAGCTTGTGGGCGTGGAAGGCGTACTGCCGGAAGAGCAGGTCGTCCTCGACGAGGACGACGCGCGTGCCCTCCGGCACCTCGAGGTGCGCGTCGAAGAGCTGGTGGGGGTAGACCAGGCGCACCGTGACTGCCACGGCGCCACCCTAGGCGCCGCGGCAGTCAGCGGACGGTCGTGCGACTCCTCAGCGCACGGGCGCCCCCGGGCCCAGCGGGATGCCCAGCGCCCACCACGCGAAGAAGAGCACGGTCCACGTCGCCGTCATCGCCAGGGCGAGCGGCAGCGTGTACGAGGCGAGGGTCCCGATGCCGGCGTCCTTGCGGTAGCGCTGGAGGAAGCCGAGAGCCATGACGAAGTACGGGCTCATGGGGGTGATCGCGGTGGAGCCGGAGTCGGCGATGCGGAAGAGCGCCTGGGTCGTCTCCGCCGGGACCGAGAGGAGCATGAGCATGGGCACGATGACCGGGGCCGCGATGGACCACATCGCCGAGCCGCTCGTCACGAGCACGTTGACGACGCTCAGCAGCAGCAGGACGAGGACGAAGATCACCACGACGGGCACGTCGCCGCGGTCGAGGAGCTGTGCGGCCTCGACCGCGATGACGTCACCGATGTGGGTCCAGTCGAAGTACGCGAGGAACTGCGCGATCGAGAAGAAGAGGACGAGGACGGGCGCCATCTGCTTGATCCCCTGGGCCATGAGCCCCGGCACCTCGCCCAGCGAGGAGAGCACGCCCGCACGACGACCGTAGACGGTGCCGGTGATGCCGAAGAGGATCGCGACGACCATGGCGATGCCCTCGAGGAAGGGCGAGTCGGCGAGATCTCCCCCTTCGCCCCGCAGCGGAGACCCGCTGGGCACGAGGAGGGCGACGACGAGGACGAGCAGGGCGAGCAGGGTGGTGCTCGCCCGACGCAGCGCCGAGCGCTCGAGCTCGCTGAGGTGCAGCGAGCCGATGTCCTCGAGGTCGGCGTCCGGGTCGGGATCGAGGTCGGGCCGCTTGGCCAGGACGAAGCGGGTGACGACGGTGATGACGGTCGCGAGAAGCAGCGAGGAGGCGATGTTGAAGAACCAGTTGCTCACCGGCGAGACGTAGGCGTCCGGCTCGACGATGCGTGCGGCGGCGGTCGTGATGCCGGCGAAGATCGCGTCGTTGGGTGTGGGGACCGGGCTCGCGTCGTAGCCGGAGGCGATCGCGGTGTAGGCGACGACGATCCCGAGGATCGGGCTGCGCCCGACCGCGCGGAAGGCCAGACCGCCGAGCGGCACGAGGATGATGTACGCCGCGGCGGACGCGACGTGCGACACCGTCCCCATGAAGGCGACGGCGAAGACCACCCAGCTCGCCGGGACGCGCGACACACCCACCTTCATCGCTGCGGCGAGGAAGCCGGTGCGCTCGGCGACGGCGACGCCCATGATGACGACGACGATCGTCGCCATCGGCGGGAACTGCGCGAAGTTGTCGATCGCCGTCGACAGCGCCATCGCCAGGCCCTCACCGCTGAGGAGGTTCTGCACGGTGACGGTCTCGCCGTCGCTGGGCGAGACGACGCTGACGTCGGCGGCCGAGAGGATCGCGCTCGCGACACCGAGGAGGGCGGCGAGGATCCAGAAGAGCCAGAAGGGGTGGGGCAGGGCGTTGCCGACACGCTCGACGACGCCCATCGCCCGGATGATCCACGGGAGGCGCTCCTGGGTGGGGCGCGGGGTCGGCACGGTGCTCGTGCTCATCGCGTGACCTCCTGCTCACCGAGGTGCTGGCGGCTGACGAAGTCCCAGATCACCCGGTGGGCGTCGACGGCCTGGGTGGTGTAGCCGCCACCCGAGTAGATGTCCGAGCCGGGCCACACATGTCCCCCGCCGGAGACGGCGAGGTGCTCGACGTCGGCGTCACACCCCGTCCAGCGGTAGCGGATGATCTCGCGCCTCGTCGTCTGCGGGCGCGCCTGCTCGTCGCAGTCGTTGCGCGCCGCCCACTGCGCGACCTGGGTGGGGATGGCCGGCAGGTCTCGGTCGGCGTCTCCGGCATAGGGGATCGTCGTGTCTCCTGTGCCGTGCAGGTCGATGACCGGGACGGACGCACCGGGCGCGCACCCCTCACGGGTGCCCGGGTAGTAGGCGGCGGCGACGGGCGCGACCGCCGCGACCCGCTCGGGCAGGCGGCAGGCGACGAGCGCTGCGAGACCACCGCCATTGGACTTGCCCGTGAGGTAGGTGCGCTGCGGGTCCAGGCACATGTGGCCCTGCAGCTCGTCGAAGAGGTCCTCGGTGAAGGCGACGTCGTCGACACCCTTCGGCGCGTACGGCGCCCCCTGCCAGGCCTTGCGGTACCCCGAGCCGGTGCCGATCTCGCCGTCGGGGTAGGCGACGACCGCAGGCAGGGTCGAGAGCTTCGAGTAGCCCTCGACCTCGGCGCCGGTGCTGCCGCGCCCGTGGTAGGCGACGACGAGCGGCCAGTCGGAACGACGGTCGTAGCCGTCGGGCAGGCGCAGCACGTAGGTGCGGGTGCGACCCCCGCTCTCGATCTCGTGCTTGGCCGACGTCCCCGGCGACTGACCCTCGAGGGTCGGGAGGGTGCACGAGGCCTTGGGGCCGCTGACCACGGAGGGTGCGGTCGTGCCGGTGGTGGCCGCGGCCGCGGCAGGCAGGGCGAGGAGCGCTGCGGTGAGGGCGGCGGTGCGCCACAGGGGTCGTGAGCTGGACATCGTTGTCCTTCCGGTGGGGTGGTGCGCCAGGGCGCGTCGGGTCCTCCGGGCACGCAGGTGGCGCGCCGGTCCGTCATGGGTATGGGGCGGGGCGGTCTCAGCCGCCGGTCGTGGTGATCAGGTCGTCGACCACTCCCGCACGAAGTCGGCGAGCCGGCGCACGACCTCGTCGACCACCGCTCGACCGTCCTCAGCGGTGGCGCTCGTCGGGTCTCCGAGGACCCCGGAGGCGGAGAGCCGGTCGTAGGGCAGCGCGACCGCCGGGTGGGCCGCACCTCGGCTCAGCCGGGCGAAGGGGTCGAGCTGGCCCGGCACGGTCGTCCCGGCGGCGAGCCGGTCGGACCGGACGAGATCGGGGGCGAGGTGGAGCATCTGCGCGGTCTCGGCCTCGCCGCAGTGACCGGTGACCTCGGCTCGGTCCATGGCGCCGAGCGCGTCGGGGGCCAGCGGCGTCACCGGGGCCCACGCGAGCTCGACCTCGGGGTGGTCGCGCAGCACGTCCTGGGCGACGACGCCCAACGTCGCGTTGTTGCCCCCGTGACCGGTGACGACGAGGACCCGCCGCCACCCGTGCCGGGCGAGGCTGTCGACGTAGTCCGTGAGGACCGCGGCGAAGGTCGCCGGCCGCAGGGTCATCGTCCCGGGGAACGCGAGGTGGTGCGGGGAGACGCCGACAGGCACCGTCGGGCCGACGACGACGAGCTCGTCGAGGGCGTCGACGAGCCGGTCGACGACCGCCTCGGCGCGGATCGTGTCGGTGCCGAGCGGCAGCGCGGGGCCGTGCTGCTCGACGGCCCCCACCGGCAGCACGAGGACAGCCCCGCGCTGGGCGGCCTGTGCCGCCTCGGCACTCGTCATCTCGGCGAGCCGGGTCACGAGGTCGCCTCGTCGGCGCGGGCGGCGAGCGCCGCGTGGATGGAGTCGAGGTGCGAGCGGGTGAGGTCCGCGGCCGCGACGGGGTCTGCGTCGCGCAACGCCTCGAGGATCTCCACGTGCTCTCGGTGGTCCCGCTCGCGGTCGTCGTACCCGTGACGGATGGCGATCTGGTCGACCCGGCGCACCTGGAGCAGCGCCTCGACGGTCTCGCGCAGCAGCGGGTTGCCGGTGGCTGCCGCGAGCGCGATGTGGAAGTGCTCGTCGGGCCGCTCGTCGGCCCGCTGCGGGCGCAGGGCGTTCTCGCTCGCACGCTCGAGCGCGGCGAGGTGGTTGTCGGTGCGGTGCAGCGCGGCCGCTGCCGCGATCGGGGGCTCGAGGGTGCGCCGAGCCTCGACGAGCTCGAGCACTGAGGCGAGGTCGGTCGTGCCGACGTGCGGGTTGGCCATGAGCCGGCGTCGCATCCCGTCGCCGACGTATGTCCCGGAGCCGTGCCGGAATCGGATGACGTCGGTCGCCTCCAGCCGGCGGAGTGCCTCGCGCACCGTCGGGGTGGTCACCTCGAAGCGACGGGCGAGCTCGCGAGAGGACGCGATCGCGTCGCCCGGGGCGAGACCGTCGGCGCGGATGAGATCGACGATGCCGTCGGCGATCCGTTGCGAGAGCGAGGCAGGAGAAATGGTCACCTAGTGACTAAATCACTTATCAACTGGGAGGACAACGGCTGTGCCACGTCCGTGCGACGAACGGTCACGGGCCGGCGATAGCGTGCAGCCCGTGGAGATCCTCGTCGTCGCAGCCATCGCCGCCGAGGCGGCCTACGTCCCGTCGGGGATGCCCGTCGTGCTCACCGGCATCGGCAAGACCCTCGCCGCCGTCCAGGTGACCCGGACGCTCGCCGATCACCCGCGCCGCGGTGAGGTCGAGGTCGTCAACATCGGCACCGCGGGCGCGCTGCGCCCCGACGTCACCGGGCTGCACGAGATCGGCACCGTCCTCAACCACGACCTGTCGGCTGACGAGATCCGTCAGCTCGGCATCGACCCGCGCGAGCGGCTCGTGCTCGACCCCACCCTGCCGACGACGCTCGCGAGCGGCGACCTCTTCGTCACCGACCCGGTGGTGCGCGACCGCATCGCGCAGCGGGCGCACCTCGTCGACATGGAGGGCTACGCCGTCGCCCTGGCCTGCGAGGAGATGGGCGTGCCGGTGCGCCTGGTGAAGATGGTGAGCGACGGCGCGGACGAGACCGCGCACGACTGGTCGGCCGCGGTCGACGGCTGCGCGCGCGAGCTCGGGGCGTGGCTCGAGGCCTACGCAGCGAGGCGCTGACCCCCCTTCGCAGACCCGCCGCTGACCGACCCCACCCGATCCGGACGCACCTCTGACGCGACCCTGACCGGACGTCCACCCTCCCTCGACCTGGTCCCGGGCACGATGGCCGGGCGGCGGCCCGACCGGTCCGGCGCCCCCTTCGCCCAGAGGTGCCCCATGACCCCGACCCGTCGCGTCGCCGCCCTCGCCGGCGCGCTCGCCCTCGTCGTCGCCCCCGCGGCCCTCCCCGCCCAGGCGCTCGCGCCGGCCGCCACGACCAAGGTCGCCGCGTCCGACCCCGGCACGTACTACGACGGCGTCGAGGGGCTGTCCGGCGCCCAGCTGCGCGCTGCGCTCACCGACCTCGTCAGCGACCAGCGGGTCCTGTCGTACTCGCAGGTGTGGGACGGCATCAAGGACGTCGACGAGGACCCGCAGGACACGAGCAGCGTCGTCCTGCTGTACTCCGGCACCTCCTCGCCGAAGAGCAACAACGGCGGCGGGGTCGACAACTGGAACCGTGAGCACGTGTGGGCCAAGAGCCACGGCGACTTCGGCACGACCGCGGGTCCGGGGACCGACCTGCACCACCTGCGCCCGACGGACGTCACGGTCAACTCCGCGCGGGGCAACCTCGACTTCGACGAGGGCGGCACGCAGAACCAGGAGGCGCCCGGCAACTACGCGGACGGCGACTCGTGGGAGCCGCGCGACGCCGACAAGGGCGACGTCGCGCGGATGATCTTCTACATGGCGGTGCGCTACGAGGGTGCCGACGGCTTCGCCGACCTCGAGGTCAACGACCGCACCGGCAACGGCTCCGCGCCGTACATGGGCCGGCTGTCGGTGCTCAAGGAGTGGAACGAGCTGGACCCGCCGAGCGCCTTCGAGCAGCGTCGCAACGACCGCATCCACGACGGCTGGCAGGGCAACCGCAACCCCTTCGTCGACCACCCCGAGTGGGTCGAGTCGATCTTCTGAGCCGACCGGCCGGAGGTCGAGGTCCGCACCGGCACGAGGTGACCGCCTGCCCGAGACCGGGGAACCCCTCCGCGACCGGGTTGTCCGTGCGTGACCGGGACATGTCCCGGTCACGTCTGGGCATCCCGGTCCGGCGCCGGCATCCCGGTCCGGCGGAGGCGTCACCCCTCGTGCGTCACCCGGCCCCCGAGCACGGTGAGCGAGACGCGCACCTCGCGCAGGCGGGCGGCGGCCTCGGCGGTCGCCTCGCCGTCGCGGGGGTCGACCTCGGTGGCGAAGGGGTCGGACGCGAGCAGCACGACGTCGGCCCGGTCGCCGACCCGCAGGTGCTGGCCGTCGGTCGAGGCGGCGAGCGCCTGGAGCGGGGTGATCGCCTGGTCCGGCACCCACGGCGCGCGGTCGTCGGCGCTGCGGTGCACCGCGGCGGCCATCGCCTCCCACGGGTCGAGCGGGGCGACGGGGGCGTCGGAGCCCAGCCGCAGCTCGACGCCGGCGTCGCGCATGGCGGCGAGGGCGAAGCAGCGGTCCGCCCGGTCGGGCCACAGCGCGTCGGTGACGTCGCGGTCGTCGAGCAGGTGGGCCGGCTGCACGCTCGCGGCGATGCCGAGCCGCGCCATCCGCGGCAGGTCCTCGAGCCGGACGAGCTGGGCGTGCTCGATGCTGCCCCGCGCCCCCGACGCCTCGAAGGCGTCGAGCGCGTCGGCCAGCGCCGCGTCGCCGATGGCGTGCACCGCCGCCTGCAGGCCTCCGGCCGCGGCCCGGCGCAGCATCTGGGCGAGCTCCTCGGGCCCGACGTTGCTCTTGCCCCGTGGGTCCGGCAGCACGTCGTCGGTGACGAAGGGCTCGCAGCACCACGCGGTACGGGTGTTGAGCGACCCGTCGCTGATGACCTTGAGCGGGCCCATCGTCACCAGGCCGAGGTCGTCGAGGACGTCGCCGGTGCGCACCCCTTCGGCGAGGGCGTCGTCGAGGGTCGTCGGGTAGGTCGCCGGACGGACCCGGAGGCGGTCGAGCCCGGCGGCGACCCGTCGGGGCCACTCGCGCCACAGCCCGGTCGCGTGCTCGAGGTCGGTGATGCCGACGACCCCACGGGCGGCGGCCTCGCGCAGCACGCGGTCGAAGGCGGCGTGGACGGCCCGCGGGTTCTGCGGCAGCTCGCCCAGGCGGGCCCACAGGGCGAACCACTCGTCCTCGTCGACATGACCGGGGTGGGGCTCGACGCCGAGCGCCCGGTACGCGGCCGAGCTGAGCCAGCCGCCGTGGCAGTCGCCGCTGATGAGCACGACCGGTCGCGACCCGGCGACCTCGTCGAGAGCAGCCGTCGAGGGCAGGTCGGACCACCCGCCGAGCCGCCAGCCGAAGCCCTCGACGAGGGAGTCGTCGCCCGGCTCGCCCGCGTCGAGGTGCGCGCGCACCCGGGCGAGCACCTCGCCCGGCCCGGAGGTGTCCGCGAGGTCGACCCGTCGCCCGACCGCCGCCCACTGGCCCATGTGGACGTGCTGGTCCCACAGCCCGGGGACCGCCCAGGCGCCGCTCGCGTCGAGCACCTCGGCCCCCTTCGCCGGCAGGTCCGGACCGCGCTCGGCGACCCGGCCGTCGCGCAGCCGCAGGTCGACCGGCTCGTGGTCCGACCCCGCCGGCCGGACCCCCCGCAGCAGCAGGTGAGGGGTGCTCGTCGTGCTCATGGGTCGCACCCTAGCCACGGGCGCGGGGGTGCTCGCGAGGGGCGCCCATGCCCCACCCGCGCAGCCACCGCCGACCGCGTCCGCAGTGGTTGACTTCCGTCATGAGCGACACGCAGCAGACCCCCGACCCGCAGCCCGACAACCAGCAGCGCGAGGACGAGGCGCAGCAGCGCACCGAAGGGGTCGAGGTCGAGACCGACCAGGGTCCCGGCGACGGCGGGCAACGTCCCGAGGACAGCCCCACCGCGTCCATCTGAGCCATCAGCACCCGGACAGCGACCCTCCTCGGCTGCGGCGACCTCGGCAGCCGCGTCGGGCTGCGCCTCGCGCAGGAGGGCGTGAGCGTCACGGGCGTGCGTCGTGACGCCGCCCAGGTCCCCCCGCCGATCCGTGGCGTCGCCGCGGACCTCATCGACCCCGACGTCGACCTGCCCGATCTCGACGCCGACCTCCTGCTCGTCTGCCTCACGGCCGACGGCCGGGACGAGGACGCCTACCGGCGCACGTACGTCGACGGCATGCTGCGCGGCATCGAGGCGGTCGTGCGCGAGCGGACCCCGTCGCGGGCCGTCCTCGTCTCCTCGACCGGTGTCTTCGGCGACGTCGAGGGCGAGGTCGACGAGTCGACGCCGCCCGCCCCCTCCCGGCCCACGGCCCGGGTCCTCCTCGAGGCCGAGCGGGCCTTTGCCGAGGCCCTCCCCCACGGCGTCGTCGCCCGGCTCTCCGGCCTCTACGGTCGCCCGCACCCACGGGTCGTCGACGAGGTGCGCCGCGGCGACGACCGCGACCCCGGGCGCTGGACCAATCGCGTCCACCGCGACGACGCCGCCTCGGCGCTCGCCCACCTGCTGACCCGCGTCGACGACCCGGACCGCCTCTACGTCGTCACCGACGACGAGCCCTGCACGTCCGGAGAGCTGCGCGCCCTCGTCGCGGCCGAGCTCGGCGTCCCCTGGCCGAAGGGGGACGACCTCACCCCCGTCGGTCGTCGGCTGAGCAACGCCCGGCTGCGGGCGACCGGCTGGCAGCCGGAGATCCCCAGCTACCGCGAGGGCTACCCGCCGCTCGTCGCCGGCAGCTGACCGGGGCCGACGACCTCGCGCAGCGCGGCGAGCTGAGCGCGGTCGAGGTAGGAGGGGTTGCTCCCCCACGGGCTGCGCAGCACCTCGAGCCCGCTCAGGACGGGGTGGGCGAGCAGCGCCGGCCGCAGCACGGGCGGGTCGAGAGGGCGCAGCCGCATCGGCAGGTCGTCGACCGGGCCGGGGTGGAGGTCGCGCTGCACCGGGCCGGTGACCTCGCCGACCGCGTGCACCCCTGACGGCACCCGTGCGCTGCCGCCGCTCACCCACAGCAGCACCGGGGCGCCGGGCACGACGAGCTCGGTGCGGTACGAGCGGCGCACGCACCACCGCCGCACCTCGGCGAAGCCCTGCGCGCGCATCGTCTCGACGTCGCTCCCACCGGGGCTGGCCTTGACCAGCCAGGCCCCGACGTCCTCGGCCTGCACGGCCCTCGCGCTGCCGGGGGCGGTCACAGGACGGGCACCTCGTCGGCGAGCGGGCCGAGGAGGTGGCGCTCCTGCGAGGTCGGACGGCGGCGGCCGGACCCGAGGAGGACGGCGTCGACGTCCGCGATCGCCTCCTCGAGCGGCGTGCCGAGGAGGGCCTCGACCGTGGCCCGGGCAAGGCGCAGCGCTGCCGGCGGGGGTGGCGGCCCCGCGACGTCGAGGTCGAGGTGGTGGACGGCGAGCTCGACCGCCCACGTCGCGAGGAAGTCGCCCGCCGCGAGCACCTGTCCCTGGAAGTCCACGGGGCGGTCGCCCATGAGCGCGGTCGCAGAGCGCACCGCACCGGTGGTGGCGACGAGGTGCTCCCAGGCGCCCCGGGGTCGTCGGTAGGCGCTCGCGGTACGACGGGTCCACAGGATCGCGGCGACCGTGTCGTCGTCGCCGTCCTGCGAGCCCGGCCCCTCGCGCCAGTACGAGGCGGCGTCGTGGTCCGGCGTGGCCCCGGTGGGGCTGACGCACCCGCCGAGCATCTCCTCGAGACCGGTGCGCACGTGGACGAGGACCTCGAGGCGCGACCACCCGCGGCAGCGGCTCGGCTCGAGCAGGTCGAGATCGGGCAGGTCGCCGGCGCAGATGAGGGTGTCGAGGGCCTCGTGGAGGGCACGGCGGCCGTCCTCGAGGGTCACGCGAAGGGGGACGGGCCGGCTCCCGGGGTCGCTCGCCATGCCCTCGACCCTAGGTCGGTCGGCGATCGAGCAGGCGCTTGCGGGCCGGGCTGTCGGTGGCGCGACCTACTGTCGGGTCATGACCTCCACCGTCATCGGGCGCGCGGCGGGAGCGGCGCAGACCCGCCTCGCCCACGCCCTGCGCAGTCGCGTCGCCGGCCCCGACGCGCAGCGCGCCGCCGACCGCATCTGGCGCAGCGAGGGCCCGCGCTGGTTCACCGAGGACGACCCGGTGTGGCGGGTGCATGCCGAGGCCTCGATGTTCCCGGGCGGCATCGCCGCGCTCCTGCTGCAGTCCCTGCACCCGTCCGCCATGGCCGGTGTGGCCGGCCACAGCGGCTTCCGCGGCGACCCGTGGGGCCGGCTGCAGCGCACGAGCCACTACCTCGCGACGACGACGTACGGCACGATCGAGCACGCCGAGGAGGCGATCGCCGTCGTGCGCGCCGTGCACTCCCGGGTCCGCGGCGTCGACGACCTCGGCCAGCCGTACTCCGCCGACGACCCCCACCTCCTGCGCTGGGTGCACATCGCCGAGGTCTGGTGCTTCCTGCGCGCCCACCAGCTCTACGCGGCCAGCCCGCTCGACGTCACCGAGTGCGACCGCTACGTCGAGCAGGCCGCGCTCCCCGCGAGCCGGCTCGGCGCGACCGACCTGCCGACGAGCGTCGCCGAGCTCGAGGCCGCGCTCGAGGAGTACCGCCCGGAGCTGCGCACGACCGAGGCGGCGCGCGACGCCGCCTCCTTCCTGCTGCGCGAGCCCCCGCTGCCCGTGCCCGCCCGGCCGGGCTACGGGCTCATCGCCAGCGGTGCGCTCGGCGTGCTCCCGCCGTGGGCGAGCGAGATGCTCGACCTGCCCGCCCGGCGAGGGCTGGCCCGGTCGCTGGCCCGCGGTGCCGGGGTCGGCGCGACCCGTCTCGTGCGCTGGGGCATGGCGGCGGCATGAGTCCCGGGCTCGTCGGCGGCCGGCCCGCCGGAACACCCGCGGCCCGAGCGCTGTTGAGGCCCGCGTGATGGTCACCTACGGATACGAGCACTACGACCGGGCCCGCCACTACTTCGAGGACGGGCAGTACCTGGACGCAGCGCGCGAGCTCGAGGAGCTCTTCACCGACGTGGCCGCCGCCCGGGCCGAGGCGCCCGAGAGCGGCGACGGCCGCGACCCGGTGGGGCACGGGCTCTCCGAGCCCCGCCTCCTCCTCGCCCGCTCCTACTACCACTCCGCCCAGCTGCGTCGGGCCGAGGAGGCCGCGCGCCAGGTGCTCGACGAGGACCCGCAGGACGCCTACGCGCACCTGCTCCTCGGCCGCACCCTCGTGCGCGCCGGCCGCGCCGACGAGGCGAAGGGCCCGCTGCGCATGGCCGAGCTGCTCGGCGGCTACGAGACCTCGCAGGCCCCGGGCGCCGAGGTGAGCGACGAGGGGATCTGACCCCCCTTCGCCCCTGGCGCACGACGACGGGCTGCCCACCGCATCTGCGGTCGGCAGCCCGTCGTCGTCTCTGCCCGCCCCCGTCGGATCGCCCCGCCCCGCCTCCGTCGCGCGCTACGGCGCAGTAGTGGTCGTGATCACGACCAGTACTGCGCCGTAGCGCGAGTCGGAGCGGTCGGGCGCTGGGGGTGAGGCGAAGGGGGTCAGGCGCTGGGGTGGGTCATGTCCATCGGGACGACCCAGGCGTCGAAGTCGGCGCCGTCGACACCGGAGGCCACGGCCGACTCACGCAGGGTCGTGCCCTCCTTGTGCGCCTTCTTCGCGATCGCCGCGGCCTTGTCGTAGCCGATGTGGCGGTTGAGCGCGGTGACGAGCATGAGGTTGCTCGCGAGGTTTGCCTCGATCCGCTCGTGGATCGGCTCCAGCCCGACGGCGCAGTTCGCGTCGAAGGAGACGCATGCGTCGCCGATGAGACGCGCCGACTCGAGCACGGCGTGGGCCATGACCGGCTTGTAGACGTTGAGCTGGAAGTTGCCCTGGCTGCCCGCGAAGCCGACGGTCGCGTCGTTGCCGAAGACCCGGGTGGCGACCATCGTCATCGCCTCGGCCTGGGTCGGGTTGACCTTGCCTGGCATGATCGAGCTGCCCGGCTCGTTCTCGGGGATCGCGAGCTCGCCGATGCCGTTGCGCGGGCCGGAGGCGTACCAGCGCACGTCGTTGGCGATCTTCATCAGGGCGCCGGCGAGGGTGCGCTGCGCGGCGCTCACGGCGACGAGTGCGTCGTGCGCCGACAGGCTCGCGAAGAGGTTGCCGGCCTGCGAGAACTCGTGACCGGACTCGGTGGAGATGTGCTGCGCGCACAGCCGCCCGAAGTCGGGGTGCGCGTTGAGGCCGGTGCCGACGGCGGTGCCGCCGATGGCCAGCTCGCGAGCCCGCTCGTCGGCGCGGCGCACGTCCTCGACGGCGAAGTCGATCTGGGCGACCCAGCCGCCGATGACCTGACCGAGGGTGACGGGGGTGGCGTCCTGCAGGTGGGTGCGGCCGACCATGACGACGTCGGCGTACTGCTCGGCCTTCGCGGCGAGGGTGTCGCGCAGCTGCTGCACGCCCGGGTACATCGTCTCGGCGAGCTCGAGGACGACGGCGACGTGCATGGCCGTGGGGAAGGTGTCGTTGCTGCTCTGACCGCGGTTGACGTGGTCGTTGGGGTGCACCGGGTCCTTGCCGCCGCGGCTGCCGGTGGCGATCTCGTTCGCGCGGCCGGCGATGACCTCGTTGGAGTTCATGTTCGACTGCGTGCCCGAGCCGGTCTGGAAGACGACGAGCGGGAAGTGGTCGTCGAGCTCGCCGTCGACGACCTCCTGGGCGGCCTGGGCGACGAGGTCGGCGATGTCGCGCGGCAGCTGGTCGAGCTCGGCGTTGGCCAGGGCCGCGGACTTCTTGAGGATGCCGAGGGCGCGGATCATCGTGCGCCCCCAGACGAAGGTGTCGCGGCCGATGTCGAAGTTGCCGAGACTGCGCTGGGTCTGCGCGCCCCAGTACCTGTCGGCGGCCACCTCGACGGGGCCCATGCTGTCGCTCTCTGTCCGGGTACCGGCGGTGTCAACCATGGGCGTCACGCTACCGGGGCCCGCCGGGCGCGTCGGCGCGAGTCCGGCGGCACTGCGCCGAGCGACGACGAAGGGGGCGCGGCCACCCCTTCGCCCGCCACCCGACTGGTTGACTCGACCTCATGAGCGAGCCCACGACCGAGACGATCACCCTCGACGTCGACGCCCCGGCGCAGCGGGTCTACGCGCTGCTCACCGACCCGGCGCAGCACCCGTCCGTCGACGGCAGCCGGATGGTGCGCGAGCGCCTCGACGGAGAGCGCCTCACGCAGGTCGGGCAGGTCTTCTCGATGCAGATGCGTCGCCGGCTGCCGGGGCGCGACGCCGAGGACTACGTCATGGACAACCACGTCGTCGCGCTCGTGCCCGACCGGGTCGTCGCCTGGCGACCCGGGCCGCAGGGCGGCCGGCCGATCGGGTGGGAGTGGCGCTACGAGCTCGACCCGATCGACGAGCACCGCACGCGGGTGCGGCAGACCTTCGACTGGACCGACGTGCCGGAGCACGTCGTGCGCGACCTCGGCATCTCCATGCCGGCCCTGCCGACGCAGGTGCGCGAGGAGTCGCTGCGCCGCCTCGCGGCCGCCGTCACGCGGTGAGCGCGGCGCCCGCCTGACGTCCGGCGGCCGAGGCGTGGCCGAGCCACGTGTGCCGGTTGCCGGCCCAGCACCAGCCGACCTTGGGCGCGCCGTCGCGCTCCGGGCCGCCGTCGCGCGGTGCCCCTCCGCTGATCCAGATGGCAGGGACACGCTTGTCGTAGCCGGCGCCCTTGGGCTTGCGGGAGCCGATCGTCATGAAGCAGTGGTTCGGCTCCAGGACCGCGGGCTGCTGGAGCAGCCAGCTGATCCCCTCGGTGAGGGTGAGCGGGGTGCGCCCGCGCTCGAGGATGCGCGGCAGCGCCTCGTCGGGGCTGACGTCGCGCAGGTCGTCGCCGCGCTCGACGCCGGTGACGACGTAGAGCGGGGTGTCGGGCACCTCGACCTGCGGGATCGGCCCGAAGGCCGCGAGGTCGGTCATGTCGGGCACGACGAAGCCGGGCTTGCCGCCGCGCTCGAGCAGGGCGGTCAGCCGGGCGGCGGGCACGAGGCTCGGGTGCACGGCGAGCAGGCCCGTCGTGCACAGCAGGTCGCCGCCGAAGGACTCGACGAGCTGGTCCTCGTCGACACCGGCGAGCTCGGCCAGGCCGAGGTCGAGCAGCCGGTCGAGCTGGGACGCGACGAACATGGCGGGTCTCCTCAGGTGCCCGGGCGCAGGAGCCGGGAGTCGGTGGGGCGCTGCGCCAGCCCGGCGAGCGCGCTGTCGAGGTCGGGGGCGACGACGACGTCCGCGAGGCTCTCCGCGCTGACGAAGCCGGCGTCGGCCAGGCCCTGCAGGGCGGTGAGCAGCGGCTGCCAGAAGCCCGTGCCGGACGCGGTGGGGAGGTCGAGGAGGGCGATCGGCTTGCCGTGCAGGCCGATCTGACGCCAGGTCCACACCTCGAAGAGCTCCTCGAGCGTGCCGATGCCCCCGGGCAGGACGAGGAAGGCGTCGCACAGGTCGGCCATCTTCGCCTTGCGCTCGTGCATCGAGGTGACGACGTGCAGCTCGGTGATGTCGTCGCGGCCCCACTCGCGCTGGACCATGAAGTCCGGGATGACCCCGACGACCTCTCCCCCTTCGCCCATCGTGCCGTCGGCGACGGCACCCATGAGCCCGGCTCCACCCCCGCCGTAGACGACGCCGATCCCGCGGCGGGCCAGCTCGGCCCCGACCTCACGGGCGGCGTCGACGAGGGTCGGGTCGGTGCCGGGGCTCGACCCGGTGAAGATGCAGACGCTGCGCAGCACCCGCCCAGCGTAGGCACCACACCCCTGCGGATGCCCAATCCCGCAGATCTGCCGGGCGAAGGGGGACCCAACCCCCTTCGTCCGTCGACGACGTGGTCTCGAGGCTCGCTGTCGCTCGCACCTCGACCAGCAAGGGCCTCTCGCTGGTCGAGGTGCGACGGGCGCGCAGCGCCCGAGCCTCGAGACCACCGTCACCGGCGAGGCGCTGATCACTGACGGGACCGGGCGGGGCGGCCTAGGGTGACCGCCGTCCCCCATCTAGGAGTGCACCGTGGCACGTCCCGATCTCACCGTCCTCGCCATCCCCGGCTTCGTCGCCGCGATGGGGGCCGAGTACGCGTGGCAGAAGCGTCACCCGGCGCCCGAGGGCGAGGAGCGCGCGGGCGACTACGAGCTCCAGGACACGATCGCCAGCCTCGCGATGGGGGTCGGCAGCCTCGTCGTCCCGCTCGTCACCGCCCCGGCACTGCGACGACTCGCCCCCGGCAGCGGCCGGCTCGGCACGGTCCTCGCGGGCGTGGGCCTGACGGCCGCCGTGGTGACGACCGTCGGCGACGTGCTGCGCCGCCGCCGCGAGCTCGGTCATCTGCCCGAGGCGGGCACCCTGCCCTCGCAGCAGGTCGAGCCCGAGCTCGTGCGCTCCCGGGTCGACGCCCTCGGTCGGCTCACCGCCGGCTCCGCGGTCGCCGCCGTCGCGACCGCGGCCCTGTCCGCCGCGACGCTGTGGAGCACCCAGACCTCCGCGACCCGGCTGGCGCGGTGGTCCCCCTTCGCCCTGCACGGCAAGGTCGGAGCACTCGTCGCGATCGCCGGCTGGGACGCCATCTACTACTGGAACCACCGCCTCTCGCACGAGTCGCGCTGGCTGTGGGCGGTCCACGTCGTGCACCACTCGAGCGAGCGGTACAACCTCTCGACCGCCCTGCGCCAGCCCGTCGCCGAGGGCATCACCATGGCCGTCCCCTACGGCCTGCTCGCGCTGCTCGGGGTGAGCCCGCGCGCCATCGAGGACGCCCGCGCGATCAACCTCATCTACCAGTTCTGGATCCACACCGAGGCGATCCGCTCCATCGGCCGTCTCGAGCGCGTGCTCAACACCCCCAGCCACCACCGCGCCCACCACGGCAGCCAGCGGCAGTACCTCGACATCAACCACGGCTCGATCCTCATCGTGTGGGACAAGCTCTTCGGCACCTTCGAGCCCGAGGACGAGCGGGTGCGCTACGGCCTGACGCGCAACCTCGAGACCTACGACGTGCGCACCATCGCCACCCACGAGTGGCGCGACATCGCCCGCGACGTCGCCACCGCGCCGACCTGGTCCGACCGCGCCGGCTTCCTCCTGCGCGGACCCGGGTGGGCCTACGAGCGGCGGGCCGAGCTGGCGGCGCAGGCCACCCCACCGCGTCCCGTGGCCACCCCGGTGGCCGGCTGAGCCCCCCTTCGCCCGACCCGCCCTCGACGACCCGGCCGAAGGGGGTTGCCCGCTGAGACATCATGGGCGGGTGACCATCGTCTTCCTCCACGCCCATCCCGACGACGAGGCCTCCGGCACGGCCGGCTCGATGATCCTCGCCAGCGACGCCGGACAGCGGGTCGTCGCCGTCTACGCGACGGGCGGCGAGCTCGGCACGGTGCCCGACGGGGTCGGCGTCGACGGCCTGGCCGCCCACCGCCGTGCCGAGGCCGAGGCCTCCGCCCGGGTCACCGGGACGGCGCGCGTCGAGTGGCTCGGCTACCGCGACTCCGGGATGCACGGGTGGGAGCAGAACTCCCACGACGGCTCCTTCCACGGCGCCGACGTCGACGAGGCCGCCGGGCGCCTCGCCGCGATCCTCGACGAGGAGGACGCCGATGTGCTCGTCGGCTACGACTGGCACGGCGGCTACGGGCACCCCGACCACGTCCAGGTCCACCGCGTCGCCCACCGGGCCGCCGAGCTGGCTGCCCGCCGACCCCGCCTGCTCGAGGGCACGATGAACCGCGACGAGATCCGCCGCGGCATCGCCGCCGCGAAGGAGATGGGCATGGACCCCGGGTGGGACGCCGACGAGCCGATGGCGGACGGCGAGCCGATCGGCCTGCCGCAGGAGCAGATCCACCACCGCGTCGACGTCACCGGCGTCCTCGACCGCAAGCGCCGCGCGCTGGAGTGCCACGGCAGCCAGGAGGACGTGCAGGGGATGCTGCAGATGCCGCCGCCGGCGTACACGGCGATGTTCGGCGTCGAGTACTACACCGAGCCGGGCGCGGAGCCCGGGATGGTGGACGGCAACCCCTTCGTCTGACCAGGCGCGTTCCGTCCTGCGGAAGATGGTGAGGCAAGGCTTACCTGTGCGCTACCGTTCTTCTCGTGAGCAAGAAGGTCCGGATCGGCAAGATCAAGGTCAAGCAGAAGTGCTGCGTGTCCAAGAAGCGCTGCGACTCCTGCCCGATCCGTCTGCTCAAGGAGGGCAAGATGCCCGAGGGTTACGCCGTCCACAAGCGCAAGCTCGTCACCGTCGAGGCGAAGTCGAAGCTGAGGAAGGCCGCCTGAGGCTCGCCTGTCCTCACGTGACAGCAGCCCCCCGTCTGCCTAGCCTTGCGCGGTATGACGACCTCGCGCTTCGCCGCCCAGCTCAACGTCCAGATCGGTGAGGAGTTCGCGGCCCACCAGCAGTACGTCGCGATCGCCGTGCACTACGACGCGCTGACGATGCCGCAGATGGCCGGCTTCTTCTACCGCCAGGCGCGCGAGGAGCGCGACCACGCGATGATGATGATGCGCTACCTCATCGACACCGACCAGCCGGTGCAGATCCCCGCCGTGTCCGCGCCGGTGAACGGCTTCGAGGGTGTCGTCGCCCCCGTCGAGCGGGCCCTCGCCCAGGAGCGCGAGGTCACGACGCAGATCCACGGGCTGACCCGCACGGCGCGCCAGGAGGACGACTTCGCCGCCGAGCAGTTCATGCAGTGGTTCATCAAGGAGCAGGTCGAGGAGGTCGCCGTCATGGACGACCTGCTCGCCGTCGTCGCGCGCAGCCAGGACGACGTCAACGACATCGAGGCCTACGTCGAGCGCGAGCTGCAGGCCGGCGGCGAGGACCCGATGGCACCGCGCGTCGCCGACGCCTGAGCCCTCAGGGGTAGACGACCCGCAGCCGCTCGAGGACGACGGGCATGTCCGGCCGGTAGCCGCCGGCCGCGTGCGCCTCGAAGTAGTGCTCGTGCGCGAGCCGCCAGTAGCGCAGGCTGCGATCGCCCTCGCCCTCGGCGTGCGCGTGGTCCTCGTCGACGTCCTCGAAGGGGATGACCCGCACGTGAGTCGTCTGCACGAGGGCCCGGGGGTGACCCGCCCCGTCGAGGACGATACCGAGGTCACCCGCCTCGGGCAGCGGCTCGCCGGCCGAGAGGTAGTCGGAGTGGGCGCTCGCGGTGGCGGTCTTCGTGCCGTCGAGGACGAGCGCGAGGAGCCGGTCGGCCTGCTCGGGCGTCGAGCCGAAGGCCCACGACGGCGGGCGGAGCAGCCCGAGCGGGTTGACCCCGGTGTAGGTCGGGACGCCCGGCAGACGCAGCCGACGACTGGCCAGAGACCAGAAGGTGTCGAGCTCTCGGTCCTGCTGCGTGCGCTCGACCATGACCTCAGCCTGCCACGGGCGTGACGCGCACTCGCCCGTCGACGACCTCGAAGGAGACGTCGGCGAGCGAGTCGACGACGAGGTCGGCGTCGCCGAGGTCGCCGGGCTCGGTGGTCGTGGTGACCGCGAGCACCGCGCACCCGGCGGCCCGGGCCGCGGCGATGCCGCTCGGGGCGTCCTCGCACACGAGGCAGTCGGTCGGGTCCACGCCGAGACGCTGCGCGGCGAGGAGGAAGGGGTCGGGCGCGGGCTTGCCGCGCTCGACGTCGTCGACGGTGACGAAGGCCTCCGGGGCGTCGATGCCCGCGGTCGCCAGGCGCACCTGGGCGAGCTCGCGGTGGGCCGAGGTCGCGACGGCGTAGCGCCCGCCCTGCTCGGCGAGGGCCGCGATCGCCACGAGCACGCCGGGCAGTGCGACGATCCCCTCGACGTCGGCGAGCTCGAGCTCGTCGATGCGGGCGAGCGCGGTCGTCGCGTCGAGGTGCGGGGCGACGGAGTCGATGATCGCGGCCGCCGGCATGCCGTGGTGGCCGGCGAGCGTGCGCGGGTCGACGTCGTGCTCCTGCGCCCAGCGCACCCACGAGCGCTCGACGGAGCCGCTCGAGTCCACGAGGGTCCCGTCGTTGTCGAAGATGACGGCGGCGAAGGTGCGGTCGGCGAAGGGGGATGAGCTCACCTCCCCATCATCCCCGGCGCGCCTGGTCGGCGCCCCGGGCGGGGTCAGGAGCCGGTGACGACGAGGTCGGCGTACTCGTCGTGACGCTCCACGTACGACGCGATGAAGGGGCACGTCGGGACGACGAGCTTGCCCTGCGCGCGCACGTCGTCGAGCGCGCCGCGTGCGAGCGCCGAGCCGACGCCCTGCCCCTCGTACGCGTCCTCGACGACGGTGTGCGGCAGCTGGATCGCCTCACCGCGGTCGCGGTACTCGGCGTACCCGGCGACCTGGCCGTCGACGACGGCCTCGTAGCGGGAGCGCTGCTCGTCCTTGCGGATCTCGATGTCGGCCATGTCCGTCATCGTGCCACCGCAGGCGCCCGACGACGGGTCCGCGAGTCCCGCAGCCCGGCGACGAGGTAGACGAGGCCGACGAGGGGCAGACCGAGGACGAGCGTGACCGGCAGGACGAGGAGCGTCCACCCGAGCACCTGACCGACGGCGCCGGGCTGCGGCGCCGAGGACCGGTCGACGGCCTCGGTGATGGCGACGAGGGCGAGCCACAGGAGCAGCGGCACCGAGGGCAGGAAGCCGGCGAGGACAGCCACCGTGTGCCGCCGTCGACCGCGCCGGCGAGGCGCGCCGGCATCTCGCGGGTCGAGCGGGGGCATGGGGGTGCTCATGGCGCGGCGACCGCGCCAGGCCCGCGACGAGAGGCGGTCCGGGCCGGTACGACGAGCAGCACCGAGCCCACGACGACCTGCCAGGCGATGGGGGCGTAGACGGCGACGCGCTCGGTGAGCCCCTGCAGGTCGGGCAGCACGGCGAAGCCCACCCCGCCCGCGGTGCCCGTCACGGCGAGGACCGCCGCCAGCAGGGCCGCCCTGGGGTGGTCGCGGCGCAGGCTCGCCGCGAGCAGCACGAGGACGAGCACGCCGCCCCCGATCGCGAGGAGCGCGGCGACCCCGTGACGCAGCGCCTCGGGCGAGCCGGCGACGGCGGCGTCGGACAGGGGCGCGAGACCGACGCCGGCGATGCCCGCCCCGTAGACGAGCGCGGCACCGGCGGTCACGACCCCCAGACGACCCGCGGCTCCCCGCAGCAGCGACAGGCCGACGGCGACGGCGAGGACGACCCGCACACCCTGGGCGAGCATCATCGCGTTGATCACCCCGTGCCACGGCGAGCACGTCGGGAGGGCACCGCCGCCCCCGCAGTCGGTGCGGCCCAGCTCGCTGATGACGGTGCCGGTCCACGAGTACGCCGGCCCGGTCCATGCCGAGGCGGTGACGACCTCGGCGACGACGAAGGCGCCGGACAGGAGCAGCAGCAGCCCGAGCACCCGCGTGCGAGCGGCGCTCACGCCGGGTCAGCCGACGCGCGCGACGGTCTCGTCGAGCCAGGTGACGAGGTCGTCGACGACCTCGTCACGGTTGGTCTCGTTGAACATCTCGTGCCGCCCCTGGGGGTAGACCCGGGCGGTGACGTCGGTCAGCCCGACCCGCTCGTACTGCGCCTGCACGGCTTCGACGGCGGCCTGCCCGCCGACGGGGTCCTGGCTGCCCGACAGCAGGTAGATCGGCAGGTCCTTGCGGATCCGCTCGGCGTTGGAGTCCTTGGCCAGGTCGCTCACGCCGGCGAGCATGTCCGCGAAGAAGCCGGAGGTGAAGACGGCGCCGCAGCGGGGGTCGGCGACGTAGGCGTCGACCTCGTCGGTGTCGCGCGAGAGCCAGTCGAAGTCGGTCCGCGCGGGCGAGAACTCCTTGTTGAAGGAGCCGAAGGTCAGCGTGTTCATCAGCGACGACGGGTGGCGTCGGCCCCGCAGCCGCGCCTCGAGCGCCGCGACGCGCGCCCCGACCTTGCCGAGCGCCCCGGGGTCGCCCATGGTCCCCGAGAGCACGAGCGCGTCGATGCCCGCGCTGCCGCGCGAGACGAGCTCGCGGGAGAGGAAGGAGCCCATCGAGTGGCCGAGGAGGACGAAGGGGACCCCGGCGAAGCGCTCCCGCGCGGCGGCCCCGACGGCGCGCATGTCGACGATCGCGGCGCTCCACCCGCCGGCGTCGGCGAGGTAGCCGGCGTCCTTCGGGTCGTCGACGGTCGCCCCGTGCCCGCGGTGGTCGTGGGCGACGACGGCGTACCCGGCTGCGGTGAGGCGCTGGGCGAGCCGGTCGTAGCGCTGGGCGTGCTCGGCCATGCCGTGCGCGACCTGCACGACCGCCTTCGGCGCGCCGGCGGGCTCCCACACGTAGGTGGCCAGGGCCAGCCCGTCGTGGGGCGAAGGGATGCTCAGCGTCTCCATGGCGGGGAGCCTAGCCACGTCGAGGGCTCTGCGCGCCAGGACGCGGGGCGGGTCGAGGGACCAGGGTGCACCCGGGCCTGCCCAGGGACCGCGACCGGGTCAGAACCCGGCGTACCGGGCGGCCGTGGCCACGAGGTCGGGGTCGACGCGGAGGGGGCGGCCGTCGAGCTCGCCGACCGGCGTCGGGCCGCGGCTCGAGGCGACGAGCCACACCCCGTCGGCGTCGTAGAGGTGCTCGACCGGCACGAGCTCGAAGGCGCTGTCCTGCCCGTCCTCGGCGGCGGCCCGCAGGATCGTCGCCACCGACAGCGACTCGAGGATGCCCGTGGGTCCGGTGGGCGTGGAGAGCCAGCGTCCGTCGCGCACGACGAGCAGCCCGGCCATCGGGGCGTCGAGCGCGTACCCGTCGGTCGAGGTGAAGACGACGTCGTCGGCCCCGCGCCGTGCGGCCTCGCGCTGGGCGGCGACGTTGACGACGTAGGAGAGGGTCTTCGCCCCGCCGAGCAGCCACGGGGCGTCCTCGAAGGCGTCGCTCGGGTGACCACGGGTGAGCGTCACCGCCGAGACGGGGTCGCTCCCCCCTTCGCCGCGCTGCGGCCGGCCCGACGCCCGCGGCGAGACGACCGCCCAGGCCGTCGGGCCCGCGTCGGGGTCCCACTCGCGGCCGCGGGTGAGGACGAGCTTGAGGGAGGCGTCGCCCGGGGTGCCCCATGCGGCCAGGGCCGCGTCGACGAGCGAGACCCACGCCTCGCGCGGCGGAGGGGTGATCTCGAGCGCTGCGGCCGAGCGCGTCAGCCGCTCGAGGTGGTCGTCGAGGCCGCGCACGACGTGCCCGTCGCCGTCGTCGGTGACGAGACCGGAGTCGAAGCACCCGTCGCCGCGGGTCAGGCCGAGGTCGTCGACGGTGATGACGGGCTGCGCCGGGTCGACGACCTCGGGGCCGTCGGGGCGGAGGACGGCGACGACCCGGGGCATGCCGCTCACGCTACGCGGCGCAGGGGGCACGATGTGCCCCATGACGACCGCCTACGACGTGCAGCGCATCCGCTCCCACTTCCCCTCGCTCGTGCAGGGCCTGGCCCACTTCGACGGGCCCGGCGGCACCCAGACGCCCGACGTCGTCGCGGACGCGATCGCCGCGACGCTCGTCTCCTCGATCTCGAACCGGGGCGCGGTGACCTCCTCCGAGCGACGGGCCGAAGGGGTCGTCGCGGGCTGCCGGGCCGCCATCGGCGACCTCGTGGGCACCGACCCGCGCGGCGTGATCTTCGGGCGCAGCGCGACCGCCATCACCTACGACCTCTCGCGGGCGCTCGCGAGCACGTGGGGCCCCGGCGACGAGGTCGTCGTCAGCCGCCTCGACCACGACTCGAACATCCGCCCGTGGGTCCAGGCGGCCGAGCGGGCGGGCGCCACCGTGCGCTGGGCCGAGCTCGACCCGGCGACGGGCGACCAGCGCCTCGAGCACTTCGAGGCCGTCGTCACGCAGCGCACGCGGCTCGTCGCCATGACGGCCGCGTCCAACCTCGTCGGGACCATCCCGCCCGTCGCCGAGGTCTCGGTGCTGGCCCACGGCGTCGGGGCGCTGCTCTGGGTCGACGGGGTGCACTCGAGCGCGCACCGCCTGCCCGACCGCACCGGCGTGGGCGCCGACTTCTGGGCCTGCTCGCCCTACAAGTTCCTCGGCCCCCACAGCGGCACCGTGAGCGCCGACCCCGCGCTCCTGGAGACCCTCCACATGGACAAGCTGCTCCCGTCGAGCGACGCGGTCCCCGAGCGCTTCGAGCTCGGGACCCTGCCCTACGAGCTCATGGCGGGCGTCACCGCCGCGATCGACTTCCTCGCCGATCTCGCCCCCGGCGACGACACCGAGGAGCCGCGCCGCGCACGGCTGCAGCGCAGCTTCGCTGCGCTCCACGAGCACGAGAGCGCGCTGCTGGCCCGTCTCGAGCCGGCGCTGCGCGAGCTGCCGGGTGTCTCCCTTCGCTCCGGCGCGCCGGACCGCACGCCGACGCTCCTCGTGACCTTCGAGGGGCGCGACCCCCAGGACGTGCGCGCCCACCTCGCGCAGCGCGGCGTCGCCGCACCGGCGGGCCACTTCTACGCGATCGAGCTCAGCCGGGCTCTCGGCCTGGGCGAGACCGGGGGCGTGCGCATCGGGCTCGCCCCGTACACCGACGACTCCGACGTCGACCGCCTGCTCGAGGGCCTGCGCGAGCTCGTGTGAGCAGACGCGAAGGGGGCGGGGCCGGATGACCCGGCCCCGCCCCCTTCGTGCGCGTGGTGCTCAGGCGACGCGCGACTTCGGCGAGCGCGCGGCGGTCTGGCCCGCGTCGCGCTGCACGACCGAGCCGAGGGCCTCGTCGATCTTCGTCATGACGGAGTCGTCGAGACGCACGCCGGCGGCCTTGACGTTGTCGACGACCTGCTCCGGGCGTGAGGCCCCGACGAGAGCCGCGGCGACGTTGTCGTTCTGCAGGACCCACGCGATCGCGAGCTGGGCCATGCTCAGCCCGGCCTCGTCGGCGACGGGCTTCAGACCCTGGACGGCGCTGAGGATGTCGTCCTTGAGGAAGTCGCGCATGCTCGCGCCGGCCTCCTCGTGGGCGGCGCGGCTGCCCTCGGGCGGCTGCGCGCCCGGCTGGTACTTGCCGGACAGCACGCCCTGGGCCATCGGGCTCCACACGATCTGGCTGATGCCGAGCTCCTCGCAGGTCGGGACGACCTCGGGCTCGATGACCCGCCACAGCATCGAGTACTGCGGCTGGCTCGAGATGAGCTGGATGCCGAGCTCGCGAGCCAGGCGGTGGCCCTCGCGGATCTGGTCGGCGGTCCACTCGCTGACACCGATGTAGAGCGCCTTGCCCTGGCGCACGACGTCGGCGAAGGCCTGCATCGTCTCCTCGAGCGGGGTCTCCGTGTCGTAGCGGTGGGCCTGGTAGAGGTCGACGTAGTCGGTCTGCAGCCGCTGCAGGGAGCCGTTGATGGACTCCATGATGTGCTTGCGGGACAGCCCGGTGTCGTTCTTGCCGCCGGGGCCGGTGGGCCAGTAGACCTTCGTGAAGATCTCGAGGCTCTCGCGGCGCTCGCCCTTGAGGGCCTCGCCGAGGACCGACTCGGCCTTGGTGTTCGCGTAGACGTCTGCGGTGTCGAAGGTGGAGATCCCCTGCTCGAGCGCGGTCCGCACGCATGCGTGCGCCTGCTCGTTCTCGACCTGGGACCCGTGGGTCAACCAGTTGCCGTAGGTGATCTCGCTGATCTTCAGCCCGCTGTTGCCGAGGTACCTGTACTCCATGCCGTCACGCTACGTCCGTGACCGGCCTCAGCGGCGCACGAGCCAGGGGCGGAAGAGACGCACGAGCTGGGGCATGACGACGTAGGTGACGATCGCGACGACGAAGACCGTGAAGATCGCGACCCGCGGGACGAAGGGGAGGGCGGCGATGAGGGGGTTGAGGACGAGCTGGAGCAGGGCGACGGTGGGGAAGATGCCGCACCACGTGACGACCGCCATCTTCCAGCGCAGCGGCGGCTTGTGGCCGGGCACCTCGGGCCGGGCGAACCACGCCTCGAGCCCGGTGAGCACCTGGTAGTCCGGGTCGCCCTCGGCGACCGCAGCGAGGCGGGCGTGCCACTCGTGGCGCACCGGCGACGCGTCCCAGGCCGCCAGCCCCTCCTCGTCCTCGAAGCGCAGGATGGTCTGGTGCTCCCCGCCCTCCGTGGACGGCGGGATGACCTCGGCGCCGATGAAGCCCGGCACCTGACGGACGTCGCCGAGCATGCCGCCGACGAGGGCCTCGTACGCAGCGGCGCACCCGGGCTTCGCGCGTCGGCGGGCGACCCGGATGACGGGCTGGTGGGGTGCGGGGACGGACATGGCTCACCTCGGTGTCGGCGCGGGTGCCAGCACCGTAGGGCGCGCGCCGCTCCCCTCGCCGACCTCGCACCGCCTGGCGGAACGCGTCCTCAGCGGGTGGGGCCGAAGGTGGCCGGGTCGACGGGCCGCAGCCGCCTCGGCAGCCCCTCGACGACGAGGAGGTAGGACTCGGTGACGACGTCCTCGACGAGCTGGGCGTCGAGGTCGCCGGGGCGAAGGGTGATCCAGTGCCGCTTGTTCATGTGGTAGCCGGCGGTGATGCACTCGTGGGCCTCCCGCAGGCTCTGCGCGTCGGCCGGGTGCGCCTTGACCGTGAGGATCGGGTCGCCCGTGACGGCGGTCTGGAGCATGAAGACCTTGCCGCGCACCTTCCACACGTCCCACTCCGCGCCGAAGGGGTGACCCAGCTCGCTCCCCGGCAGCTCGTCGGCCCGGGCACGCGCGATCTCCTGCAGCTGCGCCCCATCCACGCGACCTCCCCGTCCTTCGAGCCCCCGTCGTCGGGCTGTCCGCCGACCTTACGAGCCCCCACCGACACCGAGATGACGACGTCCGTGCTCGTCGTGACTCACGGCACCCGGCCGAGCTCCTCGGGGGTGTCGACGTCCTGCCCGGTCGCGAGATCCGCGCACGGCACGCCCTCGCAGCCCGCCCCGACGAGGTAGCGGCGTCCCCCTTCGTCGCCCGAGAGGCTCTCGACGAAGGGGGTGACGTGCACCCTCCCGAGGAGGACCGGGTGACCCGGTCGGCCGTCGTAGGTGGCCCGTCGGAGCGCGTCGTCGTGGGGGCCCTCGCCGACGACGCGGGTGACGACGTCGGGTGTCACGTCGGGCAGGTCGACGAGGGTGATGAGCACGGCGTCCGGGTCGAGCCCCTCGGCGGCGCCCAGGCCGGAGCGCAGCGAGGCCGCCATCCCGGTGCCGTGGTCGGGCACGTCGACGACGGTGGTCCCGGGCTCGGCCAGCGTCTGCGCCTGGGCGCGTGCCTCGTCGGCACCGGCGCCGAGGGCGACGACGACCTGGGCGCACCCGCCCGCCCGCACGGTGCGCACGGCCCGGTCGAGCAGCAGCTCGCCGGACGGCGTGCGGGCGAGCGCCTTCGGCCCGCCCATCCGCCGACCCGAGCCGGCGGCGAGGACGAGCCCGACGACGCTGGCCCTGGCCGCGCCGTCCGTCACAGGAAGTGGTCCGGGGTGAGCGGCAGCTCGCGCACCCGCACCCCCGTCGCCGCGTAGGCCGCGTTGACGACCGCAGGGGCCACTCCCGTGATGCCGATCTCGCCGATGCCGCGCGAGCCCATCGGGTTCATCACGTCGTCGCGGCCTTGCAACCAGTGCGCCTCGACGTCGAGCACGTCGGCGTGCGCGGGCACGTGATAGCTCGCGAGGTCCTGGGTGACGACGTGCCCGAAGCGGGGGTCGCGCACCGACTCCTCGTGCAGCGCCGCGCCGAGCCCCATGACCATCCCGCCGACGAGCTGGGAGCGGGCACCGCGCGGGTTGAGCACACGCCCGGCGGAGTAGACCCCGAGCAGCCGGCGGGCACGCACCTCGCCGGTCCACCGGTGCACGCCGACCTCGGCGAAGACCGCCCCGTACGACTGGGTGACGTACCCCTCCTCGCCCGGGTCGTCCGGGGCGGGCGTGGTCACCGACGATCCCGGGGCGGGGTCGTCACCGAACTTGTCGTGCAGCGCGCGGGCAGCACCCGTGATCGCCGTGCCCCACGACGAGGTGCCCGCCGACCCACCGGCGACCGAGGCGGGGGGCAGCGAGCTGTCGCCGATGCGCATCTCGACCTGGTCGCGCGGCACGCCGAGGGCGTCTGCCGCGACGAGCCGCAGGACCGTCCACGCGCCGGTCCCGATGTCGGTGGCGGCGATGGAGACCTCGTAGCGCCCGTCGTCGAGGACGGTGACGCAGGCCTGGTTGCCGGGCATGGACTCACCCGGGTAGGTCGCGGTCGCGACGCCGCTGCCGAGGAGCCAGTCGCCCTCGACCCGCGAGCGCGGCTCCTGCGGACCGCTCCACCCGAAGAGCTCGGCCCCGCGGTCGAAGCACTCGAGCAGGCGCCGCTCGCTGAAGGGGTCGCCAGAGTCCGGGTCGACGTCCGTGTCGTTGCGACGGCGCAGCTCGACGGGGTCCACGCCGAGGTCGACGGCCAGCTCGTCCATCGCGACCTCGTGGGCGAAGACCCCCGGGAAGACGCCCGGCGCCCGCATCCACGACGGGATCGCGACGTCGAGGTCCTGGAGCCGGTGGCTCGTGCGCCGGTTGGGCGCCGCGTACAGCGAGCGCGTCGAGACCGAGGTCTGCTCGGCGTACTCCTTCACCCGGCTCGACGGGGTGAAGGAGGCGTGCTCGATCCCCGTGAGGGTGCCGTCCTCCTGGGCCGCGAGCCGCACCTGCGAGGCGGTGATCGAGCGGTACCCGGTGAGCGCGAACATCTGCTGCCGGGTGACGGCCAGTCGCACCGGTCGACCGGGCACGGTGCGCGCCGCCATGGCGGCCGCGAGGTCCGGCGGGTGGGGCAGCCCCTTGCTGCCGAAGCCGCCGCCGACGTGCGGCGCCCGCACGCGCACCTGCTCGGGCTCGAGCCCGAGGAGGGGGGCGAGGGTCGAGACGACACCCGGCGCCGACTGGGTCGAGACGGTCATCTCGAGGACGGGACCGTCACCCCCTTCGCGCCACGTGGCGGTCGCCGCGTGCGGCTCCATGGGGTTGTTGTGCTCGAGCGGGGTGACGTAGGTCTGCTGCACGGTCGTCGCGGCCTGCGCGACTGCCGCGTCGACGTCACCGGTCTCGGAGTCGGTGGGGAAGCCGGCGTTGACCTCGTCCGGCTTGCGCCGGGCCTGCCCGATCTCGAAGCGGGTCGCCGCCTCGCGCTGCGCCCCGTCGACGCGCACGAGGTGCGCCCCGTGCCGGGCCGCGGCGAGCGACTCCCCGAGCACGATCGCGACGACCTGGCCGTGGTAGTCGACCCGCCCGGACTGGAGCAGGTCCATCTCGAGGTCGTCGACGCCCTCGAGCCGGGGGGCGTTGGTGTGGTCGACGACCGAGTGCACGCCGGGCGCGGCGAGCGCCTCGGAGGCGTCGACGGTCACCGACCCCAGGGCGAAGGGGGCCCCGACGAGCACCGCGTAGAGGGGGTCCTCGACCGGGTGCTCGACGGCGTAGGGCGCGGTGCCGGTGACCTTGAGACGGGCGTCGTCGCGGGCGACGTCGCTGCCCATCTCCGAGGGCGTGAGCGGGGCGAGGCGCTCGCCGGAGTCGTCGGTGCTCATGCTGCGGCTCCTGCCGGACGGGTCGCGAGCTGCTCGATCGCGTGGGCGGTGGTGCGGGCGAGGAGGGGGACCTTGAAGGCGTTGCCCGGCCAGGTGCGGGCCTGGCCCAGCTCCTCCTCGCACGCGGCGAGGACTGCCTCGGTGTCGACGGGCCCGCCGACGAGAGCGGTCTCGACGCCGGTCGGGCGCCACGGGGCGTGGGCGACGCCGCCCCACGCGAGCCGCAGGTGCGAGATCGTCTCGCCGTCGGTGACGAGCTCGGCGGCGACGGAGACGAGCGCGAAGGCGTACGACGCCCGGTCGCGCACCTTGACGTACGTCGCGACGGCGCCAGACGTCGGGGGTGCGAGCTCGACGGCGGTGATGAGCTCGCCGTGCTCGAGGGTCGTGTCGAGATCCGGCCGGTCGCCGGGCAGCCGGTGCAGCTCGCCGATCGGGACCCGGCGCTCGCCGCCCGAGCCGCGCACGACGACGACGGCGTCGAGCGCGCGCAGCGCGACCGCGAGGTCGCCGGGGTGCACCGCGACGCAGTGCTCGCTCGTGCCGAGGAGGGCGTTCTCCCGCGTGCGCGCCTCGTCGTGGTCGGCCGAGCACCCGGTGCCCGGCTCGCGCTTGTTGCACGGCGTCGTGAGGTCCTGGAAGTACACGCACCGCGTGCGCTGGAGCAGGTTGCCGCCGGTGCTCGCCTGGTGACGCAGCTGGCCCGAGGCACCGGCGAGCAGGGCCCGCGCGACGAGGGGGTGGTCGCGGCGGATCGCGGGGTGGGCGGCGAGGTCGCTGTTGCGCACGTTGGTGCCGATGCGCAGCCCGCCGTCCTGCGTCGGCGTGATCTCGTCGAGCCCGAGGTGCCCGACGTCGACGAGACGCGACGGCGTGCGGATCCCGAGCTTGAGGTGGTCGAGCAGGTTGCTGCCGCCGTCGACGTACGCGACGTCGGGGTCGCCGCCGTGGCGTGCGACGGCGTCGGCCGGGTCGGTGGCCCGCTCGTAGGCGAAGGGGTTCATCGCGCGCCCCCGTCGCCCGCGCCGGAGACGATCTCGGCCTCGGCCACCCGGTCCGGCGGCGGGTCGCCCGCGGCCTGGCAGATCGCGTCGACGATGTTCGGGTAGGCCCCGCAGCGGCACAGGTTGCCGCTCATCCGCTCGCGGATCTCGTCGCGCGTCAGAGGTGCCCCGCCGTCCAGCCCCTCCTCGAGGTCGTCGGTGACGTGGCTGGCATGGCCCTGCGCGATCTCGTCGAGCACCCCGACGGCGCTGCAGACCTGACCGGGCGTGCAGTAGCCGCACTGCAGGGCGTCGCGGTCGACGAAGGCCTGCTGCACCGGGTGCAGCTCGGCCTCGTCGAGCGCGGTGAGCGAGGGGTCGCCGTGCGCCGTCGCGTCGACGCCCGCGAGCCCGGCGGCGGTCGTGATCTCGGCGTCGTCCTGCTGCACGGCGAGGGTGAGGCAGGTGAGGTGCCGGCGGCCGTCGAGGAGCACCGTGCACGAGCCGCACTGGCCGTGGTCGCAGCCCTTCTTCGCGCTCGTCACCCCGAGCCGCTCGCGCAGGGTGTCGAGCAGCGTCGTGCGCGGCTCGACCTCGATCTCGTGGCTGCGGCCGTCGACCGTCAGGGTCACGGTCATCGTGGTGCTCCGATCCGTCACGGGGCGTCCTCTCCTGGGGGGTCCGGCACGCCGCGGACGCGGCCGTCCCACCATGCCACCGACATCGGCCTAGGTGGGGGGCCCGACGCCCCCCTTGTCCGGGCGCCGAGGTCGCCCCCCTTCGACACACCCGAAGGGGGGCCCTGCCGCCAGCGACGGTGCGAGCGCCGTGTGCGAGAGTGACGTGGAGCACCAGCACCGACGCCCGACGGAGGCTCCCATGGCCATCACCCCGCTCGACTGGCCGGTCGTACGACAGCTACGGACCGGCGACTACCTGGGCCGAGGGAAGTCGGTGCAGAGCAAGCGCACCCGCGAGATCGAGCCGCGCACGTCGACGGCCGACCGCGTCGTGCAGAGCGTGTGCCCCTACTGCGCCGTCGGCTGCGGTCAGCGCGTCTTCGTCAAGGACGAGAAGGTCGTCCAGATCGAGGGCGACAAGGACTCGCCGATCAGCCGTGGCCGGCTGTGCCCGAAGGGGGCGGCGAGCGAGCAGCTCGTCAACTCGCCCTCGCGGCAGAAGCAGGTGCTCTACCGCGCGCCGGGCGCGAGCGACTGGAGCCCGATCGACCGTGACGACGCCATCGACATGGTCGCCGACCGCTTCATGGCCTCGCGGGCCGCGGGCTGGCAGGAGCACGACGAGCAGGGCCGGCGGCTGCGTCGCACGATGGGCATCGCAGCGCTCGGAGGAGCGACCCTCGACAACGAGGAGAACTACCTCATCAAGAAGCTCTTCACGGCCGCGGGAGCGATCCAGATCGAGAACCAGGCGCGTGTTTGACACAGCTCCACGGTTCCCAGTCTGGGATCCTCCTTCGGTCGCGGTGGCGCCACGCAGTACCTGCAGGACATGGCCAACGCCGACTGCATCATCATCCAGGGCTCGAACATGGCCGAGTGCCACCCCGTGGGCTTCCAGTGGGTCTCCGAGGCCAAGGCCCGCGGCGCACGGGTCATCCACGTCGACCCGCGCTTCACCCGCACCTCGGCGATCGCGGACACGCACGTCCCGATCCGTGCGGGCAGCGACGTCGTGCTGCTCGGCGCGCTCATCAACCACGTCCTCAGCAAGGACCTCTACTTCCGTGACTACGTCGTGGCGTACACCAACGCCGCGACGCTCGTGAGCGACGACTTCCGCGACACCGAGGACCTCGACGGCGTCTTCTCCGGGTACGACCCGAAGACCGGCCACTACGACATGTCGACGTGGGCCTACGCCGAGCGCGAGGACCCCGCCGAGGGCGAGAGCGCCGACGGCGAGGTCGAGGGCCCCGACGGCACGAGCGAGCACGGGTCGAGCAAGTCGGCCCGCGCCGCGGGCGACGAGACCGGTGGTCACGGCGCCCCGCTCGAGCACGCGAAGGTCGAGCGCGACGAGACCCTGCAGCACCCCCGCTCGGTCTTCCAGGTGCTCAAGCGGCACTACCAGCGCTACACGCCCGAGATGGTCCAGGAGGTGTGCGGCATCCGCCCGGAGCAGTTCCACGAGATCGCCGACGCGATCGTGGAGAACTCCGGGCGCGAGCGCACGACGTGCTTCGCGTACGCGGTGGGCTGGACCCAGCACTCCCTCGGCGCGCAGTTCATCCGCACCGCCGCGATCCTCCAGCTGCTCATGGGCAACGTCGGCCGCCCCGGCGGCGGCATCATGGCGCTGCGCGGTCACGCGAGCATCCAGGGCAGCACCGACATCCCGACGCTCTTCAACCTCCTGCCGGGATACCTGCCGATGCCCGCGGCCGGTCAGCACGACAGCTACGAGGAGTACCTGTCCTCGATCGCGTCACCGCTGCAGAAGGGCTTCTGGACCAACGCCGACGCCTACACCGCGAGCCTGCTCAAGTCGTGGTGGGGCGACGCCGCCACCCCGGAGAACGACTTCGCCTTCGACTACCTGCCGAAGATCAACGGTCCTCACGGCACGTACCAGACGGCGATGGACATGCTCGAGGACAAGGTCGAGGGCTACTTCCTCCTCGGCCAGAACCCCGCGGTCGGGTCCGCCCACGGCCGGATGCAGCGCCTGGCGATGTCGCACCTGAAGTGGCTCGTCGTGCGCGACCTGCAGATGATCGAGTCGGCGACCTTCTGGAAGGACGCGCCGGAGATCGCGACCGGCGAGCTGCGCACCGAGGACATCGACACCGAGGTCTTCTTCTTCCCCGCGGCCACGCACGTCGAGAAGGCCGGCACCTTCACCCAGACCCAGCGCCTGCTCCAGTGGCGCCACCGCGCGGTCATGCCGCCGGGCGACTGCCAGAGCGAGCTCGAGTTCTTCTACGAGCTCGGGGTGCGCATCCGCGAGCGTCTCGCTGGGTCCACCGACGAGCGCGACCGCCCGCTGCTCGACCTCACCTGGGACTACCCCAAGGACGAGGAGGGCGAGATCGACGGCGAGGCCGTGCTGCGCGAGATCAACGGCATGCACCTCACCGGCGACAAGGCGGGTCAGCCGCTGTCGACCTTCAACGAGATGAAGGCCGACGGCTCGACCTCCGGCGGCTGCTGGATCTACTCCGGCGTCTACGCCGGCGGCGTCAACCACTCCGCGGACCGTGTGCCGGGCCAGGAGCAGGACGAGGTCGCCAAGGACTGGGGCTGGGCCTGGCCGATGAACCGGCGCATCCTCTACAACCGCGCCTCCGCCGACCCCGAGGGTCGTCCGTGGAGCGAGCGCAAGAAGTACATCTGGTGGGACGCGGAGCAGGGCAGGTGGGTCGGCAAGGACGTCCCGGACTTCCCCGTCGACCGCGACCCGTCCTTCCGGCCCGACCCCGGCGTCGGTGGTCCCGCGGCGATCGCCGGCGACGACCCCTTCATCATGCAGGCGGACGGCAAGGGCTGGCTCTACGCGCCGAAGGGGATGGTCGACGGCCCGCTCCCCACGCACTACGAGGCGCAGGAGTCACCCGTCGTCAACCCGCTCTACCCCCAGCAGCGCAACCCCGGGCGGGTGCTCTTCCCGCGCAAGGACAACCTGTGGGCGCCCTCGGGCGACGAGCCGGGCAGCGGGGTCTACCCCTTCGTCTTCACGACCTACCGGCTCACCGAGCATCACACGGCCGGCGGCATGAGCCGGTGGCTGCCCTACCTCTCCGAGCTCCAGCCGGAGATGTTCTGCGAGGTCAGCCCCGCGTTGGCGCAGGAGCGGGGCCTGACCAACGGCGACTGGGCGACGATCATCTCCGCGCGCTCGGCCATCGAGGCCCGGGTGCTCGTCACCGACCGCATGCGACCGCTGCTCGCCGGCGGGCGCACCGTGCACCAGATCGGCCTGCCCTACCACTGGGGCGTCGGCCGTGACGCCGTCGTCGAGGGCGACGCCGCCAACGACCTGCTCGGCCTGGCCCTGGACCCCAACGTCCAGATCCAGGAGAGCAAGGTCGGCTCGTGCGACATCCGCCCCGGTCGCCGCCCCCAGGGCGACGACCTGCTGCGGCTCGTCGCGGAGTACCAGTCGCTCGCCGGCGCCACGACCGAGACCGGCAACGCCCGGGTCGCCGAGGACGTCGTCGAGATCATCGAGCAGGAGGACACGTGACCTGGTTGACCGAGCAGCTCTCCGGTGCCACCGACGTCGCGCAGGACGCCGGCTGGGTGGACCCGCCGTCCCGCAAGGGCTTCTTCACCGACACCTCCATCTGCATCGGCTGCAAGGCCTGCGAGGTGGCGTGCAAGGAGTGGAACGCCGTGCCCATGGACGGGCTGGGCCTGTCCGGCAACTCCTACGACAACACCGGTGACCTCGGCGCGAGCACGTGGCGCCACGTCGCCTTCGTCGAGCAGGGCCAGGAGCGCATCGAGGCGGCCCGGGCCTCCGGCAAGGCGCTCGTCGACCTCGGCATGCCGAGCATCGGGGCCCCCGCCCCGCAGCCCGCCCGCGGCGGCACCCCCGCCGGGTACGGCAGCCTGCCCGCGCCCGTCGAGGACCACGGCCCGGCGCTGTCGGACATGCTCGCCGCGAAGGGGGCGCAGGAGGGCATCACCCCGTCGACGAACGGCGGGTCCCCCTTCGGCACCACCGTCGACGGCCAGCCGAAGGTCGGCCCGCTGCCGGAGTTCCGCTGGCTCATGGCCTCCGACGTGTGCAAGCACTGCACGCATGCCGGCTGCCTCGACGTCTGCCCGACCGGAGCGCTCTTCCGCACGGAGTTCGGCACCGTCGTCGTCCAGCCCGACGTCTGCAACGGCTGCGGCTACTGCGTCGGCGGCTGCCCCTTCGGGGTCATCGGCCGCCGTGACGAGAGCGGTGTCGAGGACCCGCGCGGCAGCGGCGCTCACGACCACGTGCCCAACATCGGCGTCGCCCAGAAGTGCACGCTCTGCTACGACCGTCTCGGTCACGACCAGACCCCGGCCTGCGCGCAGACCTGCCCGACGACCTCGATCAAGTTCGGCGACCACGACGACATGGTGGCCTCGGCCCAGGAGCGCGTCACCCAGCTGCACTCCCAGGGCTTCACCGAGGCACGCCTGTACGGCGCCAACGACCAGGACGGCGTCGGCGGGACCGGCTCGGTCTTCCTGCTCCTCGACGAGCCCGAGGTCTACGGCCTGCCGCCGGACCCGGTCGTGCCGACCGCGCACCTGCCCGAGATGTTCCGCAAGGCCGGTCTGGCCGCGCTGGGGCTCCTCGGCGCCGCAGCCGTGTCCTTCGTCGGGGCGCGCCGATGAGCACGAGCGCCTTCGACAGCTATCGCCCACCGGAGACCCAGGGCCGGCGCGAGCGCCGCCGGGCCGGCGAGCACCGCGACCCGCGCGGTCTCGCGGCTCGCGGCAGCGACTGGCTCTCCGGGCGGCAGCGCGGGCGCGGCGAGCAGGCGGTCGTGCCGGACGCGGAGTTCCGCAGCTACTACGGGCAGCCGGTCATCAAGCCGGTGCCGTGGAAGCACGAGATCCCCGCCTACCTCTTCACCGGTGGCGTCGCCGCCGGCTCGGGCATGATCGGCGCCGCGGCCCACGCCGTCGGGCTGGAGGCGCTGCGCCGCAACGCGCGGCTCACCTCGATGACGGCCGTCGCCGTGAGCGGCGGGCTGCTCGTCTCCGACCTCGGCCGGCCCGAGCGCTTCATCAACATGCTGCGCACGGTCAAGCTCACCTCGCCGATGTCGGTCGGCACGTGGATCTTCTCGGCTTTCTCCGCCTTCGGGGCGCTGAGCACCGCGGCCGAGGTCGACCGGATGCTCGGCGGGCGCAGCGGCGGTCGCGGCCTGCCCGTCCTCGGCGGCGTCGTGCGCCCGCTCGAGACGATCGGCTCGCTCGGCAGCTTCGCCTTCGGGCCGCCGCTCGCGGCGTACACCGCCGTCCTGCTCTCCGACACCGCCACGCCCGTGTGGCTCGAGTCGCGGCGCACCCTCCCCTTCGTCTTCGTCTCCTCCGCGGCGATGGCCTCCTCGGGCCTGCAGCTCGTCCTCACCCCGACCTCCCAGACCCGGCCGGTCCAGCGCCTCGCGGTGCTCGGCGCGGTCGGCGACCTCGTCGCCACCGAGGCCGTCGAGCGTCGGCTCCGCGAGCTCGACATCGACGACACGATCCACCACGGCCGACCGGGCGCGATGATGCGCGCGGCGAAGGTCCTCACGATCGCCGGCGGCGTCGGCTCGCTGCTCGCCCGCCGCTCGCGCACCGTCGCGGTCGCGAGCGGGCTGGCCCTGGCCACCGCCTCCGCGCTCACCCGCTTCGCCGTCGTCGAGGCCGGGATCGAGTCGGCGAAGGACCCCCGCCACACGGTCGCCACGCAGAAGGCCCGCCTCGAGGAGCGTCGCGCTCGCGGCGTCGTCCACGACAGCATCACCACGGCGCGCTGAGCGCGCCACCGCCACCTGAGAAGGAGTCGTCATGAGCACCCCTGCCACCACGCCACGCTCCACCACCACGAGCGCAGGGGGCAACCGCTGGCTCATCCTCGTCGGAGGCGTCCTCGTCCAGCTCGCCATCGGCGCCGTCTACGCGTGGAGCACCTTCGCCAAGGCGCTCCAGGCGGACGGCTCGGCCTTCGACATCTCCAAGGTGCAGGCCGCGATCCCCTTCGAGGTCGCCATCGGCATGATCTTCGTCGGGACCTTCCTCGGCGGGCGAATCCAGGACAAGCGGGGCCCGCGCACCGTGGCGCTCGTCGGCGTCGCGATCTACTCGGTCGGCATCATGCTGGCCAGCCTCGCGCGAGACGGCAGCGACCTGTGGCTGCTCGTGCTCGGCTACGGCGTGCTCGGCGGCTTCGGTCTCGGCCTGGCCTACATCGTCCCGATCGCCATGCTGCAAAAGTGGTTCCCGGACAAGACGGGCCTCATCACCGGCATCGCGGTCGGCGGCTTCGGCTTCGGCGCGGTCATCACCAGCCCCCTCGCCCAGCGGATGATCGCCGGCAGCGAGGACTACCAGCGCTACCCGACGAAGGTCTTCCTCTGGCTCGGTCTGGCCTACCTCGTCGCGGGCGTCATCGGCGCCTCCGTCTTCCGCAACCCGCCGGAGGGCTACACCGTCGCCGGGGCGACGCAGAGCACCGCGGCGAAGGGGGACACCACCGCCCCCGCGGCGCGCGACTTCACGCAGGCCGAGGCGCTGTCGACCCCGCAGTGGTACCTCCTCACCCTCATCCTCACGATCTCGGTCACCGCGGGCATCTCGCTCATCTCGATCGCCGCGGGCACCGCGACCGACGTGGCCGGCTTCAGCGCCGGCGCCGCCGCGACGCTCGTCGGCGTCATGGGGCTCTTCAACGGCGTCGGGCGCATCGCCTGGGCCGCCGTGTCGGACAAGATCGGCAAGATGACGGCCTTCGTCGGGATCCTCGCGATCCAGGGCCTGGCGCTCATCGCGATCCCGCACGCCGGCAACGTCGCCATCTTCTACGTCCTCGCCGCGCTCATCTACCTCTGCTACGGCGGCGCCTTCGGGACGATGCCGTCGACCGCCGGCAGCTTCTTCGGCGTGAAGAACGCCGGTGGGATCTACGGCCTCATGCTCATCGGCTGGTCCATCGGCGGCGTCGTCGGCCCGCTGCTCATCTCCGCGCTCGTCGGCGAGGACAAGGCGTACACCGTCGGTTACACGGTCGTCGGCATCATCGCCCTCGTCGGTGCCGCCATCCCCCTCATCACGAAGAAGCCCGCCGGCCGCACCGCCGACGCCTGACCCCCCTCTCCCGTCGCCCGAGTGAGCGCGAATCGCCGCTACGCACCCCGCGCAGCGGCGATTCGCGCTCATTGGGCATGGGGCGGGGCTGGTCACGTGGCGAAGGGGGGCATGGTGGTCGAAGCGCAAAGGCCCCCGACTCCTCGCTGGTCGAGGTGCGAAGGCCCCCCGGGCCTGAGCCTCGAGACCACCGCCTCCCCCTCCGCCCGGGTGACCCGTAAGGTGCCAGACGTGACTTCGACGCTGGCCCGCACTGCCTACGAGACGCTCGAGCCGTACCACGTCCTGGCGTACTTCAACCCGCACCTCAAGACCGAGTCGGTGCCGCTGCGGCTGTCGCGGGCCGGCATGTACGTCGGGGGGCGGGCGGCACCGCTGGGCCGGACCTCGGCGGCGACGGTCGCGGCGACCTTCTACAACTTCAACCCCGCGCTCATCACCTTCGGCTGGTCCGAGGCGCTGTCGACCGGTCTCGACGAGACCGACGCCGGACGGACCCGCGCGGTCGACGCCTCGCTGCGCGACGCCCTCGGCGAGCGCGTGTCCGACCCCGAGATCGCCTCCGTCGTCGGCGCGCTGCGGGCGGGCGTCGTCGACGCGCGCTTCGAGGGCCGGCCTCTCGCCGCCGCGTGGGCCGCCCACCCGTGGCCGGACGAGCCGCACCTGCAGCTCTGGCACGCGATCACCGTCGTGCGCGAGCACCGGGGCGACGGGCACATCGCGGCCCTCGTCCTCGCAGACCTCTCCCCCGTCGAGGCCCTCGTGCTGCACGAGGCGCCCCACCCCGACCCGGCGATCCGTCGGCGCACGCTCGGTCGCTCCCTGCTGCTCACGACGCGCGGCTGGGAGGACTCGGACTGGGAGAGCGCGTCGCAGTCGCTGCGCTCGCGCGGGCTGCTCGACGCGGACGGCGCGATGACCGCTGCCGGCGCCGAGCTCTACGACCGGGTCGAGCGCGAGACCGACACCGCCGCCGCTGGCCTGTGGGCCGGGGTGCCGGAGGCCGAGGAGACGCTGCGGCGGGCACGCCCCTTCGTCAAGGCCGTCATCGACGTCGGCTACCTCCCGGGCACCCGCCCCCGCTCCTGACCCCTCCTGCACGAGCTGTTGCTCGGTCCCCCTTCGCCCCGGTCCGACAAAACCCTGCTGGCTGGGTCTTGACGTGGGGGGGGCCCCCCCCGCGGGGGGGGGGGCGGGGGGGGGGGGGGGGGGGGGGGGGGGGGGGGGGGGGCGCGGGCGCCCCCCGGGGGGCGGGCCCCCCCCCCGCCCCCCCACCCCCCCCCGGGGGGGGGGCGGGCTGCGCCGGCCCCCCCCCCCGCGCGGGGGGCCCCCCCCACGTCGAAAGGCTGCTGGCAGGGTTTCGTAGCCCCAGCCGACGAGCGCGAAGGGGTCAGCGCACCCGGAGGGTGATCCCCTCGCCGAGCGCGCCGCCGGCGACGGTGCGGCCGACGACGGGGGCGCCGGGGATCTCGCCGACGACGAGCAGGCCGCCGGAGGTCTGGGCGTCGGCGAGCATGACGAGCTCGTCCTCGCTCACCCCGTCGGCGCTGAGGTGGGGGCGCACCCAGTCGAGGTTGCGCCGTGACCCGCCGGGGACGTGCCCGGCGGCGAGCGCCTCGCGCGCTCCGCTCACGTACGGCACCGCCGCCGCGTCGATCTCGGCCGCGACGCCGCTCGCGCGGCACAGCTTGTGGAGGTGCCCCAGCAGACCGAAGCCGGTGACATCGGTCGCCGAGCGCACCCCCGCCGCCAGCGCCGCCTCGGACGCCTCGCGGTTGAGGGTCGTCATCACCTCGACTGCCTCGGCGCTCAGCTCGCCGGTCGCCTTGTGCCGGTTGTTGAGGATGCCCAGGCCGAGGGGCTTGGTGAGGCTGATCGGCAGCCCGGGCTGCGCGGCGTCGTTGCGCAGCAGGCGGTCCGGGTCGGCGGTGCCGGTGACGGCCATGCCGTAGATCGGCTCGGGGTTGTCGATGCTGTGCCCGCCGATGACCGGGCAGCCGGCCCGGGTCGCGACGTCGAGACCACCGCGCAGCACCTCGGTCAGGAGGTCGGTCGGCAGGACGTCGCGCGGCCAGCCGACGAGGTTGATCGCCATGACGGGCGTGCCACCCATGGCGTAGACGTCGGAGAGCGCGTTCGCCGCGGCGATCCGGCCCCAGTCGTAGGCGTCGTCGACGACGGGGGTGAAGAAGTCGGCGGTGGAGATCGCGGCGAGACCGTCGGCGACCCGTACGGCGGCCGCGTCGTCGCCGTCGTCGAGACCGACGAGCACCTCGGCGGTCGAGGCGGTGCGCACCCCGCGCAGGCCGGCGACGACCTGCTCGAGCTCACCGGGCGGGATCTTGCACGCGCACCCTCCGCCGTGGGCGTACTGGGTCAGTCGCAGCTGCTCCGCCATGCCCTCACCCTAGGTCGGGCCCTCCGGCGAAGGGGGCGGCGGGCCCCCTTCGCAGGTGGTGGCTGGCGGAGGCGGACGGGAATCGAACCCGCCAGACCGAGATGCTCGGCCTCACCGGTGTTGAAGACCGGGGAGCCCACCAGGTGCCCAGACGCCTCCGCCGCTCACGCTATCGCAGGGGAGTCCTGCCCTGGCCGCGCCCACCACGCCGCCACTAGCCTGCGCAGGGACGAGGGCAGGGAGGCCGGTCATGACGCTCACCGACGGGATGGACGTCGCCCGGGTGCGCCAGGTGGGTGCGCAGCTGAGGGCGACGGAGCAACGGCTCGACGAGGTGTGCCGCACCGGGCGGGCCGGGCTGGCCACGCTCGACGAGGCCTGGCAGGGACCGGATCTCGCGTCTTTCGGCGACCGGTGGTCGGCGGCCGAGCGGGTCGTCCACGCCGCCGCCGACCGGGTGCGGGCGTACGCGGACGAGCTCGAGCGCCAGGCCGACGCGCAGGACTCCGCCTCCGACTCCCCCGGTGGGCGCGGACCGGGCGGACCGGGCGGACCGGGCGGACCCGCCGGGCCGGGCGGCCGCGACGGGGGCGCCGGCGGAGCCGACGACGCAGGTGCCGGCGGGAGCACGAAGGAGAAGGACAACCCGAACTTCGACCCCGACGCCGAGGACGCCGTCGACACCGAGATCGAGGGCCCGCTCTTCCGCGACGGGGTGGCGCCGACCGACGTCGAGCAGGGCAGCCTCAACGACTGCTGGTTCATCGCCTCGCTCCAGGCGGTCGCCGCGACCCACCCCGAGGTCCTCGAGCAGGGCGTCGTCGACAACGGCGACGGCACCTACGACGTCACGCTCTACGTCGACGGCGAGCCGGTTGTCTACCGCGTCGACGCGGTCGTGCCCGCCGACGACGGCGACCCGGTCTTCGCCGACAACGCGAGCGCCTCGGAGCGCGAGCTGTGGCCGCTGCTCTACGAGAAGGCGATGGCCCAGCACATGGGCGGCGACTGGCGCGACCTCGACTACGACACCGCCCAGCGCGCCCTCGAGGCGATCACCGGCCAGGACGTCGACACCGAGAACACGAGCAGCGGGATCTTCGACTGGAACGCCCCGCCGGACTCCGACGAGATCCGCGAGGTGCTCGACACCGGCGGGCAGGTGCTCCTGTCCTCGCACGACGACGTCGGCGGCCGCCCGCTGTACGAGGACGACACGATCGCGACGAACCACCTCTACTGGGTGAGCGGCGTGACCGACAGCGGCGACCTCGAGCTCACCAACCCCTGGAGCCCCGGAGACGACCCGATCGTGCTCACCTACGAGGAGTTCCAGGACAACTTCGGCCACATCAGCACGAGCCGTCCATGAGGTGGGCGGCGATCGCGACCGGCCTCGCCCTCCTCGTCGGGGCGAGCGCCTGCGGCAGCGGGCCGGACCCCGCGTCCACCAGCACAAGCACCTCGACCCCCAGCGCACCGCAGGAGAGCCCCATGGCCGACGCCATCGTCCTCAAGCAGAACCTCCCGACGAAGGTCGACGGCACCCGCGTCGTCGCCTACAACGTCACCGACGACGGGGCCGGGCTGCAGACCCCCGACGGCCGGGTCTCGGTCGACCTCGACGGCACCGTCGAGCTCGACGGGCGCAGCTACACCGTCGTCGAGACCGTGCCGCACAGCGACGAGCGCGAGGGCACCAAGCCCAACGGCTGGGTCTCCCTCCGGCGGCGGTGAGCCACCCCGCCCGAAGGGGGAGCCCTCGGGCCGCGTCGTAGGGTCGAGACCATGACGCAGGACCCCCGGCGGCGCGTGCCGCGCACCGACGCCGTCCTCGCCGACCCACGGGTGGTCACCGCGCTGGGCACGCACTCCCGCGAGCGGGTCAAGGCGGCGGTCGTCGCCGCCCAGCAGCGCGCCCGCTCCGGCGAGATCGAGCCCGAGCGCGTCGTCGACGAGACGCTCGCCGGGCTGCCGAGCCGGGCGAGCAGCCTGACCCCCGTGCTCAACGCGACCGGCGTCGTCATCCACACCAACCTCGGCCGCGCCCCCCTGTCGCCCCGCGCCGTCGAGGCCGTCGTCGATGCCGCCGGGTACGTCGACGTCGAGATGGACCTCGGGACCGGGCAGCGCTCGCGACGCGGCGCCCAGGCCCTCGCCGCCCTGCGCTCGGCCGTGCCCGACGCCGGTGACGCGCTCGTCGTCAACAACGGGGCCGCCGCCCTCGTCCTCGCCACGACCGCGCTCGCCGCCGGCCGCGAGGTCGTCGTCAGCCGGGGCGAGATGGTCGAGATCGGCGACGGCTTCCGCCTGCCCGACCTCGTCGCGAGCACTGGCGCCCGGCTGCGCGAGGTCGGCACGACGAACCGCACCCACCTGCGCGACTACGTCGATGCGATCGGACCTGACACGGGCTGCATCCTCAAGGTGCACCCGAGCAACTTCCGCGTCGAGGGCTTCACCCGCTCGGTCGGCGTCGCCGAGCTCGCTGACCTCGGCGTGCCCGTCGTCGAGGACATCGGCTCCGGCCTGCTCGCCCCCGACGCGGCCCTGCCCGACGAGCCGGACGCGACGACCTCCCTTCGCCGTGGTGCCCATCTCGTGACCGCGAGCGGGGACAAGCTCCTCGGCGGCCCGCAGGCCGGGCTCGTCCTCGGCCGCGCCGACCTCGTCGAGCGGCTGCGTCGTCACCCGCTGGCCCGCGCGGTGCGGGTCGACAAGCTCACCCTCGCCGCGCTCGAGGCGACCCTCACCGGCCCGCCCACCCCGACCGCGCAGGCCCTGCACGCCAGCCCGGACGACCTGCGGGTGCGCACCGAGCGTCTCGCCGAGGCCCTCGGTCGGCAGGTCGTCCCGGTCGACGGGCGGGTCGGCGGTGGCGGCGCTCCCGGGGTGCCGCTCGACGGCCACGCCGTCGAGATCCCCGCGGACCTCGTGCCCGGGCTGCGCCGGCCGAGCGGCGACGTGCCCGCCGTCGTCGCCCGCGTCGACGGGGGCCGCGGCCTCGTCGACCTGCGCTGCGTCCCGTCCGAGGCGGACGAGGACCTGCTGCGCGCGCTTCGTGAGGCGCTCGCCGGATGAGGCGCGTCCTCGCGACGGCCGGGCACGTCGACCACGGCAAATCCACCCTCGTGCGCGCCCTCACCGGGCGTGACCCCGACCGGCTCGCCGAGGAGCGCGAGCGCGGTCTGACCATCGAGCTCGGCTTCGCCTGGACCCGCCTCGGCGACGACGTCGACCTCGCGATCGTCGACGTGCCGGGGCACCGACGTTTCATCGGCACGATGCTCACCGGGCTCGGGCCGGCCCCCGCGGTGCTCCTCGTCGTCGCCGCCGACCAGGGCTGGCAGGCGCAGACGAGCGAGCACGTCGGGGCGGTCGCCGCCCTCGGGATCCGCGACGTCCTGCTCGCCGTGACGCGCAGCGACCTCGCCGACCCCGAGCCGGTGCGCACCGAGGCGCTCGCCCGCCTCGCCGAGCTGGGCTGGCCGGACGTGCCCTCGGTCGTCGTGTCGGCGACGACGGGGCTCGGGGTCGAGGACCTGCGGGCCGCCCTGACGACCCTGGTCACCGCGCTCCCCGAGCCCGACCCCGCGGCGCCCGTGCGGCTGTGGGTCGACCGCTCCTTCACCATCGGCGGCGCGGGGACCGTCGTCACCGGCACCCTCGGGCACGGCACGCTCTCGGTCGGCGACCACCTCGAGGTGCACGACCCGGGCACGGGGCGTCATGCCGTCACCGTCCGTGGGCTGCACAGCGAGGACACCCGGCACGAGAGCCTCACCGGGATCACCCGGGCGGCGGTCAACCTGCGCCGGGTCGACGTCGACGCGGTGGGACGCGGGGCGGTCGTCGTCACGCCCGACGCCTTCGTCCTCTCGCGCACCGTCGACGTGGCCGTCGAGTCCGCGGACCTGCCCGAGCAGCTCACGGTGCACGTCGGCACCGCCGATCACGAAGGGGTGGTGCGCCCCCTCGGCACTGAGCACGCCCGCGTGCGCGTCGAGCCCGCGCTGCCGTGGCGCGTGGGCGACCGTCTCGTCCTGCGCGACCCGGGCAGCCGACGGACGTGGGGCGCCCAGGTGCGTGACGTCGACCCGCTCCCCCTGCGTCGCCGCGGCGCGGCCATGGCCCGGGGCGAGGCGCTCTCGACCACGGACCCCCGCGCGCTGCGTCTCGCCGAGCGCCGCGTGCAGCCCGCCGACCACCTGGGTCGCCTCGGGCTGGGCACCGCCGGCGCCGACGAGGTCCACGTCGGCGACCACGTCGTCGACGCGGCCGCCTGGGCCGGGTGGCGAGCCGAGGCTCCCCGGTTCGTCGACGCGCTGCGCGTCCGCGACCCGCTGAGCGCCGGCCTGCCGGTGGCCGAGCTCGCCCACCGCCTGCGCCTGCCCGCCGACGCCGACACCCTCGTCGCCGCCGTCGCCGCGGCTGCCGGTCTGGAGGTCACGGAGGGCCGCGTCCACCGGGCGGGGCCCGCCGGGCTCGGCCCGGCCGAGGCGGGGGTCGCGGAGGTCGAGCGGAGGCTGAGGGAGTCCCCCTTCGCCGCCCCGGAGCGCGACGACCTCTCCGCACTCGGTCTCGGTGCGCGCGAGCTGGCCGCCGCCGCCCGGGTCGGGCGGCTGCTCCGCCTGCCCGACGACGTCGTCCTCCTGCCCGACGGGCCGGCCCGCGCGATGCGCGAGCTCGCCGGGCTAGGCGGTCCCTTCACCCTCAGCGAGGCCCGGCAGGCGCTCGGCACGACCCGTCGGGTCGCCGTGCCGCTCCTCGAGCACCTCGACGCGAAGGGGTGGACCCGCCGCCTCGACTCCCGCCTCCGCGAGGTCGCCCGCTAGGCGACCCGCCCGGGATCTTGGCAGTCGCGCGGGGTGCAACCCGCGCCGGCGCCAGCTTCTCGGGAGAGAGGCCCGGGATCTTTGCAGCCGCGCGGGTTGTAACCCGCGCGGGTGCCGGCTTCTCGGGCTAGAGCGGGGGACGCCGCATCGCACGGCCGGTCAGGACGTCGCGCAGGGCGAAGGTCGGGGCCGTGCCGACGCAGGCCCCGTGCTCCACCTGCGGAGGTGCGACACCGGCCACGACCTCGGCCTCGACCGGCACGGCGAGCGCCGAGACGGCCCGCGCGTAGGCGGCGTGGCCCGCCGCCGTCGGGTGGTAGGACTCCTGCGTCGGCCACGACAGCCCGTGGACCCACGGGTCCGGGTCGCAGATCTGGTGGCCGTCGAAGGGGGCGCGGACGTCCACCCCTTCGCAGCCCTCGTCGGAGGCGACGCCGAGGATCGTCTCGGCGAGCCGGTCGGCCGCGTCGCCGAGGCGACGCATCTCGTGCACGGACACCGAGGTGATCCAGGAGCAGTCGGAGACGCCGTTGAAGAGGTGCGGGTAGCCGGTGACGACGACGCGGGCGTCGGGGGCGCGCCCCCGGACCGCACGGAGCACCTCGCGCAGACGGCCGGGGAGCACCCCCGAGATCACCCCGAGCGCGTCGTCGATCGCCCCGTCGGAGCTGCCCGCCCATCCGGGCCGCGCGACCGAGAGCAGCACCGGCACGAAGCCCGCGTCGTTCCCGCCCACGGTCACCGTGACGAGCTGCGTCTGCGCCCCGACGGCGCCGACCTGGTCCCGCAGGACGTCGGCGCAGGTCGCGCCGAGCACTGCCTGGTAGGCGAGGTCGAGACCGGTCGCGCGGGCGACGGCGAGCGGGTAGCCGGCGTCGGTGCGGTACGGCCCCGGCTCGCGACGACCGGCCCCGACGCCTGCGGCGTAGGAGTCTCCGAGCGCGACGTAGGCGCGGCTCACGCCCCGGCGACCCCGCGCTCGAAGGGGGAGACGTCGACGACCGTGCTCACCGGCAGCGGGCCGCCGTAGACATGCGGGAAGAGGTCGGCGCCCGGGGCGGGGCGCTCGCGGCGCACCGTCAGGCCCGCAGCCGCGACGGCCTCCTCGGAGATCGACAGCACGACCAGGGGCGCGTCGACGTCGGCGTAGTACCGCTGCGCCACCCCGTCGAGCTGGGCGCGGTCCTCGCACGCGTGGAGGTAGCCCTCCTCCTCGATGCTCACGCCGAGCGTCGAGGTGCCGTACGAGCCCCGCGCCGTCGCGCTCTCCCACTCGGAGGCCAGCGCGAGGTGGAGGATCGTGCCGCTCACGCCGCCGCCCGGATGTCCGCGAGGACCCGCAGGGTGCGCTCTCGGGCGTCACGCCCGGGCGCGACGTTGGCGACGATGAGCTCGTCGGCGTCGGCGGTCCGCTGGAAGTCGGCGAGCCCGGCGGCGACGGCCTCGCGGTCGCCGTGGACCGTGTACGTCGCCATGTGCAGCGCCTGATGGCCCACGGGGGTGTCCATGAGCTCGGCGACCATGTCGTCGTCGATGTCGACCCCGGCGAGCTGCGGCATCCGACCGGCGAGCGAGCGCACCCGCGAGGAGAGCACCTGGGCGCGCAGCTCGTCGGCCTCCTGCGTGCTGTCGGCGGCGACGACGTTGAGCGCGGCGATGACGTAGGGCTCGGCGAGCTGCTCGGAGGGGCGGAAGCCGTCGCGGTAGGCGGCGACAGCCGCCTGCAGCGCGTCCGGCGCGAAGTGGGAGGCGAAGGCGTACGGCAGGCCGAGCTGCGCGGCGAGCTGGGCCCCGAAGAGCGAGGAGCCGAGGATGTAGAGCGGGACCTTCGTGCCCTCGCCGGGGTAGGCGTGGATGCTCTCGATGCGGGTCTGCTCGGAGAGGTAGCCCTGCAGCTCGAGGACGTCCTGGGGGAACTGGTCGGACGCGACCGGCGAGCGGCGCATCGCGCGCATCGTCACCTGGTCGGTGCCGGGGGCTCGGCCCAGCCCGAGGTCGATCCGGTCGCCGTGCAGCTCGGCGAGCGTGCCGAAGTCCTCGGCGACGGTGAGGGGGGCGTGGTTGGGGAGCATGATCCCGCCGGAGCCGACGCGGATCCGCTCGGTGCGGGCCGCGACGTGGGCGATGAGCACCGCGGTCGCGGACGAGCTGATCGAGCGCATGTTGTGGTGCTCGGCGAACCACAGCCGCTCGAAGACCCCCAGCTCGTCGGCCACCTGCGCGAGGTGGACGCTGTCGGCGAGCGCCTCGCTGATCGGCTGGCCGGATCGCACCATGGCGAGGTCGAGCAGGGAGAGGCGAAGGGGGCGGGTCGGGTTCGAGGCAGTCACCTGGGTGCCAACCTCAGTCACCGACCGTCTTCTTCCCGCGACCGACGATCTTCTTGTCCGGGGGGTGGACGACGTCGGTGTCCTTGCCCTCGTAGTCGAACTGGTCGAGGAAGAAGCGCAGCGCGTTGACCCGGGCCCGCTTCTTGTCGTTGGAGCGCACCGTCGTCCACCGCGCGTGCTTGGTGTCGGTCCGCTCGAACATCTCCTCCTTCGCCGACGTGTAGGCCTCCCACTTGTCGAGGGACTCGAGGTCCATCGGCGAGAGCTTCCACCGGCGCACCGGGTCGAGCTGGCGGATCGCGAAGCGGGTGCGCTGCTCCTGCTGGGTGACGGAGAACCACAGCTTCGTCACGTGGACCCCGGACTCGCTGAGCAGCCGCTCGAGCTTGGGGGCCTGGTCCATGAAGACCTCGTACTCCTCGTCGCTGCAGAAGCCCATGACCCGCTCGACGCCGGCGCGGTTGTACCAGGACCGGTCGAAGAGGACGATCTCGCCGTCGGTCGGCAGGTGCTGGACGTAGCGCTGGAAGTACCACTGCCCGGCCTCGCGGTCGGTCGGCTTGTTGAGCGCGACGACGCGGGCACCGCGCGGGTTGAGGTGCTCGGTGAAGCGCTTGATCGTCCCGCCCTTGCCGGCCGCGTCGCGGCCCTCGAAGAGCACGACGAACTTGCGCCGCTCGTCCTGCGCCCAGTACTGGAACTTCAGCAGCTCGACCTGGAGGCGGTACTTCTCCTCGTCGTACTCCTCGCGCGGCATCAGCTCGTCGTAGGGGTAGCCCTCCTTCCACGTCTCGACGGCCTTGCCGTCGGGCATGAGGAGCACGGGGTCCTCCTGCTTGCTGCCGCCGACCGTGTACCCCTTCGCCTGCAGGTCGTCGATGAACTCGCGTAGGCCCATCTTCTGCGTCATGGACCGATCCAATCACCGGGAGACGGCGCGCAGGTGACGACGGGCCCCCGTGACAGCCGTCATGGGCAGGTCCGGCCCGCTGTCATGGGCGAAGGGGGAGCCCCCGCGGCACCGTAGGACACATGGATCGCCGCGTGCTCGTCTTCGTCGCCCTCGCCGTCACGATGCTCTACGGGGTCACCGTCGGGCTGTCCGACGCCCGGGACGTCGTCGCCCCCGTCGGCGGGGTCGTCGTCGCCCTGTCGTGGATCGCGGTGGGGATGTTCGGACGCACCTCGAGGGACTGAGCGAAGGGGGTCCCCCCCCCTTCGCCCGGTCCTCCAGGGCGGGTCTCATGGTGCTCTCAGGTGGCCCGTGCACGATGATGGGGCCAGTCCTGCCCCGTCTGCCGCTGAGGAACGATGAGCAAGAAGAACAAGACGACGACCAACGCCCGCCAGGAGCGTCTCGAGGCCGCCCGCAAGGAGCAGCAGGCCGCCGAACGCCGGCGCAACGGCATCCTCTACGGCGCCGCAGGCCTGGCCGTCGCGCTCATCGCCGGAGCGGTCTTCTGGGCGATCAGCAACGACGAGGGGCGCAAGATCGCCGCGGCCGACGAGATCGAGGGCGTCGAGACCTACGACTACCCGGGCGGCAACCACGTCGAGGGGACGGTCGACTACAAGGAGACCCCGCCCGTCGGCGGCGAGCACAACCAGCGCTGGCTCAACTGCGGGGTCTACGACAAGCCGGTGCCGAACGAGAACGCCGTGCACTCCCTCGAGCACGGCGCGGTGTGGATCACCTACCAGCCCGACCTCGCGGAGGACCAGGTCGACAAGCTCGTCGACATGACCCCGAAGACCTACGGGCTCATCTCCCCCTTCGAGGGCATGGACTCGCCGATCACCATCTCCGCGTGGGGCACCCAGCTCAAGGTCGACTCCGCGGACGACCCGCGCCTCGAGCCCTTCATCAAGAAGTACCGCCAGGGCCCGCAGACGCCGGAGCCCGGCGCCGCCTGCACCGGCGGCGTCGGCGCCTGATGTCGCCGAGGGCCATCGTCGCGGCCCTGGTCGCTCTCGCGATCGGGGTCGCGGCCGGGGTCTTCGTCGGCCGCTCGACGAGCGGTGACGCCCCGGGGGACCTGAGCATCGACGCGGGCTTCGCCCGTGACATGCAGACCCACCACGACCAGGCCGTGGAGATGTCCTTCATCGTCCGTGACCGCACGGACGACGAGTCCGTGCGGTCGCTGGCCTACGACATCGCCCGCACCCAGTCGCACCAGTCCGGCCAGATGGCCGGGTGGCTCTCCGCCTGGGGGCTGTCGCCGACGAGCTCGCAGCCGGTCATGGGCTGGATGGACGACAGCCACGACCACACGATGCCCGCGACGCAGGAGGGTGCGCTCATGCCCGGCATGGCCGTGCAGAGCGAGCTCGACCGGCTCGGCCGCCTGTCCGGCAAGGAGGCGGAGGTTTACTACCTCCAGCTGATGATCCGTCACCACCAGGGCGGGGTCCCGATGGCCCAGGCCGCCGTCGACGGCGCCTCCCAGCCCGAGGTCCGCCGCCTCGCGCAGTCGATCATCAACAGCCAGACCCTCGAGACCGAGACGATGACCCAGATGCTCCAGGAGCGCGGGGCCAAGCCCCTGTCCTCGTAGACCCGTCGCTGGTCGAGGTGCAAGGGCGTAGCACCCGCGCCGCTTCGCTGGTCGAGGTGCGAGGGCGCGCAGCGCCCGAGCCTCGAGACCACCCGCCGTCCACACCGCCCCCGCACGGTGTCCGCCCTCCTGGCTAGGTTGCTCTCGTGACCCTGCACCTCCACCGGGCGGTCCGCACCGCCGAGCTCGCCGACGACCTCGGCGCGCTCCTCGCGGACCCGCTGCCCGACCCCTTCGCCGAGGAGGTCGTCGTCGTGCCCGAGCACGGCGTCGAGCGGTGGCTGGCGCAGCGGCTCTCGCACCGCCTCGGCGCGGGCGAGTCGGGCTCCGACGGCGTGTGCGCGGGCGTGCGCTTCGTGCGGCCGGCCTCCCTCGTCACCCTGCTCACCGGGCGCGAGCTCGACGACCCCTGGCTGCCCGCCCACCTCGTGTGGCCGCTCCTCGCGAGCATCGACGCCGCGCTCGACGAGCCGTGGGCGGCGGCGCTGGCCCGTCACCTCGGCCACGGCCAGGACGAGGACGACGTGCGCCGCGGTCGGCGCTACGGCCTGGCCCTGCGCCTGGCCCGCCTCCTCCACCGCTACGGGGTCCAGCGCCCGGCCGTGCTCACCGCGTGGCGCGAAGGACGTGACGAGGACGGCGCCGGCCAGCCGCTGTCCGACGACCTGCGCTGGCAGCCCGAGCTCTACCGCCGGCTGCTCGACGTCGTCACCGAGCCGCCGCCGGACGTGCGTCACGCGCAGACCCTCCAGCGGCTGCGTGACGACCCCGGCTCGCTCGACCTGCCCGACCGGCTCTCGCTCTTCGGCCACACCCGCCTCGCGCTGACCGAGGTCGAGCTGCTCCGCGCGCTCGCCGCCCACCGCGAGGTGCACGTGTGGCTCCCGCAGCCCTCCCCCACCGCCTGGTCGGCGACGGCGGCCGCCCTCGCCGGGGCCGGCGTCGTGCCCCGCGCGCAGGACGACCCCGAGCTGCTCCCCGCCCACCCGCTGCTCGCCTCGCTGGGCCGCGACAGCCGCGAGCTCGTCCGGGTGCTGCGGCCCGGCGTCGACGACGTCGACCACGGCAGCGGTGCCGGGCCCGCGCCGACCGGCACCGTCCTCGCCTGGTTGCAATCCGACATCGCCGCCGACCACGTGCCGAGCGCCCAGGAGCGGGCCGCCCGTGTCCCCGCCCCCGACGACCGCAGCCTGTCCATCCACGCCTGCCACGGCCCGACGCGCCAGGTCGAGGTGCTGCGCGAGGTGCTCGTCGGGCTGCTCGAGGACGACCCGAGCCTCGAGCCGCGCGACGTGCTCGTCATGTGCCCCGACGTCGAGGTCTACGCCCCTCTCGTCGGGGCGGCCTTCGGGCTGGGCGACCACGGCACCGAGGCCGAAGGGGTGGACGCGCACCCCGCGCACGGCATGCGCGTCTCGCTCGCCGACCGCTCGCTCGCGGCGACCAACCCCCTCCTCGAGGTCGCCGAGCGGCTCGTCGCCCTCGTCGGTGGCCGGGCCAGCGCCAGCGAGGTCCTCGACATCATCTCCAGCGCACCCGTGCGCGCCCGCTTCCGCCTCGACGACGAGGACCTCGAGACCCTCACCTCGTGGGTCGGCGCCACCGGGGTGCGGTGGGGCTTCGACGCGGCGGGCCGCTCCCCCTTCGCCCTGTCCGCGGAGCGGCAGAACACGTGGGACTTCGGGCTCGACCGGCTGCTCGCCGGGGTGGCCGTCTCCGCCGACGGGCCGCTGTCGATCGGCGGGCACACCCTGCCCTACGACGACGTCGGCAGCGGCAGCATCGAGCTCGCCGGCACCCTCGCCGAGGTCGTCGACCGGCTCCGTGCCGCGACCGAGGCGCTCGGCGTCGCCCGGTCGGCCTCGCAGTGGACCGACGCCCTGCGCGAGGCCGTCCTCGACCTCACCGACGTGCCGACGACCGACGCCTGGCAGGTCGGTGAGCTCGAGCGGGTGCTCGCCGAGGCGTCGCGCCACGCCCCCGAGGACCTGCCCCTGCGGATCGCCGACGTGCGCGTCCTCCTCGCGGACGCCCTCGCGGGCCGCCCGGGACGCGCGAGCTTCCGCACCGGCGGGATCACCGTGTGCACGATGGTGCCGATGCGCTCCGTCCCGCACCGCGTCATCTGCCTCGTCGGGCTCGACGACGACACCTTCCCCCGGCCGCAGGCCGTCGACGGCGACGACGTGCTCGCCCGCACCCCGATGACCGGTGAGCGCGACGCGCGCAGCGAGGACCGCCAGCTGCTCCTCGATGCCGTCATGGCCGCGCAGGAGCGTCTCGTCATCACGTACACGGGCGCCGACGAGCGCAGCGGGGAGCGGCGCCCGCCCGCGGTGCCGCTCGGCGAGCTCATCGACGCGGCGGCCGACACCGTGGCCCCGGTCGAGCGAGATGCCGGCGCCGAGCACGACCCCGAGGGGGCTGCCGTCGCGGCGTCGAGCGCGGTCGGCGAGGTCCGCCACCCGCTGCAGCCCTTCGACCCGCGCAACTTCGAGCCCGGTGCGCTCACCGCCACCGGCTCCTTCTCCTTCGACCAGGCCGCGCTCGGCGGCGCCCGGGCCATGCTCGGCCCGCGCCCCGAGCCGCCACCCCTGCTGGACGGTCCCCTGCCGGCCGAGGCGCTGAGCGAGATCTCGCTGGCCCAGCTCGTCTCCTTCGTCCACTCGCCCGCACGCACCTTCGTCCACGACCGGCTCGGCGTCGCCACGAGCTGGGAGGTCGACGAGGTGAGCGACCGCATCCCCGTCGACCTCGACAACCTCGAGCGTTGGTCGATCGGCGACCGCGGGGTCCGTGAGCGCCTCGCGGGGCGCACCGCCGAGGAGGTGTGGACCGCCGAGCTGCTGCGTGGCGAGCTGCCCCCCAGCGGTCTGGCGCGCCACGCCCTCGGGGCGATCTGCGAGCGGGCCGAGGGGCTCGTCACGAGCGTGGAGCAGCTGCGGGGCACCCAGCCGGGCCGTACCGTCCACGTCGACATCTCGCTGCCCGGTGGCCGCCGGGTCACGGGTGCGGTCGACTCCGTGCATGGCGACCGGCTCGTCGCCGCGGGCTACAGCGGCGTCGGTGCGAAGCAGCTGCTCGGGGCGTGGGTGCACCTGCTCGCCCTCACCGCCGGCCACCCCGACGGCGGGTGGCAGGCGAGCGTGCTCGGCACGCGCCCCCGCGGCACCGACAGCCGCGAGATCGGGCGGCTGGAGCCGCAGCTCGCGCTGGCCCGTCTCGGCGACCTCGTCGAGCTCTACCTCCTCGGTCGCACCGCGCCCCTGCCGCTGCCGCCGAAGACCGGGTACGTCTACGCCCAGGCCGTCCACCACGACCCGCGGCGCGCACGGGCGGCTCGGCAGGCGGCGAAGGGCGAGTGGGAGCCCGGTGACCGCGGCTTCAGCGCCGAGCGTGACGACCGCTGGTGGCGCCTCGCGATCGGCGCCGGCTCGAGCATCGACGACCTCCTCGTCCCCGCGGCCGGGCCCGGCACCGACCTCGCCGCGCTGGCGAGCCGGCTGTGGGACCCGCTGCTCGACAACCTCGGGGGTGGGCGATGAGCGAGCCGACCGTCGCACCTCAGGACGACGCCCTTCGAGGCTCCTCCGTCGCACCTCAGGACGATGCCTCCGTCGCACCTCAGGACACCGCCCTTCGAGGCTCCTCCGTCGCACCTCAGGACAGCGCCTTCGACGTCGTGGGTGACCTCCCCGGGCCCGGCGACACCGTCCTGCTCGAGGCGAGCGCGGGCACCGGCAAGACGTGGACCATCGGCGCGCTCGTCGCCCGCTACGTCGCCGAGGGCCTGCCGCTCGAGTCCCTGCTCGTCATCACCTTCGGCCGCGCGGCCAGCCAGGAGATGCGCGAGCGGGTGCGCGAGCACCTGCGTCTCGTCCACCGCGGCCTGGTCGACCCGCAGACCGCGGACGGCGACCCCGTCGTCGCGCTGCTGCGCTCGGGCGCTCCCGACGAGGTCGCCCTGCGCGAGCGCCGGCTGCGCGAGGCGCTCACCCACTTCGACGGCGCGACCATCGCGACGACCCACCAGTTCTGCCAGCTCGTGCTGCGCGGCCTCGGCGTGGCCGGTGACACCGACCCCCGGGCGCGGCTCGTCGAGGACCTCACCGACCTGCGCGACGAGGTGGTCGACGACCTCTACCTGCGCGGTTTCGCGGCGAGCGATGGCCCGCCCGCCTTCTCCCGCGAGGAGGCCGGGGCCATCGCGCGGGTCGTCGTCGAGCACCCGCACTCGGCGATCAGCCCGCACGAGCTGCCCGGTGCGACCGTCGCGGCCCGCAAGCTGCGCTTCGCCCATCTCGTCCGCGACGAGATGACCCGACGCAAGCGGCGACTGGGCGTGCTGAGCTTCGACGACCTGCTCAGCGAGCTCGCCGACGCCCTCGCCGACGACACGAGCCCGGCCCGGCAGCGCATGCGCGACCGGTGGCAGGTCGTGCTCGTCGACGAGTTCCAGGACACCGACCCGGTGCAGTGGCAGGTCCTCGAGCGGGCCTTCGCCGGGCACAGCGCGCTCGTGCTCATCGGCGACCCGAAGCAGGCGATCTACGGCTTCCGCGGCGGCGACGTCCACACCTATCTCGCCGCGGCGGCCACCGCCACGCGCCGGCACACCCTCGTGCGCAACCACCGCTCCGACCCTGCCCTCGTCGGCGCCCTGACGACGATGATGCGCGGCGCCCGCCTCGGGTCACCCGAGATCGTCGTCCACCCCGTCGAGCCGGCGAAGGGGGAGTCCCGCCTCGCCCTGCCCGGCGCCGACGAGGACCCCCTCCTCTCCCCCGTCCGGCTGCGCGCCGTGCCCACCGCCCTCGTCGCCGGCGACGACGGCAAGGTGAGCATCGGCTCGGTGCGCCCGGTCGTGGCCCGCGACTGCGCCGCCGAGGTGGCGCGGCTGCTCGCCTCCGGCATGACCTTCGAGGGGCGACCGCTGCGTGCCGGCGACATCGCCGTGCTCGCCCACAAGCGCGACTCGCTCGAGCAGGTGCGGGGGGCCCTGCACGACATCGGCATCGCCTCGGTCGTCGTCTCCTCCGAGTCGATCTTCGCCACCCCGGCCGCGGACGACTGGCTCACCCTGCTCGAGGCGATGGCGCAGTCGCACCGCGCCGACCGGGTCCGCGCCGCGGCCCTGACGACCTTCGTCGGGCACCGGGCGGCCGATCTCGACGCCGGCGGCGACGACCTCGTCGACGAGGTCGCCCGGGTGCTGCGCACGTGGTCCGAGGTCCTCGGCCGGCGTGGGGTCGCGGCCGTGCTCGCCGCGGCGACGACCGGAGGTCTGGAGAGCCGTGCGCTGGGCCTCGAGGGTGGCGAGCGCCGCCTCACCGACCTGCGGCACCTCGGCGAGGTCCTCCACGAGCGCGCCGTCGTCGAGGGCGACGGTCTCGCCGCGCTCACGACCTGGCTGCGCGAGCGCATGCAGGCGGTGCGGCAGGAGGAGCGCACCCGCCGGCTCGACAGCGACGCCGACGCGGTCGCCCTGGCGACGATCCACGCGAGCAAGGGGCTGCAGTACCCCGTCGTCCTCCTCCCCTTCGTCGCCGACCGCTTCGTCACCCGCGCGAACCGCCTCACCCATCTGCGCTTCCACGACGACGAGGGCCGGCGCTGTCTCGACATCGGCATCACCGAGGACCCCGACCGCGGCGAGCGGGTCACCCGCCACCAGGACGAGGAGGACGGCGAGGCGCTGCGCATGCTCTACGTCGCCCTCACCCGGGCGCAGAGCCAGGTCGTCACGTGGTGGTTCCCCTCGGGGATGAACACCCCGCCCTCGGCGCTGCACCGCATGCTCTTCGGGCGCGAGCCCGGTCAGGGCCAGCTCCCGCCCCGGGTCGCCGTGCCCTCCGACGTCGAGGCCGCGGGCCGCCTGCGCGCGTGGGAGCGCGAGGGCGCCTTCGCCCTCGAGGTCGTCGACGAGGCGGTCGTGCAGCGCGCCGACCCCGAGGCCGTCCGTCGTGAGCTCACGGCCCGCACGTGGTCTCGCGTCGTCGACGACGGGTGGATGCGCACCTCCTACACCCGGCTCACCCGGCCCCTGGAGTCCGGCACCGTCGGCGTGCCGACCCCGTCGGCCCCGGACGACCTCGTCGGCAGCGAGCCCGAGCACGGACCGCGCGAGGGCGAGGACGAGGTCGGCCCGCTCGCCCGCCCGGGTGACGGCACCGTCGGCGGGTCCTCGACCCACGCCGTGCTGCCGTCGCCGATGGCCGACCTGCCGGTCGGCGCGACCTTCGGCAACCTCGTGCACGCGGTGCTCGAGGAGGCCGACCCCCAGGCGCCCGACCTGCGCGCCGAGCTGCTCGCGCACGTCGAGCACCAGGCGGGGCGGTGGCCCGTCGCCGGGCTCGAGCGACCCGCTCTCGCCGAGGCCCTCGAGCTCGTCTGCGAGACCCCCCTCGGACCCCTCCTGCCCGGGGCGACCCTGCGGTCGGTCGGGCGCGACCGCTTGTGCGAGATGGACTTCGAGCTGCCGCTCGCGTCGGGCGATGCCGCTCATGCCGGCGACGGGGTGCTCCTCGGCGAGCTCTCGCGCCTGCTGCGCCACCACCTGCCGGAGGGCGATCCCGTGCGTGGTCTCGCCGAGACCCTCGACGACCCCGCGGTCGGCGACCAGCCGCTGCGCGGGTACCTCACCGGGTCGGTCGACGTCGTGCTGCGCCACGAGGGTCGCTACGTCGTCGTCGACTACAAGACGAACTGGCTGGGCGCCGTCGACGAGCCGCTCACCACCGACCACTACGGCGCGATGGCCCTGCACGAGGCGATGGGTCACAGCTCCTACCCGCTGCAGGCGCTGCTCTACGCCGTCGTCCTCCACCGCTTCCTGCGCTGGCGCCTGCCCGGCTACGACCCCACGACGCACCTCGGTGGTGTCCTCTACCTCTACGTGCGTGGCATGGCGGGGCCGTCGACACCGTTCGTCGGTGGTCATCCCACCGGGGTCTTCTCGTGGCTGCCGCCGGTCGCGCTCGTCGAGGCGGTCTCAGAGCTGCTCGACGGGAGGGCGCCATGAGCACCGAGCACCCCACGGCCGACGCCCCGCTGGCGGCCGCGACCCCCTTCGTCCCGACCGGCCCGCACGACCGCCGGCTCGCGGCGCGCGCCACCGGTGTGCTCGGCGACGCCAACCGGACGGGATGGGTCGAGTCGCCCGACGTGCACGTCGCGACCCGGCTCGCCGGGCTCGTCGGCGGTGATGACGACGCGGTCCTGCTCGCGCTGGCGCTCACCGTGCGTGCCGTGCGTGAGGGGTCGAGCTGTCTCGACGTCGCCGCCCTGCACGACGCCATCGCGGCACCTCCGGCCGACGACGTCGAGGACCCCGAGCGGTCCGCGGCCGTGCGCGCCGTGCTGCCGGCCACCCCGCGTGACTGGCTCGACGCGGTCGCCTCGAGCCGGTGCGCCGAGGCCGGCGTCGTCCACGTCGACCACGACCTCGTCTACCTCGACCGCTACCACCGCGAGGAGGTGCAGGTCGCCGACGCCCTCGCCCGTCGGGCCGAGCTGCCGCCTGTCGAGGTGGACGTGCCTCGGCTCGAGGCGGGGCTGACCCGCGTCTTCGTCGGCGAGACCTGGCAGGAGCAGCGCGACGCGGTCCGGTCGGCCGCCGCGCGGCGCACGAGCATCCTCGTCGGCGGTCCGGGGACCGGCAAGACCTCGACCGTCGCGGGTCTGCTCGCGCTCCTCGTCGAGCAGAGCGAAGGGGTGACCCGTCGCCCGACGATCGCCCTCGCGGCACCGACCGGCAAGGCTGCCGCCCGGCTGCGCGAGTCCGTCCTCGAGTCCGTCGCCGGGTTCGAGGAGGCCGACCGCGATCGCGTCGGGACGGTCGAGGCGGTGACACTGCACCGTCTCCTGGGCTGGCGCCGCGACAGCAGCACGCGATTCCTGCGCGACCGCACCAACCCCCTGCCGCACGACGTCGTCGTCGTCGACGAGGCCTCGATGCTGTCGCTGACGATGACCGCCCGGCTGCTCGACGCCCTGCGCCCGAGCGCGCGTCTCGTGCTCGTCGGCGACCCCGACCAGCTGGCCTCCGTCGAGGCGGGTGCCGTCCTGGCCGATCTCGTCGCCGGCTACGAGGAGCACCCGGCGAGCCCGGTGACCCGGCTGCTCACCTCGCGCCGTTTCGGCAGCCGGATCGGACGCCTGGCCGCCGCGGTGCGCGACGCCGATGCCGACGAGGTGATGCACCTCCTGCGCACGGCGGCGGGACCCGAGAGCGAGGACGACAGCGTCGACTTCGTCGAGGTGGCCGACCCCGCCGGCGCGGAGGAGGCCCTGCGCGGGCATCTCCTCGGCCGGGCCGAGCGGCTGCGCTCGCTCGCGCTCCGCGGCGACCCCGGGGCGGCGCTCGCGGCGGTCGACGAGCACCGCCTGCTCTGCGCGCACCGCGACGGCCCGTGGGGCGTGTCGTCGTGGAACGCCCGCGTCGAGCGCTGGCTCAGCGAGGCGACCGGGCATCACGCCCGGCAGTACGCGGGCCGGCCCCTGCTCGTCACCGCCAACGACTACCGGCTGGGCCTGTCCAACGGCGACACCGGTGTCGTCGTGCTCGGGCCGGCCCACCGGCTGGTCGCCGCCTTCGGCGACCCCGACGACCCCACGCTCTACGGCGCGAGCACGCTGGCCGACGCGGAGACCGCGCACGCGATGACGATCCACAAGAGCCAGGGCAGCCAGGCCGCGCACGTCAGCGTGCTGCTGCCCGACGCCGAGTCGCGCCTGCTCACCCGCGAGCTGCTCTACACCGCCATCACCCGGGCGCAGAGCCGGGTGACCGTCGTCGGCTCCGAGGAGTCGATCCGCGCCGCGGTGCCACGACGCACCGCGCGGGCGTCGGGGCTGCGCCACCGCATCGCCCGTCGCTGAGGACCACGACCCGCCGGACGCGCCGCACGGGGCTGCCGTCCGGAGGAGGAGACGGCAGCCCCGTGCGGGGGTGGTGCGACGAGCAGGCTGACCAGGCCGCTCGCTCGGGCGCGGTGTCAGCCCGGGTAGACCGACTGCACCCCGGCGCGGTCGGTGGAGGTCATGCTGAGGTCGGCCGAGGAGCCGTTGCACTGGGGGTAGTGCATGATCGACGCCGAGTCGTACGGGGTCAGCGGGCGCCAGCTCGAGTCCTCGAAGCAGGTGCCGGCCTCGGGGCGGGTGTGCTCGTGCCGGAAGCCCAGGGCGTGGCCCAGCTCGTGGGCGACGATGTTCGAGGGCGACCAGCCGCCGGCGGAGAAGAACTGGTCGGTGTTGATGAGCACGTTGCGCTGCGACTTGCTCGTGCTGGGGAAGAAGGCGCGCGCGATGTAGCTCGCGCCCGTGACCGGCTCGACGGAGAAGGTGACGTTGCTGTTGCTCGTCGTGCACCGGGAGTCCTGGGCGCTGACGTAGGTGAAGTCGATGCCCGAGGTGGCCGACTCCCACTGGTTGCCACCGCTGCTCATCGCCGAGACGACGGCCGCCTTGTTGCTGCCGAAGCGGTCGCTCACGCAGTAGGTGAGGGCCTTGGCCTGGCTGGCGCTCCACACGTCGTCGCGGCCGTAGACCGTGTTGACGATGAGCTCGTTCTCCGGCGTGGGCGCTGCGATCTCCTCGTAGAAGGTCTTCAGGGCTTTTTCGCCGCTCAGCGGGATGTCGCCGTTGACGATGTACTGACCATCGGCGTCCTGGTAGGTCGAGCTCTTGAACTCGCCGTAGGACGGGGCGTCCGGGTCCTGGGCGTTGCTGGCCGTGGCACCGGTGATGCCGGCCAGACCGACGACAGCCGCCGCGGACAGCACGCGGGTGGTCATGCTCTTCATGGGAGCTCCTGGGGTGACGTGGACCGAGGCGGCTGATCGCGTCCCGGGTGCCACCGACCGTAGGAAGCGCTTGCTCAGCGGGACTGCCGTGGACCGTAAGATCGCCGCCCGGACTTGACCAAGATCGCCCCATGAGCACCACCGGCACCCCAAGTGGGTAGCGGCCCAGTCAAGGCGGACGAGCACAACCCCCGCTGCCCGACCCGTCCGTCACACCCGATCAGCGAGAGATCCCCGACGGTCGAGGTGCGAAGGCCCGCCAGGGCCTGAGCCTCGAGACCTCGGGGGCGGTGGTCTCGAGGCTCCTTCGTCGCACCTCGACCAGCGAAAGAGCCCCTCCTTCGTCGTCCCTCGGCCCGCCAGGGGCTACTTCGTCATGGCGCGCTTGTACTCGCGGGTGGAGAGGGGCACGAAGATCACGAGGATGATGGCGACCCAGACGAGGGTGTAGATCTCGGCGTTCTCCAGGGCCCAGGTGTACTCGGCCGCGGAGCGCACGGACTCCTCGCTCATCCCGGTGCCGCCACCACCGAGCGCGCCGAGGTTGCCGAAGTTGTCGCGCGCCGCGTGGGTGAGCGTCGAGACGGGGTTCCACCCGGCGAAGGTGCGCAGCACCGACGGGAGGTTCTCGCTGGGCACGAAGGTGTTGGCGATGAAGGTCAGCGGGAAGATCACGAGGAAGGAGGCGTTGCCGACGACCTCGGGGGTGCGGACCTTCAGCCCCACCCACGCCATGATCCAGCTCACCGCGTAGGCGAAGAGCAGCAGGATGAGGAAGCCGATGACCGCCCCGACGACGCCGTCGCGCAGCCGCCAGCCGATGAGCAGACCGGTGAGCGCCATGACGACGAGCGAGATGACGTTGTTGACGACGTCGGACAGGGTGCGCCCGACGAGCACCGCACTCGGGTGCATCGGCAGGGTGCGGAATCGGTCGATGACGCCCTTCTGCATGTCCTCGGCCATGCCGAAGCCGGTGAACGTGCCGCCGAAGACGACCGTCTGGGCGAAGATGCCCGCCATCATGAACTCGCGGTAGCCGGCCCCGTCGCCCCCGGCGATGCTGCCGAAGACGAAGCCGAAGAGCAGCACGAACATGATCGGCTGCATGGTGGTGAAGACGAGCAGGTCGGGGACCCGCTTGATCTTGATGAGGTTGCGCCTGACGATCGTCAGGGAGTCGCTGACCAGGGCGCTCATGCGTGCTGCTCCTGCGTGGTCTCGTCGGGCTCGGCGCTCTCGGCGCGGTGCCCGGTCAGGGAGAGGAAGGCGTCGTCGAGGGTCGGGCGCCGGATGCCGATGTCCTGCACGGTGACCCCCGCGTCGGACAGCCGCTGCACGGCGTCGACGAGGGCGGTCGTGCCCGTCTGGATGGGCAGGGTGAGGGTCCGTGTGTGCTCGTCGACCGCGGCGTCGCCGATCCCGACCGGGCGCAGCGTCGTCGCGGTCTCGCCCAGCCGGTCACCCTGCTCGATGGTGACGAAGAGACGCTCGCCGCCCACCTGGGCCTTGAGCTCGTCGGAGGTGCCGCGGGCGATGACCTCGCCCTGGTCGATGACGACGATGTCGTGGGCGAGCTGGTCGGCCTCCTCGAGGTACTGCGTCGTGAGCAGCACCGTGGTGCCGGCCGCCACGAGGTCGGTGATGACCTGCCACATGTCGCCGCGGCTGCGTGGGTCGAGCCCGGTCGTGGGCTCGTCGAGGAAGACGACGGGCGGTCGCACGACGAGCGCGCCGGCGAGGTCGAGGCGCCGCCGCATGCCGCCCGAGTAGGTCTTCGCCGGACGGTCCGCGGCGTCGTCGAGGCGGAAGTCGCGCAGCAGCTGCTCCGCCCTCGCCCGCGCCTCGCGCCGGGACAGGTGGTAGAGCCGGCCGATCATCTCGAGGTTCTCCCGGCCCGAGAGGTACTCGTCGACCGAGGCGTACTGCCCAGCGACACCGATCGACTCGCGGACGCCGACGGGGTCGGAGACGACGTCGCGACCGGCGATGGTGGCCCGCCCGGCGTCGGGCGGGATGAGCGTGGAGAGGATGCGGACGGCGGTCGTCTTGCCCGCGCCGTTGGGTCCGAGGACCCCGAGGACCGAGCCCGTCGGTGCCGCCAGGTCGACCCCCCGCAGTGCCTCGACCGTGCCGTAGGTCTTGCGCAGGCCCTCGGCCTGGATGGCGTAGTCAGTCACGACGGCCATGCTAGGGATGGCCGCCGACAGCGACCACCGGGTTTGCGGCGGGCGCGCGCCTACCGCGACCAGACGGGGTCGCCGAGCGAGGGCCGGTGGGGGTCCTCCCCCGTCGCCGCGCCGTCGTGCGCGGGGTCGAAGGGGAGCAGGGAGCGGCTCATCGACTCGCGCACCCCGACGAGGGTGCGCCCGGGCTCGCCGAGCACGTCACGGGCGTCGAGATGGCAGATCATGTCGTGCTCGAGCGAGTGCACGAGCGCCTCGACCGTCTCGGTGGGCACGTCGGTGAGGGCGCCGGCGATCGAGCCCATGAGCCCGGCGGGCATCCACGGCAGGGGCACCTGCACCCGGGTGGCCGAGACGACGTCGGCGTAGACCCGCAGCAGCTCGGGGTAGGTGAGCACGTCGGGGCCGCCGATGTCGAGGTAGCCCCGGGTCCCGGGCGACTCGAGCGCGAGCACGAGGTACTCGACCGTGTCGCTCACCGCGATCGGCTGCACCCGGGTGCCGCGCATCCACACGGGCACCGGGCGCACGAGCGGGATGCGCCGAGAGACCTGGCGCACGACCTCGAAGCTCGACGACCCCGACCCCATGACGATCGCGGCACGCAGCGTCAGGCTGCTCCCCTCGCGCGCGGTGAGCACGTCCTCGACCTCGAGGCGCGAGCGCAGGTGGTCGGAGAGGTGCTCGTCGGGGGTGCCCTGCGGCACCAGCCCGGAGAGGTAGACGAGGTGCTCGACCCCGGCGGCGTCGACCGCGGCGCGCATCGTCTGCGCGGCCTGCCGGTCGCGCGCGACGTAGTCGCGGTCGTCGAGGCCGTGGATGAGGTAGGCGACGGCATCGACCCCGTCGACGGCGCGTCGGACCTGCCCGGCGTCGAAGACGTCCATCGGCCGCCACTCCACCGCGTCGCGCCAGGGGTACCCGGTGCGCGAGCTGCCGTCGGAGCTCGTCGCGACGACCTCGTGACCGCGGGCGAGCAGGGCGGGGACGAGCCGGGAGCCGACGTACCCGCGGGCCCCCGTGACGAGGACCCTCATCGGCCGCGTCCGAAGCGGCCCAGCACCGAGCGGCCGTACGACGCCACGAGCCCGGGGAGCACCGCGCGGCCGACGTCGAGCGGCTCGTCGTCCGGGCCGCCCTCCTTCGCCGAGGCCGGTCCCGCGAGGCAGTGGACGAAGCGCTCGATGAGCGGGTCGGAGGCGCGCTGGGCGATCCCGCCGCCGAGGTTGGTCGGGGCGCCGCGCACGTCGAGGCTCGTCGTGAGGTCGACGCCCGTGCGGCCGCCCTCCACCTCCGAGAGCTCGAGGTCGATGACGATGTCGGCCTTGCCGAAGCCGTGACGCTCCGCCCCCTTCGCCCGGATCTGCGCGTGGCGGGCCGACTCGTCGGCCTGCGTGAGGGTGCCGTCGCCGTCGTAGGTGAGGGTGACCGGCCCGAGCTTGACCTTGAGGGCGCCGACGAAGTCGTCGCCGGTCACCTCGGTGACCTGCGCCCCGGGGAAGCAGCGCCCGACCCGGCGCAGGTCGGTGAAGGCGGCCCAGAGGTGGTCGACGCTCGCGTCGACCTCGTGGTGATGACGTAGCTGCACCCTGGCGACCCTAGCCGCGCTCAGCCGTTAGGTTCGTCGTGTGATCACCGCAGTGCACACCCTCATCTACAGCGACGACGCGGTCGCGACGCGGACCTTCTTCAAGGACGTCCTGGGTCTGCCGCACGTCACCGACGCGGGGTCCTCCGACGACCCCGCGGTCGCCGCCGGCGACCCGGCCGGCTGGCTGGTCTTCGACACCGGGCCGAGCGAGCTGGGTGTCCACCCGACGAAGGGGGAGTTCGCCGGCGAGGCCTTCACGGCTCCGCGCCACCACCAGATCAGCCTCATGGTCGACGACATCACGGCGACGGTCGCCGAGCTGCGCGAGCGCGGCGCGGTGTGCGACGGCGAGCCGCGCGACCTCGGCTTCGGCATCGGCATCGAGGTCGACGTGCCGGGCACCGACCCCGTCCTCGTGTACGAGCCCCGCCACGCGACGGCCTACCGCCGCGCGACCGCGGCCCGTCCGACGACGAGCTGACCCGCTCGGGCCCGAGCGGGCTGGTACGGGCCCGATCTGAGTCGGCCCGCCCTCAGCGGTCCCGCGACGTCCCGTCGACGAGCACGCCGTCGGCGCCGGACGCGCCCGGCCAGCAGCTGAAGCCGACCGGCACGGTCTGGCCCTTCTCGACCATCGAGGCGAGGGTGTCGAGGCACTTGCTCACGAGGACGTTCGGGTCCTTCGAGATCGACGCCGACAGCGTCCGGTTGGCCTCGGACTCCGCCTTCGCCGTCTCCTTGCGCTGCTCGGCGATGCGGGTGTTGCCGATCTCGACCTGGTAGGCGTCGATGCGCGACTGCGTCTTCTCGTCGAAGTCGATCTTGGTGATGATCACCGAGTCGATGATGAGCCGGTCGCCGATCGACTCCTCCATGCGCTCCTTGACCTGCCCGGCGAGGTCGTCGAAGTCCTTGGCCTCGGCGCTGTCGGTCGCGTCGCCCGTCGCGGCCGCCTTCGCCTGCGCGAGCGGGTTGTAGTCGGCGAGCGCCTGGTTCATCGCCGCCGCGAGCTCCTGCTCCTGCAGCGCCGGCCCGATGTTCTCGAAGGCCCGGTGCGCCTTGTACAGCTCGGCCGCCGCCTCGGGCTTGATCCGCCAGCGCACGGAGTTCTGCACGTACGCGGTGGACTGGTTCTTCAGCCGGATCTCCGTGCGCTCCTCGCCGAGGTTGTTGTCGATCTGCACGGTCGCGTCCATGAGCGCGATGTCGGTCCACGGCGCCTTGAGGTGCAGCCCGTTGCCGATCGGGGTCCCGGGCTTGCCGAAGGTGATGGGGATGCCGACCTGCTGCGTCGGCACCATCGTCGTCAGCGAGATGGCGAGGACGACGGCGGCGAGCACGGCGCTCGCCCAGCCGACCGGCCGCCCGTAGCGGGTGAGCGACGCCGGGTCGGCGGGCTCCCCCTTCGGCCGTCGTCGCGCGACGGCGAGGGCGACGACCGCGATCACCGCGAGCACCACCGCGAGGACGAAGAGACCCATGACCGCTCCCTGCTGCTGACGACACCCCGATGACGCGGTCATCCTGCCAGGGGCGGGGGGTGGTCTGGCCGCGGGCCGGGCGCTGGGGTTGGATCGGGGCATGAGCGTCGAGCAGAGCCGTGCGTACTGGCAGGACACCTACCTCTTCCAGACCCGGACCGAGGTCGTCGCGACCTCGACCGAGCCCGCGGGCATCGCGGTCCGCGAGGGCGTCGTCCACCCGAAGGGGGGTGGCCAGCCCGACGACGTCGTCACCGTCGACGGGTCCCCGGCCTCGGTGAGCAAGGACGCGGACGGCGTCGTGTGGCTGCACCCCGAGTCGGGTGTCGCGCAGGAGGGCAGCGAGGTCGACGTCGCGATCGACCCCGACGTGCGGCGGCGGCACGCCGCGCTGCACTCGGCCGGCCACCTGCTCGACGCGTGCGTCACCCCGCTCGGGTACCGCAACGTCGGGCTGAGCCACACGCCCGGCCAGGCCTTCCTCCTCTACGACCTCGACGGCGGGTCGTTGCCCGAGGGCGAGGACGAGAAGGCCGCGCTCGTCGAGCGGGTGCTCGAGCGCGCCCGAGAGCACGTCGCCGCCTCGCTCGCGTACTCCGCCGAGGTCGACGACGAGGGCGTGCGGCGCGTGAGCATCGAGACCCTGCAGACCGACCCCTGCGGCGGCACCCATGTGCGCTCGACCGCCGACCTCGCCGGCATCGCGATCACCCGCGTGCGCACGAAGAAGGGCCAGCTGAAGCTCAGCTACACCGCCGAGCACGCCTGATGGCCCTCCTCGCCAGCCGGCGCCCGCTCGCCGCGGCCCCGATGGCCGGCGGCCCGACGACCGCACGGCTCTGCCTCGCGGTCGCCGCGGCGGGGGGCTTCCCCTTCGTCGCCGGCGGGTACAAGACCCCGGACGCGCTGGTCGAGGAGGTCGAGACGGTGCGAAGGGGTGGTCACCCCTTCGGCGTCAACCTCTTCGTGCCCGACCGTCGGGTCGTCGACGCCGACGCCCTCGCCCGGTACGCCGAGCGGCTGGCCCCCGACGCCGCCCGGTACGGCGTGACCCTCGACCCGACGCCGGTCGTCGACGACGACGCGTGGGACGCGAAGCTCGCGCTGCTCCTCCACCGCCCGGTGCCCGTCGTGTCGCTGACCTTCGCCCTCCCGCCCGCGGACGAGGTCGCGGCGCTGCGGGCGGCCGGCACGACCGTGCTCGCCTCCGTGACGACACCCGAGGAGGCCGAGCGGGCGCGCGCGACCGGTGTCGACGGGCTCGTCGTCCAGGGCCCGCGGGCCGGCGGGCACAGCGCGACCCTCGACCCCGACCGGGTCGTCGAGGACGTGCCGACCGCCGACCTCGTGCGCGCGGTGCGGGCGGCCTGCCCGCTGCCCGTCGTCGCCGCGGGCGGGGTGGACGGGCCCCGCGCCGTCGCCGCGCTGCTCGACGCCGGGGCCGAGACGGTCGCCGTCGGCACGATGCTCCTGCGCGTCGACGAGGCGGGCACGTCCGCCGTGCACCGGGCCGCGCTCGCCGACCCCCGCTTCACCCGGACCGCCCTCACCCGCGCCTTCACCGGTCGTCCGGCCCGGGCGCTGCGCAACGCCTTCGTCGAGGCCCACGACGCCGACGCGATCACCGCCTACCCCGCCGTGCACCACCTCACCCGCGCGATGCGCCAGGCCGCCGCCGCGGCCGGTGACCCCGACGGGGTGCACCTGTGGGCGGGCACCGGGTGGCGTCACGCGCCGACCGGCCCGGTCGCCGAGGTCCTCGCCGGGCTTGACCCTCACGCGACGTGAGGCGCCACGGTGGATCCATGACCACCGCACCCGGGCAGACTGCAGCCGTGGACCGGACGTGGACCGTGGGGCAGGTCGCGCGGACCTTCGGGATCTCCGTGCGGACCCTGCACCACTACGACGAGCAGGGTCTCGTCGTGCCGTCGGGGCGCACGGCCTCGGGCTACCGGCTCTACGACCACGGCGACCTCGAGCGGCTGAGCACCGTCGTCGGCTACCGCCGGCTGGGCTTCGCGCTCGAGGACGTCCGGGACCTGCTCGAGGCAGACGGCCCGGGCCGGCTGGCGCACCTGCGCCGGCAGCAGGCGGCGGTCAGGGCGAGGCTGGCGCAGACCGCCGACCTCGCCGAGGCCATCGAGCACGCACTGGAGGCAGAGATGCAGGACCGACCCGCGACCACCGAGGACCTCAGAGCGATCTTCGGCGACGGCTACTCCGAGGAGTACCAGGCCGAGGCGCAGGAGCGCTGGGGCCAGACCCCGCAGTGGGAGCAGTCGCAGGCGCGCACCGCGCGCTTCACGCCCGCAGACTGGGTGCAGATCAAGGAGAGCACGGAGGCCTTCGAGGCCGAGCTCGCGCAGGCCGTCGCCGACGGCGTGGACCCCGCGTCGGACGAGGGCGTCGCCCTCGCCGACCGCCACCACGCGAGCATCGAGGTCTACTACGACTGCTCGGACGAGATGCACGCGAACCTCGCCGAGCTGTACGCGAGCGACGAGCGCTTCACGCGCCACTACGACGAGCGCCGCCCCGGCCTCGCGCAGTGGCTGCACGACGCGATCCTCGCGCGCGTCGCGCGCCACGACGGAGGGCACGCGGGCTGACGCCGCGCAGATCCCCCCGGGCGCGAATCCCCCTTCGCCCCGGGGGATCTCGCGTCCCGCGCGACTTTCTGCGATAACCCAGCGGGGGTGCACGGGCGCTGTCTACAGTGACGAAGGCCGATCAGACCCTGGTCGGCTTCATCATCATCACGCACCGTGGGGGACAGCGTGGACAAGCTGGGCGTCGCCGTCATCGGGTCGGGGTACTGGGGGACCAACCTCGTCCGCAACTTCCGCAACCACCCGGACTGGGATCTCGTCGCCGTGTGCGACCTCGACCCGGCCCGGGCTGCCCGCGTCGTCGGGCAGCGCAGCACCATCGACCTGCTGAGCGACGTCGACGAGCTCCTCGCTCGCAGCGACGTCACGGCCGTCGCCATCGCGACGCCGGCGAGCACGCACCACGCGCTCACCCTGCGTGCGCTCGCCGCCGGCAAGCACGTGCTCGTCGAGAAGCCGATCGCCGAGTCGCTCGACCAGGCGGCGGAGATGATCGCGGCCGCCCAGGCGGCGGGCCGGGTGCTCATGGTCGACCACACCTTCTGCTACACCCCGGCGGTGCGCTACATCCGCGACGCGCTCGCGGCCGGCGACCTCGGCGACCTGCTCTACGTCGACTCGGTGCGCATCAACCTCGGGCTCGTGCAGCCCGACGTCAACGTCTTCTGGGACCTCGCCCCGCACGACCTGTCGATCCTCGACTTCGTCCTGCCCGGCGGGCTCGCCCCGGAGACGCTGAGCGCCGTCGGCACCGACCCTCTCGGCGCGGGCACCGAGTGCGTCGGCCACCTGTCGATGCCGGTCGCCCCCGAGGTCCTCGCCCACGTGCACGTCAACTGGCTCTCGCCGGTCAAGGTGCGCCAGATGATCTTCGGCGGCAGCCGGCGCACCCTCGTGTGGGACGACGTCAACCCCGCCCAGCGCATCTCGATCTACGACCGCGGGGTCGACCTGCCGACGCAGCGCGAGAACGCGAGCGACCGGCGCGCGAGCACGATCTCCTACCGCCTCGGCGACGTCGTCGTGCCCGCCCTGCCCGAGCGCGAGGCGCTCTCGAGCATGGTCGGCGAGCTCGCCGCCGCGATCCGCGAGGAGCGCGCACCCCTGACCGACGGGCACGCCGCGATGCGCGTGCTGCGGCTGCTCTCCGCCTCGGACAGCAGCCTGGCCACCGGCGCCCCCGTGCGCCTCGACGACAGCAGGAGCGCGGCATGAGCGACCTCCACGGAGCGAAGGTCCTCGTCACCGGGGGCGCGGGCACGATCGGCTCGACGATCGTCGACCAGCTCCTGGCCGAAGGGGTGGGCGACGTCGTCGTCCTCGACAACCTCGTGCGCGGCCGGCGGGGCAACCTGCGCGACGCGCTCGCCGACGACCGGGTGAGCCTCGTCGAGGGAGACATCCGCGACCGCGACCTGGTCCACGACCTCGTCACCGGCAGCGAAGTCGTCTTCCACCAGGCGGCGATCCGGATCACGCAGTGCGCCGAGGAGCCGCGGCTGGCCAACGAGGTCCTCGTGGACGGCACCTTCAACGTCGTCGAGGCCGCCGCGCAGCACAAGGTCGCCAAGCTCGTCGCCGCCTCGTCGGCGTCGGTCTACGGCCTCGCCGAGCAGTTCCCGACGACGGAGCGGCACCACCACCACAACAACGACACGCTCTACGGCGCGGCGAAGTCCTACAACGAGGGCATGATCCGCAGCTTCCGCGCGATGCAGGGGCTGGACTACGTGCTCCTGCGCTACTTCAACGTCTACGGCCCGCGGATGGACATCTTCGGTCTCTACACCGAGGTCCTCATCCGCTGGATGGAGCGCATCGACGCCGGCCAGCCGCCGCTGATCTTCGGCGACGGGCAGCAGACGATGGACTTCGTCAGCACGGTCGACATCGCCCGGGCCAACGTACTGGCCGCCGGCAGCGACGTCGTCGAGGGCGTCTACAACATCGCGAGCGCGAAGGAGACCTCGTTGCTCGAGCTCGCCCAGGCGATGCTCGCGGCGATGGACAGCGACCTGCAGGTCGAGCACGGCCCGGATCGCGCGGTCAACGGCGTCACCCGACGTCTGGCCGACATCTCCGCCGCCGAGCACGACCTCGGCTGGCGCCCGCAGATCGACCTCGTCGACGGGCTGCGCGAGCTCGTCGCGTGGTGGCGCTCCGAGCGCGTGCTGGCAGACGCGTAGCCATGGAGCGCATCAACGTCATGCGCCCCTACCTGGGGCGCGAGGAGGCCGAGGCGGCGATGGCCACCATCGAGTCCGGCTGGGTGGCCCAGGGGCCACGGGTCGCCGACTTCGAGCGGGCCTTCGCCGAGCTCGTCCAGGCCGAGCACGCGGTCGCGGTCTCGAGCTGCACGGCCGCCCTCCACCTCGCCCTCGTCGCCGTGGGCGTCGAGGCCGGCGACGAGGTCATCGTCCCGTCCTTCTCCTTCATCGCCACGGCGAACGCCCCGACCTACCTCGGCGCGACGCCCGTCATGGTCGACGTCGACGCGAAGACCGGCAACATCACGCCCGAGACGGTCGCCCCGGCGATCACCGGGCGGACCCGGGCGATCATCGCCGTCGACCAGGGCGGGGTGCCGCTCGACCTCGCCCCCCTTCGCGCCCTCGCCGACGAGCACGGTCTCGCTCTCGTCGAGGACGCGGCGTGCGCGGCCGGCTCGACCTACGACGGCGCGCCCGTCGGGTCCGGCGCGGACGCGACGGCCTGGTCCTTCCACCCCCGCAAGCTGCTGACGACGGGCGAAGGGGGCATGGTGACCACCGACGACCCGGAGCGCGCCGCCCGCGTGCGCCGGCTGCGCGAGCACGCGATGGACGTCTCGGCCGCCGACCGTCACCAGAGCGTGCTGGCCCCGGCGGAGCAGTACCTCGAGATCGGCTTCAACTACCGGATGACCGACATCCAGGCGGCGGTCGGGATCGTCCAGCTCGAGCGCCTGCCCGGTGTCGTCGAGCGCCGCCGCGAGCTCGTCGCGCGCTACCGGGCGGCGATCGCCGACGTGCCCGGGCTCCGGCTCGTCGAGGACCCGCCGTGGGGCACGACGAACTACCAGTCCGCGTGGGTCGAGGTCGGCGAGGGCTACCCGACCGACCGCGAGGGGCTCCTCGCCGCGCTCGCCGCGCACGGGATCTCGGCCCGTCGCGGGATCATGGCCGCCCACCGGCAGCCGGCCTACGCCCACCTCGGCCTCGACGACGCCGCCCTGCCGGCGACCGCGGCCCTCACCGACTCCACGCTCATCCTCCCGCTGTACCACCAGCTCCAGGAGAGCGACGTGGACCGGGTCGCCGCCGTGCTGCGCGACCCCGGCGCGACGCCATGACCGAGCCGGTCCTCCTCCTCGCGGCGAGCGGGCTGGCCCGCGAGACCCTCGCCGCGATCCGCGCGATCGACGAGCGCGACGGCACGAGCACCCCGGTCGGCATCCTCGACGACGACGAGGCCCGCCACGGCGAGGTGCTCCTCGGCAGCCCGGTGCTCGGGCCGACCGCGATGGCGGCCGACCTGCAGGACCGGCTGGTGCTGTGCGCCGGACGCGGCGCTGCCCGCCGGGCGATGGCCCAGCGCCTCGACGGGCTCGGCGTCGACCCGGCCCGCTACCGCGCCGTCATCCACCCGGCGGCGTCGGTCGGCGAGGGCAGCCACGTGGCGCCCGGCGCCGTGCTGCTCGCCGAGGTCGTGCTCACCGCCGACGTGCAGGTCGGCGCGCACGTCGTCGCGATGCCGGGAGCGGTCCTCACGCACGACGACGTCGTCGAGGACTACGCGACGATCTGCGCCGGCGTCGTCCTCGGCGGGAGCGTCCGCGTGGGCGCCGCCGCCTACCTCGGCATGTGCTCGAGCGTGCGCGAAGGGGTCCGTGTCGGCCCCGACGCGGTCCTCGGCATGGGAGCGACCCTGCTGGGCGACCTGCCCCAGGGACAGACGTGGGTCGGTGTGCCGGCCCGGAGCAAGGAGTCCTGATGCATGTCCCCCTGGTCGACCTGCGCGCCGCGCAGGCCGAGATCCTCGACGAGATCCGCGCCGACGTCGACGACGTGCTCTCGAGCGCGGGCTTCGTCGGCGGGCCGCACGTCGCGGGCTTCGAGGAGGAGTACGCGCAGCTGTGCGGGACGCAGCACTGCGTCGGGGTCGCCAACGGCACCGACGCCGTCGAGATCGCGCTGCGCGCCGTGGGCGTCGGGCCCGGCGACGAGGTCGTGCTGCCGGCCAACACCTTCGTCGCCACGGCCGAGGCCGTCGCCCGGATCGGGGCGCGCTCGGTGCTCGTCGACGTCGACCCCGACCACCTGCTGATCGACCCCGCCCAGCTCGGGGCCGTGACGACGGAGCGCACGCGGGCGATCGCCCCCGTGCACCTCTACGGCCAGCTCGCCCCGATGGGCGCGGTGCTCGAGCACGCCGACCGGCTCGGTCTGCCCGTCGTCGAGGACGCCGCCCAGTCGCAGGGCGCGACCCAGGACGGCCGGGTCTCCGGCAGCCTCGGCCGGATGGCGGCGACCAGCTTCTACCCGGGCAAGAACCTCGGCGCCGCCGGCGACGCCGGCGCGGTGACGACGGACGACGACGACCTCGCCCGCACGGCCCGGCTCCTCGGCGCGCACGGCAGCCTGACGAAGTACGTCCACGAGGTCGTCGGCTTCAACTCGCGGCTCGACGCGATCCAGGCCGTCGTGCTGCGTGCGAAGCTGCGCCGCCTCCAGCGCTGGAACGCGTGCCGTCGCGAGGCGGCCGAGCGCTACGCGAGCCTGCTCGACGGGCTGCCCGTCACCCTGCCCGCGGTCGCCCCGGGCAACGAGCACGTCTGGCACCTCTACGTCATCCAGGTCGACGAGCGCGACCGCGTGCTCTCGGCGCTGCACGAGGCGGGGGTCGGCGCGGGGATCCACTACCCCGAGCCGGTCCACCTCACGCGGGCCTTCGCCGACCTCGGGTACGGCCGGGGCGACTTCCCGGTGACCGAGGCCGCCGCCGACCGCATCCTGTCGCTGCCGATCTACCCGCACATCACCCCCGCGCAGCAGGAGCACGTCGCGCAGTCGCTCGCCGACGCGCTCGGCGCCTGAGCCGATGGGCACCCCGCCGCAGACCGAGAGCCGCGGGCTCGGGGCGCGGGCGGCGAACGCCCTGGGCTGGAGCCTGGTCAACACCGCGGCGTCACGCTTCGGCACGCTCGCGATCGGCATCGTCCTCGCGCGGGTGCTTGGCCCGCAGGAGTTCGGCACCTTCGCCGTCGCCGTCGTCGCGCTGCTCGCGATCCTCGCCTTCAACGACCTCGGCGTGAGCCTGGCGATCGTGCGGTGGGCCGACGAGCCGGCGGACATCGCCCCGACGGTGACCTCGGTGACCGTGCTGACGAGCGCGGTGCTCACCGGCCTCGTGTGGGTCGGCGCGCCGTACTACGCGACGGCGATGGGGGCGCCCGCGGCGACCGACCCCGTGCGCTGGCTCGGCATGGCGATCCTCGTCAACGGCCTCGTCGCGACCCCGGCCGCGCTCATGCAGCGCGAGATGCTGCAGAAGCAGCGGATGGTCATCGACCAGGTCAACGTCTGGCTCGGCGCCTTCACCAGCCTCGCCCTGGCGCTGACCGGCTGGGGCGCGATGAGCCTGGCGATCGGGCGCCTGGCGGGGAGCGTCGTCTCCGCCGTGATGTTCGTCGTCGCCTCGCCGCTGCCCTACCGGCTCGGCTGGGACCGCGATGTCGCGCGCCGGCTGCTCGGCTTCGGGCTGCCGCTGGCGGGGGCGAGCGTGCTCGTCTTCGTCATCGGCTACCTCGACCAGCTCGTCGTCGGCGGGGTGCTCGGCCCGGTCCAGCTCGGCCTGTACGTCCTCGCCTTCAACCTCGCGAGCTGGCCGGTCAGCCTCTTCTCGCAGCCGCTGCGCAGCGTGGCACCGGCCCTCTTCGCCCGCGTGCGCGAGAGCCCCGAGGTCATGGCCTCGGGGGTCTCGCTCTTCGTGCGCCTGCTGCTCGGCGTCTCGGCGCCCGCGTGCCTCGTGCTCGCGGCTGCGGCCGGACCGCTCGTGGCCCTCGTCTACGGGCAGGAGTGGGCCGGCAGCGCGCCCGTGCTCGCCTGGCTCGCGGTCTTCGCGCTCGTGCGCATCCTCGCCGAGCTCTGCTACGACCTGCTCGTCGTCATCGGCTCGACCCACCTGCTGCTGCTCACCCAGCTGCTGTGGGTGCTCGCCCTCGCGGTCGGCGCGTACGTCGCCGCGCAGAGCGGGCGGGTGTGGGCCGTGGCGGTCGCCCAGCTCGTCGTCGGCCTCGTCGTCGTGCTGCCGCTCTACCTGTGGCAGCTGCACCGCGTGGACCTGCCGGTGCGGGCGCTCGGCGGTCAGGTGGCCCCGGTCGTCGGGGCGAGCGTCGTGGGCGCGGGGGTCGTCGCGGTGGGGGCGACGACGCTGCCCTCGGTGGCCGCCCTCGGCCTGGCCGGCGTCGTCGGGCTCGTCCTGCTCGCCGTGCGGCGTCGCGAGCTGCTCGCCGACTGGCAGCGGCTGCGCTCCCTCACCGCCTGAGCGGTCCCCCTTCGCCGGTTCGAAGAAGGAGCGTCACCTCGAGGTGACGCTCCTTCTTCGACTCAGGCGACCCGACGCGGGTCTCGGTACGGCGCGCTCGGCCGGACCCGCTCGCGCAGGAGGAGGAGCACGAAGAGGGTGTTGGTTACGAGGTAGCGGCGCCACATGCGGCGCGGCTCTTGCAGCAGCCGGTAGGCCCACTCGAGTCCCGCGCGCTGCATCCAGCCCGGGGCCCGTCGGGTGCGGCCGGACACGACGTCGAAGGAGCCGCCGACGCCGTGCAGGACGGGCACGGCGAGCACGTCGCGGTGGGCGTCGACGAAGGTCTCCTTGCGCGGCGAGGGCATGGCGACGAAGAGCAGGTCGGCATGCGCGCGCCCGATCTCCCGGGCGACCTCGTCGTCCTGCTCCGGCGCGAAGTACCCGTCGTGGGATCCGGCGAGGACCGCCCCCGGGTAGCGCGTCGCGAGCACCTGCTCGACCCCGGCGAGGACCTCCGCCGTCGCGCCCAGCAGGTAGACCCGCAGCCTGCGCTCGGAGGCGACCTCGAGCAGGCTCGTGAAGAGGTCGATGCCGGCCACCCGTTCGGGCAGCGGGCGGCCCAGGGCCCGGCTCGCCCACACGACGGCCTGGCCGTCGGCGACGAGGAGGTCGCAGCCGAGGAGCGACTCGCGCAGCCGCGCGTCGCGACGCATGCTCACGACCTTGGCCGCGTTGAGCACCCCGATCTCGAGCACCTCGCGGCGCTCGACGGCGGCGACGCACCGGGCAACCACCTGCTCGGAGGTCAGGGCCGCGACGGGGAGGCCGAAGAGGTCGACCTCGTGGTCCGAGACCGGGCCCGCGAAGGGGCCGGTCACGACCGGCCCCACGCGTAGAGCAGCCACCCCAGCTCGTAGGGGCGGCACTCGTGGTCGACCGCGCCCGGGGGCAGCAGGGCGTCGAGGCCGGGCACCTGGGTGCCGGGGCGAAGGGAGGTCACGGCCGCCCCGATGGCACGCGCGGCCTTCGGCGGCTCGGTCCGGCCGACCTTGCGCCAGATCATGCTGTGGCGCGGGCTCACGAGGTCCTCGAGCGACTCCGGGTGGTGCTCGAGCCAGGCCACCCCGGCCTCGGCCTCCGCGCTGCGGTCCGGTCCCCCGGCCTCGCGCAGGTCGCGCAGCGTCATCGGGCCCATCGCGTGCTGGTGGACGCTGTAGACGGGGAAGCGCTCGACGACCTCGGCGCCCCGCGAGTCGTAGTGCCACCACCACTGGCCGGCGCTGCCCTGGAGCCGGCACAGGACGTCGACGGTCCGGGTGGCCCGGCTCAGCGCGTCGGCGTCGTCGCGGGCGCGCGAGAGACGGGCGAGGGCGATCGCCGGGTAGACCTGGTCGGCGAAGGAGCCGACGTGCGCGCGCAGCGTCCCCGACGCGGGGAGCAGGTGCGGGTAGAGGCCGCCGGGCCCCTGCGCGGGCAGCAGCCGGGCCAGGGCGGCGTCGCGGACCTCGTGCAGCCCCGCCGACCCCTGGGGCACGCTCGTCGTGGCGGTGAGCGCCCACGAGGTGGCGACGGTCGCCACCGACGGCGCGCCCAGCTGGGTGAGCATGCGGCTGGTGAGGACGGGATCCTCCTCGCCGCAGATCTCGCCGAGGCACCAGGCCGCGAGCGCGATCTCGCCGAGCTCGGCCGACCCCTTCGCCCGCTCGACGACGGTGCGCACGTACGCCGTGACGCCGCCCTCGCCGACGACCGACCGGGCCGCCTCGTCCCCGGCGCGCGACAGGCCGAGCGCGACCATGCCGTCGTAGCGCAGGTTCTCGCCCTCGGGCCGCAGCCGGACGCCGTCGGGCGTGCGCACCAGGCGCATCGTCTGCGGCACCCGACCGGTGCGCGCGTCGTACATCGTGCGCAGGCCCCTCAGTGCCAGGTCCTGCAGGTCCTCGTGGCCCGTCATGGGCGTCCTTCCCCCGGTGTTCGTCAGCGGACCCACCATGGCGGTCGGTCAGACCCGACCCCCTGGCGCCGCGGTGATCATGATGGCACCGGGGTACGTGGCGTCGTCCCGGTTTCGCGCAGATCGGCGCAGGCGCTCGACGCAGACGCACGCGAGGAGCGTGAGGGTCCCCCCGACGAAGAGGACGCCGAGCGCGGCGACCTTCGGCCGCCCGGCCGCGGCCTGCACGGTGTAGTCGAGGGTCGAGTCGCTGAAGCCGACCCGGGGAGAGCTCGGGACGAGCAGGTCGCGCTGCAGCGTCGTCAGCTCGCCGCGCAGGCGCCGGATGAGCCCGTCCATCTGCTCGTGCACCGATGTCTCGTCCGGGCCGGCGGCCTCGAGGACGACGATCGGCTCGGTGAAGTTGTGGGCCCACTGGCCGCCGCGGTCGGGCAGGAAGACGACCGTGCCGTGGGTGATCCCCCGGTCGATGATCGTGATGTCCGGCGAGTTCGTCGGGACGGCGTCGACCTCGGCGTTCATCCGTCGCTCGAGCAGCCCCGCCAGGGGGATCGCGCTCTCGCCCGGCTGGAGCAGCCAGTTGCGCAGGGCGCCGTCGGCGACGAGGACCGCGCGCACCCGAGCCCAGTACACGGGCTGCTCCTGGGTCACCGCGTGCGCGGCCCAGCCGGCGACGAGCAGGCCGACGAGCAGCACGACGAGCTGCCGCCGTGCTGCCACCGCCACGTCCCACGCACCCATCCCGCGTCCCCCTTCGTCACGGTCCACCCGCTGCGATCGCTGCGAAACCCCCACGGCGACAGCGGATCTGTTCCTAATATGGCACGGACGAGGTGTGGGCGAAGGGGAGTCGGGCCACACCGGAGAGAGGTGGGGACGTGCAGCTGCGCGAGGTGATGTCGGCCGGGCGCCGACGGTGGTGGGTCGTGCTCATCGGTGCGCTGTGCGCCGTGGGCGCGGCCTTCGGGGCGTACTCGACGACGCCCCCGACCTACGAGGCCACGGCGACCGTGCTCCTCCTGCCGCCACGGGCGACGGTCGAGGAGGGCGACAACCCGCTCCTCCAGCTCGGCGGTCTCAACGAGGCGGTGGACGTCCTCGTCCTCGAGCTCTCCAGCCAGGACGTGCGCAAGCGGGTCGAGGGGCTGCAGCCGGATGCCTCCTACGAGGTCGTCAACGAGCCGAGCACGAGCAGCCCGGTGCTGCTCGTCACCGCGCGCGACGTCACGAGCGAGGGAGCCATCGCGGTCCGCGACGAGCTGCTCGCGGCGACACCGACGAGCCTCTCAGGCCTGCAGTCGAAGATCACGAGCGGCTCGGACCAGCAGATCACGAGCCGCGTCGTCAGCTCCGACAAGGTCGCCGAGGCGGTGGGCCGTGACCGGCTGCGCTCGGCGCTCGTCGCGCTCGTCGGGATGGGCGTGCTCACCGTCATCGCCCTCGCGCTCGTCGACAGCGGGCTGCGCCGTCGTGCCGAGCGACGCCGTGGCGCGGGTGGTCATGGCACCGGAGGCCGCCGGGGCCGGGGCCAGCAGGTCCCGCCCGCGCCGTCCGAGCTGCCCCCGCCGGTCGAGGGCCACGCACCTCCCGGCCACGACGGCCGGCGCTCCCCGCCGGTGCCCGGCGGCCAGACGCTCACGGCGCAGGACGAGGACCTCCTGCGCGACCCCCACGGGAGGGTCCCGCAGCCGTGACGAGGCCGCGGTACGGGGGCACGGGGCTGGAGGTCGTCGGCGACGGCATCACCGTGCTCACCATCGGCGTCGTCGCTACCCTGGCGATCCCCTCGCAGTTCGTCGTCCCCGGTCTCGGGGGCGTCGGCACGCCGGCGACGGTGCTCTGGCTCGGGTGCGGCCTGTGGTGGGTCTGGGACCGGGTGCACCGCGAGCGCAGCGAGCCCTCGACCCCGCTCGTCGCGGCGGTCGTCGTCTTCCTCAGCGTCGTCCTGCTGTCCTTCTGCCTCGCGATGGCGCGACCGGCGGCGGCGACCGAGATCGGCGTGGCGACGATGACGCTCATGCTCTACGCGGCGTGGAGCGGCGGGCTGCTGCTCACGCACGACGCGGTGTGGGACCCGGGCCGTCTCGTCACGCTCGTGCGGCGCGTGTCCGTGACCGGCGGCGCCATCGCCGTCCTCGGCATCGTCCAGTTCGTCACCGGTCGGTCCTGGGTCGACGAGCTGCGCATCCCCGGCCTGGTGACGATCCGGGCCATCTCCGAGGGCTACGTGCGCGACGGCTTCACCCGACCGGCGGCCACAGCCATCCACCCCATCGAGTTCGGGGCCGTGCTCGGCATGCTCATGCCGCTCGCCCTGACGAGCGCGATGGCCGCACGCGACCCCGACGACGACAGCAGCGCGCTGCGCCGCTGGTGGCCCGCCCTGGCGATCGCGACCGCGATCGGGGTGTCGAGCACGCGCTCGGCTCTCATCGGCCTGCTCGTCGCCCTCGTCATCCTCTTCCCCACGTGGCAGCGCGCGCAGCGGCTGTGGATCGGCCTGTCCCTCCTGCTCGGCAGCGCCGTCGTCTTCGTCACGGTCCCCGGCATGGTCGGCACGACGCTCGGCCTCTTCACCGGTCTCGACGGGGACACGAGCGTGCGGTCCCGGGTCGACGGCTACGCCGTCGCCGGGGACTACCTCTCGCGAGACACCTTCCTCGGCCGCGGCCCCGGCACCTTCTTGCCCCAGTTCCGCATCTTCGACAACCAGTACCTGCTCTCATCGGTCGAGATCGGGGTCGTCGGCCTGGGCTCGCTGCTGCTCATGGCCGTGACGGCCATCGGCTGCGCGCTCGTCGCCTACCACCGCACGACCGACCCGCGGGTCCGTCCGCTCGTCGCCGGCATCGGCGCCGGGGTGACCGTCGGCACGATCCTGCTCGCCTTCTTCGACGGCTTCAGCTTCCCGATGATGCCGGCCGTGTGGTTCATCCTCATGGGGCTGGCCGGCGCGTCGCTGCGGGTCAGCCGGATCCAGCGGGCGGTGCCCGGTCCTGCTCGTCACCTCCACGCACCGCGGCGCCCGAAGGGGGCTCGTCGCCTCCTGCCGACCCTGTAGGGCGACGGGGCTCTCCCTTCGCCCGTCAGCCCTTCGCGTCGAGGACGGCCAGCAGATCGGGCAGCGCGGCCGGGTCTGCGAGGACCAGACCGAGCAGCTCCTCACGGGCGAAGAAGCGCAGCTCGTCGTGCTCGTCCGGGGCGGCGTTGCGCGGCTCGCCCGACCACGAGGTGACGACGAAGGCGTGCATCTCCACGGCGGGGTCCGAGAAGGTCAGCTGCACCGGACGCGGGTCGTCGACGACCACGGCGAGCTCTTCGAGGCACTCGCGACGCACGGCGTCCACCGGGCTCTCACCCGGCTCCACGTGGCCCCCGACGAGGTCCCAGCAGTCCGGGTAGTACCGACGGGCCGGGTGGCGGTGCCCGAGCAGGACCGTCCCGTCACGCACGAGCGCGGCGGCCGCGACGTGGTGCACCTCGTCCGCACCGCGGCTCAGACCGGCTCACCCGTGTCGTCCCAGAAGTTCCCCGACATCTCGTTGCCCGGCAGGTCGACGTCGAAGCTCGCGGTGAGGCCGAGCGAGCCGCCGGTCGGGTAGTAGAGCCGCGAGATCCGGTTGTCGACGAAGCGGATCTTCGAGGTCGGGCCGAAGCGGCCGTTGCCGCCGTAGAAGATGTAGCCGCCGCCGGCGAGCAGGTTGTCCTGCACGAGGTTGTCGGACTGCTGGCTGAAGTCCTGGTAGAAGGCGACCGCGGCGGTCTGCGCGTACTCGTTGAGGATCGTGCTGCGTCGCACGGTCATGCCGCCACCGCCGTTCGAGGCCACCCCGACGACGTGGCTGAGCCCCGGGATCATCGCGAGGTCGTGGATGTAGGTGTCCTCGACGAGACCGCCGCCGCTGGAGATGCCCGCGCTGCACCCGGAGATGTCGACGCGGCGCACGGTCGGCTCGGCGTCGCCGATGTTGAGCACGCAGGCGATGTCCTGCTCCGAGCCCTCGGGCGTGCGCAGCACGCTGTCCTCGATGACGAGACGCTCGGCGCCCGGGCGCACGACGACGACCCAGTCCGACGCCCCGGCACCACGGCCGCCGGTGACCCGCACGTCGCGGATCGTCACGTCGGCGGCGCTGACGCTGATCTCGCCGGTGATGTCGAGGCCCTCGACCACCTGGCCGTCCTCGTCGGCCATCACCGAGCCGGACTTCTTCAGGGTCACCCCGTCGCTCACCCCGGTCGTCGTCTCGTCGGGATACCCGCAGCGGCTGGGCTCGTCGACGCAGTCATGGGTCGACGGGCCGGCGACGGTCGGCGTCGCGGTCGGTGGCGCCGTGGCCGGCGAGGTCGAGGGGCCGAGGCCCCCGCGGACGGACAGGGCGAGGGCGGCGGCGACGGCCACCCCTCCCAGGGCGAAGGTCGTGCGTCGACGTCTCATGACGTCCCCTTGTCTGCGCGGTCGAGCTCGACGAGCAGCGCCCGGGCCCTGCTGGCCCAGTCGTGGCCCGTGACACTGCGGCGGATCTCGTCCGGTCCGGTCCCCGCGTGCGCGAGCTCGGCCGCGCGCAGGGCCAGGCCCGGCGCGTCGTGCGCCGGTAGGACGAAGGGGGACCCCGCGGGGTCGGTGGCGACGGCGGTCGTCGCGACGGGCAGGCCCGCCGCGAGGTAGTCGAGGGTCTTCAGCGGCGAGCAGCTGCGGTTGAAGGCCGTGTCGGCGTACGGGCTGAGCCCGACGTCGGCGGCGGCGAGGTAGCCCGGGAGGTCCTCGCTCGGGACGCGACCGGTCCAGTGCACGCCGGGCGAGGCGACGAGCCGGTCGAAGCGGGCCCGGGCCTGCTTCGTGGCGAAGTAGGCCGGTCCGACGACGAGCAGACCCATGCCCTGGTCGCGGACCTCCTCGAGGCACCCGAGGTCGATGCGCTCGTTGAGCTGGCCGACAACGGCGGCGACCGGCTGGGGCAGGTCGAGGTCGACAGCCGCCACGTCGCGGCCCTGCGCATCGGCGAAGCCGTTGGGCAGCACGACCGGGGTCTTGCCCTCACGGCGCAGGAGGCCGGCGAGATGGCTCGAGACGGCGAGGACGGTGCCCGCGCCGCGCAGGTTGGACTCGCGCCAGCGGTGGAGGAGGCGGGGCGAGACGCCCCAGAGCGGCGCAGCCGCGACGACGTCGTCGGTGGCGTAGTGGACGCTCGGCAGATCGGGGTGGCGCCGCAGGACCGGTTCGCTGCACGACGCGAGGACGACCTGCGGGGCGGTGCCGAGCCCGGCCAGGGCGGCGCGCACGCCGCGGGCTGACCACAGCAGGGCGAGCTCGCGCATCACGGGGCGGGTGACCCCGGGCAGCACCGGGGTGCTGATCCGGGTCAGACCGGGCAGCGGCCGGGTCACCCGGTGGCGCAGGCTGCCCGGCCGCCAGGGGCGGCCGGTCGGCTTCGGCGGGTCGACCCAGATGACCTCGCGCTCGCGCAGGACCTCGTCGACGAGCCGGTGGTCGGTGCCGCGCACGCCCTCCCAGGACACCCCGGCGTACCAGAGGACGGGGTCGCGCGGGCGCGTCGGGGCGGGGCGGGGGTCGCGGGCCGTCGTGCCGCCGGCCGCGACCGGGACCGCGTTGAAGTCCTCGGCCGCACCGCGTCCGACGAGCCGGGCGGACTTGCGGGCGACCTTGTAGCGCACGAGCTGTGCGGCCGCGCGACCGGAGTCGGCCGCGTGACGGGCGGTCCCCGGCGCCGAGACGAGCGCCTCCTCGTAGATGCGCAGCTGCTGCTGCGCCGCCGCCTCGACCGAGCAGCGCTCGACGAGCCGGCGGCCGAGGGCGGCGCGGCGCTCGCGCAGCGCCGGGTCGCGCAGCAACGGCACGAGCGCCTCGCGCAGGGCGGCGACGCCGAGCTCGGGGTCGGCCCCCGTCCCGTACCAGCCCTGCCAGGAGAAGACGTCGGCCGTCTCCTCGCTGAGCGGCAGGAAGAATCCGGACTCGCCCTGGACGACGAGGGGCTTGGCGAAGGCGAGCGCCCGCAGCGCCGACCCGCCCATGCCGATGCACACGTCGGCTGCCGCGTAGGCCGGGCGCGGGTCGCGCAGCTCGCCCGCGAGCACGACGACGCGGCGCTCGGCCCGGCGGTTGGCGGCCTCGGCCCCCTCGGCGACGCGGTCGCGGGCCGGGCCGTCGCCGACGACGAGCAGGTCGAAGGCGTCGTCGGTCGCGGCGAGGTCGGCGGCGAGGGCCATCGCGTGGAGCAGCCCCTCGAGCTTGAGCTGGTCGGCGAGGCGGCTGACGACGACGACGAGAGGGCGGTCTCCGGTCACGCCGTGCCGGGCACGCAGCGCGGCGACCGCCTCGTCCCCCGGGTGCACGTTGTGCGCGAGGTCGACGGGCGGCTCGATGACGTGCACGCGGTCACGACCGCGGGCGCGCTCGGTCGCCGCGATCTGCTCGGTGCCGACGACGAGGTGCACGTCGTGCGGGACGAAGGGGGCGACCGCCATCGACATCACCGTCGAGACGACCGGGGGCCGCCCGCGCAGCCCGCCGGCGGCGACGAGCTCGAGGGTCGGGGGCCACTCGTACCCGTGGAGGAGGTCCAGCCCGCGCTCGTCGACCAGCCGGCGCACGCTCGCCGCGACCCGCGCGGACGGACGACGGCCCGGGTCGGGCGTCTCGAGGAACTCCAGGCCGAGCTCCTCGATCCGCTCGACGAGGGCGCCGGTGCGCCCGACGACGAGCGGCTCGACACCGGCCGGGCGCATCGCGGCCGCGATCTCGATGGCGTTGAGCTGGCTCCCGCCGATGGCGAGGTCGTGCGGGTAGACGAGTACGCGCATCGCGCCCCCTTCGTGACGGTGCGTCGTCCGACCCCCCGGACGCGCACCCCCGAGGCTACTGCGGGAGCACGCTCCCCCGGGAGGACTTGGCCGATCTGCGGGAGGGCACGACGAGGGCGAGCGCCGCGCGACGGTTGCGCCGGTTCCCCTTCGCCGCCCACCACAGCTCCTGCGCGGTCGACGCGCCGAGGTAGGCCCACCCGTACGCGGTGCCGCGTCGGCGGCGCACGAGGCGGACCCGGTTGAGGACCTGCATCTCGTGCAGCGCGTCGCTCACGCCGGAACCGCCGCCCTCGTGAATGACCTCCGCCGCCGGATCGAACCACACCTGCCAGCCGAGGTCGCGGGCGCGCATGCAGTAGTCGGTCTCCTCGGAGTACAGGAAGTACGACTCGTCCCACGGCCCGATGTCCTGCGCGCACTCCCACGAGACGGCGAGGCAGGCGCCGAGGGCCCAGTCGACCGCGTGGGCGTGGCTGTAGGCCTGCGGGTCCCGGACGTACTCGCTGAGCGCGGGACGGCCGGTCGAGCCCAGCCCGCACGAGCGCAGCAGGCTCGGGTCCCGGCGCAGCGACCACGACGTCGAGCCGTCCGCGTCGCGCACGAGGGGTGCGGTGATCCCGACCCGGGCGCCGTCCGGGCCCTCGCCGAGACGCTCGACGAGGCGGCGCAGGCTGCCCGGCGCGAGGCGCAGGTCGGGGTTGAGCGCGACGTAGGCGTCGACGCGCTCGAGCGCGGCGATCCCGCGGTTGAGGCCGGCCGCGTAGCCCTCGTTCGTCGAGGGCACGACGGTGACGCCGGTGAGGGTCGCGAGGACCTCGAGCGAGTCGTCCTGCGAGCCGTTGTCGACGACGACGACCTCGGCCTCGAGCCCGGCGAGCGCGGCGGGCACGCCGTCGAGGAGCGCACGGGTGAGGTGCGCGCTGTTGTAGTTGACGACGACGAGGCCGACCCGGGCTGGCACGGCTTCACCGTAGCGGCCACGCGGCACCGCCCGTGCGTGGTTTGCTGACGCTGTGCCTCGAGTGCTCCTCATCGCCCCGACGTGCGACGGCCAGGACGTCGGCGAGTCCTGGGTGTCCGCCCAGTGGGCCCGACACCTCGCGCAGCGGTGCGACACGACGCTCGTGACCTACCACAAGCGCACCGCGACCCCGGCGGCCGAGCAGCTCGACGGGCTGCGGGTCGTCGAGTGGATCGAGCCCCCGCTGCTCGGCCGGGCCGAGCGGCTCAACAGCATCGCCAAGCCGGGCTACGTCTCCTTCTACCGGCGCGCGCGGCGCTGGGTCGCCGACGCCCTCGCCGCGGGCGAGCACTTCGACCTCGCCTTCCAGCCCACCCCGGTCGCGATGCGCTACCCGAGCCCCGTCGTCGGGCTCGGGGTCCCGACGATCGTCGGCCCGGTGGGCGGTGGCCTGGCCGACCCGCCCGGATTCAGCGCCGACGGCACGAGCGAGCCCTGGTACTACCGGCTGCGCGAGCTCGACGGGATGCGGCTGCGGCGAGACCGGCTGCTGCGACGCACCTTCGAGGAGGCCGACTGCGTGCTCGGCATCGCCGACTACGTCGCCGAGGCGCTGTCCGGGCTGACGCTCAAGCGCTTCGAGACGATGCCGGAGACCGCGGTCGCGCAGATCCCCGAGCCCGTCGAGCGGGTCGCCGGGCCGCGGGTGCGCGCCCTCTTCGCCGGTCGTCTCGTGCGCTCGAAGGGGGTGCACGAGCTCGTCGACGCGCTCGCCGCCACGACGGCGCCGGTCGACCTCGAGATCGCGGGGGTCGGTCCGGAGGAGGAGTCGCTGCGGCGTCAGGTCGCCGCCCTCGGTCTCGAGGACCGCGTGACCTTCCACGGCTGGGTCGAGCGACCGGCGATGGCCGAGCTCTACCGGCGGGCCGACATCTTCGCCTTCCCGAGCTATCGCGAGCCGGGTGGCAACGCCCCGCTCGAGGCGATGTCCTGGGGGCTGCCGCTCGTCGTCGCCGCCCGTGGCGGACCCGGCGCCTTCACGACCGACGAGTGCGCGATCCGGCTCCCGGTGATCTCGCCCGAGCGCTTCCGCACCGACATCACGGCCGCGCTCGACCGGCTCGGCGGCGACGCCGCCCTGCGCCGGGCCATGGGCGAGGCCGGGCGACGTCACGTCGCCGCGACCGCCACCTGGCCGGCGAAGGTCGACCGCCTCCTCGCCCTGGGCGCCGAGCTCGCCGCGGACCGACGATGACCGTGCCGGCCGCGGTCGCCAGCCTGCTCGTGCCGGCGCACGACGAGGAGCGGGTGCTGCCGCGCCTGCTCGCCTCGGTGGCCCGCGCGGCCCGCACGACCGCGGTCGAGGTCGTCGTCGCGGCCAACGGGTGCAGCGACTCCACGGCCGAGGGCGCCCGGCGCAGCGGCCTGGCCCACCACGTCCTCGAGCTGGCCACCCCCTCGAAGCACGGCGCGGTCCTCGCCGCCGACGACATCGCCTCGCACCACCCGCGGATCATCTGCGACGCCGACCTCGAGCTCGGCGAGGGCATGATCGACGCCCTCGTCGCCCCGATCCTCGCCGGCGAGGTGCTCGCGACGGCACCCCGGCGGGTCCTCGAGACCACTGGGTGCTCGGGGCTCGTCCGGGCCTACTACCGCGTCTGGGAGGCGTTGCCGAGCGTGCGCAGCGGGCTCTTCGGGCGCGGGGTCATCGCGCTCGGCCCCGAGGGCATGCGCCGCTTCCGGGCGATGGAGGCGATGCTCTCCGACGACCTCGCGCTGTCCGAGGCCTTCGCCGAGCACGAGCGGCTCGTCGTCGCCGCTGAGGTCGTCGTCCGCGTCCCCCGCACCGTCGCCGACCTGCTGCGCCGTCGCGCCCGGGTCGTCGAGGGCAACACCGAGGCCGACGAGCGCGGTCTGCGCACCGAGGCCGCACGCACCACCCCGGCCGACCTCGTGACGATCGCCCGCGGCGACCTGCGCCGCCTGCCCGACGTCGCCGTCTTCGTCGCCGTCACCCTCGCCGCCCGCCTCCTCGTGCGCCGCCGCGCCCGCAAGGGCCACGACCACTGGCTGCGCGACGAGAGCAGCCGCCAGGGCTGACCCCCTCTCCCCCTTCGCGAACCCCACGAGCCCCACGATTCTCGGGTCACCCGAGAAACCCCGGCTCAGCATGAGTAAGAAACTCGTGCTCACCAGGGGTTTATCGGGTGACCCGATAAACCAGTGACGGGTGAGGTTCGGGGCGAAGGGGGGTCAGGGCAGCTCGCGCAGGCCGACCCCGGCCTCCTCGTAGGAGCGGCCGCAGGGGCAGGTGAGGTCGGCGGGGAGGCGCTCGCCGCAGCGGCAGACCCAGCCGATCTGGCGGGCGGGGCTGCCGACGACGAAGGCGTGGGGCGCGACGTCGGCGGTGACGACCGCGCCGGCGCCGACGAAGGCGTCGTGGCCGATGACGGTGCCGCACACGACGACGACCCCTGCGCCCAGGGTCGCGCCCTGCTCGACCGTCGTCGGCAGGAGCGCGTCACCGGAGCGCTTGACGTGGGCGCGGGGGCGCATGTCGTTGGTGAAGACGACCCCCGGGCCGAGGAAGACGTCGTCGCCGACGCTCACCCCCTCGAAGAGGAGCACCGAGTTCTTCACCGTGACGCGGTCGCCGATGACGACCCCGCCCTCGACGAAGGCTCCGCCGCAGATGTTGCAGTCCCGCCCGACCACCGCGCCCTCGAGCACCTGGGCGAAGCCCCACACCCGGGTGCCGTCACCGACGCGGTCGGACAGGCAGCGCCCGTCCGGGTGGACGAAGACCCCGTCGCTGCTCACCGGCTCACGCTCCCACGACGAAGACGACGTCGACCCAGTAGTTGGCGCCGTTGTAGCTGCCCGTCGGCATCGCCGTGCTCGACGTGCCGTAGCGGTAGAGGCCGTTGCCGCCGCTCACGCCGTTGCCGAGCGCCTCGATCGCCCCGCTCGTGCGCGTGCCGGCGTTGAAGTACCCGCCGTCGACGCTGTACCGGCCGCTCGGGGCGAAGTACGACACGACGTAGATCGTCCCAGGGGTGAGCGTCACGGGCGTGCTGAGCTTGACCCGCTGCCACCCGCGGGCGCTCTCCGCGCTCGAGGTCGCCGTCGCCAGCCGTGTGCCGTCGGGGCCCCACAGGTTGACGACGTGCGGACCGGCGTTGCCCGACCCGCCCTTGTAGAAGCGCAGCGCGGTGACCGAGCCGGCGGCGGTGACGCGGAACTTCATGCCGAGCTCGACGCTGCCGGTGTCGCCGGAGTCGAGCTTGGCCGGGACGACGGAGTCGGGCCAGACGGTCTGCTCGCCGGCCGTCGCCGTCGTGAAGGACCACGTCGACGGGGCCGTCATCACGTTGCCGTCCGCGTCCTTCGCCCCGCTCACCGTCGCCGTGTACCGCGTCGCCGAGGCGAGCGGCGAGCTCGGGGTGAGGGTCGCTGTGCGCTCCGTCGCGTCGTACGCCACGCTCGCCGGCACGGCCGCGCCGCCCGGGTCGCGCAGCCCGAAGACGATGCTGCTCGACACCACCGGCTCGGAGAAGGTCGCCGTGACGGTCGCGGCTACGGGGATCGCCTCGTCGCCCGGCGCCGGGGTGCGCCCGGAGACCTCCGGCGCGGTCGCGTCGACGAAGACGACGTCGACGCCGTAGCTCGTCGCGTTCCACGTCTGCGTCGGGTAGGTCGCGGCACCCGAGGCGAAGACGCCGTTCGGGCGACCGGTCGCCGAGGCGGGCGCGGTGAGCGGGCCGCGCGTGCGCGCCGTCTTCAGCGCGCCGCTGCTCGCCGCGTACCGGCCCTGGGGGGCCTGGTAGGACGCGACGTACTCCGTGCCGCCGGTGACGGGCACCGGGGTGGCGAAGTCCGCCTCCTGCCAGCCGGTCGCGCTCTCGTCGGCGAAGACGGCCGTCGCGAGCAGGGTGCCGTCGGTGCGCCACAGGTGCCCGACGTGCGTGCCGCCGTTGCCCGGCCCCTTGTAGAAGCGGATCGAGGTGATCGTGCCGTCGCCGTCGGGGCGGAAGCGCACCCCGACCTCGATGGCGCCGGTGTCGGAGACGGACGGGGTCGTCGGCACGTCGGCGCTCGTCCACAGCGTCGCCGGGGTGCGCCCGACCTCGCTGTCGACGACGAAGCTCCACTGCTGCGCCTCGCCGAGGTTGCCCGCCCGGTCGGCGCCGCGCACGCTCGCCGTCACCGTCGCCCCGCGGGGCAGGGTCGACGACGGCGCGAAGCGCGTGGTGCGGGTCGCCGCGTCATAGCTCGTCGTCCCGGCGATCGCGCCGGCGGCGGTCCGCACGCTCCACTGCACCGTGCTCTCGACGACCGCCTCGTCGAAGGTCGCCGCGAGGCCCGACCCCGGGGTGACCGCGTGGACCCCCTTCGCCGGCTCGACGGAGACGACCTTCGGCGCCGTCGTGTCGTCCGGCAGGTCGAGGACGACGTCGACCCAGTACGAGGTCTGGTTCCACGTCGAGGTCGGCACGGCCCCGCCGCCGTAGCGGTACACGCCGTTGCCGGCGACGGGGGCGGTGAGCGGTCCGCGGGTGCGCGCGGTCGTGAAGTACCCGCCGCTCGCCGCGTAGACGCCCTGCGGCGCGAAGACCGAGGCCACGAGGGTCGTGCCGGCGCGCACTGCCACCGGCGCGGTGAGCCTGGCCTGCTGCCACCCGCTCGGCAGGCTCGGGTCGAAGCTCGTCGAGCCGAGCAGCTGGCCGTCGAGGGTCCACAGGTGACCGACGTGCGTGCCCTCGCTGCCGGGCGCCTTGTAGAAGCGGATCGAGGAGATCGTGCCGTCCACGGAGGTCGTGATCTTCGTGCCGACCTCGACCGCGCTGCGCTCGGTGACGAAGCGGTCGGGCGTCGCCGAGGAGTCCCACAGCGTCGCCGGCGAGTCGTCGTCGGCCGCCACGGTCTGGAAGCGCCAGCTCACCGGCGCGGTGATCGACGCGCCGGAGCGGTCCTTCGCCTCGTCGACGCGCGCGGTGTACCAGGTGCGGCGGCGCAGCGGCTGGCTCGGCGCGAGGCTCGCGGTGCGGGTCGTCGCGTCGTAGGACATCGTCCCCGTGAGCACCTGCCCGTCCGCGTCGCGCAGGCTGATCTTCACCGACGAGCCGGTCATCGCCTCGCTGAAGCGCGCTTGCACCGGCTGCCCGAGGCCGACGGCCTGCACCTGGTCCGAGGGCGTCGTCGAGATGACGGTCGGGGCGGTCGCGTCGTCGTCGCTGAAGGAGATGTCGACCCAGTAGTTCGACGCGCCGTACGTCTGGTTGGGCATGCCCTGGCCGTCGCGGAAGACGCCGTTCGCCCCGTCCTCTCCCGTGCCGAGCGCCCGCAGCGGCGGGAGGGCGAAGGGGGAGGAGAAGTACCCGGTGTCACCGGCGGGGTGGCCGTTGGGCATGAAGACCGAGACGACGTAGGTCTGGTCGGCCTCGATGGCGACCGGGGTGATGGGGGCGGTCTGCCAGCCCGAGGCGGTCTCGCCGGTGAAGGTCACCTCGGCGAGCTGGCGCCCGTCGACGGTCCACAGGTGGCCGACGTGGGTGCCGGTGTTGCCCGCGCCCTTGTAGAAGCGGATGCCGCGCACGAAGCCCGGCTCGCTCGCGCGGAACTTCACCCCGACCTCGAGCGGTGTCGTCTCGTTCGTCGCCGGTGTCGCGGGCACGGTGCCCTCGGGCCAGATCGAGCACGGGTAGGCGCGGGCGACGCCCTGGACGGTCACGGTGGCCGGCTGGCCGATGTTGCAGCTGTCGTCGACCGCTCGGACCTTGATCGCGTGGGAGCCCAGCGCCATCGGGGTGACGACGGCGCTCCAGCTCGCCCGCCCGGTGGCCGGGCGCCACGTCGTGCCGCCGTCCGTCGAGTACTCGACGGCCGCGACGACGCCGCCGCCGGAGTCGACGGCCGTGCCGGTGACCGTCACGGGCGAGCCGACGGGGGCGTGGGTACCCGACGCAGGCGCGGTGATCGTCACCGTCGGCGGTACCGAGTCGGTGGACTCGACGGCGCGGACGAGACCGGTCATGAGGGTGACCGGCTGCGCGCCCATGTCGGCGAGCACGTTGACCGTCGCCTGCTGCATCGCCTTGTTCGTCGCGGTGCCGGTGTGCGCGACGTGGTACTCGTCGAGGCCGTAGGCCCACTGGACGGTGCCCGTGCCCCACACGAGCGCCTTCGACGGCGCCCGGTACAACGTCATCGTGTGCACGACGACGCCCTCGGTGTACGTCTTGCCGTGGTCGCGCAGGATCTGCGGGGCGCTCGCCGAGGTCTCCGAGAGGTGGATGATGCCGCCGGGGCGGAAGCCGTTGTCCGCGTCGACGTCGAACTCGTAGCCCAGGCTGTCCTGGGCCAGGGTCGCGCTCTGGCCGGCCTGGAGGGCGGCGACGTCGGTGCCGCGCCAGAAGCGCAGCGGCGCGTAGTCCCGGGGGACGCGCAGCGCGAGGTTGGGCGCCTCGCCGCCGGGCAGGATGCCGACGAAGAGCTGTCCGGTGAGCTCGTTCTCGGGGAAGTTGCCGTTCGGCTTCGTCGTGAAGCGCGGGTCGCGCCACGTGCCCGTCCACTCCGAGCTCGGGTCGGTCTTCGCCCCGTCGAGCGTCTCCTTGTAGCAGACGATCGTGCGGTCGGGGGTGCTCGCGCCGTCGATCGACGGGGCGGTGCGCACCCGCCAGAAGTACTCGTTGCCGGTCATGAAGATCAGGTGCGTGCCGGCGTCGCGGGCCGCGGTGACGTTGGTGCGCTGGGCCCCGGTGACGTACTCGTCGTGACCGGAGGAGACGAAGATCTTGCGTCCCTGCAGGACCGAGGCGTCGCGGTGCACGTCGATGCCGCCGCAGTAGGCGACGTCGTAGCCGTTGCGCTCGAGGAAGCGCACGAGCGGGTACTCGGCGTTGAAGAAGTCGTTGTCGACGCCGTCGCCCTCGCCGAAGGGGCGGTTGTAGCTGACCTTGAAGGATCGGCCGACGGGCTGGCCGAAGTACAGGCTGTTGCCGCCGTAGCGGTTGTACGCGTGCATCGTCATCTCGGAGGTCTGCACGAGGACGTCGGAGGGGCCCTGGCGGCGGACGACGAAGATCGTGTGGCTGCTCGAGGCGTCGCCGTCGCGGCGCTGCATCTTCGCGTAGTAGACCCCCGAGACCGCGCCGGTGGGCACCGTCCAGCTCGCCGAGACCGCCCAGTTGCCGCAGTCGACGAGCCCGCTCGACGCCTCCGTCCTCGGCTCGGGCTGGCTCTGGGGCAGGGTCGCCGTCGGGCTGACGTCCTGCAGCCAGCGCGCGCCGCGCCCGCCGTACCAGCCGAGCCGGTAGATCCGCACGACGTAGTCGCGGGAGTCGGTCTTGATCTTGAAGTCGACCCGCTGCCCGGGCAGCACGCTGTACTCGGTGGTGAAGCCGACGATCGAGGTGCTGTCGTCGGACTCCCACTGCTCCGGCAGCGCGCCGGTCTGCGCGTTCTCCTGCGAGATCGTCGGGCTCGTCGCCGCCGCGGCCACGTCGGGCACGAGCGCGGCGCCGACGCCGGCGGCCCCGGAGAAGGCGAAGAAGCGCCGACGGCTGAAGCCGCTGCGTCCCGCGGTGTCGGTGTCGCTTGGCGGCCGAACGTCGTCCTCGTGCATGTCATCTCCCCGATGCCGGCGCACCGCAGACCCATGGGTCCCCGACACGCTCGCCCCCGCCGACGGATCCCCCGGCCGGCTTGTACATCGTAGGGACCGGGCCCGCAACCGGGAGGCGAATCCGCAGAAGTGGTGCGCGATCTCGAGGCGGGCCCCGAGGCGTCGGCGTCACCCCCGACCGGGCGGTGCCCCGCCCCGGGCCCGCGTGCGACGCTGGAGGACATGCAGTGGGACAACACCTTCGTCCGCGACCTCGGCTGGCTCGGCGCCCGGGTCGACCCGGTCCCCGTCGCCGACCCGCGCCTGCTCGCCCTCGACGAGGACCTCGCTCGCGAGCTCGGCGCCGACCCGGAGCAGCTGCGCTCCGTCGAGGGCGTCGAGGTGCTCGCCGGCAACCGTGTGGCGACGGGGTCGCAGCCAATCGCCCAGGCGTACGCGGGCCACCAGTTCGGGCAGCTGAGCCCGCTCCTCGGCGACGGCCGGGCGCACCTGCTCGGCGAGGTCGTCGACGTCTCCGGTCAGCGGCGCGACGTGGCCCTCAAGGGTTCAGGACGCACCCCCTTCTCCCGCGGCGGCGACGGCCGTGCCGCCCTCGGCCCGGTGCTGCGCGAGTACCTCGTGAGCGGCTTCATGCACGCCGTCGGCGTGCCGACGACGCGCTCCCTCGCGGCCGTCGCGACCGGCGAGCAGGTCCGCCGCGAGCGCCCCCTGCCGGGCGCGGTGCTCACCCGGGTCGCCGCCTCGCACCTGCGCATCGGGACCGTCGTCCTGCTCGCCACCCAGGGCAGCCGCGAGCAGCTCGGCGCGCTCGTCGAGCACGTCCGGTCCCGGCACCACCCGCACGTCGCCGAGGGCGACGTCCTCGACCTCTTCGCCTCGGTGCTCGAGCGCCAGGCCGATCTCGTCGCGGCGTGGATGTCGCTCGGCTTCGTCCACGGCGTGATGAACACCGACAACATGACCCTCTCCGGCGAGACCATCGACTACGGGCCGTGCGCCTTCCTCGACACCTACGCCCCCGAGCAGTGGTTCAGCAGCATCGACCACACCGGTCGGTACCGGTACTCGCAGCAGCCGACGATGGCGGCGTGGGGCCTCGCGCGGCTCGCCGAGGCGCTCGTGCCGCTCGCGCAGGAGAGCCCGGACGACGCGGTCACCCGGGCCCAGTCCCTGCTCGACGGCTTCGACGCGCGCTACCGGGCGAGCCGGCTGGACCGCGCCCGCGCGGCGCTGGGCCTCCCGGGCTCCACAGAGGACCGCGACGGCGAGCTCGTCGCCGAGCTGCAGGGCATCGCCCGTGACGAGGAGCTCGACCACACCGGCCTGCACCGCGACCTCGCCCGGCTCCTGCGCGGTGAGCCGGCCCGCCACCTCGACGAGGTGGAGGACCGCGAGCGCTGGGCCGCCTGGGAGCGCACCTGGCGCGAGCGGGTCGCGAGCTCCGGCCGGACGCACGAGGCGGCCGAGGCGATGGACCGGGTCAACCCCGTCTACATCCCGCGCAACCACCTCGTCGAGGAGGCCCTCGCCGCGGCCGAAGGGGGAGACCTCGCCCCCTTCGCCGCCCTCGATGCGGCGCTGCGCGACCCCTTCGTCGAGCGGCCGGGCCGCGAGCGCCTCGCCGAGCCCGCCCCCCGCTTCACCCGCCACTACGTCACCTACTGCGGCACCTGACCCTCCCCCGAACAAGGTGCTGCAGGCAGCACCTCGACGCGCCAGCAGCACCTCGTGCTGCGGCACGCGCGACGAGGTGCTGCCGGGTCGGCGGGCCGCCCGGTTGCGAAGCGCTGGTCATCTCTTGACCGGGGCGAGGTAGACCCGCGCGGTGGTGGGGCTGGGATCCTGGGCCTTCGGTGCCACGCGCAGGGGAGTGCATGCATGCCGGACGACGACCCACGACCTCATCTCGGCGTGCTCGGGCCGCTGCAGGTCCACGACGGGAGCAGCTGGCGCGCCATCGGCTCGCCGAAGCGGCGGGCCGTCCTCGCCGCCCTCGTCGCCCGCGCACCCCACCCGGTGAGCGTCGAGACCCTCATCCGCGAGGTGTGGGGCGACGCCCCTCCCGCCTCGGCGCGCACCCAGGTCCACGGCTACGTCCTGCACCTGCGCCGTGCCCTGCCGGCCGGCGCCGCCGACGCGCTGACGACGACGACCGCGGGCTACGGCCTCGACGTCGCGTCCCTGCGCACCGACGCCGACCGGGCCGAGCGAGGCCTCGTCGTCGCCCGGGCGGCCCTCGCCGCGGGTGACCCGGTGGGCGCGGCCCAGGTGGTCGACCGGGCACGCGGGCTGTGGCGTGGCGACCCCTTCGAGGACGTCGTGGCCACCCCGGTCGTCCGGGCCCGGGTCGAGCACCTCGCCGAGCTGCGAAGGGAGGTCGAGGAGACCGGCTTCGCGGCGCTGCTCGCCCAGGGCCGGCACGCCGAGGCGGTCGGCCCGTTGACCCGTCATCTCGCGGCCCACCCCGTGCGCGAGCACGTGTGCGCGCAGCTCATGACCGCCCTGCACCGCACCGGGCGGCAGGCCGAGGCCCTCCAGGTCTACCGCCGGCTGCGCCGGGTGCTCGTCCAGGAGCTCGGGGTCGAGCCGTGCGCCGAGGTGCAGGCGCTCCACCACGAGATCCTGCGGGGCGCGACCCGGGCCGCCCGGCCCTCGCCCGGGCGGGCCGGGGCTGCCCCTGCCCCGTCCGCCGCTGCTCCGGCGGCCCCTCCCCCGGACGTCCCCGCTCCCCCGACCTCACGCCCGCGGCCCCGGGTCCCGTGCGCACCGGAGGCGCTCGTCGGGCGCGAGGAGGAGCTCGCCGAGGTCGTGAGCCGGCTGCGGCCCCGCGGCGTGTGCGCACCCGCCCCGGTGGTCGTCGTCCACGGCGGCCCGGGGACCGGACGCACCGCCCTGGCCCTGCGCGCCGCCTCTGCCGTGGCCGATCGCCACCCCGACGGTCAGGCCTACCTGCTCGGCGGCGACGCCGACGGCAGCCCCCGGCCCCCGGCCGAGCTCGTCGCCGAGCTGCTCGCCCAGCTCGCGATCCCCGACCTGCCCGGGTCGGCCCCGGCACGAGCGGCCCTGCTGCGCGCCCATCTCCACGAGCGGCGGGTCCTCGTCGTCCTCGACGACGCGGTGGACGGCGACCAGGTCCGGGCCGTCGCACCCACCGGTGGCGCGAGCGCGCTCCTCGTCACCGCCCGGCACCACCTGTCCGACGCGCCGGCCACCGCGCGGGTCGCGCTGTCGGCACTGCGCCGCGCTGACGCCGTCGAGCTGCTCGACCGGGTCGTCGGCGACGGGCGCGTCGGCGCCGAGCCCGGAGCGGCGGCCGACCTCGTCGAGCGCTGCGGCCGGCTGCCCCTGGCCGTGCGGGCGGTCGGCGGCCGGCTCGCGGCCCGTCCCGGGTGGTCGGTGCAGACCGCGCTCGACCGGCTCGTCGACGACGACCGGCTCGTCGAGGGGATGCGGCTGGGCTCGCTCGACCTCGGCGCATGCGTGGAGCGGGCCCTGAGACCCCTGACACCGGGCGCCCGCCGGCTGCACGCCCTGCTCGCCCTCGGCGGGCCGGCCGACCTGCCGGCCTGGGCGGCTGCCGCGCTCCTCGACGTCGCGCCGGCCGTGGCGGACGGGCACCTCGACGAGCTCGTCGACGCCCACCTCCTCACCACGTCGTGCGCCGAGGGCCGGCCGCGCTTCCGCCTCGACGACGTGCTGCTCCCCGACGCGGCGCAGCGGTGCGACCGTCTGGGCGCCACGGTCGTCGACCCGGCTCTCGACCGGCTCCTCGGGACCTGGCTCGAGCTCTCCCGCCAGGCGACGCAGGCGCTGCCGCCGAACCCCTTCGCCCCGCCGCGAGGCGAGGACCTCGTCGAGGTCAGCGCGCCCGCCGAGGCCATGGAGCAGGTCGCCGCGGGTGCGCTCGGCTGGTTCGACGCCGAGCGGGCCGGGCTCCTCGCCGCCGTGCGCACCGCGGCCCGGCACGAGCGCCGGAGCACGTGCTGGCAGCTGGCCGTCGCGCTCGTGCCCTATCTCGACACCCGGGCCCACCTCGTCGACTGGGCGCAGTGCCACGACGTCGCCGACGGCGTCACCGACGAGCCGCTCGGCCGGGCCGCTCTGCTGCGCTCGCGGGCCCAGCTGCACCTCTACCACTCGCGGATGCCCGAGGCGGCGCGCTGCGCGGACGAGGCGCTCGAGCTCTTCGAGTCCGTCGGGCACGAGCGGGGGGTCGCGATGGCCCTCGGCGCCCGGGCCGTGTGCCACCGCCTCACCGGACGACCCGATCTCGCGCTGCCCCTCCTGCGGCGCGCGGTGCGCATCGTCACCCCGACCGCGCCGGCTGCCGCTGCGCACCTGCGGTGGGGCATCGCCCGGGCGCTCGCCGACCTCGGCGAGCTCGACGCCGCCGTCGCCGAGCTCGAGCGCGCGCGACGCCTGGCCCGCGAGGTCGACGACAGCCACCGCGAGGCGGTCGTACTGCGCGAGCTGGCCGTCGTGCACGGCCGGCAGGGGCGCCCGGCGCGAGCGCTTGCGGTGCTGGGCGAGGCCGAGCAGGTCTTCGAGGCGCTCGGCGACGAGCGCTGCCTCGCGCACGTGAGCCGGGTCCGGGGCCAGATCCTCGCCGAGCGCGCCGACCGCGACAGCGGGGACCTCGAGCACGCGGCCTTCGCGCTCGGGCGGGCGGCGAGCATCTTCGACCGCGGGTCGACCCGGCCCGACGCCGCCGAGTGCCTGCGCGGGCTGGCCCGGGTCGAGCTGGCCCGCGGGTCGGTCGCCGCGGCCCGGGCCCTGCAGGCGCGGGCCGACGAGCTGGACGCGCGGAGCGCCTGACCGCACGGCGTGCGCCGCGCGGCTCCCCCGTCGCACCCTTCGCCTCTCTCCCCCGTCGCCCCCTTCGCCTCTCTCATCCCGTCGCCTCTCCCCCTTCGCCCCCACGCACGACGACGGGCGCCCCGGCGGTGCCGGGACGCCCGTGGCCGTGAGCCGTCAGCGGAAGCGGATGAAGGAGCTGAACTGGCTGTTCGCCGTCCCCACCGAGGTCGTGCGGTGGCTGTAGCGCGAGCCGCCGCCGTAGTTGTACTCGTCGACCTCGAAGGTGCCGTTCGCGTTGACCTTCGTGACGAAGGCGACGTGACCGAAGGTGCCGCCCTCGCGCACGGCGACGTCTCCGGCCTTGGGCCGCGAGTAGACCGGCACCCCGACCGCACGGGCGGTGTTGTCCCAGTTCTTCGCGTTGCCCCAGCGGCTGGCGCCCTTGTACTGGTTGGTGAAGTTCACGCCCATCCGGGAGTTGAGCGCCCACGCGGCGAAGCTCGTGCACTCGCCCTTGTAGAAGTTCCACCGGTCGATGCCGCTGGACTGACCCTTGTACGGGTAGTCGTCGCCGGCCTTGACCCCGCCCGTGCTGCCGATGCGGTGCGAGGCGTTGTTATTCTTCAGGGTCGCGTTGAGGTTGGCCTTGCCGCCCGCGGCGATCTTCTGCGTCGCACCGCCGTAGCTGGAGTTGTAGTAGACCGTCACCGTCTTGCTCGTGCGGTTCCACACGCTCGCGGCGTTGTTCTTCACGCACACGCCCTTGCCCGCCCCGGCGCCCTTGAAGTCGTAGCAGCCCGGCTGGCTCGTGCCGTAGTCACCGACCGAGGTCGTGAAGTCCGACACCGACCCGGCCTGGCCCGAGTTGTAGTAGTAGCAGAACTCCCCGCTCTGGCAGGTGCCGTCACGCCCCGCCGCCTGCGCCGTCGGGGCGGAGAGCGCCGGTGCGACGAGGAGCCCGAGCGCGGCGGCGCTCACCCCGGCCCGACGGGTCACGGCGCTCACGGGCACGAGCTCTTCCGCGCGAGGTTCTTGCTCCCGTAGTACACCGGGTTGCCGTCCTTGAAGGTCGCCTTCTTCACGACGCCGTTCTGCTTCTGCTCGTAGTGCAGGTGAGGTCCGGTGGAGCCACCGGTGCTCCCGACGCGCCCGATCATCGTCTTCGCCGAGACGCTCTGGCCGACCTTCACGTTGAAGGACTGCAGGTGGGCGTAGAGCGTCTGCCAGCCACCGGAGTGGGTGATGACGACGTACTTGCCGTACGAGCTGCCGCCGAGGTCGCGCACCGTCGAGACGGTGCCCGGGGCGGAGGAGTAGACCTTCCAGCCCAGGTCGTCGGGGTAGTGGTTGAAGTCGACCGACAGCTGGGGGCTGTGGTTGGTCCGGGTGCCGGCCGCCCACGTCTCGCCGCAGGGGAAGGGCAGCAGGAAGCTGCCGGTGCCCGCCGGCGGGGAGCCGATGCGGTGCGAGGCGTTGTTGTTCTTCAGCGTCGCGTTGAGGTTGGCCTTGCCGCCCGCCGCGATCTTCTGCGTCGCACCGCCGTAGCTGGAGTTGTAGTAGACCGTCACCGTCTTGCTCGTGCGGTTCCACACGCTCGCGGCGTTGTTCTTCACGCACACGCCCTTGCCCGCCCCGGCGCCCTTGAAGTCGTAGCAGCCCGGCTGGCTCGTGCCGTAGTCACCAATCGAGGTCGTGAAGTCCGACACCGACCCGGCCTGGCCCGAGTTGTAGTAGTAGCAGAACTCCCCGCTCTGGCAGGTGCCGTCACGCCCCGCCGCCTGCGCCGGCGCGAGGGCGAGCGCCATCGGGGCCACGAGGGCTCCCGTCGCGGCGAGGACCGAGAGGTGTCGGGTGTGTGGTCGTCTCATCGTGCTGCCTTCCCTGCGTCTTCGGTGGTCCGCCGCCGGGCCTGTCCCGGCGAGGAGGTGCGTGGTGTCACCGGGTGCGTCGGTACTGCTCCCAGGTGACCTTCGTGACGGCCGGGCCGTCGTCGGGGGCGTTGCTCGCCAGCCCGTTGCGGCCGAGGTAGTACCGGCCGACCTGGGTCTGGGCGGGCGTCGAGAGGTCGGTGTCGTTGATCGCGACTGCGTGGATGTGCAGCGGCCAGTCGCCCTGCGACGGGGTTCGCAACCAGGCGGCGAAGCCCACACGGCGCAGGCTGCGCACGTGCCGGGTGCGCTGGGTCGCGGTGAGCGCCTCGGCGTCGAGGTCGACGGCACCGCCGCCGTCGTGGGTGCCCGCCGACGTCGGGTCGGTGCCGGGCGAGTACGAGCCCTGCTCGACGCGCGGCTCGACCCCGGAGAGCCGGCTGGCCTCGACGAGCATCGCGACGGTGCGCGTGGCGAAGGGGTGCCCGTCGTACCTCGTGCGGGCGCCGGGCGAGATCTGCCGGGTCACCGTGAAGCGGCCGGACCCGAGGGCCACGAGCGAGGAGCGGCCGGGCAGTCCGTTGGCGCCGAGACCCGAGTGGCCCAGCGAGCGCTGCCACCGGGCGTACGCGGTGCGGGTCGCGGTGCCGAAGTGCCCGTCGACGTAGCTCGCGGCGAGCATCCCCTTCGCGGCGAGCGCCTGCTCGACGAGTCGCACGCTCGTCGCGGCGCCGGGCGTCAGCCCCGTCCCGGTCTTCACCGGGTCGAGCTGCGCGGCGAGGACGAGCGCCTCCATGTCGACGGTGCCGGCGGCCGCGGCGGGCCCGACGGCGAGGGTGCCGAGGGCCCCGACGAGCGTCGTGCTCAGGACGGTGCGGCGTGCGATGTGCTCCATGGGTGGTCCTCCCCGGGGTCCGGCGGTGCTCGTGGGGACGACGCTGCCCGGTCGGGCTATCACCGGGCTGAAGCCTGGCTACACCCGCGTGCAGCCGTGCGACACACTGGCGCCGTGCCCCTCCCCCTCCCCTCGCGCGTCGGCGCGCTCGTCGTGCGTGACCGCCGCCCCGACGAGGACGGATGGGTCGCCCCCTTCGCCGCCCGGTACGACCTCGTGGCCGAGCGTGCCGGCGAGGTCGTCGGGTCGCTCGCGCTTGCCCTCGACGAGGCCCGCGCGACCGGCGAGCTGGCCTGGGCCTTCGCGGACGGGGTCGACGAGACCGAGGTGACCGGCGCCGTCGCGGACGTGCTCTCCCTCGCCCTGGACCACCACGGGCTGCACCGTGTCGTCGCGCGGACCGACCCGCGCGACGAGCGGGCGGCCCACGTCGCCGAGGCGGTCGGCCTGAGGCGCGAAGGGGTGGCCCGTCACGACCGGTGGGTCGGCGGGCGGTGGCACGACAGCGTCGTCCACGCGGCGCTCGGCGCCGACGCGGCGCGGCGGGCCGGCGCGATCGTCGTCAGCGCGGTGACCCTGCGCGACGCGGACGGCCAGGTCCTCACCGTGCGCAAGCGCGGCACCTCGCTCTTCATGCAGCCGGGTGGCAAGCCCGAGCCGGACGAGAGCGCGCACGCGTGCGCGGTGCGCGAGGTCGAGGAGGAGCTCGGGCTGCGACTGGACCCGGACCTGCTGCGGCTCGTCGGCGTGCACCGGACCGCCGCCGCCAACGAGGCGGGTCAGGACCTGCTCGCGACGGTCTTCGAGCACCCGGCGCTCGAGGGGCAGAGCGCCCCGGTCGTGCACCCGGCGGCCGAGATCGAGCAGGTCAGGTGGCTCGACCCGCGAGAGCCCCTGCCCGACGACCTGGCACCGCTGCTGCTCCTGCTCCTCGGGCGCTGACCGGGCCTGCCGTCAGGCGCTGACGGAGTCCGGGCGGGTGCCGATGAGCCGCAGGGAGGCCATGCCGCACGACGGGCACGGGTGCACGAGCGGGGCGTCGACCTCCGGCCAGATGACGCGGAAGGTCGTGTGCCGCCGGCAGCGGTAGGCGACGGCGCGGGCGGTGCGGAGCGATCGTGCGGAGCGTGTCCTGGCCATGCACGGGATCTCACACCCTCGGTGTTTCCCGTTGTGAGAGAACGTGTTTCGCGGGTGTTGCGTGATGACCGCCCAGGTCGGAGGCCGGAGAACCCCCGCGGGTGTGATGGGCTGGGTCCTGACCGACCCGCCCCACCACCCGAGGTGACGACGATGACCCCTTCGAGCCGATCCGTGCGCTCCAGCCTCAGCGGCCCGGCCCGCACCGCCATCGGCACGAGCATCGCCGGCGGTGCGCTCGGCGCGCTGACCAACGGGCCGGGCCACCTCACCCACCTCTTCCGCGGCCGCTTCCCCACCGTCGCCGTCACCGGGATGACCGGGGTCGGCAAGACCCGCCTCGCCGACACACTCGCCCGGCGCAGCCCCACCCTGGGCAGCGACGACGTCGGGTCGGCGACGATGGAGCGGCGCACCCGCAAGACGGCGAAGGGGCGCGGCTTCCGCTTCCGCGTCGTGCCCGGCGACAACGCGGCGACCCGGCTCAGCGCGCTCGACGAGGTCTTCCACGACGACCCCGTCGACGGGGTGCTCCACGTCGTCGCCTACGGGCACGCGACCCCGCGGCGCACCGGCGGCACCACCGGTGTCGCGCAGGCGACGCGCGAGGAGCTGCTCGCCGACGAGCTCGAGGACTGGTCGATCACCGCGCACCGCATCGCCTCGATGGCCGTGCGCCGCGACCGCCCGATCTGGCTCGTCGTCGTCGTGACGAAGACCGACCTCTTCGAGGACGAGCTCGACGGGGCGGTGCGCTACTACTCCCCCGGCAGCGGGTCCCCCTTCGCCCGGCGCCTCGACGAGCTGCGCTCGCTCGCGGGCGGGGCGAAGCTGTCGATCGACGTGCTGCCGATGGCCGCGCCCGACGGGACGAAGCTCGGCAAGGGCTCGGCCGCCGAGCGCCAGCTGAGCGCTCTCGAGACCCGGATGGCACAGCTGAGCGGGCACGTCTGAGCACACCCGCAGGGGTGGGGGCCGTGCGGCCCCACGCGCGGTCCGCGAGCGGTTGACTGACCTCATGGCGAAGTACCGCGTCCACGAGGCGGGGGTCGCACGCGCTCACGAGCGCATCGAGGCCCGCCAGTACGTCCTCGACAGCACCTGGACGGAGGTCCAGCCAGGTGCGGAGCGTCGCAACGCCTATCTCGAGCGGCACTCGTGGCAGGAGTACGCGCAGTGGCACCTCGGGCTGTGCGAGGGCGCGGGCGAGGAGACGAAGGGGAGGTACGCCTTCGCGTACGGCGACCTGCGTCGGGTGCACCGCTCGGCGCTCATCGCGTGCGTCTACCGGGCCTCCGAGTGGCACCACAAGTCCGTCGAGCTCGCCGCCCACGACCTCCTCCAGCACCTCGACGAGGTCGCCGGCATCGGCGACCACGAGTAGGGCTCTTCGCTGGTGGAGGTGCGAGCGCCGGCCAGCCCCTTTCGCTGGTCGAGGTGCGAGCGCCAGCGAGCCTCGAGACCACCGCCAGCCCTTCGCTGGTCGAGGTGCGAGCGCCAGCGAGCCTCGAGACCACCGCAGCCCCGTCAGTCGAGGCAGAACTCGTTGCCCTCGGGGTCCTGCATGACGACGAAGCCGGCCGACATCGGCGGGGCCGGCTCCTCGCGGCGCACGCGGGTCGCCCCGAGCGCGACGAGCCGCTCGCACTCGCCCTCGAGCGCCGACATCCGCTCCGACCCCTCGAGCCCCGGCGCGGCCCGCACGTCGAGGTGCACGCGGTTCTTCACCGTCTTCGCCTCGGGGACCCGCTGGAAGAAGACCCGCGGACCCACCCCGTCGGGGTCCTCGACCGCCGACGCGTCGCCCCAGCGGGCCTGCGGCACGCCGCGCGCCGCGAGGAAGGCGTGCCACGCCTCGAGCGGGTCCTCGCCCTCTGCGAGCTCGTGCCCGGGCGGCGGCGGGATCCGGTAGCCGAGGGCCTGCGCCCAGAAGCGGCTCAGCGTCTCGGGGTCGTCGGCGTCGATCGTCACCTGGATCGTCCTGGCCATCGACCGAGCCTGGCACGACGCCCGCACGCTGACCAGACCTGGGCGAGCAGACCTGGCTACGGTGGCGGCATGCTCGTCGCCTTCTCCGTCGCCCCGTCCACCACGACCGACCCCGAGGGCTCGGTGAGCGAGGCCGTCGCCGCCGCCGTCCGGGTCGTGCGCGACTCGGGCCTGCCGCACCGCACCGACGCGATGTTCACGACCGTCGAGGGCGAGTGGCAGGAGTGCATGGACGTCGTGCGCCGCGCGTGCGAGGCCGTCCAGGCGCACAGCCCGCGCGTCTCGCTCGTGCTCAAGGCCGACATCCGCGAGGGCCACACCGGGATGCTCGACGCGAAGGTCCAGCGCGTCGAGGAGCACCTGCGGGACTGACCCGACCCGGACCCGCTGGCACCCCCACCCGAGGAGATCCCCCATGGCCGCACCCCGCCGCGCTCTCGTCGTCATCGACGTCCAGCAGGAGTACTTCGAGGGTCTGCTGCAGATCCAGCACCCGCCGCGCGAGGAGTCGCGCGCCCGCGTCGTCGAGGCGATGACCGCGGCCGCAGACGCAGGCGTGCCCGTCGTCGTCGTGCGGCACGCGGCACCTGCCGGCTCGCCGGTCTTCGACCCCGCGACCCCGACCTTCGAGCTGCACCCCGACGTCGCCGCCCTCGCGGAGGGCGCGACGCTCCAGATCACGAAGTCCTTCGCCAGCGTCTTCGCCGGCACCGGGCTCGAGGAGTGGCTGCGCGAGCACGACGTCGACACCGTCACCCTCGTCGGCTACATGACGAACAACTGCGTCCTCGGGTCCGCGGCCGCTGCCGAGCCGCTCGGTCTGAGCGTCGAGGTGCTCTCGGACGCCACCGGGGCCATCGACATCGTCAACGCCGCCGGGTCGGCACCGGCCCAGCAGGTGCACGACACCCTCATGGCGCTGCTCGCCTCGAGCTGGGCTGCCGTTGCCACGACGAGCGCCTGGGTGGACGCGCTGCGCTCCGGCGAGACGTTGCCCGCGGACAACCTCGTCGAGTCGGCCGCACGCGGGCGCGAGACCCGCCCGGCGCAGGCGTAGCCGGCGAAGGGGGGACCGGTCCGGTCCCCCCTTCGCCCGCCCGGTCAGTCGACGCTGATCTCGCCCATCGGCTCCCAGCCGTCGCCGTCGACCTGCCGCGAGACGATGAGCGGGGTCGAGACGAGGTACTGAGGGAAGACCTCGCGCATCCTCGCGAAGTGCTCGGAGCGCACGTGCGGCTCGGCGCCGTCGTCGTCGAAGGCCTCGAGCAGGACGTAGGTCGTCGGGTCCTCGACGCTGCGGGACCACTCGAACCACTTGTTGCCCGGCTCCGCGCGGGTCGCCTCGGTGAACTCGCGGCTGATCTGCGGCCACTCGTCGGCGTGCTCGGGCTTGATCGCGAACTTGACGTTGATGAGGATCATGGATCCCACGATGTCAGAGCGGACAGGCCCGGCAGGCCGCGGCCCGGGGGTCTCGTCCCGGCGATGGCACGCTGGCCTCATGCTCGACGTCCTCGTCGTCTCCGACACCCACGCCCCCCGCTTCTGGAAGGCGCTGCCAGGCCCCCTTCGCGCCCCGCTCGAGCGGGCCGACCTCGTCCTGCACGCGGGTGACGTGTGCACGCCGGGCGTCCTCGACACCCTCGCCGAGCACGCCCCGGTGCACGTCGTCCTCGGCAACAACGACGGTCCCGAGGTCGCCGCGTGGGGCGGCGGGGTGCCCGAGACCCTCGAGCTCGACCTCGACGGCTTACGGGTCGCGATGATCCACGACTCGGGGGCGAAGGGGGGTCGCGACCGCCGCATGCGGCGCCGCTTCGAGACCGCCGACCTCGTCGTCTTCGGGCACTCGCACATCCCGATGGACGACGACACCGGCGCGGTGCACCTCTTCAACCCCGGCTCGCCGACGGACAAGCGCCGCCAGCCCCGCCCCACCTACGGCTGGTTGCGCGTCGAGGACGGGCGGCTGGTGAGCCACGAGGTCGTCGAGATCTGACCCGGACCCCGCGCACCGACCCTCGCCGCGACCCCAGCTACCACGCAGTACTGGTCGTGATCACGACCAGTACTGCGTGGTAGCTCGCGGGAGAGCCGGGCGGGTGGAGGTCAGCCGCGCAGCGCGCGCCCGAGCTCGGTGTACTGCTCGACGAGCCCATCCATGTCGGCCTGCGTGTGCGCGAGCGAGACGAGCCACTGCTCGTCGAGCCCGGGCGGGGTGAGGACGCCGCGGTTGACGCCCCACAGCCAGGACAGCTCGGCGACGCCGAAGTCGGTCGCCTTGTAGTCGCGGTAGTTGCGCACCGGTCCGCTCGACCACGTGACGCAGCCCTTGAGACCCATACCGACGGTGTGCGCGGGCAGCTCGAGCTCGCGGATGACGTCGTCGATCCGGCCGAGCGTGCCGAGGTTGATGTCCTCGGCGGTCTGCAGCGCCTCGTGGGTGCACACCTCGTCGACGGCCTCGGCGGCCGCCATGACGAGCGGGTTGCCGTTGTACGTGCCGAAGTGGGCCATCCGGCCGTCGACGACGACCTGCATGACCTCGGCGGTGCCGCCGAAGGCCGCGAGCGGGAGCCCGCCGCCGATGCTCTTGGCGAGGGTGACGAGGTCGGGCTTGACCCCGATGCGCTGCGAGGCGCCGCCGTAGCCGGCGGTGAGCCCGGTCTTGACCTCGTCGAAGATCAGCAGGGTGCCCGCGGCGTCGCACGCGGCGCGCACACCGGCGAGGTAGCCCTCGTCGGGCAGGACGATCGCGAGGTTCTCGACGACCGGCTCCATGACGACGGCCGCGACCTGCGAGCCGTGCTGCTCGAGGATGCGCTGCAGGTAGGGCAGGTCGTTGTAGGGCACGACGTGGACGGTGCCGGCCTCGACGTCGAAGGGGACCTCGGGCGTCGGCGCCTCGGCGGGACCGGCATCGGCGAGGTCGGGCTTGACGGAGACCTGGAGGGCGTCGTACCCGCCGTGGTACCCCCCTTCGATCTTGATGATCGCCTTGCGCTCGGTGTACGCGCGGGCCGCGCGGACGGCGTACATGAGGGACTCGGTGCCCGACTGCGTGAAGCGCAGCATGTCGAGACCGAAGCGCTCCTGGTAGCGCTCGGCGACCCGCGTCGCCGTCGGCGACGGGGTGACGAAGAGCGTGCCGACCTCGGCGAGGGCGTGCTGGACGCGCTCGACGACGACGGGGTTGAGGTGCCCGACGAGCATCGCGCCGAAGCCCATCGACAGGTCGAGCAGCTGACGGCCGTCGACGTCGGTGAGGTGCGCCCCGCGCGCCGAGGTGATGGAGATCGGGTAGGGCTCCCAGTGCTGGAAGGACGAGGTGACGCCGAGCGGGAGCGACTTGCTCGCGCGGGCGTTGTGCTCACCGGACCCCGGGGTGTCCTTGGTGAAGCGCTCCCACTCCTGGACGAGGAGGGCCTGGACCCGGTCCTGGTCGAGCGGGGTGGAGCTGGACGGGAGCACCCGTCGAGCCGCCGGGTCCGCGGCCGGCCAGCTCGGGGTCGGGGTCGCGTCGGACATGTCATCGCCTCCTGACGGGGCGGCCGACGGCCGCCGTGGTGGGCTCATCATGACGCACGCGAGGACGGCGGCGAAGGGGGATCGAGCGCGCCCTGCGCGGTCGCCGCGGGCCGTCCCGCCGTCGGCGGGCGAGAAAAGAAGGTCACGGGCTGGTAAAGGCGGCGTCTCTGGCCTACTCTTCAGGCACCTCCTGACGACGGGAGGAAGGCCTCCAGGCACGCCGAGTCCCGCCAGCTCGGAGGTCCCCCTGATTTGCGACATGGCGGGAGCGGGGGACCCAACTTCTACCGACCGGTCAGCCGGTCTCGGGGTGAAGCCGGGTCGTCCACCGTGACGACCGGCGGGGTGCATCTCCACCCTAATCCGACAGCTCACCTCGAAGGCGCTGGAGACACATGAACACATATGCCGGCCGCCACCGCGCGCCCAAGAGCACCCCGTCCATCGCCCGTGCGGGCGCCACCGCCGCCACCTCCCTGGCCGCCGTCGCCGTCGCGGTGCCCGCCGCGGGCGCCGCGTCCGCCGCCCCTGCGAGCGTCGCCACCCCGGCCGCCATCGCCGCGTCGAGCACGAGCACCGCCACCATCCGCACGCTGTGGCAGGGCCACCGCGGCGGTCTCGTCAAGCAGGTCCAGCGCAAGGTCGGCGTGAGCGCCGACGGCGTCTTCGGCCCCCGCACGAAGACCGCCGTCAAGAGCTGGCAGAAGCGTCACGGCCTCACCGCCGACGGCGTCGTCGGCCCGCGCACCGCCGCCAAGATGGGTCTGCGCGCCACGACCGCGAAGAAGAAGACCGCGTCGCGCACGAGCACCCGCACCTCGAGCATCGTCGCGACCGCCGCGCGCTACTACGGCACCCCCTACCGCTACGGCGGCACCTCGCCGTCGACCGGCTTCGACTGCTCCGGCTTCACCGGCTATGTCCTCAAGCAGCACGGCAAGTCGCTGCCGCGCACCGCCGAGGCCCAGCGCCGCGCCGCGTGGAAGACGAGCAACCCCCAGCCCGGCGACCTCGTCTTCTTCGGCGCCCCCGCCTACCACGTCGGCATCTACGCCGGCGCCGGCAAGATCATCGACTCGGGCCGCAGCGGCACGAGCGTGAGCAAGCGCGCCATCTGGACCAACCAGGTGAGCTACGGCCGCTTCTGAGCCGACCCACCGACGAAGGGGGACCCGTGGCGAGCGCCGCGGGTCCCCCTTCGTCGTCGGGGCCCCGGTGAGGCATCGTGGTCCCGTCAGCGAGCGAAGGGGTGTCACCGTGGGACGGTCGACGAGACGTGCAGGTGCGGGGGGCGCGCTGCGCCGGGCAGGGGCGCTCGGGGTGGTCGTCGGGGTGAGCCTGTCGGCGTGCTCGATGGTCTCGATCGGACGTGAGGAGACCGAGGCCTCGGGCGAATCGGCGAGCTCGAGCGGCTCGTCGAGCCCGACGAGCTCCGCGGCCCTGCCGCAGGGCACCCAGAGCACGTCGTCGGTGACGACCTACCCGGTGACCGAGCCCGAGGGGCTCGAGTGGGTGGTGCTCGTCGACGACCCCGCCCAGACCCGTGCGGTCGCCGACCGCCTGCTCGGCGCCGGCGAGCCGGTCATCTCGGTCAACACCGCTGTCGGCATGGTCGCGGTGCGCACGAGCGACGAGGGCTTCGAGGAGCGGGCCGCGCAGGTCGACGGCGTGAGCGCGGTCGCGACCGACCGCGACCCGGCGTGGCAGGGACCCGAGGAGGACGGCTCGGGCGCGATGTCGCTCCCGGCCGCCACCTCCGTGCCCGCCGTCCGGCGCGCGACCCCCGCCCCGGCCCGGCCGTCGGCTGCGTCGGCCGCGCCGAAGGCCGACCCCCTCGACGACCGGTTGTGGGGCATGAGCCTCATCGGGGCGCCGCAGGCCCAGGCCGCCGCGGGTGACGGCGACGAGGGCGTGACGGTCGCCGTCATCGACTCGGGCGTCGACGTCACCCACCCCGACCTGTCCGGCGTCGTCGACGTCGATCGGTCCCGCAACTTCGTCGTCGACCGACCGGAGATCGACGGCGACTGCGAGCAGGACTCGTGCGTCGACCCCGTCGAGGAGGACCCGAGCGGTCACGGCACCCACGTCGCCGGCACCATCGCGGCCGCGCGCAACGGGCTCGGCGTCACGGGTGTCGCGCCCGGTGTGCGGCTGGTCAACCTGCGCGCCGGGTCCGACACCGGCATGTTCTACCTCGCGCCCACGGTCAACGCGATCACGGCCGCGGCCGACCTCGACGTCGACGTGGCGAACATGAGCTTCTACGTCGACCCATGGCGCTACGCGTGCGCCGGTGGTGCCCCGGGCGACACCCCCGCGCAGGCCGCGATGCAGGACCTGACGATCGAGCTCGTCGGGCGTGCCCTCGCCGACGCCCACGACCGGGGCGTCACCCTCGTCGCGGCGGCCGGCAACGGGCGCGGCGACCACGGCGACCCGGGTACGGACACGACGAGCCCGAACTACGGCGGCGAGGCACGTGAGCGCACCATCGACGCGGACGACTGCCTCAGCCTGCCCACGGAGGGCGAGCAGGTCATCGCCGTGAGCTCCGTCGGCCCCGACCGCGAGCTCGCCGAGTACTCCGACATCACGAGCGACCCGAGCAGCGGCACGCTCGACCTCGCCGCCCCGGGCGGTCCCGCGACGGGCGGGCCGGACGCGGTGCTGTCGACCTACCCGGCTGCCGCGCTGCGCGACGGCGGTCTCGTCGACGGCGAGGGCCGGGTGACCGACGCCGGGGCCCAGATGGGCGTCGAGCGCTCCTGCCCGCGCGGCACCGGCGCCGACGACGCCGACCCCTCCGCCCGGTGCGGCTACTACCAGGGCCTCGTCGGCACCTCGATGGCGAGCCCGCACGTCGCGGGCGCCGCGGCCCTCGTCATCAGCGCCGACCCCGACCTCACCCCCGACGAGGTGGCCGAGGTGCTCGGCGAGACCGCCCGCTCGCAGCGCTGCCCGGCGACCCCGAGCGCGGCCGGTCCGTGCGTCGGCGACCGTGACCTCAACGGCTACTTCGGTCGGGGGCTCGTCGACGCCGAGGCGGCGGTGGACGCCGCCGAGAAGCAGGCAGGCTGACGGTCGTGCGTGGGAGGGTTCGGGCATGAGCGACAGCGTCCGCCGAGCAGTGACCCGATACGCCGAGACCTACCCCGAGCTCGAGGTGCTCACCGGTGAGTGGGTCGCGCGCGTGACGGCGATGCTCGACGAGGCCGGGATCAACTACCTCACGGTGAGCGGCCGGGCGAAGGCCGTGGCGTCCTTCTCGGCGAAGGCGGCCCGGCGTCTGGACGGCGAGCTCGTCTACGACGACCCGCTCGTCGACATCACCGACCAGGTCGGGGTGCGGGTCATCACCTACGTCGCGAGCGACGTCGTCGCCGTGGCCGAGCTGCTCGCCGACCAGCTGACCGTCCTCGACGACCGCGACCTCGGTCTGGAGACGGCCGGCGAGGGCCGCTTCGGCTACGCGAGCCGGCACGTCCTCGTCACCCGTGACACCGGCGAGGGCGTGAGCTACGACCGGACCCGCTGCGCCTCGGTGCAGCTGCGCACCGTCCTGCAGCACGCGTGGGCCGAGTTCGAGCACGACATCCGCTACAAGGGCAGCGTCCCCGAGCAGCTCGTCGCCGACCTCGACCGCCGCTTCACCCTCGCCGCCGGGCTCATCGAGCTCGCCGACAAGGAGTTCTCGGCGATCCGCGACCGCCTCCAGCTCCAGCTCGGCTCGCAGCCGGCCGAGGCCGTCACCGATGACCCGCGCATCGGCGCCAGCGAGCTCACCGCCTTCCTCGCCGGCCGGTACTCGACCGCCGGCTGGTCGCGCACCGACCGCTACGCGTGGATCGGCGGGCTGCTCCTCGAGCTCGGCATCACCTCGCTCGACGAGCTGAGCGAGCTGCTCCAGGGCATCGACAGCGACGACGTCACCGCGCAGATGGGCTACCGCTACCCGCCGGGCGCCGTGCGCCGTCTCGACGACGACCTCCTCCACCACTTCGGCCGGCTCTACCTCGACCTGCCCGGCAACGCCCACCGCCGCGACGCCCTGTCCGCCCGGATGGCCAAGCTCACCACGCCCCCACCCCCCGAGGCCTGACCCCCTTCGCCCCCGCCCCGCCGTCTCGCCTCACCCGCCGTCTCGCCCCACCCGCCCTACTCGCCCCACCCGCCCCAAGTTTCTCGGGTCACCCGATAAACCCCGGCTTCGCATGAGTCAGGTACTCGTGCGAAGCCGGGGTAACTCTTGCTGAGCAGGCGAAGGGGGAGCTCGTCACCCCTTCGCCGGGAGCGCGGGCACCCCTCCCATCGAGTCCAGATCCTTCGCCCCGCCGTCTCACCCCACCGGTCCCAAGTTTCTCGGGTCACCCGATAAACCCCGGCTTCGCATGAGTCCGGTACTGGTGCGAAGCCGGGGTAACTCTTGCTGAGGAGGCGAAGGGGGAGCCCGCCACCCCTTCGGCGGGAGGGTGGCCACCCGACGCAGGCCCATCTCGACGAGCTCGGCGAGGTCCTCGTCGGTGAGCTCGGCATCGGGGGCGGTCTCGTACCAGCCGCTCGTCGTGCGCCCGCGCATCTGCATCGGGGCGAGCAGCGGGTGGGCGCCGTCGGTCGCGTCGGCCCGCACCATGAGCGCCCCGCGGCTGCCGGCGGCGACCGCCAGGTGCCCGTCGACCATGAAGCCGAGACCCCCGAACATCGCCCGCTCGGTCGTGCCGGGCTGGTCCGCGAGCAGCTGTCTGATCCGTCGCGCGAGCACCTCGTCGTAGGCCACGGGACCAGTCTGCCGAGGGGGCTTCGTCCCCGCCAGGGTCCGCCTCAGCCCAGCGCGCCGGCGGCCAGGTAGAGCGCGAGGCCCATGCCGCACACGCCGACGGCCCACCGCATCGGGGTCTCCGGCACGACCCGCACGACCGCCGGCCCGACGAAGGCGCCGATGACCGAGCCGACCATGACGGCGACGGCCGCGCGGTAGTCGACGGGGGCGAGCAAGACGTAGCCGATGGACCCGGCGGCGTTGGCGGCACCGGTCGCGACGTTCTTCACCGCGTTGGTCACCGCGAGCGGCTCGACCCGCTCGAGCGAGAGCAGCGCGAGCGCGATGACCCCGGCACCCGCCCCGAAGTACCCCCCGTAGATCCCCATCGCGAGCAGGGCGACGAACCACGCGCCGCGCCGACGCCGCGCGTGCGGGTCGGGCTGCAGCGAGTGCGGGTCGGAGTGTCGGGCCGACCACACCCGGATCCGGTCTCGAAGAAGCAGCAGCACCGCGCCGAGGAGCACCATCCACGGCACGACGAGCTCGAAGACCCCGGCCGGCGCCGAGAGCAGCAGCGCCGCCCCGATCGCCCCACCGACCGCCGTCACCGGGATGAGCCGGACGAGCCGGGCGCCCTGCCCGGCGAGCTCGCGCTGCGACCCGGCGACCGACCCGACGGTGATGCCGAAGAGCGAGACCGTGTTCGTCACGTTGGCGACGAGCGGCGGCAGCCCGGCGGCGAGCAGGGCGGGATAGCTGATGAGCGAGGCCAGCCCGGTCATGGACCCGACGAGACCGGCACCGACGCCGGCCAGGACGAGCCACAGGAGGTCGGCGCTCACTCCCCCGTGGCCCAGGAGCCGCGGTCGCCGTACCAGCCACCGAAGCGTCCGCCGCCGAACCTGCCGTACCCGTCGTCCTCCGGGCCGAGGTTCGAGAAGCCGGTCCGCGAGCGCAGGTAGGACCCGACGACGGCCGCGCCGAGGTCGTCGAGCTCGGGGGCGACGACCGAGCCGTCGACCCGCCGGGCCATGGAGTCGACGAAGCGGGCCAGGCCCGGGTCCTCGCCGAGGCGGAAGAAGGTCGTCTGCGCACCGAGGCGGCGCGACGTCTCGAGCTCGGTCACCGTCAGCGAGAGGGTCAGCGGGTGCGGCGGGTAGTCGAAGAACGGCTCGCCCTGGGGCATGAGGTGCGCGGTGGGCTCGCCGTCGGTCACGACCAGCAGCACCGGCTGGCTCGCCGGGTGCTTGCGGAAGAAGCGGTTGGCCAGGAGCAGCCCGTGGTGGAGGTTCGTGCCCTTGTCGTACATCGCGTCGAGCCCGGTGAGCTCCTCGATCTCCATCGAGCGCGCGTACCGCCCGAAGCCGATGAGCTGCAGGTCGTCGCCGCGGAAGCGCGTGCTCACGAGCTGGTGCAGCGCGAGCGCGGTCCGCTTCATCGGCACCCAGCGCCCGTCCATCGCCATCGAGAAGGACGTGTCGACGAGCAGGGCCACGGCCGAGCGGGTCCGCGCCTCGGTCTCGGTGACCTCGACGTCACGGATGTCGATGCGAAGGGAGGTGAGGTCACCCCCTTCGCCCGCGGTGCGGCGCACGGCGTTGCCCACCGTCGCGGTGACGTCCCACGGCTCGGTGTCGCCGAACTGCCACTCGCGGGTGCCGCCGGTGCGCTCGCCGGCCGCGCCGGACGTGCGGTTGTCGTGCTGGCCGGTGCGGCGCGAGAGCCGCTCGGTCGCGTCCTTGAGCAGGCTCTGCCCGAGCCGGCGCATCGCGGTCGGCGACAGGCGCAGCTCGCCGTCGGCGCCACGCCGCAGGTAGCCGCTGTCGCGCAACGCGCGCTCGAGCTCGGCGAGGGTCCGGGCGTCGACGACGGAGTCGTCGCCGAGCTGGCGCTGGAGGGCGTCGAGGTCGACGTCGTCGAGGCGGGCGCCCTCGTGGGCCTGGGCCAGCTGGTCGGCGAGGGCGTCGAGGTCGGCGAGGTCCTGCAGCACCCCGGTGCCGTCGCCGAGCCCGACGCCCTGGTCACCGCTGAAGCGCTCCGAGCCCGACCAGTCCTCGCCCGGTCGCAGCGACTGCAGGGCCCCGTCGATGCGCTGCAGGCTCTCCGCGAGCTGCGGCGACCCGAAGGCCTGGGCGGAGAGCTGCATGAGCTCGTCACGCTGCTCCTGCGTCATCGACGCCATCATCCGGGCGGCCGCCGCAGAGCGCGCCGCGAGGGCGTCGATCAGCTCGTCGACGTCCTGCGGGTCCTCGGGGAAGAAGTCGCCGTGCTTGGCCATGAAGTCGGCGAAGTCCTGCTCGGTGTCCGCACCCTGCGCGTGCTTGTCGAGCAGCTCGCCGAGGTCGTCGAGCATCTCCTGGACCTGCTGGCGGTCCTGCTCGGTCGCCCCCTCGAGCGCCTGCTTCATCCCGGCGAAGCGCTGGTCGAGCATCTCGCGGCCGAGGAGGTCCTTGATCCGCTCGAAGTCGGCGCGCGCCTGCGGCGAGCGCCACTCGTAGTCGGAGAGCTCGCTGACGGCCGCGGCCGGCGAGTCGGGCAGGCCGTCGAGGCGCATCTGCGCGAAGGCCCGGTCCGTGTCGTCCATGTCGACGTCACGGGCGAGCTGCCCGCGCTCGGCGAGCACCGCGGACTCGAGCAGCTCGGAGATCTCGGCGAGGGTGCCGCCGAGATCGGTCTCCTCGAGCAGCTCGCGGCGGCGCTCGGCGACCCGACGGGCGAGGTCGTCGAGACCTCGCTGGTCGACGCTGCCGCGACGCAGGTACTCGCGCATCGCCCGCTCGGGCGAGGAGCCGGCCATGACGTCCTCGCCGATGGCCTGCAGCGCGTCGCCGAGGTCGACCGGTGGCGCGAGCGGGTCCGGGCCGCCGGTGTAGCGGCCGTAACGAGAGCGGTGCCGGCGTGCCACGGTCAGGCCCCGTAGACGACGCTCGAGCCGTCGCTGTCCTTGTCGACCTTGCGCGCGAGGTAGAGCCCTTCGAGGGCGAGCTCGACGGCACCGGCGCGCTCCCCAGCGTCGGTGGCGGCGAAGCGGTCGGCGATCTCGTCGTAGAGCGCGTCGTCGTCGTCGAGGTCGGGCAGCGAGGAGAGCAGCTCGTCCGCGGTCACCCGGTCGCCCGTGGTCACGGACGCGCCATCGGCGATGGCCTCGACGAGGGCGGCGAGGTCGACCCCGCGCAGCCGCTCGCGCACGGCGTCGACGGTCGCGCTGCGCAGCAGGTGGGTGAGGATCGCGTCCTCGCGGCCCTCCTCACCGGCCTCGAACTCGATCTTGCCGCCGAGGACGTCGACGGCGGTCTCGATGTCGACGAGACGGGCGACCGGCTCCCCTTCGCCGCGCACGCTCGCCCGGTGCAGCGCCGCAGCCGCGACGGTCTCGGCGCCGGCGATGGAGAAGCGGGCCGAGACGCCGGAGCGCTGGTCGACCGAGGAGGACTCGCGCAGCGCGCGGGTGAAGCGGGCGAGGATCTCGACGAGGACGTCGGGGACGCTCGCGACGAGGTCGGCCTCCTGGCGCACGACCGCCATCTCGTCCTCGAGCTCGACGGGGTAGTGCGTGCGGATCTCGGCGCCGAAGCGGTCCTTGAGCGGGGTGATGATGCGCCCACGGTTCGTGTAGTCCTCGGGGTTGGCCGAGGCGACGACGAGGACGTCGAGCGGCAGCCGCAGGAGGTAGCCGCGGATCTGGATGTCGCGCTCCTCCATGACGTTGAGCATCGCGACCTGGATGCGCTCGGCGAGGTCGGGCAGCTCGTTGATCGCGACGATGCCGCGGTGGCTGCGCGGGATGAGCCCGAAGTGGATGGTCTCGGGGTCGCCGAGCCGGCGCCCCTCGGCCACCCGCATCGGGTCGACGTCACCGATGAGGTCGCCGACGGAGGTGTCGGGCGTCGCGAGCTTCTCCGCGTACCGCTCGTCACGGTGGCGCCACACGACGGGCAGGTCGTCGCCGAGCTCGGCGGCTCGGCGCTGGGTCTCGACGGCGATCGGCTGATACGGGTGCTCGCCGATCTCGGAGCCCTCGACGACGGGGCTCCACTCGTCGAGCAGCCCGACGACACTGCGCAGCAGCCGGGTCTTGCCCTGGCCGCGCTCGCCGAGGAGGACGACGTCGTGGCCGGCGAGAACCGCGCGCTCGAGCTGGGGGATGACCGTGTCCTGCAGGCCGTGCATGCCGGGCCAGGGGTCACGCCCCTCGCGCAGCGCGGAGAGCAGGTTGTCCCGCATCTCCTGGCGAAGGGGGCGCAGCGTATGGCCGCTGCGGCGCAGCTCGCCAAGGGTCGTGGGTGCCGGCCGGGTCGTGCCGGCGGACTCGAAGGGGTGGGGCGTCGCGATCTCGAGCGGGTCCGTCACTTCTTGAACGCTACTCCGCGGATCCGACAGCGCTAAGAGCGCCGGGTGGTCTGTCCAGGGTGTGGGCCCCTCGGTCTCGTCCTCTGCGACGAAGGACCCCCGGCGGGCCGCCCCACCCGTTAGCGTCTCCCCACCGGGTCGTCGAGGGCGGGGTGATGGCATGACGTGGACGCGGGTGGTCCTCGTGGGCGCCCTCACGCTGCCGCTCCTCACGGCCTGCGGCAGCTCCAGACCCTGCCCCGAGCCGATCTCGGTCGAGGGCTCGCGACAGGTCTACGCGGCGCAGGACGCCGACGGCGTCGACGTCGTGGACTGCGAGATGGTCGGTGACTGGGTCGCGGTCGGCGACGTCACCCTGGGCATCCCCGAGCCGGGTCACGGCGTCGGCGGGCAGGGCGCGGGAGGCGGGAGCGACCCCGGCCGCGGCGGCAGCGCCACGACCTCGTCCTCCGGGGTGCTGACGACCGAGGTGCTGGAGTAGCGGGGCGCGGGGGTAGGTGCGGTGGTGTCGAGGGTCAGGCCCAGTGGGCCTTCGCACCTCGACCACCACGGTCCTCAGCGCCGGTCGGCGAGGAGGTAGGCGGTGGCGGCAGCGCCGAGGGAGACGGCGGCGACGGAGGGCCAGGTGCCGATCTTCTTCGCGAGCGGGTGCGAGACGCCCATCGAGGCCCAGTAGCCCGCGGTGAGACCGGCGGCGAGCGGGGTGCCGCCGGCAGCCCGCCAGGCGGGCACCGAGAGCACGTTCGCGGCCGCCATGACGGCTCCGCCGAGCGGGCGCACGCCGGTGCGCTGGGCGAGCGTGAAGCCCCCGGCGAGGCCGGCGGCGAGCAGAGGAGCGGTGGGCAGGCTGCGCAGGTCGGGCATGCCGCCAGCGTATGCCCGTCCATCTCCCGAGGAGCTGGTACCAGCCCCAGGTACAACCCCCGCGCGTGCCAGCCTCTCGGCGATGGGCAGCAGGGGTGGGCACACTGGGCCCATGGCGATCTCCGAGCCCCCGGCCGATGCCCCCTTCGTCGACGCCTGGCTGACCGACATGGACGGCGTGCTCGTCCACGAGGAGCAGGCGATCCCCGGCGCGGCCGACTTCATCGCCGCGCTGCGCGACAGCGGCGTGCGCTACCAGGTCCTGACGAACAACTCGATCTACACCCCGCGCGACCTGCGGGCGCGGCTGCTGCACAGCGGCATCGACGTGCCCGAGGAGGCGATCTGGACCTCGGCGCTCGCGACGGCCACCTTCCTCGCCGAGCAGCGCCCGCACGGGTCCGCCTTCGTCGTCGGCGAGGCGGGGCTGACGACGGCCCTGCACGAGGCGGGCTACACGATGACGCCGCGCGACCCGGACTACGTCGTCCTCGGCGAGACCCGCACGTACTCCTTCGAGGCGATCACGGCGGCGATCCGGCTCGTCGAGCGGGGCGCCCGTTTCATCGCGACCAACCCCGACGTCTCCGGGCCCTCGCCGCAGGGCACCCTCCCCGCGACCGGCTCCGTCGCCGCGCTCATCACCGCCGCCACCGGCCGCCAGCCGTACTACGTCGGCAAGCCCAACCCGCTGATGATGCGCACCGCGCTCAACCGGATCGAGGCGCACTCCGAGCACACCGTCATGGTCGGCGACCGCATGGACACCGACGTCATCGGCGGCCAGGAGGCCGGGATGCGCACGGTGCTCGTCCTCACCGGGTCCACGAGCCGCGACCAGGTCGAGACCTTCCCCTACCGCCCCACCCGCGTCGCCGACTCCATCGCCGACCTCGTCCCCCTCGTCACCGAGCGGCTCCGCCGCTCCGACCAGCACGAACGGCTCCGCCGCGAGGACTGACCCGACAGCTCCGCCGCGAGGACCGTCACGAGCCGACCCGGTTGGGGATTGACCCCGCCCACGCACGCACGAGCGGCGCCGCCCAGATGACCCGGACGGCGCCGCTGCGCGTGGACGAGGGACGACGGGGTCAGTCGACCCCGGCCATGAGCCGCTTGATCGGCTTGCTGATCGCGACGACGACGAGCCCGGTGATGACCGCGACGAGCCCGACCCAGAAGAAGAAGGGTCCCTCCGAGCTCTCGTCGTAGTACCCGGCGAGCGTGCCCGCCATCGCGGTGCCCAGCGAGATCGAGAGGAAGAAGAGCGCCATCATCTGCGTCGTGTACTTCGGCGGCGCGAGCTTCGTCGTCATCGACAGGCCCACCGGCGAGATGAGCAGCTCGGCGATGGTGAAGACGAGCAGGATCCCGACGAGGCCGAGCAGCGGGGCCGAGCCGGCACCCGCGGGCATGAGCAGGAAGAGGAAGAAGGCCAGACCCATGACGACCGTGGCGACGCCGAACTTCAGCGGCGTCGACGGCTGGCGCCGGCCGAGCCGGGTCCACAGCGCGGCGAAGACACCCGCGAGCGCGATGATGAAGACCGGGTTGATCGACTGGACCCACGACACCGGCATCTCCCACCCGAAGAGGTCGCGGTCGAGCCGCTTGTCCGAGTAGATCGTCACGACGGTGAACTGCTGCTGGTAGAGCGACCAGAAGACCGCGTTGCACACGAAGAGCGGGATGAAGGCGAGCACGCGGGTGCGCGCGACCCCGGTGACGTCCTTGTCGCGCAGGATGATCGCGAAGTACGCGACCGTCGCGACGACGACGGCGCCGATGACGATGTTGGCCAGGCGCTCCGCCGAGATGACGCCGGTCGCGACGAGCGCGGCGACGACGACGAGCGCGACGACGCCCCCGACGACGTAGCCGCGCCGCTTGGCGGCGGGCAGGGGGTTGGCGACGTGGTGCGAGTGCTCGGGCAGCCCGCGGCGGCCGATCGTGTACTGCACGAGACCGAGCGCCATGCCGACCGCGGCCGCGAGGAAGCCGGCGTGGAAGCCCCACTCCTTCTGCAGCACGCCGGTGAGCAGCGGCCCGATGAGCGCACCGATGTTGATGCCCATGTAGAAGAGCGAGAAGCCGGCGTCACGGCGCGTGTCGCCCTCGTCGTAGAGGGTCCCGACGAGCGAGCTCGCGTTGGCCTTGACCCCGCCCGAGCCGATGGCGATGAGCACGAGGCCCACCCCGACGCCGAGCAGACCGGGCAGCAGCGACAGCGCGATGTGGCCGAGCATGACGACGACGGCCGAGTAGAAGAGCGTGCGCTCCGGCCCGAGGACGCGGTCGGCGAGCCACGCGGCGAGGACGGTCGAGAGGTAGACCGCACCGCCGTAGGCGCCGACGATCTGCGTCGCGGTGCCCTCGTCGATCCCGAGCCCGCCCTGGGCGGCCGAGTAGTACAGGTAGATGAGCAGGATGCCCTGCATGCCGTAGAAGCTGAAGCGCTCCCACAGCTCGACCCCGAAGAGGTTGGCCAGCACTCCCGGCTGACCGAAGAAGCGGGTGTCCCGGGGGTGGTCCGTCACGGTTGCTTGCTGACTTGGCACTCTCTCCACGATGCCACCACCGGCTCGATCTGCGAAGTCGGGGGGGGCACCCCCCTCGGCGGCCGCGGCCTGACGACGGGGGCGCGAAGGGGTCAGATCGCGCAGCCGTCGGGGCCGCAGGCGGCGGCGTCGCCGCCGATCGGCTGCAGCGGGTTGCTCTCGCGCCAGGCCTGCTCGAGGGCCTGGGTGAAGACCTCGGCGGGCTGGGCTCCGGACACCGCGTACTTCATGTCGAGCACGAAGAAGGGCACGCCCTGGATGCCCAGCGAGCGCGCCGTGTCGAAGTCGCCCTGCACCTCGCGACCGACCTCGGGGTCGTCGAGACCGGCCCGCACGGTCGCCTCGTCGACGCCCGCGGCGCCGCCGATCGCGACGAGCACGTCGTCGTCACCGATGTCGAGACCGCGCACGAAGTGGGCGTCGAGCAGCGCCTCCTTGACCTCGTCCTGCACACCGGCGCGGGCGGCGACGTGCAGCAGGTGGTGGGCACGCAGGCTGTTGGCCACGACGAGGGAGTCGAAGTCGTAGGTCAGGCCCTCGCCGGCCGCCTGCTCGGCGACGTGCGCGGTCATCTGGCGCACCTGCTCGGCCGCCATGCCCTTGCGCTGCACGAGGTAGTCGACCTCGGTGCCGTCGTAGTGCCGCGGCAGGCTCGGGTCGAGCTGGTAGCTGTGCCAGGTGACGGTGACGTCGTCCTTGTGGGCGAAGCCGGCGAGCGCGCTCTCGAAGCGGCGCTTGCCGATGTAGCACCACGGGCAGGCGATGTCGGACCAGATGTCGATGTGCAGGGCCATGCCGGGGTCAACCCGGCCCGGCCCCCGGATGTTCCGGGCGAAGGGGGGGTCAGCCCTCCGTGGCCGCGAGCTCGGACTTCCACTCGCGGAAGCCCTCCTCGGTGCGCCCCCGGCGCCAGTACCCGGAGATCGACAGGTCGGCGCGGGGCACCTCGCGCTCGCGCACGAGGTAGGGCCGGATGCCGTGCATGACCTCGTGCGCCTCGCCGTGGACGAAGACCTGGACGCGCCCCCCGCGCCAGGGCAGCGCGCGCACCGCCTCGGCGAAGGGCTCGCCCGGCCCCTGCCGGTGCACGACGGTGACCCGGACGTGCTCGGGCGCCTCGAGGTGCGGCGGGGCGTCGGGCCCCTCGACGACGACGACGCACTCGCCCGTCGCGTCGTCGGGCAGGGCCGCGAGCGCCGCGGAGATCGCCGGGACGGCGGACTCGTCGCCGGCGAGCAGGTGCCAGTCGGCGTCGGGGTCGGGTGCGTAGGCCCCGCCGGGCCCGTTGGCGAGCAGGGTGTCGCCGGGCTCGGCCCGGGTGGCCCACGGGCCGGCGACGCCCTCGTCGCCGTGGACGACGAAGTCGATGGCGAGCGTGCCGGCGGCGACGTCGGGCTCCAGCGCCGTGTACGTGCGCACGACCGGCATGTCCTGCGGGTCCGTGCTCGCGCGGGCTGACCGCATGTCGAAGTCGGCCGGCAGGGTCGTGCCCGGCCTCGGGAAGATCAGCTTGACGTAGCGGTCCGTGTGGACGCTGCCCTCGAAGGCGGACAGGTCGTCGCTGCGGAAGTGCACGCGGCGCAGGTGCGCGGTGAGGTCCTCGGTGCGGGTGACGGTGAGATGGGTGAGCACGAGCGCTCCTCGGTGACGGTGTTAGGCCAGCCTAACCGCGCCCCCTTCGTGGATCTCGTGGGGCGTCAGGCCTCGGCCATCGCGTCGACGACGTGCTCGGCGATCGCCAGGCTCGACGTCGCCGCGGGCGAGGGCGCGTTGAGCACGCACGTCACCTCGCCGACCGTCGTGATCCGGAAGTCGTCGACGAGCGAGCCGTCGCGCTCGATCGCCTGCGCCCGCACCCCCGCACCCCCGCGCTCGACGTCGTCGACGCCGATCTCGGGCACGTAGCGCTGAGCCCCGGCCATGTAGGCCCTCGTCGACAGGGACCCGCGGACCTCCTGGATCCCCGTGCGCCAGTTGGCCCGCGCCAGCTGCCAGAAGCCCGGCCAGGTGGCCGTCTCGGCGAGATCGCGAAGGGAGACCTGCCGCCACCCGTAGCCCTCGCGCCGCAGCGCGAGGACGGCGTTGGGGCCGACCTCGAGACCGCCGCCGACCCGGCGGGTGAAGTGCACGCCGAGGAAGGGGTAGCGGGGGTCGGGCACCGGGTAGACCATGCCGCGCACGAGATCGGCCTTCGCGGGCGTGACCTCCATGTACTCGCCGCGGAAGGGGATGATCCGCAGCTCGCGCTGCCCGTCGACCCGCTGCGCGAGCCGGTCGCCGTGCAGCCCTGCGCAGACGACGAGCTCGTCGACGACGACCTCGTCGGCGCCCTGAGCGGACCCGAGGACGAGACGCACGCGGCCCCGCTCGCGGCGGATGTCAGACACCTCGGCACCCAGGCGCACCTCGCCGCCGGCCGCACGGACCTCGGCGGCCATCGCCTCGGCCATGCCGACGTAGTCGGTGATCGCGGTGGCCGGCGAGTGCAGGGCCGCCAGGCCCTGGGCGTGCGGCTCGACGTCGCGGATGCCGGCGGCGTCGACCCGGCGCAGACCCGGGACGGCGTTGGCGCTCGCCGTGCGCTCGAGCGCGTCGAGACGCGCGACCTCGTCGGGCTCGACGGCGACGACGAGCTTGCCGCACTCGTCGTAGGCGATGCCGTGCTCGGCGCAGTAGTCCTTGAGCAGCTGACGACCGCGCGTGCACAGGCGGGCCTTGAGCGAGCCGGGGGCATAGTAGATACCGGCGTGGACGACCCCGGAGTTGTGCCCGGTCTGGTGAGCGGCGATCCGCTCCTCCTTCTCGAGCACGACGACGCGGTCGTCGGGCCGGCGGCGGGTCAGCTCGCGGGCGACGGCCAGGCCGACGATCCCGCCCCCGATGACCCCGACGGTGCGCTGGGCCACGATCACACCCCCGTCGCGAGGAGCTCGGCGTACCGGGCGAGGTCGACGTTGCCCCCGGTGAGGACCACCCCGACCCGTTGCCCGGGCGAGACCGGCACGGCGCCGGTGAGGACCGCGGCCAGGCCGAGGACACCGGTGGGCTCGACGACCTGCTTGAGCGTCCCGGCCATGTGCCGCATCGCGTCGACGAGCGCGGCGTCGCTCACGGTCGCGATGCCGGCGACGTGCTCACGGATGATCGGGAAGGTCAGCGACCCGAGGTAGGCGGTCTGCGCCCCGTCGGCGATGGTGCGTGGAGGCTCGATGCGCACGACCTCGCCGGCCTCGAGCGAGCGCCGGCCGTCGTCGCCCGCCTCGGGCTCGACGCCCCAGACGGCCGCCGTCGGCGCGAGCTCCTGGGCGGCGAGGATCGAGCCCGCGAGCATGCCGCCGCCGCCGAGCGGGGTGACGACGACGTCGAGGTCGGGCACCTCCTCGAGCAGCTCGCGCACGGCAGTGCCCTGACCGGCGATGACGTGCCGGTGGTCGTAGGGCGGGACGACGGCGGCACCGGTGCGCTCGGCGATGGCTACCCCGATGGCCTCGCGGTCCTCGGTGTAGCGGTCGTACCCGACGACGGTGGCGCCGTACCCCTTCGTCGCCTCGACCTTCGTCTGCGGGGCGTCGTGGGGCATGACGATCGTCACCGGCATGCCGAGCTCGCGCCCGGCGAGGGCGACGGCCTGGGCGTGGTTGCCCGAGGAGTAGGCGACGACGCCGGCCGCGCGGCGGTCGGGGTCGACGGCGCTGAGCGCGGTGTACGCGCCCCGGAACTTGAAGGCGCCGATGCGCTGGAGGTGCTCGGACTTCAGGTGCACCTCGCACCCGGCGAGCGCGTCGAGCCGGTGCGAGCGCAGGACGGGGGTGCGGTGGGCCACGCCGTCGAGGAGGGCGGCGGCCGCGCGGACGTCCTCGACCGTGGGCGGGGCGGTGGTCACGAGGGCAGGACCTCGAGCAGCCGCTGCGCGAGGGGGCGTGAGGAGGCGGGGTTCTGGCCGGTGAGCAGCATGCCGTCGACGACGACCTTCGGCTCGAAGGCGGGCCCGGTCTCGACCTCGAAGCCGGCCTCGCGCAGCCGGTCCTCGAGCAGCCACCTCGCCTGGTCGGCCTTGCCGCCGGCGCGCTCCTCCTCGTTGGAGAAGCCGGTGACGGTGCGCCCGGTGACGTCGCTGGCGAGCAGCGCGGCCGGCCCGTGGCAGACGATGGCGAGCGGCACGTCGCGCTCGACGGCCGCGGTGATGAGGGTGCCCGAGGTCTCGTCGACGGCGAGGTCCTCCATCGGGCCGTGGCCGCCGGGGTAGAAGACCGCGTCGTAGTCGGCGAGGTCGACGTCCTCGAGGCGAAGGGGGGCGCTCAGCTCCTCGAGGTCGTCGAGGACCTCGCGCAGGTCGCGCCCGCCCGTGGCCTCGGGGGTGAGGCTGCGCTCGTCGGCGACCGGTCGCACCCCGCCCGGGGTGGCGAAGCGGACGGTGTGCCCGGCGTCGGCGAGGACCTCGAAGGGGGCGACGAGCTCCTCGGCCCAGTAGCCGGTGGGCACGCTCGACCCGTCGGCGAGGGTCCAGCTGCGGGCGCCGGTGACGACGAAGAGGACGGTGGCCATGAGGACTCCTGCGTGCTCGGTCGGGGACGTCCCCCCGACCTTACGACCCGTCGTGGGGCACGCGGTCGGCGAGCACGCGCATCCGCCCGCCGCGGCGGAAGCCGTGGTCGACGCCCCAGAGCACGGCCTGGCTGCGCGACGTCACCCCCATCGTCGCGTAGGCCGCGCGGATGTAGGACTTCACCGAGTTGATGCTGAGGTAGCAGGCGCGGGCGATCTCCTGGTTGCTCAGCCCCTCGGTGATGAGCGCGACGACCTCCGACTGGCGCGGGGTGAGGCCCTCGGCGCGTCCCGGCCACTCGGCCGGGCGGGGCTGGTCGTCGACGGGCTCGGTCTCAGCGGTGAGGACGACCCGCTCGCCGGCCTGGACGCGCTCGACCGCGTCGACGAGCTCGCGCGCCGACGCGGACTTGCGCACGACGCCCGACAGGCGCGCGTCCTGCGCGACCGCGTCGACCCAGGGCCCGACCTCCCACGTGTAGATCACGGTGTGCCCGACCATCTCGTCGGCGGCGAGGAGGTCGAGGTCGCGGTGCCCCGAGCCGGTGATCGCGTAGGCGTCGTACAACGCGACGTCGACCGGCTGCGACACGAGGACCCCGCAGTCGACCTCGACGACACGCACGCGGTCGGCGAAGGGGGCGAGCATCGCCGCCACACCGCGGGCGACGACCTCGAAGTCGTTGAGGACCGCGAGACGGATCGGCTGGCCTGCGTCGGGGCTGGGCATCTGCCGACGGTAGCGGCGAAGGGGTCAGCCCGGGCCCGGGAGCAGCTGCAGCTCGTTGTCGTCGGGATCGGTCAGGGCGACCCCCTCGGGGTCGTCGGCGACCCCTGCGCGGGTGGCGCCGAGACCCACGAGCCGCTCGACCTCCTCCTCGAGGGGGCCGTCGGCGACGAGGTCGAGACGCAGGCGGTTGCGCCCGTGCTTCGGGGCGACCGGGGCCCCGCCCCACGTGATCTTCGGCCCGCCGTGCGGTGACTGGACGGCGGTCTCGTCGTCCTCGTCCCACACGAGGGGCCAGCCGAGCGCCTGACTCCAGAAGACCCCGGTCACCCGGCGACCGTCACCGGAGAGCGCCCCCACCCGGCCGGTGCCGGCGAGGAAGCGGTTGCCCTCCTCGACGACGCACAGCTCTCCCCCTTCGGGGTCGGCGAGCACGACGTGCGTCGCGTCGTCGCCCTGCCCGACGTCGAGATAGGTCGCGCCGAGCGACAGGGCGAGCTCGACGACATGGGCCTGCCCGCCGGGCACGTCGCTCGTGAGGTCGAGGTGCGTGCGGTCGAGGCCGCGCCGGGGCTCGGTGCTGCGCCGGAAGCGGATCGCGAGATCGCCCGGGCAGGCGGCGGGCAGCAGGTCGCCGCGCACCTCGCGCTCGAGGACCGCGCCCCAGAAGGCGGCCAGCCGCTCGGGGTCGGCTGCGTCGATGCTCAGGGCCTGCAGATGTGCCGTCATCGCCCACTCCTTCGTCGTCCCGCCAGCCTAGGACCGCCGCCTAGCCTCGTGGGGTGGACGAGGAGAGCGAGCACGAGGTCGTCCGACGGGTCGACGCGGCGATGGCGGCCAGCCCGCGGGCGGCTCACCTGCGGCCGGCGGAGCGGGACCGGGCCGCGGTGGACGCGCCGCTCGCCATCGGGTCGGGGCAGACGAGCTCTCAGCCGCGCACCGTGCGCGACATGCTCGTGCTTCTCGACGTCCGTGCGGGCCAGCGCGTCCTCGACGTCGGCGCGGGGTCGTGCTGGACGACGGCGATCCTCGCCCGTCTCGTCGGCCCCGACGGCCGGGTGCTCGGCGTCGAGCGCCTGCCCGAGGTGCTCGCGCTCGGCCGGGCCGCCCTCGAGCGCGCCGACCTGCCGCAGGCCCGGGTGCGTCTGGCCGACCCCCGTCACCTCGGAGCACCAGGCGACGCCCCCTTCGACCGCGTCCTCGTCTCCGCGATGGCGGGGCGGCTGCCCGAGGAGCTGCTCGCGCAGCTGACGCCGGACGGCGTCATGGTCGTGCCGGTGGCCGGCGAGATGCTCCGCGTGCAGCGCCGGGGCGAGGACGACCCGCTCGTGACGACCCACGGGCGCTACCGCTTCGTCCCGCTCGTCAACTGAGCCCCCCACCTGACGCCCCCGCTCAGACCCCCCGCGGTACCCCCCAAGGGGTGGTCCCGCTCCCCGGCCGTCGGTGCTGGTCCGGCGGTTACTGTCGCCAGATGAGCTTCGAGCTGACCAAGACCATGCAGGCGGCGAGCGCCGGCTACGGGCTGTACTGCCTGGCCAAGCCGTCGCACCTCGCGAGCGCCCTGCGCGAGCCGCGCAACCAGCGCGCGCTCGACCGGCTCGCCCGCACCTTCGCCGTCCGCGACATCCCCATCGCCGCGCTCGCCCTCGCCGGCCCGCCCGCCGCCCTGCCGTGGGCCGTCGGCGGCCGGGTGGCCTCCGACGTCGGCGACGCCCTGGTCCTCGGGGCGAGCACGAAGGGGTCGATCCGCACGAAGGTCCTCGCAGTCACCCTCGGGTGGGCCGCCCTCAACGCCCTCGCCTACGCAGCCGACACCCGTCGCCGCTGACTCAGCCGTAGTGCCGACCCAGCCGCGAGACGTACTGCGCCTCGAGATCACCACGACCGCACTCGTCGAGCAGACGCAGGCAGCGCCGGGCCAGCCCCCGGTGCCTGTAGCCGATGTCGGCGACGAGCGCGAGCACCGCGAGGTCGCGCACGGCCAGACCGGCAGGGTCTCGCACGTACAGCACGTCGGACTCGACGATCTGGCGCGAGTCGTGCTCCCACGGGTCGGCCCACTGGGTCGGGGCGAGCGGCCAGGTCCGGTGCTGGACGACCTGCAGGGCCATCAGCCCCATCGAGCGCAGCTGGGCGTCGAGCTCGCCGGCGGTCGGCTGGCCCTCGTACAGCGGCCAGAAGCCCATCTCGAGCTGCACCGCGAGGACCCGCTCGAGGGCGTGCTCGCCGCTGCGCAGCACGGCGAGCTCGCTGCCCTGCACGTCGACCTTGAGCAGGTCGACCGGCCCGAGGTCGGGCACGTCGTCGAGGCGCACCGTGTCGATCTCGACCTCGTCGACGACGCGGCCCAGCCGCTCGAAGTCGACGAGGTGCGCGAGCCGCATCGGGTCGGGGCGCAGCAGGCTCGAGAAGCCCTGCTCCTCGCACACGTGGAGCACGTGCCGACCTCCGTCGCCGACGGCGTGCGGCAGGTAGCGCTCGTGCGGACCGGCCAGCCCGCGCAGCCGCTCCATGGCCTCGGGCAGCGGCTCGAAGCCGGTGACCCGCGCCAGTCCCGCGTCGAGCAGGTCGACGTACGGCACCTCGTCGTCGAGGGGGTTGGCCCCCACGTCGAGGACGTGCACGGGCGCGTGCTCGAGCACGCTCTCGGGCAGCATCGGTCGGTCCACGATCAGGTCCCCTGTCGTCTCGGAGTCGGCGCGACTCACCCTAGGACCAGCCCCACATCGACCCGGCGCCCGGGGGCGCCCGCACGGAAGGCGGCGACGTCATCAGCGAGATCGTCCTGAGCGAGGTGCGCAGCAACCGGCTGCGCGCCACCGGCCCGGTCGTGCGGCACGTGCCGCGGGGCCATGCCTACGTCGACGCCCTCGTCGGCGCCGAGCCCGCTCACCTCCACCCCGCGGACCCGCCCGTGCCCGGCGCCCCGGCCGGTCAGTGGTGGCCCCACCCGGCGCTCACCCCGCGCTGGGTCGCCGACCACGCGCACGAGATCGACGTCCTGCACGTCCACTTCGGCTTCGAGCACCTCGGGGTCGACGACGTCCGTCACCTCGTCGCGAGCCTGCGCGCCCATGACATCCGGCTGGTCCTCACCGTGCACGACCTCGTCGACCCGCACGGCACCGGCGAGCGCTACGGGCGCGTCCTCGGCGAGCTCGTCGGCTCCGCCGACGCCCTGACGACCCTCACCCCGGGCGCGGCCGCCGAGGTCGAGCGCCGCTTCGGCCGGCGGCCCCAGGTCATCTCGCACCCGCCGCTCGTGCCCGCCGGGGTGCTCCCGGCCCGCCGGACCGGGTCCCCCTTCGTCGTCGGTCTGCACCTGAAGTCGTTGCGCGCCAACGTCGCCGCCCTGCCGGTCCTCGACGCGTGCGCCGACGCCGTCGCCGGCCTCGACGACGCGCAGCTGCGCGTCCACCTCCACGAGGACGTCACCCGACCCGACCACCCGCGCCATGACCCGGAGGTGCTGCGGCGGCTCGCCCGGGCCCGCGCCGACGGTGCCGACGTGCGCGTGCACGCCCCGCTCGACGACGCCCAGCTGTGGCGCGACCTCGCCCAGACCTCGCTCGCCGTGCTGCCCTACACCGACGGCACCCACTCGGGCTGGCTCGAGATGTGCCACGACCTCGGCACCCGGGTGCTCGCGCCCGACCTCGGCTTCTACGCCCAGCAGCGTCCCGTCCTCACCTACCGTCACGACGACCTCACCGCCAGCGTCGAGCGCGCCGTGCACGAGGCCCACGCCCGGTGGGCGCAGGGCGAGCCGGCCCCGGGAGGCGACGCCCGCGTCCTCGCGGCGGAGCTCGAGAGCGCCCGGGCCGCGCACCGCGAGGTCTACCTGGGCGTCGCCGAGGACCGCGTCGTGCGCGGGGCATGAGCGTCGTCCACCTCGTGCCCGGCCCGGGGTCTCACGGCGTCGTCCGGCACGCGCTCACCCTCCTCGCCCAGCCGCCCCTGACGGGCAGCCCCGTCGTGCGCGGGCGGCACCTCGGCTCGCCGCCCGGTCTGCACCCCCGCCTGGCGCACCTCCACGTCACCGACCACCTCTGGGGCGAGAGCCCCGACGCCGCCGCGGCGGCGGTCGAGCGGGTGGCGCAGCGCTGCCCGGTCTCCCTGACCCTGCACGACCTGCCCCAGGAGGGCGAAGGGGCAGAGCGCCGCGCCCGCCGGGCGGCGGGGTACCGGCGGATGGTCGCGGCTGCCCGCGGCGTCGTCGTCGCCTCCGAGCACGAGCGCGAGCTCCTCCTCGCCTGCCTCGACGGCGGGCCGGTGCCTCCGGTCGAGGTCGTGCCGCTGCCGCTCGACGCGCCGGACCTCAGCCCCTCGCGGCCGCCCGGCAGCGGCGAGGTCGCCGTCCTCGGCTACCTCTACCCCGGCAAGGGGCATCTCGACGTCCTCGACGCGATGGCGGGCCTGCCGCCGAGCACCGGCTTCGCCGCGCTCGGCGCGCACTCCCCCGGTCATGACGACCTCGTCGGCGCCGTCGTGGCCACCGCGCGCGCCCAGGGTCGCGTCGCCCGCGTCACCGGCTGGCTCGCCGACGCAGCGATGCACGAGGAGGCCCGCCGGGTCGCGGTGCCCGTCGTCGCCCCGGTGCACGTCTCCGCCTCCGGCTCGGTCGGGTCCTGGATCGCGGCCGGTCGCCGTCCGCTCGCGACGACGAACCCCTACGTCGTCGAGCTCGCCCGGCGCTGCCCCGGCTCGGTGACGCTCGTCGAGCGCGACGACCTGCCCGCCGCGATCGCCCGGGCCCTCGCCGACCCGACCTCGACCTGGCTCGAGCCCTCGGTGCCGATCGGCCCGAGCACCGCCGAGGTCGCGCAGACCTACTCCGACGTGCTCGCCGGATGGGCACGATGACCCCCGACATCGGGGTCGTCGTCCCGTACTACGACGACCAGCGCGGGCTCGACCTGCTCCTCGCCGCCCTCGACCAGCAGGACTGCGCCGGCCGCTTCGAGGTCGTCGTCGCCGACGACGGGTCGCCGGTCGCCCCGGCGGTGGGCGAGCACCCCTTCGCCGTCCGCGTCGTGGGCCAGGCCGACGCCGGCTTCCGCGCGGCCGCCGCGCGCAACCTCGGCGCTGCGCACACCGACGCCCCGGTCCTGTGCTTCCTCGACGGCGACACCCTGCCGACGCCGGGCTACCTCGGTGCGCTCGCCGCGGTCGTCGCGGCCGGTGACGAGCGCGGCGTGCTCGCCGTCGGGCGACGCCGGCACGCCGAGCTCTCCGGCCATGCCCCCGAGGACGTCGTGCGCTGGCTGGCAGGCGAGCCGGTCGACGTGACGACGCTGCCGGACCCGCAGTGGCTCGCCCGGGGCTACGCCGAGACCGACGACCTCGCGAGCGCGGATGCCGGCGGCTTCCGGCTCGTCATCTCCGCGGTCCTCGCCTGCGACGCGGAGCTCTTCGCCCGGGTCGGCGGCTTCGACGAGGACTTCGTCGGCTACGGCGGCGAGGACTGGGAGCTGGGCCACCGGGCCTGGCTCGCCGGCGCCGCCCTGCGGCACGTGCCCGGCGCCGTCGCCTGGCACGACGGCCCTGACGCCGGCGGCCGCGCCCCCGACCACCTCGCGAAGACCGTCGAGACCCTGCGGGTGGCCTCCCGGGTCGCCGCGCCCGGTGCGCGCCACCCCGGTCTCGTGTGGCCCCACCCCGCCGTGAGCGTCGAGCTCGACGACACCGGGTGCGACCCGGCCGCCGTCCTCGCCTGCTGCGCCGACCTGCTCGCCGTGCCCGACGTCCGGGTGCACCTGCGCTCCGGCGAGTGCACCACCACCCCCGGGTGGCCGGTCTCGGACCCCCGCGTCGTGATCGGCCCGGAGCCGGCGGCGACAGCCGCGCGCCGGGCCTGGCACGTGCAGGTGACGCGCCCGGTCCTGCTCGACGTCGACGTGCACGCGCTGTGCGCGCGCGGCGAGGCAGCCTACGACGACGCGCTCGTCGTCACCGAGACCCGCAGCCGCGCCCTCGGCCTCCCCCCGCCGCCAGCCCGGTCGGGCGCGGGGGTGCTCCGCGACCTGCCCGCGAGGGTGAGCCTCGAGGGCCTGTGGGGATGGGGCGACCCGAGCGCCCCGTGACCCCGAGTCAGTTCGCGTCGCCGGTCGTCAGCCCTCGCCGACGGTCACCGCCTCGACCGCCTCCCACACGGTGCGGATGGTCTGCGCGACCGCGACGTCGTCGGTCGTGTAGCCGCTCACCGAGAAGCGCATGACCGCCCGGTCGTGCCACCTGCTCGCGCTGGGGTAGACGAGCCCGTCCTCGTGCAGCCGGGCGAGGACCGCCAGGGTCGTCTCGTCGTCGACGGCCGCGACGGTGACCTGGGTGTAGACGACGTCGTTGAGCACGGTGAGACCCGGCACCTCGGCCAGACCCATCGCCAGGCCACGGGCGGAGCGCACGAGACGGTCGACGAGGTCGACGAGACCGGACCTGCCGAGCGAGCGCAGGGCCGCCCACACGGGCACGCCGCGGGCCCGGCGGGACATCTCGGGGACGAGCTCGTGGGGGTCGGGCTCCTGCGAGTGCAGGAGGTAGTCGGCGGAGTGGCCGAAGGCGCGGCGCAGGGCACCCGCGTCACGGACGACGGCGACGCCGCTGTCGTAGGGCGTGCTCAGGGTCTTGTGGGCGTCGGTCGCCCAGGAGTCGGCGTCGGCCAGCCCGACGACGAGGTGGCGCAGGGCGGGCGAGGCCGCGGCCCACAGGCCGAAGGCGCCGTCGACGTGCACCCAGGCGCCGGCGTCGTGCGCCGCCGCGCAGATCGGGGCGAAGGGGTCGAAGCCCCCGGAGTGGATGTTGCCGGCCTGGGCGCAGACGACCGTCGGGGCGTCGTCCTGCCCGAGTGCCGCGCGCAGGGCGTCGGGGTCCATCCGGCCCTGGGCGTCGGCGGCGACCGGGGTCGGCGCCCCGAGCCCGAGGTAGCGCAGGGCGAGGTCGACCGACCCGTGCCGCTCGGCACCGACGAGGACTCGCAGTCGAGGTGCCCCCTGGACGCCCTGCGTCGCGACGTCCCACCCCCGGGCGGCGAGCAGCGCGTCCCGGGCGGCGGTGAGCCCGGCGAGGTTGGCCGTCGTGCACCCGGTGACGAAGCCGACGGCGCTCGAGGACGGCAGGTCGAGAGCCTCGAGGAGCCACTGCCCCGCGACCTCCTCGACGGCGACGACGCCCGGGGTCGCGTCGCGCATGCCGGCGTTCTGGTCCCACGCGCTGACGAGCCAGTCGGCCCCGAGCGCGGCGGGGAGGGTGCCCCCCATGACCCACCCGAAGAAGCGGGGCGAGCCGATCGTCAGCAGACCCGGCTCGACGACGTCGACGAGCTCCTCGACGACGTCGACGGCGGGCATCCCCTGCTCGGGCAGGGACTCGGGCAGACGAGCGCGACCCGCGCCGACCGGCTGGGTCGCCGGGATCGGCCGGGTCGCGAGATCTGCACGCCAACGACGGGCCGCATCCAGGGCCGCGGTCAGCTCGGGCGTGCGCTCGGGCGCCACCCACCCACGGTCCTCCTGCGGGGCGTCACCGCGCAAGAGGACCGTGGGCCGGGGTCACGGCAGCTTGTCGCCGCCCGGGCCGAAGCCGCTCGTGTCGGCGTGCAGCTCGCCGTCGTCGCCGCGGTGGATCGTGTCGGGCAGGTCCTCGCCGCGACCGGGCAGGTGAGCGCTGCCGGCCTTGTCCTTGACGGTGCCGGCGGCGTCCTTCGCCGCACCGGTCACCTTGTCGGCGACGACCGGTGCCTGGGTCTTCGCCGTGTCCTTGGCCTGGTCGACGGTGCGCTGCACCTTCGGGCTCGACCACAGCTGGCCGGCCTGGGTCTTGATCTGCTCGTAGCGCTGGCGCCCGGCGCGGGCACCGAGGACGTATCCGACGCCGACACCGGCGAGGAAGGAGATGCGGGCCATGAGATGCCTCCATGGGGTTGGGGAGGTCCCCACGATTACAGGTCGGAGGGGGCCGCGACGACCTTCGAAGGGGGGTGATCCGCCAGACCCTGGACGAGGCCGGCGCGATCGGGTCCCCCGCACCGCACCGTGCGCCACAGTGGGCTCATGACCACCTACGGACTCATCGTCATCGGCAGCGGACCGGCGGGGGTCGCCGCCGCTGCGTCCTACCTCGAGGCCGACGGCGAGGGGCCGGTGCTGCTCCTCACCGCCGACGAGCACCCGCCCTACGAGCGTCCTCCGCTGAGCAAGGAGTCGCTGCGCGGCGGGGAGCCCGAGCTCACCCCCAACGCCTCGGCCGACGGGCTCGACGGGGTCGAGATCCGTCTCGGCACGACCGTCGACGCCGTCGATCTCGACGCCCGTGCCGTGCGGGCCGGGGGCGAGGAGATCCCCTTCGCCTCGCTCGTGCTCGCGCCCGGCGCGCACCCCCGGGTCCTCGACGGGGTGGACGCCGACGCGGAGGTGCGCGTGCTGCGCACCTACGCCGACCTCGAGCGGCTCGCCGAGTCGGCCGGTCACGCCCGCACCGCGCTCGTCGTCGGGTCGGGCTTCATCGGCTGCGAGGCTGCCGTCTCCCTCGCCCTGCGCGGTCTCGACGTCACCGTCGTCTCCAGCGAGGCGACGCCCCAGGCCGACCGGCTCGGCGAGCGCGCGGGCGCGCTCGTCGAGGACCTGCTCGTCGGGCACGGCATCACGCTGCGCGGCGGGGTCCAGATCAGCGGCATCCGCGCCCCGCGCACCGTGCACCTCGACGACGGCACGACGATCGAGCCCGATCTCGTCCTCCTCGCCGTCGGCGTCGAGCCCTCGACGAGCTGGCTCGAGGGCAGCGGTCTGCAGCTGCACGAGGGCCGGGTCGTCGTCGACGAGCACCTCCGGGCGGAGGAGGGGGTCTTCGCCGCAGGTGACGCCGCCCGCGCGCACAACGCGACCGCCGGCCGGCCGATCCCCGTCGAGCACTGGTTCGACGCCGAGACGATGGGGTCGGTGGCGGGTGCCGGCGCCGCGGGCCAGGACGCGACGTGGGACTCGGTCCCCGGCTTCTGGAGCCAGATCGGCGAGCACTGGCTCAAGTACGCCGCGTGGGGCGACGGCCACGACGAGCTCGAGGCCGTGGAGCGTCCCGGTGGGCTGACCGTCTGGTACGGCCGCGAGGGCACCCTCGTCGGCGTCCTCACCTACAACGCCGACGACGACTACGAGCGCGGCGAGCAGCTCGTGGCCCAGGCCGCCCCCTTCGCCGCAGGTCCCCGTGGCGACCAGCCCGAGGGCGAGGGCGAGGAGGACGCGGAGGGCTGACCCCTCTTCGTCCCACCCGGGTCGAGGTGATCGCGCGAGCCCTGGCACGCCGAGACACCTCGACCCCGGGAGGATGGGCCCATGACCGTCGCGCGCTCGATCCTGCTCTTCGTCCTCGCCGCGATCGCCGAGATCGGCGGCGCCTGGCTCGTCTGGCAGGGCATCCGCGAGCACCGCGGGCTGCTGTGGGTCGGCGCCGGGTTCGTCGCGCTCGGTCTCTACGGGCTCGTCGCGACGCTGCAGCCGGACGCGAGCTTCGGGCGGGTGCTCGCGGCCTACGGCGGCATCTTCGTCGCCGGGTCGCTGCTGTGGGGCATGGTCGTCGACGGCTTCCGCCCCGACCGCTTCGACGTCGCGGGCGCGCTCGTGTGCCTCGTCGGGGTCGGGCTCATCATGTACGCGCCGCGCGGCGCCTGATCCCCTCGGGCACGACGAGGCCCCGGCGGCCGTCACCTGACGACCACCGAGGCCCGTGTCGCGTGCGAGCCCGGGGGGCTCGGGGCCGATCAGCCCTTGAAGACGTCCTTGACGTCCTCGCCGGTCTGCTTGACCTCGGCCTTGGCCTGCTCGGCCTGGCCCTCGGCCTTGAGCTCGTCGTCGTTCGTCACGTCGCCGACGACCTCCTTGGCCTTGCCGACGGCCTCCTCGGCAGCGTTCTTGGCCTTGTCTGCGATCCCCATGGTGGTGTCCTTCCTGTGGTGGGTGGTGCGGTGAGGTGCGGGTCCTAGAGAGCCCGCGGCATCCGGGCGCCCAGACGGGCGACCTTCAGCTGGACCCGGCAGCGGATGTCGTCGCGGCCGAGCACGTCGTGGAGCTGTGCCGACACGAGGTCGGCATGCTGCGCCAGGGCGGCGAGGTCGCACTCGCGCTCGACCGTGGCCGTGATGCTCGCGACGAGCTGCCCCCGGTCTCGCACGAGCGAGCCGCTCGCCCGGCGTACGCCGATGGTGTCGGCGAAGGCGTCCGCGGCGGCACCGACGACCTCGCCGGCCGCGGCGTCGAGGCGACCCTGCGGCCCGCTGCCGCTCACGTGGAGGCGGTCGACGGTCGAGCGGTGCAGGTGGGCGAGCAGCCAGGCCAGGCCGAGGAGCACGAGGAGCACCCCGGCTGCCCCGAGCGCGGCCGGCCACCACGACGCCTGGGTGAGCTCCGTGGCCGAGCGCGTCGAGAGGGTGTCGGCGGCCGGGCTGCGGCCGCTCCACCACCACACGAGGGCTGCGCCGCTCACGAGGAGCACGAGGGAGAGCACGAGCGTGCCGGTGCGGTCCCAGACGGCGGTGCGACGGCTGGTCATCGGAGCTCCTCGTGCCGGACGGTGACGGACGTGCGCGGGGGTGAGGCCAGGGCGGCGAGCACGGGGTCGACCCGCTCCCGGGTGCGCCGGACGACCTCGTCGCGCTGCGCACGCGGGGCGAGCGAGGTGACGTGGACCGCGACCTTGCGCCGGGTGGCGCGCACCGAGACGTCGGTGACGCTGTCGGTGCCCTCGACCGCGCCGGCGACGACGCGCTCGAGGTCGCCGGTGCGCAGGTGCACCCCCGTGGCGGCGTCGAGGTCGACGCTCGTGCGGGGCCGGCGGCCCAGCGCGACGGGCAGCAGGAGCAGGCCGAGGACGACGGCGGCGATGCCGGCGCCGAGCACGACGGGGGCGTCGTGGGCCAGCCCGTCGAGGGCGTCGACGACGCCGGTGGTCACGGGGTCGCGGCCGACGGCGCCGCTCACGGCCAGCGCGTCGTGGATCGCGAGGGCGCCGAGCGCCACGAGCCCGAGAGCGACGAGACCGGCGACGAGGGGCAGGCTGCCCCGGCCGACAGGCGCCTTGGCGGCGCGCATGACGTCCTGCCCGGGTCGGGCGTGCCCGGGTCCGGCGTGAGTGGGCGCGGTCTGAGGGGGCATGGTCTGAGGGGGCACGGAGCTCTCCTTCCTCGTCTGGGGGTTCTCGTGCGGGGCTGGGGCGCGGGCGGTCATTCGACGCGGCGGCGCGCGGTGCGCCCGTAGGAGACGGAGGAGACACGCACGTCGACGGCGGTGACCGTCATGCCCGTGAGGGTCGAGACGCGCTCGCGCACGTGGTCCTGCACAGCAGCGGTCACGGTGCTCAGGGGCGCCGGCCAGCGGGTGGCGACCTCGACGCTGACCCGAGAGGTCTGCCCGGCGACGACGACGTCGGCGTGCGGCAGCCCGCGACCGGTGATCCGGTCCAGGCCCGTGCGCTCGACGACGACGTCGTCGACCTCGCGGGCGGCGATCGTGGCGATCCGGCGCACGACGGCGTCGGCGACGACGGTGCGTCCGCGCTCGTCGACCGGGGGCAGCTCGCGCCGTGCCGTGGGGTCAGCCGCGGCCACGACGGCCTCGCAGCGCGGCGAGATCGATCTCGCCGTCGACGTGACCGCCGACGAGATAGCCCGCGGCACCGAGGATGACGGCGACGAGCAGGCCGACGAGGCCGCCCGCGGCGAAGGCGATCGCCAGCAGCAGTCCGGCGATGAGACCGACGGTGGAGGTGGTCATGGTGAGCTCCTGCTCTTCGTGCTGGTCAGAGGTGCGGTCAGAGGTCGAGGTAGCGACGGGCTCCGGGCCAGCCGCGCGGGAGTCGTCCGCGCAGGGCCCGCACGAGCAGCCGGGCCCGACGCCGGCGGCTGCGTGGCGCGGGTGCCGGGGTGTGCCGGCGGTCGACCTCGGCGAGGGCGGCGCGAAGGGAGTCCGCGTCACCCCCGAGGTCGGGGTGGTGGGCACGCAGGGCGGCGCGTCGGTCGCGCCGCCACTGCGCCCCCTTCGCCGGGCTCACGGCCCGACGCTCCCCCCGGGGTCCCGGGTCGGCGAGGTGACGTCCTCGACGACCACGGCGACCGGTGTCGTGACGAGATCGGCGACGGCCGCTCGCACGGCCCGGGCCACGTCGGCGACGACGCTGCCCATGGCGACGGTGATGTGCACGTCCGTGCTGTCGTCACGCAGGCGCACGCCGTCGACGCGGCGGCCGGGCAGGTAGGTGCCCACCTCGCCCCACGAGCCGGCGTGCAGACCGGTGACCCCCGGGACCGCGAGGACCGCAGCGGCCACCCGGTCTGCCGCCGACTCCGCCGGTGCGGTCACCGGACTCGCGGCTCCTCGTCGGCGGCCGGCTCGGCCGACTCCGACTCGAGGTGGACGTCCTGGACCTCGACGTTGACCTCGGTCACCTCGAGACCGGTCATCCGCTCGATCGAGTCGACGACGTTGCGCCGGATCCCAGTCGCGAGGTCGGCGATCGAGACGCCGTACTCGGCGATGAGCTGGATGTCGACGGCGGCCTGGCGCTCGCCGACCTCGACCGTGACGCCCTGGCCGTGGTTGGTGCTGCTGCCGGGGATGCGCTCGCGCAGCGCGCCGACGGCGCGGGCGGTGCTCCCACCGAGGTCGTAGACCCCGGCCACCTCACGGGCGGCGATACCGGCGATCTTCGACACCACGGTGTCGGCGATCGTCGTGCGGCCCTGCTCGCTGACGAGGGCGCTGGACGTCTCGCTCGTGGCGACGCTCTTGCTGGTCGTGGTCGTGTCGGTCATCTGTCCCATCCGTTCGTAACTCGGTGATGCGTTCGTGAGAGTTGGACGGGTCGAGCACGCCGATCCTCACGCGATATCGCGCCGATGTGACGCGCATCACATCCGCGCCTGCACGGCCCCCGCTCGCCGGCGCGGGACGTTGAGCCCGTGACCACCCCCGACACCGCGGCGAGCACCGACCGCGCGCTCGCCCGGCGGGCTGGCCTCGGGGACAGAGCGGCCTTCGAGGAGCTCTTCGCCCGGCACTTCGTGCGGACCTACCGCTTCGCGCTGCGGATGCTCGACCACGACGAGCAGCTCGCCGAGGACGTCGCCCAGGAGGCGTGGATCAAGGTGTGGCGCGCGCTGCCGGACTTCCGGGGCGACTCCGCGGTGCAGACCTGGCTCTTCTCGGTCGTCACCCGGCAGGCGTACGACGCACGACGCCGGAGACGTCCCCTCGCCGTCGACGACGAGATCCTCGAGCCCCTCGCCCAGCGGCGTCGTGGGATCGACGGCGAGCCCTCGGCGCAGGGCGACCCGGAGCGCTCCGCGATGGCCGGCGAGCTGTGGCAGACGTTGACCGTCGCGCTGGGCGAACTACCGTGGAGGCAGCGAGCCAGCTGGCAGCTGTACGAGCTTGAGGGCCTGTCGTACGACGAGATCGCCCAGGTCCTCGACACGACACCCGGGTCCGTGCGCGGTCAGCTGCACCGAGCCCGGCGCACCCTCGCGATCAGGATGGAGCAGTGGAGATGACCCTCCCGCACCCCGACGACGGGGCACCCGACGAGGCCGCCGAGCGGGCCGCCCAGCTCGGCGCCGAGGACCTGCGCCGGGCCACCGAGCAGCTGCGCTCCGCCCCGCCACCGCGCCGGGCGGTTGAGATCGCCGATGCCGTCCTCCGCCGGGCCATGGCAGCCCCCCGGCGCGCGCGCCTGGCACGCTCGCGCCACGACGACGAGCTGCAGGTCTCGACGACCGCCATCACCGCGACGATGCGCGCCGACGTCGACACCGCGCTCGCCGGCGCCGCCGTGCAGCAGATCGACTACGACATCTCCCCCGACGGCTACCTCGCGGCGGTGCGCCTCGACCTGCTCGTCCAGTACGGCTCGTCCCTCGTCGACCTCGCGGACGAGGCACGGGTGGTCATGGCGGGCTCGCTCGAGCGGCTGCTCGGCGCCGGTGACGTGCCCGTCGTCGTGCACCACGTGCACGTCGAGGACGTGACGATCGGCGACCCCCACGTCGTCGACCCGGGGGACGAGGCGGGCTGAGCCCTGCCCGGCGGCAGCTCTGCGGCCGCGTGCAGCACCCGCATCTCGGCGCGGTCGCCGTCCCGACCTGCGTGTCGGACGGCGCCTCGCGACGACGGGGACGAGATGCCGGGGCTACCAGCGCTCCGTGAGGTCCAGGTGCAGTCCGACGCGCGGTCACCCCGCGGCGCCCCACCCGCGGCATAGGGTCGGCGGGTGGACGACGTCACGCGCACCGACTACACCGGCACCGGCATCAGCGAGGACGAGCTCGCCCCGACCCCGTTGCAGCAGGTGCGCCGCTGGGTCGACGAGGCCGTCGAGCGCTCTCGGGCCCAGCCCGACGTCCCCGAGCCGCACGCGCTGTCCGTCGCGACGGTCGACGCCGACGGCATGCCCGACGTGCGCACCGTGCTCATGCGCGTCCTCGACGAGCGCGGACCGGGCTTCTACACCGGGACGACGTCGACGAAGGGGGTGCACCTCGCCGCCAACCCGCAGGTCGCCGCCTCCCTCGTCTGGCCGGCGATGTTCCGCGCGATCCGCTTCCGCGGCCGGGCCGAGCTGCTCGAGCGCGACCTCGTCGAGGACTACTTCACCAGCCGCCCCTGGGGGTCGCGCATCTCCGCGTGGGCCTCGCACCAGTCGCAGCCCGCCGCCTCGCGCGCCGAGCTGCAGCGCGCCTACGACGAGGCGGCGGCACGGTGGCCCGACACGGGCAGCCGCGACGACGTGCCGGTCCCGGACTTCTGGGGCGGGTACCGCATCCGGTGCGACGAGGTCGAGCTGTGGGGCGGGCGCCGAGACCGGCTGCACGACCGCCTCGTCCTCACCCGTGTCGCCGAGGGCTCGCTCGACGACGCCGCGGCCTGGCGGCTGCACCGCCGCCAGCCGTGACCGTCTACGTCATCGGCGGGTGCGTCCAGGCGCCCAGCGGGGGCGGCGGGTGCTCGCCCTTGACGACGAAGTACGAGCCGCGGATCGTGCCGGCGAGCTTCGAGCGCTGACGGGCGAACTTGAAGGCGCCGAGCTCATCCGGCACCTCCATCCCGTCGGAGAGCTTGAGGCCGACGGCGCGCTTGCCGCCCCCGGCCAGCGTCCACAGGGCGTTCACCGCGAGCCCGCTCTCGTAGAAGACGTGAGCCCAGCGGATGCCCTCGACCTCGAGGTCGCTCACCTCGAGGGCGGGCGAGGAGACGACGACGTCGCGCAGTGCGAGCAGCTCGGTGACCCAGGCGAGGACCTCCGGGGCCTGCGCGGCGGGCACGGTGACGAAGGTGTGGCCGAACTTCGTCGAGAAGTACCGGGCCTCGTTGGCCCTCAGCCCGGCGAGAGCGTCGGCGACCGGCGAGGACTCCAGGCCGACCGTGGAGACGTCCGAGAAGTCGACGACGTAGCTCATGCAGGTCAGGCTAGACCCGCGAGGAAGGCGCGGAGCGTGCTCACGAAGTCGGCGGGCCGGGCGGCGTGGACCTCGTGACCGGCGTCGATCGTCATGACCCGGCCGTCGGACAGCAGCTCGACGAGATCGATGATGCTGTCCTGGGGGACGAAGCTCGTCGCGCCGCCCGCGACGACGAGAGTCGGCGCGGTGATCGCGGCGACGGTGGCCGGCCAGTGCGCGGCGGGCGAGTCGATCTCAGGGCGGACTTGCTCGACGACCCGCCAGTCGAGGTCCAGCTCACCCTCCGGGCGCTGCGGGGTCGCCGGCTCGCGGGGTCGCAGCAGACCGACGTCCTCGAGGACGAGCCGGCGCACGAGGGCGGGGTCGCCGGCAGCGACCCGGCAGGCGACGAGGCCCCCGAGCGAGTGCCCGACGAGGTCGACGGGCGCACCGAGAGCGGGCAGGAGCCTGCGCACGTCCTGCGCCATGAGGTCGACCGAGTAGCGGCCGGGCCAGCTGCTGCGACCGTGGCCGCGCAGGTCGACCGCGTGGACGACCCGGTCGCCGGCGAGGTCATCGGCCACGACGCCCCAGTCCTGCGCCGTGAGCCCGGTGCCGGGCAGCAGGACGAGCGAAGGGAGGTCGCCGGGCTCTCCTCGGCGCACCACAGAGATCTCGACCTCGCCGACGCGGTACTCGCTCCTGTGCGCCATCTCGCGACCCTACGACGGGTGGTGGCCTCTGCCCGTCGGTCCAGGTCGACCTCGGGTCGGACCGCCCGCCCGTGTTGGATGGTCCCGTGCCCGTCATCACCCGCGCCGACCTCGACGACGTCCGCCTGCTCACCTTCCTCCAGGAGCACCTCGACGACCTCGCCCCGACCGCGCCGCCCGAGAGCCGGCACGCCCTCGACGTCGACGGGCTGCGCGGACCCGGGGTGCGCATGTGGGTCGCGCAGGACGGCGGCGACGTCGTCGGCACGATCGCCCTCGCCGAGCTCGCCCTCGGGCACGACGAGCTGAAGAGCATGCGCACCGCCCCGCACCGCCGCGGGTCAGGGATCGGCCGCCTCCTTCTCGGGCACGCGCTCGACGACGCACGGGAGCGCGGGGTCGGGCGGGTCTCGCTCGAGACGGGCAGCGCCGACTTCTTCGCGCCGGCCCGGGCGCTCTACCGCCGGGCCGGGTTCGTCGAGTGCGCCCCCTTCGCCTCCTACGTCGAGGACCCGCACAGCGTCTTCATGACGACCACCCTGCGCTGACCCCCTTCGCCTGGTCTCAGGCCTGGGCGACGGCGAGCACGACGACCGGGACGTCGAGGACCGCATGACACAGCACGCACGCCCACAGCGTGCGCCGCCACAGCAGGAGGGCGTACAGGGCCGCGGCGCCGGGCAGGCCCGTGACGAGCCACGTCGGGCCGAAGTGGACGACGTGCGGGAGGGCGAAGACCGCGAGACTGACCGCCGCCGCCAGGCGCGGGTCGACCCGCGCGCCGAGCCGCTCGACGACGTAGCCGCGCCACAGCACCTCCTCGGTGATCGCCACGGTGACGACGAGGGCCACGGAGAGCCCGACGCCGAGCCGCACGAGCTCGCCCTCGGCGCTCGCGGCCTGATCTGCGGGCAGCAGGAGCGACGCGACCCACTGCCACGCGAGGGCGGCGCCGCCGAGGTAGCCCGCCCACGACAGGTCCTGCTCGGTGGGGCGCACGAGGCGAAGGGAGGCGAGGTCGAGACGCTCGACACGCACGACGTAGAGCAGGAGGGCGGCGACCGCGAGCCAGTTCCACGCGAGCACCCGCGAGGGGCCGGGCAGGGGGACCTCGAGACCGACGACCCGGGCGAGAGCCGGCAGGTAGGTGGGCAGGTAGGCGAGGAGCAGCCCGCCCACGAGCACGGGCAGGGAGACCACCGGGCGGGTGGCCCGGTCGGCACGGGTGGTGGTCACGTCGTCCCCCTTCGTCCTCGGCAGTCGACACACTAGAGCAGATCACGCCATCTGCTCTAGTGTGGGTCTCGTGACCCCTGACCGACCCACCCCTCGCACAGCCCGAGGCGCCCCCGGGGTGATGCGCGAGGCGATCCTGCGGGCCGGCCTGACGACGATCGGCGACCGGGGCTACCGGCACGCCACGACCCGCGAGATTTGCCGGCGGGCGGGGGTGTCGAGCGGCACTTTCTTCCACTACTTCCCGACGAAGGCCGACCTCCTGCTCGCCCTGCTCGACCGGGGCGAGGACCAGCCCGCCGCACCGGACCTGCGAGCGTTCCTCGACGAGGTCGTCGCCGAGGCCGCCGACCCGGTCGTGCGTGCCTTCGTGCGCGAGGTGTCGACCCTGGCGGACGTCCCCGGGCTGGCCGAGGTGCTCGAGGCGGAGGAGACCGGCCGCCGGGCACGGCTCGTCGCCGCGCTCGAGACCGAGCGGGCGGCCGGGCGGGCCGGCACCGCCGTCGCCCTCGAGGAGCAGGTGCGCCGCGTCGAGCTGCTCGTCGCGGGCTACGAGTCACTCGTCGCGACGAGCGAGGTCGACGCGCGCGCGCTCGGTCGCACGCTGCACGAGATGGCCCGGCTGACCCTGGCTACGCTCGCGCCATGACCTCCGACGTGGCCAGCGACCTCGCACCGACCGGCGTCCTGCGCGCCTCGATCAACCTCGGCAACCCGGTGCTCGCGCAGGGCACGGCGACGGACCCGAGCGGGGTCACCGTCGACATCGCCCGCGAGATCGGCGCCCGTCTCGACCTGCCCGTCGAGCTGGTCTGCTTCGACGCCGCCCGCAAGTCCTTCGAGGCGCTGACGAGCGACGCTGCCGACATCTGCTTCATGGCCGTCGAGCCCGCCCGGGCGGACGAGGTCGCCTTCACCGCGCCCTACGTCGTCATCGAAGGGGTCTTCGCCGTCCCCGTCGACTCCCCCGTCACCACCCCCGCGGACGTCGACCGGCCCGGGGTGCGCATCGGGGTCAAGAAGGGCTCGGCCTACGACCTCTACCTCACCCGCACGATCGAGCACGCGACGCTCGTGCGCGGCGAGGACGGCGTGCAGGCCTTCGTCGACGAGGAGCTCGACGTCGCCGCCGGCATCCGCCAGCCGTTGACCGCCTTCGTCGAGGCGCACCCGCAGACGCGTCTGGTGCCCGAGCGCTTCATGCAGATCCAGCAGGCGGTCGGCACGACGAAGGGCCGCCGCCCCGAGACTGTCGACTGGCTGAGCGGGGTCGTCGAGGAGCTCAAGGCCGGCGGCTTCGTCGCCGAGGCGCTCGAGCGGTCCGGGCGCGGGGACGTCACCGTCGCCCCGCCCGCCTGACGCCACACGCTGCGCCGACGCCACGGCGGGTCTAGGTTCGCGGGCATGGACATGCTCAGGGGCGAGCAGATCGCCGAGGCCGCACTCACCGACTGGCGCAAGCTCGCGCAGGGGCTGCATGCCCGATACCTCGCGGCGGACTTCGCTGCCGCCGCGAGGCTCGTCACCGCCATCGGCGAGGCCGGCGACGCCGTGGGCCACCACCCCCGGGTGCAGATCGGCGCCGGGCACGTCGACCTCGAGCTCGTCACGACCGATGCGGTCTACCGCGACGAGGACGACGGCAGCGAGCTCGTCGTCGAGTGGGTGACCCAGCAGGACGTCGACCTCGCCCGAGTGATCGAGCGCCTGGCCGCCGAGCAGGACCTGTGCGCCGATCCCACCGCGGTGAGCGAGGTCGAGCTCGGTCTCGACGTCGCCGCCTCCGACGTCGTCGCCCCGGTGTGGGCTGCCCTGCTCACCGGTGACCCCGGGGCCCAGGGCCGGGGCACCCCCGGCGACGAGATCCGCGACGCCACGGTGCGGGTGCCCAACCTGTGGTTCGGCGACCTCGACGAAGGGGGAGCCCCGGCGCAGCGCGTGCATGTCGAGGTCTACGTCGCCCCCGAGGTGGTCCAGGCCCGGGTCGACGCCGCGGTGGCCGCCGGGGGCACGGTCGTCGACGACAGCCAGTCGCCCGGCCTGACCGTCGTCGCCGACCAGGAGGGCAACCGCGGCGTCGTCGTCGCGGACACGTCCGCCGCTCGCCTGGGCTGACCCGCCGTCGGTCAGGCGGAGAGCACCTCGACGACGCGCTCGGCGAAGGGGTCAGCGCCGGCGTGGTCGTCGGCGGTCACCGTGATGACGGCGTCACCGCGGAAGATGAGCATCTGGCCGTAGGCGCCGTGCAGGCGCCACGCGTCGCCCGGGCCGCCCCACCCGGCGAGCGAGTAGCGCGAGTACGCCGGCGAGGCGTCGCGCTCGACCCAGTCGGAGCGCATCGCCCCCGGCCACCGCGGCGCGACGAGCCGGCACCCCTGCCACAGCCCGTCGTCGCGGATCAGCCGGCCGATGCGGGCGAGCTCGTCGACGGTGAGCAGCAGCCCGTCGGCCGCGGCGATCGCCCCCTTCGGGCAGCGCACCCACACCGGGTCCTCGATGCCGAGCGGCTTGAAGAGCCGTGGGGTCAGCCAGGCCTGCACGTCGCCGACGGCCCCGGCGAGCGCACGCATCGCCGTGTACGTGCTCGCCGTGGAGTATTGGAAGACCCGGCCTGCTGACGGGCGTGACAGGTACTCGTGGGCGAGATCGGGCCAGTCGGTCATCCACGTCGGGGTCCACGGCAGGTCGATCCCGCTCGTCATGCTCAGCAGGTGGCGGGTCGTGACCTCGTCGACCCCCGCGCCGAGCTCGTCGTCGCGGAGCTCGGGGAGGTAGCGGCGCACCGGGGCGTCGACCTCGAAGACCCCCTCGTCGTCGGCCATCCCCGCGGCGAGGACGCACACGCCCTTCGCGACCGAGTGGATGTCGCGGCGCACGTCCGGTGACCAGTGGTGCACCGCCGAGTCCTCGCCGACGAGCACGTGCACGGCGTGCGCACCGAAGACCTCCTCGTGCACCGCACGGACGAGCTCGTCGAGGACCTGCTGCGCGCCAGACACGCGAGCAGTATGTCGAGCCGCCGGGTCGACCTCTCGGGCGCCCCGGGCTAGAAGCCCGAGTCCTTCTCGAGGTTGGAGAAGCGGGCGTAGTGGCCCTGGAAGCCCAGGACGATGTCGGCGGTGGGGCCGTTGCGGTGCTTGGCGACGATGACGTCGGCCTCGCCCTCGCGCTCGGAGCTGGGGTCGCGGTCGCGGTGCAGGAGGATGACGAGGTCGGCGTCCTGCTCGATCGAGCCGGACTCACGCAGGTCGCTCATCGCGGGGCGCTTGTCGGTGCGCTGCTCCGGGCCACGGTTGAGCTGGCTGATCGCGATGACCGGGACCTCGAGCTCCTTGGCGAGCAGCTTGAGCGCTCGGGAGAACTCCGAGACCTCCTGCTGGCGCGACTCGACCTTCTTGCCGCTCGTCATCAGCTGGAGGTAGTCGATGACGATGAGCCGCAGGTTGTGCTGCTGCTTCATCCGGCGCGCCTTGGCCCGGATCTCCATGAGCGCGAGGTTGGGGCTGTCGTCGATGTAGAGCGGGCTGTCGCTGATCTTGCCCATGACGCGGCTGAGCTTGGCCCACTCCTCGTCGCGCAGGCGACCACGGCGCAGCGACTGCAGCTGGATCGCCGCCTCGGCCGAGAGGATGCGCATGGTGATCTCGGTGCGGCTCATCTCGAGCGAGAAGACGGCGGTGGCCATCTTGTGGTGGATCGCGGCGGCCCGGGCGATGTCCATGCCCATCGTCGACTTGCCGACGGCCGGTCGGGCCGCGAGGACGATCATCTGGCCGGGGTGGAGGCCGTGGGTGAGCTCGTCGAGCTCGGTGAAGCCGGTCGGCACGCCGATGAGCTCGTCGGTACGACCGGCCGCGACCTCGATCTCGGCCATCGTCTCGTTGAGCGTGTTCCACAGCGGCACGTAGTCCTCGCCACCGCGCTTCTCCGCGACGCCGTACACCTCGGCCTGAGCGGCGTTGACGATCTCCTCGACGTCGCCGCCGCCCTGGGCGTAGCCCATCTGCGCGATGCGGGTGCCCGCGTCGACGAGACGGCGCAGCACGGCCCGCTCGGCGACGATCTGGGCGTAGAAGCCGGCGTTCGCCGCCGTCGGCACCGACTGGATGAGGTCGTGGATGTAGGCCTGGCCGCCGACGCGCTGGAGGTCGCCGCGCTTGCTCAGCTCGTCGGCGACGGTGATCGCGTCGGCCGGCTCGCCGCGGCTGTAGAGGTCGATGATCGCGTCGTAGATCGACTCGTGCGCCGGCTTGTAGAAGTCGGGGCTGCGCACCGTCTCGATGACGTCGGCGATGGCGTCCTTGCTGAGCAGCATGCCGCCGATGACGGACTGCTCGGCGACGAGGTCCTGCGGCGGGGTGCGGTCGAGGAACCCAGCAGCCCGCTGGCCCCCGCCGGGCGCCCCGGAGGACAGCTCGGCGTCGGGCATCGAGGCGAACATCGACTCCAGGTCACTGCTCAACTGCGTCCTCCATCCATGATCTGCCCACTGTCGCACCGGCCGGGGACAACCCCCTAATGCGCCTGTGGACCGACCTGGGGACGGGCTGTGGAGGACACGCCACGACGTTGTGCACAGGCGGTGGACAACGCTGTGGAGGACGAGATCCGTCGACCCTCGACACAGCCTGACATCCCCCGCAGGAGCGGGCCGCGCGTCACCCACACCATGTGCACAGCACAAAGTCAGGTGTCCGCGGCGACCATCCACACCCGCCGTGGACCGCACCGCCCGTCGAGGGGCTCAGCCGGTGGTCGCGTACCGCGTGCGAGCCCGCTCCCGGGCCTTGGCCGCCTCGACCTCGCGGTCCTTCGGGGCCGCGCTCGTCGTGAGGTGGTCGAGCAGGTGCTGGGTGGCGACGGCCACCTCCTGCACGGCCTGGGCGAAGGCCTCCTCGTTGGCCCGCGACGGCTTGCTCGCGCCGCTGATCTTGCGCACGTACTGCAGCGCCGCGGCCCGCACCTCCTCGGACGTGGCCGGGGGCTCGAAGTTGTGCAGCTGTCGGATGTTTCGGCACATGCCCCCATCGTCCTCCGGGCGGCCGCACGCGGCCACCCCTTCGCCACCAGCCCTCGACAGGTCGGACGCGGGGCGAAGGGGGGACCCCGCGCCGTGCCAGAGTGAGACCATGCCTGAACTCGTACTCGGCCCGCTCGTCCGCTGCGCCGAGGCGACCTCCGTCGCCGTCTGGGTCGAGACCGACGTCCACACCCGCGTCACCGTCCGGGCCGGCGACGTCGAGGCGAGCGCCCCCACCTTCGCCGTCCACGGCCACCACTACGCCCTCGTCGTCGTCGACGGGCTGCCGGTCGGCGAGCCGACGCCCTACGAGCTCAGCCTCGACGACACCGTCGTGTGGCCGCTGGCCGACTCGCCCTACCCCGCCCCCGTCCTGCCGACGATCGACCCCGAGACGCCGCTGCGGATGGCCTTCGGCTCGTGCCGCACGAGCGTGCCGCACGACGAGGAGGGCAACTCCACCCACGGCATCGACGCGCTGCGCGCCTACGGGCTGCGGATGGCGGGGGTCGCCCGCTCCACCGACGACCCCGAGGAGGGCGAGATCCGCTGGCCGGACCTCGTGCTCTTCCTCGGCGACCAGGTCTACGCCGACGAGACCTCGCCGCAGATGCGCGAGTTCATCGCCTCCCGCCGCTCGCTCGAGGAGCCGCCGGGCACGGAGCTCAAGGACTACGAGGAGTACGCCCACCTCTACCGGCTCGCGTGGAGCGACCCGGCGACGCGGTGGCTGCTGTCGACCCTGCCGAGCGCGATGATCTTCGACGACCACGACGTGCGCGACGACTGGAACACCTCGTTGTCGTGGCTGCGCGACATGCAGGCGACGTCGTGGTGGCACGAGCGGATCGTCTCCGGGCTGACCTCGTACTGGGTCTACCAGCACCTGGGCAACCTCGGTCGCGAGGAGCGCGACGTCGACCCCGTGTGGCAGCACGTCGTGCGGCACGACGGACCCGACGAGCTCGACCTCACGGACGTCCTCGACGGCCTGTCCGAGCGCGTCCAGGGCGACCCGACGGCCTACCGCTACAGCTACTCGCGCACCTTCGGCACCCAGGCCCGCCTCGTCGTCGTGGACTCGCGCGCGGCGCGCGTCCTGCAGCCCGAGCGTCGCTCGATCGTCGACGACAGCGAGCTGGCCTGGCTCGACGAGCGCCTGCGCGGCGACGTCGACCACCTGCTCATCGGCACCTCGTTGCCCTTCTTCCTCGCCTCCGGGCTGCACCACCTCGAGGCCTTCAACGAGGCCCTGGCCTCGGGGCGGTGGGGCCGGCGGGCCGGCCGGGTCGGCGAGCGGCTGCGACGGGCTGTCGACATGGAGCACTGGGCGGCCTTCCAGGAGGGCTTCCGCCGGGTGTCCGACATGGTCATCGAGGTCGCCGCGGGTCAGCGCGGCGAGGCGCCGGGCACGGTGACCTTCCTGTCCGGCGACGTCCACCACAGCTACGTCGCCGAGGCCTTCTCGACCCGTGCCCGGGAGCGCGAGGGTGCCCCCGCCCTGCGCAGCCGCCTGCTGCAGGCCGTCTGCTCGCCGATCCGCAACCCCCTCCCGCGCGGCGTCCGGGTCGGCACCGCCTTCCTCTCCCGACGGGTCGCCGCACCCATCGGCCGGGCCGCGTCGCTGGCGATCGGGGTGCCCCCGGCACCGCTGCGCTGGGGCTACGTCGAGGGCCCGTGGTTCGACAACAACCTCGCCACGCTCGAGGTGGAGGGACGCGGGTTGCGCATGTGGTGGGCTCGAGGCGAGGTCGTCGACGGCCACCACGACCTGCCCTCGCTCGTCGAGGTCGCCGACATCACCGTGGACCCGCCCGCGACCGCACCCTCTCAGCCGCGCCGCGAGGTGGCCGCGACCTGATTCAAAGGGGGCCTCGCCGCCGACCGGTCGGACCGGCTCGGGTCAGGTCAGCGCTGGCGGACGTAGGAGAGCAGCTGGTACATCGCGAGGAGCAGCACGGCGCTGATCGCGAAGGCACCGGCCCCGGCGGCCATCCCCGTGGCCATGGCGTCGACCATCGTCTCGCCGCGCCCGACGAGGGTGACGATCGAGACGACGAGCGCCACCGCCCCGGCGAGGACAGCGCTGATGATGACCTGGCTGTACGGCGTCTCGTGCGTCGCCGCCCGTGACCTGCCCATCTCGACCGCTCCCTCGCGTCTGCGCCCGGCCCGTCCGGACCGGTCTCGAGCGACGCTACCGGCGCCCGCCTCCTCTCGCCTGCCGGGAGGAGAGGGGCGCTCGACCGCGTCGTGCCGCGACCCTAGGACCGCCCGACCGGGTCCACCATGGGGAGCGCTCCCCGGGCATGCGAGGGGTGATGGGGTTCGCCGCACCCAGGGACCGCTGAGTCGCCGACAGACCGGGTCAAGGCCGGAAGCGTCCCGTCCGTAGCGCGGAGACGTCGAGGGACGGCGCCCCTGAGGTGAGCAGGTCGGCGACGACATCACCGACAGCCGGCGCCATCTTGAAGCCGTGGCCAGAGAAGCCCCCCGCGACGAGGAGGTTGCCTCTATCTGAGACGGGGCCGAGCAACGCATGGTGATCGTCGGTGAAGCACTCCTGATACGCACCTACCCTGATGGGGTCGGGGTGAAGGTCGGGCAGGTGCTCGGATATGACCTCACGATATGGCGCGAGCACCTCGGGGCTGACCGTCCGGTCCAGCAGGTCTGGATCCGGCAGCGCGGGCTCACGTGCGCTGGTGACGCCCAGCTTCACCGACACCCCGTCCACGCTCGCCATCCCGTAGAAGCTGACTCCAGGACTCGTGCGGGCGAAGACCGGGCAGTCTCGGCCGAACCAGAGCTCGGGCGACCTGGGGACGAACCACGCTCCGATCCGGCGCTCCGCTCGAACCACGCCCGCGAACTGAGGAAGCATCCTCGCGAGCCAGGGGCCCGGAGCGACGACGGCCGCGTCGAACCGGTGAGCGTGACCGTCCTCGACGACCACGATGTCGCTCCCTCGATGCTCGACGGCTTCGACACGCGCATACCGCCGAACCGTGGCCCCGAGCATCTCCGCGCGGTGTGCGGCCGTCGCGACAGCCAGCTCTGGCCTCAGATAGCCACCCAGGTGATCGAGGACGGCGACGTCCGAGGTGGCGACCCGGTGCTGGGGGAAGCGCCGTCGGATCTCCCGCCCGTCCAAGATCTCGCAGTCGAGATCGTGAGCCATGATGCCCTCGTCGAGGGTGTCGAGGACAGCCGAGTCACGCGGTGTGATGGTCAGCATCCCGACCTCGTGCAGGAGCTTCCGGCGCGTGATGTGCTCGAGCTCGCGCCACAGCTCGCGCGCTCGCCGAAGGATCGGGGTGTAGCCCGCTCCCTCTGCATACGCCATTCGGAAGACACGACTCTCACCTCCGGCGGCCGAGCGGTCGTGACCAGGGCTGAACTGCTCGAAGACGGTTGCGAAGACGCCTCTTTCAGCGAGCCGCCACGCGATCATGCTGCCCATGGTCCCGCCGCCGATCACAGCGACGTTCACCTGCCGGCCCCTGGTGTGGAGGCGCCGGGCTCGGCGACCTCACCGTGCCCTGTCGGGGTCTCAGTCATGGGCGACGTCAGCTCGCGGCTTGACCCCCACGTACTCACCGCTGGCGACGACTTCCGGAGGATCGAGCACCTGACCACTGGTCGTCTGACCGGGCTCACCCGAAGATGTGGCGATCAGCTTGAGCACCTGGGCCCTGACCCTTCGAGATCGGTTACCCACCTTGACCGTCTCAGCCCGCACCTCGATGAAGTCACCCACCCTGCACACCGAGGTGAAGTCCACCCCCTCCCAGCGAGCCAGGTAACCAGCCGTCTCCCCTCGCTGCAGACCGAGCATCGCCCCCGCGTCAGACATCAACGCCAGATAAGTGGCCGCCGGTATGACACCGCTCGCGTAGTGCGTGTCGTCGGCTCGCAACCGCATCCGAAGGATCGCGATGTTGTGTGTCTCTTCCATGATCTTCCTGCTCTCCTGTTGATTCCTGGTGGTACGGGACCGGTCAGTCATCACTCCGGGAAATGACAGGCGACCTCGTGGGCCGAGCCGTCACTGGAGTCGAGATCGGGGTCCACCGCCGCGCAGACGTCCTGCGCTTTCCAGCAGCGGGTTCGGAACGAGCAGCCCGTCGGCACATTCGCGGGCGAGGGGAGCTCGCCGGCCAGCACGATCCTGGTTTCGTCCAAGTCGACACCTGGTTCGGGCACAGGCGCCGAGGACAGCAGTGCTTTCGTATACGGATGCCTGGGATGGTCGTAGATGGCGTCTGTCGACCCGTACTCGACGACCCGGCCCAGGTACATGACCGCGACGTAGTCCGATATCGACGCCACAACACCGAGGTTGTGTGCGATGAAGACGTAGGCGATGCCCAGCTCGTCTTGCAGGTCCCTCAGCAGATTGATCACTTGCGCCTGGATGGATACGTCGAGCGCCGAGACGGGCTCGTCGCAGATGATCACCTCTGAGTCCGCAGCAAGTGCTCGCGCCAGTCCGACTCTCTGCTGCTGCCCTCCGGACAGCTGGACGGGATGGCGGTCACCCAGATGATCTGCCAGGCCCACCGCCGCCATCAGCTCATCGACCCTGGCCCGTCGGTCGGCACGGGACCGGCGCGGGACGGCGACGTCGAGGGGCTCACGGATGATCTGACGCACCGTCATGCGGGGGTCCAGCGAGGTGAAGGGCGACTGGAAGACCATCTGCACCCGTCGCAACAGCGCGTGGCGCTCTCGACTGGGCAGCGACTCGGCGACCTGCCCACGAACCTTCACGGTCCCCGAGGTCGGAGGCTCGAGCCCGACGAGCATCCTCGCCAACGTCGACTTCCCGCACCCGGACTCGCCCACCACACCGACGGTCTTCCCTGCGGGTACCCGCAGGGAGACACCTCGGACGGCACGTACCTCTCGCCTCTCGCCCGTCGGGATGACATACGACATCACCAGATCTTCCGCTTCGAGGACAGGCGGATGTGCCTCGCTGATCGCTGACGGCCTGGTGGACTCACTCATCACAGGCGATCTCCTTCCACCGTCGGCACGCCGTGCTGTGCCCCGACACCACAGGTTCCAGATTGATCGTGCCGACTCGACATCCCTCGTCCGCATGGGGGCATCGCGGATGGAAACGACAGCCACCCGGCCACTGCGACGGACTCGGGGGCGAACCTGGGATAGAGGACAGCCGTTCGCGGCGACGGTCCGGACGCGGCACCGCCCTGAGAAGTCCGGTCGTGTAGGGGTGCTGCGGCGAGTCGAAGACATCTCGCACCCGGCCGCTCTCCACGACCGACCCTGCGTACATGACCGCGACACGGTCAGCGGTCTCTGCGACAACTCCCATGTCATGGGTGATCATCACCAGCGCCATGCCGGTCTCGGCGCGAAGATCTCGCAGCAGCTGGAGGATCTGCGCCTGGATCGTCACGTCGAGGGCCGTGGTCGGCTCATCAGCGATGAGCACGTCAGGATCCAGCGCGAGTCCGGCCGCGATAAGGACACGCTGTCGCATGCCGCCGGAGAACTGGTGAGGATAATCTCCGAGCCGGTCCGAGGCGGACGGGATCCCCACCATGTCGAGGAGCTCGGCGGCTCGCCTGCGGCACGCCGGTCCCGACCATCGACGATGGATCCTCAGCGCCTCGCTGATCTGGTAGCCGACCGTGAGCGACGGATTCAGTGATGACAGCGCATCCTGCGCTATCAACGCCAGCCGTTCTCCTCGGATGCCGCGAAGGGTCTTCCGGGACGCCGAGCGGAGGTCGACGCCGTCGAAGAGCACCTCCCCGTCGACTCTTGTCGTCCTGCTCTGCGAGTAGAGGCCCAAGACGGCTCTCATCGCCACGGATTTCCCCGACCCTGACTCGCCGACGATCGCGACAGAATCGCCCCGATCGACGCGGAGGTCGAATCCGTTGACAGCCGCGACCGGACCCCGAGACGTCCCGAACTCGACCGACAGATCCGAGACGTCGAGCAGTGGTGCACCGGACCGGCCGGCTCTCGCCTGGTCACGCACGGCCGTCTCCTCCTGGGTGCGTCCCGTCGACCGGGCGCGGCTCGAACTCCTCACTACCTGCATCGCGCCTCGAGACTTCGACATCAGGCCCTCCTCCTTGCTCGGCATCCCGTACATGCGCGCGCCCTGCACCTGTGCGTGCACACGCTCAGTCCGCGATCTCGATGTCCTTGAGGATCACGTTGTCGCCGAACTCCGGGGACCACGAGATGGCATCCGTCATCCCGTAGATCGAGTCCGCCTGCCACATCCCACCGATGGCGTAGCTGCGATGGACGCTCTTCTGGGCCTCCTGCCACAGCCGCAGGTTCTCGTCCTCGTCAGTGGTTGCACTGGCGTCGTCGGAGAGGCGGTCGTACTCGGGCAGCTTCGCGATGCTCGCCGACGACGAGCTCTGCAAGAACGAGTCCTGCTTGCTGGCATCGCCCTCACCGAAGTCCCAGCCGATCATGTAGAAGGGACCCGCACTCCCCTTCGTCATCTGACTGATCAGTCGTCCCCACTCGACCGTCTGGGGCGCGACCTCGAAGCCAGCCGCTTCGAGCTGACCGTTGATCGTGTCGTAGATCTCCTTGTCTGCGACATATCGACCCGCAGAGGTCTTGGTCGCCAACGGGAGCCCGTCCTCGTACCCGGCCTCCGCCAGCAGGCGCTTCGCCTTTGCGGGGTCGTACTCGTAGGCACTCAGGGAGTCGTCGAACTGTGCGACTGTCGGGCTCATGGGGACGCCAAGCGCGCGCCCGTGACCTTTGAGGAGCTGGTCGACGAAGCCTTGGACATCGATGGCGTGAGCGAAGGCCTGCCTCACCTTGATGTCGTCGAAGGGGGCCGAACGCATGTCGAGCAGCAGCGTGTGGACCAGGCCGTCCTCGCTGGACTCGACGTGCACACCATCGGCGTCACCAACCCGGTCGACGTCTTCGATCGGAACACGCTGGATGAGGTCGACCTCGCCCGCCAGAAGCGCGTTGACACGAGTCGTGTTCTCGGTGATGAACGAGAACTTCGCCCGGGCGATGTCAGGCTGCTCACCCCAGTAGTCGTCGTTGCGCGCCAGAGTGATGGATTGACCCTTGTCCCAGGACTCCATCTTGTATGGGCCCGTGCCTACGGGATTGTTCGCGACCTCGTCGGGTGTGCTCTCGCTGAAGTACTTCGGGGGGACGATGAAGACACGTCCGGAGCCGCCGATGGGTTGCATCCGTCGTGGGAGAACCGCGTCAGGAGACTTCGTGACGATGTCGACGGTGTGGTCGTCGACAACTTCCACCTTCTTGACGGTGTCGAGCTGGCTCGCACTGACGGACACCGTCGCGGGGTCGATGATCCGTTCGATGGAGTACTTGACTGCCTCGGCGTCGAACGCCTCGCCGTTGGTGAAGGTGACGTCGTCGCGAAGCTCGAACCGCCACCTGGTGGGCTCGACGAGCTCGTACGAGGTCGCGAGGTTCGGGCCGAGCTCGCGCGTCTCAGCGTCGATGGAGAGGAGGGTCTCGTAGATCTGGCTCATGACAGCCAGGTCGGGTCCGTTGGCGCTGCGCTGCGGGTCCAGCATGTCGATACCAGCGCTGAGAGCGATGTCGATGGAGTCAGAGCCTGCAGACCCGTTCTCGTCACCATCGACGGAGCAAGCGGCGAGCAGAGAACTTGTGAGTAGCGCTGCGCCGATCATGGCGCGGAACCGGGTGGACCTGTTCATGGTGATGCTCCTTCAGTTCGTTGCTGGGATCACGGACGTGCGTGCGGATCGAACCGGTCTCGGATTGCTTCTCCGACGACGTTGACCGCGAACACGAGCAAGAAGATGGCTGCCCCGGGTACGACGGTGAGCCACCATGCGGACGCCATGTAGTCGCGGCCGTCGCTGAGCATCTCTCCCCAACCGGGCGACGCGGCAGGGGCTGCGAGACCGATGAATCCGAGGCCCGCGATGATGACGGTGGCGGTGCCGAAGGCCAGAGCACCGAGGACCAAGATGGAGGAGAGCACGTTGGGGAGCACATGCCGGAAGATGATTCGGAGCGTGCTGCCCCTCATGACGCGAACCGCGAGGATGTACTCGAGCTGGCACACCTCGCGCGTCTCGACGTAGACGACTCGAGCGATCTCGACCCACGATGCGAGAGCCACAACTCCCACGACCAGCCAGAAGCTGGCCCCGAGGATGCCGACGACGGCGAGTGCGAGAAGGAAGAACGGGAAGGACAGCTGAAGATTGGTCAGGAGGATCAGCAGGTCACCGAGTCGACCGCCGCGGTACCCGCAGACCAGCCCGAGGACCGTTCCCACCCCGACGCCGATCATCACCCCTAGGGTCGCCTGGACGACGATGCTCTGAGCGCCGGCCAGAACCAGCGAGAACATGTCCCGGCCGAGCGCGTCCGTGCCCAGCAGATGACTCCCGGTGCTGCTCTCCGCTCCGGGCGCTAGCAGCCGGCTCTCCAATGACTGCGCCCCGGCGTCGTACGGCGCGAGCTTGTCACCCACCGCTGTGATGACCGCGAAGATCACGAGCAGGAGAGCAGCGACGGTCACTGCGGCGCCTCCCCGCATGGCCCGCAGGGCATGAGTGCGGCGTGGCCGGGTCGGGCGAGGCGACAGTGCAGTCAGATCGGTCATGACTCGCCCCTCAGGCGTGGGTTCGCGAGTCGGCTCATGATCTCGGTGATCACGGTCACCACCGCGAAGATGACGGCGACGTACACGACGATCCCCTGCACGACAGGGAAGTCACTGCGGCTGATCGACTGAACGGCGAGGCTCCCGATCCCCGGCCATGCGAAGACGGTCTCGGTGAGCACGGCCCCTCCGAGCAGTCCTCCGATCTGCAGGCCCCCCAGGGCGAGCACCGGCAGGAGCGCGTTGCGCAGCACGTGGACGGTGATCACCCGTGGTTCGGAAGCACCACGAGTGCGTGCTGTCTCCACGTAGGGCATCGGAAGCACGTCGATCACCGATGAGCGGGTCAGTCTCGCCATCGTGGGAAACAGGAACAGCGCGAGGTTCACTGTGGGGAGAACCAGGCTCAGAGCCCCGGCGGTGCCGTAGGTCGGGAACCACCCGAGCTTGACCGCGAAGACCTGGAGCAGCAGCAGTGCGGACCAGAACGACGGGATGGAATTGCCGAGCACGGCGACCGCCTGCACGGCCCGGTCGAGCAGACCACCGCGACGGATCGCAGCGAGCGTCCCGAGTGGGACGGCAAAGATCAACGTCACGACGAAGGACGAGGCCGCCAGGATCGCCGTGTTCGGCAGGTAGCGGAGCACGATCGACGAGACCGAATCCGAGTCGAAGTACGAGTTTCCGAGGTCCCCGCGCACAGCGCCCGCGAGATAGGAGATGTACTGCTGCACCATGGGCTGGTTGACTCCGAGCTCCTCACGGAGCAGCTCGCGCTGCTCGCTGCTCGCGTCCTGCGGGAGGATCAACGCCGAGGGATCACCGCTCATCCGGACCAAGATGAAGGTGAGGGTGAGTGCTCCGAAGACGACGAGAAGACCGATCCCGACGTGCTTGACCACAAGCCGTCTCATGACCGGTACGGCTCCGGCTCGTAGTAGCTGGCGCGCCACTGCGCAGCCTGCTTGGGGCCGTCCTGCTCAACCCGCCGCTTGAACTCCTCGGCGACCTCGTTGGGGAAATCAGCAAGGTGGACGACGCTGTCCACCCAGCCGTCGATGTGCGGCACCATCCCCGCGGTCTCGTACGCCCGGTTGATCCCCAGCTTCCCCATACGGGCAGCACCCGCTGGAACCTTGCGGAGCCGATCCACCACTTCATGCACGCGCTGGTCCAGGTGGTCGTCGTCGACCACCTCGGTGACCAGACCAAGGCGATGGGCTTCATCGGCGTCGAATCGATCACCGAGGAGGAGGACTTGCTTCGCCTGCTTGTGGTTCATCATCCACGGCACCATCAGGAACGCAGATCCAGCGCCGAAGAGAATCTCCGGCTCACCCAGCTCGCAGGACCGCGACGCGATGGTGAAGTCTGTCGGCAGGACGAGCTCGAACGCTCCGGCGAGGCAGAAGCCATGCAGCACGGCCACGACCGGTTTCGGGCAGTTCCAGATCGCCCACCGCACCCGGTTCGAACCATCTCGCAAGCCGCTGAGCTTCTCCTCGCTCCCCTTGTGCGCGACCTGCAGAGCCAGATCGAACCCCGCCGAGAACGCACGCCCGCGGCCCCGCAGGACGATGACCCGGCACTCGGTGTCGGTTGATGCGGCCGCCACGAGACGGCCGATCTCGTCGTACATCGGGTGCGTCAACGCATTGAGCTTGTCCGGACGATTGAGCCAGATGGTCAGGACACCATCGACAAGCTCGGAGATCACGTCGTCGTCAGGTGCGTGCACCGATCTGGAGGCATCCACGATCACTCACTCCCCGACAGGTCGCGGACGACGGCACCATCAAGTGCCACGAGTCGAGCTCCGACAGTGACGAGTGGGTTGACGTCGATGCTCTGGATCCCGGTGTCACGGATGCAGGCCTCGACAAGCCCATTGACGAGCCGATGGAGCTCCTGCAGGTCTACGGCCGGCTTGCCTCTCCACTCCCCCATGAAGTCGGCGATCGGTGACCGTGCGATCGCGGCGCAGAACTCGTCGAAGCAGGTCGGGGCGATCAGCACGGCGACTCGAGCCGCGACTTCGGTGAGGATCCCGCCAACCCCGATGACCACGGTGTGGCCGAAGGTCTCGTCTCTGCGAATGCCGAGGAGGATCTCGCGGTCTACGTCCAGCTGGGGCGACACCGAGCAGACGAAGGTCTCGTCGACAGCGAGCCGATGGCGCATGTCGACGAACGCAGCACGCACGTCGGCCGGTGTGGACAGGCCCAGACGTACGCCGCCGACGTCCGACTTGTGCGCGACATCCTTCAGCTGAGCCTTCAGCACGACGGGGTAGCCGATCGCGTCGGCAGCCGAGGCCGCCGCCTCCGGGCTGCCGGCCTGCTGCTGCGCGACAGTCTCGACTCCTGCGGTCGCCAAGATCTGCAAAGACTCGAACTCCGTGAGCACGAGTCCGCCCGGCGCAGCGTCGCTCGTCGTGGATGCCGGCATCAGAACCGAGCGCGACGCACCGTCGTGTCGCGCGAGGAACTCGCCGCGTTCCCGCAGCGCTCCGAGAGCTGCACCTGCTTCCGCGAGGGATCCGTAGCAAGGAACACCGGCGCGTCTCATGGCGGTGAACTCCGCTGCCGTGTCCTTGGCGAAGGGTGTGTAGAACACGATCGGTTTGCCCAGCTCGGCCTGCAGCGCGCCCAGGGTTGCCGCCGCCGACTCCCAGGTGAGTCCGGCGTCATCAACGAGCCCCGGCTTGAAGCTGTTGCCGTAAAGCCCGTAGCTCAGCCCACCGTCATAGGAGTCCGTGCTGAGTGGGTAGCACATCAGCGTACGGAAGAGCGTGAGGTCCTCGGTGAACCCCCCCGTCATGTCGACGGGGTTCGTCACAGGAGCCCACGGTGGCAGGTGCTGACCGAACTGGGTCCGCAGGTGAGAGTCGAAGGCGGGGACGTCGAGACCGGTCCGCTCGACGCAGTCGGTGCCGATCGTCGAGTGACCGCCCCCTGACCCGACGATCGCGATTCGCGAACCCTTCAGGGGCGGGCAACGGAGCAGGGCTTCGGTCACCGCCAGCAGATGATCAAGGTCTGTGACCTCGACGATGCCGGCCTGCCGGAATGCGGCGCTGTAGATGGTCTCGGCGGCCGACAGCCGTGACGTGTGGGACGCAGCTGCGCGACGTCCGGCGTTGGTGACCCCGCCCTTGATCGCGACGACCGGCTTGTGCGCAGCGACGTCACGAGCGCGCCGGACGAAATCTGCGCCCGCCACCTCCTGGAGGCTCTCGACGTACATCAGCACGACGTCGACCGCGTCGTCCTGACCCATGTACTCCAGGTAGTCGATGAGCGGCACGTCGGCCTGGTTGCCGAAGCTCACGAAGGAGTGGAACCCCAGGTCGTGACGACGTGCATGGGTGAACATCGTCAGTGCGATGTTGCCGCTCTGGGAGATCAGTCCGACAGACCCGTCCTGGACGCCCTTCATGCTGGTCAGGTTGAGATGGCTGGTGCGGTCGAACACGCCCATGCAGTTGGGTCCGACGATGCGCATCCCCAGGTGGTTGCACTGCTCGACCATCGCCTGCTGAGCTCGCGCACCTTCGGGGCTCATCTCCGCGAACCCGGCGGTGAATACCACCCCGACCTTGACCCCCGCCTCGGCGGCCTCGACCATCGCCGAAGGAGTGGCACGTACCCCTACCGCGCCGAAGACGAGATCAGGGATCTCCGGGAGATCGGCGATCGAGCGGTAGATCTGCTGTCCATCGACCTCACCGCCACTTCGTCCGACCGCGTAGATCCGTCCGCCGAACGGCTCCTTCAGGGCGGCGCGGAAGATGCTGGTCCCGCCGCGCTCTGCATTCTCGGATACTCCGAGCACTGCGACGCTGGTAGGCTTGAACAGCGCATTCAGGTAGTGACTCACGGTCTTCCCATTTCTTGGCATCTTTGCCACATCGAAATGACAGGTGGGCAGCACCGACCGCAACGGCGAGCCGCCAGCGGCAATTCGCAGATCGGGTCAGGTATAGGGGTCGCCAAGATCGCGCCGGATCATGGCTGGGTGTCAATGACGAGTTGCTGGTCCTGCGTGAGATCAGCGATAGAGCTTTATTTCTGACTTCTCACGATGTTTCGGACGGCCTCTGCGGCGCGCTCGAGCGAAGCCTGAGCTATGCGTTGAGCGCGTGCGGTGTCCTTCGCCTCGACCGCCTCTGCCACAAGCTTGTGGTTCGCCGTCCCCCACTTGTCCTGTTGGTAGAGGGGCAAGAAGGTCTGGTAGGCCCTTGCGATGGCATCCGTCGTCACCATGTACAGGTACATGACGACGGGGCTATGAGCCGCCTCCGCCAGAGCGTGGTGGTATTCCAGGTCAGCTTCGAGCGACGCCACGTTGGTCGTGGCCCTCTCAGCCTTCTCGATCGCCTGGTTGATCTTGGCGATGTCCTCGCGGGTCGCCCTCTGGCAGGCGAGCTCGACGACCTTCAGCTGTAGCAGGATCCGGGACTCGTAGAGAGACGAGAACTCGGGGTCCGCAGTCTTGATGTTCATCAGCAGGTCATCCGGAGCGTGGATCTGAGCGCCGGACGCGACGAAGGTCCCGGCCGTGCTGCGTTCCAGGAGACGCATGAGGGTGAGAGCCTTGATCGCCTCCCTCACCGTTCCGCGACCGACACCGTAGGCGTCTGCCAGAGCGATCTCGTTGGGGAGTTTCGTCCCCACACCGAACTCGCCGGAGGCGATCTTCTGCCGGATGTCCGAGACGATCTCGTCAGACAACGTGCCGCGGCGAAGCTTCTGGATGTGAGCCACAGGGTTCCTCCTCGGGTTGTCCGACAATCTGACAGTAGGGTGATTTGACAAACAGTGTCAAGAGCTACTCGACCTCACTTTCTGCGCCGGGCCACCCGGCGGAGTTACGCAGTCGACGTCCGGGGTGAGCGAAGGGGGTGACCCGGCCCTTCCCTCCCCGCTGCACCTCCGCTACAGTCCATTTGTCCTGACATACGGACATCACGCACGAGGCCGTGCCGTCGCGCCTCGACCGGGACCAGACCCTGCAGGAGCACACGACTGATGCGTATCGGACTCATCGGACTCGGCCGCATGGGCGCCGTCCACGCCGACACCCTCGCCGCCCTCGACGTCGTCGAGGAGGTCGTCGTCACCGACCCGGTGCGCGCAGCCGCCGACGCCGTCACCGGGCGCATCTCGAAGGCTCGCGCCGTCGACTCCCCCCAGGCCCTGCTCGACGCCGGCGTCGACGGCGTCGTCATCGCCGCGGCGACGAACGTCCACGCCGAGCTGCTCGAGGCCGCCCTCGCCCGGGGTGTGACGACCTTCTGCGAGAAGCCGGTCGCCGGCACGGTCGCCGAGGCGGTGCGCATGCAGGAGCTCGCCGCCCAGGCGAGTGCGCCGGTGCAGATCGGCTACCCCCGGCGCTTCGACCCCGCCTTCGTCGCCGCTCGCGACGCCGTGCGAGACGGCTCGCTGGGCCGGGTCCACACCGTGCGCTCGACGACGCTCGACCCGGCCCCGCCGCCCGCGGCCTACCTCGCCGTGTCCGGGGGCATCTTCCGCGACTGCGCCGTCCACGACTTCGACGCGGTGCGCTGGGTGACCGGGCAGGAGGTCGTCTCCGTCTACGCGGTCGGGGCGACCGACCCCGACGCGGCCGCGGAGATGTACCGCGACCACGGCGACCACACGAGCGCCTCGACCCTGCTGACGATGAGCGACGGCGCGATCGGTGTCGTGTCGAACACCCGGACCAACGCCCGCGGTTACGACGTGCGCCTCGAGGTGCACGGCGTCGCCGACGCCGTCGCCGCCGGTCTCGACGACGGGCTCCCCCTTCGCCCGACGCAGCCGGGGGTCTCGTGGCCGGCCGGGCCGCCGCACACCTTTTTCATGGACCGCCTCGCGCAGGCCTTCCGCGCCGAGCTCGCGACCTTCTGCCGGGTCGTCGCCGGCGAGATCGACTCGCCGTGCACCGTCGACGACGCGATGGGCACCGCCTGGGCAGCCGAGGCCGCGACGCTCTCGGCGATCGAGGGCCGCCCTGTCACGGTCGCCGAGGTGCAGGACCGCGCCCTCGTCTGAGTGGCGGGGCGAGGTTTGCCTCTGACCGGCGCGAGGCGTTGGATCGAGGCATGACCTCTGAGCTCCAGGTCGTCGTCATCGGCGGCGGCGAGTGCGGTGCCCGCGTCGCCCACGACCTCGCGACGAGCGACCTCGACGCCCGGGTGGTGCTCGTCGGACGCGAGTCGCGAGCGCCCTACGAGCGGCCTCCGCTGTCGAAGTCCGTCCTCGTCGACGACGACCCGCGGCCGGTCGAGCCGTACCGCGACGGGCGGCTCGACGTCGAGGGGCTCGAGGTCCTCGCCGGGCGCACGGCGACCTCTCTCGACCTCGTGGGACGCACGGTCGAGCTCGGCGACGGCATGCGCCTGGGCTTCGACCGGCTCGTGCTCGCGACGGGGGCTCAGCCGCGCCGGCTGACCGGGCTGCCGGCTGCCGCGCTCACGCTGCGGACCTTCGAGGACGCGCTCGTGCTGCGCGACGCCCTGCGGCCGGGGGCGCACCTGCTCGTCGTCGGCGCCGGGCTCGTCGGCCTCGAGGTCGCCGCGAGCGCCCGGACGCGTGGCGCGCAGGTCACGGTCGTCGAGGCCGCGGAGCGCGCCCTCGGGCGCGCGGTCCCCGAGCCCGTCGCGCGGGTGCTCGTCGAGCGTCACGAGGCCGAAGGGGTGGACCTGCGCCTCGGCACGACCGTCGCGTCCGCGGGCGCTGGGTCCGGCGGGTGGCGGGTCGAGCTCTCCGACGGCAGCGTCGTCACCCCGGACGTCGTGCTGCAGGCCGTGGGGTCGATGCCGGAGACCGGGCTCGCGCAGGCTGCGGGCATCGAGGTGGACGACGGGGTGGTCGTCGACGCGGCGATGCGCACGAGCGCTCCGGGCGTCTGGGCCGCGGGTGACTGCTGCGCCGGGCCGGTCCCGGTGCTCGGGCGGCGTCAGCGGCTCGAGTCGTGGCGGATGGCGCACGACCAGGCCGCCGTCGCCGCGGCATCGGTGCGCGGCGAGGAGGTGTCGATCACCGCCGTCCCGTGGTTCTGGTCCGACCAGTACGACCTCAGCCTGCAGGTGTCAGGCATGGCGGCGGCGGCCACGCGGTGGGTCGAGCGCCCCCGGCCCGACGGCACCGTCGTGCACCTCGGCCTCGACGCCGACGGAGTGCTCGTGTGCGCTGCCGGTGCCGGACGGGCCGCCGTCGCGAAGGACGTGCGCATGGCCGAGCGGCTCGTCGCCGCGGGCGCCCGCCCCGACCCCGACCAGCTCGCCGACCCCGCCGTGCAGCTCCGCAGCCTCCTGGGCTGAGCCCGTCCGAGGGACGTGGTCTCGAGGCTCGCTGACGCTCGCACCTCGACCAGCGAGAAGGACAGCTGACGCTCGCGCCTCGACCAGCCATGCCGCCGCGCTCGTGCCTCGACCAGCGAGGGGGGCGGGCGCTCGCGCCTCGCCCCCCTTCGCCGACGAGAGCGCGGGTCAGTCGGTCTGGGGGAAGCCCAGGTTGATGCCGCCGTGGCTCGGGTCGAGCCAGCGCTGCGTGACGACCTTGCCGCGGGTGAAGAAGTGCACGCCCTCCATGCCGTGGGCGTGGGTGTCGCCGAAGAGGCTGTTCTTCCAGCCGCCGAAGGAGTAGTACGACACCGGGACGGGGATCGGCACGTTGATGCCGACCATGCCGACCTCGACCTCGTGCTGGAAGCGCCGGGCGGCACCGCCGTCGTTGGTGAAGATCGCCGTGCCGTTGCCGTAGGGGTTGGCGTTGATGAGCTCGAGGCCCTCGTCGTAGCTGGCCACGCGGACGACCGAGAGCACCGGACCGAAGATCTCGTCGTCGTAGACGCTCATCCCCGGACGCACCTCGTCGATGAGCGTCGGGGCGACGAAGAAGCCCTCGCCGTCGGCGTCGAAGTCCCCGTCGCGCCCGTCGACGACGACCTTCGCGCCGGCCTGGGCACCGGCGTCGACGTACGACGCGACCTTGTCGCGGTGGGCGGCGGTGACGAGCGGGCCCATGTCGCAGCCGCGGCGCCCGTCGCCGGTGCGCAGCTTGCCCATGCGGTCGACGATCTTGCTCACGAGCTCGTCGGCGACCGGCTCGACGACGACGAGCGCGGAGATCGCCATGCAGCGCTCACCGGCCGAGCCGAAGCCGGCGTTGATCGCGGCGTCCGCGGCGAGGTCGAGGTCGGCGTCGGGCAGGACGAGCATGTGGTTCTTCGCGCCGCCGAGCGCCTGGACGCGCTTGCCGGCGGCGGTCCCCGTCTCGTAGACGTACCGCGCGATCGGGGTCGAGCCGACGAAGGAGACGGAGCGCACCTTGTCGTGGGTGAGCAGCGCGTCGACGGCCTCCTTGTCGCCGTGGACGACGTTCATCACGCCGTCCGGCAGGCCGGCGCGCTGCCACAGCTCGGCGACGGCGTTGGCCGCCGACGGGTCCTTCTCGCTCGGCTTGAGCACGACGGCGTTGCCGCACGCGATGGCGATGGGGACGAACCACAGCGGCACCATCGCGGGGAAGTTGAAGGGCGAGATGATCGCCGCGACACCGAGCGGCTGACGCATCGAGTACACGTCGACCGCCGTCGAGGCGTTCTCGGAGAATCCCCCGCGCAGCAGGTTGGGGATGCCGCACGCGTACTCGGCGACCTCGAGACCGCGCACGACCTCGCCGAGGGCGTCGGAGAGCACCTTGCCGTGCTCGGCGGTGATGAGCGCAGCGATGCGCTCCTTGTCCTCGTTGAGCAGCTCGCGGAAGCGGAAGAGGACCTGCGCGCGGCGGGTCAGCGAGGTGTCGCGCCACTCCAGCCACGCGGCGTGCGCGCCCTCGACGACCTCGCCGACGAGATCGGCCGAGGCGAGGTCGAGCGCGCCGGTGACCTCACCGGTCGCCGGGTCGTAGACCTCGCTCGTGCGCTCGGCGGTCCCCTCCCACGGGGATCCGGCGACGAGGTGGGTGATGCGGGTGGGGGTGCTCATGGACGCCTCTCATCGGTGCTTCGTGCTGGTGTGGCAGGTGCGGTCTCGGGGTGGTCGGGCGCGACGGTCGCGTCGGGGTCGACGTCGCGCAGCTCGTGCTGCAGCTCGGCGAGCTCCTGCCCGCCGGCCATCTCCGCCGTCAGCTCGTCGAGGGTGATCTCGTCGCGGTGCGCGTCAAGGACGACCCGGCCGAGCTTGAGGACGGCGAAGTGGTTGCCCACGAGGTAGGCGTGGTGCGGGTTGTGGGTGATGAAGACGACGCCGAGGCCGGCGTCGCGGGCCTTGGCGATGTACTTGAGCACGACACCGGACTGGCGGACGCCGAGCGCCGCCGTCGGCTCGTCGAGGATGATGACCTTGGCCCCGAAGTAGATGGCCCGCGCGATGGCGATGCACTGCTTCTGACCACCGGAGAGCCCGCCGACCGGGCGGTCGAGGTCACCGATGTGGATGCCCATCTTCTGCAGCTCCTCGTCGGCGATGCGACGCATCGTCGCGCTGTCGAGGAAGAGCCCGCGGCGGATCTCGTTGCCCATGAAGAAGTTCCGCCACACCGACATGAGCGGCGCGAGCGCGAGGTCCTGGTAGACGGTCGCGATCCCGAGCTGCTGCGCGGCCCGCGGCGAGGCGAGGTTGCGCGAGATGCCGTTGACCGAGAAGGTCCCCTCGCTGTGCTCGTGCAGACCGGCCATGATCTTGATGAGCGTGGACTTGCCGGCGCCGTTGTCGCCGAGCACGCACGTCACCTCGCCGGGGTAGACCTCGAGCGAGACCCCGCGCAGCGCGTGGACGTTGCCGTAGGACTTGCCCACGTCGGCCATCGCGACGAGGGGCTCGCGGCTCCCGGGCGTCGCAGCCGCGGTGGGCTCGGTTGCAGTGCTCATCGTGCGTCCGCCTTCTTCTTGACGTAGACGTTGAGGAGGGTGGCCAGGAGGAGCATCACGCCGAGGAAGGTCTTGAGCCAGTCGACGTTCCACCCGGCGTAGCTGATGCCGGCCTGGGTCATGCCGTAGATGAGGGCGCCGAGCGCGGCGCCGACGACCGAGCCGTACCCGCCGGTGAGCAGGCACCCGCCGACGACCGCCGCGATGATGTAGATGAACTCCTGCCCCACGCCCTCACCGGACTGCATGACCGAGTACTCGAAGAGCAGGTGCATCCCGAGGACCCAGGCGCAGAAGCCGACGGCCATGAAGAGGCCGATCTTCACCCGGGTCACCGGCACGCCGACGGCCCGCGCCGCGTCGGCGTCGCCGCCGGCCGCGTAGATCCAGTTGCCGACCCGCGTCCGGGTGAGCACGAGCGCACCGATGACGACGAGGACGGCCCAGTACGCGACGAGCGCCTTGATCGTCACCGGTCCGATCTGCACGCTCCACGCGAAGACCGAGCGGGCCGACTCGAAGCCGGCCATGTCCGAGATCCGCGGGGTGGCGACCGAGCCGCCGACGAGACGTGTCACGGCGAGGTTCGCGCCCTGGAGCACGAAGAAGGTGCCGAGGGTGACCAGGAAGCTCGGCAGCCCGGTCTTGGTGAGCAGCCACCCGTTGAAGGCGCCGACGAGCAACGAGAAGACGAGGGCCGCGAGGACCCCGATCCACACGTTGAGCCCGAAGTTCCACGCCGTGAGGGACGCGCAGATCCCCGAGGAGATCGCGGCGACACCGGTGGAGAGGTCGAACTCGCCACCGACCATGAGCAGCGAGACCCCGACGGCCATGACGCCGATGGCGGCGGCCCCGTACAGGATCGTCCCGGTGTTGCCGATCGACCGGAAGCCCGGCGCCACCGCGATGAAGATCACCGCGATGGCGACGGCCCCGACGAGCGCCCCGATCTCGGGCCGCGAGAAGAGCAGGCCGAGGCCCCCCTTCGCCGCGACGCGGTCGTCGACGGCGGCGGCGCTCGTGCTGCCGCCCGCCTGCTGGTCGGTGACGGGTGCGCTCATCTCACTCGCCCTCGGACTTCAGCAGCGCGTCGACGTTGTCCTTGTCGATGAAGGCGGGACCGGTGTAGACCGGCTGGCCGCCACCGACCTCGGCACCCTGCTGCACCTTGAGCCACAGCGAGTCGACGGCCATGTAGCCCTGGACGTAGGGCTGCTGGTCGACGGCCCAGGTGATCGTCCCCTCCTTGATCGCCTTGAGGGCGTCGTCGTTGAGGTCGAAGGTGGAGATCGTCGCCTTGCTCCCGGCCTCGTCGACCGACTTGTCGGCGATGAGGGCGAAGGGGGCGCCGAGGGTGAGGACGTTGGTGATCGAGGAGTCCTGCTGGAGCTTCGCGGTGATCGTCGACTGGACGTTCGCCGTGTCGGTGCCGGTGACGTAGATCTTCTCGGAGTCGCCGAAGGTCTTGGCGACGCCGTCGCAGCGGGCCTCGAGACCGACGTTGCCCTGCTCGTGGATGACGCAGAGGGTCTTGCCGGCGCCCTCGTCCTTGAGCCGGGTCCCGGCGGCCTCGCCGGCGAGCTCGTCGTCCTGGCCGAAGAAGGACAGCGCGCCCATCTGCTTCCAGTCGTCCATGCCGCCGTTGAGGGCGACGACGGGGATGCCGGCCTCGGTCGCGGCCTCGACCGTCGACTTCATCGCCTCGGGCTTGGCGAGGGTGACCGCGATGGCGTCGACCTTCTTGTCGATCGCCTGCTGGACGAGGTTGGCCTGGGCCGATCCCTCGGGGTCGGCGCTGTACTCGAGCTTGACGTTGTCCTTCTTCGCGGCGTCCTCGGCGCCGGCGCGGACCTGGTCCCAGAAGGTGTCGCCGGGACCGGAGTGGGTGATGAGGGCGACGGTCATCGTCGGGGTGCCGGCGTTGCCGGCAGCCCCGCTGCTGTCGTCGCTCTCCTGCTTGCCCCCGCTGGAGGAGCAGGCGGCGAGGCCGAGGGCGAGCACGGCGGCGCCGGCGACGAGGGTGGTGCGGCGAGGTCGGGACATCGTTGTCTCTCTTTCCATCACGGTGAGGGTGGTGCTACTGCGGGTCGCCGGGTCGAAGGTAGGCCCGTTGGCCGGTCTTGTGCTCGCGATATGCGTCGAACGCCTCGCGGGTCGAGGTGAGCTCGGAGACCTCGCTCACCGGCACGTCCCACCACGACGCGGAGTCGGGGCCGTGGACGAGCGGGTCGGTCTGGACGTGGATGACGAAGGGACCGCCGTCGGCGGGCCACCCCTTCGCCTCGTGGATCGCGGCGACGAGGCCGTCACGGTCCTCGACCTCGACGACATGGGCGCCGAGGGAGCGGGCGTTGGCGGCGAGGTCGACGGGCAGGGCCTGCCCGTCGAGACGCCCGTCCGCCCCCCGGGCGCGGTAGGAGGTGCCGAAGCGCTGGCTGCCGAGCGACTGCGAGAGCGAGCCGATGGAGTGGAAGCCGTGGTTCTGCACGAGGACGACGACGACCTTGACCCGCTCCTGCACGGCGGTGACGAGCTCGGTCGGCATCATGAGGTAGCCGCCGTCGCCGACCATCGCGAAGACGTCGCGGGTCTCGTCGGCCAGGCGCACGCCGATGGCGGCGGGCACCTCGTAGCCCATGCAGGAGTAGCCGTACTCGACGTGGTACCCGCGTCGGTCGCGCACGCGCCACGACTTGTGGAGGTCGCCGGGCATCGAGCCGGCGGCGCACAGGACGACGTCGCGCGGGTCGCTCAGCTCGTTGACGAGCCCGAGGACCTCGCCCTGGGTGAGCAGACCAGGCGCGAGGGCGGCGGTGACCTCGGCGGACGGGTGGTGGGCGGCCTCGACCTCGGCGTCCCAGCTCGACCAGAGCCGCTCCTGCTCCTCGCGGTAGCCGTCCTCGACCGACCAGCCCTCGAGGGCCTGCGCGAGCGCGACGAGGGACTCGCGGGCGTCCCCGACGACCATGACGCCGGAGTGCTTCACCGCGTCGACCGGGGCGACGTTGAGGTTGACGAAGCGCACCCCCTCGGCGGCGAAGGCGGTCCGCGAGGCCGTCGTGAAGTCCTGCCACCGTGTGCCGACGCCGATGACGACGTCGGCCTGCGCGGCGACCGCGTTGGCCGCGGTCGTGCCGGTCGACCCGACGGCGCCGAGCAGCCGGGGGTCGCCGTGCAGCAGCGAGCCCTTGCCCGCCTGGGTCTCGCCGACGGGCATCCCCGTGGCCGCGCACAGCGCGGCGAGGGTCTCCTCGGCACGGGAGTAGTGCACGCCGCCGCCGGCGACGACCATGGGCCGCCGCGCGGAGCGGATGACCTGCGCGGCGCGGGCGATCGCCGCGGGCTCGGCCGGGGGCCGGCGCACGTGCCAGACCCGCTCGTCGAAGAGCTCGACCGGCCAGTCGTGGGCCTGCGCCTGCACGTCCTGGGGCAGCGAGATCGTCACGGCGCCGGTGTCGGCGGGGTCGGTGAGCACGCGCATCGCCTGGAGCAGGATCGCGGGCAGCTGCTCGGGGCGGCGCACCTCGTCGTAGAAGCGCGAGAGCGGTCGGAAGGCGTCGTTGACGGTGACGTCGGCGCTCACCGGGTGCTCGAGCTCTTGCAGGAGCGGTCCGGCCGAGCGGGTGGCGAAGGTTGAGGACGGCAGGAGCAGCACGGGCAGCCGGTTGATCGTCGCGAGCGCGGCGCCGGTGAGCATGTTCGTGCTGCCGGGGCCGACGGAGGCGGTGCACGCCCAGGTCTGCAGCCGGTCACGCTGCTTGGCGAAGGCGACGGCGGTGTGCACCATCGCCTGCTCGTTGCGGGCGAGGACGTAGGGCAGACCGGGCCGCGCCCCCGCCTGCGTCGCGGCGAGCTCGTCCTGGAGCAGGGCCTGGCCCAGACCCGCGACGTTGCCGTGCCCGAAGATGCCCAGGCAGCCCTCGAGGAGGCGCTGCTGCTCGCCGTCGCGCTCGCTGCGCTGGGCGGCGAGGAAGCGTACGACCGCCTGGGCGACGGTGAGACGGACGGTCTGGCTCATCGGGTGGCTCCCATCGGCAGGCGGGGGTCGACGCGCTGACCGGTCCAGCTCTCGCGGACCTGGCCGTGCGCGGGGTCGTCGCAGATGAGCCAGGCCCGCTCGGCGCCGGGACCGGCCATGACGTTGAGGTAGTACAGGTCGGCGTCGGGCGCGGCCATCGCCGGGCCGTGCCAGCCGTGCGGCACGAGGACGACGTCACCGGTGCTCACCTCGACGAGCACGTCGATCGCGCGCTCGTCGGTGCCGTAGACCTGCTGGTAGCCGACGGGGTCGAGGCCGTCGCCGCGCTCGGTGCCCCGGGTGACGGGCGCTCGCCCGGCGTCGGCGTCGCCGACGACCTGGGTCTCGAAGTAGTAGATCTCCTCGAGCACGCTCTCCTCGCCGGGGCGGTCGCTGTCGTGCTTGTGCGGCGGGTAGGACGACCAGCCCGCGGCCGGCGTGACGACCTCGCAGACGAGGATCTGCTCGGCCTCGGGCAGGGTGTCGGGCATGCCGTGACCGCGCACCTCGCGGCTGCAGCTGCCGGCGCCGCGCAGCTCGACGGGCGTCTCGTCGGCGGTGACGACCCGAGGGGTCCGTCCGCCGCCGGTGGGGTCGGCGACCTGGGCGCCGCACACGGCGACACGGGCGCCCTCGGCACCGGCACGAAGGAGCAGGGAGCGCCCGGCGGGCACGTAGGCGACGTCGCTCGGACCGGCGAAGACGCTCGTCCGACCGCGCAGGCCGAGGGTCTGGCCGTCGACGACGACGTCGACCGCTCCGACGAGCGGCACGACGACGACCTCCTCGCCACCGAGGTCGTGGTGCACCTCGCCGCCCGCGGCCAGCGCGGCCACGCGCAGCGACGTGTGCTGCCAGCCGTCGACGGCGTCGGTGATCTCGACCGCCCAGGGCTCACCGGCGGCGAAGGGGTGGAACCACCGGTCGTTGTCGGCGCCGGTGCGCGGGCCGCTCACCGAGCGCCCCCGTGCACGAGCCCGGCCGCGATGTCGACGGCCGCGCCGACGTCGCCGTCCGGCGGGTAGAGCAGGGCGCGCCCGACGACGAGACCGCGCACCGAGGGCAGCCCGAGCGAGCGGCCCCACGCGTCATAGCTGTCCTGGGGGTCCCCCTTCGGGTCCCCGCCGAGCAGGAGGGTCGGCATCGTCGTCGCGTCCATGACCCGCTCGAGGTCGTCGACGACCGGCAGCTTGAGCCAGGTGTACGCGCTGCTCGCGCCGAGGCCGGAGGCGACGTGGATCGAGCGGATCGTGCTGTCGGGGTCGAGGAGGTTCTCGACCTTGCCGTCGCGGCGGCGGGAGAGGAAGGGCTCGACCATGGCCATGACCTCGTGCCGGGCGAGCTCGGTGACGGCCTGCGCGCTCGCCTCGAGGGTGGCGACCGTGCCGGGGTCGTCGAGGGCGATCCGCGTGAGCATCTTGCCGCCGTCGAGGCCGCGCGCGGCGATCTCGTCGGCGGTGTACCCGGTGAAGCGGTCGTCGAGCTCGAAGACCGAGCCCTGCAGACCGCCGCGGTTCATCGACCCGATGACGACCTTGTCGTCGAGCGCGCCCATGAGCAGCAGGTCGTCGAGGACGTCGGGCGTGCCGAGGACGCCGTCGACACCGGGGCGCGAGAGGGCGGTCGCGAGGCGGTCGAGCAGGTCGCTGCGGCTGCCCATGGCCATCGCGTCGCCGCGCACGCCGAGGGCGCCGCGGGCGGGGTGGTCGGCCGCGACGACGAGCATCCGCCCGTCCTCGCCGACGAGCGGGCGGCGCCGCCGGCCGGCCCACATCCGCGCGACGAGGCCGGGGTCGGTGACCCGCAGGTCGGTGATCTGGGCGGGGCCGAGCCCGACGCGCTCGCTGGTCGTCATCGGGCCACCTCCTGGGTCTGCAGCGCGGCGAGGACCTCGTCCTCGGTGGGCATGGCGGTCGAGCACTCGAGCCGTGAGGCGACGATCGCACCCGCGACGTTGGCGAAGCGCAGGACGCGCTCGAGCTCCCAGCCGAGGAGCAGCCCGTGGCACAGCGCACCGCCGAAGGCGTCGCCGGCCCCGAGGCCGTTGACGACGTCGACGGGGTGGGTGGGGACCTCGACGCGCTCGTCACGGGTGGCCGCGAGGACCCCCTTCGGGCCCTGCTTGACGACGGCGAGCTCGAGACCGCGCTCGAGGAGCGCGTCGGCCGCACGGTGCGGGTCGCTCTCGCCGACCGCCACCTCGCACTCCTCGCGGTTGCCGACGGCCACGCTCACGTGCTCGAGCGCACGGGCGATCTCGGCGCCCGCGTCCCGCGGGTCCTCCCAGAACATCGGGCGGTAGTCGAGGTCGAGCACGCTCGGGTGGCGGCCGTCGCGGGCCGCGAGCGCCGCGTGGTGCGCGGCGCGCGAGGGCTCCTGCGACAGCCCGGTGACGGTGGCCCAGAAGATCTTCGCCTCGCGGATCGCCTCGAGCGGCAGCTCGTCGGGCTCGATCATGAGGTCGGGGGCGGTCGGGTAGCGGTAGAAGGAGAGCGGGAAGTCGTCCGGCGGGTGCACCTCGCAGAAGGTCACCGGCGTCGGCGGCACCCGGCCGGGCTCCCCGTCGAGGGTGCTGACGTAGCGGGCGTCGACGCCGAGCCGGGCTGCCTCGGCGCGCACGAAGCGGCCGAAGGCGTCCGGGCCGACCTTGCTGACGAGGGCGACGTCGTGGCCGTGGCGGGCCGCGGCGACGGCGACGTTCGTCGCGCTGCCGCCGAGGAACTTCTCGAAGGTGCGCACCTCCTCCAGCCCGACCCCGTGGTCGAGGGGGTAGATGTCGACCCCGGTGCGGCCGATGGCGACGACGTCGAAGACCACGGTGCGCTCACGCCCCCTTCGCGACGGAGAGCAGGTGCGCGACCGAGGTGCGCACGTCGGCGACCGGGTCGGGCCCCTCACCGCCGTCGGCAGGGTCACCGGTGAGGATCGTGTCCTGCTCGAGGACGTACCAGCCCTGGTAGCCGTCGGCCTCGAGTGCGGTGACGATCGCGGCGATGTCGACGTCGCCGGCGCCGAGCGGCACGTACATCCCGGCGGCGACCGCCTCGGTGTAGGTGGCGTCGCCGGCCTGGACCTTGCGGGCCCAGGCGAGGTCGACGTCCTTGAGGTGCATGTGGGCGATCCTGCCGGGGTGCTCGGTGGCGACCGCGACCGGGTCACCGCCGCCGATGAGGAGGTGGCCGGTGTCGAGGCACAGCCCGATCCGCGAGCCGTCGAGGACCCGCTGGGTCTCCTCGCCGGACTCGACCATCGTGCCGACGTGCGGGTGGATCGTCGCGACGAGGCCGTGCGCGCGGGCGGCGTCGTCGATCCGGTCGAGGTTGGCGAGCAGGGTGCTCCAGCCGAGCTCGTCGAGCGCCGGGCGGTCGTCGTAGCCGTCCACCCCGGTCGCCGCGGCGATGACGACGGTGCTCGCGGACGCCGCGACGAGGCCCTCCATCGCGCTCTCGACGACCGGCAGCGGGTCGTGGGCCGGGTCGTGCAGGACGACGGGGACGAACTGCCCGACCGCGGCCAGGCCGTAGCCCGCGAGGGTGTCGGCCTTGGCCTGCGGGGCGTCGGGGAGGAAGCCGTCGGGGCCGAACTCGGTGGCGCTGATGCCCAGCTCGCGCATCTGCGCCAGGACGGTCGGCGGCTGGTGCTGCCAGCCCCATCCGGGGACCTCGCACACCCCCCACGAGATGGGGGCGGCGGCGATGCGGTCGGGCACGGGGGTGGTCATGGTCGTCCTCACGAGGTGGCGGGGGCGGGCAGGGCGGAAGGGATCTCGCTCATGAGGACGGGGCGGCCCTCACGGCGGGAGAGGTCGCAGGCCTCGACGACGCGCGAGGCCTCGAGGGCGTCGTCGACGGTGCAGGGCGAAGGGGATCCGCCCACCATCGCGACGAAGCCGGCGAGCTCGTCGGCGAAGGCGGGGCGGAAGCGGGAGTAGAAGTCGGTGTGGACCGGGCCGGCCGGCTGGCTCGCGCCCGGCTCGACGCTGCGCAGGGCGAGGGAGTCGTCGAGACCGACGGCGACGGTGCCGTGCTCGCCGTGGACCTCGAGGCGCACGTCCTGGCCCTGGCCGTTGTAGCGGCTCGTCGAGAGCATCACGATGGTGCCGTCGTCGAGGGTGAGCAGGGCGGCCCCGGTGTCGACGTCGCCCGCGGCGGGGAAGAAGTCCGCCCCCTTCGTGCCGCCGACCGCGTAGACGCTCACGACCTCGCGGCCGGTGACGAAGCGGATGACGTCGGCGTCGTGCACGAGGCAGTCGCGGAAGATGCCGCCGCTGCCGGGGATGAAGTCCGCGGCCGGGGGGAGCATGTCGCTCGCGACGCCGCGCAGGGTGTGGACGAAGCCGAGCTCGCCGGAGCGCACGGTCTCGGCCGCCGCGCGGTAGCCGGCGTCGAAGCGGCGCTGGAAGCCGACGTGGACGGGGACGCCGCTGCGGCGGACGTGCTCGGCGACCTCGAGGATCTCGGTGAGGCTGGTCGCGAGCGGCTTCTCGCAGAAGGTCGGCAGCCCGGCGTCGACGGCCGCACGCACCCACGTGCCGTGAGCGGCCGAGCCGGTGGTGACGACGAGGCCGTCGAGGTCGGCGGTGAGGAGCGCCTCGACGGGCACGGCGCTCACCGCGGCGAGGTGCTCCTCGGCCGCGGCCTGGAGGCCCTGCGCCCGACGGCCGTCGACGTCGGCGACGACGACCTCGCTCACCCCCGGGACCGCGCGCAGCGTCTGCACGTGGGAGGTCCCGATCCGTCCGAGCCCGACACAGCCGATCCGCACCCTGGCCACTCCTTCGTGACGTCCGTCGGGCCCCGTCGGCCCTCGCGGGGTCAACTCTGGCCGGATCCGCGCAGACCTGTCAAGCATTTGTCAGGACATTCTGACGTCGGGATGTCATTCGCCAGGTCGCTATCATCCGTCCCATGGCCGCCACCGAGCTCGACGTCGCCCTCGACCGGGACTCACCGGTGCCGCTCTACCACCAGATCGCCGAGCAGCTGAGCGCGGCGATCCACGACGGGCGGCTCGAGTCGGGCGACGCCTTCGAGAACGAGATCGCCCTGGCCACGCGGCTCTCCGTGTCGCGCCCGACGATCCGGCGCGCGATCCAAGAGATGGTCGACCGCGGTCTGCTCGTGCGTCGGCGCGGGCTCGGCACGCACGTCGCCAACCGCAAGGTGCACCGCGAGGCCGTCCTGTCCTCGCTGTGGGACGACCTCGACGCGGCCGGCCGCTCGCCGCGCACCGAGGTGCTCGACCTCGAGCGCGCCGTCGACCCCCGCGCGGCCTCGATGCTCGACCTGCCGCCCGAGACCGAGCTGCTCTCGCTCACCCGCGTGCGCTACGCCGGCGACGACCCGCTCGCGCTCCTGCACAACTGGCTGCCGCCGAGCTCGGGCGAGATCGGCCGCGACGAGCTCGAGCGCGCGGGGCTGTACGCGGCGCTGCGCGGCCGGGGCGTGCGACCGAGCGTCGCCCGCCAGTCCATCGGCGCCCGCATGCCCACCGCCGCCGAGCGCAAGGCGCTCCACATGCGCGCCGGCCAGCCCGTCCTCACGATGACCCGCGTCGCCTTCGACGCCGGCGGCACCGCCATCGAGCTCGGCGAGCACGCCTACCGCGCCGAGGACTACACGATCGACCTCATGGTCGACGAGCGCTGACCCCCTCCCTGGTCGAGGTGCGAAGGGGGACTCCTTCGCTGGTCGAGGTGCGAAGGGGGACTCCTTCGCTGGTCGAGGTGCGAAGGGCGCCCCGCGCCCGAGCCTCGAGACCACCCGACAGTGCCCTCCCCGCGGTCAACGCGCGTCCCGCGGTGGGGGACTCACTTGACGGACGAGCCCCCCTGGGTGCTTACTAAGGACGACCTAAGTTGGTAGGTCGTCCTGAGCACGTCGAGAGAGACCACCATGCTCGTCAGCAACGCCCTCATCGGCCTGCGCGAAGGCCTCGAGGCCGCGCTCGTCGTCGTCATCCTCATCGCCTTCCTCGCCAAGACCGGTCGGACCTGGGCGACGAAGTGGGTCTGGGCCGGCGTCGCGACCGCGATCGTGCTGTCCGTCGTCCTCGGCGCGGTCCTCACCTTCGGCACCCGCCAGCTGAGCTTCGAGACCCAGGAGCTCATCGGTGGCAGCGCCTCGATCCTCGCGGTCGGCTTCGTCACCGTCATGGTCTTCTGGATGCGCACGGCCGCCCGGACGATCTCCGGCGAGCTCAAGGGCCGTCTCGACCGCGCCCTCGACCTCGGCCCGCTCGCGATCGCGCTCGTCGGCTTCCTCGGCGTCGGCCGTGAGGGCCTGGAGACCGCGATCTTCTTCTACGCGACGACCGAGGCCGCCGGCGCGGGCACCTACCAGCCTCTCGTCGGATGGGCGATCGGCCTGCTCTCCGCCGTCGCGCTCGGCGTGCTCATCTACCGCGGCGCGATCCGGATCAACCTCTCCGTCTTCTTCCGCTGGACCGGCGTCTTCCTCGTCGTCGTCGCCGCCGGGATCCTCGCCTACGGCATCCACGACCTGCAGGAGGCCGGCTTCCTGCCCGGCCTCAACGCCCTCGCCTTCGACGTCTCGCACGTCATCGCCCCCGACGGCTGGCTCGGCACCCTGCTCAAGGGCTTCTTCAACTTCACCCCCGCGACGACCTGGCTGCAGGCCATCGCCTGGACCGCGTACGTCGCGATCGTCCTGCCCCTCTTCCTGCGGCCCACCAGCGGCGTGACGAGCGCCCCGCGCCCCGCCGCCGCGCAGTCCGCCTGACCGACCCGCCCCACCTCGACCTGCACCGTCATGACCCGAAGGACCCCGATGCGCCGCACCGTCACCACCACCGCCCTCGGCCTGTCCGCGGCCCTCACCCTCACCGCCTGCGGCGGGGACGCGAAGGACGCGAGCGGAGGCGGCGGCCCGATCGCCGTCACCGCCAGCGACACCGAGTGCTCGCTCGCCCGGGCCGAGGCACCGGCCGGCACCGTCGAGTTCGAGGTGAAGAACACCGGCTCGAAGGTCAACGAGTTCTACGTCTACGCCGAGGGCGACCGCATCGTCGGCGAGGTCGAGAACATCGCCCCCGGCCTGAGCCGCACCTTCCACGTCAACGTCTCCGAGCCGGGCACCTACGTCACCGCGTGCAAGCCGGGCATGGTCGGGGCCGGCATCCGCTCGGACTTCACCATCACCGGCGCCTCCGCCGCCCCGAAGTCGCAGGACGAGCAGCTCGTCGCCGCCACCGACGGCTACGAGCGCTACGTCGCGAGCCAGGCCGACGCCTTCGAGACCGAGACCGGCAAGTTCGTCGCCGCCGTGAAGAAGGGCGACGTCGCCCAGGCCAAGCGCCTCTACCCGACCGCCCGCTCGTACTGGGAGCGCATCGAGCCCGTCGCCGAGTCCTTCGGCGACCTCGACCCGAAGATCGACGGGCGCGCCGACGTCCTCGACGAGGGCATGAAGTTCACCGGCTACCACCGCCTCGAGCGCGACCTGTGGAAGACCGGCCTCCAGGACGACTCCGACGCGATCGCCGACCAGCTGAAGAGCGATGTCGCCGAGCTCGTGACGAAGGCCAAGGCCGTCGAGCTCGACCCGCTCCAGCTCGCCAACGGCTCCAAGGCCCTCCTCGACGAGATGGCCACCGGCAAGATCACCGGCGAGGAGGAGCGGTACAGCCACACCGACCTCTACGACTTCGCCGCGAACTTCGAGGGCAGCAAGTCGGCGATCAGCAGCCTGCGCCCGTACCTCAAGAAGGCCGACGCCGACCTCGTCACCTCCATCGACAAGAAGACCAAGGCCCTCGACACCGTCCTGCAGCAGCACGCGACCGCCGACGGCTGGGCCCTCTACACCGACCTGTCCGACGCCGAGGTCAAGGAGCTCTCCGACGCCCTCGACGCGCTGAGCGAGGACGTCGCGAAGGTCGCCGGCGTCGTCGCCGACGGGCAGTGAGCAGGGAGCACGAGATGAGCAGCACGGGCGAAGGGGTGGGCCGTCGCGCCCTCGTCGGGTCGGCCGCGGGCGCGGTCCTCGCGACCGGTCTCGCGGTCGGCACCTCCCGGGCGGCGCACGCGAGCGCTCCCCCGGCCGCTCCCGCGGCCGACCCGGAGGAGGGCGTCGTCCCATTCCGCGGCGAGCACCAGGCCGGCATCACCACCGCCGCCCAGGACCGCATGCACTTCGTCGCGCTCGACGTGACGACCGACGACGTCGACGAGCTGCGCGACATGCTCACCGCGTGGACCCGCGCCGCCGAGCGGATGACGGTCGGCGCCGAGGCCGCCCCCGGCGGCGTGGTCGGCGGCGGGCCGTGGAAGGTCCCCGAGGACACCGGCGAGGCGATGGACCTGCCGCCGTCGAGCCTGACGATCACCATCGGCTACGGCCCGAGCCTCTTCGAGCGGCTCGGCATCGAGGACCGCCGCCCGGAGGCGCTGCGCGAGCTGCCCCCCTTCGCCGGCGACGACCTCGACGAGGCGCGCTCGGGCGGCGACATCTGCATCCAGGCGTGCGCCGACGACCCGCAGGTCGCCGTGCACGCCGTGCGCAACCTCGTGCGCCTCGGCTTCGGCACCGTCTCGGTGCGCTGGAGCCAGCTCGGCTTCGGGCGCACCTCGTCGACGTCGACGAGCCAGGCCACCCCGCGCAACCTCTTCGGCTTCAAGGACGGCACGGCCAACATCAAGGCCGAGGACCCGCAGGCCCTCGCCGAGCACGTGTGGATCGACCCGCAGGACGTGCCGGGCGAGGCCGCGTGGCTGGCGGGCGGCTCCTACCTCGTCGCCCGGCGGATCCGGATGCACGTCGAGGTGTGGGACCGCACCCACCTGCAGGAGCAGCAGACCGTCATCGGGCGCGACAAGGGGGTCGGCGCGCCCCTCGGCCGCTCGGCCGAGATGGACGAGCCGGACTTCGCGGCGAAGGGGGCGGACGGCGCCCCGGCGATCGACGTCGCCGCCCATGTGCGGCTGGCGCACGCCGACAACCTCGACGGGGTGCGCATCCTGCGCCGCGGCTACAACTTCACCGACGGCACCGACGGGCTGGGCCACCTCGACGCGGGCCTCTTCTTCGTCGCCTTCTGCCGCGACGCGCACCGGCAGTTCGTCCCGATGCAGCGGGCGCTGGCGCGCGCGGACCTCCTCAACGAGTACATCGAGCACACGGGCAGCGCGCTCTTCGTCGTCCCGCCCGGGCTCGCGCCGGAGGAGGACTGGGGCACGCAGCTGCTCGGCTGACCCTCAGCGCACCGCGCGGGTCACCAGGGCTTCTCGGCGTAGTCCCCGCCGTTGCTCTCCTCGGCCTCGTCGATCTTCTTCTTCGTCTCGGCGTCGCCCTGCCCGGCCTTGTTCTTCTCCTCGAGCTGCTTCTGCTTCTCGTCCTTCTGGGGGTCCTCGCCCTCGCCCTCGGAGTCGTCCTTCGAGGGGTCCTGCTCCTCGTCCTCGCCGTCGCCCTCCTCGGGCTGGGTCTTCTCCTCGAGGCGCTGCTTGGACTCCTGCTGCTTCTGCCCGGCCTCGCCGCCGTTGCCGTCGGCGGACCCGTCGAGGCAGCCCTCCGGCCCGCCCTCGATGAGGGCGAGGGCCTCCTCGGCGATCTTCTTCTCGCCCTCGGTGTCGCCGGCCTCGCCCGCGGCGTCGGACTGGCGCTCGATCGTCAGCACGAGGTTGGTGCGCACGGTGCAGTCGTCCTGCGGGTTGCCGGTGCGCCCGAGCGCGAGCTCGAGGTCGCGCCGCCCGCCCTCGAGGTCGCCCTCCATGGCCCGCCCGGTGCCCTCGACGTACGGCGCGCGCCAGCGCTGCACGATGTTGACGACGCCGAGACGCTCGCCCGCGGTCCGCACGCCGGCGCCGTCGCCGCTCTCGTGCGCCCCTCCGGCGCTGCTCGTGAGCACCGGCAGGCTGAGCAGCTTGAGCGCGAGGAGCAGCACGAGCAGGACGGGCAGCGCGGAGGCGAGGAGCAGCCGGCGTCGACGACGCACCCACGGGGCCGTGCTCATGACGCCTCCATCTCACGGGCCGCCCGGGTGATGCGCGAGACGTCGCGCGACACGAGCCACAGGTCGACGAGGAGCAGCGCGGCGGCGAGGGTGGCGAGCACCCACACGAGCGAGACGTGGGTCGGGGTCGACGCGGACGCGTCCTCGACGAGCTCGCCCGGCTCGGCCTGGGCGAGCGCCGGCGCGATGTCGCCGCCCTCGCGGTGCACGTAGGGCACCCCGAGCTGCTCGGCGAGCTTCTTCAGGTCGTCCTCGCTGGCCTTCGAGATCGCGGTCTGGCCGTCGGTCGTCGTGATGTCGCCGTCGCTCTCGCCGATCGAGGTGAGGTTGGCCATCGGCGCCCCCTTCGCCGTGCCGTAGCCGAGGACCGCGCCGCCGTCGACGAGGTCGCCCAGGTCGAACGGGGTCGGGGCCTGGCCGTTCGTCTGCTCCCCGTCGCCGAGGTAGAAGACGACGCGGGCCCGCTCGGGGTAGCGCTCCTTGCTCTTCGTCAGCGCGCCGCGCAGGTACTCGTCCGCGACGGTGATCGAGGAGCCCGCCGAGTAGAGCGTGATCTCCTGCGACATCGTGTCGACCGCCGTCTGCAGGGCGTTCGTGTCGGTCGTCAGCGGCATCGTCGCCCGCGCCGAGGAGTCGAAGGTGACGAGCGAGAAGCGCGCGCCGGGCAGCGCCTCGGCGATCTTCGGGATGTCCTCGCGGTAGCCGTCGAGGCGCGGTTTGCCCCCCGGGTAGTCGCGCGCCATCGCCGAGCTCGTCGTGTCGGCGACGAACCACACGTTGATCGCCCGGCTCGCCTGGGGGGCCTGGGCGCCGGCGACGCCGGGACCGAGCAGGGCGAGCGCGACGGCGGCGGCGGCCCCGGTGCGCAGCGCCCAGCGACGGCGCTGGGCGGGCCGGGTGAGCAGGGCGGCGACGCACAGGCCGACGAGCACGAGCCCGAGCAGGACCGCGACCGGCCAGGGCAGGACGGGGTGCAGACCGAGACCCTTCATCGACGCCACCTCCAGGCCAGGGGCAGGTACGCGAAGAGACCGAGCACGAGGAGGAGCACCGGCCAGCGGGGCTTGTCCGTGCGCAGGAATTGCGGCTTGGTGTCGGGCAGACGGGCCGCCTCGAGCCGCTCGATCTCGTCGGTGATGCCCGTGACGGCCTCCTCGTCGGTGAGCGGGTAGGTCTTGCCGCCGGTGCCCTCGGTGGCGTCGACGAGCTCCTCGTGGGCGCGGCCGCTGTCGTTGGGGTCGATGGCGTAGACCCGCGCGCCGAGGTCCTCCGCCGCGCGGAAGGCCTCTTCCTGCGTGTACACGCCCCGCCCGGCGACCATGTTGTCGGTGCCGAGGATGATCGCCCGGGGACGGTCCTCCTCGCGCCGGTCGAAGCCGTAGGTGCAGCTCGCGAGCCCGTCGGGGATGAGCGAGGTGCCCGAGCTGTTGGGGTTCCACGTGCCGGCCTGCGGGTCGAGCCCGTCGCCGCCGATCGAGGAGAAGCCGTTGGCGTACTCCTCGAGCTGGGTGGTCACGAGGTCGTAGTCGTCGGTGAGCGGGAAGGCGGTGACCGCCTGGCTGTCGAAGAGGACGAGACCGATCCGCTCGCCCTCGAAGCCCTTCACGACGTCGGCGAAGGAGCGCAGGATCGCCTGGTCGGTGACGAACATCGAGCCCGAGACGTCGAGGCAGAGCATGATGTCGCGGTTGCGCTTCTCCGGCTCGACGAGGTAGCCGTCGGCCGGGCGCGAGGCGGCCCAGGCCGCCGGCACGAAGACGAGGGCCAGCACCGCGGTGAGCACGAGCAGCTGACCGCGCAGCCGGGTCAGGGCCCGCCGGTAGACGGGCAGGTCGGTCATCCGTCGCGTGTGCGCCGCGAGGACGACCTCGCCGACGCGCTCCTGGCGGGCACGCCACCACGACGTCGCGGCGACGAGCACCGCGGCGAGGAGCACGAGCACCCCGAGCCACCACCAGGTCAGCTCCATCCGCCGACCACCTCCCGGGCCGCGCTCGCGGCCTTGGTGATGCTCGGAGGGGCGCTCTCGGCGGCGCCGAACTGGCTCGGGTAGTACGCGGCGATGAGGCGCGCGAGGTGCTCGGGCCCGCGCTTGCGCAGGTCGCGGGCGGTCATCTTCTCGGCGTCCAGGCCGCTCACCTCGGCGACGAAGCGGCGCACGACCTTCGACAGCTCGTGATGGCCGGCGCGCGCGGTGCGCTCGCCCTCGCGCACGGAGCGCTCGACCTCGTCGATCTGCGCGAGCGTCTCGCCGCGCAGCTTCACGAGCGCGCTCGGCGGCAGGGGCGCGTGGCTCTCGTCCTGCGGGGGCCGCGTCATGAGCCACACGACGCCGGCCCACACGAGGAGGAGCAGCAGGAGCAGGCCGCCGAGGAGCGGCCACACGACGCCGTAGCTGCCCGGGGGCAGGAAGCTCGGGTCAGCGTCCACGACGCCTCCGCTCGAGCAGGCCGATGACGGCGGGGACGACCTCGTCGCGCGAGCCGACCCGGACCTCGCCGACGTCGACCCGGCGGAAGGTCGTCTCGAGCTCGGCGCGGCGCACCCGCTCCTGCTCGGCGTAGACCGCCCCGATCTCCGGGGCGAGCTCGATCAGCGCGGGCAGGGTCCGTCCGCTGCTCACGTCGCGCACCCGGGTCGACGCGGGGACCCCGACGACGTCGAGGTCGGCGACGGTGACCCAGAGGATCTCGTGACGCAGCCGCAGCGTGCGCAGCACCGCCTCGACCTCGGCGGCGTGCACGCCGTCGTCGGCGACGACGAGGACGATCTTGCGGCCCGTGACATGACGGGCGACGTGGTGGAGCAGCCCCGGGAGGTCGCCCGAGGGCGTCGTCTCGCCGCTGCGGGCGAGCATCTCCTGGAGCAGGCGCTCGAGATGACCCTCGCTGGCCCGGGCGCGGGTGGGGTGGATCGCCCCCGGCCGCCCGCTCACCATCGCGACCTCGTCGCCGTGACGGACCGCGAGCCAGCCGATGACGCCGGCGGCGAGCACCGCGACGTCGCGCTTGCTCTCCCCCGAGGTCGTCGCGGCGGCCATCTCGCGCCCGCCGGGCACGACGAGGACGAGCCCGAAGTGCCGCTCGGCGACATAGCGCTTGATGAGCATCGAGCCGTGCCGGGCCGAGGCCCGCCAGTCGATGTCGCGGACGTCGTCGCCGGCCGTGTACTCGCGCAGGTCGTCGAAGTCCATCGAGCGACCCTTGTGGATCGAGGCATACCCGCCCTCGAGGAGCGCGAGCGAGCGACGGCGCACGTGGATCGAGAGCCGTCCCTTGACCTGCTGGACGAGTGAGGACATGTCGGTGCCGGGGCGCCCTACGGGGTGCGCACGGAGCGCACGACGGCGTCGATGATCGTCTCGACCCGCACGTCGTCGGCGGTGGCCTCGTAGGTGAGGAGCACGCGGTGGCGCAGCACGCGGTGCGCGAGGTGGCGCACGTCCTCGGGGATGACGTGGTCCCGGCCCTGGAGCAGGGCGCTCGCCCGGGCGGCCTTGGCGAAGGCGATGGACGCACGCGGCGAGGCGCCGATCTCGACGTAGCGGGCGAGCTCGGGGGGCAGCACGTCGCGCGCCCGCCGCGTCGCCGCGACGATGAAGGTGATGTAGTCGAGGACGGCCTTGTCGAGGTAGACCGAGCCGGCGATGCGCTGCAGCTCGCGGGCGTCGGCGATGTCGATCATCGCCTGGTTGGGCCGCTCGAAGATGCCCGAGTCGATGCGTCGCACGACCTCGGCCTCCTCGCCGGGCGAGGGGTAGTCGAGCAGGTCCTTGAGCATGAAGCGGTCGAGCTGGGCCTCGGGCAGCTGGTAGGTGCCCTCCTGCTCGATGGGGTTCTGCGTGGCCAGGACGAGGAAGGGCTCGGGGACCTTGTAGACCTTGCCGCCGATCGAGGTCTGACGCTCCTGCATCGCCTCGAGCATCGCCGACTGGGTCTTGGCCGAGGAGCGGTTGATCTCGTCGAGCAGGACGAAGTTCGCGTGCACCGGCCCGAGCTGGGTGACGAAGGCGCCCTGGCTCGCGTCGTAGATCTGCGTGCCGACGATGTCGCTCGGCAGGAGGTCGGGGGTGCACTGGATGCGCTTGAAGGAGCCGCCGATCGCCGTCGCGAGCGCGTGCGCCGCAGTCGTCTTGGCCAGACCGGGCACGGACTCGAGCAGGACGTGACCGCCGGTGAGCAGACCGATGAGGAGGCTCTCGCGCAGCCGGCGCTGGCCGACGACCTTGGACTCGAAGCCGCGGTCCACCGCCTTGACCAGGTCCCGGGCCCGGCTGACCTGGTCCGTGGTGATCCTCGCGGCAGCCGTCATGGCGCCCCCTTCGTGGCTCGGCTCCGGGACCCGTGCCCCGGCTCGACGCGGCCATCGTATGGCCCAGCACCCGTGTCCCCCATGGGGAGCGGTACCCCGCGCGCCGGGGACGAGACAGCGCCGGGACCACGGGTGGTCCCGGCGCGCCTCCCCCTTCTTCAGGGGCGAAGAGGGTCCCGTGCGGCACCGCCGATCTCCCCCCGGCGAGTGCTGCGTCTGCAGAGTACGCCGGGGTAACTTCGGCGGGCGCCGGTTTGCGCATTTCCGCGAGACCACGCGCTGGGCGACCGGGGCGAAGGGGGAGACTGTCCCCCGATGAGCACCGTCGGAGCCCGCCAGATCCTCTCCCTGGCCGTGCCAGCATTCCTCGCCCTCGTCGCCGAGCCGCTCTTCCTGCTCGTCGACTCCGCCGTCGTCGGCCGGCTCGGCGTCGTGCCGCTCGCCGGTCTCGGGGCGGCGAGCGCCGTGCTGCTGACGATGGCCGGCGTCTTCGTCTTCCTCGCCTACGGCACGACCGCGGCGGTCTCGCGCCAGGTCGGCGCCGGGCTGCACCGCGACGCCATCGAGAGCGGCTGGTCCGGGGTGTGGCTCGCGCTCGTCATCGGCGCCCTCGCGGCGGTCGTCACCGCGGTCTTCGCCCACCCGCTCGTCGCCGCCGTCGGGGGCTCGCCAGAGGTGCTCCTCCAGGGCGAGACCTACCTGCGCATCAGCGCGCTCGGGCTCCCGGCGATGCTCGTCGTCCTCGCGGCCACGGGCATCCTGCGCGGGCTTCTCGACACCCGCACACCGCTCGTCGTCGCCGGCGTGGGCTTCACCGTCAACGCCGTGCTCAACGTCGTGCTCGTCCACGGGCTGGGCATGGGCATCGCCGGGTCCGCCTGGGGCACGGTCGTCGCCCAGGCGGGCATGGCTCTAGCGCTCGTCACCGTCGTCGCCCGCCACGGACGTGCGCATGACGCGTCCCCCCGGCCGCACGTCGCCCGGGTGCTCCGGTCGGCCGTCGAGGGGGTGCCGCTGCTCGTGCGCACGCTCGCGCTGCGCGCCATCCTCCTGCTCACCGTGTGGACCGCCGCGAGCTTCGGCGACGTGCCCCTCGCGGCGCACCAGGTGACGATGACGATCTGGTCGGCCCTCGCCTTCGCCCTCGACGCGATCGCCATCGCCGCCCAGGCCCTCACCGGTCAGGCCCTCGGGGCCGGCGACCGCCGGGCGGTCCGCGACGCGAGCGCGATCATGATGCGGTGGGGCTGGTGGACCGGCGTCGTCCTCGGGCTGCTCGTCCTCGCGGGGCACCAGCTCCTCCCCACCCTCTTCACCACCGACGACGGGGTGCGCGCCGCCATCGCCTCGGGCCTGCTCGTCGTCGCGATCGGCCAGCCGCTCGCCGGTCTCGTCTTCACCGCCGACGGCATCCTCATCGGCGCAGGCGACGGGCGCTGGCTCGCCGGGGCCTCGACGGTCGTCCTGCTCGCCTACGTCCCGCTCGTCCTGCTCGCCCGCCACCTGGGCCAGGGGCACACGGCGACCTCGGCGATGGTCGTCCTCTGGGTCGCCTTCAGCGGCTTCATGCTCGTGCGCTGGGCGACGCTGTGGTGGCGCCTGCGCAGCGACGCCTGGCTCGTCACCGGCGCCCGCCGCTGACCGCCCACGGTCGCGGCACGTCCGGCACCGTGGGTCACAGCCGGACAACGTCTCGGTCTCACCCGTTGATCTGCGGCCACGACTGCGATTGCGTGGATCGGCATGACCCCGCCACAAGCGTCGTCCGTCCTGCCCGTCCCTGCCGCTGACAGCGGTGGCCTGCGAGGATTCGAGGAGGCGGTCAACGACGTCGTCGGCCCCTTCGCCGACTGGTTGTCCTCCGTCGTCTTCTACGCCGTACCCCTCCCCGGGGGCTCCGAGCTGCCCCTCGTCGTCCTCTGGCTCGTCGCCGCGGGCGTCATCATCACGGCCTACCTCGGCGTCGTGCAGGTGCGCGGCGCGCGGCTGTCGCTCGAGGTGGTCCGCGGCAAGTTCTCGCGCCCGGACGACCCCGGTGAGATCACGCACTTCCAGGCCCTGTCCTCCGCGCTGTCCGGCACCGTCGGCCTCGGCAACATCGCCGGCGTCGGCGCGGCTCTCGCCCTCGGTGGGGCGGGTGCGACCTTCTGGATGGTCGTCTGCGGTCTGCTCGGCATGGCGACGAAGTTCGCGGAGTGCACGCTCGGCGTGAAGTACCGCACCGTCAACCCCGACGGCTCGATCTCCGGCGGCCCCTTCAAGTACCTGCCGGTCGCGTACGGCCGGTTCGGCCGGGTCCCCGCCGCGATCATGACCGGCGCCTTCGCCATCGCGATCTTCTTCTTCGGGGTCGGCGGCGGCAACATGTTCCAGGCCAACCAGACCTTCGCCCAGGCTCGCGAGGTGACCGGTGGCGCCGACGGCTTCCTCGGCTCCGACGGGTCCGCGCTCGTCTTCGGCCTGGCCCTGGCCGCGCTCATCGGCGCGGTGATCCTCGGCGGCATCACCTCGATCGCCGCGGTGACCTCGAAGCTCGTCCCGGTCATGGGCATCGGCTACGTCGCGGCGTGCCTGCTCGTCATCGGCTCGAACATCAGCCAGGTCCCCGGCGCCCTCGGCGACATCGTCAGCGGCGCCTTCACCCCGGAGGCCGGGCTCGGCGGCCTCGTCGGCGTCCTCATCGTCGGCTTCCAGCGCGCGGCCTTCTCCAACGAGGCCGGTCTGGGCTCGGCCCCGATCGCGCACTCGGCCGTGAAGACCACCCGCCCCGTCTCCGAGGGCTTCGTCGCCCTCCTCGAGCCCTTCATCGACACGGTCATCGTGTGCACGATGACCGCCCTGACCATCGTCATCGCGAACCCGCCGTCGTGGCGCGAGGGCATCGACCAGGTCAAGGCGGGTGGCGGCGCGCCCGACGGCGTGCTCCTCACCAGCGACGCCTTCGCCACCTTCCTGCCGCAGTTCCCGGTGATCCTCGCCGTCATGGTGGCGCTCTTCGCCTTCTCCACGCTCATCACGTGGAGCTACTACGGCGAGAAGGCCTGGGAGTACTTCTTCGGCCCGTCGCGGCCGAGCCTGCTCACCTACAAGCTGATCTTCGTCTCCTTCACGGTCATCGGCACGGTGCTGACCTTCGGCTCGGTGCTCACCCTCACCGACGCCTTCCTCTTCATGTGCGGCTTCATCAACCTCCTCGGGCTGTACTTCCTCCTGCCCGAGCTCAAGAGCGAGATGCGCGACTACCTGGCCGACTGGCGCAGCGGACGTCTCTACGAGCTCGGCGCCGCCGACGAGGCCGAGCTGAGCGCCATCCGCGAGGAGCAGGGCAACACCGGCGACCTGCCCCAGATGCGCACCGACTCGGCTCACGACAGCGGGCTGAGCATGGAGGAGCGCGCCCGCGGCGGGGCCCGGGCCGACGAGGACTGACACGCCCGACCCACGTCATGACGAGGACGACCCGCCGGCACACCGCCGGCGGGTCGTCCTGCGTCCGTAGGCGGTCCGAGATGCGAGACACGAATCCCTACTGTTGCGATAGGACTTGATCGCGCGCTAGGTTCCTCGCAGGTCATGAGCTCCAGCGCCAAGCCCCGGCTCGCTGGACAGCAACCCTCCATCTCGCGGTGGGGTGCTCCGGGTGAAGACCAGGCCCCTGCCGACGTGGCGGGGGCAAGCGCGAGGCCCCACGGCCTCGAGACGAGGACGGGCACCACATGAGCACCGACACGACCCGCACCGCGGGCCGGCGCAGCTGCCGGCACGTCGAGCGACGGCACGTCGACCTGCTCCGCGTCAGCAGCGCGCTCTGTCGCCGCTGACGCAGCAGACGTAGCACCCCCACCACCGACCGGTCGCCCCGCGGCCCGGTCAGCGTGGCGTGCCCGTCACCCCTGACCCAGCGCCCTGGGTCGCCCGCACCCTCACCGCACCACGGCCGTCCGGCACCCGCCGACGTCCGACGACCCCCCATGCCCAGGAAGGCATCCCCATGGCTCTCGTCGCCACCATCTCGAGCAGTCCGTCGACGACATCGCGCACCGACGGCGTGCTCACCCACCTCTCGCGCTGGGTCCAGCGTGCCGGGCACCTCACCCTGCCCCTCGTCCTGCGCGACCTGCCCGCCGAGCCGCTCCTGCGAGCCGACACCACCCACCCCGACGTCGCCGCCGCGGTCGCGACGATCGCGAGCGCCGACGCCGTCGTCGTGAGCACCCCGGTCTACAAGGCGGCCTACAGCGGTCTGCTCAAGACCTTCCTCGACCTGCTGCCCCAGGACGCGCTGCGCGGCAAGGTCGTCCTGCCCGTGGCCACCGGAGGCAGCCCCGCGCACGTCCTATCCGTCGACTACGCGCTGCGGCCGGTGCTGGCCAGCCTGGCGCCGAGCGCGATCACCCCCGGGTGGTTCGTGCGGGCCGACGAGGTGCACCTGCTCGACGGCGGTGAGGTCCTCCTCGACGAGTCCGCCGCCGCCCCCCTTCGCGAGGTCACCCGGGTCTTCCTCGACGGCGTCGCCGGGCGCTCGCTCGTCGCGGCCGCCGACCGCGCGCACGGCGTGGAGCGGGTGGCCTGATGCGCACCACGACCCGCCGCTCCGTCCTGTCCGCCGGCGCGCTCCTCGCCCTGACGACGAGCCTGGCCACCGGCTGCGCCCTGCCCACGAGCGACGCGCAGTCGCAGGAGGAGGGAGCGCACACGACCGTGCGCTACCAGGGCAGCGCCAACGCCGTCACCTGGCCCGAGCTCGCCGACGACCTCGGCTACCTCGATCGCGTCCAGCTCGAGTACGTCGGCGCGACGACCAGCGGCCCGCAGGACATCCAGTCCGTCGCGACCGGCCAGACCGACATCGGCGGCGCCTTCTCGGGCGCCATCGTCAAGCTCGTCGAGGCGGGCTCCCCGATCACCGCCGTCGTCAACTACTACGGCTCGGACGCGAGGTCCTACCAGGGGGTCTACGTCCGCAAGGACAGCGCCATCCGCCGGCCCCGTGACCTCGTCGGCAAGAAGATCGCGGTCAACACGCTGGGCGCCCACGCCGAGGCGGCGATCGACACGTGGCTGACGACGTCCGGGCTGTCGCAGAGCGAGATCGACCAGGTCCAGCTCGTCGTCCTGCCGCCCAACGACACCGAGGAGGCCGTCCGACGCGGGCAGGTCGACGCCGGCGCGCTCGGCGGGATCCTCCAGGACCACGCGAAGGCCCAGGGCGACATCCGTGAGCTCTTCCGCGACACCGAGGTCGTCGGACCGATCAACGGCGGGCAGTACGTGCTGCGCGACGACTTCATCGCGCAGCACCCCCAGGCCACCCGAGAGCTGACGACCGGGGTCGCCAAGGCCATCGAGTGGGCCCGCACGACGCCCCGCGCCGACGTCATCGCCCGCTTCACCAAGATCGTCGAGGCGCGCGACCGCAACGAGACGACCGCCAACCTGCGGTACTGGAAGAGCACGGGCATCCCCGCCCGCGGCGGGGTCATCAGCGACACCGACTTCACCCAGTGGTCGGACTGGCTGGAGAGCAGCGGCATCGTCGCGGCGGGCGAGCTCGACCCCTCGCAGATCTACACCAACGAGTACAACGACCTCGCGAAGGAGGGTTCGTCGTGACCTCGAGCATCGAGCTGCGCCACGTGACGAAGGAGTTCGTCGTGCGGCCCACGAAGGAGCAGCCCCGCGCGAGCGTCCTGCGGGCGCTCGACGACATCAGCCTCACCGTGCCCGCCGGCGAGTTCCTCACCCTCGTCGGCCCGAGCGGGTCGGGCAAGACGACCCTGCTCGACCTCCTCGGCGGTCTGAGCACGCCGACGAGCGGCAGCGTCCTCGTCGACGGCGAGGAGGTCACCGGTCCGGGCCTGGACCGAGGCATCGTCTTCCAGCAGTACGCCCTCTTCCCGTGGCGCACCGCGCTGGCCAACGTCACCTTCGGGCTCGAGCAGCTGCCGATCAGCCGCGCCGAGCGCACCGAGCGGGCTCGTCACCACCTCGACCTCGTCGGGCTCTCCGGCTTCGAGGACCGGCTCCCGCACGAGCTGTCCGGGGGGATGAAGCAGCGGGTAGCCATCGCCCGCAGCCTGGCCTACGAGCCCGGGATCCTCCTCATGGACGAGCCCTTCGCCGCCCTGGACGCGCAGACCCGCGAGCAGCTGCAGGACGAGCTGCTGCGGATCTGGCGCACCACCGGCACGACCGCGGTCTTCATCACCCACGGCATCGAGGAGGCGGTCTACCTGGGTCAGCGGGTCGCTGTCCTCTCCTCGCGTCCCGGGCGCCTCACCGAGGTCGTCGACGTCGACCTCGGCGACCGCGCCGGTGCCGTCGACCTGCGCTCCGACCCCGCCTTCGTCGCCTACCGGCACGAGATCTGGGGCCTGCTCCACGACGAGGTCGAGCGTGCCCAGCGCGCCGGCCACCGCAAGATCCAGCCCGACGGCACCGAGAGGGCGGCCTGATGAGCACCGCGACCCTGACCACCCCCACGACGACGACAGACGACGCCGCCGCGGTCGCCCCGGTGCCCCGGGCGCCGTCAACGGCACGACGGGCCGCCGGCGTCGGCCGCACGGGCATCCGACGCTCTGCCGCCGTCGTGGCCTTCCTCTTGCTCTGGGAGCTCGGCCCCCAGTACCTCCTCGAGTCGAGCCGGGCGGTCTTCCTCCCGCCGCTGCACGTCGTGCTCGAGGCGCTGTGGGACCTCGTGCGGACCGGCCAGCTCCAGGAGCACCTCACGGCGAGCCTGACCCGCTCGGCGATCGGCTTCGGGCTCGCGGTGGTCGTCGGCGTCACCGTCGGCATCGCGGTCGCCTGGTACGAGGGCCTGCGCGAGCTGCTCACCCCCCTGCTCGAGCTCTTCCGCAACACCGCCGCGCTCGCGCTGCTGCCGGTCTTCACCCTGCTCCTCGGCATCGGCGAGCTGAGCAAGGTCTCGATCGTCGCCTACGCGGCCTTCTTCCCCGTGCTGCTCAACACGGTGGCGGGCGTGTGCACCGTCGACCCTCTCCTCGTGCGGGCCGCGCGCACCCTCGGCCTGTCCAACCTCCAGCTCTTCGCCAAGGTCGTCCTGCCCTCGGCCGTGCCGACGATCTTCACCGGCATCCGCATGGCCGGCACCGCCTCGATCCTCGTGCTCATCGCCGCCGAGATGGTCGGGGCGAAGGCGGGACTGGGCTACCTCATCGTCAACGCGCAGAGCAGCTTCCAGATCCCGCAGATGTACGCCGGCATCCTCACCGTCTCCGTCTTCGGGCTCGTCGTCAACACCGCGCTGGTGCGCCTCGAGCGCCGCTTCTCGCGGTGGCGCGTCACCCCCCAGGGCAGCTGACCTCCCCCTTCGACCGACAGGACCTACCCATGACCTCACGACAGCTCCACCTCAACGCCTTCCTCATGCCCAACGGGCACCACGAGGCCGCGTGGCGCCACCCCTCCACCCGGCCCGAGCAGGCGCTCACCCTGCAGCACTACGTCGACATCGCCCGCACCGCGGAGCGGGGGCTGCTCGACTCGGTCTTCCTCGCCGACAACGTCGCGCTGTCCGGTGCCGTGCGGCACAGCTCGCACAACGCCTTCGAGCCGCTGACGCTGCTCTCCGCGCTCGCGGCGTCGACCGAGCACGTCGGGCTCATCGCGACGGCCTCGACGACGTACAACCACCCGTACAGCCTGGCCCGCGCCTTCGCCTCGCTCGACCACCTCAGCGGTGGGCGGGCCGGGTGGAACATCGTCACCTCGGCGGGGCGCGACGAGGCCCGCAACTTCGGCCTGGCCGACCGCCCGGACCACGCGCGTCGGTACGAGCGGGCCACCGAGTTCGTCGAGCTGGCGACGGCCCTGTGGGACAGCGTGGACGACGGCGCGATCGTCACCGACCGGTCCGCCGGGATCTACGCGGACACCGACCGGATCGCGCCGGTCGAGCACGAGGGCGAGTTCTACTCCGTCCAGGGCCCGCTCAACGTGCCCCGACCGGTGCAGGGCTACCCGCTGCTCGTCCAGGCGGGGTCCTCCGAGGACGGCAAGGAGTACGCCGCACGCTTCGCCGAGGCGGTCTTCACCGCGCAGCAGACCCTCGCCGACGGGCAGGCCTTCTACACCGACCTCAAGGCGCGGCTCGCCCGGTACGGCCGTGGGCCCGACGAGCTGCTCGTGCTGCCCGGCATCAGCCCGGTCATCGGCTCGACCCGGGCCGAGGCCCGTGCCCTCGAGGCCGAGCTCGCCGAGCTCGTCGTCCCGGCATACGGGCTGGCCCAGCTGAGCGCGATGCTCGACGTCGAGCTCACCGAGGCCGACCTCGACCACCGGCTGCCCGACGTCGACCACGTCACCGAGGGCAACCGCAGCCGCTTCGAGCTCGTCACCCAGCTCGCCCGCCGCGAGGACCTCACCGTGCGCGAGCTCATCACCCGCCTCGCCGGCGGCCGCGGGCACCGTGTCCTCGCGGGCACGCCCGACGAGATCGCCGACGACCTCGAGCGGTGGTTCACCCAGGGCGCGGCGGACGGCTTCAACGTCATGCCGGCGACCCTGCCCGGCGGGCTCGAGGTCTTCGTCGACACCGTCGTCCCCGAGCTGCAGCGCCGGGGCCTCTTCCGCACCGAGTACACCGGCGCCACCCTGCGCGAGCACTACGGCCTGGCCCGTCCCGCGGGCCGCGCCGCCCGGACCGCACCCCGCACGACCACCCTCACCGAGAAGGAGCACGCAGCATGAGCACCATCGCGACCGACCGAGACATCCGCAAGATCACCGGCCGCATCGGCGCCGAGATCACCGGCGTCGACATCACCGGACCCCTCGACGAGGAGACCGTCGGCTTCTTGCGCGCTGCGCTCGCCGAGCACAAGGCGCTCGTCTTCCGCGGGGCGCCGCTCGACGACGAGGGCCAGGAGCGCTTCGCGGCGCACTTCGGCGAGCTGACGACGGCCCACCCGACGGTGCGCTCCGTCGAGGGCGCGCCGCGGGTGCTGCCCGTCGACGTCGGCGGCGGTGTCGCCAACCCCTGGCACACCGACGTCACCTTCGTGCTCACCCCGCCCAGGGCGACGACCCTCGCGAGCAAGGTCGTCCCCCCGCACGGCGGCGAGACCCTCATCGCGAACACCGGGGCGGCCTACCGCGACCTGCCCGAGCCCCTTCGCCGGCTCGCCGACGGGCTGCGCGCGGTGCACACGAACGCCTACGACTACGCGACCCCTCCGGAGCAGCAGGACGACAAGGACGCCGAGCGACGCGCGCAGTTCGAGTCGATCTCCTTCGAGACCGAGCACCCCGTCGTGCGCGTCCACCCCGACACGGGCGAGCGCGGGCTCTACCTCGGCGGCTTCGTCCGGCGCTTCGTCGGTCTGACGACCACGGAGAGCCGTGACGTCCTGCGCCTGCTCCAGGCCTACGTCACCCGCCCGGAGAACGTCGTGCGCGTCGCGTGGGAGCCCGACCAGGTCGTCATCTTCGACAACCGGATCACCCAGCACTACGCACCCGACAACTTCGACGGTCTGCCCCGTCGCCTCCACCGGGTCACGGTCGCCGGCGACGTGCCGGTCGGCGTCGACGGCTCGACCAGCCGGGCACTGGTCGGCGACGCGTCGCACTACGTGCCGCAGCACTGAGGGCACGCCGCCGAGACGGCGGGGCGAGGAGCCGGGCTGACCAGGGACCCGGCTCCTCGTGCGCGGCGAAGGGGGGTCAGCCGGTGACGAGCGCGGCGCCGGCGCGCCGGGGGTCCCCGGCGGCCTCGAGCGCGCCGTCCTCGCGGCGGTAGGCGGCGCCCACCCCGCCGAAGTACATCGAGCGCGGGCCGTGGTCGTGACCGGGCAGACCGCTCGCGGCGATCGCGGCCTCGATGCCCGGGTCGCTCTCGTGGTCGACGACGACCGTGCCGCCGAGCGCCCCGCCGACCTGCACGTGCACGCGGGGGGCGTCGACGGCCTGCTGCAGCGGAGCCTCGTGCAGGCAGCCCTGGCCGAGCACCTGCATGAGCGCGGTCGTGATCCGGTCGGCGCCGGGCGACCCGATGGCGAGCACCCGGCCGTCGGGGGTCCGACCGACCGTCGGCGCCATGTTCGAGGCGAGCGGGGCGCCCGGGGGCAGGGCGTGCACCCCGAGCCGGTTGAGCTCGAGCTCGCCGAGCGAGTTGTTCAGCTGCAGACCGGTGCCCGGCACGACCGCCCCCGAGCCGTAGCCCGACGACGCGGTGAAGGCGCAGGCGTTGCCCTCGGCGTCGACGACCGAGACGTGGGCGGTGCTCGGCGAGGTCGGCAGCCCGGCCAGCCCGTAGCGCTGAGCGGCCTCGAGGGCCCGCCACCCCGCCTCCTCGAGGTCGGGGCTCACGTCGTGATGCCCGACGCGGTAGCCGAGGACGCGGCGCTGGATGTCGATGATGTCCGACCAGTCCGCCCGCGAGCGCCGCGTGAGCGCGCCGAGCATGAGGGCCAGCATCGGCCCGCCGACGGAGGGCGGCGGGTTCGTCGCGAGGTCCCACTCGCCGACGTCGAGGCGAAGGGGGTCGCGCACCTGGGCCGCGAAGCGCTCGAGGTCCTGCGTCGACACGAGGCCGTCGTGGGCGTCCATGTCGGCGACCATCCGCCGCCCGATCTCCCCGGTGTAAATGTCGCGCCAGCCGACCCGCGCGATGTGCTCGTAGGTCTGCGCGAGCGGCTCGTCGCGGATGAGCTCGCCCGCCTCGACGACCCGGCCCCCGGGCACGAGCAGGGCGGCGCTGTCCTCGCACCACCCGTAGATGTCGTGCCCGACGAGCGCGAGGTAGGTCGCGGCAGCCGGCCCGAGCCGGTAGCCCTCGCGCGCCTGCGTGATCGCGGGGGCCAGCACCTCGGACCAGTCGACGCGCCCGTGCCGCTCGTGGGCGGTGCCCATGCCCGACCACGCCCCGGGCACGGCGACCGAGCCGTGGCCGGCCATGAGCCTCACGCCTCCGCCGTACGTCGAGGTGACCTCGTGCAGACCTCCGCCGAAGGCCGAGCGCGGCCGGCCCAGGCCCGCCATGACGACGTTGCCGTCGATGACCTCCGGCTCCTCGCCGGCCGTCCACACGGTGATGAAGGCGCTGCCCATCGAGCTGACGAGGCCCGGCTCGTTCGTCATCGCCGTGAGCATCGCGGCGAGCGCGATGTCGACGGCGTTCCCCCCGGCGTGCGCGACCGCACGTCCGGCGTGCGCCGCGGCCAGGTTGGGGGCCGCGATGGCGGCGGGGACGGTCATGACGCTCATCGTAGGAGGACGCGCGAGGGGGGAGACCACGGCGAGCCGTGGTCTCCCCCCTCGCGACCGCGGGGTCAGCGGGTCGTCAGGCGCACCCGGAAGTCGGAGCGGTCCCCGTCGCTGCTGGCGCTCATGCCGAAGGCCTTGAGCCCGCCGAGGTTGCGCTTGGCCTCGTCGTCCATGTCCTGGCCGTACTGGGCGACGACCTGCTCGATGTCGACGTAGGCGACGGCGTTCGCGTCGTCGGCGTCGGGCACCGCGTCCGTGAAGGCGTCGGAGTCCCCGAGGCCGAAGCCGGTCGCCACGTGCGAGGCGTAGCCGCCCTCGGTCGCCAGGACGTACGTGCCGTCGCTGCCGTCCTTGGTGACGAGCGGGAGCGGGGAGCCGCTCTGGCCGCTCAGCGTCGAGACGAGCGTGTCCGCCTTCGCCTTCTCGCCGTTGCTGCGCAGGGCGATCTTCGGCACGCCGTCGGCGGCGGGGCCGCCCATGACGACCGAGGTGTCGTCGCCGAGGAGCGCGGCGAGGTCGTCAGGCAGGGACAGCCCGGTGGCGGTGCGGGCCTCGTCGAGGCCCGACTGCCACTGGTCGTCGCCGACGACCCCCTTCGCCTGCTTCTCGAGGTCGCCCCACATCGTCTTCACGGCCGGGCCGAGGCCGCGCACGCTCAGCACACCGGTCGCGTCGGACGGCAGCGAGTCGACGGAGACGTCGTCGTCGGAGAGCATCCCGGCCTGCTGGCCCGAGGCCGTCCCGGCGAGCTCGAGGGTCGGGCCGTCGAAGCGCAGCGCCATGGCGACGCGGCCCGAGGACTGGCCGGTCGAGCCGCCGCCCATCATGGCCGCGCCGGCGATCTTCGAGGCGGCGTCGCCGTCGACCCAGGCGGTCATCAGGCCGTCCTCGCCGAGGGCCTTCATGTCGTCGGAGAAGTTCGCGGAGTCGGCCAGGCTGCCCGAGGCCGCGTCGTTCACGGCCTTGTCGACGACGGCCTGGTCCTGGCCGCAGATGGCGAAGGCGTCGCCGACACTGCAGTACCCGCCCTCGGCCCCGGTGACCTTGGCCAGACCCGCCTTGGCCTTGTCGGTGTCGGTGACCGCGAGGGCGACGACACCCGTGGGCTGCTCGCCCTCGCCACCGGCGAGCATCGCCACGCCGAAGCGGTCGCCGAGCCAGGGCTCGACGTCGGAGTCGTAGCTCAGGCCCTCGAGGCCGCCCTCCTTCTGGATGCCCTCGAAGATCACCTTGCGCAGGTCGGCGTCGTCGGCCGGGTTGCCCACGGCGTCCTTGGCGTCGGGGAACTTGCGCAGGAAGCGGTAGGCGTCGATCTTCTGGTCCGCGCTGGGGTCGAGGTCGACCTTGGCGAAGGCGACGGCGTTGCCGGGCAGCGCCTCCTCGGGCTGTGGGCCCGAGCCGTTGACCTTCGAGTACGCGAAGACCGCACCGCCGCCGAGCAGCCCGAGCCCGAGCACGCCGGCCGCACCGAAGGCGGCGATCTTCGCACCGCGCCCCGTGCGCCGCGGGGGCACCGGGGGCTGGCCGTAGCCGGGGCTGTACGCCGGGCCGGCGGGGTGGCCCTGGTAGCCCTGGGGGGCGGGCGGGCCGAAGCCCTGGGGCGGCGGCGGGCCGAAGCCACCACCGGCGGGCCCCCCGTGACCGGGGGGCGGGGCGGGCTGACCGTTGGGCGGGTACGACATCGGGAGACCCCCTGCTAGACGAGTGCGTTGCCGCCCAGGGTAGGTCGCGATGCGACCGCGCCGGTATGGGGAGGAGTACCCAGACGACGAGGGGCCGACCACCGTGGTGGTCGGCCCCTCGAGGGGTGCTGCTGGGTCGTGCTCAGCCGGCGACGACGTCGAGCGTGACGGTCGCCTGGACCTCCGGGTGCAGACGCACGAGCGCCTGCGCCGGACCGACGGCCTTGATCGGCGTCGGGATCTCGATCGTGCGACGGTCGATGGACGGGCCACCGCCGTCGGCGACGGCCTGCGCGATCTCGGTGCTCGTGATGGCGCCGAAGAGGCGGCCACCGGTACCGGCGTGCGCGGTGACGGTCACCGGGTTGGCCTCGAGGTTGCCCTTGATCGACTGGGCCTCCTCGAGCGACTTCACGGCGCGGGCGGCGCGACCGGCCGCGATCGCGTCGACCTGCTTCTGCGCGCCCTTGGTCCACTGGGTGGCCAGACCGCGACGGAAGAGGAAGTTGCGGGCGTAGCCCGGCTTGACGTCGACGACGTCACCAGCGGTACCGAGGTTGCTGACCTCGTGGGTGAGGATCACCTTCATGTCGTTCTCCTTCGAAGTTCTCGTGCAGCCGGCTCAGCGCGAGCTGGACGAGTAGGGCAGCAGAGCCATCTCGCGGGCGTTCTTGACCGCCTTGGCGATGAGGCGCTGCTCCTGGACGGAGACGCCGGTGACCCGACGCGCACGGATCTTGCCGCGGTCGGAGATGAACTTGCGCAGCAGCGCAGCGTCCTTGTAGTCGATGTTCTCGACCTTCGCCGCCTTCAGCGGGTTGGCCTTCTTCTTGGGCTTGCGCACAACGGGCTTGGCCATCGTGGTGCTCTCCTTCTAGCTGAGGTGAGCCCGAGGGTGATCCTCGGGATGGGGTGTTTCAGTGGGTGTGGACGCGACCGGTCAGAAGGGGGGCTCGTCGTAGCTGGGGGCGTTGCCCCAGCCACCGCCGCCGCCCTGGCCGCCGCTCGGGGCAGCGCCCTGGGAGCCGCCCTGGCCGCCGAAGCCGCCCTGGTTGCCCCCCTGACCGCCCTGACCGGACTGCTGGCCGCCGGTGGCCCAGGGGTCCTCGGACTGGCCGCCGAAGCCGCCGCCCTGGCCACCCTGAGCGCCGCCGCCCTGCTGGCCGCCGCCCCAGGAGCCGCCGCCACCGCCGCCGCCGCGCTGGGTCTTGGTGACCTTCGCGGTGGCGTAGCGCAGCGAGGGGCCGACCTCGTCGACCTGCATCTCCATGACGGAGCGCTTCTGGCCGCTCTCCTTGTCCTCCCACGAGCGGGAGACCAGGCGGCCCTGGACGACGACGCGGGACCCACGGGTCAGCGACTCCGCGACGTTCTCGGCGGCCTCACGCCACACCGAGCACCGCATGAAGAGGGTCTCCCCGTCCTTCCACTCGTTGCTCTGGCGGTCGAACTGCCGCGGCGTGCTCGCCACGGTGAAGTTCGCGACGGCCGCACCGCTGGGCGTGAAGCGCAGCTCGGGGTCGCCGGTGAGGTTGCCGATGATCGTAATGACGGTGTCGCCTGCCATGCCTGTCCCTTGTCCCTGGTGGTGATCGTGTCCGATGAGCGTGCCGGTTCGCACCGACAGCGCTGGTGAGAGTCGGGGCTCAGGCCTCGACGCGCATGAGCTTGGTCCGCAGGACCTGCTCGTTCAGACCGAGCTGGCGGTCGAGCTCCTTGCTCGTGGCCGGCTCGCAGGTGAAGGTCGCGACGGCGTAGAGGCCCTCGGACTTCTTCTCGATCTCGTACGCCAGGCGGCGACGGCCCCAGGCGTCGACGTTGTCGACGGTGCCGCCGTCCTTGGTGACGACGGTGAGGAACTTCTCGAGCGTGGGCGTGACGGCCCGCTCGTCGAGCTCCGGGTCGAGGATGATCATGAGTTCGTACTGACGCATGCTGATAACCCGCCTCCTTCGGTCTTGACGGTCACGGTCTCTCCGTGACAGGAGGGTTGCTGCGTACCCGCGTGCGGGCGCGACGAGACGTCGAGATCGCACGAGGGACACCCCAGGGTAGCCCGAAGGGGGATCCGGCCCGAAATCATCGGGCCGAGTGCGGCTCCGGCACGGCGCGGGGCGGGGCCGGCTGGCCCGGGGGCGGCCCGTGCCGCTCGCCGCGGGTGTCGTTCGGGGTGTACCAGACCGACCACATGAGGAAGCCCCAGGTGAGGGCCCGGCCGAGGGTGATGACGACGTACCAGGCGGCGGGCAACCCCTTCGCCGCGTCGGACAGGCCGCCGATGTAGAGCCACAGCGCGCTCGCGTGGACCACCTCGACGGCGACGAGCCCGAGGTGCGTGCGCCACGAGACGCCCGCGAGGATCGCCAGCGGCACGACCCACAGGGCCGCCTGGACCGGCGTCGCGCGGGAGGTGATGGCGACGACCGGCACGACGAAGGCGCTCAGCTGGGCCCACGTCGGGGTGCGCCAGGCCGCGCTGAGGAACCACAGCCCGAGCGCGAGGGCCGCGAGCCAGCCGAGGGCCACGAGCACCAGGACGGACCACACGGGCAGCGGGTGCCCGAGCAGGGCCGGCACGTGCCACGGCGACCCGTAGCCGGACCCGTTGCCGGTGAGCACCTCGAGGGGGCGACGCCACACGCCCGGCGCGAGCAGCGCGCTGGCGAGCCCGAGGACGAGCGCGACGACCGCGGCCGGGACGAGCGCACGACGCAGCTCGGCGCGTCGCTGCTGGGCGAGCGCCGTGCCCACGAGCGCGAGCAGCACCGCGAGGACGTAGCCGTGCGCGAGGAGCGCGACGCCGAGGAGGACCCCGGTGGCACGCGGTCGGTCGTGCTCCCAGGCCCACATCGCCCACAGGACGAGGGCGACGGCGAGCAGGTCGGGGCTGAGGAAGGCGGCGACGACGTAGACCGGGCTGAGGGCGAGCTGGGTCGCGAGGTCGAGGCGGTACGGACGGGTCAGCCCCACCGCGACGACGCACGACATCGCGAGGACGGCGACGAGCACCGCCCACAGCGCGAAGTACCACCGGGTCTGGGCGAGCCACGACCCGTCGGGCACGAGCGTCGCGACCGCCGCCATGGCCCCCGAGAGCACCGGGAGCGGCTCGAGCGGCACGTCCCCGCGCACCCACGCGCCGACGCCCCGGTCGAGGCCGGCGATCTGGTACTGCGCGGGCAGGTCGGAGAAGCAGCCGCGCCAGAACTGCTCGTCGCCGGACCACCCCTTCGCCACGCAGTGCCCCTGCCGGGCCACGCCGAGGACGAGCGGGATCGCCGTCATCGCCGTGACGAGCGAGAGCAGCTGGGCCAGCGACGAGGCGCGCTCGCTCGCGCGCCGGCCGAGGGGCCCGCCGATGATCGCGCTCACCGGGGCGGGCAGGAGGTCCTGCCCCACGTCAGTCCTGCGTGCCGCTCGTCGTGGACGCCCCGGCGGTCGGCGGGGTCACCGGCAGCGAGGGCGGCGACGGGGGTGGCGTCGACGGCGGCGGGGTCGACGTCGGTGGCGTCGTCGTCGGCGGCGGCGTCGAGGTGGACGGCGGCGACGTCGTCGTCGACGTCGACGTGCTGCTGCTCGACGTGCTCGAGGAGGTGCTCGAGGTCGAGCTCGACGTGCTGCTCTGCGTCGTCGTGCTCGACGAGGTGGTCGTGCTCGGCGGCTGGGTCGTCGTCGGAGCCGGCGGCTGGGTCGTCGTCGGGGCCGGCGGCTGGGTCGAGGTCGTGACACCCGGCTGGGGCCGGTACTGGACGTTGCCCGCCGGGGGCAGCTGCTTGACCGGCTCACCCTTGAGCGCGCCGATCATGAAGTCGGTCCAGATGGTCGCGGGCAGGGTGCCGCCGGTGACCTCGGAGTACTGGCCGATGTTCACGAGCTGGTTCTTCTCGACGAGGCTGCCGTCGCCCTTGTAGATGCCGACGGCGGTCGCGAGCTGCCCGGGGGTGAAGCCGTTGAACCACGCCGCGTAGTTGTTCGACGTCGTGCCCGTCTTGCCGGCGACCGGACGACCGAGGTTGGCCACCGTCGGGTACCCGGTGCCACCGGGGGCGCCGACCTGGCTCATCGCCTGGATCGCGTCCCGGCTGACGTCCTGGGGGAAGGCCTTGCGGACGTCCTTCTTGACCTCGTAGTCGATCTCGTAGGCGCCGTTGCCCTTGACCGAGGCGATGAAGTACGGGCGGGCGCGGTTGCCCTGCGCCGCGATCGTCGCGTACGCGTTCGCCATGTCGAAGACGCGGACCGAGTCGGTGCCGAAGACGTTCGACGGAGAGGTCGACAGCGGGATCTTCTTGCCCCCGTCGTACCCCTGCACACCGGCCGCCTTGGCCGCGGCGGCGCTCGACTTCGGCGTCGCCGCGAGGTTGAGCTGCGCGTAGTAGGTGTTGATCGACTTCTGCGTCGCGGTGCGCATGTCGACCGGGCCGTAGCTCGCGTTGCCGTAGTTGACGACGCCGCCGGCGCGCTGGATGTCCGTCGCGTCCGGCCCGTCGTAGGCGAAGTCCTCGCTGTAGAAGGGGCTCGAGCCCGAGTACACCGTCGACAGCGGGATGCCCTTGTCGAGCGCGGCGAGCATCGTGAAGGGCTTCATCGTCGAGCCGGCCTGCATCTTGCCGTCGAGCGCGTCGTTGAAGTAGCTGCCCTTGCCGAAGCGCTCGCCGCCGTACATCGCGCGCACGGCGCCGTCGCCGGGGGCGATGGAGACCAGGCCGATGTGGAGGTTCTTCGCGCGGTCGCCCTCGGGGTAGTTCTCCTCGACCGCCCGTCGCGCCGAGTCCTGCGCGCGCTTGTCGATCGTCGTGACGATCTTGAAGCCGCCCTGGGAGATCTGCGCGTCGGTGAGCTTGAGGCGGGTGCGCAGCTCGTCGCGCACCTCCTCGGTGACGAAGCCGAGGTCGTCGCTGGCGCCCTGCTCGGTCGCGATGGGCCGCGTCCAGGGGAAGGTCGCGTCGTCGCGCTCCTCCTGGGTGATCCAGCCCTCGTCGAGCATCCCGTCGAGCACGTAGGCCCAGCGGTCCTTGGCCACCTCGCGCTGCTCGGCTCCCAGGCGCGGGTCGTAGAGGGAGGGACCGCGGATGACGGTGGCCAGGAGCGCGCCCTGAGAGACGTCGAGCGTGCTGATGTCCTTGCCGAAGTAGGCCCGGGCGGCGGTCTGGATGCCGTCGGCGTTGCGGCCGAAGTAGATGGTGTTGAGGTAGTCCTGGAGGATCTGGTCCTTGCTCAGCTCGTTGTCGATCTTGACGGAGATGAGCAGCTCCTTGGCCTTGCGGCTGAGGGTGCGGTCCTGCGTGAGGTAGTAGTTCTTCACGTACTGCTGGGTGATCGTCGAGCCACCCTGCTGCTCGCCGCCGCGCAGGGTGACCCACACGGCGCGGCCGATGCCCTTGGGCGAGATGCCGTCGTTCTCGTAGAAGGAGCGGTCCTCCGCCGCGAGGAAGGCCTCCTGGACGTCGCGGGGCACCTTCGAGATGTCCACCGACTCGCGGTTGACCTGCGCGACGCGGTCGAGCACGGTCTTGCCGTCCGAGTAGTACAGGACCGAGGCCTGCTGGGTCGCGCGCTCGTTGGGCTTGGGCACGTCGGTCATCGCGTAGGCGATGCCGATGCCGACGACCCCGAGCAGTGCGAGGGCGAGGACCCCCAGGCCGATCTTGCGCAACCATCCCCCACGGCGACGACGGCGGCCGTCGGGGCGACGGCGGGACCGTCCGGAGCGCGAGCGGGTGGCCTGGGCCTCGGCTCGGGAGCGGGGGGTCTGCGGCATCTGGTCTTCCTGGGTGGTGAGGGTCTTCGGGCGCACGTCAGCGGCACTCCGGGCATCGCAAGTATGACGGCTGAGCCTGAGACCGGGCTCAGCAAGAGCCCGCTCGTGGACCGGGCGCTACCAGTCGACCCGGCCGGTCGTGGCGACGACGACGCCCTCGTCGTCGAGGACGGTGACCTCGACCTGCGGGATCGCGGTGCTCGCGTAGCACCCCGTCGCGGTCGTCGTCGGCTCCGGGCCGAGGGTGGTCGTCAGCTCGCCGAGCGGGGTCCCCACCGGCGTGCTCCACCCCGTGCAGCGCAGCGTGTAGACCCCCGTCGGCAGGTCCTGGGTCGTCGCGAGGAGCTCGGGGCAGGTGTGCACCGGCCCGCACAGCACGGGTGACCCGCCCGTGCTCGCGACGACGGTGACGACCGGGGTCACCGGGTCCTCGACGGTCGTCGAGGTCGGCGAAGGGGACGGCGCGGGGTCGGAGGTGGGCGGTGGCGGCTCCCACGTCGTCGGCGGGGTGTCGACCGGCGGCGAGGTGCGGAAGACCGGCGGGTCGTCGGGGGTGCGAGGGTCGGCGACGACCGGCGGGCGGGTCGAGCTCGGCTCGCCCCCGCCCGAGGTCTGCGGGGACGAGGTGGGCGGGGTCGCCGTCAGGTCCTGCGGGCTGCTGCTCGGCGCGGGGACGGCGGGCGCCGGGCGAGGCTGCGGCGCACCGGTACCCGTGGGCGTGCCCGGGTCGAGGGTGAGCGAGGCGGAGGGCACCCGCGCCGTCGTCGGCGAGGAGGTGATCGAGGTGTCACGGGTCGAGGTCGGGGCGGGGATGGCCTGGGTCGGGGGACCAGGGGCGGGCGAGGTGCCCGCGGCGTCGAGGGCCCCGATGACGATGACGGCAGCCGCGGCCGCCCCGGCGAGGCCGGCTCCGGCGAGCAGGGCCCGGGAGCGCCAGACCTCGGCCCGCGTCGGCCGAGCCGCCGGCAGACCCTCGACCCACCGCCCGCGCTCGAAGTCGACCTCCTCGGCCCTCCGGGCGAGGGTCGAGCGCAGCAGGGCGTCGAGCTCGTCGTCCGACCAGGTCATCGCGACACCCCCTTCGTGCGCAGGACGGCGAGCGCACGGCTCGCGCTCGCGCGCACGCTCGAGACCGCGATGCCGAGCGTGCGGGCGATCTCGTCGTCGTCGAGGTCCTCGAAGTAGCGCAGCACGAGGACCGTGCGCATGCGCGGGGGCAGGGTGGCCAGGAGGTGCCACAGCTCGTCGTGCTCGTCGACGGCGCTCGTCGGGTCACTCGCCCGCCGGTCCAGCGCCACGACGTCGGCCGGGTCGGTCGGGTGCTCGCCGTGCCACTTGCGGCGACGCCCGGAGATGTGGCGGTGGTTGAGCATCGTGCGGACGTACGCGTAGGGGTGGTCGCTGGCCTGCACGCGGTCCCACTTGCGGTGGACGTCGGCGAGGGTGTCCTGGAGGAGGTCCTCGGCGTCGGCGTGGCTGCCGGTGACGAGGTAGGCCAGGCGCAGGAGCTGCTCGCCCCGGGCGGCGACGAAGGCCTCGACGCTCGCGGTCTCGGCCCGCTCCTGGGGCACCACGCGATCGGTCGTCGCCGGCCGCAGGGGCACGACGGCGGCACGGGGGGTCGAGATCCCCGCCCTGCGTCGCACCGCCACTGCTGTCACATCCCTCTAGACGCCGACCGGGTCCTCTCCCGCTGCGTCGCTCACCCTGCTGCTCCTCCATCCTCCCCCGCCAGGCTCCTCCGGCCCGGGGACGAGGCCCCCGCCGCCGTGTCGCGACACCCCGGTCGCACGTCGCCGACCTATCGAAGCGATATATCTGCGTTACAGTCCACGGGTGCCAGAGGCGAAGGGGGGACGGATGCGACGTCGAGCGCTGCTCGACTTCGCCGTCCTCGGGCTGCTCCACGAGTCCCCGATGCACGGCTACGAGCTGCGTCGTCGGCTCAACGCCGCGCTCGGGGCCTTCCGGGCGCTCTCCTTCGGCACGCTCTACCCCTGCCTCAAGGCCCTGCTGCAGGCCGGGCTCATCGTCGAGGACGCGCAGGTGGCGCCGACGGGCAAGCGCCCCCGGATCACCTACGCCCTCACCGAGGCCGGCCGCGAGGAGTTCGCCCGGCAGGCGGCCCGGATCGACCCGGGCGCGTGGGAGGACGACGGCTTCGAGCTGCGCGTCGCCTTCTTCTCGCGCACCGACCGCGACACTCGCCTGCGCATCCTCGAGGGCCGGCGCAGCCGCCTCGAGGAGCGCCTCGACACGATGCGCTCGAGCGCCCAGCGCTCCCGTGACCGCATGGACTCGTGGACCGCGGCCCTGCAGCGCCACGCCGAGGACTCCACCGAGCGCGAGGTGCGATGGCTCACCGAGCTCATCGACGCCGAGCACCGTCCCGGTCCACCGGCCTGACCCTCGTCCCCCTTCGACCACCATCACCACAACCGAGGAGCACCACATGAGTTCCATCCGCGTCGCGATCGTCGGCGTCGGCAACTGCGCCAGCTCGCTGGTCCAGGGTGTCGAGTACTACAAGGACGCGCCCGCGGACGGTCACGTCCCCGGCCTCATGCACGTCCAGTTCGGCGAGTACCACGTGAGCGACGTCGAGTTCGTCGCCGCCTTCGACGTCGACGACAAGAAGGTCGGCAAGGACCTCGCCGAGGCGATCGGCGCCAGCGAGAACAACACCATCAAGATCGCCGACGTGCCCACGAGCGGTGTCGAGGTCCAGCGCGGCCACACCCTCGACGGCATCGGCAAGTACTACGCGATGACGATCGACGAGTCGCCGGCCGAGCCCGTCGACGTCGTCCAGGTCCTCAAGGACCGCGAGGTCGACGTGCTCGTCTCCTACCTGCCGGTGGGCTCGGAGCAGGCCGACAAGTTCTACGCGCAGTGCGCCATCGACGCGGGCGTCGCCTTCGTCAACGCGCTGCCGGTCTTCATCGCCTCCGACCCGGAGTGGTCGGCGAAGTTCGAGGCCGCGGGCGTGCCGGTCATCGGCGACGACATCAAGAGCCAGGTCGGCGCGACGATCACGCACCGCGTCATGGCCAAGCTCTTCGAGCAGCGTGGTGTCGTCCTCGACCGCACCTACCAGCTCAACGTCGGCGGCAACATGGACTTCAAGAACATGCTCGAGCGCGAGCGCCTGGAGTCCAAGAAGGTCTCCAAGACCCAGGCCGTGACGAGCAACCTCGAGGGCCCGCTCGCCGGCAAGATCGACGACAAGAACGTCCACATCGGCCCGTCGGACTACGTCGCGTGGCTCGACGACCGCAAGTGGGCCTACGTGCGCCTCGAGGGTCGCGCCTTCGGCGACGTCCCGCTCAACCTCGAGTACAAGCTCGAGGTGTGGGACTCCCCCAACAGCGCCGGCATCATCATCGACGCGATCCGTGCGGCGAAGATCGCCAAGGACCGCGGCATCGGCGGCGCCCTGCTCTCCGCGAGCTCCTACCTCATGAAGTCCCCGCCCGAGCAGCGCGAGGACACCGAGGGCCGCGCGAAGCTCGAGGCCTTCATCGCGGGCACCGAGGAGCGCTGAGAGACGAGCGGAGGAGGGTGGTCGGCGACGAAGGAGCCGCCCGCCCGGAGGAGCGAGGACTCAGCGCTCCTCAGATGGCAGGAGCGCTGAGCCGCAGCGGAGGAGGGTGGTCGGCGACCTCGCTGATCGCTGAACCGCAGCGGTGACATCGATGGTCGAGGTGCGACGGGCGCCCAGCGCCCGAGCCTCGAGACCACCGGTGCCTCGCTCTGACCCGGCTCCCCGCGCATGACGAAGGGGTGGTGGCCACTGGCCACCACCCCTTCGCGCCGTCCCGAACCAGGACCTCAGCGACCCTTGGACGCCTCGTCCTGCTGCGTGGCCTGATCCAGCGCAGCCTTCGAGTACGCCGTGATCGCATCCGAGGCCTGCTGCAACGCCTTCGCCGCCTGCTGCCACGCCTGCCCGAACGCCTCCGAGTCAGACCCCAACCAGTTCTCCGCCAGCGTCCCCTGCTGCGAGGTCCCGTTCTGCTGCACCTCACCGATCTTGCCCGCCTGCGTCTGCAGCTGACCCGCAACCTCACGGATCCGATCAGTGTCCATACCCTCGGTCAGATTCCCACCCATAGCACTGCTCCTACTCGTGTCGAAGAAAAAGAAAGCTCGTCAGAAAAGACCGCTGCGACGACCAACCCGAAAGGGTCAGGCCCCCGAGGTCTCCCGCTGCTGGTTCACGTCCTGCGTCAGCTGATCCACCAGCTGATCGATCATCTGCTTGATCTGCTCCAGCGCCGGGCGGTACTTGTCATTCCAGTCACCCACGAACTGATCCGAGTCCGTGCCGTTCCACGCCTCGTTCGCCGCCTGCACCTGCGTGTTCGTGTTGTTGATGATCGAGCCCACCTCCTCAGAGAGGCTGCTCCACTTCGGGATCTCACCCGAGACCGTCTCCAGGTTCATACCCAGCCAAGCCATGTCGAATCCTCCTGCTCGAGATGCTCGAGCGGCTTCCCCGCCCGACTGGTGACAACACTAGGCAGGACGAGGCGGGTTGAGAATGGGGAGGACTCCCCCGCGGCGAGGTACGACGAATCCCGTTGTGGCACAGGGGTTCTCACGGGTAAGCGAGGGTGGGCGAGGACGGGGCAGACGACCGCTGCCCGGTGTGCGGCCCGTCAGTCGACGGACAGGACGACGAGGGTCTCGCCCTCCTGGACGACGTCGCCGACGTCGACCTTGACCGAGCGCACGCGGCCGGCGTGCTCGGCGAGCACGGGGATCTCCATCTTCATCGACTCGAGCAGCACGAGCTCGTCGCCCTGCGCGACGTCCTGATCGGGCGCGACGTGCACCGCGATGACGTTGGCGACCAGCTCAGACTCGACGACGTGATCCATGGCACACCAGCCTAGGGCAGGGCGAGGCGCGCCCTGACCACCCCTTCGCCCTCGCTCCCCCGTCGCACCCCGGGGCCGTGACGAGGAGGCCTCGCTCCCCCTTCGCGCCCTCGAGGCGGCGACGGGGCGGGGCTCGCTCCCCCTTCGCATGACTTACCCCCACTTCGCACGAGTCCGGTACTCATGCTGAGCGGGGGTTTATCGGGTGACCCGAGAAACTCGTGGCCCCTGTGACTCGCTTCGAGGGCGCGGACGGGGGATGACGAAGGGGTGGTGGCCACTGGCCACCACCCCTTCGCGCCGTCCCGAACCAGGACCTCAGCGACCCTTGGACGCCTCGTCCTGCTGCGTGGCCTGATCCAGCGCAGCCTTCGAGTACGCCGTGATCGCATCCGAGGCCTGCTGCAACGCCTTCGCCGCCTGCTGCCACGCCTGCCCGAACGCCTCCGAGTCAGACCCCAACCAGTTCTCCGCCAGCGTCCCCTGCTGCGAGGTCCCGTTCTGCTGCACCTCACCGATCTTGCCCGCCTGCGTCTGCAGCTGACCCGCAACCTCACGGATCCGATCAGTGTCCATACCCTCGGTCAGATTCCCACCCATAGCACTGCTCCTACTCGTGTCGAAGAAAAAGAAAGCTCGTCAGAAAAGACCGCTGCGACGACCAACCCGAAAGGGTCAGGCCCCCGAGGTCTCCCGCTGCTGGTTCACGTCCTGCGTCAGCTGATCCACCAGCTGATCGATCATCTGCTTGATCTGCTCCAGCGCCGGGCGGTACTTGTCATTCCAGTCACCCACGAACTGATCCGAGTCCGTGCCGTTCCACGCCTCGTTCGCCGCCTGCACCTGCGTGTTCGTGTTGTTGATGATCGAGCCCACCTCCTCAGAGAGGCTGCTCCACTTCGGGATCTCACCCGAGACCGTCTCCAGGTTCATACCCAGCCAAGCCATGTCGAATCCTCCTGCTCGAGAAATGTGCTTTCGTGCACCGGACCGGCCGTGCTCTCGCCCCTGCGGTCCGTGTGCGACGAACCTACTAAGAGGTAGGCGCCCGGACCATGGGGAGCACTCCCCCTGTCCCGGGCGTCTGCTCAGCGCTGCGGCAGCGCGACCTGGACGATCTGCGCACGCCCGCGGCGCACGAGGACACCGCGGCCCTCGGGCATGAAGACGCGCTGCAGCGGCGGGAAAGTCGTCTTGAAGATCATCGAGCTCTCCGACCCGTCCGGGACGAGCGCGATGCCCGAGCGCGACCCCTTGACCAGGCCCTGCAGACCCATGCTCGTCGTCATGGCCGACGGGTCGGCCTCGGCGATGACGAAGTGGTCATTGTCGACGAGCGGCTTGACGCACTCCTGGAGGGGGTTCTGGTACGGCATCTGGGCGAGGTCGTCGAGCTTCTCGAGGACGAGCACGACGTGGGGCCCGCCCTCGGCGAGCGCCTTCTCCTTGAGGGTCGCCGACAGCGCGGTGATCTCCTCCTCCTTCGTCGCCGTGCCGGTGACCTCGGGCAGGTGGAGCAGCTCGCTGTTGCGCCGCAGGCTGACGACGTAGATCTCCGTGCTCGGGTCCGCAGCGCAGATCGAGCGCAGCAGCTGCACGAGCGTCGTCGTGCGACCGCTGCCGGGAGGACCGGTGACGACGAAGCCGCCGCGCGGCTCGAAGGTGCACGGCGCGAGCTGCTCGGAGTCCATGCCGAGGACGGGCAGGCCGTCGACGACCCGGGGCAGGTCGGCCGCGTGCACGACCTCCGGCAGCGACTCGATCTCCGGCGCCGGTGCCGTGCCGCTCTTGCGCATCGCGTCGGCGAAGCCCTGCACCATCCGCGACTGCTCCGAGGCGTCCTGCGTGCCGCCGAGGACGGCCACCTGGACCTCGCGCTTCTTGAAGATGCCGCGCCCCGGAGCGGACTCGGCGGTGAGGACGTCGGCGGGGACGCCGAGGAAGGAGTAGTCGTCCTCCGTCGCCATCCGCAGCACGAAGCGCGACTGCACCGAGGACCCCATCGAGACGGGCAGGCCGTTGCGCGCGTCGACGGAGAGCACGAAGTGCACGCCGACCGGCCGGCCGTCGCCGAGCAGCGAGGTGAAGGCGTCGAGCCACTTCATGAGCGCACCGGTCGACTCGTAGGCGCTGCGGAAGGAGGTCAGACCGTCGACGAGGACGAAGATCCGCGGCTCGTCGTGCCGGCCGGTGAGCTGGCGGTAGGCGGTGATCGTCGAGGCGTTCGCCTTGCTGTAGCGCACGGCGCGCTCCTCGATGACCTCGCGCAGGTGGTTGATGAGGCGCTTGACGCGCTCCTCGTCCTGACCCGAGATGATGCTGCCGACGTGCGGCAGCGTCTCGAGCATCGACAGCCCGCGGTTGCCGAAGTCGAGCCCGTAGACGTGGCACGGCCCGCCGCGCACCGTGAAGCCGGCGGCGATGGCGATGGTGCGCAGGAAGGCGCTCTTGCCCGACCCGGACGCGCCGTAGACGGCGAGGTTGCCCTCGGCGTCGGGGCGGAAGGAGATCGTCGGCTGCGACTGCAGCGCGGGGTTGTCGGAGATGCCGATGACGAGCTCGTCGTCGCGCCGGTCGGTCGGCAGCTTCGCGAGGTCGTACACGGGCTCGAGCTCGGGCAGCCAGGGCTTGCGGGGCACCGGGATCTCGGCCTCGACCCGGGCCGCCTCGACGACCTCGACGACGCGCTGGATGTCGTTGGGGCCGAGCTCGTCGTCCTCCTGCGTCTTCGGCGTCGCGGGCAGCTCCCAGCGCACGGGGGCGCCGAAGCTCAGCGTCTCGACGAGCATGTCCGGCGGCGGCGGGGTGTCGCTCGTCCACCCGCCGGCGTACCCGGTCTGGAAGGGGACGAGCCGCCCCGGGCCGGACTTCGCCATCGCGCGACCGGGCAGGCCCGGGTCGAAGTACGCCGCCTCGGGCGTGCCGAGGACGTCGGTCGAGTCGTCGGTGTCGGCCATGCGCAGCGCCATGCGCAGGTTGGTGTTCGCGCGCAGGTTGTCGCGGATGACGCCCGCGGGGCGCTGGGTGGCGAGGATGAGGTGGATGCCGAGGGAGCGGCCGCGCTGGGCGATGTTGACGACGCCGTCGACGAAGTCCGGGACCTCCTGGACGAGGGCCGCGAACTCGTCGACGACGATGATGAGGCTCGGCGGGGCCTCGACCTCGCCGCGCCGCTCGAGCTCGACGAGATCCTTGGCCTTGAAGCGCGCGAGCAGGTGCTCGCGGTAGTGCAGCTCGGCCGACAGGCTCTCGAGCGCGCGCCGCACGAGGTGCGGCGAGAGGTCGGTGACCATGCCGACGGTGTGCGGCAGGTTGACGCAGTCGCGGAAGGCCGACCCGCCCTTGTAGTCGACGAGCAGGAAGGTCACCCGCTGCGGGCTGTGGGCGGTGGCCATGCCGAGGATCCAGGCCTGGAGCAGCTCAGACTTGCCGGCACCGGTCGTGCCGCCGACGAGGGCGTGGGGCCCGTCGGTGCGCAGGTCGACGCTGTACGTCCCGAGCGCGCTCTGGCCGAGGACGGCGCGAAGGGAGCCCGGCTTGCGGCTCGGGGTGGCTGGGGCGTGCCGGCCGGTGAGGATCGAGCGGTTCTCGTTCCACCGCTCGATGACGGCCATCTGCGAGCTCGCGAGCTCGGTGCCGACGAGGGCGAGGAAGGAGACCGAGCGCGGGATGTCCGAGTCGTCCTCGGACAGCGCGCCGGAGTCGGTGACGGGGGCCAGCCGGCGGGCGGCGACGACGGCCTGCTCGTAGGAGAGCACGTCGGCGGTGACGTCCTGGGCGACCTCGGCGGGCGCGACGTAGCCGACGCGGGCCCGACCGCCGGTCTCGACCTCGACGAAGGTGCGGCACGCCGCCGGCAGCTGCTCGGTGACGGGCGCGACCCACACGACGACGACCCCGGAGCGCCAGCCGCGCTCGGCGAGCTGGACGAGGCGGGCCCGGTCGACGGGAGCGTCGTTCTCGACGAGGACGACGACGTTGACCCCCGTCGGCTTGCCCTTCTCGATCGTGCGGCTCGCATAGCCCTCGAGCTGCTCCATGAGCGCCGAGCAGCCCGGGCCCGAGCTCGCCGTGTGCTGCGCGTCGATCGGGCTCTGCGGCGACGCGGTGTGGGGCAGCCACTTCACCCAGTCCCAGTCGCGGGCGGACTTCGTCGAGGCGAGGGCGCACAGGACGACCTCGGCCGGCGAGTGCAGCGCCGCGGTCTGCACGACGAGCGAGCGGGCCATCGCCAGCGCCTCGTCACGGGGGCCGGAGATGCCGATGGCACCGTCGATGAGCGGGTGGGCGGTGACGGGCACGTCGGCGACGTGGCCCAGGCCCTGCATCGTCTGCGAGACCTCGAGCCAGGCCTCCGCGCGGGTCCGACCCATCTTCGGCAACTTGATCTCGGAGCGGCTGGGACGCACGCCGAGACCGAGGCGGTACTCGAGGTACCCGGGCTCACCGGGGCGCCGGGTCCACATGAGCGGGTGGTGCCGGCGCACGGCCTCACCGGTCTCGGCGACGGCGGGGTGCTCGAGCCTGCGCATGTCGTGCTCGCGGTCGAGCTCGGCCTCGATGTCCTCGACGAGGTAGCCGATGTCCTCGCGGAAGTCGTTCATCGCGTCCTCGAAGTCGAGGCGGACGCGGCGCCGCGACTCGTAGGCGTTGGCCATCATCATCGCCGGCATCATGAGCATGAACATGATCGTGTACGGGCTGCGGGTGACCGCGAAGAGCGTCGCACCCATGAAGAGCGGGACGAGCATCATCGCCAGCGGCATGCGCTGGGGCTTGCCGCGCTCGGGCAGGTCGGGGACCTCGAAGACGAGGCCCTGGTAGACCGGCGCGATCCGCGGGCTGCGGGAGAAGGCGACGGTGCCGCTGTCACCCATCGTCACGCCCGCGGCGGCGCGCGCCTGGCGGATCTCGATCGTCGTGTCGCCGACGGTGAAGGCCTCGCCCTCGCGCAGGATCGCGCGGTCGATCCGCTCGTCGTCGACGACGACGCCGTTGCTCGAGCCGAGGTCGGTGACCTCGACGACGTCGGCGACGAGGAGCTTCGCGTGCCGCCGGCTCACCGACCCGTCGTTGACCTGGATCTCGCAGTCGCGCCCGCGACCGACGTGGGAGGTGCCGCGCTGGAGAGGGAACTCCCTCCCTTCGTCCGGGCCGCCGACGACGACGGCGGTCGCCAGCGGCGCGGCCTTGTCCTCGTACCCGCTGGAGCGACGGGTGACGGCGACGTGGACGCCGCTGCGCAGACCGGACTCGGCGACCGTCGTGCCGGGGTCGACCGCGCGGTAGTTCTCGTCGACGAGGGCGAGGGTGTGCGTGCCGAGGTCGGAGCGCGCGTAGTAGTCACCGCCGGACTGCCGGTCCGGGTCGGACAGGACGAGGTGCTCGGCGAGGTCACCGACGGTCGTGCGGCCGTCGACGGTGGCGACGAGGTCGACGTCCTTGTCGTTCGACCCTCGCAGGGTGAGCATGAGCTTCATGTCCGGTCAGCCTTCCGACGGGATCGGCGCGGGGCGTGGTCAGCGGGCACGTCGTGGGTGACGACGCGCCGGGGGTCGGTGCGGGCGACGAGGGCGGCCGGGAGACCGGCCGAGCGACGGGCCCGACGGCGCACGGCGCGCAGGTCGCGCAGCCAGGACCCGACGGCGGCGGGGTCGGCCGGTCGCTCCCCGAAGACGAGGGCGTCGGCGGCCACCGCGACGGGCATCGCGTCGACCTGCGGGCCGAGGGCCATCGCCTGCTCGGGACGCGTCGCGCGGAGGGGGACGTCGAGACCCATCGAGCGGGCCTCGTCGACGAGATCGGCCCAGGCCCGGCCGACGCGCTGGTCGGGGTCGCCGGTGCGCGAGCGCAGGACGCGGCGCACGCCCCCGACGAGGGGGGCGATCGCGAGGAGGAGCAGGGGCAGGACGACGAGGACGGCCAGGGCCTTGGCCCACAGCGGCCAGGTGCGCGGCGAGGACCAGTCCGTGGGGTCGCTCTGGACGACGGGGGGCGGGGGCGGCGGCGGGAGCGGCTCGGACGCCGGCGCGTCCCAGGCCTTCATCTGCTCCGGCGGCGCGGTCTCGCGGTCGGGCATGAAGGTCTGCGGCATGACGGGGTACCAGGACCGGTCGGCGCGCTGCACCTCGACCCACGCGTGGACGTCGCGCCCGCGCACGACGCCGTCCTGGGTGGCCACGGCGCCGAGGACGACGCGGGTCGGGATGCCCAGCCGATTGCCCATGAGGGCGAGCGCCGCGGCGTACTGCTCGTCGTCGCCGGCGAGCGGGTCGTGCCCGAGGAAGTCGGTGAGGCGGGCGGTGCCGTGGCCGGGGCCGTGGACGAGCAGCGCCTCGGCCGCCCGCTGACGGTAGGCGGCCGAGGTCGAGCCCTCGGCGGAGATCGCGGGCAGGCCGTCGGTGTACGTGCCCTCCTCGCGCATCGCGGTCGCCACGGCGACGAAGCGTCGCCACGGGTCGCTCTCGTCCGCCGCCCACGCGCGCAGGCGGGGCTCGACGAAGTCGGTGCTCGCCCCCATCGGCAGCGAGCCCCGCGCCACGGGCAGGCTCTGCGGCAGCTCCTCGCCGAGCGACTCGGTGAGCACGGTGCGCAGCGTGTAGCGGTCGCCGGCCTGCAGGCCCGAGGGCACGAGGACCGCGTCGGTCGAGAGGTTGAGCCAGGCCTTGCCGTCGACGCGCTCGGCGGTCGGCTCGTCGAGCGTGATGCCCTGGACGCTGCCGGTCGTCGGCACCCACGGGCCGTCGTAGCCTTCCTCGGGCACCTCGACGGTGATCTCGCTCGGGGTCCGGCCGGCGCTGTCGGAGACGCCGACCCGCTGGCCGAAGAGCTGGAAGGCCCGACGCGGGTCGCCCCCGGCCTCGTCGAGCCCGGTGACCCCCCACGTCGTGCCGTCCCACGAGTCGAGCGTCGCCAGGCGCAGCGGTGCGCCGACGGGCACCCCGCCGACGCGGAAGAGCTCGGTGTCCCACAACCGGGTGGGCGACTGCTCGGTGTAGCTGCGGAACTCGCCGAGCGGGCTCGTGAGATAGCTGAGGTCGTGCACCGGTGAGACCTCGGCGCGCAGCGTCGAGCGCTCCGACGGGTCGGCATCCCCGAGCAGCGGGCCGAGCAGACCGGCGACGAGGGCGGCGATCGCGAGGATCCCGCCCCCGAGGGCGAGCCGGGAGAGGGCGGGCCGCCCGCGCCGCTCCTGGCCGCGCCGGGCCCGGAGGGCGAACCACGCGAGGAGGGCGACGGGCAGGGCGACCCCGTGGACGAGCGGGGACGCCGGCGCCTGCGTGCCCATGAGCAGCACGACGCACAGGAGCACGAGGACCGGGGCGGCGACGAGGAGCGCCGAGCGGTGACGGCGGGCGGTCGCGTAGACGACGAGGGTCCCCACGACGGCGACGAAGAAGACGAGGGCGAGCATCTGGCCGCCGGCGTCGACCGGTGGCACGAGGGTCAGCCAGCGCTTCCACCCGTGGATCGGCGCGCCGGCGAGGTCGGTGAAGGTGCGCAGGGTCGGCAGCACGCCGAAGCGCAGGTCGTCGCGGACGACGACGAGAGCCCCGACGAGCAGGTAGAGCACGACGGTGAGGGCGCTGATGGCGACGAGCGGCCACCGGTAGGTGGCCTGGACGTGCCCGAGGACGAGCCCGAGCAGCATGCCGACGACCCCGGCGAGGAGCGAGTGGGTGCCGAAGACCGAGGTGCGCAGCCCGACGAGGACGAGCGCGACGACGAGCACGGCGAAGCCCGCGTCGACGAGGTGCTCCGGGCCGGGGCGCATCCGCCCGAGCGTCGCCCGGACCCGCTGCCCGCCGGTGAGCTGGGGCTTGATCATCCCCTCGCGAGGGGCGCCGACGACGCTCATGCGGTGCTCAGCCCGGACAGGACGTGGTGCAGCTCGTCCAGACCGCCGACGGTGGCGATCGTCATGCCGCGCTGCCGGCGAAGGGAGGCGCTCGCCCCGCCGTCGACGAGGAGGGCGACGTGGTGCACCTCGACGTCGAACTGGAAGAGCACCTGCTGCAGCTCGAGGAAGGCGCGCCGCGGTCCGGTGACGAGGACGACGACCGAGCTGTCGGGGGCCAGGGCGGCCGCACGGCGCGCCGAGCTCAGCAGGTCGGCGCGGCCGACGCCGGCCTGGGCGATGGTGTCGAGGGTGAGCGGGATCGTCGTCCGCGAGGCGACCCGGTCGCCGGCGACGACGGTCGCCTCCTGCTCGTCGCGGATGGACTGGACGACGAGCGAGGCGGCGATGTCCATCGCTGCCTCGACGTCCTCCTCGGCGCGATACCCGGAGGGGTCGACGTCGACGATGACGGTGAGGTGCGCGCGACGCGTCTCCTGGAACTGCCGCACGAGGAGCCGGTCGTGCTTGGCCGAGCTGCGCCAGTGGACGTAGCGCCGGTCGTCGCCGGGCTCGTACTCGCGCAGCGCGTGGAAGTTGATGTCGGCCATCGACAGCTCGGGGGTGACCTCGCCCTCGAGGTCGCGCAGCAGGCCGTGGGCGCCCGACTCCAGCGGTCGGGTGCTCGGGTGGACGAAGAGCTGCTTGACCTCGCCGAAGACGCGGGTGCGGTTGGTGAGGCGCAGCGGGTCCTCCTGGACGGTGCGCACGGGACCGACCTCGACGACCCCGCGCCGGTCGGTGGGCACCGGCAGCTCGTGGCGGACCTGCTCGCCGCGGCGCAGCGCGGGCAGGTCGATGGTGCGCACGTCCTCGCCGACGGCGATCTCGACGCGCGAGGGCAAGATCCGACGGTGCCCGGGGTTGTGCAGGACGACCTCGGCCGCCGCGCGCTCCCCGACCCGCACCCGTGAGGGACGGGCGGTGAGCTCGACGCGGGGGTGGGTGCGCCCGACGGCGAGCGCGAAGCACAGGGCGCAGGCGACGAGCAGGGCGACCCCGAGGGTGACGACCTCGACCCACGCGAGGAGGAGGCCGACGACGACCTCCGCCGTCCCGAGGGCGAGGACGGACCAGCCGAGCGGCGAGACCCACGACAGCAGCCCGCCGAACCACGTCGTGCGGACCCGCTCGCCCCCGCGGGCCGAGGCGCGCAGGGCGGCGGCCGCGCCCCCCTTCGTGCTCCGGACCGCCTGGACGGGCACCGGGAGGGTGACCGTGCGGCGCTGGCCGGTCGCGCGCAGCCGCTGACCCTCCGCCATCCGCTCCTGACGCACCTCCATCGGCGTCGGGGCGGCACGCTGCTCAGGACGGGCCGGGGCGGGGGCGGGCGGGACCTGGCCCGGCCCGCCCGACCGGTCGAGCTGCCCCGGGCGAAGGGTGGGCGCGTCCTCCTCGACGGGCTGCGGGCGCACCCGACCGCGGCCGCGCGACGGCTCGGAGCCGCGCTGGCTCGGACCGGACGGGGGCGTCGTCATCGGCTCAGCGGCTCCGCTCGGTCGGCGGGGCGACCTCGCCGAGGACCTGGCCGACGACGTCGCCGACCTGGACGCCGGCGAACTCCGCCTCGGAGGTGAGCAGGAGGCGGTGGGCCATGATCGGCTCCGCGATGATCTTGATGTCGTCCGGGACGACGTGGGTGCGGCCCTGGCTGACCGCCCAGGTCTTCGCGCAGCGCACGAAGGCCAGGCACCCGCGCACCGACAGCCCGAGCCGCACGTTGCGGTGACGCCGGGTCTCCTCGGCGATGCGCGCGACGTAGGCGAGGATCGCCGCGTCGACGTGCACCTGGTCGGCCAGCCCGGCCATGTCGGAGACGACCTGCGCGGCGAGGACCGGGCGCAGACCGGCGGTGCGGTCGCGGCGGGCCGCGTCGGCCAGGACCGCCACGGTGGCCTCGTGGTCGGGGTAGCCCAACGACGTCTTCATGAGGAAGCGGTCGAGCTGGGCCTCGGGCAGGCGGTAGGTGCCGGCCTGCTCGATGGGGTTCTGCGTCGCGATGACCATGAAGGGGCGGCCGACCTCGTGGGTCGTGCCGTCGGCCGTGACCCGGCCCTCCTCCATGACCTCCAGCAGGGCGGACTGCGTCTTCGGCGAGGCGCGGTTGATCTCGTCGGCGAGGACGATCGTCGCGAAGACCGGGCCCTTGTGGAAGTCGAAGCGCTTCGTGCTCTGGTCGTAGATCGTCACGCCGGTGACGTCGCTCGGCAGCAGGTCGGGGGTGAACTGGATCCGGCTGTTGCTGCCCTGGACGGTGGCCGCGATGGCGCGGGCGAGCTGGGTCTTGCCCGTGCCCGGGTAGTCCTCGAGGAGCAGGTGGCCCTCGGAGAGCAGGCAGGTGAGCGCGAGCCGCACGACGTGCTGCTTGCCGAGCACGGCCCGGTCGACGTTGCCGACCATCTGCGCGAAGGTCTGGGCGAACCAGCCGGCCTGCTCCTGGGTCACGCTCATGGTCACGAACTCCTGCTCTTGAGGGTGGTCAGCTGATCGGCCGTGGGCCAGGTGTCGATGCGCAGCTCGCGGTCGAGCGAGAGGTCGAGGACGCGCCCCGTGTCGAGGTCGTTGACGAGGACCTGCCCGCGGTTGAGCCGCAGGACGACCGGGGTGGAGCGGGCGAGGTTGCCCGGGAGCACGACCTCGGTGGCGGGGAGGGTCTCGTCGCTGCAGACCACCTGGTAGCGCACCCGGGTGCCCTGCGAGCGCACGCCGAGCAGGCACGGGCCGTTGACGACCGGGCGGGCGACGAAGTGGCTGCGGATCGACACCGCCTGGGTGCTCTCGCCGAAGTCGATGCCGCGACGGCTCGTGCCCGAGCCCTGGGTGCCGACGAGGACCGTCTTGAGGTCGGTCGTCACCGCGACGGAGTCGGCCTCGACCCCCGGCACCTGGAGCGCGGCGTAGAGCGGCGGGCCGTCACCGCCGCTCGGCGCTCCGTCGACGTGCTGCGGGTCGTCCTGCCCCTCGACCCACACCCGGCCGTTCGTCGGGTCGAGGACGACCCACCGGTCGCCGACGGCGGTGATGTCGACGCCGTTGCCGCCGAGCTCGAGAGTCTCCCGCTCCGGCTCGCCGAAGCCGTCGCCCTCGGCCGGGATGTCGAGCACCGTCCCGGTGGTCGCCGAGACGACCTTGACGTTGCCGTCGACGTCGACCGCGACGGCGGCGTCGCCCTGGTCGACGGTGGCGAGCGGGGGCGACGAGGTCGTCATCGCGGAGAGGTCACCGACGCCGTCGGCGTCGAGGCGCTGCGCCCAGACCCGACCGGTACCGGGCTCGACCATCGCGATCGTCCGGCCGCGCAGGTCGACGAGCGGCGGGCGGTAGAGGCGGTCGCCGCTGCTGTAGGTGGCCTTCGGGAGCTGGCCGCGACCCTCTCCTGCCTGGCCCGTCGCCGCGTCGAGAGGCACGAGCGCTCCGTCGGCGCTCACCCCGACGACGAGCCGGCCGTCCTGGAGCACGTCGGCGCGCCGGGTCGAGGACGTCTCCTGCGAGGCGCCGCCCGGCACGACGGTGCCGAGCTGGTTCGCGCCTCGGTCGACCCGCCCCCACATGCCGCTCTCGCCCGAGGTGACCCACACGCCGCCGTCGCCGAGCGCGATCTCGTGCACGGGCTCGCCGGTGCTGCGCGCGGCGAAGACGGCGCTCACCCCCACGGCGAGGGTGAAGAGGGTCCCCGAGACGACGGCGAGCCCACGACGGCGCGTGCGCGGCATGGTCAGGTCACTCGGTCGGGTGGTCGAGCAGCGCGAGGTCCTGGACGGTCACCAGACGCGTCGACAGCGCGTGCTCGACGAGCCGCGTCTTGCGGTTGCTCGCGAGCTTGCCCGGTCCGCCGTGCAGCCCCCGGGTGCCGGCGTCGGCGAGCTTCGAGCAGACGTTGTCGAGCTTGCGGTTGAACTTCGTCACGGTCCACCCGAGGCGTCGGGCGGCGTCGGCCGAGCTGGGGATCGAGCCGGTGCCCGCGGTGTCCCGGCGCAGGAAGTCCTCGCACAGCGCGATGACGAGGAGCTTCTGGTCCGGGGTGAAGGACACCCGCCCGACCGTCGTCTCGCCGGTCGCGTCGGGCTCGAGGGCCTCGTTGTCGACCATCTGGAAGGACGGGGTGTCGGCGACGACGTCGAAGTCGTAGGTCGTGGGGCCCGCGGTGAACCACACCGTGACGCGCTCGAAGGCGAGCGGGATCCGCGCGCCGGGGCTCAGCCAGGCCTGGAGCAGGCCCTTCTTGTCGGCCACCGTCGCCGTGAGCGTCGAGCCGACGTTGGTGAGCCACCAGAAGCCGCCCTCGTGGGTGATCTGGAGGAAGGAGCGGTGCAAGAAGGGGTTGTCGTCGATCTCGACGTCGCCCTCGCGCCCGATGGTCAACGGCCGCGTCGGGTCGGCCGGGTAGATCTCGCCGCAGAAGTCGACGCTCACGCCGCCTGCCGGCTGCCCCTGCTCGCTCACCTCTGCACCTCGCACTTCGTCGACGACCACGCGGACTCGGCGGCTCCCCGCACGACGCGTGCCTGAGCGCACAGCCGCACACCGGACGCGATGCTCACCCGGTACTGGGACACCCCTGGCGCGAGGGTAACGCCTCGGGAGAGGTCGAACTCCGTCGCGTCGGGGTCGCCCTGCGGCGCGCCGCTCATGACGACCACCCGGTACCGGTCGTCTTCTGCCGCACCGTCGTACGCGATCTCGACGGTCATCACGTGCCCCGACGAGGCGGGGGTGAGGGTCACCGTCGGGGCACCGGTGATCGCGTCGACGTCCGTCGCGGCCGAGGTGTACGTCGCCGCGGGCTCGGGCTCGTCGCGCCCGGAGAGGTAGACGAGGAGCACGACGAGGCTGACGAGGACGAGCCCGAGCACGCCGAGCACGAAGGGGAGCAGACCGACGGTGAGCCCGCGGCGCGGGGCCTCGGGCTCGGCAGATGGGGCGGGGGCCGGCTGGTCGTCGCGACGGACGCGGCCACGGCTCGGCGGCGCGGGGGGCGGGGTGGTCACGTCACTCCACGTCCACGCACTCGGGCGCGCTCCACTGCGTCGTCTGCTCGCCACGGGCGACGCGCGCGATCGCGCAGACCCGGGTGCCCGGTGACGCGTTCGTCGGGAAGGTCGCCTTGCCCACCTCGGTGCTCGGGGCGCTCACCTCGACGGAGGACTCGAACTCCGAGGGCTGGGGGTCCTGCGACTCGGTCTGCACGGCCTTGACCTGGAAGGTGTCGCCCTCCTGAGCGCCGTCCATCGTCATGTCGATCGTCACCTTGTCGCCCTCGCCGTTGGCGATCGACGCGATGACGGGCGTGCCCGCGAGCTCGCCCCCGGCCTCGGTCGTCCCGGGCCCGGGCTCGTCGCCGCCACGACTCGAGAGGTAGATGCCGCCCCCGACGAGGAGCAGCAGGGCGAGGGCACCGGCGGCGATCGCCGGCACGAGGAGACGACGGTCGGGCCCGCCGCTGCCGTGCCGACCGGAGGTCTGCCCCGGTCCGGACCCACCGGTCGTCGCAGGGCGCGGTCCGGAGGCGACCGGCGCGAAGGGGGACGGACCGGACGCGTGGTCCGGACGGGCACCGCTCGGACCCGACTGGTACCCGGGCTGGGGCCCGGTGACGGTGCTCGAGGCGGGGCCCTGGGCACCCGTGGTGAAGGAGACGGCCGGGCTGCCGGGGATCCCCCGGCCGCCGCTCAGCTCGCCGCCGATGACGGGCTGGCCGAGGGGCGGGGGCGGCAGGGTGCGCCCGGAGCCCGGAGCGGGGGTGGCGTGCCGCAGCCGGGTCGGGTCGGGTGCCTGGGCGGCCGGTCGGCTCGCCGTGTGGCCCTCCTCGTCGAGGACGACGATCGCGGTGCGCGAGAAGCGCTCCTGCTGCTCGATGTGCTGCAGCGAGCGGGCCAGCTCGAGGGCCGTCGCGGGCCGCGCGAGGGGGTTCTTGCTCATCGCCTGGGCGAGGAGCCGCTCGAGCGAGGCCGGGACGTCGGCCCGCTCGGTCTCGGGCGGCGGGTTGGACCGGATGCGGGGCATGAGGGCGTACGCGGAGTTGTCGCCGCCCGGCACCTCGAAGGGGGACCGCCCGACGAGCAGCTGCCACAGGGTGGCCGCGAGCGCGTAGACGTCGGCGCGCGCGTCGCCGTTGCTCTGCCCGTAGAGCACCTCGGGGGGCGCCCACGGCACGGAGACGCCGATGTCGTCGTCGAGGTCCTCGAGAGCCCCGCCGATGCCGGCGATGCCGAAGTCGGTCAGGCCCGGCGAGCCGTACTGGCTGACGAGGACGTTCGCCGGCTTGATGTCGCGGTGGATGACGCCGGCGCGGTGGGCGGTCTCGACGGCCGAGGCGAGCTGGATGCCGGTGCGCAGCACCTCCTCGACGGAGAAGCGCTCTCGACGGGCCCGCTGCGCGAGGTTCGGCGGCGGGTAGTACTTCATGACGAGGAAGGGCCGGCCGTCCTCGCTCGTGCCGGCCCGGAAGACCTGGACGATGTAGGGGTGGTCGGCGAGCTGGGCCATCGTGTTGGCCTCGTCGATGAACTGCTGCTTGATGCCGACCGTGAGGCCCTCGCTCTTGAGCACCTTGACCGCGACCTTCATCCGCGGCATCTGCTGCTCGTACAGGTACACGTCGGCATAGCCGCCGGAGCCCAGCGGCTGGATGTAGTCCAGCCCGTCGAGGACGGGGGGGACGGCCTGACTCACCGACGCATCACCCGGTCACCTCGAAGACCGCGCTCACCTGGTCGGCGAGGGTGATCGTCGTGCCGGGCTCGATGCTCTGCTGGTCGCCGGGGCGCAGCCGCACGGGGTGGTCCTGCGGCAGCGTGATGGTCGTGCCGTTCGTCGAGCCGAGGTCGCGCACGAGCACGTGCCAGCCGTCGAGGATGACCTCGACGTGGTTGCGCGAGATCTCGTTGTCCGGGCTCGGCACCCGCACGAGGTGCGGTGCCTGCGCGGCGGGCAGCTCGGGCGCCGACTTCGGCGCGCGGCCGATGAGCACCCCGCGGTCGAGGGTGACGACGTCGCCGGTCGACAGCCGCAGCAGACCCAGGGCCGGGCGGGGCGTCGGCTCGGGCTGCTGCGAGGGCAGCGCCGCACCGCACACACGGCAGCTCACGGCGTGGGGGGCGCTCGCGTGGCCGCTCGGGCAGCGCACGGCGAGGACCATCGGGCCGGTCGACTCGGGCACGGCGTAGGGGTCGTGCTCCTGGGCCGGCTCGAGCGGGCGCGGCCCGGACTCGGTGGGGGTGCCGAAGCTCGGCATGGCACTGGGCAGACCGATGCCGAAGGGGGCGACCGGGGGCGGCGGGACCGCTCCCGGGGCGACCGGCTCGGGTGCCTGGGCCGCGGGGGCCTCGTGCTCGGCGGGCGCCGACGGCTCGGGATCCACCGGCTCGGGCGCGGGCGGCTCCTGCCCGGCCGGCTCCGGCGTGGTGGGCTCGGGTGCGGTGGGCTGGGGTGCGGCGGGCGCGGCACCTGCTCCCCACGGGACCGCGGAGATCAGGCCGTCCTCACCGGCAGGAGGCGGCGGGGGCGGCGTGCCCTCGGGGGTGGCCGGCGGCGGGTCGAAGGGGCTACCGACCGGCGCGGGAGGTGCCGGCGGCGCCGGCTCGGCGGGCGTCTCGACGACGGGATCGGGCTCGTCGTGCTCCTCCTCCGGGGGCGCGAGCGTCGCGTGGGCGGCGTCCTCGGGGGCCTGGTAGCCACCGGCCGCGGCGACCGGACCGGAGTCGATCTGGTCCTCCTCCTCGGCCCGGGCGACGAGCGAGCTGCGGTGGTGGCTCGTCGCGCCGAAGAGGAAGTCGAAGGAGGGCAGCTCGTCCTCCTCCTCGTCGGTCGGGGCGGACCCGGCGGCCAGGGCCGCGTCCTGCTGCTGGTCCCCGGTCTGCGGTCGCGGCTCGTGCGCGGGCTCGGTGACGGCCGGCTGCTCGGAGACGGGCTCGGGCTCCGGCTCGGGGACGACGGTGAGGGTGGGTCGGGCGACGTCGCCGTCCTGCGGGGGCACCGGCGACGGCGGGGCGGGCGGCGGCGGGCTCGCAGCGCCGAAGACCGACGGCATGGCCCAGCCGGACGGCGGGGGCGGGGGTGCGGCGGCCGACTCGGTCTCCGGGGCGGCGGCCGGGACGTCGGCCGGCGGACCGGAGGGCTCCTCGGTCGAGGGGTCAGCGGGCTCCTCGACGGGACCGTCGGGAGCCGGCCGGTCCTGATGGTCCTGCTCGACCTGCTCGACGAGCTCGTCACCGGCGACGGGCTCGACGAGCTCGTCACCGGCGACGGGCTCGACGGGCTGGTCATCGGCGACGGGCTGCTCCTGCGCGAGCTGGTCGGCGACCGGCTCGTCCGGGGCCTGCACGAGCACGCTGTCCTCGTCTGCGCCGTCGTCGGTCGCGCCGGGCACGGGGGCGAGCTGGTCGGCGACCGGGGACCCTGCGGGCCCGTCCTGCTCGACGGCAGCGGGCTCCGCGGGAGCAGGGCTCTCCTCGACCGCCGGCGCGTCAGCACCCGACGCCTCGAGCGCCGGGGCGGCCTCGACGCCGACGACGGCGAGCGTGACCTCGCCGACCCCGTCGGGGGCGTCCTCGTCGCGCCACGGCATGCGGGGGCCGGCGACGACCGACCGGTCGTCGCCGAGCCGCACCTCGCCGGCACCCCGGGCGACGAGACGCCCGTCGGGGGTGGCGAGGGCGAAGTCGGGGGTGGAGCGGAAGCCGTCAGCGGTGAGCGTGTCGACGACGACGTCGACGACGTCCTCGCCGCGGCGCTCGTCGAGAGCGGCCGCGACCCGTGCGGTGACCTCGTCGGCCCCGCGCAGGAGCAGGCTCACCTCAGGGCGACGCAGGACGCTCCAGCCCGGCACGTCGTCCAGGGCCGCGATCCGCAGCTCCATGTCAGCTCCCTTCGTGGCTCGACCGGGGCGCCGTGTCGACGTGCGCCCGGGGCGAGGTGACTGTCTGGGACGAGTCTGCCCCGGCTTCGCCCAGATCGACGACAACGACGGTGACGTTGTCCCGGCCGCCCGCCTCGACCGCCGCGCGCACGAGCGCCTCGGCCGCCCGCTGCGGGTCGGCGTGGCGCACGAGGAGGTCGCGGACCTGGTCGTCGGTGAGCTCGCCGGTGAGCCCGTCGGAGCACACGAGGAAGCGCTCGCCGGCGTGCGGCGGCACGACGCGGACGTCGGGCGTGGCCGCGTAGGTCGTGCCGAGCGAGCGGGTCACGACGTTGCGCTTGGGGTGGGTGCGGGCCTCCTCGGCGGTGATGACACCGGCGTCGACGAGCTCTCGGACCTCGGAGTGGTCGACGGTCATCGCCATGAGCGCGCCGTCGATGAGCCGGTAGACACGGGAGTCGCCGACGTTGAAGACCGCCCAGTGGTCGGTCCCCCCGGTGACGACGAGAGCGATGCCGCTGACCGTCGTGCCCATGCCCTGCTTGTCGGGGTCGGCCGCCATCTCGTCGAGGATGCGGCGGTTGGCCAGCCCGATCTGCTCGCCCACCGCCTCCGCCGTGAGGTCGTGCCGGCCGACGAGCTCGCGCATCGTGTCGACCGCGATGCCGCTGGCCACCTCGCCCGCCGCGTGCCCGCCCATGCCGTCGGCGACGAGGAAGAGCCCGCCCTCGGCCAGCCCGGAGTCCTCGTTGTGCGTGCGCACCCGCCCGACGTCGGTCGCCGCCCCGGCGGTGAGGACGAGGCGGCTCCCGGGCAGGTCGGAGGGGCTCACGCCGTGACCCGCACGGACTGCAGGATGCCCTGGACCTCTCCGTAGGAGCGCTCCATGTCGTCGCCGCCGACCGAGCCCGTGGCCTGGACGATGTCGACGATGCGCCCCCGCCGGGACCCGGCGAAGAGGTGGATCTGCACGACGGTGCCGATCTCGTCGTCGGTCCACGAGACGTTGACCCCGAGGAAGGGCACGCCCCCCAGCTCGAGCTCGAAGGGCTCGTCGACCCTCCCTTCGCCACGCTCGGCGACGAAGGCCCGCAGCTCGGCCAGGGCCGCACGGATCGTGAAGTCGGCGGTGCGCTGGAAGCCGCGGACGACGACGTTCGGCGCGAAGCCGTGGTCGCTGTCGATCTTGCGGCACGCCATGAGAGTGCCGCCGACGCGCACCGGCGCCCACGTCTGCGGCACGTCGAGGGTCACCCCCGGCGGCCCCGGGAAGGTGTCGCTCGGGTAGCTCAGCTGCGGCATCTCGTCTCTCCCCTGGTCCTCGTGATGTCGGGGGCCATCATGACCGACGCGTGGCCGGTCCGGGCCCTCGGGGTGATGGGTGTCAGGGGTTGACCCGGATCGAGTCGACGAGGGCGTCGAGGACGGGGTAGTCGCTCTCCTTGCGCGAGGCCGCGAAGGACGCGGTCGCCTGGAGCACGTCGACGACGTCGTTCTGCTGCTGCGCGGTGAACCAGTGCAGCTGCGCGATGGTGCCCGCCTGCTCGTCGACGAAGGCGACGTCGATGCCGATCCACTCGCGGCCGTTGATGGTCTGGCTCTTCACCGGGCCGACCTCGCCGTCGCGCTGACGCCCGGCGTACTCGCGCATCTCGCGCTCGATGTCGTCGGGGCCGAAGGTGCCGACCCGCTGGAAGAAGCGCACGACGGCGTTGGGCGCGAAGTGGTCGGTCACCCCGGCCTCGCGGACCGCGACGAGGGTCTCGGGGGTCCACACCTGCTCCCAGCCCTCGGGGATCTCCAGGGCGATCCGCGGGGGACCGGGGACGACGTCGCTGGGGTAGGTCACGGTGGGCATCGGAGGTGCTCCTTCACGTCGCTGCTGCGGTGGTCTGGTGCCCACCCTGGCAGGTGCCGGGGCAGGTGGTGCTCGGGGCCGGTCGCGACCGGGTCAGTCGAAGGGGTTGAGCGAGCCGATGATCTCCTTCGGGGAGATCGAGACGTCGAAGTCGAGCGAGGCGCCCAGACCCAGGGTCAGCCCGACCTCGCCGCTGAAGCCGATGCGGTCCCAGGAGGCCTCGGCGTCGACGTTGGCCTCGGCGCCGATGCCGTACGAGACGGACCCGCCGACCCCGACCGAGCCGTAGTCGCCGATGTCCTGGCTGATGCCGGCCTCGGCCTTGCCGCCGACGAAGGCGTCGGCGCCGGCGCTGATCGACGCGCCGCCCGGGCCGATCTGGGCCTGGGCCTCGGCGTTGGCCTCGCCGCCGAGGTAGGCGGAGACCTCGCCGGCGGTGCCGCTGTCGGTCGCGAAGTGGGCCTCGCCCTTGCCGAGGTAGGCACCGGCGTGGGCGTTGGCCTCGGCGTACGCGCCCCGGGTGGCGTCGATGCCGGCCGCGGCGTCCGCGCCCGCCTCGGCGGACAGCAGCTCGCCGCTCGCGCCGAGGCTCTCGTCGCCCGCCTCGCCGCGCAGGACGGCAGCGCTCACCTCGGTCTCGGCCTTCGACTCGACGAAGGGCTCGCTCTGCACCTGGTCGAGGACGTCCTTGGCGCGCGAGCCGACGTTCTCGTCGAAGTCGCGCTCGGTGCTCCAGGACTCGCCGTACTCCCGACGCCCGCCGCCCTCGCCGCGGGTCGACTCGCGCTCGCTCTCCCAGCCGTTGCCCCGGTCGGTCGTCTCGGTCTCGGTGAAGGACGTGTGCCCGCGGCCGTCCGTCTCGTTGGTCCACCGGCCCTCGGCGTCCTCGACCCAGCGCTTGCCGGTGAGGGGGTCGTAGTGGTGGAGGTTGCCGTCCTCGTCCTTGTTCGTGCGGATGAAGGGCGAGTCCTGGTCCCGGTCGAAGGGGGACCACGTGCCCTTCATGTCGCCGGGCTGGGAGCCGTCGCCGCCGCCCCCGGGTCCCTGGCCGCCGGGCCCCCCGCCCGGGCCGCCACCCGGGCCGCCGGCGCCGGGGCCGCTGCCGCCGCCCAGGCTGCTCGTGTCATCCTGGTCGGTGGCCTGCTGGACCATGAGGTCCGCGGCCGCGCCGATCTGGGTGGCCGCGTCCATGAGCTGCTTGACGACCGGCCCGTCCCAGCGCTCGGTGAAGCCGGAGAGGTCGGCGCCGGCCCAGCTGTCGCGCAGGACCTTCGCGCTGGCGCTCCCGCTCTGGCGCACGCCCTCGATCTTCTCGCGCTGGCTGCGCAGCTGTTCGGCGATCTCGCGGATGCGAGCGGTGTCCATGCCCTGCTGGACGCTCATCGTCTCTCCCCTGCTCCGTCGGCTGTGGCGTCGGCCGACCCCAGGGGCCGGTGCTCGGAGTCGAACCTAGATGGCGCGCAGCCTCTGCGGAATGGGGAGGACTCCCCCCTTCGCCCCGGGTCGCTCAGCCCTCGTGCTCGGGCTGCTGGGCCCACCACTGCCGCAGCCGGTCGGCGGCGGCCTCCTTGCCGATCGGGCCCTCGTCGAGGCGCACGGAGAGCAGGTAGGAGTAGGCGCGGCCGAGGGCCGGTCCCGGGCGGATGCCGAGCACCTCGCCGATCTCGTGGCCGTCGAGCTCCGGGCGCACCTTGCCGAGCTCCTCGGCCTCGAGGAGGCGCTCGATGCGGACCTCGAGGTCGTCGTAGGCGTGCGAGAGGCGGCGGGCCTTGCGCTGGTTGCGCGTCGTGCAGTCGGCCCGGGTGAGCCGGTGCAGCCGGGTGAGGAGAGGGCCGGCGTCGGTGACGTAGCGGCGCACGGCCGAGTCGGTCCACTGGCCGTCGCCGTACCCGTGGAAGCGCAGGTGCAGCTCGACGAGCCGGGCCACCGCCTTCGTCGTGTCCTTGTCGAAGCGCAGAGCGCGCATCCGCTTCGCCGTGAGCTTGGCGCCGACGACGTCGTGGTGGTGGAAGGAGACGCCACCCCCGGTCTCGAAGCGCCGGGTCGGCGGCTTGCCGATGTCGTGGAGCAGCGCGGCCAGGCGCAGGACGAGGTCGGGCGCCGGCACGTCGCCGTCCGGGCCGGTCTCGAGGTCGATCGCCTGCTCGAGGACGGTGAGGGAGTGCTCGTAGACGTCCTTGTGGCGGTGATGCTCGTCGATCTCGAGCTGCAGGGCGGGCAGCTCGGGCAGCACCTGCTCGGCGAGCCCGGTGTCGACGAGCAGCCGGAGCCCGGTGACGGGGTCCGGGGCGAGGAGGAGCTTGACGAGCTCGTCGCGCACCCGCTCGGCCGAGACGATCTGCAGGGTCGTCGCGGCCTGCTCCATCGCCGTGACGACCTCGGGGACCGGCACGAGACCGAGCTGGGCGACGAAGCGGGCCGCGCGCATCATCCGCAGCGGGTCGTCGGAGAAGGAGACCTCGGGAGCCGACGGGGTGCGCAGCCGGTAGGCGGCGAGGTCGACGAGACCGCCGTGCGGGTCGACGAGCTCGAGGTCGGGCAGGCGCAGAGCCATCGCGTTGACGGTGAAGTCGCGCCGCACGAGGTCGCCCTCGAGCGTGTCGCCGAAGGCGACGACGGGCTTGCGGGTCGTGCCGTCGTACTCGTCGGCGCGGTAGGTCGTCACCTCGACGACGTGCTCTCCTCGGCGGGCGCCGATGGTGCCGAAGTCACGCCCCATGTCCCAGTGCGCGTCGCCCCAGGCGGCGAGGATCTCCTCGGTGACCTCGGGGCCGGCGCTCGTCGTGAGGTCCAGGTCGAGGCTCTCGCGGCCGAGGAAGGCGTCGCGGACGGGACCGCCGACGAGGGCGAGGTCGTACCCCTTCGCGCTGAACCGCTCGCCGAGCTCGCGCAGGAGGGGCAGCACGGGCGCGAGGTGGGCGACGGCGTCCTCGAGCACCTCGCGGGGGATCTGGGGCGGGGTCGACGGGGTGGGCACGGGGACCAAGGATAGGTGCGACGGCGCGAGCGGTGCGCCTGCGTGCCGCCGGGCGACCTGCGCGGACCGCCGGTCAGCGACGCGTGAAGGTCGCGTCGAGCCCGGTCGCGGTCTGGGTGAAGGTGTCGCCCGAGCACGTGTACTGCACGTCGCCGGTGCCCGGGGGCAGGTCGCCGGACGGACCCGTGACGGTGAGCCCGTCACGCACCAGCGTGAAGGACATCGTGCTGCCGGAGGTCGTCACGTCGTAGACGACCGTGCCGTCGAAGACCCAGCCCGCGCCGGCCCCCTTCGGCCGGGCGTCGTCGTAGGTCGTCGTGAGACGCCCGTCGGTGCCGAAGGTCATCGTCCGCTCGAGATCGGTGAGCGTGCCCAGCAGGGGGACGGTCTCCTCGTAGCTCGAGGTCTCCCACGTCCCGACGAGGCAGGGGTCGACCGCTGCGTCCGTCTGCCCCCCGGTGCTCGAGCTCTGCGTGCTCGACCCCTGCGTGCTCGACCCCTCCGTGCCCGAGGAGGTGGCCGAGGTCGTGCCGGCGGTGCTCTGCTCGTCCTCGGGCAGCAGGAGGACCGCGCCACCGACCGCTCCCCCGACGAGGAGCACGGCGGCGGTCGCGGCGGCCGCGACCCACGGCCAGCGGGGTCGAGGAGACGGCGAAGGCCCAGGGGTCGAGGCGTTGGGGGTGGACCTCGGGTCCTGCGGGGTCGAGACCGGCGGCATGTCCGGGGTGTCGGCGAGCACGGAGCGCACGCTCGTCGCGTCGCCGGTGACCGTGTGCAGCCCGTCGTCGTCGTGGTCGAGGACCACGGTCTCCGTGCGGGGGAGGCGCAGCTGCGCCTCGACCCGCTGGAGGTCCAGCGCGAGGGCGAGGGCGGAGCCGGGGCGGTGGGCGGGGTCCTTGGCCATGCCGTGCTGGAGGAGGCGCTCGAGCGCCTCGGGCACGTCCTCGCGCCCGGTACGGCGCGGCGGCTCCCGGGTGGTGCGCACGAGGAGCGCGTCGGCGGAGTTGTCGCCGCCCGGGTCCTCGAAGGGGGTGCGCCCGGTGAGCAGGTAGGACAGGGTCGCGCTCAGCGAGTAGACGTCGGCGGCGACGGAGCCGTTCGAGCGCCCGCGCAGCACCTCGGGCGGCGCCCACGCGACGGAGACGCCGACGTCGTCCTCGTCGTCGACCTCGGCGGTGCGCCCGGCGATGCCGAAGTCGGCGAGGACGGGGGTGCCGTAGGAGGTGAGCAGGACGTTGGCCGGCTTGATGTCGCGGTGGAGCACCCCGGCGCGGTGCGCGGTCTCCACGGCGGAGGCGAGCTGGACGCCGGCGCGCAGGGTCTCGGCGACGGACAGCGGCGAGCGACGGGCCCGGGCCGCCAGCGAGGTGCCCGGGTAGTAGGCCATGACGAGGTAGGGCCGGCCGTCGTCGGTGACGTCGGCGCGCAGCACCGTGACGATGTAGGGGTGCTCGGCGAGCTCGGCCATGGTGTTGGCCTCGGCGACGAGCTGCTCGCGCAGGTCACCGGCCGCGGTGCGCAGCACCTTGACCGCGACGAGCATGCGCGGCAGCTCCTGGCGGTAGAGGTGCACGTCGGCGAAGCCGCCGGCCCCCAGCCGGCGCACGTGCTCGAGCCCGGGGATCCGGGGAGCGGGCGGCGACGGGGTGCTCACGCGCCCGAGGCTAGCGGCGCGGACGTCCCGGACCCGGGCGCGGGGCCGAGGTCCGCTGCGGACGAAGGGGACGAGACGCCCCCTTCGCCCGGTGCCGCGGTCAGGCGGCGCGCTCGACGGGGAAGAGGCGTTGGACGATGTCGGTGAGGGTGACGACCCCGACCGGCACGCCGTCGCGCTCGACGACCGCGAGGTGCGAGCGCGTGTCGCGCATCGTCGTCAGCGCCTCGTGCAGAGCGGTGCCCGCGTCGAGGTGCAGGACGGGGCGCATGACCTCGCCTGCCGGTCGGTCGTCCGGCTCGAGCATGGTGTCGCGAACGTGGACGACGCCGACGACCCGGCCGCCGGAGCGCACGAGCACCCGCAGGTGGCCCGACGTCACGGTCGCGGCGCGCACGGCGGCGACGTCCTGCTCGGTCGTCACGGCCGTCGCCCGGGCGCCCTCGCGCACGAGGTCGCCGACGGTGAGCGTCTCGAGCTCGAGCGCCGAGGTCAGCTGGCGCGAGCGGTCCTCGTCGAGGGTGCCGGCGCCCGCGGAGTGCTCGACGAGCTGACGCAGGTCGGCCGCGCTCTGGCCGCTGTGGGGGCTGTCCTGCGGCTCGACGCCGACCCGGCGCAGGCACCAGTTGGCCGCCTCGTTGAGGGCGACGAGCAGCGGACGGGTGACGAACATGAAGCCGCGCATCGGCAGCGCGAGCGCGGTGGCCGCGGTCTCGGGGTGCGCGATCGCCCACGACTTCGGCGCCATCTCGCCGATGACGAGGTGGAGGAAGGTGACGACGAGCAGGGCGAGGACGAAGCCGAGGGTGCCGGCCAGCCAGGCCGGCAGGCCCCACGACTCGAAGACCGGCGTCAGCGCGTAGTCGAGCGCGGGCTTGGTCACCGCACCCAGGCCCAGGGCCGCGGCGGTGATGCCGAGCTGGCAGCCGGCGAGGAGCACGGTGAGCTCGTCGAAGCTGCGCAGCGCGGCGCGGGCGGACCGGCTCGAGCCGGCGTTGTCCTGCAGGCGGTGCCGCTTGACGGCGAGGAGGGCGAACTCCGCGGCGACGAAGAAGGCGCTGAGGACGATGAGCAGGACGGTGACGGCGACGACGACGAGCGGGCTCATCGGGGGTCCTCCTGCGTCGGGCTGGCGTGGTCATCGGTGTCGTGATCGGGATCGGGCTCGGGGGGTGGCCCCTGCTCGAGGCTGACCCGCACGACCGACGGCACGTGCCGCTCGACCTCGAGCACCTCGAGCCGGATGTGCTCCAGGCCCGGCTCGTCGTCCTCGAGGGCCGCGACGGGGTCCGGCGGGAGGGCGACGGCGACCGTCGTGCCCACCTCCGGCAGGGAGCCGTGGGCCTCGATGAGCAGACCGCCGACGGTCTCGGCCTCGCTCTGCGCGAGATCGCGCTCGACGAGCCGCTCGACCTCGTCGACGTGGAGGTCGCCGGGCACAGTCCAGCTGCCGGGCTCGCCCTCCGGCGTCGTCGGCGGCTCGGGGTCGTGCTCGTCCTCGATCTCGCCGACGATCTCCTCGGCGAGGTCCTCGGCCGTGACGACCCCGGCGAAGCCGCCGTACTCGTCGAGGACGCAGAGCAGCTGCGCGCGCTCCTGGGCCATCGTGCGCAGGGCGTCGGGCAGACGCATGAGCGTGGGCACCCGCACGGCGTCGCGCATGAGGTCGGCGGCGGTGCCGCCACCCCCGCGGCCCGCGCCGAGGACGTCCTGGAGGTGCACGACGCCGACGACCTCGTCGTGCTCGTCGAGCACCGGGTAGCGCGAGTGACCGGCGGCCATGAGGCCCCAGAGGGTGTCGACCGCGTCGTCGGGACGCACGACGTCGACGCGGGACCGCGGGATCATCGCGTGCTCGACGTCGTCGTCGGGGAAGTCGAGGACCCGGTCGAGGAGCACCGACAGCTCGGCCGGCAGGTCCCCGCTCTCGCGGGAGTCGGCGACGATGTGCTCGAGGTCGCGCGGCGTCGCCGCGTGCTCGACGTCGTGGACCGGCTCCATGCCGGCGGCGCGGAGCAGGGCGTTGGACGCCTTGTCGAAGATGGTGATGAGCCAGCCGAAGAGGCGCAGGTACAGCGTCGTCGACGTCGCGAGGCGCACCGCGAGCATCTCGGGGCGGGCGATCGCGAGGTTCTTCGGGAAGAGCTCGCCGAAGATCATCTGCACGAAGGTCGACAGCAGCAGGGCGAGCACGGTGCCGACGCCGACCCCGACCGCGGTGGGCACGCCGACCCCGCCGAGGGCCTCGCCGAGCGACTGCCCGATGAGGGGCTCGGCGACGTAGCCGACGAGCAGCGCGGTGACGGTGATGCCGAGCTGGGCGCCCGAGAGCATGAAGGACGTGCGCCGGGTGACTGCGAGGGCACGCTCGGCCGCGGCGTCACCGGCCTGGGCACGGGCCTTGAGCCGGGAGCGGTCCACCGACATGTAGGCGAACTCCTGGGCGACGAACCAGCCGGTGGCGGCGGTGATCGCCAGCACGACGAGGACGCCGAGGAGCAGGGAGAGGGCCCACATCAGCGCATCACCGCCCGCTGGGAGGTCACGACACGGGCGGACCCGGGTCGAGCGCGGTGGTCAGGGGCACAGGAACGGGGACTGTCGGTCTCCATCGGGTGCGGCTGGTCTCCTCGTGAGCGGGGCGTCTCCCCGGGGGAGCCCCAGTATGTCGGCGAAGCCTGGACGTGGGCTGGACGCGAGCAGGGGATCTGACCCCGTCGTCGCCCCAGGGCCCTCCCAGGACCCTCTGGCTACAGTGACCACATGGCACACCCGGCCCACGCCCCTCGATCCCCGCGGCGCCTGCCCGCGGTCGAGGAGCGCAGCGCCGGCGGGGTCGTCGTCGACGTCCACGAGGGCCAGGCCAGGATCGCCGTCATCGCGCGGCGCAACCGCGCCGGCCGCCTCGAGTGGTGCCTGCCGAAGGGCCACATCGAGGGCGAGGAGACCCTCGTCGAGACCGCGGCCCGTGAGGTCGCCGAGGAGACCGGCATCGAGGCGCGGGTCCTCGTCGAGCTCGGGACGATCGACTACTGGTTCGCCACGAGCGACCGCCGGATCCACAAGTTCGTCCACCACTACCTGCTCGAGGCCATCGGCGGCTACCTGACGATCGACAACGACCCCGACCACGAGGCCGTCGACGTCGCCTGGCTGCTCCTGCGCGACGCGCACCGGCACCTCACCTTCCCCAACGAGCGGCGCATCGCGAGGGAGGCGTGGCAGCGGCTCGCGGGCGACGCCTGAGGTCGCTGCGGGGCGCGTGCGTCGCCGCAGCCCTCGCCGGCCTGCTCGCCCCTGCCCTGCCCGCCCGCGCCTCCGCGTCCGACGCCTCCAGCAGCCTCACCCTCACCTCGATCACCCCGGTCGTCGACGCGACGGGTGCGAGCAGCGGGTCGGCGACGATCCGCGGGCGGCTCACCAACGACGGGTCGACGACCCTGGAGAACCCCGCGGTCTCCGTCCTCCTCGGCGAGGCGGAGATGACCCGCGAGGGCATCGACGACTGGGCGAAGGGGGACGCCCGGGTCACCGGGTCGGCGCTCGACCGCGAGATCGCGACGAGCCGGCTCGTCCCGGGCCAGAGCACGACCTTCGAGCTGGAGGTCGACGGGGCGGACCTGCTGCCCGGCCGGTCCTGGGGTGCCGCGCCGATCAGCGTCCAGTCCGGGCAGGACCAGGTGCACACCTTCCTCGGGATCCACCGGGCCAAGGAGTACGAGCCGCTGAAGATGCTGTGGGGCGTGCCCGTGACGCTCCCCTCCTCCAACCAGCTGTGGGCGGCGCCGGGCGACTCGCGCACGCGGGCCTGGCAGGCCGCCGCCGGGCCGGGATCCGACCTCGCCCAGATCGCCTCGAGCGCCCCGCGCCCCGGTGACCTGTGGCTCCTCGACCCCCTCCTGCTGCCCGACGCCGTGCCCGACGACGACACCGGCCTGTCCCGCGGCGAGCTCGAGGTCCGCGAGGACCTCGCGCGCGACCTCGCCGCCGAGCTCGACCCCGACCGCACGGCCGTGCTGCCCGAGGCCGACGCCGACGTCGCCGCCGCCGCGGAGTCCGATGCTGCTCGCACCCTCGTGCGACCCCGCGTCACCGGGGGTCAGGAGGCCGCCGAGGCGCTCGGGGCGCGCAGCGACATCGCCTGGCCCGCCGACGACCTGATCGCGGGCGACCGCTCGGCCGCGCTCGAGCGGGTCTACGGCAGCCAGCCCACGGTCCTCGTGCCCCGCACGGCGCTCACGGACACCGCCTTCACCCCCGACGCCTTCCAGACCAGCCGGGGCGGCACGCCGCTGCTCGTCAGCGACCCCGAGCTCTCGGCGGTCGTGGGCTCGCTGCGCGAGGACGACGACGCGGTCCTGGCCACCCAGCGCCTCGTCGCCGACTCCGCCTCGGTGCTCGGGGACCTGCCGGGCACCTCACGCACACTGCTCGTCGTGCCCCCGCGCTCGGCCCGCCCGGACCCGCAGGCCTACCGGGCGATGCGCGAGGCCGTCGCCGACATCCCGTGGACGGCGCGCGGGACGCTCGCGAGCCCCCGCGCGACGGCGCCGGAGTCGCCCGAGCAGGAGATCGACATCCCCGACACGCTCGAGGACCCGCCGGAGCCGGTCCTCACCGACGCCCGCGCGCGGCGGGTCGTGGCCGACATCGCCACCCGGCGCTCGGTGGCGACCGTGCGCGCCGACGGCCCGCAGTGGCAGCGTGCCGTCGCCGCGTCGCAGGTGCAGCTGACCTCGGCGCGCTGGCGCTCGTCGCAGTGGCACTTCCGCGTCCTCGCCTCGCGGCTGCACCGGGACGTCACCGCGACAGGGCGCCAGCTCGAGGTCGCCTCGGGCGAGGTGAACTTCTTCGCCGACACCGGGCGGCTGCAGATCACGGTGCGCAACACGAGCGACGTCGAGCTGCACGACCTCCAGGTCCGGCTCGACCCGGGTTCGCCGATCCTGCGCATCGACGGCGACCCCGAGCCCATCACCGTCGGCCCGCAGTCGCGGCGCACGGTGACGGTCCAGGCGAGCGCCCTGGCGCCCGGTCGGGTCCCGATCGAGGTCGAGGTGACCGACCCGAAGGGGCGTGCGCTCGCCGAGCCCGCCGAGCTGCGCGTCCGGGTGAGCCCCACCGGGGGCTGGATCTACTGGGGCGTCGCTCTCGTGGCGCTCGCTTCCGTCGCCTTCGGCACCTGGCGTACCGTGCGTCGTCGGCCCACCCCCGCAGCACCCGCAGACCCCGAGGACTCATGACCGAGCGCGCCCAGACCCCCGCGGCAGCACCGTCCGTCGCGCGGTCCAGCGCTCTCATGGCCTCCGGGACGCTCGTCAGCCGGGTCCTGGGGCTGCTGCGCCAGACGATGACGATCGGCGTCGTCGGCGCGGTCGGTCTGGCCGCCGACGCGTGGAACGCCGCGAACACGCTGCCCAACAACTTCCACCTGCTGCTCGCCGGCGGCGTGCTCAACGCCGTCATCGTGCCGCAGATCGTCAAGGCCAGCCGCCGGGCGGACGGCGACGAGTACGTCAACCGGCTGCTCACCCTCGCGATGACGATCATGGGCGCGGCGACGGTCCTGCTCACCCTGGCCGCCCCGGCCCTCGTCTGGCTCGTCGTCAGCAAGGACTGGGGAGACGACGCCCGGGGCCTGGCCGTCGCCTTCGCCCTCATCTGCCTGCCGCAGATGTTCTTCTACGGCCTCTACACCCTGCTCGGCCAGGTGCTCACGGCCAACAACCGCTTCGGGGCCTTCATGTGGGCCCCCGCGCTCGCCAACGTCGTCGCGATCGCCGGGCTGGGCTGGTTCATGCTCTCCGGGCGCCAGGACGTCCAGGACGTCGGGCTGTGGGACAGCACGATGATCTGGGTCCTCGCCGGCTCGGCGACGCTGTCGATCGTCGTCCAGGCGCTCGTGCTCATCCCCGCCCTGCGCCGGATCGGCTTCCGCTACCGCCCGGTGTGGGGCTTCCGTGGCTACGGCCTGGGCAGCGCCTCGAAGATGGCCACCTGGGCCTTCGGCGCCGTGGCCGTCGGTCAGGTCGCCTTCCTCCTCGTCACCACCCCGGTCCTCACCGGGGCGGCCTTCGACGCGGAGCGCGCCGGTGCCCCCGCCGCCGGGCTCACCTCGTACGGCTTCGCCTTCCTCATCTTCATGCTGCCGCACTCGATCATCACCGTCTCGCTCGTCACGGCGATCTTCACGCGGCTGAGCGGCAACGCCCAGGACGGCGACACCGAGGCCGTGGCCGCCGACCTGCGCCAGGGCATGCGGATGCCCGCCGTCGTCCTCTTCCCCGGGACCGCCGCGATGGTCCTGCTCGCCCCGTGGGCGCTGCAGGCGCTGCTCTTCTCAACCCCCGCCGCCGACGCCCGCGCCGCCACCGGCGTCCTCGTCGCGATGTGCCTCGGGCTCGTCCCCTACGGCTGGTTCTACCTCGTCCAGCGCGCCTGCTACGCCTACGAGGACGGGCGCACCCCCTTCGTCCTCCAGCTCGTCGTCACCGTCATCTCCGTCGCCTTCACCCTCGTCGGGGCGGCCAGCGGCTTCGAGCACACGGCGACCTGGGTCGGCGTCGGGCAGACCGTCGGCAACCTCGTCGGCGCGATCCTCGGCTTCGCCCTGCTGCGCCGCCGTCTGGGCTCCCTCGGGCTGGCCTCGGTCGTCCAGCAGAACGTGCGGCTCCTGCTCTCCACCCTCCTCGCGACCCTCGTCGCCGGTGCCCTCCTCCTCGGCATGACCCGCGTCCTCGACGAGGGCTGGCTCTCCGCCGTCCTCGTCACCGGCGTGTGCGGTGTCGTCCTGCTCGTCGTCGCCCTCCTCGTCGCGGCCCGGCTGCGCGTCACCGAGGTCACGGCGGTGCTCCAGCCGGTGACCCGCCGACTGCGGCGCGCGTAGCAGGAGGGCCCGGCCGGACCGCCTAGGATGGCGCGGCAACGACCTCGACACGGAAGGGGCCCTGACGTGCACGAAGTGCACCCGGGTACCACGCTCGGCAGGTACGCGATCGCTCGCCGTGCCCAGGAGCCCGTCACCGGCGACCCCTCGTCGGGGCAGCGGTGGGTGGCCCGCGACAGCGACCTCGAGCGCGACGTCGTGCTCCTCGTCCTGCCGCTCGACGACCCGCACACCGACGCCGCCCTCGACGCGGCCCGACGCGCCAGCGGGGTCGGTCACCCCGGTCTCACGCGCATCCTCGACGTCGACCACGACGACGAGCGCGCCTGGGTCACCGAGTCCTTCCGCGGCGACGACCGCTCGCTCGCCGAGCTCGCGACGCACGGGCTGCCCGCCGAGGAGGTCCGCCGGATCACCGGTGAGGTCGCCCTCGTGCTCGAGGCCGCGCGCAGCCGTGGGCTGCACCACCTCGCGATCAGCCCCGACAGCGTCTTCGTCGGCCCGGACGGGTCCGTGCGCGTGCGCGGCCTCGCGGTCGACGCGGCCCTGGCGGGCGTCGACGAGGAGGGCGACGAGGCCGCGGCGCTCGACGGCGCCGGTGTCGTCGCCCTGGCCTACGCCGGGCTCACCGGCAGCTGGCCGCTCCAGACCTCCACATCGCTGCCGCCGGCGCCGCGCGACGCCACCGGCGTGCTGCCCCCGTCGCACCTCGCGGTCGGCGTGCCGAGCGACCTCGACACGATCTGCCGCGAGACCCTCGCCGACGACGCCGGCCCCTCCTCGCCCGGCGACTACGCCGCCTCGGTCTCCCCGTGGTCGCGCACGCCCGTCGACGACGGCGCGGCCCAGCCCCTCGACGAGGCCGCGGCGGACGACGGGGCCGACGCCCCCTTCGCCGATGCCCCCGGGCCGGACGACACGCAGGTCATCGGGGTCACCCCGGCCGCCGGTGCCGCCGCCCAGGAGCACCGGAGCACCGCCGTCGACTCCGACGACGACGAGCCCACGCAGGCGATCTCGCGCGGCGCCACGGCTCCCTCGGACGAGCCCACCCAGGTGGTCTCGGCGGAGGGCTCCGACGAGCCCGGCACCGCCCGGACCGGCCGCGGTGCTGCGGCGGGTGCCGCCGCCGTCTCGGTCGCCGGCGCTCTCGCCGGCGGTGGGAAGATCCTCGGCGAGCGCGTCGGACGGGCCGCCCAGCGCACCCGCGAGCGCGCCGGGGAGGCTGCCGCCGACCGACGTGCCCAGCGCGAGGCGATCCGCAGCTCGGAGAGCCGCGACCGCGTGAGCCTGGGCAGCGCGGGCAGCCAGGACGACCTCGAGCCCCCGGCGCCGCTGCTGCCCGCCGACGCGAGCGAGCCGCCGAGCCGTGAGCAGTCGCGGGTCGTCGTCGCGATCATGGCCCTCTTCGTCGTCGTCGCCCTCGTCGTCGGCGCGGTCGGGGTCTCGAAGATCGGCGACAACACCGACCTCAGCGCGATCTTCGGCTCGGACGCCCAGGGCGCCGACCCGGTGCGCCCCACGCAGTCCTCGAGCACCTCACGCCCCTCGGGCGGTGGCAACGGCGCCCGCACCAGCGAGCCCATCCCGGTCATCGGTGCCATCGGCTACGACCCGAACGGCGACGGCGCGGAGCACAACTCCGAGGCTCAGCGCGTCTACGACGACGACCTGTCGACCTCGTGGACCACGGAGGGCTACGAGTCCCCGAACTTCGGCAACAAGGGCGGGGTCGGCATTGTCCTCGATCTCGGCCAGGCCCGCCAGGTCCGCAGCGCGACCCTCCAGCTGCCGCAGGCGACGACCGTCCAGGTCTTCGTCGGCGACGAGGCGGGCATCGCCGGCACGGAGCTGGGTCGCAGCGAGGGCAAGAACGGCTCGGTGACGATCACCGGCCGCTCCGCAGCCCGCGGGCAGTACGTGACGATCTGGTTCACGACGACGGTCCAGAGCGACGACGGCCGGCACCGTGCGTCGCTGGCCGAGGTCGTCCTGCGCTAGGCCGACGTGCGGGGGGCGCTGGACGAGATCGACGACCGCGAGCTCGTGCGGCGGCACGTCGCCGGTGACCCGGACGCCTTCGGCGAGCTCTTCGCCCGTCACCGGGACCGCATGTGGGGCGTCGCCCTCTCGGTGTGCCGCGACCCCGAGCTGGCGGCCGACGCCGTACAGGACGGCTTCCTCGCCGCCTTCCGCCGCGCGGAGGGATACCGCGGCGACGCAGCGGTGACGACCTGGCTGCACCGCGTCGTCGTCAACGCGTGCCTGGACCGTCTGCGCCGAGCCCGGCCGACGGACTCCCTCGACGAGCTCGACGAGCGGGCGTCGACGCGCCTGCCCTCGCGTCCCGACGGGACCGCGCAGGTCGACACCCGGCTGCTCGTCCAGGACGCCCTCGCCGCGCTGCCCGAGCCGCAGCGCCTCGTCCTCGTGCTCGTCGACATGCACGGCGTGCCGGTCGCCGAGGCCGCGCGCATGCTCGGTGTCGCCGAGGGCACGGTGAAGTCGCGGGGCAGTCGTGGCCGCGCCGCCCTGGCCGCCGTCCTGCGTGCGGGAACCCCAGACGGTGCCCGCACGTCAGATGACGAAGGGGGCATCGCGCCCCCGGGCCGCACGGGCCCCGCAGCGAGCGCAGGAGGTGAGGCATGACGCAGGACCCGCAGCGCCCCGACGAGGAGCGCGACGACGAGCACGTCCGCGCCCTGCTCGCCGACCTGCCGTCCGGTGACGAGCACCCGGCGATGCCGCCCGAGCTCGTCGCCCGCATCGAGGCCTCGCTGCACGAGGAGCGCCGACGACGACGTGCCGGCGCCACCGTCACGCCGCTCGCGACCCACCGGCGTCGGGCCGGGTCGTGGCTCCTCGGGGCTGCGGCCGCCGTGGTCCTCGTCACCGGCACCGGGTACGTCGCGAGCACGACGCTGCGCGGCGGAGCGGACAGCTCGGCAGGCTCCGGCGCGGGCGGGAGCGCCGGCGACGAGTCGGGCCCCGCGTCGACCCGCTCCGAGGACGGTGGTCTGACGGACGGGGACGAAGGGGTCGAGGACGCGCCCTCGCAGTCCGCGGAGAGCTCGACCAAGGCCTTCTCGGGGAACTCCGGTCGCTCCCCCTTCCAGAGCTCGTCCCCCTTCGTGCTGACGATGACCGAGCGGCGCTACACCGAGGCGACGCTCGAGGACGGCGCCGCCCGGACGACGTCCGTGTGGACGCGGAAGCACCGTGGTGCCGTGGCCTACTCGTCGAGCTCGCCGATGCTCGGCCCGCTGACGACCGAGCGCGGGGCGCGCGACTGCCTGCGTCAGATCGGGGCGGGCGAGGTGCACCCCGTCCAGGCCGACGTCGGGACCTTCGACGGGCGGGCCGGCTTCCTCCTCGTCGCGGTCGGTGACGACGGCACCCGCGCCTGGGCCGTCGCCGCGGGCTGCGAGCCGATCTACGACACGAGCGTGCCGGTGCGCTGAGCTCCCCCTGGACATGCTGGCGGGCGGTCGGGAATCGCTCGCCTACGATGGGTGTTGAGCACGACAGACCCCAAGATCTACCCCTGCACCCACCATCCGAGGACTACATCTGTGACTGCCGACGTCCGTAACGTCATCATCATCGGGTCCGGTCCGGCCGGCTACACCGCGGCCGTGTACGCCGCCCGAGCCAACCTCGCACCCCTGCTCTTCGAGGGTGCGGTCACGGCTGGTGGCGCGCTGATGAACACCACCGAGGTCGAGAACTTCCCCGGCTTCACCGACGGGATCATGGGCCCCGACCTCATGATGTCGATGCGCGGCCAGGCCGAGCGCTTCGGGACCGAGATCGTCACCGACGACGTCGCCTCCGTGCGTCTCGACGGCGACGTCAAGGTCGTCACCGACTCCGAGGGCACCGAGCACCGCGCCCACGCGGTGATCCTCGCGATGGGCTCGGCCTACCGCGAGCTCGGTCTGCCCGACGAGAAGCGCCTGTCCGGCCACGGCGTCAGCTGGTGCGCCACGTGCGACGGCTTCTTCTTCCGCGACCAGGACATCGCGGTCGTCGGTGGTGGCGACTCCGCGATCGAGGAGGCCACCTTCCTCACGAAGTTCGCCCGCTCGGTGACGATCGTCCACCGCCGCGAGGAGCTGCGCGCGAGCAAGATCATGGCCGACCGCGCCCTGGGCAACGACAAGATCCGTTTCGCGTGGAACTCCGAGGTCTCGGCGATCCACGGCCAGGACAAGGTCTCCTCGATCACCCTTCGCGACACCCGGACCGGTGCGGAGCGCGACCTCGAGGTCACCGGCCTCTTCGTCGCCATCGGTCACGACCCCCGCAACGAGCTGCTCACGCAGACCACCGACGCGGCGAAGGTCGCCCTCGACGCCGAGGGCTACGTCCTCGCCGAGGGCCGCTCGACCCGCACGAACCTCGACGGGGTCTTCGCCTGCGGCGACCTCGTCGACCACACCTACCGCCAGGCCATCACGGCCGCCGGGTCCGGCTGCTCCGCGGCTCTGGACGCCGAGCGGTGGCTCGCCGAGCGCGAGGAGGCCGGGGCACCGGCCGCCGACCAGTCGCTCATCTCTCAGGAGGACCCGGTCGAGGGCACTGTCGGCGTCCGCTGACATCCTCGACTCCCTCCCCCTTCGTCACCCCGACGCACACCCCGACCGGAAGGATCACCATGGCTGGCACCAAGCCCACCACCGACGCGACGTTCGAGCAGGACGTCCTGGGCAGCGAGACCCCCGTCCTCGTCGACTTCTGGGCGCCCTGGTGCGGCCCGTGCCGCGCGGTCGCGCCGGTGCTCGAGGAGCTCGCCGGGCAGTACGACGGCAAGCTGTCGATCGTCAAGCTCAACACCGACGAGAACCCCGAGATCACCTCGCGCTACGGGATCACCTCGATCCCCACGATGCACGTCTACAAGAACGGCGAGATCGTCAAGACGCTCGTCGGCGCGATGCCGAAGCCGAAGCTCATCAAGGAGCTCGAGCCCTTCATCGGCTGACCTCAGGACCACCTGGCGAAGGGGGACCCACCGACTGGTGGGTCCCCCTTCGTCATGCCGGAAACCGTTGCGCTGCAACGGATCTCGCGTCGTCAGACGATGTGCGTGCTGTCCATGCCGATTCGCTCGAGGATGCGGGTGAGGTCGTCCATCGAGGCGAACTCGATGGTCATCCGGCCCTTCTTGGCGCCCATCGAGATCTTCGCGCGGGTGTCGAGGTGGTCGCTCACCGCGGCGCCGAGGTCGTCGAGCTCGGGGGCGGGCAGGCGCGGGGAGGAGCGGCGCGCCTCGCGCTCGGGCTCCATGCCGAGCGCGACGATCTCCTCGACCGTGCGCACGGACAGGCCCTCGGCGACGATGCGCTGCGCCAGGCGCTCCATGCTCGCGCCGTCGGGCAGGGAGAGCAGAGCGCGGGCGTGCCCGGCCGAGAGCACACCGGCGGCCACGCGGCGGGCGACGAGCGGGGGCAGGCGCAGCAGGCGCAGGGTGTTGCTGATCTGCGGGCGGGAGCGGCCGATGCGGATGGCCAGCTCGTCCTGGGTGCAGCCGAAGTCGTCGAGCAGCTGCTGGTAGGCGGCCGCCTCCTCGAGCGCGTTGAGCTCGGAGCGGTGGAGGTTCTCCAGCAGCGCGTCGCGCAGGAGGTCGTCGTCCTCGGTGGCCTTGACGATCGCGGGGATGCTCTCGCGGTCCGCGGCGCGGGTGGCCCGCCAGCGACGCTCGCCCATGATGAGCTCGAAGCGCACGCCGTCCTGCGCGTCGGCACCCTCGGCGAGGGGACGCACGACGACCGGCTGCAGAACACCGATCTCGCGGATCGAGTGCACGAGCTCAGCCATGTCGTCCTCGTCGAAGACGGTGCGCGGCTGACGCGGGTTGGGCCGGATGGCGTCGACGGGGATCTCGGCGTAGTGGGCACCGGGGACGGGCGCGAGACCGTCCTGCGCCGGGGTGGGCTCGGGGTGCTCCACGTGGTGCGGGGCGTCGTGCGCGGCGGTGGGCTCGCCCGTCGGGGCCTTCTGCGCGGCGGCGAGCATGCCTGCAGCGGTGTTCGGGGCGCTCGAGCCGTCCGTGGGTGCACCTGCGGCGGGACTCGCGTCCCGCTCGGCGAAGAAGACGTCCACCGGCCGGCTGCGCGCCGTGCTGGCGTCGGGGATGAGGGCGCCGAGCCCACGTCCGAGTCCGCGTCGCTTCTCGCTCATTCCTGGCCGTCCTGTCCGTCGGTGCCGACCCCGCGGTCGGCGATCTCAGCTGCGGCCTCGAGGTAGGCCAGGGCCCCAGAGCTCTGGGGGTCGTACGTGATGACCGTCTGGCCGAAGCTCGGTGCCTCGGAGACCCGGACGGAGCGCGGGATGGTCGCCCCGATCACCTCGTCGGGGAAGTGGGTGCGGACCTCCTCGGCGACCTGGCGCGAGAGGTTCGTGCGCCCGTCGTACATCGTCAGCAGGATCGTCGAGACGTGCAGCTCGGGGTTGAGATGCGTCTGGATGAGGTCGATGTTCTTGAGCAGCTGCGAGAGGCCTTCGAGCGCGTAGTACTCGCACTGGATGGGGATGAGCACCTCCTGCGCGGCGACGAAGGCGTTGACCGTCAGCAGGCCGAGGCTCGGCGGGCAGTCGACGACGACGTAGTCGATGCGTCGCTCACCCCGCTCGGCCCGGGTGCGGGCGAGCTGGTCGAGGGCGCCGCGCATCCGCGACTCACGGGCCACGAGGGAGACGAGCTCGATCTCGGCCCCCGCGAGGTCGATCGTCGCGGGCACGCACCACAGACCGTCGACGTCGGGGCAGGGCTGCATGACGTCGGCCATCGGCGTGCCCTCGATGAGCACGTCGTAGATGCTCGGGACCTCGGCGTGGTGGTCGATGTTGAGCGCCGTGCTCGCGTTGCCCTGCGGGTCGGTGTCGACGAGCAGGACCGTCAGGCCGTTCTGCGCGAGGGCGGCGGCGAGGTTGACGGCGGTCGTCGTCTTGCCGACCCCGCCCTTCTGGTTCGAGACGGTGATGACGCGGGTGCGGTCCGGCGTGGGGAAGGTCTTCGACGCCAGGCGGGCGCGAGCGCGTTTGTCGGCGTTGACCGCGGCGAGGACTGGTGACTCGTCCTCTGCTGCGTCGTCGCCCGAGGCACCCTGCGTCGTGTCACCGACGGCCGCGTCGTCCCTCGAGGTCGACGTTTCACGTGAAACGGTACTCGCGGCGGTCTGCTCGGGTGCGGCGTCGCTCGGCGCAGCCGAGGTGTCCGGCGTTCGCGGAGTCACCCGCTCGCCTTGCCAGCCGATGGGCTCGGACTCCGAGGGGGCCGGCAGTGCGGGCCACCCCATCCCTGGGACGACCTGACGACCGGTGGGTCGATCAGTGGGTGCGGCGTCGTGCACGCTCTCTCCGTTCCTCGATGAAGCCGTCCCATTCAACGTCACCGGGCGACGACACGCCAAAGCGGGTAGATGGGGTCGTGGGGCAGGCCGGTGTGCGTGTGTTTCACGTGAAGCATGCCGCCTTCGCGTGCGACCCCAGCTCGCACGGCGCGCTCCCGACTGGTGGGGTAGGCGCAGCTCGTTTCACGTGAAACATCCGCGTGCCAGCGCTCCTGGTGCCTCCCGAGGCCTCGATCTCCTCGTTGGCACCGCGCAGAGCACGCCACCCCCGAACTTCGATCACCAAGCCGGTGCCGGTCGAAGTGCGAAGGGCGCCCCGCGCCCGCGCCCGCGCCCGCGCCCGAGCCTCGAGACCACCGGCTGGGCCGTTCGGTCGGGGACTTCGAGGTCTCTCGGCCCGCACCTCGACCACCAGCACCGTTGCTGGTCGAGGTGCGAAGGGCGCCCCGCGCCCTAGCCTCGAGACCACCGGACCACAGGCGTCGTGTTGACCATCCGTCGCGGCTTCGGAGCTCAGCACGTCGACCGTGAGCCCATCGCGACCGTCCCGGGTGGTTTCGAGGCTCCTTCGTCGCACCTCAACCACCACCGGGTTGCTCTTCGCGCCCCACCCGCCATCACGCGCAGGGTGTGGTTTCGAGCCTCCTTCGTCGCACCTCGACCACCAACACCGTTGCTGGTCGAGGTGCGAAGGGCGCCTCGCGCCCAGGCCTCGAGACCACCGGGCCGGCCCTTCGAGCCGTGACTTCGAGACCCTTCGGTGCACCTCGACCATCGCCATCTTCGGGCTGACGTCAGGCACCATCGCAAGGATCACGGGCGAGACCGTGACGACCGTAAGCCGTCGCGACTGGGTCGGGTGGTTTCGAGGCTCCTTCGTCGCACCTCAACCACCACGGACTTCTTCCGCGCACCTCAACCACCACCAGCCCCCACCCACCCTGAGACGCAGGACGGCCCGTGTTTCACGTGAAACACGGGCCGTGGGGTGCGGTGGGGGGTCAGCGGCGGCGGGGGCGCTTCGTCCCGGGCTTGCGGGGGGTGACGGTGCAGTCGACCGTCATTGTGGCCTCGAGGAGCACCGCGGCGCCGTGCTCACTCACCGCGGCGGCGGTCATGCCGAGCTTGCGCAGGGTCGGCGTCACGGCGTCGAGCTCCTCCTGCGCGGTGCGGCCCTTCATCGCGACGAGCTGCCCGCCATCGTCGAGCAGCGGGAAGCACCAGCGGGCCAGCTTGTCGAGCCGGGCCACCGCGCGCGCGGTGACGAAGGGGGCGCTGAGCACCCCGTGCATCTCCTCGGCCCGCGCACGGTGGACCGTGACGTTCTCCAGAGCTAGATCGCTGACGACACCGTCGAGCCACTCGGTGCGCCGCATCATCGGCTCGACGAGATGGATCTCGAGATCGGGACGGGCGATCGCCATCGCGACGCCGGGCAGACCAGCACCGCTGCCGACGTCGACGACCCGGGCCCCGCTGGGGAAGGCGTCCTCGATCACCGCGCAGTTGAGGATGTGCCGCTCCCACAGGATCGGCACCTCGCGCGGACCGATGAGCCCGTGGCTCACCCCGGTGTCGGCGAGGATGTCGGCGAAGGCCGTGGCGCGCGGAAGGCGCTCAGCGAAGAACCGGTGAGCGCCTTCCGTGGCCTCAGGGGCGTGGTCCACGAGCAGCTCAGGCGTCGGCGTCGGCCGACGCGTCCTGCTCGTCGTCGGCCTCGGCCTGGGTGCCGGCCTCGGGGATGACGACGACGTAGCGCCGCGGCTCGGTGCCCGAGGACTCCGAGGACAGGCCGGAGGCGAGGACCTCGTCGTGGACGACCTTGCGCTCGAAGGCCGACATCGGCTCGAGCGAGATCTCCTCGCCGGACTCGCGCGAGCGGCGCACCGCGTCGCGGGCGATCTCGACGAGCTCGGCGCGACGGCCGGCGCGGTGACCGGCGATGTCGAGCATGAGGCGGCTGCGCTCACCGGTGGCCGACTGCACGGCGAGGCGCGTCAGCTCCTGGAGCGAGTCGAGGACCTTGCCGTCGCTGCCGATGAGGCGACGAGGCACGCGGCCGTCCTCGGAGTCGACGATGGCCACCGCGGCCCGGTCGCCGTCGATGTCGAGGTCGATGTCGCCGTCGAGGTCGCAGATGTCGAGCAGCGTCTCGAGGAAGTCGGCGGCGACCTCCCCTTCGCGCACCAGTGCGGACTGACGCGTGCCCGCGGGCGCCTGGCTCGAGGCCTCCTCGGGCGTCGCCTCGGTCGTCGTCTCGGGGGTCGTGGTCTCGGTCATGGGTGGTGCTCCTGTCGCAGGCAAGTCGGGCGCAGCGCCCGGGGGACGAAGGGGGATCAGCTGTCGTTTCGTGGGTTCTTCGTGGCGGTCGCCGTCGACGACGAGCCAGGGGGCGGGCCGGGCTTCTTCTTCGTCCCGTCCTTCTTCGAGCGCTTCTTGCTCTTGGGCTGCACCCGCTGCCCGGAGATGACGCCCTTCTCACGGAGCTCCTCGGCCATCTCGGCGTCGTGCTCGCGCTCGCGCTCCTCCTCCGGGGTGTCGAGCGGCTTGCCGGCCTTGCGCCGACGCTCGTGCATCGCCTTCTCCGCGGCCGAGCCCGGCGCGGGCATGCGGCGGATGACGTAGAACTGCTGGAGCATCGTCCACAGGTTCGTCGTGAACCAGTAGATGAGCACACCGATCGGGAAGTTGATGCCGGAGACGGCGAAGATGATCGGGAAGAGGTAGAGCATGATCTTCTGCTGCTGGGCGAAGGGGCCCTCGAGCGCAGCGGTCGGCATGTTCTTGCGCATCAGCTGGTGCTGGGTGGTGAAGGTCGTCGCCGACATGAGGATGATGAGCACGACGGTGACGATCTGGACGTTGAGTGTGTTCGCGCCCAGGAAGATGTCGGAGAGCTGGGCCCCGAAGATCGTCGACTTCTCGGCCTCGGCAGCCAGGGCCTTGGTCAGCGGTCCGATGGGCTGACGCTCGCCGCTGGCGATCTCGTCGAGGCCGTTGAGGACGCGGAAGAGGCCGAAGAAGAAGGGCGACTGCACGAGGATCGGCAAGCATGACGCGAGCGGGTTGGTGCCTGTCTCCCGGTAGAGAGACATCATCTCCTGCTGCATCTTCTGCTGGGACTCAGGGTCCTTCTTGCCCTTGTACTTCTTCTGGATCTTCTGCATCTCGGGCTGGATGAGCTGCATCTTGCGCGAGGCGTGGATCTGCTTGACGAAGAGCGGGATGAGCGCCGCACGCATGACGAGCACGAGACCGACGATGGACAGCGTCCACGTCCAGCCGTTGTCGCTCGGCAGACCGATGACGACGAGCAGCTTGTGCCACAGGACGATGATCCAGGCGACCAGCCACTCGAAGGGATACATGATGTCGCTGAAGCTCACGGGGAGGTGATCCTTCGCTGTCGGGGTGCGCCGAGGCGGCGCCGGGAGGTCTGGAGATCGGCCTCGCTGAGGGCCGGGGTGTCGTCACCCAGCCGCGGCCGGGTCAGCTCGGGCGAGCCGCGCTGGGCCCACGTGTCGGGCACGAAGTCGACACCTCCGTGCGACCACGGGTGGCAGCGTCCGATCCGGTGCGCCGCGAGGTACCCACCACGCACCGGCCCGAAGCGGCGCAGCGCGGTGACGGCGTACGCCGAGCACGTCGGGTAGTACCGGCACCGGGCCGGCAGGAGCGGGGAGAGGTAGCGCTGGTAGCCCCGGACGAGCAGGACGAAGGGGGCCGCAGCCCGGCTCCCGCTCATGGCGTGGGCTCCGCGGGCGAGGGCTCGGTCAGGCCCAAGGAGGCCAGGGCCGAGCCGAGGGTGCGGCCGATCTGCGCGGAGGTGGCGCTCGCGGAGGCGGGGTTGGCCCGCAGCACGAGGTCGGTCCCGCTCGGCACGGCCGGCAGGAGGGGCGCCACCTGGGCGCGCAGCCGACGCTTGACCCGGTTGCGCACGACCGCGTTGCCCACGGCCTTGGACACGACGACACCGACGCGCGGTGGCAGTGCCGACCGCGCGTCGGTGTGACGGGCGTGGACCACGAGCAGCCGCGAGCCCTGGCGTCGAGCGCCGGAGCCACGGACCGTCGCCGTGAACTCCCCGCGCTCCGTCAGCCGGTGCTGCGCGGGCAACACGGGAGGGTCTGCTCAGGCGGAGAGCTTGGCGCGCCCCTTGGCGCGGCGGTTGGCCAGGATGGCGCGGCCGGCGCGGGTGCGCATGCGCAGACGGAAGCCGTGCGTCTTGGCGCGGCGACGGTTGTTCGGCTGGAAGGTGCGCTTGCTCATCGCGGTACTCCATGTGTCGTCGGACGATCGGGCACGTCCGGGTGGGGTTCGTGGATCAGCCGCGATCGGAGGCCCACGTGGCTCGTCCGCGAGGGACGCGCGATCATGGGCATGCGAAAGCGGCCGATCAGGCCGTCTGCCAGGTTACGGCAGCCCGCTCGACCCGGTCAAACCACGCGAGGGAGCACGCGCGGGAGCGACAAACACCCCAGGGTGCCAGCACCGGCTTCGGCCGCACCCGCGACACGCCGACGACATCTCGCAGTTGTGCCGACCGGCTTGCCGGGGGGACGTCGAGTTGTTAGCGTCGGCCCTCATCCCCCTCGGTACCCACAGCCTGTGGACAAGCGTGTGGACACCGGTCTGCCGTGGACGCGAGGATGACGACGACATGTCCGTCGCCCCCGCGGCGAGACCGGCCGGACCGACCGAGGTGGTAGAGCGTGGCTGACGCCGACATGGACTTCGCACAGGTCTGGCGCTCCACCCTCGACTCCCTCGACGCCGACGGCGTGCCCGTGGGCCGCCGCGCCTTCCTCACCCACGCCCAGCTCGTCGGTCTCCTCGACAGCACCGCCCTCATCGCCGTGCCCGACGACTTCAGCAAGGAGTTCGTCGAGCAGCGCCTGCGGATGCAGCTGACCCAGGCCCTGTCGGCCCAGCTGGGGCAGGAGGTGCGGATCGCGGTGACCGTCGACCCGGACCTGCACCAGGACGGCGAGGACCACCTGCCCGAGTCCTCTGCCGACGGGTCGCCGCGCGACGAGGCGGACGTCCTCCCCCTTCGCCAGGGTCTGGCCACGCAGGACCCGCTGCCGGTCGGCGACCCGATGACGACACGCGAGACGGCGGCCGCCAGCGCGGGACGGGCCGGGCGCGGGGCGACCCAGCCCGAGAGCGTCGAGCTGACCCGGCTCAACCCGAAGTACCTCTTCGACACCTTCGTCATCGGCTCGAGCAACCGCTTCGCCCACGCGGCCGCGGTCGCGGTCGCCGAGGCGCCGGCCAAGGCGTACAACCCCCTCTTCATCTACGGCGAGTCCGGTCTGGGCAAGACCCACCTGCTCCACGCGATCGGTCACTACGCGCGCAACCTCTACCCGCACGTCAAGGTGCGCTACGTGAACTCCGAGGAGTTCACCAACGACTTCATCAACAGCATCCGCGACGACAAGGCGGCCGCCTTCCAGGCCCGCTACCGCGACGTCGACGTGCTGCTCATCGACGACATCCAGTTCTTGTCGGGGAAGATGCAGACGCAGGAGGAGTTCTTCCACACCTTCAACACGCTGCACAACGCCAACAAGCAGGTCGTCATCACCAGCGACGTCAAGCCCAAGCTGCTCCAGGGCTTCGAGGAGCGCATGCGCAGCCGCTTCGAGTGGGGGCTGCTCACCGACGTCCAGCCGCCCGACCTCGAGACGCGGATCGCGATCCTGCGCAAGAAGGCCATCCAGGAGCGCCTGTCGGTGCCCGACGAGGTCCTCGAGTTCATCGCGAGCCGGATCTCGACGAACATCCGCGAGCTCGAGGGCGCGCTCATCCGCGTCACCGCCTTCGCCAGCCTCAACCGGCAGCCGGTCGACCTCGGTCTGGCCCAGATCGTGCTCAAGGACCTCATCCCCCACGAGGCACCCAACGAGATCGACGCGGCGACGATCATGGCCCAGACCGCGGCCTACTTCGGCCTGACGATCGAGGACCTCCAGGGCGCCTCGCGCAGCCGCGTGCTCGTGACCGCCCGGCAGATCGCCATGTACCTGTGCCGCGAGCTGACCGATGCCTCGCTGCCCCAGATCGGCAAGCTCTTCGGCGGGCGCGACCACACGACCGTCATGCACGCGAACCGCAAGATCGGCGAGCTCATGGCCGAGCGGCGCGCGATCTACAACCAGGTCACCGAGCTAACCAACCGCATCAAGCAGCAGGCGAACAGCTAGACCGCCGTGCCGGCGCCGCCGCGAGACCCGACGACGGGTCGCGGCCGTCCTGGCGACCCTGTCCACAGCAGTTGTCCACACCTGTGTGAAGAGTGCCCCTCCTGCGCCGTCCCCACCGCCGGCGACCGGGTCGAGGCACGTTGTCCCCCAAGTTGTCCACAGATCCACAGGCTGTGGACAACTCTGTGCACCCAGCGATCGCGGTGCAGACGCACGCAACACGCCCGGTCCCGTCCACAACCGCGCCATGAACCGCACGTGTCCACACACCTGTGGACAGCCGTCGCCACCGTCGAGGGCCCCGGACGCCACGAGATCGGTGCACATCCCTGCGGACGAGCCTGTGGACAGCTGTGGACGGACCGGGAGCGCATGAGGACGCCCCTGCGCCGTCCACACCCCCCACCCGGTCGTGCACAGCTGCGTCGACAGGTCGTCCACACCCCACCGCGGACGCAGATCCGCCCCACGAGCGGGCTGCAGGCCACTCGCCGCGGGTTGTCCCCACTGTCCACACGACCTATGACAACGATGAGTCCTCTCCACCTCATCTCCCGTCCCCACGCATGGCGGACCGGCCTGCTGTGGATCTAGGGTTGGGCTCCCGTGCGGTGATCATGCGAGCCGAGACGGGTGACACACTTGTCATCGCACACGCGCGGAGGCTCCGCGCGGGAAATGGGTAGGTACTCGTGAAGTTCCGCGTCGAGCGTGACGTCCTCGCCGAGGCGGTCACCTGGGTTGCTCGTGGTCTGCCGGCCCGCCCGCCGGTCCCCGTCCTCGCCGGTGTCCTCGTCTCCGCCGACGAAGGGGGGACGGTCACCCTCTCGGCCTTCGACTACGAGGTCTCCGCCCGGATCACCGTCGCCGCCGACGTCGAGGAGTCCGGCACCGTGCTCGTGCTCGGCCGTCTGCTCGCCGACATCTCCCGCAACCTCCCGGGCCGACCCGTCGACGTCTCCACCGAGGGCACGAAGGTCCAGGTGACGTGCGGCAGCTCCCGCTTCGCCCTCCTGCAGATGCCGGCCGACGAGTACCCCACGCTGCCCACCGCGCCCGAGGGCTCGGGCTCGATCGACGGCAGCGTCTTCACCCAGGCCGTCGCCCAGGTCTCCATCGCCGCCGACCGCGGCGACTCGCTCCCGATCCTCACCGGCGTGCGCGTCGAGGTCGACCGCGACCGGATGACCCTGCTCGCCACCGACCGCTACCGCCTCGCGATGCGCGAGATCACGTGGTCGCCGAGGACCTCCGACGCCAGCCACGTCGCCCTCATCCCGGCACGGACCCTCTCCGAGACCGCCCGCTCGCTCGGCGCCGTCGGCACGATCGACGTCGCCCTCGGCAGCGCGGCAGGCGGTGACGGGCTCGTCGGCTTCGAGGCCGGGCAGCGCCGCACGACCTCCCGTCTGCTCGACGGCGAGTACCCGAAGGTCGCCAAGATCTTCCCGACGAGCAGCGAGACCGAGGCCGTCATCGCGACCGCGGATCTCATCGAGGCGGTCAAGCGCGTCGCCCTCGTCGCGGAGCGAACGACCCCGGTGCGCCTGCGCTTCTCCGAGGGCCAGCTGGCCATCGAGGCCGGCACCGGCGAGGACGCCCAGGCCTCCGAGGCGCTCGAGGCGAGCGTCACCGGCCCGGACATCGCCGTGGCCTTCAACCCCGGCTACCTCCTCGACGGGCTCGGGGTGCTCGGCACCGAGTGGACCCGGATGTCCTTCACCGGCGCGCTCAAGGCCGCGATGATCACCGGTCAGACGAGCCAGGACGGCGAGCTCGACACGACCTACCGCTACGTCCTGCAGCCCGTGCGACTCGCCGGCTGACCCCCCTTCGCCCGGCCCGCCGCGCGCGGGCGGGGCACCCCGCACCCCCGACCCGAACGTCGACACACCAAGGAGCACCTCATGCAGCTGGGACTCATCGGCCTGGGCAAGATGGGCGGCAACATGCGCGAGCGCATCCGCCGCGCCGGTCACGAGGTCGTCGGGTACGACCGCGACCAGTCCATCTCGGACAGCACGAGCGTCCAGGACATGATCGACCAGCTCGAGGCGCCCCGGGTCGTGTGGGTCATGGTGCCGGCCGGTGAGATCACCCGCTCCGTCGTCGCCGACCTCGCCGAGCGCCTCGACGAGGGCGACCTCGTCATCGACGGCGGCAACTCCCGCTTCAGCGACGACGCCGTGCACGCCGAGATGCTCAAGGCGCAGGGCGTCGGGTACCTCGACTGCGGGGTGTCCGGCGGCATCTGGGGTCTCGAGAACGGCTACGGCCTCATGGTCGGCGGGCTGAAGAAGCACGTCACCCGGGCGATGCCGATCTTCGACGCGCTGCGCCCCGAGGGCCCGCGCGACGAGGGCTTCGTGCACGCCGGTGCCGTCGGCGCCGGCCACTACGTGAAGATGGTCCACAACGGCATCGAGTACGGCCTCATGCACGCCTACGCCGAGGGCTACGAGCTGCTCGAGAAGAAGGACATCGTCACCGACGTGCCCGGTGCCTTCAAGGCGTGGAGCCGTGGCACCGTCGTGCGCTCCTGGCTGCTCGACCTCATGGTCAAGGCGCTCGAGGAGAACCCCACGCTCGACGACGTCTCCGACTACACGGCCGACTCGGGTGAGGGCCGGTGGACCGTCGAGGAGGCGATCGCCAACTCCGTGCCGATGCCGGTCATCTCGGCCTCGCTCTTCGCCCGCTTCGCCTCGCGCCAGGACTCCAGCCCGACGATGCAGGCCGTCGCCGCGCTGCGCGGCCAGTTCGGCGGGCACCAGGTGATGACGACCGCCGAGGGCGAGCAGCTGCGCGCCGAGGCCGCGACCGGTCCGAAGGACGCGAAGAGCACCCAGCGCAAGGCCGCGAAGAAGGAGAAGCCGACGAAGGACGCCGGCACCGCGCAGGCGAAGGGGCGCAAGGCCGCCTCGGCGGGCCCCTCCTCGGGCAGCGGCAGCACCGGCGGCTCGAAGGGCCCGACGTCGGGCACCCGCTCCACCCGCAGCTCCAGCTGAGGTGCACGTCCGGCACCTCACGGTCGGGGACTTCCGCAGCTACGCGGCGGCCGATCTCGCCCTGGAGCCGGGCATCACGACCCTCGTCGGGCTCAACGGCCAGGGCAAGACCAACCTCGTCGAGGCGGTCGGGTACCTCGCGACCCTCTCGAGCCACCGGGTGAGCACCGACCAGCCGCTCGTGCGGGTCGGTGCCGAGCGGGCGATCATCCGTGCCGCGGTGGTGCGCGACGGTCGTGAGCAGGTCGTCGAGCTCGAGATCAACCCGGGCCGGGCCAACCGGGCCAAGCTCGGGCGCTCGCCGCTCCCCCGGACCCGGGACGTCCTGGGCACCGTGCGCTCCGTGCTCTTCGCCCCCGAGGACCTCGCCCTCGTCAAGGGCGACCCCGACCAGCGCCGCCGTTTCCTCGACGACCTGCTCGTCCAGCGCCAGCCGCGCTGGGCGGGGGTCCGGGGCGACTACGACAAGGTCGTGCGCCAGCGCTCCGCCCTGCTCAAGCAGGCCGGTGCCGACAAGCGCGGCCGGGGCCGTCGGGCCCGGGTGCCCGCGGGCGTCGACCCGGGCGCCGCCCGGGAGGAGGCGATGCGCACCCTCGACATCTGGGACGACCGGCTGGCCACCGTCGGGGCACAGCTGCTCTACGCCCGCCTGCGCCTGCTCACCGACCTCGTCCCCCACCTCACCCAGACCTACGGCGAGGTGAGCGCCAGCGTCAGCGAGGCGACCGCACGCTACCGCTCCTCGATCCCGGGCCCGGTCGGCGAGGCGCTCGCCGAGGGCTTCGAGAGCGCGCAGGACGTGCCGCCTGTCGAGCGGCTGCGCGAGGAGCTGCTCGACGGGATGGCCCAGGTCCGTGACCAGGAGCTCGACCGCGGCGTGAGCCTCGTCGGGCCGCACCGCGACGACATCACCCTGGCGCTCGGCGAGATGCCGGCGAAGGGGTACGCGAGCCACGGCGAGTCGTGGTCCTTCGCCCTGGGGCTGCGCCTCGCCGCCTACCGCCTGCTCCAGCACGACCTCGACGACGACCCCGTCCTCGTCCTCGACGACGTCTTCGCCGAGCTCGACTCGGGCCGCCGGACCCGCCTCGCGGGTCTCGTCGCCGGCTCCGAGCAGGTGCTCATCACCGCCGCCGTGGGGGCCGACGTGCCGGAGGAGCTCAGCGGTGCCCGCTTCGCGGTGACGAAGGGGGAGGTCAGCCCGGCATGAGCGGGTCGAGCGAGGAGCCCGGGGCCGGGGCGCACGGAGGTCTCGGCGCCGGTCACGACGGCGCCGGTCACGACGGCGCCGGTCACGACGACGCCGCGCAGGACGAGGGTGCCGCGCAGGACGAGGCGCTCGGCGAGGTCGAGGACGCCGCGGCCACGGCCCTGTCGCGGGCGCGGGCCGTCGCCGCGGGCCGCGGGCTGCGCCCGGGCATGAAGCCGCGCCGGCGCCGGGTGCGTCGGGGGATGGAGCCGGAAGGGTCGGCGATCCCCACCGGGCGCGACCCAGAGCTGCTCGGCGACCAGATCGAGCGGATGATCGCCGACCGCGGGTGGCGCACCGACGTCGCGGCCGGGTCGGTGATGTCGCGCTGGCCGGATCTCGTCGGGTCGCAGGTCGCCGAGCACAGCGCGCCGGTGTCCTTCGAGGACGGCGTCCTCACGGTGCGCGCCGACTCGACGGCGTGGGCCACCCAGCTGCGGCTGCTCACCTCGAGCCTCCTCGGCCGGCTCGCCGAGGAGGTCGGCCCCGAGACGGTGGTCGAGCTGCGGGTGGTCGGGCCGAGCGCACCGTCGTGGAAGAAGGGCCCGCGCCGCGCCCCGGGCATGCGGGGCCCGCGCGACACCTACGGCTGAGCCGGGCGAGCCGCCGGTCGCCGCCCACGGAGGCGGTCCTGGCCCGACGTTCCGCACGCGCGAACGCGCGTGGAGGCTCCCCCCTTCGCCCGGGCACTCTCACGGGGAGAGCGGCGCTGGAGCCGCCGTCGACCGACCGCGAAGGAGCGCCGGTGCCCCACGTGTCCATCCCCGCGCTGGACGAGGTCGTGTACCTCGAGCCGGACGAGACGGTGCTGTCCGGCCTGTACAAGGCCGGGTACGCCTACACCGTGGGGTGCAAGCGGGGGGGCTGCGGCATCTGCAAGCTCGACGTCCTCGAGGGCGACTTCACCTACAACCGGCCGGTCGCCGACTCCGTCGTGAGCGCGGAGGAGCGCACCGACGGGACCTGCCTGAGCTGCCGAGCCGTCCCGGACTCGGACATCACCATCCAGATGCGCCAGAGCGAGCTGCGTCTGGTCAACCCGATCCTCCGCCAGATCAACGCCAAGGCGCGCGAGCGCGCCCGGGCGCTGGCGGCCGGCACCGAGAAGGAGTAACCATGGGAATCATGCGTCTGGGGTATGCGCACGTGCGCGTCACCGACATGGCCGAGGCCAAGGAACACTACGCGAGCACGCTCGGCCTGTACGAGACCCACTCGGACACGGCCGCCGACGGTGCCAAGCGCACCTTCTACAAGGGCTGGGACGAGTGGGACCACCACTCCCTCGTCCTCGAGGAGGGTGGCGTCGGCGTCGTCAAGTACGGCTGGAAGGTCGAGCACGAGTCCGACATCGACGACATTGAGTCCAAGGCGAAGGCCTTCGGCCTGACCGTCGAGCGGATGGCGGAGGGGGAGAACCCCGAGATCGGCGACGGCATCCGCTTCACCACCCCGAGCGAGCACGTCTTCGAGGTCTACCACCAGGCCACGGCGTACGGCACCGAGGTCGGGACGCACAACCCCGACGCCTTCCCCCGTCACCTCGTCGGCGTCGGCGCCCCCGCTCTCGACCACTCGCTCATCACGACCGAGGACCCGAAGCTCATGGAGCGGATGCTGAAGGACGTCTTCGGCTTCTACGCGACCGAGCGGGTCCAGACCAGCCTCGACGAGGACCACGACCTCGTCGGCACGTGGATGACCTCGAACAACCAGATCCACCAGCTCGCTGTCATCGGCGGCCCGCAGGGCAAGCTGCACCACTTCGCCTTCCGCCTCGACAGCTGGAACGACGTCGGCCGCGCGGCGGACCTCATGTCGATGGACGACGTGCCGATCGACGTGACCCCGACCCGCCACGGCATCACGCGCGGCCAGACGGTCTACTTCTTCGACCCGTCGGGCAACCGCAACGAGGTCTTCTCCGGCGGCTACCTCGCTTTCCCGGACCGCCCGACGACGGTGTGGACGGTCGACCAGATCGGCAAGGGGATCTTCTACCACTCCCGCGAGCTCAACGAGCGCTTCACCACCGTCCTCACGTGAGCGGGGCGCACCACGCGCACACCCGGACGTCGGCGACGCTCACGCTCGCTGGCGCCCGGGCCGCGGTCGACGCCGCGCTGTCGCAGGCCGCCTCGATCGGGGCGGCGATGAACGTCGCGGTCGTCGACCCCGGCGGCGCCCTGCTCGCCTTCGCCCGGATGGACGGGGCCTTCGCCGGATCCAGCGACATCGCGAGGGACAAGGCCCGCACCGTCGTCTCCTTCGGAGGGGCCCCGACCGACGAGCTGTACGCGGCGATCGAGGGCGAGCCCGCGGTCCGCGACGGCATCGGCGGTCGCGAGGGCGTCGCGGCCTTCGGCGGCGGAGTCCCGGTCGTCGTCGACGGCGAGCTCGTCGGCGCCGTCGGCGCCTCGGGCGGCAGCGCGGCGCAGGACAAGCAGGTCGCCCAGGCCGGCGCCGACGCCGTGCGCTGACCCCCTTCGCCCCCGCGCTACGGCGCAGTACTGATCGCGATCACGACCAGTACTGCGTGGTACCCGCGGCAGAGCGGGGGGCATCGCGACCCATGACGTACGAAGGGGGACCCACCAGGTGGTGGGTCCCCTTCGGCATGCCCGGGGTGGGCTGCGCGAAGGGGTGGGGCGGGCGAAGGGGCGGAGGGGGCGAAGGGGTCAGGCGGCGCGGGCGGCGGTCTGGCTCGGCAGCTCGCCGAAGCGGCGCTTGTAGTCGGCGGCGAAACGGCCCATGTGGTGCAGGCCCCAGCGCATCGCCACATCCGTGACGGGCCCCGCGCCCGCGGCGAGGTCGACCCGCACCCGGTCGAGGCGCAGGTCGTGCAGGTAGGCCAGCGGCGAGGTCCCGACGTGCTCTCGGAAGGCCTGCTGCAGCCGGCGCACGCTGCAGCCGGCGATCTCGGACAGGTCCGCGGGGGACCACGGCCGCGCGGGGTCGGCCTCCATCGCCTCGACGGCGCGGTGCACCGGGCGCGGCCGGGTGCTCGTCAGCGAGTCCTCGGGCACCGCCGCGAGGAGCAGCCCGGTAACGAGCATGCTCGAGACCGACTCGGCGACGCGGGGGTCGCGGTAGAGGACGCCGCCGCAGTCGCGCGCGTTGCGCAGGGTCGTGCGGGCCATCGCCACCCAGGCGCGCCCCTCCGGCCCGCTGAGGTCCACGACCCGGGGCAGGACGAGGCCCTTGCGGGCGAGCACCCGCTCGCTCTCTCGGGCGAGGTAGTCCTCGTCGACGCGGAGCCCGAGCACGTCGCTGTCGGGGGTCCACGCCGGCAACCGGGCCGGGGTGTCCGCGGGGAAGATCGCGGCCTGGCCGGGCTCGGTCGTCACCGACGTGCCGCCGAGGACGGACTCCATCGAGCCGCGCAGCTGGAGGTTGATCGCGACGGCACCGGCGTGGTCGGTCGAGATGTCGACGGTCGCGCCGAAGCGGATGTGCGCGACGCGGACGAGGGAGAGGTCGACGACCTCGAGCTCGGAGCGGGCGGCAGAGCCCTCGGAGCGCGGCCGCAGGGCATGCGGGAAGTATGCGTCGGCGACCGCGTCGTGCACGCCCTCCCAGTCGGAGAAGGTGGGCGTGCTCTCATGGAGGTGCCGCATCGCACCTCACCTCCTTCGTCTCGTGAGTATGCGCACCCGGGGGGCCGTCGGGAAGCCGCCGACGAGAAGCGTTCCGCAGCGCGGAACGCCGTGGACCCCCCTTCGCCGGGCCCAGATCCCCGGCGCGAAGGGGGCGGCGAGCCCACCCGAGAGGGTGGGTGCGCTCCCCGGATAGCCGCTGCGCTCAGCGGATCGTGCCCGCGCCGACGCGCTCATAACGTCCCTCCCACGCCGTGCAACGACGCCGGCGACGTGCCCTCCCCTCGCCGGGAGCCACGCAACGCAACGGACCGAGGAGTCAGCACGATGACCCCCTTCATGCTCCGAGTGGCAGACGTGGTCGGTGTGGACGCCGACGACCAGCCCGACGTGGGCGCGATCGCGCCGATGCCGACCACCCGCATCAGCCAGCGGATCTCCACGGGCACCGGCGCCGACCGGCACGTCGCCATCCGCTCCCTCGCCGAGCAGCTGCTGTGCGAGGCCAACGCGGTGCTCGGCCCGCAGCGCCACCACCTCTCCCTCGTCGACGAGACGCTGCCCAGCGAGCTCGCCTTCGAGGTGCGCATGGACGAGCGGGCCGCCCGCATCTCCACCACCTTCGAGGACGGCATCGCCTACGGGCGCCTCGTCGGCCAGGGCTTCGACAGCGAGCTCCCCCAGGAGCTCGACAGCGCGGATGCCCTGCCCGACCTGCTCGTCCGACTCATCGTCGAGGCAGGGGCGCAGCGCCCCGTCGCCTCCTGACCCACGCCCACCCAGGAGGACACCGTGCAGTACGAGCTGAAGACGCAGGTCATCGAGACCCAGCGCCACACCTTCGACCACATCGCCGCGATCTTCGGCGACCGGCCGGCCACCCGGTACCAGGAGGGCTCGGTCGACATCCAGCCCAAGGAGAACTTCCACTACGCCCCGATGTGGGCGCCGCAGGCCCAGCTGTACGGCGACGACTTCAGCGCCTTCGTCCTCAGCGACCCCAACGCCTTCCTCGACCCGCGGCAGTACTACTACGCGCCGTACGTCGCCAACCGCGCCGAGGCCTACGACAGCTTCAAGACCTCGCTGGACTACATCGAGGACCGCGACCTGCTCGGCCGGCTGCCCCAGGACTGGAAGGACGTCGTCTCCGAGGTCGTCATCCCGATGCGCCACTACGAGAGCGGCGCGCAGCTGATCCTCACGGCGGCGGCCCGCTTCAGCAACGGCTCGGCCCTGGCCCAGTGCCTCAGCTACGCCGGCTTCGACCGCACCGGCAACGCCCAGGTCATCTCCCGGATCGGCATCGCACTGGGCGGCGGCACGGCCGACCAGCTCGCGACGGCGAAGACGACGTGGCTCGAGGACGACGCGTTGCAGCCGCTGCGCGAGCACATGGAGAAGACGATCTGCGTCGACGACTGGGGCGTCGGGCTCGTCACCCTCTACGTCCTCGACGAGATGCTCTACGACCTGCTCTACGTGCACCTCGAGGACAAGGCCGTCACCGGCGGGGCCCCGGCGTACTCGCTGGCGATGCAGCACCTCGCCGGCTGGCTGGCCGAGCAGCGCACGTGGATCGAGAAGCTCTTCGCCACGTGGCGCGAGGACCCGCAGACCGGTGAGAAGAACGCCGAGCTGCTCGCCTCGACCGTCGAGGAGGCCCTCGCGAAGGCCGAGATCGCCCTTCGCCCGGTCGCCAAGAAGATCGACCGCCTGCTCGACGCCGGCGCCGGCGAGGCTCTCGACGCCAAGGCCGAGCAGCTGCGCGCCGCCCACGTCGTCCCCACGACCGCCTGAGGAGGCACCCCATGAGCGAGACCACCCAGACGCGCAAGGTCGGCGTCGACATCCAGGAGTCGGAGAACAACCGCGGGGTCATCGAGGCGATCGAGGCCGACAACCCCGAGGCCGAGCTCACCCACTCGCCCGGCCTCGTGCGCATCGCCGCCCCCGGCCGGCTCGTCATCCAGCAGGCCACGGTCGAGGAGAAGCTCGGCCGCCCGTGGGAGACCCACGAGTTCCAGATGGCCATCGTCAGCTACTTCGGACACATCCAGGAATGGGATGACGACGAGATCGTCATCGCCTGGGACCACTGAGAGGACCGATCACCATGACCATCGCACCGAAGAAGACCCGCAAGCTCTCGATGAAGTCCCGCTACCAGGCGCTCACCCGTGACCTGGACTGGGAGCCGAGCTACGTCGAGAAGGACGAGATGTTCCCCTACCTCGAGTTCGAGGGGATCAAGATCCACGACTGGGCGGCCTGGGAGGACCCCTTCCGCCTGACGATCGACGCGTACTGCAAGTACCAGGCCGAGAAGGACAAGCGCCTCTACGCCGTCCTCGACGGCTTCGCCCAGGGGCAGGGCCACCTCTCCCTCACCGACGCGAACTACCTCAACGCGATGAAGCTCTTCATCCAGGGGGTCGCGCCGCTGGAGTACGCGGCCCACCGCCACTTCTCCTTCCTCGCGCGTCACCTCGCCGGTCCCGGGCCGCGCTTCGCGGCCATGTGCCAGTCGATCGACGAGATGCGTCACTTCCAGACCGAGACGCACACGCTGAGCAACTACAACAAGTACTACGGCGGCTTCCACAACTACGTGCAGATGCACGACCGCGTCTGGTACCTCTCCGTCCCGAAGTCCTTCTTCGACGACGCCCTCACCGCCGGCCCCTTCGAGTTCCTCATCGCCGTCGGCTTCTCCTTCGAGTACCTGCTGACCAACTTGCTCTTCGTGCCCTTCATGTCGGGGGCGTCCTTCAACGGCGACCTGCCGACGATGACCTTCGGCTTCTCGGCGCAGTCCGACGAGTCGCGGCACATGACGCTCGGCCTCGAGGCGATCAAGTTCATCCTCGAGCAGGACGAGGACAACGTCCCGATCGTCCAGGCGTGGGTCGACAAGTGGTTCTGGCGGGGCTACCGCGTCACGGCGCTCATCGCCCAGATGCTCGACTACATGCTCCCGCGCAAGGTCATGAGCTGGAAGGAGAGCTTCGAGCTCTACTTCGAGGAGCAGATGCTCAACGGTCTCTTCAAGGACCTCGAGTTCTACGGGATCCGCCCGCCGAAGCACGTCGACGACGCGATCGCCGAGAAGGACATCCTCAGCCACGAGGTCTACTGGACGCTCTACCAGTTCGCCTTCGCCGCGTCCTTCACGACGACCGTCCCCGACGACGAGCACCTGCAGTGGCTCTCCGACAACTACGGCGAGGCCTTCACCAAGGACTTCCTCCCGCTGTGGGAGAAGGAGAAGAAGATCGTCGCCGAGGGCGGGCGCACCTTCTACCGCGGGCTGCCCCAGCTGTGCCAGGTCTGCCAGGTGCCGATGCTCTTCCGCGCCACCGACGGCTCGGACGAGATCGTCCAGCGCGAGTCCGAGCACGAGGGCGAGCTGTACAACACCTGCTCCGACGGCTGCCAGTGGATCTTCGAGCGCGAGCCCGAGAAGTACGTCCAGGCCTGGCTGCCCGTGCACCAGATCTTCCAGGGCGCGTGCGGCGGTCCGAGCGTGCCCGAGGTCCTCGACTGGTACGGCCTGCAGGAGGGCGACGGCGGCGAGTACATCGGCTCCGTCGACCACCAGAACTGGGAGAAGTGGCACGGCCGCGGCACCGCCGCCGACGACGGCACCGCCGCCGACGCCACAGCTGCCGTCAACGACGACGCGGCCGCCGTGGCCGCTGAGGGGAGGAGCTGAGATGGCTCTGAAGACGATCGGCGCGTACGACTTCCCGTCGCGCTCGCGCCAGGAGCTCTACGGCGAGGACCAGATGGTCCACGTGTGGTGGCGCGACAACCCGTGGTTCTGCGCCGCGGTGACGCAGCGGGCGCCGCGCTCGATGACCTTCGGCGACTTCTGGTCGCAGGTCCTCGTGCCGTGGGCCGGCACCGACCCCGAGCTCGCCGAGGGCAAGGACTGGAGCGACTTCGAGTGGACTCTCGGGGGCGAGCCCTTCGCCCCCGACCCGCAGAAGTCGCTCGCCGACCTCGGCATCGCCCACAAGGCCACGCTGTCCATGCGGGGTGCGGCCGCCTGATCGCGGCCGCCCCGGCGGTACCCACGAAGAGCGAGGACTGTCATGACGCGGTACACCATCACCGTCGAGCCGCTCGGTCGCGAGATCGAGTGCGACGAGGACCAGACCATCCTCGAGGCCTGCCTGCGCAACGGCGTGTGGCTGCCCCACTCGTGCACCCACGGCACCTGTGCCACGTGCAAGAGCGAGTGGCTCGACGGTGAGGTGGACCACGGCGAGGCCAGCTCCTTCGCGCTCATGGACTTCGAGCGCGAGGAGAAGCTGCTCACCTGCTGCGCCAAGCCTCGCTCCGACGTGACGATCGAGGCCGACCTCGACGTCGACGAGGACCTCGAGGTCTTCCCCGTCGACGACTACACGGGCACGGTCACCGTGCTCGAGGACATCGCGACCGACACCCGCCGTCTCGTCGTCGAGCTCGACCGCGAGATGGGCTTCAACGCCGGGCAGTACATGAAGCTGCTCGTCCCCGCGTGCGCCGACGGCCCCGAGGTCGACCGCACGTACTCGATGGCCAACCCGCCCACGCAGACCAAGACCCTCGAGTTCCACATCCGCAAGGTCGAGGGCGGGCGCGGGTCGGACGGCTGGGTCTTCAAGGACCTCGCCGTCGGCCAGCAGATCGCGCTCTCCGGGCCGTACGGGCGCTTCGTGCTCAAGACCGGCGACGACCGCCACGGGATCATGGTCGGCGGCGGCACCGGGATGGCCCCGATGAAGTCGATGGTGCGCCACGCCCTGGAGAACGGCGAGTACGAGGGCGAGCTGACCCTCTACGCCGGCGGCCGCTCCCGCGCCTGGCTCTACGACGTCGACTTCTTCCGGGCGCTCGAGGAGGAGCACGAGGGCTTCACCTTCCGCCCGTGCCTGTCCGACGAGACCCCGGAGGAGGTCGCCGCCTCGGGGGACGACCCCGACCGCTACGGATACGGGCTGGTGACCGACGTCATCGCCGCCGATCACGACAAGCTCTCCGGCTGCGCCGGCTACCTGTGCGGCCCGCCGCTCATGGTCGAGTCGGCGCTCAAGGTCCTCATGTCCAAGCGGCTCTTCCCCCGCGACATCTACCGCGAGGACTTCTTCAACGAGGCCGACAAGGTCGACGGCGGTCTCAAGTCCCCCCTGATCAAGAGGTGATCCGAGCAGTGACGAGCACGACGACCCCGACTGCCGCCCCGACGAACCCCGAGATCGGTCGGTCCGTCCAGACCGGGCAGCTACGCACGAACTACCACGACAGCGGTCCCCCGACGGGGGGCGAAGGGGGGACCGTCCTCCTCCTCCACGGGTCCGGACCGGGGGTGAGCGCCTTCGCGAACTGGCGCTTGCAGATCCCCGCGCTCGGCGCGCGGCACCGCGTCATCGCGCCGGACCTCGCCGGCTTCGGCTTCACCGACGTGCCGGAGGGCCAGGAGTACAGCCGCGAGGTGTGGCTGCGCCAGGTCGTCGACCTCCTCGACGCCCTCGAGGTCGACCGGGTCGACGTCGTCGGCAACTCCTTCGGCGGGTCGATGGCCCTCGCGCTCGCGATCCACCACCCGGAGCGGGTGCGCTCGGTCGTCCTCATGGGCAGCGTCGGCGTCCCCTTCGCCATCACCGAGGGGCTCGACGCGGTGTGGGGCTATGAGCCCGAGGTCGAGACGATGGGCCGGCTCATGCGCGAGACCTTCGCGTACGACAGCTCGCTCATCACCGACGAGCTCGTCGCGAGCCGGTACGCCGCCTCGACGCGCAGCGGGACGATGGAGGCCTTCTCCTCGATGTTCCCCGCGCCCCGCCAGCGGTGGGTCGACGCGATGGCCCACCCGGAGGGCTCGATCCGCGGGATCGAGGCCCCGGTGCTGCTCGTCCACGGGCGCGACGACAAGGTCATCCCGCTGTCGACCTCGTTGACGATGCTCGAGTGGATCGACGACGCGCGGCTGCACGTCTTCGGCAGGTGCGGGCACTGGACGCAGATCGAGCACGCCGCCGCCTTCAACGAGCTGGTCCTGGACTTCCTCGACCAGCAGCCGGGCTAGAGCCCCGAGTCGCGCAGGGTCCGGCTGAGGGTGAAGGCCGCGGTGCGCACGGCGATGCCCAGATGAGCCGGGTCGATCGAGCGGGTCGGCCCGGTCACCGACAGGCCCGCGCGGATCTTGCGGTCGGAGCCGAAGACCGGTGCCGCGACGCACGAGACGCCGACCGTCGACTCCTCGAGGTCGAGCGCCATGCCGACGCTGCGGATCTTGCGCAGCTCCTGGGTCAGCTGGCCCGGCGTGGTGATCGTCCGTGGCGTGAAGCGCGGCAGCCCGGCCTCGACGCGAGCCCGCACGGTCGCCATCGGCGAGTACGCGAGCATCACCTTGCCCACCCCCGTCGCGTGGGCCGGCAGGCGACCCCCGAGCCGCGAGTCCAGGCCGAGGTTCGGGCCGAGGATCTTGAGGTAGACGACGTCGACGCCGTCGAGCATCGCGAGGTGCACGCGGTGGTGGGTCGCCGCTCGCAGGTCCTCCATGACGGGGTCGGCGGCGTCGCGCAGGTCGCGATGGGCCGGCACCTGGGTGCCGAGCTCGAAGAGCTTGGGCCCCAGGCGGATGCGGTCGTCGAGACGCTCGAGCACCTGGACCTCGACGAGCTGGGCGACGAGCCGGTGCACGGAGCTCACCGGGAGATCGGTCGCGCGGGCGATCGCCCGGACCCCCGACGCCCCCTTCGCGACGGCGTCGAGGATCGCGCTGGCACGGGCGATGACGCCGTCGTCAGCGGTGTTCCGCTCATCGGGACGCATTCCTTGATCATGCCGCACACGCGGCGGGATCGTCGACACAACAGACCTCACGACACCGTCGTTGCCGAGGAGAGCACCATGTCAGCACAGCCCGTCATCCAGCCCGTCGAGACCGCCTGGTGCGCGTCGACCCCGTTGCGCCGCAAGCCGTCCGACGGCGGTGGCCTGCGCTCGGTGACGACGGCTCTCGACGTGCTCGAGTGCTTCGCCGCCGACGGCGAGCTCGGGGTTTCCGACATCGCCCGCCGGCTCGGCATCGCCAAGAGCACCGTGCACCGCGTCCTCACGACGCTCGCCGGGCGTGGCTTCATCGAGCAGGACCCCGAGACCGGCCTCTACCGTCTCGGGCTGCACCTGTACGAGCTCGGCGAGCTGACCATCGGGCGCCACGAGCTGCGCCACCGGGCGCTGCCCACCCTTCGCCAGGTGGCCACCCAGACCGGGCTCACCGTGAACTTCGGGGTCCCCGACGGCGCCGACGTCGTCTTCCTCGAGCGCATCGCGCTCGGTGCTGGCGAGCACATCCTCGGTCACGCCGGCCGACGCTTCCCCGCCCACGTGACGAGCTCGGGCAAGGCCATCGCCGCCTTCAGCCTCACCGTCGACCGGGCCCGCCGCGAGGCCGGCTTCCCGCCGCGGGTGCGCGGCACCGTGCGCACCGAGCAGGACTGGGCGCACGAGCTCGCCGGGGTGCGCTCGAAGGGGTACGCCATGGCCGTCGACGAGTCCTTCGACGGGGTGAGCTCGATCGCCGTGCCCGTCCTGCGCGGCGAGCTCGCCGTCGCCTCGATCTCGGTCTTCGGGCCGAGCGAGTCCGTCGTCGCCCGCGAGGACCGCATCGTCCCCCTGCTGCGCGCCGCCGCCCGCCGGATCGGCCGCCAGACCCACTGACCCGCCACCCCCCGGACCCCCGTCACCTCGCGAGGTGGCGGGGGTCTGCCCTGTCGTGGCCTGCTCCTCGGGCGACGGGGATGCGCTGGTCGAGGTGTCCGGGCGTGCTGGGGGTCGCGGCGACACCTCGACCCGGGCGAAGGGGGATCCAGCCTCCTCGAGATGTTGGCGCGTGCTCGGGTTGCAACCCGCGCGGCTGCCAGCTTCTCGGGCGGTGTGGTCTCGAGGCTCGGGCCTGGCGCCCCTCGCACCTCGGTCATCGAGGGGTGCGGCGCGGGTCGAGGTATCTGGGTGTGCTGGGGGTCGTGGGATCACCTCGACCCGGGCGAAGGGGGACCCCGCCTCCTCGAGATGGTGGCGGGTGCTCGGGTTGCAACCCGCGCGGCTGCCAGCTTCTCGAGCAGTTGGGGGGGGGGTGTGGTCTCGAGGCTCTTTCGTCGCACCTCGACCAGCAAACGGCTGGGGCCTGGTCTCGAGGCTCCTCCGTCGCACCTCGACCAGCAGGGCCCTCGACCATCCGCGGCGGGGGTGTCCCGCTGATCGGGACGGTTTCGTAGCCCTGGCCGGGGTGGGTGCGGGAGCCTCGTGAGGTCGCTGCGGGACGCACCCGGCGCACGTTCCACCGAAGGGAACGAGCCGACCACCGCGCCCCCGACATCCCTAGTTTTGATCGAAGTCCGCACCGTCGAAGGAGACCCATGGGCGAGCCGAGCCAGGTCCAGCAGGAGGCAGCGCAGCGCCTGCTGCGGGCCTACGAGACCCACACCCCGATCCCGCCGCTCACCGCGGACTACCCCGAGCTCACGGTCGAGGACGCCTACGGCATCCAGCTCGAGCAGGTGCGCCGCTGGACCGAGGACGGGCGCACGGTCGTCGGGCACAAGGTCGGGCTGACCTCCGCCGCGATGCAGAAGCAGCTCGGGGTCACCGAGCCCGACTTCGGCCACCTCTTCGCCGACTTCGTCTACGCCGAGCACGAGCCGATCCCCGCCGACCGCTTCCTGCAGCCGCGGGTCGAGCCGGAGATCGCCTTCGTCCTCAAGTCTCCGCTGGCCGGCCCGGGCGTCACCGTGACCCAGGCGATCGCCGCGGTCGACTACGTTCTCCCGGCCCTCGAGGTCGTCGACAGCCGCGTCGCGGACTGGAAGATCACCCTCGCCGACACCATTGCCGACAACGCGAGCTCGGGCGGCTACGTCCTCGGCTCGACGCCGACCCCCCTGCACGAGGTCGACCTGCGCCTCGTCGGCTGCGTCTTCCACCGCAACGCCCAGGTCATCGGGACTGGGGCCGGCGGCGCCGTCCTCGGCTCGCCGATCACCTCGCTCGTCTGGCTCGCCAACACCCTCGGCGCGCTCGGGACGACCCTCGAGGCGGGCGAGGTCATCCTCCCCGGCTCCGTCACCGCCATGAGCCCGGTCGCCCCGGGCGACACCTTCACCGCCACCTTCGCCGGGCTCGGCAGCGTCACGGCCCGCTTCGCCCACAGCTGAGAGACGAGACAGACATGACTGCACGCACGAAGGGGACCGCCGCGATCGTCGGCCCCGGCAACATCGGCACCGACCTGATGTTCAAGCTCATGCGCCGCTCCGAGATCATCGAGCCGCGCTACATGATCGGCGTCGACCCGGCGAGCGACGGCCTGCGCCGCGCGAAGACCCTGGGTCTCGAGGCCAGCCACGAAGGGGTCGACTGGCTCCTCGCGCAGGACGAGCTGCCCGACGTCGTCTTCGAGTGCACCTCGGCCAAGGCGCACCAGGCCAACGCGCCGCGCTACGCCGAGGCCGGCATCCTCGCCGTCGACCTCACCCCGGCCGCCGTCGGCCCCTACCTCTGCCCGCCGGTCAACCTCGACTTCAACCTCGACGCGACGAACGTCAACATGATCACCTGCGGTGGTCAGGCGACGACGCCGATCGTCGCGGCCGTCTCCTCCGTCGTCCCGGTCCCCTACGCCGAGATCGTCGCCTCGATCTCGAGCAAGTCCGCCGGCCCCGGCACCCGCGCCAACATCGACGAGTTCACCGAGACCACCTCGGAGGCCCTCGAGGTCGTCGGCGGCGCGACGAAGGGCAAGGCGATCATCATCCTCAACCCCGTCGAGCCCCCGCTGATGATGCGCAACACCGTCTTCTGCGCCATCCCCGAGGAGGCCGCCGAGGCCGGCGAGCTCAACGACCGGGTCCGCGAGTCCATCGCCGCCATGGTCGAGCGCGTCCAGGAGTACGTCCCCGGCTACCACCTGCGCGCCGAGCCGCAGTTCGACCACGCCCGTGACCTGTGGAACGGCATGGCGCGGGTCACCGTCCCCGTCGAGGTCAAGGGTCGCGGCGACTACCTGCCCGACTACGCCGGCAACCTCGACATCATCACCGCGGCCGCGGCCCGGGTCGGCGACATGATGGTCGCCCACCGCCTCGGCGTCGAGACCGGCTGGGTCTCCGAGGACCCGGCCACCACCCCTTCGCCCGACACGAAGCAGCAGGAGGTCTCGGCATGAGCGAGATGACCCACCCCATCCCGGAGTTCTCCGGCGGCGTCGACGTGCGCCTCACCGACACGACGCTGCGCGACGGCTCGCACGCGATGTCGCACCAGTTCACGGAGGAGCAGGTCCGCACGACGGTCCGCGCCCTCGACCAGGCCGGCGTCCAGGTCATCGAGGTGACCCACGGCGACGGGCTCGGCGGCTCGAGCTTCAACTACGGCTTCTCCGCCGTCGACGAGATGTCCCTCATCAAGGCCGCCCGGGCCGAGGCCGAGCGGGCCAAGATCGCCGTCCTCCTCCTGCCCGGTCTCGGCCGTGTCCACGACCTGCACCAGGCCCGCGACAACGGCGCCGACATCGCTCGCATCGCCACGCACTGCACCGAGGCCGACGTCTCGATCCAGCACTTCGGCGCAGCCCGCGACCTCGGCATGGAGACCGTCGGCTTCCTCATGCTCAGCCACATGGTCACGCCCGAGGAGCTCGCCAAGCAGGCGCGCATCATGGTCGACGCCGGCTGCCAGTGCGTCTACGTCGTCGACAGCGCCGGCGCCCTCATCCTCGAGGACGTCTCCGAGCGCGTGAGCGCCCTCGTCTCCGAGATCGGCTCGCAGGCCCAGGTCGGCTACCACGGCCACCAGAACATGTCCTTCGGCGTCGCGAACTCCGTGCTCGCCTACCGCGCCGGCGCCCGTCAGATCGACGGCTCGCTGTGCGCGCTCGGCGCCGGGGCGGGCAACTCCCCCACCGAGGTCCTCGCCGTGGCCTTCGAGCGCCTCGGCATCTCCACCGGGGTCGACATGGACGGCATCCTCGGCGCGGCCCAGGACGTCGTGCGGCCCTACATCCGCCGTCTGCCGTGGATGGACCGCTCCTCGATCACCCAGGGCTACGCGGGCGTCTACAGCTCCTTCCTCATCCACGCGGAGCGGGCCTCGGAGCGCTACGGCGTGCCGGCCCACGCGATCTTGTCGAAGGTCGGCGAGTACGGCTACGTCGGCGGCCAGGAGGACATGATCATCGACGTGGCGCTGGAGCTGCAGAAGCAGCACGAGATCGACATGGGCGACCTCCAGGCGCTCGGGGCGACCTCCTGATGGCCGCCCAGCAGTGGGACGTCGAGTCCGTCGCCGCCGAGCTGCTCGCCTGCGAGGACGAGCGTCGTGACCGGGTGAAGTTCACCGACGAGTGGCCCGAGCTCGACGTCGCGACCGGCTACGAGATCCAGGACCTCACCCTCGCCAAGCGCCTCGAGCGCGGCGAGAAGCTCATCGGGGTCAAGCTCGGCCTCACCTCGCGCGCCAAGCAGCAGCGGATGGGGGTCGACACCCCCTTCGTCGCCTGGCTCACCGACGCGATGATCCTGCCCGCCGGCGACCCCGTGCCCCAGGACGCGCTCATCCACCCCCGCATCGAGCCCGAGCTCGTCTTCGTCATGGGCGAGCGGCTCGAGGGCCCCGGTGTCACGGGCGCGCAGGCCATGGCGGCCGTCGCCGCCGTGCACGGCGGCGCCGAGGTCATCGACAGCCGGTACAAGGACTTCAAGTTCGCCGCCGGCGACGTCATCGCCGACAACGCGAGCTCGGGCGCCTTCGTCACCGGTGGGCTCGGGCTCGCCCCGAGCGAGGTCGACCTCTCCCTCGAGGCCGTCCTCGTCGAGGTCGACGGCGAGGTCGTCGACTCGGCGACCGGCGCCGCGGTCCAGGGTCACCCCGGCGAGGCGCTCGCGCTCGCCGCGAACGACCTCGCGACCCGCGGCCACGCCATCGAGGCCGGCTGGGTCGTGCTCACCGGCGGCATGACCGACGCGGTCTTCGCGCCGCCCGGGTCGAGCGTGGCCTGCCACTTCAGCAACCTCGGCTCGGTCTTCATCAGCGGTGGGACGAAGGGGGACGCCTGATGCCCGTCGTCCAGATCACCCTCACCCAGGGCCGCTCGCCGCAGGCGATCCGCTCGATGATCTCGAAGGTCACCGACGCGATCGTCGAGGCCGAGGTCGCCCCCAAGTCCAACATCCGCGTGCTCGTCACCGAGATCCCCCGCGAGCACTTCGCGGCGGGCGACGTGACGATCGCCGAGCGGCTGGCGTCGCAGGACGCCTCCGCAGAGAGGAGCTCGTCATGAGCGACACCTTTTTCGGTCACATCATCGACGGCGTCGAGGTCGAGTCGCTCGACGGCGGCCGTTTCGACGTCTACAACCCGTGGACGCAGGAGGTCTGGGCCCAGGCCGCCGAGGGCGGCGAGGCCGACGCCGACCGCGCGATCGCGAGCGCCCGCACGGCCTTCGACGAGGGCCCGTGGCCCCGCATGGGCCGCGTCGAGCGCGCAAGGCTCATCCACCGCCTCGCCGACCTCATGGAGGAGCGCACCGACGAGCTGGCGACCCTCGACAGCACGAACATGGGCAAGCCCCTCGCCCAGGCCAAGCACGACGTCGCCCGCTCCGCCGACAACTTCCGCTTCTTCGCCGACCACCAGCGCGACCACGTCGGCTCGGTCTTCCCCATGGACAGCGGCCACCACACGTACAGCGAGTTCGGCCCCGTCGGGGTCGTCGCGGCGATCTCGCCGTGGAACTTCCCGCTGATGATGGCGACGTGGAAGATCGCGCCCGCCATCGCGTGGGGCAACACGTGCATCATCAAGCCGAGCGAGGACACCCCCGCCTCGGTGACCCTCCTCGGTCGGCTCGCGGTCGAGGCCGGCTTCCCGCCCGGTGTCCTCAACGTGCTCAACGGCCACGGGGCGCCCGCCGGCGCCGCCCTCACCGGTGACGACCGCGTCGACCGCGTGACCTTCACCGGCTCCTCGACGACCGGCAAGGCGGTCATGGCCTCGGCCTCGACCCACCTCGCCCCGGTCTCCCTCGAGCTCGGCGGCAAGGGCGCGAACGTCGTCTTCGACGACGCCGATCTCGACAACGCGGTCCACTGGGCGGTCGAGGCGATCTTCCGCAACTCCGGGCAGATCTGCCTGGCCGGCTCGCGCCTCTTCGTCCAGGACGGCATCTACGACGAGTTCATGGAGCGCTTCCAGGCCGCGGCCGAGGCGCTGCCGATCGGCGACCCCTTCGACCCCGAGACGAAGTTCTCCGTCCTGGCTTCCAAGCGCCACTACGACAAGGTCGTCGGCTACGTCGAAGGGGTCGAGGCCACGGGCGGCACGATCCGCACCGGCGGCGTCGACGGCGAGGGCCGCTGGCTCGTGCGACCGACGATCATCGAGGACCTGCCCCTCGACGCCCCCGCGTACTGCGAGGAGATCTTCGGGCCGGTGTGCGTCGTCAACCGCTTCTCGACCGAGGACGAGGTCGTCCACCTCGCCAACGACACGCGCTACGGGCTCAACGCGATGCTCTTCACCGAGGGCCTCTCGCGGGCCCACCGGGTCTCCTCCCGGCTCAAGGCGGGCACCGTGTGGGTCAACTGCTTCTTCATCCGCGACCTGCGCACCCCCTTCGGCGGTGTCGGCGACTCCGGCGTCGGCCGCGAGGGCGGGGACTTCAGCCGTGAGTTCTTCACCGAGCCCAAGGCCGTCGTCATGCAGATCGACCGCACGAGCGCCTGACCGCAGCACCCTCCTCAGGGGTCGTCCCGGGCACACGTCACGCGTGCCCGGGACGTCTGCGTTGTGACAACTCCGGCGATCCTTGGCAGGCTGGACGACTGCCCGAGACGAGAGGAGGGCGACGATGAGCCGCGACGGCGAGGAGCCCACACCCCTGGACGACGTCCTCTTCGGCGACCCCGAGCGCGCCCAGGACGGCGCGGACGCGACGACCGAGCTGCCGCGCGTCGAGGACGGCGAGGACACCCCGACGCAGGTCATGGCCCGCCCCCCGCAGGCGACCTCCGACGCGGTCCCGACGCACTGGTGGACCGAGGACGAAGGGGGGTCCGAGACCCCCGCCGGCCGGTCGGCGGCCACCCCGCAGACCCCTGAGCAGACCCCGCAGCAGTGGGCGGCCTACCGCCCCGGCTACGAGCGCCACCCCGACGACCCGAGCACCGGGGTCTCCCCCGCGGCCGGCACGGGTGCCGCCGTCGGCGGTGCCGGCGCAGCCGCGTACCAGGCGCCGCCGCCCCAGCCCGGCCCCCAGCACCACCCGCAGAGCGCGGCCCCCGCGCCGCTGCCCCGGGCGCCGCAGCGCTCGGGCGGCGGCCGCACCGCGGGTCTCGTCCTGCTCCTCGTCGGCGCCCTCGTCGCCGGTGCGCTCCTGGCCGTCGCCGGGCTGCGTCTGCTCGGTGACGACGAGCCGAGCAGCACCGCGAGCTCGCCCGCGCCGACCTCCTCGTCCGCGGACGGCGGCCAGCCCTCGTCGTCCAGCTCCAGCAGCAGCTCGAGCAGCAGCTCGAGCAGCTCCTCCTCGCCGACCCGCGCGGGCGTGCTGCCCGAGGGCGCGACCGCGTGCGGCACCGCGAAGCAGGGCCTTCGGGCCGGCACCGCGACCGAGGTGACGTCGTGCCCCTTCGCCGAGGCGGTCCGCGACGCCTACCTCGCCGACACGCCCGGCAGCGACGGCTCGGCCACCCTGCTCGTCAAGAGCCCGGTGACCGACCAGACGTACACGATGCGCTGCTCCGGCGCGACGGTGACGACGTGCACCGGGGGCAACGACGCCTCGGTCGTCCTCTACTAGGCCGCTGGTGAGCCGCGGCGCCCGCCGGGCGCTCGTCCCGGTCGTCGCCGCGCTCGCCCTCGCGGGGTGCACGGCGAGCCCCGTCGACCCCGGGCCGACGACGACCTCCGCCTCACCGAGCCCGACCGCGACGCGGTCCGCGTCGCCCGCCCCCGAGCGGGCGACGCTCGACGCGGCCACCCGGCGTGACCTGCGGGCAGTCATCTCCCGCCACCCCGACGAGCAGGTGAGCCTGGCCGTCGCCCCGGTCGGGGGCTCGGGCGCCCCCGCTGTCATGGGTCGCGACGAGGCCCTGCCCGCCTGGTCGACGATCAAGGTGCCGCTCGCGCTCGCCGCGACCCGCGCGGCCCCGGACGACGGCTCGGTCGAGGCGGACGTCGAGCTCGCCCTCACCGCCTCGGACAACGACGCCGCGCTGCGGCTGTGGCAGGGGCTGGGCTCGCCGAGCCGGGCGCAGCGGGCGGTCGAGGACGTCCTCGCCGACGGCGGCGACCGTCGTACGACGGTCCAGCGCCGCTCGACCGTGGCGGGCTTCTCCCCCTTCGGGCAGACGCGGTGGCGCGCCTCGGACCAGGCGCGCTTCGTCGCCGGCGCGGTCTGCCTGCGCGACGCGGAGACCGTCACCGACCCCATGGGTCGGGTCCTCGACTGGCAGGCGTGGGGCGTCGGCCGGCTCGACGGCTCCCTCGTCAAGGGCGGGTGGGGGCCGACCGACGACGGCTACGTCGCCCGTCAGCTCGGGGTGATGAGGGGTGCGAAGGGGGAGCACGTCGCCGTGACCATGACGATCCGGACGAGCAGCTACGAGCGCGGCAGCGCGCTGGGGGACGAGCTGGCGGAGGTCCTCGAGGAGCACGCGGGGGACCTCCCGGGCGGGCGCTGCGAGAAGGCCTCTCACAGCCGCTGAGGGGGTAGGAGCCATACCGGGAGTCCTCGACGGGGAGTTCTGGCGCTCAGATCGGCCGCCACGGGCGCGCACGTGCGTGCGTTGTCGCGCTCGGGCGGTAGACTGAGGGCACATCATGGACACACGTCGGACGGCGCGCTCACGGCGCGCCGTCGGCATGACGACGAGGAGACCTGTGGCCGAGCAGGACGACACCCCAGGCACCGACGAGATCTTCACCCCCGCGGAGGCAGAGCAGGCCCGCGCCGAGCACGAGGCGGCGGCCGAGGCCGCCCTCGTCGCCGCCGGCGACGACCCCGCCGCGTACGACGCGAGCGCGATCACGGTGCTCGAGGGTCTCGAGGCCGTCCGCAAGCGTCCAGGCATGTACATCGGCAGCACCGGCGAGCGCGGCCTGCACCACCTCGTGTGGGAGATCGTCGACAACTCCGTCGACGAGGCCCTGGCCGGCTACGCCACCTCGATCACCGTCACGCTCATGGCCGACGGCGCCGTCCGGGTCAAGGACGACGGCCGCGGCATCCCCACCGACATGCACGCGGGCGAAGGCGTGAGCGCGGTCGAGCTCGTGCTCACCCAGCTGCACGCCGGCGGCAAGTTCGGCGGCGGCGGGTACAAGGTCTCCGGCGGTCTGCACGGCGTCGGCTCCTCGGTCGTCAACGCGCTGTCGACGCGCCTCGACGTCTGCGTGCGCCAGAAGGGCTACGCCCACCGGATGTCCTTCGACTACGGCGTCGCCACCGCTCCGCTCGAGCGGATGGAGGAGACGCAGGAGACCGGCACGACGATCACCTTCTGGGCCGACGCCGCGATCTTCGACTCCGTCGAGTACGACTACGAGACGATCCGGGCGCGCTTCCAGCAGACCGCCTTCCTCAACAAGGGCCTGACGGTCACCCTCATCGACGAGCGCGTCGAGCGGGACCAGGACGCCGACGAGGACCTCGACGCCGTCGACGCCGACATCACCGAGGTCGAGCACGACGACGACGCCGGTGACGGCGGCCAGGCGACGACGAAGACGGCGCGCACCGTCACCTACCGCTACGAGAACGGTCTCGTCGACTACGTGACCCACCTCGTCGGCAGCAAGAAGGCCGAGCCGGTCATCGACACGATCATCGACATCGAGACCGAGGACACCGAGCGCTCGCTCTCCCTCGAGATCGCGATGCAGTGGACGACCGCCTACAGCGAGTCGGTCCACACCTACGCGAACAACATCAACACCCACGAGGGCGGCACCCACGAGGAGGGCTTCCGTGCGGCGCTGACGAAGATGATCAACGACTTCGCGCGCAAGCAGGGCCTGCTCAAGGACAAGGACGACAACCTCACCGGCGACGACATCCGCGAGGGGCTCACGGCCGTCATCTCGGTCAAGCTCGGCGAGCCGCAGTTCGAGGGCCAGACGAAGACCAAGCTCGGCAACTCCGAGGTCAAGGGCTTCGTCCAGCGCGCGATGACCGACGAGTTCGGCCACTGGCTCGAGGCCAACCCGACCAAGGGCAAGGACATCGTGCGCAAGTCGGTCCAGGCGGCGACCGCCCGGATCGCGGCGCGCAAGGCGCGCGACGCCACCCGCCGCAAGGGCCTGCTCGAGTCCGGCGGCCTGCCCGGCAAGCTCTCGGACTGCCAGAGCAAGGACCCGACGATCTCCGAGGTCTTCATCGTCGAGGGCGACTCGGCCGGCGGCTCGGCGAAGGCGGGTCGCAACCCCGAGAACCAGGCGATCCTGCCCATCCGCGGCAAGATCCTCAACGTCGAGAAGGCCCGCATCGACCGGGTCATGGCCAACACCGAGGTCCAGGCGCTCATCTCCGCCTTCGGCACCGGCATCGGCGAGGACTTCGACATCGCCAAGGCGAGATACCACAAGATCGTCCTCATGGCCGACGCCGACGTCGACGGCATGCACATCCGCACGCTGCTGCTCACGCTGCTCTTCCGCTTCATGAAGCCGCTCATCGAGGCCGGGTACGTCTACCTCGCCCAGCCGCCGCTGTACCGGCTCAAGTGGAGCAACCACGAGCACGAGTTCTCCTTCTCCGACCGTGAGCGCGACGCGATGATCGCCCACGGCCAGAGCCAGGGCTGGCGCCTGCCGAAGGAGAACGGCGTCCAGCGCTACAAGGGTCTGGGCGAGATGAACTACCAGGAGCTGTGGGAGACCACGATGGACCCCGACTCGCGGGTGCTGCTCCAGGTGACCCTCGACGACGCCGCCGCGGCCGACGAGATGTTCTCCGTGCTCATGGGCGAGGACGTCGAGTCCCGCCGCTCCTTCATCCAGAAGAACGCACGTGACGTGCGCTTCCTCGACATCTGACCGGGGCCCGAGCACCCCCCTTCGCCCGAACTTGCGAGCTAGAGGACGACATGACTGACACCCCCGACGGCACCGGCACCGAGGTCACCACCGACCGGATCGACCCGATCGACCTCAACGCGGAGATGCAGCGCAGCTACATCGAGTACGCGATGAGCGTCATCGTCAGCCGTGCGCTGCCCGACGTGCGCGACGGCCTCAAGCCGGTGCACCGCCGCATCGTCTACGCCATGTACGACGGCGGCTACCGCCCCGACCGCGGCTACAACAAGTGCTCGCGCGTCGTCGGCGACGTCATGGGTCAGTACCACCCGCACGGCGACAGCGCGATCTACGACGCCATGGTGCGCCTCGTGCAGGCGTGGTCGCTGCGCTACCCGCTCATCGACGGGCAGGGCAACTTCGGCTCCGCCGGCAACGACGGCGCGGCCGCCCCCCGGTACACCGAGTGCAAGATGGCGCCGATCGCGCTCGAGCTCGTGCGCGACATCGACCAGGACACCGTCGACTTCGTGCCGAACTACGACGGCAAGACGCTGCAGCCCGACGTCCTGCCCTCGCGCTTCCCCAACCTGCTCGTCAACGGCTCGGCCGGCATCGCCGTCGGCATGGCCACGCAGATCCCGCCGCACAACCTGCGCGAGGTCGCCGACGCCGCCCAGTGGATGCTGCAGAACCCCGAGGCCAGCCGCGAGGAGGCCCTCGAGGCGGTGATGAAGCGGATCACCGGTCCGGACTTCCCCACGGGCGCGCTCATCATGGGCACCCGCGGCATCGACGAGGCGTACCGCACCGGTCGCGGCTCGATCATCATGCGCGCGGTCGTCGAGGTCGAGGAGCTGCAGGGGCGCACGTGCCTCGTCGTCTCCGAGCTGCCCTACCAGGTCAACCCCGACACCCTGGCGCTGAAGATCGCCGACCTCGTCAAGGAGGGCCGGGTCCAGGGCATCGCCGACATCCAGGACCACACCTCTGGTCGCTCCGGCCAGCGGCTCGTCATCGTGCTCAAGCGCGACGCGGTGGCGAAGGTCGTGCTCAACAACCTCTACAAGCACACCCAGCTGCAGACGAACTTCGGCGCGAACATGCTCGCCCTCGTCGACGGGGTGCCGCGCACGCTGCCGATCTCGGCCTTCATCCGGCACTGGGTGGAGCACCAGATCGAGGTCATCGTCCGGCGCACGAAGTACCGCCTGGCCAAGGCCGAGGCCGCGATCCACATCCTGCGCGGCCTGCTCAAGGCGCTCGACGCGCTCGACGAGGTCATCGCCCTCATCCGCGCGTCGCGCACCGTCGAGGCGGCCCGTGACGGGCTGATCAACCTGCTCGAGATCGACGAGGAGCAGGCCCGCGCCATCCTCGAGATGCAGCTGCGCCGGCTCGCCGCGCTGGAGCGGCAGAAGATCATCGACGAGCACGACGAGCTCGAGGCCCAGATCCTCGACTACCAGGACATCCTCGCCACGCCCGAGCGCCAGCGCAGCATCGTCTCCGAGGAGCTGCAGGCGATCGTCGACAAGTACGGCGACGACCGGCGCACGCGGATCCTGCCCTACGACGGCGACGTCGCGATGGAGGACCTCATCCCCGAGGAGGACGTCGTCGTGACGATCACCCGCGGCGGCTACGCGAAGCGGGTCAAGGTCAGCGAGTACCGCAGCCAGAAGCGGGGCGGCAAGGGCGTGCGCGGCGCGACCCTGCGCGGCGAGGACGTCGTCGAGCACTTCGGCACGACGACCTCGCACCACTGGCTGCTCTTCTTCACCAACTTCGGGCGGGTCTACCGGGCGAAGGCCTACGAGCTGCCCGAGGCGTCGCGCGACGGCAAGGGCCAGCACGTGGCGAACCTCCTCGCCTTCCAGCCCGAGGAGCAGATCGCGGCCGTCCTGGCGATCAAGGACTACCAGGCGGCGCCCTACCTCGTCCTGGCTACCCGCAACGGCCTGACGAAGAAGACGCGTCTCACCGAGTACGACTCCCCCCGCTCCGGCGGTCTCATCGCGATCAACCTGCGCGACGGCGACGAGCTCGTCACCGCGGGTCTCGCCTCTGCCGCCGACGACCTGCTCCTCGTCTCGCGCAACGCGATGTCGGTGCGCTTCCACGCCACCGATGAGCAGCTGCGCCCGATGGGGCGCGGCACGAGCGGTGTCACGGGCATGAAGTTCCGCGACGGCGACTCGCTGCTGTCGATGCAGGTCATCGAGGAGGGCACCGACCCCGACGTCTTCGTCGTCTTCGAGAACGGCGTCGCCAAGCGCACGCCGGCCTCGGAGTGGACGGCGAAGGGGCGCGGCACGCTCGGCGTCATGGCGGCCAAGTCCGGCAAGGGCGGCCAGCTCGTCGGGGCGCTCACGGTGAGCGAGGACGATGAGGTCATGGTCGTCATGGAGCGCGGCAACATCGTGCGCTCGGCGGTCACCGAGGTCTCCCGCACCGGCCGGAACACCATGGGTGTCTCCTTCGCCACCCCCCGCAAGGGCGACGCGATCGTGGCGGTCGCGCGCAACGTCGACCGGGGTGTCGCAGCAGAGGTGGAGGACGACGCGGTAGCGTCGGAGCCTGGACCTGCGTCCGAGGACGGCTCTGAGCCGGCCACGGACGCCACGACTGACAGCGGGGACCAGGCCCCCGGAGGTGACCAGTGAGCGACACGACGGTGATGCAGGCCTCTCGCGGCAGCGAGGGTGCGAAGGGGGCGGGCGCCCCCCGTCCCGCGGCGTCCCGACCCGCTCGGGGTGGTCGTCGGGTCAAGCTCATGGTCTCCCGGGTGGACCCGTGGTCGGCGATGAAGGTCGGCTTCCTCCTCTCCGTGGCCCTGGGCATCGCGATGGTCGTCATGAGCGCGGTGCTGTGGAGTCTGATGTCGGCGATGGGGGTCTTCGACTCCATCAACTCCCTGGCTAGCCAGATCATCGGTGACGGCTCGGGCCAGACCTTCGACATCATGGACTTCCTCGGTTTCGGCCGGGTCGTCTCGCTGTCGGTCGTCGTCGCGGTCGTCGACGTCGTCCTGCTGACCGCCCTGGCCACCCTGGGCGCCTTCCTGTACAACATCGTCGCCAGTCTCGTCGGCGGCCTCCACCTCACCCTCACCGACGACTGAGGGCTGCACGACCCCAGGGACCCCCGCGTTTTGGCCGCGACGCCAGCCGTGGGGTAACCTCGGGCGTCGCGTCAGCCACGGTGGTTGAGGTGCGAAGGCCCTCACGGCCTGAGCCTCGAAACCACGCATCCGGTCGCACACGGGCCTATAGCTCAGACGGTTAGAGCGCTTCCCTGATAAGGAAGAGGTCAGAGGTTCAAGTCCTCTTAGGCCCACCCGATCCCCCCTTCGATGCCCGACCACGGAGCAGCCGATGAAGAAGATCCTCGCCCTCGCTGCCGTTGCCGCAGGAGCCGCGTACGCCCGCCGCAAGATCGAGGCGCAGCGCTCGGAGAAGGACCTCTACGCCGCAGCTGCCGCCGGTGGCCAGCGCGGAGGCACCGCGTCCGCCCCGCCGCGCGACGTGTGGGCCGCGGCCACCGACTCCCGCGCCTGACGGGATCGCACAACTTCACATCCAGGGGCCATGGCGCAATTGGTAGCGCACCTGCTTTGCAAGCAGGGGGTTAGGGGTTCGAGTCCCCTTGGCTCCACCACAAGTCAGAGCCCCTTTCTATGTTGTAGGGAGTGGCGTCCTTCGAGTCTTTGCGCGAAACGAGTACCGCTGTGCCCGAAGAGGGCATGCGGCACCAGCGCGCTTGCCACGTGGCCATCATCGGCAGGTCGGGAACAGCGGACAGGTGTGAGACCCGTCGTAAGCGGGGGTGCCCATCGCGTGGTGGACTCCAGGGCGTGGGCTGGTCGGTAGGGGCCTCCGATTCAGGTTGCTCGCTGTCACCGCAGTCACATGCACTGAGTCGTCTGACAGGATGAGCCGCGTGTGGATATCGCGGCTTCGAGTAACCGGAGGCTTCTTGACTGGTCTCGACGTGTCGTTCCAGCGTGGCCTCAATGTGATCATCGGGCCACGGGGCTCAGGCAAGACCACCCTGCTGGAGCTGATCCGACACGGGCTCGGCGCGGAGCACGCGGACCCGTCCAGAAGGGAGGCCGAAGAGCGGCGGATCTTCTACCTCCTTGGCGATGGCGAAGTAGTGCTCGATATCGAGGGTGACCGCCAGTCGTACCGACTGGTAGTAGACGCGCACGGTGGGGGCCGCAGGGTCGAGATGGCGAATGTGGCGCTACTCCTGGGACAGAACGAACTTGAGAGCATCGCGTCCAACGCTGACAGTCGGCTGAGGCTCATCGACTTGAGGGCCCAGCTGACCTCATCGTCACAAGTGGACCCAGAGGTCGCGGAGGTGACTAGCCTCTTGGCCGAGTTGCGTGATCAGATTGACGAGCTGGCTGAAGACGTGGCACAACGGCCAGCACTCCAAGCTGACCTTGAGGTGATGGTTGCTCAAGAGGCCTCGCTGATGAGCGAAGCCACCCTCGAGTTGAGTGAAAACAGGCAACTGCTGCACCGGCTCGAAGGTGAGTTACTGCAGCTGCAGGCAGATCTGAATCAAGCGCACTCCTTCGAAGAACACTTGTCCAAGTCGCTCGCAACTCATTCTATTGCCGCTACTGCGTTTAATGAACTAACGATTCTCCCGCTGGCGACAGAACTGCAGGAAAAAGTAGCGGGCCACTTGGACGTGGCGAAGCAGTCTCTGACGCGGTACCGTCTCGAGCTTGAGTCCGTTTCTCGTTTGCTGGACCGGGAGCGACAGTCCCGGCGTACCAGAGAGCCGGAGTTGCGCTCTTTGGCCGAACCCATACGGACTCAACTTAATGAAGCGGAGCGCGGCCTCGGCGAACTAACAGCCCGCGCACGGAACCTGCGGAGTCAGATCGCAAGGCTGGGGGAAAAGCAGGAGCGACTTGAAGTTCTTAGGCGGCGGTACGCCGAAACCCAGGATAGAAGGACTGACCTGCTCACGCGGGCTGAAACTCAGAGTGAGCAGCAGTATCTGGCGAGGGTCGCTGTCGCGGATAATGTATCTCGAAATTTGTCGTCTCGAGTGACCGTTTCCATTGAGCATCTCGCTGATGCCGGAGAGTTCCGGAAATTCCTCGGCGGCGCCCTCCAGGGTTCGGGATTGAAGTACACAGCTGTTGCAGACGCCTTCTCACGGCACCTCCTCCCCCGCCAGCTTCTCGAATTGATTGAAGAACGGGACTGGGATCGCGCCTCACTGTTAACGAATCTTCCTGCGGACCGGGTCAGCAGAGCGTTCCAGTGGATGGCAAATCCCGAAACGCTGAGCGCGCTCTCCCTTGTGCGGTTGGCTGACCGGGCGGACTTCCTACTTCTTGATGGGTCTTCGCTAAAAAGTGTTGAAGAATTGTCTACGGGCCAGAAATGCGCCGTGACCCTTCCCATCTTGCTGACAGAGCATGAGAGAACGCTCGTGTTGGATCAGCCAGAGGATCACCTAGATAACGCGTACCTCGTGGATAATGTGGTCGTCGGTCTGAACAATCGCAGCTCCGCCCAGGCGCAAACGATAGTCGCCACCCATAACGCGAACATCCCAGTGCTCGGCTCCGCAGCCTCAGTTCTCTCGATGGAAAGCAATGGCCGACGCGGATATGTCAGCAATCAGGGGTCGTATGATGACGATTCGATCGTCACCGCGATCACTACCGTTATGGAGGGAGGAGAGGAAGCATTCCGCAAACGCGCGATGTTTTATCGGACTCACGGTATAACGCCGTGATTGCGTCGAATGCTTTTGAAAACCTTCAGTCGGGTCTTCCTTCCGAACGAATGAAGGCAGCCGAGTGGGCTGTATCGCACACTCTAGACGACGAACAACGGCGACTTGTGACGGAGGCACTCTCTCGGGAGAGGGTCCCCCGGATCCGCGATGCCTTTAGCGCCGCATTACGGAACACGGATCTCGCTAAGTCAGCACCTGCGATCAGCGCCGTGGAGTTGGACCCGCAGGAGTCACTGCAAGCAACGCTTCAAGATCTGGGAAGTTTGATTCAGCATGAGATGGAACCGGCCATCGGATGGATCCGTCACGCCGCCAATCAAGAAGTTCGCGAGTTCGGCGCTAGTGCAACCAATCGCGCGGTCGAAGGCCTCCGTCGCCGGGTTGACGGACTGGTGAAGTTAGCCAACGCACAACGGCTCCCCGAAATGAGACTTATTTCACTTGCGGAAGTAGTAACGGGTTCCCTTTCCTCGGAATACCCACGTGCGATGTTTTCTTTTGAGATCTCGACGGAAGGGTCTGATGAAATTCTTACGGACCCCGGGCTGCTGTCACTGATCGTGTCAAATGCACTGCAGAATGCAGCGGATGCGTCGCGGCCACTGGCTCCGGAGGAAGGTCAAATTCTCGTTTCTACAGGAACTAGCGAGGATTCGTTTTGGCTAGCTATCAGTAACCGGTTCGTGGGTGCTGCTTTCGATCTCGACTCCGTCGCAGCTAGCGGCCGCACGAGCAAGGTCGGACACAGAGGGTTGGGCACACGTGTCATGCAATTGGCTGCTGGCCGACTGGGTTACAAGGTGGAACTGCGCGCGGTGGGGTCCACCGCCAACTTCACGCTGAGAGGGAAACGATATGGCTAAGTTTGCCATTTTGGTTGAGGACGATATCGAACAGGCAGAGTTCAGCAAGGCGGTCCTAGCCGAATCGGGATTTGACACCGTTCATTTCACTGACATCGAGTCCGCTCGCGCTCAGATCCGATCAGTGGAACACCCGATTGACGTGGTGGTGCTTGATCGTCGACTGCCGGTGACAGCGCTCGATGAACCTGTTGATAATCATGGCGACGACCTACTGAATGACTGGACCACGCGCTTTTCCGACACGCCGTTCATCATCTTCACGGGATATACAAGTATCGAACACCTCCAGTTCTCGACGCGCAATCGCGGAACCATTAGCGTCGGCGCTCCCGGGGACACGATCGATCGAGTCACTCCGTTTCAAAAAAGTCAGGCAATTGAGTTCAGTGAGTTTGTACAGCGCCTCTCGTTCCTAATCGACGGCATTTCTGACGTCGAGGTGGTCGGGTTGGACAGCAGTGGCGACGACGCAAAGATTGACCGGCAGCTTCTGGCTCGCGTCGCGCTTCACTTCGAAGGCGTTGCGCTGCAGGCAACGGCCTTGGCGGGAGGGGTTAAGGGATTAGCAGTGTGGCACTGTCGTGTGACGGATGAGAAGGCGCGGCCGATTGCATCTGTCGTAGTGAAGAAGACAAGTGGTCGCAAGTCTTTGGCGCCCGGTGGTCTGCACACACTTCTACCCTCTCCATTCATCGCTGCGCCCATTGCGGAGATTTCTGGGCTGTGTTTCGGAAAACGACTACTGGTTATGCAGAGCGCAGACAGTGCGCCGGTGTCTGCCATGTCCCTTCTTAAAGACGACGACAACCGTGCAGCACGAAATCTTGAGAAGATCGCGGAGTTGGAGGGCACCCATCTCCAGGGGAGGCCGTCGCAGGTGACGGTGGCCAAGTTAGCGGAGCCGCTGGTCAACTGGGCCAAGCTGAGTGAACTGATGCTTAAGTACGAGATTGATGCTCCACGTGGGACTCTGACGGCGACCACCCGGGTGGGCGCTCAGCACGGAGACATGCATCCGGGCAACATACTGGAAGTGAACGGAAATCCGGTCCTGATCGATTTTGATAGTGAGACCGAAGGTTCCATGGCGTTGGACGCTGTAACGGCGCTTCTCGCACCGCTTTTCCACGAAACCTCGCCAATCAGGTCGCAAGAGTGGCCGCTGGCAGACCAGTGTCTAGATGTCTTTTCTGAACAGTTTTTGGACGGGTGCCCAATTCCGATGTGGACCAGCGCATCCCAACGGTGGTGCGCTAGCACCGTGCAGAGTGAGCGGGAGCAGTGGGCGTTAACGTTAGCTTTCGCTGTTAGGCAGTTAAACTTTAAGGATGTGCAGGACGACCAGGTCGTACTGGGACGGGCACTAGCGATCGCACGCTCTGCGGCACGCCGGCTCGCCGAGCTATAGGCGGCGGCAGCAAGCATCTGGTCACAAACTGCGACGTTGTTCGCGTCGAGCGGTGGCTAGGAGTTACGACACGAGGACGCAGATGAGATGCCGCGACGCCGCTGGCTTCATGGAGGGTTGGCCAGTTCGCCGCCCTAGGCGCCTGGGTGTGTGCTGAATGGAGTTCGATGAGACGTGGGCGTAGATCCTCATTCTGAGGCCTATTCGGCTGTGGCGTGGGACTGCCGTCGCGGCGCGCGGGCGAATGGCGAGGTCGGCGAGGGGGCTCGCGGGGATCCGTCGGGTTGCCTGGATGACCACACGGATCGCTCTCGCCGCGACCAACCTGCCCGACGGGTCGCGCGAACCGAAATGACCGTGCACCCCTGCTTTGACGTCGCGGAGCGTGAAGTTTCGGTTGCAGTCGTATGGGTTGACTGGGTCAGCGTGTCGGGGTCGTCAAGACGAGTGCGCAGTCGCCCCACATCTCACCAGCCGCAAAGCCTGCGCCGTCTCATTGACTCGGGCGCCTTTCGAGCGCCCGGCGATCGTTGGTGGAGGGATTGGGCGAGGCGGAGGACCATGCTGAGCATGTCCGCCACCCGCCTGCTGGTCGCACCCGCACTCGTCGCCGCCGCGATGCTCGTCGCCGCTCCCTCCGCCGCGTCGGCCGATGGCGTCGACCCGTCGACCGTGCGCGCCACGCAGCTCGACGAGCCCTTCCACTACGCCACCGGCGATCACCTGACGGGCGCGCGCGAGGTCCCGACGACGCGTCGTTACGGGTACGGGCGACCGGTCTTCCTCGTCGGTGACTCGATGGCCGGCCAGCTGGCGGATGGCCTGCGTCGGTCGACCGCGGGCCAGCACCGCGCCCTGCTCCCCCGTACGAAGTCCGGCGGGATCTTCCGACTGCCGGCAGGCGACTCCCCTTCGGGCCGGTGGTCCGCCCGGGTCCGCAGCCAGATCCGGGCCAAGGCCCGCGACGGCCGTCGGCCGATCGTCGTGCTCGCCGGACGAGGGCTCGGCACGAGCACCCAGATCCGGTCGACCGTGTGGCGCTTGCGAGCCGACGGCGCCACGGTCCACCTCGTGACGGCGTCGCCGCTGCCCGCAGACGTCGCGACGCTCCCTTCGTGCGTCGTCGCGTCGAGCAGCCCGACGACTCGCTGCCGCTTCCGCCTCACCGACGCGGACGCCGGACGGTCCGCGACGCTCACCGCCGCCCGGCAGGCCAGCCCACGCATCTCCGTCCTCGACCTCACGCCCATCGCCGCCCGCGGGTCGGGCCCGACCTACTCGCCCGTCCACACCGGGACCGACGGGCCGGTCCAGGTCTACCGGGGCGTCTCCAACCACCTCACCGCCACCTGGTCCCGGGAGGTCCTCGCCGGCCGGCTCGCGACCCTCACCCGCTGACGCACGCACGGGACGCCCCATCCAGTCACCGGCGTGCGAGCATCACCCCCGTGGACGAGCCCCAGGACGCACAGACTCCGGAGCCCCTCGACTGGGCGACCTTCGAGCGGGTCGACCTGCGGGTCGGCACCATCACGGCGGCCGAGCCGAACGCCCGGGCCCGCAAGCCGGCCTACGTCCTGCAGATCGACCTCGGGCCGCTGGGCACCAAGACCTCCAGCGCTCAGATCACCGACCTCTACGAGCCCGGGGACCTCGTCGGCCGGCAGGTGCTGTGCGTGGTCAACTTCCCGCCGAAGCGCATCGCGGGGGTCGTGTCCGAGGTGCTCGTGACCGGGGCGCCCGACGACGAGGGCCGCATCGTCCTCGCCACGACGGCCAGCACGGTGCCCGACGGCAGCCGACTCGTCTGACGCCGGCAGCGAACCTCAGGCCCCGAGGGTCCCTCGGGCCAGCGAGTCGCCGGAGTGCTCCGGCTTGTCGTCGAAGGCTTCGCGCGAGATGTCCACGACCGTGTAGCCCTCGTCGATGAGGTCCTGCGTCACCGTGTAGTCCTGGGGCGAGTCACCGTCGAGGACACCGACCGACACCATGCGAGACCCGTCGGTGTTGAGCAGCCACACCTCGAGGTAGCCGGGCCCCTTCGGCAGAGACTGCGGCTGCACCCGCAGCTGCAGGCCGTCGCCGGCGCGCACGAGCTCGGCCTGGCCGCGCGCTTCCTTCGCGTCGTCGACCGTGCTGAGCCGGGCCACCTCGGTGACCTCGGGGCTCGGGTCGCCGATGCCGCGCCCGAGGGCGAGGCCGACGACGAGCGCGGCGACACCGGCGAGCCAGGGCACCGTGCGCCGCAGGCTGAAGCCGCCGGCGGACCGCTCCGCAGCAGGGGTCGGGCCGTCGCCCGCCCGGTCGGCCGGGGCCGGCACGGCACGGGCCGGCCGCTCCTCGCCGACCACCGTGAGCGCGGGCGTGCCCATCTCGGCGGCGATCGCGTGCCACACCCGCTCGTCGGGGTACTGCCAGGCGATCTCGCCTCGGTCGTCGACCGCGCGGGCGAGGGGCCCCCCTTCGCCCGGCACCCGACCACGGGCCAGGTCGCTCAGCTCTGCGAGGTCGGCCGAGCACTGCGCGCACCCGGCGACGTGCGCGACGACGTCGAGATCACCGGGCAGACCGTCGCGCACGTCGAAGGCATGGTCGGCCAGGGCCTCCTCGTCCGGGTGGCCATCGGTCCATCGCATGGTCTCAGTCATCGTCTCGCACCTCCTTGAGCACCTGTCGTAGGTGGATCAGCCCTCGTCTGGCATGACTCTTCACGGTCCCGAGCGGCAGGTCGAGCCGGTCGGCGACATCGCTGTGGCTCAGCCCCTCCATGATCGTCATCCGCAGGATCTGCCCACGGGGGTCGCCCATCGCCTCGAGCTCGGCGATGACCGCGATCTCGAGCGCGTGGTCGCGCGAGGTCGCTGGGCCGATCCGACCCGTCTCGTCGGCGACGGCACGCAGCCGCCGCGACTCCTGCCCGCGGGCCTGCAGCACGTCGGCGATCTTGTGCCGGGCGATGCCGACGAGCCAGCCGGGCAGCGCGGTGGGCGACGGACGGAGGTTCTCCGCCCCGCGCCATGCGGCGAGGAAGACCTGCTGCGTCACGTCCTCGGCGTCCTGCCGGTCACCCAGCGCACGAAGCGCGATCGTGTAGACGAGGTGGGAGTAGTGCCGGTAGGCCGCCTCGATCGCGGACGGCCGGCCCTCGCTCAGCTGCACAGCCATGGCTTCACGCTCCTCGGGAGCGAGGTCCCGGTGCGGAGGCGTCGACGGGGGCACATCGCCGATCCTATTCACGCCCTGCGACGGGTTCGGCGATCGCGACGACGTTGTCCTCGTAGTGCCCGGTCTTCGGGTCGAAGGCTCCGCCGCACGTCACGAGGTGCAGCGCGGGCCGCCCGGAGCGGCGGAAGAGGGCGTCGAGGTCGAGCTCGGTCTTGCGGGCGAGCACGACCTCGCGCACGCGGTAGGTGGTCGTCCCGGCCGACGTCCTCACGGTGACGGCATCCCCCTTCGAGAGGGTGTCGAGACGGGCCAACGGCCCGGGACCGAGCTCTTTGGTGTCGACGTGCGCGGTGATGACCGTCGCTCCGTCCTGCCCGGGGGCGGACCCGAACTTGTACCAGCCCGCCTGCTTCGGGTCCTCGGGGATGCTCATCGCCCCGGTCGTGTCGACGCCGACCGGGCGGACCGGGAGCGTCGCGCCGAGCTCGGGCACGCTCACCGAGGTGGGTGCGGGAGGGGCGGCCGAAGGGGTGGCGGGCGCCGTGGCGACGGCGGTCCGGGGGGCCTTCGCGGCCTTCGTCGAGCCCGGTGAGGGTGACGTCCCGGAGGACGTCGGTGAGGGAGCAGCGGTCGAGGTGCTGCCCGACCCGCCCGTCGTCGACGGCCCCGACAGGGCCGCGTCCACGGTGCCGGCGTCGTCGGCCGACGGGCGGGTGAGGAAGAGCAGGACGGCACCCACGAGGAGCGCGGTGACGGCGGCGAGACCGATCACGCGCCCTCGTGGGTGCCGCGCCCGGGTCATCAGGATCAGGCCTGGACCCGGGACTTGCGGCGACCCGCGAAGAAGACCAGACCGCCGGCCGCGAGTGCGCCCAGGGTGGCCATCGCGTAGCGACCGGTCTCGTCAGCCGCCGCGACCTGACCGCCCGAACCGCTCGGGACCCCGTTGGGGGAGGAGTGCATGCCCGAGATCGACTGGGTGGCCAGCTTGAGGTTCTTGTCCTTCGCGCTGCCCCACGCGTAGACGATGGTGTTCGTGCCCTCACCGAGGTTGAGGTCCGCCGGGCCGATCGCCACGGTGTCCGTGCCCGCGAGGACGACGTCCGCCGAGACCGTGCCGGCCGCGACGTCAGCGCTCTCCTCGTTGGGGTTGGTGAGGTTCGAGAAGACGACCTCCTCGTTCGCGCGGACGTCCACCGCGGGGGCGGCGGCCGTGTGGCGCACCGTGAGGCGGGCCTTGCCGGCGTCGATCGCGCTGGTGTCGTTGACGAAGGGGGTGAGCGCCGGCTGGTCGTCGGCGTCGAGGTGGGCGACGACGGTGATGTTCGCACCGGCGGGGACGTCGACGTCGTTGGCCTCGACAATCGCGTCGCCGTCGGCACCGGCGCCCGCGGCGGTCACCTTGAGGTCGTACTGCCCCTCGGGCAGGGCCTGCGGGTCGGTGAGGGTGCCGGGCTTGAAGTCGGTGAGCAGGGCGTCGCCGTTGACGTAGACGTCGACGGTGGCGCCGGGCACGGCGTGGAGGATCGAGACGTGCGCGTCGTCGGCGGCGTGTGCCGGCGCGGCGGCGGAGAGCCCGACGAGGGCCATCGCTGCGGTGACTCCCATGGCGCGAGTGGTGGCAGACATTGGATTACCTCTCCTTCGAGTGAGGACGCCCTGTGCGCCCTGTCATCTCGTACTTCCCGTGGAGAGGCGGGGTCGGATGCAGCTGTCCGAAGACTTTTTTCAAGTTTTTTCGATCTGGGGTCGTGAGTGGTGGTCTCGAGGCTCCCCTTCGAGGCTCCTTCGTCGCACCTCAGGACAGGGCTGGCGCTCGCATCTCAACCCCAAGACGCGACGAAGGGGTGGTCACGGCTGTTGCCGTGGCCACCCCTTCGTCATGGGTCGTGCTGGGTCAGCCCCGCTTGTCGTCGGGGTTCTGGCCGTCGTCAGCCCAGTCGCGGGCGCTGCTCCAGGCGTCGCCGCCCTCGCCGTTGGTCTGAGCGGTCTCGTCGGGGGAGCCGACGTGGGCCTGGGTGGGGTCGTCGGAGGCGAGCTCGTCGATCTCCTCGTTGGACAGCGGGCGGGTCTCGCCGAGACCGGTGTCGCCCGAGCCCGTGGTCGCCGAGGTGCTCGTCGAGGACGCGCCCTGGTCGCTGACGCCGTCCGGGTGGCCGGTCATCGCGGCGTGGGTCGTGTCGCCCTCGCCGAGGACGGGGCCGTCACCGGCGTCGAGCGGGGGGGCCGCGGAGCCCGCGACCGGCACGTCGTCGGTCGAGACGACCTCGTCCGCGACGACCTCGTCGGCGATCGGCGTCTGGCTCGTCGCCGCGGCGCCGTCGGTCACCGGGGCGGCCGGGGTGACGCTCGAGGCGCGCCCGGTGCTGGGGGCCTTGTACGGGTCACCGGCGGGCACGGCCCACGGGTCCTTCTTCGGCTTCTGCTGCTTCTTCGCGACGTAGAAGGCGACACCACCGGCGACGAGAGCCAGCAGCAGGACCTTCCAGCTGCGGCCCGAGCGGCGGGTCTCGCCCTTGATCGCGGCGAGCGCGGCATGGGTGTCGTGGTCGTCCTTGAGCGCGTGGAAGGCCTCGGGAGCGCGCTTGCCCGCCTCGTCCGCGACCGACTTCGTCGTCGCGGCGCCGGTGGCGGCGAGGCCGGTCGCGGTGGCGACGACCTTCGGCAGGACGTCGTCGACGATCGTGTCGCGCAGGTCGTGGGCGCCGTCACCGGCACGCTTGCCGGCCTTCTTCGCGTCCTTGCGCAGCTGCTTGGTGCTCTTCGAGGCGTCCTTGCGCAGCTGCTTGCCGGTCTTCTTCGCGTCCTTGCGGACGTCCTTGCTCGCGTCGGCGGCCTGGGCGCGCAGGTCGGCGCTCTTCGCGCTCGCTGCTGCGCCGAGCCCTGCCGCCCGGTCCGAGCCGGTCTCGGCGCCCTCGGCGACCTTGTCGATGAGGGTGTGGATCTTGGCCACACCCGACTCGGCGCCCTCGTGGGCGGCGACGCGGCCCTTCTCGACCTTGCTCTCCGTGCGGAACACCGGTCCTCCTCGAATGTCGTGGGTGGTGCTTCGTGCGTGGTGCTTACGACCCATCCTGCCCCGGATCGCCTGGCGATACGCCGTCGGCGTCCAGGGAATCCGGGGCTCTCACCGCACGCACGGGTCGCTGTGCCAAACTCGCCACATGCAGGCGATCCTCCACACCAACCACGGCGACATCACCATCGAGCTCTTCCCGGACGTCGCTCCGAAGACCGTCGACAGCTTCGTCGGCCTCGCGAAGGGCACGAAGGAGTACAAGGACGACGCGGGCCGCACCAACCCGACGCCCTTCTACGACGGCCTGGTCTTCCACCGGATCATCTCCGGCTTCATGATCCAGGGCGGCGACCCCCTCGGCGAGGGCTTCGGCGGCCCGGGCTACACCTTCGACGACGAGCCCCACCCCGAGCACACCTTCGACAAGCCCTACCAGCTCGCCATGGCCAACGCCGGCAAGCGCATGGGCAAGGGCACCAACGGCAGCCAGTTCTTCATCACCGTCGCGCCGACGCAGTTCCTCTACGGCAAGCACACGGTCTTCGGCGAGGTCGCCGACGGCCCGAGCCGCGAGGTCGTCGACAAGATCGCCGCGGTCCGCACGGGTGCCAACGACAAGCCGGCCGAGCCGGTCGTCATGGAGTCCGTCGAGATCGTCGACTGACGACTCTCCCCCTTCGCGCTGCGCATGTCCGAGCAGCCCCTCTCCGGGCCCCCGCCGACCTGCCCCCGTCACCCTGACCGGGTCAGCTACGTCCGCTGCCAGCGGTGCGGCAGGCCGGCGTGCTCGGACTGCCAGCGCCCCGCTGCGGTCGGCGTGCAGTGCGTCGACTGCGTGCGCGAGGCCGCCCGTGCCGACCGACCGACGCTCACGCCGCTCGGCGGCCGGGCCTCGCGCAGCGACACCCCCTACCTCACCCGGGCGATCGTCGCGATCTGCGTGCTCGTCTACCTCGGCGAGCTCGCGACCCCGCAGGTCTACGGCGAGGGCGCGCTCGCGGCCTTCCTCGCCGTCGACCAGCCGTGGCGCCTGCTGACCTCGGCCTTCCTGCACTCGCCGTCGCAGATCTTCCACATCGTCTTCAACATGATGGCGCTGTGGTTCGTCGGGCCCTACCTCGAGGGCCTGCTCGGGCGCGCCCGCTTCCTCGGGCTCTACCTCGTCTCCGCGCTCGCGGGCTCGGTGACCTACCTGCTCTTCCAGCCGGTCGGCTCCACCCAGGGCGTCGTCGGCGCGTCCGGCGCGGTATTCGGCCTCTTCGGCGCGCTCGTCGTGCTGCAGCGCCACCTCGGCCGGGACAGCTCGGCGATGGTCGGCACGATCGCCATCAACGCCGTCCTCGGCTTCGTCATCCCCAACGTCGCCTGGCAGGCCCACCTCGGCGGGCTCGTCGCCGGTGCTGCCATCGCGGCCGGCTTCGCGCTCGCCCGTCAGCGCCGCGCACCGGCCATCGCGTGGGGCACCCTCGGCGCCGTCGCGGGCCTGACTCTTGCGCTCTTCGTCGTCAAGTACGTCGTCCTCGCGCCGGCCGTCGTCATCCCCATCGCCTGACGCCGGCGGGCCGGGTCCCCCTTCGCCCGTGTTACACGCGTGTCATTCATCCCCAGGTGTGCACAAGCCTGTGGACAAACCCCGATCTCCACACACAGGCCGGGTGGAGTTGTCCACAGGGCTGTGGGTGGCGGGGACGTCGCGACCTGTCGATGAACGCATCTGGCCCCCTCTAGCGCGAATGCTAGAGAGGGCCAGACGAGACGATCGGGCGGTGCGCCAGTCCCAGCTTTCCCGCCCTGGGCGGGAAAGCTCGACCTCGGGAAAGAAATGTTCTTGCCCGAGGTCGAATGTTCCCGCCCTGGGCGGGAAAGCTGAGGCGGCCGGGGCTACTTCCAGCGGGTCGTCATGACGAAGCCCGCCATCATCAGCGCGAAGCCGGCGCCGAGGTTCCACTGGCCCCACGCGGCGACGGGGTACTCCTGCTGGGTGATGTAGAAGGTGACCACCCAGATGAGCCCGAGGATCATCAGGCCGAGCATCACCGGCACGTACCAGCTGGGGTTGCCGATCTTCTGCGCCTTGACCTTCTCGCGCTTGGCCTTGACGGGCTTGTCGGCCTCCGCCTCCGCCTCCGCGCGGCGCCGGGGGTCGCCCGAGCGCCTGCCCGCGCTCGTGCTGGTGCTCGCGACCTTCTCGGTCTGCTCGAGCTCGTCCTCGTTCTTCTTCGACGGCGCCACGTCGTCAGTGCTCCTCGTCACGGGGAGGCGCGCGGACGCGCCGGGTCAGTGCCTTAGCGTAGAGGTCTGAGCACCGGTGACGAAGGGAGGTGCCCGCCATGGGGGAGCACGAGGCCCCGACCCGTCCGCACGGACCGCGTCGACTGGTGCGCTGGTATCTCGACCACCGGCCCACCCGGTGGTCGGCGGGAGTGCCCGTCATCGCCCTGTGCGCCGGGCTGCTCTTCTCCGTCTCGGGCACGACCGCGCGCGGCGGAGACCTCCGCTCCGAGGTGACGACGCTTCCCGCGCTCATCCGTGAGCGCACCCACGACAACGCCGTGAAGGCCCGGCGCGCCGAGGAGCTGCGCACGACCGTCACCGCGCTGACCAAGGAGCGCTCGCCGGGCAACCAGGAGATCGACCGGATCAGCCGCGACACGGCCAACGCCGCGCCGAAGGCCGGCTTCGAGGAGGTCCGCGGGCCGTCGGTCTCGGTGAGCCTCGACGACGCGCCGCTGGACGCCGACCAGATCCCCGAGGGCTTCGACGTCGACGACGTCGTCGTGCACCAGCAGGACGTGCAGGGCGTGGTCAACGCGCTGTGGCGTGGCGGGGCCGAGGCGATGATGATCCAGGACCAGCGGATCATCTCCACGAGCGCCGTGCGCTGCGTCGGCAACACCCTCATCCTCCAGGGCCGGGTGTACTCGCCCCCCTTCGTCATCACCGCGATCGGCGACCGCGACGCCCTGCGGGCCTCGCTCGACGAGGACCCGACGGTGAGCATCTACCGCGAGTACGTCGACCAGATCGGGCTGGGCTACGAGGTGACGTCGAGCGAGGAGACGACGCTGCCCGCCTACGCCGGGCAGAGCCAGCTGGCGCACGCCCGGGCTGCGCGCTGATCGCAGGCATACTGCACGTGTGAGCACCGTCCTCGTCGTCGACAACTACGACAGCTTCGTCTTCACCATCGTCGGCTACCTCCAGCAGCTCGGCGCGCAGACGACCGTCGTGCGCAACGACGCCGTGAGCCCCGCCGACGGCGCCGACTTCGACGGCGTGCTCATCTCGCCGGGGCCCGGCACCCCTGAGCAGGCCGGCGTCTCCATGGCGATGATCGAGGCCTGCGCCGAGCGCGCCCAGCCGATGCTCGGCGTGTGCCTGGGCCACCAGGCCCTCGGCGTGGTGTGCGGCGCGACCGTCGGTCGCGCGCCCGAGCTGCTCCACGGCAAGACGAGCCAGGTCGAGCACGACGGCACCGGCGTCCTCGCCGGGCTGCCCGAGCCCTTCACCGCCACCCGCTACCACTCGCTGACGATCGAGCCCGAGACGATCCCCGACACGCTCGTGCCCAACGGCCGCACCGCGAGCGGCATCGTCATGGCCGCGCACCACCGCGACCTGCCCCTGCACGGCGTGCAGTTCCACCCCGAGTCCGTCCTCACCCAGGGCGGTCACCGCATCCTCGCCAACTGGCTCGAGCTGCTCGGCGACGACGGCGCGGTCGCCCGCTCCGAGGGGCTGAGCCCCCTCGTGCGCGACGCCGAGGGCGTCGCCCGCATGGTCGCCGCGGGCTAGGGCGCACCGACCGTGAGCGCGGGGGTGACGACGCAGCAGGGCAGCGACAGCGGGCAGGGCGGGGGAGAGGACGCGCGGCCCCGGGTCGGCCCGGTCGACCGCTTCCAGCGCGAGCACCCGGTCCTCGGCATGCCGATCGCCGTGGTCTACAAGTTCTTCGACGACTTCGGCGGGTACCTCGCAGCGCTCATCACCTACTACGGCTTCCTCTCGCTCTTCCCCCTGCTGCTGCTCCTGTCGACCCTGCTCGGCATCGTCCTCGAGGGGCACCCGCAGTGGCAGCAGCGCATCCTCGACTCCGCGCTGTCGGAGTTCCCGATCGTCGGCGACGAGCTGCGCCAGACCGGCACCCTCGGCGGCGGCACGCTCGGCGTCATCATCGGCTCGGTCGCCGCGATCTACGGCGGGCTCGGCGTGGCCCAGGCGCTTCAGTACGCGATGAACACCGCGTGGATGGTCCCGCGCAACTCGCGGCCCAACCCCTTCCTCTCCCGGGCCCGCGGCCTGATGATCATCCTCACCGCGGGGCTGGCGGTCGTCGCGACGAGCGTGCTCACGCAGGTGGCGAACAGGCTCGTCGTCGGCGCCTGGCAGAGCCTGGCGGTCGACCTCGGGTCAGTCGTGCTCAACGCCGGCGTCTTCACCTTCCTCTTCATCATCTCGACGACCCGCGCCCCCACGCCGCGCCAGGTGCTGCCGGGCGCGGTCATCGCCTCGGTCCTCTTCCTGCTGCTGCAGAACGTCGGCGTCCTGTACGTCGGCACGGTCGTCAGCCGCGCGAGCAACGTCAGCTCGGTCTTCGCGATCGTCCTCGGCCTGCTGATCTTCATCTACAGCAACGCCGTGGTCATCCTCCTGTGCGTCGAGATCAACGTCGTGCTCGCCGAGCGGCTATGGCCGCGCGCGCTCCTGACGATCTTCACCGACGACGTCGAGCTGACCGACGCCGACCGCCGCGCCTACCGCGGGCAGGCCCGGGCGCAGCGGCTCAAGGGCTTCGAGAAGATCTCCGTGAGCTTCGAGCGGCCGCGCCCCGAGGTCCCGGAGGACGACGAAGGGGGAGCCGAGGCTCCCCCTTCGACCGCGCCCTGACCGGCGGGTCCGGCTACGGCGTCTGCGCCGTCGTCGAGCGCGGGTTCGGCGTCGACGGGCTGGCCGGGCCACCCGGCGTCTGGTCTCCCTGGTCGCCCTCCTCGCCGTCGCCCGGGTCCGTCGTCTCCTCCGGCGGGCTCGTCGTGCTCGGGTCGCTCGTCTCCGGAGGAGTCGTCTCGGAGGTCGAGGGCGGCGGCGGGGTGACCGTCGTCGTCTCCGTCTTGTCCTGGGGCCCGGCGATCTCGATCTTCACCGTGCGGCCCTGGGCGACCTTCCCGGCGCCCGGGTCCTGACTGAGGATCTGACCGGCCGGCTCGTCGGAGGGCACGGTGACCTCCTCGGTCAGCAGCCCGAGGGCGAAGATCTCGGGTCGTGCGTCGCTGATCGGCTGACCGACGAAGTCGGGGAGCTGGACGTCACCGCTGGCCACGACGAGGTCGACGGTGCTGCCGGCCTCGACCTGCTCGGACTGCCCGGGGCTCACCGAGATGACGCGGTTCTTCTTCTGCTCGTTGCTGTCCTCGAAGGTGACGTCGCCGACCTCCAGGCCGGCATCGCGGATCGCCTTCTCGGCATCCGCGCGGCTCTGACCGACGACCTGGGGCACGGTGGCCTGCTCCGGGCCCTGCGACACGGTGTAGGCGATCGTCGACCCCTCGTCGACCATCTCGCCCTCGGGCACGCTCTGCTCGAAGACCTCGCCCTCGGGGGCCGCGTTGTTGGCCTCGGCCCGATCACCGTCGAGACCGAGGTCGGTGAGCTTCGCCTCCGCCGCGTCCTCGTCGAGCCCGACGAGCTGCGGCGCGGCGACCCGGACGATCTCCGGCGGCTGGTTGGAGTCCCAGACGTACCACCCGAGGGCGGCGACGGGGATGAGGAGCAGGAGCGCCAGCAGCCAGCCCAGGCCACCGCGCCGGCGACGCTCGGGCTCGAGCGGGGTGGGCGGGTCCTGGATCGGGCGGAAGGTCGAGGTGTCACCGAGGTGCTGCGCCGGGGCGGCCGCTGCGAGGGCGACCGTGGGGTCGGCCTCGAGCGCGCCGGCGCCCGCGACGGCCGCGAGGGCACCCTGCGCGAGCTCGCTCACCGGACGGCCGGCGCGGACGGCGCGCAGGTCGTCGGCCATGTCCGAGGCGTCCTGGTAGCGCTCGTCGCGGTCCTTGGTGAGCGCGGCGGCGACGACGGCGTCGAGATCGCTCGACACCGTGGGCTCGAGCGAGCTCGGCAGCGGGATCGGCGCGTTGACGTGCTGGTAGGTGAGGCTGATCGGCTCGCCGGTGTACGGCGTCGTCCCGGTCATGAGCTCGAAGAGCAGGCAGCCGACGGAGTAGACGTCACTACGGTTGTCGACGGTCTCGCCCCGGGCCTGCTCGGGCGAGACGTACTGCGCCGTGCCGATGACGGCTGCGGTCTGCGTCATCGTGGCCTGGGTGTCGGCGACCGCGCGGGCGATGCCGAAGTCCATGACCTTGACCGTGCCGTCGGCGGTGAGCATGACGTTGCCGGGCTTGATGTCGCGGTGGACGATGCCCATGCGGTGGCTGTAGGACAGCGCGTCGAGGACGCCCTCGCAGATCCGTGCGGCCTCGGCCGGTGCGAGCGGGCCCTGGTCGTTGAGGACCTCGCGCAGGGTCTGGCCCTCGACGAGCTCCATGACGATGTACGGCACGGACAGGCCGGCGCCGCCGGACTCGGTCGTGCGGTCCTCGCCGGAGTCGTAGACCGCGACGATCGAGCGGTGGTTGAGCCCGGCGACCGACTGGGCCTCGCGGCGGAAGCGGTGGAGGAAGGAGGTGTCGCGCGCGTGGTCGCTGCGCAGGATCTTCACCGCCACGGGTCGTCCGAGACGGGTGTCGTAGCCACGGTGGACCTCGGCCATGCCGCCTCGACCGATGAGCTCGCCGAGCTCGTACCGTCCTCCGAGCAGCCGGGGGGTGCTTGTCGTCACGACGTCCTCTCTTCCTGTGCCGCCATTGTGGCCGACACGACGTCTGACCTGGTCAGGGGTCCAGCGCTCACTCGAGCACCGCCTTCATCACCGCGGCGCTGATCGGCCCGGCGACCGAGCCGCCGTACGCCTCGTTGCCCGCCCGGCCGCCGTCCTCGACGACGACCGCGACCGCGACCTTGGGGTTGTCCGCGGGGGCGAAGCCGGTGAACCACGCGTGCGGGGCCGCGCCCTCGGCGTGCTCGGCGGTCCCGGTCTTGCCGGCGACGCTCGTGCCGGGGACCGCGGCCTGGGTGCCGGTGCCGCGCTCGACGACGAGCTTCATCATGTCGGTGAGCTCGGTGGCGGTCTCCGGGTCGATCGCCCGCGAGAGCTGCTCGGGCTTGGTGTCGGAGATGACCGAGAGGTCGTCGCCCTGGACCCGCTCGACGACGTAGGGGCGCATGACGACCCCGTCGTTGGCGACCGCCGAGCTCATCATCGCGACCTGCAGGGGCGTGACGCGCACGTCGTACTGGCCGATGGCCGACTGCGCCTCCTGCGGCGGGTTGAGCCCGGTGGGGAAGGTCGAGGGCGTGACGTCCATGGGGATCTCGAGCTTGTCGCCGAAGCCGAACTTGCTCGCCTGGTCGCCGACGGTGTCGCCGCCGAGCTCCATGCCCAGCCAGCCGAAGGCGGTGTTGCACGAGTCCTGCATCGCCACGGCGAGGGTGACGCGGTCGTTCGGGCCGCACGCGCCGGGGTGGCTGTTGGGCAGGCCGACGTCGGTCTGGGGCAGGTCGAGGACCGCGGGCCCGGGGATCGACGAGCTCTCGTCGTAGTCGCCGGACTCGATGGCGGCGGCCGCGGTGACGACCTTGAAGACCGACCCGGGCGGGTAGAGGTTGCCGCCGATGGCGCGGTTGACCAGGGGGCGGGAGGAGTCGGCGTTGAGGCTCTCCCACGCCTTGGCCGCCGTGCCCTGCTCGTGGCTGACGAGCGGGGTCGGGCTGTACGTCGGCGAGGAGTACATCGCGAGGATCGCCCCGGTGCGCGGGTCCATGGCGACGACGGCGCCGCGCTGGTCGCCGAGCGCCTCCTTCGCGGCCCGCTGGGCCTGCGGGTCGATGGTCAGCTCGAGCGAGGCCCCCTTCGAGGCCTTGCCGGAGAGGATGTCGGAGACCCGGCCGTAGAAGAGCGTGTCGTCGGTGCCGCTGAGCAGGGAGTTCGCGGCGCCCTCGAGCCCGCCGCCGGCGCCGTACTCGAAGGAGTAGTAGCCGGTGATGTGCGCGTAGGTCTCGGGCGAGGCGTAGACGCGCTGCCACTGCAGCTCGTCGTCGGAGGGCACCGAGCGCGCGATCGGCTGACCGCCGAGGAGGATCTGGCCGCGCTCCTGGCCGTAGTTCTTCAGCGCGGTGCGGCGGTTGTCGGGGCGGTCGTTGATTGCCTCGGCCCCGACGACCTGCAGCCAGGTCGAGGAGACGAGCAGCGCGGTGAAGAGCAGCGCCGCGAGCATCGAGAGGCGTCGGATGGGCTCGTTCATCGGGTGCTCACCACCTCGGTCGGGGCGTCCATCGACGCCGGGTCCAGCTCGGGCTCGGGACGGCGCGCGTGGTCGCTGATGCGCAGGAGGATCGCGGCGAGGGTCCAGTTCGCGAGGAGCGAGGACCCGCCGTACGCGACGAAGGGGAGGGTGAGACCGGTGAGCGGGATGACCCGGGTGACCCCGCCGACGACGACGAAGACCTGGAGCGCGACGGTGAAGGCCAGACCCGTCGCGAGCAGCTTGCCGAAGCCGTCGCGCAGGCCGATGGCCGAGCGCAGGCCGCGCTCGACGAGGATCGCGTACAGGGCGATGATCGCCATGATGCCGACGAGCCCGAGCTCCTCGCCGAGGCTGTTGAAGATGAAGTCGGTCTCCGGCAGCGGCGTCGACCACGGCCGCCCGCGACCGAGCCCCGTGCCGAGCAGCCCGCCCGCGGACAGCCCCATGAGACCGCTCACGAGCTGGCCGCACTGGCGGGTGCCCTCCTCGCTGAAGGGGTCGACCCAGCACAGGACGCGCGTCTGCAGGTGGGGGAAGAGGCGGTAGGCGACGAAGGCGCCGAAGGCCGCCAGGCTCAGGCCGATCGCGATCCAGCTGACGCGCTCGGTCGCGACGTAGAGCATCGAGACGAAGAGGCCGAAGAGGAGCAGCGAGGTGCCGAGGTCGGTCTCGAGCACGAGGACGAGCACCGAGGCGACCCAGGCGACGAGGATGGGCCCGAGGTCGCGCCCGCGCGGCAGGGTGAGCCCGAGGACCTTGCGCCCGGCGAGGGCGAGGACGTCACGCGTCTGCACGAGGTACCCGGCGAAGAAGACGGCGAAGCAGATCTTCGCGACCTCGGCGGGCTGGAAGGTGAAGGGCCCGATCTTGATCCAGATGTTCGCGCCGTAGACGTCGTGACCGATGATCGGCAGCAGCGGCAGGAGGAGCAGCACGAGGCCGAGCAGGCCGGCGGTGTAGGTGTAGCGGCGCAGGACGCGGTGGTCGCGCAGGGCGACGAGCACGGTGAGGGCGAGGGCCACGCCCAGGGCCGTCCACTGCAGCTGCTTGAGGGCGTAGCCCTCGCTGAAGTCCCGCCCGGCCGCCAGGTCGAGGCGGTGGATCATCACCAGGCCGATGCCGTTGAGCAGGGTGAGGATCGGCAGCACGAGCGGGTCGGCGTACGACGCGCGCCAGCGCAGCACGACGTGGAAGACGAGCGCGATGGCCGCGAGCATGCCGGTGTGGGCCAGCAGGTCCGGCGGGACCGAGCCGTTGGCCGCCACCTCGACGTTGATGTACGCGAGGACGACGACGCCGATCGCGAGCGCGACGAGCAGCAGCTCGACGTTGCGGCCGCGCTTCGGGGCGATCGTCGTGATCGTCTTCAGCGACCGCACGGCTCACCCTCGCTGCGCAGCTCGGCGCACCGCTTCGCGGCGACGCGCAGGTCGTCGACCTTCTTCTGGGCGTCGCGCTCGGAGTCGACGCTCACGCTCTCCTCGATGCTGCTGCGGTAGAAGTCGGGCAGGTCGGAGAGCATGACGTCGGTCTGCTCGACCGCGGAGGACAGCGGGATCGGGCCGAGGTCGGAGGCGATGCCGCGGTAGATCGTCACGCGGCCGTCCTGACCGGCGATGTAGTACTGCTGCTGCGTCCACGCCCACGCGCCGTAGAGGATCGCACTGAGGACGAGCGCGACGACGCCGAGCGCGGCGACCCGTCGCAGCCAGCGGCCCCGCCGGGTCGAGCCCTCCTCGGCGAGCTCGAGGTCGGGCTCGGGGGTCTCGGGCCGCACGAGGGCGGCAGCCTTCTCGGCCGGGGTGGTCGGGATGGCGCGCGTCGAGCTCGAGCGCATCGAGGCCGACCCGACGACCTGCGGCTGGGTCGAGGGCGGGGTCCCGTCGGCGCTGTCGACGACGTCGGCGACGATGACGGTGACGTTGTCGGGTGCGCCCGCGCGCAGGGCGAGGGCGACGAGGTCGTCGGCGGTCTCGGCGGGGGTGCGTCCCGAGGAGAGCTGCTCGGCGATGGTGTCGCGGGCGACGAAGCCGGACAGGCCGTCGGAGCACAGCAGGTAGCGGTCGCCGAGACGGGCCTCGCGGGCGCCGACGTCCGGGTCGTCGTCCTCGTCGCCGGTGAGGACGCGGGTGACGACCGAGCGCTGGGGGTGGGTCGAGGCCTCCTCCTCGGTGATCCGGCCCTCGTCGATGAGGGTCTGGACGAAGGAGTGGTCCGTCGTGATCTGGGTGACGGTGCCGTCGCGCAGGAGGTAGGCGCGGGAGTCGCCGATGTGGGCGAGGATGAGCTTGTTGCGGGCCCGCATGAGCGCGGTCGTCGTCGTGCCCATGCCCGAGAGCTCCTTGCGCTCCTCGGCGATGCGCGCGATCTCGCGGTTGGCCCGGCGGATGGCCTTGCCGAGCTGGGCGCTCGCCTCGGACGCGCCGAGCGAGTCGTGGTCGAGCTCGACGAGCTCGGTGATCACCGTGGCGCTCGCGATGTCGCCCCCGGCGTGCCCGCCCATCCCGTCGGCGACGACGAGCAGGTGGGGCCCGGCGTACCCCGAGTCCTGGTTGTCCGAGCGGACCAGCCCGACGTCGGAGCGCGCTGCGTACCTCAGTCCGATGGCCATGCGTCAGCTCCGCAGCTCGAGGCGGGTCTTGCCGATGCGCACGGTCGTGCCGGCCTCGACGGGGACCGCCTCACCGACGCGGAACTCGCCGATGAAGGTGCCGTTCGTGCTGCCGAGGTCCTCGACGTACCAGCCGTCGTCACCGCGGATGATCCGGGCGTGACGCCCCGAGGCGAAGTCGTCGTCGAGGACGAGGGTGCACTCGGGGTTGCGACCGATGAGCACGCCCTTGTCGCGCAGCGGCAGCGAGGTGCCGGCGAGCGCGCCGCTGGTGATGACGAGGTGGGTCGGGGTGCGGGGGTTGCGGCGCGGCGTGTCGGCCGCCCGCTTCTCCTTGCGCGAGCGCCGGCTCGAGGCCGAGCCCTGCCGCGCGATGACGCGCGTGCCGTAGAGGTCGGAGCGCAGCACGCCCGCGAGGGAGAGGACGAAGGCCCACAGCAGGATGAGCAGGCCGAGGCGCAGCACGGTGACGGTCAGCTCGCTCATGGGGCTCCTCTCGAGATGTCGCGGTCGGACGGGATGGCCGCGGCGCGGGTGGCCGCAGGTGGGCAGGGTAGTCGTCGAACCTCAGCGACGCGCCAGCCGGAAGATCACGCTCGTGCGCCCGACGGTGATGCGGTCGCCGTCGTGGAGGGGGCAGGCGTCGACCTGCTCGCCGTTGACGTACGAGCCGTTGGTGCTGCCGAGGTCGCGCAGGTGGGCGACCTGGTGCGGTCCGTCGTTCGTGACGCGGACCTCGGCGTGGCGGCGGGAGATGCCCGGGTCGTCGAGGACGACGTCGGCGCTCTCGTCGCGGCCGAGCACGGTCATGGCGCTCATGAGCGGGTAGCGCTCGCCGTCGACCTCGAGCCAGGGCAGGTCCTGCACCCGCGGCCGGCGGGCGGCCGCACGAGCGGGCTCCGGGGTACGGGGCTCGGGGGCGCGAGGCTCGGGAGCACGAGGCTGAGGGGCGCGTGCGGGGGCGGGAGCCGGCGCCGGGGCGGCGGCTGCACCGCGCGCGGAGGTCGGCACCTCCCACTCGTCGTCCTCGACGTCGTCGTCCCACCACTCGTCTGCCGAGGGCGCGGCCTGCGCCGGGGCGGGGGTGGGGGCGGCCGGGGCCTGGGCCCGACCCTGCGGCACGGGCGCGGAGTACTCGTCGTAGTCCTCGCCCTCGGTCTCGACGTACTCCTCGCGGTACTCCCGCACCGCCGAGGGGTCCTCGACACGCTGCCGGGCGGTCGCCGGGCGCACCCGGAAGACACCCGTCTCGAGCTCGTCGTCGGACTCGAAGATCACCTGCAGCGGCCCGCCGGGGCGGTAGCGCTGGGTCTCGGCGTGCTCCTGGGCCGCGGCGATGAGCTCGTCCTCGAGCTCCTCGTCGTACTCGGTGAGCCGGTCGTAGTCACCGGGCGAGAGCTCGATGGTGAAGAGGTTGGGCACCGCGGTGCGGCCGCGCCCGATGAGGGTCGCGCGGTCGTCCATGGCGCGCCGGACGGCGGAGGCCAGCTCGAGGGGCTGGACCTCGGAGCGGAAGGCCTTGGCGAAGACGCCGTTGACCGTGCGCTCGAGCTTGCGCTCCATGCGCTCGAAGAGACTCATGCCGAGGCCCTCCCTTCGTCTGCGTGCGGGCTGGGTGCGTCATCGATCCTAACCACCAGCCTGGGCGCAGCCTGGGACGGGCGAAGGGGGACCACCTCACGGTGGTCCCCCTTCGTCACCGCTCGCTCACGGGAGCTCGATCGTCCACTCCTCCTTGGGGAAGGTCTTGTCGGAGCCGATGACCTTCGCCGCGAGGCGGGTGTAGACGAACTCGTAGGAGTCCGCGCGGGTGTTGACCTGGAAGGCGAGCCAGCCCGTGGCCTCCTCGCCACGGCTCGGGCCGTCGAAGGGGGTCATGCCCGCGGCCTCGAGCTCGTCGTCGACGATGCTCGTCGAGGAGGAGTCGGTGCCGTCGGCGCGGAGCGTGAAGGGGCCGTTGACGCCGCCGCTGAACTCGTCGCCGGCCTTCGCGTCGATCTCGACGAGGACGATCTCGCCGCCGTCCTCGGCGATGTTGGCGAAGTCCTCCGAGGCGAAGTCGCGCACGATCTTCGTCACCTCGACGGTGTTGCCGAGCTCGGGGTCCTCGACGCTCTCGCCGACCTCGACCTCTTCCATCTCGCCGCCGGCGGCCGAGCCCGACTCGCTCTCGGAGGCCTCGGTCTCGGAGCTCTCTGTCTCGGTGCTCTCGGGGCTCTCCGACTCGGACGCGCTGCTCTCGGACGGCGTGCTCTCGCTCGTGCTGCTCGACGTGCTCGCGGACTGCGTCGTGCCGCTCTCGGACTCGCCACCCCCGCACGCGGTGAGCAGGACGGCGACGGCGGCGGTCGCGGTGACGGTGCGGATCTGCACGGGCTGCCTCTCGGTAGATGGGTGCACCGCCCCCTGCAGCGGTGCACACCGCTGCCAGTGTCGTCGACCCCTCGGCGTCGCAACACCCCACGAAATCGCAGACCTGACACCGGGATTCGCGCTCGGGAGGCGGGCTCCGCGCTTTTCGCGGGGTGACCTGGGGTGATCCGTCGGGGATCATCGACGCGTGACCGACGACAGCCCTGCCCCGAGCCGCCGGTGGTGGTGGCCGGACTCGCTGCCGACGACTCAGGCCGGGGCGCTGTGGGGCATCGCCCTGCTCGTCATGGGCGCGCGTGTCGGCACGCTCGTGCAGATGGCGCCGTCCTTCACCTCCGCGCTGCGGGTGGCTCCCGACGAGCGGGCCGCCGCGCTCACGTGGCTGGCTGCTCTCGTCATGACCGTCGCGGTGTGCGTGCGGATGATCGCCACCCGCGGACCGCTGTCGACGGCGTGGACCGCCGTCGACCTCGCCGTCGCCTGCGTGCTGCTCGTCCTCGGGCCGCTCACCGTGCCCGACGACTTCCGCGTCGGGACGTGGGTGGGCTTCCAGCCCGGGTACGCCCTGGGGGTGCTGCTCACCGCGAGCGCCCTGCGCAGCCACGTCCTGTGGCTCGGGGCGATGACCGCGGTCGTCGCCTCCGCCTCGGTGTACATGGCCGACGGCACGCGCACCCACCCGAGCACGGTCCTGGGCAACCTGCTCACCTACATCGCCCTGGGCATCGTCGGGCGTCTGCTCGTCGGCTACAACCTGCGTCTGGCCCAGGACGCCGACCGCGCCCGCGCGCTCGCCGCCGAGCTCGGCCGGCGCGAGGAGGAGCACCGCGCCCGGGTGGCGATCCACAACGGCGCCGCGGTGATGCGCCTGCTCACCGACGACGACGTCGACGACAGCACGCGCGAGCGGCTGCGCCAGCAGGCCCTCGTCGAGTCGCGCCGGATGCGCGCCTACCTCCAGGGGCCGGCGCCCGGTGCGACCCCGGCGCAGGGCGAGGTCGCCCTCGCCGGCCGGGTCCAGGCCGTGTGCGAGCGCTTCGTCGACCTGCGCCTGGAGACCTCGCTCGACCTCGGGGCGCAGGTCCGCCTGACGGCGCAGGACACCGAGGCGGTCGAGCAGGCGCTCGCGAGCGTGCTGCTCAACGTGCGCCAGCACGCCGCCGCCTCGCTCGTCGTCGTCCACCTCGACTCGGACGAGGGGGACGACGACGCGCACGACGGGCCTGCCCGCGGGGGTGAGGGGACCCCCCTTCGCTGGGTGCTCTCGGTGCACGACGACGGGGTCGGCTTCGACCCCGAGGTGACGGACAGGGGGGTGGGGCTCGGCGACGTCGTCGTCGGCGAGCTCGCCAGCCGGGGGATCGGGGTCGACATCGACTCCGAGCCCGGGATCGGGACGACGGTGCGCATGGGCACCATGGAGATCGGGGTGGAGCAGGGATGACGCAGGACCAGCCACGGGTGCGCGCGCTCGTCGTCGACGACGCGACCGTGATCCGCGAGTCGATGCCGGCGCTCATGCCGGGGATCGACTTCGTGGGGCAGTACTCGAGGGTAGAGACGCTGCTCGAGGACCGGCCGGTTGCCGACGTCGTCGTGCTCGACCTGCACCTCGTCAACAGCACGCAGCCCTCGGCGCGCCAGGGCGTCGCGGCGGTGCGGATGCTCGTCGACGCGGGCTACCGGGTGTGCGTGTACAGCCAGGAGGAGCGCCGCTTCGTGCTCGCGGCGTGCATGGCGGCGGGGGCGACCGGCATCGTCTCGAAGTCGGCGCCCACGGCCGAGGCGCAGGAGGCCTTCGTCGACGCGGCGGCCGGGAGGGTCGTCGTGCCGCAGGCGATCATCGGGCTCATCGAGGTGCTCGTGCGCCGCAAGAGCCTGACGATCCTCTCGCAGCGCCAGCGCCAGGTGCTCGCCGGTCGCGCCCGCGGGCTCACCTACGCCGAGCTGAGCACCCAGCTCTACCTGTCGGAGTCGACCCTGCGCGGGTACTGGCGCGACCTCACGACGAACGTCTCGACCCACCTCCAGCAGACGACCCCCGCGGAGATCGAGCGCGCGCTCGGCCTCGGCCCAGGCGACCTGCTCGAGTTCTGGCCCGAGTCGCCCGCCCGCCCCCGCTGACCCCCTCCGCCTCCACCTCCCTTCGCCCGCCCCCTTCGCCCCCTTCGCCCGCCCCCCTCCGCCACACCCCCCCGATGCGCCGAGCCCCGCTCGTGGTCCGTGAGGGACGGTCGTCGCGGGCCGGCGATGACCGGGGTTCGCGGACGACGAGCGGTGCTCGGCGAAGGGGGAGCGGCGAAGGGGGAGGAGCGCGGCAGGGAGGGGAGGGGGCGAAGGGGGACGGGGACGGCGACGCCCCCCCCACCCGGTCGGGCGAAGGGGGCGTCGGCAGCCGCGCGCTACGGCTTGACCGCGAGCACCGGGCAGGTCGCGTCGAGCAGGACCCGCTGGGCGGTACTGCCCATGAGGAGCTTGCCGACGGGGGAGCGGCGGCGCAGACCGAGGCAGATGAGCGAGGCCTCGAGCTGCTGGGCGACCTGGATGACGGCGTCCGCCGGGTCGTGCAGCTCCGAGGTGCGCACCTCGAGCGAGACGCCCGAGGAGTCGAGCCCCTCGGCCCCGTCGAGCACGGCCCGCAGCGAGTCGGTCGTGGGGTCGAGGTCCGCGGTCGCGGGGACGACGACGACCTCCTCGGAGCGAAGGACGGCCTCGCGGGCGGCTGCCCGCAGCGCGGCGTGACCCGGTGGGGTGTCCGCGTAGGCGACGACGATGGTCATGAGCGTGTCCTCTCAGGTGGTGGTCAGCCCTGCAGCAGACCGGTCGGCAGGTCCACGGGCAGGATCGAGGGCAGTGCGGCGAGCACGAGGCACAGCACCAGTGTGTAGACGATCGCGGTGCGAGGCCGCGCCCGGGCCACGTAGAGCAGGAAGCCCGGCACGAAGAGGGTCACCGCGACGAGGTAGCCGCCGAGCATGACGAGCACGAGGAAGAGCGCCATCGCGCCGAACATCCTCACCGCGATCGTCACGTCGTGGGTCCACCCGGGGCGAGGGGCCGCCCCGTCGCGACGCGTGCGCAGCTCGGCCCACACGAGGACCAGACCCATGATCAGACCGCCGGCGCTCACGAGCTGGGGCATGAGCCGCGCCTCCGGGGAGAATGTCTGGCTGACCCCGAGGGCGACCGCGAAGACGACGGTCGTGAGGACCGCGAAGCCCAGCGACCACGGCGAGTCCTTGAGCATGCCCTGCTCGGTGTCCTCGTCGTCGTCGTGACGCAGGTCGGCCTCGCCGCGGTGGCCGAGGTCGGCCGCCTGGTCGCGGTTGCGACGCGTGCGCTTGACGAGCCCCCACACGAGGGGGCCGACGAGCACGGCGAGGAAGACGAGGACGCCCGGGCGGGTCAGCCAGCCGACGCCGTCGTAGAGCGAGTCCGTGAGGTAGTAGTAGCGCTCCATCGGGATCGCGAGGACGAAGCCGATGAGGAAGGGCGCGCGCGGGGTGTCGGTGGCCTTCATCAGCCAGCCGGCCGCGCCGAGCGCGACCATGATCCACAGGTCACCGATCTGGCCACCCTCCTGGAAGGCGCCGAGCAGCATGATGACGAGCAGGCCGGCGCCGAGGACGGCGAAGGGGACCTTCGTCAGCTTGGCCAGACCGGGGGTGGCGAGGAAGCACAAGAAGGCGCCGACGATGCTCGCGATCGCGAAGCACCACACGATGAGGTACATGAGGTTGAGGTGCTCGGTGACGATCGCCGGCCCCGGCTGGATGCCGTAGGTGAGCAGCATGCCGAGGAGCATCGCCGAGGGCACGCCGCCGGGGATGCCGAAGAGCAGCGTCGGGATGAGGTCGCCGGCCTCGACGGAGTTGTTCGCGCTCTCCGGGCCGACGATGCCGCGGGGGTCGCCCTTGCCGAACTTGCGCTTGTCCTTGGCCGTCGCGACGGCCTGGCCGTAGGCGAGCCAGGTGCCGGCGGTCGCGCCGACGCCGGGCAGGACGCCGGCCCAGATGCCGATGAGCGAGCCGCGGATGACCTGGGTCCAGTGGGTGACCCACTCCTTGATGCCCGACATCCAGCCGCCGCCGAGGCTGACCATGTCGCGGTCGACGGTGCGCTGGCCGACGCGCGAGGCGATCTCGGCCAGGCCGAAGATGCCGAGCGCGACCGCGACGAGCGAGAGGCCGTCGCCGAGGAAGAGGCTGCCACCGGTGAAGCGCTCCTCGGCGGTCGTCGGCGAGGTGCCGACGAAGCCGAGCAGCAGGCCGAGCAGACCGGCGAGGAGGCCCTTGACGACGTTGCCGCGCGAGAGGACGGCGGCGAGCGAGACGCCGAGCACCGTGAGCATGAAGAGCTCGGGGCTGGCGAAGGAGAGGACGAGCGGTCGGGCGAGCGGGATGGCCAGGGTGAGGCCGAGCGCGCCGATGAGACCGCCGGCCATCGAGGAGAGGAAGGCGAGCGAGAGCGCCCGCTTCGCCTCGCCCTTGCGGGCCATGGCGTAGCCGTCGAGCATCGTCACGCTCGCGGAGGCCGACCCGGGTGCGCCGAGGAGGACCGCGGAGACGGTGTCGGAGGTGTGGACGACCGCGAGGGCGCCGATGAGCAGGGCGAAGGCCTGCTCGGGCTCCATCCCGAAGGTCACCGGCAGCAGGATCGCGACCGCGCCCGTGCCGCCGAGGCCCGGGATGAGGCCCATGACGAGACCGGCGATGACACCGGCGGCGAGCATGAGGAGCAGGGAGGGCTCGGAGAGGGAGCCCAGGGCTGAGAGTGCAGCGTCGAACATGTCAGGACCTCACTCGACCGTCACGTTGTAGGAGCTCGAGAGCAGCGTGATGACGTGCTCCCGGACGGAGGCGTCGACGGTGTACGCCTCTCGGATGCGGGTCGCCAGGTCGGCGCCCGCGTCGAGCGGGTAGCCGCCGAGCACCTTGTCGGCGGCCTCCTCGAAGTCCTTGTCCTGCGCGAGCGCCTCGGAGGAGGTGCGCATGAGGTCGACGACGGCCTTCGGCGTCTCGGCGGGGACCCAGAGGGCCTTCTGGTAGGTGTACGTCACGCCGAGGACCGTCTTGTAGGCGTCGAGCTTCGGGCCCGAGGGGGCCGAGCCGTGCAGCTCCTCGTAGGCCTCGACGACCGTGGGGGTGTCGGGGAAGTTCGGGTCGCGCACGACCTCGCCGGACTCGTCGAGCTGGCCGAGGCAGAAGAGGACGACGGCCGTCTTCGCCTCCTCCATCGGCTCGACGGCCGAGGCGTAGGTCGACGTCGTCGTGTAGTCGATGTCGATCTCGCCGCGCTGGAGGGCGAGGTTGACCGGCCCGCGACCCTCGAAGCCGAAGGTCGCGTCGACGTCCATCTCGAGCAGGTCGAAGGCGAGCAGCGTCGTGAGGTCGAGCCCGGTGGCGGTGATGCCGCCGAACTTCAGCGGGGTCGGGCGGTCGACGAGGTCGGACAGGCCGCTGACGCCGGCGCCGGTGCGTGCGTAGACGACCGCGCCGGTGCCGTTGGCGAGGATCGGCTGGAGCCTGGTGAAGTCGTAACGGACCGCGGGACGCGTGAGGAGCCACGGGACGACGGTCGTCGCGGTGCTCACGAGGACCTCGGTGCCGTCCGGCGGAGCCGAGCTGACGAAGTGGTTGGTGCCGGTGATCCCTTCGCCGCCGGCCTCGTTGACCGGCGCGAAGCCGGGCACGCCGGGGATCTTGTGGACGAGCTCGGCCCCGACGAAGCGGGCCCAGGTGTCGGTGCCGCCGCCCTCGGCGAGCGGGATGAGGAACTCGACGGTCTCGCCGGCGAAGTCGCCGTCGGCGGTCGAGGCCGGCGGGTTGAGCAGGCGGCCGCCCAGCAGGGTGCCGCCGACCCCGGCCACGGCGAAGCCGGCCATGATGGCCAGCGCCGTCCGGCGGTTCGGCGGCGGCGGGTCCTCCGGCCGTGCGGGTGTCACGAGGTTGTCCTGGGTCATGATTCCTCTCCCTTGAGGATGCGGTGCGTGGCGGTGCTCGTGGGCGGGTCGGGCAGGAAGACCACTCCCTGCGCCAGACGGCGGTAGGTGCGGGTCGCGCCCACGACGACCTGCCCGTCGGTCTCGGAGACGTAGGTCGTGACGACGCCCGCGGCGGTGCGCATGACGAGCTGGTCGGCCTGGGTCTCCTCGTCGTCGAGCAGCTGCGCGACGACGGTGTCGGGGTGGCGCGACGCGAGGGTGAGCGCGACGCTGCCGGTGATGGGGATGGCGGGGTGCGCGCGGCCCATCGAGAGCATGAGGACGTCGACGTCGCAGCCCTCCTCGCGCGGTGCGGCGACGAGCGCGAGCTTCGGCACGGCGCGGGCGGCCTCGGCGAGGTCGGTGACGAGGCCCATCGCGACCGCGCCCTCGCGCCGGATCGCGTCGAGCCGGCCGAGGAGGGCGGGGTCGGCGTCGAGGGCGGCGAGCGAGTCGTGACCGGTGAGGCCGACGTCGGCCGCGCGAAGGGCGACCACGGGCGCCCCGGCGTCGACGAGGGTGGCGTCGATGCCCCCTTCGCCGTCGGGCAGCCGGTCGCGCTCGCGACCGGTGGGGAAGAGCCGGCCGGTCGTGCGGCCGGCCGGGTCGAGGAAGCCCATCCGCACGGGCGAGCCGAGGAAGGGCACGCCGGGGATCGCGGTCGTCAGGTCCTCGGTGAGGACGCCTCCGGGGGTGCTCAGCTCCTGGACGATGACCTGGTCGGTGTTCGTGTTGAGCACGCGGACCTCGGTGCTCGGGTCCTGCGCGGCGACCCAGCCCTCACGGACGGCGAAGGCCGCGACGACGGCCGAGCAGTTGCCGCAGTTGCTGCCCCAGTCGACCGTGGCGGCCTCGATGCCGACCTGCGCGAAGGTGTAGTCGACGTCGACGCCCTCGCGCTGCGAGGCCGAGAGGATGACCGCCTTGCTCGTCGTCGAGGTGCCGCCGCCGACGCCGTCGACCTGCCGCACGTCGGGGCTGCCGTACACCCGCAGGAGCACCTCGTCGACCGACATGCCGGGCACGTCGAGGTCGTCGCGCCGGAAGACCCAGCACTTGCTGGTCCCTCCGCGCATCCACGTCGCCGGGATCTCCATCCGGGCCTCCTCACATCTCGTGCGACCGAGCGGTCGCCGCAGACGAGAGTGACGGCGATCTGGCTGAAGGACCAGCGCGAGATCGAGAGGAGGTGTGAAGCGTCACTTCATCCGCTGGTGTGGTGCGGTCGACGAAGGGGGTGACCGGCCCGGCAGTCCGCACGGCCGCGCCCCGGTACCGCGCGGGACGCGGCTACGCTGAAGCCCCGGATATCGGATGTGAAGGAGGCTGAAGCGATGCTTCAGGATCGGAGGTCGTCGTGCTCGACGTGAGTCGTCTGCAGGTCCTCCTGCACGTCATCGAGGGGGGCTCGGTCACCGCGGCGGCCGCCCGGCTGCAGTACTCGCCGTCGGCCGTCTCGCAGCAGCTGCGGCGGCTCGAGCGCGAGGTCGGGCAGCCCCTGCTCACCCGGCACGCGCGCGGCATGGTGCCGACCGAGGCCGGTCAGGTGCTCGCCGGGCACGCCCGCAAGGTCGTGCGCCAGCTCACCGCCGCCGAGGCCGATCTCGCCGAGATCGCCGGTCTGCGCCGGGGTCAGCTGTCGATCGGCACCTTCGCGACCGTGGGCTCGTCCTTCGTCCCGCTCGCGGTGCAGCGCTTCCGCCAGCTCTACCCCTCGATCCGGCTGCACATCCACAGCGACCGCGAGCAGGGCCTCATCGACAAGCTCGAGGAGGGCGAGGTCGGGCTCTCGCTGCTGTGGGACTACGAGTGGCGTCGGATCGACCCGAGCCAGGTCGCGCTGACGACGCTCTTCGAAGACCCGACGGTGCTCGTCGTCGCGGCGGACCACCCGCTCGCCGGGGAGCGCTCCGTGCACATGCGCGATCTCGCCGACGAGGGCTGGATCATCCGCTCCGAGCAGCACCCGGTCGTCGAGGTGCTCCACCGCAGCGCCGCGGCCGCGGGCTTCGAGCCGCGGATCTCCTTCGAGGCCAACGACTACCAGGAGGCGCAGGCGATGGTCAGCGTCGGCTTCGGGGTCGCGCTCGCCCCGCGCACCGCGCTGACGAACAAGCACCCCGGGGTGCGCATCGTCTCGCTCGGCGACTCCGCCCCGCCGCGCCGGATCGTCGTCGCCCACCGGCACGACCGCGTCCGAGCCCCCGCCGAGATCGCCTTCCACGAGGTCCTGCTCGACATGGCCCAGGGCTACCAGCCGGACTGACCCCCCTTCGCCCCGCTCTCCGGCACCCCTTCGCCGCCCCCTCCGATGCGCTGAGCCCCGCTCGTGGTCCGTGAGGGCCGGTCGTCGCGGGGCGGCGAGGAGCGGGGTTCGCGGACCACGAGCGGGGCTCGGCGAAGGGGGAGCGAGGAGGGCGAAGGGGGGAGCCGGGGCGAGCCGGGTCAGCTCACCTTGCGCGGCCACCAGAAGCGGTCGCCGAGCAGGAGGGTGATCGCCGGGACGACGACGGTGCGCACGAGCAGGGTGTCGAGCAGCACGCCGATGCAGATGATGACGCCGATCTGCGCGAGGACGACGAGCGGCAGGACGCCGAGGACGGCGAAGACCGCGGCGAGCAGGATGCCCGCGCTGGTGATGACCCCACCGGTGGCGGCCAGCGCACGCAGCATCCCCTCGCGGGTCCCGTGCTCGCGGGTCTCCTCCTTCGCCCGGGTGACGAGGAAGATGTTGTAGTCGACGCCGAGCGCCACGAGGAAGAGGAAGGCGTAGAGCACGGTGATCTGGTCGAGGGCGCTGAAGCCGAAGACCTTCGTGAAGATCCACCACGAGACGCCGATCGCCGCGAAGTTCGTCGCCATGACCGTCGCGATGAGAACGAGCGGCGCGACGAGGCTGCGCAGCAGGGCGATGAGCGCGACGAGGACGAGCCCGAGGATGAGCGGCAGGATGAGCAGCCGGTCACGCTGGGCTCCGTCGCCGACGTCGACCGCCTCGGCGGTCGTCCCGCCGACATAGGTGTCGGTGAGATCGGCGTCCGCGATGGCCGCACGCAGCGCGACGACCGCGTCCTCGGCCTCCTGGCTGTCGGGCTGACCGGGCAGCACCGCCTGGAGCTCGCTCACCCCGTCACCCGAGGCCCCGGGGCGGACCGACTCGATGCCGTCCACCCCTTCGGCGACCCTCGTGACCTCCTTCGGGTCGGCCTTTGTGACGATGACCGCGGGGTCGGAGGAGCCGGCGGGGAAGGACTCGGCGAGGCGCTCGGCGGCGACGATCGCCTCGGGCTTGTCGAGGAACTGCTCGGACTGCGGCAGGCCGAGGCGCACCGAGAAGACGCCGGCCGACATCACCGCGAGGAGCACGACGGCACCGCCGACGAAGACGGAGGGTCGGCGGGCGACCGCGTCGCCGATGCGACGCCACAGCGAGCGGCCGTCGCTGAGGGTCGTCTCGCCGGCGTGGGGGACCTTCGGCCAGAAGACCCAGCGCCCGAAGAGCGAGAGCACTGCGGGCAGCATGACGAGCGCCGACAGGACGGCGATGACGATGCCGATCGCGCTCGCCAGACCCAGGCCGCGGGTACCCGGGGTGAGCGAGAGCAGGAGGCAGAGCACGCCGACGACGACCGTCGTCGCGCTCGCGAGGACGGGCTCGAAGGTCTTCGCGAGGGCCTCGGTGAGCGCCTCGCGCCGGTCCTCGGTCACCCGCAGCGCGTCGCGGTAGCGCGACATGAGGAGCAGGGCGTAGTTCGTCCCCGCGCCGAAGACGAGGACCGAGAGGATGCCGGTCGTCGAGTCGTCCCACGTCATCCCGAGACGCTCGAGGACCTGGGTCGCGGCGACCGTCGCGGTGCGGTCGCCGACGCCGATGACGGTCAGCGGGATGATCCACAGGACAGGGCTGCGGTAGGTGAGGATGAGCAGGACGGCGACGATCGAGGCGGTCGAGAGCAGCAGGCGGGTGTCGGCCCCGTCGAAGACCGCGGCGAGGTCAGCGGTGATGCCCGCGGGTCCCGTCACCTCGGCGGTGATGCCGTCCGGTGTGCGCTCGCCGAGGTCGGCGCGCAGGTCGCGCACCGCGTCGCGGATCTTCGGGCTGTCCGTCGTCTCGATCGGCACGAAGGTGATGGCCGCGGTGCCGTCCTCGCTGGGGACGACCGTCGCGTCCTCGCCGAGGCCGGCGGCCTTCGCGAGCTCGGGCAGCTCGGCCTTGTCGATCGTGCCCTCGTCGGCGGTGAAGAGGACGAGCGCCTGGGTGCCGTCCTGCTGGGGCAGCTGCTCGCGCAGCTCGGCCGCGGCCGTCGAGTCGTAGCCCCGGGGCAGCGAGTCGGTGGGGGTGGCCTGACGGGTGCCGGCGCCGAGCGACATGACGACGCCGATGAGCACAAGGCCGAGGACGATGACGGCCCAGGCGGACCGCTTGCCCGTGATGAGGGCGGCGACGCGATGACGCACCGTAGACTCCTGGTGTCGAAGAAGATTGCTAACTAAGTGAGTTATATCGTGAACGAAGGTACGACGGGGCGAGGTGGTCCGTCCACTTCTAGTCCAGCCCGCTCCCTGCGCACCCTCGTCCAGGTCGCGGCAGGCGTGCCGGGGGCGATGGCGCGTCGTGCCGGCTTCTCCCACAACGAGATGGCGGTTCTCGACCTGCTGAGCGACGCACCGCACGGACCGGCGGAGATCGCGCGCGCCCTCTCCGTGAGCTCGGCGGCCGCCTCGGGCATCGTCGACCGGCTCGTCGCCCGTGGCTACGCCGTGCGCACCCCGCACCCGGAGGACGGGCGGCGCACGCTCGTCGAGATCTCCGACGCCGGTCGCACCGAGATGCTCGGCCACCTGCTGCCGATGCTCGGCCCGCTCCAGGCCCTCGACGACGCGATGACCGACGCCGACCGGGCCGCCGTCCAGCGCTACCTCGACGGCGCGACCCAGGCCATCCGCCGCCTGCTCTGAGCCCTCCGGCCGCCCCCGCGGTGCGACGATCGCCAGATGAGCGAGCACCCCGTCGAGTCGGTCTGGGACTACCCGCGCCCGCCCGCGCTCGTCCCCTTCGACGGCCTCGTCGAGGTCGACGTCGCCGGGCAGCGTCTGGCCCGCACGACCTCCGCGCTGCGGGTTCTCGAGACGAGCCACCCGCCGACGTACTACCTGCCGCTCGCCGACGTCGACACCTCGCTGCTGCGACCGGTCGACGGCGGGCGCACGATCTGCGAGTTCAAGGGCGTCGCGAGCTACTTCGACGTCGTCGTCGGCGACCGGGTCATCTCCCGCGCGGTGTGGACCTACCCCGACCCGACGCCCGCCTTCGCCGACCTGCGGGGTCACGTCTCCCTCATGCCGGGGCTCATGGACGAGTGCCGGGTCGACGGCGAGGTCGTCGTCGCGCAGGAGGGCGACTTCTACGGCGGGTGGGTGACCTCGTGGATCACCGGCCCCTTCAAGGGCGGACCGGGGACTCGCGGGTGGTGATGGCCGGGTGGTGAGGGCTCTCGTCCTGCCGAGCCCGCTGCTCCCGGCGCTCGCCTACGCCGAGCTCGCTGATGCCTTGACGCGCACGGGGTGGTCGGCCCGGGTGGCCGCCGCGGACCTCGGCGAAGGGGAGGGCGCGGGTGACCTCGTCGAGCGCTGGGCCGGCGAGGTCGGCCTGAGCGACGTGCTCGTCGCCCACAGCAACGCCGGCTACCTCGCCCCGCTCGTGCGCGAGACCACCGGCCTCGACGTGCCCCTCGTCGCGATGGACGCCGCGCTGCCGCCGGCCGAGGGCCGGTACGCGCTCGCCCCGCCGGCGCTGCGCGACATGCTCACCGCGCTCGCGGACGCCGACGGGCTGCTGCCGCCGTGGACCCACTGGTGGCCCTCCGGCGCACTCGACGACGTCGTGCCCGCCGACCGTCTCGCCGAGCTCGACGCCGCTTGCCCGAGGCTGCCCGTCGCGTACGTCGACGAGACCTTCGAGGCGCCGAAGGGGTGGGCGACGCGGCCGTCGGCGTTCCTCGCCTTCGGGCAGACCTACACCGAGGAGATCGAGGCCGCTCGGTCGTGGGACTGGCCCGTACGCGTCCTCGAGGGCGCGCACCTCCACCACCTCCACGCCCCCGACGAGGTGGCCGCCGCGGTGGTCGCCCTCGCCGCCCCCTTCGTCCCGGCGGGCTGACTCACCCCGGGCTGAGAGCCGGCTCGACGACCCGGCCGTCGACGACGGTGACGAGGGCGTCGAGCGCGTCGCGGTGGACGAGGTCGTGGGTGACGAGCAGGGTCGCCGTGCCGCGCTCGTGGGTGAGGCGGGCGACGAGCTCCATGATCTCGGCGCCGCGCTCCTGGTCCAGCGCGCTCGTCGGCTCGTCGACGAGGAGCACCGAGGGGTCGGCGACGAGGGCCCGCGCGATGGCGACGCGCTGGCGCTGACCGCCGGAGAGCTGGGCGGGCCGCTTGTGCTGCTGCCCGGCGAGACCGACCTCGTCGAGCAGCTCGTCGGCGCGCTCGCGGACGGCGGCCCGGCGTCGGCGGCCGTCACCGCCGAGCTCGGCCATGACGAGCAGCTGGTCTCGCGCGGTGAGCGAGGGCAGGAGGTTCGACTGCTGGAAGACGATGCCGATGCGCTCGCGGCGCAGCGCGGTCGCCTCGCGCGGGGTGAGCGCGGCGGTGTCGACGTCGTCGACGAGCACGCGTCCGGAGTCGGGCCGGATGAGCGTGCCGGCGACGGCGAGCAGCGAGGACTTGCCCGAGCCGGACGGACCGGTGATGCCGGTGACGGCGCCGTCCGGCGCGACGAGGGTGACGTGGTCGACCGCGGTGACGCGGGCGTCGCCGTCGGGGAAGGTGAGAGCGACGTCGTCGAGGGTGATCATCGGGCGCTCCCGAGGGCGGTGAGGGGGTCGGCGGAGGTGATGGAGCGAAGGGCGACCGCGGCCCCGGCGAGACCGAGCGCGGTGAGCGCGGCGGCCGGCAGGGCGGTCGTCAGCGGGCTGAGGAGGAAGGGCAGGGTGCCGCCGGCGAGCAGCCCGAGCCCGACGACGAGGGCCGTGCCGACGCCGATGCCGAGGGCGAGCACGACGAGGGCCTGGCCGAGGGCGTCGCGCACGAGCGAGGCGGTCGACGCGCCGAGGGCCTTGAGCACGGCGACGTCGCCGGCGCGCTGCATCGTCCAGACGGTGAAGAAGGCGCCGACGACGAGGGCCGAGACGCCGAAGAGCATGGCGATCATCAGCCCGAGCGAGCCGACCTCGGAGCGGAAGGTCTCGAGCGCGGTGAGGCTGCGCAGCGGCGTGGCCGCCGAGGTGCCGGTGACGGCGGCCGCGGCGTCCCAGTCCGGCGAGCCGGTCACGGCGAGGAGCGTCGACTCGCCCGAGCCGCCGAGGGCGCGGTCGGCGGCCGACCACGCGTCGGGGGTCAGCGCGACGACGGGGGTGTGGCTGTACCAGCTGTCGCCGCCGACGAGGGCGACCCGGTAGGCCCGCCCGGCGAGGGTGACGTCATCCCCCTTCGCCACCGAGAGGGCCTCGGCCGCACCCTGCGACAGGCCCACCTCGTCCTCGGCGGGCGGCGCGAGGTCGGTCGTCGCCGACGTCGGTGCGTCGTGCGGGATGCCGAGGAGGGCGACGGCGACCGGGCCCGCGGCCGGGCTGCCGGTCGCCCGGCCCTGGGTGACGCCGATGCGCACGACGTCGGTGACGCCCGGGGCGCGGCGCCAGGCCTCGGCGGTGCCGGCGTCGATCGAGGACTCGGCGAAGGAGGGCTGCCCGCTCGCGGGCTGCGCGAGGACGAGCCGGTCGCCGGGCAGCCCGAGGACCGCCGAGACGTTCTGCGACGCGAGGCCACCGGTGAGCCCGGCGAGGAATCCGACGAGCACGGTGATGAGCGCGACGACCGCGCTGATGAGGGCGAAGCGACCGCGGGCGAAGCGCAGGTCGCGCCAGGCGACGAACACGAGATCTCCTGTCTGGGTGGGGCGGGGGGTCTCCCCGGTGTCCTCTCCAGCCTCGCGAGGACGACGGCGCGATCCATCGCCGTGAGGACTGGTCTCGCGATCCACCTTTCGGTTGATCCGGGAGGGGCTCGGCCTTCGTAGGCTGAGGTCGTCATGCGGCACAGCTCTCTCACCCCCGTCTTCGTCGGGCTGCGCACCGGGCTGCACGTGCTGCTCGCGGCGCTGCTGGCGCTCGTCGTCGTGCAGGTGCTCGCGCGGCACGACGGCACGACGTGGGTCGCGCTCGTGCTCGCCGCGCTCTTCGCGCTCGTCTACGTGCTCGGGGCGCGGCTCGCCGCGACGACCGGGACGCGACGGGCCGCGGCGTCGGCGCTGTGGGTGGGGGCGCTGACGCTCGTCTGGGTCGCGCTGCTGTGGCTCGTGCCCGAGGCCGCCTACCTCGTCTTCCCGATCTTCTTCCTCTACCTCCACGTGCTGCCGGGCGCAGCCGGTCCGGTCGCCGTCGTGCTCGCGACCGGGGTGGCGGTCGTCGCGCTCGGGCTGCACGGCGGCTTCACCGTCGGCGGGGTGGTCGGCCCGCTCGTCGGCGCAGGGGTCGCCCTGCTCATCGGGCTGGGCTACCGGGCGCTCGCGCGCGAGGCGGTCGAGCGCGAGGCGCTGCTCGCCGAGCTCGTCGCGACCCGTGACCGGCTCGCGGCGACGCAGCGCGAGCAGGGGGTGCTCGCCGAGCGGTCGCGTCTCGCCCGCGAGATCCACGACACCGTCGCCCAGGGCCTGTCGAGCATCCAGATGCTGCTGCACGCCGCCGAGGCGGCGGACGGGGAGCGGCCGGGGCTCGAGCACATCCGCCTGGCCCGGTCCACCGCCGCGGAGGGCCTGGCCGACACCCGGCGCTTCATCCGCGAGCTCGCCCCGCCGGCGCTCGACGCCGGTCTCGGGCCGGCGCTCGTGCGGCTCGGCGAGCGGTGGGAGCGCGACGGGATGCGCGTGCACGTGATCGTGCCGCCGGGCGACCCCGCGCTGAGCATGGACGTCCAGACGGCGCTGCTCCGGGTCGCGCAGGGTGCGCTGGCCAACGTCGCGCAGCACGCCGGGGCGAGCGAGGTGCGGGTGGCGCTCACCGATCTCGGCGGGGGCGCGCGGCTGGTGATCGCCGACGACGGGGTCGGCTTCGACCCCGGGGTGGTGCGCGAAGGGGGAGGCGCCAGCGACTCCTTCGGGCTGCGGGCCATCGCCGAGCGGGTCGAGCAGCTCGGCGGCGACCTCGTCGTCGACAGCGCCCCGGGCGAGGGGACGACGCTCACCGTGACCCTGGAGGCGGCGCCGTGATCCGCGTGGTCATCGCCGACGACCACCCCGTCGTGCGGGCCGGGCTACGGGCCCTGCTGAGCACCGCCGAGGACGTCGAGGTGGTCGGCGAGGCCGAGACCCCGGGTGCGGCGGTCGACCTCGCCGGCTCGCTCGTGCCCGACCTCGTGCTCATGGACCTGCAGTTCGGCCAGGAGCTCTCGGGGGCGGACGCGACCCGTCGCATCCGCGCCCTCGAGGCCCCGCCGTACGTCCTCGTGCTGACGAACTACGACAGCGACGGCGACATCCTCGGTGCGGTCGAGGCGGGGGCCAGCGGCTATCTGCTCAAGGACGCGCCGCCGCACGAGCTGCTCGCCGGGGTCCGGGCCGCCGCGGCGGGGGAGAGCGCGCTCGCGCCGGCGGTGGCCAGCCGGCTCATGGCGCGGATGCGCGCGCCCCGGGTGAGCCTGTCGGCGCGCGAGATCGAGGTGCTCGCCCTCGTCGCCGAGGGCGCGTCGAACGGCGAGATCGCCGGGCGCCTCCACATCACCGACGCGACGGTGAAGTCGCACCTCGTGCACGTGTACTCCAAGCTCGGCGTGACCTCGAGGACCGCGGCCGTCTCGGCCGCCCGCTCGCTCGGGATCCTGCGCTGACCCCCTTCGCCCGGTAAGTCGGTGGCCCGGCGGTCGCGCGACGTGGTGGGGTGGCGCCCATGACGTGGACCGCACCCGAGGTCGCCGACGAGCGACCCGACCTGGACATGACCGCCGACGAGCTGCCGGGGCTGCTCGAGTGGCTCGAGATGTACCGCGCGACCGTGCCGCTCAAGGTCGCCGGGCTCACCGGCGAGGAGCTGTGCCGCCAGCCGGTGCCCGGGTCGACCCTCAGCCTGCTCGGCGTCGTGCGGCACCTTATCGAGGTCGAGCGCTACTGGCTCACCGACGTGCTGCTCGGCGAGGACAGCCCCGACATCTACAGCCACCGCGAGGCGCCGGAGGGAGACTTCGAGCTCGGGACGCCGCAGAGCGCGCCCGCCGATCTCGAGCGCTTCGAGGACGAGGTCGCGCAGGCCCGCCGGCATCTCGCCGGGGTCGGGTCGGCGGAGGAGATGGCGAAGGGGTTGCGCCACGGCAAGCCGGTCAACGTGCGGTGGATCCTCGTGCACCTCGTCGAGGAGTACGCGCGGCACCTCGGGCACATGGACATGCTGCGCGGTGCCGTCGACGGGCGTCTCGGGTACTGAGGGGTCTGGGGTCGGTCGACTGGCTCCGCCGGACCGACGGGTGGGGGGCCGGGGTGGCCGGTCAGGCGGGGGCGACCTCGGCGTCCGTCCCGGCATCGGTCTGGGTCGTCGTGCCGAGGCGCTCCGCGGCCCGGTTGCCGCGACGCCCGGCGGGGACCGTGCCGGTGGCGGCACCGAGACCCACCACGGAGTCGACGTACATGGTCTCGATGCCGGCCGCGGGCACCGCGTAGGTCTCGTGCCAGATGCCGACCGCGCCGGGCGCGCTGCGGACGGCGCGGTTGAAGGCGCGCCAGGCCGGGACGTGCTCGGCGTCGGGGTTGCTCGCGTAGGCGTAGAGCTCGTCGGTGCTGCGCCAGTACTGGATGACCACGGGTCCGCCGGGGCCGATGGCGGTGCGCGAGCCGAGGTAGCCGAGGTGGGGCTCGAGGCCCTGCGCCGCGCGAGCCTTGTTGCGCTCGAGCTCGGCGAGCATGCGGGGCATCGCGGCGAAGACGGGGGCGAGCTTGTCGACGCGCCACCACTTCGTCGGTCGCATGCCGATGAGGAAGACGACGACGTCGCCGTCGTGGGCGTGGGTCCTGCGATCGGCCATGACTGCTCCTCCGTCGTTGGATAGTGCTGGTATCCAGTATTGGGTACTAGTACTATCCAATGTCAAGAGGGAAAGGGTCTGGCGGTGAAGATCTCCGAGCTGGCGAGCGCGACCGACGTCGGCGTGCCGACGCTGAAGTACTACCTGCGCGAAGGGGTGCTCCACGCGGGCGAGGTGCGCTCGCGCACCCAGGCGAGCTACGACGACAGCCATGTCGAGCGCGTGCGCCTCGTCCGGGCGCTCACCGGGGTGGGCGGTCTGTCCATCGCCGCGGTTCGCCGGGTGCTCGAGGTCATCGAGGCCCCGGGCGTCGGCCCGACCGACGTCATGGCCGCTGCCGCCGCGTCGTTGTACGACCCGGAGCTGGAACCCGAGCCCGAGGTCCCTGAGGTGCGACGAGCGCAGCGAGGAGCCTCGAAGGGCGACGGCTCCGCGGCCCGCGAGCTCGTCGACGACCTCGGCTGGCACATCTACCCCGACGACCCCGCCCTCACCGCGCTCGACGAGGCGTGGTCGGCGTGCTCGGACGCGGGGATCGGTCTCGACGCTGACCGCATGCGCCGGTACGCGACCTCGATGCACGGCGTCGCCGAGACCGACGTCTCGAGCGTCCCCGCCGACCCGGCCGGGGCAGTCCGCCAGGTCGTCCTCGGCACGGTCCTCGTCGACCCGGTGCTCCTCTCCCTTCGCCGCCTCGCCCAGCAGGACGTCGCCGTGCGAGCCGGCGCGATCAGCCCGCCGCCGACGGGGTAGCCGCAACCGCTTTGGTCGAAGGGCCGCTGGTAGGGCACAATGGGCGCGCTTGCGACTTCGGTCGTCGGCGCACTCACGCGAGAGTGGCGGAACGGCAGACGCGCTGTCTTCAGGTGGCAGTGTCCTTATGGGCGTGGGGGTTCAAATCCCCCCTCTCGCACCACATGCCGAAGGCCCCGGGACCACATGGTCCCGGGGCCTTCGTCGTGCCCGGGTCTTCCCTCGCTCGGCGCCCCGATCAGGTCGTGCGCTCTGGATCCGTCCTGAGGAACTCAGCGAGCGCGTTGCCCAGGAGTTTCGCGACGTTGTTGTCGTAGCCCTGGTGCGAGATCGATCCTGTGAAGGCGATGGACCCGACGCTGAAGACCCAGCCGCCACCCTCGTGACGCCGCAGCGTCATGTCAGACCTCACGTCCTCGCACTCGGCGCCGCCGACGCCCGGCCGGGTGGCCAGCAGGTCCTCGCCGGCGAGCTGGTAGTAGTCGCTGTGGCCCGTCGAGCGGGCGACGACCAGGGTGTCCTCCGGGCTGCCCCGACTGATGTCGAAGCGGTCGAGCTCGTCACCGGACGCACCGTTCATGATGAGCCCGAAGTCTCCGATGACCTCGTCCTCACCGATGCCGTCGAAGAGGAAGGCAGCCTCGGGCAGGTGGCTGTCGGGCATCCGCGCGTAGCCCGGCGCCTTCTCGTCCCATCCCTGAGCGGTCATCCCCACCCCTGTGAGGCGGTTGGGCGACCTGCCTCGGGTGCGCCACAGTCCGCCGGGCTCGCCCGTGGTGCTGTGGACGCCTTCCCATGCGGCACCCTCGGAGGGTCGGGTGCCTGCAGGGCCGCGGCGGACCTCGAGCAGGTGGGGTCGAAGCGGGTCCTGGCTGGTCACCCAGTAGAAGCCGTTGCCGCCGAGGTACATCAAGGATCCGCCGCCGTCGAGGTGACTCTCCAGAGAGTCGAGGATCTGCTCGCTGACGTACTCCGGGTGGCTACCCGTGATCACCACGTCGTAGGCGTCGAGCAGGTCGCGCGGGGAGGAGTGGAGGTCGTGATCGGTGATGATGTCGACCTCCTGACCGAGGTGCTTTAGCCAGTGCACGAGGTAGAGGTCGGCGCCGAGGTGCCTGGGCGCGTCCTGGAGCCAGGCGCGGTAGTCGGCTCGCAGGTTCGGCACCGGGCGGAGACTGGTCGAGAAGACGCAGGTGGTCCCGTCCGCATGGATGTCGTAGTGACTCAGGCCCCACTCGGGGTGATCTCGCAGGAGCAGGTCGTACGGCCCCGGCGTGACCGGGTGGTCGGTGAGTGCCTCCCCCTCGAAGTCGAGACGGTCGACCATCCGTTCGTTCGCGTACGCAACATAGGTGAAGGTTGGGAGGAGGACGGCGACTCTTGCACGCACCGATGCCGGTCCCGGCACGACGGCGAAGGGGATGACGTCCTCCTCGTCCCCCGCACGCAGGCGTACGCCGTACACGCCAGAGGCAAGATCCGGCGGCAGCTCGACGGTCGCCCCGACGTCCCAGCCCGCGTCGTCCAGGTCGTCCTCGTGGAGGTGGATGGCCGCGTACTGCTCGGGCGCACGGGTGGAGTCGACGACTCGCCGCGCCCATCGGTGCCCTGTGACGGCACGGGTGGGGGCGTTGACGACCACTCCATGGTTGTCGTTGCCGCTCGCGTCCTCCGCCACCGTGGACTGCTGCTGTCGTTCGAAGCGCCAGTCCCCGACGATGGTGCCGCCGGCTGAACGAAGGACGGGGTTCTCGACCCTCCCGTTGAAGCAGTGGCTGGGGGCCCACCGGCGACCGGTCCGGGTGCAGGTCTGCGCACCGATGACGACGGAGTCGTAGGACGCCGTGCGCCCCGGCCCCGCTCCGCGGCCTTCGCCCACGACGACGTGCTCGACGCCGTCCGGCCGTGTGACGACCCGCACGAGACGCAGGATGACGTCCTCGTCGCTCGTGCTCACCTCTGCCCGGTACCAGGTGTCACGACGCCAGCCGACGACGATCCCCACCGCTGAGCTCCTTGTCTCCACGACGAGCGACCCGGACTCGTCGACGGCGAGGACGAGGACCGGGTCGCCTACGTCGAGCAGGCTCATCACCACCTGCCGGCGACCACCGTGGGCGAGGGTGGGCTGGAGCAGCACGGAGAACGAGACACCGGAGAGCGCGGAGGCCCCCGTCAGGCCGTCGACCACGACGCAGGACCCGGTCCACGTCTGCTGCTCCGTCGCGACGACGTGCTGAGCAGGGAGGTCGAGCTCGGCGACCTGCGGTCCCGGTCCGGCGGCGTTCGTGTCGCCGTGCAGGAGCCGGATGACGTCGACCTCCACGTCGGCGATCGTCGAGCTGATCATGCAGTCGACCGAGGACCCGGCGGCGGCCGACATCCGGTCGAGGTATCCGACGAGGGTCATCGCGCTCCTTCTCAGACGTCGCACGAGCCCTGGTACCAGAGCTCCTTGCCCTTGGCGGTGTCGACCTCGTCGCTGGTGAGGATCGAGACGGGGGCGTTGACGGTCTTGTCGACCTTCTCACCCTTGATCGACTTCGCGATCTGCTCGATGGCGAGCTCTCCCATCTTGAAGGGCTGCTGGGCCACCGTGGCCTGGACGACGCCCTCCCGCATGAGCTTGACGTTGTCGACGCCCGTGTCCCAGCTGACCATCTTGACCTTGCCGACCTGGTTGGCGTTACGCAGCGCGACCGCAGCACCAGAGGAGTTGAGGTAGTTCGTCGTGTAGAAGCCCTTGAGGTCTGGGTGCTTGACGAGCGTGGCCGACGCGTTGGACTGGATGGCCGCGGGCGACAGGTCCGGGTAGGAGGTCGAGACGACCTCGATGTCCGGGTAGTCCTTCAAGGCGTCCTGAAAACCCTTGATGCGGGCCTGGGTGATCGGGTTGCTCGGCAGCGAGCCGATGGCCGCCACCTTGCCCTTGCCGCCGATCATCTCGGCCAGCTCCTTCGTGATCTGCTTGGCGCCCTCGTAGTGGTCCGAGGCCACGAAAGAGTCGTAGAGGTCGGCGTCTTCGAGCTGCGCGTCCACGTCGATGACGGTCGTCCCGTCATCTCGAGCGGTTCGCAGCGGCAGACCGCCGGCCACCGGGTCTGCCGGGGTGTAGATGAGTGCTTGTGGGCTCTTGCTCAGGACGTTCTGGACGATGGTGTTCTGGGCGGCCTGGCTCTGGTTCTGGGACGCCTGCTGCTCCCCGACGTCCATCCCGAGCCTCTTCCCGGCCGTCCGCGCCCCGCAGGCCACCTCTTGGTAGTACGGGTCACCGGAGAGGGGGCCGACGATCGCGACGGTGGCCCCTTCGACGGTGCCCGCCTCGGTGCTCGCCGCACCGCTGGAGCAGGCGGCGATCGTCAGGGGGATCGTGGGAAGGAGGAGGGCGGTGCGGGCCCGGCGGCTTCGAGCGTTCATGGTCGTGCCTTTCGTACGAGGGTGGGTCATCGGGTGCGGCGGGGAGAGCGTCGGCCCAGGCCGAGGCGGCGGACGCGGTCGAGGTACACGGCGCCGATGAGGACGACGCCGGTGACGAACTGCTGCCAGAAGGACTGGAGCCCGGCGATCACCAGACCGGCGGACAGGACGACCGGGATGGCGTTCCCGAGGACGGTGCCGCCGATCGTGCCCACCCCGCCGAAGAGGCTCGCCCCGCCCAGGAGGGCGGCCGTCGCCGCGCTGAGTGCGTCGAGCGAGTGGCCGTTGATGTTGGTCGTGCCGTAGACCGCCAGCGACAGCCAGCCGGCCAGCCCCGCGAGCAGCCCAGAGATCATGTAGATGGCTGCGAGATGCGCCTTGACCTTGATGCCTGCGCGGGTGGCGGCCTCGGAGTTGGAGCCGATCGCGTAGGTGTGTCGTCCGAACGCGGTATAGCGCATGGCCATCCCGGCGATGATCGCGATGACGGCGGCGACGACCACGACCCACGGCACCCCGAGCACGCGTGCGACGCCGAAGTCGGCCATGACCATCGGCACGTCGTTGAGGTCAGGCCCGCCGGTAACCACCTGGGCGAGCCCGAGAGCGGCGCCCAGGGTGCCGAGAGTGACGATGATGGGGTTGAGCCCGGCGTAGGAGACAAGTGCCCCGTTGATCGCGCCGAGGACAGCTCCGCTGGCCGCGGCGACGAGCAGCCCGATGATCGCGCTCGTCCAGCCGGTGTCCCCGACCGCGCGCATCGCGATGACCGACAAGACCCCTGAGAGCACGAGGACCGATCCCACCGAGAGGTCGAAGCCTGCGGTGATGATGACCATCGTCACCCCCACGGCGAGGATGAGGATGATCGCGCCGGCCAGGGCCATGTTGCGCAGGTTGGCCTCGCTGAGGAAGGTCGGGCCGTTGACGACCGTGAAGACGACGAAGAGGAGCACGAGTGCTGTCGTGACGACGAAGAGCGGGTGCTGGGTGATCCGGCGACCGAGGGGCGCCGTCAGGGTGTCGGCAGAGGCCGGTGTCTGAGTGGTCGTCGTGGTGGTCATCGCTGGTCCTCCTGGTCCGAGCTGAGGTCGGTCGTGGGTTCGCTCTCGGGGGCGGTCCCGCCCGTCATCTCGGCGACCAGTCGTTCGAGGGTGGCGTCGCGCCGCTCGATGCTCGCGACGCGCTGGCCGAGACGAAGGACCTCGACACGGTCGGAGACGCTGAGCACGTCTGTCATGTTGTGGGTGATGAGGACTACCGCCAGCCCCTGGTCGGCGACCCGACGCACCATGTCGAGCACGCCCTTGGTCTGGACGACGCCCAGTGCCGCGGTCGGCTCGTCGAGCAGGACGACGCGCTTGGCCCAGCTCACGGCCTTCGCCACGGCGACCCCTTGGCGCTGGCCGCCTGACATCTCGCGGACGGACCCTCGCCGCGGGTCGACCCGCAGCCCGAGCTTCGCGAAGTCCTCGACGGCGGAGGCAGCCATGGCCTTGTCGTCGAGGAAGCCGAGCCGACCGAGGATCCCAGGTCTGCGGATCTCCCGTCCGAGGAACATGTTCTGGACGGGTCCGAGGTCGGCCGCGAGGGAGAGGTCCTGGTAGACCGTCTCGATCCCGGCGTCCTGAGCATCCGAGGGAGTGCGGGCGAGGAAGGGTCGACCGTCGACCTCGACCGACCCCTCGTCCGGGGCGAGAGCACCGGAGAGCACCTTGACGAGGGTGGACTTGCCGGCGCCGTTGTCCCCGATGAGAGCGGTGACCTCGCCGGGCCGGCAGTCGAAGGCTGCGCCCCGCAGGGCGTGGACCTGCCCGTAGAAGACGTGGACGCCTCGGGCGGTGAGCGCGAACTCGGTGCTCGTCGTGGCGGTGCTCATCGCAGGTCGCCCCCTCCCTGAGCGCTGGGGTCAGGGACTCTCGGTCTCATGGGCAGCACGGGACGGGGCGCGAAGGGGGCGGACACCTGAGCGGTCATGACGACTTCCTCTGCTGACGAAGATCCTCGGGCGGCGGTGCCGAAGGTTGTCGAGCAGTGAACCGTCCGGTGCGGGGCGACCGGAAGGACCGATGTCTTATCTGCCGTTAAGCGGAGGTTATGACGGGGGCAGAGAGGTGCTCGGTGTCCGCGAGAGCATGTGCTGCACGAGCTGCCGTCCCGACGCCGAGAGCCTGCCCGAGCGCCAGGCGAGAGCCGTGTAGCTGATCGGCCGGTCGACGATGGGCACGAACTGGATGCCCGGTCGGTCGTAGAGCCGCATGAGCGAGGAGGTCGTGAAGCTGATGCCGACGCCGCGCGCGATGAGGGTCGTCTCTGCCTCGTAGGTGGCCGCCTCGGCGGCAATCGTCGCCGGCCGACCCTTCCTCGCGTCCGCGGCCATCCAGTAGTCGCGCCAGCGGCCGGCTGAGACGGGAGCGACGACGATCGGCTCGTCGAGGAGCTCGTCGATCCGCAGCTCCTCGCGCCCGGCGAGCCGATGGGTGCGAGGCAGGCAGGCGACCCATGACTCCTCTGCGACGACCACCATCTCGAGGTCGGTGACGTCGACGGGCGGTCGCAGGAGAGCGATGTCGGTGCTCCCGGACGCGAGGCCGGCCGTCGGGTCGGTGAAGTCGAACTCGGTGCTCTCGACCGTGATGTCCGCCAGCTCGTCCTCGACGCCGTCCAACAGCTCGAAGAGGAGGTCGGCCCCCATGCCGGTGAGGTACCCGACCCGGATCTGCGCACTGCCGACCAGCGTCTCGACGGCGTCGAGAGCGCTGTCCACCTCGCGAAGGGCGGACCGGACGTAGGGCAGCCACTCGCGCCCAACTGCGGTCAGGGCGACGGAATGGGTGTCGCGGTCGAAGAGGCGCTCGCCCACATGGCCCTCGAGCTGGCGGATGGCAGCGGAGAGCGCGGGCTGGGAGATGAAGAGCCGCTCGGATGCCTTGCGGTAGTTCAGATCGGTCGCCAGCGCCTCGTAGTACTTGAACAGCCGAAGGCTGACGTCCCTGTTCACCACGCCTCCTCATACCTCTGATAACCGCTGGTTATCTCATCATCGCAATTTTTGGCTTCCGTTGACGGTGCTTCGTCGACAGCCTGATCAGGCCGACCTCACCGGCGCGACGAGAGGAAGTCATGTCCGCCCATCACGCATCTGTCCAGATCGAGACGCCCGCCCGGCAGGAGTTCTTCGACATCACCTCGCGGGTCGAGGAGCTCGTCGCCGAGAGCGGTGTCCGGAACGGCATCGCCGTGGCCTACTCGGCTCACACCAGCTGTTGCGTGCTGCTCCAGGAGGAGTCGGAGGACGTGACCTACTACGGCACGCAGCTGCTCCTGCAGGACACCCTCAACGTCCTGGCCAAGATCGCCCCGCCGACCCGGCACGAGGGCCAGTACCTGCACCCCGGCCCCATCCACATCCGCAACGCGGGCGAGCTGCGTGACGAGCTGCCGGAGTGGGGGCTCAACACCGACGGCCACATCCTCTCGTCCATCCTCGGCCGCTCAGAGGTGATGCCCGTCGTCGACGGCGCACCGCTCCTCGGCGAGTTCGGCCGGGTCTACTTCGGCGACCTCGACTCGGTGCGACCCCGGACCCGGACCGTGCACCTGCACGTGATGGGTGACTAGCGTGCTCATCTACGCCGTCGACCTGGGGACGACCAACGTCAAGGTCGTCCTCTTCGACGCACAGCTGCGTCGGCTCGCGGTGTCGTCCGCCCCATCCAGGTACGTGACGTCGGGCGTGCGTGTCGAGTTCTCCGCATCCGCTCTCTTCGACCTGGTCGTCGACCAGATGTGGGAGTGCGCCCGGACCCAGGACGACCTGGCGGGGCACCCTGCGGTCGTGGTCCTCACGGGGCAGGCCGAGTCGCTCGTCATCAACGACCGTGCCGGGGAGCCTGTACGCCCTGCGATGTCATGGTTGGACGACCGGGCGACCGCGGAGGCCGCACACATCGGTGAGGTCTTCGGGGTCGACGAGGCCTTCGCCGTCACGGGGCAGCCGACCCCGTCCGCCACCTGGCCGGCCATGAAGCTGCGCTGGCTGGCCAGCCACGAACCGCGCTCGGTCGAACGTGCTGCGTCAGTGCTGATGATCAAGGACGAGATCGCCCGGCGCCTCACGGGGACGTGCGTGGGGGAGGTGACGACGCGGGGCTTTACCTACCTCTACGACGTGCGAGCCGGTTGCTACTGGCGGGACATGCTGGACGTGGTGGGAGTGCCCGAGGAGACGCTGCCCCCCGTCGTCCAGGCAGGTGTCGACCTCGGGCCTGTTCTGGACCACGTGGCGGAGCAGCTGCCGCCAGCGAGCTCGTACCGGGTCAACGTGGGAGCCCTGGACCACTTCTGCGCGATGGTCGGGACCGGGAGCTACCTCCCCGACGTCGTGAGCGAGTCGGCCGGCACCGTCCTCTCGCTGTCCATGCTCACCGCCGGCTGGTCCTTCGACCCGAGCCGGAAGGTCTCCTTCCATGCCGGGCTGCGGCCCGACGAGATCGTCCTCTTCAACGGCGTCGACAGCGGAGGGGTGTCGCTCGAGTGGTTCCGTCGCGAGGCGCTGGGCGGCATGCGGTACGACGACCTGGAATCCGCTCTTGTCCGAAGAGGTGACGGTGCCCGTGGCCCGATCTTCTTGCCGTACCTGACCGGCGTGAACCCCCCTGACTTCTTCACTCACGCGCGTGGGGCATTCCTCGAGATCGACCTGGGGCACACGTCGACGGATCTCGCGTACGCGGTCGAGGAGGGGGTCGCCCACCTGTTGCGCCGCAACGTCGAGTACCTCAGCCCGAGCGGCACCGGGTGCGTCGTCTCGACCGGGGGCGGGGCGTCCTCGCCCTTCTGGAACCAGCTGAAGGCCGATGTGTGCGGCATCGACGTGCTCGTCCCGGACGAGCGCGAGGCGACCTGCCGCGGCGCTGCTGCCCTCGCGCTTGTGGCGGCGGGGCTGATCGGGGACGTCGCCGATGCGACAAGCCTCGCAGCCCCGGAGACCCGGACGTACTCACCCAGCCCTGGACACCACCGAGACGAGCGGTACCGCCGTTTCGAGACGTACCTCGAACGACTGTTCGTCACCACCGAAGGAGACCGACGATGAAGCTTGCCGCCTCGTCCCCGATGATCCCCGGCCACACCCTCACCCAGAAGGCAGAGCTGCTCAAGCGGTGGGGCTACGACGCCCTCGCCGTCTTCCAGCCCCTGGCTGAGTGGGATGACGGCGTACGGCGTGAGCTCGCGTCGCTGGAGAGCCGCACCGGCATCCGTCCCGTGGAGTTCGTGCTCATCGACGACATATACGGCCACGCCATGGACCCCGATCCCGAGCTGAGGGCGCGCTGCCGCGCGATGTACCTCGACGCGGCATCGGTCTGCGCCGAGATCGGCACCGTGACCGAGATCGAGTACGAGTACGGGGCTCGGGATCCTCTACCGCTCTTCCACCCGTTCCAGCAGCTCGACGAGGGTCAGCGTGACAGGTTCCTCGACTTCTACCGCGAGGTGCTCGAGGTGGTCGAGGGCACGCCCGGCCGGGTCCTGCTCGAGCCGATCAACCGGTACGAGTGCCGGTACCTCAACCTCGTGGCCGACAACCTCGCGATGATCGAGGCGGTCGACCACCCCAACGCCGCGCTCTTGCCCGACACCTTCCACATGTCGATCGAGGAGGTCGACGTCGCGTCGTCCATCCTCGCAGCTGGCGAGAAGGTCGCTCACGTCCACCTGGGCGACAACAACCGGCTCCTGCCCGGCCATGGGCGACTGGACTGGGAGTCGATCTTCGGAGCGCTCCACGAGATCGGCTTCACCGGGGCGGTCAACCTCGAGTGCTCGACGGAGGGCGACCCCGCTGAGTCGCTCCCGGCGACGGCGGAGCGTCTGCGTGCGCTCATGGGTGCATGACGCCCGAGCTCGTCGGTCCCTTCTTCGAGATCGGTCCGAAGAACCTCATGCGACGCAGCGAGGTGGAGGCCTTGGCGGCCGTCGCCGGCCGGGCCGCAGCCGAGCACGAGGTCACCGTCGTCGTGACGGTGCCGACGGCGATGATCGCCCCGATCCGAGACGGGGATTACGGGGTGCTCGTCTTCGCGCAGGGCATGGATCGCGAGACGGCCGGGCCGTCGATGAACAGGGTGACGGCCGAGTCGCTCGTCGACGCGGGAGCTCACGGAGTGATGCTCAACCACGACGCTGACCCGCTCACCGACGAGGTCCTCACCGCCCTCGTGGGCCGAGCCCGTCACCACGGACTGCGCACGATCGTGTGCGCCTCGACCTGCGACGAGGCCATGAGGGCCGCCGACCTGCGGCCGACGGTGGTCCTCCTCGAGCCGGCGGAGCTCATCGGCACCGCGGGCAGCGGACCCCGGGACTGGGTGGGCGGGTCGACGCAGGCGATCCGCGGTCGCGCCGAGGACGTCCTCGCCATGCATGCCGGTGGGGTCGCCACGCCCGCTGTGGCCGAGGCGCTCATGGCTGCGGGCGCGGACGGCACCGGGTCGACCAGCGGCGTCGTCCACGCTCCCGATCCACTCGCAGCCGCCCAGGCGTTCATCGCCGCGACGCGTGCCGGGTGGGACCGGGCGCACCCCTGATTCACGCAACGCGATCACCCACCGTCCGACAAGGAGATCCACGATGACCAGCACACTCGACGGCCGCAGCGCCGTCATCACCGGCGGCGCCCGGGGCATCGGCCTCGAGCTGGCCCGCGCGCTCGCCGCTCAGGGCGTCGGGGTCGCGATCCTCGACCTCCTCGACTCCGTCGAGGTAGAGGCCGAGGCGATCTCCGAGGAGTTCGGCGTGCAGTCCTACGGCAGGCGGGTCGACGTCACCGACCAGGCTGCCGTCGCCGAGGCCTTCAAGGCTGTGCGCAAGCAGCTCGGCGTACCTCGGGTCCTCGTGACTGCCGCGGGGATAGAGATCAACGGAGACTCCGTCAAGGTCACCGCCGAGCAGTGGCGCAAGGTCATCGACGTCAACCTCTCGGGGACCTTCTTCTCGGCGCAGGCTTTCGGCGACGGGCTCCTCAACGCGGGCACGTCGGGCAGCGCCATCTTCATCGCGTCGATGTCCGGCTCGATCGTCAACGTGCCTCAGTGGGCAGCGTCCTACAACGCGTCGAAGGCCGCCGTGGCTCACCTCGGCCGGTCGCTCGCGGTGGAGTGGGCGGCATCGGGTATCCGGGTCAACTCGATCTCCCCGGGGTATGTCCTCACCGATCTCACCCAGGCCATCCTCGACGAGGAGCCCGCCCTGCACGACGACTGGGTGGCCCGGATCCCCCAGGGGCGGATGGCCCGGCCGGAGGACCTTTCAGGACTGGTGACCTTCCTCGCGGGCGACTCGTCCTCTTATCTCACCGGTCAGGACATCGTCATCGACGGTGGGTACACAGCGATCTGATCACCGGGTCGGTGACGACGACGGCACGTGACCCCCTTCGCACGGTTCAGTGAGCGCGAATCGCCGCTACCCACGAGGCGTACCGGCGATTCGCGCTCACTCTGCGGTGTCGATCAGGCGTCGACCGGGGTCCGGGCCGGCTCAGCGACGGTGGGGTCACCCCTTCGCTCTCCCGCGTTGCGCGAGAACCACACGGCCAGGCCGCTGACGACGTACGCGGCCACGATGTACAGACCGAGGTCGCGCGTCCCGGCGTCGGCGGTGACGAGCTCCTGCGCGACGAGAGGGGCGAGGCCGGCGCCGAGGAGGGAGCCGAGCTGGTAGGTCGCCGAGACGCCCGAGTACCGCGCGGTGGGCTCGAACATCTCCGAGAGGTAGGCGCCGACCGGGCCGAACATCGAGGCCTGGATGAGCGGGTTGCCGACGAGGAAGGCGAGCGCGACGAGGCCCGGTGACGAGCTGTCGAAGAGGGCGAACATCGGCCAGATCGCGACGGCGGAGAAGATCGCGCCCGCGACCATCGTGCGGCGCCGCCCGACCCGGTCGCTCACCCACGCGAAGAACGGGATCGTGAAGACATGCACGAAGTTGCTCAGCGTGAGCATGTACAGGGCGGTCTCGCGGGTGACGACTCCCGCCTCGACGACGTACGGGACCATGAAGACGGCGAGCAGGCTCTGGATGAAGAGCGGCGCCATGACGCCGAGGGTGCCGAGCAGGACGGCGCGCCGGTACTTCGTCACGAGGATCGCGACGGGCAGACCGGTGTGCACCTCGCCGCGCTCGCGAGCGGCCTCGAACTCCGGGCTCTCCGAGACCCGCGTGCGCAGGTAGAGACCGACGGCGACGACGACCGCGGAGAGCAGGAAGGGCACCCGCCAGCCCCACTCGAGGAAGGCGTCACCGGTCGCCGACGAGGTGAGCGCGAGGACGAGGGTGGCCAGCACCGCGCCGAAGGGGGCACCCGCCATCGCGATGGACGCGCCGATGCCGCGGGACTCGGACTTCGAGTGCTCCATCGACATGAGCATCGCGCCGGCCCACTCGCCGCCGACGGCGAAGCCCTGCAGCAGCCGCATGAGCGCGAGAAGGATCGGGGCGGCGATGCCGATCGAGCCGGCGGTCGGCATGAGGCCGATGGCGATCGAGACGAGCCCCATGACCATGAGGGTGATGAAGAGCATCCGCTTGCGACCGATCTTGTCGCCGAAGTGCCCGAAGAGCAGACCACCGATGGGCCGCGAGATGTACCCGGTGAAGAGGGTGAGATAGCTGAGCAGGATCGCCACGCCCTGGTCCATCCCCGTGAAGAACAGCTCGGGGAAGACGAGACCGGCGGCCGCCGCGTAGAGCAGGAAGTCGTAGTACTCGACCGCGGAGCCGAGGAAGCTCGAGGCCTGCGCGCGCCGGCGCTCGGTCGGCGTCGAGGTGGCCAGGGCCGCGGGCGGGGCGGCGGGCGCCGTCGAGCGGAGATCGTCGTTGATCATGGGGGTCCCTTCACGGAAGCGGTGACCGTCCTCATTGGCGGGGTCCGCGGGCGGGCGCACCAGGAGTCGTGCCACCAGGCGGCACGCCGGGCGTAGCCTGATCAGGTCGACGAAGGGGGACCCAGCATGGCACCGAAGAGGGTCACCTCCGTCGACCGCGCGGTCCAGCTGCTCGCCGTCGTCGACCAGTTCGGCACCGACGGGCTCGGCGTGAGCGAGCTCGCCCGACGCACGGGGCTGCCCAAGTCGACGGTCTTCCGTCTCGTGACGACGCTCGAGGAGAACGGCGCCGTCGAGCGGCACGAGGACGGCTACCGCACGGGCCCGCTCTTCGGCACGAACCTCGCGATCCCGAGCAACTCGCTCGTCGCGCGGCTGCAGGTCGTGCTCACGCCCTTCCTCGCGTCGTTGTACGAGGCGAGCCGGCAGACCTGCCAGCTCGGGGTGCTCGATCGCGACGAGATCCTCTTCCTCAACAAGCTCCACGGCATCCACCGCGCGCACTCGCCCTCGCGCATCGGGGGGCGGCAGCCCGCCCACTGCACCTCGCTCGGCAAGGCGCTCCTCGCCTTCGACCGAGCGGCCGCGGAGCGCGTCTGCTCGCGTCCGCTGCCCGCGCTCACGAGCCGGACGATCACCGACGGCGAGACGCTGCGGGTCGAGCTGACCCGGGTCGCGCGCACGAGGGTCGGGCTCGACGACGGCGAGACGGTCGAAGGGGTGGGCAGCGTCGCCTCGGTCGTCAAGGACGCGTCGGGGGCAGCGGTCGCCTCGCTCGCGGTCACCGGGCCGGCCGGCGCGGTGCTGGGTGTGGGCAACGAGCAGGTCGTGCTCGAGGTGTGCGCCCGGGCGAGCAGGGCGCTCGCCGCGGTCGGCGACGCCGACGCCGACGACCTCGTCGCGCACCCCCGCTCGATCTGAGGGCGGCCACTTCGCTGGTCGAGGGTGGTCTCGAGGCTCCTCGCTGCGCTCGTCGCACCTCGACCAGCACCCGCGTGCCACTCGGTGGCACGTGGCCTCGCCGGGGCGGTGTCCCCCTTCGTAGCGTCCGCCAGGACAACGCGTACATCGTCGTGCGAAGGAGCAGACATGCAGACCGAGGTGGTGATCGCCGGCGCCGGGCCGTGCGGCCTGGCACTGGCCAACCTGCTGGGGCAGTACGGCCGCAAGGTCGTCGTCCTCGAGGCCCGCGAGGACCTCATCGACTACCCGCGGGGCGTCGGTCTCGACGACGAGTCGATGCGCACGATCCAGACGATGGGCCTGACCGACGAGGTCGTCCCGTACACGATCCCGCGCCACGTCATGCGGCTCGTCAACGGCAAGGGCGAGGTCATGGTGACCAACGACCCGACGGGCGAGCCCTTCGGCTGGCCGCGGAAGTTCGGCTTCATCCAGCCGCTCGTCGACCGTGAGCTCTACCGCGGCACGCAGCGCTACGACGACGTCGACGTCCGCTTCGGCCACACGGTGACCGGTCACGTCGACCACGGCGACCACGTCGCCGTCACCGTCTCGGTCGCGCAGGACGACGGCACCGTGCGCGAGGAGACGATCACCGCTCAGTACCTCGTCGGCTGCGAAGGGGGGTCCTCGCGGACCCGCAAGGCGATGGACGTCGACTTCGTCGGGGAGTCCCCCTCGACCCGGTGGGTCGTCATCGACGTGCGCAACGACCCCCTCGGCGTGCCCAACGTCTACCTCGGTGCCGACCCGGCCCGCCCCTACGTCTCGATCGGGCTGCCGCACGCGATCCGGCGCTGGGAGTTCATGCTCTTCGACGACGAGCCGAGCGAGCGCGTCGAGGACGACGAGTTCGTCGCCGAGCTGCTGCGCGAGCACGTGCCGGACTCCGCGTTGCTCGACGTCATCCGCCGCCGCGTCTTCACGCACCACGGGCGCATCGCGAGCCACTTCCGCGAGGGTCGCGTCCTCGTCGCCGGCGACGCCGCGCACCTCATGCCAGTGTGGATGGGCCAGGGGTGGAACTCCGGCATGCGCGACGCGACGAACCTGTCGTGGAAGCTCGCGAGCGTGCTGTCCGGCCAGGCCGACGACGGCATCCTCGACAGCTACGAGTCCGAGCGGCGCGACCACGCGAAGGCGATGATCGACCTGTCGATGACCCTCGGCAACGTCATCAAGCCGACGAACCGCGTCGTGTGCGGTGCCCGCGACGTCGCCAGCCGGGTGCTCAACCTCAGCCCGCAGGTCAAGGACTACTTCGCGGACATGAAGTTCAAGCCGATGCCCTTCTACGCCGAGGGCGTCGTCGTCGAGCCGGACACCCTGCGCCCCGGGCGCCAGGAGCGCACGCGGCGCTCGCGCTTCATGACCGTGCGCAACGCCGTCTCGAAGGTCACCCCCGTCGGCACGCAGTTCATCCAGCCCCGGGTGCGCACCGCGGACGTGCACGAGGCGCGTCTCGACGACGTCGTCGGCCCGTGGTGGACCGTCGCCGCGTGGGGCAACGACCCGGCCCGCCTCTTCACCCCGCAGGAGCGAGAGCAGCTGCGGCACATGGGCGCCCAGCTGGTGTGCTTCACCTCCGAGTCGCAGCGGGCGTGGGCGCAGGATGACCTCGCCGACCCCGAGACGCTCGTCGTCGGCTGCGTCGACGGCGCTCTGAAGAGCTGGTTCGACACCCGCGCCATGGGCGTGGTCTTCCTCCGGCCTGATCGCTTCGTCGCGGCCGCATGCCTCGCTCAGGAGGCCGGCAAGGCGCTCGCCTCGCTGCGCACCGCGATGCACGCCACGCCGGTCGCGCCGGGTGCGGTCGCCGAAGCCGTCGAGGTCGCCGGTGACGCCACGCACGCCGGGGCGGCCACCCCTTCGCTCGAGGTCGTCGCATGAGTCTCTCGCTCGTCGCGATGTCCCACACGCCGCTGCTGCGCCGGATCGACCCGGGCCCGGAGATCTCCGGCGAGGTCGAGGGGGCCTTCACCGCGGCCCGCGACTTCGTGCGCGAGGTGGACCCCGAGCTCGTCATCACCTTCGGGCCGGACCACTACAACGGCTTCTTCTACGACACGATGCCGCCCTTCTGCCTCGGGCTCGGGGCCTTCGGGCTCGGCGACTACGGCACGCCGACCGGCGAGCTCGACGTCCCGTCCGAGCTCGCCGAGGAGCTCGCCGGGTACGTCCAGGGCGAAGGGGTGGACCTCACCGTGTCGCGGCGGATGGGTGTCGACCACGGCGCCGTCCAGCCGCTCGACGTCATCTTCGGCGGGGTCGACACCCTCCCGACGATCCCCGTCTTCGTCAACGGTGTCGCCGCCCCCTTCGTCCCCATGGCGCGGATCCGTGCGCTCGGCGAAGCCATCGGCCGGTGGGCGGCCGACCGGCCCGAGCGCATCCTGCTCATCGCGTCGGGCGGGCTGAGCCACGACCCGCCCGTGCCGCGGTGGGCGACGGCGCCCCCGGAGGTCCGCGAGGGCCTGCTCGACGGGCGCAACCCGACGCCCGAGGCGCGGGCCGCGCGCGAGCAGCGCGTCGTCGACACCGCGCTCGCCTTCGCCGAGGGCGAGGCCGGCATCCAGGATCTCAACCCGGAGTGGGACCGCGAGTTCATGCGGGTCTGCGCGGCGCAGGACACCGCCGCCTTCGACGCCTACGAGGCGGGCGAGATGGCGGCCGAGGCGGGCAACTCCAGCCACGAGGTGCGTGGCTGGGTCGCGGCCTTCTCCGCGCTCGGCGCGACCGGCCGCTACGAGGTCGGCTACGAGTACTACCGCCCGATCCGGCACTTCATCGCCGGCTTCGGGGTCATGACCGCACGACGAGAGGACACGCCGCGATGAGCGAGCTGACGTACGACTCCACGAGCCGGATGGTGCAGACGCGCCAGTGGCGGATCCATGTCAACGAGGCCGGCAACGGCCCCGTCGTCTTCCTCCTGCACGGGTCCGGCCCGGGCGCGACGGGGTGGAGCAACTTCTCGCAGAACATCCCGGCGCTCGCGCGCGACCACCGCGTCATCGCCGTCGACATGCCCGGCTGGGGCGAGTCCGACCCGGTGTCCTGGCAGGACCGCGACCACTCGACGGCCCTCGCCGATCTCATGGACGCGCTCGAGATCGACCGCGCGGCGGCCGTCATCGGCAACTCGATGGGCGGCGGGACGACGCTGCGCTTCGGGTACGAGCACCCCGAGCGGGTCGAGCGGCTCATCACGATGGGCTCCTCCTCCGGCGGGCCGACGCTCATGGGTCCGGCCGGGCTCACCGAGGGGCTCAAGGTGCTGCAGAAGGGGTATCGCCAGCCCTCCTTCGAGACGATGCGCGAGCTCGTCGACATCATGACCTTCGACTCGACCTTCGCCACCGACGAGCTCATCCAGGGCCGCGCCGACATGGTGCTGGCCCATCCCGAGCACGCGAAGAACTTCATCGAGGGCACGGGCAAGCGCCCCGTCGTCGAGCTCGACCACGCTCGGCTGCGCGGCATCACCGCGCCGACCCTGCTCTTCCACGGACGGGACGACCGGGTGGTGCACTTCGAGCACTCGCTGCGGCTCACGTCGCTCATCCCCGACTCGCGGCTGTACCTCATCAACGGGTGCGGTCATTGGCTGCAGACCGAGCACGCAGAGGAGTTCACGAGCCAGGTGCTGCACTTCCTCCACGGCTGAGGTCACGCGGGCGTTGGTCGGGGTGTCGAGGTGGCGGCAGGATGGGTGGCATGAGCTCACCTGCGCGCCGCGAGACCGACGGATCGAGCACGGGGGTGCTGCGCCGCGTCGCGCAGGTGGCCCTCGGGGGCGCGATGCTCTTCGCCGGGACGGGGCACCTCACCTTCGCCCGTCAGGAGTTCCAGGCGCAGGTGCCGCCGTGGGTGCCGCTCGACGTGGACTTCGTCGTGCTGGCGTCCGGGGTCGTCGAGATCGCCGTCGGCGCGGCGCTGCTCGCGACCTGGCGGCAGCCCCGCCGTGCCCTCGTCGGCGCAGCGACCGGTCTGCTCTTCGTCGCCGTCTTCCCCGGCAACATCGCCCAGCTCACGGAGCGCCGTGACGCCTTCGGGCTCGACAGCGACGGCGCCCGGGCGGCTCGCCTGGTCTTCCAGCCCCTGCTCGTCGCCTGGGCGCTGTGGGCCACCGATGCGGTCGGGGAGTGGCGCCGGCGAAGGGGGTGAGTCGATGGTTGAGGAGCGACGGCCCCCTGGTGGTTGAGGTGCGACGAAGGAGCCTCGAAACCACCCGCTCGACCTCGATCTTCTGAGGGGGTGCAGGTCTGCGTCAGAGGCTGTCACTTCTGCCAAGTCGCACCGGAGGTCTAGGAGGCCGGGCAACTCTTCGTTGTGAACACTTGCAAGGCTCCCGGCGGCCGGCCGTCTGTGTTGAATCCAATCGCGGCGGTGCGACGTGCTCTGGCTGGCTTCAGTGGGCTTCTGCTCCTCGCTGGTTGCTCCGCAGTGGCGACAGGGCCCGAAGTTGAGCAGTCTTCAAGCACGTCAACGCTGAGCCCGTCACCTGACGCGTCGACCGAGGGCTACTCGACCGAGCCTGACCCGCCCAGCTCCGAACCGGCGGCGCCCGATCCCGTCGCAGACACGACGAGCAACGAGATGGACGTGAGCAGCTGGATCGCCGGGGCGAGGGAGCTGCTGGACGAGTACACAGCGAACGACGCGGGCATCCTTTTCATAGGCGTCCAGACCTGCGAGATCGTGCCGCTCTCCATTGAAGACGCGATGGATATGGAGGCGTCGTCTCCTGAGGGTCCGGAGCATGTAACCGCGGTGGAAATCAGAGCCCTTGCACTGCTCGCGGAGCAGACGCTGTGTCCGGGTGGTGTCCTGCTCGACGAGCCCGACAGCCTGGCGGATGAGGACATCTTCGGCGACTCGGACCTCGGCTCAGCTGACCAGGAGCCCGCTGCGAAGAAGGCCAAGAGTCCCGCGCGTAAGCCCGCTCCCGCACCGACCACTACGGCCGACCCCGCGCCAGCCCCCGACCCCGCGCCAACCCTTGACGACGTAGAGCCGGAAGACGATTGGGAGTTGCCGTCTGAGCCGCCTCCTCCTCCGGCGTGCCCGTCCTGGAGCGAATTGGCAGGGCGGGTTGAGGTGACGAGCACACGGCCGGACAAGTACGACATCGGCAAGTTGACGCGCGTCGAGGTCACGCTGACCAACCCGCGGTCGTATGACCTCTTCTTCACGGGCAGTCTCGAGTACCCAGCGGAGTTCACGCCGGAGTTGATGTTCCAGGAGGACTACTCCCAGGCCTTTGAGAGCGTGCGCCTGAAGCCGGGGCGCCAGACCCTGCGTGCCACCGTCCTTGACATGGGTAAGGGCGTGACGTCGCGATCAATCCGCTGGCAGAGCTGGGAGGTCGCGGGCTCCTCGCACCTGGTCGATCCGATGGACCCCATCTGCGAGCGTCAGGAGTTCTGGCGGGAGTAGGAATCAGACCGCCCCGTTCACGAGCGCCCCGTCCTCGATCGACCACCGGCGCGTCAGCCCGATCCGGCCGAGGAAGTCCTCGTCGTGGCTCACGACGAGCAGCGCCCCTTCGTAGGCCGACAGCGCCTGCACGAGCTGCTCGACGGACTCGACGTCGAGCGAGTTCGTCGGCTCGTCGAGGATCAGCAGCTGCGGCGCGGGGTCGGCGAGCAGCACCCGCGCGAGGGAGAGACGGAAGCGCTCCCCACCGGAGAGCTCGCGCACGTGCTGATCACCCCGCGACCCGCGGAAGAGGAAGCGGGCCAGCTGGGCGCGCACCTCGTGCGGCGTGCGTGACGGCGCGGCCGCCCGGACGGTCTCGACGAGGGTCGCGTCCTCGTCGTCGAAGCGGATCCGCTGCGGCAGCAGCCCGGTCTCCGCGACGCGCTGCACGACCCCGGCGACCGGCGCGGGAGCGCCGTCAGGCGTGGAGTCCTGCGTCCCGTGTCGCATGATCGCGCCGATCAGCGTGGACTTGCCGGCGCCGTTGCGCCCGGTGAGCGCGATGCGCTCCGGCCCGCGCACGACGACCTGTGGTCCGTCGGCGGGCTGCAGCGTGAGTACGTCGCGCCCGGTCGGCACCCGGGTCTGCGGCAGGTCGACGCGGATCGTCGCGTCGTCGCGCACCCGACCCTCCGCCGACTCGAGGGCCGCTTGCGCGCCTGCCTCCCTCCCTTCGTGCAGTGCCTTGGACCGAGCGCTCGTGCGTTCCGAGCGCGCGGCGAGCCCGCCGGCGAGGATCTTCGGCATCCCGCCCGCGAGCTGCGCCCGACGCCCGGCCGCCTCGGCCCGTTGCCGCCGCTCGTGCGCCTCGATGCGCTCCCTTCGCTCCCGCCGGACCTCGGCGCGAGCGTCCCGCACGTCCTGGGCGGCCCCGGCCTGCTCGGCCTCGACCGCCTCGCGGTAGACCGAGTACGGGCCCTCGACGGTCCGCAGCTCGGAGCCGCGGACCTCGGCGATGCGGTCGACCCGCTCGAGGAGCGCGGTGTCGTGGCTGACGACGACGAGGGTGCCGCGCCACGTGGCGACGGCCTCGTGGACGAGCGCGCGGGCGGTGGCGTCGAGGTCGTTCGTCGGCTCGTCGAGCAGGGCGATGTCGGCTCGCTGCAGCCTGATGCCGGCGAGGCCGACGAGCACGGCCTCGCCCCCGGACAGCGAGGCGACCGGGCGCGCGAGGAGGGCGGCGTCGCCGCGCAGACCGAGGCCGGCGAGGGTGGCCAGGGCCTCGGCCTCGACATCCCAGCGGTCGCCGACGGTCTCGAAGACCTCCGTCGACACGTCACCGGACTCGATCGCGGCGATGGCGCGCAGGACGGGACCGACCCCGAGGGCGTCGGCCACGGTGCCCGGGCCGAGGGCGAGGTGCTGCGGCAGTGTCGCGACGGTGCCGCTGGTGTCGACCCGTCCCGCGGTAGGCGCGAGGTCTCCTGCCAGCAGGCGCAGGAGGGTGGACTTGCCGGCGCCGTTGCGGCCGACGAGGCCGGTGGTGCCGTGACCGAGGGATCCGGTGAGGCCCTCGGGCGGGCCGAAGACGACGGTGCCGTCGGGCCAGACGAGCTGGGCGTGGGTGAGCGTGATGGCGGGCTGGGCCATGGGAGATCCTGTCGAGCGTCGGGGCGCTGACGGGTGCGTCGACGATGCGTGGTCGTCGGGTCAGCGCGTGGTCGCGGCTCCGCGGATCTCGGTCATCTCGGCTCTTCTGGGTGGCAGGGCGTCGGTGCTGTCACCGCCGACGTCGGTCGCTGTCAGGCTAGCGAAGGGGGAGGACAGCGTCGACGCGATTTTGGCCGGGTCAGCGCCGGGGGAGCTTCACGGCGGTGGCCGCCGCCCAGCCGAGCAGCGCGGCGGTGACGACGAGCAGCCCGAGGGTGAGCGCCGCGGGGCCGCCTGCGGCCCAGGAGATCGCGGTGAGCGTGCCGATCGACATCGCGCCGAAGGCGATGCGCACGACGGCCGCGCTCGTGGCGGCCGCCGGGTCGAGCCGCGTCCCGTCCATGACCTCTCGGGTGGCGAGGAAGGCCTTGACCGGCAGCACGACGACGAGCAGCGACATCAACCCCATGAAGCCGGCGACGCCCCACCCGCCGAAGAACATGAGCGGTGCCGCGGCGAAGCCCCGCGCGTCACGCGGCCAGTAGTAGTGGTCGTAGATCCCCTCGCTCGTCGAGGTGATGAGGTCCTGGCCGTACCCGCTCGCGCCGAAGGCGACCCACACGACCGTCGAGATGATGACGCTGGGCAGCGGTGTGAGGATGCAGGCGATGAAGAGCCGCTGCGCGAGCGGGAGGGCCGTCCGACGCCACAGCAGCTCGAAGCTCGCCCAGACCGCGACCACCGACGGCGCGGCGAGCGGGACCTGACCGAGGTGCCGGTCGCCGTACGCGTCGCTCAGGCTGTCGTAGCTGCCGTAGATGCTCGCCACGGCGAGCAGCCCGATGAGCCCCCACGTGTACGGCGAGATCTCGTCGAGCAGCAGCCGACCCGGGGACTGCCGGCCTCGGACCCTGCGCGCGCTGCTCGTCACGGGGCCGAGCATCGCACGGATGTCGTTGCGGGAGTTGACCTCACGTGCACCTGAGGGTCGAAGGTGGGCGCGGCGGCTACTGCCTCGAGCACGCGACGCTCCTCCGGCCGTGGTGACCGCGCTCGGGTGCGACGCGCAGCTGCGGCTCTCGCGGGTGGGCGACCGACAGAGGGCCCCGCGACCGCATCTCGCGATCGTCGTGAAGATTGACGGCACGGGCTACCTCAGCGACGCAGTTCGGACCGATCGAGTTGGGTGACGGCGGACGGCTGGAGGGAGGGATCTGGGAGTACGAGATCCCGTCGGGTCTACGAAGGGCGAGCCGACCCGCTTGGCAGCTGTGGCGGCAGCGGGCGAAGAAGTGCGAGCTAACGCACTCGGCCGACGAGCTGCCCGTGCGTCCCGTCGATACGTCATGGGTCACCACTACATGTCGACGCACCGGGCGTCGCACTTCACCCGGACGCTCACCTTGGCGCGCCATCAGGTCGACGCGGACGGGCGTCCGGTGCACATGATTCTGACGCTCGACGGCCTGCAGGTCCGGCGGGCAGGGGAGGCACGCAGCTGCGGAGGTGGCAGACGAGGAGATCACGGAGGTGTGCGACGAGATCCGCGCTCACCTCACGGATGACATGGAAGACCCCTCGTCAAGCGGGTGAGAGCACTGCGGGCGTGCGGCTGAAGCGATCTTCTTGGTGCAATCTGTACAAATCACGCCCCCGGGACGGGCGGACCTGACAGGCTGGTCGCATGAGGACCTTCGGGCCAGCACTCGACTCCGCTCCGAAAACGCCTGCGGGCCGTGGACCGTTTGGACCGCTGGGCCGAAGCGGCGGGATCGAAGTATTCGAATGGGCTCACGCCATGCCGAGAAATCGTCCTGAACAAGCGCGAATGAAATTCTGATGGCTCGACCTCTTCACCACCTTGCGATAGGGGCGCAATGACGAGCACCGGTATAAACACCAGTATAAGCATTCGGCCAGAGGTTGGGATGCTTAACCTTTTCCCGAACATGAAGTACCAGCCATGGTATGCGCTGGGCGAACTCGTCGACAATGCGATTCAGAGTTATATCGCAAACCGCGATTCCCTGCGAGATGCCGAAGGCGCAGACTACCGGCTGAGAATCGAGATCGAGGTAGATCGAGTCAGCGACACGATCACCGTTCGCGACAATGCCGCAGGCATCGCCTCGGCCGACTGGCAACGAGCGTTTCGGGTTGCCGACCCACCGTCTGACAATAGCGGCCTGTCGCAGTTCGGAGTAGGGATGAAGGCGGCCTGTTGTTGGTTCGCGAAGAGGTGGTCAGTCCGTTCTTCCGCGTTAGGTGAGACGGAGGGGAGGGCAGTCGTTTTCGACGTTCCGATGATTGTGGAGACACGAGACGAGACGCTAGAGGTAATCACCGAGTCACATGCAGCCAGTGTGCACTTCACAGAGGTGCGCATGGAGATGCTGTACCGGAAACCGCAGACTCGGACCATCAGCAAGATCCATGCATATCTCGGTGGGATCTATCGACAGTTTCTCCGCAACGGTGACGTAGTAATCACTTTTAACGGTGATGCGATCGAGTACGTCGAGCCTGCAGTGTTGACCGCTCCTCTGTGGTCTGATCCAGAGGGTGAGATGCATACGTGGCGGCACGAGGTGAATCTTCGACTTGACTCCGGGCGGCGTGTTCTTGGGTTTGTGGGAATTCGAGAGAAGGGGGCCACTGCATCTGCTGGCCTAGCCCTCTTCTACCGGAACAAGGTGGTCACCGGGGCCGGTGAAGAGACTTACCGCCCGCGCGAAATTTTTGGTGCGTCGAACGACTTCCGCTCTCAACGGCTCTTTGGCGAGCTGCACATGGACGACTTCAACGTGACGTATACGAAGGATGCGCTGGTCTGGTACGACGAGGAAGACGATTTCCTCGAAGCCTTGAGGGCTGAGCTAGAGGGGGGCCCGTGGCCTGTCCTTCGCCAAGCCAAAGAATACCGATCGCGACGAGTGGAGAAGACGCCGCAGAAAACTGCAAGCGACCTACTTGAGAGCGTAGCTTCATCGTTCGCCGCCTCTCGTGGGCCGGAGCAGGATCAAACGGAACCACCTCTGCCGACCAGTATAGAAGTTGAGTTTCCCAAGGTAGACGCACTGCCCGACCAACCGTTCACAGACGAGGTCGTCTCTGCGAATCGCAGCATGACAATCCAACGCCACGGTACTACCTGGCACGTCGACTTTGAGTTGACAGCTGACGAGGCGAATAGCAACTGGCTGGACGTCAGGGAGGACATGAGCGATCCGCGCGCGATCCAGTTGAAGGTCAATCAAGCCCATCCTTTCATGCGTGCGTACTGCGAACTACCCGGCACCGAGTTGGAGCCGGTGTACAGAGTGGCGATCGCTCTGGGAATAGGACAGGCGCTGGCACGACAGGGAGGCGCAACGATGCCGTCGCTCGTCGTCCATGCCACAAATGAACTGCTCAGGACCTATCTTTCCAGGAAGGCTGTCTGATGACTGACCAGCAACTCGCGAAAGTCGTCTTTAATAACGACTCTAATGACCCGCTATCTCATTGGGTGCCGGTTATTGGAGGAGAGACGCTTTCAGTTGTGGAGAGCGCCCTTACAGACGAGTATGAACGAGCCCGAGTTTTAGCTGAAACTCAGCAGATCCTTGCGCGCTGTGCAGGTCCAGCAGTCGAACCTGTACATGGGATAGCCGGCCTAGTCATTGGTCAGGTGCAAAGCGGGAAGACTCTTTCATTCACAACTCTCACAGCCATGGCGCGGGACAATGAAATCCCGCTCGTGATCCTGCTAGCAGGAACCAAGACGAATCTGCACGCGCAGACGGTTGCTCGCCTGCGAAGCGACCTTCGGGTAGAGCGAAAGGGTGGGATTAGTCCCTGGGCGGTAATGACCAATCCTGATGACTCCGCCACCTCGGTCGCTCAGCTGGCGACGCAGCTCAAGAACACGCTCGATCCGAAGATGCCACCGCAATTTCGTCAGACGACAGTAATAACAGTCATGAAGAACAAGAGTCGGATGATGAAGGTGGCCGGACTGCTGGCCAAGTTGCCGACCCAGGGTGTCGACACTACCGATCTGCCGGTGATTCTTATTGATGACGAGGCCGACCAGGCGGGTATGAACGCCGGTAAGGCTGATGGGGGAGAGAAGTCGGAGACTCCAACTTATGCGACCATAGTGGAGTTGCGCAATAAGGTGCCAAATAACTCGTACGTCATGTACACCGCAACGCCGCAAGCACCTCTATTGATCAGCCTCGCCGATTCACTTTCACCCGAGTTCGTCAACGTGCTCACGCCTGGCTCAGGCTATACCGGAGGTCAGGACTTCTTCGGGTCTGACGCGAATGACAATGACTTCGTGACGGTGATGTCTGCAGCAGACCTGTCTGAGGCGCTCGACACGTCGAGCGGGTCCCCACCAGAGTCACTAAAAGATGCTCTAGCCACCTTTCTTCTGGCGAAGACCCAGATGCCAGAGGAAGTTCTTTCCATGTTGGTGCATCCTTCGCACACGAAGGACCTGCACACAGTTTATGAGGGCTACGTAAACTCCCTCATGAGTGCGTGGTCGCAACTCCTCAACAGCGCCGGACCAGACCGTGATGAGCTGGTGGCTGCCCACTTCGAGCAGGCGGTGCAGCGGCTGGCCGCGGGCGGACGGGAGGTACCCCCGCTCGACGAGATGCTCGCCACCCTACCCGCTTGGATGTCCGTGACAAGAGTCCGCGTTGTGAACAGCGACAAGACGAGCGACCTCACATGGGACGAGGCGCCCGCTTGGATCGTCATCGGCGGGAACGCCCTAGATCGTGGATTCACAATCCAGGGGCTTGCAATCACGTATATGCCCCGTGGTGCAGGAGTCGGAAATGCAGACACGATCCAGCAGAGAGCCCGCTTCTTCGGGTACAAGAAGAGCTACCAGGATCTGTGCCATGCATGGATGTCCAGTGATCTGGCGCAGGCTTATCGAGACTACGTAGATCACGAAAAGCACCTCCGAGAGGAGATGCGACAAGCACAGGCTGACGGGATCAATCTCAAGCAGTGGACTCGAAAGATGCTGCTGGACGCCTCGATGAAGGCGACACGTCGAGCAGTCATCAAACTCCCGATCCTGCACAACAAATTCCGGGGCGGGTCGTGGACGTCGGTCGATCGTCTGGGGAAGATGCCGTCCGCGAAGGCGTCTAAAAATAGGCGTGCGGTCGATCTCCTTCGGGCGAGATACGCTTCCGATATCGAGTTGGACCCGATGGATCCTCGGACCAACCCGGGTAATCACCGGTTCTATGTACCTCTAGGCGAGGTTCTGGCACTGCTGGCTGACTGGGAGGGGCCGGTCGAGGATGCCATTGTGTTGCAGCAGCTCACGCTGGTCATGCAGGCCCATCTCGACGATGACCCGACCCTAAGAGTTGCCGTCTACTCGATGGATGGTTTCGAGCCTCGTAAGCGCTCCCTTGGTGCCGACGGTGACAGAGTCAATTTGGCCCAAGGACGCAACCCCAAGATAGGCTATCAGGGCGATGGGCAGTCGTTCGATGGTGACGTGTTGACGGTTCAGTTGCACAATGTGATGAACCAGGACGGTCAGCCGGTCTGGGGTGCGGTGGGGCTGCGTATTCGTGTACCGGAGGATCTATCTGGTGCTGCGATTTTTCAGTACAAGGCAGACGAGTGATAACCGCCGATGGGATTCGTCAAAGCATCGGCAAAGTGATCCCGACTCATTGGGCCGGGTTTGACGTAATAGATATTCCGGCGGCTCCAGGGTTCAAGGTCGGCAGGGCCGAGGGCGCAGCCATAGTCCTGCTGACCCCGGCCGACACTGCGCCGGAGCCACCCACGCAGCTCCAGCGGATTTCACTGCAGCCAAGTGCGCGTCTACAAGTGCGTCACCCGAACGGCATTATCGAGGAGGGATGGTGGGGCCTCGTCCAGCTTAATCTTGGTGAAGTTGAGTATCTAGATACGTTTGTGTCCGTGATCGCAAACGTTGTAAATGTTGTTGGTCAGGACCCTGAGCCTGGTCGCGTGAGTATCGCGATGCGGCGGTTGGTGCGCTTGTTCGACGCCGCTGCGCCCCCGCGCGGCAGTGTGCTAGGGCTCTGGGGTGAGTTGCTACTGTTGCGCCAGATGGGTAGCACGACTTTGGCTCTTGATTCTTGGCACAGCAATATTGATGATCGATTTGATTTCGCGGCGCCGGGTAGTCGTCTCGAAGTAAAGACGACCACGCTCAGTGAGCGGCGGCACAAGTTCTCGCTTGAGCAGTTGCTCCCGGTGCAGGGTGCAGTTACCAGCGTTGTCTCCATAATGACGACAGAGACGTTGGCTGGGTCAAGCCTGCAGTGGATGATTGCCGCCATTCAAGAGTCGCTCAGCGGTGACCCCGAGCGCCAGATGCGGGTGCACGAAGTTGTATCGTCAACTCTTGGCCCTGAGTGGTATCGGCATGTCAAGCGAGCCTTCGACGCTCAGCAGGCTATTGATTCGATGCGGATTCTACGAGCTTCGGACATTCCAAGAGTCGGGGCTGTGCCGCATGGGGTCACAGAAGTGCGTTTCAGTGTCGAGTGTGGACACATCGACCCAGGTCATCCTCCAATCGGGCTCTCCTCTCTGATCGACTAATAACTGGATGTACTTCGCCTTGCGCACGGTCGAAGAGATCGCTTGCACGTCTAGCTGGGGTGGTAGAAGGGGGCGATGCCAGGGTGGTCCATCTGTACTCTCGCCCTACATCCGAGGTTATGGGGAGCAGGTTTTGGCACGAGAGGTCGTTGACCAGATCGGACCCGATGGGGAGCTGTTGCTCGATGTCGACCCACGTCTGAGCGAGGAGACCAAGAGTCGTCTACTCCTCGAGGCGTTGCCCGGCGCGGTGACGGACGTGGTGGCCGGGGTCCGGGTCGTGCGGTTTCGCGATCAGGTCATCCTCAAGAAGCAGGTGACTCATCTGGGCAGGCCTTGGCCTGGCTTCAAGAAGCGCATCCAGATCCCCCGCACCTGGTTGGAAGTCGAGCGCCAGGCGTCCGCGAGTGATCTCCAGACGCGATTCGTCGGCATCTACCATTACTGCGGCGTGACGATCTTCGTCGACTTCGATCCCGCGAGATACGCGCGGCAGAAGGCGAACAACTCTGCGGCCCACGTCGCTACCAATGATCTGCACCAGGCGCAGGTGAATGGCCGGTTCAGGCGGGTCGACCGAAGCGGCAACGTGGTGACCAGCGTCAGGGCCGACTCGCTGCAGCGCTACCTGATCGAGGGGTACGACTCTCACCAGCCGAGGCTGGATGTGTTCCGCGCCTTTAGCTCGCACCTCTTCTCCATGGGGCGTATCGACGCGTTGACTGCCGTGAACGCGATGCATGAGGTGCGCTGGCCCGACCGATTCCAGGGGGAGTGGCCTGGGTTCTTCCTCGAGTACGAGTTCGACCGCTTCGTCAGGACGGAGGGCGTCCAAGGCCTCGTCGAGTTCCAGAAGGTCAAGGCCAATGGACGCTACGACTACGACCTTGCCTTCAAGTCGGGCGCCACCGTGGCCTACTACGGAGATCTCAAGGCGTCAGATGTCGTCAAGCAGGAATCGCCAGGAAACGACGCTGAGGACTTCGCCCGGTGCCTGGCGGAGTTCGGGCGGTTCTGGTACGTGGTCTACGAGCACGAAACCGTCCACGCGCGCGACAACGGTGACGTGGCCACGATCGCCTGGAACGAGTGGAGGCGATCGGCGGGACATCTTGCTCGGAAGGGCTACAACCCCCTCTCCTACGCCCGCCGCTTCAAGGAGTCCGTGCGGTTCACCCGGATGTCAGTCCTCGAGGTCAACGACGCGAACGCCGGTGTCGTACTTGGCGAATTTGCCCAGGGTCAGCAACCTGACGGAGCGGCGCGGGCGCTGAAGGTGATGATCAAGAAGAGGAACGTCGACAACTTCTTGATCTACTCCCACACGGTCGACCAGCCTGCGCCCTCGCGGTCCTGACCGCGCTCAGACTGCGACCGGCCGCACCGGCTCCGAGGTGGCGACGTCGGCGGCCTGCCGGCCGTTACTGGAGACGGCGTCCCTGGCGGGGTTGTCTTCCGCGTGGAGGACAGACCTCACGAGCTCAGCCGGGAGGTCGGCTGCGTCGCGTTCGACGTGAGAGCGGAGCACGTGCCAGGCCGCGCCGACGGCAACGCCATTGCCGACCTGCTTGTACGAGGCCGAGTCCCGTTGGTCGCCGAAGGTGAAGGAGCGGGGGAAGCCCTGCAGACGAGCGGCTTCGTGCGGGGTGAGGCGCCGACGCCGAGGTCCGTAGATCGAGGTCTGCGTGATGGCGACCAGGGCGGGAAGGTAGGTCGCGGCCTTCGCCCTGATGCCGGACGGGCGGAAGTGCATCACCGTGTCCCACAGGCTGGCGGTGTCCTGCGCCTGCCACTCAAGCTTGCGACGGGAAGCCGGGAAGGCCTTGAAACCGGGGTGGGCCTTGCGCCACTCGTCGACGACCGTCCTGTTGTCGTCGTAGAAGCGAGCGTTCTTGATGAGGATCTGGCTCTTCCACCGCGGGAGGGCCTCGAGCTCGAGGGGATCAAGCGTGCGCTCCGGCACGAAGTGATCGGCCCACAGCGGGAAGCCAGGGAGCCGCGTGCCAGTCCTGGACCAGATGCGCTGCACGAGGTCGTCCCAGGCGTCGACCCAGGCGACCTCGTCCGCGCTCAGCCGGTAACGCTGGATGTCCTTGATCGACTCGTCTGCGTCGAGGACCCACTCCGTGCGCCAGTCCGTGGCCTTCCAGCCGTCGACTGGGGCGCGAACCACCGTCGGAGCAGGCTGCAAGCCTGCCTCCAGCTCCTTGCGCACGCGCTCAGGTCCGATGAAGGTGCCCAGGATGAAGACCCGGTCGCGCACCTGCGGCGTGCCACCCATCTTCGGCGGCAGGAAGTGGGGGGAGAAGACGGTCGGCGTCTCGGAGACGCGGTACCCGATCTCACGCAGCGTGCGGATGATCGTCTCCCACTCGTGCCGGTGGCGCGGCCCGGCGATGTTCCGGACGTTCTCCAGCAGCACCACGGCGGGCGTCCGGTCCTGCAGAATCCGGGCGATGTTCCAGAAGAGCGTGCCACGGGCCTCGTCCATCCCGCGCTGGTACCCGGACTTGGAGAAGGGCTGGCATGGGAACCCGGCGGCGAGCAGGTCGTGCTCGGGGACCCCGACCTCTTCGTCCTCCGGGGTGTCCAGCGTGATGTCCGTGTTGACCATGGGGCGGCGGTGCTCGGGGAGCGGGTCGATCCAGTTGCGGGCGTACGTGATGCGTGCCTCGCGGTCGATCTCGGAGACGTAGACACACTCGCCACCGGCGTGGTCGAGCATCGCGTGGAAGCCCCCGATCCCGGCGAACAGGTCTACGTAGCGGAAGGCCGGAGCAGCGCCCGGGGACGCGAGGTCGCTCGGTCGGTCGTGCCGGTTGACGCTGGTGAGCTCGTTCACGTGTACGAGCTTAGCAGCTGAAGCGTCAGCTATTTGGGAGCTCCTTCGGGGTGTCCTCAGGTCGAGGTCGAACGATTGTTGCAGCACGCTACCTCCGCAGGTCGGCACCCCCGCTCGACCCTGCAGATGGTGTGATTGATCGTGAGCCGAGATCTCACCATCGAGCACCGACAACGAAGGGGGACGGACCGTGGCGACCTTCAACGTCCCCCGTCATCCCGGGGCTTCATCCCCTTCGCTCTCGGCCCGCATGTCCGTCGCGAGGAGACGCGACACCGCTCCTGAGGTGGCTCTTCGCCGCGAGCTGCACGCCCGCGGTCGACGGTTCCGACTTGTCGTCAAGGTGCCCGGCAACAACCGGCGGACGATCGACATCGCCTTCCCTCGGCAGCGGCTGGCTGTCTTCGTCGACGGCTGCTTCTGGCACGGGTGCCCGGAGCACGGGACCAGGCCGGCGGCGAACTCGGCCTGGTGGGAGCAGAAGCTCGCCGCGAACTACGGCCGCGACCGCGACACCGACGGCCTGCTCGAGGCCGCCGGGTGGCGCGTCCTGCGCATCTGGGAGCACGTCGACCCCGCCGCGGCGGCCGACGAGGTGGAGCGTCTGCTCGACGAGACCGAGAATTGATCCGTCACCGCTGCTCGATCAGCCCCAGCACGTACCCGATCTGCCCCTGGTGCTGCGTGATGTCCCCGATGACGGAGACGAGCCGGGCCTGCGCGGTGACGTCCTCGCCGTCGAAGGTGGCGACCACCGTCGTGAGGTCCTCGTCGCTCATCGACCCCAGCACCTCCTCGGTCCGCTCGTGCACGGCCGCGAGGTAGCCGAGCAGCAGCTCGGCGTCACCCACCGAGAACTCGCCGACCTCGTCGCTGCTCTGCCCGTACCCGATCGAGTCGGAGTCGTACGGCAGCCCGAAGCGCTCTTCCCACTGCGACCACGCCTCCTCGACGGGGTGACCCACCCCCTTCGCCACCCCCGCGAGGTGGTCGTCCTGGACCCGCGCGAGGTGCCAGACGAGCCACGCGACGGGGTTCGCGTCGGGCGCGGGGCGCCACAGCAGGTCGTCGGCCGAGCGACCGCGGACCTGGTCGGGCAAGCCGTCGCGCACACGCTCGAAGGCCTCGCGGATGACGTCGAGGGCGGGGGTCGGGCGGGTCTGCTCAGTCATCTGACCAGCGTGCCACCGCGGTCCTACGATCGGCCCATGGCCGACTTCGTCATCTCGCGCTCCACCCACGTCGCCGCGGACCCGGAGGTCGTCCGCGCGTGCGTCGACGACTTCCACGAGTGGGTCGCGTGGTCGCCCTGGGAGGGCAGCGACCCCGATCTGCAGCGCACGTACTCCCGTGCCGAGCGCGGGACCGGCGCGCGCTACGAGTGGCGCGGCAACGCCAAGGCCGGTCAGGGCTCGATGACCGTCACGAGCTCGACCCCGCAGCAGGTCGACGTCGACCTCGCCTTCCTCAAGCCCTTCAAGGCGACGAACCAGGTGACCTTCGCGCTCGTCCCGTCCGCCCAGGGCGGCACCGACGTGACGTGGACGATGCGCGGCACTCGGAGCGTCGCGGGCCAGGTCTTCGCGAAGGTCCTGCGTCTCGACGACAAGCTCGGCGGCGACTTCGAGCGCGGGCTCGTGCAGCTGAAGGCGCTCGCGGAGGAGCGGGCGAAGGGGTGACCGCTCGGCGGGTGGTGGTGGTCTCGAGGCTCGGGCCTGGCGGCCCTCGCACCTCGACCAGCAACAAGCTCGGGCGCTGAGCGTCCTCGCACCTCAGCCACCAGAAGCAGTCAGACGGGGAGGGCGGTGACGACGACGTTGTCGCGGTAGTGGCGCTCCATGCCGTCGGAGATCACCGGGCCGCCGCACGTGACGAGCGCGAGCTGGCGGGTGCCGTCGGTCGCGAAGATCTCGCGGGGGAGGGCGACCTTCGAGTACTGCTGCAGCGAGGACACGACGAAGTCGCTGCGCCGGCCCTGCTCGTCGGTGACGTAGACGCGCGCGCCGACCGGCATCTGCGCCAGCGGCGACAGCGCCCCGGGGGTGCCGCCGAGGTCGACGTGACCGGCGAGCAGCGTCGTGCCCTCACCGGCGGTCAGGCCCGCCGACTCGGTGTCGATGCCCACCCGCCACGGCTGGTCCGGCACCGTGAGCCGACCTCCGCTGAAGCGCACCGGCGCCAGGCTCGCGTAGATCCGCAGAGCCGGCACGTAGAGCCGGTCCGGCCCCATGTCGTCGGGGTCCATCTGCCCGACCGGGTCTGCCGGCGCGCTCGAGGACGAGTCGTCCGGGATCGGCTCGACCGGCGCCGCGGTCACCGGGTCGGGCGTCGGCTCGGCGACGACGTACGTCTCGCTCGGCCTCAGCGCGGCCACCGGCGGCTCGGTGCGCAGGGACATCCAGATGACGAGCCCGCCGACGCTCACGAGCGCGACGGCGAGGGTGAGCAGGGTGGCCCGCTTCGCGTCCGGGCTCACGCGGGTGCCGTCACGAGCGGTCGAAGGGGGATCAGCGGCGGGTCAGGCGACGCGGCGGATCCGCAGGGCGCAGCCGACACCGGCGGCGACGAGGAGACTGCCGCCGAGCAGACCGAGGAGGTCGGCCTGGTCGCCGAAGCCGCTGTCGATGAGCATCGCTCCGTTGCGGTCGGACGAACCGTAGTCCCACGTCTCGCACGCGACCGCGTCGCGGTCCGCGTCCAGACCGTCCGGGTCGGCGGTCGGGCCACCCTTGCTGACGTAGTACGCCTGCGCCTCGGCCTGCGAGCCGAAGTCGCGGCAGTCCTTGTCGTTCGGACCGACCGCCGGCACGGCGACCTTCGGTGCTGCAGCGACGGGCTTCGCGGGCGCAGCCTTGGCCGCGGGGACCGCCTTGGGTGCGGCGGCCTTCGGTGCCGCAGCCTTCGTCGCGGCCCGAGGCACGGACTTCGGCGCGGCCTGGGGAGCGGCAGCCTTCGGGGCTGCCACCTGCGGTGCTGCGGCGGGCGCCTGCTGCTGCGCGGCCACCGGGGCCTCGGCGGGAGCGGCCACGGGTGCGGCGGCCGGAGCCGCGTCAGCAGCCGGAGCCGCGTCAGCAGCCGGCGCCGCGTCAGCAGCCGGCGCCGGCGCCTGAGCCGGCGCCTGCGCCTCGACCGCGGGCACCTCGGGCGCACCGCATGCCTGCGTGAGCAGCGACTCGGTCGCCGCGCCTCCACCGGTCAGACCGATGGGCGCCCAGTCCGAGCCCTCGACGGCCGCGGCCGGGTCGAGCTCGCCGGCGTGGAGCGCAAGCGCCATGACCGACGGCGACCCCCCGGCGACGAGCGTGTCGGCCGGCGCGAGGGTCGCGGTGAGCGCGCCCCCGGACGCCGCCGGGGCCAGCCCCCGGGCGACGAGGGCGTCGCGCACGGCATCGGTCGTCGCGGCGTCGGCGGCGCTGGTGATCGTCACGGTCGTGCCGGGCTCGCACAGCGCACCTCCGGCCGCGGCGAGGGCCGGGCTCGCGAGCACGGGCGTGGCGAGCCCGAGCGAGACAGCGGCGACGGCGAGAGCGGTGCGGTGGGCAGCGCGCATCGGGTGGTACCTCCCCTGCAGGCACCGGACGTGGCGTCGCCGGTGCGAGATGGCAGCAGTATGCCCAGGTCACCGCCCCGCCGCCTCACGACACGGGTCGTCCGGCATGGTCCTGCGCCGGGCGGTCGCCCTCAGACCCGCGCCACCGACGCCGCCAGGACCCGCGCCTCCGCCCGCTCGAAGGCTTCGCGGTCGAGCACGACGTAGCGAGCGTCCTTGTCGTGCACGCGGATCCGCTCGCCGATGTCTGCCCCGGCCTGCGCCAGCCGGCGCATCATCGCGACGTTCCGCTCGTCGGGCTCGGCGACCACCCGCCGCACCCCGTCACGCCCGAAGGCGAGCCGCATCGCGGCGATCATCGCCGTCTCGGTCCGGTCCAGCCCCGCGACGCCGACCGCCCCCGGCCCGACGAAGAGGTGGAGGCCGAGGTCCCCTTCGCGCACCTCGACGACCTCGCCGAGGGGGTCCTGCGCCGGGTCGTAGAGCTGCACGAGCGCGCACGGCCGGTCGTCGACGTGCACGAGGTACGCGTCGTGCGCGGGCAGCGACGCGACGTACTCGTAGGTCTGCGCGACCTCCTCGACGCTCTGGTCGCCCATGCCCCAGAAGCGCCCCCGCGGCTGCGTCACCCACCGGTGCACGAGCGCGGCGTCACCACGCGGGTCGAGCAGACGGGCGCTCGCAGCGGCGCCCCCGGGCAGCGGGATGGTCACGGTCATCGGGTCTCCTGTCGGGACGGGGAGGGTGGTGCCGGCGGCCCACAGCGGGGCCTGGTCGAGGGCATGAGGGGCGTCGAGCACCCCGTCGGCGCCGAAGGGGACGACCCACCGGCTGCGCGAGCGGTCGCCGAGGTCCCACAGCACCCGGGCGGCGGGTCCGCGGACGACGTCGTGCCCGGTGCCGGTGTGGGTGCTCGTCGCGCACACCGCGTCGTCGGCCCCGCTCACCGGGGTCCGCAGCTGCGGGGTCGTGGAGCCCGGCGGCACGAGCGGGAGCACCCGGTGCAGCTCGCCCCACGTCGCCGGCCGACCCTCCGCGGCCACCGCGTGCAGGGCCGCCCGGGTCGCCGGCTCGAGCGCGAGGCCCAGCCCCTCGCCGCGCTCGACGACGCGCTCCAGGCTCGTCGTCACCCGGGCGAGCGGGTCGGTCCACGGCGCGTAGAGATCGGGCAGACCCGTCCCGGGGCGAAGGGGGAGCAGCGCCGGGTCGTCGAGGACGGCCTGCGCGAGGTGGAGGCGGAAGCGGGCGGCGAGCGCCGCCCCTTCGCTCGCCGCGACCATCGCGCCGTCGAAGCCGAGCAGCTCCTCCCGGACCTGCGCCGCGGCCGGGTCGAGGCCACGCCCGACGACCGGGCGGGCGAGCAGCCCGCGCAGGACGGGCCACGACCCGCTCACCGCGTCCCGCTGGATCTGTGCGCAGTCGTCGAGGGTGACCTGGTCGTGCGGCTCGAGGAGGCTCTCGACCCGTCGCGCCCGGTGGTCGGGCGCGAAGGCCCGGCCCCACGGGGCGGTGAGCGCGCTCGCGTGGTTCGCGTGCACGGCGACCGACCCGTCGGGCACGACGCGGGTGGTCCGCGTCGTCGGCCCCGCGGCGGTCAGCCCGGCGACCCGCTCGAGCACCCGCCCCGTGCTGTCGGCGACGAGCACGGCGTTGACCGGCTCGACCCAGTGCTCGAGCGCGGCGTCGACGTCCTCGACGTCGTGGGCGACCAGCAGGTCGCGCCAGGCCCGCACGCCGACCCGCGAACCCACCCACGCGGGAGTCCGGAGCCGACGTGCGGGCCGCCCGGCCACGGGGTCGAGCACGACCGGCCCGTCCGTGGCCTCGTCCACCTGGGGCCCGTCGTCGACGAGCTCCTGGTAGTGCGCCATCGCGTTGGTGATGACCCACGCGACGTCGCCCGTGTGCCCGAAGTGGGGCACGCCGGGCACGCCGGGGAAGGCGAGGCCGAGCACGTCGACCCCGTCGTCCTCGGCGACGAGATGCACCTGCTGGTAGATGCCCGGGCACTCGAGCAGCCGGTGCGGGTCGGCCGCGAGCAGCGGGGCACCGGTCGCGCTGCGCGACGGCGTCACCGCCCACGCGTTGCTGCCCGACAGGGCCGGGTGACCGTGGGTCGGCGCGAGGACGTCGGCCCACCGCTCGCCGAGCACGCCCTCGACGTGCTCGCGCCACAGCTCGTGGGGGTAGCTGCCGAAGAGGACGTGGTTGACGAGGAGGACCCCGATCGGCGACCACGGCGCCCACCGCCCGGGCTGCACCCGGGCGGCGGCCATCTCGGGGGAGCGGGCCGCACCGATCTGCATGCCGTCGTTGACGCCGTCGACGTAGGCCTGCAACCAGGCCGCGACCTCGGGCTCCTCCTCGAGCAGCCGCGCCCAGCAGCGCAGCGCGAGCGCGTCGAGCCGTGCCCGGGAGGCGAGCTCGTCGACGGGTCGGCTCGACTCGTCGCCCAGCCAGTCGGCGAGCCCGCCGACGCTGCGGCGCCGGTCGGTCTCGACCTGCCAGGCCCGGTCGTGCGCGCACGCCCAGCCCTGGGCGTACGCGAGGTCGTCGAGCCCTCTCCCGACGCACCGGGCGATGCCGTGCTCGTCGTGCTCGACCCGCCACCGGGGGCCCGAGGCGACGAGCGCCGGCGTGACCTCAGGCATCGGCGATCGGGTTGACGAGCTCGCCGACGTAGGTGAGCGACGAGGCCTGGTCGGCGAGGTCGACCATCTGCAGGGTGTTGCGCAGCTGGAGCCGGTTGAGGCACGAGTGGGCGACGGTCGCCCGGTCCAGCGCGAGGTCGGCGGCCACCGGGCCGCCGTCGCGCACCGTCTCGGCGACGCACTCGCGCACGAGCGCCCAGAAGTCGTCGCCGTCGAGCAGCCCGTCGTCGGCGAGGATCTCGGCGACGTAGCGCAGCACGCCGTCCATGACGTCGGTGAAGAAGGACTGCGCCGTGAGCTCGACGTCGTCGGCCATCCGCACCCGCTCGACCTCCTCGGGCAGCGGCCCCGAGCCGAGGTAGGCGACCTCTTCGCCGATGTCCTTCATGATCGCGCGCGCCGGCACGTGGTCCGGCCCGAGGACGAGCACGAGGTTCTCGCTGTGCGGCATGAAGGCCATGCGGTGCACCCGCAGGCAGTGCACGACCGGGCGCACGTACGCGCGCAGCAGCGCACGCACCCACTGCTCCGGGTCGACCGTGCTCGCGCGGATCCACGCCCCGAGCAGCGACACCCCCTCGCGGTCGCGGTGCAGCGTCCCGGCGAGGGTCGCCAGCCGCTCGCCGGGGGCGAGCAGGGGAGCCGGGTGGTCGCGCCACAGCGCGGCCACCATCTTCGTGTGCGCGGTGCGGGTGCCGAGCTGGTGGTAGGCGTCGCCGGTGTAGCCGATCGAGGCGACCTCGGGCAGCACGGTGAAGCCGCACGACGCGAGCACCGGGTCGCCGTCGAGGGTGTCGAGGACCCACGCGTTGATCGCCGGGGTGACCCGCATGTACGCCGGCGAGAGCCCCCGCAGGAAACCCATGTTCTGGATCGCGCAGGCGGTCTTCACGTACCGGCTCTCCCGCTCCAGCGGGTAGAAGGTGCGGATCGACTGCTGCGCCCGGTAGTGCTGCTCGCCGGCCCCGAGGTGCACGAGGTCGCGCCGGGCGAGGTCGGGCGCGAAGGTCACCGCGATCTTGTGCTCCATCTGCCACGGGTGCACCGGCAGCCAGACGTAGTCGTCGGGGTCCTCCCCGAGCGCCGTGAGGTGCACGCGGAAGCCTTCGATCACCCCTTCGCCCAGCTCCTCGCGGTAGAGCCGCTCCTCGGTGAGGTCGCCGCCGAGCGCGAGGTGGGTCAGCGAGCGGCGGGCCGCGAGCCACTCCAGGCGCACCGGGGCACCGGACTCGGGGGCGTAGCGGGCGTGGTCGAGCACGCCGAAGCCGATCCGCCCGTTGTTCGCGACGAAGGCCGGGTGCCCCTCGCTCATCGCCTGCTCGACGTCCTGGAAGTCGGCGTCGACGAGCTCGGCGCTCGTGCGGCGCTGGTGGGTCCACTTGTGGCACAAGGAGGCGATCGTCGAGGCGATCTCCTCGAGGTAGACCGAGCGCAGGTGCTCGGGGATGCCGAGGACGGGGGCGAGCTGGCTGAGGAGCAGCTGCGCGTCGACCGGGCCGGAGTCGTGCTCGACCGAGGCCGGGTCGACCCGCCAGTGCTCGAGCGCGTGCCGCGTCGCGGCGAAGCTCCACCGCGCCCCGCTCGGCGTCGTGACGACGTAGCGCTGGTCGCTGGTCGAGGTGCGACGGGCGCCCTGCGCCCGAGCCTCGAGACCACCGACCTCCTCGACCACCTCTGGGGTGATGAGGTGCTCGTGCGTCAGCTCGCCCAGCGCCTTCGCGGCGACGTGGCGGTGGGCCCGCTCCGCGACGTCCGGCCGCAGGTGGGCCAGCAGCGTGCGTCGCCCGAGCTCGCTCGTGCGGTACTCGTGCGCGGTGACGACCCCGAGCAGCGCCGTCTTGCCCGCGAGTGGGACCGCCCGCTGCACGCGGATGCCGGCGAGGGCGTTCTTCGCGTGGATCGCGTCGTTGCGCACGTCCGGCTCGACGACGACGCGCAGCGCGCCGAGCGGCCCGACGCACAGCTCCATCACCGCGCGCATCACCTCGGTCGTCGTGCCGGGCACGGGGTGCTCGGCAGGCGCGACGAGGACGTGCATGCCGAGATCGCCCCGGGCGATCTCGGGCAGGTCGGCGAGCTCGCTGCCCGCCGGGTCGTAGGTCTCGACGAGGAAGGTCGGGCGGCCGTCGACCTCGCCGACCCATGCGTCGTGGTCGTCGCGGGCGTCGATCTGCGCGTAGGCCTCGCGCACCTGCTCGGCGCTCCAGCCCTCCATCTGCCAGTAGCGCGCCCGTGGCGTCGTCACCCAGGCGTGCAGCCGGTCGGCGTCGAGCCCGAGGTCGAGCGGGCGGATGGTGATCTCGCCGATCGGCGAGGGCAGGCGCAGGCGGGGCGAAGGGGTGACCGTCGCCCCCTTCGTCGTCGTGGTCTCGAGGGTGGCGGTCATCGGGTCACCTCGAGGTGGCGGGCCGGGCGGGCGGGAGCGGGGGCGCCCGCCCCGGCGGGGACGCCGAAGTCCTGGAAGGCGATCCGGCGCTCGACGGGGTAGATCTCCTCGCCGAGCAGGTCGGCGAGGATGACGGAGTTGCGCCACGCGCCCATGCCGAGGTCGGGGGCGATGAGCGAGTGGACGTGCTCGTCGCCGTTCTGCATGTAGACGCGGCCGTGGGGCGCGTCGGGCTCGGCGAGGTCGACGCGGAAGGCGGCGTCGGTGACGAGACGGCCGCGCTCGTCGCGGCGCAGGTGCCCGAGCACGGGGTCGAGCATCGCGGGGACCCGCGGGGTGTACCCGGTGGAGAGGACGACGGCGTCGGTCGTCAGCGTGTAGCCGCGGTCCTGCTCGAGGTGGTGCAGGTCGAGCACGGTACGCCCGTCCTCGTCGCGCCCGCCGCGCAGCTCGCTCGAGGTGGCGAGCGTCGTCGCGACGCCGCCCTGCTCGACCTCGATCCGGTAGAGGGTGTCGTAGATGGCGTCGACGAGCGCGCTGCTGATCCCCTTGTAGAGATGGCGCTGGCTGCGGGCCAGCCCGGCGCGGACCGGCTCGGGCAGCTCGCGGTGGTAGCGCGCGTAGTCCGGCGAGGTCATCTCGAGCGTGAGCTTCGTGTACTCCATGGGGAAGAAGCGGGGGCTGCGCGTCACCCAGGCGACGTGCCGGCCCGTGCCCTCGGCCCGCTGGAGGAGGTCGTGGTAGATCTCGGCGGCGGACTGGCCGGAGCCGACGACGGTGACGTGGTCGAGCGCGGCGAGGTCGTCGCGGCGCTGGAGGTAGTGCCCGCTGTGCACGACGGTGCCGGTGATGCCGGCCGCGGCGGCGGGATAGCTCGGCTCGGTGCCGATGCCCAGCGCGAGGTGCCGGGTGAGCCGCTCGACGGGGGCTCCGTCGTCGCGCTCGCTCGTCACGACGAAGCCCTCGGCGTCGCGCTCGACGGCGACGACGAGCTCGCCGTAGTGGAGGGTCTGCAGCTGGTCGCTCACCCAGCGGCAGTAGCGCTCGTACTCGGCGCGAAGGGGGTTGAGGTCCTCGCGGATGTAGAAGGAGTAGAGCCGCCCGCACGCCTTGAGGTAGGCGAGGAAGGAGTACGGCGAGGTCGGGTCGGCGAGCGTCACGAGATCGGCCATGAAGGGCAGCTGGATCGTCGAGCCCTCGATGAGCATCCCCGGGTGCCAGCGGAAGTCGGCGTCGGCCTCGACGAAGGCCGTGCTCGCGGCGCCGAGCGGCTCGGTGAGGGCCGCCAGCCCGAGGTTGAAGGGGCCGAGCCCCACCCCGAGCAGGTCGACCCGCTCCGGGGTGCGAGAGTCGGTGCGGTCGCGCACGTCAGTCCTCCTACGTTTGGTTAGGTAAGCCAAACCTAAGTCCCTTAGGGAGTTGACGCACCTCGACAGCGAGGGGTGGACCGTCGGTGGGCGGTGCGAAGGTGGTCTCGTGACCCCTCCTCACCACGACGTCGACCGGCTGCTCGCCGACATCCGGACCGGGAGCCTGCGCGTCACCCGGCGCACGAGCGCGATCGCGCTGCTGCTCCACGGCGGGCGCTCGGTCAAGACCCAGCCGGACCGCTTCCGCGACATCTCCTACCTGCGGATGCTCCCCTTCGGGATGGCCGTCATGCGCGCCTCCCGCGGCCGGGTCGCCCCCTACCTCGTGCACAACACCCACGGCGGGTGGATCGCCTCGTCCGGCAGCGGGCTCGTCCAGGCGCGCGCCCTCGTGCGCGGGCTGAGCGAGACCCACGGGCTGCCGGTCGTGCTCCTCGGGCACTCCAGCGGCGGGTGGGCGGCCCTGCGCATCGCCGACGAGCCCGGTGTCGCCGGGGCCGTCGCCCTCGCCCCGTGGGTCGACGAGGGCGAAGGGGTCGACCACCTCGTCCGCTCCGACGCGCACGTGCGCGTCATCCACGGCGAGGCCGACACCGTGTGCAGCCCGGTGCGCTCGCGGGCCTACGTCGAGCGGGCCGTGCGCGCCGGCGTCGACGCGACCTTCGAGGGCGTGCCTGGGGGAAACCACGCGATGCTCGACCGGCCGTGGCGCTGGCACCGTCGGGCGGGCGAGGCCGTCGCCGGTCTCGTCCCCGGCGCCTGACGCCGACCTCCGCGGCGGAGCACACTGGCCTCATGGCCGACGTCGTGACGCTCACCGGCAGCTGCTCCTTCCGCCTCATGCCCGACGACCCCCTCGCCGAGGCGGCGTCGAGCGCGACCCTGACGACGCTGCCCGACGGCGCGGTCGTCCTCGGCTACCGCTGGACCCACCCAGCCGACGGCGACCAGCACGGAAGCCTGCTCGTCGGACGCGCGGAGGAGGGCGCGGTCGAGGCCGCCTGGTACGACACGTGGCACCAGCACCCGGGCCTGATGACGCTCACCGGTCGCCGCGAGGGCAGGCACCTGCGCCTCGAGGCGACGTACGAGCAGGAGTGGGGCTGGCAGGTCGAGCTCGACCTCGGCGAGGGCTCGACGGCGATGACGATGCGCAACGTCGTGCCCGCCTCGGCGGCGAGCGAGACGACCCCCGCCGGCCCCTACGACGTCATGGTGGCGCGCTGGTCCTAGGCGCACGGGGTCCTAGAAGTACCGGGTCCCGGGCGCATGACGAAGGGGGCGGGCCCCGCCGTGCTGGGCCCGCCCCCTTCGTCGTCCTGCCCGCCCCCGGCTACAAAACCCTGCCAGCAGCCTCTCGACGTGCCAGGACCCTGTCGAGACCCTGCTGGCTCATCAAGACCCAGCCAGCAGGGTTTTGTACGGGGGGTGGCTGGTCCTAGCCCATGGCGAAGGGGGCGGGTCCCGTCGTGCTGGACCCGCCCCCTTCGCCGTGGTGCGGCTCGGTCAGCCGACGATCTCGGCCGTCGTCGCGGAGCTCGTCGCCCAGCGCTCGTAGTGGTCGAGGACGTCGTGGCAGATCTCGTCCTGGCTTCGGTCCATGAGGCTGTAGCGACCGCCGGTCGGCAGGACGACCTCGAGGACCGTCGTCATGTCGTCGGCCTCGCGCACGCCCGCGCCGTAGCTCGGCGCCGGAGAGCGGCGGACCTCGACGGCGTAGCGGAAGTCGGTGACCTCGCCGGGCACGACGAGCGCGGCGCAGCGCACGAGCCGGCCCTCGCCCTCGGACTCCTCGACGACGGCGTCGAGGCCCTCGCCGGCCAGACCCTCACGCACGTCCTGCAGCGCGGGGAGCACGACGCGGTCGAGCCGCCGTGCGGCCTGCTCGGGGGAGACCCGGCCGAAGCCCTCGGACAGACGACGACGCCAGGACCCGGCACCGCGCGAGCGCCCGGCCAACGAGCTCGCGAGCGAGGTGCGGATCGCGTCCGTCATGACCCGCTCCTCCTCGAGCGCCCGGTGCAGGCCCCACATGACGAGGACCATGACGACGGCGAAGGGCAGCCCCATGATGATCGTCGCGTTCTGCAGCGCCGGGATCCCGCCGACGACGAGCATCGCGATGGTGAGCACCGCCGTCGCGACCGCCCAGAGAATGCGCAGCCACGGGGCGGCGTCGGTGTCGGGGTCCTCGAGCTCGGCCGAGAGGTTGGCCATGACGAGCGCGCCGGAGTCGGCCGAGGTGACGTAGAAGAGCAGCCCGACGAAGGTCGCGAGCGCGACGAGGACGAGCGCGCCCGGGGTGTCCTGGAGCAGGGCGAAGAAGCCGGCCTCGGGCGTGTTGACCGCTGCCTCGCCGAAGCCGGTGTCGCCCTCCATGATCTTCTGCACCGCGCTGTTGCCGAAGACCGTGACCCACATGACGATGTAGCAGAAGGGGATCGTCAGCGTGCCGACGACGAACTGGCCGATGGTGCGCCCCTTGCTGATCCGGGCGAGGAACATCCCGACGAAGGACGCCCAGGCGATCCACCACGCCCAGAAGAAGAGCGTCCAGCCGCCCATCCACTCGGCGTCGTAGTCGAAGGCCATCGTGTCCATCGTCATGCCCGGGAAGAGCGAGACGAAGTCGCCGACGTTCATCACCGCGGCGCGCAGTAGGAAGGCCGTGTCGCGGGTGACGAGCACCCACGCGGCGAGGAGCAGCGCGAGCAGCACGTTGAGCTGCGAGAGCACGCGGATGCCGCGGTCGACACCGGTGACCGCCGAGACCGTCGCGACGCCGACGGCGAGGACGACGAGCCCGATCTGCGCGGGCACGCCCTGCGGGATGCCGAAGAGGATGTCGAGGCCGACGTTGAGCATGACGACGCCGATGCCCAGCGAGGTCGCGATGCCGAAGATCGTGCCGAGCATCGTCGCGATGTCGACGGCCGCGCCGGCCGCCCCCTTCGTGCGCCGACCGAGGATCGGCGAGAGGGCGGAGCGCACCGCGAGCGGCAGGCCCTTGCGGTGGGCGAAGAAGCCGAGCGCGATGCCCATGAGGGCGTACATGCCCCACCCGGTGATGCCGTAGTGGAAGAGCGTCCACACGGTCGACTCGCGAGCCGCCTCGAGCGTGCCGCCCTCGCCCTGCGGCGGGGCGAGGTACTGGCTCGCGGGCTCGGCGACGGCGAAGAACATCACGTCGGTGCCGATGCCGGCGGCGAAGAGCATCGAGGCCCAGGCGAAGGTGGAGAACTCGGGCCGGTCGTCGTCACGGCCGAGGCGGACCTTGCCGTAGCGCAGCCCGACGTAGACGACGAAGACGAGGATGACGGTGGCCAGGAGGATGTAGAACCACCCGAACCACTCGCTCGTCCACCCGACGACGGAGCCGAGGACCTCCTCGGAGCGCTCGGGGGCGATGAGCGCCCATAGCGCGACGACGGCGGTGACGGCGCCGACGGCGAGGACGACGGGCCACTTCGTGCGGGTGGTGCTCGGACCTGGCGGCGTGCTCGTGGTGGTCGTGCTCATCGGGTCTCCTCCGTCGCGCGGGCCATGGCGGTCAGGGCGCTCGGCTGCTCGGCCGCGGCGTCCCAGGCGTCGTTGCGCGGGTCGCCCTGCGGGTAGAGCGGCATGCCCTGGCCGGCGCGGTAGACCGGCACGTCCTGGGGGGCCAGCGGGGTGTTGCCGGCGATGAGGTCGGCGGCCTTCTCGGCGACCATCATCACGGGCGCGTAGATGTTGCCGTTGGTGATGCTGGGGAAGACCGAGGCGTCGACGACGCGCAGCCCCTGCGTGCCGTGGACGCGCATGCTCGTCGGGTCGACGACGGACATCTCGTCGACGCCCATCTTCGCCGAGCAGCTCGGGTGCAGCGCGGTCTCGGCGTCGCGGCGGACCCAGTCGAGGATCTCCTCGTCGCTCTGCACGCCGGGGCCGGGGCTGATCTCGCCGCCGTCGAAGGGGGAGAACGCCGGCTGGGAGAGGATGTGGCGCGCGGCACGCACGACCTCGACCCACTCGCGGCGGTCGCGCTCGGTCGAGAGGTAGTTGAAGAGGATCGACGGGCGCACCGACGGGTCGTCGCTCGTGATGTGCAGCCGACCGCGCACGTCGGAGTTCATCGGTCCGATGTGCACCTGGTAGCCGTGCTTGCCCTCCGCCGCGGTGCCGTCGTAGCGCACGGCGATCGGCAGGAAGTGGAACATGAGGTTGGGGTACTCGACCTCGTCGTTCGTGCGGATGAAGCCGCCCCCTTCGAAGTGGTTGCTCGCCCCGACCCCGCGGTTGCGGAAGAGCCACTCGGCGCCGATGTAGGGCGCCTTCCACTTCTTGAGCCACGGCGCGATCGAGACCGGCTGCAGCGAGGTGTGCTGGAGGTAGACCTCGAGGTGGTCCTGGAGGTTCTCGCCGACGCCCGGCAGCGCGACGCGCGTCTGCACGCCGGCCGCCGAGAGGACGTCGGGGTTGCCGACGCCGGAGACCTGGAGCAGGTGCGGCGAGGCGAAGGCGCCGCCGCACAGGATGACCTCGCCGGCGTCGACGCTGTGCTGGGTGCGCATCCGGCGGTAGTCGACACCGGTGACGCGGGTGCCCTCCCAGCGCAGCCCGGTGGCGGTCGACAGGGTGGAGATGTCGAGGTTCTTGCGGTCGCGGATCGGGCGCAGGTAGGCGCGCGAGGCCGACATCCGGCTGCCCTGGTAGACGTTGCGGTCGAAGGGGGCGAAGCCCTCCTGTCGGTAGCCGTTGACGTCGTCGGTCGGCGCGTAGCCCGCCTCGCGGGTGGCCTCGAAGAAGGCCTGGAAGAGCGGGCTCGACGCCGGGCCGCGCTCGAGCTTGAGCGGGCCGGCGGAGCCGCGCCACGCGTCGGCGCCCTCGGTGCACGTCTCCATCCGGCGGAAGTAGGGCAGGCAGTGGGCGAAGTCCCACTGCTCCATGCCGTCGTGGCGGGCCCACGCGTCGTAGTCGCCGGGGTTGCCGCGCTGGAAGATCATGCCGTTGATCGAGGAGCTGCCGCCGAGGACCTTGCCGCGGGCGTGGGGGATGCGCCGGCCGTCCATGTGCGGCTCGGGGTCGGACTCGTAGGCCCAGTCGTAGAGGGGGTTGCCGGCGGGGAACATCAGCGCCGCGGGCATGTGGATGAGCGGGTCGGCCAGGACGTCGGAGCGGCCGGCCTCGAGGACGAGCACGGTCGTGCTCTCGTCGGCGGAGAGCCGGTTGGCCAGGGCGGAGCCGGCGGATCCTCCGCCGACGATGACGTAGTCGTACCGGGTGCGCATAGGTATCTCTCGTTCCGTAGGTGATCCCGCTACCACGCAGTACTGGTCGTGATCACGACCAGTACTGCGTGGTAGGTCGCGGGGTAGGTGGCGTCGTGCGTCGGTGGTGCGGTGGTGCGGTGGGTGGGTGGTGTGTGGCGGGGGGCGAAGGGGGGTCAGCCGCGGTCGGCGAACCAGTCGGCCCTCGCGGGACGGGTGTTGTGCCAGACGTGCTTGGTCTCGACGTACTCGTGCAGACCGGCGCGGCCGAGCTCGCGCCCGACACCGGACTGCTTCATGCCGCCCCACTCGGCCTGGGGCACGTAGGGGTGGAAGTCGTTGATCCAGATCGTCCCGTGGCGCAGCCGGCGGGCCACCCGCTCGGCACGGCCGGCGTCCTGGGTCCACACGGCCCCGGCGAGGCCGTAGATCGTGTCGTTGGCGATGGCGACCGCGGCGTCCTCGGCGGCGTCGTGGTCGGCGCCGGAGAAGGTCTCGACGGTGAGCACCGGGCCGAAGGACTCGTCGTGGACGCAGCCCATCTCCTGCGTGCAGCCGTCGAGGATCGTCGGCGGGTAGTACCAGCCCCCGGCGAGGTCACCACCGGGGATCTCGCCGCCGGTGAGCAGCTGTGCCCCCTCGGCGACGGCGGCCTCGACGTAGGCGTGCACCTTCGCGCGGTGCGCCTCGCTGATGAGCGGGCCGGTCTCGGCGTCCTCGTCGAAGGGTCCGCCGAGGCGGATCCCCTTCGCCCGCCGGACGAGCTCGGTGACGACCTCGTCGTGGATGCTCTCCTCGACGACGAGACGGGTGCCGGCCGAGCAGACCTGACCGGAGTCGAGGAAGACGGCGGTGAGGGCGTTGTCGATCGCGGCGGGCAGGTCGGCGTCGGCGAAGACGACGTTGGGGTTCTTGCCGCCGAGCTCGAGGGCGACCCGCTTCACGGTGGGGGCGGCGGCGGCCATGATCGTGCGGCCGGTCTGCAGCCCGCCGGTGAAGGACACGAGGTCGACGTCGGGGTGCTCGCTGAGCACCGAGCCGACCTCGGCGCCCGTGCCGAGGACCAGGTTGGCGACGCCCGCGGGCAGGCCGGCCCGCTCGAGCGCGCCGAGCAGCCAGATCGCGCTCTGCGGGGTGAGCTCGCTGGGCTTGAGGACGAAGGTGTTGCCGGCGGCCAGGGCCGGGGCGACCTTCCACGAGGTCTGCAGGAGGGGGAAGTTCCAGGGCGTGACGAGCGCGCAGACCCCGACCGGCTCGTGGACGACGCGCGACGCGACGTCGGGCATGCCGGTGTCGACGACCCGGCCGGCCTCGCCCTGGACCAGCGCGGCGAAGTGGCGGAAGACGCCGATGACGTCCTGCATGTCGATCCGCGACTCGACGAGCCGCTTGCCGGTGTCGAGCGACTCGAGGCGGGCGACCTCCTCGAGCTCGGCCTCGAGGAGGTCGGCGACGCGGGTGAGGACCGCGGCCCGCTCGGGGGTGGGGGTGGTCGGCCACGGCCCGTGGTCGAAGGCCCGACGCGCGGCGGCGACGGCGGCCCGGGCGTCCTGCGGCCCCCCTTCGCTCACGGTCGCGGCGACCTCCTGATCGGCCGGGCAGCGGATCTCACGGGTGGTTCCGGACGCTGCGGCCTGCCACTGGCCGTCGACGTAGAGGCTCGACATCGCTCTCCTTCTCGGTCGGGGCGGCCGGTCAGTCGAACGGCCGATAACGCACGTTTCAGTAACGCACGTTATAGATTTGGGGCATGGCTCGTCAAAGCACCCCGGTCCGCCAGCGTCTGCTCGACGCCGGTGACGAGGTCCTCTTCGTCGACGGCTCGGTGCACACGCCCGTCGACGTCATCTGCCGCGCCGCGGGCGCCTCGCCGCCGAGCCTGTACGCCCACTTCGGCAACAAGCACGGCTTCCTCGCGGCGGCGCTGCGCCGACGGCTCGACGTGTGGGCAGGCGTGTGGCAGCGGGCGATCGACGCGACCGACGACCCGGTCGAGCGGGTGCTCGCCGTCTTCCCGGCGCTGCGCGCCTACCAGGAGGAGTACCTGCGCGAGCGGTGGTGCGCCTTCTCCGCGACGACCTCCGCCGTGCCCGACCCGAGCCCCGAGCTCGAGGCGGTGCTCGCCGAGGAGCGCGCGATGCTCCACGACCGGATCTCCGCGACGGTCGCCGACCTGCCGCTGACGCAAGAGGCGGCTGCTGCGCTCGTGCGCCAGGTCGGCATCGCCTACGCCGGCACGATCGTGTCGATGCTGCGTGAGCCGGACGCCGCCTCCATCGCCGCCGGCGAGGAGACGGCGCGCGTCCTCGTCGAGGCGGCGCTCGCCCGGTCCTGAGACGAGGGGGTGCGCACGACGACCTCCCTAGGTTAGGGTCGCCTAACTTCACGAAGGGTGGCGTCATGGATGCAGCACGTCGGGCCAAGACCGTCCTCGCGACGGCGACCTCGGTCGAGGTCGGCTGCGCCGGCCGGCGGGTGCGCCTGTGGCGCCACGCCGTCGAGCAGACCGGGGGCCTGCTCTTCCCCTTCGCGCGGCTCGCGCCCGAGTGCGCGGACCGGGTCGTGCCCGGGGCGAAGGGGCCGCTCGTGCACGCCGTCGCCTCCGACGTCACCTCGGTGCCGCTTGCCGACCGCGTGCGCGGCACGGTCCGGCTCTCCGGGGTCCTCGAGACGGTGACCGACCCCTCCGACGACCTCGTCGAGCGCCTCGGCGCCCGACCCGGCGAGCTCGTCGCCCGGGTCGTGCCGCGCTCGGTGACCCTCGAGTGGCACGTCGAGAGCGGCGCGGGGGCGGGCGGGCCGGTGCCGGTCGAGCCGCACCGCCTCGCCGGCGCCCTCGTCGACCCCCTCGGCGGGTGGCAGGACGAGTGGATGGCGCACCTCGACGCGTGCCACGGCGAGTCGCTGCGCTGCCTCGCCGGGTCGGTCACCTCGCTCGACGCGGCCGCCCGGGTGCGCCCGGTCCTCGCCGACGAGGGCGGGATCGTCCTGCGCGAGGAGCTGCCCGGCTGCCACCGCGACATCCGGGTCGCCTTCGCCGGCCCGGCCCGCTGCGGGTGCGAGGCCTCCGAGCGGCTCGAGGGGCTCATGCGCTCGCTCTGAGCGGTCCGGACGGACCCTGGACAGCCCAGGTTGCTCCGACCCCGTCGGCCCCTCCGCCTGGCCTACCGTCGAGACGAATCCACCCGTCGACCGTCAGGAGCTGACATGGCTGAGCAGGACCCCCACGAGATCGTCGCCGAGATCATGAAAGAGACCCACATCGCGATCCTCACCTACGTGGACGCGCAGGGTCGACTCGTCTCGACGCCCATGGGCACGCAGGACCTCGACGACCCGGGCCGCGTGCACTTCATCACCGAGGCCGACACCGACAAGATGCACGCCATCGCCGCGAACCCGCAGGTCAACGTCGCCTACTCCTCCGACAAGGGCTGGGTGAGCCTGGCCGGCACGGGGGCGCGCAACGACGACCGCGCGCTCCTCGAGCGGCTGTGGGACTCCTCCGCCAGCGCGTGGATGGAGGGTGGCCCCGAGGACCCGAACAGCACGCTGCTCACGGTCACCGCCGACACCGCCTCGTACTGGGAGTCGCCGGGCAAGGTCGCGATCGCGGTCCAGCTGCTCAAGGGCAAGGTCCAGGGCACCGACGCCGACCCCGAGCCGCAGGACGGCCAGAGCGGCACCATCAGCCTCTAGTCACGACCCAGCAGCACCTCGAGGCGCCGGCCGCAGCACGTGCTGCGGCCGGCGCGGGGGGGGGGGGGCGGGCCGCGCGTGGTAGGGGGGGGCGGGGGGGGGAGGCCCCGGGGTGGGCACCCGGCCGCCCGGGGG
>NZ_JAJBZM010000001.1:727934-1298592 GCF_020567375.1 Janibacter melonis | reverse complement strand
GGGGTGCTCTCGCAACTTGGGGAGGGCGGGCGCACCGGGGGGGTGGGCGGGGTGCGCCGGCGGCAACGGGCGGGCGACCCCCGCCGGTCGGGCCGGCGGGGGTCGCCCTGGGGGTGTCGGGTGGTCCCGAAGGGGGAGCCTCAGCTCTCCTCCGGGTCACCGTCCTCGGCCTCGGTGACGGAGGGGTCGACGAGGACCGACCACGTGTCGTGGCCGTGGAGCAGCTCGGTGAGCGCGGCGTCGTCCGCCGGGCCGCCGGCGACCTCGACGGCCGAGGAGACCTGGGCACGGACCTGGTCGTCGTACGTCGGGCGCTCGACGTCGCGGAAGATGCCCATCGGCACGTGGGTCATCGCCGTCGAGTCGAGGCGGCTGATGGCGAAGGCCTGGCTCGGGTCCGGCGCGGCGGGGTCGTGGACGACGACGCGGTCGGCCCACCCCTTCGCGCTGATCTCGCCCTCCGGGACGAACTCGACGCCGCCGGACTCGCCGCGCACGAGGACCTGACGGGCCTCGGCGTCGCCGGCCGTCACGGGCTCGCCGTCGACGAGGTGGACCAGACGCGCCTGCTGCTGGTCGCGGTCCTTGATGAGCTCGAAGGCGCCGTCGTTGAAGATCGGGCAGTTCTGGTAGATCTCGACGAGCGAGGTGCCACGGTGCTGCGCGGCGGCCTTGAGCACCGAGGTGAGGTGCTTGCGGTCGCTGTCCATCGTGCGCGCGACGAAGGTCGCCTCGGCGCCGAGCGCGAGCGAGACGGGGTTGAAGGGCGCGTCGAGGCTGCCCATCGGGCTCGACTTCGTCACCGTGCCCGGGTCCGACGTAGGGGAGTACTGACCCTTGGTCAGCCCGTAGATCTTGTTGTTGAAGAGCAGGATCGTCATGTTGACGTTGCGGCGCAGCGCGTGGATGAGGTGGTTGCCGCCGATGGACAGCGCGTCGCCGTCACCGGTGACGACCCACACCGACAGGTCCTCGCGGCTCGTCGCCAGACCCGTCGCGATCGCCGGCGCGCGGCCGTGGATCGAGTGCATGCCGTACGTGTCGAGGTAGTACGGGAAGCGCGAGGAGCAGCCGATGCCCGAGACGAAGACGATGTTCTCGCGGCGCAGGCCGAGCTCGGGCAGGAAGCCCTGGACGGCCGCGAGGATCGCGTAGTCGCCGCAGCCGGGGCACCAGCGCACCTCCTGGTCGGAGGTGAAGTCGCGCTTGGTCTGGCGCGCGTCGTCCTCGCCGAGGGCGGGGACGCCGTCGGTGCCGCGGGCCGTCGTGGGGATGCCGAGATCGATCGACATGGTCAGACCTCCTTCGCCGCGGAGGTGATGACCTCTGCGAGCTCGGTCGTGGTGAAGGGCAGCCCGCGCACCGAGGTGTGGGAGCGGACGTCGACGAGGTACTCCGCGCGCAGCAGCATCGCGAGCTGGCCGAGGTTCATCTCCGGCACGACGACGCGGTCGTAGGCGCGCAGCACGTCCCCGGTGTTGGCGGGGAAGGGGTTGAGGTGACGCAGGTGGGCGTGCGCGACGGGGGTGCCCGCGTCACGGACCTGGCGCACCGCGGCCGCGCAGGGGCCGTAGGTCGAGCCCCAGCCGAGGACGAGGACCTTCGCCTCGCCGCTGGGGTCGTCGACCTCCAGCGCGGGGCTCGTCGCGGCGACGCCGGCGACCTTGGCCGCACGGGTGCGGACCATGAAGTCGTGGTTGTCCGGGTCGTAGCTGATGTTGCCCGTGCCGTCGGCCTTCTCGATGCCGCCGATGCGGTGCTCGAGACCGGGCGTGCCGGGCACGGCCCACGGGCGGGCGAGGGTCTCGGGGTCGCGCAGGTAGGGCAGGAAGACCTCCTCGCCCGACTCGTCGGTGGCGTTGGGGCCGGTCGCGAGCTCGACGGTGAGGTCGGGCAGGTCGGCGACGTCGGGGATCCGCCACGGCTCGGAGCCGTTGGCGAGGTAGCCGTCGGACAGGAGCATGACGGGCGTGCGGTAGGTCGTCGCGATGCGCACGGCCTCGACGGCGGCGTCGAAGCAGTCCGCCGGGGTCTGCGGGGCGATGACGGGCACGGGCGACTCGCCGTTGCGCCCGTAGAGCGCCTGGAGGAGGTCGGACTGCTCGGTCTTCGTCGGCAGGCCGGTGCTCGGGCCGCCGCGCTGGACGTCGATGACGACGAGCGGCAGCTCCAGGCTCACGGCCAGGCCGATGGTCTCGGCCTTGAGCGCGACGCCCGGGCCGGAGGTCGTCGTCACGCCGATCGCCCCGCCGAAGGAGGCGCCGAGCGCGATGCCGATTCCGGCGATCTCGTCCTCGGCCTGGATCGTCGTCACGCCGTGGCGCTTGTAGCCCGACAGCGCGTGGAGGATGTCGCTCGCCGGGGTGATCGGGTAGGACCCGAGGACGAGCGGGCGGCCGGCGCGGTGGGAGGCCGCGACGAGACCCAGCGCGAGCGCGGCGTTGCCGGTGATGTTGCGGTAGGTGCCGTGGGCGGCGGTCGCCGGGGCGACCTCGTAGGAGACGGCGAAGTCCTCGGTCGTCTCGCCGTAGTTCCAGCCTGCCTTCAGGGCGGCGAGGTTCGCCGCGAGGATGTCGGGCTTCGCGCCGAACTTGCGGGCGAGGAAGTCCTCGGTGCCCTTCGTGGGCCGCGAGTACATCCACGACAGCAGGCCGAGGGCGAACATATTCTTCGCCCGCTCCTTCTCCTTGCGGGTGAGGGAGTCGTGCTCGGCGAGGGCCTCGACGGTGATGCTCGTCAGCGGCACGGCGTGCACGTGCCAGGACTCGAGCGTGTCGTCCTCGAGCGGCGAGGTCTCGTAGCCGACCTTCTTGAGGTTGCGCTTGGAGAACTCGTCGGTGTCGACGATGATCGTCGCCCCGCGGGGCACGTCGCGCAGGTTGGCCTTGAGCGCCGCCGGGTTCATCGCGACGAGCACGTCGGGAGCGTCACCGGGGGTGAGCACCGCGTGGTCGGCGAAGTGGAGCTGGAAGGAGCTCACGCCGGGGAGCGTGCCCTGAGGCGCGCGGATCTCGGCGGGGAAGTTCGGCAGGGTCGAGAGGTCGTTGCCGAGCAGGGCGGTGTCCGCGGTGAAGCGGTCTCCCGTCAGCTGCATCCCGTCGCCGGAGTCGCCGGCGAAGCGGATGATGACCTGGCTCTTGGTCTCGACGGTCTTGGTGCTCATGGTTGGCGCTGCTGCCCCTGACGTGTCCGGGTCGAGCCCCCGACGGAGATGACCGAGAGCCATCTTCGATGGTAAGTCTGACCTCACCTCTGCACCGAATCGTCTGCCTTATGAGATGCATAACGCAGCGTTATGCATCCTTCGGGGTGGGAGAGGGCGAAGGGGGAGGTGCGGGCATCATGGGCGCACCCGAGTGAAGGAGCCCGACGATGAGCGAGACGACCGCCCCGCTGCGGGTCGAGGACGACGGCCACGTGCGGCTGTGGACCCTCGACCGGCCCGATCAGCGCAACCCCGTGACCGGCGCCGACATGATCGAGGCGATCGAGGCCGCGGTCGACGCGGCGAACGACGACGCCCAGGACGGCTCGCTGCGGGTCGTCGTCCTCACCGGCGCCGGCTCGGCCTTCAGCAGCGGTGGCGACGTCAAGGCGATGCGGCGCGGCGATCCCCCCTTCGGCGGCCCGGTGAGCGGGAGCCGCGAGGGCTACCGGCGCGGGGTGCAGCGCATCCCGACGGCGATGGCGCGGCTCGACGTGCCCGTGGTCGCGGCCGTCAACGGCCCGGCCGTCGGCGCCGGCTGCGACCTCGCGCTCATGTGCGACCTGCGGGTGGCCTCGACCTCGGCCTTCTTCGCCGAGTCCTTCGTCCAGCTCGGGATCGTCCCCGGCGACGGGGGTGCGTGGCTGCTCAGCCGTCTGCTCGGCCCGACGCGGGCGTCGGAGATGGTGCTCACCGGCGACCGGGTCGACGCGCAGCAGGCGCTCGACTGGGGGCTCGTCAACGCCGTCGCCGAGCCCGACGAGCTGCTCGACGTCGCCCGCGCGCTCGCCGGGCGGGTTGCGAAGAACCCTCCGTCCGCCGTGCGGATGGCGAAGTCCCTGCTGCGTGACGCGCCCGAGGTCTCGCTGCGTGCGTCGCTCGAGACGGCGGCGGCGATGCAGGCGGTCGCCCACACGACAGCTGACCACCGCGAGGCGGTCGACTCCCTGCTCGAGCGACGTCCTGGGACCTACACGGGCCGCTGACCGCGCGCGTCGGCGGCGTTGCACCACGCGTCGACCGCACCGCGTCACGGGTCGACGGCACCGCATCAGAAGGGTGGGGCGGTCGCGACGGCGCCGTGGTCGACGGTGTCTTGGCGGGTGCTACCCATGACGGCGGTGTCTGGGATGGCTGCGTCCTGGACGGCGGCGCCCTGGACAGCGGTGGCGTCGGGGGTCGGGGTCTGTGTCGGGACGCTGCCGGGCGATTGCGACGGTGTGGACGGATCGGGTGTCGACGGATGAGGTGCGCCCGTGGTCTCGTGAGAGGCGGTCTCGCAAGGGGCTGTCTCGCAAGGGGCTGTCTCCGTGGGTGCATGGGCGGTCGGCCAGGTGAGCCGCTGGGTACCACCGGGCGAGACCCACTCCGCGCTCCCGTCGGCGTGCAAGACGTAGCTCCACGCCGGTGCGTGCTTGACGCGGTGGTGGTGCCGGCACAGGGCCGACAGGTTGGCGCCGCAGGTCGGCCCGCCGGGCCAGGCCGTCGCGTGGTCGAGGTCGCACGCGACCGCCGGTCGGTCGCAGCCCCACATGCGGCACCGGGTGTCGCGCAGCTCGACGAGTCGCCTCACCGACGGCGGGGGCACATATCCCGTCGTCGAGGTCTCGAGCACGGTGCCGGTCTCCGGGTCGAGCAGGGCTCGGGTGACCCGGCTGTCGAGGCGCTCGACGACCTGCTGGACGACGGAGCCCGGCACCCAGCCGATGCGGGGGATCTCGACGCCACCGACCCAGGGCTTCCCGGTCGCGCCGACGTCGATCAGCCGGCCCTCCGCGGCGCTGACGGCCCGCGCGCCACTCGCGGTCCCGGTCTCGCCAGCAGTCCTGTCGTCACCCGCGGTCCTCGTCTCACCCGCGGTCCTCATCTCGCCAGCAGTCCTCGTCTCGCCCGCAGTCTTGACGTCGCCCGCGACCTCCGCCTCGCCCGGGTCGCTCGGCCCGCGCACGAGCGCCAGCCCGAGCGTGATGTGGGTGCTCACCTCGACCCCGCGCAGGGCGAGGTCGGCCAGGGCCAGCGCACGTGCGGGCCCCACGCGCAGGTCGGGGTCCTTGCGCTGACGCTCGCGAGCGATCTCGCAGACCCCGGCCATGAGGACGTGAGCGGTCTCGCTCGGGAGGCACGCGACGAGCTCGGTGGTGCCGAGCGGGCCGGGATAGGTGCGCACGTCGGTCCGCTCACGCCGGTTGACCTCGGCCCGGGACTCGCGCCAGCCGGGGTCGGTGCGGTCCAGCACGCGCCGGCAGGCCTGGGCGAGGTCGTGCCGGTCGAGGGCCTCGATCCGGGGCACGTCGGTGCCGCGCATCGGCGCGAGCACATGGGCCACGACGGCCGCCGCCGCGTCGCGGGAGGCGTCCTGCGTCTCGTCGGCGACGAGGCGCAGGGTGCGTTCGGTGACCGCACCGTCCATGAGCGGGCGGATGAGGGGGTCGAGGTCGTCGCCGAGGCGCACGGCCAGCCGGCTGCGCGTCCGGGCGTCGTGATCGCTGCAGCCGAGCGCGAGGGCGATCGTGTCGCACGCCAGCTCGGCCACCTCGCCCGCCGGGGCACGCGTCTCCAGCGTCGAGCCGTCCGGTCCGGTCTCGAACCCGCGCCGGGCGAGCTCGGCGAGGATCGCCAGCTGCGCGGCGTCGGCCGAGCGCCGGACGCGCTCGACCGCGACGGCAGCGGCGGTCAGCATGGCGACGTCCTGAGACGGCGCCAGGGTGGCGGCGGTCATCGTCGTCACCTGCATCCCGGCGACGACCTTGTCGCAGAGGCCCTCGATCTCGTCGAACATGTGTTCGATCATGGTCGAGGGGTCTGACAACGTCCTCCAGGACGACGAGGAGACAGAGACAGGAGCCAGGGAGAGGGGGGCGTGCAGAGAGGAGGCAGGGAGAGAGGGGGCAGAAGGGGGATGGGGAGGGGTGGGAGGTCTGGACCCAGGGGCGCACAGCAGGGTGCGGCCCCGCGGCCGGGGTGCTCGAGGAGGGCGGGTCGTCCGCCGGTTCTGCCCGTCGCGCTCCTGCCGGTGCTCGTGCCGCTCGTCGGGTAGGCGCCGGGGCGGTCCCCGTGGATGGGAACGAGTGCCGTCCGCCCGCTCGCCGCGCGGTCGCGGGGTGAGACCCGCCAGGGACCTGTCGTCCCCGGGCCGGGACGCGTCCGGACGGGGAGTCGTCCGAGGGTTCGACCGGCCGGACCGGCGGGGAGGCGCGTTCGTCCCCCCGGGCGGGGACGAGCAAGGGCGAGGGTGTGGCAAAGGGGTCCGATCGGCCGGACCGGCGGGGAGGCGCGTTCGTCCCCCTGGGCGGGGACGAGCAGGAGCGAGGGTGTGCCGAAGGGGTCCGATCGGCCAAGTCGGCGGGAAGGTGCGTCCGTCTCCCTGGGCAGGAGCGACCACTGACGGGGACTCGAGCGAGGGCCCGATCGGGCCGGGTCTGCGGGATGTGGGCTCGTTCTCCTCGGCGGGGGCGAGGCCGCTGGCCGTCGGCCGGGGCGGTCGGCGTCCGCCCGACCATCGGCGTCCGACCGACCCTCAGCGTCCGACCGACCGCCTACGCCGGCTGACCCTCGACCAGCTCGGCCTGGCCGCGAGCGGGCGCGAAGCCCAGCCTGTCGCCGTACCCGAGCCCGGGCAGCAGGGGCGCGAGCAGCTCGACGACGGTCGCGGGCTGGTGGTGCATCGGCTTGGTCTCGGGGTGCGGGTGGTAGACCAGCGCGGCGACCTCACGCCCCTCGTGGGTCACCGTGCACTCGACGAAGGAGAAGGTCTCGGCCCCGTGCACGTCGGTCCACTCGACCCCTTCGACGGTCCACCGCGGCGCGAGGAGGTGCAGCGCGAAGGGGGAGATGTCGAGGTTGATCGTCGCGGTGTGGAAGCCGGACAGGTCGACCCCGCGGGCTGCGAGATGGGGAGCCTGCAGCTCGATCGTCCCCGCGGCGAAGGGGGAGGCCGCCCCGGTCCCCGAGGCGACCCCGTGGCCGCGGACGACGACCCCTTCGACCCGCTCGACGCTGCTCGTGCTCATCGCCCCAGTGTGGAGGGAGCGGGCACTCAGCGCACGAAGGCGGGGGTGAGCGGCGGGCTCCACAGCTCGCCGTTGCGTGCCTTCGAGGCGCCGATGACGTGGATGACGACCGCGACGACGCAGATGAGCGGGTAGGTGATGAACCCGATGAGGATCACCATGAGCAGCGTCGAGAGGATGAGCCCGATCGCGGTGACGATCTGGACGTTGAGGCTGTTCACGGCGTGCGCCCGCACGAAGTCGCCGCGGTCCTTGTACATGAGGTAGACGACGAGGCTCGCGACGAAGCCGAGCGTGCCGGCCGACAGCGGGATCGCGATCGCCGGGGCGAGGTGGGCGAGCATCCCGTAGTTGCGCTGGTCCTGGGGAGAGAGCACCTGCTGCTGCTGCCACGGCTGGGGCACGCCCTGCTGGGGCACGCCCTGCTGCGGCACGCCCTGGTAGCCCTGGTGCGGAGCGCCCTGGTAGCCCTGCTGGCCGGTGCCCTGGTAGCCCTGCGGGTCACCGCCACCCGGGGGCGGGGGCGCCTGGCCGTGCGGGTCCCGGGGGTCCTGCGGCTGCGCGTCGTGCTGGTCGTGGTCGTGGGGCTGCGTCATCGTGAGCTCCTTCGTCGTGCCTGCGTCGAGGCTCCAACCTCCCATCCTCACCGCTCCTCGCACCATGGCGGGCCCACCCCGACGTGCGGTGGGGCTGTCCCCACCCCGTCGCCCTCCTGTCCCCGCCGCGCCCCCACGTGTCGGCCCAGGAGGCGGCGGACCGGTGACTAGGGTGTGGCAGGTGGAGGGCTATGTCGTCGTCGCCGGGACGCTGCTCGCGGGCATCGCGCTCGTGGTCGCGGCGTGGACAGCGCGCCGTCTCCTCGCCCCCTCGGCCCCCACGCCGGCGAAGACCACCACCTACGAGTCCGGCGTCGACCCCCTCGGCGACGGGTGGACCCAGGGGCAGGTGCGCTATCTCGCCTACGCCTACCTCTACGTGATCTTCGCCGTCGACGCCGTCTACCTCTTCCCGTGGGCGCTCGTCCTGCGCACCGACCTCGGGGTCGCGAGCCTGATCGAGGTCGCCATCTTCATCGGGGTCGTCCTCGTCGGCCTGCTCCACGCCGCCCGTCGCGGTCTGCTGAGGTGGGCGTGATGACGACCGACCTGCCCATGCCCCGCCCCCGCGAGCACGAGCCGCGCGTCGGTGTCGTCGGGGGCCACGCGCCCCGCCCGATGAAGGTCGTCCTCTCGTGGGGACGCCGGTACAGCCTGTGGGTCTTCAACTTCGGGCTCGCGTGCTGCGCGATCGAGTTCATCGCCGCGTCGATGTCCCGGCACGACTTCATGCGGCTCGGTGTCATCCCCTTCGCCCCCGGCCCCCGCCAGGCCGACCTCATGGTCGTCTCCGGCACGGTGACCGACAAGATGGCGCCGGCCGTGCGCCGGCTTTACGACCAGATGCCCGAGCCGAAGTACGTCATCTCCTTCGGCGCGTGCAGCAACTCCGGCGGGCCGTACTGGGACAGCTACTCGGTGACGAAGGGGGTCGACCAGATCGTGCCCGTCGACGTCTACGTGCCGGGCTGCCCGCCGCGCCCCGAGGCGCTGCTCCACGGCATCATGCGGCTCCAGGAGCGGATCGCCGCCGAGGAGCTGAGCACCCAGGGGCTGCGCCGCAAGTACGCCGGCCACCGTCTCGCCGACGCCGCCGAGGTGCAGCGCGGGCTCGTCTCGCCGCCAGCGGCCCGACCCGGCGGGGCGAGCGATGACTGAGGTGCGTCTCACCGCCGCCCTCGAGGAGTGGGTGCGCGCCGTCGGCGACGCCCGCGACCAGGGCTACGTCTTCTTCGACTGGTTGAGCGCCGTCGACCAGCACGACGACGCCGAGGAGCCCGGCCTCGACGTCCTGTGCCACCTGCTCGACCCGACACCGTCGCCCGAGCGTGACCAGCGCACCCTCCTGCTGCGCACCCGCGTCGCGGACGGCGCGGCGCTGCCGAGCATCACCGGCGTCTTCGCCGGCGCGGCCTGGCACGAGCGCGAGACCCACGAGATGTTCGGCGTCGAGGTCGAGGGCTTCGACGACGGGTCCGGGCTCGGGATGCGGCCGCTGCTCCTGCCCAGCGGCTTCGAGGGGCACCCCCTGCGCAAGTCCTTCGTCCTCGCCTCCCGCGCGACGAAGCCCTGGCCCGGCGGCAAGGAGCCCGGCGAGGGCCACTCGACGCGCTCGCCGTCGCGGCGCCGCGTCCAGGCGCCCGGGGTGCCCGGGCCCGAGTGGGGGAGCGAGGATGAGTGAGCTCGAGGTGCTCGCGCGCAGCCTCGGCGCGCTGCTGGCCGTCCTCGTCCTGCCGCTCGTCGTCGGCTACGGCGAGCACAAGGTCATGGCGCACATGCAGGGTCGGCTCGGCCCGATGTACGCCGGCGGCTTCCACGGCTGGGCCCAGCTCGTCGCCGACGGGGTGAAGTTCGTCCAGAAGGAGGACATCACCCCCGCCGCCGCCGACCGCCGCGTCTTCCGGCTCGCCCCCGCCGTCGCCCTCGTCCCCTACGTCCTCGCGATCGCCCTGCTCCCCATGCACCCCGCGGGCGCGCTCGCCGAGGTGCCCGGCTCGGTCCTCGCCGTCCTCGCCGTCACCGGTGTCGGCGCGCTCGGGACGCTCATGGCCGGCTGGGCCTCGGCGAACAAGTACGCCCTCATCGGCGCGATGCGCTCGGCCGCCCAGCTCATCTCCTACGAGCTGCCGATCGTCCTCGCCGTCGCCTCCGTCGCCATGGCGGCGGGCAGCCTCTCGCTGAGCGGGGTCGTCCTCGCGTGGCACCCGGCGTGGCTGCTGTGGCAGGTCGTCGGCGCGGTCGTCTTCCTCGTCGCCGCGGTCGCCGAGCTCCAGCGACCCCCCTTCGACGCCCCGATCGCCGACTCCGAGGTCGTCATGGGGCCGTGGACCGAGTACTCCGGGCTGCGCTTCGCCTTCTTCATGCTCGCCGAGTACGCCGGCATCGTCGTCATGTCCGTGCTCTTCGCCGTGCTCTACCTCGGCGGCTGGCGCGGCGTCGGCGTCGACGCGGTGCCCGCGCTCGGCGTCCTGTGGGTCCTCGCGAAGGCCGGCGTCGTCGCCTTCGTGCTCATCTGGGTCCGCGTCAGCTGGCCGCGCCTGCGCGAGGACCAGCTGCAGCACCTCGCCTGGGCGCGCCTCGTCCCGCTCGCCCTGCTCCAGCTCGCCGTGACGGCCGTCGGGGTGGTGGTCACCGCATGAGCCCGAAGGGAGACCGCAGCATCGTGCCCGGCCTCGTCACCGGCATGGTGACGACGGCCAAGCAGATGCTCGCGCCCGTGCGCACGGCCGAGTACCCCGACGTCGCGCCGGACCTGCCGGCCCGCTCGCGCGGGGTCATCGCGCTCGTCGAGCAGAACTGCACCTCGTGCATGCTCTGCGCCCGAGAGTGCCCCGACTGGTGCATCTACATCGACTCGCACAAGGAGACCGTCGAGGCCCCGGCCGGCGGCGGTCGCGCCCGTCAGCGCAACGTCCTCGACCGCTTCGCCATCGACTTCTCGCTGTGCATGTACTGCGGCATCTGCGTCGAGGTCTGCCCCTTCGACGCGCTGCTGTGGAGCCCGGCCTTCGAGTACGCCGAGGGCGACATCCGCGACCTGCTCCACGAGAAGGAGCGGCTCGGCCAGTGGGTCGAGACCGCCCCCGCGCCGCCGCCGCTCGACCCCGGCGCCGAGCCCGCGTCCGAGGTGAGCGCCGCGAGCAAGCCCGCGCGGGGAGGTCGCGCACGTGGCTGAGAGCGCCCTCGTCGTCCTCGGTCTTGTCACCGTGCTCGCCGCCGTCCGCGCCGTCACCTCGGCCCGGCTGCTGCGCGCCGTCCTCTGGCTCGTCGTCGCCCTCCTCGGCGGCGCGGGCATCTACCTCGCGCTCGGTGCCGAGCTCGTCGCGCTCGTGCAGGTCCTCGTCTACGTCGGGGCCGTCGTCGTCCTCTTCGTCCTCGCGCTCATGGTGACGCGCTCACCCCTTCGCCCCCTCGCCGAGCACAGCGGCCCGCCCGCGCGGCGCGTCGTCGCCGCCCTCGCCGGGCTCGGCACCACCGGTCTGCTCCTCCTCGTCCTCCTGCCGCTCGCCCGGTCGTGGGAGGAGGGCGAGCCGCGGGCCGCCTCGAGCGAAGGGATCGCCGCCCAGGTCTTCGGGACGTGGGTGTGGCCCTTCGAGCTGCTCTCGCTGCTGCTGCTCGTCGCCCTCGTCGCCGCGCTCGCGATCACCCGGGAGCGCGGCACCTCGACGCGTGGTCGGCGATGAGCGCTCAGGTCGCCGTCGTCGTCGCGTCCGTCCTCGCCGGGGTCGGGGTCTACGGGGTGCTCGCCCGGCGCAACGCGATGCTCGTCCTCGTCGCCCTCGAGCTCGTGCTCCTCGCCGCCGGGGTCCTCCTCGTCACCGCCGGCGCCCACGGGCCGGACACGACCGCGAGCGGAAACGTCCTCACCCTCTTCGTCATCACCATCGCGGCGGCCGAGGTCGTCCTCGCGCTCGCCGTCCTCGTCGCCGCCTACCGCGCCCGCGGCCACGTCGACCTCGACCGTCCCGCCGACGAGGACGCCCGGTGAGGGCCGCGCTCTCGGGACGCGAGATCCCCCTGCCCGGCGCCGAGATCGGCAGCGTCTCCTTCGACCCCGCGCTCTCGCTCACGGCGACGACGCTGACCATCGCGGCCGTCGTCCTGCTCGTCACGCTCTGCGTCCAGGTGTACTCGCTGTGGTACCTGCGCGACGACCCCCGACGCCGCTCCTTCCAGAGCACGGTCACGCTCTTCGGCGCGGCGATGCTCCTCCTCGTGCTCTCCGGGGACCTCGTCCTCAGCCTCGTCGGCTGGGAGGTCATGGGCTGGTGCTCGTACCTGCTCGTCGGGCACGACTCCGGGCGGGCCGCCGCCCGTCGGGCGGCGCACAAGGCCTACCTCGTCACCCGCGCCGCCGACATCGCCCTCGTCAGCGGTGTCGCCCTGCTCGTCGCGGGCGCCGGCACGACCTCGCTGGCGGGCATCACCGAGCACTGGCAGAGCACCGGTGCGCGTCTGCTCGGCGCCCCGCTCGTCACCTGGGCGCTGCTCATGGTCGTCGTCGGCGTGCTCGGCAAGGCCGCGCAGCTGCCCTTCTCGGACTGGCTGCCCGACGCGATGGAGGGCCCGACCCCGGCCTCGGCCCTCATCCACGCCGCGACGATGGTGGCCGCCGGCACCGTGCTCCTCGCCCAGCTCGCCCCGCTGCTCGCGTCGGCCACCGGCGCGCGGGTCCTGCTCGGCCTCAGCGTGTCGGCGACGATGGTCCTCGGCGCGCTCCTCGCGGCCCTGCAGGCCGACGTCAAGCGCCTCCTCGCGTGGTCGACGGTGAGCCAGGTCGCGATCATGCTCTCCCCCTTCGCCCTCGTCGGCGCCGGTCCGCAGGACCACGGCGCGGTCGGCGCGGGCCTGGCCCACATGTACGGCCACGCGCTCTTCAAGGCGCTGCTCTTCCTCACCCTCGGCTGGCTCGCGACGACGGCCGGCGGGACCGCGGCGACGCGTCTGACCGGGGCGGCGCGACGCCACCCCGTCGCGCTCATGTCGTGGGCCCTCGGGCTCGCCGCCCTCGCCGGGGTGCCCGTGCTCGTCGGCGGGGTGAGCAAGGAGCACGTGGTCGCCGTCGCCCTCGCCTCCACCCGTGACGCGGGACGGTCCGGCGAGCCCGCGTGGCTGCCGGTCCTCGTCCTCGGCGCGCTCCTGCTCACCGTCGTGCTCACCGCCGCCTACAGCGCGCGGGCGCTCGTCGTCCTCGCGGTCGGCCGGCGCGACGAGGTGGCGCGCACCCGGGCGGTCATGCCGCCGGCGATCGTCGTCGTCCTCGTCGTCCTCGCCGCCGGCACGACGCTGGGCGCGATCGCCATCTGGCTCGGCGCCTTCGACCCCGCGGGGCACGCGTCGCTGCTCCTGCTCCTCCTCGTCACCCTGCTCGTCCTGCTCGGCGGGGCCGCCGGCGCGTGGGCCTGCCTCGACCGTGACCCCGTCGGCGACGGCACGGGCCGCGCCTCCCGCCTCGCCGACGCCGGTCTGCACGCCGACCGGGTCTACGTCGCGGGGGTCGTCGTACCGGTGCTCGCGCTCGCCCGGCTCGTGCGCTTCGTCGACGACGCCGTCATCGGCACCTACGTGCGCGGCGCCGGGTGGCTCGTCGCCGGGCTCGGCGGGGCCGGAGAGGTCGCGCACCGGCGCAGCCGGCCCGGCAGCGCCACCCTGCTCGTCGCGCTGGCGCTCCTGCTCCTCCTCGGGGCCACCCTCGTGGTGCTCCTCACCGAGCCCGCCGCGTCGCCGGGGGTGCTCGGATGAGCCTCGTCCTCGCCCTGGCGCTCGCTCTGCCCGTCGTCGCCGCCGTCGCCCTCATCGGCGGCGCGGGCCGCGGCCGGTCTGCCCAGGTCGTCGTCGTCACCTCGCTCGTCTCGCTCGTGCTCCTCCTCGCGGCGTGGGCCGGCGGCGGTGCCGTCGACCTGCCGTGGCTGCCGGCCCTCGGGCTGCGCCTCGCGCTCGCGGTCGACGGGCTCTCCGGGCCGCTCATGGCGCTCACGCTGCTCGTCACGGCGCTCGCCGCGCTCGTGCACCGCTCGCGCCCGGCGGACGCGGGCGACGGCAGCGAGCGCGAGGAGGCGAGCGAGGGGACCTTCGCCGCCTGCCTGCTGCTCACCGCGGCCGCCGCGCTGCTCACCTTCGCCGCGCGCGACGCGATCCTCTTCGTGGTCGGGCTCGAGTGCGTGCTCGTGCCGATGTGGGTGCTCATCACCCGTTACGGCGACCCCCGCTCGCGCCGCGAGGCGGGCTGGCTCTTCGTGCTCGCCACCGGGCTCGGCTCGGTCGTGCTGCTGCTCGGGGTGCTCCTGCTCGTCCGGCTGTCCGGCACCTCCGACCTCGAGACGCTCGCGGCGACGGCCGGCAGCGGGCTGACGAGCGGCCAGCAGCTGCTCGTCGCCGGTCTGCTCACCGCGGGGCTGGCGATCAAGGTGCCCGTCTGGCCGCTGCACTCCTGGCTGCCCGTCGCCCACTCGAGCGCACCGACCGCCGGGTCGATGCTGCTCGCGGCGGTGCTGCTCAAGCTCGGCACCTACGGGCTCATCCGGCTGCCCCTGGCGAGCGTGCCCGACGGCTTCGCGCAGATCGCCCCGGTGCTTGGTGTCCTCGGCGTCGTCGGCATCCTCTGGGGCGGTCTCGTCTGCCTCATCGAGCTCGAGCTCAAGCGGCTCGTCGCCTGGTCCTCCGTCGCGCACATGGGCTTCGTCGTCCTCGCGCTGTCGACCGGCACCCGGACCGGCGTCGTCGCCGCGGTGCTCGGGAACCTCGCCCACGGCGTCGTGTCTGCGCTGCTCTTCGCCGTCGTGGGTGTGCTGCGCTCGGGGTGGGGGAGCGGCCTGCTGTGCGACCGGGCCGCCCTGCGCGACACCCACCCCCGGCTCGGGGTGCTCCTCCTCGTCGGGCTCGCCGCCGGTGCCGGCCTGCCGGGGCTCGCGCCCTTCTGGGGCGAGCTCGGGGCACTCGTCTCCGCGTGGCAGCCCGCGACCGACCGGCCCCAGGCCGCCTACGACGTGCTCGCCGTCCTCGCCGCTGCGGGGGCCGCCCTCGGCGGCGCCTACGCCGTGCGCGTCGTGCGCGCCGTGTGGCTCGGCGACGCGAGCCACGGCGCGAGCGCGACCGGGAGCGACCCGGAGGGCGCGCGCGTCGTCGTGCCGCGCGCCGACCTGCTCGTGCTCGTCGTCCTCGCCGCGCTCACCGTCGTGCTCGGCGTGGCGCCCGGCGTCGTCACCTCGCTCACCGCGCCCGTCCTCGACGCGCTGCCCGGGGTGGTCCGATGAGCGTCGAGATCTCCTGGCTGCCCCTCCTGCCGGTCCTCGGGCCGGCGCTGGCCGCCGTCCTCGTCCTCGTCGTCGACCTCGTCCTGCCCGGCCGTCGCGGCCCGCTCGGCGCGGTCGCTGGCCTCGGTCTGCTCGTCGGGGTCGCGGGCGCCGTCGTGGGCCGGCTCACCGACGACGCCCGCAGCCTCTGCCCGCCGCCGGGCGCGAGCGCTGCCGGCAGCACGTGCCTCGTCGACGTCAGCCCGACGGGGAGCACCCTCCAGGCGGTGACCCTGCTCGCCGCCGGAGCCGCGCTCGCGCTCCTGCTGGCAGCGCGGGGGGCGAGGGACAGCCTGAGCGACGACGCGAGCGACGACGTCGCGGTCGTCGCCGGGGTGCTCGCCGGCGCCGCCGGTGCGGCCGTCACCCTCGGGGCCCGCGACCTCGGCAGCTGGCTCGTCGGTCTCGAGCTCGCCACCCTCCCCTTCGTCGCCGTCCTCGCCCTGCGCTCCGTGCGAGCGCGCGGCTCGGCGGCGCTCGACCTGCTCGTCACCGCGGTCCTGTCCTTCGCCCTCGCGGCGCTGGGTGCCGGTCTGTGGGTCGTGAGCACCGGCACCCTGCTCCTCGACGGCACGACCACCGACGGGACGGCGCTCGGCGCTCTCGCCGAGCCCCAGCGCGCCGCGCTCACGGCGGCGAGCGTGCTGCTCGTCCTCGCCGCCGGCTTCAAGCTCGCGCTCGTGCCCGTGCACCTGTGGGCGCCGCTGTCCTACGAGCGTGGCGGACCCGCTGTCGCGACCGCGCTCGCCGGGGTCTCCGTGACCGGTGGTCTCGGCGCGATCCTCGTCGTCGTCGAGGCGGTCGGACGGGCGGACCTGCCCGGCCCGCGCCTGGCCCTCGGCGTGCTCGCCGCGGTGAGCCTCGTGCTCGGCGCCGTCATGGCCTGGCGCCAGGACGACCTCCTGCGCCTCGTCGCGTGGTCCGGCGTCACCCAGGGCGGGTGGGTCGCCGCCGCCGCGTCGGTCGGCGGGAGCGCCCCGGCGGCGGGGTACCTCGCCGTCTACGTCGTCGCGGTCGTCGCCGTCCTCGCCGCGGTCGCCGCCACGGGCACCCGTCTCGTCGACCACACGGGCCTGCTGCGCCGCGACCCCCTCGTCGGTCTCTCCCTCGCCGCCGGGCTGCTCGCCCTCGCCGGTCTGCCGCCCGCGCTCGTCGGCCTGCTCGCGAAGGTCGTCGTCCTCGACGCCGTCGTCACAGCCGGGTCCTGGTGGCTCGCGGGCGCGGCCGTCGTCGGTGCCGTGGTCGCCCTGGCCGTCTACCTGCGCTGGCTCGCGGTCGCCCTTCGTCCGGTGCCGACCGCTCTCGTGCGGTCCGACGGCGCAGGGAGCGACCTCGCCGACGACCTCGGTGACGACGCGGTCGAGGTCGTCACCGGCCGGCGCGGTGCCGCGCCGGTCGTCGCGCTCGTCGCGGCGGCGCTCGTCGTCGTCACCTCGCTCGCCCCCGCGCTGCTTCTCTAGCCACCCCACGCACGACGACGCCCCGGGCCACCTGGCCCGGGGCGTCGCGCGTGCTGGGTCGTGCGCGGTCAGGCCGCGGTGCGACCCTCCGGCAGGACGCTCGGCGCCGGCTTCGCGGGCTTGCCCGACTTGCCGTTGCTGCGCTTGCCGTTGATCTTCTCCGTCGACTGGGCGAGCGTGATCGCGGAGTGCGCGATCGCGTCGCTCATGATGTCGAGCGCGCGCCGGTTGACGTTGGTGATGTCGTCGGCGGGCGTGTGGTAGTTCGGGTCGTAGATGACGCCGGCCGTGCCGCCGAACTTCTCGACCTCGGCCGGGGTCTTCGTGCCGTCGGCACCGGTGAAGAGGCCCGAGGCGGGGATGCCCGCGTCGATGAAGGCCTTGTAGTCGCTGCGGCCCGAGAACTCGGTGTCCACCCACGGCTGCCTGACGCTGTCGAAGTAGTCGGTGAGGACGTCCTCGGTCTCGATCGAGCCCGGAGGCACGACGCCCGGCGCGGGGTAGGTCGACTGGTCCGCGTCGTACACGCCGATGATGTAGTTCGGCGAGCCGATCATGTCGAAGTTGAGGTACGTCGCGATGTTCTTCAGCTCCGCAGGGTCGTTCTCCTGCAGGTCGGCGACGTACTCCGTCGAGCCGAGCAGCCCGAGCTCCTCCGCGCCCCAGAAGGCGACGCGCACCTTGTTGTTGAGCTTGTTGACCTTGCCGAGCTGGATGGCGGTCTCGAGGACGCCGGCCGTGCCGGAGCCGTTGTCGTTGATGCCCGGGCCGTCCTCGACGCTGTCGAGGTGCGCGCCCATCATGACGACGTTGTCGTCGCGACCGGTCGGGGTCTCGGCGATGACGTTGAAGGTCTGACGCTCCTCGATCGTCTTGTCGAGGACGAAGCGCATGGTCACCGGACCGCGCGCCATCTTCGCCAGGATCGCCTGGCCCTCGGCCTGGGTGACACCGGTCGCCGGGGCCGTCGTCGGGTCGATCCCGCCGAGCGTGCCGTTGAGCGCGCCCGTCGTGTTGTTGTAGATGATGATCGCGCTCGCGTTGACGCTCTTGGCGACCTGCGCCTTCTGCGCGAAGGAGCACCCGGCGCCGCGGCTGACGACCGCGATCTTGCCCGTGAGGTCGGCCCCGGCGTAGTCGCCGACGACGCACCCGGTGGCCACCGAGGGAGCCGCGAGCTGACCGGTCACGCCGCCGACCGGGGTGGGCTGGCTGTACGACATCGGGATGTTCTCGACGGTGCGGGCGTCGGGCGAGAGCTCCGTCAGGCTAGTGCTGCGGGTCTGCTCGTAGACGAAGGGGAAGTACTGGCGCTCGGTGGTCCAGCCGGCCGCGCGGAGCTTCTGCTCCACGTAGCGCCCGCTCGCCTCGTAGCCCGACGTGCCGGCGCCGCGGTTGCCGCCGTTGGCGTCTGCGATGTCCTGGAAGGCCTGGAGATGACGCATCACGCCGTCGACGGTGACGGCCTGGCGCATCTTCGCGGAGTTGTTCGGGTTCGCCGCGCCCTGGGCCGGTGAGGCCGCGAAGCTCGAGACGGCGAGTGCTGCAGTCGCGGCGGCCGCGGTGACGGCTGCCTGTCGTGCTGATCTCACGATGATCTACCTCTCGGTGGGTCGACCGGGCCACGCTGACCGGTCGTGGCTCGGAAGGTAGTGGCGCACGAGGGGGGCCACCACACCGGTCGGCGATCGTGACCTCCTCGTGACCTGACGACGGGGACCGGGGAACTTTCCGCCGGTCGAGCGGCGTTGACCGGGTATGCACAAGCACTACAACGGGCTGAAGACCGCCGCCCTCTTCGGCGTGATCTGGGCGCTGCTGCTGCTCATGGGCGGGCTCGTCGGGGGCGGCCGCTTCATCTGGCTCTTCGCGATGGTCGGCGTCGTCATGACCTTCGTCGGGTACTGGAACTCCGACAAGATCGCCATCCGCTCGATGCGCGCCCGGCAGGTCTCGCCGCAGGAGGCCCCCGAGATGCACCGCATCGTCGCCGAGCTCTCGCAGCGCGCGAACCAGCCGATGCCGCGCCTGTACATCTCGCCGACGGCCGCGCCGAACGCCTTCGCCACCGGCCGCAACCCCAAGAACGCCGCCGTGTGCTGCACCGAGGGGATCCTGCACCTCCTCGACGAGCGCGAGCTGCGCGGTGTCCTCGGCCACGAGCTCATGCACGTGTACAACCGCGACATCCTCACCGGCTCGGTCGCCGCGGCGCTCGCCGGGGTCATCTCCTCGGTCGCGCAGTTCGCCCTCTTCTTCGGCGGGGGCGGCAGCGACGAGGACCGGCCCAACCCGATCGCGATGATCGCGATGGCGCTGCTCGCCCCCTTCGCCGCGATGCTCATCCAGATGGCGATCACCCGCACCCGCGAGTACGACGCCGACGAGGACGGGGCGCGCCTCACCGGCGACCCTCTCGCACTCGCCTCCGCGCTGCGGAAGCTCGAGTCCGGCGTCGCCCAGGCCCCGCTGCAGCCCACCCCGCAGCTGCAGAGCAGCTCGCACCTCATGATCGCCAACCCCTTCCGCGCCGGCGACGTCTCGCGCTTCTTCGCGACCCACCCCCCGATGAAGGACCGCATCGCGCGGCTCGAGGCCATGGCCTACGGGCACGACATCCGCTGATGGGCTACGACAGCGCGTACTTCGACGAGCAGGCCGCGCAGTGGGACCAGCCCGACAAGGTGGCCCGCGCGCAGCGGGTCGCCGAGGCCGTCGTCACGGCGGTGCCGCTGCGCGGGGACGAACGGCTGCTCGACTACGGCGCCGGCACCGGGCTGCTCGGCCGCGCCCTGGCCGACCGGGTCGCCTCGATCACCCTCGCCGACGCCTCCGAGGGCATGACGCGGCTCACCCAGGAGCGGGTCGCGACGGGCGAGATCACCGGTGACGTCCGCGCCGTGCGGCTCGACCTGCTCACCGACCCCATGCCGCACGAGCGCTACGACGTCGTCGTCAGCCTCCAGGCCCTGCACCACGTGAGCGACGTGCCGGCCGTGCTCCGCGCGCTGCGCGAGCTCACCGTGCCCGGCGGGTGGCTCGCCGTGTCCGACCTCGACCGCGAGGACGGCAGCTTCCACGGCGAGGGCTTCGCCGGTCACACCGGCTTCGAGCGCGCCGAGCTCGAGGCGACGGTCCGCGAGGCCGGCTTCGTCGAGGTCTCGACGAGCACCGCGACGACGATGACGAAGGGGGAGCCGGGCCACGAGCGCGAGTACCCGCTCTTCCTCCTCGTGGCGCGCGCGCCCGCCTGACCCGTGCCCGCCTGACACGATGGGCCCGTGCCCTCGCTGACCCTCGCCGAAGCCCGAGCCCGTGCCGACCTGCTGCAGGTCACCGACATGGAGGTCGACCTCGACCTCGACCAGGGGGCCGAGCACTTCGGGTCGGTCACCCGGCTGCACCTGCGGGCGAGCGGCGACGGGCAGACCTTCGTCGACGTCGACCCGGTGAGCCTGCACGCGATCCGGCTCGACGGCGTCGAGCTCGACGTCGCGCTCCAGGCCGAGCGCCGCTACCCGCTGACCCTCACCGCCGGCGACCACGTCGTCGAGGTCGAGGCGACGATGGCCTTCAGCCACGACGGCGAGGGCCTGCACCGCGCGACCGACCCGGCGGACGGGCAGGACTACGTCTACGGACACCTCTTCCTCGACGCGGCGCCGACGGTCTTCGCGTGCGTCGACCAGCCCGACCTCAAGGCTCCGTACACGATGACCGTGCGCGCCCCGCAGGGCTGGAGCGTCATCGGCAACGGCCGGGCGACGCTCGTCGAGGGGGTGTGGCACCTGCGTCGCACCCAGCCGCTCGCGACGTACTTCGTCTCCGTGTGCGCCGGGCCCTACGCCAGCGTCACGGCCGAGCACGACGGCATCCGGCTCGGCCTGCACGGCCGCGCCTCGCTGCGCGCCGAGCTCGAGCGGCACGCCCCGCAGATGCTCGAGGTGACCCGCGCGAGCTTCGACTACTTCCACTCGATCTTCGGCATCCGCTACCCCTTCGACGACTACGACCAGGTCTTCGCGCCCGAGTTCAACGCCGGGGCGATGGAGAACCCGGGGTGCGTCGTCTTCCGCGACTCCTACCTCTTCCGGGGCGCCGCGAGCCGCAGCGAGGTCCTCACCCGCTCGAACACCATCAGCCACGAGATGGCGCACATGTGGTTCGGCGACCTCGTGACGATGCGGTGGTGGGACGACCTGTGGCTCAACGAGTCCTTCGCCGAGTACATGGCGCACCGCTGCCTCGTCGCCGCGACCGACTTCGAGGACGCCTGGGTCGACTCGACCGCCACCCGCAAGGCGTGGGGCTACGCCGCCGAGCGCTCCCCGTCGACCCACCCGGTCGCCGGGTCGCCCGCCCCCGACGCCCGCTCCGCGCTCGCGAACTTCGACGGCATCTCCTACGCGAAGGGGGCCGCCGTCATCCGTCAGCTCATCGCCTACATCGGCGACGACGCCTTCCTCGCGGGGATCCGTGACTACCTCGGCGCCCACGCCTTCGGCAACGGCGAGCTCGCCGACTTCCTCGCCGCGATGGAGCGCGCGTCGGGCCGCTCGCTCGCCGACTGGGCGCAGGCCTGGCTGAGCACCGCCGGGGTCGACGCGCTCGCCGTCGACCGGGCCACCGCGCAGCTCGTGCGCACGCCGCCCGCCGAGCAGCCGGCGCAGCGCCCGCACGCCCTCGACGTCGCGACGTGGAGCGGCGGGTCGCTCACCTCGCGCGTCGAGCTCACGGCGACCGACGACGCCACCCCGCTGCCCGGTCTCGACACGACGGCGCCGCTCGTCGTGCCCAACGCCGCCGACCTCACCTGGGCGACCGGGCTGCTCGACGAGCGCAGCCTGGCGGCCCTGACGAGCGAGCTGCCGGCGGTCACCGACGCGCAGACCCGCGCGGTCGTCTGGGTCGGGCTGCGCGACCAGCTCGCCCTCGGCCTCGTCGACCCGCGCCTGCTCGTCGACCTCGCCGAGGTCGCGCTGCCGCACGAGAGCGACGACTCGGTCCTCGCCTCGGTGGGCATGCACCTCACCGGCACGGTCGTGCGCTCCTACCTGCCGCCGGCCGAGGAGGCCCCGGCCCGTGCCCGCATGGCCGCTCTCGGCGAGCGCATCCTCGCCGACGCCGAGCCGGGCAGCAGCCGCGCCCTGCACGCGGCCCGGCTCGTCGCCCGCACCACCGACGACGTCGAGGGCCGGCTGCGCCCGTGGGCCGACGGCGAGGGCCTGCCGCAGGGGCTCGAGGACGACGCCGACCTGCGCTGGGTGGTCCTCGGCCAGCTCGCCCGCCGCGGCCTGCTCGACGCCGACGGCGTCGCGGCGGCACAGGAGCAGGACCGCACGATGGCGGGCAACCTCGGTGCCCTCACGGCGCGTGCGGCGATCCCGACCCCGGAGGCGAAGGCGCAGGCCTGGGCGTCCCTGACGACCGACCGCTCGCTGAGCAACTACGAGCTCGTCGCGGTCGCGTCCGGCTTCTGGGGGCCGGCGGACCGCTCCCTCGTCGAGCCCTACGTCGCGCGGTACTTCGAGGACGTGCCGGCGATGGCCGGCCACCTCGGCGACAGCGCGCTCGCCCGGGTCGCCTCGATCGCCTACCCCTCGCGCTTCGGCACGCCCGAGACCCTCGCCCTCTCGCAGGCCTGCCTCGCGCGCGACGACCTCGACCCGACGGTGCGGCGTGCGGTCGTCGACCAGCAGTCGCAGCTCGAGGAGGTCGTGCGCTCCCGGGCGCGCTACGGCGCCTGACCCGGCTCAGGGCACGACGACGGGGCGTCCGCTCGTCGTGCCGCCGGCGATCGCGGCGAGCGCCTGCGGCACCTCGGCGAAGGGGTGAGCCGTCCCGACGAGCGGGTCGAGGTGGCCGGCGTCGGCGATCTCGACGAGCGCGGCGTGGCATGAGCGCACGACGTCGGGCAGCTCCTCGCGGTAGCGACCGACGTTCAGACCGAGGACCGAGTAGCCCTTGACGAGCGCGTGGTTCAGCCGCGCCTGCTGGCGCGTGCCGGAGGCGAAGCCGACGACGAGGATCCTGCCCTCGAGCGCCACGCAGTGCGTGCTCGCCTCGAAGGCCGGCCCGCCGACCGGGTCGTAGACGACGTCGGCGCCGTGCCCGCCGGTCGCCTCGAGCACGGCGGCCGCGACGTCCTCGCTGCGCCGGTCGACGACGACGTCGCACCCGACCCGCCGGGCGAGGTCGGCCTTCTGCGGCCCGCCGACGACCCCGATGACGTGCGCGCCGGCCGCCCGCCCGAGCTGGACCGCGGCTGACCCGACACCGCCGGTCGCGGCGTGCACGAGCAGGTGCTCGCCGGGTCGGATCGCCGCGCGCCGGTGCAGCGCGAGCCACCCGGTGTGATGGCTGATGACGAAGGCTGCCGCCTGGGCGTCGGTGAGCGAGGCCGGGGCCGGGTACGCGGTCGCCGCGTCCATGAGCGCCTCGTCGGCGAAGCCCCCGTGCGGCAGCGCGGTCATGCCGAGGACGCGGTCGCCGACGGCGGGGGTGCTCACCCCTTCGCCCACCGCCGTGACGACGCCGCACACCTCCAGGCCCGGCACGAAGGGCAGCTCGGGGCGCACCTGGTACTCGCCCGAGCACAGGAGGGTGTCGGCGAAGTTCACCGCCGCGGCACGCACCGCGACCCGCACCTGACCCGGCCCGGGGTCGGGCACGGCCACCTCGCCGAGGTGCAGCGCCTCCGCCGGGGTGCCGTGCCGGACGACCTGCCACGCGCGCATGCTCATGGGCCGCGACGCTAGCCGCGGCGACCCCGCCGACGCCCCCGGGCGCGGTCGATCTCACACATCCGGGCGGACGGACGTCCTGGGGGCATGATCACCACCATGACCACGACGGGGCAGGTGCGCCACGAGCTCGTCCGGACCGGTCTCGGCGAGCTGACCGTCGTCGTCGGCACGGTCGCCGACGGCGCCGCGGACGAGCACGACGTGCTGCTCGGCATCTACTTCCCGGGGCACTGGACCCTGCCCGACGTCGCGACCTTCGGGCCGCGCCGCACGGGCGAGCCGCTCGTCGCCGAGACGGCGCGCCAGCTGCAGGAGTACCTCGCCGGGGAGCGGCGCGACTTCGACCTGCCGGTCGAGCTGCGCGGCGGCGACTTCTACCGCAGGGTCTGGGCGGTGCTGCGCGAGATCGGCTACGGCGAGCGGACGACCTACGGGCAGATCGCCGCCCGGCTGGGCACCTCGGCGCAGCCCGTCGGCCGGGCCGTCGGGGCCAACCCGGTCTCCGTCGTCGTCCCGTGCCACCGCGTCGTCGGCAGCGACGGCAGCCTCACCGGGTACGCGGGCGGCATCGAGCGCAAGCGGGCGCTCCTCGAGCTCGAGGAGCCGGGCCCCGCCTCGCGTGGGGCACTCTTCTGACCATGGCGACCACCCCCTTCGAGGCCGTCGTGCGCGAGCACGGCCCCCACGTCCTGCACGTCTGCGCCGCGATCGTCGGCGGCAGCGAGGCCGAGGACGCGTGGAGCGAGACCTTCCTCGCGGCCCTGCGGGCCTGGCCCGACCTGCCCGACGACCTCGACCCCCGGGCCTGGCTCACCGTCGTCGCCCGCCGCAAGTGCCTCGACCAGCTGCGCGCCCGGGCCCGCCGGGCGGCGCCCTCCGAGCGGCTGCCCGAGATCGCGCTGCCGCCCGTGGAGCCGCGGGACGAAGGGGTGTGGCGTCACGTCGCGGAGCTGCCGACCAAGCAGCGCCAGGTCATCACCTACCGCTACCTCGGCGGTCTCGCCTTCGCGCAGATCGCCTCTCTCACCGGCGGCACCGAGGCCGCGGCCCGACGGGCCGCCTCCGACGGGCTGCGCTCGCTGCGAGCCAAGGAGATCCGATGAGCACCACCCCTCAGGTCGACGCCGAGACGATGGACCGTCTCCACTCGCGTCTGGTCACCCGCGCCGGTCGCACGGGCGACCTCGACGTCGCCTACCGCGTCGTCGACAGCCGGCTCGGCCCGCTCGTCCTCGCCGCCACCGCGCGCGGGCTCGTGCGGATCGGCTTCGGTGCGACCGAGGGCGAGGAGGCCGTGCTCGTCGACGTCGCGACACGGGTCAGTCCCCGGGTGCTGCGCAGCCCGGGCCGTCTCGACATCGCCGCCCAGCAGGTCGAGGAGTACCTCGACGGGCGGCGCGAGGTCTTCGAGCTCGCCCTCGACCTCTCGCTCGCGACCGGCTTCCGCGGCGAGGTCGTCTCGGCCCTGCCCCGGATCGGGTACGGCCGGACTGCGTCCTACGGCGAGGTCGCCGGCCTCGTCGGCCGGCCGCGGGCGGTGCGCGCCGTCGGCACGGCGTGCGCGACGAACCCGCTGCCGCTCGTCCTGCCCTGCCACCGGGTGGTGCGCTCCGACGGGGGCACCGGTCGCTACCGCGGCGGCGAGCAGGCCAAGCGCGACCTGCTCGCCCTCGAGGCCTGAGGCTCAGCGCCCGAAGACGGGGGGACGCTTCTCGACGAAGGCGCGGGCCGCCTCGACGTGGTCGGCGGTCAGCCCCGTCTCCTTGTGCCGGCGCACCTCGGTGCGCATGGCCTCGGTGAGGCTCTGGGTCGGCACCTCGCGCAGGTTGCTGCGGATGTGGGCGAGGGCGAGCGCCGGCCCGTCGGCGAGCCGCCGGGCGAGCTGCGCCGTCGCGGCCTCGAGCTCGTCCTCGGGCACGACCTGGGTGAGCAGCCCGAGGTCGGAGCAGGCCTGGGCGTCCAGGCGCGGGTTGAGCAGCATGAGCTCGCGGGCGTGCGCGGGGCCGACGAGCCGGTCGAGCAGCCACGCGACCCCGAAGTCGCCCGAGAGCGCGACGGTGGCGAAGGCGGTCGCGATGACGGTGCGCGGGGTGCCGATGCGCAGGTCGGCGGCCAGGGCGAGACCCAGTCCCGCGCCGGCGGCCGCGCCCGGCAGCGAGGCGATGACGGGCTTCGCGTAGGCGTGGATGCGCCCGACGGTGGCCTCCTGGTGGCGGATCTGCGCCGCGACGGCCTCCTCGTCGACCTCGCTCGCGCCGCCCCCTTCGCCCCCGTCCTCGTCGAACTGCTGGACGTCGCCGCCCGCGCAGAAGGCGCGCCCGGCGCCGGTGAGGACGACGACGCGGACCGCGGGGTCGGACTCGGCCTGCTCGAGCAGCTCGCCGAGGCGCTCGATCATCGCCGTCGACATCGCGTTGCGCCGGTCGGGCCGGTTGAGGGTGATCGTCGCGACCCCGTCGGCGAGGTCGAGCAGGACGTGGTCGGTGTCGGTCTGGGTCACGAGATCTCCTGGGTCGGGGAGGGGCCGGCGCGCGGCGGGTCCGCGGGCCGGTCGGGTCGGGTAGTGGGCAGGGTGGCGAAGGCGAGGGCGGCGCTCAGCGGCAGGACGGTGACGACGAGCAGGGCCCAGGTGAGCCCGATCGCGTCGCCGAGCCCGCCGACGGCGGCCGCGCCGAGGCTGCCGCCCATGAGGAAGACGAGGGTGAGCAGCCCGAGGGCGCCGCCGCGCGAGGCGAGCGGGACGGCGTCGGCGACGAGCGTCGTCATCGCGGGCTGGCCCAGGCCGAAGGAGACGATGAGCACGACGGTCGCGGCGACGAGCGGGGCGGGGGAGACGAGGCCGACGCCGAGCGTGGCGAGGAGCAGCGCGAGGGCGGTGCCGAGGGTCGCGACGAGCTGGCCCCGCGCCGGGCCGAGACGCACGAGCGCCGGCCCGGTGATCCGCGGGGCGACGAGGCCGGCCGCCGCGCACGGCACGAGGAGCAGTCCGACGGAGACGCCGGACCACCCCTCGCCGACGAGCGTCGTCGGGACCGCGACGAGCATCCCGAACCACGCCGACGACAGGCTGATCGCGGTGATGAGGCTGCGCCGGGACGCGGGGTCGGCGATCATCACGGCCGGGACGATGCCGTCCGGGCGCCGCCGCGAGCGCAGGACGACGACCGGCAGGGCGACGACGAGGCAGACCAGGCCGACGAGGGCGACGACGACGCCGAGCGTCGCGGCCTGGAGCGCGAGCACGGCCCCGACGGCGGCGACGGCGACGAGCGCGGCCCCCACGGCGTCGAGGGTGGCGCCGGGCTGGCGGCGGGTCGGCAGGTCGCGCCAGACGACGGGGAGCAGGAGGAGGGTGGCGACGGGGATCGCGACGACCGGCCGCCAGCCGAGCGGCTCGACGAGCATCGCGCCGACGACCGGTCCGAGCGCGTTGACCGTCGCACCGACCGCCGCGTAGGTCGCCATCGCCCGGGCCCGCGAGTCCCCCTCGAAGACTGCCTGGACCGCGGCGAGGGTCAGCGCCGGGACCGCGGCGGCGCCCAGGCCCTGCAGCGCCCGGGCCGCGACGAGGGCGGGCAGCGAGTCGGTGAGGGCCCCGGCGCACGCGGCGGTGACCATGATCGCGAGGCCGACGACGAGCGGCCCGCGGATGCCGAGGATGTCGCCGAGCCGGCCGTACACGGCGCTGCCGACGGCGAGGGCGAGGGAGTAGCAGCTGACGACGAGGGTCGCCCGGCCCGGGGTGAGGTCGAGGTCCGCGGCGAGGACCGGCAGGACGACGGCGACGGCCGCGCTGCCCAGACCGGTGACGCCGAAGAGCACGGCGAGGGCCGTCGCCAGGCCGTCACGGCGCGCCGGCACCGACGTCGAGGGCTCGACGCTCACCGCACCTCCCGCAGTTGAATCTGAATCAGAGTTCAAGTATACCTTGAGTCACCTCACCGCGAAGGAGACACGATGACGAGCGCCGCGACCACCCCAGGCGTCCTCGACGAGGGCGTGACCCGCACCGCCCTGCTCGTCGACTTCGGCGGCGTGCTCACCAGCCCCGTCCTCGACGCCTTCGCCGCGCTCAGCCAGGAGTGCGGGCTGGCGGAGGGGGAGGCCCTGCGCCTGCTCACGCAGGACGAGCAGGCGCGCAGCGCGCTCGTCGAGCACGAGGAGGGTCGGCTCGACGACGCCGGCTTCGAGGAGGCGCTCGGCGCTGCGGTCGTGCGCGCCGGCGGGCACCTGCCCGACCGCAGCCTGCTCGCCACCCTCGACGCCCACATGGAGCTCGACACCGCGATGATCGACCTCGTCCGCGAGGTCCGGGCCGCCGGCATCCCCGTCGCGCTCGTGTCGAACTCGCTGGGCAGCGGCTGCTACGACCGCGTCGACCTCGACGAGCTCTTCGACGTCGCCGTGATCTCCGGACGGGTCGGCGTGCGCAAGCCCTCGCGGCGGATCTACACCATCGCCTGCGAGCGGCTCGGCGTCGCACCCGAGGAGTGCGTGCTCGTCGACGACCTCGAGCACAACCTCGCCGGCGCGGCCCGCCTCGGAGTCCTCGGCGTCCACCACCGCGACGCCGCGCTCTCCGCCCCGCAGGTCCGGCGCAGCCTCGGGCTGCCCGTCCCGGCGACCCCCTGACCACGCGACACCCCTTCGACCCACCACACCCAAGGACGGTCACGATGTTCGAACTCAGCGAGCGCGGCCAGGAGTACCGCGACAAGCTGCTCGCCTTCATGGACGAGCACGTCTACCCGGCCGAGCCGGTCTACCGCGAGCAGATGGCCGCGTCCGGCGACGCCAACCACCACCCGCAGGTCCTCGAGGACCTCAAGGCCGAGGCGCGCAGCCGGGGACTGTGGAACCTCTTCCACCCCCACCCCGAGTGGGGCCCGGGCCTGACCAACCTCGAGTACGCCCACCTCGCCGAGATCACCGGCCGCAGCCTCGAGATCGCGCCCGAGGCGATCAACTGCAACGCGCCCGACACGGGCAACATGGAGGTGCTCACGCTCTTCGGCACCGACGAGCACAAGGAGCGCTGGCTGCGCCCGCTCCTCGACGGCAAGATCGCCTCCGCCTTCGCGATGACCGAGCCGGCCGTCGCGAGCTCGGACGCGACGAACATCGAGACCTCGATGGTCCGCGACGGCGACGAGTACGTCATCAACGGCCGCAAGTGGTGGACCTCGAACGCCCTGCACAAGAACTGCAAGGTGCTCATCGTCATGGGCAAGACCGACCCGGACGCCCCGACCCACCGCCAGCAGTCGATGATGGTCGTCCCGCTCGACACCCCGGGCGTGCGCGTCGTGCGCGGGCTGCCCGTCTTCGGCTACATGGACCGCGAGGGCCACGCCGAGGTCGTCTTCGAGGATGTCCGCGTGCCCCGCGAGGCGCTGCTCGCCGGCGAGGGCGACGGCTTCATGATCAGCCAGGCCCGCCTCGGCCCCGGCCGGATCCACCACTGCATGCGCGCCATCGGCGTCGCCGAGCGCGCGCTCGACATGATGATCGACCGGGCCCAGTCGCGGGTCACCTTCGGCCAGCCGGTCGCCGACCGCGGCAACGTCCAGGACTGGGTCGCCGAGTCGCGCATCGACATCGAGATGGTCCGTCTGCTGACGCTCAAGACGGCCTACCTCATGGACACCGTGGGCAACCAGCAGGCCCGCACCGAGATCGCCGCGATCAAGGTCGCCGCCCCCAACGTCGCCCTCAAGGTCCTCGACCGGGCGATCCAGGTGCACGGCGGCGGTGGCGTGAGCGACGACTTCCCGCTGGCCATGTGGTACGCCCACATGCGTACGCTGCGTCTGGCCGACGGGCCGGACGAGGTGCACAAGATGACCATCGCGCGGCGCGAGTACCGCCGGCGCAGCCCCGAGTGGGGTCGGAAGCGCTGAGGCGCAGGACGAGAGGGACGCGATGAGCGAGCACGCCGAGGTCGAGGGTCTCGACGCCGAGGCCGTCGGGCGGTGGCTGCAGGAGCGGGCGGGGGTGACCCCGCCGCTGGAGGTGGCGCGGGTCGGTCTCGGCCAGTCCAACCTCACCTTCCTCGTCACCGACGCGACGGGGGAGCGGGTCGTCCTGCGGCGCCCGCCCCTCGGCGAGCTGCTCGCGTCGGCGCACGACGTGGCCCGTGAGCACCGGATCCTCTCGGCGCTGCAGGGCACCGACGTGCCCGTGCCCGTCGTGCACGGGCTGTGCGAGGACCCCGCGGTCGCCGACGTGCCGGTGCTCGCCGTGTCCTTCGTCGACGGGGCGGTCCTCGACGACCGCTCCGACGCCGAGCTGCTCTCGCCGCAGGCGCGTCACCGGGTCGGTCTCAGCCTCGTCGAGACCCTCGTGAGCATCCACGAGGTCGACCTCGAGGCCGTCGGCCTGGCCGACCTGGCCAGCCACAAGCCGTACGGCGCGCGCCAGCTGCGCCGCTGGTCGCAGCAGTGGGAGCTCTCGCGCACCCGCGAGCTGCCCGAGCTCGAGTCGCTCACGCAGCGGCTGGTCGAGCGCGACCCCGGCCCGGGCGAGGTGGCGCTCGTCCACGGCGACAGCCACCTGCGCAACGTCATCATCGACCCGCGGGACGCCGCGGTCCGCGCGATCCTCGACTGGGAGCTGTGCACGCTCGGCGACCCGCTCGCCGACCTCGGCACCCTGCTCGCCTACTGGCCGATGCCCGGCGACCCGCCGACGATGCGCTTCGACGCCTCGACGGTGCCGGGCTTCGCCACCCGCGACGAGCTCGTCGAGCACTACGCGGCGCGCAGCGGGCGCGACGTGGGCGCGGTGACCTTCTGGCACGGGCTCGGGCTGTGGAAGCTCGCGATCATCCTCGAGGGGGTGCGCCGCCGTCAGCAGGACGACCCGCGCAACCTCACCGCGGCCGGGGCGATCCCCGCCCAGACGGTCGACGAGCTCGTGAGCTACGCCCACCTCGTGCTCGACGAGGAGCACTAGGGTGGTCGCCATGCCCGGCGACAGCGACACCGGCACCGAGGTGCCCGACCTCGTCGACCCGCAGCGCCTGGGCACCCAGCCGCAGACCGCGCGTGGGCAGCGCACCCGCGACAACCTCGTGCGGGCGGCGCGCACGGTCTTCGAGCGCGACGGCTACGTCGACTCGCGCCTCGTCGACATCGTCGCCGAGGCGAAGTGCTCGATCGGCAGCTTCTACACGTGGTTCGACAGCAAGGACGAGGTCTTCGCGGCGGTCCTGCACGAGGCGCAGAGCGACATGCTCCACCCGGGCACCGGACGGATCGAGACGAGCGACGACCCGGTCGCGATCATCGGGGCGAGCAACCGCGCCTACTTCGAGGCCTACCGCCGCAACGCCCGGCTCAACCAGCTGCTCCAGCAGGTCTCGGCCGTCGACCCCCGCTTCCGCGAGATGCGCCGGGCCCGGTCCGCGGCCTTCGTCACCCGCAACGCCCGCGCCATCTCCGACCTCCAGGCCCGCGGCCTCGCCGACCGCCAGGTCGACCCGGAGATGGCGGCCAAGGCCCTCTCGGGCATGATCGCCCGCCTCGCCTACGACGTCTTCGTCATCGACGACGAGGAGCGGGTCGACGACCTCGTCGAGACCGCCACCCGCCTGTGGACCAACGCCCTCGGCCTCACCTCCCCCGAGCTGCGCGCCGACTGAGACCTCACCTGTCCCGAGTTTCTCGGGTCACCCGATAAACCCCGGGTCTGCACGAGTAAGAAACTCGTGCGGAGCCGGGGTTTCTCTTGCTGAGCGGTCACGCAGACGCGCGAAGGGGGTCTGGGTGAGCCGGCGGCCCCCCCTTCGTCGTCGTCCGCAGACCTCGAGCCCCACTCAGACCTCACCTGCCCCATGTTTCTCGGGTCACCCGATAAACCCCGGGTCAGCATGAGAAAGAAACCCTTGCGGAGCCGGGGTTTGTCTTGCTGAGCGGACATCGGGACGCGCGAAGGGGGTCCACCGAGCCGGCGGACCCCCCTTCGTCTCGTCGTCAGCGGTTGATCGTCACGCCGCCGTCGACGGTGAGGGTCTCGCCGACGACGTAGTCGCCGGCGTCGGAGGCGAGGTAGACCGCGGCGGCGGCCATGTCCTCGGGGCGCCCGATGCGGCCCGAGGGGATCTGGCCGGCGACCTCGTCGCCGTGGTCGCGCGCCTCCTTGTTCATCGAGGACGCGAAGGCGCCGGGCGCGATGGCGCTGACGACGATGCCCTCGGGGGCCAGGCGCACGGCCATCCGGCGGGTGAGGTGGATCAGCCCCGCCTTGCTCGCGTGGTACGAGTACGTCTCGAGCGGGTTGAGCGACTGGCCGTCGATCGAGGCGATGTTGACGACCTTCGCGAGATGGCCGCGGGCGTGCCCGGCGAGGAGCAGGTCCTTGGCCGCCTGGGTGAGGAAGAAGGGCGTGCGGACGTTGAGGTCCATGACCTTGTCCCAGCCGCTCTCGGGGAACTCGTCGAAGGGCTCGGCCCAGGCCGCCCCGGCGTTGTTGACGAGGACGTCGAGGTGGTCCTCGTGCTCGCGCAGCTGCGCGAGCAGACCGGCGATGCCCTCCGTCGTCGAGACGTCGGCGGGCAGCGCGACGCACCGGCCGTCGCCGTGCTCGGCGCTCAGCTCCTGCGCGGCGGCCTGCGCCGCCTCGGCCTTGCGTGCGGTGATGTAGACGGTCGCACCCTGCGAGAGCAGGCCCTGGGTGATCATCAGGCCGATGCCGCGCGAGCCGCCGGTGACGAGGGCGACACGACCGTCGAGGGAAAAGAGCGAGGAGAGGTCCATGGGCGTCCTTGGGGCTGGGCAGGTGCGCGTGCGCGCCGGTCACGGGGACCGTAACTCAACCTGAATCGGGGTTCAAGGATCAGTTGAACTCGGGTTCAGATTCTGCGAGGGTGAGCGCGGGCCGCCGTCCGGCGCCCGTCCGACGCATCGCAGGAGCCGACATGACCTGGTCCTCGCAGGAGGTCCGCCTCGCCCAGCGCCCCGCCGGGCGGCCCGACGACAGCACGTGGGAGATCGCGACCACCGAGGTCCCCGACCCCGGCCCCGGCGAGCTCGTCGTGCGTCTCGAGCTCATCTCGCTCGACCCGGCGATGCGCGGCTGGCTCAACGACGTGCGCTCCTACATCCCGCCCGTCGGCATCGGCGAGGTCATGCGGGCCTTCGCCGGGGGCACGGTCGTCGCCAGCCAGCACGAGGACTTCGCCGTCGGCGACACGGTGACGGGCACCTTCGGCGTGCGCGAGCACGCGCTCTCCGACGGCCGCGGGGTGACGAAGGTCGACCTCGACGTCGCGCCGCTCGCCACCTGGCTCGGCGCGCTCGGCATGCCGGGCATGACTGCCTACTTCGGGCTCGAGGACGTCGGCCGGGCCCAGCCCGGCGAGACCGTCCTCGTCTCGGCCGCCGCGGGGGCGGTCGGCAGCGTCGTCGCCCAGCTCGCCCTGGCGAAGGGGTGCCGCGTCATCGGTGTCGCCGGCGGACCGGACAAGGTCGCCTGGCTGCGCGAGCTCGGCCTGCACGAGGTCATCGACCGTCGCGACGGCGACCTGCTGCGCCAGGTGCGCCGCGCCGCCCCGGACGGGGTCGACGTCTACTTCGACAACGTCGGCGGCGAGCTGCTCGACGCCGCCCTGGCCAACCTCGCCCGCGGCGCCCGGATCGCGATCTGCGGCGCGATCTCGACGTACAACGAGGAGCGCCTGCCCGAGGGCCCGCGGCGCTACATGTCGCTGCTCGTCTTCCGCGCGACGATGCAGGGCTTCCTCGTCATGGACTACCTCGAGCGCTACCCCGAGGGCGTCGCCGCGATCTCCGAGCTCATCCGCGAGGGTCGGCTCGTCGCGACGGAGACCACCCTCGACGGGGGAGTGGCCGGCTTCCCGCAGGCCCTCCTCGGCCTCTTCGACGGGGTCAACACCGGCAAGCTGCTGCTCGCCGTCTGACACCCGCCCGACCGACCGACGACAGGACACCCCATGCGCGCAATCCACATCTCCACCCTCGAGGGCCCCGACGCGATCGAGGTCGTCGAGCTGCCCGAGCCGCACGACGAGTCGATGGTGCGCATCCGCGTCCACGCGGCCGGCGTCGCCTTCCCCGAGCTGCTCCAGACCCGAGGTCTCTACCAGGTCAAGCCCGACCTCCCCTTCGTCCCCGGGGCAGAGGTCTCCGGCACGGTGATCTCCGCCCCCGAGGGCAGCGGGCTGCGCGAGGGCGACCGGGTCGCCGCGCTCACCCTGCTCGGTGGCTTCGCGCAGGAGGTGCTCGCCCGCCCCGACCTCACCTTCGTCCTGCCCGACGAGGTCGGGCTCGACGCCGGGGCGGCCTTCCTCTTCAACTACTGCACGGCCTACTTCGCGCTCGTCGAGCGCGGACGCCTGGCGAAGGGGGAGAGCGTGCTCGTCCACGGCGCCGCTGGAGGTATCGGCACCGCGGCGATCCAGGTCGCCAAGGCCTTCGGGGCCGGCCGCGTCGTCGCCGTCGTCTCCACCCCCGAGAAGGGCGAGGTCGCGACTCGCGCCGGCGCCGACGAGGTCGTCCTCGCCGACGGCTTCCGCGAGGCGGTCGGCCGCACCGTCGACGTCGTCGTCGACCCGGTGGGCGGCGACCGCTTCACCGACTCGCTGCGGGTGCTGCGCGAGCAGGGTCGGCTGCTCGTCATCGGCTTCACCGCCGGCGAGATCCCCACCGTCAAGGTCAACCGCCTGCTGCTCAACAACGTCGACACCGTCGGCGTCGGGTGGGGCGCCTACGCCCTGGCCCGTCCCGGCCACGTCGCGACGGAGTGGGAGGCGATGCTCCCGCACCTGCGCAGCGGCGCCCTCGCCCCCCTCGTCGGCTCGACCCACCCGCTCGACGACGCCTCCGCCGCGCTGCGCTCGCTCGAGACGCGCCAGGTCGTCGGCAAGGTCCTCCTGCGGCCATGAGCGTCGTCGCCCGCCCCGCCGTCGAGGACGTCCTCGCCCTGCCGGCCGCCCTCGTCGAGGTCGCGCCCCCGGAGTGGCAGGACGGCAACGGCCACGTCAACGTGCGCCGCTTCTACGACCTGCACATGCGCGGCGCCCACGCGGCGCTCACCGCCATCGGGCTCGACGACGACTACCGGACCTCCACGGGCCAGAGCGTCTTCAGCGTCGAGCAGCACATCCGCTACCTCGACGAGGTCCACGTCGGCGACGAGGTGAGCGTGCACCTGCGCTGGGTCGCCCGCGGCGACAAGGTGCTCCACGCGATGTCCTTCGTCGTCGACCGCACGACCGGACGGGTGGTCAACGTCCTCGAGATGCTCGAGGCCCACGTCGACCTGACGACCCGCCGGGCGTGCTCGTGGGCCCCCACCCTCGCCGCCAGGATCGACGACGCGGTGAGGGCCCACGAGGAGCTGCCCTGGCCGGCCCCGACGAGCGGGGCCGTCGGGGTCAGGCGCTGAAGCGACCGATCGACTCCGCGACGAGGATCGGCTTGTCGATGCCCTCGGCCTCGACGGTCAGCGTCGTCACGACGTTGACCTGACCGGGCTTGGTCTCCTCCACCTTCGTCAGCTCGGCGTGCAGCCGGATCCGCGAGCCGACGGGCAGCGGGTGGATGAAGCGCACCCGGTCGTAGCCGTAGTTGAGGCTGTGCGCGAAGCCGTCGAAGGCCATGAGCTCCTCGAGGAAGGCCGGGGTGCGCGACAGGCTGTAGAGCCCGTGCGCGATCGTCGAGCCGAAGGGGCTGTCGGCCGCGCGCTCGGGGTCCACGTGGATCCACTGGTGGTCGCCGGTGAGCTCGGCGAAGGCGTCGATCTTCGCCTGGTCGACCGTGTGCCACTGGGTCGGGCCGAGGGTGACGCCGAGGAGGTCCTTGAGGTCCTGCACGGACGTCGGGCGGCGCTGGGCGATGTCGGTCATGGGTGCTCCTTGAGGGGGTCGAGATGCCGATGGGTGATGACGCCAACGTAATTGAACATGAAGACGGGTTCAAGTATGGTGCGAGAGCAGCAGTCGTCGATCGAAGGAGCTCGTATGACCACCCCGCAGCAGCGCGTCGCCGTCGTCACCGGTGCGGCGCGAGGGATCGGCGCCGGCATCGCCCGCCGTCTGGCCTCCGACGGCCTGGCCGTCGCCGTCCTCGACCTCGACGAGTCCGCCTGCCAGGGCGTCGTCGAGCAGATCGAGGCCGACGGGGGACGGGCGCTGGCCGTCGGTGCCGACGTCAGCGACCCCGAGCAGGTCGAGGTCGCCGTGCGCCGCGTCGCCGAGGAGCTCGGCGCCCCGACGGTGCTCGTCAACAACGCGGGCATCATCCGCGACAACCTCATCTTCAAGATGGAGCTCTCCGACTGGGACTCCGTCATGGCGGTCCACCTGCGCGGCGCCTTCCTCATGACCAAGGCCTGCCAGGGCTACATGACCCAGGCGAAGTTCGGCCGCGTCGTCAACCTCTCCTCGACCTCCGCCCAGGGCAACCGCGGCCAGGTCAACTACTCCGCGGCGAAGGCGGGTCTGCAGGGCTTCACCAAGACCCTCGCCATCGAGCTCGGCAAGTTCGGCGTCACCGCCAACGCGATCGCCCCCGGCTTCATCGAGACCGAGATGACCGCCGAGACCGCGGCGCGCATCGGCATGGACTTCGAGGACCTCAAGAAGGCGGCGGCCTCGCAGGCCGCCGTGGCCCGCACCGGCCGTCCCGAGGACATCGCCCACGCCGCCTCCTTCTTCGTCAGCGAGGGCGCCGGCTTCACGACCGGTCAGGTGCTCTACGTCGCCGGCGGACCCTGCGACTGAGGGGAGAGGACGTCATGGACATCTCCGGCACGAGCGCCGTCGTCACCGGCGCCGCGGGCGGCATCGGTGCCGCCCTCGCGCAGCGCCTCCTCGAAGGGGGAGCCGCCGTCACCATCACCGACCTCGACGCGAGCCGTCTCGAGGCGAGCGCGCAGCGCCTGCGCGACCTCGGTCACGAGCAGGTGGTCGCCGTCGCCGGCGACGCCTCGTCCGAGGACGACATCGCGGCGAGCATCGCCGCCGCCGAGGAGGCCCACGGGCCCGTCGACATCTACGCGGCGAACGCCGGGGTCGGCGACGGCTCCGGCCTGTCGGCCACCGAGGCGCAGTGGGACCTCGCCCTCGACGTCAACGTCCGCGCCCACGTGCGCGCCGCCCGCCAGCTCATGCCCGGGTGGGTCGAGCGCGGGCAGGGCTGCTTCGTCAGCACCGCCTCGGCCGCGGGCCTGCTCACCCAGCTCGGGTCGGCGACCTACTCCGTGAGCAAGCACGGCGCCGTCGCCTTCGCCGAGTGGCTCGCCATCACGTACGGCGACCAGGGCGTGCACGTCAGCTGCCTGTGCCCGATGGGCGTCGACACCGAGATGCTGCGCACCGGCATGTCGCCCGACGCCGGTGACGGGGGAGCCCTCGCCGCCGCGGCCGTCACCGGCGCCGGCGACGTGCTCGACCCGCTCGTCGTCGCCGACGCCGTCGTCGCCGCGCTCGCGGACGAGACCTTCTTCGTCCTCCCGCACGCGGAGGTCGCCGAGTACCAGCGGCGCAAGGTCGACGACCACGACCGCTGGATCCGTGGCATGCAGCGCTACAACCGCACCCTGGAGGGCCGATGAGCACGCAGAACGCCGCCTCGCTCGTGTGGGCCGGGGCGCAGGAGCGCCCCGACGCCGTCGCGCTGCGCGAGGGCGATCGGTCGTGGACCTTCGCCCAGCTGCGCGAAGGGGTCCGCGGCGCGGCTGCCGAGCTCGCCCGTCGCGGGGTCCGCCCCGGTGACCGGGTGCTCGTCGTCGTGCCGACGAGCGCCGAGTTCGTCCTCACCTACCACGCGCTCCTCGCGCTCGGCGCGACCGCGGTGACGGTCAACCCGCTGTGCACGCCGCGCGAGCTCGAGCACTTCGTGCGCGACGCCGGGTGCACCTACGCCCTCGGCTGGCACGAGGGCGCCGAGGCCGTGACCCGCACCGCCGCCGACAACGACATCCCGCTGTGGGTCCTCGAGCCCGGTGCCGTCCCGGCCGAGGGTCCGGCGATCGACCCGGCCGCCGCCGGCGTCGACGACGCTGCGGTCCTGCTCTACACCTCGGGCACGACGGGCACGCCGAAGGGCGCGGTCCTCACCCACGGCAACCTCCTGTCGTGCGGCGCCGCCCTCGCGGAGGCGCTCGACCTCACGGCCGATGACCGGATGGGCACGGCGCTGCCGCTCTTCCACGTCTTCGGCCAGGCCGCGGTGATGTTCACGACGTGGACCGCCGGCGGCAGCCTGTCGCTGCTGCGCCCCTTCGAGCCGAGGGCCCTGCTGCGGATGGCCGCCGACCAGCGCCTCACCGGGGTGGCCGGGGTGCCGACGATGTGGAACGCGATGCTCCACGCCGACACCGACGTCACCGCGGACGACCTCGCCGACCTGCGCCTGGCCTGCTCCGGCGGCGCCGCCCTGCCGCTCGAGGTCGCCAAGGCCTTCCGCGACCGCTTCGGCGCGATGGTCCTCGACGGCTACGGGCTGAGCGAGACGACGGGCGCGGCCACCTTCAACCGGGCCGAGCACCCGCGCAAGGAGATGAGCGTCGGCCGGGCCCTGCCCGGGTGCGCGCTCGCGGTCCTCGACGACGACCGTCGCCCGCTGCCGCCCGGAGAGACCGGTGAGGTCGCCATCAGCGGCCCGGTCGTCATGCGCGAGTACTGGGGCCGGCCCGAGGCGACCGACGAGGTGCGCTCGGGCGAGTGGTTCCTCACCGGCGACATCGGCCGGATGGACGAGGACGGCGACCTGTGGATCGTCGACCGCAAGAAGGACCTCGTCATCCGCGGCGGCTACAACGTCTACCCCCGCGAGGTCGAGGAGGTCCTCTACGGCCACCCCGGCATCCGCGAGGCCACCGTCATCGGGGTGCCCGACGAGCGGCTCGGCGAGGAGCTCGCCGCCGTCATCTCCCCGCAGGACGGCACGACCCTCGACCCCGCCGAGCTGCGGGCCTGGCTCGAGGAGCGGCTCGCCGCCTACAAGGTGCCGCGCATCTACCAGCTCGTCGAGGAGCTCCCGAAGGGGGCCACCGGCAAGATCCTCAAGCGCGACATCGACCGGACCGACATCGCCCGGAGCGGCCAGCGCCCCTCCCGCGCGAGCACACCCACCGCCTGACCGACCGAAGGGAGCCGTCGTGGACTTCGCCCTCGACGAGACCACCACGAGCCTGCGCGAGCGGCTCGTCGACTTCATGGACGAGCACGTCTACCCGTCCGAGGCCACCTACCAGGAGCAGCTCGACGCGGCCCCGGACCGGTGGTCGCCCCCGCCGGTCGTCGACGGGCTCAAGGATGAGGCGCGCAGCCGGGGGCTGTGGAACCTCTTCCTGCCCGGGCAGGAAGGAGCGGGACTGACCAACCTCCAGTACGCCCCGCTGTGCGAGGTGCTCGGCCGCAGCCTGCACATCGCGCCGGTCGCGACGAACTGCGCCGCGCCCGACACGGGCAACATGGAGGTGCTGCACATGTTCGGCACCGACGAGCAGAAGGAGCAGTGGCTGCGCCCGCTGCTCGACGGGCAGATCCGCTCCGCCTTCGCGATGACCGAGCCGCGGGTCGCCAGCTCGGACGCGACGAACGTCGAGACCTCGATCGTGCGCGACGGCGACGAGTACGTCATCACCGGGCGCAAGTGGTACATCTCCGGCGCGATGAACCCCGACGCCAAGGTCTTCATCCTCATGGGCAAGACCGACCCGGATGCCGACCGGCACCGCCAGCAGTCGATGATCCTCGTCCCGCGCGACACCCCCGGGGTCGACGTCCGGCGTGGCATGAAGGTCTTCGGCTACGACGACCGCGACCACGGCGGCCACGCCGAGATCGACTTCGCCGAGGTGCGCGTGCCGGCGAGCAACCTCATCGGCGGCGAGGGCGAGGGCTTCGCCATCGCGCAGGCCCGCCTCGGCCCCGGCCGCATCCACCACTGCATGCGCCTCATCGGCATCGCCGAGCGCTCGCTGGAGCTGATGATCGACCGCGCCGCCGAGCGGGTCGCCTTCGGCAAGCCGCTCTCCGACCAGGGCGTCATCCGCGAGTGGATCGCCGAGTCCCGGGTGCGCATCGAGCAGCTGCGCCTGCTCACGCTCAAGGCCGCGTGGCTCATGGACACCGTGGGCAACAAGGGCGCGCACACCGAGATCCAGGCGATCAAGATCGCCGCGCCCAGCACCGTCGAGTGGATCGTCGACAAGGCGGTCCAGGTGCACGGCGCCGGCGGGCTGAGCCAGGACTTCCCCGTCGCCGAGTGGTTCGCCCAGGTGCGCACGCTGCGCTTCGCCGACGGGCCCGACGAGGTCCACAAGAACGCCCTGGCCCGTCACGAGATCCGTCGCAGGAGCGCCCGTGCCTGATCTGCAGCAGCGCGTCGAGGAGCTCCTCGCCGCGCACGACCCGGGCACGACCGACACCACGACCTTCCTCGGCGCGCGCTTCGACGCCGGGCTGGCGTGGGTGCACTTCCCCGAGGGGCTCGGCGGTCTCGGGCTCCCGCGCGGCCGGCAGGTCGAGGTCGACGCGATGCTCTCCGCCGCCGGCGCCCCCGAGCCCGACCTCGGCCGCAACAGCATCGGGCTGGGCATGGCCGCGCCGACGATCCTCGCCTTCGGCACGCAGGAGATGCAGCAGCGCTACCTGCGCCCGCTCTTCACCTGCGAGGAGATCTGGTGCCAGCTCTTCAGCGAGCCCGGCGCCGGCTCCGACCTCGCCGCGGTCGCCACCCGGGCGGTCCGTGACGGCGACAGCTGGGTCGTCGACGGGCAGAAGGTGTGGACGTCGGGCGCGCACAACGCCCAGCACGCCATCCTCCTCGCGCGCACCGACACCTCCGTGCCCAAGCACGCGGGCATGACGTACTTCGTGCTCGACATGAGCGACCCGGGCGTCGACGTGCGACCGCTGCGCCAGATCACCGGCGAGGCGGAGTTCAACGAGGTCTTCCTCACCGGGGTCCGGGTGCCCGACCACGACCGCGTCGGCGCGGTCGGCGAGGGCTGGCGGGTCGCGACGACGACGCTCAACAACGAGCGCGTCGCCATCGGCGCCGGCGCCGAGCGAGAGGCCGGGCAGATCGGCGTCGTCACCCGCCGCTGGCGCGATGACCCCGAGGTCCGCACGCCCGAGGCGCAGAGCGAGCTGCTGCACTGGTGGGTCGAGTGCGAGGTGACCCGCCTGGCCGGCGAGCGCCTGCGCCAGCAGCTCGAGGCCGGTCAGCCCGGCCCGGAGAGCTCGGCGATGAAGCTCGCCTTCGCCCAGCAGGCGCAGCAGGTGAGCGGGCTCGCCCTCGAGATCGCCCCGGAGGAGGGGCTGACCTACGACGACTGGACGATGCGCCGGTCCGGCTCGGCCTCCTTCCTCGGCCGCGGCCCGGGCTTCCGATACCTGCGTGCGAAGGGCAACTCCATCGAGGGCGGCACGAGCGAGGTCATGCGCAACGTCGTCGCCGAGCGCGTCCTCGGCCTGCCCCCGGACCACCGCCCCGACAAGGGCATCCCCTTCAAGGACGTGCCGCGATGACCGACCTGCTCTACACCGACGTCGAGGAGTCGCTGCGCGACAGCCTGCGCTCGACGCTGCGCCGGGCGCTGCCCGACGACCTGCCCGCCCGGGTCTACGACGAGCCCGGCACCGACGTGTCGGCGCTGTGGCGGGCCGTCGCCTCCGACCTCGGTCTCGCCGGCCTGCTCGTCCCCGAGGAACACGGCGGTCTCGGCGCCGGGCCCCGCGAGGTCGCCGTCGTGCTCGAGGAGCTCGGCCGCACCGTCGCCCCGCTGCCCTACCTCACGAGCGCCGTCGTCGCGACGACCGCGCTCGTGCGCGTCGGCGACACCGAGAGCCTGCCGGCCCTGGCCGACGGCGAGCAGGTGGCCGCCCTCGTCCTGCCGTGGACCGCCCGCCGCGGTGCGTGGCACGCGGTCGACCCGGGCACCCCCGTCGAGCCGGTCGCGGGCGCCCTCGTCGGCGGGCGGACGGCCGACCTCTTCGTCGCCCCCGTGCTGCGCGACGGGGCGACCTCCCTTCGCCTGCTCTCCCGCGACGACGTCGAGGTCGAGGCGATCACCTCGCTCGACATGACCCGTCCGCTCGCAAGCGTCCGTGCCACCGGCGAGGGCCGCGAGATCGCCCGCGGCGTCGAGGCGGACGCCGCCGTCGACGCCGCGCTCGGCGCCGGGCAGGCGCTGCTCGCCTCCGAGCAGCTCGGGCTGGCCCAGTGGTGCCTCGAGACGACCGTCGAGTACGCGAAGACCCGCGTGCAGTTCGCCCGTCCGATCGGCTCCTTCCAGGCGATCAAGCACCGCCTCGCCGACCTCTACCTCGTCGTCGTCGGCGCCCAGGCCGCGGCCCGCTACGCCGCCGCGACGCTCGCGCAGGACGACCCGGACGAGCACGTCGCCCAGGCCCTCGCCCAGGTGAGCTGCTCCGACGCCGCGGTCCGCGCGGCAGAGGAGGCGCTGCAGCTGCACGGCGGCATCGGCATGACGTGGGAGCACCCCGTGCACACCCGCCTCAAGCGGGCGAAGTCCGACCAGCTCGCCCTGGGCACCCCGCAGCGCCACCGCGCCGACCTCGCGGTGCTGCTCGACCTCACCCTCTGACGACCCGACCACCCCGACACCCCGCACAGACCAGGAGATCCACCCATGCGCGAAGCCGTCATCGTCTCCACCGCCCGCACGCCCATCGGGCGTGCGTACCGCGGAGCCTTCAACGACACCCAGCCCCAGGAGCTCGTCGGCCACGCCGTGCGCCACGCGGTCGAGCGGGCCGGTGTCGAGGGGGCCCAGATCGAGGACGTCGTCATCGGCGCCGCCCTCCAGCAGGGCGCGGGCTCGATGAACATCGGCCGCCAGGCAGCCCTGCGCGCCGGCCTGCCCGTGAGCGTCGCCGGCATGTCCGTCGACCGCCAGTGCGCGAGCGGGCTCATGGCCATCGCGACCGCCGCGCGCCAGGTCGTCCACGACGGCATGGACGTCGCCGTCGGCGGCGGCGTCGACTCGATCTCGCTCGTGCAGAACGAGCACATGAACACCTACCGGATGAAGGACCCGTGGCTCGCCGAGCACGTGCCGGCCACGTACATGTCGATGCTCGAGACCGCCGAGGTCGTCGCGAACCGCTACGGCGTCTCGCGCGAGGCGCAGGACGAGTACGCCCTGGAGTCGCAGCGCCGCACCGCGGCCGCGCAGGAGGCCGGCCGCCTCGACGAGGAGATCGTCGCGCTGCCCTCGGTGATGAAGGTCGCCGACAAGGCCACCGGTGAGGTGAGCTCGCGCGAGACGACCCTCACCCGCGACGAGGGCAACCGCCCCGGCACGGCCATCGAGGACCTCCAGCGGCTGCGCCCGGTGCTCGCCGGCGAGGCGACCGAGGGCTTCTCGATCACCGCGGGCAACGCCTCGCAGCTCTCCGACGGCGCCTCCGCGGTCGTCGTCATGGAGGCCGCCGAGGCCTCGCGCCGCGGGCTGACCCCGCTCGGCGCCTTCCGCGGCATGGCGGTCGCCGGCTGCGAGCCCGACGAGATGGGCATCGGCCCGGTCTTCGCGGTGCCGAAGCTGCTCGAGCAGCACGGGCTCACCGTCGACGACATCGACCTGTGGGAGCTCAACGAGGCCTTCGCCGTGCAGGCGCTGTACTGCCGTGACCGTCTCGGCATCGACCCCGAGCGCTACAACGTCGACGGCGGCGCGATCTCCATCGGCCACCCGTACGGCATGAGCGGGGCCCGGATGACCGGTCACGTCCTGCTCGAGGGTCGTCGTCGCGGCGCCCGCTACGGCGTCGTGACGATGTGCGTCGGCGGCGGCATGGGGGCGGCCGGCCTCTTCGAGATCTACTGACCCGTATCGACGAAGGGAGGGCGAGCCCGATGTCGGTCCTCGTCGCCAACCGTGGGGAGATCGCGGTCCGTGTCGTGCGGGCCGCCCAGGAGGCCGGCCTGGCCGCCGTCGTCGCGGTGACCCGCGACGAGACGGACTCGCTCGCCGCGCGTCTGGCCGGCACCGTGCACGTCCTGCCCGGAGCAGGTCCCGGGGCCTACCTCGACGCCGCCGCGCTCGTCGCGGCGGCGCGCGAGCACGGCTGCACGATGCTCCACCCGGGCTACGGCTTCCTCAGCGAGCACCCCGACCTCGCCCGCGCGTGCGAGGCGGCCGGGGTGACCTTCGTCGGCCCGGCGTCGCACCTGCTCGCCCTCTTCGGCGACAAGGGCGCCGCGCGCCGCGCGGCCCAGGAGGTCGGCGTGCCGGTCCTGCCCGCCACCGCGGTGGGGATCGGGCAGGACGAGGCCGTCGCCTTCGCCGCCGCGCAGCACCCCGCGGGCGTCATGATCAAGGCGGCCGCGGGCGGCGGCGGGCGCGGCATGCGCGCCGTGCCCGCGGGCGAGGACGTCGCCGAGGCCTGGCGGCGCGCCGGGTCCGAGGCCGAGCGCAGCTCGGGCTCCTCGGCCCTCTTCGCCGAGCTCTACCTCGAGCGGGCCCGGCACGTCGAGGTGCAGGTCGTCGGCGACGGCACCGGCGCCGTGACGACCCTCGGCGAGCGCGACTGCACCCTGCAGCGGCGCTTCCAGAAGGTGCTCGAGGTCGCCCCCGCCCCGGATCTGCCCGAGCAGGTGCGCACCCATCTCGCCGAGGCCTCCGCGGCGCTGCTGCGCGGCCGCGGCTACCGCGGGCTGGCCACCGTCGAGCTCCTCCTCGACGCCGACGACCCGACCCGCTGGTGGTTCATCGAGGTCAACCCCCGCCTCCAGGTCGAGCACCCCGTGACCGAGATGGTCACGGGGGTCGACCTCGTCCTCGCCCAGCTGCGCCTCGCGCAGGGCGCGAGCCTGGCCGAGATCGGTCTGGAGACCTCGCCGGCCGTGCGCGGCAGCGCCGTCGAGCTGCGCGTCGCGGCCGAGCGCGTCGGCGCCGGCGGCGAGTCCTTCGCCGCGCAGGGCGTCGTCGACGAGCTCGTCCTGCCCGCCGGGCCGGGCACGCGCGTCGACACCCACCTCGTGCCCGGGACCCGTCTCGAGGGCACCTTCGACTCCCTCGTCGCGAAGGTCGTCACCCACAGCCAGGTCGACCTCGCCGCCGCGCTGGGCAAGGCCCGGCAGGCCGCCGAGCAGATGGTCGTCGGCGGGGTCGAGACCAACCTGCCCGTCCTGCGGGCCGTGCTCGACCACGACGACCTCGCCGCGTGGCGGGTGACGACCCGCTGGATCGAGGGCAGCGGGGTCCTCGACGGCCTCGGCGGCACGCACGAGTCCGGGGACGGCCGGGTGCTCGCGGAGACGACCGGCACGGTCGTCGACCTCCTCGTCGCCCCCGGCGACCGCGTCGAGCCGGGAGCCCCCCTCCTCGTCCTCGAGGCGATGAAGATGGAGCACGTCGTCACCGCGCCCGCCGGGGGCGTCGTCACCACGGTGCGTCCCGACCGCGGGACGACGACCGCGGCCGGCGACCTGCTCGTCGAGATCGCCGTCGACGACCTCGGGGGTGGAGAGCGCGCCGAGCAGGAGGTGCTCGACCTCGACGTCGAGCGCGACGACCTGCGCCGGCTGCGCGAGCGCGCCGAGCGCCGTCTCGACGCGGCCCGGCCCGACGCCGTCGCCCGACGGCACGAGCGCGGTCAGCGCACCGCGCGCGAGAACGTCGCCGACCTGTGCGACGAGGACAGCTTCGTCGAGTACGGCGGGCTGGCCCGCGCCGCCCAGCGCGCGCGCCGCAGCGAGGAGGACCTCATCGCCTCGACGCCCGCCGACGGCATCGTCACCGGCATCGGCCGGGTGAGCGCGTCCTCCGGGGCGCAGGACACCCGCTGCGCCGTCCTGGCCTACGACTACACCGTGCTCGCCGGCACCCAGGGCTACCTCAACCACAAGAAGACCGACCGCGTCCTCGAGATCGCCCGGGCGCAGCGCCTGCCGGTCGTCCTCTTCGCCGAAGGGGGAGGCGGTCGCCCCGGCGACACCGACACGACCGTCGCGAGCGGTCTCGACGTCGGCACCTTCGCGACGATGGGCAGCCTCAGCGGGCTCGTCCCGACGGTCGGCATCGCCGCCGGACGCTGCTTCGCCGGCAACGCCGCGCTGCTCGGGTGCTGCGACGTCGTCATCGCCACCCGTGACTCGACGATCGGCATGGGCGGGCCGGCGATGATCGAGGGCGGCGGCCTCGGCGTGCACCGCCCCGAGGACGTCGGCCCGATCGAGGTGCAGGGCAGCAACGGCGTCGTCGACGTCGTCGTCGAGGACGAGGAGGAGGCCGTCGACGTCGCCCGGCGCTACCTCGGGTACTTCCAGGGCACCCACGACACGTGGTCCGCCCCCGACCAGCGCCTGCTGCGCCACGTCGTGCCCGAGAACCGCGTGCGCGTGTACGACGTGCGCCGGGCCGTCGAGGCGCTCGCCGACGAGGGCTCGGTGCTCGAGCTGCGAGCCGGCTTCGCGCCCGGGATGGTCACCGCGCTCGTGCGCGTCGAGGGCCGGCCGATGGGGCTCGTCGCCAACAACCCGGCGCACCTCGGCGGGGCGATCGACACCCCGGCGGCGGACAAGCTCGCGCGCTTCCTCCAGCTGTGCGACGCCCACGGCCTGCCGGTCGTCTCGTTGTGCGACACCCCGGGCTTCATGGTCGGGCCGGAGCACGAGCGCACGGCGGCGGTCCGGCACTTCGCGCGCCTCTTCGTCATCGGCGCCCACCTGCGGGTCCCGATGATCACCGTCGTCCTGCGCAAGGGCTACGGGCTCGGCGCCCAGGCGATGGCAGCCGGCGGCTTCCACCGCCCCGCGGCGACGATCGCCTGGCCGACCGGCGAGATCGGGGGCATGGGGCTCGAGGGAGCCGTGCGCCTGGGCTATCGGCGTGAGCTCGAGGCGATCGCTGACCCGGCCGAGCGGGCCGTCCGTGAGCAGGCCCTCCTCGACGACCTCTACGAGCGCGGGCGGGCCGTGGCCGCGGCGTCGGTCGTCGAGCTCGACGACGTCGTCGACCCCGCGGACACGAGGCGGTGGGTCCTCACCGCCCTCGCGTCCGCACCCGTCCCCGACGTGCCGGGCCGGTACGTCGACACCTGGTGAGCGAAGGAGCCGTCGTGGACTACGACGAGGCACTGGTCGAGATCCGTCGTCGGCAGGAGCGGGTGCGACCCCCGGGCGTGCCCCGTGACGTCGTGCACCCCCTCGGCGAGCTCACCGTCCCCGAGCACGTCGACGCCTGGGCGAGGACGAAGGGGGAGCAGCCCGCCGTCGTCCTCGACGAGCGCGTCCTCACCTACGCCGAGCTCGCCGACGAGCACGCGCGGTGGGCCGGCTGGCTGCGCTCGGCCGGGGTGGACCCCGGCGAGCGCGTGGCGGTGCACCTGGGCAACGTGCCGGACTTCGTCGTCGCGATGCTCGGCACGCTGCGCGCCGGGTGCGTGCACGTGCCGGTCAACCCGATGTTCCAGCACGCCGAGCTCGTCCACGAGCTCGGCGACTCCGGCGCGGCGGTCGTCGTGACGAGCGCCGACCTCGCGCAGCGGGCCGCGACGGCAGCGGCGGAGTCCGGCGTCGGCGCGCTCGTCGTCGTCGGCGACGGCCCGCTGCCGCAGGAGCCGGGCCTGAGGGTCCTGCGCTGGTCCGAGGCGGTGGCGGCGGACCCCCTTCGCGACCCGGCCCGTGATCTCGACGCGCTCGCCGCCCTCAACTACACCGGGGGCACGACCGGGGTGCCGAAGGGGTGCGAGCACACCCAGCGGCACATGGTCTACACGGCGGTGAGTGCGGCGGGGGCCAACGGCTTCCTCGGGACCCACGTCGTGTCGTTGTGCTTCATCCCGGTCTTCTGGATCGCGGGGGAGGACCTCGGCATCCTCATCCCGCTCGTCATGGGCGGGACGTCGGTGCTCCTGCAGCGGTGGGACGCCGCGCGCGTCGTCGACCTCGTCGAGCAGCACGGCGTGACGACGACGGCTGCCACGGTCGAGAGCTATCTGGAGATCCTCGAGGTGCCCGGGGTGGCCGAGCGCGACCTCAGCAGCCTCACCGCCCCGATGACGATGTCCTTCATCCGCAAGCTGACGCCCGAGGTGCGCCGGCGGTGGGCCGAGGTCGTCGGTGCCGGCTCGGTGCTGCGCGAGGGCTCCTACGGCATGACGGAGAGCCACACCGTCGACGTCGTGCCGTACGGCTTCCACGAGGGCGACCACGACCTGCTCGCCGAGCCGGTCTTCTGCGGGCTGCCCGTGCCCGGCACCGACGTCCTCGTCGTCGACCCCGTGAGCGCACGGCCTATCGACGTCGGCGAGCACGGCGAGATCCTCCTGCGCAGCCCCTCGATCATGACCGGCTACTGGCGCAACCCGCAGGCGAGCGCCGAGCAGCTGCGCGACGGCTGGCTGCACACGGGGGACACCGGCTACCTCGACGAGGACGGCTGCCTGCACTACCTCGCGCGCACGAAGGACATGATCAAGGTCAAGGGGATGAGCGTCTTCCCCGCCGAGGTCGAGATGCTCCTCGTGCGCCACCCCGACCTCGCCTCGGTAGCCGTCGTGCCCGCCGACGACCCGCGGACCGGCCAGCGTCCGGTCGCCTTCGTCACCGCGCGCGAGGGGTGCTCCGTCGACGCCGAGGACCTCCAGCGCTGGGCGGGGGAGCAGATGTCGTCCTACAAGGTCCCCGTGGTCCACGTGCTCGACACCTTCCCCCTCACCGACACCGGCAAGATCCGCAAGGGCGAGCTGCTGGGCCGCGCCCAGGACCTGCTCGACGCCCGGGGCTGACCCCCTTCGCCGGGGTCACCGCCCACAGGTCGGGCCGGCGACGTCCACGGCGGTGCCCGAGGTGTTGACAAGACCTGAACCTGGGTTCAACATGAACCCGAATGTTCATTCACCTAAGGAGCGGGCAATGACATCACCGACAGCGTCGTCGGACCTGATCCACGAGCGGGCCACGAGGAAGGCGCTCACGCGCCTCGTGCCGCTGCTCATGGCGGCGTACTTCATGGCCTTCGTCGACCGGACGAACGTCGGCCTGGCCAAGACCTCGCTCGAGGTGGACGCCGGCATCGACGCCGCCGCCTACGGGCTCGGCGCCGGGCTGTTCTTCATCACCTACGCCTTCCTCGAGGTGCCGAGCAACCTCATCCTCCACCGGGTCGGGGCGAAGGTCTGGATCAGCCGGATCGCGGTGACGTGGGGCCTGCTGACGATGTCGATGATGTTCATCTCCAACCCGACCGTCTTCTACGTCCTGCGCCTCCTCCTCGGCGCCGCCGAGGCCGGGCTCTACCCCGGGATCATGTACCTCATCACGATGTGGTTCGCGCAGAAGGACCGCGCGAAGGTCGTCGGTCTCATCCTCACCGCGTCCTCGGTCGCTTTCATCGTCGCCAACCCCATCGGCGGCGCGATCATGACGCTGGACGGCCTCGGCGGGCTGCACGGCTGGCAGTGGCTCTTCGTCCTCGAGGGCATCCCGACGGTTTTGCTCGGCTTCTACATCTTCTTCCGCCTGCCGAACTCGCCGCAGACGGCGACCTGGCTCGAGCCGGAGGAGGCCGCCGAGCTCACCCGGCGCGCCGTCGGCGACGAGGGCCACGTCGTGGAGACCCCCGGCGCGATCATCCGCAACGCGATGTCCAAGCCCTTCCTGCTCACCATCGCGGCGATCTACTTCATGAACCAGATCGCGACCTACGGCGTCGTCTTCTTCGTCCCCTCGATCGTCGAGTCGATGAACGTGTCCGACCCCTTCATGATCGGTCTCATCGCCGGCTCGGTCGGCATCGGCGCCGTCGTGGGCGTCATCGCGATCCCGCGGGTGCTCGCCCGCACCGGCAACGAGGTCGTGCTCATCGCGATCGCGACGGCCGCGGCGATCGTCATGGCGCTGGTCTTCGTCGCGGTCGACCAGCCCGTGGCCCGCATGGTCATCCTCAGCGCGACGATGCTCTTCATCGTCGGCGTGCAGCCGCTCTACTGGTCGGTCCTCATGGCCCGTCTCGGCGGCGTCGCCGCGGCGGCTGGTCTGGCCTTCGTCAACACCATCGGTCTCACCGGCGCCTTCGTCGGGCCGTACGCCTTCGGTCTCACCGAGAAGGCGACCGGCTCGCCGTCCTCGGGGCTGTGGGTCCTCATCGCCGCGACCTGCGTCGGCCTGCTGTGCGTGCCGCTGCTGCGCGTCCTGCTCACCCGCCACGACCGCACCCACGCGGTGCGCCCGGTCGAGGAGTCGGTCCCGAGCGCGATCTGACCACCCGCGCCGGACGCGACGGCCACGACCCCACCGGGTCGTGGCCGTCGTGCGTGCCGGGGTGCCGGGCCGGCCGTGACCTGCGATGCTGCTCGCTCAGCAGCAGGGGGAGCACGTCATGAGCATCGAGACCCGGGACCCGCACGTCCCGCAGCCCGCCGCACCCGAGGGCGACGGGGTGTCGCCGGACCGCGCACGTCGGTCGGCCCGAGTCGTCGGGCACGCGATCATCGGCATGTGGCTCGTCCTCGCTGCGCTCGCATGGGCCGGCGGGGCGAGAGTCGTCACCCTCGACCAGCTCGAGCGCGACGTCTCCCGCGACACGGTGTCCGCGCTCGGGGACGAGCGCTACGTGCCCGGCTCCGCCTGGTGGAGCTGGTTCCCGATCGCCACGAGTGGAGGGGGCGACGCGTCAGGGCTCAGCGGTCGGCCCGGCGCGGTCGTGTACCAGCGGGACGACAGCCTGGTGCGACGCACCTACGTCGTCCTGCCCGCGGCCCGCGGCGAGGGCGACCAGACCTGGGACGGGCTGTCGGTCGCGAGCGACGAGTGGCGAGGTGCCGAGCGCGAGCGGCTGGACGCCGTCCTGGTCCAGCTCGACGACCAGCGTCCCCAGGCGCGTGCGGGTGACCTGCCGTCGCGGTGGCTCACCGAGGGGGGCTTCGTCGCCGTCATGGTGGTCGGGTCGTTGGCCGTGCTCGCGGTCCTGCTGCGCCTGCGCCCGACGCACGGCAACCGGTGGTACTGGTTCTGGGTCCTCCTCGCCCTGCCCGGCGGTGTCGGCTGGCTGCTCTACGCCCGGCGCGAGCACCTCGACCCCAGCCCACGGGTGCGCCGGTACGGCGGGTGGTCAGGTGTTGCCTCGGGCATCGCCTACAGCTTCCTGCTCGCGGTCGGGATGCTCGTGCTCGTGAGCGCGACCGGCATGACCGTCATCCCGCGCTAGGCGTCGACGCGCAGGTCGATCGGGGTGCACCGCCCGTTGTTCGACTTCTCCGCGGAGCAGGCGGTGACGCCGACGAGCAGGTCCATCTCGGCGCGCACGACGAAGCGGTCGCCGGGCACCGTCGGCGGCGGGTCGATGTGCAGCTCGCCGTCGAGATCGGTCCACACGTCCATGAAGACGTTGAGCGTCGTCGAGATCCGGTCCGGCGAGATCCCGTGCGGCGCGAAGGCCCCGGCGAGGTTGGCGAAGCAGCTCGGGTGCTCGGCCCCGCCGAGGTCGGGGTAGAGGATGTCGAAGGTGTCCTGGCTGCACGGCGTGAGCGTGAGGTCGTGCACCCCGACGCTGTCCTCGACGACGGTCGCCATGACGCGCGAGCGGTTGCTGTAGAGGCTGCTGCCCGGCCCGACGTAGATCGTGTTCGCGTAGTCGGTCGTGCGCCCGCTGGAGAACCACTCGTCGTGGTCCTCGGCGGCGAAGAGGAAGAGGTCGCTCACCTGCTCCCCGCACGGGTCGACGACGGTGAGGGTCGCCCCCTTCGGCAGCCGCACGGCGGTGCCCGTCTGCGGCGCGAGACGGGTGAAGCCCTCGGCCGGTGCGTCCTCGCCGCCGGCGTAGGCGCGGCGGGCGTCGGGCGCGGGCGTGCGGGGGTGCTGCGAAGGGGGAGTCATCACGGCTCTCTCGGGGTGAAGGGGGCGTGCCAGTCCTCGTCGACCCTACGACCGGAGTACTGGCGTGCCTCCGAGGACGACCCGTGGTCGGCGACCATCGGGTTGGTCGTGCCCTGCACGGCGATGTCGCGGCGTCGGATCGTGTCGCGCATGCGCTCGTAGGAGCCCTGGCTGCGCAGGGTCTCGAACTGCTCGTGGAGGTTGAAGACGAGCATCGGCAGCGGCGCACGGCGGGCGACGCGCGAGGCCTGCGGGTGCAGCCCGACGATGAAGTACGCGACCCCCGCCTGGCTGAAGGCGAAGTGCGCCTGGTCGGGCTCCTGGTCCACGCCCGACGCCCACGGCACCTCGTCCTCGTCGTGCAGCGTCTGCAGCACCTGCCACAGCATCTGCTCGAAGTGACGCTCGTCGTCCACCTCCGGGCCGCGGAAGACGGCGACGAAGGAGACGAAGGGCCCCGCGGGGTCGGCGCTGCGGCCGTACTCCGCCAGCGCCCGGGCGAGCTCGTGGACGTCGTGCGGCGAGGACATGTCGTCGAGGACGACGACGGTCGCGTCGTCGCGGCGGAAGACCGAGCGCGCGCCGAGGCACGGGTACTCCGGGTGGGCGATCATCGCGCCGACCGCGGCGACGACGTCGTCCCTGCCCGCCTCGGCCAGACCGGCGTCGGCCTGCTCCTGGAGGTGGTGCTCGAGAGAGCGGGGAGCGGTCTCGGGCACAGTCATGGCCTCGACGCTAGGTCGGCGGGGAGGCCGACGATGCCTCCTTGCGGGTGTGAGCCCCATCTGCCCCACGAGCCCCGGCAGGCCCTAGGATCGCCCGCCGTGAGCGATCGATCCCAGACGCAGCCCGCCGTCACGGTCAACCCCGAGGCCGGGGAGCACCGCGTCGTCGCCGACCCCGAGCTGCTCGCCGCGTGCGAGCGCGCCATCGAGGTGACCTACGAGCGCCACCCGTACTACGCGGCGCGGTACTCCGAGCGGGGCCGACGCTTCTCCTCCAGCGACTCGGGCTGGCTCGCCCGGCTCGGCACGGCCGACCCCGACCACGCGTGGGGCCAGGTGTCGTGGCTGGCGCAGGTCCTCGCGGCGCGGGGGATGCCCACGGTCCTGCTCGAGGAGCACCTCGCGCTGCTCGCGGACCAGATCCGGACGGTCGAGGGAGAGCAGGTCCGCGCGGACGGGCTCGCCGGCCTCTCGCGGCGGCTGCGCCGGGCGCGGCTCGGTGCGCTCGACCACGACACCTTCGTCGAGCTCGAGCGCGACCTCGAGGTGCGGACGGCGGGGGAGAGCACCCAGCTGCCCCGGGCCGGTCTGCTCGTCGTGTCCGCCGTCGCGGACGAGCTGCGCGGGCTCGAAGGGGTGGAGTCCTCGCTCCTTAAGTGGCTGGCCGACCCCGAGGTCTTCTCACCCACGTGGGCCCGCGCGGTGCGGACCACCGCAGACCGGGCCCGCGCGGCGGCGAGCCCGGTCGGAGTCGGTCAGCGGTAGTTCGTGTACTGCAGCGCGACCTCGAGGTCCTTGCCCTTGAGCAGCTGCTGCACCGCCTGGAGGTCGTCGCGCGACTTGCCCGAGACGCGCAGCTCGTCACCCTGGATCTGGGCCTTGATCCCCTTCGGGCCCTCGTCGCGGATGATCTTGGAGATCTTCTTCGCGTTCTCCTGGTCGATGCCCTCCTTGAGCGGGCCGGCGAGGACGTGCTCCTTGCCCGAGGGCTTGGGCTCCTTGTCGCCGAAGTCGATGTTCTTCAGCGAGACGCCGCGCCGCACGAGCTTGGTCTCGAAGACGTCGAGCACCGCGAGGACGCGCTCGGCGGTGTTCGCCTTGATCGTCACCGACTCGCCGCTCCACTCGATGGAGGCGCCGACGCCCTTGAAGTCGTAGCGCTGGGCGACCTCCTTGGCGGCCTGGTTGAGGGCGTTGTCGACCTCCTGCTTGTCGACCTTGCTGACGATGTCGAAGCTGCTGTCGGCCATGCTTTGTGCTCCTGGGGTGCGGGTCGGGGACGGGGTGCACGCGCACGATTTAGCCTGCGTGCCGCGGCTTGCTATCCTTCCACGCGCACGGCGGGTTGCCCGAGCGGCCAATGGGAGCGGACTGTAAATCCGTCGCGAAAGCTTCGAAGGTTCGAATCCTTCACCCGCCACCCGTGCAGCGAAGGCCTCGGACCGACACCGGTCCGAGGCCTTCGTCGTCCGGCCGTGACCGCCTCCTGGAGGGACCGCTGATGACCGACCGACCGATGATCACCCGGGGCGGGGTCGCGCTCGCCGCCGCGTCCGGCCTGGCCACCGCCGCCCTGAGCGCGCAGGAGCACCCCCGTCTGCTGCGTGGGGTCACCCTCGTCGTCGCGGCCGGCGCCGGGGTCGCCGTCGCGACCGGCGCGGCGGCCGGGTGGCGCGAGGGCAGCCCCGAGCCCGCCGACGGGCCCCGGCAGCGCGTGCCCCTCCCCGTCTCGCTCGGCCTCGGGACCCTCGCCGCGGTGACCTTCGCCGCCGGCGGCGAGCTCGGGCTGCGCGGTCAGGCTGCCGTCGAGCGCTGGGCGCAGCGCACGACCCGGCACCCCCGGCTCGTCCTCGGCCTCGGCGGCGCCGCGATCTCGCTGCTCGCCACGGCGCTCGACCCCACCCCGCAGGACGAGGGCGAGGACCCCCGGTGAGCGACCTCGTCGTCGGCGAGGACGGGCTGGCCCGCCCGCCCTGGGCGAGCACCGACCCGCTGCTGCGTGCCTACTACGACACCGAGTGGGGCATGCCGGTGCGCGACGAGCGCGGCCTCTTCGAGCGGCTGAGCCTCGAGGCCTTCCAGTCCGGGCTGTCGTGGGCGACGATCCTGCGCAAGCGGCCCGCCTTCAGGGCCGCCTTCGACGACTTCGACCCCGAGCGTGTCGCCGGCTACGACGACGCCGACGTCGCCCGCCTCATGGCCGACGCCGGCATCGTGCGCAACGCGCGCAAGGTCGCCGCGACGATCACCAACGCCCGCGCCACCCTCGAGCTGCGCGCCGACGGCGGGCTCCCCGGGCTCGTGTGGTCGCACCAGCCGCAGACCACCTCCGTGCCGACCACCCAGGCCGAGGTGCCGACGACCTCGCCGCAGTCAGTCGCCCTCGCCCGAGAGCTCAAGGCGCGCGGCTTCGCCTTCGTCGGCCCGACGACGATGCACGCGCTCATGGAGGCGGTCGGCGTCGTCGACACCCACCTCGTCGGCAGCCACCGGCGCGGGACGTCCGGGCTGTGGCGAGAGGATGGCACCCGTGCCTGACCACCCCTTCGTCACCGAGGTCCCGACCCGCTGGCTCGACAACGACCAGTTCGGCCACGTCAACAACGCCGTGCACTACCAGGTGATGGACACGGTCATCAACGACTGGCTCCAGGCCCAGGGCTTCGACCCCGCCGGCGACGTCGTCGACCTCGTGCCCGAGAGCGGCTGCCGCTACCACGCGGAGATCTCCTACCCCGACCGCTTCGTCGTCGCGCTGTCCGTGGCCCGTCTCGGGCGCACCTCGGTGACGTGGTCGCTCGAGCTCTCCCGGGCCAGTGACGGCGCCGCCGTCGCGACCGGCCACGTCGTCCACGTCTTCGTCGACCGGGCGACCCGCACCCCCGTGCCGATCGAGGGCGCCCTGCGCGCCGCGATGACCTCGATCGCGCGGCCCGAGCAGGCCTAGGAGAGGGGCGAAGGGGGAACCCGCGGGCCCCGATTTCCGCCCCGACCGCCTCGCCGTGTAATCTCTGCGAGGCGCCGCGCACACGTGTGCGGCACGCCCCCTTAGCTCAGTCGGCAGAGCGTTTCCATGGTAAGGAAAAGGTCGTCGGTTCGATTCCGACAGGGGGCTCGGTATGGCATCGCCGGCTCGTCCGGTCGGTGCCGCACCGCACGGCGGGGTAGCTCAGCTGGTTAGAGCGCACGACTCATAATCGTGAGGTCGCGGGATCGAGTCCCGCTCCCGCTACGAGCACCGGTGCCGGTGGCATCCGCAGCGCGGATTTCGCCGTCCTCGGTGCGTGCCCTATCCTGGTATGTCGATGGCCGCCGCCCAGGGCGCGTGTGCCCGACCAGATCGTCTCCACCCCCGTTCCGAGAGCAGGTTGTCCCGTGGCTAGCAAGAGCGCCGACGTCCGTCCCAAGATCACGCTGGCGTGCACGGAGTGCAAGGAGCGCAACTACATCACCAAGAAGAACCGTCGCAACAACCCCGACCGCATGGAGCTGTCGAAGTACTGCCGTCGCGACGGGCGCCACACGCTGCACCGCGAGACCCGCTGAGCGTCCCGCACCGCGCACCTCGACGCCGCCCCGGCCACCGGCCTGGGGCGGCGTCGCGCTGTCCCGGCGCGGCACTAGGGTGAGGCCCATGGCTGTCAACGAGTCCTTCGTCGGGCGCACGTACCCCCCGACCGAGCCCTACCAGGTCGGCCGCGAGGCGATCCGCGACTTCGCCGACGCCGTCGGCGCGAGCTCGCCGCTGCACCGCGACCTCGAGGCCGCCCGGGCGGCCGGCTACCGCGACCTCGTCGCGCCGCCGACCTTCGCGGTCATCGCCGGTCAGCGCACCGACCGCCAGTTCGTCACCGACCCCGAGGCGGGGGTCGACTACTCCCGCGTCGTCCACGGCGAGCAGCGCTTCGTCCACCACCGCCCGATCGTCGCCGGCGACGAGCTGCGCGGGGTGCTGACGATCGACTCCGTGCGCGCCGCCGGCGGCCACACGATGGTCGTCATGCGCAGCGACCTGCTGGACCCCGAGGACCAGCCGGTCGCGACGTCGCTGTCCACGATCGTCATCCGCGGGGAGGAGTCGGCATGAGCGTGCGCACCCACGACCAGGTGAGCGTCGGCGAGGAGCTGCCGGGTCTGACCCTCCACGTCGACCGGGCCACCCTCGTCGGCTACGCGGGCGCCTCCGGCGACCGCAACGTCATCCACTGGGACGAGCGCTTCGCGCGCTCCGTCGGCCTGCCCGACGTCATCGCCCACGGCATGTGGACCATGGGCGCGGCCGTCGAGGTCGTCACCTCGTGGGTCGGCGACCCCGGCCGGGTCGTCGACTACGGCACCCGCTTCACCCGTCCGGTCGTCGTCCCCTACGAGGAGGGCGCCGACGTCGAGGTGAGCGCGAAGGTCACGAGCCTGGACGAGCAGACCCGCCGGGCCGTCGTCGACGTCACCGCGACGTGCGCCGGCGAGAAGGTGCTCGGCCGCTGCCGGGTCACCGTCCAGCTCGACTGATGCGCACCGACCACGACGCCCGGATCGCCCCGCTGACGACGATGCGGGTCGGCGGCCCCGCCGCCACCCTCGTCACCGTCGAGTCGGCCGACGAGGCCGTGGCCGTCGTGCGCGAGGTCGACGCCGCCGGGCGTGAGCTGCTCGTCGTCTCCGGGGGCTCCAACCTCGTCGTCGCCGACGAGGGCTTCGACGGCGTCGTCCTGCGCATGGCCAGCCGCGGCATCACCGTCGAGTCCCAGGACCTGTGCTCGGGGGCCTTCGTCACCGTCGCCGCCGGCGAGCCGTGGGACGACCTCGTCGCCCACGCGGTCGCCTCCGGCTGGTCGGGCATCGAGGCGCTCAGCGGGATCCCCGGGCTCACCGGTGCGACGCCGGTGCAGAACGTCGGCGCCTACGGCCAGGAGGTCGCCCAGACCATCGCCCGGGTCCGGGTGCTCGACCGCACGACCGGTCAGGTGCGCACGATGGCGGCGGCCGACTGCGGCTTCACCTACCGGCACTCGGTCTTCAAGGGCACCGACCGCTTCGTCGTCCTCGACGTGAGCTTCCAGCTCGCCCTCGCCGACCTCTCCGCACCGGTCGCCTACGCGGACCTCGCCCAGCAGCTCGGCGTCGAGCTGGGGGAGCGGGTCCCGCTCGCCGACGCCCGCGAGGCCGTCCTCGCCCAGCGCCGCCGTCGCGGCATGGTGCTCGACGAGGCCGACCACGACACGTGGAGCTGCGGGTCCTTCTTCACCAACCCCGTCCTGCCCGCCGCCGACCACGACGTCCTCGTCGCCCGGGCGGCGGAGCGGCTCGGGCCCGACGCACCGCCGCCGCCCCGCTTCGACGCCCCCGGCGGCCAGGCGAAGACGAGCGCTGCGTGGCTCATCGAGCGGGCCGGCTTCGGCAAGGGCTACGGCATGCCGGGCCCGGCCGCGCTGTCGACGAAGCACACGCTCGCGGTGACCAACCGCGGGTCCGCGAGCGCGGCCGACGTCGCCGCGCTGGCCCGCGAGGTGCGCGACGGCGTCCGCGAGGCCTTCGGCGTGACCCTCGTCAACGAGCCGGTCTTCGTCGGGCACGCGCTCTAGCCGCTCCCCCCGCACGCAGCAGGGCCCGGCACCCCTTCGGGTGCCGGGCCCTGCCGCTGCTGCTGCGGTGGGTCAGCGCACGGCCGCGGCCGCGTCGACCACACCCTGGCCGTAGTAGCTGTTCTCCGAGGCGTCACCGACGCACGGCGCACCGGCCGCGGTCGTCGAGCACGGGGTGTCGGTCGCCTGGGCGCGGATGCGCTCGACGACCTGCGAGGCGCTCAGCTCGGGGTGAGCGGAGCGCATGAGGGCCACGACACCGGCGACGTGCGGGGACGCCATCGAGGTGCCGCTCTTGTAGCCCCAGCCGTTATTCGACACGATCGTCGACAGGATCCGGCTGCCCGGCGCCGCGACGTCGATCGAGCCGAGGCCACGGTTGCTGAAGGACGACAGCTTGCCGGCCTGGTCGATCGAGGAGACGGTGAGCACGTCGTCGAGCTCGGTCGGGATGTCCTTGCACGAGGAGTTGATCGTGCGGTTGACCGCCGTGCCGTCGTTCGGGCTCGAGGCGTTCGTCGTCTTGTTCGACAGGTCGTAGGAGCTGTTGCCCGCCGCGGCGACGTGCACGGTGCCCTCGTCCTGCGACCACTTCACCGCGCGACGCACGGCCTCGAGGGCCGGGGCCTGCTCGGGCTGGTCACCGCACCAGAACTCGAAGGGGTCGACGTAGTAGCTGTTGTTCGTGACCTCCATGCCCTTCTCGCCGGCCCACATGAAGCCGCAGATCGCGTACTCGGGGTAGATGTACCCCTCGTCGCTGACGACCTTGACGGAGGCCATCTTCACGCCCGGGGCGACGCCGACGATGCCGACGCCGTTGCGGGCGGCACCGATGGTGCCGGCCACGTGGGTGCCGTGGTCGCTCGTCGTCGGGGCCCAGCCGGTGGCCGAGGTGTCGGGACGACCGCCGGCCGTGCAGTTGACGGACTGCGCGACGTCGATCTGGCTGGCGAGGTCCGGGTGGTCGGGGTCGATGCCGCTGTCGAGGACGCCGACGGTGACCTTCGAGGAGCCGGTCGTCGTCTTGTGGGCCTCGGGGACGCCGATGTTCTTCATGTCCCACTGGAGCGACTCGTACTGCTCCGGGACGCCGGTCGCCGGGGTGGTCGGGCCCTCGACGGGGTCCTCGGCGCGGGGGATCGCCTTGATCTGGCCCTTGCCCGGGCCCCAGGGGGCCTGGACGCCCTCGGGGGTGCCCTCGAGGACGGTGGCGGTGCGGGTCGGGCCGGCCGACGCGACGGCGCCCTTGGCCTTGGTGACGACCTCGGTGCGGAAGTCGCCGTTCTTCGAGTGGGCGACGACGACGCCGATCTGGGGCCAGGACTGCACGACGACGCCGCCGGCAGCCTCCACGGCCTTCTCGACCTTGCGGACCTGGCCGGGGTTGACGATCTTGGCGTTGACGACGTAGCTCGCGAGCTGACCGTCCGGCGTGCTCACGGGGACCGGGGTCGACGGCGGCTCGGCCGCGCTGCTCGAGCCGGCCGCGGACTGCGAGCCGACGAGGGTGAGACCGATCGCGGCGGTCGCCACGATCCAGGGGGTGGTGCGCTTCCTCGTTGAAGCCATGGGGGAGTTTCTCCTTCGGGCTGCCCCGCCGACAGGGTGCGCGGCGGGCTCCGGCGATCCTGGCAGGCGGGGCTCGCTCGCGCCAGACCCCTGCGGGTCACGCCTTCGTGACGGACCGCGTCACAAGAAGGCCCGGCCCTCCCCGCGGTAGGTCGGCACGCTCTGCACGACCTCGTCGCCGTCGACGAGGTGCAGGACGTCGACGTGCTCGCTCAGCTCGCCGGCCTTCGTGTGGCGGAACCACACGCGGTCGCCGATGCGCAGGTCGTCGACGCGAGGACCGGTGAGCGGCGTCTGCACCTCGCCCGCGCCCTCGGCCCCGAGCAGACGCAGGCCGGGCGGGTGCACCGGGAGCGGGAGGCGGTCGCGCCCGGCCGCGCCCGAGGCGACCCAGCCGCCGCCGAGCACCGTCGCGTGCCGGGGGGAGGGGCGCCGCACGACGGGCAGGACGAAGTGGGCGGCCGGGCGGGGCCGGAATCGGGTGTAGTGGTCGAAGAGGTGCGGGCCGAGCAGCCCGGACCCCGCCGCGACCTCGGTGACGGCGGCCTCGGCGGAGGTCGTCTCGAGGCTGCCGGTGCCGCCGCCGTTGACGAAGTCGAGCGGCGCCACCTCGCGCACCGCGGCGACGGCCTCGGCCCGACGCTGCGCGAGCTCGGCCACCGAGCGTCGCTGCACCGCGCGGACGGCGAGACGACGCAGCCCGGGCTGGTCGTCGCCGACACCGGCGACCTGACCCTCGTAGGCCATGAGCCCGACGAGGTGGAGCCGTGGGTGGTCGTGGACCGCCCGGGCCAGGGCGGCGACCTCCTGCGGGGTGTGCGCGGGCGAGCGGCGCGCCCCGAGGTGCACCCGGCCGCCGGCCAGCCGCAGCGACGCGTCGAGCTCGACGCACACCCGCACCGGTGGGCCGTCGGCCCCGACGTGGGCGGCGGTGAGGTCGAGGTGCTCCCGGCTGTCGACCATGAGGGTCACCCGGGCGGCCAGGCGCTCGTCGGCCCCGAGCCGGGCGAGCGCCGCGCGGTCGACGCTGGGATACCCGACGACGACGTCCTCGACCTCCTCGGCGAGCCACAGCGCCTCGGGCAGGGTGTAGGCGAGGACCCCGGCGTACCCGGGGGTCGCGAGGGTGCGCCGCACGATCTCGCGGCACCGCACCGACTTGCTCGCGACCCGGATCGGGGTGCCGCCGGCCCGCCGGACGAGGTCGGCGGTGTTCGCGCGCAGCGCGCCGAGGTCGACGACGGCGAAGGGGGGCTCGAGGTGCGCGGTCGCACGGGCGAGGGCGTCTTGGTCGACGGGTCGGGCGCGGGGGTCGTCGCTCATGGTCCGAGCACCCGCTCGAGGTAGGGGTTGGCGAAGACCCGTCCGGGGTCGATCTCGTCGCGCACCGCGAGGGCGTCGTCGAAGCGGGGGTAGAGCGGGCGCAGGGCGCTCGCGTCGAGCCGGTGCATCTTGCCCCAGTGCGGCCGCCCGCCGGCCGCGCCGAGCACGTCCTCGCACACCGAGAACCACCGCTCGTGCGGCATGCGGTGGTACTGGTGGAAGGCGACGACCGCGCTCTCGCGCTCGTACGCCGGCGAGAGCCAGATGTCGTCGCTGCGCACGAAGCGGATCTCGAAGGGGAAGGACACCGGCTCGTCGTGCTCCTCGACCCACCGCCACAGCTCGCGCAGGGCCGGCACGAGGGCATCGCGGGGCACGAAGTACTCGCCCTCGCGGAAGCGCACGTCCCGTCGGGACGCGAAGACCCGCGGCGCGAGGTCGGTGAAGTCGCGGGCCGAGATCGCCCGGGTGACGAGCGAGGTGATGCCCGGCACGAGGCGTGGCGCCCGGGTGCCGACCCGCAGCAGCGCCTCGAGCCCGACGTTCGTCGCGATCTCGTCGTCGAGCAGCCGGGCGAGGGTGCTCATCGGCCGCAGCGGGGCGTCCCCCGGCAGCCGCTCGAAGCGTCGGGTGAGCGCGGTCGAGGTGTGCGGGAACCAGAAGAGCTCGAAGTGGTCGTTCGTCGCGGCGAGCTCGTCGACCTCCTCGAGCAGCTGCTCCATCGGCATCTTCGCGTCGACGGCGTGCAGCGCGTAGAGCGGCACGCACTGGAGGGTCACGCTCGTCATGACGCCGAGGGCGCCGATGCCGACCCGGGCCGCCGCGAAGAGCTCGGGGCGCTGCGTCGGCGAGCAGGTGACGACGCTCCCGTCGCCGAGGACGAGCTCGAGCGCGCGCACCTGCGTCGAGATGCTCCCGAACCTCTCGCCGCTGCCGTGGGTGCCCGTGCTCACCGCACCGCCGACGGTCTGCCGGTCGATGTCACCGAGGATCTCCAGGGCCAGCCCGTGCTCGGCGAGCAGGGGGGTGAGCCGGTGCAACGGCATCCCCGCCCCGACACGCACCAGGCCCGAGGCGCGGTCGACCTCGTGCACCGCGTCCAGCCGGTCGGGCCGCAGCTGCACGCCGGGGGCGACGGCCGCGCCGGAGAAGGAGTGACCGGCGCCGATCGCCTTGACCCCGAGCCCGTCGCGCACGGCCGCACGGACGGCGTCGCAGACCTCCTGGGTCGACGACGGCGAGACGACCCGTGCCGGGTCGGCCCGCTCCGTGCCCGCCCAGTTCTGCCAGGTCACGATCCCGACCCGTCGCCGGGGTCCTGGGCGAGCCACGCGTCGACATCGGCCTCGGCCTGGCGGCGCACCTCCTGCGGCGCGCGGCTCATGGCGAAGGAGGCGCGGGCGAGGTCGGCCAGGGCGGCGTCGTCGAGCCCGAGGTCGCGGGCGGTCTCGTACTGGTCGACGAGCCGGGAGCCGAAGAGGAGGGGGTCGTCGGCGCCGAGGGCGACCTGGGCGCCGGCGTCGACGAGCCGGCGAAGGGGGACCGCCCCCGGCTCCGGGTAGACCCCGAGCGAGACGTTGCTCCCCGGGCAGACCTCGAGACCGATGCTGCGCTCGACGACGAGGTCGAGGACGCGGGGGTCCTCGACGGAGCGCACGCCGTGGCCGAGGCGCTGCGGGCCGATGGCCTCGACGGTCGTCTCGACGGCGGTCGGCCCGAGCAGCTCGCCCGCGTGCGGCGCGAGGAGCAGACCGGCCCGCTCGGCGATGCGGAAGGCGGGGGCGAAGTCGGCGGTGTCACCGCGCCGCTCGTCGTTGGACAGCCCGAAGCCGACGACCTCGCCGGGTCCGTCGCCGGCGTGGTGGGCGGCCAGACGGGCGAGCGTGCGGGCCTCGAGCGGGTGGCGCACCCGGCTCGCCGCGACGACGATCGCGACCTGGGCCGACCCGGTGCGCCGCGCGTCGCGCGAGACCGCCCGGGCCTCGTCGAGGACGATCTCGATGGCCGGGGTGATCCCGCCGACGAAGGGGGCGTACGACGTCGGGTCGACCTGCAGCTCGAGCCAGCGCGAGCCCTCCGCGCCGTCGTCGGCCGCGGCCTCGCGCACGATCCGCCGCATCTCGGCCTCGCCGCGCACGCAGTGCCGCGCCGCGTCGTAGAGCCGCTGGAAGCGGAACCACCCGCGCTCGTCGGCGGCCGAGAGCTCGGGCGGGTAGGAGCCCGGGTCGAGCGCGCTCGGCAGCCGCAGCCGGTGCTCGGCGGCCATCTCGCGCACGGTCTCGACCCGCATCGAGCCGGTGAAGTGCAGGTGGAGGTGCGCCTTGGGCAGGGCGGCGAGATCGCGCCGGGGCACCGCCCCTACCCCTGGTCGCCCTGGCCGGCGACGCCGCTGGGTCGGTGGCGACCGCTGCCGGCGGTCGCGTGCTCCACGGCGGCGAGCAGGACGCAGGTCGCGACGACCTCCATCGCCTCGCGCACCTCGTCCAGGGGCGGCATCGTCGGGGCGAGGCGGATGTTCTCGTCCTGCGGGTCCCGCCCGTAGGGGAAGGACGCCCCGGCCGGGGTGAGGGCGACGCCGACCCCCTTCGCCAGCTCGACGACCCGGCTCGCGGTGCCCGGCACGACGTCGAGGCTGACGAAGTAGCCGCCGGTGGGGGAGTTCCACCGGGCGATCCCGAGCCCCCCGAGGCGCTCGCCGAGGACCCGGTCGACCTCGGCGAACTTCGGGGCGATGATCGCGGCGTGCTCGCGCATGTGCGCCCGCACGCCCTCGGCGTCGCCGAAGAGCTCGGCGTGGCGCAGGTGGTTGACCTTGTCCGGGCCGATCGAGCCCTTGCCGAGGTGCTCGAGGTACCACGCCACCTGCTCGGTCGAGCTCGCGAGGAAGGCGACGCCGGCCCCGGCGTAGGTGATCTTGCTCGTCGACGCGAACATGATCGGCCGGTGGGGGTGGCCCGAGGCCGCCGCGAGGCCGAGGACGTCGGCACTCTTGGCCTCGTCCGGCCCGAGGTGGTGCACGGCGTAGGCGTTGTCCCAGAAGATCTTGAAGTCCGGCGCGGCCGTCGGCATCGCGGCGAGCTCGGCGGCCACCTCCTGGCTGCAGACCGCCCCGGTCGGGTTGGCGTACGTGGGCACGAGCCACATGCCCTTGACGCCCGGGTCGTCGGCGACGAGCGCGGCGACCGCGGCCGCGTCGGGCCCGTCCTCGCGCATCGGCACCGTGACCATCGAGATGCCGAGCTCCTCGAGGAGGGCGAAGTGGCGGTCGTAGCCCGGCACCGGGCACACGAAGGTGACGGACTCCTCGTCCTTCCACGGCCGGGGGGAGTCCACGCCGCCGAAGAGCAGGAGGTCGACGAGGCACTCGCGCATGAGGGTGAGCGACGAGCTGCCCCCGGCGACGAGCTGGGGGACGTCGACGCCGAGCAGGTCGGCGAAGATCTCGCGGATCTCGACGAGACCGGCCAGGCCGCCGTAGTTGCGCACGTCGGTGCCGGAGCGGTCGGTCGTCGTCGACGGCAGGCGGAGCAGGGCGTCGGAGAGGTCGAGCTGGGCAGCGCTGGGCTTGCCGCGGGTGACGTCGAGGGCCAGGCCCTTCGTGCGCAACGCCTCGTAGTCCTCGCGCGTGCTCGCCAGGAGCTCGTCGAGCTCGTCGGGGGCGAGGTCGGACAGGGGCCGAGGGCTGCGCTGGGCGGTCACGAGCGCCAGTCTGGCACCGCCGTGGTCGGCGCGGGCGGGGGCGTCCCGCCCGCTGCGGGCCGGGCGGCTCGGCGCCGGTTCGCGCCCGGGCCACCGGCTCACGTATGGTGGTCCCTTGGTTGACCTCGACCAGAGTCTCCGCCATGCCCCCGGGCAGGCCTGACGAAGGGGGTCGACCGCGGGACCCGGACCCAGCCCGGGGCCCGTAGGGCAGTGGCTCAATTGGTAGAGCACCGGTCTCCAAAACCGGCGGTTGGGGGTTCGAGTCCCTCCTGCCCTGCGTTACGCGGTACCCACCGCGCAGCATGGTGTCCCCGACGACGAGAGAAGTGACGACGTGACCGAGCTCGGTGCGCAGCCGTCGAAGGCTCGACGTCAGGAGCCCAAGGGCGGCAACCCCGTGTCCCGGTTCTTCGGGTCGATCGGGCTCTTCATCACCCAGGTGCTCGACGAGCTCCGCAAGGTCGTCCGCCCGACGCGCTCGGAGCTGGTCAACTACACGCTCGTCGTCATCGTCTTCGTCACGGTGATGATGCTCTTCGTGTCGCTGGTCGACTTCGGCTTCACCAGGCTCGTGATGTGGGTCTTCGGCGGCTGACCCCGCCCCCGCACGACCCGTACGTCCTGCGGCGCCCCGCGCCGCCCGTCCACAACACGTGAGGTAGCACCAGGCCATGTCCGACCAGCCGACCAGCCCCTTCGCCGGCTCCGACGACGAGCTGACGCCTGCCCAGGCCGAGGCCGCCGCCAGCGGCCTCGCCACGCCCGACCTGCCCAGCGCCGACGAGGTCGAGGCAGAGCGCGCGCTCGACGCCGACGCCGACCTCGCCCTCGACGCCTCCTCCGACGAGGACGACGCGAGCAAGGACGACGCCACCGAGGACGTCGACGTCGAGGTGAGCGACGAGAGCGCCCCCACGACCGACGAGGACGGCGACCTGCTCCCCGAGGACCAGGCCGACCCGGTCCAGGCCTTCAAGGACGACCTCGCGAGCAAGTTCGGCGACTGGTACGTCATCCACAGCTACGCGGGCTACGAGAACCGCGTCAAGCACAACCTCGAGACGCGCGTCGCGAACCTCAACATGGAGGACTACATCTTCGAGGTGGCCGTCACGATCGACGAGGTCACCGAGATCAAGTCCGGCCAGAAGAAGACGCGCAAGCAGCCGCGCATGCCCGGCTACGTCCTCGTGCGCATGGACCTCACCGACGAGTCGTGGGGCGCCGTGCGGCACACCCCGGGCGTCACCGGCTTCGTCGGCAACGCCCACGACCCGGTCCCGCTGAGCCTCGACGAGGTCTACACGATGCTCAAGCCCGCCGACCTGGAGAAGTCCGCCGCGGGCGCGACCTCCGGCGGGGGAGCGAGCAAGGGCGCCGACGGCTCCGGCCAGGGCACGACCCTCGACTTCGAGGTCGGCGAGTCGGTCACCGTCACCGACGGCCCCTTCGAGACCATGCCGGCGAGCATCGCCGAGGTCCACCCGGACACCCAGAAGCTCAAGGTGTTCGTCTCCATCTTCGGCCGGGAGACCCCGGTCGAGCTGTCCTACAGCCAGGTCGCCAAGATCTGAGCGCAGGACGGCGGCCGGTCTGACACCTCGGACCGGCATGCAACCGGGTCATCGCCCATGGCGTCGGCCCACGATCATGTGAGGAGCTTGGGATGCCTCCCAAGAGCAAGAAGGTCTCCGGCCTCATCAAGCTGCAGATCCAGGCCGGTCAGGCCACCCCCGCGCCCCCCGTCGGCCCCGCGCTGGGTCAGCACGGCGTCAACATCATGGAGTTCGTCAAGGCGTACAACGACGCCACGGCGGACAAGCGCGGCAACGTCATCCCCGTCGAGATCACGGTCTACGAGGACCGCTCGTTCACCTTCATCACCAAGACCCCGCCGGCCTCCGAGCTCATCAAGAAGGCCGCCGGCGTCCAGAAGGGCTCGGGCGAGCCGCACAAGACGAAGGTCGCCACGCTCAGCGTCGACCAGCTGCGCGAGATCGCCGAGACGAAGATGCCCGACCTCAACGCCAACGACGTCGAGGCCGCGATGAAGATCATCGCCGGTACCGCGCGTCAGATGGGCATCGAGACCGAGCAGGTCTGATGCAGACGAAGGCGAGGTCGGCGGTGAGGTACGAGCCGCCGGCCGAGCCGGAGTCGAATCAGATCCGCGGCAGGCAGACCGAGCAGGTCTGATCCCACCCGCGGGACCCGGGCCTGACGGCCCGGGTGCCGCACCCCCTCGTGGGAGGGCCGGCGCTGGCCCGCACCACACCTCCACCATCACCACCAAGGAGAGATCCATGAAGCGCAGCAAGAGCTACCGCGCAGCGGCCGAGGCCGTCGACCGCGACGCCATGTACGCCCCGCTCGAGGCCATCCGCCTCGCCAAGCAGGGCGCGAAGGGCACCTACGACGAGACTGTCGAGGTCGCGTTCCGCCTGGGCATCGACCCCCGCAAGGCCGACCAGATGGTCCGCGGCACGGTCAACCTGCCCCACGGCACCGGCAAGACCGCCCGTGTCCTCGTCATCGCCAACGGCGACAAGGCCGAGGCCGCCCGCGAGGCCGGCGCCGACCACGTCGGCTCCGACGACATGATCGAGAAGATCCAGGGCGGCTGGATGGACTTCGACGCCGTCGTCGCCACCCCGGACCTCATGGGCAAGGTCGGTCGTCTCGGCAAGGTGCTCGGCCCCCGCGGCCTCATGCCGAACCCGAAGACCGGCACCGTCACGATGGACACGGCCAAGGCCGTCACGGACATCAAGGGCGGCAAGATCGAGTTCCGCAACGACAAGCACGCGAACCTCCACTTCATCATCGGCAAGGTCTCCTTCGACGAGAAGAACCTCGTCGAGAACTACGCCGCCGCGCTCGAGGAGATCACCCGCCTCAAGCCGTCCGCGAGCAAGGGCCGCTACATCACCAAGGCCGTGCTCAGCACGACCATGGGCCCCGGCATCCCGCTCGACTTCACGCGCACGAAGGACCTCCTCGAGGAGTCCGCGCCGGCCAGCTCGGCCGACGTCGCCGCGCAGTGACCTCACGCGCCCGGTGATCCGAGGCGCACCGCACGACGGGGGACCGGGCCAGCCCGGTCCCCCTTCGTCGTCTTCCCGGGACGATTTGGTCGTGCGGGCGAGCGCCCGTACGCTGGTCCCGACCGATGACCGCCGGTTTGCCGGCCGACCCACCCGGGTCGACCAGCCGAAGGTCCTGCCACGAGCAGGGCGACCAGCGCAGGACGAACCGATCGACCACTCGCCTCAGGGCGATGCTGTGCGAGCCCCGGTGCGCCCTGCGCCGGGGCTCTTCTCGTGACCGGGGCCGGACGCCGGGGGTGATCGCCCCACAGAAATCACGAGAAGGAGGCCCGCATGGCGAACGCTGAGAAGACTGCCGCCATCGCCGAGCTGACGGACAAGTTCCGCAGCTCCAGCGCGGCTGTACTCACGGAGTACCGCGGTCTGACCGTGGCCCAGCTCGCCGAGCTGCGTACCAACCTCCGTGGCAACGCCACCTACTCCGTGGTGAAGAACACGCTGACCGAGCTCGCCGCGAAGGAGGCGGGCGTCGAGTCCGCCTTCGAGGGCCAGCTCGTCGGGCCGAACGCCATCGCCTTCGTCGAGGGCGACCCGGTCGAGGCCGCGAAGGCTCTGCGCAACTTCGCCAAGGACCACCCGCTCCTCGTCATCAAGGGTGGTGTGCTCGACGGCAACACCCTGAGCGCCGAGGACATCAACAAGCTCGCGCTGCTCGAGTCGCGCGAGGTGCTCCTGGCCAAGCTGGCTGGCGCCATGAAGGCCCAGCTGACCCAGGCCGCCTACCTCTTCAACGCGCCGCTGGCACAGACGGCTCGCGTCGTCGACGCCCTGCGCGCCAAGGTCGAGGAGCAGGGTCCGGCCGACACGGCCGCCCCCGCTGCCGAGGCCGAGGAGGCCCCGTCCGAGGCTGCTGCCGAGGACACCCAGACCGTCGCCGAGGGTGGCGACGAGAGCTGAGGCCCGCCCCCTCGGGGGAGAGCCCGGCTCGACTACACACACACGCCACTCACGGCTGAAACATCTGTAGAAAGGACGCCCATCATGGCGAAGCTCAGCACCGACGAGCTCCTTGAGGCCTTCAAGGAGATGACCCTCATCGAGCTCTCCGAGTTCGTGAAGCAGTTCGAGGAGACCTTCGAGGTCACCGCTGCGGCCCCCGTGGCCGTCGCGGGCGCCGCCCCGGCCGGTGGCGGCGACGCCCCCGCCGCGGAGGAGCAGGACGAGTTCGACGTCGTCCTCACCGCTGCTGGTGACAAGAAGATCCAGGTCATCAAGGAGGTCCGCGCGCTGACCTCCCTCGGCCTCAAGGAGGCCAAGGACCTCGTCGACGGCGCCCCCAAGCCCGTCCTCGAGAAGGTCGACAAGGCTGCCGCGGAGAAGGCCAAGGAGGCCCTCGAGGGCGCCGGCGCCACCGTCGAGCTCAAGTGATCTCGACCCCTTCGGGGGTCATCTGATCGACGCAAGGGCGGGTCGCACCTCACGGTGCGGCCCGCCCTTCGCGTGTCCGGAGGTGCGACGCAGGAGCCTCGGAGGGCGCTGCCCGGGCCTCAGAGCTACAGGAGGGGGCGGTAGGGGGAGAGGAGGCCCTCGGCGAGGCGGGAGACGAAGGGGCGCTCGACCCACTGCGCGAGCGTGATCTCCGTGCTGTTGAGGGCGTCGGCGGCGAAGACCTCCTCCATCTGCGCGGCGACGTCGGCGTCGAGGATCTCGAGGTTGATCTCGTAGTTGCCGGCCAGGCTCAGCCGGTCGATGTTCGCCGTGCCGAGCGTCGTCCAGCGCCCGTCGATCGTCGCGGTCTTCGCGTGGACCATGGCGTTCTCGTAGCGCAGGATCCGCACGCCACCGCTCAGCAGCTCGGTGTAGCTGCGCCGGCTCAGCCAGTCGGCGACGACGTGGTTGCTGAAGTGCGGCACGAGGATGCGCACGTCGACCCCGCGGCGCGCGGCCTCGACGAGGGCGCGGGTGAGCACGTCGTCGGGGATGAAGTACGCCGCGGTGAGCAGGATCCGCTCGTCGGCCCGGTCGATCGCCTCGAGGTACATGTTGCGGATCGGGTAGACCATGTCGGTCGGGATGTTGCGGTGCACGCGCATCGTGCTCGACCAGGTGCGCGAGTCCGGGTGCTCGAGGTGCGGCGAGCAGCGCCCGGGGGCGACGTTCCAGTAGTCGACGAAGGCGTTCGCCAGCTCGACGACCATCTCGCCGCTCACCCGCGCGTGCGTGTCCCGCCAGCGGTCGGCGTAGAGGCTGCCGACGTTGTAGCCGCCGAGGTAGGCCGCGCGGGAGTCGACGACGAGGAGCTTGCGGTGGTTGCGCCCGCTCTGGCGCGGGGTGACGAAGGGGAAGCGGCCGAGCAGGGGGTGACGCTTGACGTGGATGCCGTCCGGCAGGCCGGCGAAGAAGGACCGCGGCACGACGAGGTTGGCGAACTCGTCGAAGGCGACGAAGACCTCGACACCGCGCTCGTGGGCGCGCACGAGGGCGTCGCGGAAGGCGTGCCCGATCTCGTCGCCCTTCCAGATGTAGGACTCGAAGAAGACGCGGTGCGTCGCGGCGTCGATGTCGGCGAGCATGTCGTCGAAGAGGGACTCGCCGGAGGTGTAGATCCGCAGGTCGCCCCCGGGCACCGGCACGTCGTGCGGCTCGACGCGGGGCAGACGGCGCGAGGGGCGGTCGCGCTTGCGCCGCGAGTCGACGAAGAGCAGGGCCGCGACGGTGGTCGCCTGGGCCGCGAGCGTCGCGGCCAGACCCTGGCGGATCGTGCGACGCGGCGAGAAGCGGGACATGGCCGTCACCCTAGGGGAGCCGAACCCCGGACACGCGGGGCTGCTGCCTTGACGTCGCCGTGGGCGATGGCGCACCATCATGGCGTCGCTTCGCCACGGCCTGGCTCACGTCAGGAGAGCGCGAGACCACCGTCAGGTCCCTGCACTTGACCGGGCTGGACAGTCATGCCCTTTATCGACTAACGTAGCCGTTTGCGCTGCCCTTTCTCCTCCGTCCCCAGCTCGCACGTCCTTCGCTCCCACCGCTGTGGGTGACGACGACGAGCCGAAGGACGGGTCGACGGGGACCCGCGCCGCCCGACCAACACGGCCCGTGGAAGGACCCATCCTTGGCTGCCTCGCGCACCGCTTCCCCGATGTCCACCGCTCGGACGGCTTCTGGCCGTCTGTCCTTCGCGAAGATTCGCGAGCCCCTGGAGGTCCCCGACCTCCTCGCCCTGCAGACCGAGAGCTTCGACTGGCTGCTGGGCAACCAGCGCTGGCAGGAGCGGGTCGCCGCATCTGAGGCGTCCGGGCGCGGTGAGCTGTCACGCAAGTCCGGCCTCGACGAGATCTTCGAGGAGATCTCCCCGATCGAGGACTTCTCCGGCTCGATGTCCCTCTCCTTCTCGGAGGGTCGCTTCGAGGACCCCAAGTACTCCACGGACGACTGCAAGGAGCGCGACCAGACCTACTCGGCGCCGCTCTTCGTCACCGCGGAGTTCATGAACGCCGAGACCGGCGAGATCAAGAGCCAGACCGTCTTCATGGGCGACTTCCCGCTCATGACCGACCGCGGCACCTTCATCATCAACGGCACCGAGCGTGTCGTCGTCTCCCAGCTCGTGCGCAGCCCCGGCGTGTACTTCGAGCGCAGCGCCGACAAGACCTCCGACAAGGACATCTACTCGGCGAAGGTCATCCCCAGCCGCGGTGCGTGGCTCGAGTTCGAGATCGACAAGCGCGACATGGTCGGCGTGCGCGTCGACCGCAAGCGCAAGCAGCCGGTGACCACCCTGCTCAAGGCGCTCGGCATGAGCGAGGCCGAGATCCGCGAGGAGTTCGGCCAGTACGAGTCGATGAACCTCACCCTCGAGAAGGACCACCTCGAGAGCCAGGACCAGGCGCTGCTCGACCTCTACCGCAAGCTGCGCCCGGGCGAGCCGCCGACCCGTGAGGCCGCCCAGAACCTCCTGGACAACCTCTACTTCAACGGCAAGCGCTACGACCTGGCCAAGGTCGGTCGTTACAAGATGAACCGCAAGCTGGGTGTCGAGGTCGGTCTGGACGCCTCGGTCCTCACGCTCGACGACATCGTCGCGACGCTCAAGTACCTCGTCGCCCTCCACGCCGGCTCCGCGACCCTGCCCGGGACGCGCAACGGCGAGGCCGTCGAGGTCCCCGTCGAGACCGACGACATCGACCACTTCGGCAACCGTCGCGTCCGCAGCGTCGGCGAGCTCATCCAGAACCAGGTCCGCACCGGCCTGTCCCGGATGGAGCGCGTCGTGCGCGAGCGCATGACGACCCAGGACGTCGAGGCGATCACCCCGCAGACCCTGATCAACATCCGCCCCGTCGTGGCGTCGATCAAGGAGTTCTTCGGGACCAGCCAGCTCTCGCAGTTCATGGACCAGAACAACCCGCTGTCGGGCCTGACGCACAAGCGTCGCCTCTCGGCGCTGGGCCCCGGCGGCATCTCGCGTGACCGCGCCCAGATGGAGGTCCGTGACGTCCACCCGTCGCACTACGGCCGCATGTGCCCGATCGAGACCCCTGAGGGCCCGAACATCGGTCTCATCGGCTCGCTCGCCAGCTACGGGCGGATCAACTCCTTCGGCTTCATCGAGACGCCGTACCGCAAGGTCGAGGACGGGGTCGTCTCCGACGACGTCGTCTACATCTCCGCGGACGAGGAGGACAAGTTCGTCGTCGCCCAGGCCAACGCCGAGCTCGACGACAAGGGCCGCTTCGTCGGTGACCGCGTCCTCGCCCGGACCAAGGGCGGCGAGGTCGACCAGATCCCGGCCGAGGACGTCGACTACATGGACGTCTCGCCGCGCCAGATGGTCTCCGCGGCCACCGCGATGATCCCCTTCCTCGAGCACGACGACGCGAACCGTGCGCTCATGGGCGCCAACATGCAGCGTCAGGCCGTCCCGCTCGTGCGGGCCGAGGCCCCCTTCGTCGGCACCGGCATGGAGTACCGGGCGGCGCTCGACTCCGGTGACGTCGTGCGCTCCGAGAAGGCCGGTGTCGTCACCGAGGTCTCCGCCGACCTCGTGACGGTCACCCACGACGAGGGCGGCAGCCGCTCGTACAAGATCATGAAGTTCTCCCGCTCCAACCAGGGCAACAGCTACAACCAGCGCGTCATGGTCGCCGAGGGCGACCGCGTCGAGGCCGGCCAGCTCATCGCCGACGGTCCCGCGACCGACGGCGGCGAGATGGCGCTGGGCCGCAACCTGCTCGTGGCCTTCATGCCCTGGGAGGGCTACAACTACGAGGACGCGATCATCCTCAGCCAGCGTCTCGTGCAGGACGACGTCCTGTCCTCGATCCACATCGAGGAGCACGAGGTCGACGCGCGCGACACCAAGCTCGGCCCCGAGGAGATCACCCGGGACATCCCGAACGTCTCCGAGGAGGTCCTCGCCGACCTCGACGAGCGCGGCATCATCCGCATCGGCGCCGAGGTCCGCGACGGCGACCTGCTCGTCGGCAAGGTCACGCCGAAGGGCGAGACCGAGCTCACCCCGGAGGAGCGCCTGCTCCGCGCGATCTTCGGAGAGAAGGCGCGCGAGGTCCGCGACACCTCGATGAAGGTCCCCCACGGCGAGACCGGCACGGTCATCGGCGTCAAGGTCTTCGACAAGGACGAGGGCGACGAGCTCCCCCCGGGCGTCAACCAGCTCGTGCGGGTCTACGTGGCGAACAAGCGCAAGATCACCGACGGCGACAAGCTCGCCGGTCGCCACGGCAACAAGGGCGTCATCTCCAAGATCCTCCCGGTCGAGGACATGCCCTTCCTCGAGGACGGCACCCCCGTGGACGTCGTGCTCAACCCGCTCGGCGTGCCCGGTCGTATGAACATCGGCCAGATCCTCGAGCTGCACCTCGGCTGGGCGGCCAGCCGCGGCTGGGAGATCGAGGGCAACCCCGACTGGGCCCGGATGATCCCGCAGGACGCGCGTGCGGCCGAGCCGAACACCCGTGTCGCCAGCCCCGTCTTCGACGGTGCGGGCGAGGACGAGATCCGCGGTCTGCTCGACTCGACGCGGCCCACCCGTGACGGCGTGCGCCTCATCGACTCCAGCGGCAAGGCGAGCCTGTTCGACGGCCGCTCCGGCGAGCCGTACCCGGACCCGGTGTCCGTGGGCTACATGTACATCCTCAAGCTGCACCACCTCGTGGACGACAAGATCCACGCGCGCAGCACGGGTCCGTACTCGATGATCACCCAGCAGCCGCTCGGTGGTAAGGCCCAGTTCGGTGGCCAGCGCTTCGGCGAGATGGAGGTGTGGGCCCTCGAGGCCTACGGCGCCTCCTACGCGCTGCAGGAGCTGCTCACCATCAAGTCCGACGACGTCAACGGCCGCGTGAAGGTCTACGAGGCCATCGTCAAGGGGGACAACATCCCCGAGCCGGGCATCCCCGAGTCCTTCAAGGTGCTCATCAAGGAGATGCAGTCCCTCTGCCTCAACGTCGAGGTGCTCAACTCCGAGGGCGGCACCATCGAGATGCGCGACTCCGAGGACGACGTCTTCCGCGCTGCCGAGGAGCTCGGGATCGACCTGTCCCGCCGCGAGCCCGCCTCGGTCGAAGAGGTCTGAGCCGATCGGCCGAAGGGGTGAGATCTCACCCCTTCGGCCGGCCGGACGGCCCCACCACCCCCACAGACCTCTACGACCCACACGACTTCTCGACACCACCATCGAGAGAGACGAGAGAAGGACACACGTGCTCGACGTCAACTTCTTCGACGAGCTGCGCATCGGCCTCGCCAGCGCCAACGACATCCGTACCTGGAGCCACGGCGAGGTCAAGAAGCCGGAGACCATCAACTACCGCACCCTCAAGCCCGAGAAGGAGGGTCTGTTCTGCGAGCGCATCTTCGGACCCACCCGGGACTGGGAGTGCTCCTGCGGCAAGTACAAGCGCGTCCGCTTCAAGGGCATCATCTGCGAGCGCTGCGGCGTCGAGGTGACCCGCGCCGGTGTGCGCCGTGAGCGGATGGGCCACATCGAGCTCGCCGCCCCCGTCACCCACATCTGGTACTTCAAGGGCGTCCCGAGCCGTCTCGGGTACCTCCTCGACCTCGCCCCGAAGGACCTCGAGAAGGTCATCTACTTCGCGGCCTACATGATCACCAGCGTCGACGAGGACGCCCGCCACGAGCAGCTGCCCTCGCTCGAGGCCGGCATCGAGACCGAGCGCAAGGCGATGGAGAACCGTCGCGACGCCGACGTCGACGCCCGGGCCAAGAAGCTCGAGCAGGACATCGCGGCCCTCGAGGCCGAGGGTGCCAAGTCCGACGCGAAGCGCAAGGTCCGCGACTCGGCCGAGCGCGAGATGAACCAGATCCGCAAGCGCGCCGACCAGCAGATCGAGCGTCTCAACCAGGTCTGGGACCGCTTCAAGAACCTCAAGGTCCAGGACCTCGAGGGCGACGAGGTCCTCTACCGCGAGATGCGTGACCGCTTCGGCATGTTCTTCGAGGGCGGGATGGGCGCCGCGGCGATCCAGAAGCGTCTCGAGACCTTCGACCTGCAGGCCGAGCAGCTCGCGCTGCGCGAGATCATCGCGACCGGCAAGGGCCAGAAGAAGACCCGCGCCCTCAAGCGCCTCAAGGTCGTCACGGCCTTCCTCATCACCGACAACGAGCCGGCCGGCATGGTCCTCGACGTGGTCCCGGTCATCCCCCCGGACCTGCGCCCGATGGTCCAGCTCGACGGCGGTCGCTTCGCGACCTCGGACCTCAACGACCTGTACCGCCGGGTCATCAACCGCAACAACCGCCTCAAGCGACTGCTCGACCTCGGCGCGCCCGAGATCATCGTCAACAACGAGAAGCGGATGCTGCAGGAGGCCGTCGACAACCTCTTCGACAACGGCCGTCGCGGTCGCGCCGTCACCGGCCCGGGCAACCGGCCGCTGAAGTCGCTCTCCGACATGCTCAAGGGCAAGCAGGGGCGCTTCCGTCAGAACCTGCTCGGCAAGCGCGTCGACTACTCGGCCCGTTCGGTCATCGTCGTCGGCCCGCAGCTCAAGCTCCACCAGTGCGGTCTGCCGAAGGTCATGGCGCTCGAGCTCTTCAAGCCCTTCGTCATGAAGCGGCTCGTCGACCTCGACCACGCGCAGAACATCAAGTCCGCCAAGCGGATGGTCGAGCGTCAGCGCTCGGTCGTGTGGGACGTCCTCGAAGAGGTCATCACCGAGCACCCCGTGCTGCTCAACCGTGCGCCCACGCTGCACCGTCTGGGCATCCAGGCCTTCGAGCCGCAGCTCGTCGAGGGCAAGGCCATCCAGATCCACCCGCTCGTCTGCACCGCCTTCAACGCGGACTTCGACGGTGACCAGATGGCCGTGCACCTCCCGCTCTCCGCGGAGGCCCAGGCCGAGGCCCGCATCCTCATGCTGTCCTCGAACAACATCCTCAAGCCGGCGGACGGCCGTCCCGTGACCATGCCCACCCAGGACATGATCATCGGCCTCTTCCACCTCACCTCCGCCCTCGCGGTCGAGGACGAGGAGGCGCCGCTGCGCTCCTTCTCCACGGTCGCCGAGGCGCGGATGGCCTACGACGCCGGTCAGATCCAGGTCGGCACGCCGATCCGGGTCCGCCTCGGTGACGTCGTGCCGCCGCTGACCGCCGAGTTGCCCGAGGGCGTCGAGCGCGACGAGGACGGCGCGGTCGCCGTCTGGACCGCCCCGACCACCCTGGGTCGCGCCCTCTTCAACGAGGCGCTGCCGGTGCACTACCCCTTCGTCGACGAGCCGGTCGACAAGAAGCGCCTGTCGACGATCGTCAACGACCTCGCCGAGCGCTACTCCAAGGGTCAGGTCGCGGCGTCCCTCGACGCGCTCAAGGAGGCCGGCTACTACTGGGCCTCCCGCTCCGGCACGACGGTCGCGCTGAGCGACGTCGTCACCCCGTCGCGCAAGCCCGAGATCCTCGAGGGCTACGAGACGAAGGCGACGAAGGTCCAGACGCAGTACGAGCGCGGTCTCATCACCGACGACGAGCGCCGTCAGGAGCTCATCGAGATCTGGACGCAGGCGACCAACGAGGTCGCGGCGGAGATGCAGCAGAACTTCCCCAAGGACAACCCGATCTACCGCATGGTGAGCTCGGGTGCCCGTGGTAACTGGTTCCAGCTGCGCCAGATCGCCGGTATGCGTGGCCTCATGGCCAACCCGAAGGGCGAGATCATCCCCCGCCCGATCCGCACGAACTTCCGTGAGGGTCTGTCGGTCGTCGAGTTCTTCATCTCCACGCACGGCGCCCGCAAGGGTCTGGCCGACACCGCGCTGCGGACGGCCGACTCGGGCTACCTCACCCGTCGTCTCGTCGACGTCTCCCAGGACGTCATCGTCCGCGAGGACGACTGCGGCACCGAGCGCGGCCTGCCGATGCTCGTCGCCGCGTACGACGAGACCACCGGCACCCGCCGGCTGCACGACGACGTCGAGTTCACCGCGTACGCCCGCTGCCTGGCCAGCGAGGTCACCGGCGAGGACGGCTCCGTCCTGGCCGCCGCGGGCTCCGACCTCGGCGACGTCGTCATCGGCCAGCTCTACGAGGCCGGCGTCGACGAGGTGAAGGTCCGCTCGGTCCTCACCTGCGAGTCGAAGGTCGGCACGTGCGCGAAGTGCTACGGCCGCTCGCTGGCCACCGGTCAGCTCGTCGACATCGGCGAGGCCGTCGGCATCATCGCGGCGCAGTCGATCGGCGAGCCCGGCACCCAGCTGACGATGCGCACCTTCCACACCGGTGGTGTGGCCGGTGACGACATCACGCAGGGTCTGCCGCGCGTCGTCGAGCTCTTCGAGGCGCGCACGCCCAAGGGTGTCGCCCCGATCGCGGAGGCCAACGGCCGCATCACGATCGAGGACACCGACAAGGCGCGCCGTCTGCTGCTCACGACGGACGCCGACGGCGAGGAGCACGCCTACCCGGTGAGCAAGCGCGCGCGCCTGCTCGTCGAGGACGGCCAGCACGTCGAGGTGGGCACCCAGCTCGTCGTCGGTGCGATCGACCCGAAGCAGGTCCTGCGCATCCTCGGCCCGCGGGCGACGCAGAAGCACCTCGTCGACGAGGTGCAGCACGTCTACCGCCAGCAGGGCGTGTCGATCCACGACAAGCACATCGAGGTCATCGTGCGCCAGATGCTGCGTCGGATCACCGTCCTCGAGTCGGGCGAGACGGGTCTGCTCCCGGGCATGCTCGCCGAGCGCGCCCGCTTCGAGGAGGCCAACCGCCGCACCGTCGCCGAGGGCGGTCGTCCCGCCGCGGGTCGTCCCGAGCTCATGGGCATCACCAAGGCCTCGCTCGCGACCGACTCCTGGCTCTCCGCCGCCTCCTTCCAGGAGACGACCCGCGTCCTCACGGAGGCCGCGATGGAGGGCAAGAGCGACCCGCTGCTCGGCCTCAAGGAGAACGTCATCCTCGGCAAGCTCATCCCCGCCGGTACGGGCCTGGCCCGCTACAACAACACGACGGTGGAGCCGACCGAGGAGGCCCGCGCGGCGATGTACACGCTGCCGAGCTACGACGAGTACGCCTACCCGGTCTTCGGCCCGGGCAGCGGCGAGGCCGTCCGCCTCGACGACGCAGAGCTCGGTCTCGACCGCCTCTGAGCCACCGCGTCGCCCTCGAAGGGGGACCTCCCGCGCACGTCGCGGGGGGTCCCCCTTCGTCGTCCGCAGACCCTTCGGGGGAGCAGAAGCCCGAGAAATGGGGGGACACGCCCTGCGTGCTGGTTCGCCAAACCCGCACCGACGTGGTGGAGTAAGAGGGTTCGCGACGCACCACCGCACAGATTGGGAGATCCCACATGAACAAGTCCGAGCTCGCCAGCGCCGTCGCCGAGAAGGCCGGCGTCTCCGCCTCCTCGGCGGCCGAGGTCATCACCGCCCTGCAGGAGGTCCTCTCCACGCAGGTCGCCAAGGGCGAGAAGGTCACGGTCCCCGGCTTCTTCAGCCTCGAGCGCGTCGAGCGCGCCGAGCGCAAGGGCCGCAACCCGCAGACCGGCGCCGAGATGACCATCCCCGGTGGCTACGCCGCCAAGCTCTCGGCCGGCTCCGCCCTCAAGGCTGCCGCCAAGGGCTGATCGCCACCGCGACCGCGCAGGGCGCGTGCCCGGGCTCACCGCCCGGCACGCGCCCTGCGGCGTCCCCGGGTGGCACGCGGGCGAGCCGGGTGGCGCCGGGGGAGCACCGCGGGCGAGGATGAGGGCGTGGTCGACGAGCGCAGGCGCGAGGACGTGGCGATGAGCGTGCGCGCCAGCGCCGCCCGATGGGCCCTCGGTGCCGTCCTCGCGGTGGGGGCGCTCGTCCTGCTCCTCAAGCCCGGTGGTGTCTCCAAGCTGCTCGGGCTGGCCCTCGGCGTGGCGGCCGTGAGCGTGCTCGTGCGACGCGACCGCAGCAGCGCGACGATCCTCGCCGTCGCCCTCGGCCTCATCGCCGCCTTCTTCGTCCTCGCCTTCCTCACCGGCAACTCCGCATGGATCACAGACAGGTACACCCGATGACCCTCGACCAGCGCGCCCTGCGCGACCGGCTCGTGCTGCGCCAGGCGGCGCCCGGCGACGACGACGCGATCGCCGCGCTCACCGACGCCGCCTTCGTCGCGGTGGGGGAGGAGAGCGTCGAGCGCCGGCTGCTGCGCGAGCTCGCCGCCGACGGGGACCTCGTGCCCGAGCTGACCGTCGTCGCCGAGGTCGACGCCGAGCTCGTCGGGCACGTCGCCTGCTCGTGGGGCACGATCGGCGAGCAGCCCGCGATCGGTCTCGGACCGATCAGCGTGCGCCCCGACCTGCAGCGCCGCGGCATCGGCGGCACGCTCATGAGCGCGGTCGTCGCCACAGCCGACCAGCGCGGCGACGCCGTCGTCGTCCTGCTCGGCGACCCGGCCTACTACGGCTTCTTCGGCTTCGTGCCGGCGAGCACGCTGGGCATCAGCTCGCCCGGGCCCTGGCGCGACGCCTACTTCCAGGCCAAGCCGCTGCGCGCCTGGCGACCGGAGATGGCCGGCGCCTTCCGGTACGCCCCGGCCTTCGAGCGCATCGAGGGCTAGCACGAGCAGGCGCGTCCGCGGGGGACCTCGACGGGGCGATTTGTGACGGTGTGCACCCCGCCGGTATCGTGGGTCTTCGTGTGCATGCGCCGCCGTGAGGTGGCAGGTGCCACCGCCGGTGCGGCGAAGGTCCTCGGACCGGACCGCACCACCCCTCTCGCCGGGCGCCTCGCACGGCCTCCTGCTCGCAGGTGAGCCGCCGGGGAGTGCAGGGGAGAGCACCGCTCGACACTCCCGACCTCGGGGGCTGGGCGGTAGTCCAAGGAGCGTGACGTGGCCCCGGCCGCCTACGCAAGAACATCAACCCGTACGGAGACATCAGGTTGCCTACCATCAACCAGCTGGTGCGCAAGGGCCGGCAGGACAAGGTCACGAAGACGACCACGCCTGCCCTCAAGGGCTCGCCGCAGCGCCGTGGTGTGTGCACGCGCGTGTACACCACCACCCCCAAGAAGCCGAACTCCGCCCTTCGTAAGGTCGCCCGCGTGCGCCTCACGTCCGGCATCGAGGTCACCGCCTACATCCCGGGCGTCGGTCACAACCTCCAGGAGCACTCGATCGTGCTCGTGCGCGGCGGCCGTGTGAAGGACCTCCCCGGTGTCCGCTACAAGATCGTCCGCGGCTCCCTCGACACCCAGGGTGTCAAGGGTCGCCAGCAGGCTCGTAGCCGCTACGGCGCCAAGAAGGAGAAGAAGTAATGCCTCGCAAGGGTCCCGCCCCGAAGCGCCCCCTGGTCATCGACCCGGTCTACAGCAGCCCGCTCGTCACCCAGCTCGTCAACAAGATCCTCCTCGACGGCAAGAAGTCCATCGCCGAGTCGATCGTGTACGACGCGCTCGAGGGCGTGCGTGAGAAGACCGGCACCGACCCCGTCCAGACGCTCAAGCGCGCTCTCGACAACGTCAAGCCGAGCCTCGAGGTCAAGTCCCGCCGCGTCGGCGGTGCGACCTACCAGGTCCCGATCGAGGTCAAGCCGAACCGCGCGACGACCCTGTCGCTGCGCTGGCTCGTCGGCTACGCCCGTCAGCGTCGCGAGAAGACGATGACCGACCGCCTCATGAACGAGATCCTCGACGCGAGCAACGGTCTCGGCGCCGCGGTGAAGCGTCGCGAGGACACCCACAAGATGGCCGAGTCGAACAAGGCCTTCGCGCACTACCGCTGGTAATCAGCGCCACCGCGAAGGGGGACCGGACCGGTCCCCCTTCGCCTCCGGGCCGACCGGCCCACCCCAGAGCTTGACCACCCGCACGAGCGAGAGAGACATACGTGGCACAGGACGTCCTGACGGATCTCAACAAGGTCCGCAACATCGGCATCATGGCGCACATCGACGCCGGCAAGACGACGACGACTGAGCGCATCCTCTTCTACACCGGTGTCAACCACAAGATCGGTGAGACCCACGACGGTGCGAGCACCACCGACTGGATGGAGCAGGAGAAGGAGCGCGGCATCACGATCACGTCCGCCGCGGTCACCTCGTTCTGGGAGGGCACCCAGATCAACATCATCGACACCCCCGGGCACGTCGACTTCACCGTCGAGGTCGAGCGCTCCCTGCGCGTCCTCGACGGCGCCGTCGCCGTCTTCGACGGCAAGGAGGGTGTCGAGCCCCAGTCCGAGACGGTCTGGCGCCAGGCGGACAAGTACGACGTCCCCCGCATCGCCTTCGTCAACAAGATGGACAAGCTGGGCGCCGACTTCTACTTCACCGTCGACACCATCAAGGACCGCCTCGGCGCGGAGCCGCTCGTCATGCAGCTCCCCATCGGTGCCGAGAACGACTTCGTCGGTGTCGTCGACCTCATCTACATGCGCGCTCTCGTGTGGCCCGGCGACGCCAAGGGCGACGTGACCATGGGTGCGGCCTACGAGGTCCAGGAGATCCCCGCGGACCTGCTCGAGAAGGCCGAGGAGTACCGCAACCACCTCGTCGAGCGCGTCGCCGAGGCCGACGACGAGCTCATGGAGAAGTACCTCGGTGGCGAGGAGCTCACCGTCGACGAGCTCAAGGCCGGCATCCGCCAGCTGACGATCACCTCGCAGCTCTACCCGATCTTCTGCGGCTCCGCCTTCAAGAACCGCGGTGTGCAGCCGGTCCTCGACGCCGTCAAGGACTACCTCCCCAGCCCGCTGGACGTGCCCCCCATGCACGGTCACGCCATGGGCAAGGAGGACGTCGAGGTCGTGCGCAAGCCGAGCAAGGACGAGCCCTTCTCGGCGCTCGCCTTCAAGGTCGCGTCGCACCCCTTCTTCGGCACGCTCACCTTCATCCGGGTCTACTCCGGGCACATCTCCTCCGGCACCGGGGTCATCAACTCGACCAAGGGCAAGAAGGAGCGCATCGGCAAGCTCTTCCAGATGCACGCCAACAAGGAGAACCCGGTCGACGAGGCGATGGCGGGCCACATCTACGCCGCCATCGGTCTCAAGAGCACGACGACCGGTGACACCCTGAGCGACGTCGACAACCCCGTCGTCCTCGAGTCGATGACCTTCCCCGAGCCGGTCATCCAGGTCGCCATCGAGCCCAAGACGAAGAGCGACCAGGAGAAGCTGGGCACCGCGATCCAGAAGCTCGCCGAGGAGGACCCGACCTTCCAGGTCTCGCTCGACGAGGAGACCGGTCAGACGATCATCGCGGGCATGGGCGAGCTCCACCTCGACATCCTCGTCGACCGCATGAAGCGCGAGTTCAAGGTCGAGGCGAACGTCGGCAAGCCGCAGGTCGCCTACCGCGAGACCATCCGTCGCGCGGTCGAGAAGTACGACTACACGCACAAGAAGCAGACCGGTGGCTCGGGCCAGTTCGCGAAGGTCCAGGTGACCATCGAGCCGCTCGACACGACCGAGGGCGAGCTCTACGAGTTCAAGAACGCCGTCACCGGTGGTCGCGTGCCCAAGGAGTACATCCCCAGCGTCGACAACGGCATCCAGGACGCCATGCAGTACGGCGTGCTCGCGGGCTACCCGCTCGTCGGCATCAAGGCCACGCTGCTCGACGGCGCCTACCACGACGTCGACTCCTCGGAGATGGCGTTCAAGATCGCCGGCTCGATGGTCCTCAAGGAGGCCGTCCGCAAGGCCGACCCGGTCCTGCTCGAGCCGATGATGGCCGTCGAGGTGCGCACGCCCGAGGACTACATGGGCGACGTCATCGGCGACATCAACTCCCGCCGTGGCCAGATCCAGGGCATGGAGGACATCTCGGGCGCGAAGATCGTCCGCGGTCTCGTCCCGCTGTCGGAGATGTTCGGCTACGTCGGCGACCTGCGCTCCAAGACGCAGGGCCGGGCGAACTTCTCCATGGAGTTCGACTCCTACGCGGAGGTCCCCAAGGCCGTCGCCGAGGAGATCATCAAGAAGACCCGCGGCGAGTGACGGGTAGCATTACCCGAAACCCGGCGCTCACCAGCACCACCACGTACGACGCCATGTCCTGCCGGACCAAGGCGTAACCCGAAGAAGAAAGTCCTGAGGAGGACAAGCAAGTGGCGAAGGCAAAGTTCGAGCGGTCCAAGCCGCACGTCAACATCGGCACCATCGGTCACATCGACCACGGCAAGACGACGCTGACGGCCGCGATCTCCAAGGTCCTGCACGACAAGTACCCGGACCTGAACGAGGCGTCCCCGTTCGACTCGATCGACAAGGCGCCCGAGGAGAAGCAGCGCGGCATCACGATCTCCATCGCGCACATCGAGTACCAGACGGAGAAGCGTCACTACGCGCACGTCGACTGCCCCGGGCACGCCGACTACGTGAAGAACATGATCACCGGTGCCGCTCAGATGGACGGCGCGATCCTCGTGGTCGCCGCCACCGACGGCCCGATGCCGCAGACGAAGGAGCACGTCCTCCTGGCCCGCCAGGTCGGCGTCCCCTACATCGTCGTGGCCCTCAACAAGGCCGACATGGTCGACGACGAGGAGATCATGGAGCTCGTCGAGATGGAGGTCCGCGAGCTGCTGTCCTCCTACGAGTTCCCCGGCGACGACGTCCCGGTGGTCAAGGTCTCCGCTCTCAAGGCCCTCGAGGGTGACGAGAAGTGGGGCAACTCGGTCGCCGAGCTCATGGACGCGGTGGACGAGTACATCCCCGAGCCCGAGCGCGACATCGACAAGCCGTTCCTCATGCCCGTCGAGGACGTCTTCACGATCACCGGTCGTGGCACCGTCGTCACCGGTCGTATCGAGCGCGGCATCCTCAACGTCAACGAGGAGATCGAGATCGTCGGCATCAAGGACGAGAAGACCACCACCACGGTCACCGGCATCGAGATGTTCCGCAAGCTCCTCGACGAGGGTCGTGCGGGCGAGAACGTCGGCCTCCTGCTGCGCGGTACCAAGCGCGAGGACGTCGAGCGCGGCCAGGTCATCTGCAAGCCGGGCTCGATCACCCCGCACACGCAGTTCGAGGGCCAGGTCTACATCCTCGGCAAGGAGGAGGGCGGCCGTCACACGCCGTTCTACGACAACTACCGTCCGCAGTTCTACTTCCGCACCACGGACGTCACCGGTGTCGTGGACCTGCCCGAGGGCACCGAGATGGTCATGCCCGGCGACAACACCGACATGAAGGTCGAGCTCATCCAGCCGATCGCCATGGAGGAGGGCCTGAAGTTCGCCATCCGCGAGGGTGGTCGTACGGTCGGCGCCGGTCGCGTCACCAAGATCATCAAGTGATCTCCCGCTGACCTCGGTCAGCACACCGAAGGGGCCCTGCCGCACGGCAGGGCCCCTTCGTCGTCCCCGCAGGTGGGGGGCTCGCGCCTAGGCTGACGGGCAGCCCATCTCAACCTAGGAGCACCCTCATGGCCACCGCAGGCGAAGCCGCCGCCAAGGAGTCGACCGCACCCGAGCCGGACGCCCCGAGCAAGCCGTCCTCGCCGGCCAGGCTGACGAAGCAGACCTGGCGCTACTCGCTGAAGAACGCCCTCGCGGAGTTCCAGCGCGACAAGTGCACCGACCTCGCCGCGGCGCTCACCTACTACGCCGTCCTCTCGCTCTTCCCCGGGCTGCTCGCGCTCATCTCGCTGCTCGGCGTCGTCGGGCAGGGGGAGTCGACGGTGCAGACCCTGCTCGACCTCCTGCGCGACATGGGGCAGGCGGATGCCGCGAAGCAGCTCGAGCCGGTCATCACGAGCATGGTCACCGCCTCCGGGGCCGGCGTGGGTCTCGTCGTCGGCATCGCCGGCGCGCTGTGGTCGGCCTCGGGCTACGTCGGCGCCTTCGGGCGGGCGATGAACACCGTCTACGACGTCGACGAGGGCCGTCCGGTGTGGAAGCTGCGCCCGCAGATGCTCCTGCTCACCGCGGGCCTGGTCGTCCTCGCCGCGATCGTGCTGCTCGGCCTCGTCGTCTCCGGTGGAGTCGCCGAGGCGATCGGCTCGGCCATCGGGCTCGGCGACACCGCCGTCCTCGTGTGGGGCGTGCTCAAGTGGCCCGTCATCCTCGCCATCGTCGTCGTCATGGTGAGCTTGCTGTACTACTTCACCCCGAACGTGCGCCAGCCGAGCTACAAGTGGATGAGCCTCGGGGCGGCGATCGCCATCGGCGTCGCGGTGCTCGCCTCCGTCGGCTTCGGCTTCTACGTCGCGAACTTCGGCTCGTACAACAAGACCTACGGCTCGCTCGCCGGCGTCATCGTCTTCCTCCTGTGGCTGTGGATCATCAACAACGTCCTGCTGCTCGGTGCGCAGGTCGACGCCGAGGTCGAGCGCGGCCGCCAGCTGCAGGCCGGGATCGAGGCCGAGGAGACCCTCCAGCTGCCGCCGCGCGACAGCTCGGGATCGCAGAAGGCCGCCGAGAAGCTCGAGGAGCAGGTCGAGGAGGGACGGGCGCTGCGCTACGAGGGCGTGCGCACCCGGGGCGGCTCGCTCGCCGACGAGGCCCCGCAGTCCGACGACCGCGGCTGAGCGGTCCCCCTTCGCCCCCGGCGCGACGCGCCACGCACGACGTGGTGCGGGCGCCGGCGAAGGGGGAGTGCTAGGTCGATTTGGCCGCCTCGCCCCGCCTCTGGCACACTGGGTGGGTTGCTTGATGCACGCCGGGTACTCACGTGCCCGTCGTGGACCCTGGTGAAACGCATCGAACCGCTGCACGACGGCGGGGCGACACACCGGATGGATCAAGTTCCGGCTCGACCGGACTGCCGACTCGGACGTCATACCTATGGGATGACGTGCGCCGCGGAACGGGTGCGACACACCCGACCGCGTGGGTCGGACGCCCGGGCGAGACGAACCACAGACCACTGCACGACGGCGAGAAAGAGACAAGGCTCAGATGGCCGGACAGAAGATCCGCATCCGACTGAAGTCGTATGACCACGAGGTCATCGACAGCTCGGCGCGCAAGATCGTCGACACGGTGACCCGTGCCGGCGCCACCGTTGTTGGCCCTGTGCCGCTGCCCACGGAGAAGAACGTCTTCTGCGTGATCCGGTCGCCGCACAAGTACAAGGACAGCCGCGAGCACTTCGAGATGCGTACCCACAAGCGCCTCATCGACATCATCGACCCGACGCCGAAGGCCGTCGACTCGCTCATGCGACTCGACCTGCCGGCGGACGTCAACATCGAGATCAAGCTCTGATCGCAGGGACGACGTTATGACTACTGTTATCGACAAGACCGTCAAGGGTGTCCTCGGCGAGAAGCTCGGTATGACCCAGGTCTGGGACGACGAGAACCGCCTCGTCCCGGTGACCGTCATCCAGGCTGGCCCGTGTGTCGTCACCCAGGTCCGCACCACCGGCACCGACGGCTACGACGCCGTCCAGATCGCCTACGGGTCCATCGACCCGCGCAAGGTGAACAAGCCGGAGGCCGGGCACTTCGCCAAGGCCGGGGTCACCCCGCGCCGCTACAGCATCGAGATGCGCACGGCTGACGCCTCGCAGTACTCGCTCGGCCAGGAGCTGACCGCCGAGACCTTCGCCGGTGGCGAGAAGATCGACGTCACCGCGACGACCAAGGGCAAGGGCTTCGCCGGCGTCATGAAGCGTCACGGCTTCCACGGCGTGAGCTCCTCGCACGGTGCGCACAAGAACCACCGCAAGCCGGGCTCCATCGGTGGCTGCGCCACCCCGGGCCGTGTCTTCAAGGGCATGCGCATGGCCGGCCGCATGGGTGGCGTGCGCCAGACCACCCAGAACCTGACGATCCACGCCGTCGACGCCGAGAAGGGTCTGCTGCTCGTCAAGGGCGCCGTCCCCGGCCCCCGCGGCAGCGTCGTCCTCGTCCGCAACGCGGTGAAGGGAGCCTGACGTGCCGACCATCGACATCCTCAGCCCGGCCGGCCAGAAGTCCGGCACGGTGGACCTGCCCGCCGAGATCTTCGACGTGCAGACCAACGTCCCCCTGATCCACCAGGTGGTCGTCGCCCAGCTCGCCGCGGCGCGCCAGGGCACGCACTCGACGAAGACCCGCGGCGAGGTCCGCGGCGGTGGGCGCAAGCCGTACCGCCAGAAGGGCACCGGCCGCGCCCGTCAGGGCTCGACCCGCGCGCCGCAGTTCGCCGGCGGTGGCGTCGTCCACGGCCCGCAGCCGCGCGACTACAGCCAGCGCACGCCCAAGAAGATGAAGGCCGCCGCCCTGCGCGGGGCCCTCTCGGACCGGGCTCGCCACGGCCGCATCCACGTGATGTCCGCCCTCGTCGAGGGCGACGCCCCGTCGACGAAGTCGGTCGCCGGCGTCCTCGGCTCGCTCTCGGAGCGCAAGAACCTCCTCGTGGTCCTCGACCGCTCGGACGTCCTGTCGACCAAGAGCGTGCGCAACCTCGCCGACGTCCACGTCCTGTGGGCCGACCAGCTCAACACCTACGACGTGCTCTGCGCGGACGACGTGGTCTTCACGCAGGCCGCGCTCGACGCCTTCGTCGCTGGTCCCGCCACGAAGACCGAGGAGGTCGCCAAGTGAGCACCACCGTCAAGGACCCCCGCGACATCCTCATCCGTCCGGTCGTCTCGGAGAAGTCGTACGCGCTGCTCGACGAGGGCAAGTACACCTTCCTCGTCGACCCGCGGGCCAACAAGACCGAGATCAAGATCGCCGTCGAGCAGATCTTCGAGGTCAAGGTCGACTCGGTCCACACCATGAACCGCCCGGGCAAGACGCGCCGTACCCGCTTCGGGATCGGCAAGCGCAAGGACACCAAGCGTGCGATCGTCACCCTCCGCGAGGGCTCGATCGACATCTTCGGTGGCCAGGGCTGAAGGTAGAGGAACGTAACCATGGGTATCCGTAAGTACAAGCCGACCACGCCCGGTCGCCGCGGCAGCTCCGTCGCCGACTTCGTCGAGGTGACCCGGTCCACGCCGGAGAAGTCCCTCGTCCGTCCGCTGAGCAAGTCCGGTGGCCGCAACGCCAGCGGTCGTATCACGACCCGTCACATCGGTGGTGGCCACAAGCGCGCCTACCGTGTCATCGACTTCCGTCGTCACGACAAGGACGGGGTGCCGGCCAAGGTCGCGCACATCGAGTACGACCCCAACCGCACCGCGCGCATCGCGCTGCTGCACTACGCCGACGGCGAGAAGCGCTACATCCTCGCGCCGAACAAGCTCAAGCAGCACGACCCGATCGAGGCCGGCCCTGGTGCCGACATCAAGCCGGGCAACAACCTGCCGCTGCGCAACATCCCGACCGGTACGACGATCCACGCGGTCGAGCTGCGTCCGGGCGGCGGCGCCAAGCTGGCCCGCTCGGCCGGCACGAGCATCCAGCTCCTCGGCAAGGAGGGCCCCTACGCCACGCTGCGCATGCCCTCCGGTGAGATCCGTCGCGTCGACGTGCGCTGCCGCGCCACCGTCGGCGAGGTCGGCAACGCCGAGCAGAGCAACATCAACTGGGGCAAGGCAGGCCGCATGCGCTGGAAGGGCAAGCGCCCGACCGTCCGTGGTGTCGTCATGAACCCCGTGGACCACCCGCACGGCGGTGGCGAGGGACGCACCTCTGGTGGCCGTCACCCCGTCTCCCCGTGGGGCCAGCCGGAGGGCCGGACCCGACGTCCGGGCAAGGCGAGCGACAAGCTCATCGTCCGCCGCCGTCGTACTGGCAAGAAGCGCTGAGTAGGAGCCTGAGACATGCCTCGTAGTTTGAAGAAGGGCCCCTTCATCGACGACCACCTTCAGAAGAAGGTGGACGCTCAGAACGAAGCGGGCAGCAAGAACGTCATCAAGACCTGGTCTCGCCGATCGGTCATCAGCCCCGACATGCTCGGGCACACCTTCGCCGTGCACGACGGCCGCAAGCACGTCCCGGTGTTCGTCACCGAGGCGATGGTCGGTCACAAGCTCGGCGAGTTCGCACCGACCCGCACCTTCCGCGGTCACGTGAAGGACGACAAGAAGGGACGGCGTCGCTGATGGCTACCGACACCACCCAGACCCCCGCCCTCGAGGCCCGGGCTGTCGCGCGTCACACGCGCATCACCCCGATGAAGGCCCGACGGGTCGTCGACCTCATCCGTGGCAAGGACACCCAGACCGCCATCGCGACGCTCATGTACGCGCCGCAGGCTGCCTCGGAGCAGACCCTCAAGGTCCTGCAGTCCGCCATCGCGAACCTGCGCGTCCGCTCGGACGAGCTCGGTGAGCCCTTCGACGAGCGCAACCTCGTCGTCTCGGCCGCCTTCGTGGACGAGGGCCCGACGATGAAGCGGTTCCGTCCGCGTGCGCAGGGTCGCGCCGGCCGGATCAACAAGCGCACGAGCCACATCACCGTGGTCGTCACCGCGAAGCCTGAGAAGGCCGCGAAGGGAGGGACCCGCTGATGGGTCAGAAGATCAACCCGCACGGCTTCCGCCTGGGTATCACCACCGACCACAAGAGCCGCTGGTTCGCCGACTCCAACAAGGAGGGGCAGCGCTACCGCGACTACGTCAAGGAAGACGTCGCGATCCGCAAGCTGCTCTCGACGGGCATGGAGCGCGCCGGCATCGCCCGCGTGGAGATCGAGCGCACGCGTGACCGCGTCCGCGTCGACATCCACACCGCGCGTCCGGGCATCGTCATCGGTCGCCGCGGCGCCGAGGCCGACCGCATCCGCGGCGAGCTCGAGAAGCTCACCGGCAAGCAGGTCCAGCTGAACATCCTCGAGGTCAAGAACCCCGAGATCGAGGCTCAGCTCGTCGCCCAGGGCATCGCCGAGCAGCTCGCTGCTCGCGTGACCTTCCGTCGCGCCATGCGCAAGGGCATCCAGTCCTCGCAGCGCGCCGGTGCCAAGGGCATCCGGATCCAGTGCTCCGGTCGTCTCGGCGGCGCCGAGATGTCCCGCAGCGAGTTCTACCGCGAGGGTCGCGTGCCGCTGCACACCCTCCGCGCGAACATCGACTACGGCTTCTACGAGGCCCGCACGACCTTCGGCCGCATCGGCGTCAAGGTCTGGATCTACAAGGGCGACATGACGGAGAAGGAGTTCGCCGCGCAGCAGGCGTCCGCCGCCCCGCGTGGCCGCGGCCCCCGCCGCGACCGCGACGACCGTCCCGCCCGTGCCCGTCGCAACGACCAGGGCTCCGCCCCGCAGGCCACCGAGGCTCCCGCCGAGGCCCCGGCCGCGTCCGCCCCGAGCACCGAGGGAGAGAACCGCTGATGCTCATTCCTCGTCGAGTGAAGCACCGCAAGCAGCACCACCCGAAGCGTTCGGGGATGGCCAAGGGCGGCACGACGATCGCCTTCGGTGACTACGGCCTCCAGGCTCTCGAGCCGGCCTACGTCACCAACCGCCAGATCGAGTCTGCTCGTATCGCCATGACCCGCTACATGAAGCGTGGCGGCAAGGTGTGGATCAACATCTACCCCGACCGTCCGCTCACGAAGAAGCCTGCTGAGACCCGCATGGGTTCCGGCAAGGGTTCGCCCGAGTGGTGGGTCGCCAACGTCAAGCCCGGCCGCGTCATGTTCGAGCTCTCCGGCGTCTCGGAAGAGGTCGCCCGCGAGGCCATGCGTCTGGCCATGCACAAGCTGCCGATGAAGTGCCGCTTCATCGCGCGTGAAGGTGGTGACATCTGATGGCAGTCGGATCCAAGGACCTGACTCCCTCGGACCTGCGTGAGCTGGCCGACGACCGTCTGGTCGACGAGCTGCGCAAGGCCAAGGAGGAGCTCTTCAACCTCCGTTTCCAGTCGGCCACCGGCCAGCTGGAGTCCCACGGCCGGCTGCGCGCCGTCCGCAAGGACATCGCCCGGATCTACACCGAGATGCGTGAGCGCGAGCTGCGCATCGGTCAGGGCCCCAGCACGACGGACGGGACCGGTGAGAGCAAGTGAGCGAGAACGTGAAGGATGAGACCGTGACCGAGGCGCGCAACTACCGCAAGGCCCGCCGTGGCTACGTCGTCAGCGACAAGATGGACAAGACCGTCGTCGTCGAGGTCGAGGACCGCGTCAAGCACGCGCTCTACGGCAAGGTCATGCGCAAGAGCCACAAGGTGAAGGCGCACGACGAGGCGAACGCCGCCGGTATCGGCGACCACGTCCTCATCATGGAGACCCGCCCGCTGTCGGCGACGAAGCGCTGGCGCCTCGTCGAGATTCTGGAGAAGGCCAAGTGATCCAGCAAGAGTCCCGTCTCCGGGTGGCCGACAACACCGGCGCCAAGGAGATCCTGTGCATCCGCGTGCTCGGCGGCTCCGGCCGTCGCTACGCCGGCATCGGCGACACCATCGTGGCGACCGTCAAGGACGCGATCCCTGGCGGCAACGTCAAGAAGGGTGACGTCGTCAAGGCCGTCATCGTGCGCACGACCAAGGAGCGTCGCCGCGTCGACGGCTCCTACATCAAGTTCGACGAGAACGCCGCCGTGATCCTCAAGAACGACGGTGACCCCCGTGGCACCCGCATCTTCGGCCCTGTCGGCCGCGAGCTGCGCGACAAGAAGTTCATGAAGATCGTGTCGCTGGCGCCGGAGGTGCTCTGAGCCATGGCGAAGATGAAGATCAAGAAGGGTGACCTCGTGCAGGTCCTGTCCGGCAAGGACAAGACCAAGCAGGGCAAGGTCATCGCCGTCCACACCGAGACGCAGCGCGTCGTCGTCGAGGGCGTCAACCGCGTCACCCGCCACACCAAGGCGGGCGTGGGTGGCCAGGCCGGCGGCCTCGTCGTCCAGGAGGCGCCGATCCACGTGAGCAACGTGGCGGTCGTCGACCCGGAGGACAACAAGCCGACCCGGATCAAGACCCGCGTCGAGAGCGTCGAGCGTGACGGCAAGACGAAGACGAGCCGGACCCGCGTCGCGGGCCGCTCGGGCAAGGACCTCTGAGATGACTGAGACCATCGAGACCCCCGCGACCTCGGTCGCCCCGCGCCTCAAGACGCGCTACCAGGACGAGATCAAGGGCGCCCTGCAGGAGCAGTTCGGCTACTCGAACGTCATGCAGATCCCCGGTCTGGTCAAGGTCGTCGTCAACATGGGTGTCGGCGACGCGGCCAAGGACAGCAAGCTCATCGAGGGCGCGATCCGCGACCTCACCGCCATCACCGGCCAGAAGCCGCAGGTGACCAAGGCCCGCAAGTCCATCGCGCAGTTCAAGCTGCGCGAGGGCATGCCGATCGGTGCGCACACCACGCTGCGGGGCGACCGCATGTGGGAGTTCCTGGACCGCCTCGTCTCCGTCGCCCTGCCGCGCATCCGCGACTTCCGCGGTCTGTCGCCCAAGCAGTTCGACGGTCGTGGCAACTACACCTTCGGCCTCACCGAGCAGTCGATGTTCCACGAGATCGACCAGGACAAGATCGACCGGGTCCGCGGCATGGACATCACCGTGGTCACCACGGCGACCAACGATGACGAGGGCCGCGCCCTGCTCAAGCAGCTCGGCTTCCCCTTCAAGGAGAACTGACATGGCGAAGACTGCCCTGGTCAACCAGGCCAACAAGAAGCCGAAGTTCAAGGTGCGGGGCTACACCCGCTGCCAGCGCTGCGGCCGTCCCCACTCGGTCTACCGCAAGTTCGGCCTGTGCCGGATCTGCCTGCGCGAGATGGCGCACCGCGGCGAGCTGCCCGGTGTCACCAAGTCGAGCTGGTGACCACCCCGGCCGGAGGGCCGAGGTGAGACACCTCGGCCCGCCGGCCACCGCGGCACCCGCCGCAACCCCCGACGTTCTACATCGCAGGTCGCCCGGAGATCCCCTCCGACCGTGAAACCGCGATGAGGAAGGGCAAGAGAAGCCCATGACCATGACCGACCCGATTGCGGACATGCTGACCCGCGTGCGGAACGCCAACTCGGCGCACCACGACGACGTCTCCATGCCGTACTCCAAGCTCAAGTCGCACATCGCGGAGATCCTCCAGGCCGAGGGCTACATCGCGGGCTGGACCGTCGCCGACGCGACCGTCGGCAAGACGCTGACGATCAACCTCAAGTACGGCCCGAACCGCGAGCGCTCCATCGCCGGGGTGCGCCGGGTGTCCAAGCCCGGTCTGCGCGTGTACGCCAAGTCGACCAACCTGCCGAAGGTCCTCGGTGGCCTGGGCGTCGCGATCATCTCGACGTCCTCCGGTCTCCTCACGGACAAGCAGGCCGCTAGCAAGGGTGTGGGTGGGGAAGTCCTCGCCTACGTCTGGTAAGGGAGAGCAACATGTCGCGTATCGGACGACTCCCGGTCGCCATCCCCAGCGGTGTCGACGTGACCATCGACGGCCCGACGGTGACCGTCAAGGGTCCCAAGGGCGAGCTGAGCCACGTCGTGGCCCAGCCCATCTCCGTCGAGAAGGGTGAGGACGGCGTCGCCGTCACCCGCCCCGACGACGCTCGCGAGTCCCGCAGCCTGCACGGGCTGACCCGCTCGCTCATCAACAACATGGTGGTCGGCGTGACCGAGGGCTACACGAAGAAGCTCGAGATCCACGGCACCGGTTACCGCGTGCAGAACAAGGGCGGTTCGCTCGAGTTCGCGCTCGGCTACAGCCACTCGATCACGGTCGACGCGCCGGAGGGCATCACCTTCGCCGTCGAGAACCCCACCCGCTTCTCGGTGCAGGGCATCGACAAGCAGCTCGTCGGTGAGGTCGCCGCCAACATCCGCAAGCTCCGCAAGCCCGACCCGTACAAGGGCAAGGGTGTCCGCTACGAGGGCGAGCACATCCGCCGCAAGGTCGGAAAGGCTGGTAAGTAAGCCATGGCTATGACTGTCAAGCGCGCCAAGGGCAAGGTTGCCGCGCGAGGCCGCCGCCACCTGCGCGTGCGCAAGAAGATCACCGGTACCGCGGTCCGTCCGCGCCTGGTCGTCAGCCGCTCGAGCCGGCACGTCTTCGTCCAGGTCGTCGACGACACCGTGGGCAAGACCGTCGCCTCCGCGTCGACGATGGAGGCCGATGTCCGCACCGTCACCGGTGGCAAGACCGAGCAGGCCAAGAAGGTCGGTGAGCTCGTCGCCGAGCGCGCCAAGGCTGCCGGTGTCGAGGCCGTCGTCTTCGACCGTGGTGGCAACAAGTACCACGGCCGCGTCGCCGCGATCGCCGACGGTGCCCGCGAAGGTGGGCTGGCCCTGTGATGTCGCAGAAGCAGACTGTCGAGAAGAGGAACATCTGATGCCCGGACCCCAGCGTCGAGGCGCCGGTGCCGCAGGCACCAACGAGCGCTCCAACAGCCGCGGTGACAACCGCGGGGGCCGCCGCGACGGCGGCCGCGACAACCGCGCCGCCGAGAGCCAGTACCTCGAGCGCGTCGTGACCATCAACCGCGTCTCCAAGGTCGTCAAGGGTGGTCGTCGCTTCAGCTTCACCGCTCTCGTCATCGTCGGTGACGGCGACGGCACGGTGGGCGTGGGCTACGGCAAGGCCAAGGAGGTGCCCGCGGCGATCGCCAAGGGTGTCGAGGAGGCCAAGAAGTCGTTCTTCAAGGTGCCCCGCATCCAGGGCACCATCCCTCACCCCATCCAGGGTGAGGCCGCCGCGGGTGTCGTCCTGCTCCGTCCCGCCTCGCCCGGTACCGGTGTCATCGCCGGTGGTCCGGTGCGTGCGGTGCTCGAGTGCGCCGGCATCCACGACGTCCTGAGCAAGTCGCTCGGGTCGGACAACGCGATCAACATCGTCCACGCGACGGTCGCGGCCCTCAAGGGTCTCGAGCGTCCGGAGGCCGTGGCCGCCCGCCGCGGTCTGCCGCTGGACGAGGTCGCCCCGGCCGCGATGCTGCGCGCCCAGGCCGCCGGTCGCCAGGAGGCCCGTGAGGCCGCCGACGCGAAGGCAGGTGCCTGATGCCGCGGCTGAAGGTCACCCAGACCCGTTCCGAGATCGGTGGCAAGAGCAACCAGCGTGACACGCTGCGCAGCCTCGGTCTGAAGCGCATCGGCGACGTCGTCGTCAAGGAGGACCGCCCGGAGATCCGTGGCATGGTCCGTACGGTCGCGCACCTCGTGGCCGTCGAGGAGGTTGACTGATCATGGCTGACGCCAAGAAGACCAGCGAGAACGAGGCCTCGAGCCACGCTCTCAAGGTCCACCACCTGCGTCCCGCCCCGGGCGCCAAGACCGCGAAGACCCGTGTCGGTCGCGGTGAGGGCTCCAAGGGCAAGACGGCCGGTCGCGGTACGAAGGGCACGAAGGCCCGCTACCAGGTCCCGGCCGGCTTCGAGGGCGGGCAGACGCCGCTGCACATGCGTCTGCCGAAGCTCCGCGGCTTCAAGAACCCCTTCAAGACGGAGTACCAGGTCGTCAACCTCGACCGCGTCTCCGCTCTCTTCCCCGAGGGTGGTTCCGTGACGGTCGACGACCTCGTCGCCAAGGGCGCGGTCCGCAAGGGCCAGCTCGTCAAGGTCCTCGGCTCCGGCGAGATCACCGTCGCGGTCGACATGACCGTGGACGCGTTCTCCACGAGCGCCAAGGAGAAGATCGAGGCCGCCGGCGGTTCCATCACCGGCGCCTGATCCACCACGGCCACTGACGAAGGGGTCCGACGGGCACAGCCTGGCGGACCCCTTCGCCGTCGGTCACGACGTGTGACGCGTCACCCCTCACGCCCACCCCGTTCGCCCGCCCCGGGTGCGCCGGGTATCGTGCTTCAGTCTTCGCCCCCCGCCACCGGAGCACCCGTCGATCACGGGTGGACCCGGTGAAACCTGGAGGATCAGGTGCTCTCCGCCTTCACCCGTGCGTTCCGTACGCCGGACCTGCGTCGCAAGCTGCTCTTCACGCTGGGCATCGTCGTGCTCTTCCGCCTCGGGTCGCACGTGCCGACCCCGAACGTCGACGCGGCCGCCGTGCGCGCCTGCGTCGCGGGTGCCCGTGACGACGCGAGCTCGACCTTCCTCGGGATGGCCAACCTCTTCAGCGGGGGAGCGCTGCTCCAGCTGTCGATCTTCGCGCTCGGGATCATGCCGTACATCACGGCGAGCATCATCGTGCAGCTGCTGACGGTCGTCATCCCGCGCTTCGAGGCGCTGAAGAAGGAGGGCCAGCAGGGTCAGGCGAAGATGACCCAGTACACGCGCTACCTGACGATCGCGCTGGCGGTGCTGCAGTCGGCGACCTTCATCACCTTCGCCCGCAACCCCAGCCAGCTCTTCGGCAACGCGAACTGCACGAACATCCTCTACCGCGAGTCGATGCCGAGCATCCTCATCATGGTGCTGACGATGACCGCCGGCACGGGCCTGATCATGTGGCTCGGCGAGCTCATCACGGACAAGGGCGTCGGCAACGGCATGTCATTGCTGATCTTCACCTCGATCACCGCGACCTTCCCCGGCTCGCTGTGGGCGATCCAGCAGCGCGAGGGCCGCTGGGACATCTTCTTCCTCGTCATCGGCATCGGGCTGCTCATCATCGCGGCCGTCGTCTTCGTCGAGCAGAGCCAGCGCCGCATCCCCGTGCAGTACGCGAAGCGGATGGTTGGGCGCCAGATGTACGGCGGGACCTCGACGTACATCCCCATCAAGGTCAACATGGCCAACGTCATCCCGGTGATCTTCGCCAGCTCGATGCTCTCGCTGCCGCTGATGATCTCGCAGTTCCGTCAGGACCCCGGCGGCAACACCGCCGGCTGGGTGACCTGGCTGCAGACGCACTTCAACCCCTCGCAGCCGACGTGGGTCTACATCGCCGTCTTCACCGGGCTGATCTTCTTCTTCACCTTCTTCTACGTCTCGATCACGTTCAACCCCACCGAGGTCGCGGACAACATGAAGAAGTACGGTGGCTTCATCCCAGGGATCCGGGCCGGGCGACCCACGGCCGAGTACCTGAGCTACGTGCTGACCCGGATCACCGTCCCGGGCGCCATCTACCTGTCGTTGGTCTCGCTCATCCCGCTCATCGCCCTCGTCCTCGTCGGCGCCAACCAGAACTTCCCCTTCGGCGGCACCTCGATCCTCATCATGGTCGGTGTCGGTCTGGAGACGGTGAAGCAGATCGAGTCCCAGCTCCAGCAACGTGAATACGAAGGGTTCCTCCGCTGACATGCGACTGATCATCTTCGGCCCGCCCGGGGCCGGCAAGGGCACGCAGGCGACCCGGATCGCCGAGCGCTACGGCATCCCCGCCATCTCCACCGGTGACATCTTCCGCGCCAACATCAAGGCCGAGACCCCTCTCGGCCTACAGGTCAAGGAGATCACCGCGGCGGGCGGCTACGTGCCCGACGACGTGACGAACGCGATCGTCGAGTCCCGTCTCGACGAGGCCGACTGCGAGCCGGGCTTCCTGCTCGACGGGTACCCCCGCACGACCGGTCAGGTGAGTGCGCTCGACACGATGCTCGCCAAGCACGACCGGGCTGTCGACAAGGTGCTCATGCTCACCGTCGAGACCGACGAGGTCGTCGCGCGGCTGCTCAAGCGCGCGCAGACCGAGGGTCGCGCGGATGACACCGAGGAGGTCATCCGCGAGCGTCAGGCGATCTACACCCGCGAGACCGAGCCCCTCGCCGCGGTCTTCCGCGAGCGCGGCCTGCTCGTCGAGGTCGACGGCATGGGCGAGGTCGACGAGGTCAGCGAGCGCATCGCCGCTGCCCTGCAGGCCTGAGCGCAGGTCGTCACATGGGCTGGATGGGGCGCGAGCGCGTCGTCGCGAAGACGCCGGAGCAGATCGCGCTCATGCGCGTCGCCGGGCTCCTCGTCGGCCGCACCCTGGAGATGCTGCGCGGCGAAGTGCGTGAGGGCGTGACGACCGCCCAGCTCGACGCCCTCGCCGAGCAGCACATCCGCGACCACGGCGGCATCCCGAACTTCCAGCTCGTGCCGGGCTACTCGCACACGCTGTGCACCTCGGTCAACGAGGAGGTCGTCCACGGCATCCCCGGCGAGCGGGTCCTGGTCGCCGGAGACCTGCTGAGCATCGACTGCGGTGCCCAGGTGCAGGGGTGGAACGGCGACGCGGCGATGACCGTCGTCGTCGGCGGCGAGGAGGCGGCGCGACCCCGCGACCTGCGCCTGTCCGAGGCCACCCGCGCCTCGATGTGGGCGGGCATCGCCGCGCTGCGTGCCGGGGGACGGATCAGCGACGTCGGCGCCGCCGTCGAGGACTCGATCATCGCCTCCGGCCAGGAGCACGACCACGAGTACGGCATCGTCCTCGACTACGTCGGCCACGGCATCGGCGAGGACATGCACATGCCGCCGCAGGTGCCGAACTACCGGCACACCGGGCGGAGCCCGGCAACCCCGGTCGGCACGACGATCTGCGTCGAGCCGATGGTGACCCTCGGCTCGCAGGACAACCACGTGCTGCCCGACGACTGGACGATCGTCACCGACGACGGCTCGCGGGCCGCGCACTGGGAGCACTCGGTCGCGATCACCGAGCGCGGCCTGTGGGTGCTCACCGCGATCGACGGCGGCGAGGCCGAGCTCACGGCGGCGGGCGCCCCCTTCGGCCCGCTCGACTGACCGCTACGCCGACCCGGGCCGCATGACACCCTGGCCGGTCGTCGGGTCCCACGGGACCGACTCGTGCTGGTGCACGACCAGCCAGCGCCCGGCACGCCGCTGCAGGACCGCCGTCGCCCGCACCCACATGTCGACCTCGTCGCCCGAGCGCAGCGTGCCGCTCACGGCGTAGACGAAGGTCGCGACCGCGAGGTCGCCGTCCGCGCGCACCTCGAGCTCGTGCACCCCGTACCCGATGTCGGAGGCGTATCCCGCGAACCACGCCTCCAGGCCGGCCGCCATGGCCTCGCGACCCCGGACCCGGTGCGGCGGGGTGACGCCGAAGCTGTCGAGCTCGTCGGCCATGCGGGCGAGCAGGGGAGCGGGGTCCTTCGCGGCGACCGCGGCGACCCGCTCGTCGAGCAGCGCCCGCACCTCCTGCTCGGCGCTCATCGCGCGCCCCCGCCGACGACGTCGTACACGAGGGCGACGACGCCGCTCGCGAAGCGCTCGGTCTCGCGCAGACGCAGCTCGAGGGGCAGGCCCTCGGGCACGAAGCGGCGCGAGCCGGCGCCGGCCACGCGGGGCCCGACGTACGCGCTCACCTCGTCGACGAGGCCGGCGCGCAGGGCGGCGCCCGCGAGGGTCGGCCCGCCGACGGAGACGTCGCCGTCGGCCTCGGCGACGAGGGCCCGCAGGCGGTCGACGTCGAGCTCGGGCCACAGGGTGGTCCGCGGCGCGTCGAGCGCGGTGAGGGTGCGCGAGACGACGACCCGGTCGGTGTCCTGCCAGGCCTGCGTGTACTCGCGCACGTAGGGGACCTCGAGGTCCTCGGCGGGCGGGTCCTGCCAGTAGCGCATCGTCTCCCACATCCGACGCCCGTAGACGTCGAGGACGAGCCGCTCCTGCATCCGGTTGAAGTGCTCGTGCAGCTCGCGGTCGGGCTCGGTGGCCTCGCCCGCGTCGTCGACGAACCCGTCGAGGGTGGTGGTCATCGCGTAGATCAGCCGTCCCATGGCGCTCTCCTGTCAGTCCTTGGTCACGAAGGTCAGATGGCTCACGCCAGAGGCGGGCGAGACCACGGTCTCGACGTCGTAGCGCTCCTCGAGACCCTCGAGCCCCTCCCAGAGGCAGACCCCGCGGCCGAGGAGGACGGGCACGACGACGACGTGCATCCGGTCGACGAGGCCGGCGGCGACGAAGTCGCGCACCGTGCTCGGGCCGCCGCCGACGCGCACGTCACGCCCGTCGGCGAGCCCGCGGGCGACCTCGAGCGCCTCGACGGGGGAGGCGTCGACGAAGTGGAAGCTCGTGCCCCCCTCGAGGTTCAGGGTCGGCCTCGGGTGGTGGGTGAGGACGACGACGGGGGTCTCGAAGGGAGGGCGCGGCCCCCACCACCCCTGCCACTCCTCGTCGGTCCACGGCCCGGTCTGCGGCCCGAACTTGCGCCGCCCCATGATCTCGACACCGACCGAGCCGTCCCACCCGAGCGCGGCGAAGGCCCCGTCGACGCCGTCGCGGGCCCTCCCGCCCCCGGGCTGGTCGGGAGGCATCATCCACTGGTGGAGACGACCGGTGGCATGGCCCATGGGCTGCTCGAGGGTCTGCGGCTCGCCCGTGGCGTAGCCGTCGAGCGAGACGCTCAGCTGGGTGACGACGACCTCGGACATGGCGCTCCTGCCGGTCAGGTGGTTGCGCTGCGCAACCGCTCCTCACCGTAGAGTAGGGTGATTGCGCAGCGCAACCACTTGCCGGACGAGCGGGACGAAGGGGGACGATGCGCACCGAGCCGAGATCGGGCTGCCCGATCAACCGGGGGGTCGAGGTGCTCGGCGACCCGTGGAGCGCCGTCGTCCTGCGCGACATGATCTTCGGCGACCGTCGGTACTTCCGCGAGCTGCTCTCCGGGTCGCTCGAGGGCATCGCAAGCAACGTCCTCGCCGCCCGGCTGCGCGACCTCGTCGCCGCGGGCCTCCTCGTGCGCGAGGACGCCGGGCGCGGTCACCGCGCCAGGTACTCCCTCACCGAGGCCGGCATCCAGACCCTGCCCGTGCTCGTCGCGCTCGGCACGTGGGGGCGGGCGCACCGCGAGACGTCGCCAGAGCTCACCGTGCGCCAGCGGCTGCTCGAGGAGGGCGGGCCCGCTCTCGTCGCCGAGCTCATGGACGAGCTGCGCGCCGCCCACCTCGGTGCCCCGCTGCCGCCCGCGACCGGGCCGCGAGCGAGCGAGCGGCTGCGCGCCGCCTACGAGGCCGAGGTCGCCCACGGGTCGGCCGACGGGTGACGTGATCGGGTGCCGTGGGCGGGCGGCTCGCCGGCCCGGGGCCGTGCCGCTGTGCGGGATCTCTCAGTCTGGGCCCGCCCGCCCGCCGGTAGCCTGACGACGTCCCGCCGCTGCCCGGCATGCGCGCAGGAGCCGTCCGAGCCGCCCCCGAGGAGCGATGCGCACATGATGTCTGCCCGGCCGACCGAGGTCATGCCGCTGGCCGAGGGCTTCGCGCCCACCGACGAGGCTCGTTGGCGCGAGCTGGCCGCCCAGGTCGTCGGCAAGAGCCGCGCTGAGGACGACGTCCTCAGCCCCGACGAGGCGGTCGAGGCGCTGTCGACGACCCTTCCGGACGGTGTCGTCGTCCGCCCGCTCTACACCCGGCCCGCCCAGGAGCGACCGCTCGGGGTGCCCGGGGCCATGCCCTTCACCCGCGGCACCGGCCCGCGCCGGCCCGACCAGCCGTGGGACGTGCGCGCCCTGCACGAAGGGGCAGACGCGGCCGCGACGAGCCGCGCGGCCCTCGTCGACCTCGAGCGGGGCGTCACCTCGCTGTGGCTCGCGGTCGGGGACGGCCACCTCGAGCCCGCTGACCTTGCGAGGGCGCTCGACGGCGTCCACCTCGGCATGGCCCCGGTCGTCGTCTCCTCGACGACCGTCCAGCGGCCCGCGGCCGAGGCGCTCCTCGACCTCCTCGAGGCCGCGCCCGAGCTCGCCCCCGGCTCCGGTCTCGGGCTTGACCCGCTGGGCGCCGCCGCCGCGACCGGCGCCGCCGCCGACCTCACCGGGCTCGCGCCCTTCGTCACCCGCGCGGCAGCGCTGACCGACGTGCGCGCCCTCACCGTCGACACCCGCGTCTACCACGACGCCGGGGCCCACGACGTCGAGGAGATCGCGCTCGCCGTGGCCACCGCGGTCGCCTACGTCCGCGCGCTCGAGGAGCAGGGGGTCGGCGCCGCCGAGGCCTTCGCGAGCATCGACGTGCGCGTCGCCGTGACCGCCGACCAGTTCACGACGATCGCCAAGCTGCGCGCCCTGCGTCGGGTGTGGGCCCGCGTCGGAGAGCTCGCGGACGTGCCGGAGCGGGCCCGGGCGGCGCGCGTCCACGCCGTGACCTCCGGGCGGATGCTCACCGCGACCGACCCCTGGGTCAACGTCCTGCGCGGCACGATCGCCTGCCTCGGCGCGAGCGTCGGCGGCGCCGACGCCATCACCGTGCTGCCCTACGACACCCCGCTCGGGCTGCCGGAGGCCTTCTCCCGGCGTCTGGCCCGCAACACCCAGAGCCTGCTCGCGCTCGAGAGCCACGTCGCGGCCGTCGCCGACCCCGCCGGTGGCTCCTGGTACGTCGAGGCCCTCACCGACGAGATGGCCGAGCGCGCCTGGGCGCGGCTCGGCGAGCTCGACGCGTCCGGGGGAGTGGCGGCAGCGCTCGCCGACGGCTCGCTCGCCCGCGGGCTCGAGGCGACGTGGCAGGAGCGCCTGCGCGGCCTGTCGACCCGGCAGGTCCCGCTCACCGGCACCTCGACCTTCCCGCTCGCCGGCGAGACGCCGCTGCAGCGCGCACCCCGCCCCCAGCCCCCGTCGGGGGGTCTGCCCCACCACCGCGACGGCGAGGTCTTCGAGCGTCTGCGCGCCCGGGCCGCCCGGCTCGACGACCCGACGGTGCTCGTCGTCAGCCCCGGCAGCCGCCGGGACTTCGGGGCCCGTCAGACCTTCGCGACGAACCTGCTCGCCGTCGCCGGCATCGGCGCCCGTCTCGTCGACGGCGCCGACGCCGACACGGCCGCTGCGGAGGCCCGCGACAGCGCCCTGCCGGTCGCCGTCCTCGCGACCTCGCCCCGGGTCAACGCCGAGCACGGGCTCGAGGTCCTCGCCGCGCTGCGCGGGGCCGGCGTCGAGCACGTCGTGCTCGCCGGACGGGCGGGCGAGCTCGGCGAGGGCGACCACGGCGTCGTCGAGGCCCGTGAGGGCGTCGACGTCGTCGCCCTCCTCTCCGACCTGCTGACCCGGCTCGGGGCCGGGGACGACGTGACCACGACGACGGATGGAGACGCCCGATGAGCGCGATCCCCGACCTGTCCACCGCCTCGCTCAGCGAGGGCCTGCCCGGCGAGGACGCCGCCGCCCGCTGGGCCGAGCTGCTCGAGCAGGTGCCCGGCGCGGCCGACGGGTGGCAGACCCCCGAGCACATCACCGTCGCGCCCGTCTACACCGAGGCCGACACCGCGGGCCTGGACTTCCTCGGCACCGTGCCCGGCGCCGCGCCCTACCTGCGCGGCCCCTACCCGACGATGTACGTCAACCAGCCGTGGACGATCCGGCAGTACGCGGGCTTCTCGACGGCCGAGCAGTCCAACGCCTTCTACCGGCGCAACCTCGCCGCCGGGCAGAAGGGGCTCTCGGTCGCCTTCGACCTCGCGACCCACCGTGGCTACGACTCCGACCACCCCCGGGTCGAGGGAGACGTCGGGATGGCCGGCGTGGCGATCGACTCCATCTACGACATGCGCACCCTCTTCGACGGGATCCCGCTGGACCAGATGTCGGTGTCGATGACGATGAACGGCGCTGTCCTGCCGGTCCTCGCGCTCTACGTCGTCGCGGCCGAGGAGCAGGGGGTGAGCCCGGAGCAGCTGAGCGGCACCATCCAGAACGACATCCTCAAGGAGTTCATGGTCCGCAACACCTACATCTACCCGCCCGAGCCGTCGATGCGGATCATCTCCGACATCTTCGCCTTCACCAGCCGGCGGATGCCGCGCTTCAACTCGATCTCGATCTCCGGCTACCACATGCAGGAGGCCGGGGCGACGCAGGACCTCGAGCTCGCGTACACGCTCGCCGACGGCGTCGAGTACATCCGCGCCGGGCGCGACGCGGGGCTCGACGTCGACCGCTTCGCCCCGCGGCTGTCCTTCTTCTGGGCCATCGGGATGAACTTCTTCATGGAGGTCGCCAAGCTGCGGGCCGCCCGGCTGCTGTGGGCCCGGCTCGTGCAGGAGGGCTTCGAGCCGAGCAACCCCAAGTCGCTCTCGCTGCGCACCCACAGCCAGACCTCCGGCTGGAGCCTCACCGCGCAGGACGTCTTCAACAACGTCGTGCGCACCGGGGTCGAGGCGATGGCGAGCACCCAGGGCCACACGCAGAGCCTGCACACGAACGCGCTCGACGAGGCGATCGCGCTGCCGACCGACTTCTCCGCGCGGATCGCCCGCAACACCCAGATCGTCCTGCAGCAGGAGTCGGGCACCTGCCGCGTCATCGACCCCTGGGGCGGCAGCGCCTACGTCGAGCGGCTCACCCACGACCTCGCGCAGCGGGCGTGGGCGCACATCGAGGAGGTCGAGGCGGCCGGCGGCATGGCGAAGGCGATCGAGGCCGGGATCCCGAAGATGCGCATCGAGGAGGCGGCCGCCCGCACCCAGGCGCGCATCGACTCCGGGGCCCAGCCGGTCATCGGCGTCAACACCTACCCCGTCGACGAGGACGAGCCGATCGAGGTGCTCAAGGTCGACAACGCCGCGGTGCGCGCGAGCCAGGTCGCGAGCCTGGAGCGCCTGCGCGCCGAGCGCGACGAGGAGGAGACGCAGGCCGCGCTCGCGGCGCTCACGCAGGCCGCCCGGGCCGACGGCGGCGACATGGAGACCAACCTCCTCGCGCTCGCCATCGACGCGGCGCGCGCCAAGGCGACGGTCGGAGAGATGTCGGCCGCGCTCGAGGAGGTCTACGGCCGCTACACCGCCCAGATCCGTACGATCTCGGGTGTGTACCGCGACGAGGCGAAGGGGAGCGGCTCGGTGCGAGAGGCCCAGGCCGCCGTCGAGGACTTCGAGCAGCAGGAGGGGCGTCGCCCGCGCATCCTCGTCGCGAAGATGGGCCAGGACGGGCACGACCGCGGGCAGAAGGTCATCGCGACCGCCTTCGCCGATCTCGGCTTCGACGTCGACGTGGGCCCGCTCTTCCAGACCCCGGCCGAGGTCGCCCGTCAGGCGGTCGAGGCGGACGTGCACGTCGTCGGGGTGAGCTCGCTGGCCGCGGGGCACCTGACCCTCGTGCCGGCGCTGCGCCGCGAGCTCGACGCCCTGGGGCGCCAGGACCTCATGATCGTCGTCGGCGGGGTCATCCCCGACCAGGACTTCGAGGAGCTGCGCGCCGCGGGGGCCGACGACATCTACCCGCCCGGGACCGTCATCGCCGACGCGGCAGTGCGTCTCGTCGCCCGGCTGCAGGAGCGTGCGTCGGGCGATGCCTGACCCGGTCGCCGATCTCGTCGCCGGGGTGCGGGCACGCTCGCGCGCGCACGTCGCCCGGGCGATCACGCTCGTCGAGTCCTCGCGCCCCGACCACCGCGACCAGGCGCGAGCCCTGCTCGAGCAGATCGCGCCCGAGACCGGCGGGGGAGTGCGCGTCGGCATCTCCGGCATCCCGGGGGCCGGCAAGTCGACCTTCATCGACGCCCTGGGCACCCGGCTCGTCGAGCAGGGCCACCGGGTCGCGGTCGTCGCCGTCGACCCCTCGTCCTCGCGCACCGGCGGCTCGGTCCTCGGCGACCGCACCCGGATGGCGCGACTGACGAGCACCGAGGACGCCTTCGTGCGGCCCTCGCCCTCGGGCCGCCACCTCGGCGGGGTCGCCCGGGCCACGCGGGAGTCGATGCTCGTGCTCGAGGCCGCGGGCTTCGACGTCGTGCTCGTCGAGACCGTCGGCGTCGGCCAGTCCGAGGTGGCCGTCGCCGAGATGGTCGACACCTTCCTCCTGCTCGCCCTCGCCCGGGGCGGTGACCAGCTCCAGGGCATCAAGCGCGGCATCCTCGAGATGGCCGACGTCATCGCCGTCAACAAGGCCGACGGGCCGCACGAGGGCGACGCCCGCGTCGCCGCCCGCGAGCTGAGCGGCGCGATGCGCCTCATGAACCCCGACCCCTCTGCCCGCCGGCCCCCGGTCCTCACGTGCAGCGCCCAGACCGGCGCCGGTCTCGACGAGGTGTGGCAGGCGGTCCTCGACCACCGCGCCCACCTCACCGAGCACGGCTCGCTCGAGGCCCGGCGCCGCGAGCAGCAGACGAGCTGGATGTGGGCGATGGTCGACGCCGAGCTGCGCGACGGGGTCCGGCGCAGCCCCGCCGTCCGAGAGGTCGTCGCCGAGGTCGGCGAGGACGTCGCCTCGGGTCGCGTGAGCGCCGTCGACGCCGCTCGCCGGGTGCTCGACGCCTACGCCCGCGACCTCGGCTCGGCCTGAGCCTGCGAGCCCTCGGTGAGGATCTCGCCGCGGTCGAGGGCTTCCTGGCCGGCCTCTGCCGCCTCGGGGGGCAGCCCGACGACCTGGGTGACGTAGCGCAGGCGCTCCTTACGCAGGGCCACGACGAGGCCGATGCCGGCGAGGAACATCAACGTGAACATCGGCAGCCCGACGACGGTGATGACCTCCTGCAGCGCGGTGAGCCCTGCGTCGCCCGCCAGGACGAGCAGGAGCGCGGCGAGCGCGCCCTGGGACAGGCCCCAGAAGAGGCGTTGGCGGACCGGTCCGGCCTCCCCGTCTCCGGTGCAGAGCATGTCGACGACGAGGGAGGACGAGTCGGCGCTCGTGGCGAAGAAGAGAGCGACGATGACCACGCCGAGTCCCTGGAGCACGGTCGTCAGCGGGTAGGACTCGAAGAGCTCGAACATCGCCAGCGGCACGCTGTCGGCCACGGCCGCCGAGATGGGTCCCTGCGTGCCGTCCATGCCGTCGAGGGACATGGCCGACCAGCCGAAGGTCACGAACCACACGAGGGTGAAGGCGGAGGGCGCGAGCAGGACCCCGAGCACGAACTCCCGGATGGTGCGCCCCTTCGAGATGCGAGCGAGGAAGATCCCCATGAAGGGTGCCCAGCTGACGGTCCACGCCCAGTAGAAGACGGTCCAGCCCGCCTGCCAGCCCCATCCGTCGCCGGTCTCGTCGGCCAGGGCGTCCTGCCAGAGCGCGAGGCGCGGCAGGGAGGTGAGATAGCTCCCGAGCGTCTCGAAGAGCTCACGCGTGAGGAAGAGCGTCATGCCCCCCGCGAGGAAGACGAAGAGCATGAGCCCGACCGCCATGGCGATGTTGAGGTTCGAGAGCAGCTTGATGCCCCGGTCGAGCCCCGCGACGATCGAGCCGGTCGCCACGGTGGTGAGCACGGCGATGACGACGACCTGAAGGGTCGTGGAGTTCTCCCAGCCGAAGAGCGCGCCGAGGCCGGCCCCGATCTGCTGGGTGCCGAGGCCGATCGAGACCGCGACGCCGAAGAGCGTGCCGAGGATCGCGAGGACGTCGATCCCCCGGCCCAGCGGTCCGTAGATGCGCTCACCGATGAGCGGGTAGAAGACCGAGCTGACCCGGACCGGCAGGTGGTAACGGTGGATGAAGTACGCGAAGGCCAGGCCGGGCAGGGCGAAGATCGCCCACGTGTGCAGGCTCAGGTGGTAGAGCGCGACGTCCATCGCGTCCTGCGCGGCAGCCGGCGTGTACGGGTCGGCCCCGAGCGGGGGGTCGGAGAGGTGAGAGATCGGCTCGGCGACCCCCCAGAACATCAGCACCGTGCCGATGCCCCCGGCGAAGAGCATCGCGAACCACGAGAGGAAGGAGTAGTCAGGGCGGTCGTCGGGGTCGCCGAGGGTGATCTGGCCGTACGGGCCGAAGGCCACGACGAGGAGGGTGACCAGCCAGGCCGTCACGCCGAAGATGAAGTACCAGCCGAGGTTCGTCACCACCCACTCGCGACCGGCGCCGAAGGCGGACCCGAGCTGGTCGGGGAAGATCAGGAGGGCCGCGAGCAGCAGGACCATGAGTCCTGCCGAGGTGAAGAAGATCGTCGGCTGGGTGCGCAGTCCGAGCCTGCGGGCAAGAGCGTCCACGGGTACCTTCCGGGTCGTCGACGGCCACGTGCGGGCAAGGGGTGCGTCGCGGCCGACCTCCACGTGTGTCATCGACGCCCCCGGCGGGGCAAGCCGAGCCCCGGGGGCTCGAGAGGATCGTCACCATCTCGTGAGGTGGGCGCCCCGCCGCTGACGCTCACCCGATTTCGTGGGTCCTCACCCGGTCCCGTAGGATGGGGCGTCGCTCTCGTGTGCGTGCTGCGCGCGCGGGGCGTCCCCGGGCGTCCTCATCCAGAGGGCCCCAATCACACGGATTGAGAGGATATGGCCAAGAAGGACGGTGTCATCGAGGTCGAGGGCACGATCGTCGAAGCACTCCCGAACGCGATGTTCCGGGTCGAGCTGACGAACGGTCACAAGGTTCTCGCCCACATCTCGGGCAAGATGCGTCAGCACTACATCCGGATCCTCCCCGAGGACAAGGTTGTCGTCGAGCTCAGCCCGTACGACCTGACCCGCGGCCGCATCGTCTTCCGCTACCGCTGACGGTCGGGCCACCCGACACGACGCATGTACGACCCGGCTCCCATCTGGGGCTCGGGACAGATCGACCAAGGACGAGTTGGCAGTGAAGGTTCAGCCGAGCGTCAAGAAGATCTGTGACAAGTGCAAGGTGATCCGCCGCAACGGTCGGGTCATGGTGATCTGCGAGAACCTGCGCCACAAGCAGCGCCAGGGCTGATCGCGACCCACCCGGGCCCGCACGGGCCCAGCACCACGTCATAGAGCTTCACGACACGTACACACCGCACGCAGCACCCGACCCCTGAAGAAGGCCGCCCCGCGGCCGGATCTGGCGGCGCAGTCGCGCCGCGCAGGACGTCACCCTCGGCCCGGAGGCCGAGGACCGCAGGACCCCGCCCAGGTGCGGGGAGATCTCCTCGGACCGGTGCTGCACCACGACCTCCGGATGCACAGACAAGGAAACACCACAAGATGGCACGTCTTGTTGGAGTGGACCTCCCGCGCGAGAAGCGCGCCGAGGTCGCACTGACCTACATCTTCGGCGTCGGTCGCACGACCTCGCAGAAGGCCCTCGCCGCCACCGGCGTCGACCCGAGCACCCGCGTCAAGGACCTCGACGACACCCAGCTCGTCGCCCTGCGCGACTGGCTCGAGGCCAACTGCCAGCTCGAGGGTGACCTCCGCCGCGAGGTCGCCGCCGACATCCGCCGCAAGGTCGAGATCGGCACCTACGAGGGTCTGCGTCACCGTCGCGGTCTGCCCGTGCGCGGTCAGCGCACCAAGACCAACGCGCGCACCCGCAAGGGCCCGAAGCGCACCGTCGCCGGCAAGAAGAAGGTTGGTAAGTAATGCCCCCCAAGACCCGTTCCGGCGCCAAGGTGCGTCGCAAGGTCAAGAAGAACGTCGCCGTGGGCCAGGCCCACATCAAGAGCACGTTCAACAACACGATCATCTCCATCACCGACCCGACCGGTGCGGTGATCTCCTGGGCCTCCGCCGGCCAGGTGGGCTTCAAGGGCTCGCGCAAGTCGACCCCCTACGCCGCGCAGATGGCCGCCGAGGCCGCCGCGCGTCGCGCCATGGAGCACGGCATGCGCAAGGTCGACGTCTTCGTCAAGGGCCCGGGCTCCGGTCGTGAAACCGCGATCCGCTCCCTGACCGCTGCCGGCCTCGAGGTCGGCGCGATCAGCGACGTCACGCCCAGCCCGCACAACGGGGTCCGTCCGCCCAAGCGCCGTCGCGTCTGAGCACGGGAACCTAGGAGATATAGACCATGGCTCGTTACACCGGCCCCATCACCAAGAAGTCCCGTCGCCTCAAGCTCGACCTCGTCGGCGGCGACAAGAACTTCGAGCTCCGTCCCTTCCCGCCCGGCCAGCACGGCCGTCGCCGGATCCAGGAGAAGGAGTACCTCACCCAGCTCCAGGAGAAGCAGCGCGCCCGCTTCACCTACGGCGTCATGGAGAAGCAGTTCGTCCGGTACTACAAGGAGGCGGCCAACCGCCCCGGCAAGACCGGCTCGAACCTGCTCATCATCCTCGAGTCGCGTCTCGACAACGTCATCTACCGCGCCGGTCTCGCCCGGACCCGTCGTCACGCGCGTCAGCTCGTGACCCACGGTCACTTCGAGATCAACGGCGTGCGGACCGACGTCCCCAGCCACCGCGTCGAGCAGTACGACATCGTCACGGTGCGCAAGCAGTCCGTCGAGACCTTCCCCTTCCAGCTCGCGCGTGAGACCTTCGGCGAGCGTCCCGTCCCGGCGTGGCTCCACGTCGTCCCGGGCAGCCTGAAGATCCTCGTGCACCAGCTGCCGACCCGTGAGCAGATCGACACCCCGCTCACCGAGCAGCTGATCGTCGAGCTCTACTCGAAGAACTGATCCTCGGATCTGCCGGGTGGCTCCCCCTTCGTCCCTGAGGCGAAGGGGGAGCCCCCGGTCCGAGGACCACCAGGGTCGTCGTCGCGGACCGATGCGCGACGACCAGCCGGGTCGCACCGGCAGCATCACGAGGCGTCATATAGCGGTCGCCCGTGGGAAGGAACAACCGTGCTCATCGCACAGCGCCCCACCCTCAGCGAGGACGTCGTCGCCGACAACCGCTCGCGGTTCGTCATCGAGCCCCTCGAGCCGGGCTTCGGCTACACGCTGGGCAACTCCCTGCGTCGCACCCTGCTGAGCAGCATCCCGGGTGCCTCCCTCACCTCCATCCGGATCGACGGCGTGCTCCACGAGTTCTCCACGATCCCGGGGGTCAAGGAGGACGTCACCGAGATCATCCTCAACCTCAAGAGCCTCGTCGTCTCCTCGGAGAACGACGAGCCGGTCGTCATGTACCTGCGCAAGACCGGCTCCGGCCCCGTCACCGCCGCGGACATCAACCCGCCGGCCGGCGTCGAGGTCCACAACCCGGACCTGCACATCGCGACGCTCAACGACAAGGGCTCCGTCGAGATGGAGCTCACCGTCGAGCGCGGCCGCGGCTACGTCTCGGCCCAGCAGAACAAGTCCGGCGAGCAGGAGATCGGCCGCATCCCGGTCGACTCCATCTACAGCCCGGTCCTCGCCGTGACCTACAAGGTCGAGGCGACCCGTGTCGAGCAGCGCACCGACTTCGACCGTCTCGTCGTCGACGTCGAGACGAAGAGCTCGATGACCCCGGCCGACGCCATGGCCTCCGCCGGCAAGACGCTCGTCGAGCTCTTCGGCCTGGCCCGTGAGCTCAACGTCGAGGCCGAGGGCATCGACATGGGCCCGTCGCCGACCGACGCCGCGCTCGCCGCGGACATGGCGCTGCCGATCGAGGACCTCGACCTCACCGTCCGGTCCTACAACTGCCTCAAGCGCGAGGGCATCCACACCGTCGGCGAGCTCGTCGGTCGCAGCGAGGCCGACCTGCTCGACATCCGCAACTTCGGCGCGAAGTCGATCGACGAGGTCAAGGCCAAGCTGCACGGCATGGGCATGGCCCTCAAGGACAGCCCTCCCGGCTTCGACCCGAGCCAGATCGTCGACAGCTACGGCGACGAGGACTACGAGGACGACCAGTCCTTCGTCGAGGACGAGCAGCTCTGACCCACCCGACGGCCTGACCCGTCCGGGTCGGCTTGCAACTCAAGGAGAATCACCATGCCCACCCCCACCAAGGGACGTCGTCTGGGTGGCGGCCCGGCGCACGAGCGCCTCATGCTCGGCAACCTGGCCCAGTCGCTCTTCGAGCACGACCAGATCACGACGACGCAGGCCAAGGCCAAGCGTCTGCGCCCGCTCGCCGAGCGTCTCGTCACCTTCGCCAAGCGCGGTGACCTGCACGCCCGTCGCAAGGTCATGACGGTCGTCAAGGACAAGGGTGTCGTGCACCGTCTCTTCACCGAGATCGCGCCCGACATGACCGACCGCGAGGGCGGCTACACCCGCATCACGAAGATCGCGCCGCGCAAGGGCGACAACGCCCCCATGTGCGTCATCGAGCTCGTGCGCGAGCCCGTCTCCGCCAAGCCCAAGCGCGCCGTCGTCGCCGAGGCCGAGGCCGCCACCGCGCGCTCGGCCAAGGACGAGGAGGCGCAGGACGCGCCGGAGACCACGGACGAGACGACCGAGACCGAGGCCCCCGCGGCCGAGGCCACGGACTCGACCGAGGCCACCGAGTCGACGGACTCGACCGAGGGCGCGAAGGCCTGACCCAGGCCCTCACCTGACGAAGGGGTGAGCCTCCCGCAGCAGCGGGGGCTCACCCCTTCGTCGTGCCCGGGAGGGCTGCTCGGTAAAGGGTTGTCCAAGAAGTCCGCGATCACCTGTCGCCGCAGGTCACGGCGGGCCTACGCTCCGCCCGACTGCCCTCGACGGCGAGGGCGACCCGCAAGGAGCACCCCATGGTCCGACGCCCCCACGCCGCAGCCCTCGCGATCGCCCTCGCGGCCGCCCCCTTCGCCCTGTCCGCACCCGCCAGCGCCGCCGAGCCGAGCAGCGTCACCCTCGTCGGCTCGTTGCAGGACGAGCTCGGCTGCGCCGCCGACTGGGACCCCGCGTGCGCGAAGGCCCACCTCGTCCAGGACGCCTCCGGGAAGTCGTGGTCGGCGACGATCTCGCTGCCCGCCGGCAGCTACGAGTACAAGGTCGCCATCGACGACGGGTGGACCGAGAACTACGGCGCCGGGGGCGTCAAGGACGGCTCGAACGTGCCGCTCGTGCTCGAGGGGCCGGCCCGGCTGCGCGTGAGCTACGACGAGACGAGCCACGTCACGACGATGACGCCGCTCGGTCTCGCCGGGGCGACGAGCAGCGCGGACAAGAAGGCCGCCGCCGACTCGCTGCGCGGGCCGCTCGGGCGCGAGCGCTTCTACTTCGTCATGGCCGACCGCTTCGCCAACGGCAGCACCGCCAACGACCGCGGGGGGCTCACCGGCGGGCGCCTGAGCACCGGGTACGACCCCAGCGACAAGGCCTTCTACCACGGGGGCGACCTCAAGGGCCTCACCGGCAAGCTCGACTACATCAAGGGCATGGGCACGACGGCGATCTGGCTCACCCCGAGCTTCAAGAACAAGCCGGTGCAGGGCAAGGCCGGTGAGGAGAGCGCGGGCTACCACGGGTACTGGATCACCGACTTCACCCAGATCGACCCGCACCTGGGCACGAACGCCGAGATGAAGACCCTCATCGACGCCGCGCACAAGAAGGGGATGAAGGTGTTCTTCGACATCATCACCAACCACACCGCGGACGTCATCGACTACGAGGAGGGCGCGTACACGTACAAGAGCAAGAAGTCCTCGCCGTACACCGACACGAGCGGCACGGCCTTCGACGACCGCGACTTCGTCGGCAAGCCCGCCTCGCAGTGGCCGGCGATGGACCGCACGTCCTTCCCGTACACCCCCTTCGTGCGTCCCGCGGAGAAGGACGTCAAGGTCCCGGCGTGGCTCAACGACCCGCTGATGTACCACAACCGCGGTGACTCGACCTTCGCCGGCGAGAGCTCGACGTACGGCGACTTCATCGGTCTCGACGACCTCTTCACCGAGCGCCCCGAGGTCGTCGAGGGCATGGGCGAGATCTACAAGCAGTGGGCCGACTTCGGCATCGACGGCTTCCGGATCGACACCGTCAAGCACGTCAACCTCGAGTTCTGGCAGCAGTTCATGCCCGACCTGCTCACCCACGCGCAGAAGAAGAACGACGACTTCTTCGCCTTCGGCGAGGTCTACGACGGCAACCCCGCGGTGATGTCGGAGTACACGACCCGCGGCAAGCTCCAGGCCACCCTCGACTTCGGCTTCCAGCAGCAGGGCGTCGACTTCGCGAAGGGGAAGTCGGCCGCGACGCTCGCCGACTTCTTCGCCAAGGACGACTGGTACACCGACGCGGACAGCAACGCCTACCAGCTGCCGACCTTCCTCGGGAACCACGACATGGGCCGCGCCTCGATGTTCTTGAAGGACTCGAGCACTGACGAGAAGCAGCACCTCGCCCGCGTGCGCCTCGCGCAGAGCCTGATGTTCACCACCCGCGGCAACCCGGTGACGTACTACGGCGACGAGCAGGGCTTCATCGGCACCGGCGGCGACCAGCTCGCGCGCCAGGACATGTTCGCCAGCAAGACCTCGATCTACAACGCCGAGGACGTCCTCGCCGGGCCGGAGGGATCGCGCGACCGCTACTCGCGCACCCACCCGCTCTACCGCCACGTCGCCGAGCTCTCCCGGATGCGCGCGAAGCACCTCGCGCTCGCCGACGGGGCGCAGGTCGCGCGGTACGCCTCCGACGACGCCGGCATCTTCGCCGTGTCCCGTCTCGACGCGTCGAAGAAGGTCGAGTACGTCGTCGCGGCGAACAACTCGACGACGACGCAGACCGCGAGCTTCGCGACGTGGACGAAGGGGTCGGCCCGCGCCGGCAAGGGTCGCTACGACGGCGCGCTCTTCACCCCGGTGACGCCGGGCGCCCCGTCGGTGCGCCCCGGCGCCGACGGCCGTGTGAGCGTCACCGTGCCGCCGCTGTCGGTGCGCGTGTGGAAGGCCAACCGGACGATCTCGACCGGCACCGCGGCGCCGACGGTCGAGCTGAGCGCCGGCACCGACCACGCCGTCGGCGGGCGCGCGGAGATCTCCGCCGACGTCACCTCGGGGACCTTCGCCCAGGCCACCGTCCTCTACCGCCCGGTCGGCACGAAGACCTGGCGCACCGTCGGTACCGACGACAACGCGCCCTACCGCGTCTTCCACGACGTCGAGGGCATGGCGCTCGGGACGATGCTCGAGTACCGCGTCGTCGTCGAGGACGCCGCCGGCCGGGTCTCCGCCGACAGCGACTGGGCCAGCGTCGTCTCCGCCACCGGACCGGCGCCCGAGGCCGAGATCGGCGACCCGCCGGCCACCCAGCCCGGTGCTGTCGCCGTCGCGGGCACCCACAACTCGGAGATGGGCTGCGCCGCCGACTGGGAGCCGTGGTGCGACCAGGCGCAGCTGACGCTGGACCCGCAGGACTCGATCTGGAAGGGCAGCTACACCCTCCCCGCCGGGCCCTACGCCTTCAAGGCCGCGCTCGACCGGACGTGGACCGAGAACTACGGCGAGAAGGGGGAGCGCGACGGCGCGAACATCTCCTACGAGACCGACGGCCCCGTGAGCTTCTACTACGACCCGACGACGCACTGGGCGACGACGTCCGAGGACGGTCCGGTCGTCACGGCGCCCGGTGACTACCAGTCCGAGCTCGGCTGCGCGGCCGACTGGTCGCCGGCGTGCATGCGCCCGTGGCTGCAGGACAAGGACGGCGACGGCACGTACACGTGGGCGACGACGAAGATCCCCGCGGGTACGTGGAGCTTCAAGATTGCCCACGACCTGTCGTGGACGACGAGCTACGGGGCCGGCGGGTCGCCGACGGGCGGCAACATCACCGTCACCGTGCCGGCCGACGGCGCGAAGACCGTCTTCTCCTACGACTCGGCCACGCACGTCGGCCAGGCGACGAGCAGCTAGGGGGCGCCCCCTTCGCATGGTTCGACGAAGGACCGTCACCTCGAGGTGACGGTCCTTCGTCGACCCGGCCGGATCAGTTGATGATCTCGGCCTGGCTCAGCGCCGCCAGACGCTCGCGCCAGAGGTCGAGGGCCTCCGGCGTGAGCCGGGCCCACCCCGTGACCTCCTCGACGACGAGGACCGGGGCGCTCGTGCGGTAGGAGCGCGTGGGGTTGCCGGGGAACTTCTTGTCGGTGACGTTCGGGTCGTCGACGTAGGGACCGGTGGGCTCGACGCGGTAGACGTGCGGCTCGCTGCCCTCCGGCCCGAGCAGCACGGCGAGCTCGGCGGCCAGAGCGGCCCCGTCGACGAGCGAGGTGATGTATACGTGGCGCATCGTCAGGCCGGCCCGGTAGTTCGAGGGGCGTCCGGCGACGAGGTGGTCACCGGGGCGAAGGGGGGCCCGCGTGCCGTGGAAGAAGGGTCCCTCGTCGAGGAGCGGCTCGCCGGTCATGACCGCGGGGTCCGGTCGACGGGGTGCACCGCGAGGGTGACGGCGACGCGCTTCGCGCCCGGGGTGCCCGCGCCGATCCGCCGGTAGCGCTCGAGGGTGCGCATGATCTCGGTGCGCAGCGCGACGAGCTGCTCCTCGTCGACGAGCACGGCCTGGTCGTGCAGGCCGGCCTCCTCCTGCCACACGAGGGGCCACGTCGGCGCGGCGTCGACCCAGGCGTGGGCGCGTGCGGCGAGGTGCTCGACGTGGTCGTGCGCCAGCCAGGCCTCGTCCTGCGCGCTCAGCGGGTCGTCGTCGTCCGTGCCGACACGGGTGACGACGACGTCGTCGTCGTCCTCGTCGGGCAGGGCCCAGACCCGGGTCTTGGCGTTGCCCAGACCGGTGTCCTCCACGAGCCCGCCCTCGGCGAGGGTGCGCAGGTGGTAGCTCGTCGCACCCGAGTTCGTGCCGAGGGCGCGGGCCAGCTCCGCCGAGGTCGAGCCGCCGTGCAGCCGCAGGTGCGCGAGGATGCGGGTGCGCAGCGGGTGGGCCAGCAGGCGCCAGCCGTCGGGGGTGCCCGGGGTGCTCATGGATCGCACAATAAGTGTGCGATCCGCGGCGGGGCAAGCGCGTCGCGCCGGGCGGAGTCCGCCGGATCCCGCTCGCCCGTAGGGCTCCAGGGGGTGCGCCCGCGATTTCGGGCGGTGTGCGGCCCGCCCGTAGAATTGTCGGGTACCCCGAACGACACGACACAAAGGCTGCACCTGTGCGTACCTACACCCCCAAGGCGGGCGACATCACCCGTCAGTGGCACGTCATCGACGCCACTGACGTCGTCCTCGGCCGTCTCGCGAGCCAGACCGCGATCCTCCTGCGCGGCAAGCACAAGACGACCTTCGCCCCGCACGTCGACACCGGCGACTTCGTCATCATCATCAACGCCGACAAGGTCGCGCTCACCGGCTCCAAGGCCGAGCAGAAGCGCGCCTACCGCCACTCGGGCTACCCGGGTGGTCTGAGCTCGACCTCCTACACCGAGCTGCTCGAGAAGAACCCGGAGCGCGCCGTCGAGAAGGCGATCCGCGGCATGCTGCCCCGCAACTCCCTCGGCCGCCAGCAGCTGAGCAAGCTCAAGGTCTACGCCGGTGCGGAGCACCCCCACGGCGCCCAGCAGCCGACCCCCTACACGATCTCCCAGGTCGCGCAGTAAGCCGCGCGCAGAATCACGACGAAGGACTGACACGTGGCTGACACCACCGACACCACCGAGCAGCTCGGCGACGACGTCGAGCTCACCTCCTACACCTCCGAGTCCGACGGCCCCGTCGGCGACGCCGAGCCGGCTCGTCGTCCCTCGGCCTCGGCCCCCGGCGCCGGCACCGGCCGCCGCAAGCAGGCCATCGCCCGCGTGCGGATCGTCCCCGGCACCGGCGAGTGGAAGATCAACGGGCGCACGCTCGAGGAGTACTTCCCGAACAAGGTCCACCAGCAGATCGTCGCCGAGCCCTTCACGGTGCTCGAGCTCGACGGCGCCTACGACGTGCTCGTCCGCGTGCACGGCGGTGGCCCCTCCGGCCAGGCCGGCGCGGTCCGCCTCGGCGTCGCCCGCAGCCTCAACGGCGTGGACCCCGAGCTCAACCGCGACACCCTGAAGAAGGCCGGCTTCCTCACCCGTGACGCCCGCGTCCCGGAGCGCAAGAAGGCTGGTCTGAAGAAGGCGCGCAAGGCGCCGCAGTACTCGAAGCGCTGATCGCGCTGGCGCGGTCTCGTCAGATGGCTCTGCCCTCCTCGACCCGACCCGCCGACGGCGAAGGGCCCCACCACGCGGTGGGGCCCTTCGTCGTGCGCCTGCGCCTCGACCTCGCCTACGACGGCGGGGGATTCGCGGGGTGGGCTGCTCAGCCGGGCCTGCGCACCGTCGAGGGCGAGCTGACGAGCGCGCTCGAGACGATCTGCCGCACCTCGGGGGTCCGCGTCGTCGTCGCGGGGCGCACCGACGCCGGGGTGCACGCCGCGGGGCAGGTCTGCCACGTCGACCTGCCGCAGGAGGCGCTCGAGGCCGCACGCGGCCGTCGCGAGCGCAGCCCGCAGGAGGCCCTGCTCGCCCGGCTGCGCGGGGTGCTGCCCCCGGACGTCGCGCTGCACGCCGTGACCCGGGCCCCCGAGGGCTTCGACGCGCGCTTCTCCGCCCTGCAGCGGCGCTACCGCTACCTCATCGGCGACGACCCGGGCCGGCGCGACCCGCTGCGGCGTCACGACGTCGTCGCCCTGCGCGAGCCGCTCGACGTCGCGGCGATGGACGAGGCGGCCACGGCGATGCTCGGGCTGCGCGACTTCGCCGCCTTCTGCAAGCGGCGCGAGGGCGCGACGACGACCCGCACGCTCCTCGAGCACTCGTGGCGCCGCACCGAGGACGGGCTCGTCGAGGGCCGCGTCGTCGCCGACGCCTTCTGCCACTCGATGGTCCGTGCGCTCGTCGGCGCGGTCGTGCCCGTCGGTCAGGGCCGGCAGGGGACCGGGTGGCCCCTCGAGGTGCTCACCGCCGGGGTGCGGGACCCCCGTGTCAAGGTCATGCCCGCGCACGGGCTCAGCCTGGTCGAGGTCAGCTATCCCGACGACGACCGGCTGGCCGCGCGCGCCCGTGAGGCCCGCGCCCGCCGGGACTGACGGGTCTCCCGTCGGCCCGCGTCCCCCTTCGCCCTCGGTCAGGCGAGGCCGGGTCGATCCGGCTGCCCGGTGCGCAGCTCGTCGACGAGGGAGCGGGCGACCCCGACGAGGGTGCCCTCCTCCTGCGCGACGCGCAGCTGGCGCTGGTAGCTCGCGCCGGTGCGGGTGATCTGCTCGACGTCGGCGAGCTCGGTCTCGCAGCCGAGGCGGCGGGCGACCGGGGCGAGGCGCTCGAGCAGGTCGGCGAGGTCCTCGGTGACGAGCCGCTCGCGGTTGCGGTCGTCGCAGATGATGATCGAGTCCATGCCGTAGCGCGCGGTGCGCCACTTGTTCTCCTGGACGTGCCACGGCGGCAGCGTGCGCAGGGTGCCACCGTCGGTGAGCCGGTCGTCGAGCCACACGACGAGGCACTGGACGAGCGCGGTGATCGCGGCGAGCTCGCGCAGCGTCGGGATGCCGTCGCAGACGCGGATCTCGAGCGTGCCGAGGTGGGGCGCCGGGCGGATGTCCCAGCGGATCTCCTTGAGCTCGTCGATGACCCCGGTGACCATGAGGTCGTCGACGTAGCGCTCGTACTCCGGCCACGTGTCGAACTGGAAGGGCAGCCCGGCGGTCGGCAGCTGCTGGAACATCTGGGCGCGGTTGCTCGCGTACCCGGTCTCCTCGCCGGCCCAGAAGGGCGAGGACGCCGAGAGCGCCTGGAGGTGCGGGGCGTAGGTGAGCATGCCGTTGAGGATGGGCAGCACCTTCGCGGCGTCGGTGATGCCGACGTGGACGTGGACGCCGTAGATGACCATCTGGCGGCCCCACCACCGCGTGCGGTCGATGAGGGTGGCGTAGCGCTCGCCCTCGCTCACCTGCTGGCTCTGCCACTGGGCGAAGGGGTGGGTGCCGGCGCACATGAGCTCGAGACCGAGCGGGTCGGTGACCTGGCGCAGCGCGCGCAGCGAGGAGTCGAGGTCGGCGCTCACCTGCGGCACGTCGTCGCAGATGCCGGTGACGATCTCGACGGTGTTGCTCAGCAGCTCGCGGTGGACGCGGGCGGAGACGTGCTCGTCGTCGAGGGCCTCGGCCACGCCGGCGACGACGTCGTCGGCGCGCGGCACGAGGTCGAGGGTGTCGCCGTCGACGAGGGCCAGCTCCCACTCGACGCCGAGCGTCGGGCCCGCGGAGGGGCGGAAGTCGATCACGGGCGGAGCCCTTCCTGCTCGTCGGCCCACCTGCCGTGGGTCGCGGAGGACTCCAGCCTAGGTCGCGGGTATCGTGCTGCGAGCCGCAAGGTCCTCACGCCGGCTGCCTGCCGGGGGGCCGATCCCCAACTGGAAGGCACCGAGAGCGACATGGCACGAATCTTCGGCACTGACGGCGTGCGCGGGCTCGCCAACGGCGACGTCATCACCGCGGACTTCGCCCTCTCCCTCGCACAGGCCGCGGCCGTCGTCCTGCGACGGCGCGACCACGAGCACGGGCACCGCCCCCGCGCCGTCGTCGGCCGCGACCCGCGGGCCTCCGGTGAGTTCCTCTCCGCCGCCGTCGTCGCCGGGCTCGCCTCGGCCGGCGTTGACGTCTACGACGCGGGCGTCCTGCCGACCCCGGCGATCGCCTACCTCACCGCCGACACCGACGCCGACTTCGGGGTCATGCTCTCGGCGTCGCACAACGCGATGCCCGACAACGGCATCAAGTTCTTCGCCCGGGGCGGGCACAAGCTGCCCGACGCCGTCGAGGACGAGATCGAGGCCCGCATGGGCCAGGAGCCGCTGCGCCCGACCGGCGCCGAGGTCGGCCGCGTCCAGGTCATGGCCGACGGCGGGGCGCGCTACATCCGCCACCTCCTCCTCGCGGTCCCCGGCTCGCTCGAGGGCCTCACGGTCGTCCTCGACGCGGCGCACGGGGCGGCGAGCGAGGTCTCGCCCGAGGTCTTCCGCCTCGCCGGCGCGACGGTGCACGTCATCGGCGCCAGCCCGGACGGGCTCAACATCAACGACGGCTACGGCTCGACCCACCTCGAGCAGCTGCAGGAGGCCGTCGTCACCCACGGCGCCGATCTCGGCATCGCCCACGACGGCGACGCCGACCGCTGCCTCGCGGTCGACGCGACGGGTCAGGTCGTCGACGGCGACCAGATCATGGCGGTGCTCGCGATCGCGCTCAAGGAGCGCGGCCGGCTCGCCGACGACACGCTCGTCGCGACCGTCATGAGCAACCTCGGTCTGCTCAACGCCATGCGCGAGGCCGGCATCGCCGTGAAGCAGACCGGCGTCGGCGACCGCTACGTCCTCGAGGAGATGCGCCGCGGCAGCTACTCGCTCGGCGGCGAGCAGTCCGGGCACGTCATCATGCTCGACCACGGCACGACCGGCGACGGCGTGCTCACCGGTCTGATGATCGCCGCGCAGGTGGCCGCGACCGGGCGCCCGCTCGCCGAGCTGGCCTCCGTCATGACCCGGCTGCCCCAGGTGCTCATCAACGTCGGGGGCGTCGACAAGTCCCGCGTCGACACCGACGAGGGCGTGCGCAGCGCGGTGCAGGAGCACGAGGCGGGCCTCGCCGGCTCGGGTCGTGTCCTCATGCGCAAGTCCGGCACCGAGCCGCTCGTGCGCGTCATGGTCGAGGCCCCGACGCAGGAGCACGCGCAGCAGGTCGGCGAGGCGCTCGCCGGGGTCGTGCGGGAGCGCCTCGCGCTCTGACCCTGGGGGTCGGGGCGGCTGCCCCGGGCCCGGTCAGACGTGCTGCTGCAGCAGCCCGCTGTCGACGTCGTAGATGAAGCCGCCGACGCGCACGCGCCCGGCGACGAGGGGGTGCGCGCGCACCGCGGCGACGTCCTGGCGCAGCGTCTGCACCTGGTCGGTGACGACGTTGAAGGCCTGCCACGACGCGTCCATGCCGGCCGAGGCGGCGACGGCCTCGCGCAGCTGCTCCTCCGTCGAGGAGGCGACCGCGCACCGCGTGTGCGGCACGACGAGGACGCGCTCGACCCCGAGCAGGTGCACGGCGAGGACGATCGCCTCGAGCGCGGCGGCGGTGACCCGCCCGCCGGGGTTGCGGAAGATCTTCGCGTCGCCGGGGGACAGGCCGAGCATCCCCAGGGGGTCGATGCGGCTGTCCATGCACGTGACCACGGCGACGCCGGCCCGGGCCACGCCGTCGAAGCCGGCGAGGGCGAAGTCCTCGGCGAAGTCGCGGTTGGCCTGGAGGAGGTCGTCGAAGGCGTGGTCGGTCGCGCCGAGGTCGACAGGGCTGGTGCTCATGCTCTCTTGCGTCACGGCACCAGCCTACGACCGGCAGGATGGCCCCATGGAGCGATACCCCGTCATCCCGCCCGCCGATCTCGCCGCCCGGCTGCCCGCCGGCTTCCGACTGGGAGCCGCGACCGCGTCGTACCAGATCGAGGGGGCGGTGGACGAAGGGGGACGTGGCCCCTCCATCTGGGACACCTTCAGCCACACCCCGGGCATGATCATGGGCGGCGACACCGGCGACGTCGCGTGCGACCACTACCACCGGTGGGAGAGCGACGTCGAGCTCGTCGCCGACCTCGGTCTCGACGCCTACCGCCTCTCCGTCGCCTGGCCGAGGGTCGTGCCGACCGGCTCGGGAGCGGTCAGCCAGGAGGGGCTCGACTTCTACAAGCGGGTGCTCACCGGTCTGCGCGAGCGCGACGTCGACACCGTCGTCACGCTCTACCACTGGGACCTGCCGCAGCCGCTCGAGGACGCGGGCGGCTGGCCGGTGCGCGAGACCGCCGAGCGCTTCGCCGAGTACGCCGGGGTGCTGGCCCGCGAGCTCGGCGACCTCGTCGGCACGTGGACGACCCTCAACGAGCCGTGGGTGTCGGCCTTCCTCGGCTACGCCTCCGGCGTGCACGCGCCGGGTCGCACGGAGCCGGCCGCCGCGCTCGCCGCCGCCCACCACCTCAACCTCGGCCACGGCCTCGCCGCCCGGGCGATCCGCGCCGAGCTCGGCGACGACGCGTCGGTCATGGTCACCCTCAACCACCACGCGATCCGCCCGGCCGACCCGAGCAGCGCGGCCGACGTCGACGCCGCCCGCCGGCTCGACGCCGTCGGCAACCGGATCTTCACCGGGCCGATGCTGCGCGGCGCCTACCCGCAGGACCTCTTCGAGGACACCGCCCACGTCACCGACTGGTCCTTCGTGCGCGACGGAGACGAGGCGCTCGCGCACGTGCCGGTGAGCGCGCTCGGCATCAACTACTACACGCCGACGATCGTGCGCGGTCTCGCCGAGGGCGAGGAGCCGAGCAGCAGCGGCGGCCACGGCGAGGGCTCCGCGACCCCGTGGGTCGGGGCGACCGGCGTCGACTTCGTCGAGCCCGAGGGGGAGCGCACCCGGATGGGGTGGCTCGTCGAGCCGTCGGCGCTGTCGGGCATGCTGCGCCGCCTGCGCGACGACTTCCCCGGTCTGCCGCTGATCATCACGGAGAACGGCGCCGCCTACGAGGACGAGGTGAGCACCGACGAGGACGGCGGCCGTGCCGTCCACGACCTCGACCGCACGAGCTACTACTCGGGGCACGTCAGCGCCGTCGCGGACGCGATCGACGACGGGGTCGACGTGCGGGCCTACTTCGCCTGGTCGCTGCTCGACAACTTCGAGTGGGCCTTCGGCTACGACCGCCGCTTCGGGGTCGTCCACGTCGACTTCGAGACCCAGGAGCGCACGCCGAAGGACTCGGCGCTGTGGCTGCGGGACCTCGCGAGGTCGCACCGCGACCGGCGCTGAGGAGGTGAGGAGGGCCCGGCGGCCACGGCCGCCGGGCCCTCTCGCGTGGGCTCGTCCCCCCTTCGTGCGTCGACCGGGTTACCGGATCGTTACGGCTGAGTTGGGGCGATTCCGTGGCGCACCTCCTGCGGTGAGCGGTTCACTGTCACCGCAGGTCTGCGGGGGAGTCGGCTCGCCGCGTGGACCGCTCGACCACCTGTGGTCGGTGGCGCCGTCGAGGTCCGTCGGTGCGACGAAGAGCAAAGGGATCCACATGTCCTTCAACACCTCGCGCCGGGCGCGCGCCTCGGTCGGCATCGCCGCGCTCGCGGTCGTCGGCCTCGCAGCCTGCGGCGGGTCGTCCTCCACGGAGGAGAGCGGCGCCGCCATGGACACCACGGACTACTCCAAGTGGTGCGACATGAAGTCCGAGCTCCAGGGCAAGACCGTCTCCATCTACACCTCGATCGTCACCCCCGAGGACGCCCCGCACAAGGAGTCCTACAAGGAGTTCGAGGAGTGCACCGGCATCACCATCAAGTACGAGGGTGACAAGGACTTCGAGAAGAACCTCCCGCAGCGCGCCCAGAGCGGCAACCTGCCTGACATCGCCTTCATCCCGCAGCCGGGCCTGCTCGCGACGATGGCCGACACCGGCAAGATGGTCCCCGCCCCCGAGTCGACCGCGAAGATGGTCGACGAGCACTTCGGCGAGGACTGGAAGAAGTACGGCACGGTCGGCGACACCTTCTTCGCCGCCCCGCTCGGAGCCAACGTCAAGAGCTACGTCTGGTACTCCCCGAAGACCTTCACCGACAAGGGCTACGAGGTCCCCGAGACCTGGGACGACCTCATGACCCTCACCGAGAAGATCGCGGCCGACGACTCCAGCGCCAAGCCCTGGTGCGCCGGCTTCGGCTCGGGCACCGCCACTGGCTGGCCGGGCACGGACTGGCTCGAGGACACCCTCCTGCGCACGGCGGACTCCGAGACCTACGACAAGTGGGTCGCGCACGAGATCCCCTTCAACGACCCGAAGGTCGCCGAGGCCCTCGCCGCGGACGCGAAGATCCTCAAGGAGAGCAAGTACGTCAACGGCGGCTTCGGCGACGTGAAGTCGATCGCCACGACGACCTTCCAGGACGGCGGCCAGCCGATCCTGAAGAACAAGTGCTACATGCACCGTCAGGCGTCCTTCTACGCCGCCAACTGGCCCAAGGGCACGAAGGTGGCCGAGGACGGCGACGTGTGGGCCTTCTACCTGCCGAGCAACGGCGAGGAGAAGCCGGTCCTCGGTGGTGGCGAGTTCGTCGCCGCCTTCCGTGACGCCCCCGAGGTCAAGGCCTTCCAGACCTTCCTCGCCTCGCCCGACTGGGCCAACGCCAAGGCCAAGGCCACGACGAGCGGCGGCTGGGTCAGCGCCAACAAGGGTCTCGACCCGAAGAACCTCGTCAGCCCCCTCGACCAGCAGTCCGCGGAGATCCTCCAGGACCCGAAGGCTGTCTTCCGCTTCGACGGCTCGGACATGATGCCCAGCGCCGTCGGTGCCGGCACCTTCTGGTCGGAGATGACCAACTGGATCAACGGTCAGGACGACAAGACCACCCTCGACAACATCGAGAAGTCCTGGCCCTCCAGCTGATCTGACGTCGCCCTGATGCCTCGGCGGGCGGGTGCCCACCCGCCCGCCGAGGCATCGTCATCCCCGCACCAAAGGAGGTGCCCGTGCTCCACGCCCTGATCCTGCCCGCGGCCACGGCCGGAGAGACGTCCGGCAAGTTCGTCACCATGCTCGTCGGCCTGGCGGTCTTCGGTGCCGTCTTCCTCGGCATCCTGCTGCTCGCATCGGTCTTCAAGGGGCGGGTGGGCGAGCGCGTCCAGGCCGCCGCCTTCGTCGGGCCGACGCTTCTCTTCATCGCGATCGGCCTGATCTACCCGGCGATCCTCACGATCCGCCGGTCCTTCTACAACGGCAAGTTCTTCGACATCAACTTCGGCGGGTACACCTCGAGCAAGCCCGAGTTCGTCGGCTTCGAGAACTTCGCCAAGCTGTGGACGACGCCCGGTCTGCCCGAGGTCATCCGCAACACCTTCCTCTGGGTCATCCTCGTGCCGCTCGTCGCGACCGCCTTCGGCCTGCTCTACGCGGTGCTCGTCGACCGGGCGAGGGGCGAGGCCGTCGCCAAGGCGCTCATCTTCATGCCGATGGCGATCTCCATGGTCGGCGCGACCCTCATCTGGAAGTTCGTCTACAGCTACAACGGCGGCGGCGACACCCAGATCGGTCTCATCAACGCGATCCTCAACGCCGTCGGGCTGCCGATGGTCGACTTCCTGCGGGCTCCCGACGGGGCGATCCCGACGAACACCCTGGCCCTCATCGTCATCATGATCTGGATCCAGGCCGGCTTCGCGATGACGATCCTCTCGGCGGCCATCAAGGGCATCCCCGACGACATCATCGAGGCCGCGAAGATGGACGGCGTCTCGGGCATGAAGCTCTTCCGCTTCATCACCCTGCCGAGCATCCGCCCCTCGATCGTCGTCGTGCTCACGACGATCTCGATCGCGACGCTCAAGGCCTTCGACATCGTCCAGGCCACCGACGGCGGCACGCAGGGCAACTCGGTGCTCGCCAACGAGTTCTACCGGCGCTCCTTCGTCACCCAGGAGCCCGGTCTCGGCGCGGCCATCGCGCTCGTCATCTTCCTGCTCGTCATGCCGATCATCATCTTCAACGTCATCCAGATGAGGAAGGACGCCTGATGAGCACCCTCACCCCCGCCATCGACCCGGCGGACACCCCGGACCCGAAGCACGCTTCTTCCGAGGCGGCCGGCCCGCGTCGGCGCAAGCGTGGCGGCGCCGCGGGCAACGCCGCCCGTGCGGTCACCTCGCCGTGGGGCTCCTTCTTCGCCGTCGTCCTCGCCATCGCGTGGACGACCCCGACGGTGGGCCTGCTCGTCACCTCCTTCCGCAACCAGGAGGACATCCAGAGCACCGGCTGGTGGTCGGCCCTGTGGAACGGCGGCTTCACGCTGCAGAACTACAAGGACGTCCTCGGCGGCGGCGCGGAGATGCCGGTGTCGATGACGGACTTCGTCATCAACTCCATCGTCATCGCGATCCCGTCGGTCATGCTGCCGCTGCTCCTCGCCTCGCTCGCGGCGTACGCCTTCGCGTGGATGGACTTCCCCTTCAAGAACGCGCTCTTCGTCGCGGTCTTCGCGCTGCAGATCGTGCCGCTGCAGATCGCCCTGCTGCCGCTGGTGCAGATGTACCAGCAGATCAAGATCGGCAGCTGGACGATGGGCGGGTCCTTCTGGGCGCTGTGGATCTCGCACGCGATCTTCGCGCTGCCGCTGGCGGTCTACCTGCTGCACAACTTCATGAAGGACATCCCGGCCTCGCTCATCGAGGCGGCCCGCGTCGACGGCGCCGGGCACGTGCGGATCTTCTTCAAGATCATGCTGCCGCTCATGGCCCCGGCGCTCGCGTCCTTCGGCATCTTCCAGTTCCTGTGGGTCTGGAACGACCTGCTCGTCGCGATCACGATGCTCGGCGGCTCGCCGGACCGGGCGCCGCTGACGATGGAGCTCAACCAGATCTCGGGCACCCTCGGTGGCCGCTGGTACCTCCTGTCGGCCGCGGCGTTCATCTCGATGGCGCTGCCGGTGATCGTCTTCCTCGCCCTCCAGCGCTACTTCGTCCGCGGCCTGCTGGCCGGTGGCACGAAGGGCTGACCCGGGCTCGACCGAAGACGGCCGGTACCCCCTTCGGGTGCCGGCCGTCTCGCGTGCGGTGGGCGCCCGTGACCCGCTCAGCATGACTAACCCCGGCTCGGCACGAGTTTCTTACTCATGCGAAGCCGGGGTTTATCGGGTCACCCGAGAAACGTGTGACGCGTGAGGTCGTGGGCGAAGGGGGGGAGGGGGGCGAAGGGGGTCAGAGCTCGGAGCGGTCGGGGGCGTAGGCGCCGGGGCGGCCGACGGTGATCGCGCTCGTCGTCAGCGCCCGGTCCAGGGCCGGGGCGAGGGCGGCCTCGTCCGCGGCGTGCAGGGCCTCGCGGGTGGCGGGACCGAGCAGACCCGCGTCGAGCAGGCCCGAGAGCAGCCCGGCCATGAAGGAGTCGCCCGCGCCGACGGTGTCGGCCACCTCGGGCGCTCGGGTGGGGGCCGAGCCGGACGCCCCGGACGCCGCCCGCCAGACCACGCCGTCTGCCCCGCGGGTGATGACGACGAGACCGGCGCCGAGTCCGAGCCAGCGGGTCATGACGTCGTCGAGGTCGACGTCGCCGTAGAGCTCGCGGACGTCCTCGTCGCTGCCCTTGACGACGTCGGAGAGGGCGATGACCTCCTCGACGCCGATGCGGTGGTCGCCCTCGCCGACGACGGCGGGGCGGATGTTCGGGTCGTAGGAGATGCTCGCGGCCTCGCGCCGCTCCCGCACGAGCGCGACGACGTCGACCGCACCGGGCTCCAGGACGGTCGCCAGCGACCCCGTGTGCACGTGCCCGGCCTCGCCGAGGCCGTCGAGCGTCGGGTCCCACTCGATCTCGAAGGTGTACGTCGCCGAGCCGTCGGGCGCGAGCAGCGCCTGAGCGGTCGAGGTGCGCCCGGGCCGCACGGTGCCGTGGCTGAGCTCGACGCCGTGCCCGGTGACGTGCTCGACGACGACGTCGCCGCGCTCGTCGTCACCGACGCACGCGGCGAGGACCGTCGGGTGGCCCAGCCGGGCCAGGCCCATCGCGACGTTGGCCGGGCTGCCGCCGACGTGCTCGGAGCGAGCCCCGTCGCGGTCGACGACGTCGACGAGCGCCTCGCCGACCACGAGCACCCGGTGCACGGCGCTCAGCCCTGCGAGGACGGGCCGAGAGCGGAGTACTGCTCGACCTTCGTCAGGCGGTGGTGGCCCTCGATGGTGCGGATCGTGCCCGAGCGGCTGCGCATGACGAGCGAGTGCGTCACCGCGCCACCGCCGCGGTAGCGCACCCCGCGCAGCAGCGAGCCGTCGGTGATGCCGGTAGCGACGAAGAAGCAGTTGTCGGTGCGCACGAGGTCATCGGTCGTGAGGACCGCGTCGAGGTCGTGCCCGGCGTCGATCGCGCGCTGGCGCTCCTCGTCGTCGACCGGCGCGAGACGGCCCTGGATGATGCCGCCGAGGCACTTGATGGCGCAGGCCGTGATGATGCCCTCGGGGGTGCCGCCGATGCCGAGGAGCAGGTCGACGCCGCTGTCGGAGCGGGCGGCGGTGATCGCCCCCGCGACGTCGCCGTCCGAGATGAACTGGATGCGGGCGCCGGCGTCGCGCACCTCGCGGGCGAGCGCCTCGTGGCGGGGGCGGTCGAGCATGACGACCGTGACGTCCTCGACGTCGGACCCCTTCGCCTTGGCCACGCGGCGCACGTTCTCCGCGACGGGCAGGCGGATGTCGACGACGTCGGCGGCCTCGGGGCCGGTGACGAGCTTGTCCATGTAGAAGACGGCGCTCGGGTCGTACATGCTGCCGCGGTCGGCGACGGCGAGCACGGAGACCGCGTTGGGCATCCCCTTCGCCGTGAGGGTCGTGCCGTCGATCGGGTCGACCGCGACGTCGCACTCGGGGCCGGTGCCGTCGCCGACCTCCTCGCCGTTGTAGAGCATCGGGGCGTCGTCCTTCTCGCCCTCGCCGATGACGACGGTGCCGCGCATCTGCACGGTCGAGATCATCGCGCGCATCGCCTCGACGGCGGCGCCGTCGGCGAGGTTCTTCTCGCCGAAGCCGACCCAGCGGCCTCCGGCCATCGCGGCGGCCTCGGTCACCCGGACGAGCTCGAGGGCCAGGTTGCGGTCGGGGGTCGTCGTCGGGCTCATCGGCCGGTCCTCACTGTCGTGGCGCGTCGTCGTGCGGGCGCGGGGCGCCTGCGCCGAGCCTATCGAGGGCGCGGGGGTGGGGGTGCACCCGACCACGGGTGGTCGGCGCGGTCAGGTCGGGATGCGACAATCTCGAGCATGAGTCAGAGCTCGGTCAGCCACTACGCGAAGGGGTCGGTGGCCAACGTCATCCGCTCCCTGCTCGTCGTCGGCGGGCTCACCGCGGTGATCTTCTTCGCCGTCGCCCGCACGAGCTCGGTGACCGCCGAGCAAGTCGACGTCGTCGCCGCCGCCGAGCAGCGCGCCCAGCAGTCGGGGGTCCCGTACGAGTACGCGGAGGACCTGCCGGAGGGGTGGACGCCGGTCTCGCAGCGCTTCGTGCGCAGCAAGGACGACGTGCAGATGTGGAGCGCGACGTGGACGACGCCGGACGGCGCGTACGTCGCCGTTCAGCAGGCCGTCGACGCGACCGACTCATGGGTCGACACCCAGACCAACAACGGCGCCCGGGTCGGCACGGTGACCACGGACGACGGCACCACCTGGGTCAAGCGCGACCGCGAGGGCAAGGTTCAGCGCAGCCTCGTCGACCGCCAGGAGGGCACGGGCGAGCTGACGACGCTCGTCACCGGCACGGGGACCTTCGAGCAGCTCGAGACCTTCGCCGACCACCTCGTCGCGGCCCCCGTCAACCGCTGACCCACCCGCGGGGCGCGAGCGCCCCGACGGCCGAGCGACCCGCTCAGTCCTGCTCGGCGTCCTGCGCCGACCCGGCATCGTCCGACCCGTCCTCGCCGAGGCTGCGCTCGGCGCGGTCGAGCCACGTCGTGCAATGCGCGGCGAGCTCCTCGCCGCGCTGCCACAGCCGCATCGACTCCTCGAGCCCGCTGCGCCCGGACTCGAGCGTCGCGACGAGGGCGACGAGCTCGTCGCGGGCCTCCTCGTAGCTCAGCTCGGCCACCGGGCGGGGCTCGGTCTGCTCCTGGCTCATGGCGGCCACCCTACGACCCGCCACCGACGGCCTCGACGGCGAAGTCGCCGTCGCCGACGGTGACCCGCAGCAGCTCGCCGGCCTCGACGTCTCCGCGCGACTGGACGACCGCGCCGCCGCGGTGCTGGACGATCGCGTACCCCCGGTCGAGCGTCGACTGCGGGGACAGCACCCGGGCCTGGGCCCGCAGGTGGGCCACGCGGTCGCGCTCGCGGTGCAGCATCGACTCCGTCCGCGAGCGGGCGCGGTGCTGCAGCGTCGCGACGACCTCGCGCTGGGCCCGCACGAGCGCGGTCCGGTCGGCGAGCACCGGCCGCGACGTCAGCTGCACGAGCGCACGGCGCTCGCGGTCGAGGCTGCTGCGTGCCTGCCCGCGCATCCGGCTCAGGGCGGTCGCGACCGTGCGCAGCTCGGCGTCGTGGTCGGGGCAGACGAGCGAAGCGGCGTCGGTCGGGGTCGAGGCGCGCACGTCGGCGACGAGGTCGAGCAGGGGACGGTCGACGTCATGGCCGATCGCGCTCACCACGGGGGTGCGGGCCGCGCTCACCGCGCGCAGCATCGACTCGTTGCTGAAGGGCAGGAGGTCCTCGACCGCCCCGCCGCCCCGAGCGATGACGACGACGTCGACCTCGGGCATCGCGTCGAGCGCCCGGAGCGCCTCGACGACGTCGGTCACGGCCTGCGCGCCCTGCACCGCCACCTGCCGGATCTCGAAGTCGAGCCCCGGCCACCGGCGGTGGGCGTTCTCGACGACGTCGCGCTCGGCCGCGCTGGCCCGCCCGCAGACGAGCCCCACGCGGCGGGGCAGGAAGGGCAACGGCTGCTTGCGGTCGGCGTCGAAGAGCCCCTCGGCGGCGAGGTGCTGACGCAGGTACTCGACGCGGGCGAGCAGCTCGCCGATGCCGACGGGACGGATCTGGCGCACGTCCATCGACAGCGACCCGCGCTGGCTCCAGTAGCTCGGCTTGGCCTGGACGACGACGCGGGCGCCCTGGCTCAGCGGGGTCGCCATCGCGTCCAGCGCGGTGACGCGCACGGAGCACGACAACGACATGTCGACGTCCGGGTCGCGCAGGGTGAGGTAGGCGGTCCGGGCGCCGGGCCGCCGGGTCAGCTGGACGACCTGGCCCTCGACCCAGGTGACCGACATCCGCTCGACGTAGTCCTGGATCTTCATCGACAGCACGCGCACCGGCCACGGCTGCTCGGCCGTCGTGTCGGCAGCCTTCTCCGGCAGGGCGCTCATGGGGGTCACTGTAGGTCGCACCGGTGACGACGCCCGGGCGGGCGGACGACTGGGCCGGGCGAAGGGGGGCGTGGCAGGGTGGCCGCTCATGACCCCTTCGCCCGAGCAGCCCGAGCAGACCGAGCAGCCCCGCGACCCCGCCGGCGGGGTCGTCGTCCGCGAGGCCGCCCTCGAGGACGTGCCGACGATCGTCGCGATGCTCGTCGACGACCCGCTGGGGCAGTCCCGTGAGGACCCCGCAGACCTCGCGCCGTACGACGCCGCCTTCGTGCGGATCGCCGGCGACCCCGGCGAGGTGCTCGTCGTCGCCGAGCTCGACGGGCAGGTCGTCGGCACCCTCCAGCTCTCCGTCCTGCCGTCGCTGTCGCGGCGGGGTGCGCTGCGCGGCCAGCTCGAAGGGGTCCGCGTCGCCGCCGACATGCGCGGCGCCGGGGTGGGGGAGCAGCTCGTGCGGTGGGCCCTGGAGCGGGCCCGCGCCGAGGGGTGCGAGCTCGTCCAGCTCACCTCCGACAGCAGCCGGACGGGTGCGCGCCGCTTCTACGAGCGCCTCGGCTTCACCGCGAGCCACGTGGGGATGAAGCTCGCGCTGCGGTAGGGCGCCCTTGCCGTCTCGGCCACCGCCGCACAGAGTCCGCCCAGGGCGCTCGCCTACGATGAGCACATGTCTGACAGCCCGCGCGTCCTGCTCGCCGCCCCCCGTGGCTACTGCGCCGGCGTCGACCGCGCCGTCGTCGCGGTGGAGAAGGCCCTCGAGCTCTACGGCCCGCCCGTGTACGTCCGCAAGGAGATCGTGCACAACAAGCACGTCGTGACGACGCTGGAGAAGCGCGGCGCGATCTTCGTCGACGAGACCGGCGAGGTGCCCGAGGGTGCGACCGTCGTCTTCTCGGCACACGGCGTCGCCCCGGTCGTCCACGAGGAGGCCAAGGCCCTGTCGCTGAAGACGATCGACGCGACCTGCCCGCTCGTGACGAAGGTCCACCGCGAGGCCGTCCGCTTCGCCGCCGACGACTTCGACATCCTCCTCATCGGCCACGAGGGCCACGAGGAGGTCATCGGCACCTCGGGCGAGGCGCCCGAGCACATCACCCTCGTCGACGGGCCCGATCACGTCGCCGAGATCGAGGTCCGCGACCCGGAGAAGGTCGTCTGGCTCTCGCAGACCACCCTCTCGGTCGACGAGACGATGGAGACGGTGCGCCGCCTGCGCGAGAAGTTCCCCGCGCTGCAGGACCCGCCGAGCGACGACATCTGCTACGCCACCCAGAACCGCCAGCTCGCCGTGAAGCAGATGGCCGCGCAGTGCGACCTCATGATCGTCGTCGGCTCGCGCAACTCGAGCAACTCCGTGCGTCTCGTCGAGGTGGCCCTCGAGCACGGCACCCGTGACGGGCACCTCGTCGACTACGCCGAAGAGATCGACCCGGTGTGGTTCGAGGGCGTGCGCACCGTCGGCGTCACCTCCGGCGCCTCCGTGCCCGAGATCCTCGTGCGCGACGTCCTCGCACTGCTCGCCGAGCACGGCTACGCCGACGTCGAGCCGGTCGTCGCCGCGGAGGAGAGCCTGCTCTTCGCCCTGCCGATGGAGCTGCGCCGTGACCTCAAGGCGGCCGGCATGGACGACAAGATGCGCCATGACGCCGGCTCCCTCGAGGACGCCGGTCAGCTGCGCTGACCTGCTCAGGCAGTGGCCTGACCTGCGCAGACACCCGGGCGAAGGGGGCGGATTCTGACCCCCCGTCGTCGACCCCTCTCAGCCGACTCCCAGGCGTAACGTCCCCCTCGGTGCTCGACGCGACGGCGCGACGAGCCGGTGGCCCTGGGAGGTATGGATGTCCACAGCTGAGGCGACGGAGCAGGACAAGCCGGTCCGCAGCCTGATCCCCGCGCGCATGCACGACATGCCGTGGTCGAAGTTCCACTGGATGGTGATCTTCGGTCTCGGCACGGCGTGGATCCTCGACGGGCTCGAGGTCCAGATCGTCGCCTCCGGAGGCTTCGAGAAGACCCTCGGGATGGACGCGACCGACGTCGGGCTCGCCGGCACGGTCTACCTCATCGGTCAGGTGACCGGTGCGCTGCTCTTCGGCCGGCTCACCGACACCCTGGGCCGCAAGAAGCTCTTCGTCATGACGCTGGCGCTCTACCTGGTCGCGTCCGGCCTCGCGGCCTTCTCGCCGAACATGTGGGTCTTCTTCGCGCTGCGCTTCGTCGCCGGCATGGGCATCGGCGGCGAGTACTCCGCCGTGAACTCCGCGGTCGACGAGCTCATCCCGGGGCGCTTCCGCGGCCGGGTCGACCTCGCGATCAACGGCACGTACTGGTTCGGCGCCGGCATGGGCGCCTTCGCCTCGTACTGGCTGCTCAACCCCGACATCGTCGGCGAGAACATCGGCTGGCGGATCGCCTTCCTCATCGGCCCGGTCCTCGGTCTCGGCATCATCTACCTGCGGCGGCACATCCCCGAGAGCCCTCGCTGGATGGTCACCCATGGGCGCGGCGAGGAGGCCGAGCGGGTCGTCTCCGCGATCGAGGAGAAGGTCCGGTCGGAGGGCAAGACCCTGCCCGACCACGACGAGGAGAAGGACGGCATGTGGATCAAGGCCCGCGAGGGCCTGACCCCCAAGCAGCTGTCCTACGTCTTCTTCCAGATGTACCCGACGCGCACGGTGCTCGGCGCGACGTTGATGATCACGCAGAGCTTCCTCTACAACGCGATCTTCTTCACGTACTCGCTCGTGCTGCAGAACTTCTACGACCAGACGCCGTCGAGCGCGGCCCTGTACTTCTTCCCCTTCGCGCTGGGCAACCTGCTCGGCCCGCTGCTCCTCGGCCCCTTCTTCGACACCGTCGGCCGACGCAAGATGATCGGCGGCTGCTACGCCTTCGCGGCGATCGTGCTGTCGATCTCGGCCTTCCTCTTCAACGCCGACGCGCTGAGCCCGGTGACCCACACGATCTTCTGGTGCGTGGCGTTCTTCTTCGCCTCCGCCGGGGCGTCGGCCGGGTACCTCACGGTCTCGGAGATCTTCCCGCTCGAGGTGCGCGGCCAGGCGATCTCGTACTTCTTCGCCATCGCGCAGGTCTTCGGCGCCATCGGTCCGGTCTTCTACGGCTGGCTCATCGGGGACGGGGGCGACCGCGGGCCGATGTTCGTCGGGTACCTCATCGCCTCCGGGATCATGCTCGTCGGCGCGCTCGTCGCGGCGGTCTGGGGCGTCGACGCCGAGGGCAAGTCCCTCGAGGAGATCGCCCCGCCGCTCACGAGCTACGACGAGCACGGCAACGAGACCGTCAACCTGCCGGTCTGAGGGAGGACGACATGAGCGAGATGCGTCCGGACGCGGGAGAGCGTCCGTACACCGTCGTCGTCGGCGTGAGCGCGACCTCGAAGTCGCCGACCGCCCTGCGGTGGGCCGCCGGCCAGGTGGCCGCGAACGACGGACACCTCGTCGCCGTGCGCGCCTGGCGGGTGGGCGCCCCCCAGGCGAGCACCGCGGGGGTCATGGCTGCGGCCGGGCCGACCGAGGGCGAGCTGGAGGGTGCCGAGCGCACCGCCCTCGAGTGCGACGTCGAGGAGGTCCTCGGGCCCGACCACCACGCCGAGGTCCGGCTCGTCCGCGGCAGCGACCGCCAGGTCCTGCTCGACGCCGCCGTCGGCGCCGACCTCCTCGTCATCGACGCGCCACGGGCGCTGACGGGGGCACCGCTCTTCGCGCAGCGGCTCATCTACGACGCGAGCTGCCCGGTGGTCGTCATGCCGCCGCACATCTCGGGCCAGGAGCCGGGGCTCGTCGAGCGCGCCGGCCGTGCCGTCGGGCGGGCCGCGGTCCGCTCCGCCGGCACGGCCGGGCGGCCGGGCTACCGTCCGCCCGCCCGGCGGTAGGGGTCAGGGGTGACCAGGGCCGCCGGTCAGAGCCGGCGGCACTGGTCCTCCTTGTTGCCGCGCACGGAGTTGTTCCACCCCTTCGGCGCCGGGGTGTTGCTCTTGCACTGGAGGTTGCCGTCGACGGAGTTGTCGTAGACGTGCTTCGTGCCGGAGCGGTTCGAGAAGAGCTGGATGTCGCCCTTGACCCGGTTGCGGATGACGTTCTGCGTCGAGCGGTTGCCCTCGAGCTGGATGTTGCCGTCGACCGTGAGGCCGCGCAGGTGGTGCATGCTGCCGCCCTCGAGCTGGACGTCGCCGTCGACGCGGCCCCACGTGTTGCGCACGTAGCGATGGCCCTCGGACTGGATGTTGCCGTCGATGCTGTTCTGCCAGCCCTGGAGGGTCGCGCCGCGGCGCACGACGACGTTGCCCTTGACGACCGACTTCGTGAGCTTGCACGTCGCGCCGGCCGGCACGACCACGTCGTCGTCGATGGTGCGGCCGGTGATGGTGCCGGAGCACGTCCGGTCGGCCTGGGCGGGCGCCGCGACGGCGACGAGGCCGGTCGTGGCGAGGGCGGCGGTGGCGAGGGTGCTGATGATCCGGGTGGTCGACATGCTGGTCTCCTCGGTGAGTGGCAGCGGCGCCGGTGCGCCGCGTGAGCAACGCTGCCGGGTCCGCGTGAGGCCACGGTGAGCCGTCGATGAGAGGGGGCTCATCAGCCGGCCACCTCCTCGTCAGGTGGCAGGGGACCCGAGCCGGCGGTGGATCGTCGTGACCGAGCGGCGAAGGGGGGCGAGCAGCTCCTCGAGCCCCGTCACCGAGCCCTCGGGGTAGGTGAGGGCGACGGCCGCGAGCGGCTGACCCGTGCGGTCGAGGACGGCGAGAGCCACGGAGGCCAGGCCCTGCGTCACCGACCCGCTCTCGAGGGCGTGACCGCGGCGGCGCACGGCGACGAGCTCACGGCGCAGGGCGGACGGGGTGGCCGGTGACCCGGCGCTCGCGACGACCGAGGCGGCGTCGGGGTAGAGGGCCGTGACCTGGCGGGCGGGCAGGGCCGCGAGCATCGCCAGCCCGCTCGCGGTCGTCGTCGCCGGCAGCCGGACGCCGACGTCGGAGACGAGGAGGGGGCGCCCGGGCGCGCGCTCCTCGACGACGTAGAGGACGTCGCGGCCGTGCAGGACGGCGAGATGACCGTTGTGCGTCGTCTCGTCGACGAGGCGCTGGAGGACCGGGCGGGCCAGACGCTGCAGCGGGCTCTGCCGCTGGTAGCCGCTCGCGAGCTCGAAGGCGGCCACGCCCAGGCCCCACCGGCGCTCGTCCGGGTAGTGGGTGACGTACGAGTGCTCGGCCAGCTCGGCGAGCAGGTGGTAGGTCGTGCTGCGGGGCAGCTCGAGGTCACGCGCGAGCTGCGCGGCGGGCACCGGCTCGACGCGGCCGGCGAGGTAGGACAGCAGGCGCAGGGCGTGGCCGGCGGCGGGGACCTGGGGCACCGCCCGAGCCTACGTCCATGTCTCGGATCCGAGACGGTAGTGGTGCGTCAGCGGTGGCAGCGGGGGTGACCGGCGCGCTTCCATGGATGCATGCCGCACATCGTCGACGTCGAGACCCCCGAGACCACCATCCGCATCGGCGACCGCCCGCTGACCGTCGAGGAGGTCGTCGCCGTCGCCCGCTTCGAGGCGCAGGTCGAGATCTCCGACGCCGCGTGGGAGCGCGTGCGCGCCTCGCGCACCGTCGTCGAGGACCTCGCCGAGGACACGGTCGCTCACTACGGGGTGTCGACCGGCTTCGGCGCGCTCGCGACGACCCACATCCCGCACGAGAAGCGCACCCAGCTGCAGCGCTCGCTCGTGCGCAGCCATGCCGCGGGCATGGGCGACCCCGTCGAGGAGGAGGTCGTGCGGGCCCTCATGCTGCTGCGCGTCCAGACCCTCGCGACCGGTCGTACCGGTATCCGTGAGGAGACGCTGCGGCTCTACGTCGCGCTCCTCAACCAGCGGATCACCCCGGTCGTGCGCGAGTACGGCTCCCTCGGCTGCTCCGGCGACCTCGCCCCGCTCGCGCACTGCGCGATGGTCCTCATCGGCGAGGGGGAGGTCATGGCTGCCCACGACGTGTCGGTGCCGGGCGACACGATGCCCGCGTCCGAGGCGCTGGCCCAGGCCGGCCTGACTCCCGTCGTCCTGCACGAGAAGGAGGGCCTGGCCCTCATCAACGGCACCGACGGCATGCTCGGCATGCTGTGCCTGGCGATCCACGACCTGCACGTGCAGCTGACGACCGCCGACATCGCGTGCGCGATGAGCGTCGAGGGGCTGCTCGGCACCGACGACGTCTTCGCCGCAGACCTGCAGGCGCTGCGCCCGCACCCTGGGCAGGCGCAGTCGGCGGCCAACCTGCGGGCCGTGCTCGCCGGCAGCCCGATCCGCGAGAGCCACCGCGACCCCCACGCCTGCACCCGCGTCCAGGACGCGTACTCGCTGCGCTGCGCCCCCTCGGTGCACGGGGCGGCGCGCGACACCCTCGCCCACGCCCGCCGGGTCGCCGACGCCGAGCTCGCCTCGGCGGTCGACAACCCCGTCATCACCTTCGACGGCCGGGTGGAGTCGAACGGCAACTTCCACGGCGCACCCGTCGCCTACGTCCTGGACTTCCTGGCGATCGTCGCCGCCGACGTCGCGAGCATGAGCGAGCGCCGGACGGACCGCTTCCTCGACGTCTCCCGCTCGCACGGGCTGCCGCCCTTCCTCGCCGACGACCCGGGCACCGACTCGGGCCTGATGATCGCGCAGTACACAGCCGCCGGGATGGTCTCGGAGATGAAGCGTCTCGCCGCGCCCGCGAGCGTCGACTCCATCCCGAGCAGCGCGATGCAGGAGGACCACGTGTCGATGGGCTGGGCCGGCGCGCGCAAGCTGCGCCGCTCGGTCGACGCCCTGACCCGTGTCCTCACCGTCGAGCTCGTCACCGCTGCCCGGGGCATCGCGCTCCGCGCGCCCCTGCAGCCCGCCGCCGCCACCGCGGCCGTCATCGCCGATCTCGACGCGCTCGCCTCGACCGCCCCCGGTCCGGACCGCGACCTCGGCCGCGACCTCATGGCCTGCGCCACGACCGTCCGCGACGGCGGCCCGGTCCTCGCGGCCGAGTCGGTCACCGGCCCCCTGCACTGATCTTCGAACTGCGCTGATCACTCGCACTGACCCCCCTTCGCCCGACGACCACCGACCCGACCCACCCGAGGAGCACCCCATGGACGGCGCCCGTCCCGTCCGCGCACCGCGCGGCACCGAGATCACCGCCCGCAGCTGGCAGACCGAGGCCCCGCTGCGGATGCTCATGAACAACCTCGACCCCGAGGTGGCCGAGCGCCCCGACGACCTCGTCGTCTACGGCGGCACCGGTCGGGCGGCGCGCAGCTGGGAGGCCTTCGACGCGATCGTCGAGACGCTGCGCGACCTGCAGCCCGACGAGACCCTCCTCGTGCAGTCCGGCAAGCCGGTCGGCGTGCTGCGGACCAACGAGTGGGCGCCCCGCGTACTCATCGCCAACTCCAACCTCGTCGGCGACTGGGCGACGTGGCCGGAGTTCCGCAAGCTCGAGGCCGAGGGCCTGATGATGTACGGCCAGATGACCGCCGGGTCGTGGATCTACATCGCGACGCAGGGGATCCTCCAGGGCACCTTCGAGACCTTCGCCGCGGTGGCCCGTGGCCGGTTCGACGGGACGCTCGCCGGGACGATCACCCTCACCGGCGGGTGCGGCGGCATGGGCGGCGCGCAGCCGCTCGCGGTCACCCTCAACGGGGGCGTCTGCCTCGTCGTCGACGTCGACCGCTCGCGTCTGGAGCGGCGCGTCGCCAAGCGCTACCTCGACGAGATCGCCGACGACCTCGACGACGCGGTCGCCCGTGCCGAGCGGGCGAAGGGGGAGCGCCGCGCGCTGTCGATCGGCGTCGTCGGCAACGCGGCGGAGGTCTTCCCGGAGATGCTGCGTCGGCACCGGGCCGGCGAGATCCGCGTCGACGTCGTCACCGACCAGACGAGCGCGCACGACCCGCTGAGCTACCTGCCCGCCGAGATCGCCGTCGACGAGTGGCAGCGCGAGGCCGAGGCCGACCCCGAGGGCTTCACGAAGAAGGCGCGCGAGTCGATGACCGCCCAGGTGCAGGCGATGGTCGAGCTGCAGGACGAGGGCGCCGAGGTCTTCGACTACGGCAACAGCATCCGCGACGAGGCGCGCCAGGCGGGGTACGCCCGGGCCTTCGAGTTCCCCGGCTTCGTCCCGGCCTACGTGCGCCCGCTCTTCTGCGAGGGGCTCGGCCCCTTCCGCTGGGTCGCGCTCTCGGGCGACCCCGAGGACATCGCCGTCACCGACGCCGCGCTCAAGGAGCTCTTCCCCGACGACGAGCACCTGCACCGCTGGCTCGACGCGGCCGCCGAGCACGTCGAGTTCGAGGGGCTGCCGGCGCGGATCTGCTGGCTGGGCTACGGGCAGCGTCACCGGGCCGGGCTGCTCTTCAACGAGCTCGTGCGCGACGGCAAGGTCAAGGCGCCGATCGTCATCGGGCGCGACCACCTCGACTCCGGCTCGGTCGCCTCGCCGTATCGCGAGACCGAGTCGATGCTCGACGGCTCCGACGCGATCGCCGACTGGCCGCTGCTCAACGCGCTCACCGCGGCGAGCTCGGGCGCCACGTGGGTGTCGATCCACCACGGCGGGGGCGTCGGCATCGGCCGCTCCATCCACGCCGGTCAGGTGGGCGTCGCCGACGGCACCGACCTCGCCGCCGCGAAGCTCGAGCGCCTGCTCACCAACGACCCCGGCATGGGCGTCCTGCGCCACGCCGACGCCGGCTACTCGCGCGCCGTCAAGGTCGCGGAGGAGCGCGGCGTGCGGGTCCCGATGACCCCGGTGGTCCGCGACGGGGAGGGGGCGTGACCCCCTTCGTCTGGAAGGGTCGCCACGACGGGCCCGGTCCCGCGCACCGTCGGCTCTGGCACACGGTGAGCGAGCCCGGCGGGCCCGCGGACGCCGCGATCGTCGGCTTCGAGAGCGACGAAGGGGTGCGGCGCAACCGTGGTCGGGTCGGTGCGGTGGAGGGCCCGGCGGCGCTGCGCACGGCGCTGGCCTCGCTCGCCGTCCACGACGACCTCACCCTCGTCGACCACGGCGACGTCACGGTCGAGGACGACGACCTCGAGGACGCCCAGCGCCGGCTCGGTGAGGCGGTGGCCCGCGCGCGTCGTGACGCCCCGCTCACCGTCGTGCTCGGCGGCGGGCACGAGAGCGCGTACGGGAGCTATCTCGGGCTCGGCCACCCGCCGCGGCTCGGGGTGATCAACCTCGACGCCCACCTCGACCTGCGCGAGGCGGACCGGCCGACGTCGGGCACGCCCTTCCTCCAGATCGCGCGCGACCGACGCGAGCGCGGGCTCGACGTGCGCTACGCGGCGATCGGGGTGAGCACCGCGAGCAACACGACGGCCCTCTTCGACACCGCGCGCGAGATCGGCGCCCAGTGGGTGCTCGACGACGACTGCCAGGACGCGGAGGCGCCGCTCGAGCTCGTCTCCCGCTTCGTCGCCGACGTCGACGAGGTCTACCTCTCCATCGACCTCGACGTGCTGCCGGGGTCCGCGGCCCCCGGGGTGAGCGCTCCGGCCGCCCTCGGGGTGCCCCCCGTCGTCATCCAGGCGATCTGCGACGCGGTCGTCGACAGCGGCCGCCTCGTCCACCTCGACGTCACCGAGCTGTGCCCGAGGCTCGACGCCGACGCCCGGACCGCCCGGGTCGCAGCCCGGCTGATCCACCGCGTCATCACCCGCGAGACCGCCCGGCGGCGGGGCGCATGAGCGCCGGCTCGACCCTCGTCACGGGCATCGGCGAGCTCGTCACGTGCGACGGCACGGGCGACGGGGGAGCCGGCGTGCGGCGCGACCATGCGCTCGTCGTCGAGGACGGACGGGTCGCGTGGGTCGGTCCGGCTGCGTCGGCGCCCTCCGCGGACGCGGTGGTGGACGTCGAGGGCCGGTGCGTGCTGCCCGGCTTCGTCGACAGCCACGCACACCTCATCTTCGCGGGGGACCGCTCGGCGGAGTTCGCCGCCCGGATGGCCGGCGAGCGCTACGACGGGGGCGGCATCGGGGTCTCGGTCGGGGCGACCCGGGCAGCCGGCGACGACGAGCTGAGGGCGCTCCTCGCGGGCAGGGTCGCCGAGATGCGGGCCCAGGGCACGACGACCGTCGAGGTGAAGTCCGGCTACGGGCTCACCGTCGTCGACGAGGTCCGGGCGCTGCGGCTGGCGGGGGAGGTCACGCCGGAGACGACCTATCTCGGGGCGCACGTCGTGCCCGAGGAGATGCGGGCCGACCGGTCGGCCTACGTCGACCTCGTGACGGGCGAGATGCTCGCAGCCTGCGCGCCGTACGCCCGGTGGGTCGACGTCTTCTGCGAGCCCGCGTCGCCGCACGCCTTCACGGGGGAGGAGTCGCGCGCCGTGCTCGTCGCCGGTCGGGACGCCGGTCTCGGGCTGCGGGTGCACGGCAACCAGCTGGGCCACGGCCCCGGCGTGCAGCTGGCCTGCGAGCTCGGCGCGGCGAGCGTCGACCACTGCACCTACCTGTCGACCGCCGACGTCGACGCGCTCGTCGACAGCGCGGGGACCACCACCGCGACGCTGCTCCCGGGCGTGGAGTTCTCCACCCGCTCGCCGTACCCGGACGCCCGGGCGCTCCTCGACGCCGGGGTGTCGGTCGCGCTCGCGAGCGACTGCAACCCGGGGACGTGCTTCTCGAGCTCGATGCCCTTCGTCGTCGCCCTCGCGGTGCGTGAGATGGGGATGACGCCGAGCGAGGCCGTCGTCGCGGCCACCCGGGGCGGGGCTCGCGCCCTGCGGCGTGACGACATCGGCCGGGTCGAGGTCGGGGCGCGGGCCGATCTCGCGGTCCTCGACGCGCCGAACCACCTGCACCTCAGCTATCGCGCGGGCGTGCCGCTCGCGCGGGTGCTCGAGGTCTGAGGGCGGTCGCGCCCCGGTCCTGCTCCGGGCGTGACGGGTGCCGTCGTCCTCCGCGCCGGCGGGCGGGGTCTGGCCCGCCTAGCTATGCTCGTCGCGCGCACCAGCCAGGGGGTGCCGCGCATCCGCAGGACCCCGACCCTGGCCCCGCACCAGGACCGAGGGACCCCATGCGCCACCCCCGCCGTACCGCCACCACGACCACCCTCCTCACGGCGGCGGGTCTCGTCGCCGCGCTGGGGCTGGCCGCTCCCGCGACCGCCGACCCCGCGCCGGCCCGCGTGCCGGCGCAGGCCACGACGCCGCCGGACCCCGGCGGCAGCGGCGAGCACAGCGAGACGACGACGGGAGTGGTCCCTCCCTTCGTCGCCCCGTCGCACACGGGCCCGGCCCGCAGCGTCGACGGCACGGCGCGCTCCACCGCGGGCCTGCCGGCGAGCGGCCTGCCGACACGGCTCAGCTCCCGCAGCACGAGCTTCGGGTCGAGCTTCAGCGGGTCGGTCTTCGACACGAGCAGCGGGTCGCGCATCTGGAGCAAGCAGGCGACGAAGGCGCTGCGTCCCGGCTCGACGATGAAGCTGCTCACCGCGACGACCGCGCTGCGCACCTTCGGCACCCGGCACCGCTTCGTCACCCCGGTGCTGCGGGCCGGCAGCCGCGGGGACTACGTCTACCTCAAGGGCGTCGGCGACCCGACGGTGAGCAGCTACCGCCTCGACCAGATGGCGGCGTCGACCGCCTACCAGCTGAAGAAGCGGGGGATCCGCTCGATCTCGCTGCGGGTCGACGACACGCTCTTCCCCGCACCGCGCAACGCGACCGGGTGGGAGGCCTCGGACGTCGGGCAGTGGGTGACGCCCGTGCGCGCGCTCGTCTACGACGGCCGGATGGTCTCCGACACCTCGATGGACGCGGGCGACCGCTTCCGCTCCGAGCTGCGCTCGCGGGGGATCAGCGTGCGCGACCTGCGCCGCGGCGCGACCGCGTCGGGTGCTCAGCAGATCGCGTCCGGCCGCTCGCCCGAGCTGCGCACGATCGTCGGCGACATGCTGCGCGTCAGTCACAACGACTACGCCGAGAAGCTGCTCTGGGCCTCCGGCATGAAGGCCGGCACCTCGCGCACCTGGGCCGGTGTCACGTCCTACTCTCGCTCGCAGGTGGCCGGGTACGGCGTGTCGACCTACGGCTCCGTCATCGCCGACGGCTCCGGGCTGTCGCGTTCGGACCGGCTGACGAGCCACACGCTCGCCCAGCTCGTCCTCGCGCTGCGCAAGCACCCCTCGCTCGGACCGGTGATCTTCGCCGACGCCTCCCTGCCGATCGCGGGCCGGACCGGCACGCTGCAGAACCGCTTCGAGACCGCGCCGGCGTCGTGCGCCGTCGGTCGGGTGCGGGCGAAGACCGGGTCGTTGCGCGACGCGGGCGCCATGGCCGGCATCGCGAAGGGCACCGACGGCAAGGAGCGCGTCTTCGCGGTCGTGAGCAACGGCCAGCCCTACGACGCCGACCTGCGCGGGCGCATCGACGCGCTCGTCGCGACGACGACCCTGTGCATGTGACCACCGTGCGCATGTGACGACCGCGCGCGTGTGACGACCGCGCTGAGACCGGCGTGCGGGCGGGCCGGGGACGGCCTGCGGCGTCGGGTCAGCCGGCGTCGGCCACGTCCGGACGGCTGTCCCGTCGGGTCCGTGGGGCGAGGTCGAGGTCCAGCTCGGCGCGGTCGAGATCGCCGGCGGCGGAGTCGAGCTCCTCTCCCAGCGAGCGCGGTCGGGAGTCATCGGTGCCCACGAGCTCGGGCGCGCTCAGCGGGCGGGGGGCCGCCGTCGAGGGCTCGAGCTCGTCGATCGCCTGGGTCGACAGGCCCAGCTCGGCGATCCGCCGGGCGGAGACGAAGACCCTCGTCTCGAGGGTGCCCACCATCGCGTTGTAGCTCTCCACGCTCTTCGTCAGCTGGCGGCCGAGCGCGCTCGTGCGCTCGCCGAGGGTCGACAGGCGCTGGTAGAGCTCGCGACCGAGGGCGAGCAGGTCCTGCGCGCTGCGCGTCAGCGCGTCCTGCTGCCACCCGTAGGCCACGGTGCGCAGCAGGGCGAGGAGCGTGCCGGGGGAGGCGAGCACGACGTGCGCCCGCATCGCCTCCTCGTGCAGACCCGGGTCGCGGGCCAGGGCCGCCGACAAGGTCGCCTCCGACGGGACGAAGCACACGACCATCTCGGGCGAGGGCTCGAAGGCCGACCAGTACTGCTTGCCGGACAGGACGCGCACGTGTCCTCGCAGGGCGGCGACGTGCCGACGGAGGAGCCGCTCGTGCTCGGCCGGGTCGACACCCTCGCCCTGGGCCGCGAGCCAGTCGCTCATCGGGGCTTTCGCGTCGACGACGAGGTGCTTGCCCCCGGGCAGGCGCACGACGACGTCGGGGCGCACCGCGCTGCCGTCGGGGGTCGTGCCCCGGGCCTGCTCGTCGAAGTCGCAGCGAGCGAGCATGCCGGAGACCTCGAGGACCCGGCGCAGCTGGGTCTCGCCCCACGCGCCGCGCACCGACGAGACGCGCAGCGACGACGCGAGCGAGCTCGCCTCGTCGGAGACGCGCCGGGTGCTCGTCTCGACCCGGCCGAGGACCTCGCGCACCGTGGCGAACTGGTCGACCCGGTCGCGCTCGAGGGTCTCGACCTGGGTCGCCACGCGGCGCAGCGCGTCCTGCATCGGGCGCAGGGTCGCGGCGGTCTGGGCGTCCTCGGACAGGCTCGCCTCGAGGTCGACGACGCGTGCTCGCAGCACGTCGCGCTCCGCGCTCGCGGCGGCCAGGCCCTCGCGGGTCGCCGACCCGTCCTCGGCCGCGCGGGCGCGCACGCCGGCCACCTCGGAGCGGGTCAGGCCCCAGAGGGTCGCCGCACCGAGGAGCACGCCGAGCACGGTGCCGAGGAGCAGGGCGGTGATGTCCATGGCGTCACCCAACCACCGCCCTCCGACAGCCGGGGTCCGCCCGGGGCGCGACGCGCCGGCGCGGGTAGCCTCGCAGCATGACTCGTGACGAGCCCCGCGAGGAGGAGGTGAAGGCCTCCGCCCCGCGCCCCGACCTCAGCACGGAGTCCGGTCAGCTCGCCTTCATCCAGGTCCTCAACGACCGGCTGCCGACGAAGCGGCTCATCGCCCAGGGCCTGCTGCGCAACGAGCGCGGCGAGGTGCTCCTGTGCGAGCTCGTCTACAAGAGCGCGTGGGACCTGCCCGGCGGGGTCGTCGACCCGGGGGAGTCCCCGGCCACCTGCGTCCATCGCGAGGTCACCGAGGAGCTCGGTCTCGACCTGCCCGTCGGGTCCCTCGCCGCGGTCAACTGGCTGCCGCCCTACCGCGGGTGGGACGACGCCCTGCTCCTCCTCTTCGACCTCGGCACCGTCGACTCCGCGCTCATGGAGCGTGCGGTGCTCCAGCCCCGCGAGATCCGGGCGGTCCACTGGGTCGCACCGGACGACCTCGCGGACCACGTCGCGCCGTACACGGTCGAGATGATCCAGCAGGTCGCGACGCCCGGCCCGACCCGCTACCTGGAGAACTCGCAGGACCGCTGAGGACGCCCTCGGCCGACGCCGCCCGAGGGCCGCACCGGCCCCGGCGCGAAGGGGTGAGCAGGACCTCCCTTCGCCCGCCGGTAGACTCCTGTCCCCGTGGCACTCACCATCGGAATCGTCGGTCTCCCCAACGTCGGCAAGTCGACGATGTTCAACGCTCTGACGAAGAACAACGTCCTCGCCGCGAACTACCCCTTCGCGACCATCGAGCCGAACGTCGGCGTCGTCCCTCTGCCGGACCCCCGGCTCGAGCGGCTCGCCGAGATCCACGGCTCCGAGAAGATCCTCCCCGCGACGGTCTCCTTCGTCGACATCGCCGGCATCGTGCGCGGCGCGTCCGAGGGCGAGGGGCTGGGCAACAAGTTCCTCGCGAACATCCGTGAGGCCGACGCGATCTGCCAGGTGGTGCGCGCCTTCGAGGACGGCGACGTCGTCCACGTCGACGGCAAGGTCTCGCCCGAGTCCGACATCGAGACGATCCACACCGAGCTCATCCTCGCCGACCTCCAGACCCTCGAGAAGGCCGTCGTGCGCCTCGAGAAGGAGGCCCGCATCAAGAAGGAGTCCAAGCCGCTCCACGAGAACGCGCTCGTCGCGCAGAAGGTCCTCGAGGAGGGCAAGACCCTCTACGCCGCGGGCGAGGCCGCCGGCGTCGACCTCGACGAGGCGCGCTCGCTCGGGCTGCTGACGACCAAGCCCTTCATCTACGTCTTCAACCTCGACGAGGACCAGCTGACCGACGACGCGCTGAAGACCTCGCTCGCCGAGCTCGTCGCGCCGGCGGACGCCGTCTTCCTCAACGCCAAGCTCGAGATGGACCTCATGGAGATGTCCCCCGAGGACGCCCAGGAGATGCTCGAGGGCTTCGGCGCGACCGAGTCGGGTCTGGACCAGCTCGCGCGCACCGGCTTCCACACGCTGGGGCTGCAGACCTACCTCACGGCCGGCCCGAAGGAGTCACGCGCCTGGACGATCGGTCAGGGCTGGACCGCGCCGCAGGCGGCTGGGGTCATCCACACCGACTTCCAGCGCGGGTTCATCAAGGCCGAGATCGTCTCCTTCGAGGACCTCGACACCCTCGGCACGATGCAGAAGGCCAAGGAGGCCGGCAAGGTGCGCATGGAGGGCAAGGACTACGTCATGCAGGACGGCGACGTCGTGGAGTTCCGCTTCAACGTCTGACTCGACGCGTTTGCGCAGGGCAGAGGGGGTGTAGCCCCTCTGCGTCCGCACAGAGTCCGCAAGAAATTTAGCGTGAGGGGCTCGATCTGGCCGTTCGGAGGGCCTATCTCCGGACCCCGGTGCTGCCAGTTGACCCGCGCGTGCGGTGACCTTTTGGCGGAATGATGCGCTCTTGCCGCCGTACCAAACCGTTGTGACCACGCACGTCTGGGACGTTGCATGGCAGCGCTGGACTGCACATGTCGGTGGGCCCGTCGGTAGGGTTCGGTAGATGTCGTGCGGCCCCCGTTGCCGCGTGCGAGGAAGGACGACGCTGTGTACTTAAGCCGTGTTCGGGTGCGGGGCCTGCGGGGCTCGGTCGACTACCCGTTGGAGGTCTCCCTCCCCGGTCGGTTCACGGTCATCGCGGGCGCGAACGGTGGCGGCAAGACCACGTTCGGCGACGCCGTGTATCTGGCGCACACTGAACGGTTCCCGTACTTGCCGCGGCACTCCGCTGCGGCGCTCGGGACAGGCGACCGCGACATCGAGCTTGAATACAAGTTCGAGGGGCACGCGGTGGACGAAGGACCGCTCGGCAAACAGCTGCAGGACCAGAGCGGGCGGTCGGTCCCGGGAACGGTCGCGGCGGAGTGGGCGCGGACCATGCATCGCAGCATGGGCGCCATCAACACGAAGGTTCTGACGGCATCCACCAGCGGTGTTGAGGACAAGATTCTGCTGATCCATCTGCCGGCGTGGCGGAACCCGCTCGATGAGCTGTCGCGTCGCGAGGCCCGTGTCCTGGTCGAGCTTCTGCGTGCCCAGCAGCAGAACCGGGGGCACGGCCGTGACCTGACCGACCTGCGCGCACACGCGTCCCGGCTGCTCGAGCAACTCGCTACTCACGACGTACTCGAGGCTCTGGAGGGCCGGGTGGGGGAGCAGTTGCGAGCGATCTCGGCCGGCGTGTCCCGCAAGTGGCCCTACATCCGCGGACAGGTCGTCGATGACCGCTACCTCGCCCGGGTGCTGGAGCTGATGCTCGCCAACTTCGAGGGCCGTTCGGACGCTTTGCCGCTGGAGGTCGTCGCGCTCGGGTACGTGAACCTGCTCCACATCGCTGTCACCCTGGCCGCCATCCCTGACGCCACCCAGATCGCCGCCGCGGCGGCAGCAGCTCAAGCTGCCCAGGCAGCTGCTGCGCAAGCCGCCCAGGCCGCCGCTCAGGCTGCCGCCCCACCCCCGCAGCAGCAGGCTGCGCAGCCGACCGAGGAAGAGCTCGCCGACGCCGACCGCGTTCTCGCACAGGCCCGGGCCGAGAGCGAGAGTGTCGAGGACTCGTTCTTCCCCGACAGCCCGTTCCACGTGACCCTCCTCATCGAAGAACCCGAGGCGCACCTGCACCCGCAGCTGCAGCACTCCCTTGTGCGGTACCTACGACGGCAGGTGCAGTTGCGTCCCGAGCTGCAGGTGATCCTGTCGAGCCACGCGACCGACATCATCACCTCCTGCGATCCGACCGAGCTGGTCATCATCCGCCGCGACAACCAGGGCCGCCCGGTGTCGCGCGCCATAGCGGACATCCCCCTCACCAAGCCGGACGAGGTACTGCGCAAGGCCCGCCTACACCTGGACGCCAGTCGGTCCGCGTCGTTGTTCGCCGACCGGGTCCTGCTCGTCGAGGGCGTCACTGAAGCGGCCGTCCTACGCGAGCTCGGGTGGGCATGGGCGGGCGACGACGAGGACAAGCAGGCGTTCATCGACGCGCTCAGCATCGTCCCGATGGGCACGAAGGTCGGTCCGTGGTCAGTACGGCTCCTCGCCACCCGCGACCACGAGCTGGTCGGCCGCGTCGCCGTCCTCCGTGACAGCGATAAGGACTTCACCGAGGCACCCGACCAGCCGTCGTGGGCACCTGACCATGACCCAGGCGTCCTGCTCGTCGAGCACAGCCACCCGACCCTGGAGCCTCAGCTCACGGAACACAACGAAGCGCACATCGCAGGCGCGCTCACCGACCTCGCCCTCGAGGTGCCGGCCGACGTCACCCCCGAGGCCGTCCGAGACATCTTCCGGGGTCAGCACAAGCAGGGCGGCGCGACCGTCAAAGCCGGCCCCGGCGCGTCGAAGAAGGGCGAGTTCGCCGAAGCCCTCGCCGGACGCCTCCGCGACGCCCGGTACACCGGCAATATCGACGTGCACGTGCCCCAACCGTACGTGACCGTCTTCGATTTCCTTTATGCCGACCCGACGCCGCCCGCGCCCCCTCCGGCGCCTCCAGCTGCGCCCGGCGGTTCGGCAGGATCGACACCAGCCGACGACCCCGGGGGCGACACGGCCCAGGCGCAGGCCCAGGAGGCGGCTACGACTCAGATGCTGAAGGACCTCGACCTGCTGTGACAGGTGCTCTCGCTCACGCCGGCGCGATCGACACACTGACCGCGCAGCAGCGGCACGCCGCCGCCACCAGCGTGAAGAACATCTTCATCGAAGCAGGCCCCGGCACGGGGAAGACTACCGTGTCCGCACAACGGTTCGGCGTTCACCGCTTCGCCGCCGAACACCGCCACGACCCCCGCGCCGTCGTCGCCGTCAGCTTCACACGCGCCGCGACCTACAACCTGCGCCGCCGCGTCCAACGACTCTGGGGCACCGAAGCGCTCGCCTGGCCCCACCGCATCGTCACCCTCGACACCATCATGTCCGATCTCCTCCACGACCTCCTCCGGGAAGGACTCGTCGAGTGGCCCGACGCGAAGACGCTGTGGCCCGACGGGAACGTCACCCTCGACATTCGCGACAGCTGGGCCTCCTGCGGCGGCACTGTCTCCACCCGCTCCATCTACGAGCTCAGCCTCCGCGGTCGTGCGCTCCACATGACGGGCTTGTTCGCGGAGAAGCACGCCTACCGCGTCCCAGCGGTCAACATCGTCCCTTTGATGAAGCAGGGCATCTGCACGCACGACGACGTCCGCTCCATCCTCGAGCACGCCCTCGCCCTGCCCGACTGCGCCGCCCGCATCCAGATGCGCCTTGGTCAACAACTCCGGGCCTTGGTCGTCGACGAGGTCTTCGACGCCAACGAACTCGACATCGCGATCATCGAAGCGGCCATCGCAGCGGGCGTCACCGTCACCCTGGTCGGAGACCCCTGGCAGGCGCTCTACCTATTCCGCGGCGCCAAGCCCGACGTTGTGCCTGAACTCCTCGCCCGCAACAGCGTCCCGACGCTCCCGCTCACCCAGTCGTTCCGGTGGCAGACCGAGGAGCAGGCCGAGCTTGCCAACGACCTCCGCAGCGGCACCGGCGTCATCCTCCCCACGGACCCCGCCGACCTCGACGTCGCCATCGCACTGTGGTGGAAGGACCTCTGGGCGATCGGCGGAGGCGTTCTCCCGCTCGCGTACCACTCGTTCAAGGGCGGCTACGAGGAGGCCGCTGCCACCATCCTGCTCAACCACGTCACCCGGAACGTCCTCGACCTCAACGCGACCTACCTCGGCGACGCCCTCACCGCCTTGAACATCCAGGACACCGACGTCCCGCGGCAGCTCGAACCCGACCTCCAGGGTGTCATCGAGACCCTCAAGCCCGGTACTGCGGCCGCGGTGAAGTCCGCCTACCTCGAGCTCGTCGCGGTCATCGGCACGGTGTCCGCCCGGACTCTGCGCCGGCCCCACGCGGCACACACAGGCCGGCTCGCCGCGCTCCAGTCACGTATGACCCACCCCGGACGCCCTGTCCCGGGCCTGACCACCCACCAGGCCAAGGGTGGGGAGTGGGACATCGTCGGCGTCTCGCTTCGCGACAACGAACGGAAGGCGCTCGGCGCCGGACTCACCGTCACTGAGGACCTGCACCGCAAGATCTACGTCGCGACGACCAGGGCTCGCTACCGCACGATCGAGGTCTTCCCGGCGACACCACCACCGAAGAAGCGAGGCGCACGCAAGACCACCAACCCCAAGTCGGCGACTCCCTGACCAGAATCAGCCAACAAAGCGGAGAACTGAACCGGGGAGACGGCGGCATGCCTGCCTGCCTGCCGAGCGCAGTTCACGTGAGGCCTACATTTCGGAGCGGTCCTCAGTCCTGAACTTCGTCCAAGGGCACTCGTGGATTTCGACTTGCAATCGTGAGGGTTCCGGTTTGAAACGCCATGCCTCCTCGGTCCGGATGAGGCAACCGTCGTTCGAGCATTAGTACGACTGCGTTGACGCGCCTCGAGTTGAACAAGAACTTATCGCAGGCCTCTGCAACTGAGTTCAGTGTGGCCTCGTCCTCAGACCAGGGCGGAGATAGTCGAAGGTAAATCAGCGAGGGGCCGGAGGAGGGCAGCTGCTTTCGCGCGGCACCGAGAGTGCTGGCAATCTTGCGCTCGGCGTAGTCGGTCAAGGGCAACTCGGCGCGTGCTTTGACCTCCACCGACACACGGCGACCGCCGAGGACGACAACCGCGTCAGGTGAGCGGCTGGCCGAAGATTGCGGCTCAACAAACTCGACACCCTCGCCGGCGCGGGCGCAATGCCGGACAGCGCACATCTCGGCAGCTGCGTCTGTCAGCGACCGCGAGCGTAGTCCGCGGACGAAGGCTTCAAGTCCCGGAACGGTGCGGGCTTCGTGCAACTCGTAGGCCAGATTGAATATCCGGTACAGCGTTATCGCTCCCGCGGGCTCATCCGCCGCGTCCAACCCCAGGACTCCTCCGAGGTGACTCGCGCGAGGGTGCAGCTCGCGCTTCAGCCACCACCTACCAAGAGTGCCTTTGATGACTCGCAGCGATTCCTCGAAGGCCTGATACGCCGCGTCCTGGGTGGTGAAGTCCACCCTTGAGGGATCGTTGGGGTCGTAGATCTCGGACGCCCAAGCGTGAATTTCTGCCTGACGGGTCATGACTGTCTGGGGAAGTGGATGATCTGCGCATTTTCGGCATGATCCTCTCGGAGCCCAACCGGCGCGTGGGCGATGCCGGAGAGGTGGCCCTCCGGGAGGGAGCAAAGCGCCTCAATGTCGCGATCCGAAAGGCGAACGCCGGCGCGGAGATCGTCGGCATTGTGTACGCCGTCTCCAAGGAAGAGGTCAACCGCCTTGTAGAGCAGCCTTGGGATCTCGGGAGGCATGACGTCATCAAGAGGCTCCGACCTTCGCCATCCGCGCCGAGAGTAGTTGATCCACATACGGCGAGAGGTCTGCTCGGGCATCAGGTCGAGTTGCTTCGCGCGCATCATCATGGCGCCAATCGAGACCTTCCACCGAGGCTTCATCTCTTGGAGGGTGTCGAGCGACGCGGCGAAGAAGTCGTCGGCGAACGGGGCTGCCGGGAGAAGGAACGCTCCGGCGAACCTGTGGGCCTGCTCTTCGATCCGCTTGAAGTCGGCCGTCTTAGTCAAACGGCGACGGTCGAGATTCGCGTGCAACAGGACGTGCCCTAACTCGTGGGCTGCGTCAAAGCGCCACCGCACCGAGGTGCCCTTGTCAGTGCCAATCATCACAAAGGGCCGCGACGATGGCGAGACAACCGTCAGGCTGTCAAGCGTGGCCGCCCCGAAGGAGTCGCGAGCCACGATCGCTCCTTGGTTCTCTAGCAGATAGACCATGTTGTTGATCGGTCCCTCGCTCATGCCCCAGTGCTTCCGGGCGTCCTCCGCGAAGTGTTCGATTTCGTCGTCCGTGAGCATGAGCGGATCAGCCGGAGGTGAGAGGTCGGGAAAGTTCACGTCAGGAAAACTGACGATGCCGCCTAGGTAGTCGGTGATCTGCTCCAACCACCGCTCCCGACGGGCTGCCCGGGTTCGCGCCTGCTTGGTCGCCGCGCTCATCGAACGAAAGAACGGAAGCCCCTCTAGTTCGCCGCGTTCGTCCGGCGTCGTGAAGAACTCGGGCGGAAGGTTGAGGATCCGAACGATGGATTCGGCAACCGCGGGGCTAGGTGTCTTCTTGTCGGTCTCGTATGCGGACACCGCCTGCGGCGATACGCCCAACATCTCCGACAGCTCGACTGCCCGCAGGTTGCGAACCTCTCGTGCCTCCCGAAGTCGCGCTCCGACGAAACCCGGAGTCTTTGAAGGCATCTTCAGGCGCTCGCCCGCTGGGTCGCGGCCCACTTGTAGTGGACCCGCGCCGACTCGTCCCACTGGTTCGGCATCAACCGTTCGATCACGTCGGGGAACCGCGTGAACAGATTGATGTGGTGCACGTAGTACTTGATACCGGGTGCCGGGAAGGCGACGTACACCGACCCGGGCAGGTAGGCGAACTCCCTCTGCTCGGCATCGTGGCGACCACGGAATGGGCTATGAAGGAGGAGGGCATACAGGCGCGCGTTCTCGGACGGCTCGTCATCCCCGAAGAGCGCGTCCTGATCGCTGGCGAGAGAGAGCTGGTAGTCCGTCCCCTCGACCAGACCGCACGGCGTCTGGACCGAGTGGGCGGTCATGATTACCGGACCGCTCACAATCTCGGTGTGGTTCCAGAAGGAACCGTCCGACTTCACCGTCTGTGCCTCTACGCCAGGGACCGGCGTTACGATCTCCCGCATGAGTTCCTGGATCTTGCCGCGGGCGTAGAACGGGCGCACGTTCTCGGCGTCGGAGGGCGACAGGAACTCTGCGGCACAGTGGTCGTAGGCGACCTTCTTGGCTTGGAACACCGCCCGGAGTGCACGCTTGAGCAGGTCGTCGGAGAGGTGGGTGCCGATCAGGGCGGAGAGGTCTGCATGAGCCACGGCGATTCCTGTGGTGTAGGGGACGATCTGCTTCACCTAGTATGGTCGAAATGCGCGAAAAAATCAACCAAGATGGCACCATGTTCCTGGAACGGTCATCGCTTCCGGCCGCTTGGTCGCCAACCTGACGGCCGGTGCGCCGTGCCGCGACCGCTCCTTCATCCGAGCAGATCTCCGACCTCACAAGTCCGGAGCCGCGCCATTCTGGGCCTTGTCACGCGTTACCGGCTGACGCGTCGGGAGGTGCCTCTGCGGTCCGTGGCCAGGCCTCACTCAGTCGGACTCGTTCCCAACCTCACCAGGGCCCGGGTTGGCTCGCCGAGCGATGCGGCCATGATCGACTCCGCTGCCTTCCTCGTGCGGTCCTCGGCGGTCGGCCAGAGGTGGGCGTAGGTATTGAGCGTCGTGGTCGCCTTCGCATGGCCCAGCGAGCGTTGAACCGTCACGACGTCGCATCCGGCGGCGATGAGCCCGGAGGCGTAGAAGTGGCGAAGGTCGTGGAGCTTGATGCCGGTCAGGTCGGCTTCGCGCAGCGTCTTGCGCCACCAGTAGCCGACGGTGTTCTGGTGGGGCGGGTCGTCGCCCTCGCCGGCGAAGAGCCACCGCTCCTTGCCGATGGTGCCGTGAGCGGCGACGTGCTCGGCGAGCACGTTGACCAGACTGTCCGCGAGGTAGACGACCCCCTCTGATCCGTACTTCGGTGGCCGCATATCGATCGCCCCGCCGTTGACGCGTTGCACCTGGCGGGAGACCTTCAGCGACTTGCGGAGGAAGTCGACGTCGCCGAGCTGGACCCCGGCGGCCTCGCCGAGCCGCAAGCCGGCGAACGCGCAGAGGGCGATGAACGGCTGGAACCGTTCGTCGGCCACGGCCATGAGCTGCCCGACCTGCTCGGGCGTGGGGATCGACATGGCCACTTCCGCGCGTCTGCCGCGGGGGAGGCGTACTCCGTCGGTCGGGTCGGAGCCGATCACCCTGTCCTTCACGGCGGCGCGGAACACCGACCTGACGTTGACGTAACGCGTCTTGATGGTGCCGGGGGCAAGCCCGGCGGCGTTCATCTGCTTGATCCAAGTCTCGACGTCCGAGCGCCGGACCTGCTTCATGGGCTTCCCCGCAAACGGCACGGATCTGGCCGCCAGTGACATTGCGAGGACGGTGCCGGGTGCCCAGACCTGGCGGGCCGACCACTCCCCGAAGAACGCTGCGAACGTGATCCGGCCGGCCTTGGGATCGGCGTACGTGCCGGTGACCACCGCGGAGGTGACCTGGTCCAGCCACTGCTGGGCGTCGATCTTGCGGTCGAAGTGCCGCGAGTGCTCCTTGCCGGCCTCGTCGCGGTACCGCGCCCGCCACCGGCCGTTGGCTCGCTTGGCGATGTTTCCCGCCATGGTGATGCTCCTTCCAGGATCGCTCCATCGTCTCTCTGAGATCCGACGGTGGGGCAGGGTCAGCTGCGGTTATGGGGACGGTTGGTCTGCTCGGTGAGCCAGAGGATGAGGTCGTCTCGCCAGTAGCGGACGTGGCGGCCGACCTTGAAGCTGCGGGGTCCGGCGCCGAGGTGGCGCCAGTAGCGCAGCGTCCCCTCGGGCACGCGGAGGTAGCGGCACGCTTCCTGGAGGGTGAGCATGTCGTCGCCGGGGTTCTGGCGGGGTCGTGGGGCGTTGGGTTGTGCGGTCATGGCGGCCTCCTTGTGGCTGGGTTCCCGGCGTCGTTCGTCGCCGGTCGTGATGGGTGGGTGTCTGTCGTCGAGAGGTACGCGTCCTACGGTGCGCGCTGGGGGGCACCAATTCGCGCCCGTCCTGGCCCCGCCCGTCCTCCGGACGGGCGCCCCCGTGAGGTGGCGTCTTCGCAGGTCAGGCGGCGCCCGTCCGAAAGTTCGAGAACTCATCGGGTGCTCCTCGCTGGTTGTTATCGCGAACGATCTGTACGTGTTGATCAGCATGGGGCGGCAGGTTCCCCGGAATCGGGGGAACCTGAGGGGGATACCTGCCAGGTGACCTGTGTTTCCGCAGGTCAACAGGTATCCCTAAGTCGTTTTCCCGCGGACTTGTGAAGGTGTTGATTCACGCCGATCAGCGTGGGCGAGGGGCGTTACCGGAATGCGGTAACAACGGAGGGGAACGCGAGGGGGAACGCTGCGTTCGTGCAGGTCAACGGCGTTCCCTAGGTCGTTGGCTGCACCCGCCTCTCAGAGGCCGATTCCGGAGGGCCGGGAAATGGGCGGCCGGTACTCCGGGACCGGGAGCCGTGGCGTTGGAGGCGCTACGGCGGCCGCGCCGTACCGGTCGATCGCGTCGACGGCGAGCCGTCGGGCGTGAGCGGGGCCCAGGTCCGCGCGGTCGCGGCTGAAGACATCGACCCACTGCTTCCGTGCGTCCTCGACGCGTCTCGGCGACAAGGTGGGCAGTGTTGGATGCGCGGCCGCGCGTCATCGCGACGTACGCCGCGGCGGCACCGGTGGTCTCGCCGAGGGCGGCCTCGACGGCCTCGCCCTGGGCTCCGTGGACTGTGGTGGCGTAGGCGAGCTCGACGAACCGGGTCGCGTACTCCGCCGGGATCTCGCGATCGCGCCCGCGGCCGTGAAGGATCAGGTGGCCGTCCTCGCCGATTCCGGCGACCGTCCAGGTCTGGCGGTTCGCGACCCCGAGATCAGGGTCGTTGCGGCGGGTAGCGACGCGGTCCCCGAGCCCGACCCGTTCGCCGCGAGCGGTCACCAGGGACGGGTCTGCGTCGGCCGAGTTGCCCGTGGCGGGATCGGCGCGACGCTGGTCGCGGACCGCGGCATTGAGGCGGGCCACTTGCTCGCGGGTGTCGGCGACGACGAGGCCGCCGGCCGCCCCCGCCTCGGCGAGGGCGGCGGTGCGTTCACTGTCGCTGGTGTGGACGACGATCGATCCTCGGCGGTGCAACGCATCGAAGATCGAGGCGGGGTCGTCGCCGGTGCGCATGCGCAGGGAGAGTGCGGCGTAGTCGGGGTCGGTGAATCGGTGCACCTTCTCCAACGACACGACCGCGGTCGGGTGGGCCCACGCGAGGGCGTGGTCCAGGACGCCGCCGCGTCCCACCGCCGGGAGCTGGTGTCGGTCGCCGACCAGCGCTACCCGCGCCCCGGCCTCGTCGGCGACCGTCAGCAGCGCGCGGGCGGTGTCCTGGTCCAGCATGCCCGCCTCGTCGACCAGCAGCAGATCCCCTGGTCGCAGTCGGGCGGACGGGTCGGGTGCGGCGTCGGGGCGCCGTGCCCAGTGCCCGTCGTCGTCCCAGCGCCAGCCGTGCTGGTGGATCAGCCAAGCGGCCGAGTGCCCGTCGGCGCCGGTCTCCGCGGCGGCGACCTCGGCCGCCTTCAACGTCGGCGTCACCACCAGTAGCCGATGCCCCTGCCGCGACAGCACGGTCCGCGCCGACCTCAGCGCGGTGGTCTTGCCGGCTCCGGCCGCGCCCTCCACGACCACCAGCTGGCCGTCACCGGCCAGGGTGCCGACGACGGCGGCCTGAGTGGGGTCGACCCGAGTCAGCCCTCGCCCGTGCAGCCGGACCCGTCTGGCTTGCTGCTCCGCACGGCGGGCGAGACGACCGATGAGGTCCGCCTCGACCTCCATCACCTGCTGGGAGGTCAGTGAGCGGACGTGTTCGGGCACGTCGGGTGAGGCGAGCAGCCGGACACTGCGTGCGGCGGCGCGGGCCGTCACGTCCTCGGCGAGCTCGATGCGCGCCGCGGGCTCCGCCACCAGCTTGGCCTGCGCCAGCAGAACCTCGACCTTCCCGCGGATGTCGGCGGCGTTCCACGCCGACCGCTTCGCCCCGAGCTGGGAGATGATTTAGTCCGTCGCCCCGTCCCGGTCGATCCAGCCGACCTGTGTTGCCTCCAGCACGGCTGGAGCGGCTGGGTCGTGGTAACCCAGGGCACGCAGCTCGGCGTTCCATCTCGCGACCAGGTCAGCGCCGTCGGTGGGGACGACCTTGTCCGGCCGCGCATCGGCCCACGCCCGCCGATCCCACGCCTCGCGCAGCCGCGGCCCCGGCTCCTCGCCGGGATGCTCGCGCCGCCACTGGGCTTCGTACCGGTCGATGTTGCGGTGGATCTGACTGGTCCGAGCGCTGAACGCCCCGACGTACGGCGCGAGCTGCTCGATCTCCCCGGTCTCGGCGTCCAGGGTGAAGCCCCGCACTGCGAGGACCGCCCGGAACTCCGGGTCGGTGGCGACCGCGGCGTGCCCGATCCCGTTGATCGCCTCGATCATGTCCCGCACACCCACCGAGTGCAGGCCCCGCCAGGCGCCGGCCGCCCACACGCGGGCGTTGATCTGAAGGTGCAGGTGCCGGTGCGGATCACCGGCACGCGACGTGTAGTGCCGGATCACTGCAGCCTCGATCTTCTCGACCGGCACCTGCACCTGGCGACCGCGCGGTCCCACCCGGGTGGTCGCGTGCTGGGCGGCCCAGCCGACGATCTCGGCGGCGGCCTTGTCCTGGGCTTCGTCCAGCGCAGCCGAGATGTCTGGATGAAGCGCGGCGGCCAGTGACCAGGTCTTCGGGCCGTTGACGGTGACCTCGACGAACCGCAGCGCGTTCGCGTCTTCGCGAACCCGACCCTTCTTGCGACCGCTGTCGACGTCGACTCCCGCGACCCATTTCTCGTAGGCGTCGCCGTCCATCGAGCCGGCATGCTCGACACCGCCCGGGGTCGCTGTGAGCCGGGCAGCCACTCCGCAGCCCTCGCCGAGGTAGTAGTCGTCCGCCCGGGAGCGATCCCCCTCGACGTAGGCGCGCGCGGCCTTCGCCGCGCCGCGGTAGAACTTCACCCCGCCACGCACCCGGACCACCGCCTCCACGACGTCCGTCGACAACCAACGGACCCCTAGAAATGCCGCGTGGGCCGCCCGATCACGGGCGACCCATCTACGAACCTTCGTAGCATGCGTGCCGCTGAGAAAGAAGGTGGTGGGGCAGGCGGATGAGGGGTGACGGGGAGAGGATTTTGGGGACCGTGAGGAGTCAACGGTTGTAGATGAAGGGGAAGCTGTGAGGGGTCGGGAAGAGGGAGAAGATCAGGAGTCGGAGGAAGAGGCTTCAAGTGCGGCGGTAACGGCCTCGAACTCGACGAGCGCGGCCGTCAGGTCCTCCACGATCTCGCGGGCGATGACTTCCGGCGCCGGCAGGTTGTCGGCGTCCTCGAGCGACTCGTCGCGCAGCCAGGTGATGTCGAGGTTGGCCTTGTCGCGGCCCACGAGCTCGTCGTACGCGAAGGCCTTCCAACGCTCGGACTCCACCCGCTCCGCGCGGTCCTTGCCGGACAGGAACGACGTCACGAAGTCATCGAGGTCTGCCCGGCGCAGCGGGTTCTGCTTGAGCGTGAAGTGCATGTTCGTGCGGAAGTCGTAGACCCACAGCTTCTGGGTCCAAGGCTGCTCGGCCGCCGGCTTCTTGTCGAAGAAGAGCACGTTCGCCTTCACCCCGGGCGCGTACCAGATGCCGGTGGGGAGCCGGATCATCGTGTGCAGATCGAAATCCGCGAGCAGCTTGCGGCGTAGCGTCTCGCCGGCACCACCCTCGAACAGCACGTTGTCGGGCAGGACGACCGCGGCGCGACCGTTGATGTCCAGGACCGTCATGATGTGCTGCAGGAAGTTGAGCTGCTTGTTGGACGTCGTCACGACGAAGTCTTGGCGCTCGATGTCGCGGTCTTCGCGCACGGCCCGTCCGTCCGCGCCGACCATGGTGAGCGACGACTTGCGGCCGAAGGGCGGGTTCGTGAGCACCACGGACCAGCGCTGGCCGGGGTCGGCGATCAAGGAGTCGCGTACGTCGATGAGGGAGTCGCCGTTCGGTGTTCCGATGCCGTGCAGCAACAAGTTCATCGCGGCCAGCCGTGCGGTGCCGTCGACCAGCTCGTAGCCGGAGACGAACTCGTCACGGAGGTGATCGCGCTCGGTCGGCGTGAGGCTGGCGGCATCGCGGGAGGCGTGCTCGTGGGCGACGAGGAGAAAGCCGCCGGTGCCGCAGGCGGGGTCGACGACCGTGTCGGTGGGCCTGGGGTCGATCACGTCGACGATCGCCCGGATCAGCTCGCGGGGCGTGAAGTACTGGCCGGCGCCGGAGCCCTTGTCGGAAGCCCCCTTCGACAGCAGCTCCTCATAGGCGTCTCCCTTAAGGTCGGTGCCGGAAGCTGACCAGTTCTCCCGGTCAATGAGGTCGACGATGAGCCGCTTGAGCTTGGCGGGGTCCTGAATCCGGTTCTGGGCCTTCCGGAAGATCGTGCCAAGCGTGCCCGGCTGCTGGGCAAGACCGACCAGGATCTGGGTGTAGGTGACCTCCAGCTCGGTGCCCTCGGCGTCGAGGAGCTTCTGCCACGAGTACTCGGGCGGCACGATCTGCTGCGGGTTGAGACGCCGGTTAGCCCGCTCGTGCGCCATCTTGAGGAACAGCAGGTACGTCAGCTGCTCGGTGTACTCGATGACGCCCACGCCGTCGTCACGCAGGACGTTGCAGTAGGACCAGAGCTTGTCTACGAGGCGGCGGGAGTCAGACATAGTCGCGGTCACAGTCTTCGGTAGAGCTCGTAGCGGGCAGATCGGCCGGGGTCCTTTGTCGCCCAGCCCAAAGCTGCCATCCGGATCTCAGCCTCCTTGCGGATGCGGTTGTTCATGGGATGCACCCTGTCGCGGACCGGAACATCGAAGAGGTCGTGGAGAAGCCGCTTCACTGCGCGCACATCGTTGCTGTTGCCGTGGAAGACACGGATGCCACCCTCCAGTACAGATTGCGAATGCATCGCTCGATAGAGCTGATCCAGGTCGATCGTGTATCCGTCCATGACGAACGTCGTGTCATCCATCATCTTCTCCATCGTTCTGTGCTCCGTCCCTCAGAGAGTCGCGGAGCATCTCTCGAAGCTCGGCGAGCGTCTTCCCCGTCGGGACATGCGTCCAGTCAGTCCAGCCATTGCGCGAGCTGCCGACGAGTTTCGACAAGGCAGGTGACGGGGCACGGAAGTGGCCCGCCGACGTATCCAGGCCGCCTGAGCCCGTCACGGTGGCATGGAACTCGGTGCCGGATCGCACCTTCTGATGCCGCAGCCGGTCCCCGGGTATCACCAGCCCGCGCACGATGAGCGGCAGTAGATCGCCGTGCACAGGGTTGTCCGTTCGTGTACGTGTCCCCGCGACCCGGGTGGCTTCCGCAACCCGACTGGCTTCCGCGACCTTGCTGGCTTCTTCGACCTGGAAGGCTCTCAGGTCGATCATGTCGGCGTCTTGGTCAGCCGGCCGAGGCCAAGCCATGAGTGCGTATCTGATCAGTGCCAGCTCCCGGAGACCGATCCGGTCCTCGTCCCAGGCTGAGACCCATTCGTCCTGGGTGAAGTTGTCGACACCGTCGGGGAAGGTCAGGATCGACCCGGTCGTCAACCGGGCGAGGCTATGGGTCTGGAGTGTGTGCCGCTTCTTGCTCCAGGCCTGGTTGCTCAGAGTCGAGTTGAGGCTCTGCGTGGCCAGGGTCAGGTTGCCGAGACGGTGGATCGAGTTGTTGCGCCGCTCGATCGCCGCCCCTGGCACGCCGTCCGGCAGCGACCAGTTCTCCTCCCACTTCACCGGCATGACGTGCTCGATCGTCAGGGCCTTGCTGGCTGCTCGGTGAGGCAAAGTGGGCTCGGCTCGGCTCGTGAGCAGGTGGTTCTCCAGCCCTACCAGCAGGGTGCGGAGGCGGGCTCGCACGAGGTCGTTGTAGAGGTTGCTGTTCATCAGCGCGCTGATGAACGCTGAGTCGTCCGGCCAGATCCGGCTATCGGCTGTCTGGCTTGCCAGACCCGTGACGAGCAGGTCGCCAGCCCGGGTGACATCGCCGACCCTGATCGCGCCCAGGAGGGTGCCGAACAACCGGTTGTAGTCCTTGGTGGTCATGCGACAGATCGCCCGGCGCATGAGGAAGGAGTCGATCGCGAGCGTGCCGATGACGGCCTGATCCTCGGGGATCTCGGAGGAGGCGTGAAGGAACAGCATGAGCGGCCACGGCGTGGTGGTCTTCGTGGCGTCCAATCGGTCGAGAGCCTGTGCGACTGGGGAACTCATCGGAAGCCGCTGCAACCGGTCCATCGTGTCGGCGTAGACGCGGATATCCCGGATCACGTCGGCGGCTCTCGCGTGTGATGCACGCATCCAGCGCTTGAAGTCCTCGAAGAGGTGCTCGGCCGAGGATTCTTCGCCGCGCTGCGCGCTGAGCCAATAGGCCAGGAGGATGTCGACCCGCACTCGCTTTATGCGGCCCGTGGTGACCTCCTCACGCCAATGTCCGCTATCGAGCACGGACCAGTGGTCGTTGAGCAGTTCATGCTCAAGGTGGTGGTCACCTTGGCGTTCGAGCATCTGGAAGAGCAGGTTCTTGACGAGGTCGGCGGCGTCCAGTCGTACGCCACGGTGGTTGAGGGCTTCGAAGATGATCTGCGGGTCGTCTCGCGCGTCGAGGAAGATGCTGACCACCTTGATGCGGTTCTCGACGGCGAAGTGGAGGAAGTCGAGCCGGTCGCTCGCCGAGGAAGATTCCTTGACCCAGTCGCGGACGGCGTCTTCGAACCAGAGAGAGGCCCGAACGAGCTTGTGGCCAACGTTCGGTGGCGAAGACACGTCGACGGGCTCGCGTACGGCCCACTCGAAGCCGCGCAAGTCATGCGCGAGGGGTGCGACCTTGAGCCGGTCCTCTGGATGGTCGCTGTCGACGCTCACCCGGTTACGCACCAAGGCCGCGAAGCTGTCCGCCGCATGCAGTGCTCCGAACTCCAAAGCCACACGCCGAGCGGCGGCCAGGAACACCTGAAAGGTCGTCATCCGCTGCTGTCCGTCGATCACCATGGAGGTGGGCGTACGCCGCGGGATCGGGCTGCGGTGCTGGGTCACGAGGGCGCCGAGGAAGTACTCCTGAGCGTCCTCGTCGTCTCCCCCCTCCGACTGTGTCTCCGCGGACTCGGCGGCCTTGCGGATGTCGTCCCACAGGGGGATCCAGTTCTCCTCCTCGTCCCACACGTACGGGCGCTGGAAGATCGGGATCACATAGCGGTGGTCCTTGTTAAAGACCGCTCCAAGCAGCTCGTCTCCGGCTCTCATGCGGTGATCATCTCCTCGGCCTCCGACGGCTCCGACGCAGCGCCAGTAAGGCGGCCCGAGAAGGCTGCTTGAAGTAGCGCGCGACGCAGGGTCGAGTGTCGCAAGGTCGCAGCGAGTATGCCGTGCTCGAGACGCCCTGCCGCATCCCGGACTTCCGTCCAGGCTTCCACGAGCCGCCTCTGTGTCCCAAGCGGAGCGATCGGGACCGGGAATCGTTGGATCGCCGCCTTGTTCAATGCTGGCTGCTGCCCCCCGGATCCACCCCGGCGGGTTTCGAGGTAGCGCTCCTCCAGATAGCCGTAGATGTACTCGGGCAGAACCTTCGTAGCGGAGACTCGGATCGATGCGCAGTTCTGGTTGTGCGCGGCCTCGATGTCGAGGATTGCAGCCTGCCCGCGCGTCTTGCCCTCCCCGATCATCGCGAGCATGACGGTCCCAGGCGGTTGGATGCGCCTGGCGGGGTTGCCTGCCGCTTCGCGTGTGATGTGCTCGCGGGTCGATGAGATCCGTCCGAATGCAACCTCACCGCTGGAGACCCATGGCAGATCACCAGACCAGTGCGCGGCAACCGCTCGCGACGGCGTGGCACCTACGTTGACATCGAACAGATCACCGATGCGCGCCCATGCCCATGTTTCGGGCACGGGCCACACTCGTTCGTCCTCCTGTGGAGTGAACGCGGGCGCTTCGCCCAAGAGCTCCACGGCCGAACCCTCGGAAAGATCGTCGGTGACAAGCGTTCCCCGCAATCCAGAGGAGAGGGCGGCGCGCACCAGCGCCTTGGCTGAGCTGTGAGCGCGCTCCATGGAACGTTCGGCAGCGTCAAGACGGGAGAGGTGGTCTTCGAGGAGGGCGACAATGCGGCGCTGCGCATCGAGGGGTGGGATATCGACGGGCACCGCGTCGAAGCGTCCACGGGTGATATGGACCATCCCAGATCCGTGCGTGTGCCGCATCAGCTCGTCGAGCTTGTGGTCGAGCAAGTACTTGTGGAACTTCAGGTCGATGTTCGACTGGACCTTGAAGATGTGCTGGTTCAGTACACCCTCGGGACCGGTCCAGATGTACGAGCCCAACGTCGCGGCCCACGACACCAGCAGGTCGCCAGGCCGCACTACGTAACGATCCTCGACCTCGCCTTCGAAGTAGTTGAACACATCGCTTGAACCAGTGAGGTTCTGGATGCGGATGATCGGTCGCCCGTGCGATCGCCACTCCTGCTTCTTAAATGCGCGGCCGTTCAGATACCGACCGAGTTCGCCGAGCGTCTTGCGCTCCCAGCCTGCGGGAGTCGTCATGCGGTGAGCTCGGAGTTCAGTTCGTCGACGAGGTCGGCGGCGCGGTCGCCGAGGTCGCGCAGGGCGCCGTCGGTGCCTCCGCGCTCGATGAAGGGGGCGTCATCGAGATCTTCAGTGCGGATGCCGGCGGAGTTGGCGATCACCTTGACCATGTTGTCGAGCCACCAGCGCTCGGCGCCGGTGAACGTGACGCCGGCGTGCTCCTGCTGGGCGAGCCAGGCGGCGTACCGCTCGTTGACGCGCTCGGCGTACGGGACGAGCTCGTTGTCGACACCGACGGTGAACCGGACGAGCGAGACGAGGTCGGTCAACGTGTGGTGGTCGGACTTGGTGGCGAACTGTGGGTCCAGGGCGACGTACGCGTTCCAGATGATGTCGGGCGTCCAGTTGTAGGGCGGTCGGGCGATGCGGTCCGCGAGCTCCTTGATGTCGCTGAAGGAGATCCGCCGCTCCTTGGCTTCGGTGAGGAGCTGGGTGGCGGTGATCTCGGCGCGGTGCTCGTCGAGGTAGGCGCGCCAGGACTCGACGACGGAGGTTGCCTTGTCGGTGTCGACCACGCCGTACGCGTCGAGCAGGACGTCGGCGGAGACCTCGTCGACCACCCGGTCGTGGGTGCGGCGGAGCTCGAGAATGCGGGCGCGCAGGTCGGGATTGGATGCGAGTGGCTTCACGGCGTCGATGATCAGCTGCTGACGGACTGCGTCCGGGTCCTCGGCACCCTCGATGGCTTCGGCTTGCCGGTCGGGGTCGACGGCATCGACGAGGTGGCGGACCACCTTCCGCACAGACCCGCCGGCGACCGAGTCGAGCTCGGTGCGCTCATCAGGAGTCAGCTGGTGTTCGAGGGCGGCGAGCCGGGATGCGAGGGTTGCCGTCTCGTCCTCGGTGATGGTCAGGTTTGCGGCCTTCTCCAGCAGCTTCTGGAGGCTGACCGACTTCTCGCGGTTGAGCGGCGGCTCGACGAAGTCGTGCTCGGTGACCCCGATGGCGTCGATGAGCACGAAGCAGGTCTTCTGCTTGGCGTCGGGGGTCACTGCCTGGAAGTCGGCTGAGGGGATGGTGCGGGCGCCACGGCCCTTCATCTGCTCGAAGTACTGCGGCGAGCGCACGTCGCGCATGAAGAACACGCACTCCAGCGGCTTCACGTCGGTCCCGGTGGCGATCATGTCGACGGTGACCGCGATCCGAAGAGCCGGGCTGGTGCGGAAGGCGGCGAGCTGCTGGTCTGCGTTGCGGGCGGTGTAGGTGATCTTGGCGGCGAAGTCGTTGCCCTTGCCGAACACTTCGCGTACCTGGGTGACGATCTCCTCGGCGTGGGCGTCATCCTTGGCGAAGATGAGGGTCTTCGGCACGGTCGATCGACCCGGGAAGATCTCGGTGAAGAGCTTGTCCCGGAAGGTCTCCAGCACGGTGCGGATCTGGTCGGTCGCGGTCACCGCGCGGTCGAGCTGGCCGCTGGTGTACTCGAGGTCCTCGTCCAGCGCCTCGTAGCGCTGGGCGCGGGTGCGCCGGTCGACCTTGGGAACGACCGTCCCGGCCTTGATCGTCGAGCCCCGGTCGCTGATCTGGGTCTTGATCCGGTAGATGTCGAAGTCGACGTTGACGTTGTCGGCCACCGACTGCGGGTAGGTGTACTCCGAGACGAGGTTCTGCTTGAAGAACCCGAAGGTCTGCTTGCCGGGGGTCGCGGTAAGACCCACGACGTGGGCATCGAAGTACTCCAGGACGCCGCGCCACTGGCCGTAGATCGAACGATGGGCCTCGTCGACAACGATCAGGTCGAACGTCTCCGGTGGGATGTCGGCGTTGTAGGCGACCGTGACCGGAGTGTCGGGCACCCAGCCATCCAGCTCGGGGTCGTCGCTCTCGCCAACCTCCTCGTTGCGCAGCGCCTTGAAGACGCGCTGGATGGTCGAGATCGCCAGGGCCGTCGACTCCGGCATCGGGCCGCGGTTGAGCCGGTTCACGTTGTAGAGCTCGGTGAAGCGGCGGCCGTCGTCGGGGGTGCGGTAGTTCTCGAACTCGGCCATCGTCTGCTTGGCCAGGTTGTTGCGGTCGACGAGGAACAGGATGCGGTCGAACCCGCCGAACTTCAGCAGCCGGTAGGATAGCGTCACGGCCGCGTAGGTCTTGCCGGCGCCGGTGGCCATCTGCACCAGGCTCCGGTCGTAGCGCTGCTCGCGCAGGCTCTGCTCGACGCCGTTGATCGCCTCGATCTGCGCTGGCCGAAGGGGAGCGGTGTCCAGCGGTGGCATGGCGGTGACCTTGCCTCGCCAGGTGGGGTGTTCCTCGTCCTGCCCTCGCAGGGTCTTGGCGAGGGTGGCCGCCTTGGGGAAGTTGAAGATCCGGCGAGCCCGCGGCTCGGGGTCGAAGCCGTTGGTGAAGTGGGTCTCGGTGCCACTGGCCTCGAAGACGAACGGGAGCCGGCCGTCCTTGGTCTGGGCCGCCAACCTGACATCGGCCGGCAGACCTTCGGCGTACATCGCGGACTGCCACTCGACACCCGACAGGGGAGTGCCTTCGGGCTTGGCCTCGATCACCCCAACGACCCTCTGGTCGACGTAGAGCAGGTAGTCGGCTCGACCGTGCCCGGTCGCCATGGTCGCCTCGCGACGCGCGACGCCCTGCGCCGCGAACAGGTTGAGCGACCTGCTGTCCTGCACCGACCAGCCCGCGTCGGTGAGCTGTCGGTCGATGAGCACGCGGGCACGCGCCTCCGCGGCAAGGCGGTTGGCGTCGTCCCCGAGGTTCATGATGCCTCGTAGGTTATGCGCTATGGACTGGTGTCATGGCACTTCCAGAGACTGACCTGCACCGCATCCGGCTGTGGGCGCGGGAGCGGGTGCCCGAGCACCTGTGGGACGAGCTGAAGGTCGAGGCCGACGTCTCCGACCGACACGTCGACATCGTCGAGGTGCGGCGACCGTGGGACGGCGTCGGCGAGCACACCCGGTTCCCGATCGCGCGCCTGCGCTACACGAAGTCGACCGGCCAATGGGCGATCTACTGGCGCGACCGTAACCTCAAGTTCCACGAGTACAAGCGCAAGCGCCCGACCAAGAACGTCCAGGCGCTCCTGGACCACATCGGAACCAGCGGTGACCCGATCTTCTGGGGCTGAGGAGGCGGGAAGGTCAGATGTCGGCTTCCGGTAGAGGTCGTTCTCACACTGCCCGGCGCGGCTGTGCGCTGCACAGACAAGACGTAGCCGCTGACGGGCGAGGGTTCATGTGCCAGAATCGCACACATGAGTGACCTTGACGCCCACACGCTTGGCGCCCGCGTTCGCGAAGCTCGAATGCGCGCCGGTCTTCGTCAGGATGAGCTCGCCTCGCGGGTGGGCTTCTCGGGACACTCCGTAATCGCGAAGATTGAGACAGGCGCACGGAAGGTCAGCGCCCTCGAGCTCTCCGACATTGCGGCTGCTATTGGCGTGCAGATGATCGATTTCTTCGAGGAACCGACCCCCGCGATTGTTTCTCACCGCACGAGCCGGACTCCGGACGCTACCGACTCAACGATTGATGCACGGCTTGCGCTCCTTGCTCAGGACGTCGAGTTCGTCGACTCTCTCGCCGATGGCGCTTTGGGATTCGACCGAGCGCCCGAAGAGCAGACTCCCCCTACTACGGTTAAGGAAGCCGAAGACCTTGCGGCTCACGCGCGAGAACTGCTTGGCCTCACGCCGAACGATCCGATCCCGCACCTAGTCAAGACCGTCGGACTGGTCGGCCTCCTCGCGTTCTCCGCGGACGTCGGTAAGGATCTTGCGGACGCAGGAACGGTGTTGCTGCGACGTGGGGGAGTTGCCTTTGTCAATAGCCATGCGGACGTCGGCCGCAGACGCCTAGCCCTCGCGCACGAGTTCGGGCACTACCTCTGCGCCGATGATTACACCGTCGACTGGCGAGTCGACGCATATGAGCCCAAGACCGCGCCTGTAGAGGCGCTGCTCGACCGGTTCGCCCGCACCTTGCTGCTACCCGCAGAGGCACTGACGAATGCATGGGCCCAGCGCTTCGAAGAACACGGACCGCGGAGGGCAGCCGCCTGGTTTGCACATCACTACCGCATCGACATGGCCACCCTCGCTCGGCGGCTCCGAGAACTCGGCCTCGCCGATCACGAGACAGCTGGGATCGTGCGCTCGCATCGCACCACTAGAGCCGACATTCTCGAACTCGACCTGTACGTCCCGGCCGAAGAGATGGCTGGGACGACCGTGCCCCGTACCTACGAGAAAGCGGTCCTGCGCCTAGTTGGCAACGAGCTCATCAGCCGAGAACGGGCCCTAGATCTATTGCTAGGCACGCTGAACGACGATGATCTACCTGTTCCCAGAACTCGCCGCGAGGACGAGATCTGGAAGTTCGTCTCTTGATGACCCCAGGCGCCGACGCCTGGGTTTTCGACACCGGTCCGCTCAAGCACTTCGCGCTCAGCGGTTGGCTGGGCGTCTTGAAGTTTCTCGCCGGAGGCCGCCCAGTCCTCATGCCAGACGTTGTTGAGCGAGAACTGCGGCGACAGACGGAGGAGGTCCGGGCGGTCGGTCAGGTCCTCGACGCCGACTGGATTCATGTGTTTTCTTCATCCGACCCCTCCTACATGGCGAAGTTCGCTGGATACGCGCGCCGCCTCGTCGCCGACGGCAAGAACGAAGGCGAGTGCGGTGTTCTTGCGATGGGCGCCACCTTCGGGAGCGAGATGGTGATTGACGACAGCACCCCTAGGGAAATCGCGGAGACGGAGGGCTTGCGGGTCACGGCGACCGTTCCGATCCTGTGTGATGCGATTCGCGCCAAACAGCTGACACTTTCGATGGTGGAACACGTGGCGGACGAACTCCTTGCGAACGAGTACTACCTGCCGTTCGGTCCAGGAGGGTTTCGTCGGCACGTGCTCGAACACGGGCTGCTGGACTACGACGAGACGACCTGACTGAGTTCACAGGGAGCAGTCGTTGAGTCGTGCCCGGGTGCGGCCGGGGGTCGGATCAGCGCGCAACGCGTGAGCCGTAGTTGTCTCCAACGGGAAGCCCGGGCCGTGTTCGCGTTCCACGTCGACAGTGACACGGCATCTGTGCGTCGCCAGCGGTCCGCAAAGAGTCCGCAAGAAGTCCGACCGAGACCGATTCTGGCCGACGACGTCCAACGGTCCGGCGAGCGCGTTTCCGCAGGTCAGACCGTGTTCTCCGGCATCAACCGACGGTGACCATCAACAGCCAAAACCCCGCCTGATCGTTCCGCTTCAACGTCTGATCCCGTCGATCGGGCGAAGGGGGGAGGATCGGCGCATGCCTGAGGTTCTCTTCTCCCGTGGGACCTGGATGCCGGCCGTCGTCGACGACGACGGCCGCCTGCTCCTCGACGTCGTCGGCGGGGCCGACGCGCTGCACGGCCCGCGGACCTTCACCGTCCCGGTGACGCACGGCCACGCCGAGGTCGTGCGCACGAGCGTGCGCCGTCACCTGCTGCTCTACGCCGCCCTGCTGCCGCTGTGCTACGACGCCGGTGTCGCCGGGCCGTGGGACGAGGAGGCGGCGGCAGCGCTGCTGGACCCCGTGCTGCTCGGCACCCCGCAGGAGGTCGACAAGACGCTGCGCCGGGCCCGGGTCGACCGGCGCGTCCTCGTCGCCCATCACGTGAGCCTGCGGCTGCTCAAGTCCCGTCGCTACTACGAGGCGGCGCAGTCGGCGACGGCGGAGTCGGACTGGGCCAGGGTTCGCAAGCATCTCGGGGTCTGAGCCCAGCGGCGCTCGCGGACCAGCCGCCTCAGAAGGGTGGGTCCGCCCCCGGGACGGGGGGCGAGGCCACGGCGAGCTCGGCCTCATCCCGACCACCCGCAGGTGCACCGGGCGCTGAGGTCTGTGGTGCTGCGGTCGCGGGTGCTGCGGTCACTGACACCAATGCCGTTGGCGCCGAGGCCTGCGACTCCGAGGCGAGCGGCGCCGGTCTCGCAGGCGCCGGTCTCTCGACCGCCCAGGTCCGGGGCCACGTCACGCGGCTCGTCCCACCCGGCGCCGTCCAGGTCGCTCGGCCCTCGGCATCGAGCTCGTAACCCCACCGCGGGTGCTGCTTGAGCCGGTGGTGGCGCCGGCACAGGGAGCCGAGGTTGCGCGACGACGTCGGGCCGAGGGGCCAGGCCTGCGCATGGTCGAGGTCGCACTGCACCGCGGGGCGGGTGCACCCCCACATCCGGCAGGTCCCGTCGCGGGTCTGCACGAGCCGGCGCAGCCCCGGACGTGGGACGTACCCGGGCTGGGGCTGCCCGGAGGCGACGACATGACCCTCGTCCGCGTCGAGGAGCACCCGCCCCAGCTCGTGGTCCTCGCTCCGACGGATCCTGTCGACGACGTCGGCCGGGATCCAGCCCGCACCTGGCACCTCGACGCCGCCCAGTCGAAGGCCGCGGGCGCCCTCGCCGTCGAACCGCTGGCCGTCGAGCCGCCCGCCGCCGACCTCCGGATGGCCGGGCCGTCCGCCGGAGGTGGACCCTAGAGCGGACCCGGCGGGCATGCCCCCTCCGGCTTCCTCGCCCCCGCTGGCGGGGGCCGACGCCGTGAGGTCCGCCGCACCCCACCGGTCCGTGATCACCGGCACGGTGAGGTCCAGCCGCGTACGCACCTCGACCCCTCGAAGTGCGAGGTCGACGAAGGCCTGAGCCCGCGCTGCGCCGAGGCGCAGTCCCGGCTCGTCGCGCACCGCCCGGGCGGCGAGGTCCTCGACCGCTGCGTAGACGACGACGGCGAGCTCCGTCGGCAGGACCGCCGAGATGACGCTCGTCCCGAGCGGTCCGGGGTCGAGGTGCACGTCGGTGCGGTCGCGACAGTTCTGCGCCGCGCGCCGCTCGAGGATGCCCTCGTCGACGTTCGTCAGCACCCGGCGACAGGCCCGCGCGAGCTCGCGGTGCTCGAGCGCGACGAGCCGCGAGTGCGCGCTGCCGCGCTTCTGGGCGAGGACGTGCGCGACGACGGCCGCGACGGCCTCGGGTGACGCGTCGCGCGTCTCCGTGGCGACGAGCTGCACCGTCCGCTCGGGCACCTCGCCCGCCACGGGAGGCGCGACGAGAGCAGCGAGGTCGCTCGACAGGCGCGCGGCCAGGCGGCACCTGCGGTCGGCGACGGCGATCGAGCAGTCGAGCGTCATCGCGGCCTCGTCGCCGCAGAAGTCGCCGGTCGCCCCGTCGGGCAGCCGGATCTCGCCCGCACCCGACGGGTCCCGCTCGCGCCGGGACAGCTCGGCGAGCAGCGCGAGCTCAGCCGCGTCGGCGGCCCGCCGGGCGCGCTCGACAGCGACGAGCATCTCGGCGAGATCGGGGGTCGCGATCGACCCGCCGACGACCTCCGCCGTGGCCGCGCACGCCCCGAACCCCAACCGGGCCTGCTCCGCGAATCTCATGGCGTCCTCGAACATGTGTACGAATCTACGAGCCCCCACCGACAGCCCACGGCAGCCCAGGGCAGCCCACCGACAGCCCACGACGCCGCCCCACGCCGACCGTGGTCAGCCCTACCCCCTGTCCCCACCCGCCCCTACGCTGAGCCCATGACCGACCTCGTGCTCACCGTCACCGCCGACGACCGCGCCGGCCTGGTCTCGCGCCTCGCCCAGGTCGTCGCCGACCGCGGCGGCGGCTGGACGACGAGCTCGATGGCCCATCTGGCCGGCACCTTCGCCGGGGTCGTCCTCGTCTCCGTGCCCGCTGAGGGGGTGGCCCCCCTTCGCTCCGCCCTCGAGGGCCTGGCCGTCGACGGCATCACGGTCGTCGTCCGTGAGACCCGGCCCCAGCCGGTCACGGCGGGGGAGCCGACCCTGCTCCACCTCGTCGGGCAGGACCGCCCGGGCATCGTCGCCCAGGTCTCCGCCGCGATCGCGTCCGCCGGCGTCGGCATCGAGGAGATGCAGACGGCGACGAGCGACGCGCCGATGGCGGGCGGTCTGCTCTTCGAGGTCCGGGCGCGGCTCGTCGTGCCCGAGGGGGCCGGCGCCCCGCTGCGCGAGCGCCTCGAGGCCATCGCCGACGAGCTCATGGTCGACCTCGACCTCGCCGACCCCGTCACCACCTGAGGTGGCCGCGCGCACGACCCGGCTCGACCTCGCCCGCCCCACCCTCGACGACGTCGACGCCCTCCACGCGATCTACGCCGACCCCCGGGTCTGGACGCACTTCCCGAGCCTGCGCTTCACGCAGCGCGAGCAGACCGAGCGGATGGTCGCCCGCTGGGTCGCGGCCTGGCGTGCGCACGGTCTCGGTCAACGCCTCCTGCGTGCACCGGGGGAGAGCGAGCTCCTCGGCCACGCCGGGTGCGAGGTGCGCGACGACACCTTCGTCAACCTCGGCTACCGCCTCGCCCCCCTCGCCCACGGCCGGGGTCTGGCCACCGAGGCCGCCCTCGCGGCCGTCGCCGAGGCCCACGAGCGCCGATCCGACCTGCCGGTGGTCGCCTACCTCGTCGCGCACAACCACGCGTCCGCCCGCGTCACGACGAAGGTCGGCCTCACGCTGCGGCACGCCGCACCCGACTTCGGCAACCCCGACCCCGGTGTCATGCGTCACGTCTACGCCGACCGCGAGCTCACCGACGCCGAGCTCGCCGCGACCCTCCGCCGAGCCCCGACTGGTCTTCTGCGCCCCGGCCCGGCACCGTAGGAGGCGAGCCGCGCACCGCGGCGACCGGACGAGGTCACGTACCCGGATCGCGACAAGACGTGTCGTCGAAGGAGTCGTGCCATGCCCTGGGTCGTCCTCATCATCTCCGGTGTCCTCGAAGCCGTCTGGGCCACCGCCCTCGGCCGCTCGGAGGGCCTGAGCAAGCCCGTCCCGACGACGGTCTTCGCCGTCGCGCTCCTCGCGAGCATGGGCGGTCTCGCCTACGCCATGCGTGACCTGCCGACGGGCACCGCCTACGCGGTGTGGGTGGGCGTCGGCGCCTCCCTCACGGTGATCTACGGCATGGCGACCGGCGCGGAGACCGCCTCGGTCGCCAAGATGCTGCTCATCGCCGGCCTCGTCGGCTGCATCATCGGCCTCAAGCTCGTGAGCGACGGCGGCCACTGACCCGACCGGGGCGAAGGGGTGGCCCCCAGCTCTGCGGACGGGTTGACTGAGCCCATGAGCCAGCCCCAGGTGATCACCGCCAGCCGCGAGATCGACGCCCCCGCCGCCACCGTCTTCGAGCTCGTCGCCGACCCCGCCCAGCACGCGAGCTGGGACGGCAACGACAACGTCGTCGAGCTCGTGCGCGGCGGCCGGGTCCGGGCGACCGGCGAGGTCTTCGCGATGCGCACGACGAAGGGCAACGTCCGGGACAACCGCGTCGTCGCCTTCGAGGAGGCTCGGCTCATCGCGTGGCGACCGGGTGACGACGGCGGTGAGCCCGCCGGTCACGAGTGGCGCTGGGAGGTCGAGCCGCTCGGCGAGGACCGCTGCCGCGCGACGCACACCTACGACTGGCGCGAGCTGACCGACGAGCGCCGCCGCGCGCGGGCGGAGTCCACGACCGAGCGCAACCTCAGCGCCTCGCTCGACAAGCTCGCGCAGCGTGCCGAGGCCGCCAGAGGCACGCCTCAGGCCTGACCGGACTCCACGAGCTCGGTCCACAGGTCCTGCCGGGCGGCAGGGTCGGTGAGCAGGTGCAGGTCGAGCTCGCGGCTCATCCGCTCGAAGACCGCGCGCCCGCGCGTGCTCGTGCCGTGCCGGTCCAGGCGCGGCGAGTACGTCGCGAGCCCGAAGCGGCCGGGGATCGCGCCGACGAGGACCCCGGAGACCCCGCTCTTGGCGGGGATGCCGATCTCCGACATCCAGTCGCCTGCGGAGTCGTACATGCCGCACGTCGTCATGACGCTCAGCGCCTGGCGGCTCGAGGCGACCGAGAGCACGCGCTCGCCGGTGATCGGCTGGCGCCCGCCGGTGGCCAGCGTCGCCGCCATGACGGCGAGGTCGCGCGTGGTGACGAGCACCGAGCACTGCCGGATGTAGCCCTGGACGACGTCGCGCGGGTCGTCCTCCATCACCCCTTCGCCGCGGAGCATGTGCGCGATGGCGAGGTTGCGGTGGGCAGCGGCGAGCTCCTCCTCCGCAGCCTGCTCGTCGAGCGAGAGCTCGCGCCCGGCGAGCCGGGACAGGCCCTCGAGGACGAGCCGGTCGCGGTCCTCCCAGCTCGAGCTCGGGCCGCCGACCATGCCGTGCACGACGAGGGCGCCGGCGTTGATCATCGGGTTGCGCGGGCGTTTCGTCTCGGGCTCGACGGAGAGCACGTCGAAGGCCTCTCCGGAGGGCTCGACGTCGACCCGCTCCATGACCTCCTCGACGCCGTACTCGTCGAGGACGAGCGCGTAGACGAAGGCCTTGGCGACGGACTGGATGGTCATCTCGTGCTCGGAGTCGCCGGAGTCGAAGATCTCGCCCTCGGTCGTGCACAGGGCGACGCCGAGACGGTCGGGGTCGGCCTCGGCGAGCGCCGACGGGACCCCGTGCACCTCGCCGCCTGAGTCCTCCCGCACCGCGTCGAGGGTGGAGGAGAGGTATTCGGCGAAGGAGCGGGTCACCGGCCCCACACTATGCGCGGGCCTGCCGGGTCCCCCCACCGCACTAGCCTGCCCGCCATGAGCGTGCAGCCAGCCACCGTCCCCGGGTGGGACGAGTACTTCCTCGGCATCGCGACGGCTGTCGCCGCCCGGGCGAAGTGCACCCGGCGCCGGGTGGGCGCCGTCCTCACCATCGAGCACCGGATCATCGCGACCGGCTACAACGGCGCCGCGCCGGGGGAGCCGGACTGCCTCCAGGGGGCCTGCCCTCGGGGCGCGCTCGACTACGAGACCGTGCCGGGCCTGGGCGACTACGACCGCCCCGGCACCCCCGGCTTCTGCATCGCGATCCACGCGGAGGTCAACGCGCTGCTCTTCGCCACCCGTGACACGAAGGGGGCGACGGCCTACATCACCGACCCGCCGTGCCCGGGCTGCCGCAAGGCGCTCGCCGCGGCCGGGATCGTGCGCGCCGTCTGGCCCGGGGGAGAGCACGACAGAAACTCGCTGACAACCTGGGCGTGAGCCGCCCACCGGTGCCACCATGAGGCATGAGCACCGCAGCAGAGCACCAGAGCACTCCAGCAGGCGCCGTCGTCGTCGCGGTCGACGGCACGAGCAAGGACGAGGCGGTGCTCGCCTGGGCGGCCCGCTCCGCCCAGCGACGAGGCACGTCGTTGCACGTCGTGAGCGTCGCGGACATCGGGGTGTCCGCCTTCGGGGGACCTGAGTCAGCGGGGGCGGGGGCGGTCGTCGACCAGCTCCTCGCGGGTGCCGACGCGACCGTCACCGACGCCCTCGAGCGCATCGCCCAGATCGCCCCGGACGTGCCCGTCACCTCGCAGTCGCTCACCGGGAGCCCCTCGCGCGTCCTCGTCGACGCCGCCGAGCAGGCCGCCATCGTCGTCGTCGGGTCGAGCCGGGCGAGCCGCCTCGAGCGGGTCGTCCTCGGCAGCGTCTCGGCCGCCGTCATCCAGCACGCGAGCGCTCCCGTCGTCCTCGTCCCCGAGGGCTCGGGCGCGGGCCCGGCCCGCGTCGTCGTCGGCGTCGACGGCAGCTCGCACTCCCGGGCCGCGGCCCGCTCCGCGCTCGACGTCGCCCGGCACGCCGGCGCCCCGGTCCTCGTCCTCACCGCCTGGCGGGTCGAGGTCGTCGACGGAGTCGTCGTCACCGAGCCCGGCACGCCCGCGTGGGAGCAGGTGGAGACCCGGTACCGCAAGGTCGCCGAGGGCGTCCTCGCCGAGGCCCGCGCCGACGTCGAGCACGGCATGACGACGGCGCCGGGCATCGAGGCCAAGGCCCAGGGGATGCCCGAGGTGAGCGTCGAGGTGCGCCGCGGGCGCGCCGCCGACGTCCTGCTCGACGAGGTGTGCGACGAGGACCTCATCGTCGTCGGCACTCGCGGGCGCGGCGGCTTCCGGGGTCTGCTCCTCGGCTCGGTGAGCCAGCGGGTGCTCGAGGCCGCGCCCTGCCCGGTCCTCGTCACCCGCGGCTGAGCCGACGGCGAAGATCGTCGGTGTGTTTCGTCCTCGCGCGGCGTCCCATCGGACATCGTGGGCGTCGTGAGTGACACCCTGCCCTCGGACCTCGTCGACCTGGCCCACGCGAAGGGGGTCTCGACCGAGTACTGGGACTGGAAGGGCGTGCACACCCACATCCCGCAGGACGCCCTGCGCCAGGTGCTCACGGCGCTCGGCGAGGACGTCTCCGACGACGACGCGGTGCGCGGCTCCCTTCGCCGGACCCGGCAGGCGCCCTGGCGGCGCACGCTGCCCGCGACGGTCGTCGCCCGTACGTCGCACCCCTACCGACTGGCGGTCCACGTGCAGCACGGCCGCGCGGTGCGGGTGCACGTCGAGCTCGAAGGGGGAGGCCGTCTCGACCTCGACCAGGTGCCCCACGACGTGGCGCCGGTCGAGGTCGACGGGGTGCTCGTCGGCGAGGCCGCCTTCGAGATCCCCGCGGGCCTGCCCCTGGGCTACCACGAGCTCGTGGCCGAGGTGGAGGGCGAGGACGCCCTGCCGGACCCGACGACCCGACGGGCGACCTTCGTCGCCGTCCCCGACGCCCTCGAGCTGCCGGCCGGTCTCGACGAGCGGGCCGCGACCGGTCTGACCACCCAGCTCTACCAGGTGCGCTCCGAGACCTCCTGGGGCCTGGGCGACCTCGGGGTGCTGCGCGAGCTGTCGCGGTGGGCCGCCCGGGAGCACGGTCACGACTTCGTCCTCGTCAACCCGCTGCACGCGGCCGAGCCGGTCGCGCCGGTCGAGCCCTCGCCGTACCTGCCGACCTCGCGCCGTTTCGTCAGCCCCCTCTACGTCGACATCGCGACCCTGCCCGACCTCGACCGGCTCGAGCCCGGGACGCGGGCCAGGATCGACGACCTCGCCGCCGAGGCGGCGCCGCTCAACCGCACCGACGTCCTCGACCGCGACGCGAGCTGGGCGCTGCGCCACCAGGCGCTGCGCATCGCCTACGCCGAGCTCGGCCCGCTGCACGCGCAGCGGATGCAGCCCTGGTACGAGGCCGAGGGCGAGGGGCTGCTCCTCTTCGCGACGTGGTGGGTCGTCGCCCAGGTGCACGGGCCCCACTTCGCCACCGACTGGCCGGCCGAGCTGCGCGACCCGGCCTCGCCCGCGGTCGCGGACTTCCAGCGTGCGCACACGGGCGAGATCAGCTTCGCCTGCTGGGTCCAGTGGGTGCTCCAGGAGCAGCTCGCGGCGGCCCAGGAGGCCGCCGTGGACGCGGGCATGCGGCTCGGGGTCGTCCACGACCTCGCCGTCGGCATCCACCCGAAGGGGGCCGACGCGTGGGCCCTCGGCGACGCGCTCGCCCGCGGGGTGACCGTCGGGGCGCCGCCGGACCAGTTCAACCAGCGTGGCCAGGACTGGTCGCAGCCGCCGTGGCGCCCCGACCGTCTCGCCGAGCTCGGGTACGCGCCCTACCGCGACATGATCCGCGCCGTGCTGCGCGACGCCGGGGGAGTGCGGGTCGACCACGTCATCGGGCTCTTCCGTCTGTGGTGGATCCCCGTGGGCCACGCGCCGACCGACGGGGCCTACGTGCGCTACGACCACGAGGCGATGATCGGCATCCTCGCGCTCGAGGCGCACCGGGCCGGCGCCGTCGTCGTCGGCGAGGACCTCGGGGTCGTCGAGCCCTGGGTGCGCGAGTACCTGCTCCAGCGCGGGGTGCTCGGCACGAGCATCGTGTGGTTCGAGCAGGGCGAGGACGGACGTCCGCTCCCGCCGCAGGACTACCGCCGCCTGTGCCTGGCCTCGGTGACGACGCACGACCTGCCGCCCACGGCGGGCTACCTCGAGCTGCGGCACGTCGAGCTGCGCGACGGGCTCGGGCTGCTCACCCGGTCGATGGAGGAGGAGCTCGCCGCCGAGCGCGACACGGTCGCGACGATGGAGGAGGCGCTCGTCGAGGCAGGGCATCTCGCCCCCGAGCGCCGGGGCGACGTGCCCGAGGTCGTCGCCGCGCTCCACCGCTGGCTGGCCGCCACCCCGTCGGTCCTGCGCGGCGTCGCCCTCACCGATCTCGTCGGCGACACGCGGACGATCAACCAGCCCGGCACCGACGAGGAGTACCCGAACTGGCGGCTCCCGCTCGCCGACGCGCAGGGCCGCCCGCTGACCCTCGAGGACGTCGTCGCCGGGGCCGGCGATCCTGTCTGACGAGTCACCCCTGAGGGTGACGGACGGGTCACAGTTGGGTCTCGACACCTCCACGACCGTGGCGCAACCGACTTCTCATCAGTTGAGATTGCCCCTGCAGCGACGACCGTGCTGCGACCAAGACCGGACTCGGTCCGGGGAGTCCGCCAACGTGGCGGCTTATTCGTAGGAGGACATCTATGCGAGTCAACTCTCGCGCGATGGCCATTGCCGGAATCTCCGCAGCCGCGCTCGTCGCGACTGCGTGCGGCGGTGGCGACAGCAGCTCGGACAGCGGCAGTGGCGGGGGCGAGGGCCAGGCTGGCGGTTCCTTCTCGATCCACGGCTGCACCCCGCAGAACCCGCTCGTGCCGGGTAACACCAACGAGACCTGCGGTGGCAACATCCTCGACGCCGTCACGGCGAAGCTGGTCCACTACAACCCCGAGACCGCCGAGCCCGAGAACGACCTCGCCGAGTCCATCGAGACCGAGGACAACCAGACCTTCACCGTCAAGCTCAAGGAGGGCCGCAAGTTCTCCGACGGGACCGACGTCACCGCCAAGAGCTTCGTCGACGCGTGGAACTGGAACCGCGCCGGCAAGAACGCCACCCTCTCCTCCTACTTCTTCGACGTCATCGACGGCGCGGCCGACATGGACTGCGGCACGAAGAAGGAGAAGGACAAGGAGTCCGGCGAGATGGTCGACGTCCCGGACTGCGAGGGCAGCCCGGCCAAGGCCGACGAGATGTCGGGCCTGAAGGTCGTCGACGACACCACCTTCACCATCAAGACCACCGAGAAGGTCTCGAACCTCCCGGTCCGCCTGGGTTACACCGCCTTCGCGCCGCTCCCCGAGTCCTTCTTCGAGGACGACGGCAAGGCCTTCGGCGACAAGCCGGTCGGCGCCGGCCCGTACATGGTCAAGACCTACGACAAGGGCCAGCAGGTCGTGCTCGAGAAGAACCCGGAGTACACGGGCGACTTCGCGGGCAACGCCGACGAGGTGACCTTCAAGTTCTACCAGGACACCGACGCCGCCTATAAGGACGTGCAGGCGGGCACGCTGGACATCCTCGACCAGCTCCCCACCTCGGCTCTCGCGGGCAAGAAGTACGAGGGCGACCTGCCCGACCGCACCGAGCAGAAGGCGACCGGCGTCTTCCAGTCGATCAGCTTCCCCTCGCCGAAGGCCGACAAGACCTTCGAGGACAACCTCGAGCTGCGCAAGGCCATCTCCATGGCCATCGACCGCGACACGATCATCGACAAGATCTTCGCGGGCACCCGTCAGCCGGCCACCGGCTGGGTCTCCCCGGCCGTCGACGGCTACAAGGAGGGTGCGTGCGGCGACGCGTGCACCTACGACAAGGCCAAGGCCAAGGAGATGTTCGACCAGGCCGGCGGCTACGACGGCACGATCACCATCTCCTACAACGCCGACGGTGACCACAAGGCGTGGGTCGACGCGACCTGCTCCTCGATCACCGACGCCCTCGGCGTGAAGTGCGTCGGCAAGTCCTACCCGGACTTCGCCACGATGCGCGCGCTCGTCACCGACAAGAAGATGAAGGGCCTCTTCCGCACCGGCTGGCAGATGGACTACCCGTCCATCGAGAACTTCCTCGCCCCGCTGTACGGCACGGGCGCCGGTTCCAACGACGGTGACTACTCCTCGGAGAAGTTCGACACCCTCCTCAAGGAGGCCGCTGCCGGCGAGGACGCCGAGGCCGCGAACACCAAGTACCAGGAGGCGGAGGCCGAGCTGGCCAACGGCTTCCCGGTCATCCCGCTCTGGTACGGCCAGGCCATCGCCGGCTGGAGCGACAAGGTGGACAACGTCAAGCTGACCCCCTTCGGCACCATCGACGTGGCGACTGTCACGGTCAAGTGACGTAACCTGCGGCGGCGTCCCCCACACCCGGGGGGCGCCGCCGCAGGCGCGCCCTCGCTGACGCGGGCGCGCCGAGCACAGGAAGAAGAGACGATGACGAAGTTCGTCCTGAGGCGACTGCTGCAGATGCTGCCGGTCGCGCTCATCGCGATGTTCTTGATCTAGTGGATGGTCTTCGCCCTACCGGGTGATCCCACGGCCAACAAGTGCGGAGACAAGCCGTGCTCGCCAGAGTTCATCGCGCAGTTCCGCAAGGAGAACAACCTCGACGACCCGTTGCTGCTGCAGTACGTCAAGTACCTCGGCAACGTCGTCCGCGGTGATCTCGGCACCACCTACCAGGACCTCGACGTGGCCTCCGAGCTCGCGAGCCGCTTCAAGGTGACCGCCAAGCTGGCCCTCATCGCGCTCGGCTTCGAGTTCGTCGTCGGTGTCCTCGCCGGCGTCCTCGCCGGCATCCGCAAGGGCGGCTTCGTCGACAGCCTCGTGCTCGTCTCGACGCTCTTCGTCATCGCGATCCCGAGCTTCGTGCTCGGCTCGGTCGCCCAGACGGCCTTCGGCGTGAAGCTGCAGATCTTCCCGGTGACCGTGAGCTCGCAGGCGACCTTCTACGAGCTCCTCCTGCCCGGCCTCGTCCTCGGGTCCCTCTCGCTGGCCTACGTCGCGCGACTCACCCGCACGAGCCTCGTCGAGAACCTGCGCGCCGACTACGTGCGCACCGCGACCGCGAAGGGCCTGACCCGGAACCGCGTCATCGGCGTCCACACCCTGCGCAACTCGCTCATCCCGGTCGTCACCTTCGCCGGCGCCGACTTCGGCGCCCTGCTCGGCGGCGCGATCGTCACGGAGGCGATCTTCAACATCCCCGGTGTCGGCGGCTTCATCGCGAACGCGGTCCGCGTCCGTGACGGCGTCTCCGTCGTCGGGTCGGTGACCGCGCTCGTGCTCGTCTACCTGCTCATGAACCTGCTCGTCGACCTTCTCTACGGCGTGCTCGACCCGAGGATCAGCAATGACTGAGGCCACTCACGAGATGCTCGTGCGCCAGGACACCCCCGAGGGGGGCGACGTCGACGAGTCCCGCTCGCTGCTGTCCGACGGCTGGCGTCAGCTGCGCCGCAACTGGATCTTCTGGGCCTCGCTGGTCCTCATCACGGCCTTCATCCTCATGGCCGTCTTCCCCTCGCTGCTGACCAGCCAGGATCCGGGCGCCTCCGGCGCGCTCAAGGACAGCCACCTGCCCCCGAGCAGCGAGCACCTCTTCGGCACGAACCTTCAGGGCCGTGACGTCCTCGCCCGGTGCATCTACGGCGCCCGCGCCTCGATCCTCGTCGGCGTGCTCACGACGCTCGCGACCCTGACCGTCGGCTCGGTCATCGGGATCCTCGCCGGCTACTTCGGCGGGATCTTCGACACGATCTTCATGCGGGTGACGGACATCTTCTTCGCCATCCCGCTGCTGCTCGGCGGCATCCTCTTCATGTCGACCTTCCCCAACGAGGTCGACAGCGGCTACTTCGCCGTCGTCCTCAAGGTCGTCATCGCCCTTTCGATCCTCGGCTGGCCGAGCGTCGCCCGCCTCATGCGCGGCTCCGCGCTGCAGGTCAAGCCCAACGACTACGTCCAGGCCGCCCGCGCCCTGGGCGCCAGCCCCTGGCGGATCATCCGCTCGCACGTCCTGCCAAACGCGATGGCCCCGGTCATCGTCGTGTCGATGATCAACCTCGGTGCGTACATCGCCGCCGAGGCGACCCTGTCCTTCCTCGGCATCGGCCTGGCCGAGCCCGCGGTCTCCTGGGGCATCGACATCTCCGGCTCGCTGGACTACATCCGCGTCGCGTGGTGGCCGCTCGTCTTCCCCAGCCTCTTCCTGAGCCTGGCCGTGCTGGCCTTCATCATGCTCGGCGACGCCGTGCGCGACGCCTTCGACCCGAGGAGCCGATGACCATGGCACGTACCCGTACCGCCCCCACCACGGGGAACGACTTCACCCCTGTCGACGGCAAGCTCCTCGAGGTCGACGACCTCCACGTCGAGTTCGTCACCGACGACGGCGTCGCCAAGGCGATCAACGGCGTGAACTTCAGCCTCGAGGCCGGCAAGACCCTCGCCATCCTCGGCGAGTCCGGCTCGGGCAAGTCCGTGACCGCCCAGGCGATCATGGGCATCCTCCCGATGCCCCCGGGCCGCATCGCCGGTGGCGCCATCCGCTACTGCGGCGAGGACCTGCTGACCATGCCGGAGGACCGTCGCCGCAGCACCCGCGGCCCGGAGATCTCGATGGTCTTCCAGGACGCGCTGAGCGCGCTCAACCCGGTCTTCCCGGTGGGCTGGCAGATCGGCGAGATGTTCCGCAAGCACCGCGGGATGAACAAGTCCGACGCCTACGACGAGGCCGTGCGCCTCATGGAGCGGGTCAACATCCCCGCGGCCCGCGAGCGCGTCAAGGCCTACCCGCACCAGTTCAGCGGCGGCATGCGTCAGCGCATCATGATCGCCATGGCGATCGCCCTGGACCCCAAGGTGCTCATCGCCGACGAGCCGACCACCGCCCTCGACGTCACCGTCCAGGCGCAGATCATGGAGCTGCTCGAGGAGCTGCAGGCCGAGTACAACATGGGCCTGATCCTCATCACCCACGACCTCGGCGTCGTCGCCGACGTCGCGGACCGCATCGCCGTGATGTACGCCGGGCGCATCGTCGAAGAGGCGGACGTCCACGACATCTACGCCAACCCGGCGCACCCGTACACCAAGGGCCTGCTGGAGTCGATCCCGCGCCTGGACCAGAAGGGCCAGGAGCTCGCGGCGATCGGTGGCCTGCCGCCGAACCTCATGCGGATCCCGAGCGGCTGCGCCTTCCACCCGCGCTGCGTGCTCGCCCGGGAGACGTGCGTCCAGGAGCGCCCGCCGCTGGAGCCGGTCGGCCTCAACCGGGCTGCGGCCTGCCACTACTCGCAGGAGGTCCTCAATGCCTGACGACAGCGACATCATCCTCAAGGCCCGAGGCCTGAAGAAGCACTACCCGATCAAGGGCGGCGTCCTGCAGCGCACCGTCGGCGCCGTCAAGGCCGTCGACGGGGTCGACTTCGACCTGCGTCGCGGCGAGACGCTCGGCATCGTCGGCGAGTCCGGCTGCGGCAAGTCCACGCTCGGCCGGCTGCTCATGCGTCTCGAGGAGCCCACCGAGGGCACCGTCGAGTTCGAGGGCGTCGAGATGCACTCGCTCAAGGGCGCCGCGATGCGCAAGATGCGTCGCGACATCCAGATCGTCTTCCAGGACCCGTACACCTCGCTCAACCCGCGGCGCACGGTCGGCGACATCATCGGCGAGACCTTCGACATCCACCCGGACGTCGTGCCGAAGAAGGGGCGCCGGGCGCGGGTGCAGGAGCTGCTCGACCTCGTCGGGCTCAACCCCGAGCACATCAACCGCTACCCGCACCAGTTCTCGGGCGGTCAGCGTCAGCGCATCGGCATCGCCCGGGGCATCGCGCTCAACCCGAAGGTGCTCATCTGCGACGAGCCGGTCTCCGCGCTCGACGTGTCGGTGCAGGCGCAGGTCATCAACCTCATGGAGAAGCTGCAGCGCGAGCTCAACCTCTCCTACGTCTTCATCGCCCACGACCTCTCGGTCGTGCGCCACATCTCTGACCGGGTCGGGGTCATGTACCTCGGCCGCATGGTCGAGATCGGCGACGAGGACGAGGTCTACAGCCGGCCGACGCACCCGTACACGCAGGCGCTGCTCTCCGCGGTGCCGGTGCCGGACCCGACGCTGCGCGGCAAGCGTGACCAGATCACGCTCACCGGTGACGTGCCCTCGCCGGCGAACCCGCCGAAGGGCTGCCACTTCCACACGCGGTGCTGGCGAGCCCAGGACCTGTGCCGTGAGGAGACCCCGCTGCTCGAGATCCGACCCGACGGCGAGGGCGGCCACCTCTCGCGCTGCCACTTCGCCGAGGTGCGCGAGGTCATCGCCACCGAGGACGTCCGTGCGAGCGAGCACTCGACGCTCTTCGGCACCGGCATCGTCGACGTCGACCCGGACGACCAGGCGGGCATCGCGCCCGACCGCGACGAGCCCGACACCCCGGCTGACGACGTCGACCGTGACCCGGCGCGGGTCGACGAGCGACCTGGCTCCGACTCTCGAGAGCTCGGCGCCTGAGCGTCGACGTCGCCCCGCACGAACGAAGGGGGCCGGTCACCGTGAGGTGACCGGCCCCCTTCGTCGTGCTCGGGGGAGACGTCCTACGAGAAGGGGATCTCGTCGGTGATCGCGGCCGCCTCGGCGTCGCGGAGGGCCTGGGGCTTGTCCTCGACGACGGTCTCGACGGCGTGGCGCTGGATCTCGCCGCGCTCGATCTCCTCGGCGAAGTGGCAGGCGACCTTGTGCCCCGCGGGGACGCCGTCGACCTCGACGACCCGCAGCTGAGGCCGCTCGTCGTCGCAGCGGGTCTCCTGACGCCACGGGCAGCGCGTGTGGAAGCGGCAGCCGCTCGGCGGGGCAGCGGGGGAGGGGAGGTCGCCGCTGAGCAGGATCTGCTCGCGGGAGTCCTCGACGACCGGGTCCGGGACGGGCACCGCCGACAGCAGCGCCCGCGTGTACGGGTGCAGCGGCTGGGCGTAGAGGTCGTCGGCGTCGGCCTCCTCGACGAGACCGCCGAGGTACATCACCCCGACGCGGTCGGAGATGTGCCGCACGACCGCGAGGTCGTGGGCGATGACGAGGTAGGTCAGGCCGTACTCCTCCTGGAGGTCGGACAGGAGGTTGATGACCTGCGCCTGCACCGAGACGTCGAGCGCCGAGACCGGCTCGTCGGCGACGACGAGCTCGGGGTTGACCGACAGCGCCCGGGCGATGCCGATGCGCTGGCGCTGGCCCCCGGAGAACTCGTGCGGGTACTTCTTCAGCGCGGCGGCGGGCAGGCCGACGTCGGAGAGCAGCTGCTTCAGGCGCGGAGCCGCCTCCTTCGCGTCCTTGACGATCCCGTGCGCCTGCATGCCCTCGACGAGGAGCGACTCGACGCTCTGCCGCGGGTCCAGGCTGCCCATGGGGTCCTGGAAGACCATCTGCAGGTCCTGGCGGCGCCGGCGCAGCGCGTCGCCGCGCAGGTCGGTGAGCGCCTCGCCGTCGAAGGTGACGGTGCCCTCGGTGATCTCCTCGAGCGCGAGGATCGCGCGCCCCATCGTCGACTTGCCGCAGCCGGACTCGCCGACGAGCCCGTAGGTCTCGCCGCGCCGGATCTGCAGGTCGACACCGTCGACGGCGTAGACGTGCCCGACGGTCTTGTCGAAGATCACGCCCCGCTTGATGGGGAAGTGGACCTTCAGGCCCTGGACGTCGACGAGGACGTCGCCGTCCTCCCCCTTCGTCCGGGTGCCGTCCGTGCTCGTCGTGGACCGCGCGCTCATCGGGTCACCTCCGTCGTCTGCTCCGCCGGCGAGGGCTCGCCGTGGAGGGGGTTGAAGCAGCGCACGACGCGGGCGTCGCGCTCGGCGAGACCGGGGGTCTCCTCGCGGCACCGGTCGACTGCGTTGGAGCAGCGCGGTGCGAAGGCGCACGCGCTCGTCCACGGCAGGTTGTCGGCGACCGATCCGGGCACCGGGTTGAGCCGCTCGCCGCGGGCGCTCTCGAGGCCGGGCACGGAGGCGAGGAGGCCACCGGTGTAGGGGTGGCGCGGCTCGGCGAAGAGCGGGTGCCTGTCGCCGCGCTCGACGAGCCGGCCGCCGTAGAGGACGTTGACCTCGTCGCACAGGCCGGCGACGACGCCGAGGTCGTGGGTGATCATGATGAGCGCGGTGCCCATCTCCTGCACGAGGTCGCGCAGCAGGGTGAGGATCTGGGCCTGGATCGTCACGTCGAGGGCCGTCGTCGGCTCGTCGGCGATGAGCAGGCGCGGCTCGCAGGCCAGCGCCATCGCGATGAGCGCGCGCTGGCGCATACCGCCCGAGAGCTGGTGCGGGTACTCGGAGAGACGACGCTCGGGGTCGGGGATGCCGACCTTGGCGAGCATGTCGCGGGCGAGCGGGCGGGCGGCCTTCTTCGACAGGCCCTTGTGCCGCTCGAGGACCTCGGTGACCTGGCGCCCGATCGGCACGACGGGGTTGAGCGAGGACAGCGGGTCCTGGAAGATCATGCCGATCTCCTGGCCGCGCCGGTCGCGCATCGCCTTGTCCGAGAGCGTCAGCAGGTCGGTGCCCTCGAAGTCGACCGTGCCCGTCACGGTGTTGCCGCGAGCGGGCAGCAGGCCCATGATCGCCAGCGAGGTCACGGACTTGCCGCAGCCGGACTCGCCGACGAGGCCGACGGTCTGACCGGGGGAGACGTCGAAGCTCAGCCCGTCGACCGCGGTGAAGGGCTGCTCGCCGGAGCGGGTGAAGGTCACGGTGAGGTCCCGCACGGACAGCAGCGGGGTCGCGCCGCCACCGGTGGGGCGGGGGTGCTGGGTGCTCGTCGCCGTCATGGCGTCACCTCCGGGTCTTGGGGTCGAGGGCCTCGCGCAGCGACTCGCCCATGAGGGTGAAGCCGAGCGCGACGACGATGATGCAGATCGCCGGGTAGAAGGCGAGGTGCGGGTAGTCGTAGAAGTACTTCTGCGACGCACCGAGCATCTGGCCCCATTCCGGGGTCCGGTCGTCGGGGTTGCCGAGGCCGAGGAAGGACAGCGCGGCCGCGTCGATGATCGCCGTCGCGAGGACGAGCGTCGCCTGGACGATGACCGGGCCGAGCGAGTTCGGCAGCATGTGGCGCAGGACGATCGCCGAGCGCTTGACGCCGAGGGCCCGGGCCGCGAGGACGTGGTCCTTGCTGCGCTGGGCGAGCATCGCGCCCCGCAGGAGCCGGGCGAAGATCGGGATCTGCACGATGGCGATCGCGATGATGAGCGTCCACTGGCTGGGCCGGGCGGCGAGCGCCGAGATCGAGAAGGCGAGGAGCAGGCTGGGGATGGAGAGCATGACGTCGACCGCGCGCATGATGACGCTGTCGACCCAGCCGCTGAAGGCTCCCGCGAGGGTGCCCAGGACGACGCCGCCGGCGAGCCCGATGAGGGTGGCCATGACACCGACGACGAGGGTCTGCCGGCTGCCGACGATGAGGCGGGAGAGCAGGTCTCTGCCCTTGTCGTCACCGCCGAGGGGGAAGCCGTCCCGGGGAGCGGGGACCGGGTCCTTCTGGGCGCTCACCTTGAGCAGCCACTCGGTGGGGTCGTTCGGCGCCAGCAGCGGCGCGAGCAGCGCGATGAGGACGAAGACCGTCGTGATCGCCAGCCCGACGAGGAAGACGGGGTTGCGGCGCAGCCGCTTCCACGCCGAGGCGATGAGGCTCGTCCCGGGGGAGTCGGAGACCGCGCCGGCCTCGGCGAGGGCGTCGATGCGGGCCCGCTTGCGGTCGCCGGGACGCGGCATGGGACGCGGCGTGCCGGGCTCGGGGGTGCTGGGAGTCGTGCTCATCGGGTCCTCACTCGGGGGTCGATGACGGCGTAGAGGACGTCGACGACGAGGTTGACGAGGACGTAGACGATGGCCGCCGCGAGGATGATCACCTGCAGGACGGCGAAGTCGCGGCTGCTGAAGGACTGCGAGAGCGCCTGGCCGATGCCGGGGAAGTTGAAGACGGTCTCGGTGAGCACCGCACCGCCGAGCAGCGCGCCGGTCTGCAGGCCGACGGCGGTGACGATCGGCAGGAGCGCGTTGCGCATGACGTGCCGCCCGCGGATGACCCGCGAGCCCAGGCCCTTGGACTGGGCGGTGCGCACGTAGTCCTCGTCGAGGACGTCGAGGACGCTCGCCCGGGTGATCCGGAAGATCATCGCGAAGGGGATCGAGGCCAGGGCGATGCTCGGCAGGACGAGGTGCTTGAGGGCGTCGAGAGAGGCGTCCCACTCGCGGGTGAGGATGCCGTCGAGGACGAAGAAGCCGGTGACCCGGGTCGCGTCGCCGACGTCCTGACGACCGGAGACCGGCAGCCAGCCGAGCTTGATCGAGAAGTAGTACTTCAGCAGGAAGGCGAGGAAGAAGACGGGGACGGCCACGCCGACGAGCGAGCCGACGACCGAGAGGTTGTCCAGCGCGCTGCCGCGCCGCCGGGCGGCGACGTAGCCGAGCGGGATCGCGAGGAGGAGCGCGATGAGCATCGCGCCCAGGGCGAGCTCGATCGTCGCGGGGAAGCGCTCGAGGAAGACCTCCATCGCGGGCCGGCCGACCTGCACGGAGGTCGAGGCGCCGAAGTCGCCCTGGAGGGCGCGCTGGAGGAAGCGCCAGTACTGCACGGGGAGGGGGTCGTTGAGCCCCAGCTCGGCGGTGAGAGCGGCGCGGCTCTCGGGGGTCGCGCGCTCGCCGAGCATCGCGGAGACGACGCCGCCGGGCAGCGCGCGCAGCCAGGCGAAGAGCAGGATCGACAGGACGAAGACGACGAGGACCAGCTGGAGCAGCCGGCGGACGATGAATCTCAGCACGGGTAGGTGCCTCCTAGCGCTCGACAGGCGGTGGGGCCGCCTGGTCCGGGGGTGACCCGGAGCAGACGGCCCCAGCCTGGGTGTCGGGACAGATCGGCCGACGTAGGGCTTACTTGCCGCCCTCGACGGTGACCGTGTCGAACTGCTCGGCCGTCAGCGGGCTCGCGGTGAGACCCTCGACGCCCTCGCCGACGACGAGCGCGGGCGGGCTGTGCGAGATCGGCAGCCCGGGGATGTACTCCTCGGCGATCTTCTTGTTCAGCTCCTCGTACATCGTCGTGCGCTCGGCCTCGTCGACCGTCTGGTCGGCCTCCTTGAGCTCCTTGCTCAGGTCGGAGCCGAAGTCGGTCGCCGAGGTGTGGAAGTCGTTGCTCTTGAGGTTGCCGAAGAAGGTGCCGATGAAGTTGTCGGCCGAGTCGTAGTCACCGGTCCAGCCGAGCAGCCACGCGTCGAACTGGCCGTTGTCGACGCCGTCGAGGTACCCGCCGTTCCACGGCTTGGTGACGACCTTGACCTTGATGCCGACCGCCTCGAAGTCGCGGCGGATGGCCTCGTGGATCTTCTGCGGGTTCGGCATGTACGGCCGGGTGACCTCGCTCGGGTAGGCGAAGGTCAGCTCCATGCCCTCGGCGCCTGCCTCCTTGAGCAGCTTCTTGGCGCCCTCGACGTCCTTCTTCATGGGCTGCAGCTCGGAGTTGTAGCCCTTGACGGTGTCGGGCATGAACTGCGACGCGGCGACAGCGCCCTCGGGCAGCTGGGAGGTCACGAGGTTCTCGCGGTCGACGGCCATGGACAGCGCCTGGCGGACCTTGAGGTCCTTGAGCTTGGTGTTCTTATCGGGGTTGAGGCCGACGTAGAGGATGTTGAAGGCGGGGCGGACCTCGACGGTGTTGCCGGAGTCCTCCAGGCCCTTCCAGTCCACGGGGTTCGGCAGGTCGTAGCCGTTGATCGAGCCGGCCTCGAGCTCCTGACGACGGGTCGACTCGTCGGGGATGATCTTGAAGACGATCTCGGCGTTCTTGGCCTTCTCGCCCCAGTACTCGTCGTTGCGCTTGAGCGTCACCGTGCTGTTCGCGGTGTCGTACTTCTCCAGCGTGTACGGGCCGGTGCCGACGGGCTCCTGCGCGTTCTTCGGGTAGGCGAAGCCCTCGCCCTGCTTCTTGACGTTGTTCGCGTCGCCGGACTCGAGCGCCTTGGGCGACTGCATCGCGAAGGCCGACAGCGAGAGCATCGCCGGGAACTTCGAGGTGGCGCGAGAGATCTTCAGCTCGACGGTCTTGGCGTCGGTGGCCTTGCAGGAGCGGTAGAGCGAGTCGTCGCCGAAGCCCTCCATGGAGTAGGCCCAGTACTCGGCCGGGCCGGCCTGCGCGGTCTCGTTCTGGTCGGCCATGCGCTCGAAGTTCGCGCAGACGGCCTCGGCGTTGAACTCCTCGCCGTCGGTGAACTTCACGCCCTCGCGCAGGGTGAAGGTCCAGGTCTTGCCGTCCTCGCTGGGCTCCCACTTCTCCGCCAGGCCCGGGCCGATCTCGGCGCTGCCGGGCTTGACCTCGACGAGGCCCTCGAACATCTGGCGGGTGACGCGGAAGGTCTCGCCGTCGCTGGCGTAGAAGGGGTCGAAGACCTCCGGCGCGCCCGCGGCGCCGAAGGTGAAGGTGGCGTCGGTGGCGGCGGAGTCGCCGCCGCTGTCACCGCTGCCGCTGTCTTCGCGGTCGCTCTGGGCACAGGCGCTCATGGTCAGAGCGGCCGTGGCCAGGAGGACCACGGGAGTGGACTTCCGCATGGACATCGTCTACCTCGCTGGTGTGGCGTTCGGTCGACCGAGGAGTCGGTGACCCTCGGCAGCCACCCTGTGACGCGGTCACCCGGAGGGGGCCGAGGCGCCATGGACGCGGCTGGTTGGTGAACCTAATCGAGTGAGCACCCGCTGGGTAGGCCGTCGGCGACGCCTTTACCGGTCTGAGACCGAGCGGGCGAAGGGGGTCCCCCTTCGCCCGGAGGGTCGGGAGCGGGCCGCGGGCGCGACCGCGGATTTCCGGCATCGGCGCTCCTGCTGAGACAATCGCGCTCATGCCCATGAAGACCCGCTCAGACGTGCGCAACGTCGCCATCGTCGCCCACGTCGATCACGGCAAGACCACCCTCGTGGACAAGATGCTGTGGCAGGGCGGCACCTTCGGCGAGCACGACAAGAGCGGCTCCGTCGACCGCGTCATGGACTCCGGTGACCTCGAGCGCGAGAAGGGGATCACGATCCTCGCGAAGAACACCGCGATCCGCTACACCGGTCCGTCCGCCTCTGACTTCGACGCCCCCGAGGGCGTCACCATCAACATCATCGACACCCCCGGCCACGCCGACTTCGGCGGCGAGGTCGAGCGCGGCCTGTCGATGGTCGACGGCGTCGTCCTGCTCGTCGACGCGTCCGAGGGCCCGCTGCCCCAGACCCGCTTCGTCCTGCGCAAGGCGCTCGCCGCGAAGATGCCGGTCATCTTGTGCATCAACAAGGTCGACCGTCCCGACAGCCGCATCGCCGAGGTCGTCGACGAGGCCTACGAGCTCTTCATGGACCTCGACGCCGACGCGGACCAGATCGAGTTCCCCATCGTCTACGCCTCGGCGAAGGCGGGAGCGGCCAGCCTCAACCGTCCCGAGGACGGCGGGCTGCCCGACAACGGCGACCTCGAGCCGCTCTTCCGCACGATCATGGAGACCATTCCGGCGCCGGCCTACGACGACGAGACCCCGCTCCAGGCGCACGTCACCAACCTCGACTCGAGCAACTTCCTCGGTCGCCTGGCCCTGCTGCGCGTCTTCAACGGCGAGATCCGCAAGGGCCAGCAGGTCACGTGGTGCCGTCACGACGGCTCGCAGGAGCGCGTGAAGATCACCGAGCTGCTCATGACCGAGGGCCTGGAGCGCAAGCCGCTCGAGGACAAGCCCGCGCGTCCGGGCGACATCATCGCCATCGCCGGCATCCCCGAGATCATGATCGGCGACACCATCGCCGACGCCGAGAACCCCGTCGCGCTGCCCGTCATCACCGTCGACGAGCCGGCCATCTCGATGACCATCGGCACGAACACCTCGCCGCTCGTCGGCCGTGGCGCCACCCGCGGCACGAAGGTCACCGCCCGCCTCGTCAAGGACCGGCTCGACCGCGAGCTCGTCGGCAACGTCTCGCTGCGCATCCTGCCGACCGAGCGTCCCGACGCCTGGGAGGTCCAGGGCCGAGGTGAGCTCGCGCTCGCCATCCTCGTCGAGCAGATGCGCCGTGAGGGCTTCGAGCTCACCGTCGGCAAGCCGCAGGTCGTCACCCGCGAGGTCGACGGCAAGACCCACGAGCCGGTCGAGCGCCTGACGATCGACACCCCCGAGGAGCACCTCGGCGCGATCACCCAGATTCTCGCCTCCCGCAAGGGGCGCATGGAGCAGATGACCAACCACGGCACCGGCTGGATCCGCATGGAGTTCCTCGTGCCCAGCCGCGGGCTCATCGGCTTCCGCACGGAGTTCCTCACCGAGACGCGCGGCACCGGCATCGCCCACCACGTCTTCGAGGGCTACGAGCCGTGGTTCGGCACGATCACCACGCGCATCTCCGGCTCCCTCGTCGCCGACCGCAGCGGTCCCGTCACCGCCTACGCGATGGTCAACCTCCAGGAGCGCGGCACGCTCTTCGTCGAGCCGACGACCGAGGTCTACGAGGGCATGATCGTCGGCGAGAACTCCCGCGCCGACGACATGGACGTCAACATCACCAAGGAGAAGAAGCTCACCAACGTGCGCGCCAGCTCCGCGGACAACTTCGAGAAGGTCGTGCCCCCGCGCAAGCTCTCGCTCGAGCAGTCGCTGGAGTTCTGCCGCGAGGACGAGTGCGTCGAGGTCACCCCCGACGCCGTGCGGATCCGCAAGGTCGAGCTCGACCAGGTGCTGCGCAACCGGCTGGCCCGCTCGCGCAGCTGAGCCCCAGGACGTCCCCAGGAGGACCTCACCGATGACCCCCACCCCCCGCCGCGCCGCGGCGCTCGTCACGACGAGCGGCCTGCTGCTCGTCTCCGCGTGCACCTCGGCAGACGGCGGCGGGGGAGGGGGCGCGTCGGGCGCGAGCACGACACCCCTCGCGGGCCCGGAGCAGCAGCTCACGGTGCTCTCCCAGGGCCCGGTCCTCTCCTGGGACCCCCAGCGGATCACCTCGCGCCAGCAGTCGGCCTTCGCCGGCCGCACCTACCTGCGCACGCTGACGACCTACGCGCCCGCGACCGACCTCGCCGGGCAGAAGGAGCTCGTCGGCGACCTCGCGACGAGCACCGGCCGGGCGAGCAAGGACCAGACGCGGTGGTCCTTCACCCTGCGCAAGGGCGTCAGCTGGCAGGACGGCTCGCGGATCACCTGCGGCGACCTCCGCTACGGGGTCTCCCGCTCCTTCAGCAAGGACACCGCCTCCGCCGGGTACGCGCTGACCTACCTCGACATCCCGAAGAAGCCGGACGGCAGCTCGCGCTACCCCGGCCCCTTCGGCAGCGCGGGTCGCAGCGCCGGGGCGACGAACCTCATCCAGGCCGCCGTCACGTGCTCCGGCGACACGATCACCTACCGGCTCAGCGAGCCCGTCGCCGACTTCGGCGAGGTCGTCTCCACCCCCGAGTTCGCACCCGTCAAGCGCAGCACCGACAAGGGCGACGACTCCGCCTACCTCGCCTACTCCAACGGCCCGTACAAGCTCGAGGACGCGTGGCAGCCCGGTGAGGGCGGCACGTGGGTGCGCAACGAGGAGTGGGACGAGCAGAGCGACCCGGTGCGCGAGCCCACCCTCGAGCGCATCGTCCACCGCGAGGGAGTCGAGCCGGTCGAGGCGGTCGAGACGATCACCGACGGCGACGACGGCTCGCGCTCGGTGCTCCTCGACCCGCTGCCCGACGGGCTGCAGCAGCCCGTGGCCGACGCCGCCGACCAGGTGCAGAGCGTCACCGGCGACGGCCAGATCGTCGACTACCTCGCGCCGAACCACACGAGCGAGGTCATGCGCAGCGCCCGGGTGCGCACCGCCCTCGCTCTCGCGACCGACCGCGAGGGCTACGCACGGGCCCTCGGCGGCCAGGCGGTCGCCACCCCCGTGTGGTCGCTGCTCAGCACCGCCCTGCCCTCCGCCCACGAGCCGGTCCTCGACCGCGGCCCCACTGGCGACCCCGAGGCCGCCCGCGCCCTGCTCACCCGGGCGAAGCAGGAGAGCCCGCGCATCCGGGTCGCCTACCGCTCGGGCGAGCAGAGCGACGCGGCGATGGCCGCGCTGAAGTCCGGCTGGGAGAAGGCGGGCTTCGTCGTCGAGCTCGAGGGCCTCGGCGAGGACTACTACACGACGATCGCGCAGCCGGCCTCGGCGAAGAAGTACGACGTCTTCTGGTCGAGCTGGGGCGCGGACTACCCCTCGGCGGCGACGGTGCTCCCGCCGCTCTTCGACGACCGGATCAACATCACGAGCGCCTCCTCCGGACGCGACTACGGCTACGTGCGCGACGACGCGGTCAACGCGGCGATGGACAAGGCGATGGCCGTCGCCGACGCCGACCGGCGAGCCGCGGCGTGGACGAAGGTCGACACCACCCTGCTCGAGCAGGGCAGCTACGTCCCGCTCGTGCAGCACCGGTCGACCTTCGTCGCCGGCCAGGAGGTCACCGGGCTGAGCAGCAACGCCGTCTTCGGGGGCACCCCGGAGATGGGCACGATCGGCGTGGCTCGGTGAGCCTGCGCCTGCTCCTCGTCCACGCCCACCCCGACGACGAGAGCATCGCCACGGGGGTCTGCCTCGCCCACCACGTCGCCGCCGGTGACGAGGTGCACGTGCTCACGTGCACCCTCGGCGAGCAGGGCGAGGTCATCCCGCCCGAGCTCGCCCACCTCGACGCCGACCACGACGACACCCTCGGGCCCTACCGCCGTGAGGAGCTGCGCCGCGCGATGAGCGCGATCGGCGCGCAGCACCGCGTCCTCGGCGAGGGAGCGGGCACGCTCTCGCGCTACCGGGACTCGGGCATGGTCGGCACCCCCTCGCAGGACGACCCCCGCGCATTCGCCCGGGCCGACGTCGCCGAGGCGGCGGCCCTCGTGCGCGCCGTCATCGAGGAGGTCGACCCCGACCTCGTCATCACCTACGACCCGCAGGGCGGCTACCGCCACCCCGACCACGTCCAGACGCACCGCGTCGTCTGCGCCGCGGTCGCCGCCCTGCCCACGGCCGCCCGCCCGGTCGTCCTCGCCGTGCTCACCCCGCGCTCCTGGGCCGACGAGGACCGGGCCCACCTCGCGCAGCACGGCCCGGCGCGCGCCTCGTGGACCCTGCCGACGGGCGAGCACCCGCCCCAGGTCGTGCCCGACGAGCTCGTCGCCTTCGAGGTCGTCGACCCGCAGGCCGTCGCCGGCCAGGTCGCCGCGCTGCGCGAGCACCGCACCCAGGTGAGCGTCGAAGGCGATCAGTACGCGCTGTCCAACGACATCGCGGCCCGGCTCTCCGGACGCGAGGGCTACGCCGAGCTCGACGTCGAGACCGGGGCGCTCGTCCCCCCTTCGTCCCCCGCTCGCCGACCCCTCGCCGAGGCGGTGCGCCGATGAGCCTCGAGCCCAGCGCCGCCCTGCGCCAGGCGATGAGCCGGCTCGCGACGGGTGTGTGCGTCGTGACGACGACCGTCGACGGCCACGACCACGCGATGACCGCCAACGCCTTCACGTCCGTCTCCCTCGAGCCGCCGCTCGTCCTGCTCTGCGTGCGTCTCGACAGCGGGTTTCAGGACGCCGTGAGCACGGCGCGCCGGTGGGGCGTGAGCGTCCTCGCCGAGGAGCACCGTCGCATCGCGAGCTGGCTGAGCACCCCGGGGCGCCCCCTGCAGGGCCAGCTCACCCGGGTCCCGCACCACCGCGGCGAGTCCGGGGTCGTCCTGCTCGACGGAGCCCTGGCCACCATGGAGTGCGAGACTGTCGAGGAGCACGTGGCGGGCGACCACGTCATCGTCGTCGCCGAGGTCATCAGGGCCGACCACGCCGACAGCGGCAGCCCGCTGGTCTACTACCGCAGCACGTACACGAGCACGAGGTGAACGCATGAGTGACCGCCGCGACGACGGCCGCCTGACGGACGAGGAGCTGGACGGCCAGGGGCCGCGCCGCCGCGGCCGTGGGGTCCTCGCCGGGCTCTTCGTGCTCCTCGTCCTCGGGGCGCTCTACGTCGGCACCGCGGTGTACTTCGGCGACCGGGTGCCCGCGAGCACGACCGTCGGCGGCGTGAGCATCGGCGGCATGGACGAGTCGGAGGCGCGTGCCGCCCTCGAGCGGGGCACGAAGGACGCCGTGACCCAGCCCCTGCAGGTCGAGGGCGCCGGCACGAAGACCCGCATCGACCCCGCGAAGGCCGGCCTGACCGTCGACTACGACGCGTCGCTGGCCGGGCTCACCGGCTTCAGCCTCAACCCCGCCGACGTCGTCGCCCACGTGCGCGGGGGCACCTCGCGCGACCTCGAGGCCGAGGTCGACGACGACGCGCTGACCAGGGCTGTCGGCACGGCCGCGAAGACCTTCGAGAAGAAGCCCGTCGAGGGGTCGGTCGCGGTGACCGACGGCGAGGTCGTGACGAAGAAGTCCGCCACCGGGCGCGCGGTCGACCGCGACGCGCTCGTCGAGCAGATCTCCTCCGGCTGGCCGCAGACCCGGACGTACTCCGCGAAGACCTCGACCCTCGAGCCGACGCTGGCCCAGGACGAGATCGAGCGCTTCACCACCGAGGAGCTCGACCCCCTCGCCGACGGCCCGGTGAAGATCACGACGACCGACCCGGCGGCGAAGGGGGCGGCGCGGAGCGTGAGCTTCAGCGTCCCCGCGAAGGAGCTCATGAAGGCGGTCACGGTGTCGGCCGACAAGGGCGAGCTGTCCTACGACGTCGACGAGGCCAAGGTCTCCGCGGCGGTCGTCGCTGCGGGCACGAGCTCGGGCACCCTTCGCCCGGCCAAGGACGCCGAGGTCGTCCTCAGCGGCTCCCAGGACTTCTCGGTCACGCCGAGCCAGTCCGGCCTGAGCCTGAAGAAGGACGGGGTAGCCGCGCCCGTCGTCGCCGCGATGGCGAAGTCGGGCGACCAGCGCACCGCCGCCGTGCCCTCCGAGGCGACGAAGCCCGAGGTGACGACCGCGATCGCGCGCAAGACCATCCCGAAGGAGGAGATCTCCACCTTCACGACGTACATGTCGACCTACGGGCCCCGCGTCGAGAACATCAAGCTCGCCGCGAGCCGGCTCAACGGCGCCTACGTCGGCCCGGGGCAGACCTTCAGCCTCAACGACCACCTCGGGCCGCGCACCGCGGCGAAGGGGTACAAGTCGGCGGGCGTCATCATGAACGGCCGCCTCGCCGAGGACTACGGCGGCGGCATCAGCCAGCTGTCGACGACGCTCTTCAACGCCGTCTTCTTCTCCGGGGCGCGGATCGAGGAGTTCCACCCCCACTCCTTCTACATCTCGCGCTACCCCGAGGGCCGCGAGGCGACGATCAGCTACCCGGACGTCGACAACCGCTTCACGAACAACACCAAGGGCGGCATCCTCATCCGCGCGAACGCCACGAACTCGCAGGTGACGGTGAGCTTCTACGGCGTCAAGACGTGGGACGTCGAGGCGAAGAAGGGCCCGCGGCGCAACGTCGTGCAGCCCAAGACGATCACCGACGACTCGAAGGGGTGCGTGCCCCAGGCGCCGACCCCGGGCTTCGACGTCACGGTGACGCGCGTGCTCAAGCCCGTCGCCGGCGGTGCCGCGACGACGAGCACCTTCGACACGCACTACATCCCTGAGGACGACGTCACCTGCACCAACCCGTGACCTCCCTCGTGCGGTGGCTCGCGGTCGCCGACGTCGACCCGGGCTGGCGCTCGGTGCTCGACGACGGGGAGCGCGAGCGGCTCGCGGCGAAGTCCGGGCCCGAGGAGCAGGCGCGCTTCGTCGGGGCCGCCGCGCTCATGCGGCGGGTGGTCGGCGAGCTCGCGGGCTGCGACCCGGCCGACGTCGGCCTGCGGCGTGACTGCCCCGACTGCGACCTGCCGCACGGCCGGCCCGTGCCCACGGGAGCCGCGCAGGGGTGGCACGTCAGCGCGTCGCACTCGGGCCCGCACGTCCTCGTCGCCGCGTCCGCGCGGTCGGTCGGCGTCGACGTCGAGCTCGTCCGGTCGCGCCCGCCGTCGGCGGCGCTCGTCGCCCGGGTGGTCTCGCCCGGCGAGGCCGAGCCTGCCGACGCCGAGGGCTTCGCCCGGCTGTGGGCGGCCAAGGAGGCCTACCTCAAGGCCCTCGGGACCGGTCTGGCCCTGCCGATGTCGTCGGTGCGGGTGGCCGAGGACCGGGCCGTCCTGCTCGACGGGAGCGCGCCGGAAGGCCGCCTCGAGCGGCTCGACGCCCCTGCGGGCGCCGTCGCGTGGGTGTGCCTGACCTGAGCTAGAGCAGGCGCAGGTACGCGTAGTGGTGGTGCCGGCGCAGCCCGAGGTCCTCGTAGAGACGGACCGCGGGCAGGTTGTCGGTCTCGACCTGGAGGTAGACCAGACCGGCGCCGCGCTGCGCCCCGGCGGCGGTCGCCGCCGTCGTCAGCCATCGCCCGACGCCCAGACGTCGGGCCCGCTCGGCGACGTGCACCGAGTACACGCCGGTCCACCCGTCGTCGATGCTCGCCCGCCCGACCCCCAGCAGCTCGCCGTCGGCGTCGCGGGCGTGGAGGAAGACCTGCTCCCGGGGCGCGCCGAGCACGGCTCGTGCGGCCTCGCGGTGGTCGGTGATGCCCGCCCCGCTCGCCGAGAGCCACGCGTCGTCGATGCTGTCGCGCTGCTCGAGCCGCCACCCCGGCGGCGCCGGGCTGGCCGGGACGGCCCGCCCGGTGAGCACGAGGGCGGGGGTGATCGGGGTCCACCCCTGGGCGAGGAGCCGCGCGGCGAAGGGGTCGTCCGCCAGCTCGACGTGGAGCGGCAGCGGCACCTGCAGGCGCGGCACGAGGTCGCGCTCGCGGTACCAGGCGACGACGTGCTCGACGGCCTCCTCATCGGTTGTGCCCGGGTCGCCGAGGGGGAGCGCGGAGTTGGCGCGACCGGTAAAGCCGAGCCCGGCGCGCAGCATCCAGCCCCGCCCGGGGGTGCCGAGCCACGCGACCTCGAGGCCGGGGTTCCCCTTCGTCATGACGCGGTGGAGGTCCTCGATGCCGATCGCCCGCTCCGGGGCGCCCCGACGGGTCGGTCGCGGCGGGATGACGCGGGCGGCGACGACGGACCCGAGGGGCAGCGCCACCTCGCCGCGGCGGGTGGCCAGGACGACGCTCTCGTCGTCGACGGCGAGCACCTCGCCGACCGTGTCGGTGAGGGTGGGGGAGCCCGGCAGGTCGGGCGCGCCCGCCGGGATCCGGGTCCGGATCGCCATCCGCGAACCTAAGGGGTACCTCACCGCCGACGCCGTCACGAGCGGCATAGTATTGCCGCCATGACGTACGTGATCGCCCAGCCCTGTGTGGACCTCAAGGACAAGGCCTGCATCGAGGAGTGCCCGGTCGACTGCATCTACGAGGGTGAGCGCAGTCTCTACATCCACCCCGACGAGTGCGTCGACTGCGGTGCGTGCGAGCCGGTGTGCCCGGTCGAGGCGATCTACTACGAGGACGACACCCCCGAGGAGTGGGCCGACTACTACAAGGCCAACGTCGAGTTCTTCGACGACCTCGGCAGCCCCGGCGGCGCCGCCAAGATGGGCATGATCAAGAAGGACCACCCCCTCATCGCCGCGCTGCCCCCGCAGGAGCACGACGAGTGACGACGGCGTCCGGGCTCTCCGGCCTGCCGGACTTCCCCTGGGACTCGCTCGCTCCGCTCAAGGAGCGGGCGAGAGCCTTTTCCGGCGCGGACCAGGCGCAGGGCGACGGGCTCGTCGACCTCTCCGTCGGCACCCCCGTCGACAGCACCCCGGCCGTCGTCCAGGACGCGCTGCGCGCGGCCGCCGACGCCCCGGGCTACCCCCAGACGTACGGCACCCCGCCGCTGCGCGAGGCCGTCGCCGCGTGGTTCGCCCGGCGTCGCGGTGCGCCCGACGTCGACCCCGACGGGGTCCTGCCGACGATCGGCAGCAAGGAGCTCGTCGCCTGGCTGCCGACGCTGCTCGGCATCGGTGCCGGTGAGTCCGTCGTCTTCCCGACCGTCGCGTACCCGACGTACGACGTCGGCGCCCGGATCGCCGGGGCGACCCCGGTGCCGGCCGACGCGACGACCGCGCTGGGGCCGGTGAGCGGCGCCTCCGCCCCGCGCCTCATGTGGCTCAACTCCCCGAGCAACCCGACCGGGCGCGTCCTCGGGGTCGAGCACCTGCGCAAGGTCGTGCGCTGGGCGCGCGAGCGCGGTGTCGTCGTCGCCTCCGACGAGTGCTACGCCGAGCTGGACTGGCGCTCCGAGGAGGAGCGCGGCCAGTCCTACGACGAGCTGCCCACCACGCCGAGCATCCTCGACCCGCGCGTGTGCGAGGGCTCCCACGAGGGCCTGCTCGCCGTGTACTCGACGAGCAAGCAGTCCAACCTCGCCGGGTACCGCGCCGCCTTCGTCGCCGGAGACCCGATCCTCGTGCGCCGCGTCCTCGAGGTCCGCAAGCACGCCGGCATGATCGTGCCCGCCCCCGTCCAGTCCGCCCTCGCCACGGCGGTGTCCGACGACGCCCACGTCGCCGAGCAGCGGGCCCGCTACGCCGCCCGCCGCGACGTGCTCCTGCCAGCCGTGCAGGCCTTCGGCCTGCGCGTCGAGGACTCCGCGGCCGGGCTGTACCTGTGGGCGACGGCCGACGAGCCGGCCGCGACCACCCTTCGCCGTCTGTCCGACCGGGGCGTGCTCGTGGCGCCGGGCACCTTCTACGGGGCGGCCGGCGCGCACCACGTGCGCATCGCCCTCACGGCCACCGACGCCCAGATCGCCGCTGCCGCAGCCCGGCTCACGGCCTGAGCGCCAGCGTTCCCCAGGGTGGGCCCGTGTGGATCGGGCCGCGACGGCTGGGGTAGTTTCGGACGAGACCACGCGGTGCGTCTGCCCTCACCCGGGCGTGACGGGCCAGGCGTCACGACTGCGAAAGGGCAGGAGTTCTTCTTATGACTGACAGCGCCACCTTCTCCGCCGGGGGCAAGGACCTGAGCTTCCCGCTGATCCCCGCCGCCGAGGGCAACAGCGGCTACGACATCTCGAGCCTGATGAAGGAGACCGGCAACACCACGCTCGACGTCGGCTTCGTCAACACCGCCTCGGCCGAGTCGAAGATCACCTACATCGACGGCGACCAGGGCATCCTGCGCTATCGCGGCTACCCGATCGACCAGCTGGCCTCGAAGTCCACCTTCACCGAGGTCGCCTACCTGCTCATCTACGGCGAGCTGCCGACGACCTCCGAGCTCGAGGACTTCGAGGAGCGGATCAGCCGCCACACGATGCTCCACGAGGACCTCAAGGCCTTCTTCAACGGCTTCCCGCGGGACGCGCACCCGATGCCGGTGCTCTCCTCGGCCGTCTCGGCGCTGGGCACCTTCTACCAGGACAGCCTCGACCCCTTCGACCACGAGCAGGTCGAGATCTCGACGATCCGCCTCCTCGCGAAGCTGCCGACCATCGCCGCGTACGCGCACAAGAAGAGCGTCGGCCAGCCCTTCCTGTACCCGGACAACTCGCTCTCGCTCACCGAGAACTTCCTGCGGATGACCTTCGGCTTCCCGGCCGAGCCCTACGACCTCGACCCCGAGATCGTCAAGGCGCTCGACCAGCTCTTCATCCTCCACGCCGACCACGAGCAGAACTGCTCGACGTCGACCGTCCGCCTCGTCGGCTCGGCCCACGCGAACCTCTTCAACTCGGTCTCCGCCGGCATCCACGCCCTGTCCGGCCCGCTCCACGGCGGCGCCAACCAGGCCGTGCTCGAGATGCTCGAGCAGATCCAGAAGTCCGACGACGGCGCCGAGACCTTCATGAAGAAGGTCAAGAACAAGGAGGACGGCGTCCGTCTCATGGGCTTCGGCCACCGCGTCTACAAGAGCTACGACCCGCGCGCGGCCATCGTCAAGGACGCGGCGCACACCGTGCTCGAGAAGATGGGCGGCGACGAGCAGCTCGAGATCGCGATGAAGCTCGAGGAGATCGCCCTCAAGGACGACTACTTCGTCGAGCGCAAGCTCTACCCGAACGTCGACTTCTACACCGGCCTCATCTACACGGCGATGGGCTTCCAGCCCAAGATGTTCACCGTGCTCTTCGCCATCGGCCGCCTGCCGGGCTGGATCGCCCAGTGGCGCGAGATGATCGAGGACCCGAAGACCAAGATCGGCCGTCCGCGCCAGATCTACATCGGCGAGACCGAGCGCGACTACGTCGGCATCGACGAGCGCTGACTCATCGATAGGCGCTGACCTCGAGGTCGAGCGAAGGGGGACCACCCGGCCGGGTGGTCCCCCTTCGTCGTGCTCGGAGCGGGTTCGGCGTGGGGCGGGTCAGCCGTCGGCGAGGGTGATCCGGACGGTCGAGGCGTCGACCGGGTCCGGTGCGGCCGACCAGCTGGACCCGTCCTCGCGGGTCCACACGCGGTCGCCGACCTGCACGGAGGTGACGCCGTGCCCCTTCGCCGTCGCGACCGCCCACGCCCCGACACCCCACGCGCGACGCTCCTGCGAGGCCCGGACGACCACGACGCCGTCCCCGGTGTCGGCGCGGTACCCGGTCTCGGTCCGCAGGCTCTCGACGAGACGCTCGCGGTCGCCCGCGCCCGTCGGCGGGTCGAGGCGGCAGACCAGGCCTTCGGGGGAGTGGCCGGAGATCGCCGAGGCGATGGTGCGGCCCTCGTGCTCGTGGTCGGCGTAGGCCTCGGGGTAGGCGCTGCGCTGGACCTCCTGGGCGATCTCGGTGATCCGCATGTCCTGCCAGCCGTCGACCTTGACGAGCGCGTCGTAGAAGGCGTTCGTCGAGTAGCGGGGGTCGAGGATCTGCTCGACGGTGCCCCAGCCCTGGCTCGGGCGCTGCTGGAAGAGGCCGACGCTGTCGCGGTCGCCGTAGGTGATGTTGCGCAGCTTGCTCTCCTGGATCGCCGTGGCGACCCCGATCGAGCCGGCGCGGGCGGGCAGGCCGCGGCGCTCGGCGACCTGGACGATCGTCGCGGCGTTGTGCATCTGCTCAGGGGTGAAGCTCACGTCCTGCTCGAGCGCGGTCGCATCGCACGACTCGCTCCACGGGGTGATGACCTTGTCGCGCACCCACCACGCGGCTCCGCCGAGGAGCCCGAGCACGGCCACGCTCGCGACGAGCGCGCGGTTGCGGCGCACCCGGGCGCGCGAGACCGCCCGCTCCTCGGCGAGGGGCGGGCGGTCGGCGGCGGGACGGCGGGGCGGCATGGCTAGTTCGTGTGGAGGGCCTCGTTGAGGGCGACGCCGTCACCCGTGCGGTCCTTGGCCTCGACGGCGCCGGTGACCGAGTTGCGCAGGTAGAGCAGGCCGCTGCGGCCGGAGAGGTCGCGCGCCTTGACGACGGTGCCGTCGGGGAGGGTGACCTTCGTGCCGGCGGTGAGGTAGAGCCCGGCCTCGACGACGCAGTCGTCGCCGAGGGCGATGCCGACGCCGGCCTCGGCGCCGACGAGGCAGCGCCGGCCGATGGCGACGCGCTGGGTGCCGCCGCCGGAGAGGGTGCCCATCGTCGAGGCGCCGCCGCCGATGTCGGAGCCGTCGCCGACGACGACACCCTGGCTGATCCGGCCCTCGACCATCGAGGTGCCGAGGGTGCCGGCGTTGAAGTTGACGAAGCCCTCGTGCATGACGGTCGTGCCGCTGGCGAGGTGGGCGCCGAGACGCACGCGGTCGGCGTCGCCGATGCGCACGCCGGCCGGGATGACGTAGTCGACGAGACGCGGGAACTTGTCGACGGAGTAGACGGTGACCTGGCCGCGGGTGCGCAGCCGGGCGCGGGTGGTCTCGAAGCCCTCGACCGCGCACGGGCCGTGGTTGGTCCACACGACGTTGGTGAGCACCCCGAAGAGCCCGTCGAGGTTGATCGAGTTGGGCTCGACGAGGCAGTGCGAGAGCAGGTGCAGGCGCAGGTAGGCGTCGCTCGCGTCCTGCGGGGCCGCGTCGAGGTCGATCGCGACGGTGACGACCTCGGTGCGCACGCCCCGGGCCTCGTCCTGCCCGGCGAGGGCGGTGAGCTCGGTGGGCACCTGGTCGGCCTCGGGGGCCTCCCCGAGCCGCGGCTGCGGGTACCACGTGTCGAGCACCGCGCCGTCCGTCGTCGTCGTGGCGATCCCATGGCCCCAGGCTGCGCGCGTCGTCATGCCCCGGAGTCTACGAACTGCTGCCCGTTGCCCCGAACTCGCTTGCCGTCTCTCCGTGGTCGCCTGGCCCGGGAGCTACAAAACCCTGCTGGCTGGGTCTTGATGGGCCAGCCGGGTCTCGACAGGGTCCTGGCACGTCAAGAGGCTGCTGGCAGGGTCTTGTAGGCCGGTGGGGTGTGTCCGAAGGAGCTGATCAGAGGGGTCGGTGGCGAAGGGAGGTCAGGCGGCCAGGGCGAGGGCACGACTGATCTTGGCCCGTGCGATCGTCGGCTGCCTCAGGTCTCGCCACATGAGCCGCACCACGACGTATCCCCGGGCACGAAGGTCGTCCTCGCGGGTCTTCTCGTCGACGAGGACCTGGCGGTCCGTGTACTTCAGCGCGCCGTCGAACTCGAGGATCACCCGGGTGCCCGCGATGAGGAAGTCCACGCGCCACGGGCCGATGTCGACCTGGGGGATGAGCGGCACGTCGAGCAGGTCGCACACCAGCGCGGTGAAGCTCTCGCCCGGTGACTCGCGCCGGCGATCAGCGAGCCGAAGGGCATTCCTCACGGCCCCGATGCCGCGCGTCCCCCGTGGGACGCGGGCCACTGCCGCCTCGAGGTCGGCAGGCTCGACGAGCCCCGCGTGCAGGGCCGCATCGGCGGCGGCGAGCGCGGTGACGGGGTGCCCGGTCAGACCTGCGGCGACCGTGGCGTCCGCCGGCCTCACGGTGGGGACCGGGGTCGTGACCAGCGGGTGGCGGTCCGAGGTGATGACGTCCCGCCGATATGTCCGCAACGTGTAGCCCTTCTCGAGCCGGGTCGACGCCGCCTCGGCCCTCACGAGGTGGACCAGCCCGAGGTCGGCCTCGACGACCGGCAGGTCGTGCAGCAAGAGGGCCGATACCGAGTCGGCGGCTGTGCGGCGGGTCAGACGCGACAGGTACGCCACGGTGCGCAAGACATGCATGTCGGCGGGATCCGCGGGAGGCGAGATGCTCCAGACGCCCCGGACCACCTGGGTGATGAGACCGGCCCGACGCATCTGCTGCAGGACGAGGCGATGCACGCCGGCCCTGCCGGCGGCCCCGGTGGTGAAGACGCCGTTGACCTCGATCGCGGCGAGCAGCGGCAGGGTGTCCTCCATCGCCGAAGTCTGGCGCGGATCCCCCTTCGCGCCGATCGTCTCTCCACAGCCCCTGCTCCTACGAAACCCTGCCAGCAGCCCTTTGATGTGGCAGGACCCTCTCGAAACCCTGCTGGCTCACCAAAGGGCAGCCAGCAGGGTTTTGTCACGGGTCGGAGGGGGGGGTTTGTAGGGTGCGGGGCATGGGCCTGGACCTCAGCACGGACATCGTCACCCTCACGGCAGCTCTCTGCGACGTCGAGTCGGTGAGCCTGGGGGAGGAGGCGATCGCCGACGCGATCGAGGAGGCGCTGCGCGCGCTGCCACACCTCACGACGATCCGGCACGGGCACACGGTCGTCGCGCGCACCGACCTCGGGCGGGCGGAGCGGGTCGTGCTCGCCGGGCACATCGACACGGTGCCGCTCACCGACCCGCCGAACCTGCCCGTGCGCCGCGAGGTCGTCGACGGCGAGGAGGTCCTCTACGGCCGCGGGACCGTCGACATGAAGGGCGGGGTCGCGGTGCAGCTGCGCCTGGCCCACGAGGTGCGCGAGCCCTCCCGCGACATCACCTTCATCTTCTACGAGGCCGAGGAGATCGAGGAGAGCCACAACGGGCTCAAGGCCCTCGGCGACACCCGGCCCGACCTGCTCGCCGCCGACCTCGCCGTGCTCCTCGAGCCCACCGCCGCGGCCGTCGAGGGCGGGTGCAAGGGCACGATGCGCGTCGAGATCCGCACGAAGGGGATCGCCGCCCACTCCGCCCGACCGTGGAAGGGGCACAACGCGATCCACGACGCCGCCGACGTGCTGCGCCGCCTCGGCGAGCACGAGGAGCGCTCCGTCGAGGTCGACGGGCTGACCTACCACGAGGCCCTCCAGGCGGTCGCCATCACCGGCGGCATCGCCGGCAACGTCATCCCCGACGCGTGCACGATCACGGTCAACTACCGCTTCGCGCCGGACAAGAGCGCCGACGACGCGCTCGCCTACGTGCAGACCGTCCTGCCCGGCTACGAGCTGACGGTCACCGACCTCGCCGAAGGGGCCCGCCCGGGTCTGGACCGGCCCGCCGCCCAGTCCTTCGTCGCCGCGCTCGACGTGCCCGTCGGCCCGAAGGAGGGGTGGACCGACGTCGCCCGCTTCTCCGCGCTCGGGGTGCCGGCGGTGAACTTCGGCCCGGGCGACCCCAACCTCGCCCACCACGACGAGGAGCGCTGCCCGACCGCGCAGCTGCGCGAGGCGGAGGCCGCCATGATGCGCTGGCTCGCGTAGGGTCGGCGGCGTGAGCCAGCGGCACGAGGACAGCGAGCGGGCGTACCACAAGGGGCCGGTCGTCATGCGCGGCGCCCAGGTGCCCAGCTCGACCACCGACCAGCGTCTCCTCGACACCCGGGGCACCGCCGACTGGGTCCACACGGACCCGTGGCGCGTCCTGCGCATCCAGGCCGAGTTCGTCGAGGGCTTCGGCGCGCTCGCCGAGCTCGGGCCGGCGATCAGCGTCTTCGGCAGCGCCCGCACCAAGCCCGGCACCCGCGAGTACGCGATGGGCGTCGAGGTCGGTCGCCGGCTCGCGCTCGCCGGCTACGGCGTCATCACCGGCGGCGGGCCGGGCGCGATGGAGGCGGCCAACCAGGGGGCGCGCGAAGGGGGAGGCGTCTCCGTCGGTCTGGGGATCGAGCTCCCCTTCGAGGCCGGGCTCAACCCCTACGTCGACCTCGGCGTGAACTTCCGTTACTTCTTCGCCCGCAAGACGATGTTCATCAAGTACGCGGAGGGCTTCATCGTCCTACCCGGCGGCTTCGGCACGCTCGACGAGCTCTTCGAGGCCGTCACCCTCGTGCAGACGCAGAAGAAGACCTCCTTCCCCATCGTCCTGCTCGGCACCGACTACTGGGGCGGGCTGCTCGACTGGCTGCGCGGCACCGCGGTGCCCGCCGGCACGATCAGCGAGGTCGACGTCGACCTGCTCCACCTCACCGACGACCCGGCGCACGCCGTGCGCATCGTCAGCGAGTACGAGGACGAGCGCCCGCACCCGCACTTCACGCAGCAAGGACCCGAGTGATGGTCTGGGTCTTCCTCATCGGTGTCGCGGTCCTGCTCGTCGTGGGCCTCGGGTCGCTCGTCGTCGGCCGCGCGAGCGTCGACCCCGTACCGCCCCCGGTCTCGACGACCCCGTCGACCGGCCTGGGCGCCGACGTCCACGCCGCGGACATCCACGACATCCGCTTCGACACCGCGCTGCGCGGCTACCGGATGGACCAGGTCGACGACGTCCTCGACACGCTCCACGCCCGCATCGCCGAGCTCGAGGCGCAGCAGCCCGTGACGCCCGCGGGGGAGGCGGCTCCCCCTTCGCCCCCGACCACCACTCGCCCGACCACCACGCCGTCGACGACCGAGCCCTCCACCACCCAGGAGCGGGCATGAGCGCCGTCACCGAGCGTCGCCGCGTCGCGGCCGACGTCCAGGAGGTGTGGGACCGCGTCACCGACATGGCGGCCCACGGCCGGCACGTCCCGCTCACCCGGATCACGCGGCAGGAGGAGCTCGCCCTCGGCGGCACCTTCGTCATGCGCACCTCGCTCGGGCCGCTCGGCTTCGACGACCCGATGACGGTCACCGGCTTCGACCCGCCGCCGGCGCAGCCCGCGCGGCTGCGGCTGGTCAAGTCCGGGCGGTTGCTCTCCGGCTGGGCCGAGATCGTCGTGCGCCCCGTCGACGGGGGGGCCGAGGTCTCCTGGACCGAGGAGGCGGTGCCGACCTCGGCGCTCCTGCGCGCCCTCAGCCGACCGGCCGACCGCCTGTCGCGTCGCGCCACCTCCGAGCTGCTCACCCGCATCCTCGACGGGACCCTCGCGGGCCTCCCGGCGCTGCCGCCGGTCCCGCCCCACGGCAGGGGCTGATGAGCGGGCTGTCCTTCGCCGCCCGTGAGCGGTGGAGCACCACCGCGCTGCGCCACCCCGTGCGGACGCTGCTCGCCGTCTACGTCGTCTCGCGGCTCGTCGCCTTCGCCGCCATCTGGGTCGCCGCCCGGTACTACCAGGCGCCCGCCGGCGTCGGTCATCTCGACCCGACGCTCACCGACATGCTCCAGCTGTGGGACGCCGAGTGGTACGAGCGGATCGTGCGCGAGGGCTACCCGGTGCCGCTGCCGGCGGACCCGACGACGGGCCAGATCACCTACAGCCAGTGGGCCTTCTTCCCGGTCTTCCCCCTCCTCGTGCGGTTGCTCATGACGACCGGGCTGGGCTTCACGACCGCCGCCGTCCTGCTCAACCTCGTCCTCGGGGCGCTCGCGGTCGTCCTCGTGTGGAAGGTCCTGTCCTTCCCCGTCCACGCCGGCTCGCAGCCCGCCCGCGAGCGGCTCGCCCTCGTCGCCGCCGCGCTGTGGTGCCTCTACCCGGCGACCGGCGTCATGGTGCTGCCGTACACCGAGGCGCTCGCCGCGTGCCTCATCGCCGGGGCGCTGCTGCTCCTCATGCGCCGGCAGTACCTCGCCTTCGCGGTCGTCGCCCTCGTCCTGGGCTACACCCGCGCCGTCGCCCCGGCGCTCGGTCTCGCCGTGCTCGTCCACCTGTGGCTGCGGTGGCGCGAGGACCGCGCGGCCGGCACGGCCCCCCTTCGCCACGACCGCCCGCAGGTCGTCGTCATGCTCCTGGCCACCGCCCTCTCGGCGGTCGCCTGGCCGCTCACGGTCGGCTACGTGTCCGGCCTGCCGGGCGCCTTCTTCGACGTCCAGGCGGCGTGGGGGCAGCGCCCCGACCAGGGCCCCTTCGTCCTGTGGTTCAGCTGGGCGTGGGGCGAGCACGGCCTCATCTCGGTCCTCGTCATGGTCGCGCTCGTCGCGACCTACGTCGCCCTCGTCATCGGGCGGCACGGCGCGTGGATGCCCTTGGAGGTGCGCATGTGGGCGATGGCCTACCCGCTCTACCTCTTCGCCGTGGTCCGCCCGATCACGAGCATGTGGCGCTTCCTGCTCCTCGACTTCCCGCTGGCGGCGCTCGTCGCGTCGGTGGCGATGCGCACCTCGACCGGCCGCGAGGTCGTGCGGCACTGGCGGCTGCGGGTCGCGGTGGTCGCCGTCAGCCTCGTCGGCGGCATCCTCGCGTGGTCGTGCGGCCTGCTGCCGTACGTCCCGTGGCACGTCACCCCCCCGTGAGCACGGGCGACGGGGGAGCGACGCGCCCACGTCGGATTAGGAGTGATCCGGATCGCCTGGGATAATGGCGGGTAACGTACGGCGGCGCGACCGGCGCCGTTGCCACCACCCGGTGGTCGGGCGGTGACGAGAAGGGATTGCATCATGGCGGCAATGAAGCCTCGGACCGGCGACGGACCCCTTGAGGTCGTGAAGGAAGGACGGGGGATCGTCCTGCGCATGCCCCTCGAAGGTGGCGGCCGTCTCGTCGTCGAGATGACCCCCGACGAGGTCAAGGCCCTGGGCCAGGCCATCGACAGCTGCGAGGGCCTGAAGTAGGACCCGCCGAACGGCCCCCGACGCACCCGCGTCGGGGGCCGTCGTCGTCCCCCTGGGGCGCAGGCGAAGGGGTGGCCCCTCACCGCCGCGGGGCGCCCGGATGATGACATCCGGCTGACGGTCCGGCAGGCCGCGGGCTACGGTGCACGCTCCTGACAACCCCGACGGCTGGGAGGCCTCATCCATGAACGCTGGCTACGGGCTCGCCGTGCGCTGGTCCCTCACCGAGACCTCGCCGGAGGTCGCCCAGGAGCTGCGGGAGTACGTCGTCGGCACGTCGATGGCGAGCTTCATGTTCCTCGACGGGCTCGCCTTCAAGACGTGGCGGATGCGCGAGGGCGAGTGGTTCGAGGGGACCTACGTCTTCGGCGAGGAGAAGGCCCGCGACGACTTCCAGGCCGACTTCGCCGGCCGGGCGGCGCAGTCGCCGGGCAGCGAGATCATCGGGTCCGCGCCGCTGAGCATCGAGGCCTTCGAGGTCGTCGCCGTGGCCGAGGGCCCGGCGCAGTTCCGCCGCGGCGCCGGCCCCGGCACCCTCTGACCCGCTAGCGCTTGACGGCCGCGAGCAGGCCGTCGCCGACCGGCAGCAGCGCCGGCAGGAGGCGGTCGTCGTCGCGCAGCGACTTGCCGAGATCGCGCAGCACGCGCGTCGTCTCGTCGCGCTGGGCCGGGTCGGCGACGCGGTCGTGCCACAGCATGTTGTCGAGCGCCAGCACGCCGCCCGGGCGCAGCAGCCGGATCGCGTGCTCGACGTAGGCGGGGTAGGCGCCCGTGTCGGCGTCGACGTGGACCATGTCGTACGCGCCGTCCGTCATCCGGGGCAGCACCTCGTCGGCGCGGCCGACGATGACGCGGGTGCGCTGCGAGGGGATGCCCGCGTCGGCGAAGGCCCGTCGGGCCGCCCGGGCGTGCTCGGGCTCGAGCTCGATGCTCGTGAGGACGCCGTCCTCGGGCATGCCGGCGAGCAGCCACAGGCCCGAGGTGCCCGCGCCCGTGCCGATCTCGACGACGTGCTGGGCCCGGCTCGCGGCGGCGAGCAGGCGCAGCGCGGCACCTGCCCCCGTGCCGACCGGGGTCGCGCCGAGCTCTTCGCCCGAGCGGCGGGCGGTCTCGGCGATCTCGGGCTCGGAGACGAAGTCCTCGGCGTAGACATAGCTGTTCAGGCGCGATCCGCTCATGGCGGGCCAGCCTAGTCGCAGCCACGGGGCGGTCCGGGGCCGCCGTCCATGCACGCCGCAGGCCTGGACAGCGCTCAGGCTTTCCCCAGGTGAGTGGCCCAAGATCGTCGTGTCGGCAGATGCGACGTCGGCGGGACCCGCCGCCGCGCGCAGCACGCACAGGAGGCGACGTGAGCACCCAGGAGTCGCTCGACTGGACCCCGCCCACGTGGCACGAGGTCGTCGAGCAGCACGGCCCGCAGGTCTACCGGCTGGCCTACCGCCTCACCGGCGACCACCACGACGCCGAGGACCTCACCCACGACGTCTTCGTGCGCGTCTTCCGCTCGCTGGACTCCTACAGCCCCGGCACCTTCGAGGGCTGGCTGCACCGCATCACGACCAACCTCTTCCTCGACCGCGCGCGCCGCTCGCAGCGGCTGCGCTTCGACGCGATCGGCGAGGGCCTCGCGGCCCGGCTGCGCACGACGAGCCCCGACCCCTACGAGGTCTACGAGCGCACCCACCTCGACGCCGACATCCAGGCCGCTCTCGACGCGCTGCCCCCGCAGTTCCGCGCCGCCGTCGTGCTGTGCGACCTCGAGGGGCTGACCTACGAGGAGGTCGCGGACGTCCTCGGGGTCAAGCTCGGCACGGTGCGCTCGCGGATCCACCGCGGCCGGGCCCGCCTGCGCGAGTCGCTCGCCCACCGCCAGCCCGCCGAGCGCCCGAGCGCCCCGCGCCGCACCGGTGGCGGACGCCGCGGTCGGCCCACGGTGTCCGGCTTCCCGGTCGCCGCCCCCGTGCAGTGACGGCTGCCCGTCCCGGCAAGGCAGAATCGACGACATGACGCAGAGCAGCGACCACCCGGAGACCCCTGAGCGGGCCGACGGCACCCAGCCGCTGCCCGCGGCGGAGGATACCCAGGCGTTGCCGCCCCAGCAGCCGACGTCGCCGCAGCAGGACGCGCTGCCCCCCGAGCAGCACGACCTGCGCTCCGAGCAGCACGAGAGCGCGCCGCAGACCGCGCAGGCCGCTCCCGCGACGGACAACCCCTTCGCCCCCGGGTGGTCCGGGGCGCAGCCGGGCGACCAGCCCGCGCATGACCCCTACGCCTCACAGCACGACCCCCAGGGCGACCCGTACGCCGCGCCGCAGGCGCCGCACGACCCCTCCGCGGGTCAGCCCCAGCACGACCCCTACGCCGCAACCGCGGGCCACGGCTACGGGCAGCCCCAGCAGCAGGGCTACCCGACGTGGACCGCAGGCGCCCCGCAGCCCGGCCCGGCCCCGGTGGCCGCGGCGCCGCGGCGCGAACGGCGCAAGGTCTCCTTCCTCGGTGCCGCGACCGCGGTCGCCGCGACCGCGCTGCTCGCCGGCACGGCCGGTGGCGCCATCGGCGGCCTCGCGGCCGACCAGCAGGCAGGGACGGGCGTCGTCACCCTCGACGGCCCGCCCGTCGAGCGCCCGGAGGGCTCGGTCGCGGCCATCGCGGGTCGCGCGGTGCCGAGCGTGCTGACGATCCGCGTCGGCAGCTCCGGCCGCGGGGGCACGGGCTCGGGCTGGGTCTACGACGGCAAGGGCCACGTCGTGACGAACAACCACGTCGTCTCGGCCGCCGGTGACGACGGCACCATCGTCGTCGAGCTCGCCGACGGCACCCGGCGCGACGCCGAGCTCGTCGGCCGGGACGTCAGCTACGACCTCGCCGTCCTCGAGGTCGATCCCAAGGGCCTGAAGCCGCTGCCCGTCGGCAACTCCGACGACGTCGTCGTCGGCGACCAGGTCGTCGCCGTCGGCTCGCCGCTCGGCCTCGACAGCACGGTCACCGCGGGCATCGTCAGCGCGCTCGAGCGACCCGTCGCCGCGGGCGAGCAGGGCGACCAGTCCTACATCAGCGCGATCCAGACCGACGCCGCGATCAACCCCGGCAACTCCGGCGGGCCGCTGCTCAACGCCCGTGGCGAGGTCGTCGGCGTCAACTCGGCCATCGCGCAGATCCCCGGGGGTGCCCGCGACTCGGCGTCGGGCTCGATCGGCGTCGGCTTCTCGATCCCGAGCACCCAGGTGCGTCGCACCGTCGACCAGCTCATCAGCACCGGTGAGGCCGTGCACCCCGTCATCGGGGTGCACCTCGACACGCAGTACTCCGGCGAGGGCGCCCGCGTGCTGCCCGACGCCGTCCAGGGCACCGAGCCGGTCGTGCCCGACGGGCCGGCCGACAAGGCCGGTGTCGAGGCGGGCGACGTCATCACGAAGATCGACGGCCGACGGGTCAGCGACAACGACCAGCTGGTGGTGCGCATCCGGGCCAAGGCCGTGGGCGATACGGTGCAGCTGACGGTCCAGCGCGACGGCAGGGAGCGTCAGCTGACCATGACGCTCGAGGCCGCGGAGGAGGACTGAGCCATGCCGATGAACGGCTGGGAGTTCATCATCCTCATCGTGCTCGCGGTGGTGATCCTCGGACCCGACCGCCTGCCCGAGTACGCGCAAAAGCTGGCACGCTTCGTCGTCGGCGCCCGCCGGATGGCCAACGACGCGCGGGGCCAGCTCCAGGACCAGCTCGGCCCGGAGTACGAGGACATCGACTGGCGTCAGTACGACCCGCGCCAGTACGACCCGCGGCGGATCGTGCGCGAGGCGCTCCTCGAGCCGATCGAGGACTCGGTGCGCGACGTGCGCGAGATCGGCACCTCCACCCGCGCGGACATCGACGGGCTGTCCCGTCGGCGTCGTGACCGCGACGAGGACGTGCGCCACGACGACGCCGCGCCGGAGCCCCTCGAGGGCACGCCCTACGACCTCGAGGCGACCTGACGCAGCTCGCCTGCCACCCTGGGTCCGACCCGCCCGGTCATGACGAAGGGCCCCCGACCGCATGCGCGGCGGGGGCCCTCGTCGTGGGTGACCTCGGTGGGTGACCCTGCGCGGGTCAGCGCCCGGTGGGGCTCAGCCCGAGCGAGCGGCCGGCGAGGCCGCGGGAGCGGGAGGCCAGCCCCTTCGCCACGCCACGGATCGCGACCGCGGCCGCGCTCTCCGGGTGGCCGAGGACGACGGGGGTTCCGCCGTCGGAGCCCTCGCGCAGGGTGACGTCGAGGGGGATCTGCCCGAGCAGCGGCACGGGGGCGCCGACGGTGCGGGTGAGGCTGTCGGCGACGGACTGGCCGCCACCGGAGCCGAAGATCTCCTGGCGGGAGCCGTCGGGCAGCTCGAGCCACGACATGTTCTCGACGACGCCGACGATGCGCTGGTGGGTCTGCATCGCGATCGAGCCGGCCCGCTCGGCGACCTCGGCGGCCGCCTGCTGCGGGGTGGTGACGACGAGGATCTCGCTGCTCGGGATGAGCTGGGCGATGGAGATCGCGATGTCGCCGGTGCCGGGCGGCAGGTCGAGGAGCAGGACGTCGAGGTCGCCCCAGAAGACGTCGGCGAGGAACTGCTGCAGCGCGCGGTGGAGCATCGGGCCGCGCCACACGACGGGCTGGTTGCCGGGGACGAACATCCCGATCGAGATGACCTTCACGTCGTGCGCGACGGGCGGCAGGATCATGTCGTCGACCTGCGTCGGCTGGTGGGTCACGCCGAGCATGCGCGGGATCGAGAAGCCGTAGATGTCGGCGTCGACGACCCCGACCTTGAGGCCCTGCTGCGCGAGCGAGGCCGCGAGGTTGGCGGTGATCGAGGACTTGCCGACGCCGCCCTTGCCCGAGGCGATGGCGTACACGCGGGTGAGCGAGCCGGCCTTGGCGAAGGGGATCTCGCGCTCGGCCGTGCCGCCGCGCAGCATCTGGCGCAGCTCGGCGCGCTGCTCGTCGGACATGACGCCGAGCGTGACGGTGACGTCGGTGACGCCCTCGACACCGCGCAGGGCGCGCTCGGTGTCGGTCGTCAGGGTGTCCTTCATCGGGCACCCGGAGACGGTGAGCAGGATCGTCACGGCGACGTGCCCGGAGGCGTCGACCTCGGCGGACTCGACCATGCCGAGCTCGGTGACCGGCTTGCGGATCTCGGGGTCGATGACGGTGCTCAACGCCTCGCGGAGCATCTCGTCGGTGATCGTGGGGTGGGTCGAGGGCATTGCTCCATGCTAGGCGCCGTCGGCGACACCGCTGTCATCGCCTCCGGCGTCCGGGGCGAAGGGGGAGCGAGCTCACCCCTTCGGGGCGGGGCCCTCCGCCTGCTCGCGCAGACGCACCTCGAGACCCTTCTCCTCCATCTCCTCGAGCAGCGAGCGCAGCTCGCTGCGCACGAAGTCTCGCGTCGCGGCGTCGCGCAGCGCGATCCGCAGGGCCGCGACCTCGCGGGTGAGGTACTCGGTGTCGGCGAGCGCCCGCTCGGCCTGCACGCGGTCCTGCTCGAGCGCGACGCGGTCGCGGTCGTCCTGCCTGTTCTGCGCGAGGAGGATGAGCGGCGCGGCATAGCTGGCCTGCAGCGAGAGGATGAGCGTGAGCAGCGTGTAGTTGAGCGAGCGCGGGTCGAACTGCGCCGCCTCGGGCACGAAGGTGTTCCACGCGAGCCAGGCGACGACGAAGACCGACATCCACAGCAGGAAGGTCGGGGTGCCCATGAAGCGGGCGAACTTCTCCGAGAGCACGCCGAAGGACTCGGTGCTGAGGTTCGAGGGGCGCCGCAGGGTGCGCCGGCTCAGCTCGCGCGGCTGGTCGACGCGCACGTCGGAGCGGGCGTCGGGACGCCGCTGACGGGGCTTGCCGTCGCGCTCAGCCATCGGTCACCTCGTGCCGCTCGTCGCGCCAGTCCTCGGGGAGGATGTGGTCGAGCACGTCGTCGACGGTGATGACGCCGATGAGACGCTGCTGGTCGTCGACGACGGGCACCGAGATGAGGTTGTACGTCGCGAGGGTGCGCGTCACCTGGCCGAGCGGCGCGTCGGCGCGCAGCGGGTCGACTCCGGTGTCGAGGAAGGACCCGACCGAGGCGTGCGGGGGCTCGCGCAGCAGGCGCTGGATGTGGAGCATGCCGAGGTACTTGCCGGTCGGCGTCTCGTGCGGCGGGCGGCAGACGTAGGCGGTCGCGGCCAGGCCGGCGGCGATCTCCTCGCGGCGCACGACGGCCAGCGCCTCGGCGACGGAGTCGTCGGGGCCGAGGACGACCGGCTCGGTCGTCATGAGACCGCCCGCGGTGTTCTCCTCGTAGGTGAGCAGCCGGCGCAGGGGGGCGGCGTCGTCGGGCCGCATGAGCTGCAGCAGCCCCTCGGCGCGCTCGGGCGCGAGGGCGGAGAGCAGGTCGGCGGCGTCGTCGGGGTCCATCGCCTCGAGGACGTCGGCGGCACGCGACTGCTTGAGGGTGCCGATGATCTCGGACTGCTCCTCCTCGTCGAGCTCCTGGAGCACGTCGGCGAGGCGCTCGTCGTCGAGGGCGGCGACGACCTCGGCGCGCCGCTTCGGGGTGAGGTCGGTGACGACCTCGGCGAGGTCGGCGGGCTTGGAGTCCTCGAACTGCTCGAGGAACTTCGCGGCCGACTGGTCGGCGTCGCTCGTGTGCAGCCCGGTGACGTCCTCGAAGGGGACGGTGAAGGTCTCGCCGCGGCGTCGGGTGAGCAGCCCCCGCGTGCTGCGTCGGCCGGCGCGCACGAAGACGCGGGTGACCATCCAGTCGCGGTTGCTCGCCTGCTCGACGCCGATGTCCTCGACCGTCGCCTCGACCGGGCCGTCGTCGGTGCGCACGCTCACGGTGCGCTCGAGGAGCTCGGCGAGCACGAGGGTCTCGTTGGCGCGCTGCTCGAAGCGGCGCATGTTGACCAGCCCGGTCGTGATGACCTGCCCGCCCTCGACGGAGGTGACCCGGGTCATCGGGACGAAGACGCGGCGGGCACCGGGGACCTCGACGACGAGGCCGATGACGCGCGGGCGGCGACCGGAGCTGAAGGTGACGACGACGTCGCGCACCCGGCCCACCTGGTCGCCGAGCGGGTCGAAGACGTTGAGGCTCGCCAGCCGGGCGACGAAGAAGCGGGACGAGGCACTCACGCCGACCACAGTAGTGGCCGACCCGTCGTGCGGCCGAGCCGCCGTCGAGCCTCAGCGACGACGGGTGCGCCGACCCCCGAGGTGCCAGGGTCGACGGACCTGAGGGGCGGCGGCGCTCGGACGCACGGGGGCCGCGACGAGCTCGGTCGAGGGCGCGGCCGCCGGGGAGTCGAGGGGCTGGCCGAAGGGGGAGAGCAGCCACAGCGTCGCGCCCTCGCGCCAGCGCTCGAGGGTGCCGTCGGAGGCGTTGAGCCGGGCGGCCAGGGCGGTCTCGGCGGCGGGCTGCCAGCGCTCGTCGGCCGGGTCGAGGGCGAGCGCCCGGGCCTGCAGGACGAGCAGGCGGCGGCCGTCCCCCTTCGAGCGCAGGACGAGCTCGACCGGGTCGGGGAGCGCCCCGAGGTCGGGCTCGCCCCCGCCGCTCACGAGCAGGACTGAGCCCTCGGGCAGGTCGGTGCCCGCGCCGACGACGGCGAACCACGTCGCGCGCTCGCGCTCGGGGGTGCGCAGCCACAGCAGGTCCGACTTCGAGAGCGCCTCGCTCGTCACCGCGCTGAGGTTGACCATGGGCCCGATCCTCGCAGGAGGGCGGGTGTCGTGCGTCATAACCGGGCCGGGGCGCACGCTGGTACGTTCGCGACCGACTCGCCCTGCCCCCTTCGGAAAGGACCTGCACCCCGTCATGCGCAGCGCCAAGGACTTCTTCGCCCCGCTCGCCGTCGGGGCGCCCGCCCCGGTCCGCGAGGTCCCCGCCCGACCCAGCCGGATGATCCACTTCTTCGACCCGAGCAACCCGAAGATGGCGGCGAAGGTCCCCGGCATGGTCGGCACCGTCGACGTCCTGCTCGGCAACCTCGAGGACGCGGTCAAGGCGGAGTCGAAAGAGGCCGCCCGCCAGGGCCTGGTCGACATCGCCCGCGCGACCGACCTGGGCGAGCACACCCAGCTGTGGACGCGGATCAACAGCCTCGACAGCCCGTGGGCCCTCGACGACCTCACGACCCTCGTGACGCAGATCGGCGACAAGCTCGACGTCGTCATGGTCCCGAAGGTCCAGGGCGCCGAGGACATCCACTACGTCGACCGCCTGCTCGCCCAGCTCGAGGCCAAGGCCGGTCTGACCCGCCCGATCCTCGTCCACGCGATCCTCGAGACCGCGCGCGGCATGGCCAACGTCGAGGAGATCTGCGGGGCGAGCCCGCGCATGCAGGGCATCAGCCTCGGCCCGGCCGACCTCGCCGCGGACCGGCGGATGAAGACGACGCGCGTCGGCGGCGGCCACCCCGGCTACCTCGTGCGCGAGGACCCCTCTCGCGACCTCGGTGAGGGGGTCGACCCCGTGACCGCGCCGCGCTCGGTCCACCAGCAGGACCTGTGGCACTACACGATCGCGCGGATGGTCGACGCCTGCGCGATGCACGGGATCTTCCCGTACTACGGCCCCTTCGGCGACATCAAGGACGTCGTCGCGTGCGAGGACCAGTTCCGCAACGCCTTCCTCCTCGGCTGCGTCGGCGCGTGGTCGCTGCACCCGGTCCAGGTCGACATCGCCAAGCGCGTCTTCAGCCCCTCCGCCGAGGACGTCGCGCACGCGCGCCGCGTCAAGGAGGCGATGGGCGACGGCACGGGCGCGGTGATGCTCGACGGCAAGATGGAGGACGACGCGAGCCTCAAGCAGTGCCTCGTCATCCTCGAGCTCGCCGACCGCCTCTCCGCCGGCGACCCCGAGCTCGCCGAGCTCTACGCGACGCAGGAGGCCTGAGCGATGAGCGAGCTCGCCTACACCCCCCGCCGCTCGGTGCTCTACATGCCGAGCAGCAACGCCCGGGCCCTCGAGAAGGCCAAGACCCTGCCCGTCGACGCCCTCATCCTCGACCTCGAGGACGCCGTCGCACCGGCCGACAAGCCCGCCGCCCGCGACGCGGCGTGCGCCGCCGTCGCCTCGGGCGAGTACGGCGAGCGCGAGCTGACGATCCGCGTCAACGCGATCGGGACTCAGTGGCACGACGACGACATGGACGCGGTCGCCCAGGCAGGTCCGGCCGGTGTCGTCGTGCCGAAGGTGAGCAGCGCCGACGAGGTCCGCCGGCTCGTCGTCGCCCTCGAGGCCGCCGGGGCGCCGGAGAGCACGCGGCTGTGGGCGATGGTCGAGACGCCGACCGCGGTGCTCGACGTGCGCGAGATCGCCCGTGCCTCGGACCGCCTCGCCGCCCTCGTCATCGGCAGCAACGACCTCGTCAAGGAGCTGCAGGCCGACCACGTGCCGGGCCGTGCCCCGCTGCTCACCGCTCTGTCGTGGTCGCTCCTCGCGGCCCGCGAGGCGGGCGTCGCGATCCTCGACGGCGTGTACAACGACGTGCGCGACGTCGAGGGCTTCCGCGCGGAGTGCGAGCAGGGCCGCGACCTCGGCTTCGACGGCAAGACCCTCATCCACCCCGGCCAGGTCGAGGTGTGCAACGAGGTCTTCGCCCCGTCGGCCGAGGCCGTCGAGGACGCGAAGGGGGTCCTCGCGGCCTGGGAGGAGGGCGCCGGCAGCGGCGTCGTCACCTACGGCGGCAAGATGGTCGAGCAGCTGCACGTCGACGTCGCGCAGCGGGTGCTCGCGACCCACGAGGTGATCTCCGCCCGCGGCTGAGGTCACGGACGCCGCGTCCGTCCCGGCGCGCCTGGGGACGAGTGCTCGCGGGTGTTGACAGGTCGCAGTAGATTGTCAGCGGCTCGAGACAACCGGACGGGCCGGTGCGTCGTCGAAGCAGGGGGGCACCACATCGGGTGCCGGCACCGATCAGTCCAGGGGAGCACGTACACATGTCTCGTTATCAGCCTCGTCACGCCGTCGGCACCACCCGCGTCGACATCGCACCGCTCGAGATCGCACCGCTCGAGGTCGCGCCGGTCGAGACCGCCCGGTCCGACCGCCGCACCGTCCTGCGTCTCGGGGCGGCCACCGTCGCCGTCGGCGCGACCGCGCTCGCCGCGCCCTCGGTGGCCGGTGCCGCCTCGCGCCCGACCCTCAAGCTCGGCTCGCGCGGCTGGCAGGTGAAGTCGCTGCAGACCAAGCTGCGGGCCAACGGCTACTGGTGCAAGGGCGCCAACGGCGTCTACGACAGCAGCACCCAGCAGGCCGTCATGGCGCTGCAGAAGATGCGTGGGCTCTCCCGCGACGGGGTCTGCGGCCCGAACACGTGGAAGGCCGTCGACACGATCTACCGCCCCGTCTCGCGGACGAGGAGCGGCAACATCATGGAGATCAACAAGGGCCGCCAGGTCATCCTCTTCGTGCGCGCCGGCAAGGTGAAGTGGGTCTTCAACACCTCGACCGGCAACGGCGAGCGCTACTGGTCCTCGGCCTCGGGGCGCTACCTCTACGCGACGACCCCGAGCGGGCGCTTCGCCTTCCAGCGGGCCATCGACGGCATGCGTCGTGCGCCCCTGGGCAACCTGTGGCGCCCGCGGTACTTCAACGGCGGCATCGCGATCCACGGCTCGCCCTCGATCCCCGGCTACCCGGCCAGCCACGGCTGCGCCCGCCTGGACAACAAGGCGATCGACTACATCTGGTCGGCGAACCTCGCCCCGATCGGCAGCCGCGTCTGGGTCTACTGACCCCTCTCGTCCGCCACCACGGGCCGCGCACCTCACCGGGTGCGCGGCCCGTGGTCTGCCCGCAGGTCACGAGCAGGTCACGAAGGGCGCTCGAGGGCAACCGTCGTCGGGGTCGCCGCGTCCTAGGGGTGTGGCGGCGCGCAGGGGGCGCCGCCACACCAGCTTCTCGCCCTCGGGCGGTCAGGACAGGTGATGGTGATGGTCGGCAGGGCGAAGGGGGAGCGCCGTCGCGCGACCGGGTCGGCAGCGCTCGTCGCCGGTCTCGTGCTCGGGCTGGGGGCCTGCGCCGGGGGCGGCACGAGCGACGCGGGCGGGCCCGCGAGCCAGACCTCCACCGGCCGGTCGACGACCGCGCCGAGCGCGTCGTCCACCAGCACGTCGACGAGCGACACCTCGTCAAGCAGCACCTCGTCCAGCAGCACGGGCTCCTCGAGCAGCACGCCGTCCAGCAGCCCGTCGTCGAGCACCTCGGCGCCCTCGCCGTCGGCGACGCCGCGGGACACCTCCCTTCGCCCGGGTGACTCCGGACCACGGGTCCGCTCGCTGCAGCGCTCGCTCACACGGCTCGGCTACTGGGGCGGCACGGCCGACGGCACGTACGGCGGTCTCACCGAGCAGGCGGTCCTCGCGCTGCAGAAGCAGGCGGGCCTGGACCGCGACGGCGTCGCCGGGCCGCGCACGCTGCGCGCCGTGGCCGACGGGACCCGGCCGACGGTCGGGGCGGGCGCGCCGGACCGCGTCGAGATCGACCTCGAGCGCCAGCTGCTCTACGTCGTGCGCGACGGCAGCGCGCGCTGGGCGATCAGCACGAGCACCGGCTCGGGCGAGACCTACGAGAGCTCCTACGACGGTCTCGCCGTGGCGGTGACGCCGCCGGGGACCTTCGCGGTCGGGCGGGTCTACGACGGGTCGGAGGTCGCGAAGCTCGGCACGCTCTACCGCCCGCGGTACTTCAACGGCGGCATCGCCGTCCACGGCGCCGCCTCCGTGCCCGGCTGGCCCGCGTCGCACGGGTGCGCGCGGGTGAGCGACCCGGCGATGGACCTCATCTGGTCGCAGGACCTCATGCCCGTGGGCAGCACCGTCGTCGTGCGCTGACGGATCTCACCCGAAGGCTGCCGCGCACACCTCGCCGACGAGCTCCTCGACGTCGACCTCGAGACCGCGGCGCACGAACCACGTGCACATCGTGCGCAGGTCCCGGTCGAGGAAGTCCATGCCGCGCGGGTTGCCGACGACGTCGACGACCTGAGGCCAGTCGATGATGACGAGGTCGCCGTCGCGGACGAGGACGTTGTACGGCGAGAGGTCCCCGTGGGTCCAGCCGAGCTCGACGAGGTCGAGCATGAAGCCCCGCAGCTGCTCGAAGAGGTCGGCGAGCTCGTCGGGGCCGGGGCGCAGCTGGACGAGGCGGGGTGCCACGGCGCCGTCGCTGCCGACGAGCTCCATGAGCATCTCGGTCTCGTCGAGCTGGACGGGGTAGGGGACCGGCAGGCCCTCGGCCCACAGCCGAGAGAGCGTGGCGAACTCCGCCATCGCCCACTGGCCGGCGATCATCTCCTTGCCGAAGGCGGTGCGGCGGGCCATCGCCCGCATCTCGCGGCTCTTGCGCACCCGGCGACCCTCGAGGTAGCCGGAGTCACGGTGGAAGAGGCGGTGGTCGGCGCTGCGGTAGCGCTTGGCCGCCATGAGGCACGCGCGACCGGTGCCGGGCACCCAGCGCCGCACGAGGTGGACGTCGGCCTCCTTGCCGGTCTTGAGCACGCCGAGATCGGCGTCGACGGCGCCGAGGTCGGTGACGACCCACTCGGGCAGCGGACCGGGGCCGTGGCTCGCACGGTCCCACGAGGTCCAGCGCTCGCCCTCGGGCGGGGCGTCGGGCGCCGAGTCGACGGCGAAGGCGCCCGCCGGGGCGAGTCCCTCCCGCGCGGGGAGGTGGAAGGGTTGGTGAGCCATGCCGTCCAGGGAAGCGCTGCACCCCTTCGCCCGGCAACCGAATTACCGGCTGCGGGCGGCCCGCAGCGTGTCCCATCCCACGCCCGGCGGGCCTGTCCCCGCGACGGTGGGCTGAGGCAGGATCGAGGAGTTCTCGCGCGCCCCGGCGCGCCCCCCAGACGCGAAGGCGGCTCATCGATCATGTCCCGACTGCAGACGACCGACGGCCTGAGCGAGGAGCAGCACGACCTGCTGGGTCTGGTGCGTGAGTTCGTCGACGAGCAGATCATCCCGGTGGCCCAGCAGCTGGAGCACGCGGACGAGTACCCGCAGGGGATCGTGGACCAGATGAAGGAGATGGGGATCTTCGGTCTGATGATCCCCGAGGAGTACGGCGGGCTGGGTGAGTCGCTGCTGACGTACGCGCTGTGCGTGGAGGAGATCTCGCGGGGCTGGATGCCGGTGTCGGGGATCATCAACACCCACTTCATCGTGGCGTACATGATCCTCAAGCACGGCACGACCGAGCAGAAGGAGCACTACCTGCCGAAGATGGCCACCGGGGAGATCCGGGGGGCCTTCTCGATGAGCGAGCCGGGGCTGGGCTCGGACGTGGCGGGGATCAAGACCAAGGCCGTGCGGGACGGAGAGTCCGACGACTGGACGATCACGGGTCAGAAGATGTGGCTGACCAACGGCGGCAGCGCCAACCTCGTCGCGGTGCTCGTCAAGACCGACCTGGGCGCGGACAGCGCGCACAAGAACATGACGACCTTCCTCGTCGACAAGACCGAGGGCTTCGGCGAGACGGCTCAGGGCGTGACGGTGCCGGGCAAGATCGAGAAGATGGGCTACAAGGGCGTCGACACCACCGAGCTCGTCCTCGACGGCCACCGCACGAGCACCGCGCAGATCCTCGGCGGGGAGCCCGGTCGGGGCTTCTACCAGATGATGGACGGGGTCGAGGTGGGCCGGGTCAACGTCGCGGCCCGGGCGTGCGGGCTGGCGATGCGGGCCTTCGAGCTGGGGGTGGCGTACGCGCAGCAGCGCGAGACCTTCGGCAAGAAGATCGTCGACCATCAGGCGATCCTCTTCCGCATCGCCGACATGGCCGCCAAGGTCGAGGCCGCCCACCAGCTCATGGTCAAGGCGGCGCGGCTGAAGGACAAGGGCGAGCGCAACGACCTCGAGGCGGGGATCGCAAAGTACATGGCCGCGGAGTACTGCGCCGACGTCGTGGGCCAGTCCTTCCGCATCCACGGCGGGTACGGCTACTCCAAGGAGTACGAGATCGAGCGCCTGTACCGCGAGGCCCCGATGCTCCTCATCGGCGAGGGCACCGCCGAGATCCAGAAGATGATCATCGGCCGCTCGATCCTCAAGGACTACCCCGCGAAGGGGTGAGCGGGGGGTCTACCCTCCTGCCAGCCGGGTCGCTCGGCCCGCCCCTCGAGAGGACACCCATGAAGCGCTCCACCTTCGTCGCCGCCGCCGGTGCGGTGACCCTGCTCGCCGCCTCGCCGGCCGCCGCGATCAACACCTACAACGCCCAGCCCGCGCCGGAGCGCACCGAGGTCGGCGCCTACCTCGCGCTGTGGGACACGACCGGTGACGGCGTGCCCGACCGCTTCGACTGGCGGTGCAGCGGGACGATGGTCGACGACGACACCTTCCTCACGGCGGCGCACTGCACCGACGGCTCCCCGGCGGGCACCCGGACCTTCGTCTCGCTCGAGGAGGACGTGCAGAGCCTGCTCGACGAGCACGCCGACCTCTCGCCGAGCGCGCAGGCCGATCTCTTCCTCGCCAACGGCTGGGTCGTCGAGGGCGACCCGCACCAGGACGCGCGCTACCCCGGCCCGGCGAGCGACACCGCCGACATCGCCGTCGTCGACTTCGCCGGGCGCGACGTCACCCCGGCGGACGTCTGGGACTTCACCCCGGCGACGCTCCCGACCGCGGGTCAGCTCGACCGGGTCGGCGGGACGACGCTGGCGCGCGCGCCGTGGACGGTCGTCGGCTACGGCACCGCCGAGGCGCAGAACGGCCCCGGCGGTCACACGCACCCCGGTGGCGGCGTGCGGCTCAAGGCGAGCGAGGGCTTCAACGCCCTGACGAAGAGCTGGGTGCGCCTGTCGATCAACGAGTCGAAGGGGTACGGCGGTGCCTGCTACGGCGACAGCGGCGGCCCGAACTTCGTCACCGTCGACGGGCGGCAGGTCCTCGCCGGGACGACGATCACCGGTGACGTGCCGTGCAAGGCGACGAACGTCGTCTACCGCCTCGACACCGCGCCCGCCCGGGTCTTCCTCGCCCCCTTCGTCACCCTGCGCTGACCCCGGCGACGGGCCGTGCCCCGGTCGGGTGACCGGGGCGCGGCCCTCACAGCCCTCGTCCAGCGGACGGTGAGACAATCGCGCCATGAGCCAGACCCCGCTGACCGCGGCCCGTCAGCAGATCCTGCACCTGGAGTTCCCCCAGTCGCTCGGCACGTACGACGCGTACCCCGAGGCGCAGCAGGCGGTCGACTTCCTCGCCGACCGTGAGTTCCCCGTGCAGGACGTCATGATCGTCGGGACCGACCTCAAGCAGATCGAGCGCGTCACCGGACGCCTCACGACCGGGCGCGTGCTGCTCGGCGGGGCGCTCTCGGGCGTGTGGATCGGTGTCTTCGTCGGCCTCGTCTTCGCGGTCTTCGAGGGCGGCGAGCAGTTCCTCGTGCGGATGCTCTCGACGATGATCATCGGTGCCTTCTTCGGGCTCGTGTGGGGCTGGCTGGGCTACAAGGCGACCGGCGGGCAGCGCGACTTCACCTCGGTGAGCCAGGTCGTCGCGACCCGGTACGAGGTCCTCGTCGAGCACCGGCACGTGCAGCAGGCGCGCGAGCTGCTCGCCGAGCACGACCCGATGCGGGCCGCCGTCGAGAAGGCCCGCATCATGCGCGAGGAGGCCGACCGCGCCGCGGCGGCCCGCGCGGCGCGCGAGACGCGCGACCACCCGCGCGCCTGACGCACCCGGGGGAACCAGACGCGCGCCGACGGCGTCGAAGGGGGACCACCCCCGCCGTCAGGAGCCGTCATGGCATCTCCTCGTCCGACCATCGCCCTCGTCGTGGGCGGCCTGCTCGCCGCCGGTCTCGCCGGGACGACCGCCGCGGCGGCCCGCGCCGGTGACGGCGCGCCCGTGGCGACACCCCCGCCGCCCGCTCTGCTGAGCTGCCCCGCCCGTTACGACGGGACCGAGGACCGCCCTGTCGTCCCGACGTACGACGCGCCGGACGGCTTCGACCCGGGTGATGCCCTCGCACCGGCGCAGACCCCGACCCGGGCCCTGGTGTGCCGCTACGACGCCGGGCACAGCTCTGCCCCAGCGGCACCACCGCGACCGCTCACGGAGCAGGTCGTGCTCACCGAGGGCCTGGAGCAGATGGCCGCAGATCTGACCGGTGCGCCACGGGCCCAGCAGATCGACGCGTGCACCTTGATGGACGGCCCCAACACCCGCCAGCTCCTGGGGCTCGGGTACCCGACCGGCACGGTGTGGGTGTCGGCGACCGACGAGGTCAACGCGTGCGTCCTCAGCTCGAACGGCGACTTCAGCGCCGGTGGCGGCGTCGGCCAGCAGGTCGCCAAGGCCGTCGCCGACGGCGGCTGGGTCGTGCCGACGCAGGGCGAGCGGCCGGTGTGCGGTGGGTCGCAACCGGTCGGGCGGGCCGGGGTGGAGCGAGAGCTCGTGCCGGGGGAGCCGGAGGTGATGTGGGTCTGCCGGGTCGACTCCGACGTACCGGGCCCGAGCAGCGGGACCTTCGCGGTCCTGCGGGCCGACCGCCCACGCCTGCTCGCGGCGCTCAGGGCGCTGCACACCCGTGCGGCGTCGGGCGACCTGCTGTGCGTCGACGACACCGCCGACCGCTGGCAGGTCGAGGCGCGCTACGAGCGGGGAGCCCCGGTCGTCCTCGACGTCACGACCGGCGCGTGCGGCCCCGGCGGGGTCGTGAGCAACGGCGCGCTCGAGGCCGACGTCTCGGACGAGGTCGTCGCCCTGCTGCGCCGGACGACCACCCAGCCCTGACCCCCCTTCGCCCAGCCCTGACCCCCCTTCGCTGAGGTATGGCAATCCGTCGTCAGAGCGAGCCTCCGGCGACCGATCTCCATACCTCGGCGAAGGGGGAGGGGGCGGGTCAGCGGGTGAGGGCGGGGGCTGGGGCGTCCGAGCGGATCTGCGCGAGGAGGGTCTCGTGGGCGGTGGTGTCGCCGGTGAGCTCGGGGTGCAGCGAGATCGCGAGCACCGCGCCGCAGCGCACGCCGACGACGCGGTCGACGCCGTCGACAGCCATCGTCGAGACGACCTCGACACCCGGACCGACGTCGAGCACCTCGGGGGCGCGGATCGCGGCGGCCCGGATGCGGTCGGGGCCGCCCGGCACCCGCCAGCTCGCCCACGTCTCGACGGAGTCGACCTGGCGCCCGAAGGCGTTGCGGCGCACGGTGACGTCGAGGACGCCGAGGCTGCGCTGGCCGGGGGCGGGGTTCTCGACCCTCGCGGCGAGCAGGACGAGCCCGGCGCACGTGCCGAGGGTGGGCAGCCCGTGGCCGACCGCCTCGACCAGCGGCTCGCGCAGGCCCGCGACGTCGACGAGACGGTCGAGCACCGAGGACTCTCCGCCGGGGATCACGAGGGCGTCGAGCCCGACGACGTGCGCGGGGGAGCGGACCGGGACCGGCGTCGCGCCGAGACCGGCCAGCATCCGCTCGTGCTCGGCGACCCCGCCCTGCAGGGCGAGGACGCCGACCCGGGCCGCGCTCACCAGCCGCGGTCGGCGAGGCGGTGCGGCGCCGGGATGTCGGCGACGCTGATGCCGACCATCGCCTCGCCGAGCCCGCGCGACGCGGCCGTGATCGCCTCGACGTCGTCGTAGAAGGTCGTCGCGCGCACGATCGCCTCGGCGCGGGCGGCCGGGTTGCCCGAGAGGAAGATCCCGCTGCCGACGAAGACGCCCTCGGCGCCCATCTGGCGCAGCATCGCCGCGTCGGCCGGCGTCGCGACGCCGCCGGCGGTGAACATCACGACGGGCAGCCGGCCGGTGCGGGCCACCTCGGTGACGAGCTGGATCGGCGCGGCGAGCTCCTTGGCCCGGGTGTAGAGCTCCTCGGGGGCGCTCGCATGGAGCGCCTGCAGCTGGGCGATCTCGGAGCGGATCGTGCGGATGTGCCGCACGGCCTCGGAGACGTCGCCGGTGCCGGCCTCCCCCTTCGAGCGGATCATCGCGGCGCCCTCGGCGATGCGACGCAGCGCCTCGCCGAGATTCGTCGCGCCGCAGACGAAGGGGACCTCGAAGGCGTGCTTGTCGATGTGGTGCGTGTAGTCGGCCGGGGAGAGGACCTCGGACTCGTCGACGTAGTCGACCCCGAGGTGCTGCAGGACCTGCGCCTCGACGCTGTGACCGATCCGGGCCTTGGCCATGACGGGGATCGAGACCGAGTCGACGATCTCGGAGATGAGGTCGGGGTCGGACATGCGCGCGACGCCGCCCTGCGCGCGGATGTCGGCGGGGACGCGCTCGAGGGCCATGACGGCCACGGCACCGGCGTCCTCGGCGATACGGGCCTGCTCGGCGGTGACGACGTCCATGATGACGCCGCCCTTGAGCATCTCGGCCAGACCGCGCTTGACGAGGTCGGTGCCGGCGCGGGGCCCGTCGGCGCTCGGGGTGGTCGGGTCGGTCGGACGAAGGGGGGTCTGCGTGCTCATGCCGACAGCGTGCGTCGCGAAGTGGTCCAGCGAGAAGATCCAGAACGACGGATCTGAGATAGACCACTTCGAGTAGCGTGGGCGGGGTGAGGCATCCCCACGACGTCGACCTGCCGCTCGTCGTCGACCGCGGTGCCGGCACCTCGCTCGTCGTCCAGATCGCCGACGGGGTCCGACGCGCCATCGAGTCGGGTGCGCTGCGCGGCGGGGACGTGCTGCCCTCGACCCGCACGCTCGCCGAGCGGGTCGGGGTCTCGCGGGGCACGGTCGTCGCCGCCTTCGACCAGCTGCACGGCGAGGGCTGGCTCGTCGCGGACCAGGGAGCGACCCGGGTCGACCCCGGGCTCGCCGACCACCCGGTGCCCGGTCGGGCGACCCGGCCGACCCCGACCACCTCGCCCGGGTCGGGGCATCGGGCGGCCGCACCCGTCGCGGACCTGCGGCCGGGGCAGCCGGACGTCAGCGGCATCGTCGACCCGACGTGGCGGGCGGCCTGGCGCGAGGCCGCCGCCGGGGCGGGCGCCCAGCACCCGCCGCAGGGCTCGCCCGCGCTGCGCGCCGCGCTCGCGGAGCACGTCCGAGTCGCCCGGGGGACGGCAGTCGACCCCGATGCGGTCGTCGTCACCGCCGGGGTCCGGGAGGGCCTGCAGCTCGTCCTCACGACCCTCTCCCGGCGGGCGGGACGCCCCCTTCGCGTCGTCGTCGAGGACCCCGGGTACCCGGCGCTGCGTCGGGTCGTCGCCGCCCTCGGGCACGAGGTCCGACCGGTGCCCGTCGACGGCGACGGGCTGTCCGTCGAGCTGCTCGACCACGAGCCGGCGGCCGACGTCGTCCTCGTGACACCCGGCCACCAGTACCCCCTCGGCGGCGCGATGCCCGTCGCCCGCCGGCTCGCGCTCGTGGGCTGGGCGCGGGCGCACGGGGCCGTCGTCGTCGAGGACGACTACGACGGCGAGCTGCGCTTCACGGGCGAACCCGTGCCGGCGCTGGCCGCTCTCGACCGGCGAGGGGGCGAGGACGACGGCGTGGTCGTCACCCTCGGGTCGTTCGCGAAGGTCCTCGCCCCCGGCATCGGGATCGGTCACGCCCTCGTGCCCGACGGGCTGCGCCCGGACGTCCTCGCGCTGCGCGGCGACCTCGGCTCGCCGGTGCCCGCCACGGTCCAGGACGCGCTCGCTCAGTACCTCGACGCCGGGGCCCTGCGGCGGCGCACCGGGAGGATGCGGCGCCGCTACCGGGCGCGACGCGATCTCGCCGTCGCTGCCCTGTCGGACCTGCCCGAGGCGCGGCTGCGTCCTATGGACGGCGGTCTGCACGGGGTCGTCGAGCTGCTCGGCGCCGACGCCGAGCGCGAGCACGCCGTCGTCGACGCCGCGGCCCGGGCCGGGGTGCTCGTCGCCGGCATGGGTGACTACTGGGCGGACCCGGGAGGTCTTGTCGTCAGCGCCGACCTGCCCCGGCACGGGCTCGTCATCGGGCTCGGCTCCCCCCATCTGGAGCGCGGGCTGCGCCGGCTGCGCCCGCTGCTCGCCGGTGCCGGGTCATCCGCCCGATAGCGGCTCGCTGGACGAGCGGGATCCCTACGCTGGCGGCATGAGCGAGCTGCAGCCCCTGGACGAGGACGGGATCGAGACGGTCCTGTGCGTCGTCGCCCACCCCGACGACATCGAGTACGGCACGAGCGCCGCGGTCGCCCGCTGGACCGACGACGGCAAGGACGTCTCGTACTACCTGCTCACCCGCGGCGAGGCGGGGATCGAGGGCATGGACCCGGTCGACGCGGCTCCGGCGCGCGCCGACGAGGAGCGTGCGAGCGCCGCGGTCGTCGGCGTCGACCGGGTCGAGTTCGCCGATCTCGCCGACGGCACGATCGAGTACGGGATCCCCCTTCGCCGGCTCGTCGCCGAGCAGATCCGTCGGACCCGGCCCGATCTCGTCGTCAGCCTCAACCGGTACGAGGTCTTCGGCCCCGGTCAGCTCAACCAGGCCGACCACCGCGCCGTGGGCCAGGCCGTCATCGACGCCTGCGCCGACGCGGGCAACAGGTGGATCCACCCCGAGCTGGCCGCCGACGGTCTCGAGCCCTGGCACGTGCGGATGATCGCCTTCGCCGCCTCGCCCGAGGCGACGCACTACGTCGACGTCACCGGGTACGCGGAGCGGGCCGTCGAGTCGCTCGAGGAGCACCGGCTCTACAACGCGGCGCTGCCGGAGAGCTTCCCCAGCCCGCGCGAGATCGTCGAGGGCTCGCTCGGCGGGGGAGCGGAGCGTCTCGGCGACCCGGTCATCACGCACGCGCTGCTGCTCGAGGTCTTCACCCGCTAGCCGATCGGCTCGCCGGCCAGCGCCCGCGCGTCGAGACGCTCGACCTCGCTGGCCTCCCACACCTCGTGGGCGGCGTGCAGGGCCAGCGCGATGATCGCGCAGCCGAGGACGAGGTCCGGCACGCCGGAGCCCGTCGCGACGGTGAGCGCTGCCATCGCGATGATCGCGAGGTTGACGAGGACGTCGTTGCGCGCGGACAGGAAAGCCGCCCGGCTCAGCGAGCCCCCGTGGCTGCGCCACGAGAGCAGGAGCCACGCGGACACCCCGTTGACGACCACGGCGCCGAGCGAGGCGAGGACGACCGGGCCCGCGTCCGGCGCGACGGGGTCGCCGACGCGCTGCACGGCCTGCCACCCCGCGACCAGCGCGGGGACGAGGATGACCGCCGCCATCGCCTTGCCCGCTGCCGCTCGGCGGGCCAGCGGCCAGCCCAGCGCCAGCGCGACGAGCAGGTTGATCGACGCGTCCTCGAGGAAGTCGACGCTGTCGGCGAGCAGCGCCACCGACCCCGCCGCAAGGGCGACCGCGGCCTCGACGACGAAGTACGCGAGGTTGAGCCCGGCGACGACGAGGACGACCCGGCGCAGCCGGGCCCTGTCGGCCGTGCCGGTCAGCGCCCCTGCACCTCGGCGATCCACGCCTCGACCTCCGCGGAGGTGTGCGGCCACTCGCCGGTGAGGTTGCGCGAGCCGTCCTGGGTGACGACGACGTCGTCCTCGATGCGCACCCCGATGCCGCGGAAGCGCTCCGGGACGAGGAGGTCGTCGGCCTTGAAGTACAGGCCGGGCTCGACGGTGAGGACCATGCCGGGAGCGAGCTCGGCGTCCATGTACTCGGCGCGGGTGGCGAGCGCGCAGTCGTGGACGTCGAGACCGAGGTGGTGGCTCGTGCCGTGCACCATCCAGCGGCGGTGGTACTGGCCGTGCTCGGTGTCGAGGGTGTCCTCGACGGAGACGCCCTCGGGGAGCAGGCCCCAGCCGTGGAGGCGCTCGGCGATGACCCGGATGGCGGCGGCGTGGACGTCGGAGAACTTCGCGCCCGGGCGGATCGCGTCGATGCCGGCCTGCTGCGCGTCGCACACGGCGTCGTAGACCTCGCGCTGCGCGTCGGTGAAGGTGCCGTTGATCGGCAGGGTGCGGGTGACGTCGGCGGTGAAGAGGCTGTCGACCTCGACCCCGGCGTCGAGCAGGAGCAGCTCGTCGGGGGCGATGTCGCCGGTGTTCTTGATCCAGTGCAGGGTGTTGGCGTGGTCGCCGGCGGCGCAGATCGAGTCGTAGCCGACGCCGTTGCCCTGGTGGCGGGCGTGGAGGCCGAAGACGCCCTCGACCCAGCGCTCGCCGCGGCCGCGCTCGGCGACGGTCGGCAGCTCGGCGATGACGGCGTCGAAGCCGACGCGGGTCGCGTCGACGGCGTCCTGCATCTGGCCGAGCTCCCAGTCGTCCTTGACCATGCGCATCGTCGAGACGCGGTGGGCGAGCTCGTCGTCGGCGGCGGTGAGGGCCTCGGGCTGCGCGCCGTTCTGGGTGCGCAGCTCGTCGACGCGCGCGGTGAGGCTGGCCTCGGCGTCGCGCACGACACGCACGGTGACGGCGCCCGCGTCCTTGCCGACCGCGTCGGCGAAGCCGTCGACGTGCGCACCGGTGAGGCCCAGCTCGGCCTCGACGTCCTCGATGCTCGGCCGGGCACCGACCCAGAACTCGCCGTAGCGCGAGTCGCCGAAGAACTCCTCGGTGTCGCGGCCGGCCAGCGGACGGAAGTACAGGACGGCCTCGTGCCCGCCCTGCTCCGTCGGCTCCATGACGAGCACCGCGTCGGGCTCGCGGTCCGCACCGAGACCGGTGAGGTAGGCGAAGGCGGTGTGCGGGCGGAAGACGTAGTCGCTGTCGTTGGAGCGGACCTTCAGACCACCGGCGGGGATGACGAGGCGGTCGCCGGGGAAGGCGGCCGACAGCTCGTCGCGGCGCACGGCGGCGCGGCGGGCCGCCTCGGTCAGCTCTGGCAGCTGCGTCGAGCGCGGGGCCCAGCCCTGCGCGACGAAGGTGCGGAACTCATCGGTGGTCGGGCGGGCGCGGTTCTCGGGCTTGGTCTGCTCTTCGCTCACCGGCCCATCGTGGCACGACCCGCCGTCAGGGCACCCGGCGACGGCGAAGGGGGACCCGACTGCATGCGGCCGGGTCCCCCTTCGCCTCGTGTCACTGGTACATGTCGACGACGGCGACGCTGCTCACGGTGCCGCCACCGAGGACCGTCGTGTTGCGGCCGGTCGACAGGTCGTGGCGGGCGAGGCGGACGGTGCCGGGGCCGCCACAGCTGGCCCCGCTGGCGAGGTGGTACAGGCCGTCGCCGACGACCGTCTGGACCTCGGTGTGGTCGCTCGGGACGCCGAGCGCGATCTCCGGCTCGCCCGCGGTGAGGCGGTGGGCGGTGGCGGGGCCGCAGCCGTTGATGCTCAGCGCGACCGTCCCCTTCGGGTGGGCCCAGGCGTCCATCCATCCGATGCCCATGCCGCCCGCCGTCGTCGTGACCCGCGAGGAGGTGCCGACGAAGGGGACGCGCAGCACCTGCTCGGTGCCCCGGAGCGACCCGCTCGTCACCGAGCACGTCGCGACGAGCCCGCTCGTGCCCCACCAGCGGGTCGGGGCGCACGCCGAGTAGCCCGTGCGGCCGGAGAGCGTGCTGATGGTGGCGCCGGTCCTCGCGTCGACGCTGCGCTGACGGCCGGAGCGGTTGAGCACGACCTTCGAGCCGTCGGGGGTGCTGATGATGCTCGGCGCGTCCAGGGTGCCGCGGCGGGGGGTGTGCAGCGTGCGCACGAGGGTGCCCCCGGGGCTGCGGACCTCGACGACGCGGTCGGTCTCCTCCCAGCCGCGGACGACGACGACCTTCGACCCGGCGGCGTCGAGGTACCGGACCTGCTCCAGCTTCGAGACGGCGAAGGTGGAGCGCGTCCCCGCCGCCGTGTCGTGGGCGACGACCCGGGGGTCGCCGCCGCGACGGTCCACGGTGAGCACGCGGCGCCCGTCGGCGGAGACGTCGACGACGCGCTCGCCCCGACCGACCCGGCCGAGGACGGTCTTCGAGGTGCCGCCCGGGCTCGACAGGACGAGGTCCTGGCCGCGCCACGACGGTGACCCGGTCGGCAGGTGGGCGCTGACGCTCCAGCCGGGCGAGGCGGTGGGCGCCGCGCCGACGGCGGCCTGGGCCGAGGTGGCGACGGGTGCGACGAGGGCGGCGGTGGCGACGACGAGCGCGGCGCGGCGGGCGGTGGTGCGGGTCATGGTGAGTCCTCCCCTGAGGTGAGCCAGCCCCTGCGGTGGCTCTGCCTCTCTGACTCCGGTGACGACGAGTCGGTTGTCGGGCGTGATGTCACGTCAAGGTCTCGTGTCGCAGACCGGGTCACCCGTCGCAGACCGGGTCACCCGTCGCGGACCGGGATGCCCGCCCCGGACCGGGACATGTCCCGGGGCGTGCCCGACGTCCCGGTCCGCGCAGGGTTGCCCGGCGCGGGCCTGTGGATGACGCCGCGGTCGTCGTCGCGTCCCTCGCCACGACGGCGGGATGAACACACGGCTCCAGGCGCTGATGATCGGGCAGGCGGGGGTGTGCACCTCCGGGCAGGCGCGCCGGTGCGAGACGAGCGAGGCCGATCTCGCCGGGCTGGTGCGACGGGGGGAGCTGGTCCGCGTGCGGCGCGACGCCTACGTCGCCGGCGAGATCTGGTCGGCAGCGACCCCCGAGGTGCGTCTGGCGCTGCGGGCTCGAGCCGTGATGCTCGGTCGACCGAGGTCGAGCGCCTCGCACCAGGCCGCCCTGGCGCTGCACGGTCTGCCCCTCTGGGGGGTCGACCTGAGCAGGGTCGACCTCGTCGTGGAGGTCGACCGCCTCCGTCACCGCGACGGGGTGCGGCTCCACCCGTCGCGGACCGGTGAGAACCCGGTCCGGGCTGGCGGCGTGCGGTGCGTGCCGGTCGCCGTAGCGGTCGCGCAGGTAGGCCTCGAGGCCGGGCTGGCCGCGGCGCTCGTGCCGCTGGACCACGCCCTGCGCACGTCCGTGTGCGCGAGGGAAGAGGTCGCCGAGGCGTTCGACCGGCGGGCCTCGGGCCCCCTTCGCCGTGAGAGGGCGAGCTCGGTGCTGGCCCTGGCCGACCCCGCCAGCGAGTCACCCGGCGAGACGCGGACCCGTCTCCTGCTCACCGACATGGGGGTGCCCTTCGAGAGCCAGGTCGACGTGCGCGGTCCCGACGGCCGGCTCGTGGGTCGGGTCGACTTCCTCGTGTCGGGCAAGGTCGTCGTCGAGTTCGACGGCCTGGTGAAGTACGAGGGCGCCCAGGGGCGAGAGGCCCTCGTCCTTGAGAAGCGGCGCGAGGACTCCCTTCGCTCGCTCGGTCTCGAGGTCGTCCGCCTCGTCTGGTCGGACCTGGACCACCCGTTGCGGGTCGCCCAGCTCATCTCCGCCGCGCTCGTCCGCTCCGACTGACCGGGCACACCGCCCCGGACCGGGGAACCCGGAGCCGACCGAGACGCGTCCCGGCCCGTCGCAGGTCTCCCGGTGCGCGGCGGCCGAGCCGGTCTCGTGGGCTCTGGGTGGTCTCGAGGCTCGCTGGCGCTCGCACCTCGACCAGCGAGGCGGTCCGGTCAGCGGCGGGGGACGAGGACGGTGTAGTCGAGGTCGAGGACGACCTGAGGGAGGTAGCGGCCGTCCTCGCCGCGGTAGGGGAAGTCGGCGCACGGGAGGTCCTTCGTCGCGACCGTGCGCAGCCGCAGGGCGCCGACGTCGGTGCGCCCGGGTAGCTCGAGGACGTCGAGCACCTCCGACCAGGCGTAGATCGTGTCTCCCGCGAAGGTCGGGTTCGCGTGCGTCCCCGCGTTGATCGCCGCGACCATCTGCGCGTTGGCGAGCCCGTTGAAGCTCAGCGCCCGCGCGTGGCTGATGACGTGCCCGCCGTAGACGAGCCGGCGCCCGATCGTCGTCGCCGCCTGCGCGTGCTGGTTGAAGTGGACCTTCGCGGTGTTCTGGTAGAGCCGGGTGGCGAGCATGTGCTCGCTCTCCTCGACGGTCATCGCGTCGACGTGGTCGATGCGCTCGCCGACCTCGTAGTCGTCCCACAGGTGGGGCGACCCGGCGAGGACGGTGTCGTAGGCCCCCGTCGCGATCTCGAAGGGGACGTGCAGGTCCTCCGGTCCGACCGCACCCGGCAGCTCCGGCACGACCGTCTCCGGCGCCGGGGCGTCGACGTCGCGCTTGTGCACCATCACCCAGCGCACGTAGTCGAGGACGGTCTCGCCGTGCTGGTTCGTGCCCACCGAGCGCACGTGGACGACACCGGTGCGGCCGTTGCTGTTCTGCTTGAGGCCGATGACCGTGCTGAGGGTGCTCACCGTGTCACCCGGGTAGAGCGGCACCCCGAAGCGCCCCCCGGCGTAGCCGAGGTTGGCGACGGCGTTGAGCGAGATGTCGGGCACGGTCTTGCCGAAGACGAGGTGGAAGGCGAGCAGGCTGTCGACCGGCATCCGCTCCAGACCCATCGAGGCGGCGACGGTCGACGCGCACGTCGCGGCGAAGCGCGACCCGTACAGCGCCGTGTACATCGCGATGTCGCCCTCGGTCACCGTGCGCGGCGTCGCGTGGACGATCTCCTGCCCGACCGCGAAGTCCTCGAAGTAGTTGCCGGCGACCGTCTTGGTGGACATGCATGACCTCTCGGGCGGGGGTGGGTGCGGCGGTCATCCTCGCACCGGGTCGGTGGGCGGCTGACCCCTTCGTGAGCCGTCTTACAGCGCGAAGGGGGACCCGCCCGCCCCGCCGGGCGGTCGGCCCGGACCTGCTAGAAGTGCCCTATGACGAGTGCGACGACGCCCCTCATCCGACTCGAGCGCCACGCCGACGGCGTGGTCGAGGTGGTCCTGGACCGGCCGGAGGCGATGAACGCCGTCTCGACGGCGATGGCCACCGCGCTGCGCGGGGCCGGGGAGGAGCTGCGCGACGACACCTCGGTGCGCGCGGTGGTCCTGTCCTCGAGCCACCCGAAGGCCTTCTGCGTCGGTGCGGACCTCAAGGAGCGCAACAGCCTGAGCGACGACGAGCTGCGGGCCCAGCGGCCCGGCAACCGGGTGGCCTACCGGGCACTGCTCGACCTGCCCGTGCCCACGGTCGCGGCCGTCGGCGGCTTCGCGATGGGCGGGGGCTGCGAGCTGGCGCTCACCTGCGACCTCATCGTCGCGGGGGAGGGGGCGGTCTTCGCGCTGCCGGAGGTCTCCGTGGGGGTCATCCCCGGTGCCGGGGGCACCCAGCTGCTCGCCCGCCGGGTGGGCCGGTCGCGGGCCGCCGACGCCGTCTTCACCGCCCGCCGGCTCGACGCCCAGGAGGCCTACCGGATCGGTCTCGCCGACCGGGTCGTGCAGGACGCGCGCGACGGGGCCCTCGAGCTCGCCGCGGGCATCGCCCGGCACTCGCCGATCGGGGTCCGCAACGCCAAGGCCGCGATGCGCGTCGGGCTCGACCTGCCTCTCGACGAGGGCCTCGACGTCGAGGACGCGCGCTGGCACGACACCGCCTTCAGCGCCGACCGGGCCGAAGGGGTGCGCGCCTTCGCCGAGAAGCGCGCGCCCCGGTGGCCCGGCCTGGGGTGAGGGTCAGCGACGCTGGTCACCGCCGCCTCCGTGGATGACGCCGTCGGCGTCGGTCCACCTGAGGGAGGCGGTGGCGCGTCGGTCGAGGTCGGGCGACGGGAGCTCGGCGAACCATGCCCGGCGGCCGCCCGACAGGGTGACGATGACGGCGTCCGCCTCGCCGCCCGACCCGCCGGGCGCGCTCCACCGTGCCGTCGCCGACACCGCGTCGGCGCCCTCGGGGAAGACGCCGGCGGCGCGCATCGCCGTGCCGTCGCCCCAGGACAGCGCGACGAGGTCGTCGGTCCCTGTCAGAGGCGCGCTGACGCCCCCGACGCCTCCCTCGGCCCCGATCACCCCAAGGGCCTCGTCGACGTAGAGCACGGCGTCGTGACCGGGCACCGGTGCCGACTGCGCCGGACCGGGCCGACCGTCGGGGAGTGCCGAGAGCACCCGGTGGGCCGACCCGTCATAGGTCAGGGTGCCGACGACGTCGGCGGCCCGGACCGTGCGGTCGAAGCGGACGGCGAAGACGCGCAGGCCGCTGTGGCCCAGCTCGGCCCAGCCGGTCGTCGAGCCGCCCTCGAGGTCGTCGTCGGCTCGTCGCTGGATGGTCACGCCGTCCACCGAGGTGCTTGCGACGACGACGTAGTCCCGTGGGCCCAGGCGCCGCGTCACACCGGCGGTGCCGACGACCTCGTCGGCCCGCAGGTCGACCTGCGTGCGGTGGCCTCCGCCGGCCACCGACACCCGGTCCGAGCCGTCGGCTCCCGCACCGGGGTCGAGCCGGAGGTCGTAGGTGACGCCGGGGACCCGGGACCCCTCGAGATACATGTCTGCCCCCTCCAGCGTCGTGCGGACGGGTGCCGTCGACGCGCTCGTCGACGTCGGGGCGGCGGGGTCGGTGCTCGCGCGGTCGCGACTCCCGGGCAGCCCGAGCCAGGCCCCGCCCACGACGAGCGCGAGGGCGGTGACGCCGGAGACGGCGGCCACGCGGCGCCGGGTGCGGGTGCGACGGGCGCCGCCGATGACGGCCGCGGTGTCGATCCTCATGTCGGGCACGGGTGCCGCGTGGAAGAGCGCCTCGAGGTCGCCCTCCCCGAAGTCGCCCCCACCGGGTCCTCGGGTGTGGGTGTCACTGCGCACGGCTGGTCCCCTCCTCCTGCGTCATCTGCTCGCGCAACCGGGCCAGGCCTCGCGAGCAGCTGCTCTTCACGGTGCCCACCGAGCAGCCGAGCGTCTGCGCCGTCTCGGCCTCGCTGAGACCGACGTAGTGACGTAGGACGACCGCCTGGCGCTCGCGCGGTGCAAGCGTCGCGAGCATGCGGTGCAGGGCCCGGGTGTCCTCGGGCTCCGCGTCGGTGACCGGCTGCTCCGCCGGCACCTCGGTGAGCGACTCGCGGCGGCGGCGCCGCCACGTGTCGGTGTGCTCGTTGACCAGGCAGCGCCGGGCGTAGGCGACGGGGTCGCCGCCCCGCAGCCGCGACCAGCGCAGGTAGACCTTCTCCAGCGCCGACTGCACGAGGTCCTGCGCCTGGTGGGCGTCGCCGCACACCCAGTACGCGGTGCGCAGCAACCGGGGCGACGCCTCGCGGACGAAGTCCGCGAACTCCGCCTCCACGGCGCCTGCGGCTCGGATGCCCATGCGCTCACCCCTTCGTCCTCGGCCCGGTCGGGCCTGCTCACCTCTACGACGTGGCGACCGGCCAGAAGGTTGAGATGCCGTGGCATCCTGCCGTGTCGGCCCGCAGAATGGCCCGACCACCCGCCCGAGGAGACCCATCCGTGACCGCACCGGCCACCCCTTCGCCCGCCCCGACGACCGATGTCGTCCTCGCCCTGGCCTGCGCCGACCGGCCCGGTCTCGTCGCCGCCGTCTCCGGGTTCGTCTTCGAGCGTGGTGGCAACATCACCGAGAGCCAGCAGTACGGCGACACCCTCACCGGTGACTTCTTCATGCGCGTCGACTTCGCGGACGAAGGGGGAGTGGGCCTGGAGCAGCTGCGCGAGGACTTCGCGCAGGTCGCCGAGCGCCACGCGATGACGTGGCAGATGCACGACGCCCGTCGGCCGCTGCGCACCCTCGTCATGGTGAGCCGCTTCGGCCACTGCCTCAACGACCTGCTCTTCCGCCAGAGCACCGGGTCGCTGCAGGTCGAGATCCCCGCCATCGTCTCCAACCACCGCGACCTCGAGGGGCTGGCCGCGAGCTACGGCATCCCCTTCCACCACGTGCCGGTGACCGCGCAGACCAAGCCCGAGGCCGAGGCGCGGCTGCTCGAGATCGTCGACGAGCACGACGTCGAGCTCGTCGTCCTCGCCCGCTACATGCAGGTGCTCTCGGACGGGCTGGCGCGGCGGATGGCCGGACAGGTCATCAACATCCACCACTCCTTCCTGCCGTCCTTCAAGGGCGCCAAGCCCTACCACCAGGCGCACCGGCGCGGGGTCAAGCTCATCGGCGCGACGGCGCACTACGTCACCCCCGAGCTCGACGAGGGGCCGATCATCGAGCAGGACGTCGCACGGGTCGACCACCGCCTCGCGCCGGACGCGCTCGTCACCGCCGGGCGCGACGTCGAGGCGCGGGTCCTCGCCCGTGCCGTCGGCTGGCACGCCGAGTCGCGGGTCCTGCTCCACGGCGAGCGGACGGTCGTCTTCAGCTGACCGCGCTGTCGGGGCCAGCCCGTAGGCTGGCGCCGTGATCGACCTGCACACCCACAGCCTGGTCAGCGACGGCACGGACTCCCCGACGTCGCTCGTCGCCCAGGCCGCCGAGGGCGGGCTCGACGTCATCGCCCTCACCGACCACGACACGACGGCCGGGTGGGACGAGGCGGCCGACGCGGCCGCGCAGCACGGCGTGGGACTCGTCCGCGGCGCCGAGCTGTCGACGAAGCACGGCGGTCGCAGCGTGCACCTGCTCGCCTACCTCTTCGACCGCGACCACCCCGAGCTGCGGGCCGCGATGGAGCGGGTCGTGGACGACCGGCTGCCACGGCTGCGCGAGATGGTCGAGCTCATGGCCGCCGACGGCATCGACATCAGCTGGCCCGAGGTCGACGCCCTCCTCGTGCCGGGCACGACGCCCGGCCGCCCGCACATCGCCGACGTCCTCGTGGCGAAGGGGGTCGTGCCCGACCGCAGCGCGGCCTTCGGGCGCTGGCTCTACAACGGCAGCCCGTACTACGTGCGCCACTTCTCCCTCGAGACCGCCGACGCGGTGCGGCTCGTGCGCGAGGCGGGCGGGGTGCCGGTGCTCGCCCACCCCTTCTCGATCACCCGGGGCAGCGTCATCGGGGCCGACGACGTCCGCGAGCTCGCCGCCGGCGGGCTGAGCGGCATCGAGGTCATGCACCGCGACCACGACGACGCCGGGCGGGCCCTGGCCGCCGACCTCGCCGCCGAGCTCGACCTCGTCCCGACGGGCAGCAGCGACTTCCACGGCGACGGCAAGCCCAACCGGCTCGCCGAGCACACGACCTCCGCCGAGTCGCTCGCACGTGTCGAGGCTCTCGCCAGCAGCCCCGTCGCGGTCCTGCGGGCCTGACCCCGATCGGCACCCCGGCCTGAGACGATGGCCGCGGTCCCCCGACCGAGCCCGCACCCGGAGGAAGCCCGTGCCACGCAAGAAGAAGGCCGCGATCATCGCTGTCGCCAACCAGAAGGGCGGCGTCGCGAAGACCACCACCGTCGCCTCCCTCGCCGCAGCCTTCGCCGAGCACGGCAAGCGGGTGCTGCTGATCGACCTCGACCCCCAGGCGAGCCTGACCTTCAGCCTCGGCATCGACCCCGACGTCGTCGAGCTCTCGACCCACGAGGTCGTCCTCGGCCAGGCCGAGATCGGTGACGCGCTCGTCGAGGCCGGCGAGGGCATCGACCTGCTGCCCGCCTCGATCGACCTCGCCGGGGCCGAGGCGCAGCTGCTCACCAAGCCCGGCCGTGAGTTCGTCCTCTCCTCCGTCATCGACGAGGTGCGCGCCGACTACGACGTCGTCCTGCTCGACTGCAGCCCGAGCCTGGGCGTGCTCACTCTCGCCGCGCTCACCGCGAGCACCGGGCTCATCATCCCGATGCAGGCCGAGATGCTCAGCCACCGCGGGGTGGGCCAGCTGCTCGACACCGTGCGCGACGTGCGCCGCCTGCTCAACAAGAAGCTCGAGGTCATCGGCATCCTGCCGACGATGTACGACGGCCGGTCCAACCACGCCCGCGAGGTGCTCGCCGACCTCGGGGAGCGCTACGGCCTGCCCGTGCTCAGCCCGCCGATCCCGCGCACCGTGCGCTTCGCCGAGGCCCCCGCGATCGGTCGCTCGGTCCTCGACACGGCCCGCACGAGCAAGGGCGCCCAGGCCTACCGCGACGTCGCCGCGTCGCTCCTGCCCCGCCTCTAGGGCCCGGCGGCGGGATCAGCTCGCGCTGGCGTCCCAGGCGTCGATGATGCGTTGGGACTGGTCGGAGATCCGCTTGCCGTCGGCGTCCCCGTCGAGCGGGCCGACGTCGACGGCCGGGCCGGTCGCGCTGCTGCGCCAGCGCAGCTCGGAGCGGTCGCGGCCGAAGGACCGGTAGCCCAGGACGACGTCGCCCTCCCACCCGGCGTCGCGCATCGCGCGGAAGGTGGTGTGCGGGTTGCCCAGGCGCCCGCGGATCGCGAGGTCGACGCCGTCGTGCTCCGACGCGCTGCCGGCCGTGACGTGCAGGCCGGGGGCGTGCGCGGCGAGGGCGAGCGGCGCGAGCCTGGAGCGCTGCGACGCCGTGCCCCCGACGCTCACGGTGCCGTTGGTGCCGGTGCCCGAGGACAGCACGACGTCGCCGTCACCGAGGTCGGCGGTGGCCGCGCTCGCGAGGTCGCCCGGCGAGCCCAGCGCGATGGTGAGCCGGTCGCGGTCGCGGTCCCGGTTGCGCAGGCTCGTCGGCTCGACGTCGCCGAGACCGTCGAGCGCGGTGTGCATGGGCTGGGTGTCCACGCAGCCGAAGATCCGGGAGGCGCCGCTCGTGGTCGTCAGCGTGACGTCGGGGCAGACCGCCCGCGCGACGTCGTCATGCGTGTCGAGCACCCGCTGCGGCGTGACGCCGCCGGAGGTGCCGCCCCCACCGATCTCGACGGTCAGCGCGTCGTCGCGCAGCCGGAGCACGGGGCTGAGGTCGCTGCTCTCCAGGGCGCCCCGAGCCTGCTCGACCTCGTCGAGCAGGCCGCCGATGCGCGGGGTGCCGAGCTCGACCTCGAGATCGAGGTCGCCGTCGGTGCCGCTGGTCGTCGTCGTGAGGCGCACCGGGTGGTCGCCGCCGCCCTGCAGCGCCCGGTCGCCGGTGGCCAACGAGCGCATCGTCGCCATCGGGTCGTCGGTCATGACGCTCATCCGGGGCCGCGTCGACCACAGCAGCTCGAAGCCGGTGACCGGGTCCCCTTCGCCCGACAGCCGCTCGACGTAGCCGGCGGCGCGGGGCAGGTCGTCCGCCTCGCGGGGCACCTGGGCGCTGTCCTCGCCGCTGATGACGCTCACCTGGGCCTCGCTGCCGAAGATCCCCTTGCTGTCGTCGTCGCGGAAGTCCTGGTAGGCCTGCGCGACCCGCTCGTAGGCGGCGCGGTCGAGATCGCCCGACAGGGTCACCTCCGCCTCGACGGCGCGGCTGAGGCCCGTGCTCGGTGTCGACGTCTCCACCGAGGCGACCCCCTGGACCCCCTGGAGGTCGCTCTTGAGCTGGGCCGCCCGCTCGGGCGCGCTGTCGCCGCACCCCGAGAGCCCGAGCGCCCCCGTCGAGAGCGCCACGACCGCTGCTGCCCGTCCCCACCTGCTCACCCCGCACACCCTGGCACAGCCCGCGCCGTGTCACGATGACGTGATGCGGGGAGCCCTCCCCGCGAGCGAGACCAGGAGGCACATGTGAGCAGCTCGGCCACCACCGACCAGCGCGACGGCAGCACCCCCTTCGAGACGGCGGCGCTGTCCACCCCGTCCGCCGGGGCCCCCTTCGAGGCGGTGCGTCTGCAGCGTCGCGCGCTGCGTGACGACGACGTCCTCATCGACATCGCGTGGGCCGGCATCTGCCACTCGGACATCCACACCGTGCGTGACGAGTGGGGTCCCGCGCACTACCCGATGACCCCCGGCCACGAGATCGCCGGCACCGTCGCGGCCGTCGGTGCCGCCGTCACCCGGTACACGGTCGGCGACCGCGTGGGTGTCGGGTGCCTCGTCGACGCCTGCCACGAGTGCGAGCAGTGCAAGAACGGCGACGAGCAGTTCTGCGAGCGCGGGTCCGTCGGCACGTACAACGCGAAGGACTACCACGGCGAGATCACGCAGGGCGGCTACGCCCAGCAGGTCGTCGTCAGCGAGAGCATGGTCGTGCGGGTCCCCGACGCGATCGAGCTCGACGTCGCCGCCCCGCTGCTGTGCGCCGGGATCACCACCTACGTCCCGCTGAAGCGCTGGGGGGCCGGGCCGGGTCGTCGCGTCGCCGTCGTCGGCGTCGGCGGCCTGGGGCACATGGCGGTGAAGATCGCCGCGGCGATGGGTGCCGAGGTGACGACGATCAGCCGCTCGGACGCCAAGGCGCAGGACGCGAAGGACCTCGGGGCGAGCACCCACATCGCGACGAAGGACGAGGGCGCGCTCCGCGCGGCCAAGGGCTCCTTCGACCTCATCATCAACACCGTCAGCGCCGATCTCGACATGAAGGACTACGTGCGGCTGCTGCGCCCCCAGGGCGCGCTCGTCAACGTCGGGCTGCCCCCGGGCGACCTCGTCGTCGCGCCCGGCTCGCTCATCGTCGGCAACAAGGCCATCGCCGGGTCGAACATCGGCGGGATCCCCGACACCCAGGAGATGCTCGACTTCTGCGCCGAGCACGGCATCGCCGCCACGGTCGAGCACGTCGACGCCACGGACACGACCGCGGTCGACGCCGCCTACGAGCGTGTCGTCGCCGGCGACGTGCGCTACCGCGCGGTCATCGACACCTCCACCATCAACCCCGCCTGAGCGTGGCCAGCCTGCAGCGCGCCCGCACCCTCGCCGCGGGAGGGGTCCGAGCCGTCGTCAGCGGCGACCCCGCCGCGCGACGACGGGTGCTCCAGCCGCTGCGGGCACGGCTGCGCCCGACGCGCCTCGGCGACGTCGACCCGCTGCTCGCCGCGTACGCCCGGGCGGGTGAGCAGATCGGTGTCGACGACGTCGTCGCGACGGGTCTGCGGACGAAGGGGGCGCTGCTGCGCGACGTCGCCGGTCTCCTCGCCGAGCGCACCGGGTCGCCGAGCTGGCGCGCCGGGCACGCCGAGCTGCTCCTCGTCGGCGACGACGGGCAGGACGTCCGGGCAGGCGTCGACGTCGTCTCGCGGCTCGTCGCCGACGGCGCGGCCGACCAGCTCACCGGGCGCCAGGCGCTGCTCTACGCCCACGCGCTCCTGCGCGGGATGCGCGGCGCGGCCGAGCCGGGGCCGCTCGTCGTCGCCGGGCCGGGCGAGCAGCGGCTGCGCCGCGAGCTCGCCCTGCTCACGACCCTCTCCGACGACGAGCGGGCCGACCTCGAGACCGATCTCGCGCACCCCGACCTGGGGGGCGACGAGGCGACCTGGTGGTCCGGCGTCACCCGCCGGTGGCGCGAGGCGGGGATGCTCGTGCCGCGGCTGCTCGACGACGACGAGCTCGCCGACGTCGTCGGCGCAGGGGCGGTCGCGGCCTTCGAGGAGCTGCCGGTGCTGGACCGGGTCGGTCCCGACCCGGCCGAGCTCGCCGTGCTGCGCGAGGGTCTGCCCGCGCGGGTCCGCGAGGCCGGTGGCGACCCCGCCGTGCTGCCGCTCGTCAGCGTCGTCGTCACCGCCTACCGCCCCGGTCCGTGGCTGACGACGGCGATGCGCGCCCTGCTCGACCAGACCTGGCCGCAGGTCGAGGTCGTCGTCGTCGACGACGCCTCGGGCCCCGAGCACGCGGAGACGATCGCGCGGGCGGCGGCGCTGCACCCGCGGGCCCGGGTCGTCACGCGGGAGAGCAACGGCGGCGCCTACCGCGCACGCAACGAGGGCGTCGCGGCGTCGACGGGGGAGTACGTCGCCTTCCTCGACGCCGACGACTGGATCCACCCCGAGCGGGTCGAGCGCGCGCTGCTGCCGCTCCTCGCCGACCCCGACCTGCCGATGACCCGCTCGCTCGCCCTGCGCGGCGACGACCGGCTCCACCTCGCCTGGCCCGGCTACCCCGCCGTGCGGCACAACGCCGCCGGCCCGATGCTGCGCCGCTCGACCCTGACCCTCGTCGGCCCCTTCGACGAGGTCCGCAAGAGCGCGGACAGCGAGTACGACGCGCGGGTCGTCGCGGTCACCGGGGTCGAGCCCCCGACGATCGAGCCGGCGCTGCAGCTCACGCGGCTGCGGCCAGGGTCGCTGTCGCGCTCCGACTTCGGCGTCGGGTGGGGCGTCGGCGGCCGTCTGGCCTACCGCTCCGCGTACAAGGCGTGGCACCGCACCCTGCCGAAGGGGGAGCCCGTCACCCTGGGCGAGCGGGCCCCCTTCGCCGCCCCGCGCGCGTGGACGAGCGACGCGCCGCACCCTCGCGTCGACGTCCTCGTCGTCGACGACGCGGCCGACACGATGGTCGACCCGGCATCGCTCGCCGCGGACCTCGAGGCGCTCGCCGCCAGCGGTCTGCGCGTCGCGCTCCTGCACCGGGAGAACCCCGCGCGGATGCGCCTGTACCGCAAGGGCCTGCAGGCCGCGGTGCGGCGTCTCGTCGACGCCGGGACGGTCACCCAGGTGCACCCCGAGGAGGCCGTCGAGGCCGTCGTCGTGTGGGTGCGCACGCCCGAGGTCGCCGTCGCGGGACGCCCGGCACCGCTCGTCAGCGCCGGGGCGGTGCTCGTCGGCGAGCCCGACGGCGCGCACACGCACCGGGTGACCCTGGCGTGGACCCGGGCCGCCGTCGAGGACGAGCTCGCGACGTGGGGGGTGCCCGCCCCGCGGTGGGTGCCGGCCGCCGCCGCCCGCGACGAGGTCGCGGTCCAGGTGCGCCCGCGCACCTGACATCCTGTGACCACCGCCTGCCCGGGACCGGGCGGCACTCACGCGTGCGAGGAGCATGATGGCCAAGGACCTGTCGACGAGCCTGCGCCGACCCGTGCAGCGGGCACGACGCCTCGTCGGTGACGCGACGGCCGACCAGCGCGCGGCCCGCGCGGCCCGCGCCCGTCACGCGCTCGTCGCGGCACCCCTCGACGAGGAGGTGCCGGCACCGCGCGCCAGCGCACCGCGGGCCGTCGTCCACGCCGGGGAGCGGGTCCGTCGCGGGCTCGCGCCCCTGCTGCGGCTGCAGGACGAGGTCGTCGGGGCTGACGTCGTGCTCCTCGAGGTCGACGCGAGCAGCGAGGTCGCGGCGCAGGCGCCGCTCGAGGACCAGGTCCGGCTCGCCGCCGCCGCGCACGGCTGCGGGATCCCCGTCGTGGCGTGGGTGACGGGCAGCCAGGTCGAGATCGCGGGCTCCCGTGCGCTGCAGCGACTTCGAGAGGCGGACCCGCGGCTGCGCGTGGCCGTCGACGACGCCGAGGCCGTCGCCGCCTACGCCGCCGAGCTCGGCGGCGAGGTCACCCATCTCGGGCCGGCTGCCGACCCCTTCGTCCACTCGCCCGCCCGCACCGGGCCCGCCCGCCGGCGCGAGCAGGCCGTCGCGATCACCGGGGACCCCGGCTACGACGTGACGCGGCTCGCGCCGGCGCAGCCCACCCGTCTCGACGTCCTCGGCGCCCAGGGCTCGGCCTCCGCACCCGACGGCGACCGGCCGATGCTCGCCCACTACCGATCGCTCGCCGTCGTCGCCGACCGGCCGAAGGTGGGGTGGCAGGTCGTCGAGGCCGCAGCCTCCGGCACGCCCGTCCTCGCCACCCCCGAGGCCGCCGACCGGCTGCCCGCCGACATCGCCGAAGGGGTCGCGGTCGCCGAGGGCGACGACGCGATGCGTCAGCAGGTCGTCGCCGCGCTGTGGCAGGACGAGCTCGTCGACCGGGCCGGTCTCGTCGCCGGTCGCGCAGCCCGCGCCGGGCACACCTTCGCCGACCGGGTGAGCTCGATCTCCCGGCTCGCCGGTCTCGTCGACCCGCCCCGGCGCACCCCGCTCGGCGTGTGCGGCGACCGCGGGGTGAGCGCCGTCGTGTCGACGAACAGGTCGCACGAGCTGACGACCGTCGCCGACAACATCGCCCGGCAGGTCGAGACGCAGCATGGCAACGTCCAGCTCGTCCTCGTGCTGCACGGTCTCGACGACCGCCCCGCCGAGGTCGAGGCGATGATGCGCGACCGCGGGATCGAGGACGTCGTCGTGCGCCAGGCCCGCCCCGACCTCACGCTCGGGGCCTGCCTCAACCTCGGCGTCGACGCCGCGGACGGTCGCTACGTCGCGAAGGTCGACGACGACAACTTCTACGGGCGGCACTACCTCACCGACCTCGTCGACGCCTTCGCCGTCTCCGGCGCGCAGGTGGTCGGCAAGTGGTGCCACTACACGTGGCTGCGCAGCACCGGCGCGGTCGTCCTGCGCTTCCCCAAGGACGAGCACCGGTACACACGGCTCGTCCAGGGCGGCTCGATCCTCGTCGAGGGCGAGGTCATGCGGCGGCTGCGCTTCTCCGACTTGCCGCGGGCCGTCGACACCGACCTGCTCGACCGGGTGCAGGCGGCGGGGATGCGCACGTACTCCTCGGACCGCTTCGGCTACGTGTCGATCCGGGGGACCGATCGCCACGCGCACACGTGGACGATCGAGGACGCGCGCTTCATGAACGCCTCGGGCCGGGTCGCCTTCTACGGCGACCCGCGCGAGCACGTCGACGTCTGACGGCGCGTCTGCGCCGACCGGCTGCGGCGGGTCTCTCGCACCGCTAGCGTCCGGGCATGAAGCGTCCCGTCGTCGCGGCCCTGGCCATCGTCGCCCTCGTGCTCGTCGCCGGTCTGGGCTGGTGGTCGACCGCGCGGTGGCGTGAGGAGCCCGCCGACGCCCTGACGATCCAAGAGCTGACCGACGCAGCTATCTCGACGTCGGCAGACGTGGACGTGCCGATGTCGTGGTCGCTCGGACCGGTCCACTCCGACCCCGCCCAGGGGCCGGTCACCGTCACCGACGTGGCGATCGACGCAGGCGACGGCGTCACGCTGGCCGGCGTGGGCTGGATGGACTCCAGCGGGTCGAAGATGGCCTTCGCGGAGTCGAGGTTCCCGCCGCGCTCGATCTTCGCGAGGTACCCGGGAGCGGCGGACCACTTCCGCACCGGCCTCCCGGCGGGGCCGCTGCCCCGAGGCTCGCAGACGTGGTCCCTCGTCCTCGGCCTGACGGTCGACCGCGTCCAGGACGTGCCCATCCGCGGCGTGCGGGTCACCTACGAGGTCGACGGCCGCGAGCAGGAGCAGACCTTCACGCTGCAGCACACGCTGTGCGGGCGCACGCCGGCCACGAAGGACCGCGAGTGCTCGCCGATCCTCGACGAGACCCCCTGACCTACGAAACCCTGCCGGCTGCCTCTTGATCAGTCAGGACCCTTTCGAAAGGGTCCTCGCTCGTCGAAGGGCAGCCAGCAGGGTTTCGTAGCCCGGGGCGAAGGGGGAGCGGCGGGGTCAGCGGTCGCGCAGGACGGCGTCGTAGACGGCCTGGTAGCGGGGGCCGTTGGCGCTCCACGAGCGCTGCGTGCTCACCCACTCGCGACCGGCCGCGGCGAGCTCGGCCCGCCGCGCCGGATCGGCGTGCAGGCGGGCGAGGACGTCGGCGAGCGCGGTGCCGTCGCCGGCGGGGAAGGACTCGCCGCGCGCACCCGCCCCGGTGATCTCCGTGAGCGCGGGCAGGTCGGAGACGACGACGGGCAGGCCCGCCGCCATCGCCTCGAAGGGCTTGAGCGGGGTGACGAGCCGGGCGGCCTGCTCGTCGACGCGCGGGACGACGAAGACGTCCATGAGCGCGTAGTGGTCGAGGACCTCGTCGTGCGGGACCCGCCCGGTGAAGACGACGGCGTCGCCCGCGCCGACGGCCGCGGCGTGCGCCTCGACCTCGGCCCGTCGTTGCCCGTCGCCGACGACGAGGGCGGTGGCGTCGACCCCCTTCGCCCGCAGCGCCATCGCGGCGTCGACGAGCAGCTCCTGCGCCTCGCGGTAGTGGTCGAGGTTGGAGACGTAGCCGAAGACGAAGCGGCCCTCGAGCCCGTAGCGCTGCACGAGCTCGGGGCTCCGCTCGCGCGGCGAGAAGGCCTGCGCGTCGACGCCGTTGGGCACGACGTGCACCCGCTCGGCGGGCACACCACGACCGACGATGTCGCCGCGCATCGACTCCGAGAGGGTGACGACGGCATCGGCGGCGAGCATCGCGCGGGTGTCGGCCGCGCGCCGGCGCCGGTAGGTCTCGGCCCCCTCGGCGTGCTCGGGGTCCGGGCTCCACGTCGCCTCGAAGAAGCCGCGCACCTCGTAGACCCACGGCAGCCCGAGGGCCTGGGCGACGGCGCCGCCGACGAGCGCGGCCTCGTACCCGCGGCCGCCGGAGTGCACGTGGAGCAGGTCGGGGGCGAGACCGGCGAGCACCGGCGCGAGCGCGCGGGCGTACGCGTCGAGGTGCTCGTCGTGGGTCTCGTGCGCCGGCACCTGGGCGCGCCGGAGGTGGTGGTGCGGCACGCCGTGGACGTCCTGCGGCGAGTCGTCGTCGGCGGCGAAGTCGAGCGCGGTGACCGCCACCGGGTCAAGCCCGGCCTCGACCTGGGCCGCGAGGTTGTACCGGGTGCGCACGGAGTAGCCGGACTGGCGCTGGGGGAGCGCGATCTTCAGCAGGTGAGCCGGGCGAAGGGGGAGACCCCCGCCCCGCTCGGCGCGGGTCTGGTCGAGCAGCTCGACGGCGCTCGCGACGACCTCGGCGGGCACGCCCGGCGCCCACGACGGGTCGGTCTCGCGCAGCCGGCCCTCGACCTGCCGGCGGGCGCGCTCGAGGCGCGCGCGGACCGGTGCCTCGAGCCGCGAGGTCGCGGCGAGCTGCGCGCGGACGACCTCGAGCTGGAGCGTCGGCTCGCCGGCACGCGACGCGGCGCGGCGGGCGAGGTCGAGGAAGACGACGTCGCGGCCCAGCGCGACGAGCTCTCGGCGCACGAGGGCGACCGCGGCGTCACCCCGACCGTCCTGCGTCAGCGCCTCGAGCTCCGCGCACACCGCCGCGGCGGGGCGGCCGTCGGACGCGCTCGCCCGCGGACGCAGGCGCTGCGCGACGCGGTACCCGCGTCGCGCAGCACTGGTGAGCGCCCGTCGGGCGCGAGGGCCCGAGGGCACCGGCGGCAGTCCTCAGCCCTGGGCCGGGGCCGAGCCCGTGCTCGTCTGGCCGTCCTGACCGCCGCGGGTGCGGCGACGGTTCCGGTTGCGGCGCGGGGCGCCCTCGCCGGACGCCGAGGCGCCCTCGCGGCGCTCCCCGCCCTCGCGGGAGCCACGGCCACGACCGCCGTCGCCACGACCACCGTCGCCACGACCCCCTTCGCCGCGACCCCCTTCGCCACGGCCGCGCCCGCCGTCGCGACCGCGACCGCCGTCACGACCGCCCTGGGGGCGACGACCGCCGGACTTGCCGGTCTCGCCGAGGTCCTCGAGGACCTCGGCCGACAGGCCCTCGCGGGTGCGCTGGGCCCGGGGCAGACGCCCCTTCGCGCCCTGCGGGATGTCGAGGTCCTCGTAGAGGTTGGGCGAGGAGGAGTAGGTCTCGACGGGCTCGGGGATGCCGAGGTCGAGCTGACGGTTGATGACCGACCACTTCGTCATGTCGTCCCAGTCGACGAGCGTCACCGCGACGCCGGTGTTGCCGGCGCGACCGGTGCGACCGATGCGGTGGACGTAGGTCTTCTCGTCGTCGGGGCACTGGTAGTTGACGACGTGGGTGACGTTGCTGACGTCGATGCCGCGGGCGGCGACGTCGGTCGCGACGAGGACGTCGACCTTGCCGTTGCGGAAGGCGCGCAGCGCCTGCTCGCGTGCGCCCTGGCCGAGGTCGCCGTGGATCGAGGCCGCGGCGAAGCCACGGTCGGTCAGCTCGTCGGCGACCTTCGCGGCGGTGCGCTTGGTGCGGCTGAAGATGATCGTCAGACCGCGGTCCTTGGCCTGCAGGACGCGGGCGAGCATCTCGACCTTGTCCATCGCGTGGGCGCGGTAGACGAACTGCTCGATTGCCTTGACGGTCTGGCGGTCCTCGCCGTCCTCCGTCATCGCGCGGATGTGGGTCGGCTGGTTCATGTAGCGACGCGCGAGGGCGACGATGGCGCCCGGCATCGTCGCGGAGAAGAGCATCGTGTGGCGGCCCGCGGGGGTCATCGCCATGATCTTCTCGACGTCGGGCAGGAAGCCGAGGTCGAGCATCTCGTCGGCCTCGTCGAGCACGACGGTGCGCGCGGCGGAGAGGTCGAGGTGCTTCTGCTGGGCGAGGTCGATGAGCCGGCCCGGGGTGCCGACGACGACGTGCACGCCCTCGCGCAGCGCCTCGATCTGCGGCTCGTAGGCCCGGCCGCCGTAGACGGTGAGGACCTTGATGCCGCGGCGCTTGCCGGCCTTCTCGAGGTCGCTGGCGACCTGGACGGCGAGCTCACGGGTGGGGGCGACGGCAAGGGCCTGGGGGCGGGTGTCGTCGGTCTCGGTGTCGATGCCGTCGAGGATCGGGACGCCGAAGCCGAGGGTCTTGCCGGTGCCCGTCTTGGCCTGGCCGATGATGTCGTGGCCGCCGAGGGCGACGGGCAAGGTCATCGCCTGGATGGGGAAGGGGTGGATGATCCCGCTGTCGGCGAGGCTCGCGACGATGTCGGGGTGGACGCCGAAGTCGGCGAAGGTGGGCTGCGGGGCGTCCTGCGCCACGGGCTCGACCGTCTCCTCCACGGTGGGGAGGTCGGTCGCGGGCTCGGTCGCGGCAGGGGTCTGCTCGGTGATGTCGCTCATGTGGTGTGCAGAGGTCTCTCGATCAGCGGCGGGCACGTGGGGTCACGCCGTCGTGGCGGGCCGATCGGAGGTCTGCGGGCGGGGCGTCGTGCTGGGCGCCGCCTGCCGGTCCGTCGCGGACCGGCGAGAAGATGCGTGCCGACCGGGCACCGTGGTCCCTCCCATGGTAGCCGCCTGCCCCCGAGACGACGACTACGCTGAAGTCTCATGAGCGACAGCCCCTCGACGAGCGCCGCGAGCGCCGGAGCGCACCTCGGCGAGCGAGAGCGCGAAGGGGTGGTCGACCTCCTCGGCGCGATCGCCTACGGCACGATGTCGGGCTTCACCCGGATGGCCGCCGACAGCGAGCTCACCGACGACCTGCGCCTCAAGACCGCGGTCGCCGGGATGGCGGTCGGCGAGTTCCACAGCCACGAGCTGCTCGTCGGGCACATCCGCGCCCTCGGCGCCGACCCCGTCGCCGCGATGTCCCCCTTCGTCGAGGCCTTCGACTCCTTCCACGCGCGCACCGCGCCGCGCAACCTCGCCGAGGCGCTCGTCAAGGCCTACATCGGCGACGGGATCGCCGACGACTTCTTCCGCGAGATCTCCGTCTTCGTCGACGACGAGTCGCGGGCGATCATCGCCGCGGCCTCGGCCGACGACGGGCGCACCGACGTCATCGTCGAGGAGGTGCGGGCCCAGATCCGGGCCGACCGCCACCTCGCCGGGCCGCTCGCGCTGTGGGGGCGCCGGCTCATGGGTGAGGCGCTCTCGCAGGGCCAGCTCGTCGCGGCGCACCGCGAGGCGCTCGTCGAGCTCATCCTCGGCCAGAGCCACTCGCGGCCCGGTGCCGACCTCGGCGAGATGGGCGCGATCATGCAGCGGCTCACCGACGCCCACCAGCAGCGCATGGCGCGACTCGGCCTGTCGGCCTAGGCATGACGAAGGCCCCCGGCAGGAGCCGGGGGCCGTCGCGAAGGTTCGTGACGCTCAGACCTGCTTGCGTCCGGTGACCATGCCGTAGATGACGATGAGAGCCGCGGCGCAGACGACGCCGATGGCGTTGGCGATCCAGTCGATGCCATTGGTCTCGCCGCCACCGAGGGAGGCGTAGATCCAGGAGCCGATGAGCGACCCGAGGATGCCGAGGATGATCGTGACGACCATCGAGATCGACTGACGGCCCGGCAGCACGAGACGTGCGAGGGCACCGATGATGGCGCCGACGATGATGGCCACGATGATGGTCCAGAGCATGGGAGCCTTCCTTTCAAGATCCCGGCAGGGTGCGCCGGGGGGTGACTGGCCGGAGACCCGGCCATGCGCTCGATGCTAGGACACCTGAGGCACGAAATCGGGGACGGCGTCCAGGGATCCTGAGAGACCGCTGGACGCCGCCCCGTGACGTCCGCCAGGCTGCTGACCTGGGCGGACGACGTCAGGAGGCGCCGAAGCCCACTCGGCCGCGCGAGGGCTCGCCGAGGTCGACGTAGCCGAGGGCGCCGGCGGGCACGACGACGCGGCGACCGCGCTCGTCACGCAGGTCGAGGGCCTGCCCGCCCAGCGCCGCTTCGACGGCGGCGACGATCTGGTCCTCGCTGCCCGTGGCGTCGATGACGATCTCGCGGGCGACGTTCTGAATGCCGATCTTGACCTCCACGGAGGGTCCCTTCTTCGCAGGTGCGGTGTACGAGCCGATCTTGTCAGGCGCCGCCGTCACCGCCGCCCGCGGCTCCCCCTCCGCCCGCCTCGGCGCCCGCGCCGCCGCGCAGCGTCGCCTCGCTGGGGTAGGAGCTGAGGCCGCGCCACGCGAGGTGGCCGGCGGCCAGGGCCGCGTCGGCCTGCGGGATCGTCGCGCTGTGCGCGAGCCACGCCCGGGCGGAGACCTGCGACATGCCCGCCAGGGTCACGCCCAGCAGGTCGGAGAAGCTCTTGGGCAGACCCGTGTCCTGCGCGATGCGGTGGCTGATCGCGTCGCCGAGCTGGGCCTCGAGCGCGTCGATGCGGTGACGCACCCGCGAGTCGCCGGTGAGATCGGACTCGAAGACGAGGCGGAAGGCCTCGCCCTCGTCGCCGACGAACTCGAAGAAGGCCGCGATCGTCGCGTAGACCCGCTCCTTGTGGTCGTCGGTGCTGTCGAGGGCCTCGAGGACGAGGCTCTCGAGGCGGTCGCACTCGCTCTCCAGGAGCGCGAGGTAGAGCTCGAGCTTGCCGGGGAAGTGCTGGTAGAGGACGGGTTTGGAGACCCCCGCCTCGTCGGCGATGTCCTCCATCGCGGCGGCGTGGTAGCCCTTGCGCACGAAGACGGTCTGGGCGGCCTGCAGGAGCTGGGCTCGGCGCTGCGCGCGCGGCAGCCGCTGCACCCGGTGGGGCGTGCTGGTCATGGGTCCTCCCGCGTCTGAGCCGTACCCCTCATCGTACCCACGGGTAGCCCCCGCGGCGGGCGTCGGCGGGCTGTCGGGCACGGGTGATGGGATGGGTGCATGACGACGACGCAGACGAGCGGACCGGGGGCGAAGGGGGCGACCCCCGTCGCCCTCGCGCGTCGCCTCCGCCCGGGGGCCGGCGGGGTCCGCCGGCTCGGCCGGGAGCGTCTCGACGACGACCAGGCCGCCGCGGTCGACGCGCGGGCCGAGGTGCTCGTCGTGCTCGGCGGGCCGGGCACCGGTCGCACGGCCGTCGCGGTCGAGTGCGCGCTGGACCGCGTGCGCACGGGCGAGTGCCGGCCCGACGAGGTCGTCCTCGTCGGGGCCACCCGCCGCTCGGCGGCCGACCTGCGCGACGCGGTGACCTCGGGGCTCACCGGGGCCGCCGCGGTCCCCCTCGCCCGCACGGTGCAGAGCCTGGGCTTCGCCGTGCTCCGCGCGCAGGCCGCGGTCGACGGGCTGCCGCCGCCACGCCTGGTCTCCGGCGCCCAGCAGGACCTCGTGCTCTCGGACCTGCTCGCCGGCCACGCGGAGACCGGTACCGGTCCGCGCTGGCCGCAGCGCCTCCACGAGGCCCTGCCCACCCGGGCGATGCGCGACGAGCTGCGCGACCTGCTCATGCGGGCGGTCGAGCACGGGCTGACCGCCGACGACCTGCGCGACCTCGGGGCGCGTCACGGGCGCCCGGAGTGGGTCGCGGCGGCCGAGGTCTTCGAGGAGTACGAGCAGGTCGGTGCGCTCGCGACACCCGGCGCCTACGACCCCGCGTGGGTGCTCACCGCCGCGGCCGAGCTGCTCGAGGGCGACGCCGAGGCCCGGGTGCGCGCGCTGCGCTCCGTCGGCTGCGTCGTCGTCGACGACGCGCACGAGCTCACCGCCCCGGCAGCCCGGCTGCTGCGAGTCTTCGCCGCCTCGGGAGTGCCCCTCGTGCTCCTCGGAGACCCCGACTCGAGCGTCCAGGGCTTCCGTGGGGCCGACCCCGCGCTCTTCCTCGGCGACTGGGCCGGTCGCCGCGTCGAGCGGGTGGTCCTGCGCACGGGCTACCGGGTGGCCGCCGCGGTGGCCGAGGCGGACGCACGCGTCGTCGCCCGCATCGGGGCGCTCGGCGGCGGGGTGCACCGCGGCGCGAGCGCGGCGCACGACGACGGCACGTGCACCGTGCGGGTGCTGCGCTCCCAGGCCCAGGAGGCCGGCTACGTGGCGCACGCCCTGCGCCGGGCCCACCTCGTCGACGGCGTCCCGTGGGACGAGCTCGCCGTCGTCGTCCGCGGGGCGGGGCGGCAGTCGACGCTGCGCCGGGTGCTCGCCGCCCGGGGCGTGCCCGTCACCTCGGCCTCGGCCGACGTCCCCCTTCGAGACCAGCCGAGCGTCGCCCCGCTGCTGCTCCTCCTGCGTCTCGTCGTCGACCTCCAGCGCGGGCACCGCGAGCTGCCCGACGTCGAGGAGGTCCTGGCCCTGCTCACCTCGCCGCTGCTCGGGGCCGACACCGTCGCCGTGCGCCGGCTGCGTCGCGCGCTGCGTGCGGCCGAGCTCGCCGACGAGGGCGGGCGCTCCAGCGACGAGCTGCTCCAGCAGGGCACCGTCGACCCGGCCTGGGTCGACCACCTCCTCCTCGAGCGCCCCGACGTCGCGCCGCTGGCGCGGCTCGCCCGGGTCGTCGCCTCTGCGCGCGCCGCGGCCGTCGTCGAGGACGGACGGTGGGCGCAGGGCGTGAGCGGCGAAGGGGTGCTCTGGGCGGCGTGGGAGGCCGTGGAGGTCGCCGACCTCTGGCGCGAGCGAGCGCTCGCCGGCGGCGCCGGGGGAGCCCGGGCCGACGAGGCCCTCGACGCCGTCGTCGCGCTCTTCTCGGCTGCGGCGGCCCACGAGGACGCCCGGCCCGGCAGCGGACCCGAGTCCTTCCTGCTCTCCGTCGCCCAGGAGGAGGTCGCCGCGGACTCCCTGGCCGACCGCAGCCCCGACACCGGGGCCGTCGCCATCGTCACGCCGGCCGCCGCCGCGGGCCGGCAGTGGCGACGGGTCGTCGTCGCCGGGGTGCAGGAGGGCGTGTGGCCCGACCTGCGCCTGCGCGGGTCGCTGCTGGGCTCGACCGAGCTCGTCGACGTCGTCACCGGTCGTGCCGCGGTCGGCTCGGGACCGGGCGACCCGGGCGCCGACGACCGTGCCGAGGCGGCTCGCGCGCAGGTCCGCTACGACGAGACGCGGATGCTCCACGTCGCGATCACCCGGGCGAGCGAGCACGTGCTGCTCACCGCCGTGTCCTCCGAGGACGAGCAGCCCTCGCCCTTCCTCTCCGTCGTCGACCCGCTGCCGGCGGGGGTCGGTCGGCGCGAGACGCACGAGGCGCCGATGCCGCTCGACCTCGTCGGTGTCGTCGCCCGGCTGCGCCAGGAGCTCGCCGAGCCCGAGCGGGCGCACCTCGCGGCGACCCGGCTGGCGCACCTGCGCGAGGTCGGCGTGCGCGGCGCCGACCCCGACCAGTGGTGGGCGCTGCGCGACCGCAGCGACGAGCGCCCGCTGCGCGGTCTCGACGAGCTCGTCCGGGTCTCGCCCTCGCAGGTCGAGGCCTTCGACACGTGCGGTCTGCGCTGGTTGCTCACGAGCTCGGGCGGCGGGGGAGCCAGTCACGTCTCCGCCGACATCGGCACCCTCGTCCACGCCGTCGCCGAGGACCTGCCCGACGCCGACCACGCGAGCATCGCCGCCGAGATCGAGCGGCGCTGGCCCCAGCTCGGGCAGCCCCCGGGCTGGGTCGGCGAGCAGCACCTGCGCCGTGCCCAGGTCATGGGCCGGTGGCTCGCGGACTACTACGTGCGCGCCCGCACCGAGGGGTGGTCGCTCGCGGGGGTCGAGATCCCCTTCGCCGCTACCGTCGGCCGGGCCCGCATCGGCGGCAGGGTCGACCGGCTCGAGCGTCGTGACGCCGACGGGGCGCTGCGGGTCGTCGACCTCAAAACCGGCTCGACCAAGCCCACGGGCGACGAGCTCGCCGAGCACCGCCAGCTCGGCGCGTACCAGGTCGCCGTCGAGGAGGGCGGCTTCGGCGAGCACGGCTCGAGCAGCGCCGGCGCGGTGCTCGTGCAGCTCGGGCGGGCGGCGACGTCGCGCACCTTCGTCCAGGCGCAGGTGCCCCTGCGCGACGCCGACGACCCGCGGTGGGCGCACGACGCGGTCGCGGCGGCCGCCGACGGCATGTCCGCGGCGCACATGGTCGCCCGCCCCGAGGAGGCGATGTGCTCGCGGTGCCCCGTGCGCACCTCCTGCCCGACCCATCACGAAGGGGGGACCCTGCGATGAGCGACCAGCCGAGCCTCTTCGACGACCTCGCCGACCTGCTCCCGGCCGGTCGGGCGAGCACGACCGCGGTCGCCGACGGACCGCGCTACTCGGCGCTCGACGTCAGCCGTGCCCTGGGGCAGGAGCATGCCCCGACGCCGGAGCAGGCCGCGATCGTCGAGGCCCCGCTGCAGCCCCAGCTCGTCGTCGCCGGGGCCGGGTCGGGCAAGACCGAGACGATGACCGCGCGCGTCGTCTGGCTCGTCGCCAACGACCTCGTGCGCCCCGAGGAGGTCCTCGGGCTCACCTTCACCCGCAAGGCCGCGGGCGAGCTCGCCGACCGGGTGGGTGCCCGGCTCGCGGCGCTCGCCGACTCGGGGCTGTGGTCGCCGCCCGAGCGCGACGACGCCGGCGCGCTCGTGCTGCCCGGGGCGCCCACCGTGACGACCTACCACTCGTACGCGGGCGCGCTCGTGCGCGAGCACGGGCCGCTGCTGGGACGCGAGCGCGACGCGCGGCTGCTCACCGAGGCGGCGTCGTGGCAGCTCGCGCACGAGGCCGTCCTGTCCTACGACGGCCCGATGGAGGAGCTCGACTGGGTCGAGTCGACGGTCACCTCGATGGTGCTCGCGCTGTCCGGCGAGCTCGCCGAGCACCTGAGGGCGCCCGAGGAGGCGCAGGCCTACCTCGAGACGGTCGCCGGCCGGTGGCTCGCCGCCGACGCCGCCGCGCCGAAGGGGCTCAAGGCCGTCCGGGACCAGGCGACCGCCCTGCGCCGACGGGCGCTCGTGCTCCCCGTCGTGCGCCGCTACCTCGACCTCAAGCACGAGCGTGGGGTGCTCGACTTCAGCGACCAGATGGCGCTCGCTGCCCGGCTGGCGCAGGAGGTGCCGGTCGTCGGTGCTGGGGAGCGGGGCCGCTACCGCGTCGTGCTGCTCGACGAGTTCCAGGACACCTCCGAGGCGCAGCTCGTGCTCATGACGAGCCTCTTCGCCCCGCAGGGGCGCCCGCCGAGCCCGGTGACGGCGGTCGGCGACCCGCACCAGTCGATCTACGCCTGGCGAGGGGCGAGCGCGACGACGCTCGCGACCTTCCCCGAGCGCTTCGGCGGCGCGCCGGTGCTCCACCTGTCGCGCAGCTGGCGCAACGACGACGCGGTGCTCGAGGCGGCCAACGCCGTGGCAGAGCCGCTGCGGGCGGGCAGCGCCGTGCCGGTGCTGCCCCTAGACGCCCGGCCCGGGGCGGGCCGCGGCCAGGTGTGGGCGGCGCGCGTGAGCGACGCCGCCGCCGAGGCCGACCTCGTGGCACGGTGGGTGCAGGAGCGACGCGGCGACGGACGACGCTCGGCCGCGGTGCTGTGCCGCAAGCGCTCGCAGTTCACCGCGATCACGGCTGCCCTGGCGGCCCGTGACATCCCGCACGAGGTCGTCGGCCTCGGCGGTCTGCTGCTCACCCCCGAGGTCGCCGACGTCGTCGCCCTCCTCACCGTCGTGCAGGACCCTGCCCGCGGCGACCGGCTCATGCGGCTGCTCACCGGGCCCGTCTGCCGGCTCGGCGCAGCGGACATCGCCGCCCTCGCCGCGTACGCGCGGGCGAGCGGGCGTCCGCCCCAGCGCGGGGTCGGCCAGGACCTCGCCCCGGACTCTCGCGACGAGCTGACGATCGTCGACGCGCTCGACGACCTGCCCGACGAGCAGTGGCGGGGACCGGGGGGCGAGCACATCAGCGCCCGCGGCCTGTCGCGGCTGCGGGCCCTCGCCGCCGGGGTCGGCCGGCTGCGCCTCGCCGCTGGACAGCCCCTGCCCGATCTCGTCGTCGAGGCCGAGCGGGTCCTCGGCGTCGACGTCGAGGTCCTCGCCCGCCCCGGCTGGAGCGCCGGCGCGGCGCGGGCTCACCTCGACGCCTTCGCCGACGTCGCCGCGCAGTTCGCCGCCGGTGCCGACCGGGCGACGCTCGGCGGCTTCGTCGACTGGGTCGAGGCGGCCATCGCCGAGGAGCGCGGCCTCGACCGGCCCGTCGTCGAGCCGACTCCCGACGCCGTGCAGGTGCTCACCTGCCACGCGGCGAAGGGGCTCGAGTGGGACGTCGTCGCCGTGCCCGGTCTCGTCGAGGGCACCTTCCCCTCGCACGCGGCCCGGGCGCGCGCCGTCGACGGCGGCTGGGAGCTCGGACGGGTCACCGACCCGGGCTGGCTCGCCGCGACCGAGGGAGGGCTCCCGTACCCGTTGCGCGGCGACCGCGGGGGGCTGCCCGAGCTCGCCGAGCACGGTGCCACCCCGCACGAGATCCGCGACGACGTCGACGCCTTCAAGAGCGCGGGCGGTGAGCAGGTCATCACCGAGGAGCGCCGCCTCGCCTACGTCGCGCTCACCCGGGCCCGGCAGCACCTGCTGCTCACCTCGGCGGTATGGGCGAGCACCGGTCGCACCCCGCGCCTGCCCTCGCGCTTCTTCGACGAGGTCGTCGCCCTGCCCGGCGTGCACCAGATCGCCCAGGCCCCGATGCCCGAGCCCGGCGAGCCCAACCCCCTCCTCGAGCTCGAACGTGCTGTCGTGTGGCCGGCCCCCGTGACCTCGGAAGACCGGCCCGCGATGGAGCAGGCGGTGCCCGTCGTCCTCGGCGGGGCACCCGCGCTCGACGGCGCGACCGACCGGCACCCGCTCGACGACGAGATCACCCTGCTGCTGCGCGAGCGTGACGCGGCGCGGGCCCGCCGTTCGCCCCAGGTGGCCCTGCCCGAGCACCTGTCGACCTCGGCCCTGGTCTCCCTGGCCCGCGACGAGGCCGACTTCGCCTCCCGGCTGCGTCGGCCCATGCCCCAGGCCCCCTCCCCGCACACCCGGCGCGGCACCGCCTTCCACGCGTGGGTCGAGCAGCACTACGGCGCCGCGGCGATGGTCGACGTGCACGACCTGCCGGGTCGGGCCGACGCCGCGGTCGACGACCCGGGTCTGCCCGCGCTGCGCGAGCGCTTCCTCGCCAGCCCGTGGGCCGAGCGCACCCCCGTCGAGGTCGAGCTCAGCCTCGAGGTCGTGATCTCCGGGCGCGCCGTGCGCGGGCGGGTCGACGCGGTCTTCGCCGACCCCGACGGCGGGGTGACCATCGTGGACTGGAAGACCGGGCGCCCGCCGACCGGCGAGAGCGCGGCAGCAGCCGCGTTGCAGCTGAGCGTCTACCGCGTGGCGTACGCGCGCTGGACGGGTCTGCCCGCGGAGCAGGTGCGTGCAGCCTTCTACTACGGCGCGACCGGCGAGACCGTCAAGCCCCCGCTCGCCGACGAGGCCGAGATCGCCGCCCTGCTGGGGCCTGACGAGGCCTGAGCCTGAGGCCTGGGCGGCTCGAGGTCAGCCGCGGACGGGCCCGCTGCCGGGCTCGGCGGACCCGTCGGGCTCCTCGCCCGTGGGCCTGGCCTCCATCGGCTGGGTCTGCCCGACCACGTCGACGTCGGTGACGTCGACGTGGACGGGCCCGTCGACGAGGTCGTCGAGCTGCTGGTCGTCGTCGAGGTCCGCGAGCCCGGCGGCAGGGCTCGCACCGGCCGGGGCCGCCCCGGAGGTCGCGGGTGCACCCGCGGATGTGTCGTCGGCCTGGTCCGGGCTGCCCGTCTGCTGCTCCAGGCGACGCATCGCGGCGGCGTGCTCCTCGGCCCGGTCGAGGTCTCCGGCCGCGACCGCCGCCATCATCTGGCGCACGAGCGTCATCTCGTACGACAGCCGGGCGCGCTCGAGCAGGTGCCGGTCGGGCCGGTCGACCCGCGTGTGCGCGTAGGCCTCCATGAAGGTGTCGAGGGCGTCCGGTTCGAGCCGGCCGACGACCTCGGCGAGGTCGTCGGCGGGGTCGGCGACCCGTGCGTCCTCCCAGCCGAGCAGCCCGCGCACGACGAGCTCGCCCTGCTCGTCCTCGCCGACGAGGACCTGCTCGCCGGTGAGCCGCCCGACCGTCGCGGTCGGCTTGTAGCGCCATCGGCCGACGTCCTCGAGCTGGGACTCCCACCGCGCGAGCAGACCGGTCGGCACCCGGCCGGTCGCGGCGGCGCGGTCGAGGTCGGCCAGCCGGCGGCTGCGGTAGGCCTCGGCGTCGTAGGTCGCGGCGCCGGCCTCGTCGTAGATCGCGACGTCGAGGTTGTGCACCGAGGCCACGGCGCGTCCGAGGCTGGCGGTCAGACCCGGGCCCGGCCCGAGGAGCTCGAGCTCGACGGGGCGACCGGCGAGGTAGTGGTGCACCGCGGCGCGTCCCCCTTCGGGCAGCGCCACCCATCCCTTGACGACGGGGACGGACAGGAGCAGGCGGCGCGCGAGGAGCGCGGTGAGGGCCGAGGACTGCTCGAGCTGGGCGGAGGCGGCCGCGGAGCGCGGGCAGCGGATGACCCACCGGCGGTGCTCGGCGTCCTGCACGAGGGCGACGTCGTAGCGCGCCCCCGTCGCACCAGCGACGGGCTCGACGCTCACCGGGTCCAGACCGGGGACGGCAGCGCTGGCCAGCGCGGCGAGGGCGAGAGGTCCACGACCGGCAGGAGAAGTCACGGCCCCCACGGTACGGCGCGGCGCTCCGGGCGCGGGGGAGCGCCACGACGGATCTACAGTGGCGGGCATGGTGCACCCCTTCGACGAGCTCGTCTTCTCCGGAGCCGTGCTCGACCGTCAGGCGCACCTGCGCGCCGATCCCGACGCCCTCGAGACGCTGCGACGCGACCCCGCGGCCCGTGTGCTCGAGGCCGGCGGCATGGCCGTGGCGGTCGAGCGCTCGGGCGACGGAGCGCGGCTGGCCACGCGCCCGGTCGAGCCCGGCGACGCCGGGCGCGACCTCGCCCTCCTCGGCCGCCTCGGTCCCCACCTCCTCCTCGCCGCGCTCGGCGGGGACGGGGGGACCCCCCTTCGCCAGGTCGCCGACCTGCTCACCCCGCAGGAGGCCGGGCACGCCGCGACGGCCGTCGCGCTCGACAACTGGCACCGCACCCACCCGCGCTGCCCGCGCTGCGGCGCCCAGACCGAGCTCGCGCAGGCGGGCTGGGTACGGCACTGCCTGCAGGACGGCAGCGACCACCACCCCCGCACCGACCCCGCCGTGATCATGGCCGTCGTCGACGCCGAGGACCGCCTCCTGCTCGCCCAGGGCGCGGGCTGGCCGCAGGGGCGGATGTCGGTGCTCGCCGGCTTCGTCGAGCCCGGCGAGACCCTCGCCGGCGCCGTCGCGCGCGAGGTGCGCGAGGAGGTCGGCCTCGAGGTCGTCGACGTCACCTACCAGGCCGACCAGCCCTGGCCCTTCCCCGGCTCGCTCATGGTCGGCTTCACCGCGCGCGCCACCTCCGCAGAGCTCACCCCCGACGGCACCGAGATCGCCGACGCCCGGTGGTTCACCCGGGCCGAGCTCGCCGAGGCCTTCGAGCACGGCGAGCTGCGCCGCCCCGCCCCCGTGTCGATCTCGGCGCGGCTCATCGAGCAGTGGTTCGGCGGCCCGCTGACCCGCCCCTCCGACATCGGGGCTGTCCGCGCGCTCTGAGACCATGCGGTCGTGACCCCCTCCGCAGACGACGTCCTCGACGCCCTCGACCCCGAGCAGCGCGAGGTCGCCGCGCACCCGACGGGTCCGATGTGCGTGCTCGCCGGCGCGGGCACGGGCAAGACCCGGGCGATCACCCACCGCATCGCCTACGGCGTGCACAGCGGCGTCTACCAGCCCCAGCGCGTGCTCGCCGTGACCTTCACCGCCCGGGCCGCGGGCGAGATGCGGGTCCGGCTGCGCGACCTCGGTGTCGGCGGGGTCCAGGCCCGCACCTTCCACGCGGCGGCCCTTCGCCAGCTGCACTACTTCTGGCCCCAGGCCATCGGCGGAGCGGCGCCGGAGATCCTGCCGCACAAGGCGTCGGTCGTCGCCGAGGCCGCCTCGCGCCTGCAGCTGCGCCTCGACCGCACCGAGCTGCGCGACATCGCCTCCGAGGTCGAGTGGGCGAAGGTCAGCCTGCTCACCCCCGAGACCTACGCCGCGGCGGCCCGGCGAGCGCGACGTGAGCCGCCGGGCATGGACGAGAGCGGCATGGCGCGGCTGCTCGGGGTCTACGAGGAGGTCAAGGGCGAGCGCGGGGTCATCGACTTCGAGGACGTCCTGCTGCTCACCGTCGGCATCCTCCAGGATCGCGAGGACATCGCCGCGACCGTGCGCCAGCAGTACCGCCACTTCGTCGTCGACGAGTACCAGGACGTCAACGCGCTGCAGCAGCGCCTCCTCGAGCTGTGGCTCGGCGGACGTCACGAGGTGTGCGTCGTCGGCGACCCGATGCAGACGATCTACTCCTTCACCGGCGCCAGCCCGCGCCACCTGCTCGACTTCGGGCGCACCCACGCGGGGGCGCAGACCGTGCGGCTCGTGCGCAACTACCGCTCGACCCCTCAGGTCGTCGACCTCGCCAACCGCATGCTCTCGACCGCCCCGGTGAGCCGGCGCAGCGCCGGGGTCGAGCTCGCCGCGCAGCGTTCGGGCGGGTCCGCGCCCACGCTCACGGCGCTCGACGACGACCCGGCGGAGGCCGCCTGGGTCGCCGGCGAGATCCGTCGCCGGGTCGAGGCCGGCACCCCCGCGAGCGACATCGCGGTGCTCTTCCGCACCAACGGCCAGTCGGAGGCGCTCGAGTCGGCCCTGTCCGAGGTCGGCGTGCCCTACCTCGTGCGCGGCGGCGAGCGCTTCTTCTCCCGCCGCGAGGTCCGTGACGCCATCGTCCTGCTGCGCGGCGCCGCGCGCACCGACGACGGCGAGGCGGCCCTGGGCCATCTCGTCGCCGACGTGCTCACCGGTGTCGGCTGGCAGCCGGAGCCGCCGGCGAGCTCGGGTGCCGTGCGGGCCCGGTGGGAGTCGCTCAAGGCTCTCGTCGACCTCGCCGAGTCGCTCGCCGCGACGACCCCGACGACCCGGGTCGCCGATCTCGTGCGCGAGCTCGACGAGCGGGCCGCCGCGCAGCACGCGCCCGCCGTCGACGGCGTGACCCTCGCCTCCCTGCACGCGGCGAAGGGGCTCGAGTGGCCCGTCGTCCACCTCGTCGGCTGCTCCGACGGGCTCATGCCCATCGTCATGGCCGAGGGCCTCGACGAGATCGAGGAGGAGCGCCGGCTGCTCTACGTCGGGCTCACCCGTGCCCGTGACGAGCTGCACCTGTCGTGGGCCCGGGCGCGCACCCCCGGGGCGCGCCCTAGCCGGCGCGTCAGCCGCTTCCTCGCCCCGCTGTCGGAGGTCCTCGGCGAGGGCGCCATCTCCGAGCCCAAGCGCAGCGGCGGGGGCCGTGGCTCGGGCGGCGGTCGCACGGCCCGCACCGCCCGGGTGCGGCACTGCAAGGGGTGCGGCGCCGAGCTCGTCACCGCGACCCAGCGCGCCTCCGGGCGCTGCCCCGCCTGCCCGCCCACCTACGACGAGGCCCTCTACGAGCGGCTCGTCGCATGGCGCCGCGAGCTGTCGAAGACCCAGGCCGTGCCCGCCTTCGTCGTCTTCACCGACGCGACCCTCGAGGCGATCGCCGAGGCCGAGCCGAAGGACACCCGAGGGCTGCTCGCCATCAGCGGGGTCGGGGCGCGCAAGCTCGACCAGTACGGCGAGGACGTGCTCGCGATCGTCGCCGGCCGAGAGCCCTCGCAGACCCCCTGACGAAGCCGCTCGTTAAATAGGTTGTGGCCCCGATCGCAGGTGCCCTAACCTTCGGAAGGTCAGTCGGTCGCGCCTGGGCGTGATCGAGTCGCAGATCCCACGAGAGGAGGGCAGTGCACATGGAGAAGCAGATCGTCATCACCGTCGAGCTGGCGTCCCGCGCTGCCCACCTGGGTCTCGTGCCGTCCCTCGCCGGACGTACCCGTGCCCCCTTCGGCATCGTCGATCTCTTCGGCGCCGCCCCTCTCGATGACCCGCGACCTCCAGGACCGGGATCCCCCCTTCGCTAGACGAAGGGAGGACCTCTCGTCCTCGCCACACAGGCCGCGGCATCCATCGGATACCGCGGCCTTTTCTTGTCCCCCCGCAGATCACCCCCCAGGAGCACCCTCATGTCTGCCGTACCGACCACCCACCCACCGCATCAGCAGGTGCGTCTGCCGTCCTTGACGGGCAGCGCACCGTGCCTGACCGAGGAGCCGGAGATCTGGTTCGCCGACACCCCCGACGGTGTCGAGTTCGCCAAGGCTCTGTGCGCCACCTGCCCCGTGCGTCAGCGGTGCCTCGAGGGCGCCCTCAAGCGCCGCGAGCCCTGGGGCGTGTGGGGCGGCGAGCTCTTCGACGCCGGTCGGGTCATCCCCCGCAAGCGGCCGCGAGGCCGTCCCCGCAAGCATCCGCTGCCCGTCTGAGCCCCCCGAGAGGAGGTGCCCGCCGATGACCCCCGTCCAGCGCATCCTGCAGTCGCGCCGCCGCCACGTGCCGCAGCCGCAGCACGTGCTCTCCCGCCGTGAGCGGGCCGAGCTGCGTCAGCCCGTGCCGATGCACATCCGGATCCGATGACGGGCAGCTGCCCGTCGGACCGCGTGCCGGCCGCCCTCGTCGACCCCGTACCGACCCCGGTGCGGGGTCGACCTGTACCCGGGCCTACGCGGGGTCGGCGAAGCCGGGCAGGTAGCGCTCCATGATGGAGCGCGCCGAGACGCGGGCGCCGAGCTGGCAGAGCACGGCGGTGCTGCCGAGGAAGACGCGGTGGACGAGCACGTACTCCGGGGGCAGGTTGAGACGTGCGCCGGTGACGAACTCCCGGCTGCGCATGTCCATCGCCCCGGCGGAGACCTGCTGCAACCACTCGCGGCTGAAGTGGTGGGTCTCGTGGCTCAGCGGCTCGATGAAGGGGCGCAGGTAGCTCAGCAGGTCCTCGGCGTCGATGCGCACCCCCGGCCGCACGAAGCCCTCCTCGCGCAGCCCCTCGACGAGGGCCGCGGCGTCGCCCTCGAGGGCGCGGCGGGCCAGCCGGCCGACCGCCGGCGGCAGCCCGTCGGGCAGATGGGCGACCGCCCCGAAGTCGACGACACCGAGGCGGCCGTCGGGGGTGAGGCGGAAGTTGCCGGGGTGGGGGTCGGCGTGGAGCAGGCCCGCGCGGGTGGGGGAGCGCACCGCGAGCTCGAGGTAGAGCGTGCCGAGGGTGTCGCGCACCTCCTGGTCCGCCTCGCGGATGATCTGGCTGAGGGGCACGCCGTCGAGCCACTCGGTGACGAGGACGTGCTCGGTGTGCATGACGACGGCCGGGACGGCGACCTCGTCGTCGCCGGCGTACGCGTCGGCGAAGGTCTGCTGGTTGCGGGCCTCGAGGGGGTAGTCGAGCTCCTCGTCGGCGCGCTCGAGCAGCTCGGTCGTCGCCGCCTTGACGTCCATGCCGGGGGCGAGGGTGCCCATGACGCGCGCGAGGCGGGCCAGCTGCTGCAGGTCGCTGCGCAGGGCGTAGTCGGCGCCGGGGTACTGGATCTTCACGGCCACGGTGCGCCCGTCGTGCCAGGTGCCGCGGTGGACCTGCCCGATCGAGGCCGCGGCCACCGGCTCGGGCGTGAGGTCGCGGATCTGCGTCGTGCGCCAGTCGCGGCCGAGCTCGAGGTCGAGGATGCGGCGCACCTCGGCCTGGTCCATCGGGGGAGCGGCGTCCTGGAGGCGCACGAGCATCTCGCGGTAGGGCTCGACGAGGTCCTCGGGCATCGCGGCCTCGAGGACGCTCAGGGTCTGGCCGACCTTCATCGCGCCGCCCTTGAGCGAGCCCAGCACCGCGAAGAGCTGCTCGGCGGTGCGCCGGCGCATCTCCTCGTTGACGACCTCGGCCGACTCGCCGCGGGCACGTCGGCCCAGGCCGACGGCGCTGCGCCCTGCTGCGCCGAGGGGGATGGAGGCGAGGCGGGCGGTCCGTCGGGCAGCGTTGCGCGGGATCTGAGACATCACGCCCATTGTGACTGCTGGACCTGAGATCCGACCGCAGACGAGGTGACCGATGCGCAGCGGGGGCACCCGGGGTGACGCTCCCAGTGCCGCCGCTCGAAGCTGGGGCCCGGCGCGCACGCGTCGAGCGACCAGCCCGAGGCGCTCGGGCCGTGGGCGAGGACGTCGAGGGCCACCGACGCCGCGATGCCGACGACGAGGCTGCGCACGCACGCGTGCGTCTCGACGGGCACGACCGGCCCGACCCGCGGGCGGCTGATCTGCGCACGGATCCACGGCCAGGCGGGGTCGAGGTGCACGCGGGTCAGCTCGAGGCACTGCAGGCACGGCCCCTCGCCGGGGACGACGAGCGGCCCGACGCTCGCGTGGTCGGGCCCGCACCACACGGGCAGGTGGGGCACTCGAGCGCGGCGCCAGGGCTCGCCGGCGCCGGCCGGCACGGGGACCGTGCTCGTGATGATGGCGAGGTCGGTGCTCGTCGGGTCGGCGTCCTCGACGCACCGCACGACCTCGCCGATGCCCGCCTCGCGCAGGACGTCGACGAGATGGCCGGGCACGCTCCCGGCGCCGACGACGACGACGCGGCGCTCGAGCGGCTCGAGGACGCCCTCGGTGTCGAGCACGCCCTGCGCGGCGAAGGCGCGGACGAGCTCGCCCGCGCGCTCGGGGGTCAGCCCGTGCTGCACCGCGTCGGCGAAGACCTGCTCCTCGCTGCGCGACCCGTCGAGGGTGGTGACCCAGCGGCACTCCGCCGCGCTCACGCCGGTCGCGACGAGCGCGCTGCCGGGGTCGAGACCGAGCTGGATGGACCCGTCGGGGCGCAGCAGGGGGTGGATCGGCCGGGTCAACCGGGGGTGGCGCTCCATGGGTCCTCGTCTCGCCGGGGTGGTCGTCGCAGACTGCCACCGGCCCCGCGCTCGAGGTCCGGGGTTGTCCACACCCCTCACCCGCGCTGTCGCCGCCGGGCCCTAGGGTCGAGCCCATGGAAGGCTTCGCCGACGTCGAGATCCGCCGCAGCGCGCGCCGGCGCAAGACGGTGTCGGCCCACCGCGACGGCGAGCGCCTCGTCGTCCTCCTCCCGGCCGGCCTCGCCGACCGGGTCGAGCAGCGCTACGTGCGCGAGATGGGCGAGAAGGTCCTGGCCCGCGAGGCCCGACGCCGCCCGAGCGACGTCGACCTCGTCGAGCGGGCGCGTGACCTCTCCCGGCGCCACCTCGAGGGCCGAGCCGTGCCGACGAGCGTGCGCTGGGTGACCAACCAGGGCACCCGGTGGGGGTCGTGCACCCCGAGCCAGGGCACGATCCGGCTCAGCCACCGGCTGCAGGGGATGCCGGGCTACGTGCAGGACTACGTCCTCACCCACGAGCTCGTGCACCTGCTGGTGCCCGGGCACGGGCGCGACTTCTACGCGCTGCTCGACCGGTACCCGTCGTGCGAGCGCGCCCGGGGCTACCTCGAGGGGTGGTCCGGTCGCGACGAGACGGCGTGGGACGACGGGCCCGAGCCGGCGCCCGAGACCGCCGAGGGCGACGGGGTCAGCCCACCCGCCTGAGCGCGGCGGCGACCAGGGGGTCGAGCTCGTCGGCCGAGTCGGCCGGCATCGCCCCCACCGGCCACCACGCGAGGTCGAGCGACTCCTCGCTGCGGATCTCGCGCGCGTCCTGCGCGGCGACGGCGACGTAGCGCACGTCGAGGTGCTCGCGGCACCGCCCGAAGGACCCGACGAGCTCGTGCCGGTCGAGATGGACCGGCTCGGGGTGCAGGGTCAGCTGGTCGGCGGGCAGCCCGGACTCCTCGACCGCCTCGCGGAGCGCGCCGGCGAGCACGTCGGCGTCACCCGGCTCGAGGTGGCCGCCGAGCTGGAACCACCGGTGCGCCTTGCCGTGGAGCGTGAGCAGCGCCGAGGTGAGCGTCGCGTCGAGGACGAGCACGCCGACGGTGAAGTGCTCCGGCGGCCCGTCGCGCAGCACGGCGCCCGGGTGGGCGGCGAGGTGCTCGAGGTAGTCGCGGCGCAGCTGCTCCTGCTCCTCGTCGGGCGCCTGCCAGGTGCGCAGGACCCGCTCGAGGTCGGTCGCGAGGTCAGCCACCGGTGCGGCCGTCGCCCTCGCCGTCGCCCTCCCCGCGGGTCTCGGCGTCGAGCAGGGCGGCGAGCTCGGCGTCCATGTCGATGCCACCGGTGACGTCCTGCGCCCCGGAGGTCGAGCCGGTGCTGCGCTCGACGTAGCCGAGGACGTCGTCGAGGTCGGCGCCCGTCGGGGCGACGTCCGGGTGGGCCCACGCCGCGTCACGGGCCGAGGCGCCGCCGGCGTCCTCGAGGGCGGCGAAGAGGTTCGCCGCGTCGCGCAGCCGGCGCGGACGCAGCTCGAGCCCGACGAGGGTGGCGAAGGTCCGCTCCGCCGGACCGCCGGTCGCGCGCCGCCGGCGCACGGTCTCGGCGAGCGCGTCGGTGCTCGGCAGGTGGGCGCCGCCGGCCTGGGCGGTGACGACGTCGACCCACCCCTCGATGAGGGCGAGCCAGGTCTCGAGGCGGGTGAGCGCGGCCTTCTGGGCGGGCGAGGGCGCCGGACGGAAGAGGTCGCTGCCGAGCGCCTGCTGCATCCCGCCGACGTCCTGCGGGTCGAGCTCGGCGACCGCGCGGTCGATCGCGCTCGTGTCGATGGCGATGCCCCGGGCGTACTCCTCGACCGCGGTGAGGATCTGCGGGCCGAGCCACGGCACGTCGGTGAAGAGGCGCATGCGGGCGGTCTCGCGCAGCGCGAGGTGCAGCCACACCTCGTCGACCGGCACGTCGAGACCGTCGGCGACCTGGGCGATGTTCGCCGGCAGGAGCGCGACGCGGTCGGCGAGCAGGGGGATGCCCACCTCCGTCCCGCTCACGGTGCTCGTCGCGAGCGCGCCGACGGCCTGCCCGACCTGGGCCGTGACGAGCGCGCTGCCCATCCGGTTGATCATCGGGGTGAGCTGCCCGGCGAGCGCGAGCGGGTTGGTGCCCGGGGGCACGCCGAGCGCGCTGAGGTCGGGGGCGTCGGGACCGGTCAGCTGGGCGGTCATCGAGTCGCGGATCGCGCCGGAGACGCCGTCGGCGACGGGCTCGACGACGCGGGCCCACGTGCCGATCGTCTCCTCGACCCACGTCGAGCGCGACATCGCGGTGCCGGTGAGGGCGGGCGCCTCGAGGTCGGTCACCTCGTCGAGCCACAGCTGGGCGACGCGGACGGCCTGCTCGGCGAGCGCGACCTCGCGCTCGCCGACGCTGACGTCGCCCTCGGCCCGGGCGGCCTCGCAGGCCGCCGCCGTCGCGGCGGCGAGGTCGACCCCCTTCGCCGTGGCGGTGGGGCTGAACATCGCGCGCATCTGGTCGGCCATCGCGCGCACGGCCGACGGGTCGGCGTCGGCGATGCCCATGGCGCCCAGCTGACGGGCCACCTCGGGGGGCAGCGGGGCGCCCCCGGTGAGCTCGCGGAAGATCGCGGCGATCTCCTCGGGCAGCTCGTCGTCGGGTCCGGTACCGGGGTCTACGGGGTCTGTCACGGTGCCTCCTTAGGATGGCGTCGACGTAGAACCCAACCACGGGCGCCGACCAAAGGTTCCCGCACCCCCTGAGGATCCGGAGCCAGCATGGTCGACACCCGACGCGTGGACGATCTCGCGTGGCGGGTGATGCGGTGGTCGATGGTGCTCCTCTGCGTCTCCCTCGTCCTCGCGACCATCCGCGTCCCGTACGCGATCGAGGCCCCCGGCCCGGTGAGCGACACCCTCGCCTCGCGCGGCGAGGGCAGCGCGGCCCAGCGCGTCGTCGACGTCGAGGGCCACCGGACCTACCCGACCTCGGGGCACCTCTACTTCACGACGGTCACCGTCCAGGGCGGGCCGGAGGAGCACATCACCCTGTGGGAGTGGGTGCTCGGCAAGGTCGACCGCGACGCGAAGGTCGTGCCCGAGCAGACCGTCTTCGGCACAGGGCGCTCCGAGGAGGAGATCCAGCAGCTCAACGCCGCCGAGATGCAGGGCTCGCAGAAGAGCGCGATCGCGGTGGCGCTGCGCAGCACCGGCGAGGACGTGCCCCAGGACAACGTCGTCGCATCGATTGCGGGCGACCTGCCCGCCGACGGTCGGCTCGAGCTCAAGGACGAGGTGACCGCCGTCGACGGCGTCGCCACGGAGCACGTGAGCGACGTCGTCGCGGCGATCTCGGACCGCGAGCCCGGCGAGGACGTGCGCCTCACCGTGCGCCGCAAGGGCGCCGAGCGCGAGATCACCCTGCGCACGGCCGACCTCGGAGGCGGGCGGGCCGGGATCGGGGTCGGTCTCGAGCCGCTCTTCGACTACCCCTACGAGGTGCGCATCGATGCCGGCGAGGTCGGCGGCCCGAGCGCGGGCGCGATGTTCGCGCTCGCCGTGCGCGACCTCGTCACCCCGGGGGAGATGACCGGTGGGCGCTCGGTCGCCGGCACCGGCACGATCGACGACTCCGGCCAGGTGGGCCCCATCGGCGGCATCCGGCAGAAGATGATCGGCGCCCGGGACGCGGGAGCCGAGTACTTCCTCGCCCCGACGGACAACTGCGACGAGGTCGCCGGGCACGTGCCCGACGGGCTCACCGTCCTCGAGGTCGACGACTTCGACGCGGCGGTCGACGCCGTCGAGGGAGCGGCGAAGGGGGAGGTCGGCGACCTCCCGTCCTGCGGCACCCGCTGAGGGTCGCTCCCGACGCGTCTGCCCTCGGGGGTCAGCCCTGCGGGCCAGCCCCGCGGACTCAGTCCTCGAGCGTCGCGCGCAGCGCGTGGACGAGCCCGGGGGCGATGTCCTCGCCGGTGGCGACGCGGTCGTCGCTGTCGTTCGAGCGCTGGCGCAGCAGGCAGATGGCGCGTCCGTCGCGGTGCACCGCGACGAGCAGACGGATGTCCTCGCGCTCGGGGTGCTGGGCCAGCTGCTCGGTCGCGGCGACGGGGTCCGAGGGCAGGTCGCGCTCGGCGCCCGCCGGCACGACGACGCGCTCGAGGGCGATGGCCGCCCCGTGCACGGTCTCGGGCCAGGCGAGGCGGCCGAGGAGCGACTCGACGTCGCTCGTGCGGGCCACGCCCTCCTGCTCGATGGCGGTGAGCGAGCCGGGCAGCACGTCGGTGACGTCCATGGAGTCCCGCAGGCTCGGCTCGGCGGCGACGAGCTCGGCCGTCTCGACGAGCGCGAAGAGCCTGGGCGGCTGGTCCCAGCCGCCCTCGGCCACGTGGCGCTCGGTCTCGAGGGCGCACCGGGCGAGGGGCTCGGTCGTCGGCTCGGAGGGCTTGTCAGCGGTCGGCGAAGGGGTGTCAGGCACGGATGACATGCTGCCGCACGGGCGCCCAGGTCCGGTAGGTAGGTTGGGCCCCGCCACGACCGATGGGGTCGCGACGATCACGAGGTGACCGATGAGCACGCAGCAGCCACCCGAGGACGGGGACGCCCAGACCGGTCGTGAGGGCGGGGCCGCCGCGGCGCCCTCGTCGATGCGCACACGGGGCCTGAGGGTCCTCGCAGTCGTCGCGGCGCTCGTCGTGGCCGTGCTCGTCATCACCTCGATCTGGACCGAGGCCCTGTGGTTCGACGCCCTGGGCTACAGCGGCGAGTGGTGGAGCCGCATCCGCACGCAGACCCTGCTCTTCGTGCTCGGCGGGCTGCTCATCGCGCTCCCGCTGGCCGCGAGCCTCGTCATCCCCTTCCGCTCCCGGCCGATGAGCTGGCCGACGTCGCCGGGGGAGCAGGCGCTGTCGCAGTACCGCCAGGTCATCGCCCCCCTGCGCCGGCACATCGCCATCGGCGTGCCGCTGCTCTTCGGCCTCATGGGCGGCCTCACCGCCGCCGGGCAGTGGCAGCAGTGGCTGCTGTGGCGCAACGGCGCGGCGACCGGCGTCACCGACCCGCAGTTCGGCCGCGACCTCGCCTACTACCTCTTCGGCCTGCCCTTCTACTCCTTCGTCGTCGGCTACCTCACCGTCGTCGCGATCTGCTGCCTCGTGGCGGCAGCCTTCGCGCACTACATCTACGGGGGCCTGCAGCCGCCGGGCCGCGGGCGCTCGACGCGGGCCGCCTTCCTCCACCTCGCCGTCGTCGGCGCCGTCCTCGCGCTGCTGCGCGGCGTCTCCTACGTCCTCGACGCGCACTCCCTGACGACGCACGAGACCTCCGTGCTCACCGGTGTCGGCTACACCGACGCCAACGCCGTGATCCCCGCGAAGTACATCCTCGCCGTCGCGGCGGTCATCTGCGCCGGTCTCTTCTTCGCCGCGGTGCGCAGCCGCAGCTGGCGCCTGCCGGTCATCGGCGTCGCGACGCTCGTCGGCCTGTCGATCATCGTCGGCAACATCTACCCGGCGCTCGTCGAGACCTACCGCGTCACCCCGTCGCGCTCCTCGCTCGAGCAGCCCTACCTGCAGCACAACATCGACGCGACGCGCGCCGCGTACGACGTCGCCGGTGTCGAGACCGAGGAGTACGACGCCGTCTCCGAGATCTCCGCCGGTCAGCTGCGCCAGGACGCGGCGACGATCCCCGGCATCCGTCTGCTCGACCCGAACGTCGCCGCCCCGACCTTCCAGCAGCTGCAGGCCCAGCAGCCGTACTACTCCTTCCCCGAGGACCTCGACGTCGACCGCTACGACATCGACGGTGAGTCCACGGACACCGTCGTCGGGGCCCGCGAGCTCGACCTGTCGAAGCTCCCGGCGGACCGGCGGGACTGGGTCAACGACCACACCGTCTACACCCACGGCTACGGCCTCGTCGCGGCGAAGGGGTCCGAGGTCTCGGGCAGCGGGACCCCGGCGTGGTTCGACCTCTCGGAGGTCGAGGAGTACGAGCCGCGGATCTACTTCGGCGAGCGGATGACGCAGTTCTCCATCGTCGGCGGCGACGAGGGCGCACCCGCCCGCGAGGTCGACCGCCCGTCGGGCGGTGAGGAGGGGCGCTACACCTACACCGGTGACGGCGGCGTGTCCATCGGGTCCCCCCTTCGCCAGGCCGCCTTCGCGATCACCCATCGCGACCTCAAGTTCGTCCTGTCCGACGCCGTCGGCAGCCAGTCGCGCCTGCTCGAGCACCGCACGCCCAAGGAGCGCGTCGCCCGCGTCGCGCCATGGCTCACGCTCGACAACGACCCCTACCCGACCGTCGTCGACGGCCGGATCCAGTGGGTCGTCGACGGCTACACGACGTCGCGCACCTACCCCTACGCGAGCCGCTTCAGCGTCTCGGGTGTGCAGGAGGGCACGGTCTCGTCCGTGGAGACCCAGCGGGCGGCGGCGATCAACGCCGACCGGATCAACTACATGCGCAACTCGGTCAAGGCCACGGTCGACGCCTACGACGGCACCGTGACCCTCTACCGCTGGGACGAGCAGGACCCGGTGGCCTCCGCCTGGGACAAGGCCTTCCCAGGGCTGATGAAGCCCCGCTCGGAGATCAGCGGCGACCTCATGTCGCACCTGCGCTACCCGGAGGACCTCTTCCGGATGCAGCGCGCGGTGCTCGCGGAGTACCACGTGACCTCGGCCGGCGACTTCCGCGCCGGTCAGGACCGCTGGCGCGTGCCGAGCGACCCGACGGTCCTCGCCGAGAAGAAGGTGGCCCAGCCGCCGTACTTCCTCACGATGGCGATGCCGAGCCAGCAGGAGGCGTCGTGGTCCCTCACCTCGACGTACATCCCCAACGGCGACCGCGACGTCATGGCGGGCTACCTCGCCGTCGACTCCGACGCCGGTGACATCGCGGGCAAGCCGGCCTCCGGGTACGGCCAGCTGCGGATGCTCGCGGTGCCGCGCTCGACGACGGTGCCCGGACCGGGGCAGGTGCAGAACGACATCGCGAGCAGCTCGGTCAAGGGCGCCGACACCGACCAGACGCTCACCGACTACCTCAACAACAACAACCGCGGGTCGAGCAAGGTGCTCCTGGGCAACCAGATGACCCTGCCCGTCGGCGAGGGCTTCCTCCACGTCGAGCCGGTTTACCTCTCCGGCACGAACGAGAACTCCTACCCCTCGATGCGCGTCGTCATCGTCTCCTTCGGCGGACGGATCGCCTGGGCGCGCACGCTCGAGGGTGCGCTCGACCAGCTCTTCGAGGGCGACTCCGGCGCCGACGCCCCGAGCGGCGGCGACGACGGGGGCACGCAGCCGCCGAAGGGGGAGCAGGAGCCGACGGGTCCGCTCACCTCCAAGGAGCGGGCGCTGCGCGCGGCGATCGAGGACATGCAGGGCGCCTACCAGCGCGGTCAGGAGGCGCTGAAGAAGGGCGACCTCGAGGCCTACGGCAAGGCCCAGGCAGATCTGCGCAAGGCGCTCACCGAGGCCGCCCGCAACCAGCCCGGTGGCGGCTCCGCGACCCTCGACGAGTCCGCCGCCAGCTGACCGCTCGCCGGTCGAGGTGCGAGCGCCGGCGAGCCGGTCTTCGCTGGTCGAGGTGCGAGCGCCGGCGAGCCGGTCTTCGCTGGTCGAGGTGCGAGCGTCAGCGAGCCTCGAGACCACGAAGCCGTGGTCTCGAGGCTCAGGCCGCAGGCGGCCTTCGCACCTCGACCACCAAGGGTTTGCGGGTCGAGGTGCGAGCGTCAGCGAGCCTCGAGACCACCGCCTCGGACCTCGATTTGGCCCAGCGGACGCAGACGCGTAACCTTGGCAGAGCAACGACGCGGGGTGGAGCAGTTCGGTAGCTCGCCGGGCTCATAACCCGGAGGTCGCAGGTTCAAATCCTGCCCCCGCTACCACCCGCGAAGGGCCCGGACCATCTGGTCCGGGCCCTTCGTCGTGCTCCCGCGCCTCGCGGCACCGGGCGGTCAGACGGCGAGAGCCGTGGCGCCCGAGGCGTACGCGTGGCTGGCCTCGACGATCCCTCGCACCACGGCGAGCTCGGCCTCGTCACGCGGCCCGAAGACCATCATGAAGCCTGGCGAGAGCCGGGTGCCGGCCCACATGTGCGGGCGACCCCACCCCTTCGCCGAGACGTCCGCGGCGAGATCGGCCGGGAGCACGAGGTGCATCGACCCGTCGTGCGCCGGGTGCAGGTGGGCGAACTCGCCGACCTCCGCCACGAGGTAGGCCTGCGGGTCCTCCGAGCCCTCGTGCAGCACGAGACCGCGGGCGCCGGGGACCGAGATCCGGGACGGGCCGGTCTCGACGCCGCGGAGCGAGCGCAGGTGCTCGTAGAGCCGCTCCTGCAGCTCGACGGGAGCCGTCTGAGAGTCCTGCTGCTGCGGGATGGTCCAGCTCACCGCGGGGCGCGGGCCCCTGCGGTGGGGCAGCTCGCCGCCCAGGGTCGGCCAGGTCGGAGCCGGACGGGCGCCGGCCTCGACCGCTCCCTGGTGGATGACGTGTCCGAGCCGGTGGGCGACCCACTCGGCGAGCCGGTGCACGACCTCGGCGGTCAGCTGATGCCCGCCGGGCTGGCGCAGCGCCACGATCGGGGCGCCGGACTCGGACAGGAGGTACTGCCAGGTCCGGTCGAGCAGCTCGCGGGGGATGACGTGGTCCGCGTCCCCCTGCGCGACGAAGACCGGCAGGTGGGCGAGCTGGCCGGGGTCGGTGCTCAGGCCGGCGTCGAAGGGCAGGGTGCCGTAGAGGACCGCCGCGCCGGCGTACCGCGCGGGGTCGGCGAGCACGAGCGCGCCCGCGAAGGCCGCGCCCCCGCTGAAGCCCACGAGGACGACGGGGCGCCCGGCGGGGGCGACCTCGTCCAGCCATTGGCCGAACCACGCGGTTGTCTCGCGCAGCGAGTCGGCCTGGGGCCGCCCGATGCCGTGGTTGGCGAACCACGCGTAGCCGCCGCCCTCGGCGATGGGGGCGCGGACGGCCGCGTAGGCCACCCCGGTCGGCAGGTGCGGCGCCAGCGTGAGGATCTGCTGCTCGTCGGAGCCGCGGCCGTGCAGCAGCACGACGAGCGGGGCGGCCGGGTCGGTGGACCCGTGGGTCGCGACGACGGGAGGGGCGAAGGGGGTGGCGCTCACGCCACGTCCACCGGGACGAGCTCGGCGGCGGTCCGTACGCCCGCCCAGCGGGCGATGTCGGCGTCGAGGTCGAGGCGCTCGACCGGGGCGCTGTCCTCGAAGTCGCCCCAGCTCGCGCGGGGGAGCATCCACATGATCTCGAACTCGTTGCCGTCGGGGTCGGCGCCGTAGACGCTCTTCGTCGCGCCGTGGCTCGACTCTCCGGTGTACGCGCCGAGCTCGAGGAGCGTCGTGCGGGCCTGCGCCAGCTCGTCGATCGTGTCGAGCTGCCAGGCGAGGTGGTACAGACCGATCGACCCGCGGGGGCGGGGCGGCTGCTGGCCCACCCCGAAGAGGCCGAGGTCGTGGTGGTTGCCCGAGCGGGGCAGGCGCAGGAAGGCCGCCTCGGCGCGGGGCTCGCGGGCCATGACGACCATGCCGAAGGCACGGGAGTAGAAGTCGACGCTGCGCTCGAGGTCGGCGACGAAGAGCACGGCGTGGTTGAGGCGGACGGGGCTGACGGTCATGATGCGGTCCTTCGGGTCGCTGACGGTTGTTGCTCTAACCAACAGCGTACCGAAGAAGTTGTTCCTTCAACAATCCCGACCGGACCGGACCGGACCGGACCGGCCCGGACCGCTCAGTCGATGTCGAAGATCGAGCGGTGGTTGTAGAAGTGCAGGATGTGAGCGCAGCGGGTGCAGATCATCATCGTCACCTTGTGCGTCGTGAAGCCCCAGCGGGAGTCGCTCTTGGCGATCTCCTTCGTGAAGTTCGTGCCGCTGCACAGCGGGCAGACCAGCTGAGGTGGGTTCGTCGGGTGCTCGTGACCGATCGTCATCCCCGCATCCTGCACCGCTCGTCGGCCCCCGGAGGCGAGATCGGGTGACCTGGGCCACGATGGAGACCCCGCGTCCTCACAGGAGCTGACATGGCCGAGATCTCCCGTCGTACCGTCCTCACCGCGACCGGGGCGGGCGCCGTCGGCGCGCTCGCCGCCCCCGCCGCGGGAGCCGCGCCGGCACCCCCTTCGTCCCGCCGTCACCGACCCCACCACCCGCGGCCGGTCCCCGAGCCGCTCAAGGTGCCCGAGGCGATCGGCTCCGGGGGAGCGGTGTCGAGCGTCGACCCCTATGCGAGCGAGGTGGGCATCCAGGTCCTGCGCTCGGGCGGCAACGCCGTCGACGCCGCGATCGCGATGGCGGCGACCCTCGGCGTCACCGAGCCGTACTCGTGCGGGCTGGGTGGGGGCGGCTTCCTCGTCTACCACCAGACCCGCACCGGTCGGACGTGGACGATCAACGGGCGCGAGACCGCCCCGGCGAGCTTCACGCCGACCTCGCTCACCGACGGGGCCGGCACCGCCCTCCCCTTCGACGCGACCGTGAGCTCCGGGCTGTCCGTCGGCGTCCCCGGTACGCCGCTGACCTGGGAGGTCGCGGCCCGGCAGTTCGGCCGCCGCAGCCTGCGCCAGCTGCTGCGCCCCGCCGAGGAGCTCGCCCGCCGCGGCTTCGTCGTCGACGCGTACTACCGCAGCCACACCGAGTCCAACGAGGAGCGCTTCCGCCGCTTCCCCGAGACCGCACGGGTCTACCTGCCGGGCGGGCGGGTCCCCGACGTCGGCGACACGATGCGCAACCCCGACCTCGCCGACACCTACGCCCTCATCCGGCGCCACGGCGTCGGTGAGCTCTACCGCGGGCGGGTCGCCCGGGCGATCGTCGACGAGGTGCGCAACCCCACGACCGCGCCCGGCGTCGAGGTCTACCGCGGGCAGCTGACGATGCGCGACCTCGAGCGCTACCGGGCGCCGGTGCAGGCCCCGACCCGGGTGCGCTACCGCGACCGCGACGTGCGCGGCATGGACGTGCCGAGCTCCGGCGGCATCGCCGTCGGCCAGATCCTGCTGCTCATGCGCGCCTACGAGGAGCGCACCGGGCGGCGGGTGCGCGACCTGCCCGAGGCCGACTACTACCACTGGTTCTCCGAGGCGAGCGCCACCGCCTTCGCCGACCGCAACCGCTACGTCGGTGACGTGCCCGGCGTCCCGGTCGACGAGCTGCTCTCGGCCGGCTACGCCCGCGAGCGCGCGCTGCTCTTCGACCCGCAGCGGGCGATGGCCCGACCCGTCCCCTTCGGCTCGCCGGACGGCGACTACGAGGACGCCCCGGGCGGGGGCGGCCGGCAGGGGCAGCCCACCCAGGGCCAGTCGACGACCCACCTCAACGTCGTCGACCGGTGGGGCGACGTCGTCTCGTACACGCTGACGATCGAGCAGACCGGCGGCTCGGGCATCACCGTGCCCGGCTACGGGTACCTGCTCAACAACGAGCTCACCGACTTCGACTTCGTGCCGCTCACCCCGGGCGTGCCCGACCCCAACCTGCCCGGTCCCGGCAAGCGGCCGCGCTCGTCGATGAGCCCGACGGTCGTCCTGCGCGACGGGCGCCCGGAGGTCACCGCGGGCACCCCCGGTGGCGCGACGATCATCACGAGCGTCGCCCAGATCCTCCTGGGCTACCTCGACCGCGACCTCGACCTCGTCGACGCCATCGCGGCACCCCGGCTCAGCTCGCGCAACGCCGCCGAAGGGGCGGACCTGGGTCTGGCGACGAGCCCCGTCGGGGTGGAGCTCACCGCCCGCGGTCACCGGCTCTCGCCGCAGCGCTGGATCGGCAACGCCTCGGGGGTGGCGGTCGAGGGACGCTCCCTCGTCGCGGCCGCCGAGACCGTGCGCGGGGACGGCGGGGCGGCCCGGGTCGTGCGCGGTCGCCGTGGCCACGGACGGCAGTAGCCGCCCGACCGAAGGGTGGACAGCGAGGAGCCGTCGTTTCGTCGCCAGGAGAGGGAGGCGGGCACAATGGATGGGGTGAACGCACGTACTGGCCGGCACCGTGTCGTCATCATCGGATCGGGCTTCGGCGGTCTCTTCACCGCCAAGGCGCTAGCCCGCGCCGATGTCGACGTCACCCTCGTCTCGCGCACCTCCCACCACCTCTTCCAGCCGCTGCTCTACCAGGTGGCGACGGGCATCCTCTCCGAGGGCGACATCGCCCCGACGACGCGTGACGTGCTCGCCCACCAGGCCAACGTCGAGGTGCTGCTCGGCGACGTGCACGCGATCGACGTCGAGGCCCGCACGGTGACCCACCGCGCGGTCGGTCGCGACACGACGACGCCCTACGACAGCCTCGTCATCGCCGCCGGCGCCGGTCAGTCCTACTTCGGCAACGACCACTACGCTCGGCACGCGCCGGGCATGAAGGACATCGACAACGCGCTCGAGCTGCGCGGTCGGATCTTCGGGGCCTTCGAGCTCGCCGAGCTCGCGGACGACCCCGCCGAGCGCGAGCGGCTGCTCACCTTCGTCGTCGTCGGCGCGGGCCCGACGGGTGTCGAGATGGCCGGTCAGATCGCCGAGGTCTCGCAGCGCACGCTCAAGCGCGAGTTCCGCCGGATCGACCCGCACGACGCCCGCGTCGTGCTCCTCGACGCGGCGCCGAAGGTGCTGCCGACCTTCGGGGACCGCCTCTCGGAGAAGGCGCGCACCAGCCTCATCAAGCGCGGCATCGACGTCCAGCTCGGCGCGAAGGTCGTCGACGTCGACGAGACCGGCATCGAGGTCGAGGACGAGGGCGGCGAGCGTCGACGCATCGACGCGATGACGAAGGTGTGGGCCGCCGGCGTCGCCGGGTCGCCCCTCGGCCGGATGGTCGCCGAGCAGACCGGTGCCGAGGTCGACCGCGCGGGCCGCGTGCACGTCGAGGACGACCTCACCGTGCCCGGCCACCCCGAGATCTTCGTCATCGGCGACATGGTCAACCTCAAGGGCTACCCGGGCGTCGCCCAGCTCGCGATCCAGGGCGGGCGCTACGCGGCCGACCAGATCGTGCGGCGTCTCGAGGGCAAGGCGCCGGCCGACCCCTTCGTCTACCGCGACAAGGGCTCGATGGCGACGATCTCGAAGTTCTCCGCCGTCGCCTCCGTCGGCAAGATCAACTTCAGCGGCTTCATCGCGTGGATGGCGTGGCTCGCCGTGCACCTCATGGCGATGGTCGGCTTCAAGACGCGCGTGTCGACCCTGCTCAACTGGTTCATCACCTTCTTCGGCGACAGCCGCGGCGAGCGCGTCATGACGATGCAGCAGGTCTTCGCGCGCAACGCGATGGACGACCTCGGGCACGAGGCGGCCTACCCGCGCATGCCGCGCGTCGGCGAGGAACGGGACGACCGCGACGAGGGCGACGGCCGCGCCGAGGGCGGGGCCGGCTCCGCCGCCTGAGCCCGGCCCGTCCTGGCGGTCGGGTGGCCCAGGGGTGGCGTCTAGGGTGACGCCATGTCCCTGGACTACCCGATCGAGACGAGGACGCTCGGCAACGGGCTGCGCGTCGTCGTCCAGCCCGACCACGCGAGCCCGACCGTCACCGTCAACCTCTGGGTGGGGGTCGGCAGCCGTCACGAGGCGCCCGGCCGCACCGGCTTCGCGCACCTCTTCGAGCACCTGATGTTCCAGGGCAGCGCGCACGTCGCCGAGGGCGAGCACTTCCAGGCGCTCATGGGCGTCGGCGGACGGCTCAACGCGACGACGTGGTTCGACCGCACGAACTACTTCGAGACGGTGCCGACGGGGGCGCTCGAGCTCGCGCTGTGGCTCGAGGGCGACCGGCACGCCGCGCTCCTGGCCGCCGTGACGCAGGAGGCGCTGGACAACCAGCGCGACGTCGTCAAGGAGGAGAAGCGCCAGCGCTACGACAACCAGCCCTACGGGCAGGCGATGACGACGGTGTACGAGACGGTCTTCCCGCAGGGTCACCCGTACCACCACCCGACGATCGGGTCGATGGAGGACCTCGACGCCGCCTCGCTCGAGGACGTCCACGCGTTCTTCCGAGCGCACTACGCGCCGGACAACACCGTGCTCACGCTGTGCGGCGACGTCACGCCCGAGCGCGGCTTCGAGCTCGCGCAGCGCTACCTCGGGTGGGTCGAGCACCGTGCCGAGCCGCGAAGGGAGCCCCTCGCCCAGCTCGAGCCGCTCACCTCTCCCGTGCGCCACGAGATCACCGAGGCGGAGGTGCCCAACGACCGGCTGCACCTCGCCTTCCGGCTCCCGGCCGAGTCGGGGGAGTCGCGGCGCGAATTCCTCGCGTGCTCCGTCGCGCTCGACTGCCTCGCGGGGCTGAGCTTCTCGCCGCTGGAGCAGCAGCTCGTGCGCGAGCAGGGCAGCGCCAACCACGTGCAGTCGACGGCGATGGGCTTCGTCGACGGGGTGAGCCTCGGGCTCGTCGTCGCCGACATCGCCGACGGCGCCTCGCTCGACGAGGTCGAGGCGAGCATCTGCGAGGAGCTCGAGCGCTTCGCGCAGGAGGGTCCGACCTCCGCGCAGATGGACGCCGTGCTGGCCCAGACGGAGCGGGCGTGGCTCTCCGCGCTCGCCGCGAAGGACGAGCGGGCCGACATCATCTGCCACTACACCTCGCTGCACGACGACCCCGAGCACATCAACACCTTCCTCGACGAGGCAGCGGCGATCACCGCCGAGGAGGTGCGCGCGGCGGCGGCGCGGTGGTTGCGACCGCAGGCGCGCGCCGTCGTCGCCTACCGCACGAGCGCCGGCACGGAGGTGGCCGCATGAGCATGGACCAGACGAGCACCGAGCAGACGAGCACCGACCAGCCGAGCGGCCAGCCGGGGCGGCCAGAGGTCGCGGCCGCGGGGGAGTGGACCTTCCCCGAGCCGCGTGTGCGCGAGCTGCCCAACGGCCTCACCGCGCTCGTCCTCGACGTGCCCGGTCAGTACGTGACATCCGTGCGCCTCACCCTGCCGCTCCCCCTTCGCGCCGAGCCGCGTGAGCTCGAAGGCGTCGCGTGGGTCATGGCCGGGCTGCTCGACGAGGGCACCCAGCAGCACGACCAGCGCGAGCTCTCCGAGATCCTCGAGCGGCTCGGCGTCGGGATCGGCGCGGGCATGAGCGAGGGCTCGCTCGGGGTCGACCTCGACGTGCCGCAGCGGCACCTCGGCGAGGCGCTCACCCTCATGACCGAGATCGTGCGCGAGCCGGCCTTCGCGCCGGGCGAGGTCACCCGGGCGGTGCGCACCCGGCTGCAGGACATCGAGCAGGAGCGCGCGTCGGCGCCGCACCGTGCGATGCGCCAGCTGGCCGCGACGTACTACGACCCGCAGACCCGGGCCAGCCGCCCCGGCGCGGGGTCGGCGCAGAGCGTCGCCGCGATCACCCGTGACGACGTCGTCGCGTTCCACCGCGAGCACGTCCACCCCCACGGCGGCACCGTCGTCGTCGCCGGGGACCTCACCGACGTCGACGTCGACGGCCTGCTCGAGGCCAGCCTCGGCTCGTGGACGACGCCGGGCCCGGTGCAGGAGTGGGAGCGCGTGCCCGCCCCGCGGGCGCAGGACGCCGCCCGGGTCGTGCTCGTCGACCGCCCCGGATCGGTGCAGTCCGAGCTCATCCTCGCGACGTCCGGCCCGGACCGCCGGGCGCCGCGGTGGCCGGCCTTCCCGGTGCTCGGCTACGTCATCGGCGGTGCCCCCAACGCCCGGATCGACGCGGTCCTGCGCGAGGAGAAGGGCTACACCTATGGCATCCGCAGCGGCTTCCGCCCGCGCCAGGTCGGCGGCACCTTCGTCGTCTCCGGGTCGGTGCGCGCGGACGCGACGGTCGACTCCCTTCGCCTCCTCGACGAGATCCTGCGCGGCGTCGCCGACGGGGTGACCCCGGTCGAGGCGACGTCGGGCGTGGACTTCATGACGCTTACCGCGCCGGGCCGGTACGCGACCGCCGACGCACTCGCCGACGAGCTGGCCCACCTCGCGGCCGACGGGCTCCCGCTCACCTTCACCTCCGACACGGTCGCCGCGATGCGCCGGCTCACCCCGGAGGACCTCGACGCCGCGTGGCGCGAGGACGTGGGCACCGACTGGACCGTCGTCGTCGTCGGTGACGCCTCCGCGTACCGCGACGAGGTCGAGGCGCTCGGCATCGGTCCCGTGAGCGTCGTCCCCGCCTGACGCCCCCTACCCCTCCGGCTACCACGCAGTACTGGTCGTGATCACCACCAGTACTGCGTGGTAGCTCGCGTCAGGACTCGTCGGGGGCGAGACGATCGAGGTAGGCGTCGTGGAGCAGGCCGTTCGTCGCCAGGGCGTTGCCACCCCACGGGCCGTCCTCGCCCTCGAGCGAGGTGAAGCGCCCACCGGCCTCGGTGACGATCGCGACGAGCGCCCCCATGTCGTAGAGCTCGAGCTCGGGCTCCGCGGCGGCGTCGACCGCGCCCTCGGCGAGGAGCATGTAGGACCAGAAGTCCCCGTACGCCCGCGTGCGCCACACCTCGGAGGTCAGCCGCAGGAAGGACATGCCGCGTCCGGCCTCGCGCCACCCGTCGATCGAGGAGTACGAGAAGGAGCTGTCGGAGACCTCGCCGACCTTCGAGACGTGGATCTGCTCGGCCTTGGCGATCGAGCGGCCGGACCACGCGCCGGCACCCTTCGCCGCCCACCAGCGTCGGCCGAGCGCCGGGGCCGAGACCAGGCCCATGACGCACTCGCCGTCCTCGACGAGCCCGATGAGCGTGGCCCACACGGGCACGCCCCGCACGTAGTTCTTCGTGCCGTCGATGGGGTCGATGACCCACTGCCGCTTGCTGTGCCCCGTCGGCTCGAACTCCTCGCCGATGACGGCGTCGCGGTTGCGGTAGCGCGAGAGCTGGGAGCGGATCGTCGCCTCGCAGTCGCGGTCGGCCTGGGTCACCGGGGTGAGGTCGGGCTTGGACTCGACGACGAGGTCGCTGGCGCGGAAGCGCCCCATGGTGATCGGCTCGACCTGGTCGGCGAGCACGTGCGCCAGGCGCAGGTCGTCTCCGTAGGGGCTGGGATCCATGCCGGTCAACGTAGCCGACGGGCGGCCCCGTCCCCGGGACCCCTCAGTCCCCGGTCTGCGGCGTGCGGGCGCGCAGCAGTCGGCGGAAGGAGTCCAGCCGCTGCTCGCCGTTGGGCCCGGCGTGCCCCTGCTCCACCCACTCGTCGAGCCCGCAGTCCGGCTCGTCGTGCGTGCACCCGCGCGGGCATCCCTCCTCGGCGCCCTGCGACAGCTCGGGGAAGTGCCCGATGATCCGGTCGGGCTCGACGTGCGCGAGACCGAAGGAGCGGATGCCCGGGGTGTCGATGATCCACCCGGACGACGGGGTGTCCTCGCCCTGGGCGTCGTCCGACCCGTCGAGGGGCGGCAGGCGCAGGCCGACGGCGGAGGTCGAGGTGTGGCGGCCGCGCCCGGTGACGTCGTTGACGTGACCGATGGCTCGCCCTGCGTCGGGTACGAGCGCGTTGACGAGCGTGGACTTGCCGACGCCGGAGTGACCGACGAGCACGCTCATCCGGCCGGCGAGCCGATGCTGCAGGTCGGCGAGGCCCTCGCTGCCCGGCTCGAGCACGGCGGTCGTCACGTGCGGCACGTCGAGCGGGGCGTACTGGGCGAGGAAGTCCTCGCCGCTCGCGAGATCGGACTTCGTGAGGACGAGCAGCGGGTCCAGACCTGCGTCGTACGCCGCGACGAGGCAGCGGTCGATGAGGCGGGGACGCGGCTCGGGGTTGGCCAGGGCCGAGACGACGACGAGCTGGTCGGCGTTGGCGACGATCGCCCGCTCGAAGGGGTCGGTGTCGTCGGCGGTGCGGCGCAGCAGCGTGCGGCGCTCCTGGATGCGCACGATCCGGGCCAGCGACCCCTCGACGCCGGAGGTGTCGCCGACCATGCCCACCTCGTCGCCGACGACGACGGGGCTGCGCCCGAACTCGCGCGCCCGCATGGCGATGACGACACGCTCCGGCCCGGCCGCGTCGGCAGGCACGAGGGTCGTCCACCGGCCGCGGTCGACGGCCGTGACCATGCCGACGACGGCGTCGTCGTGGGCGGGACGCTCCTTCGTGCGCGGGCGGGTGCCGCGGCGGCTGGGCCGGACGCGGACGTCGCGCTCGTCGTAGACGCGTCCCCGGCCCGGCATCAGCGCTGCCCGAGCATGTCCGACCACAGGCCGGTGAAGCTCGGCAGGGTCTTGGCCACGGTGCCGGGGTCGAGCACGACCGTGCCGGGCGCGCGCAGCGCGAGGACCGCACCGGCCATGACCATGCGGTGGTCGGCGTAGGTGCGCATCGAGTGCGCCCGCAACGGCGCCGGTCGGATGACGAGCCCGTCCTCGAGCTCCTCCACCCCGACCCCGAAGCCCTCGAGCTCGGTGCGCAGGGCGGCGAGCCGGTCGGTCTCGTGGCCGCGGATGTGGGCGACCCCGCGGATGCGGCACGGGCCGTCGGCGAGCGCCCCGAGCGCGGCGACGACGGGGGTGAGCTCGGCGGTGTCGTGCAGGTCGACGTCGAAGGCTCCGACCTGGCCGTGACCGGTGACCCGCAGGTCCTGGCCCTCGCGCACGACCTCGGCGCCCATGCCCGCGAGCAGCTCGCGGATCCGGTCGCCGGCCTGCGTCGTGTGCTGAGGCCAGTGCGGCACCCGCACCGTGCCGCCGCAGACGAGGGCCGCGGCGACGAAGGGGGCGGCGTTGGACAGGTCGGGCTCGACCGTGACGTCGAGCGGCAGCAGCTCGCCGGGCTCGACGTGCCACGTGCTCGGCTCGGAGTCGTCGACGACCGCGCCGGCGTCGCGCAGCGCCTCGACGGTCATCTCGACGTGGGGGAGGGAGGGCAGCGGGCCGCCCTCGTGCACGACGGTGATCCCCTCCTCGAAGCGGGACCCCGCGAGGAGCAGCGCCGAGACGTACTGCGAGGAGGCCGAGGCGTCCATGACGACCCGGCCGCCGCGCACCGACCCGGTGCCGTGGACGACGAAGGGCAGCGCGCCCCGGCCGTCGTCCTCGACGCGCACGCCGAGGTCGCGCAGCGCGTCGAGCACGGCCGCCATCGGGCGCACCCGCGCGTGCTCGTCGCCGTCGAAGGCCACGGGCCCGTCGCACAGCGCCGCGACCGGCGGGACGAAGCGCATGACGGTGCCGGCGAGGCCGCAGTCGACCTCACCGCCGCCGCGCAGCGCCGACGGGGTGATGATCCAGTCCGGGGCGAGGGCGCCGCGGGCGGCCGTCGCGTCCTCGACCCCGGTCCCGAGCGATCGCAGCGCCTGCGCCATGAGCTCGGTGTCGCGCGAGCGCAGCGGCGCGCGCAGCCGGGAGGTGCCGCTGGCCAGCGCGGCGAGGACGAGGTACCTGTTCGTCAGGGACTTGCTGCCGGGCAGGGCGACCCTGGCGTCGAGGGGACCGGGGCTCGCCGGCGCCGACCAGTCGGGATGATCCATGCGGGTCAGCTCAGGGCGCTCTTGGCGTTCGCGGCGGCGAGCCGGGCCTCGAGCTTGGCGGTGTGGGCGGAGCGGCCGAGGCTGTCGCCGGCCATCTTCGCGCGGTAGCCGAGACCGGGCTTGCCCTCGGTGTCGACCGCGGCGAGGAGCAGGCCGCCGGCCAGACCGAGGTTCTTGAAGAACTGGATCTGCTGCATCTGCTTGGCCTGCGGGTCGCTCTGCGCCCAGAAGTCGTGGGTGGCCGTGGTCGGGACGAGCGAGACGAGCAGGGCCAGGCTGGACAGGCGGGGGAGGCGGCCGATCGCGAGGAGGGCACCGGCACCGACCATCACGGCGCCGTTGGCGCGGATGAGGGTCTCCATGTCGTCGGTCGGCACGCCGATCTTCTTCAGGAAGGGCTTGACGTTCTCGGTCATGGGCTCGTGGCCCTGCGCGTGGCGGAGGGCGCCGATGCCGCCGGAGATGAAGATGGCACTGAGCATCGGACGGGCGAGTCGTCGGACGAGCATGGTCACTCCTGGGTCGCTGGACAGGTACGCGCCTACCGTATGACGTCTTGCGGGACCGGTGATCCTCGCGGGGTGCCTAGGCTGACCCGCATGTGCGGGCGTTATGCGGCATCGGCCGAGATGGAGGAGATCGTCGCTGCGCTGCAGGTCGAGCTCGACCGCACCGCGGAGCCGAGCCGCTCCGTGCTGAAGAACCCGCAGCAGCCGCCACCGGGCACCCCGGACTGGAACGTCGCGCCGACGAAGCAGGCCCGTGTCGTGCTCACCCGGGCGGTACGCGAGGAGGACGGCACGAAGGGGGAGCCCGCCCGCCAGCTGCGCCTCATGACGTGGGGTCTCGTGCCGAGCTGGTCGAAGGACCCCTCGGTCGGCATCCGGATGATCAACGCCCGCGCCGAGACCGCGCTGGAGAAGTCGTCCTACGCGAAGGCGGCGACGAGCCGGCGCTGTCTCGTGCCCGCCGACGGCTGGTACGAGTGGCAGCGCTCGCCGGTCGCCCTCGACGCGAAGGGCAAGCCGCGCAAGCAGCCCTTCTACATCCACCGCGGCGACGACGCCCCGCTCGCGCTCGCCGGGCTCTACGAGTTCTGGCGCGACCCGGGCGTCGCCGACCCCGACGACCCGGCCGCCTGGCTGACCACCTTCGCCGTCGTGACGACCGCGGCCGACCCCGGGATGGACCGCATCCACGACCGCCAGCCGCTCGTCCTCGACCCGGACGTCTGGGACGACTGGCTCGACCCGCACCTCACCGATCCTGGTCACGTCCAGGAGATGCTCGACATCAGCCTGCCCGGGCGCCTCGCGGCGCACCCCGTCTCGACCGCGGTCAACGGCAGCGCGGGCAACGGCCCCGGCCTCGTCGAGCCGATCCCGACCGCGCAGCTCGTCGGTGTCGTCGACCCGGAGACCGGCGAGGTGATCGGCGGATGAGGCAGCGCGCCGTCGAGACGCCGGAGGGTCCGGCGCGGGTGCACCTGGGCCCGCGCGGCGACGCCGGGTCGGTCGTGCTCACCCACGGGGCAGGCGGGGGGATCGACGCCCCGGACCTCCAGGCGATCGCGCAGGCCCTGCCCTCCCTCGGGTGGACCGTCGCCCTCGTCGAGATGCCCTGGCGTGTCGCCGGCCGACGGGTCGCCTCGCCGCCGTCCCGGCTCGACGCGGCCTGGGTCCCGCTGCTCGGCTCGCTCACCCGTGGCCGTTGGGCGCTGCCCCGCCCGCTCGTCGTGGGCGGCCGCAGCGCGGGCGCCCGGGTCGCGTGCCGCACGTGCGTCGCGGTCGACGCCGACGCCGTCCTCGCGCTGTCCTTCCCTCTCGTGCCGCCCGGCAAGGACCTCGGTCACAGCCGCGTCGGCGAGCTCCTCGCCCCGGTCGAGTCCGGTGTGCCGCTCGCCGTCGTGCAAGGGCGCGCCGACCCCTTCGGCGGGCCGCAGGACGTCTGCGAGGCGCTCGGCGAGCGCGTGCGCTCCGTCGTCGTCAGCGAGGTGGCGGGCACCCACAGCCTCACCGCCCCGCAGCGCGACGTCGTGCCGGCGGTGACCGCCTTCGTCAGCTCGGTCGCGCGCTGAGGGCGAGCACGAGCTCGAGCACGGCGTCGGGGTCCTGCAGCCGGTCGCCGAGCAGCTCGCGCACCTGCCCCATGCGGTAGCGCACCGTCTGCGGGTGCACATGAAGCGCCTCGGCGACGAGCTCGCGCCGCCCCTGGAGCAGCAGCCAGGCCCGCAGGGTCTCGGCGAGCCGCTCGGCGCTGCCCTCGGTGAGATCGGCGAAGGGGGCGAGCGCCGACTCGCGCAGGTCGGCGAGGGTCTCGGGGTCGGCGGCGAGGACGATCCGGGCGAGATGCGCGTCGGTGTCGAGGACGGTGCCGTCCTCGCGGGGGAGCATCGCGGCCCGCACCGCCCGGGCGTAGGAGCGGTCGGCCTCGGTCCACGGCACGGCGGGGCCGACGACGGCGTCGCGCCCGGAGAGCACGTCGAGCAGGGCGCCGCGGGCCCGGCCGCCGGCGTCGGGCACGAGGAGGGCGGCGACGCGGTCCGGGGCGGGGAGCCCCCGCACCGGCGGCAGGTCCTCGCCGAGCGAGAGCGTGCGCGGGTCGAGCATCGCCGCGGTGTTGAGCGCGCGCTCGCCGGCGACGAGGACCACGGTCAAGGTGCGCGCCGGGGTCCATCGCGCGAGCTGCGCGGCCTCGACGAGCCGGGTCTCCGGGGCGCCGACGAGCAGGCTGCGCACGAGCCGGTCGAGGTTGACGATGCGCGCGCGCTCGGCGGTGTGCGTCTCGGCGTTGTGCCCGGCGACGCTCGCCGCCGACAGCTCGTCGATGTAGGTGAAGACGACCTCGGCGAAGCGCCCGAGCGTCGCCGCCTCGGCGCCCTGGGCGACGGCCATGCGCGAGACCTCGCGCCATGAGACCCGGGCGCCGACGCGGTAGGCCGACAGCAGGGCGTCGACCGGTCGGCCGGCGCGGGCCTCGGCACGGCCGAGCTGCTCGGCGGCCTGTACCCCGACCCCGATCGAGGTCTGCTCGCCCGCGCGCGCGCCCGACGCCGCCGACGCCGCGTCGAGGAAGGAGTCGAGCGAGGTGCGCACCGCCTGCTCGATGACCCGGCCCATCCGGCCCTGGAAGGGCGCGCTGTAGGACGGGACCTCCTCGATGATCGCGGCGATGACCGACTCGGCGACCTCCGGCAGGTGGGAGCGAAGGGAGCGCGCGGTCTGCTCGTCGAGGGCGAGCTCGGCCGCCTGGGCAGCGGTCCGGGTGGCCGCGGGGGGCGGGGAGGAGGGCGTCGCGCGGGGTCGCTCGCCACTGCCCTGAGAGCGGGTCTTGGGGGTGTCCGGCACCACATCCACCTCGATCTTGTTCGCTGCGCACAACTTCTGCAGGTGAAGACTACGCCGGGTGGACAGTCCCGCAGGGGGTTCGGACCGACATCATGGATATATGACCACTGATGCCCGACCCGACCGCGTGGCCGGCTCCCCCTTCGCCCGGTTGCGCACCTCCGCGACCCGCGTCGCCGAGGTCCTCGCCGCCCCGCTGCTGCCGACGGACTACCTCGACATGGTCGCGCCGCTGCGCGCCGGCGCCGAGCTGCGCGCCCGCGTCGTCGCCATCACCCCCGAGACCGCGGACGCCGCGACGATCACCCTGCGCCCCGGTCGCGACTGGGCCGGCCACCGCGCCGGTCAGTACATCCGCCTCGGCATCGACATCGACGGGGTGCGTCGCTGGCGCGCCTACTCGATCACCTCGCCGGCCGACCGCACCGACGGGCTCATCACCATCACCGTCAAGGCGATGGCCGACGGTCTCGTCAGCCGTCACCTCGTGCACGACGCCCGCCCCGGCACCCTCGTCATGCTCGACCAGGCCAGCGGCGACTTCGTCCTGCCCGAGGTGCTCCCGGAGCGCCTCCTCTTCGTCACCGGCGGCTCCGGCATCACCCCCGTCATGGGCATGCTGCGCAGCCACGACCTGTCGGGCACCGACGTCGTGCTGCTGCACAGCGCGCCGACGCCGGCCGACGTCATCTTCGCCGCCGAGCTGGCCGCCGAGCGCCCCGGCGTGCGGGTCGTCGTCCGGCACACCGACGACGAGGGCATGCTCTCGCCGCAGATGCTCGACGACGTCGTGCCCGACTGGCGCGAGCGGCAGGCCTGGGCCTGCGGCCCGACGCCGATGCTCGACGCCTTCGAGGAGCACTTCGCCGGCCACGGCCTCACCGAGGCCATGCACGTCGAGCGATTCCGCCCCGTCCTCGCCGTGACCGGCGACGGCGGCTCGGTGACGATGCTCGACACCGCCCGGCCCACGGCCAGCCCGACCTTCGAGGTCGACGGCGCCACGACCATCCTCGACGCCGCCGAGGACGCCGGCGTCCTCATGCCCAGCGGGTGCCGGATGGGCATCTGCATGGGCTGCGTCCTGCCCCTGACAGACGGCGCGGTGCGCGACCTGCGCACCGGCATCGTCACCGAGACCACGACCGACGACCCGCCCGTGAAGGTGCAGACCTGCATCTCGGCCGCCGCGGGCGCCTGCACGATCCAGCAGAAGGAGCGAGCATGACTGCCACCCTGGAGCGCACCCCCACCCGCACCGACGCCCGTATCACCGGCGGCCGGTCGGAGGAGATCCACACCGTCGTCAACGCGACGCCGAGCCCCATCTCGCACCTGAGCCCCGAGCAGATCGAGGAGCTCGGCCGCGAGCTCGACGAGATCCGCCGCGAGGCGATGGACTCGCTCGGCGAGCGCGAGGCCGCCTACATCCGCAAGATCATCGCGACCCAGCGCTACCTCGAGATCGGCAGCCGGGGCGTCCTGCTCTTCTCCGGCAACCCGATCGCCTGGGTGGTCGGCACCGCCGGCCTGTCCGTCGCCAAGATCCTCGACAACATGGAGATCGGGCACAACATCATGCACGGCCAGTGGGACTGGATGCGTGACCCGAAGATCCACTCGAGCGTGTGGGAGTGGGACAACGTCTCGCCCTCGGAGCACTGGAAGCACAGCCACAACGAGGTCCACCACACGTACACGAACGTCGTGGGCAAGGACAACGACCTCGGCTACGGGATCATGCGCGTCGACGACGCCCAGAAGTGGTACCCGATCTACCTCGCGCAGCCGCTGCTCAACGCCGTCAACGCGACCTTCTTCGAGTACGGCATCGCCGCCTACGACCTCGAGCTCGGCAAGAACTGGAAGGGCCGCAAGTCCAACCCGGAGTTCCAGCGGGACGCGAAGGTCGTCGTCAACAAGATCAAGAAGCTCGCCGCGCGTGACTACGTGCTGTGGCCGCTGCTGTCCGGCCCGAACTTCCTGCCGACCCTCGCCGCCAACGTCGTCTCCAACGTCGTGCGCAACTACTGGACGCACAGCGTCATCATGTGCGGCCACTTCCCGTCCGGCGTCGAGACCTTCACGAAGACCTCGATCGACGGCGAGACCCGCGGCGAGTGGTACCTGCGTCAGATGCTCGGCTCGGCCAACATCAGCGGCGGCCGCGCGATGCACGTCATGACCGGCTACCTCAGCCACCAGGTCGAGCACCACCTCTTCCCGGACATGCCGAGCATCAAGCTCGCCGAGGTCCAGCCGAAGGTGCGCGCCCTCTTCGAGAAGTACGACCTCACCTACGTCGAGGGCAGCCTGCCCCGCCAGGTCGCCTCCGCGTGGTCGGAGATCTTCCGCCTCTCGCGCCCGAACGCGACGAGCTCGGCGCAGACCCTGAAGATCCTCGCCACCCAGGGGATGAAGGGCCTGAAGAAGCGCGCCCGCGCCACCCGGCACATCTACGCCTGACCCGACCCGCCCCCTTCGGGCTCGGTCGTCCCAGCCCCGCCACCTCTGGGCCCGGGTCCCCCCAGCCCCGCCGAGGTATGGCAATCGGCCCTGATCCAGCGTGGATCAGGGCCGATTGCCATACCTCGGCGAGGGGCGAAGGGGGAGAGCGAGGGGCGAAGGGGGGACGGGCGAAGGGGGAGCGCGGTCGGCCGTGGGGCAGCGGCGCGACCGGCCTCAGAGCAGGTGCGCCGCGAGACGACGGACGAGCTGCTCTCGCCGCGCCGGGTCGACGAGGTGGATGTAGGTCATCTCGACATAGGTCCACCCGTGGTCCTCGAGGCGCGCACGGCGGTCTCGCTCGTACTGCCACGCGGTGCGATCCGTGCGGTGCTGGTCGCCGTCGTACTCCCCGACGACCTTCTGGGCGCGCCATGTGAAGTCGGGGGTGGCGAGCCAGCCGCCGACGTCGTCGACGATCTCGACGTTGAGCTCCGGCTCCGGCAGCCCCGCGTCGTGGAAGACCAGACGGGCCCGTGACTCGGTGGGTGACGCGGACCTCGCGCGGAGCAGGGGCAGCAGCTCGCGCATGGTCCGCACGCCGCGGCAGCCACGAAGGTCGGCGACGAGCTCGCGCAGGTGCTCGTCACCGTGCTCGCGCACCAGGACGTCGCCGGCGGCGACGAGGGCTGCCCGGGACCAGCTGGCGGCGAGGTCGCACCACGTGTCGACGACCGTCGTCACCGGCAGGCCCTCGACCTCGGCGATGTCACGAGTGCCGATGCCCTTGTGCGAGACGACTCCTCGCCGCACGACGGGGGGTCGGTGGATCGGTCGGATGACGTGCACCGGGAGGTCGGGAGCTGCGCCCCGAGCGGGGAGGGGCAGGCCCCAGAGCTCGGCCGCGGTGTCGTGGGAGAAGGCGATGTCAGGTGGCAGCACCGCGCGCAGGAGCCCCAGCCGCTCGGGCAGCGTGAGCTCGACCCCGCGCCGCACCCGGATGCCGGAGGACGGGATGTCGAAGCCGGAGCGGAAGGTGCCCGTGCGCTCCTGCGCCCGCGCGTGCTCGAGGGTGAAGGCGTCGCCGAGGGCGACCGGGAGGTCCATGGCTCGGTTCTCCCCCTTCGCCCGCCCCCGCGCGAGGCGGGTCCGCCCGCCTGTGGACCGAGGACCCGGGCGCACCGCCCCTGTGGATCGCCGAGGTATGGAGATCTGTCGGGATCCGCAGGTGTCAGCGGACCGATTGCCATACCTCGGCGAAGGGGGAGCGGGGTGCGCGCGGGCGGGGGAATGCCGGGTGGGGGAGGGATGTTGAGATGAGCGACCCTGTCCCGACTGCGAGAGGCCACCACGTGCTCGTGCTGCCCGCCGTCGACCGCACCAGCGCCCCGCTAGGCTGGAGCGCGATGACCAAGCCGATCACCCCACCGCTCAGCGACGAGGAGCAGGCTGCCGCCGATGCCGGCGTCGACGTCTCGTCCGAGTCGCCCGAGGAGCGTCGAGCCCGCTTCGAGCGCGAGGCCATGCCCCTGCTCGACCAGCTCTACTCCGCGGCCATGCGCACGACGCGCAACCCGACCGACGCCGAGGACCTCGTCCAGGAGACGTACGCGAAGGCCTACGCGGCCTTCCACCAGTACCGCCCGGGCACCAACCTCAAGGCGTGGATGTACCGCATCCTCACCAACACCTACATCAACACGTACCGCAAGAAGCAGCGCGAGCCCAAGCAGTCGAGCAGCCCCGAGGTCGAGGACTACCAGCTGCACCAGGCCGAGTCGCACACGAGCCGCGGGCTGCGCAGCGCGGAGGTCGAGGCGCTCGACCACATGCCCGACACCGAGGTGACGCGGGCGCTGCAGGACCTGCCGGACGACTTCCGCATGGCGGTCTACCTCGCCGACGTCGAGGGCTTCGCCTACAAGGAGATCGCCGAGATCATGGGCACGCCCATCGGCACCGTGATGTCGCGCCTGCACCGCGGGCGCCGGCTGCTGCGCGAGAAGCTCGCCGACTACGCGCGCGACCGAGGGATCGGTGGCGCGGCCCAGGAGACCACCGGACGCGAAGGGGGGACGTCATGAGCGAGCACGCCGAGGACCATGTCGACTGCTCCGAGACGATGTACCGGATCATGGAGTACCTCGACGGCGAGATGACCGAGGCCGACCACGAGCGGATCGCCGAGCACCTGCGCGGGTGCCAGCCCTGCCTCGACGAGCACGACCTCGAGCGCATGGTCAAGGCGCTCGTCAAGCGCTCGTGCGGTCGCGAGCAGGCGCCGGCCGCGCTGCGGACGACGATCATGCAGTCCTTCAGCACCTACTCCGTCGACGGCGGGGTCGTGCAGGAGTACACCGAGATCCGCTACGACGGCTGATCGGATGCGCGTCCTCGTCACCGGCGGCGCCGGCTACATCGGCTCGCACACCGTCCTCTCGCTCCTCGCGGCCGGGCACCAGCCCGTCGTCGTCGACAGCTTCGTCAACTCCAAGCCCACGGTCGTCGCCCGGCTCGAGGAGCTCTCGGGCGCGGCGATCACCGTGCACGGCTTCGACCTGCGCGACGAGGACAAGACCGCCCAGCTCTTCGCCGACGAGCACTTCGACGCGGTGATCCACTTCGCCGGGCTCAAGGCCGTGGGGGAGTCCACCGAGCAGCCGCTCGAGTACTACGGCAACAACATCGGCTCGACCTTCTCGCTCGTGCGGGCGATGGAGCGGCACGACGTGCGCCGCCTCGTCTTCTCGTCATCGGCGACGGTGTACGGCGAGGGCGCTCCCGTGCCGATGACGGAGGAGCTGCCGACCTCGGCGACCAACCCGTACGGGTGGACGAAGGTCATGCAGGAGCAGATCCTCACCGACGTCGCCGCCGCCTCCCCGGGCTTCCAGGTCGCGCTGCTGCGCTACTTCAACCCCGTCGGCGCGCACGCGTCGGGCCGGATCGGCGAGGACCCGCAGGGCATCCCGAACAACCTCATGCCCTTCATCTCCCAGGTCGCCGTCGGCCGCCGCGAGCGGCTCGCCGTCTTCGGCGACGACTACCCGACGGCCGACGGCACCGCCGAGCGCGACTACATCCACGTCGTCGACCTCGCCGAGGGCCACGTCGCGGCGCTCGACCACCTCGCCGAGCACCCCGAGATCGGGGCGCGCGCCTGGAACCTCGGCACGGGGCAGGGGACCTCGGTGCTGCAGATGGTCGACGCCTTCGAGCGGGCGAGCGGTGCGCAGGTGCCCTACGACATCGCGCCCCGGCGCGCGGGCGACCTCGCCGTCGTCTACGCCGGCACCGAGCGCGCCGAGCGCGAGCTCGGCTGGCGGGCCACCCGCACCATCGAGGACATGTGCGCCGACACGTGGCGCTGGCAGTCGGCCAACCCCGAGGGCTTCCCCGGCTGAGCCGGCTCGAGCAGGGCCCGGGCATGACGAAGGGGGCGCCCCCCCCCGGGGGGGGGCGCCCCCCCCGTCGGGCCCCCGGGGGGGGGGGCCGGGGGGCGGTGGGGGTGGGACCGGGGGGGGCGGGCGTGGGCCGTGGGGGCCCCCCCCGGCGCGGGGCCGGGCGCCCACCCCGCGGGGCGCCCCGGGCTGCGCCGCCCCCCCCGGGGCCGCCCCCGCCCCCGGGGGGCCCCCCCCCGGGGGGGGGGCCCCCCCCTTCGTCGTCCCCTGCGGGGACGGGCCGGTCAGGCGTTGGGCTTGCGACCGTGGTTCGCGGCCTTGCCCTTGCGGGACCGACGCTTGCGCGCGCGCTTGCTCATGGGGGACCTCCTCCGTCGTGCCGGACGGGACGCATCCGGTTTGGTGATTTCTTCAACTATCCCATACGGATTCATGACCCGCTGTGGCAAGATTACCGTGCGGACACGAGACCAGCGCACGCCACAGTTGCGCGGCTACGGCCCGCCCCCGGTCCCCTCCCGGGTTATCTCGAAAGTGTGGTGTGATCATGAAGCGCACTGTTGTCGCCTTCGCGCTGGCTGTCGCGGCGCTCATCGGTGGCGTCGCCGCCGCCTCGGCTGCCTCGGCCGACGGCTCGACCTCTGCCGGCCCGAAGATCGTCCGCGGGTTCGACTGGGGCGGCTGACAAGTAGACCCGCGAACACATGACGACGTCAGGTGCGCGCGGGACCACGACATACCTCGCGCTGCTGGCTGCTGCCAGCAGCGCGAGCGTCGTCCTGGCGGCGTTGATCTGGGGGTTGCCGGAGCGGCTGGGTGCCGTGGTGCCGCTCCTCATCATCTCCTTCGCCGCTCGGGCCACCCCGACGCTGCCGGTCCGGCACGTGTCGATCCAGCTGCACTCCGTGGTGCTGCTCGCCTCGGTGCAGCTCGTCGGACCGGTCGGCGCCGTGCTCGTCCATGCCGCGTCCTCCGCCTGGATGTACCGGCGCAACCTCAACCTCCTGCTCTTCAACGTCTCCTGGCCGGTCCTCGGCGTCTTCGTCGGGTCCGGGCTCGCCACGACGGTGCTGCCCGAGACGCTGTCCTCGGGGTCGTCACCGGGTGAGATCGCCCTCGGCGCGGCCCTGCTCGCGCTCGGCGTCGGGCTGACCAACCTGCTGAGCCTGGCGGGCATCCTGCGGATCACCGAGGGCACCCCGGTGAGCACGATCATCTCGGGGCTCTCGCCCCAGATCGCCCCGGCCTACCTCGGCTACGGCGTCACCGCCTACCTCCTCGTCCTGCTGTGGGACCCCGTCGGTCTGGGCTGGTTCGCGGTCGTCCTGCTCCTGCCGACCTTCCTGCTCGCCCAGTGGGGCCTGCTGCAGTACACGCGTGAGCACCAGCTCTACGAGACGATGCTCCAGGGCCTCGTCGAGGCCCTCGACATCCGTGCCCCGGGTGCGCGCGCCGACGCCGAGCTGTGCGCGCGCGTCGCGACGGCCGTCGCCGAGGAGCTCTCGCTCTCGTACTCCGAGGTCGAGGCGGTGCGCTCCTCGGGTGCCCTGCACGACATCGGTCTGCTCTCGCTCGACCGCGCACGCCTGCTCGAGGAGCAGGTCGCGGCGCGCGACCTCGACACCCTCGTGCGTCACCCCGACGTCGCCGCCGAGATGCTCCACGGCGTGCGCCCGCTGCGCTCGGCCGTTCCTGCCGTCCTCGCCCACCACGAGCTGTGGGACGGCGGCGGCTACCCCTACGGCAGGTCCGGCGGCGACATCCCCCTCGAGGCGCGCATCGTCACCGTCGCCGACACCTGGGTCAGCCTCGTCCAGCCGCACGTCGGCGACGCGCTGAGCACGGCAGAAGCGCTGCGCCGGTGCGCCGAGAAGTCGGGCCGCAGCCTCGACCCCTACTGCGTCGAGGCCCTGACCACGATCGCCGAGCGCCACCCCTCCGTCCTCCAGCCGACGCGCGAGGGCGGGTCCCGCCCGGCTCCCGTCGACGACGACGAGCTGCACCTCATCACCCGGTCGTGGTCCGTCGTCGAGCAGGCCGATCCCGAGATGACCCGGTGGGTCGCCGCGAGCGCGAGGAAGCGCCGATGAGCGCGCCGAGCACCCACCCGTCGATCGGCCCGAGCCGACCCGGCGGTCGCGAGCGACGGCTGCGCCCGCCCCGCGCCCTCATGGTCGTCGGCCCCCGCATCGTCCTGGCCACCGCCGCCCTCGTCCTCGGCGTCGCCCTGCTCCTCGACCCGCCCGGGCTGTCCTTCCCCACGTGGTTCGTCCTCATCACCGGGACGAGCATCGTCCTCGGCGAGGTCATGCCGAGCCTCGCGGTCTCGCGGCACGCCGCCCCGATCTCGACCGCCGCGGCGGTCGCCCTGGCCATGACCCCGGCGGTGACGCCCGGCGGCTTCGCCTCCGCCGCACGGGTCATCGCGATCCTCGGGGTCTTCTTCCTCGCCAGCCAGCTCATCGCGTGGCTCCTCGGCCGCCCGGTGCAGCTCGGCCCGGCGGCCGCACGCTTCCTCGGCGCGGCGGCCACGACGGTCGCCTGCCGGGGGATCTCCACGCAGGACCGCGGCACCCTGCTCCAGTGGGCCTGGGGCGGTGACCTGTCGAGCCCGGCCACGGCGACCCTGCTGCTGCTGTGCGCGCTCCTCGGCTGGCTCGTCGAGCGCACCGCCCAGGTGCTCGTCCAGGTGGGCTCGCGCGAGGTCGGCGCCCCTGGCGCCCAGCGCGCGCTCCTCCTCGACTCGGTGACCTCGGGCGCGGTGGCCGCCTCGGGGCCGCTCATCGCCGTGAGCTACCCGGTGCTCGGGCTGGTCGCCCTGCCGCTCTACGTCCTGCCGGTCACGCTCGTGCTGCTCTCGCAGCGGCGCTACCTCGCGGTGCAGCGCGCCCAGGGCGAGGCGCTCGTCGTGCTCTCGCGCATCCCGGCGATCGCCGCGGGCGGCCGCCCCGGGCACCCGCAGCGGGTCGCCGACCTCTCCGTCGAGGTCGGCCGCCGCCTCGGCCTCACCGAGCGCAGCCTGCACTCGGTCGAGCGCGCGGCGCTGCTCCACGACATCGGCCAGGTGGGTCTGGAGGTGCCGCTCGAGCACGGCATGACGATCGACGCGTCGCCGCAGTCGCTCGAGACCGTCATCGAGTCCTCGCGCCGGATCGCCCGGACCGCGCTCGACACCCCCGGTCTCGAGGAGGTCCTCGCCGCCGTCCACGAGCCCTACCGCCAGCAGCTCGAGATCGGCCGCGAGCTGCCGGTCGAGGCCCGCATCATCAAGGTCGTCAACGCCTACGACGACCTCACCGAGGGTGCCCACGGGCAGCGCGTCGTCCACCTCGCTCTGGAGCGGCTCCACCTCGGGCTGGGCTACGAGTACGACCCGGAGGTCGTCGAGGCGCTCGACGAGGTCGTCTCGCAGGGCTGAGCGCGCGCTGGACGACCCCGAGCACGACGAAGGGGGACCCGCGCGAGATCGCGTGGGTCCCCCTTCGTCAGCGGGCCGAGATCAGGCCTGCTTGGTCTCCTTGAAGATCTTGTCGATCTCGTCGATCTTCGCGAGGAGCTCGTCGGCCTTGGCCTCGTCGAACTCGCCCTTGGTGCCCGAGGCGCCGGCGAGCTTCGTGGCCTCGTTGACGAGGGTGTGCAGCTGCGGGTACTTCTCGAAGTGCGGCGGCTTGAAGTAGTCGGTCCAGAGCACCCACAGGTGCTCCTTGACGAGCTGCGAGCGCTGCTCCTTGATGACGACCGCACGGGTGCGGAAGTCGGGGTCGTCGCTGTCGGCGACCTTCTTGATGATGGCCTTGACCGACTCGGCCTCGATGCGGGCCTGGGCGGGGTCGTAGACACCGCAGGGCAGGTCGCAGTGGGCGCTTACGGTGGGGATGTGCAGGAGGTCACGCAGACGCATGTCTGTCCTCTCGTCATGGTGGGCAGGTCCACGTCCAAACCTAGTCGCGCGCGGGCGCCGGACCTACTCGGCGGACCCGCAGATCCCACCTCCTGCAACGGACTTGCAGGATCACTCGTGCGTGGACGGCCTCCGGCGGCAGCGACCCGACGCTCGGGTCGAAGGAGCTGACCCCGGCGCGCGGGTCGTCGCTCTCGACCCACCACCGGTCGGGGTCGTCGGGGTCGGTGCCGGTGACGCGCTTGACGGCGGTCGGGCGCGGCCGGCCCCACGGGTCGGGCGGCAGGTCGCACAGCACGACGTCGCCGGGTCGCACGCTCGCCCCGCGCCGCGCGAGCAGGAGGTCGCCGGCGCGCAGCGTCGGCTCCATCGAGGCGCCGGTGACGCGGACGAGCGCGAAGGGGAGAGCCACGGTCAGCGGGTCACGGCGGCCGTGGAGGAGGTCGAGGTCGAGCCGGTGCTGTACCCCGAGCGGCGGGCGGTGACGACGACCCGGAGCCGGTGCCCGGCGTCGGCGGACGTGACCCGGTAGGTCTTGCCCGTCGCGCCCGAGATCGCCCGGCCGCCGCGGTACCAGCGGTAGGCGTAGCTCGTCGGTGACGGGGTCCACCGCCCGACCCGGGCCTCGAGGGTGCGCCCGACGCGGGGGTTGCCCGCGACGCTCGGCCGGGTCGTCGCGTAGATCGGGATGCCCACCGCGGCCGAGGTGCGGCTCGTCGCGAGCAGGCCCGGCCCGGAGGCGACGACCCGCACCGAGAGGTAGCGGCCCGCGTCGGCGGTCGTCGGGCGGTAGGTGCGCCCGGTCGCGCCGCTGATCGGGGAGCCGCCGCGGTACCAGCGGTAGGTGTACGACGCGGGGACGGGCAGCCAGCCCCCTTCGCGAGCGGTGAGCGTCCGGCCGACGCCCCGGGTGCCGGCGACCCACGGGGCCGAGACGCGGGAGAAGGACGTCGCGCTCGAGGACGCCGTGATGTCGACGACCGCGGCGGTGCTCGAGGTCGAGACCGTCGTCACCCGGATGCGCCCGTCGTAGCTGCGCAGCGTGCGGCCGGCGGTGAGACGCAGCTCGTCGTCCATGTCGCCCGTGGGCGTCGGGTCGAGCAGGACCGTCGTGCCGCTCGGGCCCATGCGCAGCACGCGGACGCCGGTGCGCTGCCCGAGGGCGTTGTAGCGGTCGCGGCCGGCGGGCGTGCGGTACTCGACCCAGTAGCGAGCCCCTGAGTAGGAGCTGACGACGGTGGCACCGCGGACCCCGGTGCGCCCGGCCAGCGGGCGCAGCGTGACCCGCGTGGTGCGACCGCTCGGCACCGAGGTGACGGCGGAGCGCTCGAGCAGCCCCAGCTGCCACGCGCGGGGGGTGGAGAGCATGCCCGACGGACCTTCGCCGTCGAGGCTCATGATGTCCTGGCCGTCGGCGTACTCCCACTCGCTGCACCGGCTCGGCCACCGCCCACGGCTGACGGCCGCGTCCTGCGCCCTCGTCTCGCAGGTGAGCACGTCGGCGTGGTCGAGCGACATGTTGTGCCCGATCTCGTGGGCGAGGAGGTCGACGGCCGTACCCATGCCGTAGACGTAGCCCGAGCTGTTCGGGGACTCGCCGAGCGATCCCAGCCCGTAGCCGCAGCCCAGCGACTCGGGGAGGCGCTCCGGCAGCACGAGCATGAGTGTGCTGTCCGGGCTGCCGGGCCATCCGAGCCGGGCGGCGGCGTCCTGCCACATCTTCCACGGCTCGTCGCACCCGTAGGAGGAGCGGAAGGACGGGGCGACCCGCGCCAGCGAGACCTTGAGCGTGCTGCGCGAGTTGGCCCGCCAGAAGGCGTCGGTGCCGCTCACCATGCTGCTGATCTCGGCGCTCGTCGCGGGGTCGGCGGTGCCACCGCGCGGGACCACGTTGACGACCGTGACCTCACGGGTCGCCGGGGTGTACGCCGCGGCCGCGGCGGCCCGGGTCGAGACGACCTCCTCGACGGCGAGCGGCTCGCTGCCCGGGGCGATCGCCTGGTCGGTCGTCGCCCGGCCGATGTCGGAGCCCGCGGTCGCGGGGGAGTCGTCGCTCGCGGCGTCGACGTCGGCGCTGCCGAGGTCATGGGTAGCGGTCCGGCCGGCGAGCGTCGGCACCCGCAGCCGGTCGCCCTGCTCGGCGGCCTCGACGACGGGGTCGGGCACGCGCACGTCGAGGGTGACCCGGCTGCCGGAGGGCACGTCGGCGACGGCCCCGGCGTCGACCGGCACGAGCCGGCCGGAGACCCGCACTGCGGCGTGAGCGGCGCCGGGGGCGACGGTGGACCCGTGGGCCGGCTCCACGGCGGTGGTCAGGAGCGTGCCGGTGAGCCGGACGAGCGGCGTGGGGCCGCTCGAGGACGACACCGCGGTCGACGGGCTCTGGGTGGCGGCGGCCGGGGCGGCCACGGCGAGGGCCGCGCACGCGGCCAGCGCGCCGACGACAGGTCGGTGGGTCATGGGGTCCTCAGCTGTGCGGTGCGTGACGTCGGGCCGCCGCCCTGAGGCCCGGGTCCGGCCCCGGGTGCAGCGTAGTGGCGGCCGGTGTCAGCCCCTCACGACGAGGAGGCGACGCCCCCTTCGCCCCCGCCCGACCCCCTCAGCGCGTCACCGCCGCGGTGTACGCCGTGTACGCCGACCCGCTGCTGTACCCGGTGCGTCGCGCGGTGACCCGCGCCCGGATCTTCGCCCCGGCGTCGGAAGAGCGCACGACGTAGGTCTTCGCCGTGGCCCCGGAGATCGCCGTGCTGCCGCGGTACCACTGGTATCCGTAGGTCGACGGCGTCGGCGTCCACGACCCGACGTACGCGGTGAGCGTGCGACCCACCCGAGCGGTGCCCCCGATGCGCGGCGCGGTCGTCGCGTAGATCGGGATGCCGACCCGCGAGCTCGTCGCCGTCGCGTCGCGGTACCCGAGGCGCCGCACGGTGACCCGCACGCTGAGGTACCGACCCGCGTCGGCCGTGCGCGGGGTGTACGTGCTGTAGTAGGCCCCCGAGATCGCGACGCCGTCGCGCAGCCACCGGTAGCTCGTGCTGCTCGGCGTCGGGCTCCACGTGCCGCGGTTCGCGGTGAGCGTGCGCCCGACCCCCCGGGTGCCGCTGATCGACGGACCGGCGCTCATCGTGAAGTCGCGCAGCGTCACCGAGCTGGTCACCTCGACGGTCGCCGAGGTCGTGCCCGCCGAGACCGTGCGGAAGCGCAGACCCCCGTCATAGGTCGTCAGCGTCTCGCCGACGTCGAGCACCGGGTCGGCGTCGTCCCACGTGCCCGTCGGAGAGGGGTCGAGCAGGACGGTCTGGTTGGTGCTGTCGTAGTTCCACCGCAGCACCCGCACGCCCGTGCGGTGGCCCCAGGCGTTCTCGGCGTCGAGCCCGCTCGCGCGCCGGTACTCGACGTAGTACGTCACCCCGGTCGCCGGGTTGGTCACCCGCGCGGAGCGCAGCCCGGTTCGCCCGGCGACCGGCAGCAGGGTGACGCTCGACGTACCGGTGCCGGGCAGCACGGTCGCCGCGCTCGCCTCGAGCATCCCCGTGCGCAGGGCCTGGGGCGTCGAGAGCATCGGCGAGGGCGAGCCGATGAGGTCGACGCTCATGATGTCCTGCCCGTCGCCGTACGGGGCGAGATCGCACGACGTGCCGAAGTCGTCCCACCCGAGCTGACGGGCGTCGGGCGTCGGGCAGGCCAGCCGGTCGGCGTGCATGAGCGACATGTTGTGGCCGGCCTCGTGGCTGAGCACGTCGGGGCTGTCGCCCGTGTAGTAGATGTAGCCGCCGCTGTTCGGCGAGCCGCCGATCGTGCCGAGCCCGTAGGAGCACGCGGCGTTGCCGGGCAGCACGAGGACGAGCGAGGAGTTGTCGGCGTCGACGTACCCGGTGCGGCGGGCCGCCTCGTCCCACAGGGCGAAGGGGTCGGAGCAGTCGACCGACGCGGTGTACGACGGGCGCAGCGCGCCCGACATCGCCAGGCGCAGCTCGCCGCGGGACTGCTGCTGCCAGAAGGTGCTCGACGCGCTCACCTGGGTGGTGAGGGCGGGGGTGCCGATCGGGTCCGGGGTGGCTCCCCGCGGGGTGACGTTGACCATCGTCAGCGCCCGGGTCGCGGGCGTGTACGCCTGCGCGACCGGGGGAGTCGAGCTGACGACCCGCTGCACGGCGAGCGCGGGCGCGCCCTGCCGCGACGCGGCATCGATGCTCGCCGCCACCCGGTCGCCCGACGGGCCCGCCGCCGGCGGGACACCGACGTCGACGGTGACCCGCGAGCCGGCGGGGGTGCGCTCGATGCCGGCGCCGCTCGTCGCGACGAGCCGGCTGCCCACGCGCAGCCCGGTGCGGGCGGGCTGGCCCGGCTCGGCGGGGGTGCGCAGCACGACGCCGGTCATCCGCACGGTGCCCGCCGCGGCGGAGGCGCCCGGCGGCGAGCCGCTGGCAGGAGCGGCGGCGCCGGCGGCCAGGACGACGGCGGAGAGGAGCGGGACGAGGATGCGGAGCGGAGCAGCCATGTCGACCTCGGGTGGCGCGAAGGGTGAGCCGGTGGCGCGGCTCAGGGGAGCAGGGTAGGCCCGCCGGAGGCTCCCCGGCATGACCCGGACGGACGGTTCGCGGCGCATGGTCCAGGGCGGCAGATGAGGCCGACACCACGCCTGGACGGCCTGCCCACCCCTTCGCCCCCTGTGCGAGGATCGCTCGCGTGAGCCAGCCCGAGCAGACCACCTCCTACGACCTCACGGCGCCCGCCTTCGCCGCGCACGAGGGCGGCAAGGTCGAGGTACGGGCGACGAAGCCGCTGCGCGGCTTCGAAGACCTGTCGCTGCTGTACACCCCCGGTGTCGCCGACGTGTGCCTCGCCATCGCGCAGGACCCCTCGCTCTCGCGCCGCTTCACCGCTCGTAACAACACCGTCGCCGTCATCTCCGACGGCACCGCCGTGCTCGGCCTGGGCGACATCGGCCCCCTCGGCGCGATGCCCGTCATGGAGGGCAAGGCGGTGCTCTTCAAGCACTTCGCCGGGGTCGACGCCGTGCCGATCACCATCGAGTCGGGCTCGGTCGACGAGCTCGTCGACGCCATCGCCCGGATGGCTCCGTCCTTCGGCGGGATCAACCTCGAGGACATCTCGGCGCCGCGCTGCTTCGACATCGAGCGCCGGCTGCGCGAGCGCCTCGACATCCCCGTCTTCCACGACGACCAGCACGGCACGGCGATCGTCGCGCTCGCCGGTCTCATCAACGCCTGCCGCGTCGTCGGCCGTGAGCTGTCCTCGCTGCGCGTCGTCATCGGCGGCGCGGGGGCGGCGGGGGTCGCCGTGAGCGACCTCTTCCAGCTCGCCGGTGTCGAGGACGTGATCGTCGCCGACTCGCGCGGCATCATCGAGCCCGGTCGCACAGACCTCGTCGCGCACAAGCAGCGCCTCGCGGAGCAGACCAACCCGCGCGGCCTCACCGGCTCGCTCGGCGACGCGCTCGTCGGCGCCGACGTCTACGTCGGGGTCTCCGGCGGCACGGTGCCCGAGGAGCAGGTGGCCTCGATGGCGGAGGGCCCGATCATCTTCGCGCTGGCCAACCCCACGCCCGAGGTGCACCCCGACGTCGCCCACCGCTACGCGTCGGTCGTCGCCACCGGTCGCAGCGACTACCCGAACCAGATCAACAACGTCCTCGCCTTCCCCGGCATCTTCCGCGGGGCGCTCGACGCGGGCGGCGTGCAGATCACCGAGGAGATGAAGCTCGCGGCGGCCCAGGCCATCGCCGACCTCGTCCCCGAGCCGCGCGCCGACCTCATCATCCCCCCGGTCTTCCAGGACGGCGTCGCCGAGGCGGTCGCCGCCGCCGTCGCCGCCCACGCGGGCTGACAGCCACGAGACGTCGAAGGGGGGGGGGGCGGGGGCCCCCCCCCCCCCCCCCACGGGGGGGGGGGGGGGCGCCCCCCCGCCCCCCCCCCCTTCGCTCCCTGAGGTGCGAGCGCCAGCGAGCCGACCCCTTTGCTCCCTGAGGTGCGAGCGCCAGCGAGCCTCGAAGGGCGCCCCCTCAGCCGTAGAGATCGGTGAGACGCGCCCGCTGCACGGCGGGGTCCATCGACGCGAGGAGGTCGCGGCCACCGGCCGTCGCGGCCTGCCACGCCTCGCCGCCGCGCAGCACCTCGAGCACCCGCGTCGTCGCGTCCTCGGGCCCGGCGACCCGCACGAGCGGCGTCCCGGCGAAGGCCGAGATGTCGCGCACGAGCACCGGCAGGCCGCACGCGGCGGCGTCGAGCACGCTGAGCGGGAAGCCCTCGTACGCGGCGCTGTGCAGGTACACCCCGGCGGCGCGCAGCGCGGCGGTCAGCTCGTCGGCCGTGAGCCACCCGGTGACCTCGACCCCGGCTGCCCGCAGCCGGGCGGCCAGCCGCGCGTCGTCGGGGCTCCCGAGCCAGCGCACCGACACCCCGGGGTCGAGCTCGCGCAGCCGGGTGGCGACGGCGACGAGGTACTCGGGGTCCTTCTGCGCGCTGACCCGCCCGGACATGACGACCGTGCGCGGCGGAGGTCCGGCGCGCTCGGGATCGGTGACGACCGGGGCCGGCCGGGCGATGCTCGGCACGTTGGGCACGAGCACGTGCGCGGCCGACGGGGTGAGCCGCGCGGCGAGGGCCCGCTCCTCCTCGGAGAGCACGACGACCGTGTCGGTACGGGGGCCCAGCGCGCGCTCGACGAGCGAGACGGCGGCCCGGGCGGGGGCGGGCAACGCAGGGTCGAGCAGCTTGTAGGCGTGCGGCTGGTAGAGCACGCGGGCGTCGAGACCGGTGAGGCGGGCGTAGACCCCGGCCCGGCTCGAGTGCGCGTGGACGATGTCGCTGCCGGTCCGCGCGACGCTCTCGCGCACCGCCCGCACCCGCTGGGGCAGCCCGCGGGGGAGTGGGCGCGTGCTCGCGAAGCCGACCCCGCTCGGGTCGTCCTCGCCGGCCCACAGCAGGTGGTGCTCGTGCTCGGGCGTCAGCGACACGACGGTGTCGATGGCCCGCCCGACGCCGGTGCTGTAGCAGTCGGTGACGTGGAGGATCCGGCGCATCACGACCTCGCCGCGTGGCCGAGGACGCGGTGCGCGGCGCGGCGCACCGCGGGTGCGGAGCCGAGCGCCCGCCGGGCGAGCGGGTAGACCCGGCTCAGCTTGAGCTCGAAGGTCCGCGCGGTGTCCGTGGCGTTGATGTCGACGCGGGGGATCGCGAGGCGCCCCGCGCCGTCGTACGTCGCCAGCGCGCACGCGAAGCCCGCGGCGGCGACGGCCTCGCGGGCCGCCTGGTCGTGGTGGCCGTAGGGGTAGGCGAAGGTCGCGACACGCTCGCCGACGAGCGAGTGCAGCTCGTCGCGAGCACGGACCGTGCACTGCTCGAGCTGCTCGGTGCTCATGCCCGGCATCGACTCGTGCGCCCAGCCGTGGCACCCGAGCGCGACACCGGCCGCGGACAGCTCGCGCATCTGGGCGGCCGTCATGAGGCGTGACTCCGGCGGCATCCCGGGCAGCGGCGCCTGCCCGTCGAGCCCCGGCGAGACGTAGCAGATCGCGCTCATGCCGCGTCGTGCGAGCTGTGGCGCGGCCCGCTCGAGCACGGAGACGTAGCCGTCGTCGAAGGTGATGAGCACCGAGCGCCGCGGGGTCGGCGCGCCGTCGAGCGCCGAGAGGTAGCCGGCCTCGTCGAGCACCGTCCACCCGCGCGCGGCGAGGTGGTCGAGCTGGGCGGCGAAGGCCGCCTCGGGCACGTAGAGGTTGTCCGGGTCCGACGCCGCAGGGACCTCGCCGATGCCGTGGTACATGAGCACCAGCGGCGTGCGCCCGCTCATCGCTGCCGCCGCAGCAGCCACAGCCCGACGGCGAGCACGAGGATCGCCGACAGCCCGCACGCGAGGAGCAGCGGCTTCGGCGGGGTCACCCGGGTGTGGTCGGGGCTGGCCGTCGACAGCGTCGTCGCGACGACCTGCGGGTCCTCGTCGGCCCGGGCCTCTGCGCTGCGCGCGATCCGGTCGGCGAGGTCGCTCGCCTCCTGCGGGTCGTCCGAGCGGGCGGCGATGCGCACGGTCGTCGTCTCCGGGTCGACCGTCGCCTCGGCGGTGCTCGTCGCGGGGATGCCGAGCTCGTCGACGAGCTCGTCGACCGCGGCCTCGTCGGACAGGGCGACCGAGTACTGCTGGGCGATGAGCTTGAGCTCGTCGGGCCCGGTCGTCGCCTGGCCCTCGCTCGCCGCCTCGCTGCGCAGCCCGACGACGGCGGTCGCCTCGTGCTGGGTCGGCAGGTAGTACAGACCGGCGACCAGCGCGGCGGAGGCGAGGACCGCGAGCACGGTCGGCAGCGGCCAGGCCCGGCGCCGCCGGACCGGGGTGGGGTCGACGACCTGCTCGGGGGTGCGGTCGACGGCCCGCTCGGGGGCACGGTCGGTGGTCGCGGCCTGGTCGTGGGCGCGCGTGGTCCTGGGGGTCACGGTGGGCCTCTCAGCTCGAGGTCGAAGGGGTCGGTGGATGTGGGCCGCGGCGCCGGCGAGGAGCCAGGCGGTCGCGGTGAGGCCGGGGTTGCGCCACGGCATGTCGATGAGGCCGTGGACGGCGGCGCCGGCGAGACCGGCGAGCGGTGCGGCCACGAGCCACGAGGTGGTGCTCGTGGCGGCGCGCCAGAGCCCGTGCAGGAGCACGAGGGCGAGGGCGACGAGGACGAGGGCGCCGACGGCGCCGGTCTCGCTGAGCACGGTGAGCACGAGGTTGTGCGCGTGCAGCGGGGTCTCGAGGGTGAGGGCGGAGTCGGTGCGCGTCGCCCAGGTCTCGAGCCCGCCGGCCCCGACCCCGGTCACGGGTCGGTGCGCCGCGGCGTCGAGGGCCAGCTCCCAGATCTGCGGGCGGTGGTCGTCGGGGGAGCGCGACGGGTCGCCGAGCGAGCCGATGCGCGACAGGACGACCGCCGCTGGTCCGGTCGTGCCGAGCAGCGCGAGACCGAGCACGACCGTGCTCACCCCGCCGAGGGCGATGGCGACGGCGGGCACGAGCCGGGGGAGCACGAGGACGAGCACGGCGGTCGCGGCCGCAGCGCCCATCCACGCCCCGCGCGACAGGCTGAGCGCGAGCGCGGCGAGCACCGGCACGACGGCCAGGCCGAGGAGCGCGCGGGCGGCCCGGCTGCGCGGGCGCGCGGCGAGGGCGACGCACACGGGCAGCAGCAGCACGACGTAGGCACCGAGCTCGTTGGGCTGGGCGAAGGGGCCCTGCGCCCGGCCGTCGACGACGGACCCGCCGGCCCGGCTGGTCAGCCCGCCGAGGTCCGTGGTCGCCTGGGCGCTTACGACGAGGAGCGAGACGACGAGTGAGCCGAGCACCGCCGCGCGCCGGCGCGGGGTCAGGGTCGCCAGGGCCGCGGCGCACGCCCACCCGAGGGCGCTCGCCACCGTGAGCACGGCCGAGCGCACCGGGTCGACGGCGGTGGGCAGGGCGGCGGCCTGGGCGAGGGGGATGCCCGCGGCGACGACGACGAGAGGCGGCAGGGCGAGCCGCCGTGTGTCGACGACGCGCAGCCCCCAGAGGACCGCGACGAGCAGGCTGACCGGCAGGACGAGGCCCGGCGCCCATGGGGCGCCGAGAGCGAGGACGACGAGCGAGGCGGTGATGGCGTCGGGCAGGGCGTACGGCGCCGCCGGGCCGACGGCACCGGGTGCACCGGTGGCCCGGTCGGTCGGCACCTCGCGACCACCCCCGGCCACCGAGCCCTGCGACGTCGCGCCGGCCCCGGCCACCTCTGCCGGACGCGTCGCCACGGTGCTCATGACGCCCCCGACGTGAGCACGGAGCGCACGAGGTCGTGGGTCGGCCGGTCCCAGCGCCGGCTCGCCAGCCACCACAGCCCGACGTAGACGACCCCGCCGACGAGCGCGGCGAGCACGACGTGCACCGGGAGCAGCATCGTCGCGCCGGCGACGACGGCCGCCCCGGTGCACACGACGAGCGCCCGCCGCACGTGCACCGGCGCCACCCGTCGGCGCAGTGCGATGACGACGACGACCGCCTGCACGGCGTACGCCGCGGTCGTCGCCGCCGCGGCCGCCGCCGGTCCGTAGAGGGGGATGAGCGCGACGTCGAGCGCGACGTTCGTCGCGAGGGCGAGTGTGCTCGCGAGCAGCACGGCCGGGTCCGGGCGCAGCGCGAGGAGCGCGATGAGCGCCACCTGCGCGACCCCGAAGAAGAGCGGTGCCGGGGCGAGCCACAGGATGATCGCCCGCGACCCGAAGTCTTCGCCGAAGAGCAGCGCGACGAGCTCCTCGCCCCGGGTGAGCAGCAGCGCGGTGTACGGCAGGTACACCGCGGTGACGACGACGAGCGCCGTCGCGACCGTCCGCGAGCGCTCGACCGCCCGCAGCGAGGTGTCGGCCAGGGCCGGCAGGATGACCCGCGCGACCGACCAGCTGATGAAGAGCACGGTCTCGAGCAGGCGGTAGGCCGCCGTGTAGTAGCCGACGGCGACTGTGCCCGCGAGCCACGCGATGATGACGACGTCGATGCGGAAGAGCGCCATCGAGACGAGGTCGTTGAGCCCGGTCACCCGCACCGCGACGACGTAGTCGCGCACGTGCCCCCGCGTTACGGCCGCGGGCGACGGCCGCACGTCGGCCCGCACCCGCGCGACGAGCGCCATGAGCACCATGCCGACGACCGACGCCGCGAGGTAGCCCAGCGCCGCCCCGGTGATGCCCCCGCCGAGCTCGACCGCGGCGACGACGAGCCCGAGCGCGAGGAAGCGCTGGACGACGAGGACCACCGCCGGACCGCCCTGCACGTGCCGAGCGCTGGCCGCCGAGCGGAAGGCCTCGGTCACGCCGTCGCAGCACGCCGCCGCGACGAGGGCGAGGGTGACGTGCCAGCGCACGTCGTCGGCGACGGCGAGCGGCAGCACGGCCGCGCTCAGCACGACGACCGCCGCCGCGAGCGAGAGCCGCACGGCGAGCAGCGAGGACAGCCGCGCCGACAGGCTCTGCGGGTCGCCGCCCGTCAGCTGGACGAGACGCTGGTCGAGCCCGAGCGTCGTCGCCGACGCGAGGAGCAGCCCGAGACCTAGCCCGAAGGAGAAGGCACCGAAGTCGGCCACCCCGAGCGCCCGGGCGAGCAGCCCGAGCATGAGCAGGGTCGCCAGCTTGCCGAGCACCTCGCCGACGCTGAGCGTCACGGCGGCCCGGGTCATCCGACGTGCCTCTGCCTGTCGGGTCACGTGTCCCCGTCCGGGGGGTGGCGCAGGCCGTCGACCGCGCCGAGGACCTTCGCCCCGTCGCGCAGCGCGCTCACCGGCGCGACGAGCAGGGTGGTGCGCACCGGCTGCGGCCCGCGGGCCGCGCGCAGGGCGGGGACGCTGAGGTAGAGCGCGCCGGCGGCCAGCGCGAGCCCCCGCGCGGCACCACCGCGCGCGACGAGCGCGACCCCGACCGGGTAGGCGAGGGCGCGGACCGCGTCGCGGGCGAGGAGCAGCGCGTCGCGCGAGTGCCCCGACCCCTGCCCGTAGCGGTAGTACATCCGCAGCGTGCTGCGCAGGGTCGGGCGCTGCTCCCACGTGACGAGCGCGTCGGTGACGAGCACCGCCGGCCGGCGCTGCGCGACCGCGCGACCGAAGGTCACGTCCTCACCGGTCGCGAGGTGCTCGGGGAAGCCGCCGACCTCGCGCCACGCGTCCCGGTGCAGCGCCATCGAGCGCCCGGTCGGCATCGTCGGGTCGAAGGCGCGCCCGAAGAGCCGCCCGTGCAGCCGCGTGAGCGGCGTCGGGTGCGTCGACTCCTCGACGACGGGGTACCCGGTGACGGCGAGCGCACGCTGCAGCGGCGTCGTCGCGGTGACGTCGTAGACCCCGGTGAGCAGCGCACCCGGGTGGTCCGCGGCCGCTCGGCGAAGGGAGCTCAGCCACCCCGTCGCCGGCTCGCATCCGACGTCGGTGCACGCGACGAGGTCGTGCCGGGCACGCCCGATGCCGATGTTGCGCCCGGCCGAGATGCCCGCGCCCGGCGCGACGACGACGGTGACCCGCGGGTCCTCCTGCGCGTGCGTCCGGGCGACGTCGACGGTCGTGTCGCGCGACCCGCCGTCGACGACGACGACCTCGTCGTCGGGGCCGAGCTGGGGGCGCAGCTGGCGCAGGAGGGTGCCCAGCCCCTCGGCCTCGCCAAGGACGGTGGTGATGACGGAGACCGGGGGACCGTCGGTGCGACCCGCGCCGGGGCGAAGGGCGACCTCCGCCAGGTGGCGCTCGAGAGCCGCGGCAGCGGCGTGCGGGTCCTCGCCCGCGACGACCTCCCGACCGGCGGCGGCGACCCGAGCGCGGACGGCGGCGTCGGTGAGCCCGACGAGCGCGGCGGCCACGGCCGCCGGGTCGCCGGCGGGCACGGCGAGGCAGCCCTCGCCGAGCGTCTGCTCCAGCGGCGGGGTCGCGACGACCGGCACCCCGCACGCGAGCGCTTCGTGCGCCGCCATGCTGTGCGACTCGCCCGTCACCCGGGCGTCGCGGTCGGCGCGGGTGAGCACCGCCAGCGCGTCGTGCGCGGCGAGCAGCGAGCCGACGCCGTCGACCGGGTCGTGCAGGTGCACCCGCCCGGCGACCCCGAGGCGCTCCGCGAGAGCGACGAGTCGCCCGCGCTCGCCCGGGTAGGCCGCGTCGGCCACCCCGTAGACGTGCAGCGCCCACCCGTCGACCTGCGCGAGCGCCCGGATCGCGTCGTCGACCCCCTTGTACGGCGCGAGCCGGGTCGCCATCGCGACCCGGAGCAGCCCGTCGTCGGAGAGCCCGAGCCGCGCCGTCGCCTCGGCGCGACCCACCGTGCCGGTGGGCAGCGGCGGCGGCACGACGAGACCTGCAGGCCGACCGGTCGTCAGCCGCTGCGCCGAGCTCACCCGGCCGTCGACGAGCGTGTCGAGCAGCCGCACGAGCCCGCCCTCGAAGGAGTCGTCGTGGCGCACCCAGGCCGAGCGCGTCCCCGACATCGCCCCGGCGGCTGCGGCGACGAGCCCGGCCTTGACCCCGTGCCCGAGCACGAGGTCCGGACGGCTGCGACGGAGCACGGCGGCCACCCGCGCGACGGTGCGTGCCGCCCCCTTCGCCCGGGTGCCGGTGGGCACGACGGTGACGGGCACCCCGAGGCGGCGCCACTGCGCGGCCGCGTCGCCCTCGGCGAGCGCGACGACCTCGAGGTCGACGCGCGAGCCGGCGGCGGCGAGCCGCTCCTGCCAGATCTCGGCGCCCCCACGGGTGGCCGAGGGGAGCACGACGCACACCCGCAGGCGGGTGCCCTGGGTCTGCGGGGTCACGGCGGCCTCAGCGACCATGACGACCGATGACGCTGCGGACGGTCCTGACGATGATCTTCACGTCCTCCCACATCGACCAGTTGTCGATGTAGCTGTTGTCGAAGTCGGCGCGGTCGGAGATCGAGGTGTCGCCGCGCAGCCCGTTGACCGCCGCGTACCCGGTGAGCCCGACCGGCACCCGGTGGCGGTCCTCGTACCCGGGGTAGAGGTCGGCGTACTGCTCGACGAAGTGCGGCCGCTCGGGTCGCGGCCCGACGATGCTCATGTCGCCGCGCAGCACGTTGACCAGCTGCGGCAGCTCGTCGATCGAGCTCGCCCGGATGAAGCGCCCGACCGGGCCGACCCGGTCGTCGTGCGCGATGCTCCACGTCGTCTCCGCCTCGCGGCTGGCCGTGGGCTTGAGCGAGGTGAACTTGTAGAGCACGAAGGGGTGACCGTCGCGCCCGATGCGCTCCTGGCGGAAGATCACGCCCCGCCCGATCTCGAGGCGCACCGCGAGGGCGACGACAAGCAGGAGCGGCGAGAGCACGAGCAGGGCGGTGCCGGCGACGACGACGTCGAAGGCGCGCTTGGCCCACCACCCGGGCCCGCTCAGCGGACCGGGCGTCACCGGCAGCACCGGGATGTCCCACAGCTGGTCGCTCACCCGCCCGCCGCGCAGCCGCAGGCTGTACCCGGCCGGCACGGTGAGCACCTTGAGCCGGCGTGGCAGCCGCCGCAGCGAGTGCGCGAGCCGCCACTCCGGCGCGCTCGCGTCGGTGAGGATCACCGCGTCGATCCGGCGCCGCTGCACGACGTCGGTGAGGTCGGAGACCCCGCCGAGCACCTCGACCTCCGGGGTCGCCGGCTCGCCGTCCGCCACCGCCCCCGCGATGACGACGCCCTCACCGGGGTGGGACTCGATGCGCTCGATGAGCTGCGTCGCCCTGTCGTCCTCGCCGACGACGAGCACCCGGGTCTGGCGCGCCGGGTGCCCCCCGACCCACCAGCGCAGACCGGCGTAGACGAGCCCGCGCCCCAGCGGCAGTGCGATCGCCAGCTCGAGCAGCACGGCCCGCAGCCGGTCCGGGGTGGGCTCGCCGACGAGCAGCGGCAGCACCGCCGCGGCCCCGACGCCGACCGCACCGGCCACGAGGATCCACGGCAGCTCGTCGAGCACGCTGTTGTGGAAGCGCCTGCGGTACAGGCCCGCCCAGCTGCCGATCGCGAGGATGCCCAGCGCCAGGCCGAGCGCCGAGAGCCACTGGTCGGGGTGCGCCACCAGTGCGAACGCGGGCACCGCGAGGTCGGCTGCGACGAGCAGCGCGAGCACGGTGACGTCGACCGCGCGCATCCACCCGCGGCGTCGCCGTGAGCGGATCCGCTCGGCCGCGACCCGGGCGGCGGGCACCGGTGCCGTCACCGCCGCGGCGCCGCCACCCCCGCCGACGAGCTCTCGCTCGCCGCTGCGCTTCACGACGCGTCCTGGTGCGCTGCGCTCCCACCCGTGACGGCGGGACGGTGGGCGCGGGCCCAGGTCTGGGCGCGGCGCCCGGCGTGCACGGCCCGCGCGACAGTGGGGGAGCGGTCGCGGGCGTCACGCAGCGCAGACCGGGCACCCTCGACCGCCGCGGCACGCTGCTGCTCCAGCCGCGCGAGCGCCGGGTGCGACCACAGCACGGTGGCCTCGGAGTCGATGTCCTGCGTGCGCAGCGAGCGCTTGAAGTTCGTCAGCCCCCGACCGAGGTCGACCCCGGTGATGCTGGGGTCGGCGTGCCAGGCCTGCAGCGCGTGCCCGTGCAGGATGACGCCCGGCGAGAGGTCCTCGGCGTCGGGGTGGATCCGCCCGTCGACGAGCCGGATGATGTCGCCGTCGCGCGCCGCGAGCAGGTAGGCCCCGAGCGCACCGTCGACGTGGAGCTGCCACAGCTCGAGCGCCCCGCGCGCGGCGAGGCTCTCGCAGAGCTCGACGTGCGCGGCCCGCTGGCGGCTGTCGGCGAGCGAGTCGCTGCGCCCCAGCTCCAGCTCGCGCTCGAGACGCAGGTCGAGGGTCGCCGGCAGCGCGGCGAGCACCTCGCTCGCCTCGGTCGCACGGGTCACCGACCAGTCGCGCCCGCTCTCGTCGGCCCGTCGCTGCGCGGTGCGGGTGCGCTGCCGCGTCTTCTTGGCCGCCCAGGTGCGCTCGGTGCGCTCGGTCGGCCAGATCACCTGCGGGGTCGGGTCGTCCGCCGTGGTCTGGGCGAAGGGGGAGAGCCGCCTCAGCTCGGCGACCACCGGGTCGCCGACGGGCAGCAGCTCGAGCTCGCACCGCCACGCGATGTGCTCGGCAAGTAGGTCGTGGATGCCCCCGGCGAGCGCGCGGGCGGCCTCGTCGTCGAGGGCCACGAGGCGCTGGTGGTCGAGGGTGGCATGCCCGGCAAGCCGGGCAGAGACGAGGGAGCCGACCGGGGTCCGGCGCACGCGCACCTCGAGCAGCGCGGCCGCGACGGGCGCGCCCGTCTCGTCCTCGACGAGCACGACGGTGACGTCCTGCCCGACGGTCCGGGCCCACGCGAGCAGGTCGCGCGCGTGGGTGCGCAGGGGGACCCCGGCGAGGTCGTGGAGCCGGGCGACCGGCTCACCGAGCTCGGCGAGATCACCCGTGCGCACCGTCGGCGGTGTCGGCGCGTGAGCCGTCGCGCGCGCGACCTCCGTCGTGCCTAGACCTGTCCCCATGACCCAGCCCCCTACGGCTCGTTACCCCCGAGTAATCCAAGGTGCATCGTGCCATGAGGGTGATCCTTCAATCACCGTTTGTCCAGGGTTGGTCAGGAAATCGTCAAGAGATGGTCAAGAAGCACGTCAGGAGGAGGCAACCGCCTTGAGCCGGGCGAGGGCCGGCTTCGGGGTGAGATCGGCCCGCATGAGGCCGTACCCGTCCTCGTAGGGGTTGCCGCCGGTCCGGTCCCGCTCGCGGAACCAGATGATCCCCTTGACGTAGGGATAGCTGCTGCGGGTCAGCGCCACCGTCTCCTCGAGGAAGTCGGCCTGAGTCTGCTCGCTCACCGCCCGCTGCCAGGGCTGCGGGTTGGGGATCTGACCGGTTGACCAGCCGAGCTCGGTGAACCAGATCGGCTTGGCCGCGTCGCCCTGGGCGACCATGACGGCGCGCACGTCGCGCACCCGGGTCACCCCCCAGGGCGCCCCGCCGTCGCGCGAGGGCGAGAAGTCCGAGGGTGCCGAGTACGGGTGGGTCGCGAGGATGTCGAAGCACCCCTTCGCCCCGGCCGTGTACGTCTTCTTCACGAAAGCCGCGTCGTTGTACTGCAGCCCGCCGTAGACGACGGGGCTCGTGTCGGCCTTCTTGACCTCGGTGTAGGCCGAGCAGAGCATCTTCGTGTACGCGACCGGGTCGGCCGTGGTGAAAAAGTCGGGGTGGTTCTGCTCGTTCCACATCTCCCACGCGTCGACCGTGTGGCCCCACCGCTTGGCGGCCCAGCCGGCCGCGCGGCCGTAGGCGGTCGGGTAGCGCGGTGCGTAGCGCTCGCCCTTGCCGTAGCTGGCCCAGTCGGGCGTGAGCCAGAAGGTCACCATGGCCTTGAGGCCCCGGTCCTCGACCTCCTTGAGCACGGTGTCGACGAAGGGGACGCCCCACTGCATGTCGTACTGCTGGTGCTTGGGCTCGATCATCGCCCAGGAGACGTCGATGCGGACCCACTCGGAGCCGTTGGCGACGAGCTGGTCGAGGACCTTCGCGCGCACCGCGGGCGTCTGGTCCGACCACATGCCGTGGTACTGCACGCCGAGGGCGGGTCGGGGGTTCGTCGTACCGGCCGCGGGGGCTGAGATGACGGCGGGCGAAGGGGTGGCCGTCGGCTTCGGGATGCTCGTGGGCTTGGGCTTGGCGGTCGGCTTCGGCGTGCTCGTGGTCTTGGGCTTCGCCGTGGTCTTGGGCTTTGCGGTGGTCTTGGGCTTTGCGGTGGTCTTGGGCTTTGCGGTGGTCTTCGGCTTCGCCGTGGTCTTCGGCTTGCTGGTGCTCGTCGGTGCGGGGGTGGGCTTCGACCCGGCAGCTGACGAGGACGAGGCCTCGGCGGGTGGCGCTGCGGCGGTGGCCGTGACGACGAGTCCGGCGGCAGCGACGGCGGCGACGAGACCGGCCGTTCGACGCAGCAGATGGGCGGGGGCAGGGGGTTGCGTCATTCGCACAGCACGCTCCTCAGCGCGAGGCGGGCGGGGGGCAGACCACGCCGAGGGGGCGACGAGGCCTGTGCGAGAAAGGTATTGGCGCATCTGTGACCCACGGCACCGTCTGTCGAGACTCAGTTCAGTCGCGTTTCGGCGTCGAAACGGTCACGTGCCCTGACCTGACCCGCATACTGCCCGCCCGCTTACGTGCGTCGGTGGAAGTGGATCGTCACGGTGTCGTCGGGTGCGCGGTGGGTGGTGTGCTGCCAGTCGGGTCCGTCGATCATGCGGTGGTGGTAGCCGCACAGGGGGACCGCGTTGAGCAGGTCGGTGAGTCCGCCGTCTCGCCAGGCGTGGAGGTGATGGATCTCGGTCCACGCGAAGGGGCGTTCGCACCCGTGGGCGGCGCAGGTGTCGTAGCTCAGGGACAGGGCGAGGGCTTGGGCTTCGGTGAAGAGGCGCTTCTGTCGGGCGAGGTCGAGGGGCTGTGAGGGTCCGCCGAGGACGACGGGGATGATCCCGGCGGCGCAGGCCATGCGGCGGATGGTGCCGGTGTCGAGGTGGTCGCCGGCGTCGGTGCTTCCGGCTCGGCGCAGGTCTCCGGTGAGGTCGTCGAGTCGGGTGGTGACCAGGAGGGTGGCGGCGACCTTGCGGGAGAGGTGGTCGGTGGGGATGCGGGTGAGGAGGTCGGCGAAGGCCAGGCCGCGGCGGTGCTGCCAGTCGAGCTCGTCGACGCGGGTGTCGCCGGTGAGGCGGGCGAGGTCGCTGGGTTCGGTGATCACGGTGTCCGAGCCGGGCTGGGTGCGGCGTCGGGGTGCGGTCATGGCGTCGATGACCTTGCCGAGGATCGCGCCGGCGGCCCAGGGGACGGTGAAGTGCCCGGTCATGGTGCCGTCGTGGTTGTCGCGGATCCAGAAGGCCGACTCGTCGCGGGCGTGCGCCTCTTGCGCGGCAAGGATTTTGTCCTCGTGGGCGTCGACGACGTCTTCGTCGGGTTCGACGGCTTCGAGGACGCGCCTGGCGGCGATCCGTAGCTTGGCCGGTGCCCGGTTGACCGCGAGGAGCAGGAGCTCGGCCTCGCAGGCGCGGCGCTGCTCGAGGGTGAGCCCGTCGGGGAGGTCGTCCATCGCCTGGGTGATGACGCGGGCGTGGTCGGCGCTGATCCGCCCGTCGTCGAGGGCTGCGGCGGTGCGGGCGAGCTCGGGCTGCGGCGGTTCGGGCGGGGTGTTAGGGGATTCAGAGCCGACGAGGGTCAGACCGACAGGGGTCTGATCAGGGGAGTCACCCGGGGGTGGCGTGCTGGGCGCGGTCAGGGCGGTGGCGAGGCGTACGTCGCGTGAGGCGGGTCGTCGGTCGCCGTTGGTGGACTGTGCGACCCAGGCCCCGGTGTCGGTGTGCCCGGTGCGCTCCGCCACGCGCACGGAGTCCGCCCGGGCGACCAGGCGCAGCCGCGCGGCCTCGACACGTCGGGCGAGGCGTTCGACCTCGACGAGATCGGCGCGCAGAGCCCGCCCGGCGGTCCGCTGGTCGGCGGCGATCGCGTCCTGGAGGCTGTCGATGACGGCGTGGGCCTGGTCGAGGAGGGCTGGCACGTGGCTCTGGCCCGGGGTGCCCGGGTTGAGGAGCTGCGGCATCGTCGCCATGACCCCACACTATCGAACAGGTGTTCGAAATGGCCAGGCCATGTCGGCGAACGGTCAGCAAGGGTTTCGAGGCTCGGGCCTTGGCGGCCCTCGCACCTCAACCATCAACGGCCCCTCGCTGTTGAAGGTACGACCAGCTCTGCGACGAGCCTCGAAACCAAGTCGGCCTTCGCTGGTTGAGGCGCGAAGAGCCCCTAGGGCTCGAGCCTCGAAACCCCTCGCGAGACGAGCCGACTACACGTCTTGACCATCTCCTGACGACCTTCAGACGGGATCCTGAAGTTTGCACCGTGCGGACCGTATGACGAGCGTCACTAGCCTCCTGCGTGTCAGCCCTGCTGACGTGGCAGGGACTCAGGGAAGGGGCTCTCATGAGGATTGCAGGGGTATTCATCACCATCGGCGCGACAGTTGTGCTTGCAGCGCCACCGGCTACGGCGGCGCCAGCGAGCACTGCGCGTGAGGTGGCCGCGAGCGCGACGAAACCGGGCGTGGCCTACTCGGGCGTGGCTTATGGCTCTCAGGTGAATTTGCTCAACGGGACGGTGACCTCCGGCGCAACGGCGAAGTCGTGGGTTGGCTGCACACGGGAGGGAGGCTTGCAGGACGAGCAGTCCGTTGCCGGCATCTCGATTCCCGTCGTCGGCAAGACCGGGGCCGTCACGACGCTGGCGAGGACGACCGCGACCAGCACCTACAAGCGCACCAACACCCAGTCGCAGGTGGGCAAGGTCAACCTGCTCGGCGGCCGGATCACCGCCGACGCGATCAAGACCAACTCCTCGGCTTACGCCAAGTCCGGCGGCACGCGCAGCGGGGTCAACACGATGACCTTCACCAACCTCAAGATCGGCGGCAGGAGCATCTCGGCGAACGTCGCCAAGAACTCCAAGATCACGATCGCCGGAATCGCCGACGTCACGGTCAACCAGCAGTCGCGCTCCACGAGCTCGACCGGTGCGTACACCGCAAGGACGACCGGGCTCGTCATCCGGGTCCTGCCCGGCAACACCCTGGGCCTGGCCGCAGGGTCGACCATCCAGATCGCGTCGACAACGGCGACCGTCCAGGACCTGCCTGAGAACCAGATTTACACAGGAACTGGGTTCAGCACCCGTGTACGAGCCCTGAGCGGCGCGGTGACCTCGAGCCCCACCGCATATATCGGCGTTCCCTGCGCCGGAGGAGTCGCGAAGAACGACGTCGCGGGGGTGAATGTCCCGCTCCTCATCAGCTCGGGCACGACGACGACGACAGCGCGCGGCGTGAGCGAGAGCGCCCGCATCTACTCCAAGGTGACGAACACGACCGCGTCTCCGCGCATCCTCGGGGGCCTCATCACCGCAGACGCGATCAAAGCAGAGACAACCACCTCGCGCTCGAAGGCGACGGGCAAGTACTACCGGTCGAACACCTCGACCTTCGCCGGCCTGAAGATCGCGGGCAAGTCGGTGGCGAGCGCCGATCTCGAGGCGAACTCGGTCGTTGAGATTCCCGGTGTTGCGACAGTGACGGTCAACAGGCAGGTCATAGGCGCTCAGACCATCAACGTCACCATGCTGCGAGTTGAGCTGCTCAAGGGCGTCGCTGGACTGCCGACGGGCTCGGTGATCGAGGTCGGGTACAGCGGAACCGGCCTCAAGTAGTAGTAGCGATCAATACATGCGGAAGGCCCCGGTGAGAGCCGGGGCCTTCTGCATGTATCGCACGATCGTCAGATTGCGTAGTCCTCGCCGTGCGTACCCGAGATCATCCCGGCGCCGACCGTCGCACCGGTGGCGGGGTCGATGAGGATGAAGGACCCGGTCGACCGGATATCGGCGTACGGGTCGACGACGAGCGGCTGAGCGAGCCGCAGCGTGACTGAGCCGATCTCGTTGAGCTCGAGCGTGCTCGCGTCACGGTCGCGCTCGAGCGAGTTGATGTCGAGCCGAGAGCTCACACCCTGCACGACGGCGCGCACGGTGCGGGTGGTGTGCTTGAGCAGCAGCTTCTGACGCTCGTGCAGCTCGCCGGTCGCCATCCACGAAACGGTTGCCGTCAGCTCTCGCGTCACCTCGGGCTCATGCTCCCCAGCCCCAGCGACGAGGTCGCCACGGGAGACGTCGACGTCATCCGCGAGCCGGAGCACGACGGACTGCGAGGTCACGGCCTGCTCGAGCTCCTCGCCGAGGACGTCGATGCCGGCGATCGTCGTCCGCATGCCGCTCGGCAGCACGACGACCTGCTGCCCGACCTCGAAGGTCCCCGCCTCGACGCGCCCGGCGTAGCCGCGGTAGTCCCGGTACTCACCCTGCTGCGGCCGGATGACGTACTGCACCGGGAAGCGGGAGGGGACGCCCCCTTCGCTGCCGAGGTCCGAGGCCGTCTCGACGGTCTCGAGGTGGTCGAGCAGACTGCCACCGCTGTGCCACGGCATCGCGTCGCTGGGGGTGACGACGTTGTCGCCGGCGAGCGCGCTGATGGGGAAGGCGCTCGTCGTCGGCACGTCGAGCCGGCCGGCGAAGTCCTCGAACTCGTCGCGGATGTGCGTGAAGACCGCCTCGTCGTACCCGACGAGATCCATCTTGTTGACGACGAGGGTGATGTGCGGGACCTGGAGCAGCGACAGGAGCACGGTGTGCCGGCGCGACTGCTCGGTGATGCCGTGACGGGCGTCGACGAGGACGAGCCCGAGGTCAGCCGTCGAGGCACCGGTCACCATGTTGCGCGTGTACTGCGCGTGCCCGGGGGTGTCGGCGAGGATGAACTTGCGCCGCGGCGTCGAGAAGTACCGGTACGCGACGTCGATGGTGATGCCCTGCTCGCGCTCGCTGCGCAGGCCGTCGGTCAGCAGCGCGAGGTCGGTGTGGTCGTGGCCCTTCGCGCGGCTCGTCGCCTCGACGGCCTCGAGCTGGTCCTCGAAGATCGCCTTGCTGTCGAGCAGCAGCCGCCCGATGAGCGTGGACTTGCCGTCGTCGACGGACCCTGCCGTCGCGACCCGCAGGATCCCGAGGTCCAGATCCGTCTGGGTGGACTGAGCGCTCACCGCTGCCTCCTCGGCACCTTGGTCGTCGAGGTGCGACGAGGTCTGCGAGGAGCCTCGAGACGACGTGTCCGTCTGCAGGTCGATACCCATCAGAAGTAGCCCTCCTTCTTGCGGTCCTCCATGGCGGCCTCGCTGAAGCGGTCGTCGCCACGGGTGGCGCCTCGCTCGGTGAGCCGGGCGATGGAGATCTCGTCGATGATCTGCTCGACGCTGGAGGCGTCGGACTCGACGCACCCGGTGAGCGTGAGGTCGCCGACGGTGCGGAAGCGCACCTGGCGCTCCTGTGCCTCCTCACCGGGGCGGAGGGGGTTGTGCTCGCTCTCCGTGAGCAGCATCCCGTCGCGCGCGAAGACCCGGCGACGATGCGAGTAGTAGATCTCGGGGATGTCGAGGTCTTCGCGGGCGATGTACTGCCAGATGTCGAGCTCGGTCCAGTTCGACAGGGGGAAGACGCGCATGTGCTCGCCCTCGTGGATCCGGCCGTTGTAGAGCGACCACAGCTCGGGGCGCTGGTTCTTCGGGTCCCACTGGCCGAAGTCGTCGCGGTGGCTGTAGATCCGCTCCTTGGCGCGGGCCTTCTCCTCGTCGCGACGGCCACCGCCGAAGGCCGCGGTGTACCCGCGCTCCTCGATGGCGTTGAGCAGCGTGCCGATCTGCAGGCGGTTGCGCGAGGTCTTGCCGTCGTCGACGACCGTGCCGTCGGCGATGGCCTCCTCGACGGAGGCGACGTGCAGCTCGACGCCGAGGCGCTCGACCCAGCGATCGCGGGTGGCGAGGACCTCGGGGAAGTCGTAGCCGGTGTCGACCTGCAGCAGGCCGAAGGGGATCCGGGCGGGTGCGAAGGCGCGCTCGGCCAGCCGGAGCATGACGATCGAGTCCTTGCCGCCGGAGAACATCAGGACGGGACGCTCGAACTCCGCGGCGACCTCACGGATGATGTGGATCGACTCGGACTCGAGCACGTCGAGGTGCGTCAGCGCACGCGGGGGAGCGGTGGGTGGCACGAAGGGAGACCTCTCTGGGGACGACCTTCGAAGCATAACTACGCGTTATGCCAGCCCAAACTCGTGCTCAGGTGTTGGATGGGGGCTGCTGCCCTACTGCGCCAGCTCGGTCAAGACGACGTTGGCGACCCACCGAATGGAGTGCCCAGGTGCCCCGACAGCGTTGACGTTGACGGTCGAGTTGCCCGCTGTCAGCGTCACTGACCAGGCTGACGCCGAACCTTCGACGGCTAGCGGGACGACAGTTGCGCCGACCACCCTCGCGCCACCACCGTCACGGGCGTAGAGAGCAGACACACGCCATGCTGCGTTGGCTCCGGGCTGGTCGGTACGTCGAGCCAGGACGGTGCCCTCGAGCAGGTAGGTCGTGCCGGTGAGGATCATGGGCGGTGCAGCATTCCCGTTCCAGCCGAGCACAGTAGCGACGCCGTCGGTCGTGGCCCTGCGTAAAGTCAGCCGACTGATCTGGGCGTCGCCAGCTCTGACGAACGAACCACTGGCGCGGACCTCCGCACCCGGTAACCGCGTTACCGCGTGATATCCGGAGGCGGTGGCGTACTCGTGCTGCACGGAGCACTCACGTCCGCCAGGTATCGAGGCGAATCGCGCGTTCGAGGTGGTGCCGAGCGAGTTCTGGAAACCGCCTCCGATGAAGCTGTAGTCCCCATGACTGGTCCCCTCGGCTCCCAGGGTGTTACCGCCGCCAGCGCCGACGAAGCCGTTGCGTCCAAGGACGCGATTGCCATTCCCGCCCCCGACCGTGCTGGCAATGCCGCCCGCGACGTTGTTGATCCCGCCTGAGATGCTGTCATTGGCATTCAGGGCAGAGTTCCCCACCCCGCCAGCGACAGTAGAACTTTGGCCAGCAGCAACATTCGTACGGCCACCGGCGATCGTTGCTCCCGATGCCGACACGGCGTTGTTCGTGCCACCTCCGATGCTTCCGTAGTCCCCGGCGGAGATGACGCAGTAGGAGCCGCCGGAGATGGTGCCGTGAGTGGAGGTGCCTGTGATGCGGTGGTGTGCACCACCACCGACGACGTCAGCGCCGACACCGGTCGAGTTGATGAGATGGTCGTAGCCACCGACGATGACTCGGTACGAGCCGCTGGTGCCGGCGTCGTTGCCGCCCGTGATCGTGAGGGGATTGGTGACTGTGCCACCCCCCAGGATGGTGTTCGCGGTGCCCCCCGAGACCGAGTTGACCACTGATCCCGAGGTGATGTTGACACCCTGTCCGGCTGTCGGCACCACCGTCCTGTCGCTGGAATCAGAAGGACTGTTCGACTGCGCCGGCGTCTGATTCCGACGAGCCCAAGAAGTTGGTACGAGCCCATACAGGAACGAAGCGGCCGCATGTCCGATCAGCTGCTTTCGGGTGATCACGCGACGGTCCTGGAGCTCTCGCGCGCAGCCTGTGCGGGGATCTCAGATGATGCTGAGCCTGTGGTGTCGACTGGCTGCATCGTCCACCGTGCCAGGAGCAGCGCAACCAAGCTCGCAAGAATGGTCGACAGTGCAAGTGTGACGAGAAGGCGACTGAAGATCTGGTAGATCACCAGTGTCCACAGGGGCGCGAAGAGGCACAGGGAAGCGGCGCGACGGGACGTCGCGACCATCCTCAGCATCAACCAGTAGCCAACGACAAATGCAAAGCCCCAGACCAGCGGCCCGAGAGGTCCGAAGTTCAACCATGGCTCGAACCACGCCGGAGCACTGAAACCAGCACGGTCGTCGAGGTAGAACCCAAGTTCGCGCTGTGCCACTGGTGCCATCTTGTCAGCTCCAGTGAGAGCTCGGGGAAGCGCCTGGATCGGGATCTCCCAGTAGGACTCGCCGCCAAGACTGCCGGCCTCCATGCCCCGGCGCACAGCGAGCTCCTGCATGCCGAGGACGTCGACGCCTCGTGCAAACCGGTCGATGATGTCGTCCGGACCGCTGCTGTTGACACCAGACCGGAAGAAGCTGAGGAACCCGCTGACCGCGACGAATCCCACCGCGCTGCCTGCAGCGATGATCATGAGGCGCAGCCTGCGCCCAAGAGTTCGGATGCCGGCGTTGCCCCACAGGATGGCGATGAGACCGAAGAGGAGAAGGCCCAGGCGAAAGCGAGAGCCAAGCCCGAACGAGATGACGATGGTGATTGCCATCAAGGTGCCCGTGGTCAGCGAGATCTTGTTTCCGCTGCGCTTCTCGAGGAAAGCCAGGCAGAGAACGAGAACAACCATGGCAGTGGGGATCAGGTCGAAGTACCCCACAGCTCCACGGGCAGACGTGGTCTGCAAGTAGCCGCTGTCCGATCCGAGTCGCCAGAACGCGGTGATCGAGTTCGAGGTCGCGACAAGGCTGCCGAAATACATGACGACGAAGGCGGATCCCACCACTGCGACCCGCCACTGTCGGGGTCTTTCCCCGAGCTGCTCTGGGGCTGCGAGAGGTGCGCTCATGCACAGGAGTCCCAGGGTCAGTCCGGCCAGCGCGGTGAGGTTCAGGACGAATGTGGCTGGAAGGCTGTCCTCGACGATGCCCTCGAAGCCGACCGGCCAGGGTCGGTCCAGGTACAGGTTGATCGACCAGGGCACGAGGACGAGCAGGCCCCAGGCGATCAGAGGAGAGAGCCATACTGCTGTCGCGTTGCGCTTGCCAGGTGCGGGTTTGGACCGGAGGCGAAGAGACACCGCGGTGATCGAGGCGATCCACGCGACGATGCTGATGAGATAGCTCGAGACGCCTACTCCAAGGAAAATCAGCAGCGTGCACAGCACCGCTACCAACCAGCTGAGCACCAGCCACGGAGCGATGTGGCGCTGATGAGCCCCCGTGGTGGTTCGTCTCGACATTCGAGCTGCCTGGGAGCTCACATCATCCCCCGCCGGGGGCGATGGTCTGATGACGGATCAGTCGGGCAGGTACGCCACCTACTACCTCGCCCTCCCGCACGTCCTTCGTGACGACAGCGCCAGCAGCGATGACGGCCCGGTCGCCGATCGACACACCCGGAAGAATCGTGCATCCGGCTCCGATCCACACGTCCGCACCAATTGTCACCGGTGCATGCTCATGCCCCGACCCGAATACGGTCCCGGCGCCGGAGACCTTGTGATTAGAAGAGATGATGCGAGTGCCGTAACCGACCAGAGTCCTGCTCCCGACGCTGACGCCCCCCCTGCCGGTGATGAGGACACCTTTGGCCAGATCGACGTCGTCACCCAGGCGGAGTCCTCGCACCGGCATGATCCATAGATCTGGGTAGAGCACGACCCGATTGCCCACCTCGGCGCCCAGCAGTCGCAGGTACGTGGACTTCAGTCGGTTGCAGGTCCGGTAGCGCGGCAACTTCAAGACCATCGCCGTCGCCGTCTCGTACGTCACCACCAAGAAGTAGTGGATGCCGGTCTTCATCAGCGATTCCTCAACGTTTCCAGAAAACGTACGACGTGTCGAAGCCTGCCGACGTGGGTGCCATGGTGCTCAGCGAGAATAGTCGATCCGACGTCCAGCCGACGATCCAGGTCGACGGGATCGAGGGCGGCCCGAAGGCCCGCAGCGATCTTGCTCGGCTCCCTCGGCGGGACGTAGACCGCAGCCTCGCCAGCTGCAGATCGGGCCCAGTCCCGATCGGACAGCACCAACGGGGTCCGGGTGGCAATCGCCTCGCTCACGTTGTTGCTGAAACTCTCCAGCTCGCTCATGAGCAGCAGTACATCGGCATGCTGGTACAGCATGCCGATGCTGACCTGAGGGACGTTCCCGATGAGGTGCACTCGATCCGAGACGCCCAGCCTGTGCGAGACCTCTCGGAGCTCCCGCCCACCGGGGGACCCGGGCTCCACGGTGAGCACGAAGTGGAGTTCTGGAGCCTCGAGCGCGATCGCGGGGATCTGGTCGACGTTCTTGTTCGGGTGGTACCCGGATGCCAGGAGGACGAAAGTTGCGCTGGCGGGAAGGAGGTCCAGCTGGTCACGTACTCGAACGTCTTCCTCAGGGTCGAGAAGATTCGGCCCGACCGCCGGACGTATGACGGTCGTCGCCTCCTCCTCGTATCCCCACCTCTCCATCGCGCGTCGTCGCAGAGCCTCGGTCTCGAGGATGAGCCCCGAGGCCTGTCGCACTGCGTGCTGGCGAAAGTGGTCGCGCACCTCGTGCTTCCAGCGGGTACGGCGAGGCAGATGGGCCCAGAAATCGACCTCGGGGTAGAGAAGGTTGGAGTACGCCATCCCGGCTGCTGTAGTCACGCCGGCCCGAACAGGGACCGGGGGGCCGAACACCGTGTACGCCACGTCCGGATCAAAGGTGTCGACCACGTCTCGGACGACTGACCTGCCCCGCGCTTGCCGGCCGACCGTCGACGTCGGGTATGCGTCAGACGGGATCGCGATCTGGGCGGCGGCGGCATGGAGGGTAGACCCCTCCGGCGCAAGAACGTGCCAGTCGTGCTCTGCGAAGGCATCGTCCGCCAGGGCGGAGAGGATGCCATGGCTGACCTGAAGGCCGCCACCCGCCCGCTGATGGGAGGCGTCGAGGAGGATCTTCATCGTGGGACCGCCGTTTCGGCTGGGGTCGGTGCGCTGGTCGACGGGGAGCGGTATCGCAGCGACTGGGTCAGGACTGCGCTCAGGACGTAGCCCGCAGCCACGCTCGAAGCCACGCCCGTGATCCCGTAGATCGGGTAGAGAAGCGCGATGAGGACGAGGGTGACGACCAGTGAGGCGACCTCGATGATCGCTGCCACATGCGCACGTCCGTCTGCGCGGTAGTCAGCCTGCACGACGCTGCTGTGCAGCCACGGCGCCTGGGCAAAGGTGAGGATGATGAATCCTGTGACTGCAGGTACGAACGCGCTTCCATAGACCAGTGCCAGCACTTCTTCTCCGAGCAAGAGCGCCGCGGTGCCCCCGATCGCTCCGGACAGCCAGCTCAGAGTGACGAGCTGGCGAGAGACTCGGCTAGCCGCGTTGTCCTTCGCGCTCCGCATCGCGAGCAGGTTCTGCGGGATGGACCAGGTCAAGATGGGAATCAGTGAGGCAACCGAACCGGCGACTGCGTACAGCCCCAGATCCTCGCTGGTCGCCAGGAATCCGAGCATGATGAGTGGGCCCCTGTAGTTCAAGCTGCGAGGCACGTTCAGCAGGTGCTGGTGCAGACCCGACCGTAGGAGCGTCCCTTCGTGACCGTCCAGCTCTGGTGCCCGATCGTGGGCCGGCTGACGCCGTTCCACAATCACGTCGACGACGACTGCCACGGCGAAGCCGACGAGGAGTGCGGCTATCGCCGAGGCGACGGTGAGGTGCCCTGCGACGACCAGGACCAGAGTCGTCAGGAGCTGCAGGGCGGGGGCGATCACCCGCAACCAGAACCACGCAGCCCGTCCGGTGATGCGCGCGTGGGCCAATCTGACCTGAAGCAAACCCCAGATGATCGGCAGAGGAGAGTACAGCTGCAGCATCGGTTCGGAACGAACCGCACCGACGACGAACATCACGACTGAACCGACGACGCCCAGACCAGCGGCGAGCCACAACACACCGTTGGAAGGTCGACGCCCCTTGGCCAGCAGAGCCTCGAAAAGACCCATCCCTGCCAGATAGGCCACGACAGCACCCGTGGCTGTCACGAAGCTGTAAACGCCTCTGTCTTCTGGCCCCAGGATCCTGGCTACCAGGACACCCGTTCCGAACGATGCCGCTGTCGTCAGCAGGTCGGCTGCTGACGACAGCGCAAAGTTGCGTTTGTTGCTCATCTGGTGCCGAGAGCCGCCGCTGCCGAGAGACACGCACGTGCAGTATCGATGACCCACGAGGTGTCGACAGGCGAGCCACCGATCAGGTCTCGGAACGCCGACACAGCCTGGAGGTGACCCTTCCCGGCCTCCACGTCCTTGACCTTCTTGCCATCGATGGTCAGCGTCTTGAAGTCGTCCAGCACCGCGTAACGGCCCTGGCCGATCACCTCGACGTACTCCTTGCCGAGGGTTCCGGGTCCTCCGGCCAGGTAGGAGATCGTCGCCACGGATCCGTTCGCGTGCCGCAGGCACAGGACGAAGCTCGGGGCGAGCGCAGACTCGCCATCACCACCCGGCAGGGCCGCGATCTCGGTGACTGGCGAGGCGGCGATGGCCGTGCAGGTGTCGATGAAGTGACAGACCTCGCCGAGCAGACGACCACCTTCTCGACGGTCGGAGTACCAGTGCTTCGGGTCGATGGAGCCGGCGTTCACCCGGTAGGTGATGCCGACAGGCCCGGACTCAACCGGGAAGGTGCTCGCCAGGGTCTGAACCATGGGAGCGAATCGTCGGTTATGGCCGACGAAGAGCACACCGTTCGAGGTCGCCTCTGCCTCGACAACTGCCTCGAGCTCCTCGAACGACAGGGCGAGCGGCTTCTCGACCCAGACGTGCTTGCCGGCGCGGAGCGCCTGTGCGGCCAGCTCTGCATGTGATGAGTGAGGGGTCGAGACGACAACCGTCGACACGCGCGGGTCGTTGATGACCTCGGAAGCATCATCGGAGGTGCCCTTGAAGCCGTGCCGGTCGGCAAACCGCTTCGCGGACAGGCCGCGCGCCGACGCCACGGTCACAAAATCGGAGATGCCTGCGTCGCGGAATGCGGGCAGCAACGTCCCGCCGCTGAAGTTCCCGGCACCGATCCATCCGATGCCCGACCCGCTCTGCTGCGACGTCTTCTCCACGGAGGGACGCTCTGGCTCGCTGTCCGGGTAGGTGAGAACGATGCCCAGGTACGGCTCGCTGCCACTCGACATCAGCTCGTAGGCGCGGTCGGCCTCCGCGATGCCGAAGTGATGCGTGACGAGATCCTTGACGACAAGACGGCCGCTCGCGATGAGATCCAGGATCGACTCGAAGTTGCGGTTCTCCGTCCAGCGGACGTACCCAGCGGGGTAGTCCACCCCCCACTCCTCGTAGGATCGTTCGTAACGCCCCGGGCCGTAGGAGCGTGCGAACCGGATGCTGAGCTCTCGTTCGTAGAACGGCGCCCGTTCGAGGTCAAGGCCGACGTCGCCCACGACGACGACGACAGCCCGGTCGCGACAGAGCTCCGCCGCCCGCAGGGCGATCGCGGAAGACTTGCTCGAGGCGCAGATGATGACGGCATCCGCTCCTCGGCCGCGCGACCACTGAAGGACCGCGTCGGTGGTGCTCTGCCCGTTGTCCACCTGCGCGGTGATGCCAGCGTCACGAGCACGCTTGACGGCCGTCTCGCCGACGTCGATGCCGAACACGTCGAGCCCGGACGCTTCAGCGAGTCGCGCTGTGAGCTGCCCGAGGAGTCCAAGACCGATGACGGCGACCTTCGACCCGGGGCCGAGGTCTGCCTGCCGCAATCCGTGCAGAGCGATAGAGCCCACGGTGCTGAACGCCGCCTCCTCGGCACTCACACCGTCGGGCACCGGCGAGCACAGGAGAGACGGAACCGACTGGAGCTCGGCGTGGTTCGCCACACCGGCGCCCCCGGTCGCAACACGCTGGCCGGGTCGGATGCCCGACACCGCCTCACCGACCGCGATCACCGTCCCGCAGGCGGAGTAGCCGAGCGGGGTGTCGCCGGCCAGCCTGTTCCGAACCGTCTTGACGGTCTGGCCGACACCGTCGGACTTCGCCTTCTGGACGACCTGCCTCACCAGATCGGGCCGCGCTCGTGCCTTCTGGACCAGGCTGGACTGAGCCAGCTTGGTCATCGCGAGCTCGGTTCCCGCCGAGATCAGGGATGCCTCCGTACGCACGAGCACCTCGGTGGCACCGATGCTCGGCCGAGGGACGTCGAGGACTCGGATGGCGCCGCCACCAGTCGGTTGTACGACCTGCTTCATGGCTTGTCTTCCTTCTTCTTGATAGGCGTGCAGTGGTCGATCGTGACGGAGATGCTTCGTGACCCGGCCGGCCACCGGAACGTGAGGTGAACCGCTTCCTGGACCCTGTTGAGCCCCGTCGCCACCGGGCTCATGCGGACCTCGGCGGACAAGGGTTCCCCTGCTTCGTCTTGGCATGTGACGGTGAATGCGTCCGCCGAGTTCGAGGCGCGCGATCCGTCCCAGACGAGATCGGGGTGAAGGTGGAGGTGTGTCAGCACGGTCGTCCTGTCGTCCACGTCGCGGCCCTGCAGCCGGTCGGTGATCTGAAGCCCCTCTGGACCCAGGTCCCACGTGCGACAGACAGACACCTGGTGCGAGACCTGATAACCGTCATGGCTGGCGCTGACGGTCACGCGATCACCCATCACATCCAGAGAGTCCAGAGATGCCGTGGCGCGGCGGCCCACCCGGAACGACTTCCAGACCTCAGAGCTGTCACGCGACCCAACCTCGACCGTGTTGTGAGCGCGGGTCGATCGCTCGTACGCGCGCTGGGTTCCTGCGTCATAGGTCGACGTGCCTGTGTCGACCAGCACCGGCATGCCCGAGTACCAGCTCAAGAAGCTCAGACTGTCCGCGTGCCCGTGGCCGGGATTGTGGGGCGGCCCGATCGGGCCGACATCGAGCAGATGCTCCCATTCTCCGGTCTTGACGCGTGCGTACCCCGAGTGGCCCAGCACCGTGACCGTCGGCGCGGGGGGCCGATCACCTGGCAGGAGGAGGTCCAGGACCTCGGGTGAGGGGGGGAACCCGTCGTTCACGGCGGGTAGAACGTCGCCAGGGGACATCGAGCACAACCACTGCGTCATTGCCGCTGCCAGCTCCGAGAACGAGTCCGCCGCAGCTGTCTCACCCATGGCTCGAGCCAGATCCCGCAGGTCGATGACGTCTAGCAAGACTTGAGCGTGATATGACGGCGACCGTTCCTCGTGGCCGCCGTCGCGGAGCACCTGACGTGAGACCTCGTTGTACGCGCGGCCGATCTCGTCGCTGAACCGATCGCGCTCTCCCAGGAAGGCGGCCGCTCCGCACAGCGCCTTGAGATTCTTGATGAGGTGATTTCCGCGGACGTCCCATTCAAGTCGCCGGGACAGGTAGTGCTGCTGGGTCGAGACCGCCGAGATGATCGTGGCATGTCCCGCAGGTGAGAAGTCGCGATTCCACAAGCCGCACAGGCTCCACAGCCGGAGACTGACGACGTAGGGCTCCCACTCGTCGCCTTGGCCGTATCGTGTCCGTCCCCACCATCCGGTGACGAGTTCCTCGAGCAGACCCGCGCCCCCGACGTGCGTGAGGGTTTCGTGCGCCCAATCCCAGTAGTTGAGGTGGAAACGCCACAGCCGCGAGGCGCCAGGGGCAGTCCAGTCCCACTCAGCAGGAGGCCCCATCGTCCGGCTCTCGCCCAGGAGCGTGATGTCTTCGCCCCCGGCTCCTAGTCCACCGGCCCGTAGGAACGAGTCGGTGGAGCTGAAGGTCGACGGCCACCCCGGCACTGTGACTGGCGCGCCGCTACGAGGACCGGAAGCGTCTACGAGGTCGACAAGAGGTTCGCGGGCACGGCTCAGGACCTGCTGGGGCTCGAGGTAGCGGAACGTCCTGATGAGGCGGCCTACCTGCGCACGCCGGCTCACAGCTGATCACCTTCAAGAACTCGCCGGCCCGTCTGACGCCAGGCGTCGCGGTCGAGCGGCTCGGCGAGGCCGCGTCGGGTCAGCCAACCGTCCTCATGAGCCTGTCCGAACCAGAGCATCTCGACGCGGCGTGTCTGTCCTTTGACCCAGGCGTGCGGGACTCTGCTCCCCAACATCACCAAGGATCGTGCCACGGGCATCGGGAGTGATCGGGGTCGGGACCCGTCACCGAGGTCTTCGAGGATGCTCCGCACCGTGACTCCGTCCCACGGTTGTACGAGCGGATGCCGCGGTACGTCCTGCATCACGACAAGGGCGTGAAGCATGTCCGCCACTCGCTCGACCAGCACTTGTGGGCTGGGAGCGCTGCCGTCTCCAGCCACTGTTGCGCCGGGCGAGCGTGCGAGCCGTACCAATGTCCTCGTCACGTCTCGGCCAGGACCGTGCACTGAGGTGGGTCGCAGTATGCGAAGGCCGCACTGCTCCTCCTGGCGCGAGACCATCTCCAGCCCCTGCTCGCCGAGCGCCTTGCTGAGGCCGTAAGGGGTGTGGGGAGAACTGTCCCAGCCGTCGCGTAGGGTGCCCGACCCGAGGACGGCGGCGCTGCTGACATGGACGAACTGCGAGACACCCGCCGCGGCTGACGCTCGGTACAGGACGACCGGCAGCAGTGCGTTCGCGCCGTACAGCGCGTCGTCGGCGGAAGCGGTGGGGCGGGCAAGGCCGGCGCAGTTGACCACTGCGTCCACCCCGGCCAGGCCTCGACTCAGGTCCTCCATCAGTGACGGATCGACGGCGAGGGCAGCCTTCTCGAGGTCCGAGACCCCCCGGGCTGCTGTAGACAACCGCGGGGACGTGACGCTGAGCACGTGTCCAGCGACATCATGCAAGCGCCGCGTAGCCGCCCGCCCGACGAACCCGGTGCTGCCGAAAACCGCGATCCTCATCGAGTCTTCCCCCTGTCGACGGTCTCTCGCAGGATCGAGGCGTACCTGTCCGCAAGCACTTCGTAGTCCGCGTGTCGGCGCACCCAATCTCTGCTTGCTCCCGGCACCTGCCCGAGCAATGTGCGGGTGTCGTGCATCTGGGTCCACTTCGCAGCGAGGGCGGCTGGCTGCTCCGGTGGGACGCAGAAGCCGGACTGAGAGTTGTGAACCAGCTCTCGCGCCTCGCCGGACAGCATGGCGCTCACATGAACGCCAGCAGCGAAGATCTCGTACAGCTTCGAGGGCACTGTGTAGTCGAAGGCGGGCCATGCGCGAAGAGGCACTGCCACGGTGTCGGTACTCGCATAGGCCGCCCAGAGCTCGTCACCACTCACCTGCGGCCTGAAGGTCACTGGCACGCCAAGCTCAGCTGCATGTCGGCGAAGAGGCTCGGTCTGGTTCCCGCCGCCGATCATCGTCAAGTTCACGACATCGCTGCCGGCGATGGACGCAGCGTCGATCACATGGTGAAGGCCCTGGCTGACGCCCATCGTCCCGAGGTACAGCGCATTGATCGGCCCCTCGCCGAGCGGGGAGCCGTCGATCGCGGGCACGCTGTCCACCGTGATGCCGTTGCTCACGTGGTCTACGGGGACTGCGGGATGGCGATGACGAAGAACGTCTGCAAAGGCTGCCGAGACTGTCACGATGCGATCCGCGCGGCTCTGGGCTCGTGTGACAACACGCGCCATGCCGCGCGCCGCGCGCCCACCGGGCAGCTCGGCCTGGTCGAGCAGATCCGGCCATGCATCCCGCATCTCGACGACGTGAGGCACGTTCCGGACCTTGGCGAGCATCTCGCCCGCCACGAGGCTCGGTAGCCCAGGTGCCGAGGTGAGGACGACGTCGAACGTTCGCAGCGCTGAAGCGGGGACTGACGCCAGTGCCGCGAGGGTGTGATCAGCGAGCTTTGCGGCGGCGGACTTGGCGTTGGGGACGAACGGCACGCGGACTATGCGCTCCCCGTACTGACCCGTCTGCGTGCGAAGGTGCGCCTTCACGGAACCAGGACGACCCTTGCCGTCGGGGTAGTGGGGGAGAGGGCAGACAACCGTCACGTCGATCCCGGACCTTGTCCAGTGGCCGACGAACCCCTCCCATCGTCGCTGCGGGGCACCGATCTCAGGAGGGTAGAAGTGAGTGACCAGCAGCAGCTTCACGACCGGCCACCTTCCTGAGCAGGTGTGCGTTCACCGATCTCGACGCGACCAGAGTCGTCGGGTTGGACGGGCGTCATAGTCCCCTCCCGAGAGGTGTGGGGGGCATCGAGCGCTCCTGATCTGCGGGATTGCATGAGGGGGAGGGTCAAGTAACCGACAGCGATGGCGAGTTCGGTGACGCGCGCTGCGACGCCGACTCGGCGAGCGGACGCGACAATCATGCCGGCCAGCGCGCCGTGAAGCGCCGCGACCTCGATGTGTGACCGGCCCCCGTCCACCAGTCGTTGGTAGACGTGGTCTCTATGGGCGTCGGTCAGCGACTTCCCTGCTCTTGCCCGAAGCAGCAGGGCTTGCGCAGCATCAAGTCCGTAAAGAATGAGGGGTGCCGCTGCCCGGTACCGCCCGGCCAGGCTTCGCTGGCTGAGGACACCGGCCGCCATCGCAGCGCCGAAGGCATAACTGCCGACGTCGCCGAGGAACATGCGGGCCGTTGGCGCGTTGTGGGGTAGGAAACCGAGGCCGGCTCCAGCCGTGAGCGCACCTAGGGTCGCGAGGTCCCCATCACTCTCGTCTTCCACCAGCATGGCGTTCACCCCCCACACCACCGCGGTCATCCCCGTGATGCCGTTGATCCCATCCATGAAGTTCACGACGTTGACGACACCAGCCGTCGCGACCGCAGCCAAGGGGCGATCCCAACCGCCGTGGGCGGACGGGGCGGCGCCGAGAGCAAGTTGTGCAGCGAGCCGGAGCCGCGCGGGCACATCACCGCTGATGTCGTCGGCCAGACCTAGTCCCGCGAGTGCGAGCACGGTGACTCCCCGCGCAGCGCTCGGTCTGCGCCCTGTGATGAGGGACGCGACACCGGCACCGAGAATCGGCGCAACCCCGCCGCTGCGGACGACGGGGGCCGCGTGCGACGAGCGGTGGTTCGGTACGTCCATCGTGCCCCAGCGGTGCAACGCCGTGCGGACCGGGCCGCCGAGCCCGGCCGTCGCGACTGCAGCAGCAGCGGCTGCGCTCCAAGCGGACGATGTGGGTCGGAAGAAGTCGCGTTTCACAGAGCCCTCGGCGGCACCGTCGACAGGTGCTCGCGTGACGCGGACTCCATCCACTCCGCGGACTCTCTTGGCGAGCCATGCAGGAGCTCGCCCACCAGGTCGCCTCCGATGGGAGGAACTCCCACGCTGCTCACCAGGGGGTGCTCGGTGGTGCGGATGTCCTCACCCGGGGTGAACAGGTCCTCGGACATCTTCTCGCCCGGACGCAGACCCGTGAAGACGACGTCGACATCGCGCCGGCCAGACATCTCGATGAGCGTCTCGGCGACGTCGAGGATCTTGGCCGGCTGGCCCATGTCGAGGACCATGACCTCGCCGTCGCGTCCGATCGCTGCTGCCTGAAGGACGAGCTGACAAGCTTCGGGGATGAGCATGAAGTACCGCTCGACGTCGGGGTGGGTCACGGTAACCGGTCCGCCTTGCTCGATCTGCGCGGTGAAGGCGGTGATGACCGATCCGCGAGATCCGAGGACGTTGCCGAATCGAACCGACACGTAGGTGTGCTCGTCGCGCGCCGCGTAGTCGGCGGTCAGACGCTCCGTGATGCGCTTGCTGTACCCCAGGACGCAGCTCGGGTCGGCTGCCTTGTCCGTCGAGATGTTGACGAAGGTTCGCACCCCGACCGCATGGGCAGCGCGCAGGACGTTGAGGGTTCCTAGGACGTTGGTCTTCCACGCCTCCATCGGGTACTGCTCGAGGAGGGGCAGGTGCTTGAGCGCGGCTGCATGGAAGACGACGCCCGGCCGGTGCTGGGTGAAGACCTCCAGCATCCTCTCCTCGTCGCGGATGTCGGCCAGGACGACGCTGTCGTCATCGAGCAGCCCCTTGCCCGTCACGGAGATCTGGGTGGCGTGCAGCGCGGATTCGTCACGGTCGAGCATCAGCAGCTTGCTCGGGCCGAAGCGCGCGATCTGCCGGCAGAGCTCGGAGCCGATGGACCCGCCGGCTCCCGTGACGAGCACGGTCTGGCCCTGGATGTGCTCGGCGATGGCGGTGCGGTCCAGCTCGATGGGGCGTCGACCTAGCAGATCAGCCAGGTTCAGCGAGCGGAGACGGTTCGCGTCTGCCTTCCCAAACAGCTCCAACGTGCGCGGGAGGATCTTGATGTCGAGGCCGAGGTTCGATGCGGTGTCGTGCACGTCCTTGACCATCTCGGCATCAGCACTCGGGATGGCGATGGCTACCGTCGTCGCCTCTGTCCGGGTTGCGACCTCCGCCAGATCCGCGCGGGTACCGAGGACGCGGACGCCCTCGATCCGAAGGCGCCGCTTGCGCGGGTCGTCGTCGAGGATGCCCACCGGGTGCATCCGCGCGCCGCGGTCGCGAACCAGTGAACGCACGACCTGGCGCCCGCCGTCACCTGCCCCGATGACGAGGACGCGCTTGTGGTCATCCGCCAGCTGATCCGGCCTGGTGCGTGCCGTACGAAGCACGAAGCGCGCGCCGAACATGCCGAGCATCGCCAGGGCACCACTGGTGAAGGCCAGGCTGCGGGGTCCGAACTGGGACTGGACGAACAGGCCGACCAGGCCCAGGGGGATGGTCCATGCGATGACGGTCTTGCCGACGTCGACGATCTCCTCGTACGAACCACGCTCGTGACCGACCGCGTAGGGACCGATGACCGATCCGAGGACGAGCTGAGCGAGCACTGCTACACCGACGAGGGTGAGGACGGGTCCGGCTAGCGCGAGATCAGCATCGAAGTCGTACCGCATGAAGGCGGCGACCAGCACGGACGCGGCGACGATGAGCAGGTCGACAGCTGCCCACAGCCATCGGACCGACCTTCTGGGGGAGGTTGGCATGGCAGAACTCAGCGACCGCTACGAACGCGAGCTCGCCGCTTGTCAGCGCGCGACGCATCGGCCTTCTTGCTCGGGTCCGACTGGTAGTCGTAGTAGCCGTAGTAGCCGCCCCCGTCGCCGGAGTTCGTGCCGACGCGGTTCAGCACCAGGCCGAGGAGGTTGTTGTCGACCGCCTTGATCGCGTCCAGGGTCGCCTCGAGCTGCTCCTTGCGCACGATCGTCGTCCCCACGAGCACGATGACGCCGTCGACCTTCGTCGACAGGACGACCGCATCGGTGACCGGCAGCACCGGCGGGGTGTCGATGAGGACGTAGTCGTAGCGCGCCGAGAGCTGGGCAAGCGCCATGGACATCGCGTCCGACGCCAAGAGCTCGCTGGGGTTGGGCGGGATGGGGCCGGCTCCGATGATGTCGAGGCCGTGGTCGCCGTAGGGCTGGATGACGTCGTCGAGGGTGGCGCGGTCGATGAGCACGTCGGTGATGCCGGCGGCGCCCTCGAGCCCGAGGTAGTCGAGCAGACGCGGACGGCGGAGGTCGCCCTCGATGAGGCAGACGCGGGAGCCGGACTGAGCCAGGGTCAGCGCGAGGTTGGCGATCGTCGTGCTCTTGCCCTCGCCGGGGATCGACGAGGTGAGCGCGATGGTACGCGGATGGGTGGTGGCGTTGACGAACATGAGGTTGGTCCGCAGCGAGCGGAAGGCCTCGGACCGCGGTGACGTCGGGTCCGTCTCGACGATGAGGGGCTCCTTGCCCGCACGGGGGTCGAAGTGCACCGCGCCGATGATCGGGTCCTCGGTGATCTCCTCGACGTCGTCGGTGGAGCGCACCGTCGTGTCCATGAGATGACGGATGAGGGCCAGTCCAAGGCCGAAGAGCACACCGAGGACCAGGCCAAGGGCAAGGTTGCGCACCGGGTTCGGGGAGACCGGGGCGGTCGACGTCTCGGCAGGGGCTACGAGGCTGACCTTGACCGGGCTGCGGCGGCTGCTGTCGGAGGGGCGCTCGAGCTCGTCGACGACGGCCGGGAAGGTCTCGCCGATCGCCGCGGCGATCTCCTGGGCGCGTCCCGGATCGGCGTCGGTCACCGACGCCTCGAGGATCACCGTGTCCGGCGGTGTGGCGACGGTGATCTTGCCTTCGAGGTCGCCAGCAGTCGTGCCCTGTCCCAGCTCCTCGGCGACGGGGGCCAGGACCTTAGGCGTGTTGAAGAGCTCTGCGTACGACTTCACGCGTTGCTGGACGAAGGTGCCGCCCTGCTGGAGAGCTGTGCTGTCATCGGCACCCGAGACCGAGACGAAGAACTGAGTCTTCGCGGCGTACTGCTTGGTGGCCGTCGCGGTGTAGAGGGCAGCGAGCCCGACGACGATGAGCGTCGTCAGCAGGATCGTCATCCATCGCTTCCGGACGATCCTGATGTAGTCCTGCAGCTCCACTGGACAATCCCCTGAGTTGGTGTGCAAACGAACAGATTGTTGCACAGGCACCATGTGACCCAGACCATCGTCCGCGGCAGGTGGGCGTGTCGAGGCGAGTGGCCCGACCAGGCAGGATGTCCGTCATGACCGTGCGGATCATGACCGTCTGCACCGGCAACATCTGCCGGTCGCCCTACGCCCACCTGCTGCTCGCCCAGGGGCTGGAGTCAGTCCGACCTGGTGCTTTCGAGGTGAGCAGCGCCGGCGTCGGCGCGCTCGTGGACCACGCCGTCGAGCCGGGGAGCGCCCGTCACCTCGACGCGAAGGGCATCGCTCACACCGACTTCCGCGCCCGGCAGATCAGCGAGCGCGACCTCGACGGGATCGACCTCGTGCTGCCGATGGCGGTCGAGCACCGCAAGGCCGTGCTGTCGTACGCGCCGCGGCTGCTCAAGCGGGCATACACGATCAAGGAGATCGCCCGGCTCATCGACTCTGCCGAGCAGTCGCAGCCGTGGACCGAGCGTCTGGATGGGCTCGGGACTCCGGAGGAGCGGTGGGCGGCGATCCCGACGCATCTCGCGCGGGAGCGCGGTCGTGCGCGTGTGGGGGAGGGTGTCGACGACGTCGCCGACCCGTACCGCCGCGATGACAACGCGTTCGACGTCATGGCTCGTGAGATCGACGCCGCGGTCGAGCGGGTCGTGTGGCTGGAGCGCGTCACGGGCTGAGGCCGGTGGTCTCGAGGCTCGCTTCGCTCGCACCTCGACCAGCGAGTGGCCGAGTGGTCTCGAGGCTCGCTTCGCTCGCACCTCGACCAGCAACCCAGCGAAGAGCCCTCAGGCGAGCAGGCTCAGGAGGTACTGGCCGTAGCCGCTCTTGACGAGCGGCTCGGCGCGCTCGCGGAGGCCGTCGTCGTCGATGTAGCCCATGCGCCAGGCGACCTCCTCGGGGCAGCCGACCTTGAGTCCCTGCCGGCCCTCGAGCGTGCGGACGTAGTTGCTCGCGTCGTTGAGCGAGTCGAAGCTGCCGGTGTCGAGCCACGCCGTGCCGCGGGGGAGGACCTCGACCTGCAGGCGCCCCTCCTCCATGTACCCGCGGTTGAGGTCGGTGATCTCGAGCTCGCCCCGTGCGCTCGGACGCAGGGCGGCGGCACGGTCGACCACCCCTTCGTCGTAGAAGTACAGACCCGGCACCGCGAGGTCGCTGCGCGGGCGGGCGGGCTTCTCCTCGAGGCTGATCGCCCTCCCTTCGCCGTCGACCTCGACGACGCCGTAGGCGGTCGGGTCGGCGACCCGGTAGCCGAAGATCGCGGCGCCGTCGATCTCGTGGTGCCGCCTCAGCTGGGTGCCCAGACCCGGCCCGTAGAAGATGTTGTCGCCGAGGACGAGGCCCGCCTTGCCGCCGGCGAGGTGGTCGCGGCCGATGACGAAGGCCTGCGCGAGACCGTCGGGCGAGGGCTGCTCCGCGTAGGTGAGGTTGATGCCCATCTGCGAGCCGTCGCCGAGCAACCGGTGGAAGCCGTCGGCCTCGTGCGGGGTCGTGATGAGCAGGACGTCCTGGATCCCCGCGAGCATGAGCGTCGACAACGGGTAGTAGACCATCGGCTTGTCGTAGACCGGCACGAGCTGCTTGCTTGTCCCGAGGGTGATCGGGTGCAGTCGCGAGCCGGTCCCTCCGGCGAGGATGATGCCGCGCATGCGACGACCGTAGGGCGGCGCACCCCTTCGCGTCCGGCGTTCGGCGGATCAGGCGAAGGGGGAGGTCAGACCCGCTGGTCCTCGCGGGCCTCGTCGTCGCGGATGTCGCGGAAGTTGAGGTAGCTGTAGATGAGCATCGCCGCGGCGATGACGCCGGAGGCGATGAGGGAGCCGCCGGTGCCCCAGCCGCCGGGGAGCCACCACTTCTCGTCGAGGGGCCACCACGACGGGGCCGGGGGCTGCAGTCCCCACACGATGCCGGCGCCGACGAGGAAGACGATGAGCAGGCCCGACAGGGCGATGCGGCCCCAGCTCGAGACGCTGTCGGCCGCGGTCCGCAGGGCCGCCTGCTTCACCGGCTCGAGCCGGCGCTCCGCCCACTCGTACTGCGTCGCGAGCAGCGCCATGCCGGCGAAGAGGGCGAGCAGCCCCGGGCCGGGCAGGAAGAGCGCGGCGATGCCGACGAGCACGAGCAGCCATCCGGCGATCTGGATGGCGACCTTCTTGATCACGGCCGGACCGGCCATCGTGAGCTCCTCGGGTGGGTGACGGGCTGCGGGGATCGTATGCGCGTCGGCCGGGAGATCAGGCCCTCACGTGGCCCTACGTGCCTCGTCGAGCAGCCGGACGGCCCTCGGGCCGACCCCGTGCAGCGCGAGCAGCTCCTCGAGGTCCTCCGGGAGGTCGGCCTGCGAGCGGTAGCCCGCGTCGACGAGCGCCCCGGACGCTGGCCGCCCGATGCGCACCCCGTCGAAGGTCGGTCCGCGGTCCTCGGTCATGCGCCCACGGTAGGACGGGCAGCCCTGCACCGCACGGGATCTGCCGAAGCCCGGTGGGCGCACCTCGGGCACCCATACCCTGCAAGGCATGCACCGATTGCTCGTCACCGGGGGAGCCGGCTTCATCGGCAGCAACTTCGTCCATCACGTCGTCGCGACGACCGACGCCCACGTCACCGTCCTCGACAAGCTGACGTACGCCTCGAGCAGGGCCTCGCTCGCCGACCTGCCCGCCGACCGGGTGCGGCTCGTCATCGGTGACATCGCCGAGGCCGAGACCGTCGACCCGCTCGTGGAGCAGGCCGACGCGGTCGTGCACTACGCCGCCGAGTCGCACAACGACAACTCGCTGGCCGACCCGTCCCCCTTCGTGCGGACCAACATCGTCGGCACGTACACGATCCTCGAGGCGGTGCGCCGCCACGGCACCCGGCTGCACCATGTCTCGACCGACGAGGTCTACGGCGACCTCGAGCTCGACGACCCGTCCCGCTTCACCGAGGCCACGCCCTACCAGCCGTCGAGCCCGTACTCCGCGACGAAGGCCGGCAGCGACCACCTCGTGCGCGCGTGGGTGCGCTCCTTCGGCATCCCCGCGACGATCTCGAACTGCTCGAACAACTACGGGCCGTGGCAGCACGTCGAGAAGTTCATCCCGCGCCAGATCACCAACCTGATCGACGGGGTCCGCCCGCGCCTCTACGGCGCCGGGGCGAACGTGCGCGACTGGATCCACGCCGACGACCACTCCAGCGCCGTGTGGACGATCCTCACGAAGGGGGAGAGCGGCCGCACCTATCTCGTCGGCGCCGACGGGGAGCAGGACAACCTCACCGTCGTGCGCACGATCCTCGAGATCATGGGGCGCGACCCCGACGACTTCGAGCACGTGACGGACCGGGCCGGCCACGACATGCGCTACGCCATCGACTCGACGCGGCTGCGCACCGAGCTCGGCTGGGAGCCGCGGTACGGCGACTTCCGCGAGGGGCTCGAGCGCACGGTGCAGTGGTACCGCGAGCACGAGGACTGGTGGCGCCCGCAGAAGGCGGCCACCGAGGCCACGTACGCGGCGAAGGGGCACTGACCGTGGCCGATCTGAGCGTCGAGACCACCGCGATCCCGGGGCTGCTCGTCCTGCGACTACCCGTGCACGGGGACGCCCGCGGGTGGTTCAAGGAGTCGTGGCAGCGGGCGAAGATGACCGCGCTCGGGCTGCCGGACTTCGGGCCGGTGCAGCACAACGTCTCGTACAACGACAGCGCGGGCGCCACGCGTGGCATCCACGCCGAGCCGTGGGACAAGCTCGTCTCCGTCGTCACCGGGCGCGTCTTCGGCGCATGGGTCGACCTGCGTGAAGGTGAGGGCTTCGGCACGACGGTGACCGTCGAGGTCGACCCGGCGGTCGCGGTCTTCGTGCCGCGGGGGGTCGGCAACTCCTACCAGGCGCTCGAGGACGGCACGGCGTACAGCTATCTCGTCAACGCGCACTGGCAGCCCGGGCTCACCTACCCCGCGCTCGCGCTCGACGACCCCGATGCCGCGATCGCGTGGCCGATCCCGCTCGAGCGCGCGGAGATCAGCGACAAGGACCGGGGCAACCCGACCCTGGCGGGGGTCACCCCCTTCGCCCGGACCGCGCAGCGGGTGCTCGTCCTCGGCGCCCACGGCCAGGTGGGCCGCGCGCTCATGCGGGCCCTGCCAGACGCGCGCGGGCTCACCCGCGCCGAGCTCGACATCTCCGACCCGGCGGCGCTCGAGGCCTTCGACTGGTCGGGGGTCGACGTCGTCGTCAACGCCGCGGCGATGACCGCCGTCGACCACGCCGAGAGCGAGCCCGGCCGGCGCGAGGCGTGGGCCGCCAACGCGACCGCCGTCGCCCGGCTCGCCGCGCTCGCCGTGCGCCACGACCTCACCCTCGTGCACGTCTCGAGCGACTACGTCTTCGACGGCACCGCCGAGGTGCACGACGAGGAGGAGGGTCTCGCGCCGCTCGGGGTCTACGGGCAGAGCAAGGCCGCCGGCGACCTCGCCGTCTCCGTCGTCCCGCGCCACTACGTGCTGCGCACGTCGTGGGTCATCGGTGACGGGGCGAACTTCGTCGACACGATGGCCCGCCTGGCCGACGAAGGGGTGTCACCCCGCGTCGTCGACGACCAGCACGGGCGCCTCACCTTCGCCGACGACCTCGCGGGGGCGGTCGCGCACCTGCTCGAGGTCGGGGCCCCTGCGGGGACGTACGACGTGACGAGCGGGGGAGCGAGCCGGTCGTGGGCCGACGTCGCGAAGGCGGTCTTCGAGCTGCGGGGGAGGTCCGGGTCCGACGTCACCGGTGTGAGCACGGCCGAGTACGCCGACGGCCGCCCCATGGCCCCCCGCCCCCGCCACAGCACCCTCTCGCTCGACAAGATCGCCGCCACCGGCTGGGAGCCGGTGGACCAGGACGAAAGGCTTCGAGAGCACCTCGCGCGGTAGGGCTTCGGTGGTCTCGAGGCTCCTCGCTGCGCTCGTCGCACCTCGACCATCGAAGGGCTTTGGTGGTTGAGGTGCGAAGGCCGCCAGGCCTGAGCCTCGAAACCACACGACGCCCCGCTGACTCATCTGACCTCGCACTGACCTGGGCTGACGCACTCCTGACCAGACGCTGGATCCCCATGGGGTGCAGGGGGATTGGGCTCGCTTCTAGCCTTCGAGCATGCGCCGAGCCCTCATCGCCACCGCCGCCGTCGCCGCGCTCACCGCGGTGGCCCCCACCGCCACGGCCGGGAACGCCCCGGCCCCCGAGCCCACCTCCGGCGCCCGCTCTGCGGGCATCACCGAGCCCGGTCAGGCCTACATGGGCTGGCGCGAGCGAGGCACCCCGCTCAAGGCCAGTCAGCTCGACACGAGCGCCGCGCGCGAGTCCGGGGTCACCGCGACCGTCAACGGCATCGACGTCTCGAACTGGCAGGGCCAGGTCGACTGGGCGGGGCAGTGGGCGGCGGGCAAGCGCTTCGCGTACGTCAAGGCCACGGAGGGCACGAGCTACAAGAGCCCGTCCTTCAACCACCAGTACACCGGCTCCTACACCCAGGGCTTCATCCGCGGCTCGTACCACTTCGCGCTGCCGGACCGCTCGAGCGGCACCGCCCAGGCGGACTGGTTCGTCAACAACGGCGGCGGCTGGTCGGCGGACGGCAAGACCCTCCCGGGCGCGCTCGACATGGAGTGGAACCCCTACGGCGCCACCTGCTTCGGCAAGACGCAGGCCGGCATGGTGACGTGGATCCAGGACTTCGTGAAGCGGTACAAGGCCCGCACCGGTCGCGCGCCGGTCATCTACACGAACACGAACTGGTGGAACCAGTGCGTCGGCCACGACACCCGCTTCGCCGCCGAGGTGCCGCTGTGGATCGCCCGGTACAGCACCGCCGCCGGCACCCTGCCGACCGGGTGGAGCTACTACACCTTCTGGCAGTACTCCGACACCCCCATCGACCAGAACGTCTTCAACGGCAGCCTCGACCGCCTCCGCGCGCTCGCGACCGGCTGACCCCTCCGTCCCCCTTCGCCTCCCCCTGACCGGGTCGAGGTGCCCGCGTGAGTCAGGGCTCGCTCGGGTACCTCGACCCGGCATCCACAGGCGAAGGGGGTACGCCCACGGCGTCCACAGCGTCCCGTCGACCACCCCACCGGGGCCTGGCCGGCGGGACGCTTCGGTCATGCTGGAGACACCGCTGGAGCGACATCGACGGGTGCGGGCCGCGTCGGTGGAGACCGGTCACGTGATGAGCCGCCGTCGGCTCGCCGGTCTCGGCGTGAGCGCAGCCCAGGTGAGGGCGCAGGTGCAGGCCGGGCGCTGGGCGGTCGCCGGCACCCAGACGATCAGCACGCGCGACGCGCCGCTCGACGACGTCGCCCAGCGGTGGCGGGCGGTGTGGGAGGTGGGCGAGCGGATCGCGCTCGTCGACGGTGCGTCCGCCCTCATCGCCGCCGGGCTCACGGGATGGAGCGAGGACGTCGTGCACGTGTCGGTGCTGCACCGCCACGACATCCGGCTGGTCAGCGGGGTGAAGGTGCACAAGGTGATCCGGCGCGTCGACGGCGAGGCCGCCGGCGCCGGGGTGCCCCGCACGACCCCGGCGGTGGCGGCGGTCCGCGCGGCCCACTGGGCGGCGAGCGACCGGGCGGCGGCGACGATCATGGCCATGGCGGTGCAGCAGCGGCTGACGACGGGGGCACATCTCGTCGCCGCGACGCAGCAGGTGCCCGGTCGCAACCGGCGGGCCCTCGTCCGCCGTCTCGCCCTCGACATCGCGGACGGGGCGCAGTCGCTCGGCGAGCTCGACTTCGCGGCAGCCTGCCGGCGCCGGGGTCTGCCCGAGCCCACGCGACAGGTCGTGCGTCGGCTGTCGAGCGGACGGGTCTACCTCGACGTGTGCTTCGAGGAGCACGGCCTCGTCGTCGAGATCGACGGGGCTGGTCACGGGTGGGGGCTGGCGAAGGTCGTCGACGCCCTGCGCGACAACGACCTCGTCGTCCGCGGCGAGCGCGTGCTGCGGGTGCACGTCCTCGGTCTGCGGGTCGCCGAGGACGCCTTCATGGACCAGGTGACCGCTGCCCTGCGCTCGCCCTGGGCCCAGGCGAACCTCGCCGCCCGCCGGAGCGGCTCGGCCGGCTGAGCCGGGCCGCCTCTCACCCCTTCGCCTCTCACCCCCTTCGCCCCCGACCCCTTCGCCGGTCGAGGTGTCCCGGTGAGCCCACGCGCACCCGGATACCTCGACCCGGGGAGACGACGAACCCCCTCCGTCGGGGTCGAGGTGATCCGGCGTGCTGGAGCACGCTCAGATACCTCGACCCGGCGAAGGGGGGTGGTCGACCGCGTCGGGGGAGACCCGGCACAGAGGGGGTCAGGCGATCCAGTCGCTCCAGCCGTGGTGCAGGACGAGCCAGGCGATGAGTCCGTAGCCGGCCTGGCCGGGGTGGACGCCGTCGAGGCTGCTCGCCATGTCGGAGTCCCACTGCTCGTGGCCGGCGAGCGGCGCGAAGACGTCGACGAAGGGGACGCCGCGGCGCTCGCACACGTCGCGCTGCGCCTCGGTGATCTGCGTCAGGTGGGCGTCGACCTCCGCGTCGGCGGCGGGTGCCGGACCGACGACGAAGGGGGCGACCCCCCGGCTCGCGCACTCGTCGAGGATGTTCGCGAGGTTGAGCCGGTGACGCGCGAGCGAGACCCCGGTCTCGGCGTCCGCGCGACCGAAGGACACGACGAGCCGACGGTCGCTCGCGCCCTCCCACCGCAGCGGTGCCTCGGTGAGCCAGCGCTGCGAGACGTCGCCCGAGGTCTGCCCGCCGACCCCGAGGTTGTAGTGGGCGAGGTGGGCCCCGTCGAGGACCGTGCGGCCCATGACGCGACCCACCCAGCCCTGGGCCTTCGGGTCACCGACGCCGGCGACGAAGGAGTCGCCGATGAAGACGACGCTCACGCGCCGCTCTCCGTCGTCTCCGGGCGCGCTCGCGACGGCGGCGCTGGGGGTGAACTGCGGGTCGGTGCTCATGATGTCGCCAACCTACTCGTCGTCCAGCTCGTCGTCGTCGAGCCGCGCCAGCCACGAGGCCAGCCGCTCCACCGGCGTCTCGAACTCCGGGTGGAGGTCGACGAAGGTGCGCAGCTGGTCGCTGACCCACTCCAGGGTGACGGACTCGTCACCCCGGCGTGCGGTCAGCTCCTCGATCCCGCGGTCGGTGAAGTACACGCGGCCCCGATCAGCGGTCGAAGGCGGCCTGCATGAGCGCCGCCTGCTCCGCCGCGTGCTTCTTGGCCGTGCCGGCCGCGGGCGAGGCGCTCGCGGGACGGGCGACGACGCGCAGCGGGCGCTGCTCGCCGTGCTCGGCCAGGGCCTGCGGCAGGTTGAGCGCGAGGAAGGGCCAGCCGCCCATGTTCTGCGGCTCCTCCTGCACGATGACGACCTCGGCGTTCGGGTACTGCGCGAGCGCCTCGGCGAGCTCGGCGCCGGCGAGCGGGTAGAAGCGCTCGAGACGCAGGATCGCCGTCGCGTCGTCGCCGCGCTTCTTGCGCTCGGCCTCGAGGTCGTAGATGACCTTGCCGCTGGCGATGATGACGCGGTCGACCTTCTCGCCCGTGGGGCCGTCACGGTCGGGGAGCACCGGCTGGTAGCTGCCCTGCGTGAAGTCCTCCGGCACGCTGGCCGCGGCCTTGAGGCGCAGCATCGACTTCGGGGTGAAGACGATGAGCGGACGACGCGGCCGGCTGTACGCCTGACGACGCAGCAGGTGGAAGTAGCTCGCCGGCGTCGAGGGGTAGGCGACCGTCATGTTGTTCTGCGCGCACAGCGTGAGGAAGCGCTCGATGCGGGCGGACGAGTGGTCCGGCCCCTGGCCCTCGTAGCCGTGGGGGAGCAGCAGGACGACGGAGGAGTTCTGGCCCCACTTCTGCTCCGAGGAGGAGATGAACTCGTCGACGATCGTCGCCGCGCCGTTCCAGAAGTCGCCGAACTGCGCCTCCCAGAGGACGAGGGCGTCGGGCCGCTCGACGGAGTAGCCGTACTCGAAGCCCATCGCCGCGAACTCGGAGAGCAGCGAGTCATAGACCCAGAAGCGGGCCTGACCGGCGCCGAGGTAGTTCAGCGGCGTCCACTCCTCCGCGGTCGCCTTGTCGATGAGGACCGCGTGCCGCTGCACGAAGGTGCCGCGGCGGCTGTCCTGACCTGTGAGGCGCACGGGGGTGCCGTCGAGGAGCAGCGAGCCGAAGGCGAGGAGCTCGCCGGTGGCCCAGTCGATGCCGCCCTTGTGCACGCTCTCGGCACGCTTGGCCATGGCCTGCGCGAGCTTCGGGTGCACGGTGAAGTCGCTCGGCGGGTTGGCGAAGATGTCTCCGATCGCGTGCAGGTCGGTCTCGGAGATCGCCGTCTCCGCAGCGCCGCGGCGCGGGGCGTCGCTCGACTGCGAGGTCGGGCGCTCGAGACCGGCGTTGTCGTCGACCTCGGAGGAGGAGTCCTCGTCGCGCTCCTGGGCCGCGGGGGTGCCGGCCTTGAGGGCCTCCTTCGTCTCGACGAAGACGCGCTCGAGCTGGGCCTGGTAGTCCTTGAGCGCCGCGGCGGCCTCGTCGGAGGTGATGTCACCGCGACCGATGAGGGACTCCGTGTACAGCTTGCGCACCGAGCGCTTGGACTCGATGAGGTTGTACATGAGCGGCTGCGTCATCGAGGGGTCGTCGCCCTCGTTGTGACCGCGGCGGCGGTAGCAGACCATGTCGATGACGACGTCCTTGTGGAACGCCTGGCGGAAGGCGAAGGCGAGCTCGGCGACGCGCACGCACGCCTCCGGGTCGTCACCGTTGACGTGGAAGATCGGCGCCTGGATCATCCGGGCCACGTCGGTGGAGTACACCGAGGAGCGGCTCGAGGACGGCGCGGTGGTGAAGCCGACCTGGTTGTTGATGACGACGTGGATCGTGCCGCCCGTGCGGTAGCCGCGCAGCTGCGACTGCTGCAGGGTCTCGGCCACGACGCCCTGGCCGGCGAAGGCCGCGTCGCCGTGGATGAGGATCGGCAGGACGGGGAAGTCCTCGCCGCCGCGGTTGAGCCGGTCCTGCTTGGCGCGCACGATGCCCTCGAGCACCGGGTTGACCGCCTCGAGGTGGCTGGGGTTCGCGGCGAGGTAGACCTTGGTCTTCGAGCCGTCGTCGCCGGTGAACTCGCCCTCGGTGCCGAGGTGGTACTTGACGTCGCCGGAGCCCTGGACCGAGCGGGGGTCGAGCTGACCCTCGAACTCGCGGAAGATCTGGCCGTAGCTCTTGCCGGCGATGTTCGCCAGGACGTTGAGGCGCCCGCGGTGCGGCATGCCGATGCCGACCTCGTCGATGCCCTCGGTCGCGGCGTTGGACAGGATGCGGTCGAGCATCGCGATGACGGACTCGCCGCCCTCGAGCGAGAAGCGCTTCTGGCCGACGAACTTCGTCTGCAGGAAGGTCTCGAAGGCCTCGGCGGCGTTGAGCCGGCGCAGGATGCGCAGCTGCTCGTCGCTCGTGGCCCGCTTGTAGCCGACCTCGACGCGGTCCTGGATCCACTTGCGCTGCTCGGGGTCCTGGATGTGCATGTACTCGATGCCGGTGCTGCGGCAGTAGCTGTCGCGCAGGATCCCGAGGATCTTGCGCAGCTTGAGGAAGGACTCGCCGCCGAAGCCGCCGGTGGCGAAGTTGCGCTCGAGGTCCCACAGGGTCAGGCCGTGGCTCGTGATGTCGAGGTCGGCGTGGCGACGCTGCTTGTACTCGAGCGGGTCGATGTCGGCCATGAGGTGGCCGCGCACCCGGTAGGCGTGGATGAGCTCCTGGACGCGGGCGACCTTGTTGATGTCGTCGTCGTGCGTGGCGGAGATGTCCTGGACCCAGCGCACCGGCTCGTAGGGGATGCGCAGGCTCTCGAAGATCTCGTCGTAGAAGCCGTGCTGCCCGAGGAGCAGCTGGTGGATGATCGCGAGGAACTCGCCGGAGCCGGCGCCCTGGATGATCCGGTGGTCGTACGTCGAGGTGAGGGTGAGCAGCTTGCTCACGGCGTTGCGCGCGATCGTCTCGGCGCTCGCGCCCTGCCACTCGGCGGGGTAGTCCAGCGCGCCGACGCCGATGATGGCGCCCTGGCCCTTCATGAGCCGCGGGATGGAGTGGACCGTGCCGATGCCGCCGGGGTTGGTCAGCGAGATCGTCGTGCCCTGGAAGTCCTCGACGGTGAGCTTGTTGTCGCGGGCCTTCTTCACGACGACCTCGTAGGCCGCCCAGAACTGGCTGAAGGTCATCGTCTCGGCGCCCTTGACGGAGGGCACGACGAGCGAGCGCGAGCCGTCCGGCTTGGGCAGGTCGATGGCGATGCCGAGGTTGACGTGCGCCGGGTTGACGAGGACCGGCTTGCCCTTCTCGTCGGTCGTGTAGCCGACGTTCATCGACGGCATCTTCGTCAGCGCCTTGACCATCGCGTACCCGATGAGGTGCGTGAAGGACACCTTGCCGCCGCGGGCGCGGCCGAGGTGGTTGTTGATGACGACGCGGTTGTCGATGAGCAGCTTCGCGGGGACCGCGCGGACCGAGGTCGCGACGGGCACCTCCAGCGAGGCCTCCATGTTGGACACGACGCGGGCAGCGGCGCCGCGAAGGGGGACCGTCTCGTCCTCGCGCTGCGAGGGCGCCTCGACCTTCGGCTTGTCGGGGTCGCGCGGCGTGGGCGCCGCCGTTTCCTTGACGTCGGCGTTCTTCGCGCTCGTCGTCGAGCTCTTCGCGGCAGGGGAGGCCTTGGGCTCGGATGTGGCCGGCTCGGCCTTCTTCTCCGGGGCCTTGGCGGGTGCCTTGGCCGGAGCCTTCGCGGGTGCCTTGGCCTCCTGGGTCACCGGCGCCTTCGCGGGAGCCTTCGCCTGCTGCGCCGGGGCGGCGGGGGACTGGCCGTTGCCCCCCTTCGCCTCACCCGGTCGGTAGCTCTCGAAGTAGGACCACCACGCCTTGTCGACGAGGTTCTTGTCCTGCTTGTACTGCTCGAAGAGCTCGTCGACGAGCCATTCGTTCGGACCGAAGTCGCTGAGGTTGGTGGGGCCATCAGGCTGGTCGGGCACGGCGGGTACGCCTCTTTCCACAGGTCGCGTCAGGTCAGCCCGCAGCCACGGGCCGCACCCGGCAAGCCTAACGCGAACGCCCCTCCAGGTCGGAGGGGCGTTCGCGCTTCGAGCAGGCTCGATCAGGTGACGTCCTGGCGCGACGCGCGGAGCACGCCGAGACCGGCGAGGACGACCGCGTACGCGGTGAGCGTCAGGGCCCCGGCCCACCACGAGAGCGGCTCGGCCATGCCCGGTCCGGACATCGTCACCGGGTCGATCATCGCGTTCGTCGCCTGGCTCGGGAAGAACTTCACGACGTGCTCGTTGGCGAAGTCGTTGAAGGACAGCCCGAAGCCGACGAGGGGCTCGACGATCCACGCGGTGCCGATGCCGACGAGCAGCGCGGCGACCATGTTGGGGATGAGGATGCCGACGCCGAGCCCGATGAGCGCCCACAGGGCGAGGGCGAGCAGGCTGAGCGCGAGCGAGCGCAGGATCTCGACGTCGGGGAAGGGCTCGATGCCGCGCATGCTGAGGACGACGGCGCCGACGCTCACCGAGCCGAGGAGGCTGACGAGGCCGTAGCCGATGCCGATGACGACGAGGGCGAGGACCTTGCCGAGCAGGGCCTTCATCCGGCGCGGGGTGGCCAGGAAGGTGCCGGTGATCGTCTTGTGCCGGTACTCCGAGCCGATCTGCATGACGCCGATGGTCAGCAGGAGCAGGTAGCCCACGCCGAGACCCGCGGTGTAGACGGTGTTGGCGACCTGGGCGTCGGTGCCCGACATCACTGGCGCACCGGTGCCCGGGTCGTCGATCGTGTAGACGACGGCGAAGAAGCCGGCGAAGACGGCGCCCGCGAGGAAGATGCCGAGGGCCATCGCCCACCACATCCGCGTCGTGCGCAGCTTGAGGATCTCCGAGCGGATGACGCTGATCATTCGTTCGCCCCTTCCTGACCGATGAGAGCGTCCTGCTCCACCGGGGCGTCCTGAGTCGAGTAGTTGCGGCTCGTGCCGTCGGTGAGCGCGAAGAAGAGCGACTCGAGGTCGCCGCTGCGGCTCGTCAGCTCCCACACCGGCAGGCCGGCGCGCAGGGCGACGTCGCCGATGAGGCGCAGGTCGTCGGTCTCGACGACGAGACCGCCGTCGGCGGGCTGGGCGGTGACGTCGGCGATGCGCAGCGCGCCGGCGAGCGCGTCGGCGTCGGAGGTGCGCACGAAGCACTTCGCCCCGCCCTGCACCTCTTCGAGCGTGCCGGAGCGCACGAGGCGGCCGTTGGCGATGATGACGACGTCGTCGGCCGTCTGCTGGACCTCGCCGAGCATGTGGCTGCTCACGAGGACGGTGCGGCCCTCGCTGGCGAGGTGGCGCAGGAAGCCGCGCATCCAGCGGATGCCCTCGGGGTCGAGACCGTTGTTGGGCTCGTCGAGGAGGAGCACCTCGGGGTCGCCGATGAGGGCGCCGGCGAGACCGAGGCGCTGGCGCATGCCCATCGAGTAGCCGCCGGCCCGCTTGCGGGCGGCGGCGGGGATGCCGACGAGCTCGAGCAGCTCGTCGACCCGGGAGTCGGGGATGCCGGCCGTCGAGGCCATGACCCGCAGGTGGTCGCGGCCGCTGCGCCCCGGGTGGAAGGAGGTCGCCTCGAGCGCCGCGCCGACCGTCGTCAGCGGGCTCGGCAGGTCGCGGTAGCGCGTGCCGCCGATCGTCGCCTGCCCGGCCGAGGGCTCGACGAGACCGAGCAGCATCCGCAGGGTCGTCGTCTTGCCCGCGCCGTTCGGCCCGAGGAAGCCCGTCACCCTCCCTGGTCTGACGTCGAAGCTCACGTCGTCGACGGCGGTGAAGCCCCCGAAACGCTTGGACAGGTTGCGCACCTCGATCGCGGTGCCGCGGTCGGCCATCCTGCTCTCCCTCTGGCGCACACGCGCCGGGTCGTCACTACGGTCTCTCGGTCGAGACCCATCGAACCAGGGCCACCTCACCCCGCACATCCACCCCAGGTCTGAGCCCCCCTCCCCCCGAGGGATGAGCCGTCTCTGGTCGAGGTGCGAGGAGTCTTTGCCGGTCGAGGTGCGACGAAGAAGTTCTTGGTGGTTGAGGTGCGACGAAGGAGCCTCGAAACCACACAGCCGGGTTTCGAGGCTCAGGCCTGGCGGCCTTCGCACCTCAACCACCGAACGTCCCGCTGGTCGAGGTGCGGGGAAGACCGTTGGTGGTCGAGGTGCGACGGAGGAGCCTCGAGACCACGGACCCTGTGGATGACTCACCGGCCGCGAGCGGGGCCTCTGCTGAGATCAGCCATGCCCCACGTCTACATGCTCCGCTGCGCCGACGGCAGCTACTACGTCGGCAGCACCCGCGACCTGCAGAAGCGTCTGCAGCAGCACGCGACCGGTCTGGGCAGCCGCTACACGAGCTCCCGCATGCCCGTCGAGCTCGTGTGGTCGCAGGAGACCGAGACGATCCCGCAGGCCTACGCCCTCGAGAAGCAGGTCCAGGGCTGGTCGCGAGCCAAGCGCGAGGCGCTGATCGCCGACCAGTGGGACGTCATCGTCGAGAGATCACGGCGAAGGGGTGGCCGTCCCCCCGGTGGTTGAGGTGCGAAACCACGCGGGGTTGGTCTCGAGGCTCGTCGCTGCGCTCCTCGCACCTCGACCAGCAAAGGGGCCTTTGGTGGTTGAGGTGCGAGGGCCGCTAGGCCTGAGCCTCGAAACCGTGCGGGGGTGGTCTCGAGGCTCCTTCGTCGCACCTCGACCAGCAAAGGATCCTGCACCTCGAAACCGCGCGTGGTCTCGAGGCTCCTTCGTCGCACCTCGACCAGCGAAGGCTCCTGCACCTCGACCAGCAACACCGCTCCTCGCACCTCGGCCAGCGAAGGCTCTCGCACCTCGGCCGGCGAAGGCTTCCGCACCTCGACCGGCGGTGCGGACCGTAGGATCGCGACATCATGACGCCCTGGTTACTCCTGCTCCTCGGTGTGCTCCTCACGCTCGGCACGGCCCTCTTCGTCGCCGCAGAGTTCTCGCTCGTCGCCCTCGACCGCCCGACGGTCCAGCGGGCCGTCGACGCCGGTGACTCCCGGGCGCAGCCGGTGCTCATCTCCCTTCGCCGCCTCTCCACGCTCCTCGGTGCGTGCCAGGTCGGCATCACGATCACGACCCTCGTCCTCGGCTTCGTCGCCAACCCCGCGATCGGCGCGCTCATCACCCCGCTGCTCGAGGCCGCCGGGCTCGGCCCGCGCGGGGCGGCCAACACCGCGAGCGTCATCGCGCTGCTCCTCGCGACGGGCTTCTCGATGATCGTCGGCGAGATGGTGCCGAAGACCCTCGCGGTCTCCGCCCCGCTCGGCACGGCGAAGGTCGTCGCCACCCCGATGCGCGTCATCGCCACGCTCCTGCGACCGATGCTCTTCGTGCTCAACGGCTCCGCGAACTGGGTGCTCCACCGCCTGGGCATCGAGCCGCAGGAGGAGCTCTCCGCGGCCCGCAGCCCCGCCGAGCTCGCCTCGCTCGTGCGCACCTCCGTCGAGGCCGGCACGCTCGACTCCGGCACCGCCCGTCTCGTCACGCGCTCGCTCGGCTTCGGCGAGCAGACCGCCGCGGACGTCATGACCCCGCGCAACCGCGCGACCTCCATCGACCGCACCGCGAGCGCCGAGGAGCTCGTCGCGCTCGCCCGCGCGACCGGGCACTCCCGCTTCCCCGTCACCGGCGAGGACTGGGACGACGTCGACGGCGTCGTGCACGTGAAGAAGGCCATCGCCGTGCCCCACGAGAAGCGCGCGGCCGTGCCGATCTCCGCCCTCATGGTCGCGCCGGTCATGGTCCCCGAGACCCTGCGCCTCGACCCGCTGCTCCTCCAGCTGCGCGACGCGGGCCTGCAGTTCGGCGTCGTCGTCGACGAGTACGGCGGCACCGCCGGTGTCGTCACCCTCGAGGACCTCGTCGAGGAGATCGTCGGCGAGGTGAGCGACGAGCACGACCGCAGCCAGACCACCGGCCGTCAGCTGCCCGACGGGTCGTGGACCGTGCCGGGCCTGTGGCGCCCCGACGAGGTGCGCGAGCGCTTCGGCGCCGAGGTGCCCGAGGGGTCCGCCTACGAGACCGTCGGCGGCTGGGTCATGCACGAGCTCGGCCGTGTGCCCTCGGTCGGTGACGTCGCCACCCTCGACGGGTGGCAGGTCACCGTCGTCGACATGGAGGCGCGCCGGGTCGACCGGCTGCGCTTCACCCCGACCTCGACCGACGACCAGGCCACGACCGAAGGGGGTGAGCGCGCGTGATCACCGTGATCATCACCGTCGTCCTGCTGCTGCTCAACGCCTTCTTCGTCGGCGCCGAGTTCGCCGCGATGTCCGCCCGGCGCAGCCAGCTCGAGCCGCTCGCCGACGCGGGGGACAAGCGGGCCGCGCTCGCCGTCGAGGCGCTCCAGCACACGGGCGTCATCCTCGCGACCTGCCAGCTCGGCATCACCGTGTGCTCGGTCCTCCTCGGTGCGATCTCCGAGGCGGCGCTGCACCACGCCCTCGAGCCCGTGATGATCCGCCTCGGTGTGCCCGAGGGGCTCACCGACGCGACCTCGCTCGTCCTGGCGATCCTCGTCGTCGTCTACCTCCACGTCGTCGTCGGCGAGATGGTGCCGAAGAACATCTCGATCTCCGGCCCCGAGCGCGCGGCCCGCTGGCTCGTGCCCCCGCTCGTCGTCGTCATGCGCCTCACGCGCCCGATCATCGCCGGCATGGACTGGCTCTCGAAGGCCCTCGTGCGGGCGATGGGCATCGAGCCCAAGGACGAGCTCGCCACCGCCTTCACCGTCGAGGAGGTGCAGACGATCGTCGAGGAGTCGCACCGCGAGGGCCTCGTCGAGACCGACAAGTACGGCCTCGTCGGCGCCGCGCTCGAGTTCTCCGACAAGGACGCCGCCGACGTCGGCATCCCCGTCGCCGACCTCGTCACCGTCCCCGTCGACGCGACGCCCGACGACATCGAGCGGCTCGTCGCCCGGCACGGCTTCTCGCGCTACCCGACGGTCGACGGCTCCGGCGAGCTGAGCGGCTACCTCCACCTCAAGGACGTCCTCTACGCCGACGACGTGCAGCGCTCGCAGCCCGTGCCCGTCAAGCGGGTCCGGCGCCTGGCGACCGTGCAGCGCGCCGACGAGGTCGAGGACGTGCTGCGCACGATGCAGCAGACCGGTGCCCACGTCGCCCGGGTCATCGGCGACGAGGGGGCCACCCTCGGCGTCGTCTTCCTCGAGGACGTCATCGAGGAGCTCGTCGGCGAGGTCACCGACTCCACCCAGCGCTGACCCCCCTTCGCCCGGCGCCCCGGTCTCAGCCCGCGACGCCCGCTGCGGGTGCCCCGACGTCCGTGGCACCGTGCTCGGTGCCGCGAGCCAGGTCGTCTGCTCGCGGTGCACCGACGAGGGAGTGACGTGAGCACCACGAGCAGCACCACCTCCGGCGAGCTCGCCGGGGCGTCCGAGAAGAGCGGCTTCGGCACCCGCAAGGCCTTCATCTTCGCCGCCATCGGGTCGGCGGTCGGCCTGGGCAACATCTGGCGCTTCCCGTACGTGGCCTACGAAGGGGGCGGCGGCGCCTTCCTCGTGCCGTACCTCGTCGCGCTGCTGCTCGCCGGCATCCCGATGCTCTTCCTCGACTACGCGATGGGGCACCGCTACCGCGGGTCCGCGCCGCTGGCCTTCCGACGGATCTCGAAGCGGGGCGAGTGGTTCGGCTGGTGGCAGGTGCTCATCACCGTCGTCATCGGCATCTACTACCCCGCGATCATCGCCTGGGCGATCCGCTACACCGGCTTCTCGGTCGACAAGGCGTGGGGGAGCGACCCCGAGGCCTTCCTCTTCGGCGACTTCCTCCGGGCCGCGGAGACCCCCGGGCCGACGCTCGACGTCGTGCCGGGGGTGCTGATCCCGATGGTCGTCGTGTGGGTCGTGACGCTCGGCGTGCTCGCCCTCGGCGTGCAGGCCGGCATCGGCCGGACCGCGATCATCTTCATCCCCGCGCTCGTCATCGCCTTCGCGATCCTCGTCGTCGTCGCGCTGACGCTGCCGGGCGCGAGCGTGGGGCTCAACGCCCTCTTCAGCCCCGACTGGTCGGCGCTCGCCGAGCCCGGGGTGTGGGTGAGCGCCTTCGGGCAGATCTTCTTCAGCCTGTCGGTGGGCTTCGGCATCATGATCACGTACGCGAGCTATGTCGGTCGCAAGACCGATCTCACCGGGTCGGGGGCGGTCGTCGCCTTCTCGAACTCGAGCTTCGAGCTGCTCGCCGGTGTCGGCGTCTTTGCCGTCCTCGGCTTCCTCGCGAGCAGCTCGGGCCAGCCGGTCGACGAGGTCGTCGCGCAGGGCATCGGGCTGGCCTTCGTCGCCTTCCCCGCGATCCTCAACGAGGCACCCGCGGGCGTGCTCCTCGGCGTGCTCTTCTTCGGCTCGCTCGTCGTCGCCGGGCTCACCTCGCTCATCTCGATCGTCGAGGTCGGCATCAGCGCGATCCGTGACAAGACCGGCGCCGGCCGCGTCGCCGCGACGATGATCATCGGGCTGCCGATGGCCGTCATCTCCTGCGTGCTGCTCGGCACGACCGGCGGGCTGTACGTGCTCGACACGGTCGACAACTTCATCAACAGCTTCGGCATCCTGCTCGTCGCCGCGCTGTCGATGCTCGCCATCGGGTGGGTGTGGCGCCGGCTGCGCCCGCTCGCCGACCACATGAACGTCCACAGCTCGATCCGGCTCGGCGCCTGGTGGCGGGTGCTCGTCGCCGTCCTCGTGCCCCTCGTCCTCGTCGTCATGCTCGTCCTCGAGCTCGTCGACAACGTCGAGACGCCGTACGAGGGCTACCCGAGCTCGCTGCTGTGGACCTTCGGGTGGGGGCTCGTCATCGCGCTGCCCGTCATCGCGCTGCTGCTCGCGCGGCTGCCGTGGCAGCGGGGGATCGAGCTCGACGACCCGGGCAGCGACCAGCTCGCCGACGACCACGCCGACACGACCGGGGGTGCCCGATGACGACGACCGCGATCCTCATGATGCTGCTGGCCATGGGTACTATCTGGGGCGGCCTGGTCGTCTCGGTGATCTGGCTCGTGCGAAGCGACCGCCGGGTCGCCGCCCGCGAGGCGGCGCGCGCCGGTGGGACCGGGGCGGGGACCACGCGCGGGGAGGGCTGACCCCCTTCGCTGCCACCCAACCCCGCTAGACCCCCGGCTACCACGCCGTACTGGTCGTGATCACGACCACTACGGCGTGGTGGCCCGCGTCGTCGGTGGGTGGGTCGGACCGCCGCGAAGGGGGACGACCTGCTGCGGGTCGGACGTGCTGGCGGGGTCCGTGCCGGGTGACTCCGCCCTTGCCCCGTACGTACGGGGCAGGGCTCTAGTCACGCGAAGAGGGGGAGAAGTCTCGCTCTGGGCCTGGCGATCTCGTCGCGGCCGGTGCTCGGTGCTCCCGTCGGCGCTCTCGCTGCATTCGAGGCGTCTGCTGCTTCTGCCATGGGCTGTGTGGGGTGCCCCCGTCGGTGCTCTCACTGCGTTCGAGGCGCCTGTTGCTTCTGCCATGGGCTCCGCTCGGCGCCCGCGGAGCGGGCTGCCGATCGGTGCCCCCGGCAGGATTCGAACCTGCGGCCCCTGGTACCGGAAACCAGTGCTCTATCCCCTGAGCTACGGAGGCGTGCGCCCGACGGTGCGGGCGCCGGTGCAGGTTAGCACCGCGCGGGCCGGGGCCTCGCATCCGCACCATCGCGGCACCCGGCCGTGCTGGACACCCGCCCGGGCCCCGCGCCACGGCTCCTAGACTCCTGCGGGTGACCCCCGAAGAGCTCGCCACCGCGATCCGTCATGCCCTGACCGCTGCCGTCGACGCCGGTGACCTCGCCGTCGACGTCCCCGACGTCGTGCGCGTCGAGCGACCCAAGGCCAAGGGCCACGGCGACTGGAGCACCAACGTCGCGATGCAGCTGGCGAAGGGGGCCGGTCGGCCCCCGCGCGACGTCGCGACCGTCATCGCCGACCACCTCGGCCGCGCGGACGGCGTCGCCGAGGTCGAGGTCGCCGGTCCCGGCTTCCTCAACATCACCCTCGACGCCGCGAGCGCCGGCGAGCTGGCCCGCACCGTCGTCGAGGCCGGTGACACCTTCGGCCACGGCACGAGCGAGTCCGGGCGCACGATCAACCTCGAGTTCATCTCGGCCAACCCGACCGGCCCGCTGCACATCGGCCACACCCGCTGGGCCGCGCTCGGCGACGCGATGCGCCGGCTGCTCCAGGCCACCGGCGCCGACGTCACGGCTGAGTACTACATCAACGACGCGGGCGCCCAGATGGACAAGTTCGGCGCCTCCGTCCTCGCGAGCATGCGCGGCGAGCCCACCCCGGAGGGCGGCTACCCCGGCGCCTACGTCGACGACCTCGCCGCGACCGTGCGCGAGCAGCGCCCCGACGCCGCCGACCTGCCCGACGACGAGGCCCTGCCGCTCGTGCGCTCGCTGGCCTACCAGGCCCAGCTGCGCGACATCCAGCAGACCCTCGCCGACTTCGGCGTGCACTTCGACGTGTGGTTCTCCGAGGTCGAGCTGCACGACGGCGGCGCCGTCGACGGCGCGGTCGCCCGGCTGCGCGAGCAGGGCCACGTCTACGACGAGGGCGGCGCCGTCTGGCTGCGCACCACCGACTTCGGCGACGACAAGGACCGCGTCCTCATCCGCGCCGACGGCATCCCGACGTACTTCGCCGCCGACGCCGCGTACTACCTGAGCAAGAAGGACCGCGGCTACGACGAGAAGATCTACCTCCTCGGCGCGGACCACCACGGCTACATCGGCCGGCTCAAGGCCATCGCGGCGTGCGCGGGCGACGACCCGCAGCACAACATCGAGGTCAAGATCGGCCAGCTCGTCAACCTCGGCGGCGCGAAGCTGTCCAAGCGCGCCGGCAACATCATCGAGCTGCGCGACCTCGTGTCGTGGATCGGCGCCGACGCCGTGCGCTACAACCTCGAGCGCTACCCGGCCGACAGCCCCCTCTCGCTCGACGGCGAGGAGCTGCGCAAGCAGACCAACGACAACCCGGTCTTCTACGTGCAGTACGCCCACGCCCGCACGGCCAACGTCACGCGCCTGGCGATCGAGGACGGCGTGCTGCGCGAGGAGGGCTTCGCCCCCGAGCTGCTCGTCGACCCGACCGAGGCCGCGCTCCTGGCGATCATCGGCGACTTCCCCCGCGTCGTCGCCCAGGCGGCCGAGCTGCTCGAGCCGCACCGCGTCTCGCGCTACCTCGAGGACCTCGCCACCCGCTACCACAAGTGGTACGACACCTGCCGCGTGCGCCCCCTTCGCGACGAGGAGGTCACCGACACCCACCGCACCCGGCTGTGGCTCAACGACGCCACCCGCCAGGTGCTCGCCAACGGCCTGACCCTGCTCGGGGTCTCCGCACCGGACCGGATGTGACCTCATGGCTCTGAACATGCGCGCCCACGAGGCCGGCGCCCTCCACGCCGAGGGCTACGGCGCCGCCCCGCACTGGCTGCCCTACCCCAACGACGTCATGGAGCTGCTCCCGCAGCTGTGGTCGAAGGGGGTCACCCGTGGTGACGACGGCGTCCTCGCCGTCGCGGGGGTGCCCGTCACGCAGATCGCCCGCGACTTCGGCACGGCGGCCTACGTCGTCGACGAGGACGACTTCCGCGCCCGGGCCCGCGCCTTCGCCGACGACTTCACCCGCCCCTTCGTCGCCGTCTGCGGCGGGGCCGACGTCTACTACGCGGGCAAGGCCTTCTTGTGCTCCGCCGTCGCGCGGTGGGTCATGGAGGAGGGGCTGAGCCTCGACGTGTGCAGCGGCGGCGAGCTCGCCGTCGCCCAGCGCGTCGGCTTCCCGCCCGAGCGGCTCGCGCTGCACGGCAACAACAAGAGCCTCGCCGAGATCCGCCAGGCCCTGTCCTACGGCGTCGGGCGCATCGTCCTGGACTCCCTCGAGGAGGTCGAGCGGGTCGCGCAGGTCGCCACCGAGCTCGGCGTCGTCGCCCCCGTCATGGTGCGCGTCACCGTCGGCGTCGAGGCGCACACCCACGAGTTCATCGCCACGGCCCACGAGGACCAGAAGTTCGGCTTCTCCCTCGCCTCCGGCTCCGCCGCCGAGGCGATCGAGGCCGTCCTCGCGCACGACGGCGTGCTCGACCTGCGCGGCGTGCACAGTCACATCGGCAGCCAGATCTTCGACGTCTCCGGCTTCGAGATCGCCGCCCGTCGCCTCGTCGGGCTGCACGTCGCCGTCCTGCAGGAGCACGGGCTGCACATGCCCGAGATGGACCTCGGCGGCGGCTACGGCATCGCCTACACCTCCGAGCACGACCCGATGACCCCGGCGCACCTCGGCGCCGACATGGCGGCCGTCTGCGACCGCGAGATGCGCGTGCTCGACGAGCTCGTCGAGGGCGACGCCCCCGCACCGCGCCCGCGCATCTCCATCGAGCCCGGCCGCGCCATCGCCGGCCCGAGCACCCTGTCGCTGTACGAGGTCGGCACCGTCAAGCAGGTGCAGGTCACCGGCGACGCCGTGCGCACCTACGTCAGCGTCGACGGCGGCATGAGCGACAACGTGCGCACCGCCCTCTACGGCGCCGACTACTCGTGCACGCTCGCCGGCCGCAGCTCCGAGGCCGCGCCCGCCGTGACCCGTGTCGTCGGCCGCCACTGCGAGAGCGGGGACATCGTCGTCATGGACGAGTACCTGCCGGCCGACGTCGGCCCCGGCGACCTGCTCGCGGTGCCCGGCACCGGTGCGTACTGCCGCAGCCTGTCGAGCCAGTACAACCACACCCCTCGTCCGCCGGTGATCGCGGTGCGGGACGGCCGGGCACGGGTGATCGTGCGTCGCGAGACTGTCGAGGACATCCTCGCGCTGGACGTCGACGAGTGATGGACCAAGGAGGAGCTGGCATGGACAGCGACAAGACCCCGATCCGGGTCGCCCTGCTCGGGTGCGGCACCGTGGGCGGCGCCGTGGCCCAGAAGCTCACCGGCAACGCCGCCGAGCTGGCGGCCCGCGTCGGGCGCCCGATCGAGCTCGTCGGCATCGCCGTGCGGCGCGCCGGGCGCGACCGCAGCGAGCTCGGGCTCGACCCCGCGCTCTTCACCACCGACGCCGAGGGACTGGTGACCCGCGCAGACATCGTCGTCGAGGTCATCGGCGGCATCGACCCCGCCCGTGGGCTCATCCTGCGCGCGATGGAGCACGGGGCGAGCGTCGTCACCGCCAACAAGGCGCTCCTCGCCGAGGACGGCCCCACCCTCTACGCCGCCGCCGACGCGGCCGGCGTCGACCTCTACTACGAGGCCGCCGTCGCCGGCGCGATCCCGATCCTGCGGCCGATCCACGAGTCGCTCGCCGGCGACGACGTGCGCCGCGTCATCGGCATCGTCAACGGCACGACGAACTTCGTCCTCGACGCGATGGACACGACCGGCGCGGGCTTCGGCGAGACCGTCGAGCGCGCCCAGGCCCTCGGCTACGCCGAGGCCGACCCGACCGCCGACGTCGAGGGCTTCGACGCCGCGGCGAAGGCCGCGATCCTCGCCTCCCTCGCCTTCCACACCCGCGTCTCGAGCGCCGACGTCTACCGCGAGGGCATCACCGAGGTCACCGCGAGCGACATCCGCGCCGCCCGCGAGATGGGCTGCGTCGTCAAGCTCCTCGCCATCTGCGAGCGCACGAGCGACGACGGCGGCACCGAGGGCATCTCGGTGCGCGTGCACCCGGCGATGATCCCGCGCACGCACCCGCTCGCCGCCGTCCGAGAGGCGTACAACGCCGTCTTCGTCGGCGCCGACGCCGCGGGCGAGCTGATGTTCTACGGCCAGGGCGCCGGTGGCGACCCGACGGCCAGCGCGGTCCTCGGCGACGTCGTCGCCGTCGCCCGCCACCACGTCTCCGGCGGCCGCGGCCCGGGCGAGATCGCCTACGCCGACCTGCCGGTCCTGCCCATGGGCAGCGCCCTCACGCGCTACCACATCAGCCTCGACGTGGCCGACCGCCCGGGCGTGCTCGCCGTGGTCGCCCAGGCCTTCGCCGAGCACGACGTCTCCATCGAGACCGTGCGCCAGCAGGTCGTCGTCGACGAGGACGGCGAGCCCGGGGGAGAGCCCACCTCTCACGCCCAGCTCATCGTCGTCACCCACATGGCGCCCGACGCCGCGCTCGCCGCGACCGTCGACGCCCTCGCCGCCCTCCCCGCTGTCGGCGATGTCACCTCGGTCATGCGGGTCGAAGGGAGCTAGCGCCGTGGCGCACCAGTGGCGCGGGGTCATCCGCGAGTACGCCGACCGTCTGCCGATGCTCACGGGGGCGCCGGTCGTCACCCTGCACGAGGGCGGCACCCCGCTCATCGAGGCCGAGCAGCTCTCCGAGCGCGTCGGCGCCCGCGTGCTCGTCAAGTACGAGGGGCTCAACCCCACCGGCTCCTTCAAGGACCGCGGCATGACGACCGCGATGTCGATGGCGGCGAAGTCCGGGGCGAAGGCCGTCATCTGCGCCTCGACCGGCAACACGAGCGCCTCCGCGGCCGCGTACGCGACGAAGGCCGGCATGACGTGCGCCGTCCTCGTGCCCGAGGGCAAGATCGCCATGGGCAAGCTGAGCCAGGCCATCGCGCACGGCGCGACCCTGCTCCAGGTCGACGGCAACTTCGACGGCTGCCTCGACGTCGCGCGCAAGCTCGCCGAGACCTATCCCGTCGAGCTCGTCAACTCCGTCAACCCGGCGCGCATCGAGGGCCAGAAGACCGCGTCCTTCGAGATCGTCGACGCGCTCGGCGACGCCCCGGACATCCACGTCCTGCCCGTCGGCAACGCCGGCAACATCACCGCGTACTGGCGCGGCTACCGCGAGTACGCCGAGCCCACCGAGGGCGTCTCCGGCGAGCTCGCCCCCGTCGCGACGCGCACCCCGGCCATGTGGGGCTTCCAGGCCGCCGGCGCGGCCCCGCTCGTCCACGGCCACCCCGTCGACGACCCGGAGACCATCGCGACGGCGATCCGCATCGGCAACCCCGCGTCGTGGCACCAGGCCGTGCAGGCCCGCGACGACAGCGGCGGTCTCATCGACTCCGTCACCGACGCCGAGATCCTCCAGGCGCACCGGCTGCTGTCCTCGACCGAGGGCATCTTCGTCGAGCCCGCGAGCGCGGCGAGCGTCGCCGGCCTGCTCAAGCAGCACGCCGCCGGCGCCGTCCCCGCGGGCGCGACGATCGTGTGCACCGTCACCGGCCACGGCCTCAAGGACCCGCAGTGGGCCCTGCGTACCGCCGACGGCGACGAGGTCGAGCCGGTCCGGGTGACCGCGGAGGCCTTCGAGGTCGCGCGCGCCCTCGGTCTCGACGGGTGAGCACCCCCGCGATGAGCACCGTGGGGACGAGCGCCGCCGACGTCGCCGCCGGCGCGTGGCGCGAGCCGCGGGTGGGCGCGAGCGTCACCGTCCGCGTGCCCGCCTCGAGCGCCAACCTCGGCCCGGGCTTCGACAGCGTCGGCATCGCGCTCGGCGTCTGGGACGAGTGCACGGTCACCGTCACCGAGCAGCCCGGCGTCGTCGTCGAGGTGAGCGGCGAAGGGGAGGGGGCCGTCCCCCTCGACGCGTCGCACCTCGTCGTGCGCAGCCTCGCCACGACGACCGCTCACATCGGTCTGCCGACCCCGGCCGGCCTGCACCTGCGCTGCACCAACGCCGTGCCGCACAGCCGCGGGCTGGGCTCCTCCGCCACGGCCATCGTCACCGGCGCCCTCGCGGCCGCCGCCCTGTGCTGCCCGCAGGCCACCCCCTTCGACGACGCGACGGACCCCGACGTCCGCGCGCGGCTGCTCGACGTCGTCAACCAGGTCGCGAGCGCCCTCGAGGGCCACCCCGACAACGCCTCCGCAAGCGTCTACGGGGGAGCGACGGTGTCGGTGATGACGCCCGGTGACGCCGGGCCGATCACCGGGACGACGCGGCTGCCCCTGCACGCCGACGTCGCCGTCCTCGTGTGCGTGCCGAGCACCCGGCTGAGCACGGCGCTCGCGCGCAGCGTGCTGCCCGAGTCGGTCTCGCTGTCGACCGCCGCGCAGAGCACCGCCCGCGGCGCCCTGCTCGTCCACGCGCTGACCAACGACCCGTCCGCGCTCATGGCGGGCACGGTCGACGTGCTCCACCAGGAGCACCGCCGCGCGAGCTATCCCGCGGCCATGTCGCTCGTCGACGAGCTGCGCGCGCACGGCCACGCCGGCGTCATCTCCGGGGCCGGCCCGTCGGTCCTCGTGCTCACGACGAGCACCCGGGTCGAGCAGGCCCGCGTCGTCGCGCAGAGCACGCCCGGCTGGCGCGTGCTGTCCCCAGATGTGCCGGATGACGGGTGCGCCGTCGTCACGGTGATACATTGAAGCCAGTTCCACGAGCCCCGGCGCCTCCCGTGCGCTGAGCTGGGCGGAGCTTCTCACCACCAGCAGGTTCGCCCGGTCCTCGGGCGCGCAGCGGTGGCACTCCTTGAGACCCCGCACTTGACGGGGCGCACCTGGCCTGCCCCTGAGCAGGCACGAGCGAGGGGAAAGGATCCTTCGTGACCGACACCATCACCGGCGAGCCCGGCGCCACCGCCGAGCAGCCCCCGCGCCGATCCGGCGCCCTGAGCGCGATGCGCCTGGCCCAGCTCCAGCAGCTCGCGAGCAGCATGGGCATCACCGGCACCGCCAAGATGCGCAAGAGCGACCTCGTCGCGGCCATCAAGACCAAGCAGTCCGGCTCCGGCTCGGCCCCCCAGGCCCCCGCGGCCGAGCAGGGCGAGACCACCGCCGAGGCGAAGGGGGAGCGCGCCGAGCCGCGTCGCCGCCGCGCCGAGCGTCCCGAGGGCTCCGGCCAGGGCGTCGACAGCGCCCCCCAGACCCGCGACGAGCAGCCGGCCCGCGAGGAGCAGACCCGCGAGCGTGCGCAGGGCGAGGACTCCCGTGGCGGCCGCGAGCAACGCGAGAGCCGTCGCGACGACAGCCAGCAGGGCGAGCAGCGCGAGCACCGCCGTGACCGCCAGCAGGGCGACCGTCAGCAGGGCGACCGCCAGGGCAACGACTCCCGGGGCGAGCGTCAGCAGGGCGGCAACGACTCCCGCGGCGAGCGTCGTGACGAGCGTCGTGACGACCGCCAGGGCAGCCGCGACCAGGGCGGCGCGCAGGGCAACCGCGACCGTCAGCAGGGCAACAACGGCCCCCGTGACGACGACGACGAGGGCGGCCGCCGCCGTCGCAACCGCGGTCGCAACCGCGGTCGTGACAAGCGCCGCGGCGGTGCCGGTGGCGGTCAGGACCAGGAGGAGGTGCAGGTCCACGACGACGACGTGCTCGTCCCGGCGGCCGGCATCCTCGACGTCCTCGACAACTACGCCTTCGTGCGCACGAGCGGCTACCTGCCCGGCAGCAACGACGTCTACGTCCCGCTCGGCATGGTCAAGCGCCACGGCCTGCGCAAGGGCGACGCCGTGACCGGCAAGGTCCGCACGAGCACCGACGGCGAGGGCATGCACACGGTCGGCGGCAAGAACAACCGCCAGAAGTACAACCCGCTCGTCAGCCTCGACACCGTCAACGGCATGACGCCCGACGACGCCCGCCGTCGTCCGGAGTTCGGCAAGCTCACCCCGCTCTACCCGCAGGAGCGCCTGCGCCTCGAGACCGAGCACAACGTCCTCACGACGCGGATGATCGACCTCGTCGCCCCGATCGGCAAGGGCCAGCGCGGGCTCATCGTCGCCCCGGCGAAGGCCGGCAAGACGATGGTCATGCAGTCCATCGCCAACGCGATCACGACGAACAACCCCGAGTGCCACCTCATGGTCGTCCTCGTCGACGAGCGTCCCGAGGAGGTCACCGACATGCAGCGGGCCGTCAAGGGCGAGGTCATCTCCTCGACCTTCGACCGCCCGGCCGACGACCACACGACGGTCGCCGAGCTGGCCATCGAGCGGGCCAAGCGCCTCGTCGAGATGGGCCACGACGTCGTCGTGCTGCTCGACTCGATCACCAAGCTCGGTCGCGCCTACAACCTCGCGGCCCCCGCGAGCGGGCGCATCCTCTCCGGTGGTGTCGACTCGGCCGCGCTCTACCCGCCGAAGAAGTTCTTCGGCGCCGCGCGCAACATCGAGGACGGCGGCTCGCTGACCATCCTCGCGACGGCGCTCGTCGAGACCGGCTCGCGCATGGACGAGGTGATCTTCGAGGAGTTCAAGGGCACCGGCAACATGGAGCTCAAGCTCGACCGTGGGCTTGCCAACCGCCGCATCTTCCCCGCCGTCGACATCAACGCCTCGGGCACGCGGCGCGAGGAGATCCTCCTCGCCCCCGAGGAGCTGAAGATCATGTGGAAGCTGCGTCGCGTCCTCGCGGCCCTCGACCAGCAGCAGGGTGTCGAGCTCCTCATCGACCGGCTGAAGAAGACCAAGACGAACTACGAGTTCCTCGTCCAGGTCTCGCAGAACAGCTCGATCAAGATGGACGACGACGAGATGGCCTGACCGGGCCGACCCGATCCGGGTCTCGCCGGACGAAGGGGGGACCGTCACCACGAGGTGGCGGTCCCCCCTTCGCGTCCCGACGCGCCACGGGCGTCCGGTCGAGGGCGCACGGTTCGGCAGGTACGATCGCCGCATCCACAGCCCACGCCACACCAGATCTGGGGAGCTCAGCGCATGGCGGAGCAGACGGTCGTCGTCGCCGACGACGACGACGACATCCGAGACCTCGTCGCCTTCAAGCTCGAGAACGCCGGCTACGAGGTGATCTCCGTGGCTGACGGCGACTCCGCCTGGGACCGCGTGCGCGAGGTGCGCCCGACCCTGGCCGTCCTCGACGTCATGATGCCGGGCATGTCGGGTCTGGACGTGCTGCGCGAGATCCGCGCCGATGACAGCCTGGCCGAGACGAAGGTCATCCTCCTCACCGCCCGGTCGCGCGACGTCGACGTCGACGCGGGCTTCAGCTCAGGGGCGGACGACTACCTCACGAAGCCGTTCAGCCCTCGCGAGCTCGTCCACCGGGTGAGCTCGCTGCTCGCCCGCGGCTGACATGCCCGACTTCGTCGTCAGCGCCTGGGTGCTGCGGCTGTCGCTCTGGATCATGGCCGTCACGGCCGTGCTGCTCGCCGCGACGATCGTCCTCGCCCGGATCCAGCGCCGCCGCAAGGCGGCGCGCGACCGCCGCCAGATCGACCCCATCCGTCGCGACGTGCTCACCATCGCCTCCGGCGACGACGAGGACGGCAGCTCCGTGCAGCGCCTGCTGTCCGTGCCGCTCAGCGGTCTCGAGGCGGTCGACGGGTATCTCGTCTCCCTCCTGTCGAAGGTCCGGGGTGCACCGGCCCAGCAGCTCGTCGGCCTGCTCCAGCGCCACGGCGTCGTGCGCCGGGCGCGCGACGGTCTCGCCTCGTCCTCCGGCACACGCCGTGCCCGCTCCGCGTGGGCGATCGGGCTCATGCGCGTCGAGGGGGAGGCCCGCTCCGTCGCGCCCCTGCTCCAGGACAGCGACCGCGGCGCGGCCGTGACCGCCGCCCGCGCGCTCGGCATGCTGCGCGAGGACGTCGCCGCCGGCCCGCTGCTGCGCTCGGTCAAGCCCGCCCGCCGCGGCCGCGGCGCGCTGCCCGCCTGGGTCGTCACCGAGGCCCTCGCCCAGCTCGGCCCGGGCACCGCCGACACCGTCGGCGCCGCGCTGCTCAGCGACGACCCGACGACCCGCGCCGTCGCCGCGCGCGCGATCGGCGTCGCCCAGCACGTCTCGCAGCGCGAGTCCCTCCGCTCGCTGCTCGCCATCGAGGAGGACCAGACCGTGCTCGCCGCCGTCGCCGAGGCCCTGGGCCGCGTGGGCCGACCCGACGACATCCCGTCGCTCGTCGACCTCGCCGCCCCCGGCCACCACCAGACGGTGCGGCTCTCCGCCGTCCGCGCCCTCTCCGAGCTCGGCGGGCGCGCCTCCGTGGCCGCGCTCGCGGACCTGCTCTCCGACGAGGACGCCCGTGTCGGCGAGCTCGCCGCGCAGTCCCTCGTCGACCTCGACAGCCCCGGGATCGCCGCCCTCCACGAGGTCGCCGAGCGCACCTCGCCCGAGGACGACGTCACCCGCGCCGCGACGAGCTACGGCAGGGCCCTGCTCGAGCTGCGCGCCGGCTCCGGGGCCGGTGGTCGCTGATGGACTGGCTCGAACCCCTTCGCCCGGTCGTCGAGACGATCTTCTCCGTCATCGCGCTGCCGGTCCTCGTCTACTTCCTCGTCATCAACACGAGCTATCTCGTGCTCGTCGTCATGTCGAGCCTGGAGTTCCGTCGCTCGATGCGCCAGCTGCCGTACGCGGGCCGCGAGGAGCTCGTCGGCTCCGGCCTCGTGCCCGGTGTCTCCGTCGTCGCCGCGATGCACAACGAGGAGGTGGGCATCCGGCTCGCGGTGCAGTCGATGCTCGCGCTGCACTACCCGCGCCACGAGGTCATCGTCGTCGACGACGGCAGCACCGACGGCGGCTTCGAGGTGCTGCGCGAGACGTTCGATCTCGTCGAGATCCCGCGGCGCATGCCCGGCGACATCACCGTGCGCGAGCAGCCGACCTCGGTGCACGTGCCGCGCAACGGCCGGACCCGCCTGACCGTCGTCCGCAAGGCCAACTCCGGTCGCTCAGACTCGATGAACGTCGGCATCAACTACGCCTCGCAAGACCTCGTCGTCTTCGTCGACTCGGACTCGATCCTCGACCCCGACGCGCTGCTGTCGGTCGTCAAGCCCTTCGCCGACGACCCGGTGCGCATGGTCGCCGCGGGCGGCGTCATCCGCGCGGTCAACGGCTGCCTCGTGCGAGGAGGTCGTGTCACCGAGGTGCGGATGCCGAAGAACTGGTTGGCCCGGATCCAGGTCGTCGAGTACCTGCGCGCCTTCCACCTCGGCCGCTCCGGCTGGTCCCGCCTGAAGTCGCTCATCCTCATCAGCGGGGCCTTCGGCATCTTCCGCCGCGACGTGCTCGTCGAGGTCGGCGGGCTCGACCCGAGCAGCATCGGCGAGGACTTCGAGCTCGTGCTGCGCGTGCACAAGCACCTGCGCCGGCAGAAGCGCGACTACCGCGTGCAGTTCATCAACGAGCCGATCTGCTGGACCGAGGTCCCCGAGTCGGCCAAGGTCCTGCGCAAGCAGCGCGCCCGCTGGCACCGTGGGCTGTGGGAGACGCTGTGGGCCTACCGCGGCATGCTCTTCAACCCGCGCTACGGCCGGGTCGGCATGATCGCCCTGCCGTACTACTGGCTCTTCGAGCTCATCGCCCCCGCGCTCGAGCTCTTCGGGCTCGTCCTCGTCGTCCTCGGCACGCTGCTCGGGGTCATCGACGTCTCGTACTTCCTGCTCTTCATGGCCGTCGCGTACGTCTACGCCGCGCTCGTCACACTCGCCGCGATGACCGTCGAGGAGCTGAGCTTCCACAAGTACCCGCGCTGGCGCGACCTCGCGAGCACGCTCGCGGCCGCGGTCGTCGAGAACGTCGGGTACCGGCAGGCCACGGCCGTGTGGCGCATCGAGGGCTGGGTGCAGAGCCTCACCGGTCGCAAGCAGGTGTGGGGCACGATGACCCGCACCGGCTTCGACACCGGTGAGGGCAAGGGCTGATGAGCCCCCAGCACACCGTCGCGCGGGTCCTCGAGCGCCTCGTGCTGCTCCTGTCGTGCGTCATCCTCGCGATCTCGGCGCTGTCGGCCGGTGCGGTCGTCTACATCCGGCACGAGGTGACGACGACGGCCACCCGCTTCACCCCGCTCATCGACGGCTCGAGCCGGATGCGCGTCGCGATCACCGACGCCCAGTCGGAGTACCGCGGCTACCTGCTGACGAAGGACCGGATGTATCTCGAGCGCTACCGCGCCGACCGCGAGGAGTTCCGCCGGGAGACCGCGGAGTTCCGCGAGCTCGCCGGTGGCCAGGTCGGGGCCGAGGCGATGGACGAGCTCGTCGACGCGGGGGACCGGTGGTTCGCCGCTGTCGACGTGCAGGTGACGCGTGTCGCCGACGGCCGCGAGGGCGACATCTCGAGCACGGCGGCCACCTTCGACCGCGTCGAGGTCGCCCACGACGACCTCGTCGAGGAGGTGAGCGCGGCCCGCGAGGGGCGTCGCGACCGCTACCGCGCGGCCATGAGCATCTCGCTCGTCGCGATCATCCTCGCCAGCCTCGTCGCGCTCAGCGCGACCCTGCGCCAGAGCTGGAAGGTGCGGCGCTACCTCATCTCCCCCCTTCGCTCCCTGTACAGCACCGTCGTCAACCACGAGGCCGGCGCCGTCGCCGCCCGCGCCGACACGACCCGCGGCGCCCAGGAGGTCCGGGCCGTCGCGACCGCCTTCAACTCCCTCGCCGAGGTCAACGACTCGATGCGCCGCGAGCGCGAGCGACAGCTCGACCTCTACCGGCTCACCAGCCGGGTCGTCGGGCAGCTCTCCCGGCGCGACGACGAGGCCGACGGCACGTGGGACGACGCCTGCCGCGAGCTCTCGGCGCGGCTCGGCGTCGACGCGACGACGATCTACGAGATCGAGGGCGACGAGATCGTCACCGCCGGCAGCTACCGCTCGCCGTCGGCCGACTTCACCCCGCTGCTCGTCGACATCTCCGTGCCGTCGCTGCGCGAGATGCTCGCGGACGTCCCCGCCCTCTTCGGCCACACGCCGGACGAGATCTTCGCCCTCTTCCCCGACCGGCTCGCCGGCACCGCCGACCTCCACGGGGTGCGGGCCTGGGCGCTGCACCCGCTCGTCGTCTCCGGCGAGGTCGTCGGCATCCTGTCGATCGCCGCGATGCGCGAGCACCACTGGGAGGCCGCGGAGGAGCAGGCCATCCGACGCGTCGCCGAGTACGCCGGGCATGCGCTCGCCGAGCGACGCGTCGTCGCCGAGCTCTCCGCGCTCGACGCGCAGAAGTCCGACTTCGTCGCGACGACGAGCCACGAGCTGCGCACACCGCTCACCTCGATCGCCGGCTACCTCGAGCTCATCGAGGACGGCGACTTCGGGCCGCTGCAGCCCCGTCAGGCCCACGCGCTCGAGGTCATCTCGCGCAACGTCTCGCGGCTGCGCCTGCTCATCGACGAGCTGCTCCTGCTCAACCGTCTCGACAGCGGCGCCGCCGGTGCCGAGCGCCGGGTCCTCGACATGCGTCTGCTCGTCACCTCCGTCGGCGAGTCGATGAAGCCCGTCGCCGACGCGGCGGGCGTCGAGCTCGTCGTGAGCACCGGCACCCACTCGCAGCCGGTCGAGGTCGAGCGCGACCAGGTGGAGCGGGCCATCGGCAACCTCACGAGCAACGGCGTGAAGTTCACCCCGCGCGGCGGCCGGGTCGAGCTGCGCATCGAGGCCGACGACGCGTGGGTGCGCGTCATCTGCCGCGACACCGGCATGGGCATCCCCGACGAGGACCAGGCCCACCTCTTCCAGCGCTTCTACCGGGCGAGCAACGCCCGCGAGCAGCAGGTGCAGGGCACCGGGCTGGGTCTCGTCATCGTCGAGACCATCGCCCGCATGCACGGCGGCGGTGTCGAGCTCGCGTCGAGCGTCGGCGTCGGCACGACGGTGACGGTCACCCTGCCTCGGGCGGGGTCGGCTCACGCGTCAGCCGAGCCCGCATCTCCGGGAACTGCGACGGCGTGAAGCCCAGGGCCTCGTACATCGGGGCGCCCTCGGCCGTCGCGTTGAGCGTGACGACGTCGACCCGGGTGGACTGCGTGAACCAGTCGAGGACCCCTTCGACGCAGGCCTGCGAGAGCCCGCGGCGACGGTGGCTCGGGAAGGTCGCGACGTTCGTCAGCAGCCCGCCGACGTCACCGGGGCGCGTGGGGGAGGGCATGAGGTCGACGACCTGGCCCATGGCGCACGAGACGACGGCGCCCCCGACGTCGGCGACGACGACGGCGAGCCCGGCGTCGTCGAGGTGCAGCTGGAGCCACCGGGCGGCGTCGGCGCGCCACCGGGGGTCGTAGAGGTCCTCGTCCGGGGTGCCCATGGCCTCGAACATGAGGATGCGCAGCTCGATGACCGAGCCGATGTCGGCGGCGGTCGCGGCCCGCACGACCGAGCCCTCCACCGGCCCGGGGCGCTCCTCGAGGGCGGGTCGGCGGTCACGGCGCAGCGGTCGTCGAGCCATGCCCGCATGATGCCGCACCCGTCCGAGCGGCCGTCGGGGCGGTCGGGGAATGCCGCGCGGGCGGGCGCGGTTATGGACCACGTCAGATCCTCTGGCAGAATCACCCGTTGGACCGGTTCACGGCTGGCGCCTCGAGCGCAGGACCTGCACCGCACGCATCCCAGATGCGGTGGGCCCGCCGACCCGGATGAGATCCAAGGAGATCACGTGAAGAAGGACATCCACCCCAGCTACGCGGAGACCACGGTCTCCTGCACCTGCGGCAACGAGTTCACGACGCGCAGCACCGCCGACGGCGGCCGCATCCGCGTCGAGGTCTGCAGCGCCTGCCACCCGTTCTACACGGGCAAGCAGAAGCTCATGGACTCCGGCGGCCGCGTCGCCCGCTTCCAGAAGCGTTACGGCCAGACCGCCGCGAAGTAACGCCTCCGACGCGCCGGTCAGCGATCACGCTGGCCGGCGCGTCGTCGTCTCCGCACCCCTGTCGTCCACCTCCCGGAGGTCCCTGCCGTGCTCGACCCGTCGTCCTCTGGGCAGAGCCTCGTCGACGAGCACGCGGCCCTCGAGGCCCAGCTCGGCGACCCGGAGGTCGTCGGCGACCCCGAGCGGCTGCGCGAGGTCAACTCGCGCTACGCCCGGCTCGGCCCGGTCGTCGCCGCGCACGCCGAGTGGGTCGGCGCGGGCGAGGACCTCGAGGCCGCCCGTGAGCTCGCGCAGGAGGAGCCCTCCTTCGCCGAGGAGCTCCCCGCGCTCGCCGAGCGGCTCGAGCAGGCCGAGGACCGGCTGCGCCGGCTGCTCATCCCGCGCGACCCCGACGACGACCGCGATGTCATCCTCGAGGTCAAGGCGGGCGAAGGCGGAGCCGAGTCGGCCCTCTTCGCCGGTGACCTCCTGCGGATGTACCTCCGCCACGCGGAGAAGCACGGCTGGCGCACCGAGATCCTCGACTCCACCGAGTCCGACCTCGGCGGCTACAAGGACGTGCAGGTCGCGATCAGCTCGCGCGGCACCCCGGCGCCGGGGGAGGCCCCGTGGGCCCGCCTCAAGTACGAAGGGGGAGTCCACCGCGTCCAGCGCGTCCCCGTCACCGAGAGCCAGGGGCGTATCCACACCTCCGCCGCCGGTGTGTGGGTCATGCCCGACGTCGGCGACGTCGTGACGGTCGACATCGCGGCGAACGACCTCAAGATCGACGTGTACCGCTCGAGCGGCCCCGGTGGCCAGAGCGTCAACACGACCGACTCCGCCGTGCGGATCACCCACCTGCCCACCGGCCTGGTCGTCTCGTGCCAGAACGAGAAGTCGCAGCTGCAGAACAAGGAGTCGGCGATGCGCGTGCTGCGCGCCCGCCTGCACCAGCTGGCGGTCGACGAGGCCGCGGCCGAGGCGGCCGACGCCCGGCGCAGCCAGGTGCGCACCGTGGACCGCTCCGAGCGGATCCGCACCTACAACTTCCCGGAGAACCGGATCTCCGACCACCGCACCGGCTTCAAGGCGCACAACCTCGACAGCGTCCTCGACGGCGACCTCGACGCCGTCGTCGACTCCGCGGTCGCGGCCGACGAGGCCGCCCAGCTCGCCGCCCTCGACGGATGAGCCGTCCGCTGCGCGACGTCGTGCGCGCGGCCGAGGCCGAGCTCGCCGCGGCGGGCATCTCCTCCGCCCGCACCGACGCGGTCCTGCTCCTCGCCCACGTCCTCGACGTGGGGCGCGGCGAGGTCGAGCGCCGGCTGTTCCTGGGCTCCGACCTCGACGCCTCCGCGGGCGAGCGTCTCGCGGGGCTCGTCGCCGAGCGCGCCCGCCGGGTGCCGCTGCAGCACCTCACGGGGGTCGCGCCCTTCCGTCACCTCGAGCTCGCGGTCGGCCCCGGGGTCTTCGTGCCCCGGCCCGAGACCGAGCTCGCCGTCGACCTCGTCCTCGCCGAGCTCTCCCGCCGGGAGGGCGAAGGGGGAGCCGCCCCCGTCGTCGTCGACCTGTGCACCGGGTCGGGGGCGCTCGCGCTCGCCGTGGCCGACGAGGCCCCGGGGGCGGAGGTCGTCGCGGTGGAGCTGAGCCCCGAGGCCGTCGCGTGGGCGCGGCACAACGTCGAGCGCACCGGGCTCCCGGTGCGCGTCGTCGAGGGCGACGCGTCCGCCGACCCGCGGTCGATCGACGAGGTCGCCGACCTCGTGGGCGCTGTCGACGTCGTCGTGAGCAACCCGCCGTACATCCCCGACGGTGCAGTGCCGGTCGACCCGGAGGTCGCCGAGCACGACCCGGGCATCGCGCTCTACGGGCGCAGCGCCGACGGGCTCGCCGTGCCGGTCGCCGTTGCCGCGAGCGCGGCCGTGCTGCTGCGACCCGGCGGGCTGCTCGTCATGGAGCACGCCGACACCCAGGGCGAGAGCCTGCCGCGCGCGATCGCGGCGACCGGGCTGTGGTCAGCGGTCGACGACGTCGAGGACCTCACCGGTCGGCCCCGGATGACGCGGGCCCGCCGCCTGCCCTGACCTGCCCGCAGACGCAACGAGGCCCCGCCGGCAGGGAGTTCGGCGGGGCCTCGTGCGTCGCCGTCGCGTCAGACGCGAGCGAGGATCCAGATGAGCAGCGCGATGATCGCGAGCACGCCGACGATGGTCCAGATGGTCCCGGAACCACGCATGAAGATCTCCTCTCGATGGGTGACGGGGGCGTCACGTGGCCCGAACCTAGAGGGTCAGCCGCGTCCGTGGGGCGAAGGGGGGAGGGGGCATCTGAGCCACGCCCCATAGGGTGTGCCCCATGAGCCCCGTCGTCGACGCCACCTCGCCGGACAGCCGCGAGGACGCCATCACGACGACCGCTGACGCGGTGCGCGCCGGAGAGGTCGTCGTCATCCCCACCGACACCGTCTACGGCATCGGCTGCGACGCCTTCTCGGCGGAGGCGGTCCAGGCCGTCCTCGACGCCAAGGGTCGCGGTCGTGACATGCCGCCCCCGGTCCTCGTGCCCGACCAGCGCACCCTCGACGGCCTGGCCCGCGACGTGCCGGCCTGGGTGCGCGACCTCGTCGAGGCCGAGTGGCCCGGGCCGCTCACCGTCGTCGTGCACGCCCAGCCCTCCCTGCACTGGGACCTCGGAGAGACCCGCGGCACCGTGGCCCTGCGCATGCCCGACGACGAGCTGGCGCTCGCCGTCCTCGCCGAGGTCGGACCGATGGCCGTGACGAGCGCGAACCGCACCGGCGAGCCGCCGGCCCGCACCGCGGTCGAGGCCGCCTCGCAGCTCGGTGCGTCGGTCGCCGTCTACCTCGACGGCGGGCCCCGTCCCAGCGGCGAGCCGTCGACCATCGTCGACTGCACCGGCGACGAGCCGGTCATCCTGCGCAGCGGGGCCCTGCCGGCCTCGCGGGTGCGCCAGGTCTTCGCCGACGCCCAGCCGGCCGAGCCGCCCCCGCCGTCCGCCTCCGTGGACGACACCTCCACGACCCATCTCGACACCAGCGACATCGACAGCGACACCGCAGAGAGCGAAGGACCCACGCGATGACCGACGACACCTTCTACGGCTCCGACTTCGGGGGCCTGCGCGCCTTCGACCCCGAGATCGCCGACGTGCTCCTCTCCGAGCTCGGCCGGATCCGCTCGGGCCTGCAGCTCATCGCCAGCGAGAACCTCTCGAGCCCCGAGGTGCTCACCGCGCTCGGCTCGACGCTGTCGAACAAGTACGCCGAGGGCTACCCCGGCCGGCGCTACTACGGCGGCTGCAGCGAGGTCGACAAGGCCGAGCAGCTCGCCATCGACCGGTGCAAGGCGCTCTTCGACGCCGACCATGCCAACGTCCAGGCGCACTCCGGCGCCAGCGCGAACCAGGCCGTCTACGGCGCCTTCCTCAAGCCGGGCGAGAAGATCCTCGCGATGTCGCTGCCCCACGGCGGCCACCTCACCCACGGCACGAAGGTCTCCTTCTCCGGCAAGTGGTTCGACGCCGTCCACTACGGCGTGCACCCCGAGACCGAGGACGTCGACTACGACGAGATGGAGCGCCTGGCCAAGGAGCACCGCCCCAAGGTCATCTGCGCCGGCGGCTCGGCGATCCCGCGTCTCATCGACTTCGAGCGGATCCGCGCCATCGCCGACGAGGTCGGCGCGATCTTCTGGGTCGACGCGGCCCACTTCATCGGTCTCGTGGCCGGCAAGGCGATCCCCAGCCCCGTCCCCTTCGCCGACGTCGTGACCTTCACGACCCACAAGGTCCTGCGCGGCCCCCGCTCCGGTGCCCTCGTCTGCAAGGCCGAGCACGCGGCCGCGCTCGACAAGGCGATCTTCCCGATGATGCAGGGCGGGCCGCAGATGCACACGATCGCGGCCAAGGCCGTGAACTTCAAGGAGTGCGCGAGCCCGGAGTACGCCGACTACACCCGGCGCGTCATCACCAACTCCCAGGCGCTCGCGGCCGGTCTGGCCGAGCGCGGCATCCGGCCGACGACCGGTGGCACGGACACGCACCTCGCGCTGCTCGACCTCCAGGGCGTCGGCGTCACGGGCAAGGACGCCGAGGCGCGCGCCGACGCGGCCGGGATCGTGCTCAACAAGAACGCGATCCCCAACGACCCGCAGAAGCCGGGCATCGCCTCGGGCGTGCGCGTCGGCACCCCGTGCGTCACGACGCAGGGCATGGGCGAGGCCGAGATGGCGACCATCGCCGAGCTCATCCACGTCGCCGTCACCCAGGGCGACGCCGACCCGGAGCACGCCGTGAGCCAGCAGGTGCGCGCGGGCGTCGACGAGCTCGTCACCGCCTTCCCCGCCTACCCTCGCTGAGCCGGGCCCGACCGGGCCCGCGGCTGACCACATCACCAGTGACGACGGAGGCGGCGCGTGCGTGAGTACCTGCTCGTCGTCCTCGTGGCGCTGGCGACGACCTACCTGTGCGTGCCCGCCATGCGGGCGATCGCGGTGCGGACCGGGGCGTACACCCCGGTCCGCAGCCGCGACGTGCACACCGTGCCGATCCCTCGGCTCGGGGGAGTGGCGATCCTCATGGGGTACGCCGCCGCGACGCTGCTCGCATGGCGTCTGCCCTTCCTCTCGCAGGTCTTCGAGACGCGCGAGCTCGTCGGGGTGCTGGGGGCGGGCGCGGTCGTCTGCCTCGTCGGGGCGATCGACGACGTCCGCGACCTCGACCCGGCGACGAAGATGGGTGGGCAGCTGGTCGCCGCCGGGATCATGGCCTTCTCCGGCGTGCAGTTCTTCTCGTTGCCGCTCGGGGTCGTCACGGTCCTGCCGGCGCCGATCCTCGTCATCCTGACGATCTTCGTCGTCGTCCTCGCGACGAACGCGGTGAACTTCATCGACGGGCTCGACGGGCTCGCCGCGGGGACGGTCGCGATCGCCGCGGGGTCGTTCTTCGTGTACAGCTATCTCATCTCGGCCTCGTACAACCCGCCGAACGTCTTCAGCTCGGCGACCTTCATCTCCGCCGCGATGCTCGGGTGCTGCCTGGGCTTCCTGCCGCACAACTTCTTCCCCGCCCGGCTCTTCATGGGCGACAGCGGGGCGCTCCTGCTCGGGCTGCTCCTCGCCGCCGCGACGATCAGCACGACCGGTGCGGTCAACCCGAGCCAGGTGAGCGACAACCCGGTCGCGGCGACTATCCTGCCGCTGCTCGTGCCGATCGCGATCATGCTGCTGCCGCTGCTCGACGTCCTCTTCGCCGTCGTGCGCCGCACCGCACGAGGGCAGAGCCCCTTCCACCCCGACGCCCAGCACCTGCACCACCGCATGCTGCGGATCGGCCACGGCCACCGCCGCGCGGTGCTCCTGCTGTGGTGGTGGGCCTTCGTCGTCGCCGCCGGCTCGGTGAGCTTCGTCGTCGTCCAGCCCGCTGAGCTCGCGGCGGCCGGGGTCCTCGCCCTGCTCGCCGTCGCCGTCGTCCTCACCGTGTGGCTCCCGCGCTTCTCCCGCCCCGGCCACCGCCCCAAGACCTTCGACCGCCAGGGCCGCCGCCTCGACGCCTAACCGTTCTTGGTTGGTCGAGGTGCGAGCGTCAGCGAGCCCCGAGACGACCCGTGTGCTCGGGAAGTTGGCAGATGCTCGTGCTGCAACCGGTGCTGGTGCCAATTTCTCGGGGCGGGTGGTCTCGAGGCTCAGGCCTGGCGGCCTTCGCACCTCGACCAGCGAGAGGGCGTTGGCGGTCGAGGTGCGACGAAGGAGCCTCGAGACCATCCCGCTGCTCGAGATGTTGGCGGGTGCTCGTGCTGCAACCGGTGCTGGTGCCAACTTCTCGGGGGAGGCGTGGTGTCGAGGCTTGGGGGTGGGGGCTTCGTGCCTCGACCGCCCGAAGGGGTGGGACGGCGGCCGCTCGTCGCGCTCGAGTCGCGGGGTCGGAGGCGCTTGTGATAACTTTCACAAGCGCCGACGACGGGCCGTGAGGGCCCGCTCGAGCCTCGACCAGATCCCGTGCCGAAGGACGCCATGACCGCCACGCGCACCACCCGCGAGCCCATCACGGGCATGCTTCGCGGCGTCGTGCTCGCAGGCGTCGCCGGGTGCGTCGCCGCGCCGGTCATCGGGTGGCTCGCCGCGGGGGAGAGGGCCGGCTGGTCCGCCCTCGCCGGAGCCGCGACCGCAGCGGCGATCATGCTCGTCGGCCTCGTCGCGATGCGAGTCATCGTCGAAGGGGACGCACGCCTCAGTCTCCCGGGCGCGCTCGTCGTCTACGTCGGTCAGCTGATGCTGCTCGTCGTGGTGCTCGTCGCCCTGAGAGGGCAGCCCTGGCTCGTCGGAGAAGCCTTCACCGCCGCCGCGATCCTGCAGACGGTCGTGCTCCAGGCGGGCCAGATCACCGGGTACGCCCGTGCGCGGCACGAGATCTACCCGGGAGGGGCGCGATGAGCCCCCGCCGCCGCAAGACCGACACCCCGCAGCCGCGCCTCGTCACCCGGCGCGAAGGGGTGGCGCCCGACGCGCACCGCTGGTCCACCGAGACCGAGGGCCCGAGCCCCACCGCCCAGGCGGACGCGCTCGGCGCGACCGTCCTCGCCTACCTCATCACCGGACCCCTGCTCTTCGGGGGGATCGGATGGCTGCTCGACCGCTGGCTGGGGACGACGTTGATCGTCGCCGCCGGTGCCGTGGTCGGGATGGGGCTGTCGCTCTACGTCATCTGGCTCCGGTACGGTACGTCTCAGGCACCCACGAGCGGCGGCGATACCGCGCTGCCCGGAGCCAAGCCACACAACGAGGAGAACCCGTGATCCTGACTGCGCCCGCGCACATCGCCGCGCTCGCGCCCATGGCCTCCGGCGAGGGCGAGGGCTACGCGCCCCCCACGCCGGAGATCTTCTGGCAGCCCCTCTTCGAGGTCGGCGGTCTCACCGTCACCAACCAGATGGCTTGGGCCGCGATCGTCACCGCTGTGCTCTCCTTCGGGATGATCGCGCTGAGCCGCAAGGCCGCGGTCGTCCCCAGCAAGGGCCAGTGGCTCTTCGAGGGCTTCTACAACTTCCCCCGCAACTCGGTGGCCCGCGACATGATCGGCACCAAGGAGTTCCGCCGCTTCGTGCCGCTCCTCGTGACCCTCTTCGCGATGATCCTCTTCTACAACCTCATGGGGATCTTCCCGCTCGCGATGAATCCGGTGAACGGCAAGATCGGCTTCCCGATCGCGCTGACGCTCGTCGTCTACGTGGTCTACCACTGGATCGGCTTCCAGCGGATGGGCTTCGTCGGCTACTTCAAGCACATGGTCCCCCCGGGCCTTCCGGGCTGGATCGCCCCGGTGATCTTCCTGCTCGAGCTCGTCACCTACTTCATCACCCGGCCGCTGACGCTCGCGCTGCGACTCTTCGGCAACATGTTCGCCGGGCACATGGTCATCTACCTCTTCGTCACCGCGGGTGCGTACTTCCTGCTCGAGGCCGACGGTGCGCTCCTCAAGGTGATGTCGGTGCCGACCTTCCTCATGGCCGGCGTGATGATCCTCTTCGAGGCCCTGGTGCAGTTCCTCCAGGCGTTCGTCTTCGTCCTGCTCGCGGCGAGCTACATCGCCGGCGCTCTCGCCGACGACCACTGAGTCGCGGCTCGTCGACCGCAGTACCCATAACCAAATAGCCACCACCCCCAAGAACTTCCCCGCGGCAGGCGCCGCGGCGGATCGGTAAATACACGGAAGAGGAATTCACGTGCAGATCATGGAAATCACCGGCTCGCTCTCCCTCGTCGGCTACGGCCTGGCCGCCATCGGCCCGGCGATCGCGGTCGGTCTGATCTTCGCCGCTTACATCAACGGTGTCGCTCGTCAGCCGGAGGCCCGCAACCTCCTGCAGCCGATCGCCATCCTCGGCTTCGCGCTCGCTGAGGCCCTCGCGATCTTCGGTCTGGTCCTCTTCTTCATCAACAACTGAGCCCACGGGCCTCGTGCCCGTGCTCACCCGAACCGAGACCAGCACCTAGGAGTACCCCGTGCACATCACGGCAACCGCAACGTCGGTCGTGAGCCTCGCGACGGCGGGTGGAGAAGGCGAGACCATGCCTCTCATCCCGCACCTCGAGGAGCTCGTCTTCGGGCTGATCATGTTCGCGATCCTCTACTGGGTCGTCGCGAAGAAGGTCGCCCCGAACATCGAGAAGGCCTACCAGGAGCGCCACGCTGCTATCGAGGGTGGCATCGCCCAGGCCGAGAACGCCCAGGCCGAGGCCGAGGCCGCCAAGGCCCAGTACGAGGCCCAGCTCGCCGACGCCCGTGCCGAGGCCGCGAAGATCCGCGAGGACGCGCGCGCCGAGGGTGCGAGCATCGTCGCGGAGATGCGTCAGCAGGCTCAGGACGAGGCTGCTCGCATCACCGAGTCCGCTCACAAGCAGATCGACGCGGAGCGCCAGCAGGCGTCGGTGTCGCTGCGTGGTGAGGTCGGCCGGATGTCCACCGACCTCGCGGGTCGCATCGTCGGTCACGAGCTGAGCGACTCCGCGTCGCGCCAGTCGATCATCGACCGCTTCCTCGCCGAGCTCGAGTCGGGTCAGGTCCAGCCGGAGAAGGTCGGCGCCTCCTCGACGCCGACGCAGGGCACGCTCGACGTCGACGGTCAGGGTTCCTGATGCGCGGCAGCTCGCGCGGAGCCGTCCGGCAGGGACGGGCGGCCTTCGACGCCGCCCTGCCCACGGTGGCCGACAAGGCCGTCCTCGCCGACGAGCTCTTCGCGGTCACCGCCCTGCTCGACGACAACGCGACGCTGCGCCGTGCCCTGGCCGACCCCTCTCGCGAGGGCTCGGACAAGGCCGCGCTGGCGCAGCGTCTGCTCGCGGGCAAGGTGTCCGAGGCCGCGTCGAGCATCGTCTCGGCGCTCGTCGCCGGTCGCTGGTCGCAGGAGCGCGACCTGTCCGACACCACCGAGCGCCTGGCCGTCGAGGCCTCGCTCGTCGGCGCCGAGCAGGACGGTCGGATCGACACGGTGGAGGACGAGCTCTTCCGCTTCGAGCGGGTCGTCGCCGCCAGCCCCGAGCTGCGCGACACCCTGACCAACCGGCAGGGCGACCCCGCAGGCAAGGCCGAGGTCGTCTCGACCCTGCTGCGCGACAAGGCCGCGCCGGAGAGCGTCCGGCTGGCGCGTCAGGCGGTGCTCGCCCCGCGCGGGCGTCGCTTCGACACCGTGCTCGACACCTACCTGCGGTACGCGGCGGCCCGTCGCGAGCAGCTCACCGCGGTCGTCACGACCGCGGCGCCGCTCACGACGGAGCAGACCGGTCGCCTCGCGTCCGCGCTGCAGCGCATCTACAGCAAGCCGATCCTCGTCCAGCAGCTCATCGAGCCGGACGTCATCGGCGGCATCCGGGTCCAGGTCGGCGACGAGGTCGTCGACGGGACCGTCCTGCGGCGTCTCGACGAGGCCCGCCGCCACCTGGCCGGCGGCTGAGCCCCCTTCGGGCTCGACCGACGCACCCACCACCCCACGCACCACACACCGACCGCCGGCCCACCACAGCCGGCACCCGAGGAGAAGAGACAGATGACGGAGCTCTCGATCCGTCCGGAGGAGATCCGGGACGCCCTGGACGGCTACGTCCAGTCCTACAACCCGGGCGCGGCCTCCCGTGAAGAGGTCGGCCGCGTCACCGACGCCGGTGACGGCATCGCCCACGTCGAGGGCCTGCCCTCGGCGATGACCAACGAGCTGCTCGAGTTCGAGGACGGCACCCTCGGCATCGCGCTCAACCTCGACGTCCACGAGATCGGTGTCGTCGTCCTCGGCGACTTCGCCAAGATCGAGGAGGGCCAGGAGGTCAAGCGGACCGGAGAGGTCCTCTCGGTCCCCGTCGGCGACTCCTTCCTCGGCCGCGTCGTCAACCCCCTCGGTCAGCCCATCGACGGTCTCGGCGAGATCACCAGCGAGGAGCGCCGCGCGCTCGAGCTGCAGGCGCCGACCGTCGTCCAGCGCAAGTCGGTGCACCAGCCGCTGCAGACCGGTCTGAAGTCGGTCGACGCGATGACCCCGATCGGCCGTGGCCAGCGTCAGCTGATCATCGGTGACCGCCAGACCGGCAAGACCACGGTCGCGGTCGACACGATCATCAACCAGAAGCAGTTCTGGGAGACCGGCGACCCGGAGAAGCAGGTCCGCTGCATCTACGTCGCCATCGGCCAGAAGGGCTCGACGATCGCCGCGGTCAAGGGCACCCTCGAGGAGGCCGGCGCGATGGAGTACACGACCATCGTCGCGGCCCCCGCGTCCGACGCCGCCGGCTTCAAGTACCTCGCCCCCTTCACCGGCTCGGCCATCGGCCAGCACTGGATGTACCAGGGCAAGCACGTCCTCATCGTCTTCGACGACCTGTCCAAGCAGGCCGAGGCGTACCGCTCCATGTCGCTGCTGCTGCGCCGCCCGCCGGGCCGCGAGGCCTACCCGGGTGACGTCTTCTACCTGCACTCGCGTCTGCTCGAGCGGTGCGCGAAGCTCTCCGACGAGCTCGGTGCGGGCTCGATGACCGGTCTGCCGATCATCGAGACGAAGGCGGGCGACGTCTCGGCGTACATCCCGACCAACGTCATCTCGATCACCGACGGCCAGATCTACCTCCAGGCCGACCTCTTCAACTCCAACGTCCGCCCGGCCATCGACGTGGGTGTCTCCGTCTCCCGCGTCGGCGGTGCCGCGCAGATCAAGGCGATGAAGTCGGTCTCGGGTCGTCTCAAGCTCGACCTCGCCCAGTACCGCGCGCTCGAGGCCTTCGCGATGTTCGCCTCCGACCTCGACCCCGCGAGCAAGCAGCAGCTCGCCCGCGGCGCGCGCCTCGTCGAGCTGCTCAAGCAGAAGCAGGCCGACCCGCTGCCCGTCGAGGAGCAGGTCGTCTCGATCTGGGCCGGCACCACCGGTCAGCTCGACAGCATCCCCGTCGAGGACGTCCAGCGCTTCGAGGCCGACTTCCTCGACCACCTGCGCCGCACGAAGCAGGAGCTGCTCGACGCGATCCGCGAGACCGGCAAGTTCGAGGACTCGACCGAGTCCGCGCTCCAGTCCGAGATCGACTCCTTCAAGGCTGGCTTCCAGCCCCGGGGCGACGCGGGCACCACGGTCGAGAGCTCCGAGGACGGCGACGACGCCCTCGACTCCGACCAGGAGCAGATCGTCCGCCAGAAGCGCTGACCACGAGGTCCGGGCGGGCACCGCCCCCCCGGACCGGTCAGCCGGCCGCACCCGCGGCCACCCCCACAGACATCCCCTTCGCGACAAGACCCAGAGAGGCGGCAACGTATGGGAGCGCAGATCCGGGAGTACCGGCAGCGCATCCGGTCCGTCAGCGCGACCAAGAAGATCACGCGGGCCATGGAGCTCATGGCGGCCTCCCGCGTCGTCAAGGCGCAGCAGGCCGTGCGTGCATCCACGCCGTACGCCCGCGCGCTGACCCGCGCGGCCTCGGCCGTGGCGACCTTCTCCGACGAGGAGCACGCGCTCACCAGCGAGGCCGAGCAGGTCCGTCGGGCCGCGGTGCTCATCATCTCCGCGGACCGTGGCCTCGCCGGTGGCTACAACGCCAACGTGCTCAAGGAGAGCGAGCGCCTCGTCGCTCGCCTCCAGGACGAGGGCAAGGAGGTCGTCCCCTACCTCGTGGGCCGTCGCTCGGTGAACTTCTACAGCTTCCGCAAGCGCGAGTTCGCGGCGCAGTGGACCGGCTTCTCCGAGAAGCCGACCTTCGAGGACGCCCGCGAGATCGGCAACCGCCTCGTCGAGGACTTCGTCAAGGACACCGAGGGCGAAGGGGGAGTGGACGAGGTCCACGTCGTCTTCACCCGCTTCGTCTCGATGGTCGCGCAGGAGCCCGAGGTCATCCGCCTGCTGCCCCTCGAGGTCGTCGACGGCGTCGAGGAGCCCGAGGAGTCGGAGATCTTCCCGCTCTACGAGTTCGAGCCCAGCGTGGACGAGCTCCTCGACGCGCTGCTGCCGAAGTACGTCAACGCGCGGATCTTCAACTGCCTCCTCCAGGCGGCCGCCTCCGAGCTCGCGGCGCGTCAGCGCGCGATGAAGTCGGCGACCGACAACGCCGAGGAGCTCATCAAGATGTACACCCGTCTGGCGAACCAGGCCCGCCAGGCTGAGATCACGCAAGAGATTTCCGAGATCGTCGGCGGCGCGAGCGCCCTCGCCGAGTCCAAGTAAGAAGGACAGGTAATGACTGCCACCATCGAGTCCACCCAGGACACCCCCCAGGCCGGCGGCGTCGGCCGGATCTCCCGCATCATCGGCCCCGTCGTCGACGTCGAGTTCCCGGCCGACGCGATGCCCGAGCAGTACAACCTGCTCACCAGCGAGATCGCGAGCACCGGTCAGGGCAGCGAGAGCCGCACGATCAACCTCGAGGTCGCCCAGCACATCGGCGACAACATGGTCCGCGCGATCTCCCTGCAGCCCACCGACGGCCTCGTCCGCGGCACCCAGGTGAAGGACACCGGCGGCCCCATCACGGTGCCCGTCGGCGACGTCACGCTCGGCAAGGTCTTCAACACCACCGGCGCGGTGATGAACCTCGCCGAGGGCGAGACCCTCGACGTGCAGGAGCGCTGGGGCATCCACCGCAACGCGCCCTCCTTCGACCAGCTCGAGAGCAAGACCACGATGTTCGAGACGGGCATCAAGGTCATCGACCTGCTCACCCCGTACGTCCAGGGTGGCAAGATCGGCCTCTTCGGCGGTGCGGGCGTCGGCAAGACCGTCCTCATCCAGGAGATGATCGCCCGTGTCGCCCGCGACCACGGTGGTGTCTCCGTCTTCGCCGGTGTCGGCGAGCGCACCCGTGAGGGCAACGACCTCATGGTCGAGATGGAGGAGGCCGGCGTCCTCGGCCAGACCGCGCTGGTCTTCGGCCAGATGGACGAGCCGCCGGGCACGCGTCTGCGCGTCGCCCTGTCGGCGCTGACGATGGCGGAGTACTTCCGCGACGTCCAGAAGCAGGACGTGCTCCTCTTCATCGACAACATCTTCCGCTTCACGCAGGCCGGCTCCGAGGTCTCGACCCTCCTGGGTCGCATGCCCTCGGCCGTGGGCTACCAGCCCACCCTCGCCGACGAGATGGGTGTGCTCCAGGAGCGGATCACCTCGACGCGTGGTCACTCGATCACCTCGATGCAGGCGATCTACGTGCCCGCGGACGACTACACCGACCCGGCCCCGGCGACGACCTTCGCGCACCTCGACGCGACGACCGAGCTCTCCCGTGAGATCGCCTCGCTCGGCATCTACCCGGCCGTGGACCCGCTCACCTCGACGAGCCGGATCCTCGACCGCCGCTACATCACCGCCGAGCACTACGACACCGCGGTGCGCGTGAAGTCGATCCTCCAGCGCAACAAGGAGCTGCAGGACATCATCGCGATCCTCGGCATCGACGAGCTCTCCGAGGAGGACAAGATCCTCGTCAACCGGGCTCGCCGGATCCAGCGCTTCCTGTCGCAGAACACCTACGTCGCGAAGCAGTTCACCGGCATCGAGGGCTCGACGGTCTCCCTGGCGGACACCATCGAGGCCTTCACGAAGATCTGCGACGGCGAGTACGACCACGTCGGCGAGCAGGCCTTCTTCATGTGCGGTGGCCTCGACGACGTCGAGCGCCAGTGGGCGGAGATCCAGAAGAACCTCTGACCTCGCAGCACCGGTCAGCCAGAGCCCGTCCCCGACGTCGTCGGGGGCGGGCTCTCGCAGTGCCCGGCGCCAGATAGGATCACGCGCATGAGCATGCCTCCGCCGCCTTCCGGTCAGCCGCACGGATACCCGCAGGGACAGGGGCCCGGCCAGGGCCAGGCGCCCGGCCAGGGCTACGGCTCCGCGCCGTCCTACCAGGCTCCCGGCGGTCCCGGCGGCGACGCCTCGCGCAGCCAGTACTACGTCTCGGCCATGGGCCAGGAGTACGGCCCGATGAGCTACCAGGACCTCGCCGGCATGGCGATGTCGGGCCAGCTCAAGGGCGACGCCCCGGTGCGCACCTCGCCGCAGGGCCAGTGGTTCCAGGCCAAGCAGGTGCCCGGGCTCTTCAGCAGCCGCGAGTGGATGACCACGCTGCTCCTGTCGATCTTCGTCGGCGGCTTCGGGGTCGACCGCTTCTACCTCGGGCAGACCGGTCTCGGCGTCCTCAAGCTCCTCACGTGCGGCGGGCTGGGCATCTGGTCCCTCGTCGACGTCATCCTCGTCGCCACCCGCAAGATGGTCGACGCCGACGGACGCCCGCTGCCGTGACCCACGCACCCGTGGGCGGACCGCCCCCCAACCCCCCGGGGCCTCCGGCCCCGCAGGGGCGTCCGGTCCACCTCGCCCGCGGGTACAGCCTGAGCGCGCGGGCGACCGCGATCGCGCTCGGCGCCGTCGGCGCGGTCGGCATCGGCATCGCCGCCCTGTGGCCGGTCGGCGACGTCGACTCCGGCCGGCCCTCGTGCGTCTTCCGCCTCCTCTTCGGCATGCCGTGCCCCGGGTGCGGCATGACGCGTGCATGGGTCCATGTCGCCCACGGCGACGTGGCGGGGGCCTTCTGGTACAACCCCTTCGGCCTGCTGCTCATGGCGATGGCCGCCTTCGCCGCGCTCTACGTCGCGTACGCGCTCGTGCGTCGCCGACCGCCCGAGCGGATGCTCGGCTGGATCTCGGCCAAGCCCGCGGTCGTGCTCTTCGGGCTGTGGATCGGCTGGTCGGTCTTCCGCGTGTGGAGCATCTCGCAGGGCCAGGACACCTGGTCCGTCGTCGTCGCCTGAGACCGGTCGGGCGCACCCCCGGGGCGCCGGTACCATGGACCCTGGACAACCCTCCCGACCCCGAAGGACTCCCACGTGAGCGCCCTGAACGTTGAGCTCGTCGCCGCCGACCGCAAGGTCTGGTCCGGCGAGGCCCGCATGGTCCGAGCCCGCAGCATCGACGGCGAGATCGGCATCATGCCGGGTCACACGCCCCTCCTCGGCGTCCTCGTCGAGGGTGACGTCGTCATCACGACCGAGGGCGGTGAGCGCACCGCGAGCGTCGACGGCGGCTTCCTCTCGGTCGACCACGACACGGTGACGATCGTCGCCGAGACCGTCTCCACGACGACTCGTTGATCTGACGACGTCGTGAGCGCGCTCCAGGTCGCCGAGCTGGTCCTGGGTCTCGCGCTGCTCCTCGTCGTCCTCCTCTTCGCAGGACTCGTCCTGCGCCGCCGGGCCATCTCCGGCGGCTACCCCCTGGCGCTCGCCGCGGTCAGCCGCGACGGGCGCCGGTGGCGTCTGGGCCTGCTGCGTCTGGGGCCCCAGACCCTCTCGTGGTACCCCGTCGTCTCGACCCGGCGCCGGCCCGGGCTCGAGTGGGACCGCGCCCACCTCGAGCTGTCGACCCCCGCCGAGGAGCGCATCACCATCCCGGGTCTCGTCGGCGCGCTGCGTGTCGACGTCGGCGACCACACGACGAGCGAGCCCACGCCCCTCGCCGTCGAGCGCGGCATCTACATGGCCATGCGCTCGTGGCTGGAGTCCTCGCCCCCCGGGCGCGACGTCAACGTCGCCTGACCCGCTCGGGCTCCTGCGACCGGCCGCCGCCGGGCTGCCACAGCACGTCACCGCCGGCCTCGAGGTTGGCCACCCGGGCGAGCACGAAGAGCAGGTCCGACAGGCGGTTGAGGTAGGTCACCGCGACGAGGTTGATCCCGCCGCTGCCCCGACCCTCGCCCGGCTCGGTGCCGTGCTCCTCGACCGCGGCCCAGGCCGAGCGCTCGGCGCGCCGCACGACCGTCGTCGCGACGTGGAGGTGAGCCGAGGCGACGCTGCCGCCGGGCAGGATGAAGGAGCGCAGCGGCTCGAGCCGCTCGAGGTAGGTGTCGCAGTCGGCCTCGAGCTCGTCGACCCACTGCTGCAGGACCCGCAGCGGTGGGTGCTCCGGGTCGGTGGCGAGCGGGGTCGAGAGGTCGGCGCCGCAGTCGAAGAGGTCGTTCTGCACGCGCAGGAGCGTCGCGCGCACGTCCTGCGGCAGCTCGCCGGACGCCAGCGCCACGCCGATCGCGGCGTTCGCCTCGTTGGTGTCGGCGTAGGCGGCCAGGCGCGGGTCGGTCTTGCGCGTGCGACCGAAGTCGCCGAGCGCCGTCGTGCCGTCGTCGCCGGTGCGCGTGTAGATCTTCGTCAGGTGGACCATGTCGCCATCGTCGCAGAGCGCGGGCCGGTCGACGTCGACGCAGGTGAGCCGGTCGACCTCGACTCATGTGACCCATGGGTCGTGACCCGATCGTGACGGCGAGGTGCCAACCGATCGGGCTGCTCACGCGTCATAGTTCGTGACAGGCGCCGCGGGGGCGGCGCCGGCAGGGAGCATGATGAGCAGCATCGCCAGCCTCGTCCCGGTCGGGGGCGGCAGCAGCCGTGTCCGGGTGCAGGTCCCGCTCTCGCGCGCGACGGCACCCGACGTGCGCGACGAGCTCGCCAGCCTCATCCGCAGCGGCGAGGGCCCGATCCTGCTCGACATGAGCGCCTCCGGGGTCCTCGACCCCGCCGGGATGGCCACCCTCGTCGCCGCCCACGTCCGCGCGGCCGAGCACGGTCGCCGGCTGCGCGTCGTCGGCGTCGACGAGCGCACCCGCCGCCTCCTCCTGCGAGCCGGCCGACGCCGGATCATCCTCGAGCAGACCGCCGCCGAGCGGCCTGTCGTGCCGGCCCGACGTCGGGCCGCCGCGGTCTGACGGGGCCGGGCTCGCCCCCTTCGGTGTGGTGCCTTTCACCGTCGGGAGGTCTGCCCACGCGCGAGCCGCGCCGGTAGTTTCGCGACATGCCTGACGCCACCGACGTGCCCACCCCCGCGGCCGCCCCCGCGCGACCCGAGCGGGACCGGCCGTGGGTGATGCGCACCTACGCCGGTCACTCCTCGGCCGCCGCCTCCAACGCCCTGTACCGGCGCAACCTCGCGAAGGGGCAGACCGGGCTCTCCGTCGCCTTCGACCTCCCGACGCAGACCGGCTACGACCCCGACCACGTCCTCGCCCGCGGCGAGGTGGGCAAGGTCGGGGTGCCGATCTCGCACATCGGCGACATGCGTCAGCTCTTCGAGGAGATCCCCCTGGGGGAGATGAACACCTCGATGACGATCAACGCCGTCGCGATGTACCTCCTCGCGATGTACCAGGTCGCCGCCGAGGAGCAGGCCGAGGCGAGCGGCGAGGAGCCGGCCGACGTCGTCGCCCGGCTCGCCGGCACGACGCAGAACGACATCATCAAGGAGTACCTGAGCCGGGGGACCTACGTCTTCCCGCCCGGGCCCTCGATGCGGCTCATCACCGACATGGTCAACTACACGGTCACGACGATCCCGAAGTGGAACCCGATCAACATCTGCAGCTACCACCTGCAGGAGGCCGGGGCCACCCCGGTGCAGGAGATCGCCTACGCGATGAGCACGGCGATCGCCGTGCTCGACGCCGTGCGCGACTCCGGCGTCGTCGCCCCCGAGGACTTCGGCACGGTCGTCGCCCGGATCTCCTTCTTCGTCAACGCCGGGGTGCGCTTCGTCGAGGAGATGTGCAAGATGCGCGCCTTCGTCCAGCTGTGGGACGAGCTGACGCGCGAGCGCTACGGCGTCGAGGACGCCCGGCAGCGCCGCTTCCGCTACGGCGTGCAGGTCAACAGCCTGGGCCTGACCGAGGCCCAGCCCGAGAACAACGTCCAGCGCATCCTGCTCGAGATGCTCGCCGTCACCCTCAGCAAGGACGCCCGCGCCCGGGCGGTGCAGCTGCCCGCGTGGAACGAGGCGCTCGGCCTGCCGCGCCCGTGGGACCAGCAGTGGTCGCTGCGCATGCAGCAGGTGCTCGCCTACGAGACCGACCTGCTCGAGCACGAGGACCTCTTCGCCGGCTCGCGCGTCGTCGAGGGCAAGGTCGCCGAGCTCGTCGAGGGGGCGCGCGCCGAGATGGCCCGGGTCGCCGAGCTGGGCGGGGCCGTCGCGGCCGTCGAGTCGGGCTACATGAAGTCGGCCCTCGTCGCCAGCCACGCGCTGCGTCGTCAGCGCATCGAGGACGGGCAGGAGGTCGTCGTCGGGGTCAACCGCTTCGAGAGCACCGAGCCGAACCCCCTGACCGCCGACCTCGACAGCGCGATCCAGACCGTCGACGCCGGGGTCGAGGCCGCGGCCGCGCAGGCCGTGCGCAGCTGGCGCGAGGAGCGTGATGCCGACGCCGAGCGCGGCCCGCGTGCCGCGGCCGCCCTGGAGCGCCTGCGGGCGGCGGCGGGCACGGACGAGAACCTCATGGAGGCCTCGCTCGAGTGCGCCCGCGCCGGCATCACCGTCGGCGAGTGGGCCCAGGCCCTGCGCGACGTCTTCGGCGAGTTCCGCGCGCCGACCGGTGTCTCTGGGTCCGTCGGCGCGGCCGACGGCGGCAGCGCCGAGCTCGTCGCGGTGCGCGAGGCGGTGCGGGGCACCGAGGCCGAGCTCGGCGAGCGGCTGCGCATCCTCGTCGGCAAGCCCGGTCTCGACGGCCACTCCAACGGCGCCGAGCAGATCGCGGTGCGCGCCCGCGACGCCGGCTTCGAGGTCATCTACCAGGGCATCCGGCTCACGCCCGAGCAGATCGTCTCGGCGGCGGTCGCCGAGGACGTCCACCTCGTCGGCATCTCGATCCTCTCGGGCTCGCACATGGAGCTCGTCCCCGACGTCCTCGACGGCCTGCGGGACGCCGGCGCGGGCGACATCCCCGTCATCGTCGGCGGCATCATCCCCGAGTCCGACGCGGCCGCGCTCAAGGCCCTCGGCGTCGCCGAGGTCTTCACCCCCAAGGACTTCGGGCTCAACGAGATCATGGCCCGCTTCGTCGAGGTGATCCGTGCCTCGCGGGAGCTGCCGGCGGGGCAGGCCCAGCCGGTCTGAGGTCGGACGGGCGAAGGGGGAGGCGAGCGCCTCCCCCTTCGTGCGTCTGCGGACCGGCTCAGCCGTCGATCGTCGACATGTCGCCGTAGCGGTCGCCGGCGACGGCGTCGCGCGGCACGGCGCGCTCGAGCGCCTGCAGGTCGTCGTCGGTGAGCTCGACGGCGGTGGCCGCGAGGTTCTCCTCGAGGTAGCGCACCCGCTTCGTGCCGGGGATGGGGGCGACGTCGTCGCCCTGCGCGAGGACCCAGGCGAGGGCGAGCTGGCCGGGGGTGCACCCCTTCGTCTGCGCGATCTCGCGGACCCGCTCGACGAGGGCGAGGTTGGTCTCGCGCGCCTCGCCCTGGAAGCGCGGGAAGTACGCGCTCGTGCGGCTGTCGCCCTGGCCGGGCTCGGGCAGGGCGCCGGTGAGCATCCCGCGGCCGAGCGGCGAGTACGGCACGAGACCGATGCCGAGCTCGCGCAGGGTCGGCAGGATCTCGTCCTCGAGGTCGCGGGTGAAGAGCGAGTACTCGGTCTGCAGGGCGGTCACGGGGTGGGTCGCGTGCGCCCGGCGGATGGTCTCGGGCGAGGCCTCGGACAGGCCGATACGACGCACCTTGCCGGCCGCGACGAGCTCGGCCATCGCGCCGACGGTCTCCTCGATCGGCACGGTGGGGTCGACCCGGTGCTGGTAGTAGAGGTCGATGTGGTCGACACCGAGCCGCTCGAGGCTGGCGTCGCACGCCTGGCGCACGTAGTCGGGGGAGCCGTCGATGCCCAGGCGCGCGCCGTCCTCGCCGCGCTTGTTGCCGAACTTCGTCGCGAGGACGACCTCGTCGCGGCGCCCGGCGAGGGCGCGCCCGACGAGACGCTCGTTGGTGAAGGGCCCGTACATGTCGGCGGTGTCGAAGAAGGTGACGCCGAGGTCGAGCGCGCGGTGGATCGTCTCGATGCCGCCCTGCTCGTCGGGGGTGCCGTAGAACTCGCTCATGCCCATGCACCCGAGGCCGAGGGCGGAGACCTCGAGGTCGGTGCCGTGGGCGGCCGAGCCGAGGGTGCGGCGGGCCAGGGGAGCGGTGGGGGTGTGCTCTGTGGTCATCCCCTACGGTGCTCCCGTCGACCCGGTCGACGTCAAGGGTGCGTCGAGGGTGTGCCGGGGTGGGCTGGGCGGGTGCGCGGTCTCGACGCGGCGGCCCCCGGGCAGCGCCGCGCCCCGCCGTCCCGGGCGGGGACGACGGGGCGCGGCGGACGGGCTCAGGCGCCGAGGGCCTTGGTGATCTCCCGGTTGAAGGCCGGCAGGTCGTCGGGGTTGCGGCTGGAGATGAGGTTGCCGTCGACGACGACCTCCTCGTCGACCCACTGGCCACCGGCGTTGGTGATGTCGGTGCGCAGGCTCGGCCACGACGTGATGCGGCGGCCCTCGAGCACACCGGCCTCGACGAGGGTCCACGGGCCGTGGCAGATGACGGCGACGGGCTTGCCCGAGGTGACGAAGTCGCGGATGAAGCCCACGGCCGCCTCCTCGGTGCGCAGCGCGTCGGGGTTGGCGACGCCGCCGGGCAGGACGAGCGCGTCGAAGTCGTCGACCGAGACCGCGTCGAAGGTCTGGTCGACGGGGAAGGTGTCGGCCGCCGTGAGGTGGTTGAAGCCCTGGACCTCACCGGACTCGACGGAGACGAGCACCGGCTGCGCGCCGGCGTCCTTGACGGCCTGCCACGGCTCGGTGAGCTCGACCTGCTCGATGCCCTCGGCGGCGACCGCGAAGGCCACCTTCTTCTGGTCAGCCATGTCGGCTCCTTCTTCACTGGACGATCAGGGGGTCTTGTCACTGTAGGCAGACGAAGGGGGCTCGTAGGGTGCGGAGATGGCGCTCTTCTGCCCGGCGACGGTGCTCCTTGCGACGTGGGCCGCCGGCGACGTCGCGACGGTGTCCGCCCAGGTCAGCGGCGAGCGCGTCGCGGTGGTGCTCCACGGCCCTGCGGTCGACGGCGCGGCGGCGGCCCGGCTCGCCGAGGCCCTCGGCGTGGGGGTCGAGCACATCCCCGCGCTCGACCCGGGAGCCCTCGTCGAGGTCGCCGACCGCTACCGCGGCGAGTGCGTCCTCGCGCTCGCCGGACCGGGCGAGATCGCCCCGGTGGTCGGCGAGGAGCCGGCGGGCGAAGGGGTGCTCGCCCGCCTCGAGGTCGACGAGGACGGGATCACCCGGCTGCCGTGGCCGCGCCAGTCGTGACGGTCGGTGCGAGCGTGCCGGTGGGCGTGGACGGCCGTCAGAAGAGGCGGTGCTCGCTGGAGTCGATGCCGCGCAGCGCGTCGTAGTCGAGGACGACGCAGCGGATCCCGCGGTCCTCGGCGAGGGTGCGCGCCTGGGGCTTGATCGACTGGGCCGCGAAGATGCCGGTGACGGGGCGCAGGGCCGGGTCGCGGTTCATCAGCTCGAGGTAGCGGGTGAGCTGCTCGACGCCGTCGATCTCGCCGCGCCGCTTGATCTCCACGGCCACGTGGCCGCCGGCGGCGTCGCGGCACAGGATGTCGACGGGTCCGATGGCGGTCATGTGCTCGCGCCGGGTGAGCGTCCAGCCCTCGCCGAGAGTGGTGATGTGCTCGGCGAGCAGCTTCTGCAGGTGGGCCTCGACGCCGTCCTTGACGAGCCCGGGGTCGACGCCGAGGGCGTGGGAGCTGTCGTGGTGGACCTCGTGGATCTTCACCCGCAGCCGGTCCTCAGACTTCGCGTGCTGGACCACCCAGACCAGGCGCACCCCTTCGGCCGCCTCGGTCTCGTCCGGCTCGACCTCGGCCATCGCGCACGGCGGCGACATCCAGTTGAGCGGCTTGTAGGAGCCGCCGTCGCTGTGCACGAGGACGGATCCGTCGGCCTTGACGAGGAGCAGCCGGTCGGCCAGGGGCAGGTGCGCCGACAGGCGCCCGTCGTAGTCGACGCTGCAGGTCGCGATCACGAGTCTCACGGCCGACCACCCTACGTGCCGTGACGAAGGCCTCAGGTGGGGACCGTCACGCTGCGAAGGGCTGTCGGCAGGAGCGCCGGGTCCACAACACTTCCGTCATGTCAGCAACTGCCAGCCGCACGATCGCGGACACCCTCGTCTACCCCTACCTCAACCACGCCGTGGCGATGTACGAGGAGGGCTACGCCTCCCGCGAGGACATCGACGCCGGCATGCGCTTCGGCTGCGGTCTGCCGCGCGGCCCGCTCGCCGTCGTCGACGAGCTCGGGCTGGACCGGGTGCGCGACGCGCTCGCCGAGCTCTACGCGCAGACCGGCGACGTGCGTCACCAGCCCCGCCCCGTCCTCGACGCGCTCGTCGCGCAGGGCCGCACCGGTCGCGCGGCCGGCGCGGGCTTCTACACGTACGCAGCCCCCGGCTCCGACGAGGTCGTGACCGACGAGAGCACCCCCGCGCCCGCCGGGTCCGACGAGCACGTGCGCACCGTCGAGACGGTCGGCGTCGTCGGCTCCGGCACGATGGCGACCGGCATCGTCCAGGTCTTCGCCCAGGCCGGGTACCCGGTGACCTACGTCGCCCGGACGCAGGACAAGGTCGACGCGGTGCGCTCCGCGATCTCGCGGGGGCTGGACCGGGCGGTCGAGAAGGGGCGCACGACGCGCGAGGAGGCCGACGCGGTGCTCGGACGCCTCACGGGGGCGACGAGCCGCGACGCGCTCGCCGACGCCGACCTCGTCGTCGAGGCGATCGCCGAGGACATCGACGTCAAGACCGAGCTCTTCACCGATCTCGACCGGGTCTGCCGGGACGGGGCCATCCTCGCGACGACGACGTCATCGTTGCCGGTGGCCGACCTCGCCGCGGTGACGAGCCGCCCGCAGGACGTCGTCGGGATGCACTTCTTCAACCCGGCCCCGGTCATGCGACTCGTCGAGGTCGTGCGCACCGACCAGACCGCGCAGGACGTCCTCGACACCGTGCGCACGCTCTGCGCCCGCACGCGCAAGGTGCCGGTCTCGTGCGCCGACCGCTCGGGCTTCATCGTCAACGCGCTGCTCTTCCCCTACCTCAACGACGCGGTGCGGGCGCTCGAGGAGGGGCACGGCAGCGCCGAGGACATCGACGCTGCCGTCGTGGCCGAGCACGAGTACCCCATGGGCCCCTTCGCGCTGCTCGACGTCGTGGGTCTCGACGTCTCGTTGGCGATCCAGCGCGAGCTGCACGCGGAGTTCGGCCACCCGGGTCTCGTGCCTGCTCAACGCCTCGTCGAGCACGTCGAGGCGGGCCGGCTGGGCCGCAAGACGGGCTCGGGATTCCTCACCTACACGAAGTAGCTCGAATCTCTGCGGTCACCCGACACGATGTGCCAATGTGTCAGGTGTCAGGTCGGGAGCGAGCCTCCCGGCCGCGGTGAGACCCACCTCTGACCCCCGAGGTCAGCGTCTGGAGCAGCCGCCGACGCGGACCTCCGGGGGGAGGACACGAGGCCCGCACCTGCGACGCAGGTGCGGGCCTCATCCGCGTCCTGACGCATGATGGTCGCGTGCCCAGAGCCAACCGTCGCCGCCGTGAGGAGCCCTTTCCCCTGCCCGGCGCCGTGCACCGCGGCGGGCCGCAGCGGGTCACCTGGCTCGGGCGGGCGTGGCTCGTGCGGCCGCTGTCGGGCCACAGCTCGACCCGCGCCTACCGCTGCCCGGAGTGCCACCACGAGATCGCCCCGGGCACCCCGCACGTCGTCGTCTGGCCCGACGACGCCCTCGGGTCGGTCGACGACCGCCGCCACTGGCACACCGTGTGCTGGCGCGCCCGCCGCGGCGGCTGACCACCCCTTCGGCCCCCGGGTCTACGAAACCCTGCTGGCTGCCTCTTGACGTGCCAGCAGGGTGTCGAGACCCTGCCGGCACGTCGAAAGGCTGCTGGCAGGGTTTTGTAGCCCCCCGTGGCGAAGGGGGGAGGAGGGGGCCTCAGGCGGCGCGGGCGGAGCGCAGGAGCTCTTCGCTGACCTCCCACAGCCGGGCGGCGACCTCGGGGTCGAGGGCGTGGGGGAGCACCCCGCTCAGCCCCAGGAGCTCCTCGACGACCTCGGCCTCCTGGCAGTCCTCGAAGTAGCGCCCCCCGACGCCGTCGAGCAGCGGGGAGGTCGCGACGAAGACCGAGGTGGCCGCGCCCTGCTCGGTGGTCTTCGTCTTAAAGGCCCCGGCCGCCTCGGCCTGCGCCGCCTGCTCCTGCGCCGCGGCCAGCCGCTCGGGCGACCAGTAGCGCTGCAGCGGGGTCCAGATGCCGCCGGGCATGAGCGCGTTGGCGGTGATGCCCTCGTGCGCCCACCGGCGCGTGGCCTCGACGGCGAAGAGGACGTTCGCGGTCTTGGACTGCCCGTAGGCCAGCCCCGGGTCGTACGGCCGCCGCTCGAAGAAGAGGTCGTCGAGGACGACGGGCGAGGCGGCGTGGCCGCTGGAGGAGACGACGACGACCCGGGCCTGGCCGACCTCGGCGGCCCCGGCCGCCAGCGCGTCGTGCAGACCGGTCGCGAGGGCGAGGTGGCCGAGGTGGTTCGTGCCCAGCTGGAGCTCGAAGCCCTGCGCCGTCGTGCCCTGCGGGGTGTCCATGACCCCGGCGTTGGCGACGAGCAGGTGCAGCGGCCCGGACCACGCCGCGACGAGCGCGTCGACGCTCGCCAGGTCGGCGAGGTCGAGCGGCACGACCGACGGGGCGGGGCCACCGCTGCTCTCGGCGATGTCTTCGGCGACCCGCTGACCGGCCGCCACGTCGCGCACGGCGAGCGTCACCTGCGCCCCGGCGTGGGCGAGAGCACGTGCGGTCTCGACCCCGATGCCGGATGCCCCACCGGTGACGACCGCCCGCCGCCCGGTGAGGTCGACGTCGGCGACCACCTCGAGCGCGGTGGAGCGGTCGTCGAAGGGGCTGCGGATGCGCGTCATGGCGCCACGCTAGCCGCGCCGGTCGTGCCGGGATGCCGACGCGAAGGGGGGCGCACCCGCCCGGGTGCGCCCCCCTTCGCCCTCGGTCCGGTCAGAGCCGGCCGCCTCGCTCAGACGTCCCGGAAGGCGTTGATCTGGCTCTCGAAGCGAGCCCGCTTCTCCGGGTTGCTCACGCCGAGACCGGCCTCCGGGGCGAGCGTGAGGACGCCGACCTTGCCCTGGTGGAGGTTGTGGTGCACGTCGAGGGCGGCCTGGCCGACCTGCTCGAGCGGGTAGGTCTTCGACAGCGTCGGGTGGATGAGACCGCGGTTGATGAGCTCGTTGGCCTCCCACGACTCGCGGTAGTTCGCGAAGTGGCTGGAGATGATGCTCTTGAGGTTCATCCACAGGTAGCGGTTGTCGTACTCGTGCATGTAGCCCGACGTCGACGCGCAGGTGACGATCTTGCCGCCCTTGCGCGCGACGTAGACGCTCGCGCCGAAGGTCTCGCGGCCCGGGTGCTCGAAGACGACGTCGACGTCGTGCCCGCCGGTGAGCTCGCGGATCTTCTTGCCCAGGCGCTGCCACTCCTTCGGGTCCTGCGTCGTGCCGGCCTCGTCCCAGAAGCGGTAGCCCTCGGCCCGCCGGTCGATGATGAGCTCGGCACCCATCCGGCGGCAGATCTCCGCCTTGTCGGGCGAGGAGACGACGCAGATCGGCTCGGCGCCGGCGGCCAGCGCCATCTGGGTGGCGTAGGAGCCCAGACCGCCCGAGGCGCCCCAGATGAGCACGCGGTCGCCGAGCTTGAGGGCGGCGCCGTTCTTGGAGATGAGCTGGCGGTAGGCGGTGGAGTTCACCAGGCCGGGGGCCGCCGCCTCCTCCCACGTGAGGTGGTCCGGCTTGGGCATGAGCTGGTTGGCCTTGACGATCGCCAGCTCGGCGAGCCCGCCGAAGTTGGTCTCGAAGCCCCAGATCCGCTGCTGCGGGTCCATCATCGTGTCGTCGTGGCCCTCGGGGTCCTCGAGCTCGACGGACAGGCAGTGCGCGACGACCTCCTGACCCGTGCGCCAGCGGCTCACGTGGCTCCCGGTGCGCAGGACGACGCCGGCGAGGTCGGAGCCGACGACGTGGTGGTCGCGGTCGTGCCGCTTCGACCACTCGTTCAGCCGGCCGTAGCGCTCGAGGAAGCCGAAGGTCGACACCGGCTCGAAGATCGAGGTCCACACGGTGTTGTAGTTGATCGCGCTCGCCATGACGGCGACGAGCGCCTCGTCCGGGGCGAGCTCGGGGATCTCGACCTCGTCGATGTGCAGCGACTTGCGGGGGTCCTTGTCGCGGCTGTCGAGCCCGGCGAACATCTCGACCTCGGACTTGCGCACGGTCGCGCCCCGGTAGGTCGTCGGTACCGCGAGACCCGCGTAGGTCTCCTCGCTGCGGTCGCCGGTCAGGATCGCGTCGCGGATCGCGTCGATCGACATGTGTGCTCCTCGGCCTCTCGGTCGGTCGGGGTGGACGGCGCCCGGCGGGCGCCTGGTGGTCAAGGTAGCCAGCGAAGGGGGAGCCACGGCGGCGGTGAGAGACCGGTCACGCGGTGACCTGGCTCTCACCGTCGTGCCGTGAGGGGCAGTGCCGTCGGCGCTGCCCGGCGGTGCTGCCCCGGGGGCGTCTACGGTGCTGGGACCGCCACCCCCTTCGAGGAGCCGACATGCCCGACACCCCCGACCCGACCCCGCGCCGCACCGCCCTGGTGACCGGCGCCTCGCGCGGCATCGGGCGCGCCGTCGCCGTCGCGCTGGCCGGTCGCGGCGACCGGGTCGCCGTGCACTTCGGCTCCGACCGGTCTGCCGGGCAGGAGACGATCGAGACGCTCGCGGGGGAGGGGCACGTCCTCGTCGGGGGCGACCTCACCGACGACGCCGTCGCCCAGCGGGTCGTGGGCGAGGCGGTCGACGCGCTCGGGCACCTCGACGTGCTCGTCAATAACGCCGCGGTCGCCCCGAGCGCCGCGAGCCACCACCGGGTCGACGACGTCGACTTCGAGACGTGGCAGCGCGCGTGGCGCTCGATGGTCGACGTCGACCTCCTCGCACCGGCGGCGGTCACCTACCTCGTCGCCCGCTCGATGATCGCGACCGGGACCGCGGGGGCGGTCGTCACCATCGGGTCGCGCGGGGCCTACCGCGGCGAGCCCGACCACCCGGCGTACGGGGCGGCGAAGGCGGGTCTGCACGCCATGGGGCAGTCGCTCGCCCTCGCGCTCGCCCCCCACGGCATCAGCGTGGCGACGGTGGCCCCGGGCTTCGTCGCCACGCAGCGCCAGGACGAGACGCTCGCCGGACCGCGGGGCGACGCGGTCCGTGCCCAGAGCCCCTTCGGCCGGGTGGCGACCCCGCAGGAGGTCGCCGAGGCGGTCCTCTACCTCACCTCGCCCCAGGCGCAGTGGGCCTCGGGCGCGGTGCTCGACCTCAACGGGGCGTCTTACCTGCGCCCCTGAGGCCCGGCCGCCGACGACGTGCTGGTGACGGCGCTCCCTTCGCACCACGCCCGTGACACCGTGCCGCGACCGGGAAACCCCCGCGCCCCCGGGTCATTGCCCGGGTGCGCGAGGGTTTCCCGGGGCCGGGCCGACAAGCCGGCGCCGGTGTCTCGTCAGTGAGCCGCGGCGGCGGGCTCGACGAGCTCGACGAGGATGCCGCGGGCGTCCTTGGGGTGGATGAAGTTGACCCGGCTGTCGCTCGTGCCCCGCTTCGGGGTGTCGTAGAGCAGGCGCAGGCCGCGCTCGCGCAGGGTCGCGCACACGGCGTCGATGTCTTCGACCCGGTAGGCGAGCTGCTGGATCCCCTGGCCGTTGCGGTCGAGGAACTTCGCGATCGTCGAGGTCTCGTCGAGCGGCGCGAGGAGCTGGATGCACGAGCCGGAGGCGCCGACGCGCATCATCGCCTCGCGCACGCCCTGCTCCTCGTTGACCTCCTCGTGGGCCAGCTCCATGCCGTAGGTGTCCCGGTAGAAGGCGATGGCGTCGTCGAGGTCGGGCACCGCGACACCGACGTGGTCGATGTGGGTGAAGAGGTCGCCGTGCGGCTGGGGGCTGGTGCTGGGCGTCATGGGCGGAGCATAGGAGCGCCGGCGCGGGGCTGTCTGTGACCTGCCACCCAGCGACCGCGACGCCGTCGGCGGGCGTGGCTAGAGTGCCTGGCAGTCGACGTCGACGTCGGCGACCCCACGAACCCCTCTGGAGGGCCTGGCATGTCTGACCGTCCCGTCTCCGTCATCGTCGCGGGAGCTCGCACCCCGATGGGCCGCATGAGCGGCTCGCTCAAGGGCTTCTCCGGCTCCGACCTCGGGGGCTTCGCGATCGCGGGCGCGCTCGAGCGCTCGGGCGTCTCGCCGCAGGACGTCGACTACGTGATCATGGGCCAGGTGCTCACCGCCGGCGAGGGCCAGATCCCCGCCCGGCAGGCGGCCGTCAAGGCCGGCATCCCGATGACCGTGCCGGCGCTCACCGTCAACAAGGTCTGCCTGTCCGGCATCGACGCCATCGCGCTCGCCGACCAGCTCATCCGCGCCGGCGAGTTCGACGTCGTCGTCGCCGGCGGCCAGGAGTCGATGACCAACGCCCCGCACCTGCTGCCCAAGTCGCGCGACGGCATCAAGTACGGCGACGCGACCCTGCAGGACTCCATGGCCTACGACGGCCTCTACGACGTCCTCACCGGCCAGGCGATGGGCTCGCTCACCGAGACCGGCAACAGCTCGGGCGAGCAGCTCTCCCGCGAGGAGCAGGACGCCTTCGCCGCGCGCAGCCACCAGGCCGCCGCGCAGGCGTGGGCCGAGGGCCGGCTCGCCGAGGAGGTCGTGCCGGTCGAGGTGCCCCAGCGCAAGGGCGACCCGGTCGTCTTCGCCCAGGACGAGGGCATCCGCGCCGACACCACCACCGAGAGCCTGGGCCGGCTGCGTCCCGCCTTCGCGAAGGACGGCACGATCACCGCCGGCTCGGCCTCGCAGATCTCCGACGGGGCCTGCGCGGTCGTCGTCATGAGCAAGGCGAAGGCGGAGGAGCTGGGTCTGGACTACCTCGCCGAGATCGGGGCGCACGGCGTCGTCGCCGGCCCGGACTCGAGCCTGCAGGCGCAGCCCGCGAACGCCATCGAGGCGGCCTGCGCGAAGGAGGGCATCAGCCCCGCCGACCTCCAGCTCGTCGAGATCAACGAGGCCTTCGCCGCCGTCGGCATCGCGTCGACGAAGCAGCTGGGCATCGACCCCGAGATCGTCAACGTCAACGGCGGCGCCATCGCGATGGGGCACCCGCTCGGCATGTCCGGCGCCCGCGTCGTGCTCACGCTCGCCCACGAGCTCAAGCGCCGCGGCGGCGGTGTCGGTGCGGCCGCCCTGTGCGGTGGCGGCGGCCAGGGCGACGCGCTCGTCCTGCGGGTGCCCAGCGCCTGATCGTGCCCCGACCCGTCGACGTCCCCTCTCTCGTCGCTGCGGCGAGGGAGGGGACTGCGCGTGCCGTCGCGCGGCTCATCTCGCTCGTCGAGGACGAGCACCCGGCACTTCCCGAGATCGTCGCGGCGCTCGCGCCGCACGTCGGGGGAGCCCATGTCGTCGGGCTCACCGGTGCGCCCGGGGTCGGCAAGTCGACGACGACGAGCGCGCTCGTCTCGGTCCTGCGGGCGGCGGGGCGCCGGGTGGCGGTGCTCGCCGTCGACCCCAGCTCGCCCTTCTCCGGCGGGGCCCTGCTCGGCGACCGCATCCGGATGACCGAGCACGCGGGTGACGACGGCGTCTTCATCCGATCCATGGCCAGCCGGGGCCATCTCGGTGGCCTGTCCGCGACGGCTCCCTCGGCGATCCGCGTGCTCGACGCCGCCGGCTTCGACGTCGTGCTCCTCGAGACCGTCGGCGTCGGTCAGTCGGAGGTCGAGGTCGCCCGGCTCGCCGACACCTCCGTCGTCGTCCTCGCCCCGGGCATGGGCGACGGGATCCAGGCGGCCAAGGCCGGGATCCTCGAGATCGGCGAGGTCTTCGTCGTCAACAAGTCCGACCGGGCCGGGGCCGACGACACCGTGCGGGACCTGCGCCGGATGGTCAGCCTCGGCGACCGCACCGAGCCGCACCTGTGGCGCCCGCCGGTCGTGCGGGCGGTCGCCCTCGACGGCACGGGCGTGAGCGAGATCGTCGAGGCGGTCGACGCCCACCTCGCGTGGTCGCGCGAGCACGGCGGGCTCGAGGCGCGACGTCGGCGACGCACCGTCGACGAGATCGAGGCGCTCGCCCTCGCGGGGCTGCGCCGCCGGTTCGCGGGCGACGCCGGTGATGACCGGCTCGACGCCCTCGCCCAGGAGGTCCTCGACGGAGGGCTCGACCCCTTCGCCGCCGCCGACCGCCTGCTCGAGCAGGCGGGTCTCAGCTCGTCGAGATCGTGAGCCCGTCGTAGTCGGTGCCCTCGGGCACCGTCGACAGGCAGCTCGCCGTCGCCGACTCGCCGGGCTGGACCGAGCTCGTCGTGCACAGCGCGTCCTCGACCTCGGTGCCGCCCTGGGTGAAGTTGACGTAGAAGAAGTAGGTCTGCGCGGTCGACGTCGTGTTGGTGACCTCGATGCCCGAGGGCTCGAGGCCGAGCGCGTTGGACGTGATCTCCCAGCCCGAGGCGATGCTGCCGTCCGAGATCGTCACGGCCTGCCCCTCGGTCACCGGGGTGCCCGCGCTGCCGCTCGAGGACGACGAGGTGTAGCTCTCGATCGCCTGGTCGGCCTGGTACGCGGCGAAGCCGAAGAAGCCGAGCACGCCGCAGCAGCACAGGAGGACGACGGCACCGATCCCGCCGAGGACCCACCACAGGGTGTTGTCCTTCTTCGGGGCCCCGTAGGGCGACGGTGCGGCGCCCGGGTACCCGGGCTGCTGGTAGGACATGGTGCTCCCCTTGCTCGTGATGCTGACGGGGACAATCTAGGCCCCAGGCCCGGGGCCCGCGCGGGTGCCACGACCGGGCGGGGAAGGGGACGTGGGGCCACCGACGGCGCCGACCCACCTATCGTGGGGTCGGTGAGCGTCAAGACCACCGAGCCCGGACCGGGCCTCGTCGCCGGGCGGTACCGCACCGAGCGGCCCGTCGGGCGCGGCGGCATGGGCGTCGTGTGGCTGGCCCGCGACGAGCGGCTCGGCCGGCACGTGGCGATCAAGCAGCTCGGCGCCTTCCCCGGCGAGACCGACGACCGCACGAGCCGCGCGATGCGCGAGGCGAGGCACGCAGCCGCGCTCAACCACCCCAACGTCGTCGCCGTCTACGACGTCGTCCAGCACGACGGCGCCCCGTGGCTCGTCATGGAGTACGTCGACGGGCCGACCCTCGCCCAGGCGGTGCGCGCCCGGGGACCGCTGCGACCGCGCGGCGCGGCCGATCTCGGCGCCCAGCTCGCCGCCGCCCTCGTCGCCGCCCACGCGGCCGGCGTCGTGCACCGCGACATCAAGCCCGCGAACGTCCTCATCGGCGACCGACGCCCCAAGCTCGCCGACTTCGGCACCGCGCGGGCCGGCGCCGACGACCAGCTGACGAGCACCGGCATGGTGACGGGCACGCCGACGTACATGGCCCCCGAGGTGGCCGACGGGCACGAGCCGAGCGAGGCGAGCGACCTGTGGGCCCTCGGCGCGACGATCTACTTCGCCGTGGAGGGGCACGACGCGTACCGCTCGCAGGGCAACCCGCTGGCGACCCTGCGTCACATCGCGACCAACCCGCCCGAGCCGGCGACCTCTGCGGGGCCCTTGGCCCCCGTGCTCGAGCGGCTCCTCGACCGCGACCCCGCGAGACGGGGGAGCGCGGCGCAGGCCCGGGCCGACCTGCAGCGCGTCGCCGAGGGTCAGGGCGTCCCGGCGACCTCCGCGCCCACGGCCGCGATGCGGCCGGTGGCTCCCCCTTCGCCGCCGTCGACCTCGACCCCGCCCTCCCGGGCGTCCGCGCCGCCCACCCGCTCTCACCTGCGCCAGGCGCGGCCGGCGCCGGTCCCGGCGCACCGCGGTGCGCACCGCTCGCCACGGCGCCGGTGGGTGCCCTGGCTCGCCGTGGGTGGTGTCCTGCTCCTCCTCGCCGCCGGTCTGGCCCTCCTCGCGGGTCGCGACGACGGGGCCGGGGGGCTCCGCGACGGCGCGGGGGCGGCGTCGAGCTCGGTCGGCGGCGGGAGCACCGCGCAGCCCGCGGGCGACGCCCCGGCCTTCCCCGAGGACGAGGTGCGCACCTTCGTCACCGACCACTACTCCCGGCTGTCCTCGGACCCCCGTGCCACCTGGCGCTCGCTCACGCCGCAGATGCAGCAGGCCGCGGGCGGCGAGGCGGCCTACGTCGAGCTGTGGTCCGGCTTCTCCTCGACGAGCGCCTCGCAGGTCGAGGTCGACGAGGACACCGGAGAGGTGAGCTTCACCCTCACCCGCGAGCACGACGGGACCCAGACGATGAGCGGTCAGAGCATCACGCTCGTGCGCGAGGACGGGGCCCTGAAGATCGACTCCGCCGGCTGACTGCCGGCTGAGAATCTCTTTACGATTTTGTGACCTTCGGCGATCTTTGCCACCCTGGATGGTCAGGCCGTCCCTCCGGCGGCCGTCGTCGAGTTGAAGGAAGCACATCGTGCACCGACCCATCACCCGTGCCCTGGGGACCGCCGTCGCGGTGCTCGGGCTCGTCTGCGCGCTCGTCGGCGGGTGGTTCGTGACCCAGCTCGGGACGTCGGGGACGGCCACCTTCACGGCCGCCCCCGGCGACTCGACGCTCGTCCTGCCGCCCGACGTGCTCAACCGCACGGACTCCGACGTCACCGTCCGCGCGACCGCCGACGGCGACGCCCCCGTGTGGATGGGTCTGGCCCGTCCCTCGGACGTCGACACGGTGATGCAGGACGCGCAGGCCGCCCGCGCGCAGGGCGTCTCCGTCACGGGCTGGGAGCTCGAGACGACGACGAGCGGGTCCGGCAGCGCCGACCCGCAGACCTACGACCTGTGGCAGGGCGAGACCCGCGGCACGGGACAGGCCCAGCTGACGGTCACCCAGGACGCCGCGCCCCAGACGCTCGTCGTCACGGCGGGCGAGGACGCCCAGCTGAGCGAGGTGTCGATGACCGTCACCGACAGCGGCTGGTCCACCCGTGCGATCGTCCTGCTCGTCGTCGGCCTCGTGCTGCTCGTCGGGGGCGTCTACCTCGCCCTCCGCGGCGGGCGTGGCCCGCGCGCCGGCGGCCCGGTCGAGGACGGTCGCGAGGACGAGGACGGCCGCCGGGACGAGGCCGTCCAGACCGACCCGGCGGACGGGGCCGACGCCGCCGACGAGACGCAGGTGCTCGGCACGGCCGACGCGACGGCCACCCCTGACACGACCGACGAGACCGGGACGCCCGCACAGCCGGCAGACCCGACGACGAAGGAGACCCGATGACCCCCCGCCGCACCCGTCTGGCCGCCCTGGCCCTGGCCACCCCGCTCGCGCTGGGCGGCTGCTCCTCGCTCGCCGGCCTGCACGACGCCCCCGCCGAGGACGCCCAGGGGCAGTCGATCTCCGACTCCGCGGGCGCGCAGGTCACCCAGCGCGTCCTCGGCGAGGTTGGCGTCGCGCTCGACGCCGAGGGCAAGGGCAGCGCGAAGGATCGCAAGACCGTGCTCACCGGCCCGGCTCTCGAGGCGGCCGACGCGAAGGTCGACGTCGAGCAGGTCGAGGGCGAGGGCGCGGCTCTGGCCCCCTCCGCCGAGCCGACCGTCATCGCCGTGAGCAAGGGCACGTCCTGGCCGCGCACGATCCTCGCGACCTCGCAGCAGGACGAGGAGCAGCACCTCCACGTGCTCGTCGCCGACAGCCCGCGCTCGCAGTACCGCCTCTACGCCTCGGTGCCGATGGCGGCGGGGGCCACCGTGCCCGCGCTCGCCGAGAGCGACGGCGCGGTCGAGGTGCCGACGAAGGTCGGCGCGAAGGACCTCCAGCCCGTCGCCCGGTGGGCGAAGGCCGTGTCCTACCCCGCTCCGAAGAGCGACCCCAAGGGCGTCGCCGTCGACGACCCCTTCTCGAGCGCGCTGCGCACGAACGCCGCGAAGCAGGCCAAGCGGCTCGGCGACCTCGCGAGCTACAAGGTCTCGCACACGCCCTCCTCGGACGGGATGGTCTTCCCGCTCGCCGACGGCGGCACGCTGACGATCACGACGCTCACCCGCACGGACACGATCTCTGCCGGCGAGGACGCCAAGGAGCTCACCCTGCCCGACGAGCTCACCGACCTCGTCGGCGAGGACACCGTCGGCGACCGGCTGAGCGTCCAGCACCTCGAGACCGTCGCCGTCGTCGCGCCGAAGGGGGGCGACGTCACCGTCGTCGGCGCCTCCGAGCAGCTCTCCTCGGCCAAGGGATCCTGACCCCGGGGCCGTCTGCGAAGATCGGGGCATGACCGAACCGCACTCCTCGCTCCGCGGCGCCGTCGACCTCGGCGCCCTTGGCCAGCCCGCTCCCGCCCCCGCTGCCGGGGGTGGCGCCGGACCGACCGGGGCGGGTGGTGGGGCCGCGGGCGGTGCGCCCGCGGGGGGCGACCCCTTCGCCTCGCCGGTCGTCGTCATCGGTGACGACGCGAGCTTCAACCAGCTCGTCCAGCGCTCGGTGAGCGTGCCCGCGCTCGCCGTCCTGTGGTCCTCGCAGAGCCCGCAGAGCCGGGCCGCGCTCGACGTCGTCGTGCCGGCCGCCGAGCGGCTCCAGGGGCGGGTGCAGGTCGTGAGCATCGACCTCGCCACCAACCCCGGCATCCTCCAGGCGCTGCGTCCGCCGCAGATGCCGATCACCATCGGCCTGCTGCAGGGCCAGGCGATCCCGCTCTTCCCGGACGTGCCCAGCGCCGAAGACCTCGACCGGGTGCTCGCCGAGTTCCTCCAGCTCGCCGTCAAGCAGGGCGTCACCGGTCGTGTCGAGGTCGGCGACCTCGGGGTCGAGCAGGTCGAGGAGGAGCTCTCGCCGCTGCACGTCGAGGCGTACGACGCCGTCGAGCGCGGTGACCTCGCGGCGGCGGCGGCAGCCTTCGAGCAGGCGCTGACCCAGGACCCGTCCGACGAGGACGCGCGTCTCGGCCTGGCCCAGGTCTCGCTCATGGCCCGCACCCAGGGCGTCGACCTCCAGCAAGCCCGCGAGGCCGCGGCCGCCGACCCCACCGACGTCGACGCGGCGATCATGGTCGCCGACCTCGACGTGCTCGGCGGGCACGTCGAGGACGCCTTCGCCCGCCTCGTCGACGTCGTGCGCGCGACGCAGGAGGACGAGCGCGAGCGCGCCAAGGCCCACCTTCTCGACCTCTTCGAGGTCGTCGGGGCCCAGGACGAGCGGGTCCGCCGCGGCCGCACCGCCCTCATGAGCGCCCTCTTCTGAGCGGCCCCCTCACTTTCCCGCCCAGGGCGGGAACATTCGACCTCGGGAAGGAAATGTTCTTTCCCGAGGTCGAGCTTTCCCGCCCTGGGCGGGAAAGCTGGGACAGGAGGTCGTGACCTCGCCTTGACATCACCGTGACCTCTCCGTGACCATTGACGACGGCCGGCGCGGCCTGGATCCCCCTTCGCGGGTGGGTCGTGGGGGCGCCGTGCGCACAGCCCTCGGGTGATCCCGGGGGCTGCGTCGCGGTCCGGCCCGGCCGTGTCCCCGTGAGAAACGACCCCCTGTGCGCCATCTCAGCAAGACCTCCGCCCTGCTCGCCGCCGTCGCCCTGGCTGCCACCGGCACCGCCGTGAGCGAGGTGCTCGCCCCCTCGAGCGCCTCCGCCAGTGACATCACGACCTCGCGCTCGAACATCTGGCAGTCCTACGTGCTCGCCAACAGCCGCGTCGGCGACACCCCGTACCGCTACGGCGGCACCTCGCTGTGGACGGGTGCGGACTGCTCCGGCTTCACCCAGACGGTCTACGACAAGCGCTCCGGGGCCAACCTGCCCCGCACCGCCGAGCAGCAGCGCCGCGCCGTGCGCGCGATTTCGAAGCGCTGGGCCCGCCCGGGCGACCTCGTCTTCTTCGGCGCCCCGGCCTACCACATGGGCATCTACGCGGGGAACGGCTACGTCGTCGACGCCTCCCGCTCCGGCTCCACGGTCAAGAAGCGCAAGATCTGGACCTCCGACGTGCGCTACGGCACGCTCCGCGCCTCCTGAGCGCACCCCGCCCACGACGAAGGGGGTGACCCGGCACCTGGCCGGGTCACCCCCTTCGTCGTGCTCTCGGCGGGTCGCTCAGGCGCCGCCGACGCCGCCGATCGGCGGGTCCGGGGCCGGGCGGGGCGCCGGGGCGGCGGCCACGGGAGCCGGCGTCCCGGTCGGCTCGACGGAGCTCTCCACGGACCGCTCGTCCGCGTCCGCGTCCGAGGAAGCGGCGATCGGGCGGAGGTAGATCGCGCTGAGCCGTGCGATGCGCACCTCGACCGAGCAGGGCTGCCCCTGCCACGGGTGCTCCTGCGCGGTGAGGACGACCCCGCCCTGGCTCGGCGAGCTGTGCTCGTCGAAGCCGGCGGTGTCGAGGACGACCTCCCAGTCGCCGCCGCGCGGCAGCCCGAGCCGGACGACCTCGCGGTCGGCGCCGCCGAAGTTCACCGCGACGGCGAGGACGTCACCGGTGCGGTCCCGCTCGCCGAAGCGCAGGAAGGACAGCGTGTTGCCGCCGTTGTCGTCGGCGTCCAGCCACTCGAAGCCTGCCGGCTCGGTGTCGAGCGCCCACATCGCGGTGCCGGCCGTGTACGTGGCGTTGAGCTCCTTGACGAGGTTGTGCACCCGGTAGTGCGACGCGTGGTCGAGCAGGTGCCACTCGAGCGAGCGCCCGTCCGCCCACTCGCTCGTCTGCGCGAACTCGATGCCCATGAAGAGCAGCTGCTTGCCGGGGTGGGCCCACATGTAGGCGAGGAAGGCGCGCAGCGTCGCGAGCTGGTCGTAGTCGCTGCCGGGGATCTTGCGGGGCAGCGAGCCCTTGCCGTGGACGACCTCGTCGTGGCTGATCGGCAGCAGGTAGTTCTCCGCGTACGTGTACATCATCGCGAAGGTCAGCAGGTTGTGGTGGTACTGCCGGTTGACCGGCTCCTCGCCGAGGTAGCGCAGCGAGTCGTTCATCCACCCCATGTTCCACTTGAGGCCGAAGCCGAGACCGCCCTGGTCGGTGGAGCGGGTGACGCCCGGCCAGGCCGTCGACTCCTCGGCGATGGTGATGACGCCGGGGACCCGCTTGTAGGCCGTCGCGTTGGCCTCCTGGAGCAGCCCGATCGCCTCGAGGTTCTCGCGGCCGCCGTGGGCGTTGGGCACCCACTCGCCGTCCTTGCGGCTGTAGTCGAGGTAGAGCATCGAGGCGACGCCGTCGACGCGCAGCCCGTCGACGTGGAACTCCTCGAGCCAGTACAGCGCGTTGGCGACGAGGAAGTTGCGCACCTCGAGCCGGCCGAAGTCGAAGACGTAGCTGCCCCAGTCCGGCTGCCAGCCCTTGCGCGGGTCGGGGTGCTCGTAGAGGGGCAGGCCGTCGAAGCGCACGAGCGCCCACTCGTCGGTGGCGAAGTGCCCCGGGACCCAGTCGAGGATGACCCCGATGCCGGCCTGGTGCAGCGCGTCGACGAGGTAGCGGAAGTCGTCGGGGGAGCCGAAGCGCGAGTTGGGCGCGTAGTAGCTCGTCACGTGGTAGCCCCACGACGGCGGGTACGGGTGGTCCATGACGGGCAGCAGCTCGACGTGGGTGAAGCCGAGGTCGGCGACGTAGTTGACGAGGTGCTCGGCCAGCTCGCGATAGCTGAGCCCCTGGCGCCACGAGCCGAGGTGCACCTCGTAGATGCTCATCGGCCCGGTGTGCGGGTTGCGCTCGGCCCGCTGCGTCAACCACTCCTCGTCCTGCCACGTGTACGTGCTATCGGTGACCACCGAGCTCGTCGCCGGGGCGACCTCGGCCCGCCGGGCCATCGGGTCGGCCTTGTGGCGCACGACGTCGTCGGCGCCGCGGATCGCGAACTTGTAGAGGTCGCCCGCGGCCATGCCCGGCACGAAGAGCTCCCACACGCCCGAGCTGCCGAGCGCGCGCATCGGGTGCGCCGTCTCGTTCCAGCCGTTGACGTCGCCGACGAGGCTGACCGCCTTGGCCCGCGGCGCCCACACGGCGAAGCTCACCCCTTCGACCTCGCCGAGCGGCCCGGGGTAGCGGCGCACGTGCGCGCCGAGGACGGTCCACAGCTCCTCGTGGCGGCCCTCGCCGACCAGGTGGAGGTCGAGGTCGCCGAGCGTCGGCGCGAAGCGGTACGGGTCGTCCTGCTCGACCTCGTGACCGCCCCACGTCGTGAGCACGCGGTAGTCCATCGTGCGCTCGGCGTCGGCGCGCGTGCCGGCGAAGATGCCGTGGTCCTCGTGCTCGAGGTCGATCTCGACGCCGTCCTCGAAGCGGACCCGCACGCGCTCGGCGAGGGGGCGCAGGACGCGGACCTGCAGGCCCTCGTCGAGCAGGTGCTGGCCGAGCACGTCGTGGGGCTGGCTGTGCCGCCCGTGCGCGAGCGCCCACAGGGCGCCGGGCAGGGCGGACTCGGGGATCGGGGTCACACGTCCTCCTGGAGGAGTCGGGTCACGGCTCGCACGGGGATCGCGAGCCAGGTCGGTCGGTTGCGCGCCTCGTAGACGACCTCGTAGAGGGCCTTGTCGAGGGTGAGCGCGGTGAGGACGGCGGCGTCGTCGCGGGCGTCGTGCCCGGCCTCGGCGTAGCCCTCGAGGAAGGCGCGGGAGGTCTCGGCCACCCAGGCCGCCGCTTCGGCGTCGGGCAGCCCGCTGGAGGCGCCCGCGTAGTCGATCGAGCGCAGCATGCCCGCGACGTCGCGAAGGGGGGCGTCGAGGGCGTTGCGCTCGGCGAGGGGGCGCAGCGGCTCGCCCTCGAAGTCGATGACGACCCACCCGCGGTCGGGCACGTGGAGCACCTGGCCGAGGTGGTAGTCGCCATGGATGCGCTGCATCGCCGGCCAGCGAGCGGCCCGGGCCCGGGTGAAGACGTCGCGGAAGGCCGGCTCGTGCTCGGCGAGGGCCGGCACCTCGCCGAGGGCGAGGGAGGCCCGGCGGCGCATGCCGGAGACCTGCGCGGCGACGAGATCGTCGTCGGCCGGCCGGGTCGGCAGCACCCGGGCGAGGGTGTGGTGGATGTCGGCCGTGACGACCCCGAGGGCGCGGGCCTCGTCGGCGAAGGGGGTGCCCGAGCTCGCCCGCTCGAGCGCCACCCGCCACGCGTCCCGGCTGCCGCGCAGGTACTCCTGGGCGACGGCGAGGTGGCCGAGGTGGGTCTGCCCGTCGGCGTCCCGCCACGCGCCGGCGACGTGGCCGACGGTCGCGGGGACGTACGGGCAGTTCGCCGCGCCGAGCGCGCCCTGGAGGGTGACGTCGGGGTTGTCGCCGGGGGAGAGGGTGCGGAAGATCTTGACGATGACCGGCTCGGCGCCGGTCTCGACGACGACCGAGGTGTTCGACTGCTCGCCGCGCAGGACCGAGCTGGTCACGACCTCGGGATCGCTCGTCCACGCCGGGTGCGGCGCCCCGGCGACGTCGGGCCTCGGGGTGTCGGAGACCGAGCCCTCCTGCGCCTGGGCCCGGCCCCGCACGAGGGCGAGCAGCTGGGAGACGTAGACCGGGTCGTGGGGGGCGTCGTAGACCCACCGGTGCCCGAGGACGGGGTGGTCGAGCTCGCCGACGAGGGCGTCGTCGGCCCCCGGCAGCGGGGCGCCGCGGTAGGTGAGGGGCACCTGGTAGGTGACGCCCGGCCCGCCGTCGGCGCCGGAGAGGTCCTCGTAGACGAGGGTCTCGATGCCGACCTCGCCGGCCGGGTCGTCGAGGCGCCACGAGTCGAGCCGGCGCAGCCGGGGGGTGCGCCCCTTCGCCTGGTACCAGCGCTGGGCGCCGACCCAGGCGAGGACGAGGTCGTCCTTGCCGGGGGTGAGGGTGACGTCGTGGACGGTGGCCATCAGCGCCCCCGCACCGCGAGGACGTGGACCGGCTCGCCGTCGGCGCCCAGGCGCACGAAGGCGTCCTGGCCCCACTCCCACACCGCGCCGGTCACGAGGTCCTCGACCTCGAAGCGCTCCCAGCCCTCCATGCCGAGCGCGCCCATGTCGAGGCGCACCGTGGACTCGCGGGTGCTGTGCGGGTCGAGGTTGGCCACGACGAGCACCGTGTCGGTGCTCCCGTCGGGCAGGGCCCGCGACTTGCTGAAGGCGAGGAAGTTCTCGTCGTCGACGTGGTGGCGGCGGTAGTTGCGCAGCAGGCGCAGCGACGGGTGGTCGCGCCGGATCCGGTTGAGCATCGTCAGCCACCCGGCGAGCGACTGCCCCTCGCGCGGTCCGCCGGGCTCGTAGTCCGACCAGCGGCGGTCCTTGTACTGGTACTTCTCGTTGTCGATCTGCTCCTCGGCGCCGGGGCGGGCGACGTGCTCCATGAGCTCGTAGCCGGCGTAGATGCCCCACGTCGGCACGAGGGTCGCGGCGAGCGCCGCACGGACCTTCCACGCCGCCGGTCCGCCGAACTGCATGTACGGCGTGAGGATGTCGTGCGTCGTCGGCCAGAAGCTGGGGCGCATGTAGGCCGCGGACTCGCCGGAGAGCTCGGTGAGGTACTCGTCGAGCTCGTAGGCGCTGTTGCGCCACGCGTAGTACGTGTAGCTCTGCTGGAAGCCGACCTTGGCGAGGGTGTGCATCATCGCCGGCTTCGTGAAGGCCTCCGAGAGCCAGATGACCTCCGGGTGGTCCTGGGCGACGTCGGCGATGAGCCACTGCCAGAACTCGACGGCCTTCGTGTGCGGGTTGTCGACGCGGAAGAGGGTGACGCCGTGGTCGACCCACACCTGGATGACCCGGCGCACCTCGGCGTAGATGCCCGCCGGGTCGTTGTCGAAGTTCACCGGGTAGATGTCCTGGTACTTCTTCGGCGGGTTCTCGGCGTAGGCGATGGTGCCGTCTGCGCGCGTCGTGAACCACTCGGGGTGCTCGGTGACCCACGGGTGGTCCGGCGAGCACTGCAGGGCGATGTCGAGGGCGACCTCGAGCCCCTCCTCGCGGGCCCGGGCGACGAAGGCGTCGAAGTCCTCGAAGGTGCCCAGGTCGGGGTGGATCGCGTCGTGCCCGCCGTCGGGGGAGCCGATGGCGTAGGGCGAGCCCGGGTCCTCCGGGCCGGCGTCGAGGGTGTTGTTCGGGCCCTTGCGCGCCGTCGTGCCGATGGGGTGGATCGGGGTGAGGTAGACGACGTCGAAGCCCATGCCCGCGATCGCCGGCAGGCGCTCGGCAGCGGTGCGCAGGGTCCCCGAGACCCAGCGCCCCGTCTCCTCGTCGAGGTAGGCGCCCTCGCTGCGGGGGAAGATCTCGTACCAGCCACCGGCGAGGGCGAGCTCGCGCTCGACGAGCAGGGGCAGGTCGTCGCTGGCGGTGACGAGCTCACGAAGGGGGAGCGTCACCTCGAGCTCGGTGCGCAGCTCGGGCGTCGACGCGGCGTGGAGCCGGGCACGCGGGCTGTGGTCGCCGGGGGCGGTGAGCGCCTCGAGGGCCTCGCGGACGAGCTGGCGACCGCCGGGGGAGCGGCCCGGCACGTCGAGGGCCCGCTCGAGGACGAGGACGCCCTCGGCGAGCATGAGCTCCTCGTCGACGCCGGCGTCGATCTTCACCGTCGCGTCGTGCAGCCAGGTGCCCCAGGGGTCGGACCAGCCCTCGACGCGGTAGCTCCACCAGCCGGGGCGGTCGGCGCTCACCTCGCGCACCCAGTGGCTCAGGCCCGGGTTGACGCACGTCATCGGCAGCACGCTCTCGGCCCCGTCGGGGTCGGTGAGCACGACGCTCGCCGCGACGGCGTCGTGGCCCTCGCGGAAGACGGTCGCGGTGACGTCGAAGGGCTCGTCGACGACCGACTTCGCGGGTCGGTCGCCGTGGTCGACGCACGGGCGCACGTCGAGCACGGGGATGCGCCCGAGCGGCACCTGGGGCGCCTGGCTGCGTGGCACGCGCAGGCGCGAGGTCGTGGCGGGCGTGGGGTCGGGTGCGGCGTCGGTCCTCACCGTCGCGACGCTACCGGCCCGGTGGGAGCACGGACGAGGGAAGGGGCAGGTGCATCGCCGTGACCTGCAAGGTCACGTCATCGTTTGCAAGAACCTGGCGAAGGGGGAGCCCGTGCGCTTACCCTTCGGGGTGTGAAGGCCATCCGTCGTTTCAGCGTCCGTACCGTCCTGCCCGAGCCGATCGCCGCCCTGGGCGAGATCGCGACCAACTTGCGGTGGAGCTGGTACAGCCCCGCCCGCGAGCTGTTCGCGAGCATCGACCCCGCGCGCTGGGACAGCGTGCGCCGCGACCCGGTCCGGCTGCTCTCCGCCCTCAGCCCGGCCGAGCTCCGCGCGCTCGCCGAGGACCCCGCCTTCGTCCTGCGGGTCCAGGAGGCCAAGGCCGACCTCGACCGCTACCTCGGGTCGCGCCAGTGGTACCAGGAGTACGCCGAGCGCACCGAGGGCGCGCCGAGCGCCATCGCCTACTTCAGCCCGGAGTACGGCATCACCGAGGTGCTGCCGCAGTACTCCGGTGGTCTGGGCATCCTCGCCGGCGACCACCTCAAGGCCGCGAGCGACCTCGGCGTGCCGATCGTCGGCGTCGGGCTCTTCTACAAGACCGGCTACTTCAAGCAGTCCCTCAACGCCGACGGCTGGCAGCGCGAGGACTACCCCGTGCTCGACCCGCAGGGCCTGCCGCTCTCGCTCCTGCGCGAGGACGACGGCACCCCCGTGACGATCACCCTGGCGATGCCGCACGGCCGCGAGCTGCACGCCCACGTGTGGCGCGCCCAGGTCGGCCGCGTGCCCCTCCTGCTGCTCGACAGCGACGTCCAGGGCAACGACGACGCGATGCGCCAGGTGACCAACCGGCTCTACGGCGGCGGCGGCGAGCAGCGCCTGCAGCAGGAGATGCTCCTGGGCATCGGCGGGGTCCGCGCCCTGCGCGCCTGGTCCCGGCTCACCGGCGCCCCCGCGCCCGAGGTCTTCCACACGAACGAGGGCCACGCCGGCTTCCTCGGCGTCGAGCGGATCAGCGAGCTCACCCAGCAGGGCTCGATGACCTTCGACGAGGCGATGGAGGCGACGAAGTCCGGCATGGTCTTCACGACCCACACCCCCGTCCCCGCGGGCATCGACCGCTTCGACGCCTCGCTCGTCGAGCTCTACCTCGGCGGCGAGCAGGCCCTGCCGGGCGTGCCCACCGAGCGTCTCCTCGAGCTCGGCGCCGAGACCTACGAGGGCGGCAGCCGCGGCGTCTTCAACATGGCGGTCATGGGCCTGCGGATGGCCGAGCGCGCCAACGGCGTGTCCCAGCTGCACGGCGTCGTCTCCCGCGAGATGTTCGACGGGCTGTGGCCGGGCTTCGACGACGTCGAGGTGCCGATCACCTCGATCACCAACGGCGTCCACGCGCCGACCTGGGTCGACGACCGGGTCTTCGACCTCGCCCGCGAGCACATCGGCGGCGCCGACCTCGAGACGGGCGACCGCTGGTCCGAGATCGGCGCGATCCCCGGCGACCGCGTCTGGGCGACGAAGCGCGAGATGCGCCAGCAGCTCGTCGACGAGGCTCGCCGCCGGCTGCGCTCGAGCTGGCTCAAGCGCGGCGCGAGCGAGGCCGAGCTCGGGTGGACCACCTCGGTGCTCGACCCCGACGTGCTGACGATCGGCTTCGCCCGACGCGTGCCGACGTACAAGCGCCTCACGCTCATGCTGCGCGACCCGCAGCGGCTCAAGGCCCTGCTCACCCACCCCGAGCGCCCGATCCAGCTCGTCATCGCCGGCAAGTCCCACCCCGCCGACGAGACGGGCAAGCAGCTCATCCAGCAGATGGTCCGCTTCGCCGACGACCCCGAGGTCCGCGACCGCATCGTCTTCCTGCCCAACTACGACATCGCGATGGCCAAGGACCTCTACCCGGGCTGCGACGTCTGGCTCAACAACCCGCTGCGCCCCTTCGAGGCCTGCGGCACGTCGGGCATGAAGGCCGCGCTCAACGGCGGTCTCAACCTCTCGATCCTCGACGGCTGGTGGGACGAGTGGTTCGACGGCGAGAACGGCTGGGCGATCCCGACGGCCGACGGCGTCGAGGACCCCGACCGTCGTGACGACATCGAGGCCGCCGCGCTCTACGACCTCGTCGAGAAGCACGTCGCCCCGATCTTCTACGACCGCGACGAGCAGGGCCTGCCCGTGCGCTGGCTGGAGATGCTGCGCCACACGCTGAGCACCCTCGGCCCGAAGGTCCTCGCCACCCGCATGGTCCGCGACTACACCGAGCGGCTCTACACGCCGACGGCTCGGGGCAACGCCGCCGTGAGCGCCGACGGCCACGCCGGTGCTCGTGACCTCGCCGCTTACAAGGGCAAGGTGCGCGCCGCCTGGCCGAAGCTGAGCGTCGACCACGTCGAGGCCAGCGGCCTGTCCGACGACCCGCAGGTCGGCGAGACCCTCCACGTCGACGCCTACGTCTCGCTCGACGGGCTCGACCCGCAGGACGTCGACGTCCAGGTCGTCACAGGCACCGCGGCCATCGCCACGGACGACATCTCGGACTGGACCGCGAGCTCGTTGTCCTTCGTCGAGCGCTACGACAACGGCACGGCGAAGTACGCCGGGTCGGTCGCCATCGAGACCACCGGCCAGTTCGGCTACACGGTGCGCGTGCTGCCCACGCACGAGCACATGGCCTTCCAGTCCTCGATGGGTCTCGTGACCAACGCCTGACCCCCCCTTCGCCGAGGTATGGCAGATCGGCCCCGGATCCGTGGATCCGGGGCCGATCGCCATACCTCGGCGTAGTCCGGGGCGGCATCATCGGGTCATGGACCCCGCACGCAGCGCTGCCGCCCTCGACGACGAGATCGCCCGGATCGAGGCGCTGCTGCGCGACGCGTCGCCGCACGACTGGAGCCGGTCGCTGCCGACCTGCCCGCGGTGGGAGCTCGCCGACCTCGTCGGGCACCTCGGCGGCGTGCACCGCTGGGTCGTCGGCGCGGTCCGCGAGGGCCACGGGCGCACGGAGAGCACGCCACCGCCGGCGGAGGGGCTGGCCGGGTGGTTCGGCGAGGGCGCCCGCGAGCTGCGCGAGACGATCGCCGTCGACCCGGCGAGACCTGCGTGGACCTTCGAGCGGGGTGACCGCACCGTCGGCTTCTGGCAGCGGCGGCAGGTGCACGAGCACACCGTGCACCGGGTCGACGTCGAGCTCGCGCTCGTCGGCGAGACGAGCCCGGTCCCCGTCGACGTGGCCGCGGACGGCGTGGCCGAGGTCGTCGAGGTCTTCGTGCCCCGGAGGCTGGCGAAGGGGTGGCTCGACCCGATCCCCGCGGCGGTCCGGCTCGTCGCCACCGACGCCCCGGTCGACGTCGTCGTCGGCGACGGCGACCCGGTCGCCCAGGTGAGCGCCCCCGCTGCCGACCTCTACCTCGCGCTGTGGCAGCGCGCCCCCCTCGACGACGAGCGCACGACGTACGAGGGCGACGAGGTCGTCGCTCGCGAGGTGCTGAGGATGCCCCTCACGCCGTAGCGAGGGGGTGGGCGGTGGTCTCGAGGCTCGCTGGCGCTCGCACCTCGACCAGCAAGGTGACATCACTGGTCTCGAGGCTCGCTCGCGCTCGCACCTCGACCAACGAAGGGCGCTGGCGCTCGCGCCTCACCAGCGACGGGTCAGGCGGGGGTGGCGACGTAGAGGCGGATGCTCGCGGCGGTGACGTCCACCCCTTCGCCCGCGGGCACGTGCACCCGCTCGCCCTCGTCGGGGCGCTCCCAGGCCGAGTCCCACCACAGCTCGAAGCCCGCCACGCCCGGCGGGGCGGGCAGGACGACGTGACCGTCGTGCCCGGCGCCGTGCAGTACCACGAGCGCGGACCGGTGCCCGAGCGGAGCGCCGTCGAGGTGCATCTGGAGGACCCGGCGCGAGGAGTCGCCCCACTGGTGGGTCATCGCCGACCCGTGCTCGTCGTACCAGCCGATGTCGCTCGCCCCGTGGTCGTCGAGCGGGCTCCCCGTGTAGTGGCGGCGATGCCGCAGGGTCGCCAGCTCGTGGCGCCACCCGCTGAGGGCGCGGGTCGTCGCGAGCAGGTCCTCCTGCTCCGCCCCGAGGTCCCAGTCCAGCCACGTGAGCGGCCCGTCCTGGCAGTACGGGTTGTTGTTGCCCTGCGTCGTGCGGCCGATCTCGTCGCCCGCGGCGATCATCGGCACCCCGGTCGACAGCAGGAGGGTGGCCAGGAGGTTGCGCCGCGAGCGCCGGCGCAGCGTGAGCACCTCGGGGTCGTCGGTGGGCCCCTCGACCCCGTGGTTCCACGACCGGTTGTGGTCGCTGCCGTCGCGCCCGTCCTCGCCGTTGGCCTCGTTGTGCTTGACGTCGTACGCGGTGAGGTCGGCGAGGGTGAAGCCGTCGTGCGCGGTGACGAAGCCGATCGAGCTCGCCGGGCCCCGCTCCCCGCTCCCGAAGAGGTCGCGCGAGCCGGCGAGCCGGGTAGCGATCTCGCGCACCCCGTGGGTGCTCGAGCCCTGACGCGCGCCGCGCGCGACCGCGAGGTCGGAGAGCCAGAACTCCCGAGCCGCGTCGCGGTACCGGTCGTTCCACTCCGCGAGCGGCGGGGGCATCTGCCCGGTGCGCCACCCGTGCGGCCCGACGTCCCACGGCTCGGCGATGAGGTGCACGCCGCTGAGCACGGGGTCGGTACGCAGCGCGGTGAGGAAGGGGTGGCCGGGGTCGTAGTCGTCGTGGGTGCCGCGGGCGAGCGCGACGGCGAGGTCGAAGCGGAAGCCGTCGACCCCGCACTGCGTCACCCAGTAGCGAAGGGAGTCGAGCACCATCCGCTGCGTCGTCGCGTCGCGCAGGTCGAGGGTGTTGCCGCACCCCGTGACGTCGACGTCACGGCCGCGCTCGTCGAGCCGGTAGGACGTGCGCCCGGCCAGACCCCGCCAGGACAGCGTCGCGCCCTGCACCGACTGCTCCGCCGTGTGGTTGTAGACGACGTCGAGGATGACCTCGATGCCGGCGGCGTGGAGCATCTTCACCATGCCCTTGAGCTCGTCGAGCGCGCCCTGCGGGTCGGTGGTCGACGCGTACGGCAGGTGCGGGGCGAAGAAGCCGAGGGTGTTGTAGCCCCAGTGGTTGACGAGCCCCCGGGCGAGCACCTCGGGCTCGGAGACGAAGTGGTGCACCGGCAGCAGCTCGACCGCCGTGACGCCGAGCGAGAGCAGGTGCTCGACGCACGCGGGGTGCGCCATGCCGGCGTAGGTGCCGCGGAGGTGCTCGGGCACCCCGGGCATCGTGGCGGTCATCTCGCGCACGTGCACCTCGTAGACGACGCTGTCGGCGAGCTCGCGACGCGGTCGGGGGTGCTCGCCCCAGTCGAAGCGCTCGTCGACGACGACCCCGAGCGGGGCGACGCCCGCGGAGTCGAGATCGCTGCGGACGGCGATGTCGGCGCGGCCGTCCTCGCCGACGACGTGGCCGAAGAGCGCGGACGGGTAGGCGTCGAGCACCCGGTCGACCATCCGCGCGTAGGGGTCGAGCAGCACCTTCGCCGGGTTGTGCCGGTGGCCCGCCTCCGGCTCCCACGGCCCGTCCACCCGGTACCCGTAGCGCTCGCCGGCGCCCACCCCGTCGACCCGGCCGGACCACCAGCCGCGCCGCCGCTGGACGAGCCGCACCTGACGCTCCTGCGCGGGGTCTCCGCTGGGCCCGAAGAGGCACAGCGTCACCGCCGTGGCGAAGGGGGCGTGCACCGCCACCTCGAGCCCGCCGGCGACGAGGTGAGCCCCCGGCACCGGGGCGTGGTCGAGCGGGGTGGCGTCTCGACGCGGGGCTGCTGCCGCGACGTCGTCGAGGCGGGTGTGCGGCGGCATGGTCGCAACTGTAGGCAGTAGGTACGTTGGGGGGCATGAGCGATCCCACCGCACTGCCGAACTTCACCCCCAGCACCGGCGGCCCCGCCCAGGGCGGCGACGACGCCCCCGCCGAGGCCCCCCTTCGCGACCGTGTCAACGAGGCCCTCACCGAGCTCGGTGTCGAGTCCCGCATCGACGACGACGGTGACGTCGCCTTCGCCTTCGAGGACCAGCAGCTCTTCGTGCGCTGCGCCGACGACGAGTCCAACGTCCTGCGCGTCTTCGGCCAGTGGTCCCTCGAGGACCCGGTGCCCGCCGACGAGCTCGAGCGCCTCAAGATCAGCAACGACGTCAACGTCGCCTTCAACCTCGTCAAGGCCGCCGTCGCCAACGACACCCTCCTCGTGACGAGCGAGCACATCCTGCCCCGCGGCGCCGACGTGCGCGGCCTGCTCGGCATCGCCGTGCCCCTCGTCATCCAGGGCGTGCAGCTGTGGCACCAGCGCGCGACCGGCCAGGTCCCCGGCATGCAGCCGGGCGAGGGCGAGCCGGGCGCCGACGCCGCGGCCCCCGCCCCGGGCGAGGGCGAGCTGCCCCGGTGAGCGACTTCGTCACCCTCGAGGTCGAGGGCGGCATCGGGGTCATCCGGATCGACCGCCCGAAGATGAACCCGCTCAACGCCCAGGTGCAGCGCGAGCTCGTCGCCGCGGCCGAGGAGGCGACCGAGCGCTCCGACGTGCGCGCCGTCATCCTCTACGGCGGGGAGCGGGTCTTCGCGGCCGGCGCCGACATCAAGGAGATGCAGACGATGTCCTACACGGACATGGTCGACCACTCCCAGGCGCTGCAGGACTTCACCCGCAAGCTCGCGGGCATCCCCAAGCCGACCGTCGCCGCGATCGCCGGCTTCGCGCTCGGCGCGGGCTACGAGGTCGCGCTGTGCGCGGACTTCCGGGTGGCGAAGGTCGGCACGAAGGTCGGCCAGCCCGAGATCCTCCTCGGGGTCATCCCCGGGGCCGGGGGCACCCAGCGTCTCGCCCGCCTCGTCGGGCCGGCCAAGGCCAAGGACCTCGTCTTCTCGGGCCGCTTCGTCGACGCCGAGGAGGCGCTGGCGATGGGTCTCGTCGACCGGGTCGTCGAGGGCGACGTGCTCGAGGCGGCCAAGGAGATGGTGGCGCCCTACGTCACCGGCCCGGCGTACGCCCTGCGCGCCGCGAAGCAGGCCATCGATGCCGGTCTCGAGGTCGACCTGCAGACCGGGCTGGAGATCGAGCGGATGCTCTTCGCCGGGCTCTTCGCGACGAAGGACCGCACGACCGGCATGCGCTCCTTCGTCGAGGACGGCCCGGGCAAGGCGACCTTCGAGGGCGCCTGATGCAGCAGCCGGCGAGCGCGCAGGACGTGGAGCGCGCCTGGGAGGACAACACCCTCGCCCAGGTGCTCTACCACGACTGGGAGGCGCAGACCTACGACGAGAAGTGGTCGATCAGCTTCGACGAGCGGTGCACCGCCGTCGTGCGCGACCGCTTCGAGCGGGTCGTGCGGGGCCGGCGGCTGCCGGGCGAGGAGGTGCCCTACGGGCGCGCTCTCGAGCTCGGCGCCGGCACCGGCTTCTTCTCCTTGAACCTCGTGCTCGCCGGCCTCCTGCGGGAGGTCCACGTCACCGACCTCTCGCCCGGCATGGTCGAGGTGGCGCAGGAGAACGCGCGCCGGCTCGGCCTCGAGGCCCACGGCCGGGTGGCCGACGCCGGGTCGCTGCCCTACGACGACGACAGCTTCGACCTCGTCGTCGGTCACGCCGTGCTCCACCACATCCCCGACGTCGAGGCGACGCTGCGCGAGGTGCTGCGCGTGCTGCGCCCTGGCGGGCGCTTCGTCATCGCGGGGGAGCCGACCCGGATCGGCCACCGGTACGCCCGCGCGCTCGGTCGGGCGACGTGGGAGGTCGCGACCCGGGTCGCCGCGCTGCCGCCGCTGCGCGCCCGCTGGGCCCGACCGCAGGCTGAGCTCGACGAGTCCTCGCGCGCGGCCGCCCTCGAGGCGGTCGTCGACCTGCACACCTTCGACCCCGACGAGCTCGCCGAGACCGCCCGCCGGGCCGGGGCCGAGCACGTGGGCACCGCGACCGAGGAGCTCGCCTCGGCCGTCTTCGGCTGGCCCGTGCGGACCTTCGAGTGCGCGGTGCGCGAGGACGCGCTCGGGCTGCGCTGGGCGATCTTCGCCTACCGCGGCTGGCAGCGCCTCATGCGCGTCGACGACGTGCTCGCGCGCGTCGTGCCGCAGCGCTTCTTCTACAACGTCGGCGTCACCGGCGTGAAGCCGCGGTGAGCCTCGTCGCGCGGCTGCGCCGCCCGTCCCTCGCGGCGGGGGAGCGCTGGGGCGCCGCGCGCTGGGTCGCCTGGGTCGTGAGCAACCGCGCGTGGACCCACCACCACCTCCTGGGATACCTGCGGATGATCCGCGCCCGCGCGGCGAACCCCGGTCTCGTCTTCGAGGGCCCGTGCTTCATCGGCCCGGACGTGCGCTTCGAGGTCCGGCCCGGCTTCGGGCGGCTCGTCGTCGGCCCCTTCGTCCACATCGGGCCCCACTCCCGCCTGCGCGCCCACGAGGGCACCCTGCGCATCGGCGCGAAGACGGTCATCGGCACCCGCAACACGATCAACACCTGGCTCGACATCGAGATCGGCAGCTCGTGCCTCTTCGCCGACGACGTCTACGTCTGCGACTTCGACCACCGCACCGACTCGCTCGAGACCCCGATCAAGGACCAGGGCATCGTCAAGTCGCCCGTGCGCATCGGTGACGACGTGTGGGTCGCGACGAAGTGCGTCGTCCTGCGCGGCACCGACGTCGGGGACCAGAGCGTCCTCGCCGCCGGCACCATCGCCCGCGCGAGCTATCCCGCCCGCTCCGTCGTCGTCGGCGTCCCCGGACGTGTCGTGCGCACCCGGGGCGAGGACCCGGCCGCGCCGACGACGGGGTGAGCCGCCCCCTTCGTGCGTGGACGTGTGGTGAGGGTCATGGCGCCTCGATGGCCGCGCGGCGCAGGCAGAGGGATACCGTCGGGGGAGTCGGCCTGCACCCGGCCCGGGGCACACCCAGGGGCGAGGCGGGGCCGGCGGACACCAGACCCACACGAGGAAGAGGACGAGCCAGCGATGAACATCGTCGTCTGCGTCAAGTACGTGCCGGACGCACAGTCCGACCGCACGTTCACCGAGGACCACACCACCGATCGTGACGGGGTCGACGGCCTCCTCTCCGAGCTCGACGAGTACGCCGTCGAAGAGGCCCTGAAAATCGTCGAGGCCACCGGCGAGGGCGAGATCACCGTCCTCACCATCGGCCCCGAGGCGGCCGCCGACGCCGTGAAGAAGTCGCTGCAGATGGGGGTCGACAAGGGCGTGCACGTCCTCGACGACGCGATCGCCGGCTCGGACGCCCCCGCGACCTCGCTCGTGCTCGCCGAGGCGATCACCAAGCTCGGCACCCCCGACCTCGTGCTCACCGGCATGGCGTCGACGGACGGCACGATGTCGGTCGTCCCGGCGATGCTCGCCGAGCGTCTCGGCCTGCCCCAGGTCACCTACGCCTCCGAGCTCACCGTCTCCGAGGGCACCGTGACGATCCGCCGCGACGGCGACACCGCGAGCGAGACCATCGAGTCCTCGCTGCCGGCGCTCGTCTCGGTCACCGACCAGATCAACGAGCCGCGCTACCCCTCCTTCAAGGGGATCATGGCGGCCAAGAAGAAGCCGGTCGAGACGTGGAGCCTCGCCGACCTCGGCGTCGACGCCGGTCAGGTCGGCCAGGCCAACGCGTGGACCGAGGTCCTCGAGACCACGAAGCGTCCCCCGCGCGAGCAGGGCGAGATCGTCACCGACGAGGGCGAGGGCGGCAGCAAGCTCGCCGACTTCCTCGCCGCGCAGAAGTTCGTCTGAGCCGCGCCCAGGACCAGGAGGAAAGACACAACCATGGCTGAAGTACTCGTGCTCGTCGACCACGCCCAGGGCGTGGTGAAGAAGCCCGCCGCCGAGATGCTGACGATCGCCCGCCGCCTCGGCGAGCCGACCGCCGTCTTCATCGGCCCCGGCGCCGAGACCGCGAAGGACCTGCTCGCCCGCTACGGCGCGGAGAAGATCATCTCCGTCTCCGACCCCGCCGTCGGGGAGTACCTAGTGGCCCCCCAGGCCGAGGTGCTCGCCCAGATCGTCGAGGCCAGCAAGCCCGTCGCCGTGCTCATCCCGAGCAACGCCGCCGGCAAGGAGGTCGCCGCGCGTCTGGCCGTCAAGACCGGCTCCGGTCTCATCACCGACGCCGTCGACGTCCAGGCCGGCGAGAGCGGCCCCGTCACGACGCAGTCGGTCTTCGCGGGCAGCTACAGCGTGAAGTCCCGGGTCACCCAGGGCGCCGCGATCATCACCGTCAAGCCCAACTCCGCCACCCCGGAGCAGGCCGCCGGCGCCGGCGCCTTCGAGGAGCTCACCCCGCAGATCTCCGACGCCGCCAAGGCCGCGAAGATCACCGCGTCCGAGCCGAAGAAGGCCTCCGGTCGTCCCGAGCTCACCGAGGCGGCCATCGTCGTCTCCGGTGGCCGTGGCACCGGCGGCGACTTCGCCCCGGTCGAGGCCTTCGCCGACAGCCTCGGCGCCGCGGTCGGCGCCTCGCGCGCCGCGGTCGACGCCGGCTGGTACCCGCACACCAGCCAGGTCGGCCAGACCGGCAAGCAGGTCAGCCCGCAGCTCTACGTCGCGGCCGGCATCTCCGGTGCCATCCAGCACCGCGCCGGCATGCAGACGAGCAAGACGATCGTCGCCGTCAACAAGGACGAGGAGGCGCCGATCTTCGAGCTCGTCGACTTCGGCGTCGTCGGCGACCTCTTCCAGGTGCTCCCGCAGGCCACCGAGGCGGTCAAGGGCAAGAAGGGCTGACGCCCCCTTCGCCTGCACGCGCAGCTCGCCCCCCGGCCGACCGGCCGGGGGGCGACGTGCGTCGCGGCGCGTTATCGAAATGTGACTTCACGCCCGGGTCTCGCTACTGTGGTGGTACCCCGGCTCGCCAGAGCCGGGTCTGCTCTGCCCCCGAAGCGAAGGTCTGCCCCCTGTGACCCAGCCTCCCAAGCACGCGGCGCGTCACGGTGCCCCTGCCCGGCGCTCCCTCTCGCGCACGCTGCCCCGCGGCGCGGCCCTGAAGTCCGCCGCCTGCGTCGGCCTCGTCGTCGGCGCCTCCGCCCTCGTCGCCGCGCCGACCGCGACCGGTGCGGCCTCCGCCGAGCCCACCCCCGACGCCTCCGCGTCCTCGCGGGCCAGCTCGATGCTCGAGGGCCGCGGTGACGACGCCGCGCAGCGCAGCACCGCGCGCGTCGCCCTCGCCGTCCCGACCGACCTGCCCGCCCCCGTGCTGCAGAGCGCGATGTCGGCCGGCGACCTCGACGTGGGCGCGGTGAAGAAGCCCGAGCCCAAGCCGGTCCCGAAGCCGGAGCCCGCGCCCGTGGTCGAGCAGGAGACCCCGGAGCCGGTCGAGCAGACCGAGGAGGCACAGCCCGAGCCGCAGGAGCAGGAGGCTCCCGAGCCCGAGGCGACGCCCGAGGAGACGACGCAGGCCCCCGCGCCCGCCGGTGGCCTCGACACGACGAGCTACCTCGCGCAGGCCCAGGCCGTCGGCCTCGGCCCGAACGCCCAGGCGGTCTACTCCGCGGTCCGCTCGCAGTACCCCCACCTGACGAACATCGGCGGCTACCGCGCCGGCGACCCCGGCGACCACGGCACCGGCAACGCTGTCGACGTCATGTGCGGCTCGGCCGACGGCGACGCCGTGGCGGCCTTCGTGCAGCAGCACGCGAGCGAGCTCAACGTGAAGTACGTCATCTGGAAGCAGCGGATCTGGATGCCCGGCGGCTCGTGGAAGCCGATGGAGGACCGGGGCGACCCGACCCAGAACCACTTCGACCACGTGCACATCTCGGTGGGCTGACCCAGCCCCCGCACGACCCCGGGCGGGACCACCCGCCCGGGGTCTCGCACGTCCGGCAGGGCATGATCCTCCTCGACCCACCCCCACCCCACAGGAGCACCACACATGGACTGGCTGCAGGCGATCGTCCTCGGCGTCGTGCAGGGGCTCACCGAGTTCCTGCCCATCAGCTCGAGCGCGCACCAGTCGATCGTCGGGCGCTTCTTCGGCGAGGACCCGGGCTCGGCCTTCACGGCGATCACCCAGCTCGGCACGGAAGCGGCGGTCCTCGTCTACTTCCGCAAGGATATCGCCGGGATCATCCGGTCGTGGTGCCTCGCCGTCGCGGGCAAGCTCCCGCACAGCGACCCGCAGGCGCGCCTGGGGTGGATGGTCATCCTCGGCTCGATCCCCATCGGCCTGCTCGGCATCGCGCTCAAGGACGTCATCACCGGTCCGGCGCGCAACCTGTGGATCACCGCGACGATGCTGCTCGTCTTCGCGCTCGTCATCGACGTCGCCGACCGCCGGGCGAAGCAGGACCGCCAGCTCGAGCAGCTGACCGTCCGGCACGGCCTGTACTACGGCCTGTGGCAGGCGCTGGCGCTCGTCCCGGGCGTCTCGCGCTCGGGCGGCACGATCGCCGGTGGTCTCTTCATGGGCTACACCCGTGAGGCCGCCGCCCGCTACTCCTTCCTCCTCGCGATCCCCGCGGTGCTGCTCTCGGGCTTCCAGCAGCTCTTCGACATCGCGGACGAGCCGGTCGAGCCGGCGTGGGGCCCGATCGCCGTCGCGACGGTCATCTCCTTCGTCATCGGCTACGCGGTCATCGCCTGGCTGCTGCGCTACATCTCCACCCACACCTTCCGCCCCTTCGTCATCTACCGGATCGGGCTCGCCCTCGTCCTCTTCGTCCTCCTGGGCACCGGCGTTATCGCCGCCTGACCGAGGGCGAAGGGGGATCCGACCCGGCAGGACGGGCGGGCCGCCCCCACAGGTGGGCGGCCTAGACTCGACGGCGATGAGCACCTACCTCGACCACGCGGCGACCACCCCGATCCGCCCGGTCGCCCGGGACGCCGTCCTCGCGCAGATGGCTCGCGTCGGCAACCCCTCGAGCCTGCACTCCGCCGGCCGCGCGGCCCGGCGCGTCCTCGAGGAGTCGCGCGAGGCGGTCGCCGACGCCCTCGGTGCCCGTCCGTCCGAGGTGATCTTCACCTCCGGCGGCACCGAGTCCGACAACATCGCCCTGCTCGGCTCCTACCTCGCCGCGCGCCAGGCCGACCCCGCCCGCGACCGCGTCGTGCTGTCCGGGATGGAGCACCACGCGGTGCTCGACGCGGCGACCCACCTCGCCGACACCTCCGGGGCGCGGCTGACCTTCGTCGAGCCGGGGGAGTGCGGCACGATCGAGGTCGACGCCGTGCGCGCCGCCGTCGAGGAGGACCCGGCCTCTGTCGCCGTCGTCAGCGTCATGTGGGCCAACAACGAGGTCGGCACCGTCCAGGACGTCGCCGCGATCGCACGGCTGTGCCACGAGCACGCCATCCCCTTCCACACCGACGCGGTGCAGGTCGCGGGCCACCTGCCCGTCGACTTCGCCGCGGTCGAGGCGGACACGCTCGCCGTGAGCGGGCACAAGTTCGGCGGGCCGACCGGGGTGGGCGTGCTGCTCGCCCGGCGCGACGCCCGGCTCGTCCCGACGAGCCACGGCGGGGGCCAGGAGCGCTCGCTGCGCAGCGGCACGGTCGCCGTCGCGGGCATCGCCGGCCTCGCCGCTGCCCTCACCGAGGCGGTCGGCGAGATCGAGACCGAGGCCGCCCGGGTCGCCGCGCTGCGCGACCGCTTCCTCACCCGCGCCCGCGAGATCGACCCGAGCATCCGCGTCTCCGGCTGCTGGGAGCTCGGCGACGTCACCCGTCGTCTGCCCGGCAACGCCCACATCACCATCCCCGGCTGCGACGGCGACTCGTTGCTGTACCTGCTCGACGCCGCCGGTGTCGAGGTCTCGACCGGCTCGGCCTGCCAGGCCGGCGTGCCGCAGCCCAGCCACGTGCTGCTCGCGATGGGCCGCAGCGAGGAGGAGACCCGCGGCTCGCTGCGCGTTTCGCTCGGGTGGACCTCGACCGAGGCCGACGTCGACGCCGCGCTCTCCGCGCTGCCCGACGCCGTCGACCGTGCCCGCCGCGCCAGCGGCGCTGCCTGATCGCCATGCGTGTCGTCGCCGCCATGAGCGGTGGGGTGGACTCCGCCGTCGCCGCCGCCCGGATGCTCGACGAGGGCCACGACGTCGTCGGCGTGCACCTCGCCCTGTCGCGCAGCGCCGCGACGCTGCGCGAGGGCGCGCGCGGGTGCTGCACGATCGAGGACTCCGGCGACGCCCGCCGGGTGGCCGACCGGCTCGGCATCCCCTTCTACGTGTGGGACATGGCCGGGGCCTTCCAGCGCGACGTCATGGACGACTTCGTCGCCGAGTACGAGGCCGGGCGCACGCCCAACCCCTGCCTGCGGTGCAACGAGAAGATCAAGTTCGCCGCGCTCCTCGACAAGGCGCTCGCCCTCGGCTTCGACGCCGTCGCGACGGGGCACTACGCGCAGGTCGAGCAGGGTCCGGCGGGGCGCGAGCTGCACCGCGCCGTCGACCCGGCCAAGGACCAGAGCTACGTCCTCGGGGTCCTCGACGCCGAGCAGCTGGCCCGCTCCTTCTTCCCGCTCGGGCGCTCGACGAAGCCGCAGGTGCGCGAGGAGGCGCAGGAGCGAGGCTTCTCCGTCGCCCGCAAGCCCGACAGCCACGACATCTGCTTCATCAGCGACGGCGACACCCGCGGCTGGCTCGCGGGCCGGCTCGGGGAGCGGCCCGGCGAGGTCGTCGACGAGCGCTCGGGCGAGGTCGTCGGCGCCCACACAGGCGCCTACGGCTTCACCGTCGGTCAGCGACGGGGGCTCGGCCTCGAGCGCAGCAGCCTCGACGGCGAGCCGCGCTTCGTCACCCGGGTCGACGCCTCGAGCAACCGCGTCTTCATCGGCACCTCCGACCTGCTCGGCGTGCGCCAGGTCATCGGCACCCAGCCGCGCTGGTGCGGTCCCGCGCCGACCGGCGAGGTGCGCGTGGGTGCGCAGCTGCGCGCCCACGGCGAGGAGATCCCGGCCCGCGCCCGCCTCGAGGGCGGAGACGGCTCCGGCCCTCGCCTTGAGGACGGAGACGGCTCTGGCCCTCGCCTCGTCGTGGACCTCGACGAGGCCGTGCGCGGCATCGCGCCGGGCCAGTCGGTCGTGCTCTACGAGGGCACTCGTGTCGTCGGCTCGGCGACCATCGCGTCCACCGCCCGCTGACCGCGCACACCCCCTCCGGGACCGCCGCCGCGTCATCACCGCGTGCGTCCTTCTACGTGCGCCGGTGGAAGTGGATCGTCGCGGTGTCGTCGGGTGCGCGGTGGGTGGTGTGCTGCCAGTCGGGTCCGTCGATCATGCGGTGGTGGTAGCCGCACAGGGGGATGGCGTTGAGCAGGTCGGTGAGACCGCCGTCGCGCCAGGCGTGGAGGTGGTGGATCTCGGTCCAGGCGAAGGGGCGTTCGCATCCTTGGGCGGCGCAGGTGTCGTAGCGCAGGGACAGGGCGAGGGCTTGGGCTTCGGTGAAGAGGCGCTTCTGTCGGGCGAGGTCGAGGGGCTGTGAGGGTCCGCCGAGGACGACGGGGATGATCCCGGCGGCGCAGGCCATGCGGCGGATGGTGCCGGTGTCGAGGTGGTCGCCGGCGTCGGTGCTCCCGGCTCGGCGCAGGTCTCCGGTGAGGTCGTCGAGGCGGGTGGTGACCAGGAGGGTGGCGGCGACCTTGCGGGAGAGGTGGTCGGTGGGGATGCGGGTGAGGAGGTCGGCGAAGGCCAGGCCGCGGCGGTGCTGCCAGTCGAGCTCGTCGACGCGGGTGTCGCCGGTGAGGCGGACGAGGTCGCTGGGCTCGGTGATCACGGTGTCCGAGCCGGGCTGGGTGCGTCGTCGGGGTGCGGTCATCGCGTCGATGACCTTGCCAAGGATTGCACCGGCGGCCCAGGGGACGGTGAAGTGCCCGGTCATGGTGCCGTCGTGGTTGTCGCGGATCCAGAAGGCCGACTCGTCGCGGGCGTGCGCCTCTTGCGCGGCAAGGATTTCGTCCTCGTGGGCGTCGACGACGTCCTCGTCGGGTTCGACGGCTGCGAGGACGCGCCTGGCGGCGATCCGTAGCTTGGCTGGGGCGCGGTTGACCGCGAGGAGGAGGAGCTCGGCCTCGCAGGTGCGGCGCTGCTCCTGGGTGAGGGTGTCGGGCAGGTCGGCCATCGCACCGGTGATGACCCGGGCGTGGTCGGCGCTGATCCGCCCGTCGTCGAGGGCAGCGGCGGTCTGCGCGAGCTCAGCCTGCGGCTGTGCGGGTGGCGTGGTGGTGGGGTCGGCGCCGACGAGGGTCAGGCCGGGGGAGTCGCCTTGCGATGGGGGCTCGATGGTGCTGGGTGCGGTGAGTGCAGTGGCGAGTCGGACGTCGCGTGAGGCGGGACGACGGTCGCCATTGGTGCTCTGCGCGACCCAGGCTCCGGTGTCGGTGTGCCCGGTGCGCTCGGCGACCCGCACGGAGTCCGCGCGGGCGACGAGGCGCAGCCGTGCGGCCTCGACCCGTCGGGCCAGGCGTTCGACCTCGACGAGGTCGGCGCGCAGCGCCCGCCCGGCGGTGCGCTGGTCGGCGGCGATCGCGTCCTGGAGGCTGTCGATGACGGCGTGGGCCTGGTCGAGGAGGGCTGGCACGCGGCTCTGGCCCGGGGTGCCCGGGTCCAGGAGCTGCGGCATCGTCGCCATGACCCCATGCTATCGAACAGGTGTTCGACAGGCCAGGTCTTTGTCGGTGAACGGTCAGCAAGGGTTTCGAGGCTCCGGGCCTGGCGGCCCTCGCGCCTCGACCGCCGATGGCGCGTCACCTCGACCTCCAGCTGTCGGGTGGCCTCGAGGCTCGGGCCTGGCGGCCCTCGCACCTCGACCACCGACGGCCCCGTGGTCTCGAGGCTCGGGCCTGGCGGCCCTCGCACCTCAACCACCAAGCGGCCCTCCCCCCTCGACCATCAGCCTTCACAAGGCTGACGGGGGGTGGTGCCACGATGGCGGGGTGGACATGGACTTCGAGGCGGAGGTCGTCGAGTGGCGGGGGCCGGCGCCCTACGTCTTCGCGGTGATGCCGGCCGCGCAGGCGCAGGAGGTGGCCGATGTCGCGCGAGACCTCACCTACGGCTGGGGGTGCATCCCGGTGTCGGGCCGGGTGGGGGCCACCGACTTCACCACCTCGCTCTTCCCCCGCGAGGGCGGCTACTACGTGCCCATCAAGGTCGCGGTCCAGCGCGCCGAGGGGGTGGGCGTCGGCGACACCGTGCGGCTGCGGCTCACCCTGTGAGCGACGCCGGTGCGATGATGCCCGGCGTGACCTCGACGAGCCCCGACCTGCCCATGACGACCCGGGTGAGCGGCGTCGGCAGCTGGCCGGGCGAGAGCCCCCGCGAGGCCGTCCGGGCCGTGCGCGACCTCCTCGGCGACGGCGTGCCCCACCTGCCCGAGCTCCCCGGCCGCGGGGTCGGGGCCGACATGGTCGGCCGCGCGGCATCGCTCCTCGAGGGCCTGCACGTCGAGACCCAGCCCTTCGGCTGGCGGCTCGTCGACCGCCCCGGCCGCGACGAGGGCCGGGCCGCGGCCCACCTGCGCCACGACCTCGACGAGCTCGCCGAGGCCTACGACGGCTGGCAGGGCCCGCTCAAGCTCCAGGTCAGCGGTCCATGGACCCTCGCCGCCACCCTCGAGCTCACCCGTGGCGAGCGGGTCGTCAGCGACCACGGCGCACGTCGCGACCTCACCGACTCGCTCGCCGAGGGCCTGCGCACGCACGTCGCCGAGGTCGCCCGCCTCGTCCCCGGCGCAGACCTCGTCGTCCAGGTCGACGAGCCCGCGGTGCCCGCCGTGCTCGAGGGACGTCTGCCGACGCAGTCCGGGTACGGGCGGCTGCGTGCCGTCGACCGCTCGGAGGTGCGCGACTCCCTTCGCGTCGTCCTCGACGCCGCCGGCGACCACCGCGCCGTCGTCCACTGCTGCGCCGCAGAGGTCCCCGTCGCGCTCCTTCACGAGGCCGGTGCCGACGGGCTCTCGCTCGACACGACCCTCCTCGACGGCTCGCGCTGGGAGCAGCTCGCCGCGGCCGTCGAAGGGGGAGCGCACCTGTGGGCAGGAGCGGTGCGGGTCGGCGCCGACTGGCGCAGCGCCCACGACCGGCTCACCGGGGCCTGGGGGCGGATCGGTCTGACGACGGCGAGCCTCGCCGACGTCGTCGTCACCCCGACGTGCGGTCTGGCCGGGGCCACCCCGGCGTCCGCCGTCGCGACCCTGCGCACCGCGAAGGACCTCGCCGAGGCCCTGGCCGAGAGCGGCCGGTGACGCAGACCGGCTCCCCGGGGCGACCCCCCTTCGCCCGGCGCCTCTGGCGCACGTGGTGGCAGATGACCCGGTGGATGCTCGGGCTCTTCGTCGTCGTCGCGCTCGGGATGATGGTCTTCATGGGGGACTGGCGGCACCACGCGCTCGGTCTCACCGACCGGCGCGAGGTGATGGTCACCCACGTCACGGCGAACACCGACCGGTGCGCGAAGAACGACGTCGGTGACCGCGTGGACGTCAGGTGGACCGACGACGACGGCCGGACCCGCACGGGCTGGTGGGTCGCCTGCCGCGGGGACGGCCGCGTCGAGACCGGTGACCGGCGCGAGCTCTGGGTCGCACCCGGTCGCCGGGGCTACGACTACTCGACGTGGTCGCTGTGGACCCAGCTGCCCAAGGCCGCCCTCCTCGCGAGCTCGATCCTCACGGCCGTCGTCATGTGGAACGAGCGACGCCGCCGGCGCTAGCCGAAGGGCATCCACCCGGGGAGCCCCGCGTCGCCCGCGTTGCTCAGGATCAGCAGCCCGACGATCGCGAGCACCCAGGCCACGGTCTCGCCGGATGTGCGCTCCATCCACGCGGCCACCCGCCGCAGCACCGGCTCGAGACGTCGCCCGAGACCCAGCCGCAGACCGAGCAGGAGCAGCGCCGGCAGCACCATGACGACGCAGTACCCGGCGAGCACGAGCGCCCGCTCGGCCGCACCGACGGGAGCGCTCGTGACGATCCCGATACCGGCGAGGTAGGGGATCATCGACGCCGCCTCGATCGCCGCCGCGGCGACGGCCAGACCGACGAGGGCCCCGGTGCCACCGCGCTGCCCGTCGACACCCATCGCCCGGTCGCGCCAGCGGTGCACCCGCCGGCTCGTCGCGCCGCCCCCGTCGCCCTTCTTCCTCGTCGGCATGAGGACGCCGGTCGCGAGCAGCAGCACGCCGACGGCCACCTGGACGCGGGTGCCGGTCGTCGTCGAGAGCCACTGCCCGAGGTCGCCGGCCACGGTGAGCAGCCCGGTCGCCAGCGCCACCCCGAGGACCCAGTAGAAGCCCGCGACCGTGCCGAGGAAGACGAGCACCCGGCCAGGGCGCACCCGGCCCGGCGCGAGCATGAACCACAGCGGGATGAGCAGGGTGCCGAAGCTCGTCGAGTCGACGAGGGCGAGCACGGCGAGGGTGAGCAGCTGGGGCAGGTCCATGGCAGCCACCGTGACCCGCGCGACGTGTCGCGCACATCGGCCGAAGGGGGAGCGGCCGCGGCCGCGGCGTCCGCCTTTCGGATGACGCCCGGTGCCGGGCCCCGTGATTCGATGACGTCGTGACGACGCAGCGCAGGGCCGAGGCGATCGGTCTCGACCTGCGCGGCGCAGCGCTCATGGCGCTCCTCGGCACGGTCCTCGTCGCCATCGACCTCGTCGACATCTGGGGCCAGGGCACGCGCGGCCCGAGCGGGCGCTGGTGGCACCTCGTGCCCCTGCTCCTGCTGTGCGCGGTCATGGTGTGGCGCAGGGTGCGGCCCCTCACCTGCCTCGCCCTGGGCGTCGTCGTCTTCGCCGTCGAGACGGCGTACGGCGGCAGCATCGGCTCGCTCCTCGTCATCATCGAGCTCGTCTACGCCGCCGGGCTGCACGGCCGGGGCCGCGCTGTCGTCTCCCTCGACTGGGCCATCGGCATCGGTGTCGCCGCGAGCGGTCTGGCGGTCTGGGCGCTCACCGGCGACCTGCAGGACGGCGTGCTCACCGCGCTCACCGTCTTCGCCGTCTTCGGCACGTCCTTCTGGTGGGGGCGCTCGAGCCGTCGCTCCCTCGACCTCCTCGCCGCGCAGCGCCGGCAGGCCCAGGACGAGGCCCGGCTCGCCGAGCTGCGCGCCCGCGAGGAGCGGCGGGGCGAGCGCGAGCAGATGGCCCGCGACCTCCACGACGCGCTCTCCGGCAGCCTCGCGGCGATCACCATCCATGCCGAGGCCGGGCTGCACGACGAGAGGTCGCAGCGGCGCGCCCTCGAGGTCGTCCGCGCCACCTCGAAGGACGCGGTCCGCGAGCTCCAGTCGATGCTCGCCGTCCTGCGACCGGACGTGCCGATGACCGTCTCGCCCTCCCTGGCCGACCTCCCCGCGCTCGTCGAGCACTCCCGGTCGCGGGGCACCGAGGTCGCCCTGCGCCTCGACCCCGACCCGCTGCCCGAGCTGCCCGCCCCCACCGGCCAGGCGCTCTACCGGGTGCTCCAGGAGGCCCTGCACAACGTCGCCCGCCACGCCGCCTCCCCGCGGGCCGAGGTCGCCGTCGCGGTGCAGGACGACCTCGTCCTCACCGTCGTCTCGCCGCTGCCCCAGGGGCCGGACCGCGACGAGCCGGGACTGGGCCTCGGGCTGCGCTCGATGCGAGAGCGCGTCGAGGCGCTCGGCGGCCACCTCGAGGCCGGCCCGTCCGGGGACTCGTGGCGCGTGCGCGCCGCCGTGCCCCTCCACCGCGCGAGCACCCGCGACACGAGCACCCATGAGGCGAGCGCCCACGAGACGAGCACCCGCACGCCGGGCACCCAGGAGAGCACCGCATGACGAGCGTCCTCATCGCCGACGACCACGCGACCGTGCGCTCCGGGCTGCGCCTGCTCCTCGAGGCGCACGGGCTCGACGTCGTCGGCGAGGCGGGAGACGGCCGGGTGGCGGTCGAGCAGGCCCGCGCCCTGCGGCCGGACGTCACCCTCATGGACGTGCGGATGCCCGGTGTCGACGGCATCGCCGCGACCCGCGAGATCGTCGAGCAGTCGTTGTCGCGGGTGCTCGTGCTCACGAGCTTCGAGATCGACGAGCACGTGTCCGGCGCGCTGCGAGCGGGGGCCGACGGCTACCTGCTCAAGACGGTCGACGCCGGCCCGCTCGTCGACGCCGTCGAGCGCGTCGCGGCCGGCGAGGCGGTCCTCGCGCCCGAGGTCACCCGGCACGTCATCGCCGGCTTCGCGGCGGCTCCCGAACCCTCGCCGCCGGCCGAGGAGGTCGAGGGGGGCTCCCCCTTCGCCCTCACGCCCCGCGAGGTCGACGTGCTGCGTGCGCTCGCCCAGGGTCTGTCGAACGCCCAGATCTCCACCGCGCTGCACATCTCGGAGGCGACGACGAAGACCCACGTGTCGCGCGTCCTCGCCAAGCTGGGCTGCGCGTCACGGGTGCAGGCGGCGATCCTCGCCCGCGAGCGCGGTCTGGCCTAGACCGTCGCGCGGCTGCGCAGCCGGATGTCGGCGCAGGCCTCGCAGGTCTCCTCGGGGATGACGCCGAGGCGCATGAGGTGACCGAAGGCCCAGCACCCGGCGCAGAAGCCGGCGGCCGACTCGAGCAGCGCGAAGACCGTGAGCACGCCGAGCAGCACCGCGGCGGCGGTCGTCAGGCCGAGGCCCAGCGCGAGCACGGCGGCGGTCGTCGAGACCACCGCGCCGATGCCCTGGGCGAAGCGCTTGGGCGGTCCCGGGGTGAGGACCGGCTCGCCCAGGCGCGGCGCGACGACGCGCATCGCGACCCAGCCGAGGGGGCTGAGCCGAGGCCCGGCGAGCACCCGTCCGAGGAAGCCCAGCGCGAGCGGCACCGTGATCCACCACCACCCGGTGACGAGGACGAGGGCGCTCGTCGCGGCGACGACCGCCGCGACGGTCCGGGCCGCCTTCTCGTTGACGGGGTTGGGGAAGACGAAGAAGCTCACCGACAGATCATAACGTCGGGTTATGGGAGCCATAAGCACGAAGGGGGTGGCCTGGGCCACCCCCTTCGTCACGTCACGACCACCGGGTCGCGACGCGGGTCACTCCGCGGGCGCCTCGACCGAGCGGCGCAGGATCTTGCCAGTGGGCCCCTTCGGCAGCTCGTCGAGCTGCCAGATGCGGCGGGGGTACTTGTACGCGGCGATCCGCTCCTTGACGTAGGCCTGGACCTCCTCGAGCGTCGTCGTCGACTCCGGCGCGAGCGCGACGGCCGCGCCGATCTCCTCGCCCATGAGATCGTCGGGCACGCCGACGACGGCGCACTCGACGACGTCCGGGTGCGAGTAGAGGACCTCCTCGACCTCGCGCGGGTAGACATTCATCCCGCCGCGGATGATGAGGTCCTTCTTGCGGTCGACGATGGTGAAGTAGCCCTCGTCGTCGACCGTCGCGAGGTCACCGCTGCGGAACCAGCCGTCGGGGATCGCCGTCGCGGTCTCCTCGGGCTTGCCCCAGTAGCCCTTCATGATGTTGTCGCCGCGGATCGCGATCTCGCCGACCCCGCCGCCCGGCGGCACGTCGTTGCCGTCGGCGTCGACGAGCTTCATCTCGCAGCCGGGGATGGCCCGCCCGATGGTGCCGGGCTTCGTCGGGGCGTCGGGCATGTTGAAGGACGCGACCGGCGAGGTCTCCGACAGGCCGTAGCCCTCGAGGATCTGGGTGTCGAAGGCCTCCTCGAAGCGGCGCATCGTGTCCTCGGGCAGCGCCGAGCCGCCGGAGACGCAGGTGCGCAGGCTCGACGTGTCGGTGGTCTGCGCCGACGGGTGGCCCAGCATCGCGCCGTACATCGTCGGCACGCCCTCGAAGATCGTCACGCGGTCGCGCTGGACGACCTCGAGCGCCTTCGCCGGGTCGAAGCGGGGGATGAGGGTGAGCGTCGCGCCCGACCGCACGGCGGCGTTGAGCCCGCACGTGAGGCCGAAGACGTGGAAGAGCGGCAGGCAGCCCATGATGACGTCGTCGGAGGTCATCTCCATGATGTTCTCGGCGGAGCGCTGCGCGTTGAGGTCGAGGTTGCGGTGGGTGAGCTCGGCCCCCTTCGGGCGCCCGGTCGTGCCCGAGGTGTAGAGGATGACCGCCGTGTCCTGGGGGTCGCGCTCCGTCGGCTCGGCGATCGGGTCCGCGGGGGAGAGGTCCTCCTCCGACGGGCCGAGCGGGCCGGAGCGGATGACGCGGGTGCTCAGGTCCTGCGCACCGCTCACCGCCTCGTCGACGAAGTCGCCCCAGACGAAGGCGAGCTTCGCGCCCGAGTCGGAGAAGAAGTACTCGATCTCGCCGGACTTGAGCAGCGGGTTCATCGGCACGACGGTGCCGCCGGCGAGGAGCGTGCCGTAGAAGAGCACGGGGAAGGCCGGCACGTTGGGCAGGATGAGCGCCACCCGGTCACCGGGCTCGACACCGGCCGCCCGGATCGCCCCGGCGGCCTTCGCGGCGAGGCCGTGCAGCTGGCTCCACGTCAGCTCGGCGTCGTCGAGCCGGATGGCCACCTCGTCCGGGTGCTTCTGGGCGGTTGCGACGAGGTTGCTCGCCAGGTTCGTCATCGGTGACTCCTCGGTAGGTCGGCGGGAGCCCTCATCCTCACCCGCCGAGCCCCTCAGCGGAAGAGCGGGTCCGGGGGTTGTCCGGCGAAGGGGGGTCCGCCGGTCAGGAGCCGCGGGCGTCCCGGACCTCGACGGCGGGGAGTCCGACGAGGGTTCCGATGGCCTCGGCAGCGGTGCGCGGGTCCGCGGAGGTCATGAGCACGGCGCTCGCGAGCCGGTGGCGGCGCGGCATCTCGTGCCCCGTCCATGGGGCGGGCTCGCGGGCCGGCAGCGCCGCGTCGTGGGCGAGAAGGAGGCCGATCTGGGGGTCGGGGCCGGCGGTGAGCGCCGGCCACCCCGTCGTCTGCGGCGGCCGGCCGACGTCGCCGTGCCGCACCTCGACGACGTCGCGGACGGGCACGACGAGGTCCTCTGTGAGGAAGGCCGGTGAGGTGATGACGAGGTCGTCGCCGACGCGCTCGACGGTCGTCGGGTTCGTCCGGGCGCGCCACGCGGCGGCGAGGAGGTTGCCCGCCGGGGTGGCGAGCGCCGCGAAGACGGCCACCTGGACGAAGGCGCCGACACCGGGCGAGCGGGTCGTGAGGAAGGCCCGCAGGATCATGCCGACGCAGCCGAGCAGCCACACGGCGGCAAACCCCCAGCGCAGGCCCGCCCGCCCGGTCTCCGGACGCCCGAGGTCGACCCGGGCGTCGTGCGTGCGGGGCGTCTCGTCCATGGCGACATCGTCCCACTGCCCGCGTCGCGCTGTCGGTGCGGTGCGGCAGGATTGGCGGGTGAGCGAGATCCCCGAGACCTCCGGCGACGCCGCCGCCGAGCACACCCCGGAGACCCCGGACCAGGTGCCCGACGCCCTGCGCGAGGAGTGGAGCGAGCTGGCCGACCAGGCGACGGCGGCGCAGTTCGCCTACCACGTGCGTGACGCGCCGACGATCAGCGACGGCGAGTACGACCGCCTCATCCGCCGCCTGCAGGAGATCGAGGAGGCGCACCCCTCCCTGCGCACCCCCGAGAGCCCGACGCAGCGCGTCGGCGGGGCGATCTTCTCCACCGACTTCACCGCCGTCGACCACCTCGAGCGCATGCTCAGCCTCGACAACGCCTTCAGCGCGCAGGAGATGCAGGAGTGGGCGGCCCGCGTCGAGCGCGAGGTCGGCTCGGACGTGCACTACCTGTGCGAGCTGAAGATCGACGGCCTGGCCGTCAACCTCCTCTACGAAGGGGGACGCCTCACCCGGGCGCTCACCCGCGGCGACGGGCGCACCGGCGAGGACGTGACGATGAACGTGCGGACCATCGCCGACGTCCCCGAGCGCCTCGAGGGCGGCGACGCCCCGGTGCCCGACCTCGTCGAGATCCGCGGCGAGGTCTTCTTCCCGCTCGAGGGTTTCGCCGAGCTCAACGCCGGGCTCGTCGAGGCGGGCAAGGCCCCCTTCGCCAACCCGCGCAACTCCGCCGCCGGCTCGCTGCGGCAGAAGGACCCGCGGGTCACCGCGTCGCGGCCGCTGCACATGCTCGTCCACGGCACGGGCCGGCGCGAGGGCTTCGAGATCGACAGCCAGAGCCACGCGTACGAGCTCATGCAGGCGTGGGGCCTGCCGACCTCGACGCACTACCGGGTGCTCGGCTCGATGGACGAGGTCACCGACTTCATCGCCGAGGTCGAGCGGCGTCGGCACGACTACGAGCACGAGATCGACGGGGTCGTCGTCAAGGTCGACGAGATCGCGCTGCAGCGGCGGCTCGGCTCGACGTCGCGCGCACCCCGCTGGGCCATCGCGTACAAGTACGCGCCCGAGGAGGTCAACACCCGCCTGCTCGACATCCAGGTCAACGTCGGCCGGACCGGGCGGGTCACCCCCTTCGGCGTCATGGAGCCGGTGACCGTCGCCGGGTCCACGGTCTCGATGGCCACCCTGCACAACGCGCACGAGGTGCGCCGCAAGGGCGTGCTCATCGGCGACACCGTCGTCCTGCGCAAGGCCGGCGACGTCATCCCCGAGATCCTCGGCCCGGTGGCCGAGCTGCGCGACGGCAGCGAGCGCGAGTTCGAGATGCCGACGCACTGCCCGTCCTGCGGCACGCGCCTCGCCCCGCAGAAGGAGGGCGACAAGGACATCCGCTGCCCCAACGCGCGGTCCTGCCCCAGCCAGCTGCGCGAGCGGCTCTTCAGCCTCGCCGGGCGCGGGGCGCTCGACATCGAGGCGCTCGGCTGGGAGGGCGCGATCAGCCTGCTCGACGCCGGGATCCTCGCCGACGAGTCGACCCTCTTCGACCTCACTGACGAGGACGTCGCCCGGGTGCCGCTCTACACACGGGCGGCCAAGAAGTCCGACCCGCCCGAGGCGGTCGTCGACGGGCGCGTGCTGTCGGCCAACGGCGCGCGGCTCGTCGCCAACCTCGAGCAGGCCAAGCAGCAGCCGCTGTGGCGCGTGCTCGTCGCCCTGTCGATCCGCCACGTCGGTCCGACCGCGGCGCGCGCGCTCGCCCAGCACTTCGGGTCGATGAGCGCCATCCGCGAGGCCAGCGAGGAGCAGCTGGCGGCCGTCGACGGCGTCGGCCCGACGATCGCCGACTCGGTGCGTGAGTGGTTCGACGGGCCGGGTGCCTCGTGGCACGGCCAGATCGTCGACCGCTGGGCGGCGGCCGGGGTGCGGATGGAGGACGAGCGCGACGAGTCCACGCCGCGCACGCTCGAGGGCCTCACCGTCGTCGTCACCGGCTCGCTCGAGGGCTTCAGCCGCGACGAGACGAAGGAGGCGATCCTCTCCCGTGGGGGCAAGGCGTCGGGCTCGGTGAGCAAGAAGACCGACTGGGTCGTCGTCGGCGAGAACGCCGGGTCGAAGGCGACGAAGGCCGAGGACCTCGGGCTGCGCATCCTCGACGAGGACCAGTTCCGCGAGCTGCTCGAGACGGGCACGGTCGCGGCCTTCGCCACGCAGGACGGGCGCGAGGAGGGCGGCGAGGACGAAGGGGACGGGGAGCAGGACGATAGCTCGGCGGGGGAGCAGTGAGCGGCGTGACCCGCGAGAGCGTCCAGTGGTACGTCGACACGGCCCTGGTGAAGATGCTCGGCCGGGCCGAAGACCTCGGTGACGAGCTGCTGAGCACCCGCCCCGACGTCGAGGGGGCCAACAGCGTCTACGCGCTCGTCGTCCACTGCTGCGGGGTCATGGAGCGCTGGGGCGGCGAGGCCATCGCGGGGCGCACCATCAGCCGTGACCGCGCGAGTGAGTTCACCGCCACCGGCACGCTCGCCCAGCTCGAGGAGCTCGTCGCCGCCCAGCGTCGACGCTGGGTCGACGACCTCGCCGGCTTCGATCCGGGGGCGGCCCCCCGCGGGCCCGCCCCGCGCGACGACGGCGACCCCGAGGTCATCACCCAGGAGTTCGTCGCGCTGCACGTCGTCGAGGAGCTCTTCCAGCACCTGGGCCACGTCGACCTCACCGTCGACCTGCTGCGGTCCTGACCTGCTGCCGGCCCGCCGGCTGGCCGGGCCGACGGCGCCCGGCCGACGGCTGGCCGGGCGGTCCCCCTTCGCCCCGGCGGTCCCCCTTCGCCCACGACGTGCGAGAGCCGCGCCGTCTGGTGCGACGACGCGGCTCTCGGGGTCTGGAGGGGGAGGGTCAGCCGAGCGAGGCGATGGCCGCGTCGTAGTCCGGCTCCTGGCCGATCTCGGGGACGAGCTGGCTGTGCAGGACGGTGCCGTCCGCGTCGAGCACGACGACAGCGCGGGCGAGCAGCCCGGCCATCGGGCCGTCTGTGAGGGTCACGCCGTAGTCCTCGCCGAAGGAGGAGCGGAAGGCCGAGCCCATCTTCACCTTGTCGATGCCCTCGGCGCCGCAGAAGCGGGCCTGCGCGAAGGGGAGGTCCTTGCTGACGTTGACGACCGTGGTGTCGGTGAGGTCGACGGCGCGCTCGTTGAAGGTGCGCACGCTCTGCGCGCAGATGCCGGTGTCGACGCTCGGGAAGATGTTGAGCACGACGCGGCCGGTGAGGTCGCCGGAGGTGAGCGGCGCGAGGCCCTCGCCGACGAGCTCGAAGGCCGGGGCCTTCGTGCGGGCGGCGGGGAGCTCGCCGACGGTCGTGACGCGGTTGCCCTTGAGTGCGGTGTTAGCCATGAGCCCAGCCAACCCCACGACGAGCCCTGATGTCACGCCGGGGTCCGCCTGGCGGCACCGGGCGGGTCAGAGCGGTCCGGGGCCCACGACGTGCTCGCCGTGCCCGTCGGCCCGCAGCCGCTCCCGCAGACGCTGCGCCGCCGACTCGAAGCGGTCGTCGGGCACGTCGCGCATCGGCGAGTGCGGCTCGACGTCGGCGGGCGACCACGCGGGCCACACGTGCACGTGGAGGTGCGGCACGAGGAAGCCCTCGAGGAGCATCCCGACCCGCGGCGCCTCCCACTCGGCCTGCTGCGCCCGACCGACGGCCATCGCCACCCGCTGGAGGTGGGCCCAGGTCTGCTCGTCGGCGTCGGTCCACTGCTCGAGCTCGGCGCGCGGCACGACCATGCAGTGCCCGTCGGTGAGCGGCTCGATGGTGAGCATGACGACGCACACGTCGTCGGCCCACACGAAGCGCCCGGGGATCTCGCCGGCGATGATCTGGCTGAAGAGCGTGGCCATGGCGCCACCCTAGGGGCCTACGGTGGGGTCATGCCCCAGGTGAGCGCCGACGTCCACGTGCCCGTCCCGCCCGAGCTGGCCTTCGCGGTCTCGCAGACCCACGGCGCGATCCGCCGTGGGTGGGACCCCTTCATCCGCGAGCAGCACTTCCTCGACGGGGCGCCGCACCCGGCGACCGGCGTGCGGACCTTCACCCGGTCGGCCTTCCTCGGCCCGATCAGCCCGACGATGGTCAGCGAGTACGTGTCGTGGCGCCCGCCGACGTCGGTCGGGATGACGATGGTCAGCGGCCCGCCCTTCTTCTCCCGCTTCGGCGGGGGGTGGCGCTTCACGCCCGAGGGTGACGGCACCCGCGCGGTGTGGAAGTACACCTACGACGTCGTCGGCCCGCCGTGGTTCCGCCGCATCGGCGTGACGATCGGGCAGTGGCTCCTCGGGCGCGAGATCCGCAAGCGGATCGACGCCTTCGCCGCCGCGTGCCGCGACGAGCAGGTCGTCTTCGTCGCGCGAGCCGACCTCGAGGCCCGCGCGGCGCTCGAGGCGCAGGAGAGCGCGAAGGGGGAGCCGCGTGCCTGAGCCCATGAGGGTCGCCGGGGTCCAGCTCGTCGCCTCGCACGACGTCGAGGACAACCTCGCGCAGGTCGTCGACGGCGTGCGGCGAGCGGCCGTGGCCGGGGCGCGTCTCGTCGTCTTCCCCGAGGCGACGATGGCGCCCTTCAGCCGACGGCTCGACACGGCCGCGCAGCCGCTCGACGGCCCCTTCGCCGACGGGGTGCGCCGAGCAGCGGCCGAGCACGGCGTCGTCGCGGTCGTCGGGCTCTTCACCCCCGCCGACGACGTCGAGGTCGACGGCCAGGTGCGGCACCGGGTGCACAACACGCTCCTGCTCACCGGCGCCGGGGTCGAGGAGACGAGCTATCGCAAGATCCACCTCTTCGACGCCTTCGACTCCCGCGAGTCCGACACCGTCGCCGCGGGGGACGCCGTCGTCACGGCGCAGGTCGACGGCTGGACCGTCGGGCTGGCGACCTGCTTCGACGTGCGCTTCGCCGACCACTTCACCGAGCTCGGCCGACGCGGCAGCGAGCTCGTCGTCCTGCCGGCGTCATGGGGCGACGGCCCCGGCAAGGCCGACCAATGGGACCTGCTCACCCAGGCCCGCGCCCACGACGCGCAGGCCTGGCTCCTCGGCGTCGGCCAGGCCTGGACCCCGCAGTCCGGCGACGGCCCCTTCGGCATCGGGCGCTCGGTCCTCGCCGACCCGACCGGCGCGGTCCGCTCCCGGCTCGACGCCGCCCCGGGGATGCTCGTCGCCGATCTCGACCCCGCCCCGGTCGCCGCCACCCGCCGTCGCGTCCCCATCCTCTGACCGCCTGCGTCCACCGGGAAGCCCAGCGGTGACCGGGCAACCCTTCGTGGGCCGAGGTATGTCTCGGTCGGCCCGGGGTTGCCCGGTCACGACCGGGCTGCCCGGTCGCGGCACGGCGAAGGGGGCCACGGCCACGTCGTCCCGGCCCCGGGTCGGGGGCGGCCGGGAGGTGGACGGGCCAGCCGCAGCGGTCCGTAGACTGGCGGCCATGTCCGACCTCACCCGCGACGACGTCGCCCACCTCGCCTCCCTGGCCCGGATCGAGCTCGAGCCGCAGGAGCTGGACCGGCTCGTCAGCGACCTCGACACCGTGCTCAGCCACGTCGCGCAGGTGCAGCAGGCGCCCACCGAGGGCGTCGAGCCGATGAGCCACCCCATGCCGCTCGTCAACGTCACCCGCCCCGACGAGGTCCGCCCCTCCCTCACGCCGGAGCAGGCGCTCGCCGCCGCCCCGCTGGCCGAGGAGCAGCGCTTCTCCGTCCCGCGCATCCTCACCGAGGACTGAGCGCCGCCGACGGGGGCGGCCACGCCCCCTTCGCACCCCGAGCCCGCCGCGACACCCGCCCCGAAGGACCGAACTTGAGCGACATCACCCGGCTGACCGCCGCCGCCCTGGCCGACTCCCTCGCCTCCGGAGAGATCTCCTCCGTCGAGGCGACCCGTGCCCACCTCGACCGCATCGACGCCGTCGACGAGTCGGTGCACGCCTACCTCCACGTCGCCGGCGCGGTGGCGATGGAGCAGGCCCAGCAGGTCGACGACCGCCGGGCGAAGGGGGAGACCCTCCACCGTCTCGCCGGCGTCCCGATCGCGGTCAAGGACGTCATGACGACCATCGGCATGCCGACGACGTGCGGCAGCCGGATGCTCGAGGGCTGGGAGCCGCCGTACGACGCGACCGTCGTGCGCCGCCTCAAGGACGCGGGCCTGCCGATCCTCGGCAAGACGAACATGGACGAGTTCGCGATGGGCTCGTCGACGGAGCACTCCGCGTACGGCGTCACCCGCAACCCCTGGGACCTCGAGCGCGTGCCCGGCGGGTCCGGCGGTGGCTCGAGCGCCGTCGTCGCCTCCTTCCAGGCGCCGCTCGCGACGGGCACCGACACCGGTGGCTCGATCCGCCAGCCGGCCGCCGTCACCGGCAGCGTGGGGGTCAAGCCGACGTACGGCGGGGTCTCGCGCTACGGCCTCGTCGCGCTCGCCTCCTCGCTCGACCAGGCCGGTCCGTGCGCCCGCACCGTCCTCGACACCGCGCTGCTCCACGAGGTCATGGCCGGCCACGACCCGATGGACTCGACGTCGATCGACGCCCCGGTGCCCGCGGTCGTCGCCGCCGCCGAGCGCGCCGACGTCTCCGGCATGCGCATCGGCATCATCCGCGAGCTCACCGGCGAGGGCTTCCAGCCCGGTGTGCAGGCCCGCTTCGACGAGGCCGTCCAGCACCTCGTCGACGCCGGCGCCGAGGTCGTCGAGGTCTCGTGCCCGAGCTTCACCTACGCGCTCGCCGCCTACTACCTCATCCTCCCGAGCGAGGCGAGCAGCAACCTCGCGAAGTTCGACGCCATGCGCTACGGCCTGCGCGTCGGCCCGAAGGGCGTCGAGGCCCCCTCCGCCGAGCAGGTCATGGCCGCCAGCCGGGACGCGGGCTTCGGCGACGAGGTCAAGCGCCGCATCATCCTGGGCACCTACGCCCTGTCCTCGGGCTACTACGACGCGTACTACGGCAGCGCCCAGAAGGTGCGCCGCCTCATCGCCGACGACTTCGCAAAGGCCTTCGAGAGCGCCGACGTCCTCGTCAGCCCCACCGCCCCGACGACGGCCTTCCGCTTCGGCGAGAAGACCGACGACCCGATGGCGATGTACCGCGGCGACATCGCGACGATCCCGGCCAACCTCGCCGGTCTGCCGGGCATGTCCCTGCCGAGCGGCCTGGCCGACGAGGACGGCCTGCCCGCCGGTCTCCAGGTGCTCGCGCCCGCCATGGCCGACGACCGCCTCTACTCCGTCGGGGCCGCGCTCGAGCAGCGTCTCGTCGCGCAGTGGGGCGGCCACCTCCTCGACCGCGCCCCGGCCCTGACCGGCACGACCACCACCCAGGGAGCCTGAGATGAGCACCACCCGCGCCGACGCCGTCCTCGGCTACGACGAGGCCCTCGGCGTCTACGACCCGGTCATGGGCCTCGAGGTCCACGTCGAGCTCGGCACCGCGACGAAGATGTTCTGCGGCTGCGCGACGACCTTCGGCGCCGAGCCCAACACCCAGGTCTGCCCGGTCTGCCTCGGCCTGCCCGGCGCCCTGCCGGTCGTCAACGCCACGGCCGTCGAGTCGGCGATCCGGATCGGTCTGGCGCTGCACTGCTCCATCGCGCCGTGGAGCCGTTTCGCCCGGAAGAACTACTTCTACCCGGACATGCCGAAGAACTTCCAGACCTCGCAGTACGACGAGCCGATCTGCTTCGACGGCTACCTCGACGTCGAGCTCGACGGGGGCGAGGTCTACCGCGTCGAGATCGAGCGCGCGCACATGGAGGAGGACACCGGCAAGAGCTGGCACGTCGGCGGCTCCACCGGCCGCATCCACGGCGCCGAGTACTCGCTCGTCGACTACAACCGCGCCGGCATCCCCCTCATCGAGATCGTCACCAAGCCGCTCGTCGGTGCGGGGGAGCGCGCGCCCGAGGTGGCCCGCGCCTACGTCGCCGCGCTGCGCGACCTCCTGCGCGCCCTCGACGTCTCGGACGTGAAGATGGAGCAGGGCTCGATGCGCTGCGACGTCAACCTCTCGCTGCGCGCGAAGGCCGGCGACGACGCCCGCTCGCCCGAGCAGCTCGCCGTGCCGCTGGGCACCCGCTCGGAGACCAAGAACGTCAACTCTCTGCGCTCCGTCGAGCGCGCCGTGCGGTACGAGATCTGCCGCCACGCGGCGGTGCTCGAGTCCGGCGGCTCGATCGTGCAGGAGACGCGTCACTGGCACGAGGACACCGGCATGACGACCTCGGGCCGCGAGAAGTCCGACGCCGAGGACTACCGCTACTTCCCCGAGCCCGACCTCGTGCCCGTCGCCCCCGACGACGCGTGGGTCGAGCAGCTGCGCGGCACCCTGCCCGAGCCGCCGGCCCAGCGCCGGAAGCGCCTGCAGGAGCAGTGGGGCTACTCCGACCTCGAGATGCGCGACGTCCTCAACGCCGGCGCGCTCGAGATCGTCGAGGCGACCGTCGCGGCGGGTGCGACCCCGCAGGCGGCCCGCAAGTGGTGGCTCGGCGAGCCGTCCCGCCGGGCCAACGGCGAGGGGGTCGACCTCGTGACCTACGCCGGTCAGGTCGGTCTGCTCCCGGCGCACGTCGCCGAGCTCGAGTCGCTCGTCGCCTCCGGTCGCCTCAACGACAAGATGGCCCGACAGGTCCTCGAGGGCGTCCTCGACGGCGAAGGGGGACCGACCCAGGTCGCCGACGCCCGGGGCCTCGAGCTCGTCCAGGACGACGGTGCGCTCGAGGCGGCCGTCGACACCGTCATCGCCGCCAACCCCGACATCGCCGACAAGATCCGCGCCGGCAAGGTGCAGGCCGCCGGCGCGCTCATCGGCCAGGTGATGAAGGAGATGCGGGGTCAGGCCGACGCCGGCCGGGCCCGCGAGATCATCCTCGCCCGCCTCGGCGCCTGAGCGACGCAGCGCCCGAAGGGGGCCGCCCGGGATCACCCGGGCGGCCCCCTTCGCGCGTCCTCGCGGTCAGGCCGGTCCGTAGCCGCCGATGTAGCCCTCCTGCTTCGCGCCGGTGAGGATCGGGCGCCCGGACAACGAGCCGGAGACGGTCGCCTCGCGCCAGAAGGAGTAGAAGGTCCCGTCGCCGTCGTCGGTCACCGGTCCGCTGGCGTAGAGGGTGAAGTCCGGCTCGATCGGCCAGCGATCGGTGCCGCGGCGCCCGACGATGAGGCCCTCTTGCTTCGCAGAGAGGCCGGTCGAGCTGACCCGGCCGACCTTCTGCCGCTCGAAGTTCTCGAAGGTCATCGTCTGACGGTGCACGCACCGCGACGACGCCCACGTCGGGCTGACGCTCGCGCCGGCCGGGCAGTAGTAGGAGCGCATCGACCCGCTGACGACGCCGTTGTCCGTCGTCAGCCTGACCTGGTGGCGGTTGCCCCGGATCGGCGGGCCGAACTCGTTCTGGAAGCCCCCGCCGAGCACGACCCAGCTCGTCGCGTAGCGGTGGTCGGTCGTCGGGGTGATGTCGCGCCCGGCGCCCCGCGGGTCCGGGGCGGCGCTGCTCGGCACGGCGCTCGCCGCGGCGAGGAGGGCCGCCCCTGCGAGGACGGCCGCGGAGCGGGCGAGATGACGCTGTCGGTGCATGATGGGTCCCTGCTCTCGTGCTCGTCGGCGCCGACGGCTCCAGCGCCGTCCTCATAGGGACCCACCACAGGCCCGCGCTGTCCATGAGCAGAAGTACTCAACCTAGACTCGCCGCCATGGTGACCGTCTCCTTCCCCGACCAGTCCTGGCTCGACGACGTCGGCCCGGTCGACGGGATCACGCCCGTCGTCTGGGACCCGGAGGGCCCGGTGCCCGACGAGGACGTCGAGGTCTTCGTCGCGCCGTACATGGGCGGCGCGCGCAGCGTCGAGCCGGTCGCGCAGAAGCCGTCGGTCCGCCTCGTCCAGCTCTTCTCCGCCGGGTACGAGGACGTCCTTCCCGTCCTGCCGAAGGGGGTGGCGCTGGCCAACGGCGCGGGGGTCCACGACGACTCGACCGCGGAGCTGGCCGTGGGTCTGGCCCTGGCCTCCCTGCGCGGCATCGACGACGCGGCCCGCGACATGACGAGCGGCAGCTGGACCGCCCACCGCCGCGAGCGCCGCTCGCTCGCCGACAGCCGGGTCCTGCTCCTCGGCTACGGCTCGATCGGCCGCGCGATCACCCGGCGGCTCGCCCCCTTCGAGGTCTCGGTCACCGCGGTGGCCTCCCGGGCCCGCGCCGGCGACGACCTCGTCGACAGCGTCCACGGCGTCGACGAGCTGCCCGAGCTGCTGCCGCAGCACGACGTCGTCGTCGTCATCGTGCCGCTGACCGACGCCACGGCGGGGCTGCTCGGTGACGAGCTGCTCGGCGCGCTGCCGGACGGCGCGCTCGTCGTCAACGTCGCCCGCGGACCCGTCCTCGACACCGACGCGGTGCTGCGCCACGCAGGGAGGATCTCCTTCGCGCTCGACGTCACCGACCCCGAGCCGCTGCCCGCCGACCACCCGCTGTGGTCCGCGCCGGGCGTGCTCGTCACGCCGCACGTCGGTGGGATGAGCACCGCCTTCCGGCCCCGCGGGGTGCGTCTGCTGCGCGAGCAGCTGCGCGCTCTCGGCGCCGGTGAGGACCCGATCAACGTCGTGGGGCACGGCTGACCCTGGCGAGCAGGCCCCGATGAGAGTTGACTAGCGCCATGACACGGGCAGCGGAGTCCAAGACGATCGTGCTGGTGCGTCACGCCGAGGCGGCCGCTGCCCCGCCAGGAGGCCAGGACGCCGAGCGGGCCCTCACCGAGCAGGGGCAGGAGCGCGCCGAGGACTTCGGGCGCTGGCTGCGGGCGCACGGCATGGGGTGCGACGAGGTCATCACCTCGCCGGCCGCCCGCGCCCGGCAGACCGTCGAGGCGATCGCCTGCGGCGGCTGCGCCGAGGCCGAGGTGCAGGTCGAGCGGCGGCTCTACGAGGGCGAGGTCGACGACGTCCTGCAGGTGCTGCGTGAGTCGACACCCGACGCCGAGCTCGTCCTCGTCGTCGGTCACGCGCCGACCGTGCCGGCCGCGGTGAGCCTGCTCGCCGACGGCGAGGGTGCCGACGCGGCGCACGAGGCGCTCTCGCTCGGCTTCCCGCCCGGTGCTGCGGCGGTGCTGCGCTACCAGGGGCAGTGGAGCGACCTCAGCTTCGGCGCCGCCTCCCTCGAGGACTTCCGCACCCCGTGACGAGCGGGGAGTGCTCCCCGTCGTCGCCAGGCCCCCCAGCCGATAGCCTCCGTGTGCGGCGACCGGCCGCACCACGTCACAGGGGAAGAAAGTGAACATGAAGACGATGATCCGGGGCGCTGCTGTCGCCCTCGCCGCCGTGGGCCTGACCGCCGCGACCGCCCTGCCCTCCACCTCGGCGCCGAGCGACGAGAGCCGCCGCGTCTACTACGGCGCGATCGCGATGAACACCCGCACGCTCGACGTCGGCTACATCAACGACTACGGCAGCTCGACCCTGGCGAAGCAGTACGCGCTCAACCGTTGCAAGAAGAACACGCAGTACTCGAGCAACGACGGCTACTGCAAGAACATCGTCGCCGTCCGCAACGGCTGCGCCGCCGTCGCGGTGAAGTACGACAGCAAGAACCGTCCGGTCCGCTACGGCTACGGCACGGACTTCGCGAAGTGGCCTGCCGTCCGCGAGGCCCAGCGCCAGGCCCAGGGCAGCTCCTCGGCCGGCACGGTCAAGACCCGCATCTACCTGTGCACGACGCGCTACTACTGAGCAACGCATCGACGCGACGGTCTGCGTGACCTGACGAGCAGCGGCGGTCGACCTCACGGTCGGCCGCCGCTGCTGCGCGTGGCGGGTCAGCCGGCGTCGAGCTCGAGGTGACGCCACGTCGAGGTGACGTGCATCCCGATGTGCTCGTAGAGGCCGAGCGCCCCGGTGCGCGAGTCGGTCGACAGCTGCCCGACGGGGAGCCCGCGCTCACGGCCGGTGGCGTAGGCCACCCCGAGCAGCGCCGCGCCGAGACCGCGCCCGCGGTGCTCGCGGTCGACGGCGAGCTCGTGGACGAAGGCGACGTCGCCCTCGGCCCCCGTGACGATCGCGACGCCGACCACCTGGCCGGACCCGTCGCGCGCCACCTGCAGGTGCCACGGCGCGGCGTCGTCGCGCTCGACGAAGGAGGCGCGCCAGTCCTCGTAGCCGACCGGCCGGCGCCCCTCCCACTCGCCGAAGGCGGTCTCGACGACCCGGTGCACGTCGGGCAGCTCCTCGGCCCGGGCCAGCCCGAGCTCGTAGCCGCTCGGCACCCCCGTGGGTACCGGGCTGTCGGCGGGCAGCTCGAGGATCCACGCGTCGTAGGTCGCCCGCCCGCCCGCGTCGACGAGGAGCTCCTCGGCGGTGCTGCCCACGGGCACGCTCTGCCCGTGGGTGGTGCCGCCGTCGCGCGCCACCGTGCGACGGGCCCAGGCGAGCAGGGCGGTCCCGATGCCCTGACCGCGGTGGTCGGGGTGCACGGCGAGCAGGCCGGTGTCGCTCGGCCGCAGGAAGCCCCCGGCGACGAGCGTCTCGCCGCGGTAGACCCCGATCGAGCGGCGCGCGAGGTCGAGGCTCGGCCCGCGCCACTCGGCCGAGACGTCCGCGTCCTCGATGAGCGCCTCGCCGGCGTCGAGCGCCTCGGTCGCCCGGACGAGCGTGACGAAGGGGGAGACGTCCGCCGCGGTGAAGGGGCGGGCGGCGAGGCCCTCGGGCAGGGCGATGTCGAGGGTGGGTGAGGCGTCCATCCCCGAAGGCTCGCGCACCCGCCCGCCCCTGTCACCCGGTTATCGGGTCGAGCGCTCGTGCTGGTCGAGGCGCGACGAGCGCAGCGAGGAGCCTCGAGACCTCTTGACCCGCGACGGGTCTCCCTTCGCTCCGGCAACTGTCCACGATGTGGTCCCCGCTGTCTCGAAGTTTGACACCGCGGCGAGGCCGGGAGGACAGTGCTCCCGTGGCCATCACCCTCGTACTTCACCGGCGCGCTGCCTGAGCGACTCGCTCGACCGCAGCGCGCGCCCTTCATGTCCTCGCCCCAGGACTGGAGGGTTTTTTCATGGGGCGGATGATGGTCCGGACCGACACGAGAAGTGGAGCCAAGCCGTGAGCGACAGCGCGACCCAGTCGTCGACGCCGCCTGCACCCAGCCCGGCGAGCATCGCTCGTCAGGCGCAGGCCGCGCACCCCCCTGCCCCCGTCCCGGTGACGGGCGCCCAGAGCCTCGTGCTCTCGCTCGAGTCGGTCGGTGCGGAGGTCGTCTTCGGCATCCCCGGCGGTGCGATCCTCCCGGCCTACGACCCGCTCATGGACTCGGTGAAGGTCCGCCACATCCTCGTGCGCCACGAGCAGGGCGCCGGCCACGCCGCCGAGGGCTACGCCACCGCGACCGGCAAGGTCGGCGTGTGCATGGCCACCTCCGGCCCGGGCGCGACGAACCTCGTCACGGCCATCGCCGACGCCTACATGGACTCCGTGCCGATGGTCGCCATCACCGGTCAGGTGGCCTCGGCCGCGATCGGGACGGACGCCTTCCAGGAGGCCGACATCCGCGGCATCACCATGCCGATCACCAAGCACAACTACCTCGTGACCGACGCCGCGGAGATCCCGCGCGTCATCGCCGAGGCCTTCCACGTCGCGAGCACCGGCCGACCCGGCCCGGTCCTCGTCGACATCGCCAAGGACGCCCTGCAGGCCCGCACCACCTTCGCCTGGCCCCCGCAGGTCGACCTGCCCGGCTACCACCCGGTGACCAAGCCGCACGCGAAGCAGATCCGCGAGGCGGCCAAGCTCATCGCGGCCAGCCGCCAGCCCGTGCTCTACGTCGGCGGCGGCGTCATCCGCGCCGGGGCCCACGAGGAGCTCGCCGCGCTCGTCGAGGCGACCGGCATCCCCGTCGTCACGACCCTCATGGCGCGCGGCGCCTTCCCCGACCAGCACCCGCTGCACCTCGGCATGCCGGGCATGCACGGGTCGGTCGCCGCGGTGACCGCGCTCCAGCGCGCCGACCTGCTCATCACCCTCGGCGCCCGCTTCGACGACCGGGTCACCGGCCAGCTGAGCTCCTTCGCCCCGGACGCGAAGGTCATCCACGCCGACATCGACCCGGCCGAGATCGGCAAGAACCGGATCGCCGACGTGCCGATCGTCGGTGACGCGAAGGCGATCATCGCCGAGCTCACCGCCGCCGTCGCCGCCTCCGAGGCCCCCCGCCCCGACCTGTCGGGCTGGGTGCGCCGCACCCAGGGCTGGGCGCGCAGCTACCCGGTCGGCTACACCCCGAGCGAGGACCCGGGCGCCCTCGCCCCCCAGCTCGTCATCGAGACGATCGGGCGCATCGCCGGCCCCGAGGCCGTCTACGCCGCGGGCGTGGGCCAGCACCAGATGTGGGCCGCTCAGTTCATCGACTACGAGCGCCCCGGCAGCTGGCTCAACTCCGGCGGCGCCGGGACGATGGGCTACTCCGTGCCGGCGGCCATGGGCGCGAAGGTCGGCCAGCCCGACCGCGTCGTGTGGGCGATCGACGGCGACGGCTGCTTCCAGATGACCAACCAGGAGCTCGCGACCTGCGTCATCAACGACATCCCGATCAAGGTCGCGATCATCAACAACTCGAGTCTGGGCATGGTCCGGCAGTGGCAGTCGCTCTTCTACGACAAGCGCTACTCCAACACCGACCTGCACACCTCGGTCGGCAGCCGGGTGCCCGACTTCGTCAAGCTCGCCGACGCCTACGGCTGCGTCGGGCTGCGCTGCGAGCGCCCGGAGGACGTCGAGGAGACGATCCGCCAGGCGATGGCGATCAACGACCGCCCGGTCGTCGTCGACTTCGTCGTCGAGCGCGACGCGATGGTGTGGCCGATGGTGCCCGCCGGGGTGAGCAACGACGCGATCCAGATCGCCCGCGACGCCGCGCCCCAGTGGGACCGCGAGGACTCCGACGCCGTCGAGCAGTCGACCGACGCCGACCACAGCAGCCAGACCGCCGCCGCCGACCAGGACGCGTGAGGAGCCGAGCATGAGCAGCAAGCACACCCTGTCGGTCCTCGTCCAGGACAAGCCCGGCGTCCTCGCCCGCATCTCCGCGCTCTTCTCGCGGCGCGGCTTCAACATCGACAGCCTCGCCGTCGGCCCGACCGAGCAGCCCGACGTGTCGCGGATGACCGTCGTCGTCGAGGTCGAGCAGCTGCCGCTGGAGCAGGTGACCAAGCAGCTCAACAAGCTCGTCGAGGTGCTCAAGGTCGTCGAGCTCGACCCGCTCGCCTCCGTCGACCGCGAGCTGCTCCTCGTCAAGGTCCGCGCGGACGCGAGCAGTCGCAGCGCGATCCTCGAGACCACCCAGCTCTTCAAGGCGCGCATCCTCGACGTCACCGCCGACGCCCTGACCATCGAGTCGACGGGCAACGCCGAGAAGCACCGCGCGATGCTCGAGATCCTCGACCCGTACGGCGTCAAGGAGATCGTCAAGTCCGGCATGGTCGCCATCGGCCGTGGTGGACGCTCGATCACCGACCGCGGCGGGCGTCACTGATCACCAGGCGTCACTGACCCATCGGGTGACGGGCCCAGCCCGTCACCGGCATCCCAGACCGAACCACACCGAAGCTGAAGGAGAGGCCCACCAATGGCCGAGATGTACTACGACGACGACGCGGACCTGTCGATCATCCAGGGGCGCAAGGTGGCCGTCATCGGCTACGGCTCGCAGGGCCACGCCCACGCGCTCAACCTGCGCGACTCCGGCGTCGACGTCCGCGTCGGCCTCCAGGAGGGCAGCAAGAGCCGCGCCAAGGCGCAGGACGAGGGCCTGCGGGTCGTCACCCCGGCCGAGGCGGTGGAGGAGGCCGACGTCATCGTCATCCTCACCCCCGACCAGGTGCAGCGTCACGTCTACGCGCAGGACATCGAGCCGGGCCTGACCGAGGGCGACGCCCTCGTCTTCGGCCACGGCTTCAACATCCGCTTCGGCTACATCCAGCCGCCGAAGGGGGTCGACGTCATCCTCGTCGCGCCCAAGGCGCCGGGCCACACCGTGCGTCGTGAGTACGTCGCCGGCCGCGGCATCCCCGACATCATCGCCGTCGAGCAGGACGCCTCGGGCAGCGCCTGGGACCTCGCGAAGTCCTACGCGAAGGGCATCGGCGGCACCCGCGCCGGCGTCATCAAGACGACCTTCACCGAGGAGACCGAGACCGACCTCTTCGGCGAGCAGGCCGTGCTCTGCGGTGGCATGAGCCACCTCGTGCAGGCCGGCTTCGAGACCCTCACCGAGGCGGGCTACCAGCCGGAGATCGCCTACTTCGAGGTGCTCCACGAGCTCAAGCTCATCGTCGACCTCATGTGGGAGGGCGGCATCGCCAAGCAGCGCTGGTCGATCTCCGACACCGCCGAGTACGGCGACTACGTCTCGGGCCCGCGCGTCGTCGACGACCGGGTCAAGGAGTCGATGCGCGGCATCCTCGCCGACATCCAGGACGGCACCTTCGCCCAGCGCTTCATCGACGACCAGGACAAGGGCGCCGTCGAGTTCGCCCGCCTGCGCGAGCAGGAGGCCGGTCACCCCATCGAGGCCACCGGCAAGGACCTGCGCGCCCACTTCGCGTGGAAGCAGAGCGACGACGACTACACGGAGGGCTCGGCCGCGCGCTGACCCCCTTCGGCGCCGCCGACGACGCCGGCTACCGCCCCGTACTGGTCGTGATGACGACCGGTACGGGGCGGTAGCGCGTCACGGGGGAGTCAGCGGGGCTGCGCGGCGAGCCAGGTCGCGAAGGGGGTGCCGCCCACCTCGGCGCCCGGGCCGGCGAGGATGCCGCCCTGCGGCCCGAAGGCGCGCATCGTCGCCCCGAGGGGCGGCAGCGCGAGGAGCCGGGGCGGACGTCGCCCGTCGTGCGCGGCGAGCAGCCGCTCGATCTCGCCGAGGTCGAGCACGTCGGGACCGGCGAGGTCGGGGCCCGGCCGCGGGCCGTCCGGGACCTCCCCGGTCGCCAGCTGCGCCATCCGCCGCCCGACCCACGACAGCTCCACGGGCTGCACCCGCATCCCGCGCACGCCGAGCGCGAGCGGCCCGAGGCGCAGCGCGCGCCCGATCTGAGCGGCGAAGGGGTGGAACTGCGTCGCCCGCACGACCGTCGCGGGCAGGCCGGAGGCGAGGACGAGCTCGTCGGCCGTGCGCTTGGCCCGGTAGTACGGGTAGGGCACCCGCTCGCAGCCGACGATCGAGATCGTCACGACGTGCGGGGTGCCCGCCCGGCGGGCCGCGTCGAGCACCGCCCGCGTCCCGCCGACCGTCATCGAGCGCCACCGCCGCGGGCTCGTCGTGTCGGCGGTGTGGACCACCGCCTCCGCGCCCGAGAGGAGGGGGTCGAGACCGGTGCCGGCCTCGAGGTCGACGCCGGTGCGCCGGCTGGCGACGACGGTCTCGTGGCCGTCCTGCTCGAGGTGGTGGACGACCTGGCTGCCGAGGGCGCCGAGCCCTCCGGTGACGACGACGCGCATGCCCGTCAGCATGCCCGAGCCCACGACGTACCGTGGCCGGGTGGAGGAGATGATGCGCGACTGGCCCGTGGGCCTGGCCTTCGTCGTCCTCCTCGTCGCGGCCCTGGTGCGCGGGTCGGCCACCTACGCCATCGGTCGGGGTGCCCGCTCGGCGGCTGCGCGCCGCTCCGGCGCCGACCGGCCGGGCCCGACGATGGCGCGGGCCGAGCGTCTCGTGCGCCGGGTCGGCCCGCCGGCCGTGAGCCTGGGCTTCCTCACCGTCGGGCTGCAGAGCGCGATCAACCTCAGCGCGGGGGCGATGCGGATGCCGCTGTCCCGCTTCGCGCCGGCGCTCGTCGTCGGTGCGACCCTGTGGGCGACGGTCTACACGACGATCGGCTTCGCGGTCATCGAGGCAGCGCTCGGTCGGGGCTCGTGGTGGCTCCTCGGGGCCGTCGTCGTCGCGGTGGCCGTCGTGCTCGCCGGCCGTGCGCTGCGCCGCCGCGCTCGCTGACCGCGTCACGACGAGACGACCGTCACGTCCACCTGCTGGACACGGGGTCCACGACGTGGACATCGCAGGCGTAGCCTCGACGCAGGCGACGTGACCGGGCCGGCGGAGACCCCGCACATCCCACGTCCGCGCACCCCCACCGGGGACCGCGCCGTCGCCGCCCACGTACGCACCACCGTCAGGAGCACGTCATGAGTGACGAGGCCACGCAGGCGCGCCGCGCGCTGCAGGAGAGCATGGACCGCCGCGACCAGGGCAGCGACGACTGAGCCTGCCCCCCTCGCGACGACGCAGCCGCCACGGATCCCGTGGCGGCTGCTCCCGTCTCCGCCCGCTCGACGGGTCACCCCTTCGCCCGCTCGACGGGACACCCCTTCGCCCACCGCACGACGAGAACTAGGTTTGACGACATGCCCCAGCTGCGATCCCGCACCACGACCCACGGCCGCAACATGGCGGGAGCCCGCGCGCTGTGGCGCGCGACCGGCATGGGCGAGGGCGACTTCGGCAAGCCGATCGTCGCGATCGCCAACTCCTTCACCCAGTTCGTGCCCGGGCACGTGCACCTCAAGGACATGGGCCAGCTCGTCGCCGGCGCCATCACCGAGGCCGGGGGAGTGGGCAAGGAGTTCAACACCATCGCCGTCGACGACGGCATCGCCATGGGTCACGCCGGCATGCTCTACAGCCTGCCCAGCCGTGAGGTGATCGCCGACTCCGTCGAGTACATGGTCAACGCGCACTGCGCCGACGCCCTCGTGTGCATCAGCAACTGCGACAAGATCACGCCCGGCATGCTGCTCGCCGCCCTGCGGCTCAACATCCCGACGGTCTTCGTCTCCGGCGGCCCGATGGAGGCCGGCAAGGCCGTCATCGGCGAGGACGGCGAGGTCGCGACGCGTCTCGACCTCATCGACGCGATGATCAAGTCGGTCGACGACACCGTCTCCGACGAGGAGATCACCCAGATCGAGCAGTCCGCCTGCCCGACGTGCGGGTCGTGCTCGGGGATGTTCACGGCGAACTCGATGAACTGCCTCACCGAGGCGCTCGGGCTCTCGCTGCCCGGCAACGGCTCGACGCTGGCGACCTCCGCGGCCCGCCGCGAGCTCTTCCTGGACGCCGGTCGCCTCGTCGTCGACCTGTGCCGCGACTACTACGACGGCGACGACGAGTCGGTCCTGCCGCGCTCGATCGCCGGCAAGCCCGCCTTCGCCAACGCGATGCGGCTCGACATCGCCATGGGCGGCTCGACGAACACGATCCTGCACCTGCTCGCCGCGGCGCAGGAGGCCGGCGTCGACTTCGACCAGCACGACATCGACGCGCTGTCGCGGGTCACGCCGTGCCTGGTCAAGGTCGCCCCGAACAGCACCGACTACTACATGGAGGACGTGCACCGCGCCGGCGGCGTGAGCGCCATCCTCGGCGAGCTGCACCGCGGCGGCATGCTCGAGACCGAGGTCCGCGCGGTCCACTCGCCCTCGCTCGAGCAGTGGCTCTCCGACTGGGACATCCGCAGCGGGGCCGCGACGGCGAAGGCGACCGAGCTCTTCCACGCCGCTCCGGGTGGTGTGCGCACGACCGAGGCCTTCAGCTCGACGAACCGGTGGACGAGCCTGGACACCGACGGCGAGGGCGGGTGCATCCGCTCCGTCGAGCACGCCTTCACCAGCGAAGGGGGCCTGGCCGTCCTCCACGGCAACCTCGCCCCCGACGGCTGCATCGTCAAGACCGCCGGTGTGCCCGAGCACCAGTGGAGCTTCTCCGGGCCGGCGCGCGTCGCCGAGAGCCAGGAGGACGCGGTGTCGATGATCCTCTCCGGCGGCGTGCAGGCCGGCGACGTCGTCGTCGTGCGCTACGAGGGCCCGAAGGGGGGTCCGGGCATGCAGGAGATGCTCTACCCGACCTCGTACCTCAAGGGCGTGGGCCTGGGCCCGAAGTGCGCGCTCATCACCGACGGCCGCTTCTCCGGCGGCTCCTCGGGGCTCTCCGTCGGCCACGTCTCGCCGGAGGCCGCTGCCGGCGGCGCCATCGGGCTGGTCCGCGACGGCGACGTCATCGAGTTCGACATCCCGAACCGCCGGGTCCAGCTGCTCGTCGACGACGAGGAGCTCGCCGCCCGGCGCGAGGAGCAGGACACGAAGGGGTGGACCCCGGTCGACCGCGACCGCCCCGTCTCCCCGGCGCTGAAGATCTTCGCGAAGTTCGCCCAGTCCGCCGACAAGGGCGCCGCCCGCCTCGTCGACTGACCCCCGCCTCGCTGGTCGAGGTGCGAGCGCCAGCGAGCCTCGAGGCCGCCACGTGCTGGACCGCTATGTGGGACACGGTGTCCACATCACGGGACTGCGTCGTAGCCTCGGGGGCATGACGCAGACGCAGGTGGACACCCCTTCGCAGGCCTCCTCGGGCACCCTCGACCTCGCGGTCATCGGGGGCGACGGGATCGGTCCGGAGGTCGTGGCGGAGGCGCTCAAGGTGCTCTCGGCGACCGGCGTCGGCGCCAGCACCACCGACTACGACCTCGGCGCGAGGCGCTGGCACGCCACCGGCGAGACCCTCCCCGACTCGGTCGTCGAGGAAATCCGCGGGCACGACGCGATCCTGCTCGGCGCCATCGGCGACCCGAGCATCCCCTCCGGCGTCCTCGAGCGCGGCGTGCTGCTGCCGCTGCGCTTCGCGCTCGACCACTACGTCAACCTGCGCCCGGCCAAGCTCTACCCCGGAGTGACGAGCCCCCTCGCCGACCACGTGACGAGCAAGGGCCTCGACTTCGTCGTCGTCCGTGAGGGTACCGAGGGCCCGTACGTCGGCAACGGCGGTGCGCTGCGCGTCGGCACGCCCCACGAGATCGCCACCGAGACGAGCGTCAACACGCGCTTCGGCGTCGAGCGGGTCGTGCGTGACGCCTTCGCCCGCGCGCAGGCGCGCCCGCGCCAGCACCTCACCCTCGTGCACAAGCACAACGTGCTCACCCACGCCGGTCACCTCTGGCGTCGCACGGTCGAGGAGGTCGGCGCCGAGTTCCCCGACGTCGAGACCGCCTACCAGCACGTCGACGCCGCGACGATCTTCCTCGCGACCGACCCGGCCCGCTTCGACGTCATCGTCACCGACAACCTCTTCGGCGACATCATCACCGACATCGCCGCGGCCGTCGCCGGCGGCATCGGCCTCGCCGCGAGCGGCAACATCAACCCCACCGGGGCCGCTCCGAGCATGTTCGAGCCGGTCCACGGGTCGGCGCCCGACATCGCCGGCCAGGGCATGGCCGACCCCACCGCCGCGATCCTCTCCGCTTCCCTCCTGCTCGCCCACGTCGGCCGCGCCGACGAGGCCGCGCGGGTCGAGGCGGCCGTCGCGGCCGACCTCGCCGAGCGTGGCGACCGAGTACGCAGCACGAGCGAGATCGGCGACGCCGTCGCCGCTCGTCTCTAGCCCGCGCCCCGTCACCCCCTTCGTCGACCGGGCTCCGCCCGACGTCGGTGCGGCGCCCTCACCCCCCGCCGCTAGTCTGCCCAGAGCAGACGCACACCCACGTCAGGAGCACCGATGACGCTGTCCTACACCCACGAGCAGCACCCGTCCCCCCGCAGCGACGCCGAGCGCGAGGCGATCCTCGCCGACCCCGGCTTCGGCAACCACTTCACCGACCACATGGTCACGGCGACGTGGACTCGTGACGAGGGCTGGCACGACGGTCGCGTCCACCCCTTCGGCCCGATCGCGATGAGCCCGGCCGCCGCGGTCCTGCACTACGCGCAGGAGGTCTTCGAGGGGATGAAGGCCTACCGCCACGAGGACGGGTCCGTGTGGACCTTCCGCCCCGAGGCCAACGCCGCGCGCATGGCGCGCTCGGCCCAGCGCCTGGCGCTGCCGACGCTGTCCGAGGAGGACTTCGTCGGCTCGCTGCGCGCCCTCGTCGAGACCGACGAGGCGTGGGTCCCCGCCTACGGCACCGGCGAGACGAGCCTGTACCTGCGCCCCTTCATGTACGCCTCCGAGGCCTTCCTCGGCGTGCGCCCCGCCCACGAGGTCACCTACTCGGTCATCGCCTCCCCGGCCGGCGCGTACTTCACCGGTGGCCTCACGCCGGTCAAGCTCTGGGTCAGCGAGCACTACGCCCGCGCTGGCGAGGGCGGCACCGGCTCGGCGAAGTGCGGCGGCAACTACGCCTCCTCGCTCGCCGGTCAGCTCGAGGGCATCGACCACGGCTGCGACCAGGCGGTCTTCCTCGACTCCGCGACCCACACGTACATCGAGGAGCTCGGGGGGATGAACCTCTTCTTCGTCACCTCGGACGGGCGCCTGCGCACCCCGGCGCTCACGGGCTCGATCCTCGAGGGCATCACCCGCGACTCGATCCTCACCCTCGCCAAGGACCTCGACCTCCAGCCCGAGGAGGACCGGATCACCATCGACGAGTGGAAGGACGGCGTCGCCTCCGGCGAGATCACCGAGATCTTCGCGTGCGGCACAGCCGCAGTCATCACGCCCGTCGGCGAGCTGCGGTGGGACGGCGGCTCGGCCGCCTCGACCGCGGGCGAAGGGGGCGGCGAGGTCACCCGGTCGATCCGCTCACGACTGCTCGACATCCAGTACGGCCGCGCCGAGGACACCCGCGGCTGGCTCACCCGGCTGGCCTGAGCCTCGGCCCGACCCCGCCGCTGACGTGACCCACCGACCCCGCCTCGTCGCCACCGACCTCGACGGGACCCTGCTGCGCTCGGACGGGACGGTCTCCGACCGCTCCGTCCGGGCGCTGCGGGCGGTGGCCGCGGCGGGAGTCGAGACCGTGCTCGTCACCGCCCGTCCGCCCCGGTGGCTCGACGAGCTCGCCCACGTCGTCGGCGTGCGGGGGATCGCGGTGTGCGGCAACGGCGCCTTCCGCTACGACGTCGCCGAGCAGCGGGTCTTCGCCGAGCGCACGATCGAGCCCGAGCTGCTCGCCGAGGTCGTCGCCGACCTGCGGCGCGAGCTGCCGGGCACGGGCTTCGCGGCGGAGCGGGCCGGGGGTCTGGCGGCCGAGCGGATGTTCGCCGCGATCCACGACCACCCCGAGGACCTCGTGTGCACCCACCGCATCGAGGAGCTCGGCGACGAGCGCGCGGGCAAGCTGCTCGCCCGCAACCCGCACCTCACCGACGACGAGTTCCTCGTCGCGGCCGGTGAGGTCGTCGCCGACCGGCTCGTCCTCAGCTACTCGGGAGCGGGCGGGCTCGCCGAGATGTCCGCCCCCGGGGTGACGAAGGCGAGCGCGCTCAAGGCGTGGTGCGCCGAGCTCGAGATCGACGCCCATGACGTGTGGGCCTTCGGCGACATGCCGAACGACCTGCCGATGCTGCGCTTCGCCGGACGGGCCTTCGCCGTGGCGAACGCGCACCCCGCGGTCGCCGCGCTCGCCGACGAGAGCGTCGCGAGCAACGACGACGACGGCGTGGCCGCCACCCTCGAGCGGCTTCTGCGCTGAGCGCACGAGACCCCTTGGTCCGGCGACTCCGGTGCTGCCCCGTACGCACGGGGCAGCGTCCTAGCCTGCCAACACGTGCCCACGATGCGGACCCCGGCGCGCGCCGTCGGCGTGGTGGTGCCATGGTGTTGGGGTGATGCCCGAGATGACGACGACCGCCACCGCGGTCCGACTTATTACCTAGGCGCGACGAGCCCCGCTCGTCGCGCAGACCTCCCGCACCCGGGGGGTCTTTTGCGTGTCTCGGGCGGAGCAGGGGAGTCCCCGAGACGGCGACCAGGACCAGGCCACACCCCCGGCCAGGACCCGGCGCGACGAGCGGGATCACCCCCTTCGCCCATCCCCGGGCGCCGACGGACCGAGGACAGATGAGCACCGACTTCCACGTCTACGACACGACGATGCGCGACGGCGCCCAGCAGGAGGGGATCAACCTCTCGGTCGCGGACAAGCTCGTCATCGCGCGGCACCTCGACGACCTCGGCGTCACCCATGTCGAAGGGGGATGGCCCGGGGCCAACCCGACCGACACCGAGTTCTTCGCCCGGGCCGCGACCGAGCTCGACCTGCGCACCGCGACGCTCGCCGCCTTCGGGTCGACCCGCAAGGCCGGGGGGTCCGCCGCGAGCGACCCGCAGGTGCAGGGCCTGCTCGACTCCGGCGCCCCCGTCATCACCCTCGTCGCGAAATCGCACGTCGGCCATGTCGAGCGGGCGCTGCGCACGACGCGCGAGGAGAACCTCGCGATGATCACCGACACGGTGAGCCACCTCGTCGCGCAGGGCCGCACGGTCATGGTCGACACCGAGCACTTCTTCGACGGGTACCTGCTCGACCGCGAGTACGCGCTCGCCTGCGTGCGCGCCGCGTCCGACGCCGGGGCCGAGGTCGTCGCGCTGTGCGACACGAACGGCGGGATGCTGCCGGGCCAGGTGCACGACGCCGTCGCCGACGTCATCGCCAGCACGGGGGCACGTCTGGGCATCCACTGCCACAACGACACCGGGTGCGCGGTCGCGAACACGATGGCGGCGGTCGAGGCCGGCGCGACGCACGTGCAGGGCACCGTCAACGGCTACGGCGAGCGCACCGGCAACGCCGACCTCGTCACCGTCGTCGCGAACCTCCAGCTCAAGCTCGGCATGGACCTCGTCGAGCCCTACCGGCTCCAGGACGCCACGCGCATCGCGCACGCCATCAGCGAGGTGACGAACCACCCGCCCTTCTCGCGGCAGCCCTACGTCGGGGCGGGAGCCTTCGCGCACAAGGCGGGGCTGCACGCGAGCGCGATCAAGGTCGACCCCGACCTCTACCAGCACATCGAGCCCAAGGCCGTCGGCAACGACATGAGGATGCTCGTCTCCGACATGGCCGGACGGGCGACCGTCGAGCTGAAGAGCCGGGAGATCGGCGTCGACCTCGACGGGGAGGACGAGACGCTCGCGCGCGTGCTGGCGCGGGTCAAGACGCTGGAGCAGCGCGGGTACACCTTCGACGCGGCGGACGCGAGCTTCGAGCTGCTGCTGCGCCGCGAGGTGGGGGCCGGGCCGACGCAGTACGCGCAGGTCGAGTCGTGGCGCGCGATCACCGACGTGCGTGGTGCCGACGTCGAGGCGCTGTCCGAGGCGACGGTCAAGGTGCACGCCGGGGGGCGGCGGATCGTCGCGACCGGCGAGGGCAACGGGCCCGTCAACGCGCTCGACGAGGCGCTGCGCCAGGCGCTCGTCGTCGTGTACCCCGAGATCGAGCAGCTCGAGCTCATCGACTACCGGGTGCGCATCCTCGACGCCGCTCACGGCACCGACGCGGTCACCCGTGTGCTCATCGAGACGAGCGACGGCACGACGTCGTGGACGACCATCGGCGTCGCCGCGAACATCGTCGAGGCGTCCTGGCAGGCGCTGCTCGACGGCATCACCTTCGGGCTCATGCGCGGGGAAGTCCCCGTCCGCTGAGGCAGGGGTCGCGAGGGTCAGTGGTCTCGAGGCTCAGGCCCTGGCGGGCCCTCGCACCTCGACCAGCAAAGGGCCCTCGCACCTCGACCAGCGAAGAGCTCTGTCCGCTTGGGTGAGCGCGAATCGCCGCTACGCCGGGTGGGTAGCGGCGATTCGTGCTCACCGAGCGCCGGTCAGTGGCGCTCGACGTGACCGAAGCGGTGGCGGGTGCGGCTGATCGCCTGCTCGCGCACGAAGGTGAGCAGCTCGCGGCGGCCGTTGGCGAGGACCGGGCCGTCGATCACCGTGAGAGCGGTCGGCGCGAGCCCGGCGAGCGCTGCGGGCGTCGTGCCGACGACGCGCACCCGGCCGGCGGGACCGGCCTGCTGGACCGCCCCGGCGACGAAGTCCTCGTCGCTCGCCGTGACGACCTGCACGTGACCGAGCGAGCCCGGCAGACGCAGGTCTGGGTCCGCCGACACGAGGGCCGGCGTGCCGGTGAGGGTGGCGGCGGCGACGAGGCGCACGACCTCGGCGACCGACGCGTCGGCACCGGCGCGCACGACGACGCGCGGCACAGGGCGGTAGCGGAAGACGTTGCTCTCCACCGTGAGCCCGGTGCGGTCGTGCTCGACCCCGATCTCCTGCTCCCACGCGAGCGCGTCGCTGGCCAGGGCGGCGTCGAGCATCGCGCGACCGTCGGCGTCGACCCGATCGCCGAGGACGTGGACGAGGCCGTCCACCGTGCGCTGCACGGCGGGGGAGACCTTCGCCCCCTTCGTCGGCAGACCCTCCGGCGCCCACGTGCCGAGCTGGGCGACGTAGCTGGGGCCGCCGGCCTTGGCGCCCGGTCCGACCGAGCTGGACTTCCAGCCGCCGAAGCTCTGGCGCTCGACGATCGCGCCGGTGATGTGCCGGTTGACGTAGGCGTTGCCGACCTCCACCCGCTCGGTCCACTCCTGGACCTCCTGGGCGTCGAGGCTGTGGATGCCGCCGGTCAGGCCGTAGGCCGTCGCGTTCTGCAGCTCCAGGGCCTCGTCGAGCGAGTCCGCCCGCATGAGGCCGAGCACGGGACCGAAGACCTCGGTGAGGTGGAAGAAGGAGCCCGGCGCGACGCCGTCCTTCAGGCCCGGCGACCACAGCCGACCGGACTCGTCGAGCTGCGTCGGCTCGACGAGCCAGGTCTCGCCCGGCTCGAGCGTGGTGAGCGCCCGCAGCAGCTTGCCCTGGGGCGCCTCGATGACCGGGCCCATGCGCGTCGACAGGTCGACGGGGTAGCCGACCTTGATCGAGCGGACCGCGTCGACGAGCTGGCGGCGGAAGCGCTCCGAGCTCGCGACCGACCCGACGAGGATGCCGAGCGAGGCAGCGGAGCACTTCTGCCCGGCGTGCCCGAAGGCGGAGGAGACGAGGTCGGCGACCGCGAGGTCGAGGTCGGCCGACGGGGTGACGACGAGCGCGTTCTTGCCCGAGGTCTCGCCGTAGACGCGTGCGCCGCCCTCGCGGCCCGAGCGCCAGCCCGCGAAGAGCTCGGCGGTCTCGGACGCGCCCGTGAGCACGACGGTGTGGACGTCGCGGTGGGCGATGAGGTGCTGCCCGACCTCGTCCTCGTCGGTGCGCACGACCTGCAGCACGTCGGCGGGCACACCGGCGGCGTGGAGCGCCTCGGCGGCGACCTCGACGCACCCGGGCGTCTGTGGCGCCGGCTTGATGACGACGGCCGACCCGGCGGCGAGCGCCGCGAGCACGCCGCCGATCGGGATGGCGACGGGGAAGTTCCACGGCGGGGTGACGAGCGTGACGGGCGACGGGGTGAACCGCGCCCCGTCCGTCATCGGCCCGTCCTCGAGCTCGAGGGCCCGGTCGGCGTAGTACGCGGCGAAGTCCGCGGCCTCGGAGATCTCCGGGTCGCCCTCGGCGGCGGTCTTGCCCGCCTCGGCGGCCATGACCGCGAGCAGCTGCTCGCGGCGGCCGTCGAGCTCACGGGCTGCCTGGCGCAGCACTGCGGCCCGCTCGGCGGCGGGACGCCCCGCCCAGCCGGCGTGCGCCCCCTTCGCCCGCTCGACGACCTCGTCGACGGCCTCGACGGAGGCGAGGTGCGGCGCGGTGAGGGTCGGGGCGCCCGCGGCGACGGCGCGCGCCGCCCACTCGCGGTTCACCGGCAGGGCCGGGTCGGAGTCGGGGGTGCCGTGGAAGGTCTCGCCGATCTCCGCGCGGCGCGCCACCCGGCGCGGGCCGACGGAGGTCGCCGGGATGTCGGTGATGCTGCGGCGGTAGCGCATCTCCTGGTCGGGCATCGCGGCCGGGTCGCCCTCGGCGAAGAAGGCGTGGAGGAAGTTCTCCGGCGAGGCGTTCTCCTCGAGGCGGCGCACGAGGTAGGAGACCGCGGCGTCGAAGTCACGGGGGTCGACGACCGGGGTGTAGAGGATGACCGTGCCCACGGTGTCGCGCACCGCGCGGGCCTGGCTCGGCGACATGCCCTGGAGCATCTCGACGTCGAGGGCCGCGCTCACGCCCCGGCGCACGGCGAGCAGGTGGGCGCTCGCGACGTCGTAGAGGTTGTGGCTCGCGACGCCGATGCGCACGCCCGCCTCGACGGCGTCCTCGCGCAGGGCGCGCTCCACGCAGCGCAGGTAGTTGGCGTCGACCTCGGGCTTGCTGCCGTAGGGCGCCTGCTCCCAGTCGTGCAGCTGGGCCTCGACCTGCTCCATGGCGAGGTTCGCGCCCTTGACGAGCCGGATCTTGATCCCGGCGCCGCCGGCTGCGCGACGCCGACGGGCGAAGTCGATCAGCCGCTCCATCGCGGGCAGGGCGTCGGGCAGGTAGGCCTGCAGGACGATGCCCGCCTCGAGGTCGGCGAACTCGGGCTCGGAGAGCATCTGCTCGAAGACCTCGAGGGTGAGGTCGAGGTCGCGGTACTCCTCCATGTCGAGGTTGACGAACTTGCGCGGGCTCGACTGCGCGGCGACGCGGTAGAGCGGGCGCAGCCGCTCGAGGCAGCGCGCGACGGTGCCCTCGGTGTCCCACGTGACGATCTGGCTCACGAGCGAGGAGACCTTGATCGAGACGTAGTCGACGTCGGCGCGCTCGAGCAGCTGGCGGGTGCGCTCGGTGCGGGTCGCCGCCTCGTCCTCGCCGAGGACGGCCTCGCCGAGGAGGTTGATGTTGAGCCGGAAGCCCTCCTCGCGGGCGGCCGCGAGGTGCTTGCCGAGCGCGGGGTCGCGCGAGTCGACGAGGAGGTGGCCGACCATCTGACGCATGCGGGCCCGGGCGACGGGCACGACGACACCGGGGGCGACGCGGGCCGCGAGGGCGCCGGCGCGCAGCAGGGTCTTGTCGACGGTGCCGAGGAAGGCGGCGTCGGAGGCGGAGAGGGAGGCGAGCTCCTTCGCGGCGACCGCGCGGTCCTCGGGGCGCACGACCTTGTCGACGAAGCGCACGGCGAGGTCGAGGCCGGCCTGGTCGGAGAGGAGGGAGGCCAGCTGACCGGTGGTCGCGGCCTCCTTCTTCGTCTGCCCCGCCTCGGTGGCGGCGGCCCAGCGGTCGGCGAGGGCGACGGCGTCGTCGGCCAGGGCGAGCAGCTCGGCGACGGCGCGGTCCGAGCCGTGCTCGGAGCCGGCGTCGGTGGCGGTCCGGGTCGTGGGAGGAGTCGTCATGCTCTCGACGGTAGGCCTGTCCAGGACGGCGTGCCATCATCACGTGTCTGACGATGCGTCCATCTCGTCAGACATCTGTCTGACGAGATGACCGAGCCGAGAGCGAAGGGGGACCCGCCCGTGGCCGACGTGCAGGACGTCGTCGACGAGGTCTCCGGCCTGCTCGAGGCGCCGGTCACGCTGGAGGACAGGCGCTTCCGCCTGCTCGCCTTCGCCGCTCAGCCCGACGCGGCCGACCCGGTGCGCACCGAGACGATCCTCGGGCGGGGCGCGAGCGCGCAGACCCGCGAGTGGTTCGAGGGCTTCGGCATCGCCCACGCCCGCGGGCCGGTGCGCATCCCCGCCAACCCCGAGCGCGGGACGCACCCCCGGCTCTGCCTGCCCGCCTGGGGGCGTGGGGTCGTGCAGGGCTACCTGTGGGCCATCGAGCCCGACGGGGTCCAGATCAACGCCGAGCGGGTGCACGAGGCCGAGGTGCTCGCCGAGCAGGCCGGCGAGATCATCGCCCGGCTCGTCGTCACCCGTCGCGAGACCGGGCGTCTCGTCCACGAGCTGCTCGACGCGACCCGCTCCACCGAGGACGCCGCGGCCCGGGCCCTCGCGCACGACCTCGGCGTCGACCCGGCGACGCGGGCCGTCGTCGCGGTCGTCGGGCGACGCGGGGGGTCCGTCGTGCCCGAGCACCTCCAGGGCTGGGGCGGGCTGCCCCGACGGGTGGGCGTCGCCGACCGCGACAGCCGCAGCGTGCTCGTCGTCCCCGTGCCGCAGGAGCGGGCCCGCGCCGAGGCGCAGGCCGTCGTCGAGCAGGCCGTGCGCGCGGTCTCGCGCCACCTGCCCGCCGACGAGCTCGTCGTCGGCGTGGGCGACCCGGCGCCGCTCGCCGAGGCCACTCGGTCGTGGGAGCAGGCCCGTGCCGCGGTGGCGGCCGTCGGCCAGGGCTCGACCGGTCCGGTCAGCGCGTGGTGGTCCGACCTCGGCGTGCGCCGTCTGCTCGGCGGGCCGGCCGCGGCGGAGGTCGTCTCGGCCGCCCTCACCCCCGGCGTGCGCGCCCTGCTCGACGCCGGCGACCCCGACCTCGTGCGCACGGCGCGCACCTACCTCGACGCCGCCGGGTCGGTCGCGGTGACGGCGCGCACCCTCGGGCTGCACCGGCAGAGCGTCTACGCCCGGCTCTCACGGGTCGAGCGCGTCACCGGGCTCTCCCTCGCCGACGGCCGCGACCGCCTCGAGCTGCACCTCGGGCTCACCCTCGCCGGTTGAGGCGTCAGGCCGGCAGCGCCTCGAGCAGCCGTCGTCGCAGGGCGTCCGAGCGCACGGCGAAGTCGCGCTGGCGCCGCGCGTACTCCGCCCGCCCCGCGGGCGTCTCGACCGCCACGGCGTCGAGGCCGAACGCGCTGACGTCGTAGGGGCTGGCCTGCATGTCGAGCACGCGGATCTCGCGGGCGAGGAGGAAGGCGTCGAGCGTCAGCGCGGAGGGCACGAGCGGCGCGAGCGTGAAGCACCACTTGTAGAGGTCCATCCCCGCATGGAGGCAGCCCGGCTGCTCCATCGCGACCTGCGCCTCGCGGGTCGGGCGCAGCGCGTTGAGCGGTCGGGCCGGCTCGGTGAAGAAGCGGTACGCGTCGAAGTGGCTGCACCGCACCGTGGAGCGCTCGACGACCTCGTCGGTCGCGGCCTGACCCAGGCGCAGCGGCAGCTGCTCGTGCCGCTGCTCGCCGGGCGCGAGCCGGTAGACCATCGCCCACTCGTGCATCCCGAAGCAGCCGAGGTGGGCGGGTCGTCCGAGGGTCGCCGTGAGCAGGGTGCGCACGCGCTCGACGGACGCGCCCCGGCGCTCGAGCACCTCGTCGAGGTCCACCTCGGCGGCCCCGTCCTGCACGACGTAGCCCGTGCGCCCCTGGTACTCCGGTGCGTCCCCGAGCACGACCCCGTGGCCCGGGTGCCAGCGGCGCAGGTGACCCACGCGATGGCGGTAGTAGTCGAAGAGGAAGTCCTCGACGGGGTGCTTCTCGCCACGCGCCCGGCGCTCGCGGTGCCCCGCCGTGAGGGCGTCGACGGCCTCCTCGTGGGCCCGGGCCAGCGGGAGCCACTGCTCCCGCGGCACGAGGGTCGAAGGGGGAGCCGTCACCCCTCCAGGGTAGTTCCGTCGGAACGGCCTGCGGACCGCCCTGCCGCGGCTTAGGGTGAGGCACCGCCACCGCCGCCGACCTGCGAGGACGCGGCCGCCACCCCCTGTCAGATGGAGGACGCCATGCCGCGTCGTGCTCACCCCTTCGCCCGCTCCCGGACCACCGCCGCGCTCGTCGCGGCGGCCGCAGCCCTCGGTCTCGGAGCCGGGGCCGTCCAGGCGCTGCCGACCCACTCCGAGCGCGTGACCGGCGCGGCCGCCCCGGCGGCCCCGATCAACCCGCCCGGCCCCTACGGCTACTACATGAGCCTCGGCGACTCCCTCTCGATGGGCTACCAGCCGCAGACGAAGGACCAGCCGCGCGCCGGGTACAACGGCGCCGTCCTCAAGGCGGTCCGCGCGACGAACCGCAACACCGACATCCGCACCTTCGGCTGCAGCGGCGAGACGAGCACGACCTTCCTCAAGGGCGGGCGCTGCGACTACGGCGAGGGCAGCCAGATGGCGCGCGCCGAGGCCTTCATGAAGGGCCGCACGAACGTCCGCACCATCACCCTCAGCCTCGGGGGCAACGACGTCGTCCCCTGCGCCCGCTCGGGCTCGGTCGACGCCGAGTGCATCCAGAAGGCGACGACGACGCTGACGACCAACCTCGCCGAGATCGTGCGCCGGCTGCGCGCCGCCGCCCCGAACGCCCAGATCGTCGTGCTCGACAACTACGACGTCTTCCTCGGCGAGTGGGTCAAGGGTGCCGCCGGCCAGGAGACCGCCAAGCAGTCGCTCATCTTCTCGCACCTGCTCACCGGCGTCGTCTCCTTCGCCGCCTTCGAGGGCCGCGCCGACGTCGCGAAGGTCTCGACGTACTTCCACACGGACAGCTGGCGTCCGCGCAAGAGCGCGTCCTTCGGCACCCTCCCGCGCAACGTCTCGCTCATCTGCGACTGGACGTACTACTGCAGCCAGGGCGACATCCACCCCACGGACGAGGGCTACGCACGGATGGCCACGGCCGTCGTCGCCGAGCTGTGAGGGCCTCGAACTAGGGTGACCCCGTGCGCATCGCGAGGTACACCACAGGAGATGACCCGGTCTACGGCCTGGTCGACGGCGACGGGACGAAGATCGCCGAGGTCAGCGGCGACCCGCTCTACCAGCGGATCGAGCTGACCGGACGGACGACGACGGTCGAGGAGGTGCGGCTGCTCGCGCCCGTGATCCCGCGCAGCAAGATCATCGGGATCGGGCGCAACTACGCCGACCACGCCGCGGAGATGGGCAACGAGGTCCCGGCCGAGCCGATGATGTTCCTCGTGCCGAACACCGCGGTCGTCGGCCCGGGCGACCCCGTCGTCATCCCGCCGATCACGAAAGAGGTCTCCTTCGAGGGAGAGCTTGCGGTGATCATCGGGCGGATGTGCAAGGACATCGAGCCCGAGGAGGTGCGGAAGGTGATCTTCGGCTACACGATCGCCAACGACGTCACCGCGCGCGACCTCCAGCGCGGTGACGGGCAGTGGGCCCGGGCCAAGGGCCTGGACACCTTCTGCCCGCTCGGGCCGTGGATCGAGACCGACCTCGACCCGCAGTCCGTCGACATCGTCACCACGCTCGACGGCGAGGTGGCCCAGGACGGGCACAGCTCGGACATGGTGCACGGCGTCGCCGAGCTCGTCTCCTACGCGAGCAAGGCCTTCACCCTCCTGCCCGGCGACGTCATCCTCACCGGCACCCCCGCGGGTGTCGGCCGGGTGGTCGCCGGGCAGCGGGTCGAGGTCGAGATCGCCCAGATCGGGACCCTGTCCAACCCCTTCGTCGCCGCCGAGGACTGACACGACAGGGGAGTCCTCCCCATCGCGCCCGCCCTCACCCCCTGGTTACGGTGCACGCGACCCCGGGGTGAGGAGCGGCGATGACGCTGACGCACGGCGCCGACGCCGCCGTCCTGCGCGAGATCAGCGCGCGGCTGACGGCGACGGCACGGCAGACGACACAGGTCGGTGACAGCGGTCGCGCCCAGCTCGTCACCCTCCAGGGCGCCTGGGAGGGAGACGACCTCGAGCGCTTCGCGCACCGGTGGGCGCGTGCCCGAGGAGATCTCGAGCGGTGCTCGCAGATGCTCGACGCGCTGGCGGCAGAGCTGCAGCGCCAGGCCCAGGAGCAGCAGGACGCGAGCGGGCAGGTCGGCGGGAGAGCCAGCGGGTCTGCAGGCGGCTCCGTCGCCCCCTTCGGCGGTGGACGACTGCCCCAGGGGCCCACGCCCCAGTCACCGCCCGGTGGGTCCACCTTCGACGACGACGTGCGCGGCACCGAGGGCCAGCCCGTCGACCGGGACCTGTGGGGCCTGGCCTTCTACGCCCAGGGCACGAGGCACCCGCTGCACGGCGTGCCCGTCATCGGCTACCAGCAGCCGGCGCTGCCCGAGGGGTACACCGAGGTCAGCGCCGCTGAGCTCACCGAGCTCGGGCTCGACCCCGCGCGCTTCGGCCCGGACTCGACCCCGCAGGCCTACGTCTTCCGCACCGAGGACGGCGGCTACGTCGTCGCCTTCCAGGGCAGCGTCGAGGGCGAGGACTGGGTGACCAACGGCCGGCAGGCCCTCGGCGCCGGCGACCCGCAGTACACGGCCGCGATGCAGCTCGGGCTCGACGTGCAGGCGGCGACCGGGGGAGAGGTCACCTTCACCGGGCACAGCCTCGGCGGCGGGCTCGCCGCCGCCGCCGGGCTCGCCACCGGCCAGCCCGCGGTGACCTTCGACGCCGCAGGGATCCACCCGACCACCGCCGCCGAGGCCGCAGCGATGCGCGCCGACGGCTCGACCGGCGCGAGCGTGCTCGCCGAGGCCGGCGCCGGGCAGATGCGGGCGTACAGCGTCTCCACCGACGGGCTCACCGGGTTGCAGCAGGCGACCGGTCTGCCCGACGCCCCGGGCACCCAGATCGTCCTCGACACCCCGCCGAGCCCGGAGCGCGACGTCGTCGTCGGCACGAGCGCCGGCATCGGCGGTCTCGTCGGCGGTCTCGTCGGGCTCGGCGACGGCGACCTCACCGACTGGCAGGAGGACGTCGGCGAGGGCGCGGCGGTCGGCGCCGGGCTCGGCGAGGGGGTGTGGGGCCACACGTGGGACCCGATGACCGACGCCCTCGCGGAGCGCTACCCCGACTGATCGGCGGACTCCCTAGACTCGGGGGATCATGACCGAGCAGACCCCCTCCGCGCCCAGCCGTCCCCGCCTCCGCGTCGCCCCGTCGCCCACCGGCGACCCGCACGTCGGCACGGCCTACATGGCCCTCTTCAACCTCGCCTTCGTCCGCCAGCAGGAGGGCTCCTTCGTCCTGCGGGTCGAGGACACCGACCGAGCGCGCTTCGACGCGACGAGCGAGGCCCAGCTCTACGACACCCTGAGCTGGCTGGGCCTGACGTGGGACGAGGGCCCGGACGTCGGCGGCCCGTACGCGCCCTACCGCCAGAGCGAGCGCCTCGACACCTACCGCCCGTACGTCGAGCGGCTCATCGCCGACGGCCACGCCTACCACTGCTGGTGCTCCACGGAGCGCCTGTCGGCGATGCGCGAGGGCCAGCAGAAGCTCAAGCAGCCGACCGGCTACGACCGCATGTGCGTGGGCAAGACGCGCGAGGAGCGCGCCGAGCTCGAGGGCTTCACCGAGACCCCCGTCGTGCGCATGCTCGTGCCCGAGGACGCGCCGACGACCTTCGAGGACGTCATCCGCGGCACCGTGTCGGCGCCGCGCCCCGACGACCAGGTCATCCTCAAGGCCGACGGCTTCCCGACCTACCACCTCGCCGTCGTCGTCGACGACCACGAGATGGGCATCACGCACGTCGTGCGCGGCGAGGAGTGGATCTCCTCGACCCCCAAGCACGTCCTGCTCTACCGGTGGCTCGGCCTCACCCCGCCGAAGTTCGCCCACATGCCGCTGCTGCGCAACGAGAACAAGAGCAAGATCTCCAAGCGCAAGAACCCGTGGGCGCGCCTCACGTGGTTCCGCGAGCAGGGCTACCTGCCGGAGGCGGTCGTCAACTTCCTCGGCCTGCTGGCCTACCCGCCGGCGAAGGGGGAGGACGGCGCCGACGTCGAGAAGTTCACCTTCGCCGACTTCAGCCGCGACTTCGCGTGGAGCAAGGTCAACACGGTCGGGCCGATCTTCGACCTCAAGAAGCTCGACTGGCTCAACGGCCAGTACATCCGCGACCTCGACGTCGACGACCTCGCCGGACGCCTGCTGCCCTACCTGCAGACCGCCGGCGTCCTCGGCGAGAACCCCTCGCTCGGCGAGCTGGCGCGCCTGCGCAGCATCACCGAGCTCATCTCGACGCGGATGGCGCTGCTGTCCGAGGCGCCCGCGCTCGTCGCGCCCTTCTACGTCGCCGACGACGAGCTCGAGATCGCCCAGGACGCCCGGGACGGGCTCAAGGACGACGCGCCCGCGGTGCTCGACGCGGCGATCACCGCGCTCAAGGGCCTGCACGTGCCGGACGGGGTGCTCTCGGCCGAGGCGCGCGAGGGCAACCAGTGGCACGCGGAGCAGATCGAGGCGGCGCTGCGCGCGGCGATCGTCGAGGGGATGGGGCTCAAGCCGCGTCTGGCCTTCGGCCCGCTGCGCACCGCCGTGTCGGGCCAGCGGATCAGCCCGCCGCTCTTCGAGTCGATGGAGATCCTCGGCCAGCACTCGACCCTGGCGCGTCTGCGTCGGCTGCGGGCTGAGCTCGGCTGAGCGCGATTTGGGACGAGCGGCCTTCTTGGCTAGCATCATCCCTCGGTGCGCTGCTCGCGCGTGACTCGTCACGAAGGAGCGGTGGTACCCCCTTGGGGTATGGTGTAATTGGCAACACAGCTGATTCTGGTTCAGTCGTTCTAGGTTCGAGTCCTGGTACCCCAGCGCTGGTCGTCCCGCCTTCTGGCGAGACAGACGGATTCGGAGAATCCGAGCCCTTACGGGTAAGGTCTCCTTCGTTGTCCGAGCGGCTCACGCAGTCGCAGAGCAGCAATGGCCCCGTTGTGTAGTGGCCTAGCACGCCGCCCTCTCAAGGCGGTAGCGCGGGTTCGAATCCCGTCGGGGCTACATCGGTCGAAGACCCCCGCTCGTCAGAGCGGGGGTCTTCGTCGTCTCCGGGGCGGTCGGCGCTCCCCGCGGCACCCCCCCCTTCGCGCCCCTCGACCCACCCCTTCGCCCAGATATGGCGATCCGCCGCCAGATCGGGGGGATCTGCGGCGGATCGCCATACCTCGCGAAGGCGGAGGGGCGGGCTACTCGGTGTCGCGGTCGGCCACCTCGGCGGCCTTCGCGTGGCGCTCGAGGACCTCGGTGAGCTTGTTGGCGCCGGCGATGACCGTCGCGGCGTGCAGCCGACCGGGCTGGCGCGACAGGCGCTCGATGGGTCCGGAGATCGACACGGCGGCGATGACGCGGCCGGAGGGGGAGCGCACGGGGGCGGAGACCGACGCGACGCCCGCCTCGCGCTCGCCGACGCTCTGCGCCCACCCGCGACGACGCACCTGCGAGAGCATCGTCGCGCTGAAGGCGGCGCCGTGGAGGCCGCGGTGCAGCCGGTCCGGCTCCTCCCACGCGAGGAGCACCTGCGCGGCGGAGCCGGCGAGCATGCTCAGGGTCGCGCCGACGGGGATCGAGTCGCGCAGGCCGACCGGTCGCTCGGCGGCCGAGACGCACACGCGGTGCTCGCCCTGGCGGCGGAAGAGCTGGGCCGACTCGTTCGTGTGGTCGCGCAGGGCGCCGAGCACCGGGGCGGCCGCGACGAGGAGCTTGTCCTCGCCCGCCGAGGCGGCGAGCTCGCCCAGGCGCGGGCCGAGGATGAAGCGCCCCTGCATGTCACGCCCGACGAGCCGGTGGTGCTCGAGCGCGACCGCGAGGCGGTGCGCGGTCGGGCGCGCCAGACCGGTCGCCGTGACGAGCTGGGCGAGTGTCGAAGGGCCGGCCTCGAGGGCGCTCAGCACGACGGCGGCCTTGTCGAGTACGCCGACGCCACTTCCGTTGTCCATGTGCTGATACTGGCATCTCACCTCATGAGACGCAACCTCTGGCCCCCCGGAGCCGTGCGAACCTCGACAGGACGGACACGGCCGCCGGCGTCGTCGGCGACCGTCACGACACGCAGAGCAGGAGCAAGCGATGGGCAAGACCCTGGCCGAGAAGGTGTGGGACGCACACGTCGTGCGACGTGCCGAGGGCGAGCCGGACCTGCTCTACATCGACCTCCACCTGCTCCACGAGGTGACGAGCCCGCAGGCCTTCGAGGGGCTGCGTCTGGCCGGTCGCGGCGTGCGCCGCCCCGATCTCACCCTCGCCACCGAGGACCACAACGTGCCGACGACCCCGGGGCCGATCACCGACCCGGTGAGCCGCACCCAGGTCGAGACCCTGCGCAGCAACTGCGAGGAGTTCGGCGTCCGCCTCTTCCCCATGGGTGACGCGGAGCAGGGCATCGTCCACGTCGTCGGCCCGCAGCTGGGTCTCACCCAGCCCGGCATGACGGTGGTCTGCGGCGACAGCCACACCTCGACGCACGGGGCCTTCGGCGCGATCGCGCTCGGCATCGGCACGAGCGAGGTCGAGCACGTCCTCGCCACGCAGACCCTCTCGCTCAAGCCCTTCCGCACCATGGCGATCGAGGTCGTCGGCGAGCCGGCCCCCGGCGTCACCGCGAAGGACATCATCCTCGCCGTCATCGCCAAGATCGGCACCGGCGGCGGCCAGGGCTACGTCCTCGAGTACCGCGGCCCGGCCATCGAGGCCATGTCGATGGAGTCGCGGATGACCGTGTGCAACATGTCGATCGAGGCCGGTGCCCGCGCCGGGCTCATCGCGCCCGACGAGACGACCTTCGAGTACCTGCGCGAGCGCGAGCACGCGCCGAAGGGCCAGGACTGGGACGACGCCGTCGCCGCCTGGCGCGAGCTGCGCACCGACGACGACGCGACCTTCGACGCCGTCGTCGAGATCGACGCGGCGAGCCTGACCCCCTTCGTCACCTGGGGCACCAACCCCGGCCAGGGCGCGCCGCTCGGCGACGCCGTGCCCGACCCCGAGTCCTTCGGCGACGAGTCCGACCGGGTCGCCGCCGCTCGCGCCCTCGAGTACATGGGCCTGACCGCCGGCACGCCGCTGCGCGACATCGCCGTCGACACCGTCTTCGTCGGGTCGTGCACGAACGGCCGCATCGAGGACCTGCGTGCCGCCGCCGAGGTGGTGCGCGGGCGCAGCGTCGCCGACGGCGTGCGGATGCTCGTCGTGCCCGGCTCGGCGCGCGTGCGCCTCCAGGCCGAGGCCGAGGGCCTCGACGAGGTCTTCACGGCGGCCGGCGCCGAGTGGCGCCTGCCCGGCTGCTCGATGTGCCTGGGCATGAACCCCGACATCCTCGCCCCCGGCGAACGCAGCGCGTCGACGTCGAACCGCAACTTCGAGGGCCGTCAGGGCAAGGGCGGGCGCACTCACCTCGTGAGCCCGCTCGTCGCGGCCGCCACCGCCGTGCGCGGCACGCTGGCCAGCCCGGCCGACCTCGACCCCACCCCCGTCGGCGCCGGCGGCGCCAGCAGCGCGAGGAGCTGAGCAATGGAGAAGTTCACCACCCACACCGGGGTCGGCGTCCCGCTGCGCCGCAGCAACGTCGACACCGACCAGATCATCCCCGCCGTCTACCTCAAGCGCGTGTCCCGCACGGGCTTCGAGGACGGGCTCTTCGCCGCCTGGCGCGGTGACGAGACCTTCGTGCTCAACCAGCCGGCCTTCGCGCAGGGCTCGGTCCTCGTCGCGGGCGCGGACTTCGGCACGGGGTCCTCGCGCGAGCACGCCGTGTGGGCGCTCATGGACTACGGCTTCCGCGTCGTCATCTCCAGCCGCTTCGCCGACATCTTCCGTGGCAACTCCGGCAAGCAGGGCCTGCTCACCGCGATCGTCAGCCAGGACGACGTCGAGCTGCTGTGGAAGTACCTCGAGAACGAGCCCGGTGCGCAGATCACCGTCGACCTCACCGCCCGTACCGTGACGGCCGGCGAAGGCGTCTACCCCTTCGAGGTCGACGACTACACGCGGTGGCGTCTGCTCGAGGGCCTCGACGACATCGGCCTCACCCTCTCGCACGCCGAGGACATCGACGCCTTCGAGGCCGGCCGGCCCGCCTTCAAGCCCACGACCCAGCCGGTCTGAGACCCGGGCGAAGGGGGAACCCCCTTCGCCCGGTGACGAATTCGCCCACCCAGTCTGCTCGTTGCCGCCTCGGCGGGCCGCCACGCGTTCTACCGTCGGGGGTGACCGGGCAACGTCGCCCGGTCGTCCACCTGCCGGGGACCCCGGCGCAGACGTACCTGTGGAGCGAACGTGAACAAGGCAGAACTCATCAAGTCGATCGAGGCCAGCCTCGGCAGCCGCAAGGCCGCCACCGACGCGCTGGACGCGGTGCTGGACGCCATCGTGCGCGAGGTGAGCAAGGGGGGCAAGGTCGCGATCACGGGATTCGGGACCTTCGAGAAGGCGGCGCGGGCCGCGCGGACGGGGCGCAACCCGCAGACCGGCGAGCCGGTGAAGATCCCGAAGACGTCGGTCCCGCGCTTCAAGGCGGCCACGAGCTTCAAGGGCTACGTCGCCAACCCGACCTCGTTGCCCAAGGCGGCTCCGGCCGTCGCGCGGGCCGCGGCCGGGACGGTCGCCTCGGCGGTCGACACCGCGGCGAAGGTCGCCGGCCTCGGGGGAGGGGCCGCGGCGCGGCGCTCGTCCGCCGCCGCGGGCTCGGCGTCGAAGAGCACGGCGTCGAAGAGCACGGCGCCGAAGAAGACGGCGTCGAAGAAGACGGCGTCGAAGAGCACGGCGGCCAAGAGCGCGCCCGCGAAGAAGACGGCCGCCAAGAGCACGGCGTCGAAGAGCGCGCCGGCGAAGAAGACGGCGTCCACGAGCACGGCGAAGAAGACCACGTCGACCACGACGAAGACCACACCGGCGAAGAAGACCCCGGCGAAGAAGACCTCGTCGAGCACGACGAAGAAGTCGACGCCGGCGAAGAAGAGCGCGAGCTGATCCCCCTTCGCCCCGACCCGCGCACGCCCACGACCCCCGGTCGTGGGCGTGCGGCGTCGTCAGTCGATCCGCTCGCCCTCGCCGATCCCGACGACCCACGCGCGGCTGACCTGGTCGTCTGCACCGAGCTCGACCGACAGCCGCTGGCCGGGTCGCACGTGGATGAGGCCGCTGCCCGCGAAGGCCGAGAACGGCGCGCGCAGCCGGCGCCCGGTGTCGGTGACGAGGACGACGCCGTCCGTGTCGTTCGAGAAAACCGTGGCCTGCATGGCCGCAACCCTAATCCTGGCTATGGTGACCGCAGCCCGACCGGACGTCGGCGGGCGGGACGACGAGGTCGAGCAGGAGGCGCCGTGGCCGAGCACCGGACGCAGGTGCCGTGGATGTACCGCCTCGTCGCCACCGTGCTGCGCCCGCTGCTGCGCGCGCTCACGCCGTACTCGGTGACCGGGCTGGAGCACGTGCCGAGGTCGGGCGGCTTCCTCGTGACGCCGAACCACATCTCCTACCTCGACCCCTTCCCGTGGGCGCACACGCTCTACGACGAGGGGATCGCGCCGACCTTCATGGCCAAGAGCGAGCTCTTCGAGTCGTGGTGGCTCGGGCCGATCATGCGCCAGGCCCGTCAGGTGCCGGTCTACCGCGAGCGGCACGACGCCGCGTCCGCGCTGCGCGACGCCGTCGCCGCGCTCGAGCAGGGCCGGTGCGTCGCGATCTACCCCGAGGGCACCCTGACCCGTGACCCCGACGAGTGGCCGATGCGCGGCAAGACCGGCGCGGCGCGGCTCGCGCTCGAGGCCCGCTGCCCCGTCATCCCCATCGCCCAGTGGGGGCCGCAGGCGATCCTGCCGCAGTACGCGAAGGTCCCGCGCCTGCTGCCGCGCCGCACGACCCACATCCGCTTCGGCCCGCCGGTCGACCTCAGCGACCTCTACGAGCGCGACCTCACGACGGTCGTCGTCATGGAGGCGACCGACCGGATCATGGCGGCGATCACCCACGAGGTGGAGCAGCTGCGCGGGGAGCGGGCGCCCGCGGTGCGCTTCGACCCCCAGGCCCACGGCATCGCGACGACCGGCGACTACCGCCACGCGCGCGGACGGCTCGACTCAGGAGGAGCAGCATGAGCAAGGTCGCGGTCTTCGGGGGCGGCAGCTGGGGCACCGCCTTCGCCACGGTGCTCGCCGACGGCGGCAACGACGTGAGCATCTGGGCCCGTCGCCCCGAGCTCGTCGCGCAGATCAACCGCGGGCGCAACGAGGACTACCTGCCCGACCACGAGCTGCCGCAGTCGATCTCGGCGACGACCGACCCGGCCGAGGCGGCCGACGGCGCGCAGGTCGTCGTGCTGTCCGTGCCGAGCCAGTCGCTGCGGGAGAACCTCGGGGCGTGGGGCGACGTGCTGAGCCAGGGCGTCGTCGTCTCGCTGATGAAGGGCGTCGAGCTCGGCACGACGAAGCGGATGAGCGAGGTCATCAGCGAGGTCGGGGGGGTGCCCACCGAGCGCATCGCCGTCGTGTCCGGACCGAACCTCGCCCGCGAGATCGTCCAGCGCCAGCCGGCCGCGACCGTCGTCGCCTGCCCCGACCAGGGCGCGGCGGACCTCGTCGCCGCGGCCTGCGCGACGAGCTACTTCCGCCCGTACACCTCGACCGACCTCGTCGGCGCGGAGGTCGGCGGAGCGGTGAAGAACGTCATCGCGCTCGCCGTCGGCATGGCCGAGGGCATGGGCCTGGGCGACAACACGAAGTCCTCGATCATCACCCGCGGGCTGGCCGAGATGACGCGGCTCGGCGTCGCGCTCGGGGCCGACGCGCGGACCTTCGCCGGGCTCGCCGGCGTCGGCGACCTCATCGCGACGTGCATGTCGCCGCTGTCGCGCAACCACTCCTTCGGGGTGGGGCTGGGCCGCGGCATGAGCGTCGCCGAGGTGCAGGAGCACACGCGCCAGACGGCCGAAGGGGTGAAGTCGTGCTCCTCGATCCTCGACCTCGCCCGCGCCCACGGCGTCGACGTGCCGATCATCGAGCAGGTGAGCGCGTGCGTGCACGAGGGGACCTCGGTGCCCGACGTCGTCCACGCCCTGCTCTCCCGGGCCCGCAAGCCCGAGACCGACTGACCCCCCCTCGCCCTGTCACAGCTTTCCCGCCCAGGGCGGGAACATGCGACCTCGGGAAAGAAATGTTCTTGCCCGAGGTCGAGCTTTCCCGCCCTGGGCGGGAAAGCTGGGGCGCTCAGGCGAGTCGGAGCGCGGCGTCGAGGTCGCGCCAGAGGTCCTCGACGTCCTCGATGCCCACGGACAGGCGCACGAGGTCGACGGGGGTGGACTCGGGCTCGCCGGGCTGGCGGCGGCGCCGCTCGAGCTGGCTCTCGACCCCGCCGAGGCTCGTCGAGTGCGACCACAGGTGGGTGCCCGCGCAGACCCGCTCCGCGCCCTCGGCCCCGCCGACGGTCTCGACCGAGACGATCGCGCCGAGACCGGGGTAGCGCACACGGGTGACGGACGGGTGCTCGCGCAGGCGGGCCGCGAGCTCGACGGCGTTCTCGCAGGCGCGCTCGAGGCGCACGGCGAGGGTGCGCAGGCCGCGCAGGACGAGCCAGGCCTCCATCGGGCCGGGGATCGCGCCGCCGAGCAGGCGGTGGCGGGCCAACCGGTCGCGCAGCGCACGGCCGCGCTCGTCGGTGCCGGTGATCGTCATGCCGAGGATGACGTCGGAGTGCCCGGAGAGGTACTTCGTCGCCGAGTGCACGCTGACGTCGGCGCCGAGGGCGAGCGGCTGCTGGAGCAGCGGGGTGGCGAAGGTGTTGTCGACCGCGACGACCGCCCCGGCCGCCCGGCCTGCGTGCGCGAGCCGCTCGACGTCGGCGAGGTCGAGCAGCGGGTTGGTCGGCGACTCGAGCCACAGCAGGTCGGCGCCGGGCAGGGCCGCCTCGACGGCCTCGGCGTCGGTGACGTCGACCCAGCGCACGGCGAGTCGCCCGGCCTCCTGCGCCTCGGTGAGGCTGACGACGACACCGTTGTACGCGGCGAAGGGGGCCACGACGGTGCCGCCCGTCGGCACGAGCGAGAGGACGGCGGCCACCGCGGCCATCCCGGACGCGAAGGCGAGGGCGTCGCCCCCTTCGAGCGGTCCGACCGAGTCCTCGAGCGCGCTCCACGTCGGGTTGCCCGCGCGGGCGTAGTTGACGGGGCCGTCGGCCGCGTACGTCGAGGTGAAGACCGGCGGGACGGCGAGGGGGGCGCCCGGTGCGCGGTCGGGCCGGCCGAGGGCGACGACCTGGGTCGCCGGGGCGAAGGGGGAGCCGGCGTGGGTCGCGTGACCGTCGGCTCCGGTGGGCTGCTCGCTCGTCATGGGCGACACGGTATCCGCAGCGCGGGAGGGCGAGCCGGGCGCACTACAGTCGTGGACGATGACCACTCACGAGCCCCGCAAGCCCCGCGTCGCCGTCGTCTTCGGCGGCCGATCGTCCGAGCACGCCGTGTCGTGCGCGACGGCGGCGGGGGTGCTCTCGGCCATCGACCGCGAGCGCTACGACGTCGTCCCGATCGGGGTCTCCCGCGACGGGTCCTGGGTGCTCGTCGACGACGACCCCGAGCCCCTGCGCCTCGTGCCCGGGCACACCCCCGAGGTCGTCCACGCCGGCACGGAGGTCGCGCTGTCGACCTCGGTCGGCGACCGCACCCTCTCCGTGCACGCGCCGGGGCAGCCGCCCCAGGCCTTCGGCGAGGTCGACGTCGTCTTCCCCCTGCTCCACGGCCCGTACGGCGAGGACGGCACCCTCCAGGGGATGCTCGAGCTCGCCGACGTGCGCTACGTCGGGTCGGGCGTCCTCGCCTCCGCGGCGGGCATGGACAAGCACTACATGAAGGTCGTCTTCGCCGGCGCCGGGCTGCCCGTCGGCCCGTACACGGTGATCACCGACCGGCAGTGGCGTGCCGACCCCGCCGCCGCGATGGACGCGGTCGGCGCGCTGTCGTGGCCGGTCTTCGTCAAGCCGTGTCGCGCCGGGTCCTCGATGGGCGTGAGCCGGGTCGAGCGCCCCGAGGACCTCGAGGCGGCGATCGAGGCCGCCCGCGAGCACGACCTCAAGGTCATCGTCGAGGCCGGCATCGTCGGCCGAGAGATCGAGTGCGCGGTCCTCGAGGGGCACGGGCTCGACGCCCCGCGGACCTCGCTGCCCGGCGAGATCGTCGTCGAGTCCGGGCACGGGCACGACTTCTACGACTTCGAGGCCAAGTACCTCGACGAGTCCGCGGTGCGGCTGTCCTGCCCGGCGGAGCTGAGCGAGCAGGTGAGCGACGAGGTGCGCCGGCTCGCGGCCGAGGCCTTCGACGCGCTGGCGTGCGAGGGGCTCGCGCGGGTCGACTGCTTCGTCACCGACCGCGGCGAGGTCGTCATCAACGAGATCAACACGATGCCGGGCTTCACCCCCCACTCGATGTACCCGCGGATGTGGCAGGCGAGCGGCCTGGCCTACCCCGACCTCATCGACGAGCTCGTCCAGCTGGCCCTCGAGCGGCCCGTCGGGCTGCGCTGAGCGCTCAATCGCACTGCCGCCCGTTGGTGGGCAGCGCCTTCGCCGCGTCGGCGAAGGCCGGCAGGACGAGCGGGGCCTGACCGACCTCGTCGGGCACGAGCACCTCGATCGCGGGCGAGCGCCCGAAGGTCGTGAGCGCGGTCCCGTCGCTCAGCTCACGGGCCACCCAGTCGACGCCGTCGACGCTGATGCACTGCTCGGTGGTCGGCCCGAGGGCCGGCAGGCCGCAGCGGGCGATGACGGCGGGGTCGCCCCACGCGTGCACCGCGGTGCCGGCGGGGTCGGTGTCGCGCTCGTCCTCCCCGGCGACCTCGAGGGGCCAGCGGGTGCCGGCGTCGAGGCAGGCCGGGTCGTCGCCGCCGTCGGGGATCGCGACGTCGACGGGCCCGGTCCGGGTGAGGAGGACGCCGAGGGCCAGGCCCGCGGTCACGAGGACGACGAGCCCGGCGAGCAGAGGTCGCCGGTCGCGACCCGTGCGGTCGGGGCCGCTCACACGTGGACGATGGGGCAGGTGAGCGTCCGGGTGATGCCCGGGACCTGCTGGAGCTGCGCGAGGACGAGCCGGCCGAGGTCGGCCATCGTCTCGGCCTCGACGCGGGCGACGACGTCGTAGGGGCCGGTGACGTCGTGCGCCTCGACGACGCCGGTCAGCTCGGCGATGTCGGTGCACACGCGGGTGGAGACCCCCACCTCGGTCTGGATGAGGACGTACGCCTGGACCATGTCCCTCCCTGGTGCCCGTGCGGTGCGCGCGGCCGCTCCGGGCACCTGCGCCGACGGTAGCCGACGGCAGCGCTCTCGCGCCGGTCGGGTCGGTGAGATGGTGGCGGGGTGGACCACCCGACGCTGCGCCTGGCCGACCTCGACGAGGAGGCCGTGCTCGCCCGGCTGCTGCCGGTGCTCCTCCACGACGAGGCGCCGGGCGTGCCCGTCGGGCCCGGCGACGACGCCGCGGTCGTCGAGGCGCCGTCCGGGTCGGTCGTCGCGACGACCGACTCGATGGTCCTCGGTGTCGACTGGCGCGACGACTGGTCGAGTCCGCAGGACGTCGGGCACAAGCTCGTCGTGCAGAACGTCGCCGACGTCGCCGCGATGGGGGCGCGCCCGACGGGTCTGCTCCTCGCGCTGAGCGCGGACCCCGCCACCCCGGTGGAGTGGGTGCTCGGGCTGGCCGAAGGGGTGGCCGCCGCGGCCCGCGAGAGCGCCACCCCGGTGCTCGGCGGTGACCTGTCGGGAGCGGCCGCCGGCAGCGTGGTCCTCGCGATGACCGTCCTCGGGGACCTCGGCGGTCGGGCTCCCGTGCGGCGCAGCGGTGCCCGCGTCGGCGACGTCGTCGCCGTGTGCGGCACGCTCGGCCGGTCGGGGGCGGGGCTGCGGCTCTACCTCGACGCCGAGCTGGCCGCGGCGGCCGACAGGCAGGCCCCGGAGGCGGCCCACCGGCTGCGCTCCTCGCACCGCCGGCCGCACTGCCCGTGGCAGTCCGGGGCGGAGGCGGCGCGGGCGGGCGCGAGCGCCATGCTCGACGTCTCCGACGGGCTCGTGCGCGACGCCGGTCGCCTGGCCCGGGCGAGCGGCGTGAGCGTCGACCTCGACGGCGCCGCGCTCCGGGCGGAGACGCACGGCGACCTGCTCGACGTCCTCGGGGCCGAGGCGGCGCTGCGCGAGGTGCTCGGCGGGGGAGAGGAGCACGCGCTGCTCGCGTGCTTCGCCGACGCGTCCCGGCTGCCGACGACGGGCGCCCCGTGGCGCGTGGTCGGCCGCGTCGTCGAGCGATCGAGGGCGCCGGTCCTGCTCGACGGGGTGCCCCACGAGGTCGCCGGCTGGGACCACTTCGCCGACTGATCCCCCCTTCGCGCCGGTAGGGACGCCGCTGCCCGCGGCCGGGGCCGCGGGACCGGGCTGGGTCCCCCTTCGCCGGTGCTCAGCACGACTTACCCCTGGTTCGCAGGAGTTTCTTACTCGTGCAGAGCGGGGGTTTATCGGGTGACCCGAGAAACCTGGGGCACGTGGGGCGAAGGGGCGAAGGGGCGGGTGGGGCGACCAGGCGACGAGGTGGTGGGGACGACGAAGGCCGACCACCTCGAAGAGGTGATCGGCCCGTCAGGTGCTCAGCGGGTCAGCGCTTGACCTTGCCGGCCTTGAGGCAGGAGGTGCAGACGTTGAGACGCTTGGGGGTCTTGCCGGCGTCACCGACGAGAGCCTTGACGCGCTGGATGTTCGGGTTCCAGCGTCGCTTGGTGCGGCGGTGGGAGTGCGAGATGGAGTGCCCGAAGCTCGGGCCCTTGCCGCAGACGTCGCAGTTGGCAGCCACGGGTGTTCTCCTCGATCGATGATGCGTACGTGTCGGTGGTGCTGCCGGGGCCGCGTGATCACGAGGTGATCGGGCTCCAGGCAACCGGTCCAGCGTAGCCGAGCAGTGCGTGCGCGACCAAAACGGCTCCGGCGCACGGCACGCGGACCGCTCCGGATGGGGTCGCGGTGACGGTCCTCTCCGTTAGCGTACGAGAGTGCTGACCGCGATCGACGCCGCCGCCATGCGCCGCTGGGCGGTCGTCACCCGTGCCGCGCTCGCCGCGCGGCGGGCCGAGATCGACGCGCTCAACGTCTTCCCGGTGCCCGACGGCGACACGGGCACGAACATGTACCTCACCCTCGACCAGGCGCTCGACGCCGTGCGCGTCGACCACGAGGCCCGCGGGGTGCTCGGCGAGGTCGACCTGCCGGGCGAGGCCGCGGCGATGTCGCGGGCCGCGATGCTCTCCGCCCGGGGCAACTCCGGGGTGATCCTCAGCCAGCTCATCCGCGGCATCAGCGACGAGCTCTCCGGCGCCGGCACCGCGAGCGCCGACGCGCCCCTGCTCGCCCGCGCGCTCGGCGCCGCCGCCCGGCGCGCCCGCGAGAGCGTCGTGCGCCCCCAGGAGGGCACGATCCTCACCGTCGCCGACCGGGCCGCCGAGGCGGCCGCAGCAGCCGCCGCCGACGGCGCCGACCTGCCGACCCTCACCGAGCGCACGGTCCAGGCCACCCGCGACGCGCTCGCCGCGACCCCGTCGCAGCTGCCCGTCCTCGCCGCCGCCGGGGTCGTCGACGCCGGGGGTGCGGGCTACCTGCTCTTCCTCGAGGCCCTCGACCGCGTCGTGCGCGACCACACCCCGCTCGACCGGTACGAGGTCGACGACTTCACGATGAACCTCGACCTGCGCCGCCGGCCCGAGTGGTCCACGGGCGAAGGGGGAGCCGTCACCCGTCCCGCGCCCGCCGAGGCCGGTGGCCCCGCGGCGGCCGAGGGGCCGGCCTTCGAGGTGATGTACCTGCTCGACAGCGAGGACGAGCAGGCGCTGCACGACCTGCGGTGCGACCTCGACGCGCTCGGCGACAGCGTCGTGCTCAGCGGCGACGGCACGACGACGAAGGTCCACGTGCACACCGACGACATCGGCGCGGCCCTGCAGGCCGGGCTGGCCGTCGCCCCGCCCCGCGAGGTCCAGGTGACCCCGCTCGTCCACGCGATGCGCCCCCACCCCCGGGTCGGCCTGGCCGTCGTCGCGTGCGCCGCCGGGCCGGGCATCGCCGCGCTCGTGCGCGAGGTGGGTGCCTCGGTCGTGAGCTCCGGGCCCGGTCGCCGGGCCTCGGCCGGTGAGCTGCTCGACGCGGTCCGCGAGACCCGTGCCGGCGACGTCATCCTCCTGCCCAACGACCGCGACACCGTGCTCGCCGCGAGGGCGTGCGCCCAGGCCGCCGGCCAGGAGGGGCAGCACGTGCACGTCGTCGAGTCGGGCACCGCCGTCCAGGGGCTCGCCGCCCTCGCGGTCTACGACCCCGGCGCCGACGCCCGCCACAACGAGATGACGATGACCCGGGCCGCCGCGGCGACGCGCCACGGCGCGGTGACGACCGCCGTCAAGGCCGGTCTGACGAGCGGCGGGCCGTGCGAGGTCGGCGACGCCCTCGGGGTCGTCGCCGGTGACATCGCCATCGTCGGCCAGGACCTGTGCGCCGTCGCCGCCGAGGTGGTCTCGCGGCTCGCCGGCTCGGGGGCCGACCTCGTCACCCTCGTCGTCGGCGAGGACGCCGACGACGAGCTCGTCGCCGCGGCCCGCGCGGCTGCCGAGGCGCTCGGTCACGGCGTCGAGGTCGAGGTCGTCGACGGCGGCCAGCCGGCCTACCCGCTGCTCGTCGGGGTCGAGTGAGCCGGTGACCACCGAGGACACCCGCCTCAAGGGGCTCGTCGGCTCCGCCGCGAGCAAGCTCGAGAAGCACCGCGGCATCGTCACCGTCGGCGACCTGCTCGACTTCGCGCCCCGTCGCTACCGCACGACCGTCGCCGACCTCGGCGCGCCTGCCGTCGGCGACTACCTCGTCGCCGTCGCGACCGTGGAGTCGGCGACCACACGCACGATGAAGTCGCGCCGCGGCAAGATGCTCGAGGCGGTCATCACCGACGGGCGCAGCCGCATGGACGTCACCTTCTTCTCGGCCTACGGCCACGAGAAGGAGCTCCAGGTCGGCCGTACGCTCCTCTTCGCCGGGCGGGTCGGCGAGTACCGCGGGCGGCGTCAGCTGGCCCACCCCGCGTACTCGAGCATCGAGGCGCTCCACGCGCTCGGCGACCTCGCCGTCGACGAGGGTGGGCTCATCCCCATCTACCGGCACGTGCCCGGGGTGCAGTCGTGGGGCGTGTCCGCCGCGGTGCGTGTCGTCCTGCAGCACCTCGACGAGGTCGTCGACGCGGTGCCCGACGAGGTCCGTGAGCGCCGCGACCTGCTCGGCCGGCTCGAGGCCCTCACCGCGCTGCACGCCCCGCACACCCTCGACGACGTCGAGCGGGCCCGCCACCGGCTGCGCTTCGAGGAGGCCTTCGTCCTGCAGTGCCTGCTCGGCATGCGCCGGGCGGAGCGGGCGGCAGAGGTCACCCGTGCCCGGCGACCCGACGGGCAGCTCCTCGCCACCTTCGACGAGCGGCTCCCCTTCGAGCTCACGGCGGGCCAGCGCGAGGTGGGCGAGGCCGTCCTCGCCGATCTCGCTGCCGACACCCCGATGCACCGCCTCCTCCAGGGCGAGGTCGGCTCGGGCAAGACCGTCGTCGCGCTGCGCGCGATGCTCGCCGCCGTCGACAGCGGCGGCCAGGCCGCGCTCCTCGCCCCCACCGAGGTGCTCGCGGTGCAGCACGAGCGCACGATCCGCGGCATGCTCGGCGATCTCGCCGAGGCGGGGATGCTCGGCGGCGCCGAGGACGCGACCCGCGTGCAGCTGCTCACCGGGTCGATGAGCACCCAGGCCCGCCGCGAGGCGCTCATCCACATCGCGACGGGCGCCGCGGGCATCGTCGTCGGCACCCACGCCCTGCTCGAGGACGTCGTGACCTTCGACGACCTCGCGCTCGTCGTCGTCGACGAGCAGCACCGCTTCGGGGTCGAGCAGCGCGACGCGCTGCGGGCGAAGGGGGAGCACCCGCCGCACCTCCTCGTCATGACCGCGACCCCCATCCCGCGCACCGTCGCGATGACCGTCTTCGGCGACATGGCCACCTCGACGCTGCGCGAGCTGCCCCGCGGGCGCCAGGCGGTGACGACCCACGTCGTGCCCGCCGACAACACCCGCTGGGTGCAGCGGGTGTGGGAGCGCATCGCCGAGGAGGTCGCCGCCGGCCGTCAGGCCTTCGTCGTGTGCCCGCGCATCGGCGGCGACGACGACGTCGAGGAGGGCGTGGACCTGCTGAGCGAGGGGTCGGTCGGGGACGACGAGGCCGACGGCGAGCGCGTGCCGGACGACGACGCGCCCCGCCCGCTCGCCGACGTCTCCGGCACCCTCGAGCTGCTCGCCCAGGTGCCCGCCCTCGCCGGGGTGAGCACGGCGGCCCTCCACGGCCGGATGCGCCCGGAGGAGAAGGACGCGGTGATGTCGGCCTACGCCGCCGGCGAGATCGACGTGCTCGTCGCGACGACGGTCATCGAGGTGGGCGTCGACGTGCCGAACGCGAGCACGATGGTCGTCCTCGACGCCGACCGCTTCGGCATCTCCCAGCTGCACCAGCTGCGCGGCCGGATCGGGCGTGGCGGGCACCCCGGGGTCTGCCTGCTCGTCACCGGCTCCGACGCCGAGAGCGCGCAGGAGCGTCTGCAGGCCCTCGCCTCGACCTCCGACGGCTTCGAGCTCGCCCGGGTCGACCTCGCCCAGCGGCGCGAGGGCGACGTGCTCGGCACCGCCCAGTCCGGGGTCCGCTCGCAGCTGCGCCACCTGTCGCTGCTGCGCGACGAGGACCTCATCGAGGCCGCCCGCGAGGACGTCGAGGTCGTCCTCGCCGCCGACCCCGACCTCTCCGCGCACCCCGAGCTCGCCGCCGCCGTCGCCCGCTGGGCCGACGAGGAGCGCGCCGCCTACCTCGAGAAGTCCTGACCTCCCCTTCGCCCGAAGGCCCTCGAGCGGGCCCCGTCGTCGCCGGGGGAGACGCCCGGGGCGCGGACCGAGGTGGGAGCGCGCGCCGCGATGACCCATGATGGAGGCGTGACGCGCATCATCAGCGGCCAGGCCGGCGGGCGACGCCTGCGCACCCCTGCGGGTGGCGGGACCCGCCCGACGAGCGACCGCGTGCGCGAGGCGCTCTTCTCCGCGCTCGAGTCCCGCGACGCCGTCCAGGGCGCCCACGTCATGGACCTCTACGCCGGCTCCGGCGCCCTCGGGCTCGAGGCGGCCAGCCGCGGCGCCGCGAGCGTGCTCCTCGTCGAGTCCGACCGCGGGGCCATCGGGGTCATCCGCGCCAACATCGCCGACGTCGGCGCCGCCGGCGCGCGCGTCCAGGCCGGCACCGTCGAGGCGGCTCTCGACCGCACCCCGACCCTCGCCTACGACCTCGTCCTCGCCGACCCGCCCTACGACGTCGACGAGGACTCCCTCGCCGCGGTCCTCGACCTCTTGCTCACCCGCGAGTGGCTCAGCCCCGACGCGCTCGTCGTCGTCGAGCGCTCGAGCCGCAGCCCGGAGCCGTCATGGCCCGCCGGGCTCACCGTCGAGGCGCGCAAGGACTACGGCGAGACCGTCCTCTGGTACGCCCGCACCTGGGCCGCCGACTACCAGATCTGAGCACCACGGTCGCGGCCCCGCGGCCGCGCCACTTAGGTCCCCCTTGCGTGGACAGGCCCCGGCGCGAAGTCCCCGATCAGAGGTCGTCCGGCCTACGTTGACGGCATGGCTGATCACGACATCGCACGACCCACGTCCGGAGACATCGTCGAGCTCATCAAGGACGACCACCGCCGCTTCGAGGAGCTGCTGCGCGAGCTGCGCGACACCACCGCCGACCGCGACTCGGCCCGTGCCGCCTTCTCCGAGCTGCTCATCGCCCACTCGGAGGCCGAGGAGGAGCAGGTCTACCCCCGCCTGAAGTCCAAGAAGGTCATCGACGGCGAGGAGGAGGAGCACGGCGAGGAGGAGCACGCCGCGTGCAACGAGGAGCTCCTCCACCTCCTCCAGGCCAAGGGCACCGACACCCAGAAGTACGAGGACGCCGTCGAGAAGGTCGCGACCGCCCTCATGCACCACATCGGCGAGGAGGAGCTGAGCATCCTCAACCCCGCCGCCACCGAGGCGAGCGAGGAGCTGCGCCAGCAGCTCGGCGTCGACTGGTGCACCCACCGCAACCGCCTCCTCGAGGAGGGCTGCGGCTCGCTCGAGCAGGTCGAGGCCCTCGTCAAGCGCGACTACGAGCAGGGCCTGCTGCCCAACGACGAGCAGCCCGAGGACGAGTGACCTGCCGCGGGGTGCGGCGGGGGCGGGCGGCACGGCCTCTGGCACAGTGACGCCATGACCTCAGCCGCACCCCGTCGCGCCCTGTGCCCCGGCTCCTACGACCCCGTGACCGTCGGCCACGTCGACGTCGTGCGCCGGGCGGCCGGGCTCTTCGACGAGGTCGTCGTCGCCGTCCTGCACAACCCCGCGAAGCAGGGCACCTTCGCCGTCGAGGAGCGCATCGGCTTCATCGAGGCCCAGGTGGGCGACCTGCCGGGCGTCCGCGTCGAGGCCTTCGCCAACCGCCTGCTCGTCGACGTGTGCACCGAGGTCGGCGCGACCGCGATCCTCAAGGGGCTGCGCGGCGGCACCGACTACGACTACGAGCTGCCGATGGCGCGGATGAACGCGCACCTCACCGGCATCGAGACGGTCTTCCTGCCCGGGGACCCCGCGCTCGCGCACGTCTCGAGCTCGCTCGTCAAGGAGGTCGCCCGCTTCGGCGGCGACATCACCGGTCTCGTGAGCGACGAGGTGCGCGACGCGCTCCTGGAGCGTCAGGGCGGGCGGTGACCCTCCCTTCGCCACCGGTGCGAAGGGGGACCCGCGACAGCGGGTTTGGGCGCGCGCGAGTGCTCCGGTACCGTTGGGCGTCGGTCCGCGTCACGACGTCGTGGACCGTCCCGAAGACATGTGTGGAGTCATGAAGCACCTCGACGCTGCCTCGCCGTTCGCCCTTGACGCCAAGGACGTCGGCCGCAGGCCAGGATCGATGAGCGAAGTGCGCCGCACGGTCGCGGCGCCGGACGACTTCGGCACCGACGTCCTGGCCGTCGCGCCCGGATCCCCGATGGACCTCGACGTCCGTCTGGAGTCGGTGCACGAGGGGATCCTCGTCACCGGGACGGTCGACGCCACCGCGACCGGGGCATGCGTACGGTGCCTGGACGACATCGACCTCCCGGTCGACGTCCGCTTCCAGGAGCTCTTCGTGTGGCCCGACCGGGCTCAGCACCACCGGCAGGTGGCTGCTGAGCTGGACGCCGACGAGGAGCACGCGATCGAGGACGACGTCATCGACCTCGACCCCGTGCTCCGGGACGCAGTGCTGCCGTCGCTGCCGTTCCAGCCAGTGTGCCGGGAGGACTGCCCCGGGTTGTGCCCGCAGTGCGGAGCACGGCTCGAGGACGACCCGGACCACCAGCACGAGCTGATCGACCCCCGGTGGGCCTCCCTCGAGGCACTCCGTCCCCTGGCAGAAGGTGCCGGGGGAGACGACGAAGAGAAGAGGACCTGACGTGGCTGTCCCGAAGCGGAAGCTCTCGCGCTCCAACACCCGCTCGCGCCGCGCGAACTGGAAGGCGACGCCGGTCGCGCTGTCGACCTGCCCCCAGTGCAAGTCGCCCGCCCCGGCGCACCAGGCCTGCCCGGCCTGCGGCACCTACAAGGGTCGCTACTACGCGACGGCGGACCGCACCGAGCACCAGGGCTGAGCCCGCTCGCTGTGAGCGCACAGCGAGGCGAGACCGCGCAGCGGCCCGTCGAGGACCTCCTCGCTCTCCTCCAGGAGACCACCGAGGAGGTCGTCGACGAGCCGCTGCTCTCGCGTGCCCTGACGCACCGCTCCTACTCCTACGAGAACGGCTCGATCCCGCACAACGAGCGGCTCGAGTTCCTCGGGGACTCCGTCCTCGGGCTCGTCGTCACCGACCACCTGCACAACACGCACACCGAGATGGCCGAGGGCGACCTCGCCAAGCTGCGCTCCGCGGTGGTCAACATGCGTGCGCTCGCCGACGTCGCGCGCACCATCGGGCTCGGCGACTACGTCGCGCTCGGGCGTGGCGAGGAGGCGACCGGCGGGCGTGACAAGGACTCGATCCTCGCCGACACGCTCGAGGCCGTCATCGGCGCGATCTACCTCTCCGCGCCCCAGCCGCGCGGTCTCGACGCCGCCGGCCGGCTCGTGCACAGTCTGCTCGGACCGGTGATGCGCCGCAGCGCGACGCTCGGCGTCGCCCTGGACTGGAAGACCTCGCTGCAGGAGGCCGCCTCGGCCGCCGGCGCCGGGTCGGTCCACTACCGGGTGAGCGCGACCGGTCCCGACCACGAGAAGGTCTTCACCGCCGAGGTCCTCGTCGACGACGTCCCCCGGGGCAGCGGCACCGGCCGGGCGAAGAAGGTCGCCGAGCAGGAGGCCGCGCGCGCCGCGTGGACCGCGATCACCGAGTCGATGGCCGCCGCCGGCTCGAGCGCGCCCGACCCCGCCACCGCACCGGCCGACCGGGGTGCCTGAGCTCCCCGAGGTCGAGGTCGTCCGCCGCGGGCTGGCCGACCACGTCGTCGACCGCACGGTCGCGCAGGTCGAGCTGCGCGGCACCCGGGTGGCCCGGCGCCACCTGCCCGGGCCCGAGGACCTCGTGCGTCAGCTCACCGGCAGCCGGGTCACGGGCGCGCACCGCCGCGGCAAGTACCTGTGGCTCGCGAGCGCCCCGGGGCCCCTCGAGCCACCGGACCACGGGCTCGTCGTCCACCTCGGCATGAGCGGCCAGATGCTCGTGAGCACCCCCGGCACGCCCGACCCGCGCCACCTCCACGCCCGGCTGGGCTTCGCCGACGACGGACCGGAGCTGCGCTTCGTCGACCAGCGCACCTTCGGCGGGCTCGCGTGGTCACCCCTTCGCCCCGACGGGGTGCCCGAGGCGGTCGGCCACGTCGCGCTCGACCCCTTCGACCCCGCCTTCGACGACCGGGCCGTCGCCCGCGAGATCAAGCGCCGCACCAGCGGGATCAAGCGCGTGCTCCTCGACCAGCGGGTCGTCTCCGGCATCGGCAACATCTACGCCGACGAGGCGCTGTGGCGGGCCCGGATCCACGGCGAGCGCCCGGCGTCCTCGCTCACCAAGCCCGCCATCGAGCGTCTGCTCGGCCATGCGCGAGACGTCATGACCCAGGCCCTGGGCGAAGGGGGGACGAGCTTCGACGCCCTCTACGTCAACGTCAACGGCGCGTCCGGGTACTTCGACCGCAGCCTGGCGGCGTACGGCCAGGAGGGCCGGCCGTGCCCGAGGTGCGGCACGCTCATGCGGCGCGAGCAGTTCATGAACCGCAGCTCGACCTCGTGCCCGCGCTGCCAGCCCAGGCCCCGGCTGCCGCGAGCCTGACCGCGGTGTGCCCGACCACGGGGTGCGACGCCCGTCAGGGCATCGGCAGCTCCTTGAGCCGCACCGGCTTGCCCGTGTGCTTCTCGGACAGGTCGGCGAAGGCCTGCCGGATGACCTTGCTGTAGACGTGCGCCCCGGACAGGGACGGGTGGATGCCGTCGGCCTGGAGCTGGGAGGGGTCCTTCGCCACCGCGGCGTCCCAGTCGGCGATCGCGACGTTGGGGTAGTCCTTCGCGATGGCCTCGAGCGTGTCGTTGTCGCCCTCGATGCGCGAGAGCCGGTCGGCGTGGAGGTTGACGAGGACGACCATGCGGTCCGGCCCGATCTCGTCGAGCAGCGCGCGCACGGTGCGCTCGTCGGTGCCGGCGTTGGTGCCGAAGGCGAGGACGACGGCCCGGCGCAGGGAGTCACCGGCCTGCTCGACCGCGCGCTGCCCGTCCGACCACTGCCGGTTGGACTTCGCGTCGATCTGGACGCCGGGGAAGTAGTAGCGCAGGGCGTGGACGCTGCCGACGGCCATCGAGTCGCCGAAGACGTCGATCTGCGAGCCCTTGGGCATGGTGAAGTCGGGGTTGCCCTCGTCGACCTGGTCCTCGGTGCTCGCCCGCGGCGCGGCGGCCTGCGCGGCGTTCTCCTCGAGGGTGGCCTGGGTGCTCGTCTTGTCGGGCGCGGTGAGCAGGACGACGGCGAGGACGAGCCCGCTGACGACGATGACGCCGGCGCCGACCTGGCGCGCCCGGGGCGTCGCCCAGTGCAGGCTGCGGCCGAGGGCCCGCAGCGCGCCGCCGAAGCCGAGCCGGCGCACCGGCGTCTCGACGAGGCGGAAGGACAGGTCGGCGATGGCGATCGTCACGAGGACCGCCCATGCCCGGGTCCACACGAACTCGCCCGTGCCGGCGGCGCTCGGCAGGTCCTGGCCGATGACGAGGATGACCGGCCAGTGCCACAGGTAGATGCCGTAGCTGCGGGTGCCGATCCAGCGCAGCGGCGCGAGCTCGAGGGTGGAGCGCAGCCGGCCGGGCCGGTCGACGGCGCCGAGCAGCAGGACCGCGGTCGCCAGCGAGGCGAGCGGGATGCCCAGGCGGAAGGTCCACGCCGAGCCCTCGTCGGCGAGCGCGAGCAGGGCGAGCAGGACCAGGCCGGCGGCGACGAGGAGGTGGCGGCGGTAGCGGTGCCACGTCGGGCTGGTCGTGCCGGCGCGGGTGGGCCCGGCCCACGACATCGCCATCGCGGCGCCGAGCATGAGCCCGACGAGGTGGGTGTCGGTGCCGTAGTAGACGCGGGTGACGAAGTCGGGGTCGTAGCGCGCCGCCATGAGCACGGCGGAGACGACCCCGATGCCCAGGACCGCGGTGGCGATCGCCCCCCAGCTCAGGCCGAGGTGGCGGCGCACCGCGAGCAGCGCGATCGTCGCCAGCGGCCACACGAGGTAGAACTGCTCCTCGACCGCGAGCGACCAGAAGTTCATGAAGAGCTGCGGGCTCGTCGAGTGGAAGTAGTCGCTGCCACCGGCGATCTCGAGCCAGTTCGTCGAGAAGGTGAGCGCCCCGAGCGCCTGGCGCCGGATGCCGACGAGCAGGTCGGCCTCGACGGTGCGGGCGATGAGGATGCACGCCGGCACGCACACGAGCAGGGCGGGCAGCAGCCGGCGGGCCCGTCGGGTCCAGAAGCCGCGGAGGTCCACGGTGCCGCTCTGCTCGCGCTCGCGCACGAGCAGGGTGGTGATGAGGAACCCGGAGATGACGAAGAAGACGTCGACGCCGAGGAAGCCGCCGGGCAGCCACGCGGGGTCGAGGTGGAAGAGGACGACGGCGACGATGGCCAGGGCCCGCAGCCCGTCGAGCCCGGCGAGATGCCCTCTCGGGGTGCGAGCGGGCAGCACGCCGTCGGGCAGGGGACGGGAGGTGTCCTGCGCCGGGGTCGTCGTCGGGATGGCTGCACCCACGAGGGGCACGCTATGGGCTGCCTGGGACAACCCTGGGGAGGCGCACCGTGGGCGCGCCGAGACCGCCTGCGGCGCTAGCGTCCTCGGCATGAGCGCCAGAGCGACCTTCTTCGTCCGCGGCCGGGTCCAGGGGGTGGGCTTCCGGTGGTGGACCCGGGCGCGCGCCCTCGAGCTCGGCCTCGTCGGTCACGCCCGCAACATGGACGACGGGCGGGTCGAGGTCGTCGCCGAGGGAGAGCCCGAGCAGCTCGATCGGCTCGAGGCCCTGCTGCGCGAGGCGCCGAGCACGACCCGCCGCCCGGGCCGGGTCGAGACCGTCGTGCGCCACGACGCCCCGGCGAAGGGGGACCGCACCGGCTTCGTCGAGCGGTAGCCCGGATCTGGGGGAGTGAGACGGGTTCGCGGGCGAGCGGCGGGAGCGCCTACGGTGCTGGGCGTGAGCCAGACCCCGCCCGAGCTGCACCGCCTGCGCCAGAGCATCGACAACGTCGACGCGGCGCTGGTCCACCTGCTCGCGGAGCGCTTCAAGGCCACGCAGCGGGTCGGGGTGCTCAAGGCCGAGCTCGGTCTGCCCGCCGCCGACCCGGGGCGCGAGGAGCGCCAGATCGAGCGGCTGCGCGCCCTGGCCGACGACGCCGGGCTCGACCCCCACTTCGCCGAGAAGTTCCTCAACTTCATCATCGCCGAGGTCATCCGCCACCACGAGGCGATCGCCGAGGGTGCCCCGGTCGCCCCGCCGCAGGAGCCCGACGCGCGCTGAGCCGCGCACGAAGGACCCGGGGGTCCCCCCTTCGCCCCGGTAGGGTGACGGCCGTCGGCCGCCGCGGCCGTGACCGCCTGCCCATCCGATTGCGAGCGTGACGTGTACGTCAAGAGCCTGACCCTCAAGGGCTTCAAGTCGTTCGCCTCCGCCACCCACCTCGGTCTCGAGCCGGGCATCACGTGCATCGTCGGGCCGAACGGCTCGGGCAAGTCCAACGTCGTCGACGCCCTCGCCTGGGTCATGGGCGAGCAGGGCGCGAAGAGCCTGCGCGGTGGCAAGATGGAGGACGTCATCTTCGCCGGCACGGCCGGCCGCGCGCCGCTCGGCCGCGCCGAGGTCTCGATGACCATCGACAACACCGACGGCGCGCTCCCGATCGACTACACCGAGGTGACGATCCGCCGCACGATGTTCCGCGGCGGCAGCTCGGAGTACGCCATCAACGGCACCTCGTGCCGGCTCCTCGACATCCAAGAGCTGCTCTCCGACTCCGGCATCGGGCGCGAGATGCACGTCATCGTCGGTCAGGGCCAGCTCGACGCGGTGCTGCGCGCGACCCCGGAGGAGCGCCGTGGCTTCATCGAGGAGGCCGCGGGGGTCCTCAAGCACCGCAAGCGCAAGGAGCGGGCGCTGCGCAAGCTCGAGACGATGGAGGTCAACCTCGCCCGGGTGGCCGACCTCACGACCGAGATCCGCCGTCAGCTCGGACCGCTCGGCCGGCAGGCCGAGGCCGCCCGCAAGGCCGCCGTCATCCAGACCGACGCCCGCGACGCCCGGCTGCGCCTCGTCGCCGACGACCTCGTGCAGATGACCTCGGCCCTGGAGCAGGAGGTCGCCGACGAGACGGCCATGCTGCGCCGACGGGCCGCGCTCGAGGAGGCCCTCGCGACCGCACGGGCCGAGATCGGGGAGCAGGAGGCGCTCGCCGCCCAGGCCGCCCCGCTGCTCGCCGACGCCTCGCGCCGCTTCGTCGGGCTGCGCTCGGTCGGCGACCGGCTCGAGTCCACCGCCTCCGTCGCCGCCGAGCGGGTGCGCCTGCTCGGCCAGGACGACGAGCACGAGAGCACGAGCGGGCGCGACCCCGAGCAGCTGCGCCGCCAGGCCGCCCAGGCCCGGGCCGACGAGGACGCCCTGCGCGCCGAGATCGACCAGATCACCCAGCGGCTCGCCGACGCCACCGCCGCCCGCGAGGCGGCGGAGGCCGCCCACAGCGCCGAGCAGGACCGGGTCCAGCGGCTCGTGCGCGCCGCCGCCGACCGCCGCGAGGGGCTGGCCCGGCTCACCGGCCAGGTCGGTGCCCGGCAGAGCAAGGTCGAGGCCGCCGAGGCCGAGGTCGGCCGGCTCGAAGGGGTGATCACCCGCGCCGAGGAGCGTGCCGCCGAGGCCGAGCAGGCCTTCCGCCAGCTCGAGTCCTCGATCGCCGATGCCGAGGGCAGCGAGGCCGGTCTCGACGAGGCCTTCGAGCGGGCCAGCGCCGCCCAGGACGCGGCCGAGGCCGAGGTCACCCGCTGGCAGGAGGCCGAGCGGGCGGCCGAGCGCGACCGCGGGGCGGCCCAGGCCCGGGTCGAGGCGCTCGAGCTGTCGCTGCGCCGCAAGGACGGTGCCCAGACCCTGCGCGACGCCGCGGGTCAGGGCGCCCCGACCATCCTCGGCTCGATCGCCGAGCTCATCACCGTCTCCGGCGGGCACGAGGCCTCGATCGCCGCCGCCCTCGGGTCGGCCTCGGAGGCCCTCGCCGTCGGGTCGGCCACCGACGCGGCCGCCGCCGTGCGCCGGCTGCGCGAGGAGGACGCCGGACAGGTCTACCTCGTCGTCGGCGCCACCGCCGGCGTCGTCGACCGCTCGACCTGGCCGGACCTGCCCGCCTCGGCGACCTGGGCCATCGACGTCGTCGCCGCCCCCGACGAGGTCGCCCCGGCCGTCGCCCAGGTGCTCGACCGGGTCGCCCTCGTCGGCGAGGACGAGGACGCCATCGCGCTGTCCGAGCAGGGCGTCACCGCCGTCACCCGCGCCGGCGACGTCTTCGGGCCCGGCTTCGTGCGGGGCGGCTCCGCCTCGGCGCCGAGCCTCATCGAGGTGCAGTCCGCCCTCGACGAGGCCCGCACGACCGTCGCCGACGCGACGTCGGCGGGGGAGCGCGCAGCCTTCGAGCTCGCGCGTGCCCGCGCCACCCTCGAGCAGGCGCGCGAGGCGAGCGACGCCGCGCTCGACGCCCTGCACGACAGCGACGCGCAGATGTCGGCCGTCGCCGAGCAGCTCGGCAGCCACGGCCAGACCGCCCGGGTCGCCCGGGCCGAGGCCGAGCGCACCCGGACCGCGATCGCCGCGCTGACGACGGGCCTCGAGTCCGACCGGGCCGAGCTCGCCGCCCTTCGCTCCCGGCTCGAGCAGGCGAGCGCCGAGCCCGCTGCCGACGAGGCCGAGCCGACGACCGACGACCGCGACCGCCTCGAGCTCGAGGCGAGCCGGGCCCGCACCGCCGAGACCGAGATCCGCCTCACCCTGCGCACGACGGAGGAGCGGGCGCGCTCCCTGCACGGCCGCGCCGAGAGCCTCGAGGGCGCGGCGCGCAACGAGATCGCCGCCCGCGAGCGGCTGCGGGCCCGCCAGGAGCGCCGCCGTCGTGAGGCGAGCGTGGCCGCCGCCGTCCAGGACGCGGCCCGTCACGCGGCGACCCTCGTCGCCGCCGCCGTCGAGCGGGCCGCCGCCGCCCAGCAGCAGGCCGAGGCCGCCCGCGCCGAGCGCGACACCCGGCTGGCGCAGATGCGCACGGCTCTGGCCGCCCAGCAGGACGAGCTGCGCGAGCTCACCGACACGGTCCACCGCGACGAGGTCGCGCGCGCCCAGCAGACCGCGCGGATCGAGCAGCTGCAGCAGCGCGCCATCGAGGAGCTCGGCATCGACCCCGACGTGCTCATGGAGGAGTACGGCCCCCACCAGGGCGTGCCGCACGTGCCCTCGCCCGACGACGACCCGGACGCCGAGCCGCCGGCACCGCGCCCCTACGTGCGCGAGGAGCAGGAGAAGCGCCTGCGCGCCGCCGAGCGCGGCCTCAAGGCCCTCGGGCGGGTCAACCCCCTCGCGCTCGAGGAGTTCGCCGCGCTCGAGGAGCGGCACACCTTCCTCACGACCCAGCTCGAGGACCTGCGCCAGAGCAAGAAGGACCTCCTCGACATCGTCGCCGAGGTCGACCAGCGGGTCGAGCAGGTCTTCGCGGAGGCCTTCCGCGACACCGCCGAGCAGTTCGAAGGGGTCTTCGGCCGCCTCTTCCCCGGGGGAGAGGGCCGCCTGACCCTCACCGACCCCTCGGACATGCTGACGACGGGCATCGAGGTCGAGGCGCGCCCCCCGGGCAAGAAGGTCAAGCGCCTGTCGCTGCTCTCCGGCGGGGAGCGCTCGCTCGTGGCCGTCGCGCTGCTCGTCTCGATCTTCAAGGCGCGGCCGAGCCCCTTCTACATCATGGACGAGGTCGAGGCCGCGCTCGACGACACCAACCTCGGGCGTCTCATCACCCTCTTCGAGGAGCTGCGCGACTCCAGCCAGCTCATCGTCATCACCCACCAGAAGAAGACGATGGAGGTCGCGGACGCCCTCTACGGCGTCTCGATGCGCGGCGACGGCATCACCACCGTCGTCAGCCAGCGCATCCGCGACGTCGCGTCCTAGGCCCGCCGCGACCTCGACCCTGGACACGAGCACCCCTGCGGGGCGTGTCGATTCGTGCCCCGGGGCAGCGGTCGGCGACGATACGACCATGACTGCGATCGTCGTCGGCCTCCTCCTGTGCGTCGCCCTCTCGTTGGCGGTGCTCGGCGTCGTCCTCGTGCCGGCCCGCCGTGAGGGCCGTGACCTCCTCACCCCCCGCGGGGAGCGCGTCGTCGTGCGCGTGCGCGGCGGCGCCGACGCCGCCGCGAGCCGGACCTCCGCCGCGATCAGCGGCGCGACGGCCGGTCGCAAGCGCGACTGACGACCGTCCTCGCGGCGTGCGCCCACCCCCGGCGCACGCGCCGGCGTCGGCGCTGCGTGCTTGACTGACGGCGTGACGCAGACGCCGACCTTCGACCACCCGCTCGACCCGACGACCCGCCCGCAGGACGACCTCTACGGTCACGTCAACAACAGCTGGCTGAGCTCGGTCGAGATCCCCGCCGACAAGGGCCGCTACGGCGTCTTCGACGTGCTGCGCGAGCGCAGCGAGGAGGACGTGCGGGCCATCGTCGAGGAGGCGGCGGCCGACCCCGGCTCCGACCCCGACGCCCGGCTCATCGGCGGGCTCTTCTCCTCCTTCATGGACGAGGAGGCGGTCGAGGCCGCCGGGCTGGCCCCCCTTCGCCCCCGTCTCGACGAGGTCGACGCGGTCGACGACGCACGCTCCCTGCTCGTCGCGACCGGGCGCCTCGGGCGGCTCGGCGTCGGCGGGCTGCTCGCCCCGATCGTCGCGACCGACGACGGCAACCCCGACGAGTACGTCGTCTACCTCGAGCAGTCCGGTCTCGGGCTGCCCGACGAGAGCTACTACCGCGACGAGCAGCACGCCGCCGTGCTGCGGGCCTACCGCGGCCACGTCGAGACCCTCCTGTCGCTCGCCGGCACGGCCGACGCCGGGTCGGTCGCCGACGCCGTGCTGCGTGTCGAGCACCGTCTGGCGACGGGCCACCTCGACCGCGTGAGCAACCGCGACGCCGTCGCGACGTACAACCCGATGACCGCCGACGAGCTGGCGCAGGCCGCCCCGTCCTTCGACTGGGCCGCATGGTCGCAGGCGTGGGGCATGCCCGAGGGCGTGCTGGACCGGGCGATCGCCCGGCAGCCCGACTACCTGCGCTCGCTGTCGGCCGCGCTCGACGAGGTCGACGTCGCCGACTGGCGCGCCTGGCTGCGCTGGCACGTCGTCCTCGCCTCCGCGCCGCACCTCGGCCGCGACCTCGTCGCGGCCCACTTCGACCTGGCCGGGCGCACGCTGTCGGGCATCCCCGAGCAGCGGGCCCGCTGGAAGCGCGGCGTCAGCCTGCTCGAGGGGGCGCTCGGCGACGCCGTCGGCAAGCTCTACGTCGAGCGGCACTACCCGCCGGAGAGCCAGGCGGCGATGGACGAGCTCGTCGAGCACCTCGTCGAGGCCTTCCGGCGCTCCTTCGCCTCGCTGTCGTGGATGAGCGAGGAGACGAAGGCGGAGGCCCTGGCCAAGCTCGAGTCCTTCACCCCGAAGGTCGGCGCCCCCGTGCGCTGGAAGGACTACTCCGCGCTGGAGCTGACCGGTGACCTGCTCACCGACGTCGGCCGGGCCAACGCCCTGGCCGCGGACCGCGAGATCGGCAAGCTCGGCGGCCCGGTGGACCGCGACGAGTGGTTCATGACCCCGCAGACGGTCAACGCGTACTACAACCCGGGGATGAACGAGATCGTCTTCCCCGCGGCGATCCTCCAGTCGCCCTTCTTCGACGCCGACGCCGACCCGGCGGTCAACTACGGCGGCATCGGGGCGGTCATCGGGCACGAGATCGGGCACGGCTTCGACGACTCGGGCGCGAGCTTCGACGGCACCGGCGCTCTGCGCGACTGGTGGACCCCGCAGGACAAGGAGGCCTTCACCGCGCTGGCCGACCGTCTGCGCGCGCAGTTCGACGGGCAGCGCAGCCGCACCGCGCCGGACCGGGCGGTCAACGGCGCGCTCACCGTCGGCGAGAACATCGGCGACATCGGCGGCCTGGCCATCGGTCACGCCGCCTACCGCATCGCGGTCGGCGAGGAGGCCGCGACGAGCGTGGGCGACGACGGCCTCACCGGTGACCAGCGCTTCTTCGTCAGCTGGGCGCGGGTGTGGTGCGGCGACGCCCGCCGCGAGGAGGCCGAGCGCCTGCTCGCCATCGACCCGCACGCCCCGCAGGACCTGCGCGGCAACGCCTGCCGCAACATCGACGCCTTCCACGAGGCCTTCGAGGTCGCCGAGGGCGACGGCATGTGGCTCGACCCGGCGGACCGGGTCCTCATCTTCTGAGGCCTCCTCCCTCCCGCGGGCCCGACGAGGTCCGCGGGAGGGCGAAGGGGGCGGCCTCCCGGCCGAAAACTCGGTGTCGCGTCGTCGGTGGGCGGTCGTACGCTCAGGGACGCCATGACGACGCTCGACCTCGTCCCCCAAGGGACCACCGCACCGCCCACGACCACCCCGCCCCCGCGACGGCAGGTGACGTGGACGCGTCTGCGGCACCCGCTCGTCACGATCTCCTGGCTCGCCCTCGCGGGCTACGCCGCCGGTCAGGCGGCCGGGTCCGTCCTCGCCGGACGGCTCGCCGAGGACCCGAGCGCGGTGCTCGTCTCCTGGCTCGCGCTGTGCCTCGTCGGCGGGGCGGTGCTCGACACCGTCGGCCGGCTCGTGTGGGCCTACGTCGTCGACCGGGCCGAGGGCCGGCTGCGCGAGGACCTGCTCGACGCCGCGCTCGACCAGCCGCTGTCGGCGCTGTCCGACCAGGCGGTCGGCGAGGTGCTCGACCGGGTCGACGACGACACGCACGACGTCGGCACGCTCGTGCGCGAGCAGGTGTGGACCGCCCTGCGCGCGGTCTTCACCGCGATCCCCATGTGGGTCGTCGCGGCCCTCACGTGGTGGCCGGCGTGGGTCCTCTTCCCGGTCTTCGCCGTGGGTGCCTACGTCGTCATGCGCCCGCTCATGGCCGAGGTCGCCTCGCGCAAGGTCGTCGAGGAGATGGCCTGGACCGACCACGCGGCCGCGCTCGAGGAGGGCATCGCCGGGCGCGACGACCTGCGCACGAGCCTGGGGTCCCCCTTCGCCGTCCAGCGTCTGGCCCGGCTGTCGGCGGACGTCCACGCCCGCTTCCACGAGGTCATCCGGGTCGAGCGCTCGATGACCCTGCGCGCCATGCTCCTGCTCCACGGGCTGCTCGCGGCGATCGCCGTCGTCGGCATCGCCGTCGCCTCGCGCGGCGGGCTGTCCGTCGCGCAGCTCGTCACGCTCTTCCTCGTGACGACGAGCTTCGTGAGCATCGTCGGCCGGGTCGCCGAGCAGCTGCCCGACCTCCAGGCCGGTCTCGGCGCGGTCATCCGGCTGCGCCAGATGCTCGCCGTCGAGCCCGAGCCGCGCGGTGGTCTGCCGGTGCCGACCGAGCAGGTCGACCTCGACTTCGCCGACCTGCACTTCAGCTATCGCGAGGGGACCTTCGCGCTCGCCGGTGTCGACCTGCACGTGCCGGCCGGTCAGACCATCGCCCTCGTCGGGCGCACCGGCTCGGGCAAGTCGACGCTCGCCTCGCTCGTGTCACGGGCGGTCGACCCCGAGCCCGGCACCGTGCTGCTCGGCGGCGTCGACGTGCTCGACATCGACCTGCAGGAGCTGCGCCGAGCCGTCGGCGTCGTCACCCAGCGCACCGAGATCCTCGCCGGGACCCTCGCGCAGAACGTCGCGCTCTTCGCCGACGTCGAGCGCGAGCGCGTCGAGCAGGTCGTCGCCGAGCTCGGGCTCGCCGAGTGGGTCGACGGGCTCGACGACGGCCTCGACACCGTCCTCGGGCCCGGGGGAGCGACGCTGTCGGCCGGGGAGGAGCAGCTCGTCGCCTTCGCCCGCCTGCTGCTGCGCGAGGTGCGCGTCGTCGTGCTCGACGAGGCCACGGCACGGATGGACCCCGTGACCGAGCAGCGGGTCGTCGCCGCCGCCGACCGGCTGCTGCGCCGGCGCACCGGCATCCTCGTGGCCCACCGACTGTCGACGATCTCGCGGGCCGACCTCGTCGCCGTGCTCGACCACGGACGGCTCGTCCAGCACGGCCCGCGGGTCGCGCTGGCGACCCAGGAGGGGCCCTTCCGCGAGCTGCTCCGCGCGGCGAGCACGGCCTCACCGGGCGCCCCCGAGCCCGTCTCCGGAGAGCCGGTCGGCCCGGCCGACGCGCCTCTCGTGGTGGCGCCGACCCTCGAGGGGTCACGGCGGCGGGTCGACCCGCCGCCGAGCCGCGACCCGGGCGACGGGCCGTCGCTGACGAAGGGGATCTGGCACGCCCTGCGCATCCGCCCCGCATGGGGGCTGCTCGCCGCCGGGCTCTTCCTCGGCTTCTCCCTCACCGGGTCGCTGGGTGCGCTCACCGGCTTCACGTGGGGGCACACCGTCCAGGCGCTGCGCGACGGCGAGCAGGTCACGCCGTGGCTCGTCGCGTGCGTCGTCGCGATCCTCGTCGGCCCGGTCCTCTTCGCCGTCGCCATCGGGCGCTACCCCCGCTGGTGGGTCGAGGTGCTGCTGCGCGTGCGCATGTCGGTGCTCGTGGGGCAGACCGCCGACCGGCGGCTCGACCGCGTGCCCGCCGGCGAGATCGTGGCCCGCGCGATGGACGCCGACCGGTACGCGCGCTACGCCGACCGCTGGGTCGACCTCGTCAACGGCATGGCGATCGTCGTCATCACCGCGGTCTCGGCCCGCAGCCCGCTCGCCGGCCTCGTGCTCCTCGTCGTGCTCGTCGCCGCCGCCGGGGCCTCGGCCCTCGGCCGTCCGATCGCGGGGCGCTCGGCGGCCTACGCCTCGACGACCCGGGCGCAGTTCGGGCGGGTGCTCGTCTCGACGCTCGAGTCCGCGCGCACGGTCAAGCTCGCCGGGCAGGTGCCCGACCTGCGGCGCCACCTGCGCTCGGTCGACGGCGGTCGCGTCGACGCGGCGATCCGCGAGCACAGGGTCCGCGCGGTGCTCGACGGCGTCCCGATGCTCATGGTCCAGGCCGGTCTCGTCGTCACCTGGGCGGGCGTGCTCTGGGGCTGGTGGGGGCTGGCCACCGCCCTGCTCCTCGTCGGCGCGGTCGGCGGCTTCGACTGGTTCGGCCGGGTCGCGGGCGCGGTCGTCACCGAGGCCCCGGGCACCCGCGCCTGGCAGCAGGTGACCAGCCGCCTGGCCGGCGGGGCCGATCTCATGGACACGGCGCCGGGGGTCGACCTCGTCACCGGTGCGGCGCCCGCGCCGCCGGAGGTCGACCGGGTGCCGCTGCGCCGGCTCTCGCTCGTCGGGATGACGGCGGTGCACGAAGACGGCACCGTCGGCGTCGAGGACGTCGACCTCTCGGTGGGGGCCGGCGAGCTCGTGCTCCTCCTCGGCCAGGTCGGCTCCGGCAAGTCGAGTCTGCTGCGCGCGCTCGCGGGTCTCGTCGACCACCGCGGCGGCCTGCACTGGAACGGCCACGAGGTCGACGACCCCGAGGTCTTCCTGCGACCGGGCCAGGTGGCCTATGTCGCGCAGGTGCCCCGGGTGGTGTCGGGCACCTTCGCCGACAACGTCCAGCTGGGCTACGAGCGGCTCTTCGAGGCGCCGGTGCAGGCGGCGCGTCTCGGCCCGGACGTCGCGACCGCCGGCGGGCCCCACGCCGCCGTCGGGCACCGAGGGGTCCGGCTGTCCGGCGGGCAGGTCCAGCGCCTCGCGCTGGCCCGCGCGCTCGCGGCCGACACCGAGCTGCTGCTCGCCGACGACGTCTCGAGCGCGCTCGACGCGACGACCGAGGTCGAGCTGTGGCGCTCGCTGCGTGAGCGCTCGGTCACCGTCGTCGGCGCGACCTCGAAGCGGGCGGCGCTCGCTCAGGCCGACCGGGTCGTCGTGCTCGCCGACGGGCGGGTCGAGGCCAGCGGTCCGTGGGCGCAGCTCGAGGCCGACTTCGGTCACCTCGCTGGCTGACGCCGCGGGCTGCGAGGATGGGCGGCGTGATGGGTATCGACACTGTCCTTGAGTACGTCCTCGTCGCCGTCGGTCTGCTCGTCCTGCTCGGTGGGCTGCTCGTCGGCCTGCTGCGCGGGCGCGGTGGGTCCGACGGCGACCTGCCCGAGCAGCACCGGCCGCCGGAGCGGCCGAAGGGCACCACCGACCACCGCAGCGGCACGATCGTCCTCGACCGGCCGAGCGGCAAGGCGACAGGGGCCCCCGAGGCACCGCAGCGCCCGACCGAGCGCGACACCCCCTCCAGTGCGACCGCCCCCGCGGAGCCCGCCGAGGCGACCGAGGTCACCCCGGCGGCGCCGAGCGCGCCCGCGCCGGAGGCCCCGCAGAGCACCACACCGGCGGACCCCGCCCCCTCGGAGGCGACGAGCGCGCCGACCACCGGCCAGGACGAGCCGGACGTCTACGAGCGCGACGCCGACGTCGCGCCGATCACCGACGCGCCGCAGGCCCCGGAGTCGCCGGCCCCGGCAGCCGAGCCCGAGGCCCCGGCTGCCCAGGCCCCTCAGGCGCCGCCCGCTGAGCCGGCCCAGGCGCCTGCCGCCGAGCCGGAGGCCCCCGCGGCCGAGCCCGCCCCGGCGTCGGCCGCCGAGCCCGAGGTCCACCCGCTCGACGCAGTCGAGGCCGAGCCGGTGACCCCGGTCGACACCCCGGCCCCCACCCGTGACCGCATGCGCACCCTGCGCACCCGTCTGGCCACGTCGAACAGCGCGATCGGCAAGACCCTGCTCGCCCTGCTCAGCAGCGGCTCGCTGTCGGAGGAGGACTGGGAGGACGTCGAGGACGTCCTGCTGCGCGCCGACCTCGGCATCGAGCCGACGACCGAGCTCGTCGACTCGCTGCGCGCCCACGTCGCCATCGACGGCACGACCGACCCCGAGGTGGCCAAGGACTGGCTCTACGCCGACCTGCTCCAGCTCGTCGACCCGACCATGGACCGCGGGCTCGCCGCGAGCCGCGTCGACGGCCGGCCCGCCTGCCTGCTCGTCGTCGGGGTCAACGGCACCGGCAAGACGACGACCGTCGGCAAGCTCGCGCGCGTGCTCGTCGCCAACGACCGCGACGTCGTGCTCGGCGCAGCAGACACCTTCCGCGCCGCGGCCGCCGACCAGCTCGAGACCTGGGGCGCGCGCGTCGGGGTCCCCGTGGTGCGCAGCGACCGCGACGGGGCCGACCCGGCGGCCGTCGCCTTCGACGCCGTGCGTGCCGGCGCCGAGATGGAGGCCGACTGCGTCGTCATCGACACCGCGGGCCGGCTCCACAACAAGGTCGGGCTCATGGACGAGCTCGGCAAGATCAAGCGGGTCGTCGAGAAGCAGCAGCCGGTCGACGAGGTGCTCCTCGTCATCGACGCGACGACGGGCCAGAACGGCCTGGCCCAGGCGAAGGTCTTCGCCCAGGCCGTCGACGTCACCGGTGTCGTGCTCACCAAGCTCGACGGCACCGCCAAGGGCGGCATCGTCGTCGCGGTCCAGCGTCAGCTCGGCGTCCCCGTCAAGCTCGTCGGTCTCGGCGAGGGTCCCGACGACCTCGCCCCCTTCGTCCCCGAGGCCTTCGTCGACGCCATCGTCGGCTGACCTCTCACGGCAGCACGAAGGGGGTGAGCGCTCGGCGCCCACCCCCTTCGTCGTCCGCTCCGGTCTCTGCCGGGCGCTACGTGCTCTTCTTCGTCTTCAGCTCGAAGCCGAGGTAGTAGCGGATGCTCGTGCCCGAGATCTGAGCCCACTCGACGGTCGCGGTGATCGTCGCCGTGCCGTCGCCGACGGGGTTCGGCGCGGTGCACGTCGCGGTCTTGTCCGCGACGAGGACGAGGGCTGAGGGGCAGTCGACCTCGGACTTCTTCAGCCCGATGCCCCCGAGGCCGCGGACGACCTCGGACTCGAGCTGGTCGGGCTTGAGGGTGTAGCGGCTGTCGGTGTTGGCCGTCGAGCCCGCCGGGGTCGGGGGCACGCTCGAGCTCGGCGCCGACGGCAGGGTCGAGCTCGTGCTCGACGGCTCCGGCTCCTGGGTCGGCTCCGGCTCCTGCGTCGGCTCGGGCTCCGGCGAGCTCGAGGTGTCCTCGCTGGGGGCGGTCGTGCTGCTCTGCGGCGCCACGGACGTCGTCTCGTCGTCGACCGGGCTGCTCGCGACGCCGAGGGCGACGAGCGCCGCGAAGCCGACGCAGCACGCGAGGACGAGGGCGGTGATGCCGCCGACGACCCACGCCCAGACCGGCACCCGACGGCGGCCGGAGGGCTGGCCCCCGGGCTGGCCGGGGTAGCCACCCGGACCGGGGTACCCGCCGGGGCCACCCGTGGGGGGACCGCCGTGGGGCGGGGGACCGGGGGGTCGCTGCCCGGGGCCACCGGCCCCTGGACCGGGCGGCGGCGGTGGGATGCTCATGCGGGGCTCCTCAGATCTGACGGACCCCTTCGGCCCGGTGCGTCATCATCGCCTCCCACAGGACCGCTCCGAGGGATTAGCGCGCCCTGGCTCGTGGCGGGTGGTGGTCTCGAGGCTCGTCGCAGAGCTCCTCGCACCTCGACCAGCGAAGTGGGTGGTCTCGAGGCTCGTCGCAGAGCTCCTCGCACCTCGACCAGCGCAGGGGCCTTGGTGGTTGAGGTGCGACGGGCCCTCAGGGCCCGAGCCTCGAAACCGGCGAGCGTGCGAAGGGGGTGGTCTCGAGGCTCGTCGCAGCGCTCCTCGCACCTCGACCAGCAAGAGCCTTCCTCGCACCTCGACCAGCGAGGGGGGCGGGTCAGGGGGTGGGTGGGAGCTGGCAGGCGGCGGTGCCGCCGGGGAAGAGGTGGCGGTTGCGTGCGACCCACCGGTAGACGACACCGGCGAGCGGGTTGACCCCCGGCAGGAGCAGCGCGGCGCCCGCAGGCCGCAGGACGGGCCGGGACGCGAGGAGCATCCGGGCGACGGCGTCCTGGGCGCTGCTCACCTCGCCGTCGGCGCCGACCCACTGCAGGGCCTCCTCGCACTGGTGCGCGGTGAGGCCGAGGGCCTGGAGGTCGAGCGCCTGCGAGGGCTCGACGTCGTAGGTGTCGGCGGACGGCCGCAGCCGCCGGGAGACGAGGCTCGCGGCACGCGTGCACATGCCGCAGTCGCCGTCGTAGACGAGCACAGGTGTCATGCCTCCATCATCCCAGCCCAGGTCGCTCACGCCCGCACCCGGTGGGCGGTCGCCGTCCCCCTTCGCGTCCCGCATCGTGGGACGCAGAGGTGTCGGTAACGCACCGCTTACGAAGGGGGGCCATCCGCAACCTCGTCGAAACAATCGGCCGAGGGAGGCGAAACCTGCGCCGCGTTGGCTGCTCCGCATGAGTCCAGCACTGATGCCCCTCGCGGCGGAGCCACCGGCGATCGACCCCGCGGCGACCGCCTTCATGATCATCTGCGCGGCCCTGGTCCTCCTCATGACCCCGGGTCTCGCCCTCTTCTACGGCGGCATGACCCGCGCCAAGTCCGTCCTCAACATGATGATGATGAGCTTCGGCGCCATGGGCGTCGCCGGCGTCGTCTACGTCCTGTGGGGCTACTCGATGTCCTTCGGCGGTGCCGACGTCGCGGGCATCTTCGCCAACCCCTTCGACAAGTTCGGCCTGCGCGGCGTCGCGAGCACCGTCGAGGGCGTGACGACGACCGTGGGTGCCGACGGCATGCCGGTCATCGACGTCTTCGGCGCCGGCGTCTGGCTGCCGGAGGTCCTCTTCGCGGGCTTCCAGCTGACCTTCGCGATCATCACCGTCGCCCTCATCTCCGGCGCCATCGCCGACCGCGTGAAGTTCTCGACGTGGATGGTCTTCGTCGCGATCTGGCTCACCCTCGTCTACTTCCCGATCGCCCACATGGTGTGGGGCGGGGGCCTGCTCTCGGGCGCCGAGGGCGGCATCGCCGGTGCGATGTACGGGATCACCGACGGGGTGGCGAACGTCGCACCCATCGACTTCGCCGGTGGGACGGTCGTGCACATCAACGCCGGCATCGCCGGTCTCGTCCTCGCCCTCGTCGTCGGCAAGCGCCTCGGCTTCGGCAAGACCGCGATGCGCCCGCACAACGTGCCGCTCGTCATGATCGGCGCCGGGCTGCTGTGGTTCGGCTGGTTCGGCTTCAACGCCGGCTCCGAGCTCGCCGCGGACGGCCTCGCCTCGCTCGTGTGGGTCAACACCACCGCTGCGACCGCTGCGGCGATCCTCGGCTGGCTCCTCGTCGAGAAGATCCGCGACGGGCACGCCACCTCGATCGGCGCCGCCTCCGGTGTCGTCGCCGGTCTCGTCGCCATCACCCCGGCCTGCGGCTCGCTCTCACCCGTCGGCTCGCTCGTCCTCGGCGCGGTCGCCGGTGGTCTCGCGGCCCTCGCCGTCGGCCTCAAGTACCGCTTCGGCTACGACGACTCCCTCGACGTCGTCGGCGTGCACCTCGTCGCCGGGCTCTGGGGCACCGTCGGTGCCGGTCTGCTCGCCACCGAGACCGGGCTCTTCTACGGCGGCGGCATCGACCAGACGGTCGTCCAGGTCGTCATCGCCCTGGCCAGCCTCGTCATCTCGGCGGTCCTCACCCTCGTCATCGCCCTCGCCCTCAAGGCGACGATGGGCTGGCGGGTCAGCGAGGACGACGAGGTCGCCGGCATCGACGCGGCGGAGCACGCCGAGTCCGGCTACGACCTCGTCGCCCGCGGCGGCCGCCTGGGCGTCAGCAGCGCCGGCGTCCAGCACGACGCGCGTCACCACGAGGAAGTCACCACCGAAGGAGCCAAGGCATGAAGCTCGTCACCGCCATCATCAAGCCCCACCAGCTCGACGAGGTGAAGGAGGCGCTCGAGGCCTACGGCATCACCGGCATGACGGTGAGCGAGGCGAGCGGCTACGGGCGCCAGCGCGGGCACAGCGAGGTCTACCGCGGGGCGGAGTACACGGTCGACTTCGTGCCGAAGATCCGCCTCGAGGTCCTCGTCGAGGACATGGACGCCACCTCGGCGGTCGACGTCGTCGTCTCGACGAGCCGCACCGGCCGGATCGGCGACGGCAAGGTCTGGGTGACCACCGTCGACGAGGTCGTCCGGGTCCGCACCGGCGAGCGCGGCGTCGAGGCGCTCTGACGCCCGCCGGCCACCGCCGGCACCGCACCAGCACGGCACCACCGCACGAGACCGCAGCGAGCACAGGAGCGTCATGACCTCGACGAGCACCGACCCCTCGGCGCCGCAGGACCTGCGAGCAGCTCGGCTCGACCTCGCCGGCACCCGGGACTTCGCCGTCCCGGGTGCCGGCGGGACGCGGCGGGCCGCCATCGCCGCCGCCACGGACCGGTGGCTCACCGGGGTCTTCGACGAGGCCGTCGGCGCCCGGCCGGGTCTGGCGCTGGCCGCGGTCGGCAGCCTCGGGCGGGCCGACTCCGGCCCGCTCAGCGATCTCGACCTCGTCCTCCTGCACGACGGGCGCAGCCACCGCGAGCGCGAGGTCGCCGTCCTCGCCGACCGCATCTGGTACCCCGTGTGGGACGCCGGGCTGCGCCTCGACCACAGCGTCCGGACGGCAGGGGAGTGCCGCTCGGTCGCGGCCGACGACCTCACCGCCGCCGTCGGCCTGCTCGACCTGCGTCTCGTGGCGGGCGACGCGGACCTCGTGTCGGGCGTGCGCTCGAGCGTCGCGCACGACTGGCGGGCCAACGCCCGCAAGCGGCTGCCCCAGCTCGTCGAGGCGACCGCCGCCCGGCACCTGCGCCACGGCGAGCTGGCCCAGTCGCAGGAGCCCGACCTCAAGGAGAGCCGCGGCGGGCTGCGTGACATCACCGTGCTGCGCGCCCTCACCCAGGCGTGGCTCACCGACCGCGACCGCGGCCGACTCGACCAGGCCCACGCGCGCCTGCTCGACGTCCGCGACGCCGTGCACCTCACGACGGGGCGCGGTCGCGACCGGCTGCTGCGCGACGACGCCGACGCCGTCGCCGCCCTGCTCGGCCTGTCAGACAGCGACGAGCTCCTCACCGTCGTGTCGACCTCGGCCCGCACCATCGCCTACGCGCTCGACGGGGCCACCCGTCGGGCCGGCCAGTCGCAGCGCGCGCGCACCCTGCGCGTCGGGCCTCGGCGCCCGGCGATGGTGCCGCTCGGCTACGGGCTCTTCCGCCACGACGGCGAGGCCGTCCTCGGCTCCACCCAGCAGGTCGGCGTCGACGCGGAGCTGCCCCTGCGGGCCGCCGTCGTCGCCGCCCGGAACCGGCTGCCGCTGGCCCCCCAGACCCTCGCCAACCTCTCCCGGGCCCCTCGGCTGAGCACACCGTGGCCGGACGGGGCCGTGCGCCAGCTCACCGAGCTGCTCGCCAGCGGTGCGGGCCTCGTGCCCACCTGGGAGGGGCTGGACCAGGCGGGCCTGGTCTCGCACTGGCTCCCGGAGTGGGACGCCGTGCGCAGCCGCCCGCAGCGCAACGCCGTGCACCGGCACACCGTCGACCGGCACATCCTCGAGGCGGTGACCCAGGCCGCCCGGCTCTCGCGCGACGTCCAACGCCCTGACCTGCTCCTCCTCGGCGCCCTCATGCACGACATCGGCAAGATCGCCGGCGCCAACGACCACAGCGTCGAGGGGGCGAAGATCGCCCGCGGCGCGATGCAGCGCCTCTCCCTGCCCCCGCAGGACGTCGCCCTCGTCGAGCTGCTCGTGCGCGAGCACCTCACCCTCATCGAGGTCGCGACCCGCCGAGACCTCGACGAGCCCGCGACCATCGACGCCGTCGTCGAGGTCGTCGACGGCCGGCTCGAGACCTTCGAGCTGCTGCGGGCCCTCACCGTCGCCGACAGCCAGGCCACCGGCCCGAAGGCGTGGACCCAGTGGCGCGCCGACCTGCTCGGCACGCTCACCGACCGCGTCCGCGAGCGCCTGTCGGGCAGCCCGGTCGCCCCGCCGCAGGAGCAGGGCGCGGTCGACCTCCCGCCGGAGGCGCGCGACGCGATCGGGGTGGGTCACCCCTTCGTCACCGTGTCAAAGGCCCCGACCGGCTGGGTGGTCCACGTCTACGACCGCGACCGGCACGGGCTCTTCGCCGACACCGCGGGCGTCCTCGCCGCGCAGGGTCTCACCGTGCGCAGCGCACGGCTGGCGACCCAGGACGGGATCGCGGTCGACCAGTGGGTCGTCGAGTCGCCCGGCGGCGACGCGCCCGAGCCGCGCCGGCTCGCCGCGTCGCTCACCCGGCTCGCCGGGGGTGACCGGGGTGCCCTCGGGGCCCTCGCCCGCAGCCGCTCCACCCGGCCGGCCTTCCCCTCGGCAGCCGGCGCCACCCGCGCCTTCGTCCTGCCCTCCGGCAGCGCCGCGGCGAGCGTGCTCGAGGTGCGCACCCAGGACCGGCCCGGTCTGCTGCACGACCTCGGCATGTGCCTGGCCCAGCAGGGCGTCGGCGTGCGCTCGGCGCACATCGCCACCCACGCGGGCCAGACGCTCGACACCTTCTACGTCACGCTGCCCGGCGGCGGGCCGCTCAGCCCGGCGAAGACGGCCCAGGTCCTGTCCGCCCTCATCGACGCCTGCGACCTCGACGACCGGCCGGTCGGCGGCTAGCGCGCGGGCGACTACCCTGGGCCCGTGTTCACCAGCCTGTCCGACCGCCTGACCGGGACCTTCGCGAACCTCCGCGGCAAGGGCCGCCTGTCCGAGTCCGACGTCAACAAGACGATCCGTGACATCCGGATGGCCCTCATCGACGCCGACGTCGCCCTGCCGGTCGTCAAGGAGTTCACCAGCGCCGTCCGCGAGCGGGCGACCGGTGCCGAGGTCAGCGGGGCGCTCAACCCCGCCCAGCAGGTCATCAAGATCGTCAACGAGGAGCTCGTCGGCATCCTCGGCGGCAACACCCGTGAGCTGACGCTGGCCAAGCGCCCGCCGACCGTCATCATGCTCGCCGGCCTCCAGGGCTCGGGCAAGACGACCTTCGCGGGCAAGCTCGGCGCGCGCCTCAAGGAGCAGGGGCACACCCCGATCCTCGTGGCCGCCGACCTCCAGCGGCCCAACGCCGTCACCCAGCTCGAGGTCGTCGCCGAGCGCGCCGGCGTCTCCGTCTTCGCGCCCGAGCGAGGCAACATCGGCGGGCACGACGCCGGTGCCGCCGGTGAGGGCACGCGCTCCTTCGGCGACCCGGTCTCGGTCGCCCGTGAGGGGATCGCGCACGCGCAGAGCCGCCAGCACGACGTCGTCATCGTCGACACCGCCGGTCGTCTGGCCGTGGACGCGGACCTCATGCAGCAGGCCGCCGACATCCGCACGGCGATCTCGCCCGACGAGGTCCTCTTCGTCATCGACGCGATGATCGGCCAGGCCGCGGTCGAGACCGCCCAGGCCTTCCAGCAGGGCGTCGACTTCACCGGTGTCGTCCTCTCGAAGCTCGACGGCGACGCCCGCGGCGGTGCCGCGCTGTCCGTGGCGCGCACGACCGGCCGCCCGATCATGTTCGCCTCCACCGGCGAGGGGGTGCGCGACCTCGAGGTCTTCCACCCCGACCGCATGGCCAGCCGCATCCTCGACATGGGCGACGTGCTCACCCTCATCGAGCAGGCCGAGCGCGCCTTCGACGCCGGTCAGGCCGAGGAGATGCAGCGCAAGTTCCTCGCCGCCGAGGACTTCACCTTCGACGACTTCCTCCAGCAGATGGCCGCGCTGAAGAAGATGGGCTCGCTGAAGTCGATGCTCAAGATGATGCCGGGCATGGGGCAGATGGCCGCCCAGCTCGACAACCTCGACGAGCGCGAGTTCGACCGCGTCGAGGCCATGGTGCGCTCGATGACCCCCTTCGAGCGCAACCACCCCAAGCAGATCAACGGCTCGCGCCGCGCGCGCATCGCCCGCGGCTCCGGGGTGCAGGTCTCCGAGGTCAACCAGCTGCTCGAGCGCTTCGGCGAGGCGCAGAAGATGATGAAGCAGCTCGCCCGCGGCGGCGGCATGCCCGGCATGCCGGGCCTGCCCGGGATGGGCGGCGGCAAGAAGGCGCGCCAGCCCAAGCAGGTGAAGAAGAAGGGCAAGTCCGGCAACCCCGCGAAGCGGGCCGAGCAGGAGCGCGCGGCGGCGGACCGGGCGGCCGGCAAGGGCCCGGCCGGCAGCGCCTTCGGTGCTGGGAGCGGCCCGGGCGCCGCGCCCGACCTCGACCCGAGCCAGCTGCCGAAGGGGTTCGAGAAGTTCCTCGGGCAGTGAGCGAGATGGGCAGCCCGGTCCTCCACCACGTCTCGAAGGGGGAGCACGGCCCCCGCGTCGCCTTCTTCCACGGACTCTTCGGCCAGGGCCGCAACTGGGGGACGATCGCCAAGGCGGTCGGCGACATCGCCCGCCCGACCCTCGTCGACATGCCCGACCACGGGCGCTCGGGCTGGAGCGAGCGCTTCGACTACGTGCGTGCGGCCGACACCGTCGCCGACACCCTGATGTCCATCGCTGACGACGAGCCGTGGGTCGTCGTCGGGCACTCGATGGGCGGCAAGATCGCCATGCTCCTCGCCCTGCGCCACCCCGAGCTCGTCGAGCGGCTGTGCGTCGTCGACGTCTCGCCGGTCGCCTACCGCGAGGGGCGTGAGTTCGAGGGCTTCGTCGCGGCCATGCGGGCGATGGACCTGCGCAGCACGGGCAGCCGAGAGGAGGCCGACGCCGCGCTCGTCGAGGCGGCGCCCGACCCGGGCGTGCGCGCCTTCCTGCTGCAGAACCTGCGCCGCGAGGGCCAGGGCTGGCGCTGGCAGATGAATCTCGAGGTGCTCGGCGAGGCTATCCCGGCCCTGCGCGGCTGGCCGGCCGAGGCCGTCGAGGGACGCACCTACGACGGTCCCGTGCTGTGGGTCGCCGGCGCCGAGTCGGCCTACGTCCGCGACGAGATGGGACCGGCGATGCGGGGGTACTTCCCGCGCACCCGTCTGCTGACCATCAAGTCCGCCGGGCACTGGGTGCACTCGGAGCAGCCCGAGATCTTCGTGCAGGCGCTGCGCCGCTTCCTCACCGCCTGACCGCCCCGCCCCGCGCGGCGGGCCGGCGACGGCGCGGATAGTGTCGAGGTCCGCTACCGAAGGGGACATGACGTGCACCTGGATCGCACCGCCCACGCCGAGGACCTCGCCGACTTCGTCGAGGCGTCGCCGTCGAGCCACCACGCCGCCGCCGAGGTGGCCCGCCGGCTGCAGGAGTCCGGCTTCACGGCGCTCGACGAGAGCGAGGCCTGGCCGAGCGCGGCCGGGCGCTACCTCGTCGTGCGCGACGGCGCCGTCATCGCGTGGGTCGTCCCGGCCTCGGCGACCGCGACGACGCCGGTCCGCGTCTTCGGCGCCCACTCCGACTCCCCGGGCCTCGTCCTCAAGCCCCAGCCCAGCACCGGCGCCCACGGCTGGCTGCAGGCCGGTGTCGAGGTCTACGGAGGGCCGCTGCTCAACTCCTGGCTGGACCGCGAGCTGCGCCTGGCCGGACGGCTCGTCCTCGACGACGGCTCGAGCGTGCTCGCCGACTCCGGGCCGCTGCTGCGCCTGCCCCAGCTGGCGATCCACCTCGACCGCGACGTCAACGAGGGCCTCGCGCTGGACCGTCAGCGTCAGACCCAGCCGGTCTGGGGCCTCGGCGCGGCGGCCTCGGCCGACCTCGTCGGCGAGATCGCGTCGACCTCGGGCGTCGACGCGGCCCGCGTGCGGGGCTTCGACCTCGTGACCGCCGACGCGGCCCGGGGTCGCATCTTCGGGCAGGACGACGTCTTCTTCGCCTCCGGCCGTCTCGACGACCTCGCGAGCGTCCACGCCGGCGTCGTCGCGCTCGACGAGGTCGCCGGGGCCGACGCGGACCACGTCGCCGTCCTCGCTGTCTTCGACCACGAGGAGGTCGGCTCGGCGAGCCGCTCGGGAGCGGCCGGTCCCTTCCTCGAGGACGTCCTCGCCCGGATCGGCATCGCCCTCGGGGCGAGCCCCGAGGAGCGCCTGCGCGCGACGGCCGCGTCGTGGTGCGTCTCGAGCGACGTCGGGCACTCGGTGCACCCGAACTACCCCGAGAAGCACGACCCGGTCGTGCGTCCGGTGCTCGGCTCCGGCCCGATCCTCAAGGTCAACGCGAACCAGCGCTACACGACCGACGGCCCCGGGACCGCCGCCTGGCACGGGTGGTGCGCGCAGGCGGGGGTGACCTCGCAGACCTTCGTCTCGAACAACTCCGTCCCGTGCGGGTCGACGATCGGCCCGATCACCGCGACACGGCTGGGCATCCGCACCCTCGACGTCGGCATCCCCCTGCTGTCGATGCACTCGGCGCGCGAGCTCGCCGGCACGAGCGACCTCGTCGACCTCACCCTCGCCGCGGCAGCCTTCCTCGGCGGCGACGGCCGCTCGTCCGCGGCGCGCTGAGGCCGACGATGACGACGCTGCACGTCACCGGACGGGTCCTGCTCGACGAGCACGAGGTGGTCGACGAGCTGTGGGTCGTCGGGGGACGCATCACCTTCACCGCCCCGACGACGTCAGGGCCGTGGGAGCACGTCGAGGGCTGGGTCGTGCCCGGATTCGTCGACGCGCACTGCCACGTCGGGCTCGACCGGCACGGCGCCGTCGACGAGGGGACGACGGAGCAGCAGGCGCTCGCCGACCGTGACGCCGGCACCCTGCTCATCCGTGACGCCGGGTCGGCCGCCGACACGCGGTGGGTGGACGAGCGCGACGACCTGCCGAAGATCATCCGGGCCGGGCGGCACATCGCCCGGACCCGGCGGTACATCCGCAACTACGCGTGGGAGGTCGAGCCCGAGCAGCTCGTCTCGCGGGTGCGGGCCGAGGCCCGCGCCGGCGACGGGTGGGTCAAGCTCGTCGGCGACTGGATCGACCGCGAGGTCGGCGACCTCACGCCGTGCTGGCCCGTCGACGTGCTCACCGAGGCGATCGCCGCCGCGCACGAGGAGGGGGCGCGGGTGACCGCTCACTGCTTCGGCGAGCAGTCCCTCCACGACTTCGCCGCAGCGGGCACCGACTGCATCGAGCACGCGACCGGTCTCGACGACGAGAGCATCGCCGCCTTCGCCCGGCAGGGCATCACGGTCGTGCCGACGCTCGTCAACATCGAGACCTTCCCCGCCATCGCCGAGCCGGCCCGCGAGAAGTTCCCCGACTACCACCGGCACATGCTCGACCTCCACCGTCGTCGCCTGCAGACCGTCGCGGCAGCGCACGAGGCAGGGATCCCCGTCATGGTCGGCACGGACGCGGGCGGCTCCATCGCGCACGGCCTCGCGGCGCAGGAGATGCAGCTGCTCACTCAGGCCGGCATGACGCACACCCAGGCCCTGTCGGCGGGCACCTGGGCCGCACGCCGCTGGCTCGGCCGCCCGGCGATCGTCGAGGGCGAGGACGCCGACCTCGTCGTCCTCGCCGCCGACCCGCGCGAGGACGTCCGCGCCTGCGCCACGCCCCGTCACGTCGTCCTGCGGGGCGCCACCGTCGCCTGAGCAGGGGAGCGCTCGCCGTCGCGCCGCGGGTCGCGCGACCCCTACGGTGAGCGCATGTCGAGGATGTGGCGGGACCCGCTGAACGACCTCACCCGGCCCCTGGCACTCGTCCTGGCGGCGCTCATGGCCCCGGCCGGAGCCATGCTCGGACTCGTCCTCGCCGTCGTCGTCAGCGACCGCGTCCCCGGCGTCGAGATGGTCGTCGTGCCGACGCTCTCGCTCGTGCTGCTCGTGGCCGTCGCCACCTGGTACCTGGTCAGCCTGCGCCGCGAGGACGCCCGGATGGCTGCCTCCCTCGCGGCGGGGGCCGACGAGCTCGTCCGCGGCGAGGTGGCCGGGACGACCGTGCCCGCCCGGGTCGTGCAGAGCCTGCCCGACCGCTCGGGCCGGCCGGTCGCGGCGCTCGGCGGTCCTCGCGCCGAGCGGGGCCGCAGGGTCCTCGCCACCGCGCTCACCCCCGCGGGACCCCGCCGGGTGGCGGCCCTCGTGCCCGACCTCGGCCCCCTTCGCCGCGGTTCGCCCGTCGCGCTCGCCCTGCACCCGACCCGCCGCGACCTCGCGGCCCTCGACGCACGCGTCGACGCCGCCGCGCTCGCCGCGGGAGACGCCGACCCGCGCTGGTCGGGCCCGCTGCCGACGCACGGCTCGGTCACCGGCGGCTGGGGCCCGAAGCTCGTTGCGGTCGTCGGCTCGCTCGCCCTCTTCGCCGTGCTCTCGGCAGCGGTGACCGTCACGACCGGCTCCGAGCCCGTCGACCGCTACGGAGCGGCAGCCGCCCCCACCACGTGAGAGCGACCCACCGGCACGCGGGGCGTGGCGGTGGGTCGCTCTTGGACGGCGCGGGGATCAGGCGGGGGAGCCGACCCGCTCGCGCTCGTCCTCGTGCGGGCCCTGGGCCTGCTCGGCGGCCCGCTCGCGACGGTGCTCCTTCGTGCTCCACGCGACCGCGCCGATCCAGGCGGCCCACACGAGGCCGTAGACGACCCACTTCGCGGTGCTGTCGAGGGCGAAGCCGTCCTTGCCCATGAGGGTGCGGGCGTTGGTGAGGACGATGAGACCGCCGACGAGGCTGCCGAGGATGCGCGGGGGCACGATGCGCACGATGTACGCGGCGATGGGGGCGGCGATCGCGCCGCCGACGAGCAGGACGATGACCCAGGACCACTCGATGCCCTGCGAGCCGAGCGCGAAGAGGAAGCCCAGGCTCGCGGCGAGGGCGACGAGGAACTCGCTGGTGTCGATCGAGCCGATGGTCTTGCGGGGCTCGATGCGGCCGCTCGCGAGCAGCGCCGGGGTGCCGACCGGGCCCCAGCCGCCGCCACCGGTCGCGTCGACGAAGCCGGCGAAAAGGCCGAGCGGGCCGAGGAAGCGCTTGCGCAGCGGCTGGCCGAGGCGGTCCTTGCGCAGACCCTTGACGGTGAAGCGGACGAGGACGTAGAGGCCGAGGACGAGCAGGATCCCGCTCATGACCGGCTTCGCGGTGCCGGTGTCGAGCGAGGACAAGAAGGTGGCGCCGGCGAAGGCGCCGACGGCGCCGGGGATGCCGATCTTGGCGACGACGCCCCAGTCGACGTTGCCGAAGCGCCAGTGCGAGGCGCCGGAGAAGAGCGTGGTGCCGATCTCGGCGAGGTGGACGGTGGCCGAGGCCGCGGCCGGGTTGGTCCCGATCGCGAGCAGCAGCGTCGTCGTCGTGACGCCGTAGGCCATGCCGAGCGACCCGTCGACGAGCTGGGCGAGGAAGCCGACGACGGCCAGGAGGACGAGCTTGCGCATCGCTGGGGGACTCTCTGTGGGGGAGGACGAGCGGGGCGGGATGGGGCGTCGTCGTGACGTCCGTGGCGACCCGGCGCTCGGCCGGGCGTATCTCCCACCCGACCAGTGGGAGTTGATCAGAACGTCGCGTTATGAGTCAAGTAACGCGGTGTTATGTCTCAGCGGGTGGTCCTCCGGGCCCCCGCCCGACCGGCGATACTGGGCCCATGGACATCTCCGCGCGGTCGGACTACGCGGTGCGCGCGCTGCTCAGCCTCGTCGCCGCGCAGGACGGTCGGCCGGTCTCGGTCGAGCAGCTGAGCGGCGAGCAAGAGCTGCCACGCAAGTTCCTCGAGGCCATCGTCGCCGACCTGCGCCGGGCCGGCCTCGTGACGAGCCGGCGGGGAGCCGCCGGCGGCTACCTCCTCGCCCGGCCGGCCGACGAGATCTCCGTCGGTGACGTCATCCGGGCCGTCGACGGCCCGCTCGCGGAGATCCGGGGCCAGCGCCCCCAGGACCTCGTCTACACCGGGTCGGCGCAGCGCCTGCCCGTCGTGTGGGTCGCCCTGCGCGCCGCCCTGCGCGACGTGCTCGACGACACGTCCCTGGCGGCCATCGCCTCCGGCCAGCTGCCCGCCCTCGTCCAGGACCTCGCCTCACGGCCCGACGCGATGCACAACAGGTAGGGCGAGCGGTGCCCTACCTGCCCCCTCACGACGAGGTCACCGATCTCGCGGTGCTCGCCCCCTTCGTCGCCCGTCACCCGCTCGCCGCGCTCGTGACGCACGACGGCACGACCCCCGACGTCGACCTCGTGCCGCTCCTGCTCCTCGACGACGCCGACGGTCGCCGTCTCGTCGGGCACGTCGCCCGGGCCAACCCGCTGTGGCGTCCCGGTCGGCAGGAGGGGCCGGTCATGGCGACCTTCGGCCCTGCCGAGCACTACGTCTCGCCGACCTGGTACCCGAGCAAGGCCGTGGACCACCGCGTCGTCCCGACGTGGAACTACCTCGTCGTCCACGGGTGGGGCGAGCTCGTCGTCCACGACGACCCTCGCTGGGTGCGCGGTGTCCTCGCCCGGCTCACCACGGCCATGGAGTCCGGCCGGGAGCGGCCGTGGCGCATGGGCATGGCCCCGGCCGACTACCTCGACGCGCGCCTGAGCGACGTCGTCGGCGTCGAGATCCCGCTCACCCGCCTCGTCGGCCGCTTCAAGGTCTCGGCCGCGCGCTCCGACGCGGACCGTCTCGGCGTGCACGACGGCATCGCAGGGGAGGGCGGCGGACGGGCCGTCGAGGACCTCCTGGCGGCGATGTCCGACCCACCGCAGCGCGCTGCGGCGCCTCGCGACGATTCGTGACGCGGGCCGCGCTCTGGCAGACTGGGTCCAGTACACCTTCCGCCGGCAGCCGCCGGCAGATGTCTACCCTGGGCGCCGGCTCCCCGCACCGACTCATCTCGTGCGGTCTCGCCGCGCCCTCAAGCATGACAGGAGACCACTCACGTGGCCGTCAAGATCCGTCTGAAGCGCATGGGCAAGATCCGCGCGCCGTTCTACCGCGTCGTCGTCATGGACTCGCGCACCAAGCGCGATGGCCGGGCCATCGAGGAGATCGGCAAGTACCACCCCACCGAGGAGCCCTCGCTCATCGACATCGACATGGAGCGCGCTGCCTACTGGGTGGCCAACGGTGCGCAGCCGACCGAGGCCGTCGCGCGCCTGCTCGAGGTCGTCGAGAGCGGCAACCTCAAGGTCAAGGACGCCAAGACCCCCAAGAAGGACCTGTACGAGGCTGCCCTCGCCGCGTCCGGCTCGGAGGAGGAGCAGCACAAGGCCGTCACCGCCAAGAAGAAGGCGGACAAGAAGGCCGCTGACGAGGCTGCCGCCGCCAAGGCCGCCGAGGAGGCTGCCGCCGCGGAGACCGCTGCCGAGGCCCCGGCCGAGGCCGACGCCGAGACCAAGCAGGACTGACCGTGCTCGACGAGGCGCTGGAGCACCTGGTCACCGGGATCGTCGACCACAAGGACGAGGTCGTCGTGCGCCAGAAGGACCTGCGTCGCGGCACCGTCCTCGAGGTCCGGGTCCACCCGGACGACCTCGGTCGCGTCATCGGCCGCTCCGGGCGCACCGCCACCGCCCTGCGCACCGTGCTCGGTGCGCTCTCGGGTGGCGAGAGCGTCCGGATCGACATCGTCGACACCGACCGCGAGGGCTGAGCCCGAGCGACACGAAGGGGGCCCGCACCACCGGTGCGGGCCCCCTTCGTCGTCCCCGGGCGGGACGGGCTCAGAAGAGCCCGGTGAACTGGTGGAAGCCGCGGGGGCGTGCGACCGGCTCGAAGGGGTAGGGAGACGCGACGCTCGCCCGGCCCCGGTAGACGAGCAGGTCGTAGGGCCAGCGGCTGCTCACCGCCGCGATGTCGGGCACCCCGTCACGGGTGAGGTCGCCGATCGCGGTGACGTCGAGGTGCGTGTGCCAGCCGGTCCCGACCCGCGAGCGGTAGCTCACGGTGCCGTCGGGGTTCGTCGCGTAGAGGCGCAGCAGGCCCGAGGTCTTGTCGACGGTGAGCAGGTCGGCGCGCCCGTCGCGGGTGAGGTCGCCGGGGCCGATGACGCGGGAGAAGCGGTTCCAGCCCAGGGCCAGACGGGTCTTGCCGGTGAGGACCGCGCTCGTGCCCGAGGGGGTCACCGTGAAGCGGAAGAGCTGCCCGCCGGGGGTGATGGCCAGGACGTCGGGACGCCCGTCGCCGGTGAGGTCGCCGGGCGAGACGAGCTGGGCGTAGGTGTTCCAGTCCTCGGAGCCGGCGACGAGGACGGGCGGCAGGGTGCCCTTGCCGGTCCCGCGGTGCAGGTGCAGCTCGCCGGTGGCGGCGACCCGGGCGAGGACGTCCTGCCGGCCGTCGCCGTCGGCGTCGAGCCGCAGCAGGCCGTTGTAGGCGGACCAGCCGGAGCCGAAGGTGCTCGGGTTGACGAGCGTGCCGGCCGAGCTGCCGCGGTAGATCGTGATGGCGCCGCCGTTGCGCGACGGGGTGTAGCCCAGGACGTCGGGCCGCCCGTCGCCGGTGAAGTCGCCGGAGCCGGAGATGCTCTGCGCGCTCATCGGCTGGGGCTTCTTCGCGCTGCCGAAGGTGAGGGTGCCGTAGTACGTCGTGAGGATCGAGCGGTGCTCGCGCCCGAGACGCCGGGCGCAGTCCTGGCTGCCCCACTGCGACATCCGCACGCCGTTCGCGGCCTTGCCGCACGTGTCGCGGCTCGAGACGTCGTAGCAGTTCATGTTCGCGCAGAACTGCGAGAGGAAGATCTCGCCCCCGCGGTGCATGTACTGGGACCACGTGGCGTCGACCGCGGCGTCGGTGCGGGGGTGCGCCGAGCCGGGGACGTAGAGCTGGTCGGCGACGGTGTCCTTGACGTCGTAGCACGTGCCCTGGTGGACGTAGGTCGTGCTCTTGCGGTGCAGCACCTGGTGCCACGCGAAGGTCTTGGCCGCCATGGCGCCGGCCTCGAGCGAGCGCGAGTCCCACGAGGGGATCCACTCGCGCGGCAGGACGTCCTTGACGTAGCGCTTGAAGTCGACGACGTCGACGCGGCCGAGCTTCGTGCGGTAGACCCGGATCGTCTTGGGCGGCACCGTCTGCGAGGTGTAGCCGGTGCAGCTCGGCAGCACGGAGCGGGTCGTCGTCTGGGGCTGCGGGCTCACCGGTGTGCGGGCGCTCGCGCCGGACGCGGGCGCGAGGGTCAGCGCGACGAGCGCGGCGAGCACGATGGCGAGTGCGGGACGCAGGGGGCGTCGGCGCATGGCGCGCATGGGGTCTCCTCGGCGGGGGGACAGGAGCGGGCGAAGGGGGGCGCCCGGGACGAGGATGGCGTACCGCAGCTGGGCAGGTCTGCCCCGGGCAGGTCACGATTCGGTGGCGTCCGGCGAGCCGCCGCGGGCGAAGTACCGTGGGGCGCATGAGCACCGGTCACGTCGTCGCCCGTATCGGCAAGCCGCACGCGCTGCGCGGCGAGGTGACCGTGCAGCTGCACACCGACGAGCCCGAGGTGCGTCTCGTGCCCGGCGCGGTCCTCACGACGCGGGCGCAGCCGGGCTCCGGCGTGCCCCGTCAGCTGACGATCGCGACGACCCGTGTGCACCGCGGGATCTGGCTCATCGGCTTCGAGGGCATCCCCGACCGCACCGGCGCGGAGTCCCTGCGCGGCACCCGCCTCGTCCTCGACGACGACGCCGTCCTCGCGCCCGCCGACGACGAGGACGACGAGGGCTGGTACGAGGAAGAGCTCGTCGGGCTCGAGGTCCGCGACACCGCGGGCGTCGTCCTCGGCACGGTCGCCGCGCTCGAGCTCGGCACCGCGCAGGACCGTCTCGTCGTCGACCTCGCCGACGGCGGGCGCACGCTCGTCCCCTTCGTCGAGGAGATCGTGCCGACCGTCGACCCCGAGGCCGGCCACGTCGTGCTCGACGCGCCCCCCGGGCTGCTCGAGCTGGGCCGGGAGGGCTGATGAGGCTCGACGTCGTCTCGATCTTCCCCGACTACCTCGCGCCGCTCGACCTCTCGCTCATCGGCAAGGCGCGCCGCGACGGTCTCGTCGACCTGCGGGTGCACGACCTGCGCGACTTCACCCACGACCGCCACCGCACCGTCGACGACACCCCGTACGGCGGGGGAGCCGGCATGGTGATGAAGCCCCAGCCGTGGAGCGAGGCGCTCGACCACGTCCTCGGCACGGCCGACGACGCGAGCGGCCCGGCCCCGGTCCTCGTCGTCCCCGGCCCGGGCGGCCAGCCCTTCGACCAGGCGACGGCGCGCGAGCTCGCGCAGGCCCCGTGGCTCGCCTTCGCGTGCGGGCGCTACGAGGGCATCGACGAGCGCGTCTACGAGTGGGCGGCGCAGCGCATGGAGGTGCGCGTCCTCTCCCTCGGCGACTACGTCCTCAACGGCGGCGAGGTCGCCGTCCTCGCGATGACCGAGGCCGTCGTGCGCCTGCTGCCGGGCGTCGTCGGCAACGCCGAGTCGCTCGTCGAGGAGAGTCACGAAGGGGGTCTGCTCGAGTACCCGATCTACACCAAGCCCTCGGTGTGGGAGGACGGCGACGGGGTCGTCCGAGCCGTGCCCGACGTCCTGCTGTCGGGCGACCACGCCCGGATCGCGGCCTGGCGCCACGAGCAGCGTCTCGAGCGCACCGCCGCCCGGCGGCCCGACCTGCTCGCCGCCGCGGCGACGACCGGCGCGCTCGCCGATCTCGACGCCTCCGTCGCGACGCCTTCTGACGCCCCGGAGATCGCTGTCGTCCAGCGGGCGTGCTGGGCGCAGATGGTCGCCGTCCCGCAGCACTGGTGGGGCGCGCCGGCCGAGAGCGCGCAGGACGTGCGCGACGGGCTCGCGCACTGGGACATCCACGTCTTCCGCAGCGAGGGCCGCCTCGTCGCGTCCGTGCGCGTGCGCCGCGACCCCGCGGACCCGGCGGTGTGGCAGATCGGACGGCTCATGGTCGTCCCCGACCTCCAGGGGCGCGGGATCGGGCGCCAGCTGCTCGCCCACGCCGAGTCGCTCGCGCCGGCCGACGTCACGACCTACTGGCTCAACACCGCGACCGAGGTGCCCCACCTCATGCGCATGTACAAGAAGGCCGGGTACCGACCCGTCGGCCCCGGCGAGGGGCCGGGGACGACCGATCTCACGAAGAGGCGGGCGGCCACCCCTTCGCGCTGACCGCCCCCTTTCGCCGAGGTATGGCAGACGGTCCTCGGACGGGCCGTCGGGGGCGCAGATCTCCATACCTCGGCGAAGGGGAGGGAGCCGGGGGAGGGGCGGGCGCAGCGCGATTTCAGCTCTGCGCGGGTGCTCTGGCACCATGGACTACTGCGCCCGAGTGCTCTGCCCCTGCCACAGGGGGAGTGCGACCACCTGGTCAGCACGCGGCGGACGGGCGCCGCACCATCTCCGGACACATCATGTGCGGGCGGCCTGTGGCGCTCGCGGGAAGCAGAGCATCATGCAGCGTTTCGACGCGATCGACCAGGCCTCCATCAAGGCCGACATCCCCGACTTCCGCGCCGGTGACACCGTCAAGGTGCACGTCAAGGTCATCGAGGGCAACCGCTCCCGTATCCAGGTCTTCCAGGGCGTCGTCATCCGTCGCCATGGCGGCGGCGTCGGCGAGACCTTCACCGCCCGCAAGATCTCCTTCGGCGTCGGCGTGGAGCGCACCTTCCCGCTGCACTCCCCGAACATCGACAAGATCGAGGTCGCGACCCGCGGCGACGTGCGTCGCGCGAAGCTGTACTACCTGCGCGGTCTGCGCGGCAAGGCGGCCCGTATCCGCGAGCGTCGCGACACCCCGGCCAGCTGATCGCCGGGCCGCTGCCAGGTGCAGCGCCTACGCTGAGGCCTCGATGAGCCACGAGACCGACGAGACGACCCCCACCGCCCAGCGGGAGGGGGTCGTCCCGCGTCGTGGGCGCCGCCTGCTGCTCCAGCTCGGGCTGGCCGTCCTGCTCGTCTTCCTCGTCCGCGGGCTCGTCGCGCAGTCCTACTTCGTGCCGACCGCCTCGATGGAGCCGACGATCCAGGTCGGCGACCGCGTCGTCGTGAGCAAGATCCACGGAGAGCTCGAGCCGGGCGACCTCGTCGTCCTCGACGGCACCGGCACGCTCGCGCCGGCGGACCGCTCGGCCTTCGTCTCCGACGGTCTGATCGGGCGCACCCTGGCCTCCGTCGCGTCGACCTTCGGGATCGACCTCGGCGAGCAGGACTACCTCAAGCGGGTGGGCGCGGTCGGCGGGCAGCGCCTGTCGTGCACGCCCGAGGGCGGGCTCGTGCGCGACGGCGAGCCGGTCGCCGAGCCCTACCTGCCGGCGGGCGAGCGGTCGTGCACCGACCCCTTCGACGTCGAGGTCCCGCAGGACCGGATCTTCGTCCTCGGCGACAACCGCGCCCGCTCGGCGGACTCGCGGTCGCTGCTCGGCAAGCCCGGTGGCGGGATGATCCGCACCGACGACGTCGTCGGCACCGTCGTGTGGCGGTACTGGCCGCTCTCGGCGCTCGGCTCCCCGTGACCTGGGCCGATGCCTGACCCCGACGACGGTGCGCCGGACGGCTCGCGATGTGCGAGCCCGCCGCAGCGTCGGTGATACTGGCCGTGCCAGGCGTCCTGCCGCCGGCCGGACGAGCAAGGAGACCACGTGGGTACTGACGCCGACTCGGCACGCGCCGAGGCGAAGGACGAGACGCCGGAGGGCGAGCGACGACCCGGTGTCGGTGCCCGCATCGGCGGCGCCGTGCGCGAGCTGGTCATCGTCCTCGCGATGGCCCTCACCCTCTCCTTCGTCGTCAAGACCTTCCTGCTCCAGGCCTTCTACATCCCCAGCGAGTCGATGGAGGACACCCTCCTCGTCGGGGACCGGGTCGTCGTCTCGAAGCTCACGCCGGGCCCCTTCGACCTCCAGCGCGGTGACGTCGTCGTCTTCGGCGACCCGGGCGACTGGCTCAACGAGACGCCTCCCGTCAACCACGGGGCCGCGCTCAACGCGGTGCGCGACACGATGACCTTCGTCGGGCTGCTCCCCGACACCTCAGAGGGACACCTCATCAAGCGCGTCATCGGGCTGCCCGGCGACCGCGTCCAGTGCTGCGGCAGCGACGGCAAGCTCATGGTCAACGGCGCGACGATCGACGAGGCGAGCTATCTCAAGCCCGGGTCGAGCCCGAGCAGCGTCGACTTCGACATCACCGTGCCCGAGGGCAAGGTGTGGGTCATGGGCGACAACCGCGACGACAGCTCGGACTCGCGCTTCCACGACCCGAGCGGCACGGGTCGCGACGGCGCCGTGCCGATCGACCTCGTCGTCGGGCGTGCGCGCTTCACCGTGTGGCCCCTCGACCGCGCGTCGAGCCTGTCGAACCACTCCGAGGTCTTCGCCGACGTGCCGCGGACCCGCGTCGCTGCTGGCCCCGGCGGCCAGGTCGTCGCCGCGCGGTGATCGCGTGAGCGCTCCCGCCCGGCTGCCCGCCCGCCGCACGAAGGGGGGCCGCCCCACCTCGACCAAGCCCAGCCTGCGCGTCGAGCGCGACCTGCAGCGGCAGGGCTTCCGCGTGCTCGCGGGCATGGACGAGGTCGGCCGGGGCGCGCTCGCCGGTCCGGTGAGCGTCGGGGTGGTCGTCGTCGACGAGACCGTGCGCTCCGCACCCCAGGGGGTGCGCGACTCCAAGCTCATGACGGCCGCCGCCCGCGAGCAGATCGTGCCGCGGCTGCGGCGGTGGGCGGTCGCGAGCGCGGTGGGCCACGCGAGCGCCGCCGAGATCGACGAGATCGGCATCATGGCCGCGCTGCGGCTCGCCGGGTGCCGGGCCCTCGCCGCCCTCGACGTCGTGCCCGACCTCGTCATCCTCGACGGCAACCACGACTGGCTCACCGCCCCCGAGGAGGTCGGGCTCTTCGCCGAGCTGTCCGAGGGGCCCGCGACCCCGCCGGTGACGACGATGATCAAGGCCGACCTCGCGTGCTCGTCCGTCGCCGCGGCGAGCGTGCTCGCCAAGGTCGAGCGCGACACGCAGATGGTGGCGCTGGCGCAGGAGCACCCGCAGTACGGGTGGGCCGAGAACAAGGGCTACTCGGCGAGCGCGCACATGGACGCCCTCGCCGCGCACGGCCCGTGCGTGCTCCACCGCCGCTCCTGGAGCCTGCCGGGCGTCGGGCATGATGACCAGGTGCCCGCACCCGACCCTGAGCAGGTGAGCTCATGAGCGCCGAGGACCTCGAGAAGTACGAGACCGAGATGGAGCTCGCGCTCTACCGCGAGTACCGCGACGTCGTGCACCTCTTCAGCCACGTCGTCGAGACCGACCGCCGCTTCTACCTCGCGAACTCCGTGCAGGTCGACGTCCGCGGCGAGGGTGCCGAGGTGTACTTCGAGGTGACGATGGAGGACGCGTGGGTGTGGGACATCTACCGCCCCGCCCGCTTCGCCAAGCACGTCCGTGTCGTCACCTTCAAGGACGTCAACGTCGAGGAGCTCGCCAAGAGCGACCTCGAGGTGCCGAAGACCGGCTTCTGAGAGGTCCGAGTCCTCCGGTGCCGGAGGGCCGCCGGGGCCTCGGTCGGGGAGGTCGGTCGGCGCCGTGTGGTGAGGACCGACCGGGAAACCTCGGCGTGACCGGGACACCTCTGCCTGACCTGGTCATGACCCGGTCCTCCACGGGTGTCCCGGTCACGGGCGGGTGTCCCGGACCGCACCCGGGACCCTGCCGTCCGAAGGGGGGAGCCCGGGACCCAGCCGTCCGAAGGGGGAGCCCGGGCTCGTCGTCCACAGGCCGCTCGTCGCTGCGGTCGTCGTCCACAGGGCGGCGCCCACCCCTTCGTGACGGGGGAGCGCCGCCGTTGACTGGCGGCGGAGGTGGTCGAGATGACCGAGATCCCGACGGATCGACGGCAGGTGGGGGCCGAGGGCGAGCGGGTGGCCGAGCGCTATCTCGTCGCGCGGGGCATGGAGGTGGTCGACCGCAACTGGCGGTGCCCCACCGGTGAGGTCGACCTCGTGCTGCGCGACGGCGACGACCTCGTCGTGTGCGAGGTCAAGACGCGGCGCAGCACGCGCTTCGGACAGCCGGTCGAGGCGATCACCCGCGCGAAGCTCGCCCGCCTGCGCCGGCTCGCCGGGTGCTGGCTCGAGGCCCACGAGGTGCCCACGCGTCGGGTGCGGCTCGACGTCGTCGCGCTGCTGCGCCACCCGGACGGCACGTACGCCGTGACCCACGTGCGAGGGGCCGGCGCATGAGCATCGCCGTGACCCGGGCCGTCGCCCTGCGCGGCATCGCCGGCCATGTCGTCGACGTCGAGTGCCACATCGGCCACGGTCTGCCGTGCTTCGAGCTCGGCGGTCTGCCGGACACGGCGCTGCGTCAGGCCCCGCAGCGGGTCCGGGCGGCCGCGCTGTCGGCGGGCTGCTCGCTCAACGCGCGCCAGCTCACCGTCAACCTCTCGCCGGCCGCGATCCCCAAGCACGGCACCGGATTCGACCTCGCCATCGCGGTGGCCGCACTGGCGGCGGCCGAGGCGATGCCCGCCGACGCGGTCCGGCCGGTCGTGCACGTCGCCGAGCTCGGTCTCGACGGTCGGCTGCGCCACGTCACAGGCGTCCTGCCGGCGGTCCTCGCGGCGCGCGAGGCCGGCTGCCGCCACGTCGTCGTGGCGCCCGAGGACGTCGTCGAGGCACGGCTCGTCGACGGGGTGCGCATCTCGACGGCGCAGCGCCTGGGCGATCTCGTCGGTGCGTACCGGGCGCTGCGCGGTGGGTCCCGGCTCCCCGAGGCGGACGAGCCGGTCTCGCCGGCGGCGAGGGAGCCGGCTCGCGCGCTGGACCTCGCCGACGTCAGCGGGCAGCACGAGGCCCGCGCCGCGCTGACCCTCGCAGCTGCCGGCGGGCACCACCTCATGCTCACGGGGCCGCCCGGCTCGGGCAAGACGATGCTCGCCGAGCGCCTCGTGACGATCCTCCCGCCGCTCACGTCGGCCCAGGCCCTCGAGACCCTGGCGGTGCGCTCCCTCGTCGGGGCGGTGCTGCCGGGCCGTCTCGACCTGACGCCCCCCTTCGTCGCCCCGCACCACTCGGCCTCCACCGCGGCCCTCGTCGGCGGCGGCTCGGGAGCGGTGCTGCCCGGCGCGGTCTCGCAGGCCCATCACGGCGTGCTCTTCCTCGACGAGGCGGCGGAGTTCGCCGGCTCGGTCCTCCAGGCCCTGCGTCAGCCGCTGGAGTCGGGCCAGGTCGTCGTCGCCCGGGCGCGCGAGCGGGTCACCTACCCGGCGCGCGTCCAGCTCGTCCTCGCGGCCAACCCCTGCCCGTGCGGCGAGGGCTACGGCAAGGCGCTCGCCTGCCGCTGCCGCCCGACGGAGCGTCGGGCGTACGCCGCCCGGCTCAGCGGTCCGCTCATGGACCGCGTCGACATCCAGGTGCAGGTGCCGAAGGTGAGCCTGGCCGACCTCAGCGAGGTGCCGCCCGACACGAGCGCCGAGATCGCCGCGCGGGTGCAGGTCGCCCGTGACGCGCAGCGGGCTCGCTGGCAGCAGCACGGATGGACGCTCAACTCGCAGGTGCCCGGCCCGGTCCTGCGACGGGCACCGTGGCGGCTGCCGCGCGGGGTCACCGCGACCCTCGACCGCGCGCTCGAGCTCGGGCAGATCACCGGCCGCGGCTACGACCGGGTGCTGCGCCTGGCGTGGACGAGCGCCGACCTCTTCGGGCGTGAGGTGCCGACCTCGTCCGACGTCGGCCTGGCGCTCATGTACCGCACCCAGGGCGCGGTGGCGGCATGAGCGCCCCGCTGCGCACGCCCAGGCCGGGTGAGCAACGGGTCGCCCACGACATGGTGGGCACCGACGAGCGGCGGGCCCGGCTCGCCTGGGCCACCGTGCTCGAGATCGGGCAGGAGCGGGCGTCGCACGACCCGCCCGCGCTCTGCCGCTCGATCCGGGAGCACGGCCACGTCGGGGCGTGGCACCGACTGGTCGCCGGCGAGCTGCGCGGTGCGGACGGCGCCCGGGCACGGGTGCTCCAGACCGACGTCGACGCCGAGCTCTCGCGGGTCGAGCGCGTGGGCGCGCGGGTCGTCGTGCCCGGTGACGACGAGTGGCCCGACGGCCTTGCCGACGAGCGGGTCGAGCCCCACGTGCTGTACCTGCGCGGCACCGGCCACCTCCGTCACGTCGCTGCGCGTGCGGTGGGGGTCGTCGGGTCGCGGGCGAGCACCGGCTACGGCGAGGCGGTCGCGCGCGACCTCGGCGCCGGGCTGTCGTCCCGGGGGTGGGGCGTCGTGTCCGGCGCAGCCTTCGGGATCGACGCCGCCGCGCACCTCGGAGCCCTCGCGGTCGGCGGGCCAGGGGTCGCCGTCCTCGCGTGCGGGCCGGACCAGGTCTACCCCCAGGCGCACCGCCGGCTCGTGGACGAGATCGCCCAGACGGGCGTCGTCGTCACGGAGCAGCCCGTCGGGCGCGTCGCCCGTCGGCACCGCTTCCTCACCCGCAACCGGCTCATCGCCGCGCTGTCGCGCTGCGTCGTCGTCGTCGAGGCCGGCCCGAGATCGGGCTCGCTCAACACCGCAGGCTGGGCCGAGGCGCTCGGACGCCCGGTCGGTGCCGTGCCGGGCCCGGTGACCTCGATGGCCTCTGCCGGGTGCCACGAGCGGATCTCGCGGGGCGAGGCCCACCTCGTCACCGACGCCGAGGACGTGCTGCGGCTCGCGGCGCCGATCGGAGACCCCGACCTGCTCGCGCGCGAGGACGTCGGCGCGCTCGGTCCGGCCCGGGAGGCCGATGCGCTCACCCAGCACCAGCGTCAGGTCTACGACGTGCTCGCGCCACGACGCGAGTCCAGCGTCGGGCACATCGCGACCGAGCTCGCGCTGCCCGTCACCGAGGTGCTCACCCAGCTCGCGGCGCTGCAGCTCGAGGGCTTCGCCGCGCAGGGCGAGTCGGGGTGGGTGCGGCGGCACCCAGCGGGGTCGCCGCACCGGTAGGGCCACCGTCCGGGGGCGTCCCCCTCCGCCCCCGGCCGGTGGTCATCGCGCTGCGGTCGTCCCGCCCCGCTGATGGCCCGGGACCGCTCTCGTCCGCCGCCGCCCAGTCACCCGGTACCGAGGTCGCCCGCTGGCCGCTCGGTGGGGGAGCGCCACCGGCCGCGTGCCGCTGCGCGTCCCGGCGTCTCGCAGGTGCGACCGTGGGGGAGTGAGCACACGGACGGCACCGGCCTGGGCGCAGCGTCATCTCGACGACTTCGTCGGGCATCTCGCCGCGGAGCGCGACCGTTCCGAGCACACGGTGCGCGCCTATCGCGGCGACGTCGGGGCCTGCCTGGCCTGGTGCGCCGAGCACGGCGGCACCGGCTCCCTGCGCGAGATCACGCTCGCGGACCTGCGCTCGTGGCTCGGCGAGATGTCGCAGCAGGGGGTCGCCCGCAGCACCCTGGCCCGGCGCGCGGCGGCGGTGCGCACCTTCTTCGGATGGGCGCGACGAACCGGTCTCGTCGACACCGACCCGGCCCTGCGCCTGGCGAGCCCGCGCCGTGAGCGCACCCTGCCCGACCTGCTCACCGCGACGAGCGCGGGCGAGCTCCTCGACGTCGCCGAGGTCGCCGCCGACGACGACGACCCCGTGCACCGGCGCAACCGCGCCGTCCTCGAGCTGCTCTACGCGACAGGGATCCGGGTCGGCGAGCTCGTCGGGCTCGACGTCGACGACCTCGACGCCGACCGACAGGTCGTGCGCGTGCTCGGCAAGGGGCGCAAGGAGCGGGTCGTGCCCTACGGCGCGCCGGCCGCCCGCGCCCTCGAGGAGTGGCTGCGCGACGGCCGACCCCGCCTGGCGGTGCCCACCTCGGGGCCCGCGCTCTTCCTCGGCCGTCGGGGCCGCAGGGTCGACCCGCGTCAGGTGCGCACCGTCGTCCACGACCTGCTGCGGCACGTCCCTGACGCCCCCGACCTCGGCCCCCACGGGCTGCGCCACAGCGCGGCCACCCACCTCCTCGACGGCGGCGCCGACCTGAGGATGGTCCAGGAGCTGCTCGGCCACGCCTCGCTCGCGACGACCCAGATCTACACGCACGTCTCGGCCGAGCGGCTGCGGCGCTCCTACGACCAGGCCCACCCCCGGGCCTGAGGGTCACGGCGCCGAGAGCGAGGCGACCGGCCTCAGCCCCTCGGCACCGGCAGGAGGATCACCCGCACCCCGCCGAAGAAGGGGCGCGGGTCGAGGTAGTCACGCCCTCGCAGGGCGCCGACGTGCAGGCAGGTCGACGGGGCGCAGTGACCGGGCTCGGGGCTCAACGTGCCCAGTCGCTGACCGCGGCCGACGCGATCGCCCGTCTCCACCGCCGGGGCCACCGGCTCGTAGGTGCTGCGCACCCCGTCGGCGTGGTTCACGGTGACCGTGCCGCGCCCCGCCACCCGGCCGCGGTGGGTGACCACGCCGTCGGCCGTCGCCCGGACGGGCTCCCCGGTGGACCCGGCGAGGTCGATGCCGCGGTGACCCGGCCCCCACCGAGACGTCGGGGCCTCGAAGGGGGCGACGACCTCGGGCCGCGGGCGCAGCGGCCAGGCCCAGCGGGCCCCCTTCGCGCTCGTCTCGACCTCGCTGCTCGGCGTGCTCGCGACCGCACGAGGCGGGGTGGTCGCCGAGGGAGAGGTGACGGCAGAGGCACCCGCGAGGGCGACGAGCGCGAGAGCGGCAGCGGGCGCGACGGAGGAGACCATGAGGCCCACCGTCCCGCTCGCAGGACGGCCACGGGACCCCGGTCGGGCGGGTGTGGACGACAGCCCCACGCCCCGTGCCCCTGTGGATCAGGCGCGCAGCCGGGCGGTGCCCTCGCGGATCCTGTCCTCGCTCTTGCAGAAGGCGAAGCGCACGAGGCTCTCGACGCCGGCGGGGCTCTCGCAGAAGGCGCTCACCGGCACGGCGGCGACGCCGAGCCGCTGCGGGATCTCCAGGCACCAGGCCATCGCGTCGCTCACCCCGATCGGCGCCGCGTCGGCGACGACGAAGTAGCCCCCCTGCGGCACGAGCGGCTCCAGGCCTGCGGTGCGCAGGCCGTCGACGAGCAGGTCCCGGCGGCGGCCGAGCTCGCGCGTCAACGGGTCGACGAGCTCGCCGATGCGCCCGAGGCCCTCCGCGACGGCCGGCTGGTAGGCCGCACCGCCGGAGAAGGTCAGCCACTGGCTCGTGCTGGCGACGACCTCGACGAGCTCGGGGGCGCCGCTCGCCCAGCCGACCTTCCACCCCGTGACCGAGAAGGTCTTGCCGGCCGAGGAGATCGTGATCGTGCGCTCCCACATGCCCGGCAGGCTCGCCATCGGCACGTGCTGCACCCCGTCGAAGGTCATGTGCTCGTACACCTCGTCGGTGACGACGACCGCGTCGTGCCGGCGCGCCTGCTCCGCGACGAGCTCGAGCTCGGCCGGCGTGAAGACCTTGCCCGTCGGGTTGTGCGGGCTGTTGAGCAGGATGACCGCCGTCCGCGGGCCGCAGGCGGCGGCGAGCGCGTCGGCGTCCACCGCGAGGTCCGGGGCGCGAAGGGGGACCCGCCGCAGCGTGCCGCCGGCGAGGTCGACGAGGGCTGCGTACGCGTCGTACGCGGGCTCGAAGGTGACGACCTCGTCACCCGGCTCGACGAGCCCGAGGACGCTCGCGGCGAGCGCCCCCGTCGCACCGGTCGTCACGGCGACGCCCGTCGCCGGGTCGACCGGCAGGTCGTAGTGCTCGCGCTGGTGGCGGGCGACCGCCTCGCGCAGCTCGGGCACGCCGCGCGAGGGCGGGTACTGGTTGTGCCCTGCGGCCAGCGCCGCGCGCGCCGCCTCGACGACGGCCTGTGGCGCCGGGTCGTCGGGGAAGCCCTGCCCGAGGTTGACCGCGCCGTGCTCGAGCGCCAGGCCCGACATCGTCGCGAAGACGGACTCGCCGTGCGGGCGCAGCCGCCGCACGAGCCGCCCGCTCATGACCGGACCTCGCCGTCGGCCCCAGATCCCAGACCGGCCAGGCCCGAGTCGAGGGCCGTCGCGGCGAGCGTGAGCAGGAGACGGTCGCGCGGGGCGTCGAGCGAGAGGCCGGTGAGCTCCTCGACCCGCTTGACGCGGTAGATGACGGTGTTGCGGTGGCACACGAGGTCCTCCGCCGCGTACGTCGCGGAGCCGCCGTGGCGCAGCACGGCGACGAGGGTCTCGAGGAGCACCTCGCGGGTCACGCCGCCCACCGACAGCAGCGGGCCCAGCGTGGCCTCGACGAGCTGGGTCGTGAGCGACGGGCTGGCCGCGAGGAGCGCCTCGGGGAGGCGCTCGGAGATGTCGACGACGGCGTCGCTGCCGCGGGGGAGCGACACCGCGGCGGCGAGGGCGCTGTCCTGGGCGGCGAGGACCCCGGAGAGCCCGTCGCGGCAGGTCGCCGAGCCGACGCGCCCCCGGACGGTGCGCTCGAGCACCTTGCGCACGCGGGTCCCGTCGTCGGGGCTCGGCACGAGACCGAGGACGTGGGCGCCCTGGCGGCGCCAGTGCGAGAGGTACCCGGCGTCCTGCAGGCGCTCGCGCACGAGGTCGGGCGTCGAGGGCCCGTCCGCGGGCGGGAGCCAGACGAGGACGAGGAGGGCGGAGTCGTGGTCGAGGCCGAGCACCGAGCGCGCCCGGGCGGCGAAGTCGGCCTCGGCGCCACGACCTTGGCTCAGCCCCTCGAGGACCTCGGCGACCCGGGCCGGGTCACGCTGATCGCGGGCCAGCTCCTCGCGTCGGTAGCTGTCGCGCAGCACCGTCCCCTGCACGTCGAGGGTCGACCACAGCAGCCGTCCGGCCCGCATGAGCGCCCGGTCGGGCACGTCGAGGCGGTGGCCGGCCTCGAGCAGGGCCTCCCACATGAGGCGGCTGCCGATCATGTACGTCGTGAGGACGATCTCCATCGGCACGCCCTGCTGGGCCCGGCGCCGACCGGTCTCGCGCCACAGGTCGATGGCCCGGCGCTGGGCCGGGCGCTGGTCGGCGAGGCGCTCGATCCCGGCGCGCACGTGGTCGCGGATGCTCGCCCGCAGCTCGGCGGCGCGGCCGGGCTCGTCGAGCCCGTAGCCGAGGTCACCGCCGTCGAGCAGCTGAGCCGCGACGGCCTCGGCGATGTGATCGGCCCGTGATCGCAGCGCGTCGAAGGCGGGGGCGAGGACCTCGCGCTCGGCGCTCGTCAGCAGCACCGTGCCGTCGCCCTGCTCCGCGGCCTGGTCCGGCCCGGGTCGGTGGCTGGTCTGCGTCATGACCCCAGCATGTCAGTCTCCTGCCGCCGACCGTCGACGACAACGGGCGCAGGGCACTGGGTGTCTTGTGCGGTGCGCCCATAGCGCCGGAGCGCTGCGCACGTCAGGGTCGCTGCAACCTCACAGCGACGTGAGGTCGTCGTCGAGGAGGACTCGTGCCCACCCCTGTCATGACTGAGCCCGTGCTCGAGATGGACGCCATCACCGTCCGCTTCGGGGGCGTGGTCGCCCTCTCGGACGTCAGCCTCGACGTCCGCCCCCGCGAGGTCCTCGGGGTCATCGGGCCCAACGGCGCCGGCAAGACCACCCTCTTCAACGTCGCCTGCGGCTTCGTCACCCCGACGCAGGGCCGGCTGACCTTCGAGGGCGCCGACGTCACCGGGTGGGGACCGAGCTCGCTCGTCGAGCGCGGCGTCGCCCGCTCGCTGCAGGGCCTGGGTCTCTTCGACCGTCTCAGCGTCCTCGACAACGTCCTCGTCGGCGCCGACGTCCACTCGCGCGCCGGCTTCTTCTCCTCGCTGCTGGCCCTGCCGCGCGGGGCCCGTGACGAGCAGGCGCTCGTCGAGCGCTCGATGGACGTCCTCGAGCGGCTGGGCATCCGCGATCGCGCGGCCTCGGTCGTCGGGGGGCTGCCCTACCCCCTTCGCAAGCGGGTCGCCCTGGCTCGCGCCCTCGTCGCCGAGCCCCGTCTGCTCCTCCTCGACGAGCCGGCCTCCGGTCTGTCCGAGGGGGAGATGAGCGAGCTCGGAGACATCATCCGCGACCTCGCCGGCGACGTCTGCGTCATGCTCGTCGAGCACCACATGGACCTCGTCATGCGCGTGTGCGACCGGCTCACGGTCCTCGACTTCGGGCGCACCATCGCGACCGGCACGCCCGAGGAGGTCCGCGACGACCCGGACGTCCTCGAGGCCTACCTCGGCGGCGCCGTCGACGACGGGCCCGCGCAGACGACGGGGGGCCACGGTGCTTGAGCTCGTCGGAGTCACCAGCCGCTACGGCCCGGTGACCGCTCTCCACGACGTCGACCTCGTCGCCGAGGCCGGGCGGATCACCGCGGTCCTCGGGGCCAACGGCGCCGGCAAGACGACCCTGCTGCGGACGATCTCGGGTCTGCACCGCGCGGACAAGGGGACGATCCGCTTCGACGGGCGCGACATCACCCGCCTGTCGACCGACGCGATGACCCGGGCCGGGATGGCGCACGTGCCCGAGGGGCGCGGCGTCATCACCGAGCTCACCGTCCGCGAGAACCTGCGCCTGGGCCAGCTCGGCCGGTCACGCTCGGGGACCGCGATGAGCATCGACGACGTCGTCGACCTCTTCCCCGTCCTCGGCGACCGCTCCGCGGCCCTCGCGCACACCCTCTCCGGCGGCGAGCGCCAGATGCTCGTCATCGGGCGCGCCCTGCTCGCCACCCCCCGGATGCTCCTGCTCGACGAGCCGAGCCTGGGGCTCGCGCCGCGCATCGTCACCCAGATCTTCGGGATCGTCCGTCAGCTCGTCGAGTCGCAGGGCCTCACCGTCCTGCTCGTCGAGCAGAACGCCCGCAGCGCGCTGTCCATCGCCGACGTCGGCGTCGTCCTCAACCTCGGGCGGGTGGTGGCCCAGGACAGCGCGGCCGTGCTGTCCGCCGACGAGGGCCTGCGCCATGCCTACCTCGGCTACTGAGAAGGAGATGCCGTGCAGCTGATCAACACCGTCCTCGGAGGCCTGTCCGTCGGGGTCGTCTACGCGGCCTTCGCCCTGGCCCTCGTGCTCATCTGGCAGTCGACGCGCATCGTCAACTTCGCCCAGGCGCCGATGGCCATGGTGACGACCTTCGTCGCCCTGACGCTCATCGACGCGGGCGCGAGCTACTGGGTGGGCTTCGCCGTGGCGCTCGCCGCCGGCTTCGTCCTCGGCGCGCTCGTCGAGCGGCTCGTCATCCGCTACGTCGACCACGACAACCACATCAACCCGGTGATCCTCACCCTCGGGCTCTTCATCGTGCTGCACGCGCTCGCGGCGGTGATCTTCGGCAGCAGCTTCACCTCCTTCCCCGCCCCCTTCGGGCTCTCCGGGGTCCAGGTCGGCGGCACGACGCTCGCCCTCACGCCCTTCAGCATCTTCAGCGTCCTGTGCGTCCTCGCGGTCATGGCGCTGCTGCGGCTGCTCTTCCTCAAGACCGACCTCGGCCTGACGATGCGCGCCGCGGCCTTCAACCAGGAGGTCGCCCGCATCCTCGGCGTCCGGGTGACGCGCACCCTCACCCTCGGCTGGGCCCTCGCCTCGCTCGTCGGCTCGCTGTCTGGTCTGCTCATCGCCGGAGGCGGTCTGGTCCACCCGTCCTACATGGACGGCGTCGTCGTCTACGGCTTCGTCGCCGCCGTCCTCGGCGGGCTCGACAGCGCCGGGGGAGCGGTCGTCGGAGGCCTGCTCATGGGGGTGACGCTCTCGCTCGTCAGCGGCTACCTCGGCTCCGGCCTCGTGCCCCTCGCGGCGCTCGTCGTCCTCGTCGTCGTGCTGCTCGTCAAGCCCGGCGGTCTCTTCTCCACCTCGGTCGAGCGGGCCGTCTGATGCGCCGCCTGCTCGCCTCGCCGCTCCTGCGCCGGGCCCTCGCCTCGCTCGCCGTCCTCGTCGTCGCCGTCTTCGTCATCGACCTCCTCTCGGGCTACCGGCAGGGCCAGGTCGCCTCGGTCGCCTACTTCGCCGTCGCAGCCGGTGGCCTCACGCTGCTCATCGGCGTCAACGGCCAGCTCTCGCTCGGGCACGGCGCCTTCATGGCGATCGGGGCCTACACGACGGCCCTGCTCCTCCAGGAGGGCCGAGAGCTGCCGGTCCTCGTCCTGCTCGTCGCCGCCGTGCTCGTGACGATGCTCGTCGGCCTCGTCGTCGGCATCGCCGCCGCCCGGCTCCACGGCCCCTACGTCGCCGGTGCCACCCTCGCCCTGGCGATCGCGGTGCCCTCGCTGGCCATCCACTTCCGCGAGGCGCTCGGCGGCGAGCCGGGCCTGCGGGTGTCGACGCCGGACGTGCCGCAGGTCGCCGACGACGCGATCTTCTTCCTCACCGGCACCGACGTCGAGCCGACGCAGTGGCTCGCGACGATCTCGGTCACCTGCCTCGTCCTCACCTTCTTCCTCCTGCGCAACCTCAGCCAGTCGCGGGTGGGACGGCGGTGGCGGGCGGTGCGCGACGACCCGGTCGCCGCCCAGCTCGCCGGCATCGACCTCGGGCGCAACCGCGTCCTGTGCTTCGTCGTCAGCACCGCGTGCGCCGGCCTCGCGGGCGGCCTCATGGCGCTCGTCACCCGGATCGCGGCGCCGAGCGGCTTCACCCTCACGCTCTCGCTGTCGTTGCTCATGGCCGTCGTCCTCGGCGGCCTCGGGACCCTTACCGGGGCCCTGCTCGGCGCGGTCCTGCTCACCCTCCTGCCGACCGTCGTCACCAACCTCGGCTCGAGCGCCGGGCTGTCGGACCTGCAGTCCGCCGAGCTCGCCCCGCTCGTCCTCGGGCTGACGACCATGGTCGTCGTCCTGCTCGCCCCGTCCGGTCTCGTGGGGTCGCTGCTGCGGCTGCGCGCCCGGAGCCGGGTCACCCGTCCGACCCCGTCCGTCACCTCTCACCCCACCCCTGGAGGCACATCATGAAGCGCATCTCCCTCAGGGCGGCGGTCGCCGCGAGCACCGCAGCCCTCGTCCTCGCCGGATGCGGTGCCGGAGGGCGCGACGGCGACTCCGGCGGCGGATCTGGCGAGGAGGCCGGCGACACCACCGGCATCACCGACACGACGATCAAGATCGGCACCCACCAGCCGCTCACCGGCGTCGCGGCCCCGGGCTACTCCGAGATCAACACCGGCTTCAAGTCCTACCTCGACTACGTCAACGAGGCGGGCGGCGTCCACGGCCGCACCATCGAGTACTCGGTCAAGGACGACGCGTACAACCCGACGAACACCTCGAAGGTCGTCGACGAGCTCGTCCTCAAGGACGAGGTCTTCGCGGTCGTCGGCGGGCTCGGCACCCCGACCCACAGCGCGGTCGTCGACTTCCTCAACCAGGAGAAGGTCCCCGACCTGCTCGTCTCCTCGGGCGCCCAGCTGTGGGGCAACGACCCCAAGGAGCGCCCGATGACGTTCGGCTGGCAGCCGGACTACGAGATCGAGGGCAAGATCATGGGGCAGTACATCAAGGAGAAGATGCCCGACGCGAAGGTCGGCCTCTTCCTCCAGGCCGACGAGCTCGGCGCGGACGGCGAGAAGGGTCTGCGGATGTACATCGACGACCAGATCGTCGAGCGCACCGAGTACGCGTCGGGCAACACCGACATCGGCCCCCAGATCTCCAAGCTCAAGGAGTCCGGCGCCGACCTCGTCATCGGCTTCAACACCCCGAGCTACACCGCGCTCAGCCAGCTCGCCGCGATGAAGCTCAACTACAAGCCCAAGTGGATGTACACGAACGTCGGCTCGGACGCGAAGCTCGTCGGCGACCTGCTCTCGACCTTCTCCAAGGGCAAGGTGACCGACGGCAGCAGCACCCTCGACGGGATGATGACGACCGAGTACATCCCGGGTCTGGACACCCCGGACAGCCCCTGGGTGAAGCTGTGGCAGAAGGTCTGGGACGAGCACGGCGCGAAGGGGGAGCTGACGAACTACCGGATCTACGGCATGTCGCAGGCCTACGCCTTCGTCTCCGCGCTGCAGGCCTCCGGCAAGGACCTCACCCGTGAGCGGGTCGTCGAGGTCATCGAGAAGGACGGCGCGACGTGGCCCGGCCCGGGCCTGGCGCCCTTCCGCTGGTCGGCCGACAGCCACCTCGGCATGTCGGGGATGGCGGTCTCGCAGGTCAAGGGCGAGGACTACGAGAACCTCACCGAGGTCCTCGTCACCGACATCGGCGACGCCGAGATCACCCCGGCCGACAAGGCCGTCGCCGAGGACGCACCGCCGGAGAGCGGCATCCCGGACGTGCCCGAGACGGAGTGACCGCGACGCGGTGACACCACGAGCACCTGCGCGAAGGGGGGCGGCCCGGCCGCCCCCCTTCGTCATGCTCCGCGGTCGTCGGGTCGGGCAGCCGCCGACGATTTCGGGCGGGGGCACCCCCCGGCGTACGATGAGGGGCACATCCGGTCTGTCCGGATGAATTCGCGCGTCTTCTCGCCCGTGACGAGATCCATCTCCGAACGGGGGCGCACCACGGCAGTCCCGAGCGATCGGGCGGGGTGCGTACGCAGGCGCCAGGACACAACTGACAACCACGAGCACAGGAGGACACGGCATGGCCGTCGTCACCATGCGCCAGCTCCTCGAGAGCGGCGTCCACTTCGGGCACCAGACCCGTCGCTGGAACCCCAAGATGAAGCGCTTCATCATGACCGAGCGCAACGGCATCTACATCATCGACCTCCAGCAGTCGCTGACCTACATCAACGACGCCTACGAGTTCGTCAAGCAGACCGTCGCCCACGGCGGCACCATCCTCTTCGTCGGCACGAAGAAGCAGGCTCAGGAGCCCATCGCCGAGCAGGCGACGCGCGTCGGGATGCCCTACGTCAACCACCGCTGGCTCGGTGGCATGCTGACCAACTTCCAGACGATCTCCAAGCGCCTCACGCGCCTGAAGGAGCTCGAGGAGATCGACCTCGACACCGTCGCCGGCTCGGGCTACACGAAGAAGGAGCTCCTCCTCTTCCAGCGCGAGAAGGACAAGCTCGAGAAGACCCTCGGCGGCATCCGCTCGATGAGCAAGGTCCCCTCCGCGGTCTGGATCGTCGACACGAAGAAGGAGCACCTCGCCGTCGACGAGGCGCGCAAGCTCGGCCTGCCGGTCATCGCGATCCTCGACACGAACTGCGACCCGGACGAGGTCGACTACAAGATCCCGGGCAACGACGACGCGATCCGCTCCGTCACGCTGCTGACCCGCGTCGTCGCCGACGCCGTCGCCGAGGGCCTCATGGCCCGCTCCGGTGGCCGCTCCGGTGCGACCGAGGGCCAGGCCGACTCCGAGCCGATGGCCGAGTGGGAGCGCGAGCTGCTCGCCGGTGACGCCGAGGCTGCCGCCCCGGCCGCCGAGGCTGCTGCCCCGGCCGCCGAGGCCCCCGCCGCCGAGGCGCCGGCCGCCGAGGCTCCTGCCGCCGACGCCGCCCCGGTCGAGGCCCCCGCCGCCGACGCCGCCCCGGCCGAGGCCCCCGCCGCCGACGCCGCCCCGGCTGCCGACGCGTCGACCGAGGCCTGAGCCACCACCCCCATCACGACCGAAGGAGTGCACCACACTCATGGCGAACTACACCGCCGCTGACATCAAGGCGCTGCGCGAGTCCACCGGCGCGGGCATGCTCGACGTCAAGAAGGCGCTCGACGAGGCCGACGGCGACACCGGCAAGGCCACGGAGATCCTGCGCGTCAAGGGCCTCAAGGGCGTGACGAAGCGCGAGGGTCGCACGACCTCCAACGGCCTCGTCGCCGCTCAGGCGGACGCCGGCGTCGGCACCCTCGTCGAGGTCCTGTGCGAGACCGACTTCGTCGCCAAGGGCGAGAAGTTCGGCGCCCTCGCCGACCAGGTCCTCCAGGCCGCCGTCGAGTCCAAGGCGTCCTCCGCCGACGAGCTGCTCGCGGCGACCGTCGACGGCAAGACCGTCAAGGACCTCCTCGACGAGTCCAACGCCACCATCGGCGAGAAGATCGAGGTCAAGCGGGTCGCCCGCGTCGAGGCCCCGACCGTCGCGGCCTACCTGCACAAGACGAGCCCCGACCTGCCCGCGCAGATCGGTGTCCTCGTCGGCGCGCAGGGTGGCGACGAGCAGGTCGCGCGCGACGTGGCCATGCACATCGCGGCCTTCAGCCCGAGCGTCCTCACCCGCGACGAGATCGACGCCTCGACCGTCGAGAACGAGCGTCGGATCGCCGAGGAGACGGCCAAGGAGGAGGGCAAGCCCGAGGCTGCCCTGCCCAAGATCGTCGAGGGTCGGGTCAACGGCTACTTCAAGGAGAACGTCCTCCTCGAGCAGCCCTTCGCCAAGGACGCCAAGAAGACCGTCGGCAAGGTCCTCGACGAGGCAGGTGCGCAGGCCACGGCCTTCGCGCGCTTCCGCGTCGGCGCCTGAGCCAGGCACCGACGAAGGGGGCGTCCACCCATCGGGTGGGCGCCCCCTTCGTCATGCCCGGGGACGGCCCGGCTCAGCCGGCCCGGCGCGGGTGGGTCCACGGCGAGAAGAGGCGCGTGACGAAGGGGAGGAAGACGTAGGTCATCCACGGGATCGCGACGGCGCAGGTGAGCAGCACGCGTCCCCAGCCGGGCCAGCCCGCCGTCGGACCGGCGAGCGCGTAGGTGAGCACCACGCTGGTGGGGAAGAAGGCGCAGAAGATGACGACCATCTGCTTCCACCGCGGTGGCGCGGCGACCGTGTCCCCGACCTCGATCTCGGTCGGCTCGTCGAACCAGCCCTCGATGCCCGTGCGGTGCTCGACCCGGGTGGCGCGCACGAGCCGTGCCCCGGCGCCGAGCCACTGGGTGCGCTCGCGTGAGCCCTCCCACCGGCGCAGGCTCTCCGCGGAGTCGAAGCGGTAGAGCATGTGCCACTCGTGGGAGCCGGCGGAGGGGCGCACCCAGCCCGAGCCGAGGAAGCCCGGGAAGCGCTGGGCCATCGTCGTGCCCGCGTCGGCCCAGGCCTGCATGAGGATCTCGTCCTGGGGGTCGACCTGACGGGTGATGGCGACGGTCACCGGGTGCGAAGGGGGAGTGCTCACGCCCAGATCATGCCGTCGCCGGGGCGAGGTCACCGCATCGGGCGACCCGACGGGCGGGGGCGATCAGGACGCGTGGCGCTCGCCGGCGATCGTGCAGCGCACGAGCCAGGCGACCTGGGCAGCGGTGCGCTGCGGGGTGTCGGTGGGGTGCATGACGTGCGAGAGGAGCGTGCGCACGACGACGTCGACGAGGGTCTCGACCTGCTCCGGGGCGAGGTGGTCGTCCTCGAGGCCGACCATGCCGACGACGACGTCGCGGGTGGTCGAGATGAGCAGCGCGGGCTCGGTCCGGAGGAGAGGCAGGACCGCGGTGTCGGCCCCGTGCGAGGAGCACACGAGGCGGCGCAGCAGCGGGCTCTCGTCGGCGAGCTCGAGGACGGCACGCACCCCGGCCTCGACGGCGGCGGGCAGGTCGCCCTGATGGCGGCCGAAGGAGTCACGGGCCCGGCTGAGGAAGGCGCGCATCTCGGCGACGAGCACGGCGCGACCCAGGTCGTCCTTCGTGCCGATCTCCGCGTGCACCGTCTGACGGCTCACCCCGACGTCCTTCGCCAGCCGGCTCATCGTCAGCCGTGGCCACCCGTGCGCCGCGGTCCGCTCGGCCGCGGCGACGACGATCCGGTCCCGCAGCGTCTCTGGCACATGGTGAGTGTACGAATGTTCCTGTGCCGCAGCGACTTCAGGGGTGCGATGGGGGCGTGCGCCCGCGCATGGCGTCCCGAGGTCTGCGTCGTGTGCAAGGATCGCTGTCGGCCAGACCGCTGCGTCCCGTGAGGGCCGTGCACCACCCGAGGAGATCGTCCGTGACCGACACGACCCCCGCCCGTCCCTATCGCAGGGTCCTCCTCAAGCTCTCGGGCGAGGTCTTCGGCGGCGGCAAGGTCGGGCTCGCGCCCGACGTCGTCCGCGCGATCGCCGAGCAGATCGCGGCCGCGGTGCGCGAAGGGGTCCAGGTCGCCATCGTCATCGGCGGCGGCAACTTCTTCCGCGGGGCCCAGCTGCAGGAGCAGGGCATGGACCGCACGCGGGCCGACTACATGGGCATGCTCGGCACGGTGATGAACTGCCTCGCGCTGCAGGACTTCCTCGAGAAGGCCGGCATCGACACCCGGGTGCAGACGGCCATCACCATGGGCCAGGTCGCCGAGCCCTACATCCCTCGTCGGGCGATCCGTCACCTCGAGAAGGGCCGCGTCGTGATCTTCGGCGCCGGCGCCGGCATGCCCTTCTTCTCCACCGACACCGTGAGCGCCCAGCGCGCCCTCGAGATCGGCGCGGACGCGGTGCTCATGTCCAAGAGCGGCGTCGACGGCGTCTACGACTCCGACCCGCGCACCAACCCCGGGGCGACGAAGTACGACCACGTCACCTACGCCGACGCGCTGCGCGACGGGCTCAAGGTCGTCGACGCCGCGGCCTTCAGCCTCTGTGCCGAGAACGGCCTGCCGATGGTCGTCTTCGGCATGGAGGGCGAGGGCAACGTCACCCGCGGCCTGCTCGGCGAGCACATCGGGACGCTCGTCCATCCCTGATCTGGGAGACTGGCCCCGACGACGTGACGTCGCGGCGCCACCACGCACGAGGTGCCGCCCGGCGGCACCGCAGACCACCGGCGCACAGCCGCGAGCAGAAGGAGCCGCAGGATGATCGAGGACGCCCTCCTTGAGGCCGAGGAGAAGATGGACAAGGCCGTGGAGGTTGCGAAGGACAACTTCGCCGGCATCCGCACCGGCCGGGTCAACCCCGGTCTCTTCAGCAAGGTGACGGTCGACTACTACGGGGCCCCGACGCCCCTGCAGCAGCTCGCCTCCTTCGCCACCCCCGAGGCACGCACGCTGCTCATCACCCCCTTCGACAAGGGCTCGATGGGCGCCATCGAGGCGGCCCTGCGCGACAGCGACATCGGCGCCAACCCGAGCAACGACGGCCAGGTCATCCGGATCGTCATGCCCGAGCTCACCGCCGAGCGGCGCCGCGAGTACATCAAGCTCGCGCACACCCAGGGCGAGGACGCGAAGGTCTCCATCCGCCACGTGCGCCGTGCCGCCAAGGACACGATCGACAAGCTCGTCAAGGACGGCGAGGTCGGCGAGGACGACGGCAACCGGGGCGAGAAGGAGCTCGACGCGCTCACCAAGCGCTACACCGAGACCGTCGACTCGCTGCTGAAGTCCAAGGAAGCCGAGCTCTCCGAGGTCTGACCCCGCGGGAGAGAGGCGCTCATGGACCAGATCGGGCCGGTCGAGGCACCCGTCGTCGAGGACCCGCCGCAGCGGCGGGCCGAGAGACGTACCCAGCCGCCGAAGCCGACGAGCCGCGCGGGTCGTGACCTGCCGGCCGCCGTCGGCGTCGGCGTGCTCCTCGGGGCGGTCGTCGCCGCGGGCCTGTTCATGCGGCGCGAGATCTTCGTCGGCATCGTCGCCCTGGCGATGATCATCGCCGTGTGGGAGCTGCGCCAGGCGCTCGCCGAGCGCTCGATCTACATGCCGCTCGTGCCCGTGGGCATCGGCGCGGTGAGCATGACGGTCGCGGCCTACCTGCGCGGTCCTGAGGCGCTCGTCCTCGCGACGACGCTCTCGCTCGTCGCGGTCGTCGTCTGGCGGGTCGCCGACGGGCTCGACGGGGCCCTGCGCGACGTCTCCGCCGGGGCCTTCACCCTGCTCTACCCGTGCTTCCTCGCGGGCTTCGCCGCACTCATGGTCGCCGAGCCCGAGGGGCAGTGGCGCATCCTCGCCTTCATCCTCATCACCGTCTTCTCCGACATCGGCGGCTACGCCGTCGGCGTCGTCTTCGGCAAGCACCCGATGGCGCCCGCGCTGTCGCCGAAGAAGTCGTGGGAGGGCTTCGCCGGCTCGGCGCTCACGTGCTCGCTCGTCGGCGCGATCACCATCCCCCTGACCTTCGAGACCGGGCAGTGGTGGCACGGCGCGCTGCTCGGTCTCGTCGTCGCACCCGTCGCGACGATCGGCGACCTCGTCGAGTCGAGCATCAAGCGCGACCTGCGGATCAAGGACATGTCCAACATCCTCCCCGGCCATGGCGGGCTCATGGACCGGCTCGACTCCCTCGCGCTCGTGGCCCCCGTGGTCTGGGCCGCCCTGCGACTGATCTCACCGGTGAGCTGATGACCGACCTGCCCGACCCCAGCACCCGCCGACCGGTCCCCGGTCAGCTGACGATGACGGCCCCGCGCCGCGGGAAGCCGCCGCGGCACTGGGCCGACCTCGACGTCGACGAGCGGGCCGACGCCGTGCGCGAGCTCGGCCTGCCGGCCTTCCGCGCGAAGCAGCTCTCGACGCATTACTACGTGCACCACACCGACGACGCCGCGGCGATGACCGACCTGCCCAAGGACGGCCGCGACGAGCTCGTCGCCGCCCTCATGCCGACCCTGCTCACCCCGGTGCGCTCGATCACCGCCGACCAGGGCGCGACGATCAAGTCGGTCTACCGGCTGCACGACGGCGCTCTCGTCGAGTCGGTCCTCATGCGCTACCCCCGCCGGGCGACGATCTGCATCTCCAGCCAGGCCGGCTGCGGCATGAACTGCCCCTTCTGCGCGACCGGCCAGGAGGGCCTGACCCGCAACATGTCGGCGGCCGAGATCGTCGACCAGGTCGTCGCGGCCAACCGTGTCCTGCGCGAGGCCGGCCCGGTCGCCGCGAGCGGCGGGGTCGAGCTCGGGGCCGAGGCCGGGGAGGCCGAGGCCCCCGCCGACGGCGGCCGCGGCTCGCAGCGGGTCACCAACGTCGTCTTCATGGGCATGGGCGAGGCGCTGGCCAACTACAAGGCGGCCATCGGCGCCATCCGCCGGATGACCGACCCCGCCCCGCACGGCCTGGGCATGAGCGCCCGCTCGCTGACGATGAGCAGCGTCGGTCTCGTGCCCGGCATCGACCGCCTGGCCGCCGAGGGCATCCCGGTGACCCTCGCCCTCTCGCTCCACGCCCCCGACGACGAGCTGCGCGACGAGCTCGTACCGATCAACACGCGCTACAAGGTCGACGAGGCCATCGACGCCGCGTACCGCTACTTCCGGGCCACCGGTCGCCGGGTCTCCATCGAGTACGCGCTCATCCGCGACATCAACGACCAGGCCTGGCGCGCCGACCTCCTCGGGGAGAAGCTCACCGCCCGCGGCAAGGGCTGGGTGCACATCAACCCGATCCCGCTCAACCCCACCCCGGGCTCGAAGTGGACCGCCTCGCGTCGCGGTGTCGAGCAGCAGTTCGTCGAGCGGCTGCGCGCCCACGGCATCCCGACGACGGTCCGTGACACCCGCGGCAGCGACATCGACGGCGCCTGCGGCCAGCTCGCCGCCGCCACCGCCTGACCGCCCTCCCTTCGCCCCACCCCCCTTCGCCCCACCCCCCTTCGCCCCACCCCCCTTCGCCGAGGTATGGCGATCTGCACCTCATGAGCCTGCTGAGGGAGCAATCCTCCATACCTCGGCGAAGGGGGAGTCAGCCGGCGAGCAGCGCGGCAGCCTCCTCGACCGTGCCGACGACGTGGGTGCTCGCCCCGAGGCCGCGCTGCGCGCCGAGCGCCCGCAGCGCCGGCAGCACGGGGATGGTGCGCTCCCAGTGGGTCTCGTCGACGAGGACCAGCGGGGGCACGGGCACGCCCTCCGCGGCGTAGTACAGCGGGGTGACGGCCTGGAAGATCTCCTGCACCGTCCCCGCCGCGCCCGGCAGCACGACGAGACCCGCGGTGCACCGCGAGAGCAGGGCGTCCTCCCGCAGCGCGTTGGAGAAGTACTTCGCGACCCCCTGGCCGAAGACGTTCGGCGGCTCGTGGCCGTAGAACCACGTCGGCACGCCGACGGAGCGGACCGGTCCCTCGTCGTGGAGGCCCTCGCGCACCTCGAGCGCGAGAGCAGCCCAGGCCTGGACGTCCGGCCGGAAGGACGGCACGGCGCCCAGCGCCTCGAGCGCCGCGTCGAGCGCGCGGACGTCGGAGGCGAGGGCGCCGAGGTTGGCCGCCTCCATCGCCCCAGGGCCGCCGCCGGTGAGCACGACGTCGCCGGCCCGGGCGAGCAGGTGGCCCAGCCGTGCCGCGCCCGCGTACTCCGGCGTGCCGCGCAGCAGCGCGTGACCGCCCATGACCCCGACGACGCGACGGCCGTCGAGCACCTCGGTCAGCGCGTCGGAGACCGAGTCGTCGTGGATCGCCCGCACGAGCGTGACGAAGACGTCGTGCGCCTGGTCGGCCTCACGGCTCCACGCGTAGGCGAGCGCGTCGGGGGTGCTCGCGTAGCCCCGGTCGAGCATCCCGTCGTAGAGCTCCTCGGGCCGGTAGAGCGTCGCGCGGTAGGGGTTGACCGGGCACGTCGGGTCGGTGGGGAAGACGAGGGCGCCATGCAGGCGCAGGTGGTGCGCGAGCCGGTCCGAGACCTCGCCCCCGAGGACGACGAGCCCGGCGAGGTCCTCACGTGCGAGCAGGTCCGCCTCGTACGGTCCGAGGTCGACGTCCTGGATCCGCGCGCCGTGCAGCGAGACACCCGCGGACAGGACGGCGCGAAGGGCGATCGGCCGGGTGATCTCGCGGTGGGCCGGGTGGGGGCGCACCTCGTCGCTGGCGACCTGCGGGCGGTGCTCGGTGGTCATGCCCGGCAGCGTCGCACAGCCCTCGCTCACCGACCGGGCGGGTGGGCCCCCTTCGCCGCCGTGAGCGCCGACCACTCGTGGGCGAGGAGCGACATGACGTGCTCGTCGTGGCGCTCGCCGTCGAGGACGACGCTCTCGCGCAGCGTGCCCTCGTGCACGAAGCCGAGGGTCTCGTAGACGTGGCGGGCGCGCGGGTTGTGGCTGATGACGTGCAGGCTCACCCGGTGCAGACCGACGCGCTCGAAGGCGTGGGCGAGCGTCAGCCGCATCGCCTCGGTGCCGAGCCCGCGCCCGCGACCCTGCGGTCCGAGGAGGACGCGGATGTTGGCGGTCGCCGCGGCGGGGTCGAGCTCGTTGAGGACGACCTCGCCGACGAGCCGCCCGCTCGCGCGGTCCTCGACGCCGAGGTCGAGCCGGTCGTCCTGGTCCTCGCGGCTGCCGTACCAGGCGCGGAGCCCGTCGAGGTCGAAGGGGGAGGTGCCGGTGCTCGAGACGACGCTCCCCGTGAGCACCTGCACCTCGGGGTCGGCGAGCACCTCGTGCATCGCCTCGGCGTCGCCCTCGACGAACGGGCGCAGACGGACGAGCTCGCCCTCGAGGACGGGGGTGCGGCTGAGCGCGCCGAGGTCGAGGATCATCCGACGTCCTCGTCGCGGCGGCGGTAGGTGAGGAGCACGACGTCGCCGGGCAGCCGCTCGACGTCGGCGAGGCGCCAGGCCCGTCCCGCGTAGCCGAGCCGGGCGAGGGGCACGCCCTCGCCGAGCAGCACGGGGTTGACCTTGAGCTGCAGCTCGTCGACGAGGTCGACGAGCTGCCCCGCGAGGTCGCCGCCGCCGCACAGCCAGATGTCGCGACCCGGCGCCGACCGCAGCGCCGCGACGTGCGCGACGACGTCGCCCTCGACCAGTGTGACGCTCGGGTCGTCGGGCAGCTCGCGGTGGGTGACGACGTGCTGGTCGAGGTGCGGGTAGGCGCTCGTCAGCCCCGCGTCGAGCGCCGGCTGGTGGGTCCGCGCGCCCATGACGACGGCGTCGAAGCGGCGTGCCTCGCCCGTGACGCCGAGCGGCTCGCGCAGGTGCGCCGGGCAGGTCTCGGGGTAGCGCTCGAAGAGCTCGGCGAGCAGCCCCGGGTCGAGCGCGAAGTCGTCGACCTCGCCCCGCGGACCGGCGACGAAGCCGTCGAGCGAGGTCGCGACGTAGTAGACGAGATCACGCACGGGCGTCCTCCTGGTGGTGGTCGAGCCGGCGGCGCAGGTCGCGCTCCTGCTCGTCGGTGAGCCCGCACGCGCGGGGGGTGGTGCGGGTCTGCTCGTGCGCGAGGGCACGGGCGAGGGTCTGGCGCAGGGGGCGGGTGACGAGCCCGGCGGCGCGCGCTCGCGAGCTGTCGAGCGTGGAGAAGAAGCGCCACTCGGGGTCGTCGACCCACAGCGGCAGCGAGGGGGTGCCCGCCCACGCCTCGACGCCCGCATCGTCGAGGACCTCGGCCGGCACCGGTCGCAGCGCCGCGTCGCTGCCGGCGACCTCGCGGGCGAGGTCGAGCAGGTCGCCGAGGCGGTGCGTCGGTCCGGTCGCGTTGAGGGCGCCGTGGACCTGCTCCTGCGCGCACGTCACGAGCCAGTCGGCGAGGTCGTCGACGTCGACGACCGCGACCGGGTGGTCGAGGTCGGGCGGCACGAGGACGCCGGCCCCGGTCGGGTGCGCGAGCCGCCACGGGTAGTAGCCCAGTCGGCCGGAGTCGTCGCCGGGGCCGCAGATGAGCCCGGCGCGCACGGCGGTCCAGCTCGCCGTCGTCGCCACGGCCTGCTCGCAGGCGACCTTCGCCTCGCCGTACCGGCTCATGTCGGGCATGACGTCGTCGGCGAGGGGGTCGAGCAGCGGGCCGTCCTCGTCCTGCTCGAGGTGGTCGAAGCGGGCGTAGACGTTCGCCGAGGAGACGAGGACCCAGTGGTCGGCGGTGAGCTCGGCGACGGCCCGGCGCACCTGCCCGGGCTGGCGCGAGACGTCGACGACGGCGTCCCACCGCTGCCCGCGCAGCGGCGCGAGGCCGTCCGGGTCGTCGCGGTCGACGACGACGAGGCCGGCTCCGTCGGCCACCGGCGCGCTGCCCCGCGCGGCGCACACGACCTCGTGCCCGCGCGCGAGCGCGGCGCGGCTCACGGCCCGCCCGAGGAAGGCCGTCCCACCGAGCACGAGGATCCGCATGCCCGCGATCCAACTCGTGCGCGGCCGACCGGGCAACCGGTTATGCCGAGGGCGCACCCCGCGGCCGGGTCTGCTCGTGGGGCGCCGGCTCGGGTCGTCCGGCGACCATGACGAAGCTCTCGCGGCGGGTGAGGGCCGAGGCGGCCGTCGCCCCGAGGACGAGCAGGCCCAGCGCCCCGGGGACGGTGAGGAGGAGCACCCCGGCGGGGGTGGAGGTCCAGCTGTCCTGCGCGGGCGCCGTGCGGGTCGGCAGCCGGCCTGCGGGGTCGCGCAGGACGTCGACCCGGTCACCCACCCGCGGCACGAGGTAGGTCCGCGAGCCCCGGTCGGCGAGGGTCGAGATGGCGTCCTGCGTCGACCCGTCGGCCGGCGCGACGGTGAGCAGCACGGGCCCCTGACCGCGACCGGGGTCGACGTCGACGACGGTGGCGGTCGTGCGCTCCGTCGCGAGCTCGCCGTAGAGCGACATCGTGGCGACGGCGGCGTAGACCGGCGCGGGCCAGAAGAGGGCGAGGACCATCCCGACGACGACCGCGGGGACGCGAGAGCTCACCTGCAGCGCGAGGGCGACGAGCAGCACGAGCCACAGGCCCACGACCAGCGGGTGGGGCACGCCGACGCCGAGCCACCCGCTGCGGAGGTCCGGGCGCAGCGCCGTCCACAGGCTGAGAGCGAAGGCGGCCGCCGTGAGCGCGACGAGGAGAGCGCGTCGTGACCAGCGCATCCCGGGGTGGTCCGGTGGTGGTGAGGTCATCGGCGCGACCCTAGCGACCCGCCGGGGCGGCTGCCATCGCCGGGCTGCGACGGGGCGTCAGGTCGTCAGCGCGAGGGCGAGGGTCGTCGCCGGCACGACGACGGCCACGCAGAGCAGACCGCCGGCGGCCAGGCGCCACGGCCGCCAGGTCACGCCGGCGGCGCGGCACCGGTCGAGCCAGAGCAGCGTCGCCAGCGAGGCCCACGGGGTGACGAGCGGGCCCGCGTTCGCGCCGACGAGGACGGCGAGCAGACGGGCCGGCTCGCCCTGGGCGGCCGGCTCGAGGGCGAGGTAGCCCGGCAGGTTGTTGACGGCGTTGGCGGTGAGCGCGCTGACCCCGGCGACCTGGAGCAGGTCGCCGGCGCCGGTGCCCCGGCCGGCGAGGTCGACGAGCGGGTCGAGCAGGCCCGCGCGGTGGGCACCGGTCACAACGACCATGAGCAGGCTGAAGCCGACGGTCATCGCCCACGGCAGGCGCAGCGTGCGGACGGTCCCGGGCGCGCGCACCGCCGTGACCCCCGCGAGGACGAGCGCGGCGAGACCGGCGACGAGCCACGGCGCAGCCCCGAGCGCGAAGGCGGGCCCGATGACGAGGCAGGTCGTCGCGGCGACCCGGAGCAGGACGTGGTCGTGCGTGGCCGCCGGCGGGTCGACGACGTAGCGCGCCGAGAGCTCGCGCCGGTGCAGGAGCGCGACGAGGGCGAGGGTGAGCACGACGGCGACGAGCGCCGGCGCCGCGGCGAGCCGGACGTACCCGCCGTGGTCGACGCCCATCTGCTCCAGGCGGGGCAGGGCGAGGAGGTTGGTGAGGTTCGAGACCGGCAGGAGCAGCGACCCGGTGTTGGCCACCCACAGCGTCGTCAGCGCGAAGGCCCGCGGCGCAGCACCCACCTGCCGGGCGATCGTCAGCCCGACCGAGGTGAGCAGCACGGCGGTCGTGTCGAGCGAGAGGAAGACGGTGCACGCGACGGCGAGCGCGGAGAAGCTCAGCCACAGCAACCACATCCGGTGCCGGCCCAGCCGCGCCATCGCGTGACCGGCGACGTCGAAGACGCCCGCGCGGTCGCTCAGCTCGGCGACGGCCGAGATCGCGAGGAGGAAGGCGGCGACGGGCAGGGCCCGCCCGAGCGCCTCGGTGACGACGTCGAGCACGCTCAGTGCCCGGTGAGCCGGTCGAGCACGGGGGCGATCCGCGCGGGGGACCCGGTGCGCCGCTCCTCGTGGTCGGCGAGCACTGCGGCGCGCAGACCGGTGTTGACCCCCAGCCAGCGCAGCGGCTCGGGCTCCCAGTCGGGGGAGCGGTGCCCCACCCACGGCAGCTCGGTGCGCGAGGTCGTCGCCCCGGTGACGAGCTCGGCGAGGGTGCGCCCCGCGAGATGGCTCGTCGCGACCCCGTCGCCGACGTACCCGCCGGCCCAGCCGACCCGCGCCGCCCGGTCGTAGCCGACGGACGGGTGCCAGTCGCGGGGGATGGCGAGCGGCCCGCCCCACGCGTGGGTGAAGTCGAGCTCGACCTGCGGCAGGAGCTGGCGAAGGGTGGTCCGCAGGGCCGCGAAGACCGCGTCGTCGTGGTCGAAGGAGGGGCGGATCCGCGAGCCGTAGTGGTAGGGCGCCCCCCGCCCGCCGAAGGCGATCCGGTCGTCGACGGTGCGCTGGCCATAGACGACGAGGTGCCCGTGGTCGGCGAAGACCTCGCGGTCGGCCAGACCGACCTCGTCCCACTGCTGCGACGTGAGCGGCGCGGTGGCGACCATGAGCGAGTAGACGGGCGCGAGCCGTCGACGCAGCCGGGGCAGCGTCGCCGTCCACGCCTCGGTGGCGCGCACGACGGTCCCGGCCGACAGCTCGCGCCCGTCGTCGAGCAGCAGCCGGTGCGTGCGTCCCTCGCGCACGACGTCGGCCACCCGCGCCTGCTCGACGACGACGCCGCCGCGCCGGCGCACGGCCGCGGCCAGCCCGTCGGCGAGACGGCGGGGGTGGACCCGGGCGCAGTGCGGGCTCGCGGTCGCGCCGAGCACGGTGCGACCGGGCCGGTCGGCCGCGGCGAGCCGCTCGAGCGCCTCGTCACGCTCGAGCCAGCGGGTGCCGCCGCCCCACCGGGCGTCGGCCGCCACCTCCGAGCGGGCCCGCGCCTCCTGGGCCCGGCCCCGGGCGAGGACGAGGGTGCCGCCACGCACGTAACCGGCATCCACCCCTTCGTCCGCGGTCGTGCGACCGATCTCCTCGACGCTCTCGCGCAGCGCGGCGAGCATCGCGTGGGCGGCCGGTGCCCCGTGACGGGCGGCGAGGGCGTCGCCGGAGACGGGGAAGAGCGCGCTCACCCAGCCGCCGTTGCGCCCGCTCGCGCCGAAGCCGACGTGCTCGGCCTCGAGGACGACGACCTCGATGCCGGGCTGCTCGCGCAGCAGGTGGTACGCGGTCCACAGACCCGTGTACCCGCCGCCGACGACCGCGACGTCGGCGCGCGCGGGCAGCTCGGGCGGGGTCGGGCTCGGCGCCGCGTCGTCCCACCACAGGGGGTGGACCACGGGGCTAGAGCAGCTTCTCGCCGGCGACGAGCACCGAGCGCAGGCGCTGCTCGATGTCGTCGAACTCGGCCGGCCCGATGGTGAGCGGCGGGCTGAGCTGGATGACGGGGTCGCCCCGGTCGTCGGCTCGGCAGTACAGGCCCGCCTCGAAGAGCGCCTTCGAGAGGTAGCCGCGCAGCAGGCGCTCGGACTCGGCCTCGTCGAAGGTCTCCTTCGTCGCCTTGTCCTTGACGAGCTCGATCCCGTAGAAGTACCCCTCGCCGCGCACGTCGCCGACCATCGGCAGGTCGAGCAGTCGCTCGAGGGTGCGGCGGAAGGTCGGGCCGTGCTCGCGCACGTGCTCGACGATCCCCTCGCGCTCGAAGATGTCGAGGTTCTCCATCGCGACCGCCGCGGCGACGGGGTGCCCGCCGAAGGTGTAGCCATGGGCGAAGGACGCGGTGCCGTGCTTGAAGGGCTCGAAGAGGCGCTCGCTGGCGATCATCGCGCCCATCGGCGCGTAGCCGGAGGTCAGCCCCTTCGCGCACGTGATGATGTCGGGCTGGTAGCCGAACTGCTCGGCGCCGAACATCGACCCGACCCGTCCGAAGGCGCAGATGACCTCGTCGGAGACGAGCAGGACGTCGTAGGTGTCGCAGATCTCGCGGACCCGCTCGAAGTACCCGGGCGGGGGAGGGAAGCACCCGCCGGCGTTCTGGACCGGCTCGAGGAAGACGGCGGCGACGGAGTCGGGGCCCTCGGTCTCGATGGCGACGGCGATCTGGTCGGCGGCCCAGCGGCCGAAGGCCTTCTCGTCCTCGCTGTAGACGTCGGGGGCGCGGTAGAAGTTCGTGTTCGGCACCTTGTGGGCCCCGGGCACGAGCGGCTCGAACATCTCCTTGAGCGGCGGGATGCCGGTGATCGACAGGGCGCCGTGCGGGGTGCCGTGGTAGGCGACCGAGCGTGAGATGACCTTGTGCTTGCCCGGCTTGCCGGTGAGCTTGAAGTACTGCTTCGCGAGCTTCCACGCGGACTCGACGGCCTCGCCGCCGCCGGAGGTGAAGAAGACTCGCTCGAGGTCGCCCGGGGCCATCCGGGCGAGCCGCTCGGCGAGCTCGATCGCGGCCGGGTGGGCGTAGGACCACAGCGGGAAGAAGGCGAGCTGCTCGGCCTGCTTCGCCGCGGCCTGGGCGAGCTCGGCCCGGCCGTGGCCGACCTGGACGACGAAGAGCCCGGCGAGCCCGTCGATGTACTCGCGCCCGCGGTCGTCCCAGATGCGGTGGCCCTCGCCGCGCACGATGACCGGCACCTCGCCGCCCTCCTCGAGCACGGAGTGGCGGGTGAAGTGCATCCACAGGTGGTCGCGGGCGGCGTCGGCGTGCCGGCTGCCCGACCGGGTCGTCATCGGCCCGGTCTGCGGGGTGGTGGTCATGCTGCTCCTGTCGCGGGGCTCATCGCGTGCCCCAGTCGTAGTGCTGCTTGTCGAGACGCAGGTAGACGAAGGTCTCGGTGCTGCGGACGCCGGGGATGGTGCGCAGCCGGGTGGTGAGCAGCTCGAGGAGCTGCTCGTCGTCCTCGCAGACCATCTCGACGAGGACGTCGAAGCTGCCGGCCGTCGTCACGACGTAGGCGGCCTCGGGCATCGCGGCGATCTGCTCGGTGACCGGGCGCAGGTCGCCCTCGACGGTGAGCCCGATCATCGCCTGGCGGGTGAAGCCGACCTGGAGGGGATCGGTGACGGCGACGATCTGCATGACGCCGGCCTCGAGCATCTTCGTGGCCCGCTGCCGCACCGCGGCCTCGGACAGACCCACCTCGCGGGCGATGGTCGCGTAGGACTGGCGGCCGTCGACCTGGAGGTGCTCGATGATCTGCTTGCTCACCTCGTCGAGCCGCACCCGTCCCCGGGGCTCTGACGCGTCGGGCGAAGGGGTGGCCATGCGCCCCATCGTGCGCCCAGATGGTCGCTCTGACAAGCCTGCTTCGACGATATCCGTACGAAACACGGGCGTGATCAGAAGTTTTCGCACCTTCTTCACCATGGGTCTGTCGAGATCGACATCTGCCGTCTATCGTCTGTCTCACCCATCCCCCTTCGCAAAGGACGCACCAGTGACCGAGACCCGGACCCTGCGCAACTTCGTCGGCGGCGAGTACGTCGACACCGAGAGCGAGGGCAGGACCGACCTGGTCAGCCCGGCGACCGGTGAGGTCGTCGCGTCCGCGCCCGTCTCCGGCCAGGCGGACGTCGACGCCGCCTACGTCAGTGCCGCCACCGCGTTCGAGGAGTGGGGCCAGACCACCCCGGGGGAGAGGCAGACCGCGTTGCTGCGGTTCGCCGACGCCCTCGAGGCCCGGGCCCAGGAGTTCGTCGAGCTGGAGGCCGAGAACACCGGCAAGCCCTTCGCGCTCACCGCCAGCGAGGAGGTGCCGGTCATGTGCGACCAGCTGCGCTTCTTCGCCGGCGCGGCCCGGGTCCTCGAGGGCAAGGCGTCCGCGGAGTACATGCGTGGTCACACGAGCTGGATCCGGCGCGAGCCGATCGGCGTCGTCGGCCAGGTGACCCCGTGGAACTACCCGATGATGATGGCCGCCTGGAAGATCGGGCCGGCCCTCGCCGCGGGCAACACCATCGTGCTCAAGCCGAGCGACACGACCCCCGAGACCACCCTGCTCATGGCCGAGATCGCCGCCGAGCACATGCCCGCGGGTGTCTTCAACGTCATCACCGGTGACCGCGAGACCGGTCGGATGCTCGTCGAGCACACGACCCCGGGTCTCGTGGCCATCACCGGCTCCGTGCGCGCCGGTGTCGAGGTCGCGGCCTCCGCCGCGCGCAACCTCACCCGCGCGCACCTCGAGCTCGGTGGCAAGGCCCCGGTCGTCGTCTTCGACGACGCCGACATCGAGGCCGCGGTCGAGGGCATCGGCACCGCCGGGTACTTCAACGCCGGCCAGGACTGCACCGCCGCGACCCGTGTGCTGTGCACCCCCGGCATCCACGACGACTTCGTCGCCGCGCTCGCCGACTTCGCCCGCACGCAGGCCAAGGTCGGCCGGCCCGACGACGAGGACGCGCTGCTCGGCCCGGTGAACAACGCCGACCAGCTCGCGAAGGTCTCCGGCTTCCTCGAGCGGCTGCCCGACCACGCCTCGCTCGACGCCGGCGGCACCCGCCTCACCGAGCTCGGGGGCGGCTTCTACCTCAGCCCCGCCGTCGTGTCGAACCTGCGACAGGACGACGAGGCCGTGCAGCAGGAGATCTTCGGCCCCGTCATCACCGTGCAGCGCGTCGCCGACGAGGACGAGGCCGTGCGCTGGGCCAACGACGTCGAGTACGGCCTGGCCTCCTCCGTGTGGACCCGCGACTTCGGTCGCGCCATGCGGATGAGCAAGCGGCTCGACTTCGGCTGCGTGTGGATCAACACCCACATCCCGCTCGTCGCCGAGATGCCGCACGGCGGCTTCAAGAAGTCCGGGTACGGCAAGGACCTGTCGATGTACGGCTTCGAGGACTACACCCGGATCAAGCACGTCATGGCCAACATCGACAGCTGAGCCGGGCACCCCTTCGCCGCCGGCCGGTCCACCCGGCCGGCGGTACCCCTCCACCCCGCGACCGCCCGCGGTCCCGTCCCGTGAAGAAGGCCACCATGACGCCTCTGCGGCCCCCCTCCGACCCGATGACCGCCGCGCTCGTGCGGGCCGCGCAGGCCTCGCAGCGCTCACGGCTGACGCGTCGCTCGGTCCTCACCGGCGGTCTGCTCGGCGGCGCGGCGCTCGCCGCCGCCGGGTGCGCACCGCCGCCCCCGCCGTCGGCCGAGGGCGGCACGGTCGCGCTCGACCTGCCCGACGACCTCTCCGACGAGGAGAAGGTCGTGCGGTGGGCGAACTGGACGGCCTACCTCGACATGGACGACGACGGCAAGCGCTACCCGACGCTCGACGCCTTCAAGAAGAAGACGGGCATCTCGGTGACCTACACCGAGGACATCGACGACAACGACACGTACTTCAACAAGATCGCGCCGCAGCTGCGCGCCGGTCAGGACATCAAGCGCGACATCTTCACCTTCACCGACTGGATGGCCAACCGGATCATCCGTGAGGGGCTGTGCCAGCCGCTCGAGCTCATCCAGATGCGCAACGCCGGCAACCTCCTCGAGCCGCTGCGCGAGGTGAGCTTCGACCCGGGCCGGCAGAACTCGCTGACCTGGCAGTCCGGCTTCGCCGGGATCGGCTACCACAAGAAGAAGGTCGGCCGGGAGCTGAAGTCGCTCGAGGACCTGTGGGCCGACGACCTCAAGGGCCGGATCTCGGTGCTCTCGGAGTTCCGCGACACCGTCGGTCTCATCCTGCTGCAGCAGGGGGTCGACATCGACCAGGGCATCACCAAGGAGCAGTTCGAGACCGCCGTCGCCGAGGTCGACAAGCGTGTCACCGACGGCTACATCCGCCGGATCAAGGGCAACGCCTACCTCAACGACCTCAAGAGCGGCAACGCGATCGCCGGCATCGTGTGGAGCGGCGACCTCTTCGTGCTGCGGGCCGAGACCGAGGACGACAACTGGGAGTTCGTCATCCCCGAGTCCGGCGGCACGCTGTGGAGCGACAACATGATGGTGCCGATCACCTCGACGCACCGCCGCAACGCCCAGCGGGTCATGGACTACTACTACGACCCGAAGGTGGCCGCGGAGGTCGCCGCCTGGGTCAACTACATCTGCCCCGTCGAGGGCGCTCGTGAGGAGATGGAGAAGATCGACCCCGAGCTGGCGAAGTCGCCCTTCATCTTCCCCGGGGCCGACTACATCCGCGACAACAACGTCCAGGGCTTCGCCGCGCTGTCGGCGCAGGACGACGCCGAGTTCAGCGACATCTGGTCGCGGACGGTGGGCAACTGATGGCCCGCCGCTCCGGGTCCGGCTTCCGTGAGGCGCACGGCGACCTCGAGCTCGAGTCGGTGACGAAGTCCTTCGGCGACTTCACCGCCGTCGACGACCTCGACCTCACCATCCCGCGCGGGTCCTTCTTCGCCCTCCTCGGCCCCTCGGGCTGCGGCAAGACGACGACCCTGCGCATGGTCGCCGGGCTCGAGCAGCCGACCTCCGGTCGGGTCCTCATCGGCGAGACCGACCTCACCGGGTCGCGCCCCTACGAGCGCCCGGTCAACACCGTCTTCCAGAGCTACGCGCTCTTCCCGCACCTCACCGTGCGCGACAACGTCGCCTTCGGCCCGCAGCGGCGCGGCGAGAAGGACGCGCGCACGAAGGCCGACGAGGCGCTCGAGCTCGTGCAGATGGGCCACCTCGCCGGGCGCAAGCCGACCCAGCTCTCCGGTGGTCAGCAGCAGCGCGTCGCGCTCGCCCGGGCCCTCGTCAACCGCCCCGAGGTGCTCCTGCTCGACGAGCCGCTCGGCGCGCTCGACCTCAAGCTGCGTCGCGAGATGCAGGTCGAGCTCAAGCGCATCCAGACCGAGGTCGGGCTCACCTTCGTCCACGTCACCCACGACCAGGAGGAGGCCATGACGATGGCCGACACCGTGGCCGTGATGAACCAGGGCCGGATCGAGCAGATGGGCCACCCCGAGGCGCTCTACGACCTGCCGCGCACCGCCTTCGTCTCGACCTTCCTCGGCCAGTCCAACATCGGGGCCGGCCGGGTCGTCGACCGCGACGGCGACTTCGAGGTCCTCGAGGTCGCGGGTACCCGGGTCAAGGTGCACCGGGAGCGCTCGGGCGGCGAGGGCGACGACGTCCTCTTCGGCGTGCGCCCCGAGAAGGTGACGATCCACGAGCACCGCCCCGACGGCGCCGGCAGCGACGTGCGCGCCGTCGTCCAGGACGTCTCCTTCACCGGGGTCGCGACGCAGTACCTCGTCGAGGTACCGAGCGGCTCCGTGTGGTCGGTCTACGAGCAGAACCTCGACGTCGAGCGCAACACGATCCGCCGCGGCGACGAGGTGTGGCTGTCGTGGAAGGACGCGCACGCCTTCGCCGTGCCCGCCGACGCGCAGGCCGCCGAGGCCGGTCGCGTCGCCGCGGGGGAGCCGGCGTGAGCATCGCCCACGGTCTCGGCGCCGCCGCCGGGACCGGCGGTGACGGGGCGGACCACGCGAAGGGCGGGCGCCGCTCGAGCCGGACGGCCTACCTGCTGCTCCTGCCGGGCGTGCTGTGGCTCGTCGTCTTCTTCGTCGTGCCGCTCGTCCAGCTCTTCACCGTCTCGCTGCAGAGCGACTTCCCGGGCTACCCGGGGTACTACTACCGCGACGTCAACCTCGGCAACTACGTCGACGCCTTCGTGGAGTTCTGGCCGCACATGGTGCGCTCGCTGCTCTTCGGCGGGCTCGCGACCTTCTTCGCCTTCGTCCTGGCCTACCCGCTCGCCTACGCGATGGCCTTCAAGGCCGGGCGCTGGCGCAACGTCATGCTCATCTGCGTCGTCGCGCCCTTCTTCACGAGCTTCATCCTGCGCACGATCGCGTGGCGCCAGATCCTCTCCGACGAGGGTCCCGTCGCGAGCACCCTGCGCACCCTGCACCTGCTCCCCGGCGGGCACATCACCGAGACCTGGGTCGCCGTCGTCGCCGGTCTGACGTACAACTTCTTGCCCTTCATGGTGCTGCCGATCTACGCCTCGCTCGAGCGGGCCGACCCGCGGGTCATCGAGGCCGGCGGCGACCTCTACGCGAACGGCTTCACGACCTTCCGCACCGTCACCCTGCCGATGTCGCTGCCCGGCGTCCTCGCCGGCACGCTGCTCACCTTCATCCCCGCAGCGGGCGACTACGTCAACGCCGAGCTGCTCGGCTCGGACCGGAGCACGAAGATGGTCGGCAACGTCATCGAGAGCCAGTTCTTCCGGGTGCCCGGCGGCTTCGACACGGCGGCCGCGCTGTCCTTCACCCTCATGGCGATCATCCTCGCCCTCGTCTTCGTCTACGTCCGCCGCTTCGGGACCGAGGAGCTGCTGTGAGCGCCACGTCCACCCCCTTCGTGCGCCGGGTCCGCTTCTGGATCGGCGAGCGCTTCGCGATGATCGCGGCGCTGCTCGCGCTCTTCTACCTCTTCCTGCCGGTGGCGTACACCTTCGTCTTCTCCTTCAACGACTACAAGAAGTCGAACATCACGTGGAACTCCGAGGCGGGGCCGACGCTCAAGCACTGGCAGAACCCGTGCGGTGCGCCCGGGGTGTGCGAGTCGCTCGTGAAGTCCATCCAGATCGGCGCGATCGCGACGCTCGTCGCCACCGTCCTCGGCACGATGATCGCCTTCGCCCTCGTGCGGCACCGCTTCCGCGGGCGCGGCACGGGCAACTTCCTCGTCTTCATCCCGATGGCGACGCCGGAGATCGTCCTCGGTGCGAGCCTGCTGACGATCTTCGTGCAGGGCTTCTCGCGGGTGGGGCTGCAGCTGGGCTTCTGGACGATCGTCATCGCCCACATCATGTTCTGCGTGAGCTTCGTCGTCGTCACGGTCAAGGCCCGGCTGCAGAGCCTCGACCCCCGGCTCGAGGAGGCGGCGCAGGACCTCTACGCCGGGCCCGGCGGGACGTTCTGGAGGGTGACCTTCCCGCTGGTCCTGCCGGGCATCGTCGGCGCCGCGCTCCTCGCCTTCAGCCTGTCCTTCGACGACTTCATCATCACCAACTTCGTGTCCGGCGACGAGACGACCTTCCCGAAGTTCGTCTACGTCAGCTATCTGCGCGGCATCCCCGCGCAGGCCAACGTCATCGGCTTCTCGATGTTCGTCATCGCGGTGCTGCTCGTCGTCCTCGCGCAGGTCGTCGGCAACCGCCGCAAGAGCGCCTGACCCGCGCGAGAGCGCGGCGGGCGGAGGAGGAGACCCCGTGCGAGTGCTCATGATCGGTGCTGGGGGCGTCGGCGACGCCGCGGCGAAGATCGCCGTCGACCGCGACTACTTCGAGCGGTGGGTGGTCGCGGACTACTCGCTGGAGCGGGCCGAGTCGACCGTGGCCGCGGCGAGCGGGCGAAGGGAGGGCGAGTCCCGTCTCGTGGCCGCCCAGGTCGACGCCTCCGACCCAGGGGCGGTCGCGGCGCTCGCGCGCGAGCACGGGGCGACCCACGTCTTCAACGCCGTCGACCCGCGCTTCGTCATGCCGATCTTCACGGGGGCGCTCGCCGCTGGGGCGGACTACCTGGACATGGCGATGTCGCTGTCGCGGCCACACCCGGAGCGCCCGTACGAGGAGGTCGGGGTCAAGCTCGGCGACGAGCAGCTCGCCCAGGCGGGGGAGTGGGAGTCGGCGGGCCGGCTCGCGCTCGTCGGGATGGGCGTCGAGCCCGGGCTGTCCGACGTCTTCGCCCGGTACGCCGCCGACGAGCTCTTCTCCTCGATCGACGAGCTCGGCACCCGCGACGGGGCGAACCTCGTCGTTCGCGACGCGGAGGGGCGCGAGGTCTTCGCGCCCGGCTTCTCGATGTGGACGATCATCGAGGAGTGCCTCAACCCGCCGGTCGTGTGGGAGCGGGAGCGGGCGCAAGCCGCCGGCGGCGACGTCGAGGCGGGCTTCTTCACGCTGCCCCCCTTCGCCGAGCCCGAGGTCTTCGACTTCCCCGAGGGGATCGGCCCGGTCGAGTGCGTCCACGTCGAGCACGAGGAGGTGCTCCTCATGCCGCGGTGGGTCGACGCGCAGCGGGTGACCTTCAAGTACGGGCTCGGCGCCGAGATGATCGCCATGCTGCGCCAGCTGCACGCGCTCGGGCTCGACTCGACGCAGCCGGTGGACGTCAAGGGCGTGCAGGTCAGCCCTCGCGACGTCGTCGCCGCCGTGCTGCCCGACCCCGCGAGCATCGGCCCGCGGATGGAGGGCAAGACGTGCGCCGGGCTCTACGTCACCGGCACCGGCACCGACGGGCAGCCGCGCGCGGTCTACCTCTACCACGTCGTCGACAACGCCGACTCGATGCGGGACTTCGACGCCCAGTGCGTCGTGTGGCAGACCGCGATCAACCCCGTCGTCGCCCTCGAGCTCCTCGCGACGGGGGAGTGGTCCGGCACCGGCGTGCTCGGCCCGGAGGCCTTCCCCGCGCGCCCCTTCCTCGACCTCCTCGCAGCCCCCGCGCCGGCCGGGTACGGCTCGGCCTGGGGGATGGAGGAGCGATGAGCGCGGTGGCGCGATGAGCGAGAGCCCCGTCGCCGGTCGAGGTGCGAGGGCCCGCCAGGGCCTGAGCCCCGAGACCACCGTGCCGCCCCCCGAGACCCTGCGGGTCGCGGTCTGGCAGTGCCACCCCGAGCCCCGCGACCCGGCGGCGAACCTCGCCCGCCTGCGCGCCGCGGCGACGTCAGCCGCGGTGCAGGGCGCGCGGGTGGTCGTCGCCCCCGAGGCCGTGCTCACCGGGTACGACGTGGGGGTCCTCGAGCCGGAGGACGTCGACGGCGCCGTCGACGCAGTCGCCGAGGTCGCTCGCTCGACCGGGGTCGCGGTCGTCGCGGGCGTCCTGCGCGTCGACCCCGCGGGGACGTGGCGCAACAGCGGGGTCGTCGCCTCCGCCGAGGGCGTCGTCGTCCACGACAAGGCGCACCTCTTCGGCGGTCTCGACGCGACCCGGGTCGAGGCGGGCGACCACCCCTTCGCCCTCGGCTCGGTCGACGGGGTGCCGGTCGCGACGATGGTCTGCTACGACGTGGAGTTCCCCGAGGCGGTGCGTGCGGCGGCGCTCGCCGGGGCACGCGCCGTGCTCGTGCCGACGGCCAACATGGAGCCCTACGTCGCGGTCAACGACATAGTGGTGCGCTCACGGGCGATCGAGAACGCGACGCCCGTCGTCTACGCCAACCACTGCGGGAGCGAGGGCGAGACCCGCTACGTCGGGGCGAGCGTCGTCGTCGGGCCGGACGGCGCCGTCCTCGCCCGCGGAGGACCCGACGGCGAGGAGCTCCTCGTCGTCGACCTGCCGCTGCGCGCCGCGCGCCCGCCGGACGGGGCGACCTACCTCGCCGACCGCAGGCCCGAGATCTACGACGCCGGAGGCGAGCGATGAGCCAGACCACCCTCTTCACCGGACGCATCTGGTCGGCGTGCACCGGCGACCTCGACGCGCTGCTCGTCGACGACGGGCGGGTCGTCGCGACGGGCGACCGGGCGCGCGAGCGCGCGGGCGAGATCGGGGCCGTCGAGCACGAGGTCCCGACCCTGCTGCTGCCCGCCTTCGGCGACGGCCACGCCCACCCGCTCTTCGGCGGGCTCGAGTCCGAGGGGCCCGCGATCCGGGGGTGCACGAGCGTCGAGGAGATCGTCGCCGAGGTCGCGCGGTACGCCGCGGCCCACCCCGACCTCGACGTCATCCGCGGCGCGTCCTACGACGCGAGCCTCGTCGACGGGGGGCTCTTCGACGCGCGCTGGCTCGACGAGGCCGCACCCGGCCGGCCGGTCGTCCTGCGGGCCTGGGACTACCACACGGTCTGGGTGAGCACGGCGACCCTCGAGCGCTGCGGCATCACCGCGCAGACGCCCGACCCGCCGCTGGGCGAGATCGCGCGACGACCCGACGGCTCGCCGCTGGGCACGCTGCGCGAGTGGGGGGCCGTCGACCTGGTCATCGACGTGGTCGGCGAGTGGGACGTCGAGACGATGGTCCGCTCGGTGGAGCGGGCCGGTCGCGCCTACGCGGCCCTCGGCGTCACGTGGGTGCAGGACGCATGGGTCACCCCGACCGAGCTGCCGGCCTGGCTGCGCGCCGCCCGTGAGGACCGGCTGCCCGTGCGCTTCGACCTCGCGCTGCACGCCGACCCGCGGCGCTGGCCCGACCAGCTCGAGGAGATCCTCGCGATGCGCGAGCAGGTGCGGGCGCTGGGCCATCCGCACCTGAGGGCCGAGTCGGTGAAGTTCTTCGCCGACGGGGTCGTCGAGAACGCCACGGCCGCGCTGCTCGAGCCCTACGCCACGCTGCTCGACGGCAGCCTCCCGGAGGAGCACGCCGCGTGCGGGTGCCCGGTCGACGGGATGATGGTCTGGCCGCCCGAGCAGCTCGCCGAGGCCGTCACCGCGGTGGACGCCCACGGGCTGCAGCCGCACATCCACGCGATCGGCGACCGGGCCGTGCGGGCCGCGCTCGACGCGGTCGCGGCCGCCGAGGCCGCCAACGGTCCGCGTGACCGACGTGCCGTCATCGCCCATGTGCAGCTCGTCGACGCGGCCGACCGGGCCCGCTTCGCCGAGCTCGGCGTCATCGCCAACGCCGAGCCGTTGTGGGCCCAGCTCGACGACCTCATGACGGTGCTCACCGTGCCGCGGCTCGGCCAGCCGCGGGTCGACGAGCAGTACTGCCTGGCCGACCTGCACGCGCTCGGCGCGCCGCTGAGCTTCGGGTCGGACTGGCCGGTGAGCTCCGCGGACCCGCTGGAGGGGATGGCGGTCGCGTGCTCGCGGCAGACGCAGGACCGCGTGCCGGAGGGCGGGTGGGTGCCCGAGCAGCGCCTGCCGGTCGAGGCGGCGCTCGCCGCCTACACCCTCGGCAGCGCGCACCAGGCGCGCCGCGACGCGGGCTGCCTCGACCCCGGGTGCGTCGACGGCGGGCCGGTCGCCGATCTCGTCGAGCTCACCGCCGACCCGCGCGACCTCCCTTCGCCGCGTGACATCGACGGCATCCGGGTCCGACGGACCTGGCTGGCTGGCCGAGCCGTCCATCCCTCCCCAGCCACCGACGAGGCAGGAGCCCCGAGATGAGCACGACCCCTCGACCCACGCCCGCGAGCCGGCAGGACGTCACCCTGCGCCGCGCTCTCGGGCTGCCCTCGCTCGTCCTCTTCGGGCTGGCCTACCTCGTGCCGCTCACGGTCTTCACGACGTACGGCATCGTCACGCAGGAGACCGGCGGGCGGGTCGCCCTCGCGTACTGCGTGACGACCTTCGCGATGATCTTCACCGCCTTCAGCTACGCGCGGATGGTGCGCGCCTTCCCCGTGGCGGGGTCGGCGTACACGTACTCGCAGCGCACCTTCGGCAGCCACGCGGGCTTCCTCACCGGGTGGTCGCTCATGCTCGACTACCTCTTCCTGCCGATGATCAACTACCTCGTCATCGGCATCTACATGGAGGCGCAGTTCCCCGCCGTGCCGCTGTGGGTGTGGGTGGTGCTCGCGATCGCGCTCGTCACCGTGCTCAACGTCGTCGGCATCACGAGCATCGCGCGGGCCAGCTCGATCATCATCGCCGTGCAGGCCGTCTTCATCGTCGTCTTCGTCGCGCTCGCGCTGCGGGCCGCCGGTGGTGTCGAGACGGTCGTCAACCCCTTCGTCGGGGATGCCTCGGTCGAGGGGATCGGGCCGGTCCTCGCCGGGGCGGCGATCCTGTGCCTGAGCTTCCTCGGCTTCGACGCGGTGTCGACGATGGCGGAGGAGGCGCGCGACCCGCGGCGGGACATCCCCCGGGCGATCCTGCTCGTCACCGTCGCCGGCGGCGTGATGTTCGTGCTGCTCTCCTCGGTCGCCCAGCTCGCGGCGCCCGCGACGACCTTCGCCGACCCGGACTCGGCGACGCTCGACGTCATGGCGGCGGTGAGCGGGTCGTGGCTGGGCACCTTCTTCACCGCCGCGTACGTGGCGGGCTGCATCGGCAGCGCGCTCACCTCGCAGGCCTCGGTCACCCGGATCATGTACGTCATGGGCCGCGACGGGGTGCTGCCCCGCCCGCTCGCGCTGCTGTCACGACGGTGGCGCACGCCGGTTGTCGCCATCGTGCTCGTCTCGGTGATCTCGCTGCTCGCCACGGTCATCAGCCTCGACCTGCTCGCGTCGGTCGTGAGCTTCGGCGCGCTCGCCGCCTTCTCGACCGTCAACCTCGCGGTCGTCAAGCACTACGTCGTCGACGAGGGTCGGCGTGCTGGGGCCGATCTCGTGCGCTACCTCGTCATGCCGCTCGTCGGCTTCGCGATGTCGGTGTGGCTGTGGACCTCGCTCAGCGGTCAGTCGCTGCGGCTGGGCCTGATCTGGCTCGCCGTGGGCATCGCCTACCTCGCCTGGCTCACCCGCGGCTTCCGCCGCCCGCCCCCGGAGATGGACTTCGCCGAGGCCGACGTCGAGAGCGGGATGGCGCGGTGACGCAGGCCCGGTGACGGGGATGGGGACGGTTGGTGGATGAGGTGCGAAGGCCCGCCAGGGCCTGAGCCTCGAAACCGCGCGGGGTGGTGGTCTCGGCCCCCCCTTCGCCGAGGTATGGCAATGCGCCCGGATCCTGGGGGATCGACGATGCTCGGCGCGATGACCGCGTCGCCGCCGTGCAC
>NZ_JAJBZM010000001.1:47395-727924 GCF_020567375.1 Janibacter melonis | reverse complement strand
GGCTTCGCCGCGAACCCGCGGGGGGGGGGGGTCACGGCCCCCCAGCCGCCGTGGTTTGGCAATGCGCCCGGATCCTGGGGGATCGACGGGCGCATCGCCATACCTCGGCGGGTCAGGGGCGGGCGAGCCTCGAGCAGTGAAGGGGGTCCGGTGGTCTCGAGGCTCGCTGGCGCTCGCACCTCGACCAGCGAAATGCGCTGGCGCTCGCACCTCGACCAGCGAAAGGCGCTGGCGCTCGCACCTCGACCAGCGAAAGGCACTGGCGCTCGCACCTCGACCAGCCAGGGGTCGTGGTATCGGCCCCCCTTCGCCGAGGTATGGCGATGCGCGCGGATCCTGGGGGATCGACGGGCGCATTGCCATACCTCGCGGGGTCAGGGGCGGGCGAGCTCCTCGCGGAGGGCGGCGACGAAAGCGTCGACGTCGGCCTCGGTCGTGTCCCAGCTGCACATCCAGCGGTACTGGTCGCGCGACTCGTCCCAGGGGTAGAAGCGGAAGCGGGCTGCGAGGCGGTCCGCCACCGCGGGGTCGAGCATCGGGAAGACGGCGTTGGCCTCGGCGGGGGTCGCCAGGCGCACCCCGTCGATGTCGCGCACGGCCTCCTGGAGACGGGCGGCCATGGCGTTCGCGTGACCGGCGCCGCGCAGCCACAGGTCGCCCTCGTACAGCGCGAGCAGCTGCGCGGAGACGAAGCGCATCTTGCTCGCGAGCTGCATCGACTGCTTGCGCAGGTACGGCATGCCACGGACCTTGTCGGGCGAGAGGACGACGACGGCCTCGGCGGCGAGCGCCCCGGCCTTCGTCCCGCCCAGGCTCAGCAGGTCGACACCGGTGTCGGCGACGAGCTCGCGCAGCGAGACGCCGAGGGCCGCGGCGGCGTTGGAGATCCGCGAGCCGTCGAGGTGCAGGACCAGACCGCGCTCGTGCGCGTGGTCGGCGAGGGCGCGGATCTCGTCGGGGGTGTAGACCGTGCCGATCTCGGTGGAGTTCGTGATCGAGACGACCCGCACCTGCGGCCAGTGCTCGTCACCGACGCGCGCGGGCACGGTGTCGACCAGCTCGGGTGTCAGCTTGCCGTCGCCGGTGGGCACGGCGTGCAGCTTGATCCCGCCCATCCGCTCGGGGGCGGCGCACTCGTCGACGTGGATGTGCGCGTTGCTCGTGCAGATCACCGACTCCCAGCGGTCGGTCGCCGCCTGGAGCGAGACGACGTTGGCGCCGGTGCCGTTGAAGACCGGGAAGGTCTCGACCTGCTCGCCGAGGTGCCCGCGCATGACCTCGCGCAGCCGCTCGGTGTAGACGTCCTCGCCGTAGGCCACCTGGTGGCCGCCGTTGACGGTCGCGAGGGCCTGGAGCACCTCGGGGTGGATGCCGGCGTAGTTGTCGCTGGCGAAGCCGCGGACCGTGTCGTCGTGCAGGGCGCTGAGCTGCGAAGGGGTCGTCGTCGTCACGCGGCAATCCTCGCACCGGTCGCGGACGTGCCGGTCACGCCCCTGCTCGCCTCGATGACGGGCGCGAGCTTCTTGCGCAGCGCCTCGTAGAAGACGTTGAGCGGGAACTCGTCGGGCTGCACGAGGTCGGTCAGGCCCTTCGGCGGGCCGTCGAGCGGCAGCGCGGACGGGTCGCTCATCCCCTTCGCCCAGGTCGACCCCGGGTGCGGCGCGACGTAGCCGGCGACGAGCTCGTAGGCCGCGCGCCAGTGGCCGACCCGGCTGCGGTCGATGCCGGAGCGGTAGAGCTCCTCGACGGCGTCGGACAGCGCGACGACCGCCTCGGGCACCGCGGCCCAGTCGAAGGACAGCGTGTTGTCGGTCCAGCGCAGGACGCCGCGCTTGTGCAGCCAGGCGAAGAGCAGCTGGCCGCCGAGGCCGTCGTAGTTGCGCACCCGGTCACCGGTGATCGGGAAGCGGAAGAGGCGGTCGAAGAGGATCGCCAGCTGCACCGGGCGGGCGTACGGGTGGCCCTGCTCGTCCATCTGCACCGCGACGCGGAAGGTGTTGAGGTCGCAGCGCAGCTCCTCGAGCGCGTACATCCAGAAGGGCATCCGCTGCTTGATCATGAAGGGGTCGAAGGGGAGGTCGCCGTGGCTGTGCGTGCGATCGTGCACGAGGTCCCACATGGCGAAGGTCGACTGCGCGAGCGACTGGCTCGCGACGAGCTGCTCGCCCTCCGGCGGCAGCTGCAGCCCGAGGGTCTGCGCGGCGGCGGACGTCACGGCGCGGAAGCGTGCGGCCTCGCGGTCGCAGAAGATCGCGCCCCACGTGAAGGTCGGCACCTCGCGCACGGCGACGGTCTCGGGGAAGAGGACCGCGGAGTTCGTGTCGTAGCCGGGGGTGAAGTCGGTGAAGGTCACCGGCAGGAAGGCGGGGTTGGGCTGCTGCGCCTCGACGTCGGCGAGCCACTGCGGCCATACGACGTCGAGCAGCACGGCCTCGAAGACCCGGTCGAGGTTCCCGTTCTGCGTGTACATCGGGAAGAGCACGAGGTGCTCGGTGCCGTCGACCCGGTGCTGCTCGGGGTGGAAGAGCACGAGGCTGTCGAGGAAGTCGGGGACGACGAAGCCCTCCTCGACCCAGCGGGCGAGGTCGGTGTCGAGCGCGGCGAGGTACTCGGCGTCGTGCGGGAAGCGCGGCGCGAGCGCGGCGACGTCGGCCCGGATCGAGGCGACGAGCTCGCCCGCGCGAGCCAGGTCGGTCTCGTCGTGGGTCTCGCGGTCGATGCTGCCGTCCTTGCCCTGCAGCAGGCGCAGCTCCTCGACCGCCGCCTTCAGGCTCGCCCACTCGGCGGTGTCGACGGTGCGCTCGGCCGCGGCGTCCTGCGGCGCGTCCTCGCCGAGGTGGGCCGAGCGGGGGACTGCCGCCCAGGTGACGAGGTTGGTCCACAGCCGGCGGTGGTCGAGGTCGGCGATCGAGTCGTCGCCGACGAGGTCGGAGTCGGCGAGCACGACGACGCGGCCGGCCCCGTGCTCGACGGTGACGGCCAGCGGGGCCTGCGCGGGGTGGGCGCTGGCGCTCGAGCTGGCGATGACGTGGGCGGACGGGGCGGCCGAGACGTCGACCGCGCCGGAGCGGTAGAAGCACACCTCGCCGACACCGGCGAGCACACCCTGCCCGCCGTTGTGCCCGACCGCCAGCTCGGGCAGGACCCACGTCGCGTTGCCGAGGTGGCGCCGGCCCGAGGTCGCGCTCTCGTGGACGAGGGTCGAGGTGATCGCGAGCCCGAAGGGGGAGAGCAGCTCGTCGAGGTTGTTGCCGTGGGCGCGGTGGTCGCATTCCGCGAGGACGACGAGGCCGCCGCCGGTGCGCACGTGCTCGGTGATCGCGGCGATCTCGGCGGGGGAGTAGACCGGGGGCAGGTCGCCCGCGACCCGCTCGGAGGCGGCGTCGGCCGGGTGGGCGACGACGAGGACGTCGACGCCCTCGAGCGCCGCGCCGACGAGCTCGCCGGTGCGGTGCTCGCGCACGCTCAGGCCGCGCTCGGCGAGGGCGTCGACGGCCAGCGCCAGCGAGGCGTCAGCGGGGTTGGCCGGGTTCATCCGGGCGGCCCGGTCGCGGTCGGTGGACCAGGCGCTCGAGTGGGCCTGGTCGAACAGGACGGTGGCGAAGTCGCGCACGGGACACCCCTGACATGGGTCGTGGACGCCGAGCAGCCCCGGCGACGAGAAGATATGACCGTCAAAGGGTCTCAAAGACGGAGATCTTCTCGCAAGCCGGGGCTGCGGCGGGACATCAGGTGTCGCGCGACGGCGGGACGCGGGTCACGGCGAGGGCTGTCCGCCGTTGACGTTGAGGGTCTCGCCGACGACGAAGCTCGACTCGGCCGAGGCGAGGAAGACGTACGCCGGGGCAAGCTCGACCGGCTGACCAGCGCGCCCGAGCGGGGTGTCCTGGCCGAACTCGGGCAGAGCCTCCTTTGGCTGGCCGTCGACGACCTGCAGCGGCGTCCAGACCGGGCCCGGGGCGACCGCGTTGACGCGGATCCCCTTCGGGGCCAGCTGCTGCGACAACCCCTTCGCGAAGGTGTTCATGCCCGCCTTGGTCATCGCGTAGTCCACGAGGTGCGCGCTCGGCTGGTAGGCCTGGATCGAGCTCGACATGATGATCGAGCTGCCCGGCTGCAGGTGGGGGACCGCGGCCCGGCAGATCCACACCATCGCGTAGAGGTTGGTCTTCAGCGTGCCGTCGAGCTGCTCGTCGGTGAGCTCGGTGATGTCCTCGCAGGCGACCTGCTTGCCGGCGTTGACGACGAGGACGTCGAGCCCGCCGAGGCCCTCGACGGCCTTCGCGACGAGGTCGTCGCAGTACGCGCGGTCCCGGACGTCGCCGGGGATTCGCACGAGGGTGCCGCCCTCCTCCTCGACGACGCGGGCGACGCGGTCGGCGTCCTCCTCCTCGTCGGGCAGGTAGGCCAGGGCGACGTCGGCGCCCTCGCGGGCGAAGGCGACGGCGACCGCCGCGCCGATGCCGGAGTCGGCTCCGGTGACGAGGGCCTTGCGGCCCTGCAGACGACCGGTGCCGCGATAGCTGCTCAGGCCGATGTCGGCGCCGGGCTCGAGACCGACGTCGGAGCCAGGGAAGTCCTGGTCCTGCTCCGGCGGCGAGATCGTCGGGTGGCGCTCGACGGGGTTGTCCAGGTCCAGCTGGTCGGACATGACGTCTCTCCTGGGATGTCGGGGGTGGGGACGTCTCCACGGTCGCACCCGCTGGAGCGCCTCGACGGGGGAGCCGCCCCCTCCCTTCGGGTGCACGCCGCAGACCCCCGCGGCGGTTGTAGCGTGACGCTCATGGCCGACGTGACCCAGCAGTCCGCTCTCGAGCTCGCCCCCACCCAGCTCTTCATCGGGGGTGAGTGGCGCGACGCGACCGGCGGCGCGACCTTCGCCGTCGACGACCCGGCGACGGGTCAGACCCTCACCCAGGTGGCCGACGGCACCGCCGCCGACGGGGCCGCCGCGCTCGACGCCGCCGTCGCCGCGCAGGCCGAGTGGGCGGCGACCGAGCCGCGCACCCGCTCCGAGATCCTGCGCAGCGCCTTCGAGCTCGTGCGCGAGCGCTCGGAGAGCTTCGCGATGCTCATGACGCTCGAGATGGGCAAGCCGCTCGCCGAGGCCCGCGGCGAGGTCACCTACGGCAACGAGTTCTTCCGCTGGTTCGCCGAGGAGGCCGTGCGCATCCACGGCCGCTACGCCGTGGCGCCCAGCGGCGGCACCCGGCTGCTCACGACGAAGCAGCCCGTCGGCCCGACCTTCATGATCACGCCCTGGAACTTCCCCCTCGCCATGGGCACGCGCAAGATCGGCCCCGCCATCGCCGCCGGCTGCACGATGGTCGTCAAGCCGGCGCACGAGACCCCGCTGACGATGCTCGCGCTCGCGAAGACCCTCGAGGAGGTCGGCCTGCCCGCCGGCGTGCTCAACGTCGTGACGACGAGCAGCTCGGGCGAGGTGAGCGAGCCGATCATCCGCGACCCGCGCCTGCGCAAGCTGACCTTCACCGGCTCGACCGGGGTCGGGCAGAAGCTCGTCGAGCAGTCCTCCGAGCAGCTGCTGCGCCTGTCGATGGAGCTCGGCGGCAACGCCCCCTTCGTCGTCTTCGAGGACGCGGACGTCGACGCCGCCGTCGAGGGCGCGATGCAGGCCAAGATGCGCAACATCGGTGAGGCGTGCACCGCCGCCAACCGCTTCCTCGTCCACGAGGACGTCGCGCAGGAGTTCTCGACGAAGTTCGCCGAGCGGATGGGCGGGCTCACCGTCGGCCAGGGCACGAAGGACGGCGTCCAGGTCGGCCCGCTCATCACGAGCAAGGCCCGTGACGGCGTCGCCGCGCTCGTCGACGAGGCCGTCGAGGGCGGCGCCACCGTGCTCACCGGCGGCGAGGTGCCGCAGGGCGAGGGCTGGTTCTACCCGCCGACCGTGCTCACCGACGTCGCCGCGGGCTCGCGCGTCATGCGCGAGGAGATCTTCGGCCCGGTCGCGCCGATCACGACCTTCCGCAGCGAGGACGAGGCCGTGCGCATCGCCAACGGCACCGAGTACGGGCTCGTCGGCTACGTCTACACCCGGGACGCCTCGCGGATGATCCGCGTCGCAGAGGCCCTCGACTTCGGCATGGTCGGGGTCAACCAGGGCGTCGTCTCCAACCCCTCCGCCCCCTTCGGCGGGGTCAAGCACTCGGGCTACGGGCGCGAAGGGGGATTCGAGGGCATCGAGGAGTACCTCGAGACGAAGTACATCGGCATCGCCCTGTAGGCCCGCCGCGGGTGCCACGGGGCTGCACAATCTCCCCATGGCACCCTCGACGGCACGCGCGTGAGCACGACCTGGCGGCAGCGGCTGCAGGTGGTCGCCGGGGTGCTCCTGCTCCTCCTCGCCGCCTGGCTGACGATCGGCGGCGGCGACGACGGGGAGCCGGCCGGCGCCCCGTCGTCCTCGTCGACGTCGTCCACCTCCGCGCAGCCGTCGCCGCCCGCCTCGCGGTCGTCGACCCCTTCGCGCTCGTCCTCCGCGCGGCCCGCCGCGGCGGCGACGCCGGACTCGGGGCTGTCGACGGTCCCCGCCTCCTCGCTGCCGCCCGAGGGGCGCCGCACTCTCGCGCTGGTCGCGGCCGGCGGGCCCTTCCCGTACGACCGCGACGGGGTGACCTTCGGCAACCGCGAGCGGATCCTGCCGATCCGCGAGCGCGGGTACTACGCCGAGTACACCGTGCCGACGCCCGGCGAGGACGACCGCGGGGCGCGCCGCCTCGTCGTCGGCGACGAGGGCGACACGTACTACACGGCCGACCACTACGCGAGCTTCCGACAGGTCGAGGTGGGGTCGTGATCCGGCTGCGGCCCGAGGCCGTCGACGCCCTGCTCGTCGAGGCGATGCACCACCACGTGCACGTCCACGTCGTCGACGGCGGGTCCGACCGCGAGACCGCGTACGACGCCTTCGCCGCGTCCTTCGACCTGCCCGAGCACTTCGGGCGCAACCTCGACGCGCTCTACGACAGCCTCATGGAGGTCGCGACGCGGCACCACGGCGCGTGGACCCTGCTGTGGCGGCCGACTGCCGCGTCCGGCGTGCTCGAGGACCAGGCGCTGCTCGGCGTCCTCGGCGACCTCGAGCACGACGCGGAACAGCTGACGGTGGCCGTCGAGATCGCCCGCGCGGGCTGACCTGCGCGGTGGGTCGGAGCGCAGGCTGGCGGGCTGCCCGACGGGCGGGCCGGCGCGGTGGGGGATCATGGGGACGTGACGACCCCCACCTCCACCCAGGTCACCCTCAGCCACGTGATGAACGCGACGGAGGCCAACCTCCTCGGCACGATCCACGGCGGCAACATCATGAAGATGGTCGACGACTGCGCCGGCGTCGTCGCCAACCGCTTCGCGCAGGGGCCAGCGGTGACCGCCGGGATGGACGAGATGACCTTCCTCACCCCGGTGCGGGTCGGGGACGTCCTGCACGTGAGCGCCCAGATCAACTGGGCCGGACGCAGCTCGATGGAGGTCGGCGTGCGCGCCGAGGCCGACCGCTGGGACAGCGTCGCGCCGCGCGTGCACGTCGCCTCGGCCTACCTCGTCATGGTCGCCGTCGACGCCGACGGGCAGACCCGTCCGGTGCCCGAGCTGAGCGTCGAGACCGAGGAGGAGCACCGCCGCTTCCGCGAGGCGGAGATCAGACGACGCCACCGGCTGGCCCGGCGTGACGAGATACGCACCTCGCGTGGCGAAGGGGGTGCGGCATGACCCGCACCCGCGTCACCCTCCTGGGGTCGACGGGCTCCATCGGCACCCAGGGGCTCGACGTCATCTCCGCGAACGCCGAGCGCTTCGAGGTCGGGGCGCTGGCGGGCGGGTCCAACGTCGGTCTGCTCGCCGAGCAGGCCGTCGCGCACCGCGCGCCGCTCGTCGCGGCAGCGACGGGGTCGACGGAGGACCTGCGGGACGCCGTGCGGTCCGCCGCGGACGCCGCGGGCGTCACCGGGTACGACCCGGAGGTGCTCGTCGGCGAGGACGCCGCGACCGAGGTCGCCGGGCGCGAGGCCGACGTCGTGCTCAACGGCATCACCGGCGCGATCGGGCTGCGGCCGACGCTCGCCGCCCTGCGGGCGGGCACGACGCTCGCGCTGGCGAACAAGGAGTCGCTCATCATCGGCGGCCCGCTCGTGCGCGACCTCGCCGGGCCCGACCAGGTCGTCCCTGTCGACTCCGAGCACTCGGCCATCGCGCAGTGCCTGCGCGGCGGGCGGTCGTCGGAGGTGCGGCGCCTCGTCGTCACCGCGAGCGGCGGTCCCTTCCGCGGTCGCACCCGCGAGCAGCTCGCCGAGGTGACGCCGCAGGAGGCACTGGCCCACCCCAACTTCGCCATGGGCCGCGTCATCACGACGAACTCGGCGACCCTGGTCAACAAGGGGCTCGAGGTCATCGAGGCCCACCTGCTCTTCGACATCCCCTTCGAGCGGATCGCCACCGTCGTGCACCCGCAGCAGCAGATCCACTCGATGGTCGAGTTCCACGACGGGTCGACGATCGCGCAGATGGGCCCGCCGCGGATGCTCGTGCCGATCGCGCTCGGTCTGTCGTGGCCGGAGCGCCTGCCCGACGTCGACGAGCCGTGCGACTGGACCCAGGTGCAGAGCTGGGACTTCGCGCCGATCGACGACGTCGCCTTCCCCGCGGTGGAGCTCGCCCGCCAGGTCGGGACCGCCGGCGGCACCTACCCGGCCGTCTACAACGCAGCCAACGAGGTGGCGGTCGACGCCTTCCACGACGGGGCGCTGCCCTTCGTCGGGATCGTCGACACCGTCGCCGAGGTCGTCGGGCGTCACGACGGGGACGACTTCGACGCCCACAGCCTCGACGGGGTGCTCGCCGCGGACCGCTGGGCGCGCGGGGTCGCTGCGGCTGTCGTGAGGGGATGAGACGATTACGACCATGCTCTTCCTCGCAGGGGTCGTGCTCGTCTTCGTGGGCATCGCGCTGTCGATCGCGCTGCACGAGATCGGGCACCTCGTGCCCGCCAAGCGCTTCGGCGTCCGTGTCCCGCAGTACATGGTCGGCTTCGGCCCGACGGTCTTCTCGCGACGGCGCGGAGAGACCGAGTACGGCGTCAAGGCGATCCCGCTGGGCGGCTACATCCGGATGATCGGCATGTTCCCGCCGCGCGCGGGTGACGAGCCGGGCACGATCCGCACGTCGAGCACGGGCCGCTTCAGCCAGCTCGCCGACGAGGCGCGCGCGCAGTCCTTCGAGGAGGTGCGACCCGGCGACGAGGACCGGCTCTTCTACAAGCTGTCCGTGCCGAAGAAGATCACCGTCATGCTCGGCGGGCCGATGATGAACCTCCTCATCGCCTTCGTCATCTTCGGCGGCATCTTCACCCTCTACGGCACGGTGCAGACCTCGCCGAGGCTCTCCTCCGTCAGCGAGTGCGTCGACCTCACCAAGGCCGGGCAGAGCACCGCGCAGGAGTGCACGCCCGACATGCCCACGGCCCCGGCCAACGAGGCGGGCCTGCGCCCCGGCGACACGATCACGGCGATCAACGGCCAGGCCGTGACGACGTGGGACGAGGTGCGCGCGCAGATCCGCGCCAACGGCGACCGCGAGATGCGCATCGCCGTCGACCGCGGGGGGCGCGACGAGACCGTCACCGCGACCCCGATCGTCCTCGACCAGCCGAAGATCGGCGACGACGGCCGGGTCGTCGAGGACGCGAAGGGGGAGCCCGTCCTCGAGCAGGCCGGCTTCCTCGGCGCGAGCGGCACCCCCGTGCGCGTCAAGCAGCCCGTGACCGAGGTGCCCGCGCTCTTCGGCGACATGCTCGTGACGACCTTCTCCGCCGTCGCGAAGATCCCGCAGAAGCTCGTCGGGGTCTACCAGGCGGCCTTCGGCAGCGAGGAGCGCGACCCCGAGAGCCCGATGTCGGTCGTCGGCGTCGGCCGGGTCGCCGGCGAGGTGGCGAGCTCGGACGAGTTCGGCACCCCGGTCGAGAAGCTCATGATGATCATCAGCCTCATCGGCTCGCTCAACCTCATGCTCTTCGCCTTCAACCTCATCCCGCTCCTCCCGCTCGACGGCGGCCACGTCGCCGGCGCGCTGTGGGAGGGCGTGAAGAAGGGCTGGGCCCGCGTCCGCGGCCTGCCCGACCCCGGCCCGGTCGACGTCGCGAAGGCCCTGCCCCTGGCCTATGGCGTCGCCCTGACCTTCATCGCCATGACGGTCCTGCTCGTCTACGCCGACATCGTGAAGCCGATCAAGCTTCTCTGACCCCTCCACTTGTGCGAGCTACGGCGCAGTAGTGGTCGTGATCACAACCACTACTGCGTCGTAGCGGGGTCGTCAGGTCGCCCGGGACGGTGAGGCGACGGGCGTCAGGAGAGCTTCGGGATCGCGACGACGTCAGGCCGGGAGCGTCCCTGTGCGGCGACGTAGGTGTCCTCGAGCCGTCGCAGGGTCCCGCTCGGGTCCTGACGCAGACCGGTCGGCGTCACCCCGGCGACGACCACGCCGACACGCGTGAGGTCACCGTCGCGCTCCACGGTCTCGACCCAGTCCTGCCCTTGCGAGTGATGCAGGTGCGAGTGGACCATCACCGCCAGTCCGACGTCGTCGAACCACACGTCGGGCGTGAGCAGGGCACGATGGTCCGCGGTGGTGAGCGCCGGGTTGGCCATCGGCAGCGGCAGGATCTCGGAGGTCGCGACGAGGTCCAGAAGCTCAGCCTCGGGGAGCGACCAGGCGCCCGACGCCGCGTGCTGCAGGGGCACCAAGAGCTGTTTCGCATCTCGCGTGCGTAGTCGGCATAGCCACTCGTGGAGCTCGGCGACGTCGGTCGTGCCCTTCTGGACCGCCTCGATGAGGAGGGCCGAGCGGTCGTCGGCGAAGGGGCGGAGGGAGGCGGTGTCGATGACAGCCCGGGCTGCGGAGGCGTACCTCAGAGGTCCTCGCTCGACGACTGCGTGGTCGGCCACTGTCGTCCGTCGCACCGTGGCGAACCCGTGCTCGCGGGACCGGCACGGTTCTGGGGTCAGCATGAGCACGCGTGCCGGCTCGGTGACGGACAGCCCGTGAAGCCGAGCCGCCGACGGGCCGGTGAGGTAGGCGCGGGGACCTGCCCAGAGCAGGGCCGCGATGCATCTCTGACGCTCCGTCGCAGGTGCGCGGTCGACGAGGAAGACGTTCGGCAGGATCGCCGTCCAGTGTCGGCCGGATCGCCAGCGCGTGCGTGCTCGCGGCACCTGGTGGAGCGTGAGCTGTGCCCGGGTGACCAGGCCGTCCTGCCGCGCCAGGATCTTGTGGACCTCGTCGGGCAGGTCCTCCACGGGGTCGTAGGTCATGACAGCACCGTGGTGCTGCCGAGAGAGCTCCGCGACGACATCAGTGCAGCTGTGGACGAGGGCGGGCCCACCTCGCGGTCTGTGGATCCCTCTCTCGCGGCCGGGGTCGGGGCCGCCCAGGAGGCCCGACGGTGCCCCCTTCGCCGCCTGCTACGGCGCCGTAGCTCGCACCGGGGTGGGGGAGTGCCCAGACCACTCACAGCCGAAGGGGGATAATGAGGGCATGACTGTCTCCCTCGGCATGCCGAAGGCCCCCGCGCCCGTGATCGCCCCCCGTCGCCCCACCCGGCAGATCAAGGTCGGGTCGGTCGGGGTCGGCAGCGAGTCGCCGATCTCGGTGCAGTCGATGACGACGACGCTCACCTCCGACGTCAACTCCACCCTCCAGCAGATCGCCGAGCTCACCGCGGCCGGTTGCGACATCGTGCGCGTCGCGTGCCCGAGCCAGGACGACGCCGACGCGCTCGCCGAGATCGCCCAGCACAGCCAGATCCCGGTCATCGCCGACATCCACTTCCAGCCGAAGTACGTCTTCCAGGCGATCGAGGCGGGGTGCGCGGCGGTGCGGGTCAACCCCGGCAACATCCGCCAGTTCGACGACCAGGTCGGCGAGATCGCCAAGGCCGCGAAGGACCACGGCACCTCGATCCGGATCGGCGTCAACGCCGGCAGCCTCGACAAGCGCCTGCTCGAGCGCTACGGCAAGGCCACCCCCGAGGCGCTCGTCGAGTCCGCCGTGTGGGAGGCGGGCCTGTTCGAGGAGCACGACTTCCACGACTTCAAGATCTCGGTCAAGCACAACGACCCCGTGACGATGGTGCGCGCCTACGAGCTGCTCGCCGAGCGCGGCGATTGGCCGTTGCACCTCGGTGTCACCGAGGCCGGTCCCGCCTTCCAGGGCACGATCAAGTCGGCCACCGCCTTCGGCGCGCTGCTCTCGCGCGGCATCGGTGACACGATCCGCGTCTCCCTCTCGGCCCCGCCGGTCGAGGAGGTCAAGGTCGGCATCCAGATCCTCCAGTCCCTCGGCCTGCGCCCGCGCAAGCTCGAGATCGTCTCCTGCCCCAGCTGCGGCCGTGCCCAGGTCGACGTCTACAAGCTCGCCGACGAGGTGACCGCCGGGCTCGAGGGGATGACCGTCCCCCTGCGCGTCGCCGTCATGGGCTGCGTCGTCAACGGCCCGGGCGAGGCCCGCGAGGCCGACCTCGGCGTCGCGTCCGGCAACGGGAAGGGCCAGATCTTCGTCAAGGGCGAGGTCATCAAGACCGTCCCCGAGAGCAAGATCGTCGAGACCCTCATCGAGGAGGCCATGCGCATCGCCGAGGAGATCGGCGAGCCCGTCGACGAGGAGGACGGCGCGGGCAGCCCCACCGTCACCGTCGGCTGACCTACGCTGAGCGCGTGCTGCGCACCCGCTCGCCCGTGAGGCTCCTGACGACAGATGATCGTGAGGCCGCCCTCGAGCTGTGCGCCCAGGACCCCGCGGCCAACGTCTACGTCGCCAGCCGGATCCTCGACGGCGCGCTCGGGCTCGGCAGCACGGCCGTCTCGGGGTACTTCGAGGACGAGGCCCTCACCTCGATGGTGTGGACCATCGCCAACGTCGTGCCCGTGTCCACCCACGCCGACAGCCGCGCCGCCTTCGCCGACCGCGTGCGCAAGGTGCGCCGACGCTGCGCGTCCTTCCTCGGCCCCCACGACGAGGTCATGGCCATGTGGGACGAGGTCGGCGAGAGCTTCGGGCGGCCCCGCTCGGTGCGCGGGCAGCAGCCGCTCATGGGCATGCGCGACACCCCCTCGAGCCGGGGCGTCGAGCTCGACCCCCGCGTGCGCCCCGGCCTCGTCGAGGAGACCGACCTCGTCCTCCCGGCGGCCGAGCACATGTTCACGGAGGAGATCGGCTACCCGCCCTACCAGGGCTCCTCGACGTACTACGCGGACACGCTGCGCACGCTGCTGCGCAAGAACCGCACCTACGTCGTCGTCGAGGACGGCGCGGTGATCTTCAAGGCCGACGTCGGGTCGGTGGCGCTCGGCTGCGCGCAGATCCAGGGCGTCTGGCTCGCCCCGCACCTGCGCGGCCAGGGCCTCGCGGCCCCGATGATGGCCAGCGTCGTCGAGATGACGCTGGCCCACCACGCCCCGTGGGTGACGCTCTACGTCAACGACTACAACGCGCCGGCGATCGCCACCTACGAGCGCATCGGCATGGAGCGGATCGGGGCCTTCGCGACGATCCTCTTCTGAGGGACCAGCCGACGGCCCTCAGAAGGTGAGCACGAGCTTGCCGACCATGTCGCCGCGCTCCATCTCGGCGAAGGCGTCGCGCGCCCGCTCCACCGGCACGACGTCGTGGATGACCGGCCGTGCCCCGCTCACGGCGAGCAGGGCGGTGAGGTCGCGCAGCTCCTGCAGGGTGCCCATCGTCGAGCCGACGACCCGCAGCTGGAGGAAGAAGATCCGGGTGAGCTCCGCGTCGTCGAGCTGCGGCCCGCTCGTCGTCCCGGAGACGACGAGCGTCCCGCCGGGGCGAAGGGAGCGGATCGAGTGGCTCCACGTCGCGCGGCCCACCGTCTCCATGACCGCGTCGACCTTCTCCGGCAGACGCTCGCCGCTCTCGAAGACCGCGTCGGCGCCGAGCTCGAGGGCGCGGGCCCGCTTCGCCTCGTCGCGCGAGGTGGCGAGCACCCGCAGCCCCGCCGCGTGGCCGAGGACGACGAGCGCCGTGGCGACACCGCCCCCGACGCCCTGGACGAGCACGCTCTGGCCCGGGCGCAGCTCGCCGCGGGTGAAGAGCATCCGGTAGGCCGTGAGCCACGCGGTCGGCAGGCAGGCCGCCTCCTCGAAGGTGAGGTCGGCCGGCTTGGGCAGGAGGTTGCGCCGGGGCACGACGACGGTGTCGGCGAAGGTGCCCTGGTGGCGCTCGCTGAGCAACGAGCGGCGCGGGTCCATCGTCTCGTCCCCGGTCCACGACGGGTCGGAGATCACCGCGTGGACGACCACCTCGCGGCCGTCCTCGTCGACGCCCGAGGCGTCGCACCCGAGGACCATCGGCAGCCTGTCCTGCCCGAGACCGACCCCGCGCAGCGACCACAGGTCGTGGTGGTTGAGCGCCGCCGCCCGGACGCTGACCCGGGCCCAGCCGTCGGGCACCTCGGGCTCGGGGCGCTCGCCGACGACGAGGCCAGCCAGGGGGTCGTCGGGGGTGATGCTCTCGGCGTACACGGCGCGCACGGGGTCTCCTCGTCCTCGGTGGTGTCGCGCTCACCCTACGAGGGGCCCCGCCCGCCGGGTCGGGTCGGGCAGGGGTCTAGCGTGGCGAGGACAGCACGTCCGACCGAAGGGAGAGCCCGCATGGCCACCATCGCGGACACCATCATCGCCACCCTGAGGGCCAACGGGGTGACCCGTGCGTACGGGGTCCCCGGCGACTCGCTCAACGGCTTCACCGAGGCGATGCGCCGGGACGGCAGCATCGCCTGGCAGCTCGTGCGGCACGAGGAGTCGGCGGCCTTCGCCGCCGCGGCCGACGCCGAGCTCACCGGTGAGCTCTCCGTCTGCTTCGGCAGCTGCGGCCCCGGCAACCTCCACCTCATCAACGGACTCTTCGACGCCCAGCGCTCGCGGGTGCCCGTGCTGGCCATCGCGGCGCAGATCCCGAGCTCGGAGATCGGCAGCGGTTACTTCCAGGAGACGCACCCGCAGAACCTCTTCCAGGAGTGCAGCGTCTACTGCGAGATGGTCTCCGACGCCTCGCAGATGCCGCGGATGCTCGAGACCGCGATGCGCGCGGCGATCCAGCAGCGCGGGGTCGCCGTGCTCGTCATCCCCGGCGACGTCGCCCAGCTCGAGGCCCAGGACACCCGGGTCACCGTCGTCGAGCGCGCCCGCGCCCGCGTCGTCCCCGACGCCGAGCAGCTGCAGCGGGCGGCCGACCTGCTGAGCCGCTCCCGCCGCACGACCCTGCTCGTGGGCGTCGGTGCGGAGGGAGCGAAGGCCGAGGTCCTCCAGCTCGCCGACACCCTCGGCGCCCCGGTCGTGCACTCCCTGCGCGGGAAGCAGCACGTCGAGGGGGACAACCCCTTCGACGTCGGTCTCACCGGTCTGCTCGGCTTCGCCTCCGGCTACCGCGCGATGGAGCGGGCCGACACGATCCTCATGCTCGGCACCGACTTCCCCTACCGCCAGTTCTTCCCCGAGCACGCGAAGGTCATCCAGGTCGACGTCCGCGGCGAGCAGCTCGGCAAGCGCGTGCCCCTCGAGGTCGGGCTCGTCGGCGACGTCCGCGACACCGTGCGCGAGCTGCTCCCGCTCCTCACGCGGGCGAAGGACCGCGACCACCTCGAGGACTCGGTGAAGCACTACCGCCGCACCCGCGAGCGGCTCGACGACCTCGCCGTGCCCTCGAAGCGGCGCCAGGCGATCCACCCGCAGTACCTCGCCCGGCTCGTCGACGAGATCGCCGCCGACGACGCCGTCTTCATCCCCGACGTCGGCTCGCCGGTCGTCTACGCCGCCCGCTACCTCAGCTGCCGCGGCGACCGACGCGTCATCGGCTCCTTCGTCCACGGGTCGATGGCCAACGCCGTGCCGCACGCGATCGGCGCGCAGAGCGCCTACCCGGACCGCCAGGTCGTCACCCTCAGCGGGGACGGCGGGCTGGCCATGCTCATGGGCGAGCTGCTCACCGTGCGCCAGCACGACCTGCCGATCAAGGTCGTCGTCCTCAACAACAGCTCGCTGAACTTCGTCGAGCTCGAGATGAAGGCCGCCGGGCTGCCCGACTTCGGCACCGGTCTGGACAACCCCGACTTCTCGAAGGTCGCCGAGGCGGTCGGCATCCGCGGCTGGCGGGTCGAGCGCTCCGAGGACCTCGAGGGCGCGCTGCGCGAGGCCTTCGCCCACGACGGACCCGCCCTCGTCGACGTCGTCACCGAGCGCCAGGAGCTGACGATCCCCCCGGCCATCTCCGCCGAGCAGGTCAAGGGCTTCACCCTCTACGCCCTGCGCACCGTGATGTCCGGCCGCGGCGACGAGCTGCTCGACCTCTCGCGCGCCAACCTGCGCCAGATCCTCTAGGAGAGCCCGTGCCCCGTCGCGACCTGTCGACCACCGGCCTGGCCGGTCTGCTCATCACCTCCGGAGTCGTGCACCTCGTGCGCCCCCAGGTCTTCGAGTCGATCGTCCCGGCCCCGCTGCGGGGCCACCGGCGCGAGCTCGTCTACGTCTCCGGCGTCCTCGAGATCCTCTGCGGCGCAGGCCTGCTCGTGCCGCGCACCCGTCGGGTCGCCGGTCTGGCCAGCGCCGCGCTGCTCGTCGCGGTCCTGCCCGCCAACGTCCAGATGAGCCTCGACCACGGCCGGCGCGCCCGTCGCCGCCGCACGACCGGCTCCCGGGCCGCCTTCGCCGGCACCCTGGCCCGGCTGCCCCTCCAGCTCCCGCTCGTGCGCGCCGCGCTACGGGCCGCCCGCAGCGCACCACGGCGATGAGCGCCGACGTGGGGGAGCCCACCTCGTCCGCCGACCCCGCCGTCGTCGACGCCCTCCGCGCTGCCCGTCGGGTCCTCGTCCTCTCCGGCGCCGGCATGAGCGCCGAGTCCGGCGTGCCGACCTTCCGCGACGCGCAGAGCGGGCTCTGGGAGCGCTTCGACCCCTCCTCCCTGGCGACCCAGGAGGCCTGGGACGACGACCCTCCCTTCGTGTGGGCCTGGTACGCGTGGCGGGCCGCCCTGCTGCGCCGGGTCGAGCCCCATGCGGGTCACCGGGCGGTCGCCGACCTCGCCCGCCTGCGCGACGTCGAGGTCGTCACGCAGAACGTCGACGACCTCCACGAGCGCGCCGGCTCTCGCGTCCTCTCGCACGTCCACGGGTCCCTCCTGTCTTTCCGCTGCCGCGACTGCGCGACCCCGTGGCAGGGCGAGCTCGCCGTGCCCGACGAGCCGGTCGAGAGGCTCGACCCGCCGACGTGCCCCGCGTGCGGCGGTGACGTCCGACCCGGGGTCGTGTGGTTCGGCGAGGAGATGCCGCGCGACGCGTGGGACGCAGCGGTCGGCGCCGTCGAGCGGCTCGACGGGGGAGACGTCGTCCTCGTCGTCGGCACGAGCGGCCTGGTCTACCCGGCCGCGGGTCTGCCCGCGATGGCCCTCGGCCAGGGCGCCGTCGTCGTCGAGGTCAACCCGCAGCCCAGCGACGTCTCCGACCTGTGCCACCACCACGTGCGCGCCGGTGCCGCGACCGCCCTGCCCGCCCTCGTCGCCGCGCTCGACGAGGGCTGACGTGGACGGGGACGGCGTGACCGGCCCCGTCGTCCTCGACCTGCCCTTCCGCGGGCGCTGGCGCACCGAGATGAGCCCGGCCCGCCGCGTGCCCAGCCACGGCACGACCCTCTACGGCACGAGCCACGCCATCGACTTCGTCGCCGTCGACGAGCACGGCCGCAGCGCCCCGCGCTCGTGGCGCAGCGCGCTCGCCACCGAGGCCCCGCAACGCTTCGTCGGCTTCGGCGCCGAGATCCTCGCCCCCGTCGCCGGCACGGTCCTGCTCGTCCACGACGGCGAGCCCGACCACGAGGCGAGGCGGTCCCCCTTCGCCCTGCTCGGCTACGCCCTCACCCAGGCGAGGCGCGCCCGCCGGGGTCACGCCGCGCTCGCCGGCAACCACGTCGTCCTCGAGATCGCCCCGGGTGGCCCGGTCGTCGTCCTCGCCCACCTGCGGCACGGCTCGCCACGGGTCGCCGTCGGCGACCGCGTGCGCCCCGGGGACGTCCTCGGCGAGTGCGGGAGCTCGGGCAACAGCACCGAGCCGCACGTCCACCTGCAGGTCAGCGACACCACCGACTGGGAGCGCGCGCGGGGCGTGCCGCTGGCCTTCCGGCTCCCGGGAGGTCCCCGCGTGCCCGAGGAGGGCGAGGTCGTCACGGGCCGGCCGGCGCCCGGTCAGTAGAGCTGCTGCGCGTACCTCTCGCCGTAGTACTCGCGCAGCTCCTCGACGCTGTCCTCCGGGCGCTCGAGCGCGTGCGCGATCTCGGCGCGCGACTCCACCACGTCCGGCTGCCAGGTCTGCGGCTCCCACAGCCCGCTGCGCAGGAAGGCCTTCGCGCAGTGGTGGAAGACCTCCTCGACCTCGACGACGAGCGCGAGCACCGGACGGTGACCGCGCACGACGAGGTCGTCGAACCACGGCGCGTCCGCGACGAGACGTGCCCGGCCGCCGACCCGCAACGTGTCGCCGCGACCGGGGATGACGCACAGCAGGCCGACGTGCGGGTTGGTCAGGACGTTGCGGTAGCCGTCGACCCGACGGTTGCCCGGTCGCTCGGCGATCGCGACGGTCCGCTCGTCGAGGACGTGGACGAGGGAGCCGGCGGGGTCCCCCTTCGGCGAGGCGTCGACGCTCCCGTCGGCGGCCGAGGTCGCGACGACGACGAAGGGGGTGGCGGCCAGCCACCGGCGGTCGACGTCGGTGAGGTGGGTGCGGACCTTGTCGCGGACCCGGGGGAGGGGCTCGCCGACCAGATCGGTGAGCTGCTCGAGGGTGGTGACCGGTCGCTCGTCCATGCGCCGATCGTGGCACGGCCGCCCGCGAGCGGGCGCGACCTCAGCGCCAGCCGAGCAGGCGCAGGCGCTCGCCGTGCCGCTCGACGCCGGCGCTCACCATCTCGGGGTGCTCGGCGTACCAGCGCGCCTGGGTCTCGCGGACCTCGTCGTCGGCGACGACCTCGCCACCGACGAGCCAGTCCGCCCGCGGCTCGTGGGGCAGGTCGAGGGCCTCGACGACGTCCTCGCGAAGGGGGGTGCGCACCGAGCGCAGGAGGACCCGGCCGGGGTCCGCGCCCGGGGCGGGCAGCCCGATCGCCTCGCGCAGGCGCTCGCCGAGCGCGACGAGCACGGTGTTGCCCGGGTGGTTGATCGTCCACCCCTCGCCGAGCGTCTCGGCGACGACGTCGTCGGCGCGCAGCGTGCCCGAGACGGACTGCCGGCGCGCGAGCTCGGCGAGGCCCTCGCGGGCGATCGTGCGGTAGGCCTCGGCGAGCTCGTCAGCCGCGAGGGTCCGCGGGCCCCCGGCGAGGCCCGCGGCCTGCGCCAGGGTCCGCAGGTCGTGGTACGGCACGACCGGCGGGTCTCCGGCCGCGCCGCGCACGAGCGCCTGGAAGGGGTAGGCGCTGGGGTCGCGCAGCACCGGCAGCGCGACGAGCCGGGCGTCGTCGCGCAGGTGGGCCCGGACCTGGCTCGTGCCGAGCGGCAGCCCTCGGTAGTCGTCGCGGACCGGCTGCGCGGCGAGGACGTCGAGGTGGGGGAGCAGACGGTGCAGGTGGGGGATGTCCGACGCCTCGAGCTCGTGCACCGGCGGCACCCGCACGGAGTCGACGGGGCTCGTGCCGTCCGCGGTGGTCGTCGTCGTGATGCGCAGGGACTCGGCCTGGCAGTTGCCAAGGACGGCGAGCAGAGGGCGCGCGCCCGGCTCGTCCGCCCCGGGCAGGGGGTCGATCCCGTAGAAGACGCCGTAGTGGCGTCGGCGTCCCTCGTCGGTGCCTGTCGACTGCTGGGTGCTCATCGGCCCAGCCTCGCAGCCCGAGGGCGGGCTCACCCCCTTCGCCACCGGCCCGCCTCGACGGGCGGTCCGCCGACCACCGATATCCTGCCCGGGCACGTCTGCCCCACCCCCCAGCTGCCAGGAGCCAACCACCGTGGTCATGCGCATGTCCTCCCTCTTCCTCCGCACCCTCCGCGAGGACCCGGCGGACGCCGAGCTGCCGGGGCACAAGCTGCTCGTGCGGGCTGGCTACGTCCGTCGCGCCGCGCCCGGCGTCTACAGCTGGCTGCCGCTCGGGCTGCGGGTCCTGCGCAAGGTCGAGGGCATCGTGCGCGAGGAGATGGACGCGATGGGCGGCCAGGAGCTGAGCTTCCCGGCGCTGCTGCCCAAGGAGCCCTACGAGGCGACGAACCGGTGGACCGAGTACGGGCCCAACCTCTTCCGCCTCCAGGACCGCAAGGGCGTCGACATGCTCCTCGGCCCGACCCACGAGGAGATGTTCACCCTCGCAGTCAAGGACCTCTACACGTCCTACAAGGACCTGCCCGTCTCGCTCTACCAGATCCAGACGAAGTACCGCGACGAGGCCCGGCCGCGCGCCGGCGTGCTGCGCGGGCGCGAGTTCGTCATGAAGGACAGCTACTCCTTCGACGTCGACGAGGCGGGTCTGAGCAAGTCCTACGATGCCCACCGCGACGCGTACGTGAAGATCTTCGACCGCCTCGGCTTCGAGTACGTCGTCGTGCACGCCGACTCCGGCGCGATGGGGGGCTCGGCGAGCGAGGAGTTCCTCGCGGTCAACGAGGGCGGCGAGGACACCTTCGTGCGCGACGGCGAGGGCTACGCCGCCAACGTCGAGGCCGTCACCGTGCCGCAGGCCGAGCCGGTCGAGGTGACCGCCGGCCCCGCCCACGTCGAGGACACCCCCGACACCCCGACGATCGACACGCTAGTCGCCGCGCTCAACCGGGACCACCCGCGCACCGACGGGCGCGCGTGGACCGCGGCGGACACGCTGAAGAACGTCATCGTCATGCTCGTGCACCCCGCCGACGAGGAGCACCCCGACGGCCGCCGCGAGCCGCTCGCCATCGGCGTCCCCGGCGACCGCGAGGTCGACCCGAAGCGTCTCGAGGCCAAGGTCGCCCCGGCCGCCGTCGAGGCCTTCGAGGAGCGGGACTTCGCGGCGCACCCGCACCTGGCGAAGGGGTACATCGGCCCCGCCGCCCTCGGCGAGGAGCGCGGCATCCGCTACCTCCTCGACCCCTCGATCGCGGTGGGCTCGGCCTGGGTGACCGGCGCCGACGAGCACGGCAAGCACGTGATCGACCTCGTGCACGGGCGCGACTTCACCGCCGACGGGACGATCCAGGCCGCGGCGATCCGCGAGGGCGACCTCGGCCCCAACGGCCGCCCGCTGACGCTGGCCCGCGGCATCGAGATGGGCCACATCTTCCAGCTCGGCCAGAAGTACGCCGAGGCGCTCGGCCTGAAGGTCCTCGACGAGAACGGCAAGCTCGTCACGGTCCACATGGGTTCCTACGGCATCGGGGTCACCCGCGCCGTCGGCGTCATCGCCGAGGACAACCACGACGAGCGGGGCCTGGTCTGGCCGCGATCCGTCGCCCCCTTCGACGTCCACGTCGTCGCCGCCGGCAAGAGCGACGAGATCTTCGTCAAGGCCGCCGAGCTGTCCGAGGAGCTCGAGCGCCACGGTCTGCAGGTCGTCTACGACGACCGCGCCGGGCGCGTCAGCCCCGGGGTGAAGTTCAAGGACGCCGAGCTCATCGGCGTGCCGACGATCCTCGTCGTCGGCAAGGGCCTGGCCGACGGCGTCGTCGAGATCAAGGACCGGCGCACCGGCGACCGGCGCGAGGTCCCCGTCGACGAGGCCGTGAGCGCGCTCCTCGCGGAGGTGCGGTCGTCGTGAGCCGTGAGGAGACGCCGCTGCGGGTCGCGCCGAGCCGCCCCGCGCCGGGCCCGGTCCGGGCGGTCGTCTTCGACTGGGGCGGCACCCTCACGCCCTGGCACGCCATCGACCTCGGCGAGCAGTGGCGGGTCTTCGCCCGCGAGGTCCACGGCATCCCCGTGGACTCCGCGCAGGTGCCCGAGGCCGATCTCGCCCGGGCCCACGAGCTCGCCGAGCGCATCCTCGCCGTCGAGCACGAGGCCTGGCTGAGCACCCGCGGCGACCAGCGCAGCGCGAGCCTCGACGAGGTGCTGCGCCGGGCCGGGGTCGACCCGCGCCACGACCGCCACCACCTGGCGCTCGCGGCCTACCGCCGCTTCTGGGAGCCGCACACCATCACCGACCCGCAGGTCCGTCCGCTGTGGGAGGGCCTGCGCGCCCGCGGGCTCAAGGTCGGCGTGCTGTCGAACACCATCTGGAGCCGCGACTACCACCGCGACGTCTTCGCCCGCGACGGCGTGCTCGACCTGCTCGACGCCGACGTCTACTCCAGCGAGATCGGCGTGACCAAGCCCCACGAGGGGGCCTTCGCCGCGGTGTGCCAGGCGCTCGGCGTCGAGGCGACGAGCACCGTCTACGTCGGCGACCGGCTCTTCGAGGACGTCCTCGGGCCGCAGGAGCTCGGCATGCGCGCCATCTGGGTGCCGCACAGCGACATCCCGCTCGACCAGCAGGTGGCGGTCGACGTCGTGCCCGACGCGACCGTCCACGAGCTCGTCGAGATCCTCGCCGTCGTCGACGGATGGCTGGAGGGCTGAGACCGTCATGACGCACGTGCTCGTCCTCGGCGGCACCGCCGAGGCGAGGGACCTCGCGGCCCGTCTCGACGCGAAGGGGGTGCCCCTCACCTCCTCGCTCGCCGGCCGGGTCTCGCAGCCCCGCCTGCCCGTCGGGCCCGTGCGGATCGGCGGCTTCGGCGGGGCCGACGGCCTCGCCCGGTGGCTGCGGGAGCACGACGTGAGCGCGGTCGTCGACGCCACCCACCCCTTCGCCGCGACGATGGGTGCGCACGCGGCGGCGGCCTGCGACGCCGTGGGGCTGCCGCTGCTGCGGCTGGCCCGCCCCGGCTGGGCGGACCACTCGGACGCGGCGACGTGGACCTGGGTCGAGAGCCACGAGGCCGCGCGCGAGGCGGCGGACCGGGCCGGGGGGACCCCCTTCGTCACGACCGGGCGGCAGACCCTGCACCACCACGTCGGCCCGTGGGCCCGCCGCGAGGTGCTCGTGCGGCTCGTCGAGCCGCCGGAGGAGCCGCTGCCGCAGACCTGGACCGTGCTGCGCTCGCGGGGACCCTTCGAGGTCACCGCCGAGGAGGCGCTCCTGCGCGACCACGAGGTGGGCGTGCTGCTGACGAAGGACTCAGGCGGTCGCTACACGCAGGCCAAGCTCGAGGCCGCCCGCCGGGTGGGGGTCCCGGTCGTCGTCGTCGCCCGCCCGCGGCGGGCGGACGGGGTGACCGAGGCGGTCGACGCGGAGCAGGCGACCCGCTGGGTCGAGCAGGTCACCTCCGGGCGCTGAGCACCTGGCGCGCGCCGGCGGCGAGGACGAGCGCGACGACCCCGACCCGCCGGGCGAGCGTCACCGCGCGGGGCAGGTCGGCCGCGGTGGGGCGGGGCCCCGACCCGAGGACGCCCCGGTCCTCGACGGCGCCGCCGTAGATGTTGCGCCCGCCGAGGCGCACGCCGAGCGCGGCCGCGAAGCCCGCCTCGACCGGACCGGCGTTCGGGCTGGGGTGGGCGCGGCCGTCGCGCCGCGCGACGGCGAGGACCCGCCCCGCCCGCGCGGGTGCCGCCAGCGCCGTCGCGAGGACGGTCACCCGCGCGGGGAGCCAGCCCAGGACGTCGTCGGCGCGGGCCGCTGCCCAGCCGAAGCGGTGGTAGCGCGGGCTGCGGTGGCCGTGCATCGCGTCGAGGGTGTTCGCGCCGCGGTGCAGGACGACGCCGACCGGGCCGAGGAGCGCGCCCCAGACGAGCGTGCCGACGACGGCGTCGGAGGAGTTCTCGGCGACGGACTCCAGCGCCGCCCGGGCGACCTCGTCGGCGGTGAGGTCCTGGGTCGCGCGCCCGACGAGGTTGCGCACCCGGGTGCGGGCCCCGGGCAGGTCGTCGCCGACGAGCAGGTCGTGCACGGCGGTGCCCTCTCGCCCGAGGCTCGTGCCGCCGAGGGCGGTCCAGACGAGGGCCGCCGTCGCGGCGCACCGTGCCGGGGCGGGCAGACGGCCGGCGGCCGCCCCGAGGGCGAGCACGGGGGCGAGAACGACGACCTCGGTGAGGACCCCGGCGGGCCGTGCGTCGCGGTAGGTGCGGCGCTCGACGGCACCGGCCCAGGACCCGAAGATCGCGACGGGGTGCCCGCGCCGCGGGTCGCCGAGCACCTGGTCCGCGGCCCAGCCGAGGACGAGACCGAGGGCGACCGGGTCGACCCGCGTCACGGCTCGTCCTTGATCGTCAGGACCTGCCCGAGGACGACGAGGTCGACGCGGGTGGCGCTGCGGGCGAGCCGTTGGCCGAGCATGCCGAGCCGGTCGGCGAAGACGCGTCCGGAGCGGTAGGCCGGGACGACGCCCCAGCCGACCTCGTTGGTCACCGCGACGACGTGCGGGGCCGAGCGCCAGGCCGCGTCGAGGACGTCGACGCGCGCGTCGAGCTCGGCCTCCCACTGCTCCTGCGGGCTCTCCCACGCGTCGATCTCGTCGAGCTGGGCCGTGAGCCACGTGCCGAGGCAGTCGAGGAGCACCGGTCCGGTCGCCGTGGTGAGCGCGGCGGCAGCGTCGGTGCTCTCGAGCGTCGTCCACGTGGCCGGCCGGCGATCTCGGTGCGCCTGCACCCGCGCGGCCCAGTCGGGGTCGTCGCGCTGCGGGCCGCACGCGAGATAGGTGACCGGGGCCCGGTCGTCGAGGTGCGGGGGCCGGAGGAGGGACTCGGCGTGACGGGACTTGCCGGAGCGCACGCCACCGGTGACGAGCACGCGGGCGCTCATGACGCCACCGTCATGACGACGAGCGAGGCGGTGAGGGCGACCTCGACCCCGGCGCCGAGCACGTCGCCGCCGACCCCGCCGAAGGTGCGTGCGGCACGCTCGCGCAGGACGACGGCGAGCTGGCTCGCGACGAGCACGGCGAGGGCGGCGCCTGCGAGGACCGCGGGGAGCTCGCCGGTCGACGCTGCCAGGGGGAGCGCGGCGAGGACGACGACGCCGGCGACGGCGACGAGGAGCAGCCAGGACGCGGCCGGGGTGACCGTGCCGACGAAGACCCGGCCCAGGCTCGAGCCGGGTGCCGCGGTCGTGCCGGTCGTGCACATCCGGGCGCAGGTCGCGCGCGAGGCGACGACGAGCGCGGCGACGACGAGCGCGCCGCGCCAGCCGTGCGCGAGCAGGTGGGCGACCGACGCGGCCTGGACGAGGAGGACGACGACGAGCGCGACGACGCCCATCGGCCCGACGTCGCCGCTGCGCATCACGGCGAGCGCGCGCTCGCGGTCCCACCCCGCGCCGAGCCCGTCGACGGTGTCGGCGAGCCCGTCGAGGTGCATGCCGCGCGACCCGTGGGCGAGCAGGCCGAGGACCAGCCCGGCCGCGACGAGCGGGGGCAGCCCGATCTCGACGGCGGCGCCGACGAGCCCGGCGAGCGCCGCGAGCGGGACGACGGCCAGGGGGGCGAGGAGCAGGGCGGAGCGGGCCGCAGCGGGGGAGGTCGAGACCTCGCCGCTGGGGATCCGCGTGAAGGTCCCGACGGCCAGCCGCAGCCCGGCGTCGAGGCTCACGGGCCCGCCGGTGCGACCGGGTCGAGGGCGGCGACGACGTCGCCGATGACGGTGATCGCCGGAGGGGCGAAGTCTCCTTCGTCGGCCGCGGCGGCGATGCCCGAGAGCGGGGCGCGCACGCTGCGCTGCTCCGGGCTCGCGCCGTCGGCGACGCACGCCGCGGGGGTGTCGGCCGGCATGCCGGCCGCCACGAGCGCCCGGGCGATCGACCCGAGCGTCGCGACGCCCATGAGGACGACGATCGTCAGCCGCGAGGTCGCGAGCGCCGCCCAGTCGACCTCGCTGCGCGGGTCCTCGGGGGCGACGTGCCCCGAGACGACGACGACCCCCTGCGAGAGCCCGCGGTGCGTCACCGGGATCCCGGCGAGGGCCGGGACGGCGAAGGCGGAGGACACGCCCGGCACGACCTCGACCGGCACCCCGGCGGCGGCGCAGGCCTGCCACTCCTCGCCGCCGCGGCCGAAGAGGTAGCCGTCGCCGCCCTTGAGCCGCACGACCGTCCGCCCCGCCAGGGCGTGCTCGACGAGCAGCTCGTTGATCCGCTCCTGCGGGGTGAAGTCGCCGCGCGGGATCTTGCCGACGTGGATCACCTCGGCCTGCGGGGCGTGCCCGACGATCGCCGCGAGCGGGGCGAGCCGGTCGGTGACGACGACGTCGGCGACCGCGAGGGCGTCACGACCGGCGATCGTCAGCAGGCCGGGGTCGCCGGGCCCGCCGCCGACGAGCAGCACCCGTCCGGTCGTCGTCGTGGGGGTCGTCGTCATGCGGTCCTCCGGTGCAGCAGGTGGCCCAGCTCGCGCAGCAGGCCGTCGACGGTCAGCGGGTCGCGCACGGCGACCCGCACCCAGGTGGGGTCCAGCCCGGGGAAGGTGTCACCGCGACGCACGGCCCAGCCGGCGTCGCGCAGGGCGGCGTGCACGCCGGTGCCCACCTGGGCCAGGACGAAGGGGGCGTCGGCCCCCGCCGTCGGCACGCCCAGGGCGTGCAGCCCGTCGAGGAGGTGACGACGCCAGACCGCCGTCTCCTGCGCGGCACGGCCGGCCTCGGCGAGCGCCCGCGGCGTCGCGGTCTCGGTCATCACCCGCAGGGCGAGCGAGCCGACCGACCAGTGCGGCTGGTGCGCGGCGAGCGCGGCGACGAGCTCGGGGTCGCCCGCGACGTACCCGGCGCGCACCCCGGCCACGGCCCAGGTCTTCGTCAGCGAGCGCACGACGAGCACCCCGTCGAGGTCGCCGGTGAGCAGCGTCTCGGCCTCGTGCGGGACCGCGTCGACGAAGGCCTCGTCGACGAGCAGCACCCGCCCGGGCCGCGCCAGCGAGCGCAGCACGTCGGCGGGATGGAGCACGCCCGTCGGGTTCGTGGGGTTGCCGACGACGACGAGGTCCGCGTCGCCGATCTCGGCGAGCGCGTCCGGTGTCAGCGCGAAGCCCTCATCAGCCCGCAGCAGGACCCGCCGTACCTCGTGCCCGGCAGCGCGCAGCGCCGCCTCGGGCTCGGTGAACTGCGGGTGCACGACGACCGCGTCGAGCGGGCGCAGCGCCCGGGCGAGCAGCGTGAAGGCCTCGGCACCGCCGCTCGTCGGCAGCACCTGCTCGCGTCGCAGCCCGTGCCGGGCCGCCAGGGCGTCCCGCGCAGCGGTCGGGTCCGGGTAGGCGGCGACGCCCTCGAGCTCCTCGACAAGTGCGCTCATGAGCCATGCCGGTGGCCGCTCGAGCCGCACGTTGACCGCGAGGTCGACGAGCTCCTCGGCGACCTCGGCATCTCCGTGATGCCGCAAGGGGTCGGCCAGGACGGGCCGGGCCGCAGTGGAGCTGGGGGGGATGCCCCGACTCAGGGGCTGACCCGCGCTCTCGGCAACCGGCGCTCTCCCGCCCGAGCCGACCGACCACTGCGAAGCCCCAAGGGGCGCCCCCCCTGCGCCACGGAGGTCCGGCCCTTGAGTCGCTGGTCCCTGAGCCAAAGGCCCCTGAGTCGGGGCGACCCCTCCCGCCCCGCGCCTCGTGCTGGTCCGGTCGTGCTCGCGGACGGCGTCGACGAAGCTCGAGGCGACGGCGGGGGACCCGGCCCAGTGGGTGTGGAGGTAGGAGGCGATCAGGGTCGCGCGGCCGGTGCCGGCCGGGTCGAGCGCGAAGCCCTCGTCGCGATCGCCGAGCCGCCACGCGGCGGAGGTGCCCGCGGGCGGGTCGGTCGTCGTGCGGTGGAACTCGTGACCCGTGACCGTCGTGCCGGCGGGGCCGATGACGGAGTCGGTGAGGGACACCCCTTCGCGGTAGCCGAGGGTGAGCCGGCGCCCCATCGCGGCTCGCGCGGGCAGCGAGCCGATCATCGGGTGGTCGTCGAGGCTCTGGGCGAGGTAGAGCATGCCGGCGCACTCGGCGACGGTGGGCATGCCGGCGGCGACGGCCGCGCCGATCTGGCCGACGAGCTCGCGATTCGTCGCGAGGGCGCGGGCGTGGACCTCGGGGAAGCCGCCGCCGAGGTAGAGGCCGCACGTCCGCTCGGGCAGCACGGTGTCGCGGGCGGGGTCGACCTCGACGACGCGCGCGCCGGCGGCCTCGACCAGCTCGACGGTCTCGGGGTAGCGGAAGGTGAAGGCGCGCCCGCCGGCCACGGCGACGACCGGGGCGTCGTCGGGCAGGGACGCGGGCTCGCGGCCGAGGGCCTGGGCGGGCGACCACGGGGCCGTCTCCAGCGGCGGTGCGCTCGCGGCCGCCGCGAGCAGGGCGTCGAGGTCGAGGTGCTCCTCGGTGACGCCGGAGATGTGGTCGAGGGTGGCGGCGGCCCGGCCGCGCTCGGCGGCGGGGACGAGCCCGAGGTGGCGCGAGGGCACGTGCATCGCCGCGTCGCGAGGCAGGACGCCCCAGACGGGGACGCCGACGCCCTCGACGGCGCGGCGGGCCTCGGCCCCGTGGCGCGGGGTGCCGGCCTTGTTGAGGACGACGCCGACGACCTCGAGGGCGGGATCGATCCGGGCCAGGCCGTGCACGGTGGCGGCGACGGTGCGCGAGGTCGAGCTGATGTCGACGACGAGGACGACGGGGGTGCGGGTGAGGGCCGCGACGTGCGCGCTGGAGGCGAAGCCGTCGGTGCCCAGGCGCCCGTCGAGCAGACCCATGACGCCCTCGAGGACGGCGACGTCCGCGGCGACCGGGTGGGTCGCGCCGCGGGCGAGCAGTGGTGCGACGCGCTCCTCGCCGACGAGCCACGGGTCGAGCGTGCGGCTGGGGCGGCCGGTCGCCAGGGCGTGGTAGCCCGGGTCGATGTAGTCGGGGCCGACCTTCGCCGGGGAGACGACGAGCCCGCGGCGGGAGAGCGCGGCCATGATGCCGACGGCGATGGTCGTCTTGCCGTGGCCGGACGCGGGGGCGGCCACGAGCACCCGCGGCAGGGCCACCTCTCGTGCCGCGCTCAGCACCCGCGCTGACCTCACCACTCGATGCCCCGCTGACCCTTCTGACCGCGGTCGAAGGGGTGGGCGATCTTCGTCATCTCGGTCGCGACGTCGGCGATCTCGAGCAGGCGCGGGTGCGGGTCACGACCGGTGATGACGACGTGCTGGTAGCCCGGGCGGCTCGTCAGGGTCTCGACGACGTCGTCGACGTCGACCCAGCCCCACTTCATGACGTAGGTGAACTCGTCGAGGACGTAGACGGTGTGCGTCTCCTCGGACAGCCGGCGCTTGATCTCGGCCCAGCCCTCGCGGGCGTCGGCGGCGTGGTCCTCCTCGGATCCCGCCTTGCGCGACCACGACCACCCCGAGCCCATCTTGTGCCACTCGACCGGGCCCCCTTCGCCGGTCTGCTCGTGGAGCCGGCCGAGCGCCGCGAAGGCCTCCTCCTCGCCGATCCGCCACTTCGCGGACTTGACGAACTGAAAGACGCCGATCGACCAGCCCTGGTTCCACCCGCGCAGGGCGAGCCCGAAGGCGGCGGTCGACTTGCCCTTGCCGGACCCGCCGTGGACGACGACGAGGGGCGAGGTGCGGCGCTGACGGGTGGTCAGGCCGTCGGCGGGGGTGACGGGGGTGCGTCCCTGCGCCATCAGGCGGCGCTCCGGCCGTTGCGAGCAGTGCCCGTGCGGTCGGTGACGATCTCGACGAGGCCGCTCGCGGCGACCTGCTCGAGCGCGATGTGCTCGGCGCCCATGCGCCGGGCGAGGTCGGCGGCCAGACCCATCCGGAAGCGGCCGGACTCGCAGTCGACGACGACGGTCTGCGCGGTCGGCACGGCGCGCGACCAGCCGTCGGCGACGACCCGGGCGCGGGCGAGGGCGTCCGCCCCGGCGGTGGCCCGGCCGTCGGTGACGACGACGACGAGCGCGCGCTGATGGCGGTCGCGGACCTGCTCGCGGGCGACGACCCGGGCGACCTGGGTCAGGCCCTCGGCGAGCGGGGTGCGCCCGCCGTGGGGCAGCTGCGCGAGCCGCGCGGCGGCGGCGTCGACGGACGAGGTGGGCGGCAGGGCGACCTCGGCCTGGGCGCCCCGGAAGGTCACCAGACCCACCCGGTCGCGGCGCTGGTAGGCGTCGAGGAGCAGCGAGAGCACGGCCGTCTTGACCTCGCCCATCCGGCGTCGGGCGGCCATCGAGCCGGAGGCGTCGACGGCGAGGAGCACGAGGTTGGCCTCGCGCCCGCGGGTCACGGCGTGGCGCAGGTCGTCGCCGGTGACGCGGGCCGGACCGGTGCGGGCGGCCCGTCGTGCGGCGGAGGCGCGCAACGTGGCGGTGACGTGCACCGGCGCGCCCGCCGGCTCCTGGCCGGCCGGGTGCGTGCCGACGACCCGGCCGCGCGGGGTGAGCGCGGGGGAGCGGCGGCCCGAGGGACCGGACCCGACACCGGCGAGCTCGAGGCGGCGGGCGCGGTAGGGCGCCTGGGCGCTCGCGGTCCCGACCGGTGCAGCGGCACCGCCCGCCGGGGGAGCGGCCTGCGCGTCGGAGGGGTCGTCCGAGTCCTGCGCTCCGTGGTCCTCGGCGCTCGGGTCCGGAGGGCTGTCAGCGCGCCCGCTCGGCGGGGTGTCGTCGGACCCGTCGGGGGTGGGGGGCGGCCCGCCGGTGGTCCGGCCGTCGCCGCCGCGCTGCTCGTCGTCGGGCCGGCCGCCGTCGGGCTGCTCGTCGGGGCCGTCCTCGGGCTCGTCGCCGCCGGGCGGGTCGTCCTCCGGCTCCTCGTCGAGGAGCCGGTCGAGGAGGTCCTCGTCGAGACCGGGCGCGTCGAAGGGGGAGCGCCGGCGGCGGTGCGGCAGGGCGAGCAGGGCCGCGGCACGGATGTCCTCGCGGGTCACGTGCGTGCGTCCTTGCCAGGCCGCGTGGGCGACCGCCGTGCGAGCGGTGACGATGTCGGCGCGCAGGCCGTCGACGTCGAAGCCGGCGCACACCCGTGCGACGGTGCGCAGCGTCCGCTCGTCGAGGACCACCTCGCGCACGCCGGCGCGGGCGGCGGCGATGCGCTCGGTGAGCTCGACCTCGGAGCGCTCGTAGCCGGCGGCGAAGCCGACCGGGTCGGCGTCGGCGGCGAGCCGGCGACGCACGACCTCGGCCCGCTCACGGGGGTCGCGGCTCGCGGCGACGTGCACGGTGAGCCCGAAGCGGTCGAGCAGCTGCGGGCGCAGCTCGCCCTCCTCGGGGTTCATCGTGCCGACGAGGGTGATCCGGGCGGGGTGGGAGATCGAGACCCCGTCGCGCTCGACGGTGTTGCGGCCCATCGCGGCGGCGTCGAGCAGGACGTCGACGAGGTGGTCGTGCAGGAGGTTGACCTCGTCGACGTAGAGGATCCCGCGGTGCGCCTCGGCGAGCAGACCGGGCTGGTAGGCGGCCTCGCCCTCTCCGAGCGCGCGACGCAGGTCCAGCGAGCCGACGACGCGGTCCTCGGTGGCGCCGACGGGGAGCTCGACGAGACGGGCGGGCCGGGTCGTGCCGGGTCCGTCGTGGGGGCCGTCCGGGCAGTCCTCGGCGCGGTCGGGGTCGCACCCGAAGCGGCAGCCGAGCGCGACGTGCTGCTCGGGCAGGACGGCCGCGAGGGCGCGGACGGCGGTCGACTTCGCGGTGCCCTTCTCGCCGCGCACGAGCACCCCTCCGATCTCCGGGGAGATCGCGCTGAGGAGCAGGGCGGTCGTCAGCTCGTCGGCGCCGACGAGGGCGGTGAAGGGGTAGGTCGGGGTGCGCTGGCCAAGAGCCGTCACGGCTGCCTCCTGGCGAGTGTCCACGCTCGCCGGTCGATGACGTCGCCGCGGGTGACGGTGACGGGTGCAGACCGAGTGTCTGGCTCGGGCCCAGGGGGCCGTGACAGTGGCGGGACCGCTCCGGATTCGCACCGGATTCCTCGGTTGGCTGCGCCGGGCGCGATCCTCTCACAACCGCGAAGGGGCCTAGGGTGGGCGACCGTGATCGAGGTCGTGGGTGTCGGTGACGACGGGTGGGACGGCCTGGACGGGGCGCGTCGCCGCCTCGTCGCGGGTGCGTCGACCCTCATCGGCGGGCGCCGCCACCTCGACCTCCTGGGTCCCCACGCACCCGGCGCCGAGCTCGTGCCCTGGCCGAGCCCCCTTCGCGCCGGTCTGCCCGAGCTGCTGCGGGCGACGGGCGACGCCGTCGCCCTCGCGAGCGGCGACCCGCTGCGCTCCGGCATCGCGACGACGCTGGTCGACCTGCTCGGGGCCGACGCCGTGCGGGTCCACCCGGCGGTGGGCAGCGACGCCCTCGCGCGGGCGCGCCAGGGCTGGTCCGCGGAGAGCGCGACGGTCGTCACGGCGGTCGGGCGCGACCTGCGCGCGGTCCTGCCCCATCTCGCCCCCGCCGCCCGGCTCGTCGTCCTCTGCTCCGACGGCGCCGACCCCGCGCGCCTCGGCGCCCTGCTCGCGGAGCGCGGCTGGGGCGCGAGCACGCTCACCGCGCGCTGGCACCTCGGCGGGCCGGACGAGGGAGCCCGCAGCGAGCGGGCCGACGCCTTCGCCGGACGGACCGACGACCTCGTGCTGTGCTGCGTCGAGGTGCGCGCCGACGACCCCGCCGCGGTCTCGCCGACCGCGGGACCCGTGCCCGGTCGCCCCGAGGACTTCATCGCCCACGACGGCCAGCTGACCAAGCGTGACGTGCGGGCCTCGGCCCTGGCCCGGCTGCGCCCCACCGCCGGTGCCCACCTGTGGGACCTCGGTGCCGGCAACGGCTCGGTCGCCCTCGAGTGGTGCCTCGCCGCGGAGCGGACGAGTGCGACCTGCGTCGAGCGCGACCCCACCCGAGCCCAGCGCATCCGCGACAACGCCGCCGCCCTCGGGTTGGCCGGGCGCGTCGAGGTCGTCGTCGGCGACACGACGACTACCGATCTCACCCCCTTCGCCGCTCCCGACGCCGTCTTCGTCGGCGGCGGGCTCGACGAGGACGTCCTCGAGCGGTCGTGGCAGGCGCTGCCCGTCGGCGGGCGGCTCGTCGCGCACGCCGTGACCCTCGAGGGCGAGGGCGCGCTCGTCGCCACCCACGGCCGTACCGGCGGCGAGCTCACCCGGGTGAGCGTCGAGCGGGCGGTCCCGCTCGGTCGCTACCTGTCGTGGACCCCCGCCCGCGCCGTCGTCCAGCTCGCCGTCACCCGACCCCACGGAGCGTCATGACCGTCCACTTCATCGGCGCCGGCCCCGGTGCCGCCGACCTGCTCACGCTGCGGGCGACCCGGCTCCTCGCGCAGAGCCGGCTGTGCCTCTACGCGGGCAGCTATCTCGACGCCGCCGTGCTCGAGCACTGCCCCGACGACGCGCGTCTCGTCGACACCCAGGACCTCGACCTCGACTCGATCGTCGCCGAGGTCGTCGCGGCGCACGGGCGCGGCGAGGACGTCGCCCGGCTGTGCTCCGGCGACCCGTCCGTCTACTCGGCGCTCGCCGAGCAGACCCGCCGCCTCGACGCCGCGGGCGTGCCGTGGGACGTCACGCCCGGGGTCGCGGCCTACGCGGCGACCGCCGCCCGGATCGGGCGCGAGCTCACGGTGCCCGAGGTCGCGCAGTCGGTCGTGCTCACCCGCGCCCAGCGCGACTCGACGGCGATGCCGACGGGCGAGAGCCTCGAGGCCTTCGCCGCGACCGGCGCGACCCTCGCGCTCCACCTCGCCGTGCGGCGGGTGCGCGAGCTCGCGCAGCGCTGCGCCGTGCACTACGGCGAGGACTGCCCCGTCGTCGTCGCCTACCGCGTCGAGCAGCCCGAGGAGCTCGTGCTGCACGGGACCCTCGCCGACATCGCCGACCAGGTCGAGGCGCACGACATCCGCCAGGCCGCGGTCGTCCTCGTCGGGTGGGCCCTGCGGGCCGAGGGCTTCGTCGAGTCGCACCTCTACTCGCGGCTGCGCGCGGCCGGCCCCTCCGCCGCGGCCCGGGCGGCCGAGGACGGCGGCCTCCGCTGACCCCTTCGCCCCCGAGTCCCACCCGCCCCACCCGCCCCAGAGTCCCACCCACCCCAGAGTCCCACCCGCCCCAGGTTTCTCGGGTGACCCGATAAACCCCCGCTGAGCATGAGTACGAGACTCCTGCTCACCAGGGGTAACTCTTGCTGAGCGCCCCGCGCGCGGGTCGGCACGGGGCTCGGGGGAGGATGGCTCCCGCCCCGCCACCCACCCGAGGACCGTGAGTTGAACCGCCTGCTGCGCACCGCCTGGACCGTCACGACCGCCCGGCGTCGCGGACCCGTCGGCCCGGGGGAGCACGCCGTCCTGCCGCTGCGGGTGCTGCTCAACGACATCGACCTCGCCGGGCACATGAACAACGGCGTCTACCTCTCGATCGCCGACCTCGGCCGGCTCGACCTCGCCGTGCGCTCGGGGTGGGCGCGCGCGCAGCTGCGGCACCGCCTCTCGCCGGTCGTCATGCAGGAGACGATCACCTTCCGCACGTCGCTGCGGCCGCTCCAGGCCTTCGAGCTGCACAGCGCGGTGGCGGGGTGGGACCGCGTGAGCGTGACCTTCGAGCAGCGCTTCGTCGTCGACGGCCAGGTGTGCGCGCAGGCGCTCGTGCGGATGCGATTCCTCCAGCGCGGTCGCGGGGTCGACACCGACCGGCTGTGGTCCCTCCTGCGGGTCGAGCCGCCGCCCTCGGCGCTGCCGACCTGGGCGAAGGGGTGGGGAGACGGCGCGCGGCTGCCCTCGCCGCGTGCGGACGCACCGGCAGGACCTCCGCCCTTCTGGGCCTGAGGGCTCAGCCGATCGAGCGCGGGGTCCAGACCCGCCCGTCGTCGTCGACCCGGGTCGTCGAGGCCCCGACGACGACGAGGCAGCCCATGTCGACGGCGTCGACGTCGAGACCGCCCAGGGTCGTCACCGTCACCGACTCCTCCTCGCGACCCACGTGGCGGGCGACGACGACGACCCGGTCCGGGCCGACGGCGTCGACGAGCAGGTCGCGCGCGGCGCCGAGGGTGTCGGGGCGCGAGCGCGAGCGCGGGTTGTAGAGCGCGACGCTGATGTCGCGCGTGACGAGCGCGGTGAGCCGGTCGGCGAGGATCTCCCACGGCTTGAGGTTGTCGCTGAGGTTGACCAGGGCGTGGTCGCCGCCGAGCACCGCGCCGACGAGCGCGCTCGCGGCGTGCGCGGCGGTGACCCCGGGCACGACGTGCACCGGCACGTGCCCGAAGCCCTCGTCCTCGAGCAGCGCCGCCTCCCGCGCCTCGAAGAGCGCCGTCGCCATGCCGAAGACCCCGGCGTCGCCGCCGGATACGAGCGCCACGTGCTCCCCGCGCCGGGCCAGGTCGAGGCACAGCCGGCCGCGGTCGACCTCGACGGAGTTGCCCGACGGGTGACGGGTCAGGCCCTCGCGCTGCGGCACCCGGGCGACGTAGGGCGCGTAGCCGACGACGTGGTCGACCTCGGCGAGCACCTGCGAGGCCTGCGGGGTGAGCCAGTGGTCCGGGCCGGGGCCGAGCCCGACGACGTGGACCGTGCCCGGCGACGAAGGGGTGTCCGCCAACTCGGGCGACCCGGCTGTCAGCCGGGCGAAGTCCGCGGCCCGACCGGCCGCGTCGTCGCGCAGCCCCTCGCCGGGCACGACGACGAGCGACATGTACGGCACCCGGCCCTCGTCGACCTCCGCCGCGGGCAGGACGACCTGGCCCGGGCCGGACGCGCGCTCGACGTAGACCGCGCGCTCGAGCACCCCCGCCTGGCGCAGCGCCTCGCGCACCCCGGCGAAGGTCCGCCCGAGCTTCATGATGATCGCCGCGTCGGTGTCCGCGAGCCGACGGGCGAGCTCGGGCACGGCGAGCGTGCCGGGCAGCACCGTGAGGGTGTCCTCGTGCCGGCACAGGCCGGTGGCGACCGCGGCGGTGGCCGCCGACAGCGCGGTGATCCCGGGCACGACCTCGGTCCGGTAGCGCGGGCTGAGCCGGTCGTGGACGTACATGAAGGACCCGAAGAAGAGGGGGTCGCCGACGGCGAGGACGACGACCGAGCGCCCGGCGGCCAGGTGCGCCTCGAGGCGGTCGGCGCACTCGTCGTAGAAGTCCGAGAGCGCGCCGTAGTAGCCCCGCGGGTGGTCGGTGAAGCCCGTCGTCACGGGGTAGCGCAGCTCTTCCTCGAGCACCCCCTCGGGGATGAGGTCGGCGGCGATGGAGCGCGCCATCGACTGCTTGCCGGTGCCCGCGTGGTACGCCACGACGTCGGCCTCGGCGATGACCCGGGCGGCCTTGAGGGTGACGAGCTCGGGGTCGCCGGGCCCGATCCCCACGCCGTAGAAGCGCCCCCGCGCCTCCTCGCTCATGCGAGCTCGTCCGGGTTGGCGAGCGCGTTGAGGGCCGCGGCCGCCATGGCCGAGCCGCCGCGACGCCCGTGGACGACGAGCCACGGCACCGGCCCGCCGGGCAGGTCGTGCTCGGCGAGCGCGACCTTCGACTCGGTGGAGCCGACGAAGCCCACGGGCATCCCGATGATCGCCGCCGGCCGGGGCGCGCCGTCGGCGAGCATCTCGAGCAGGTGGAAGAGCGCGGTCGGGGCGTTGCCGATCGCGACGACAGCGCCCTTGAGCCGGTCCTCCCACAACGAGACGGCGGCGGCGGCGCGGGTGGTCTCCCAGGCCGCGGCGAGCCCCGGCACGCGCTCGTCGCGCAGTGTGCACACGACGTCGTTGTCGGCGGGCAGCCGCCGGCGGGTGACGCCCGAGGCGAGCATGTTGCTGTCGGTGAGCACGGGTGCCCCGGCGACGAGCGCGGCGAGCGTCGCCGTCGCGACCTCGGGGTGCGCGGCGATGTCACGGGTGATCTCGACGTCCCCGGCGGCGTGGACGATGCGCACCGCGGCACCGTGCAGGCTTGCGGGCAGCCCGGAGACGTCGGTCTCCTCGCGGATCATCGCGAAGGAGCGCCGGTAGATCTCCTGGCCGTCGGTCACGTAGTCGTGACGCCGGGTCGGTCGGCGAAGGGTGGTCACGTGGGCTCCTCAGGGGTGCGGCGCTGCGCACGGACGACGTCGCCGGCGCAGGTCGGGTCGAGCGCGGTCGTGTGGGGGCGAGCGGGGTGGCCGCACGCCCGGTCGCAGCCGATGACGTGGACAGGCGGGCCGAGGGGGTCGACGAGGGTCCCCGCCGCGCGGGCCAGCTCGCGGGTCGGCGTCGTCGTGCGGGCGCAGGCGGGAGCCCCGGCGCAGGCGGTGAGCACCGCCCACGGCGAGCCGGCGGAGACGACGAGGCCGGCGGCGGCGAGCTCACCGGCGCGCGCAGCGCCTCCCGGGACGAAGACCGAGCGCCACGGGGTGATCCGCAGGGGAGGTGCGAGGCCGTCCGCGGCCGAGCCTCGAGACCTCGCCAGCGCGGCGGCCACGGCGGGGGTGAGCAGGCCCAGCGGCACGAGCGCGACGAGGTCCTCGCCGAGCGGGCCGGCGGCCGGGGGCGGCGCGACGTCGACGGCGAAGGGGGAGCCCCCCGGCAGCAGGGTCGCCCGGTCCTCGGCGGGCAGGTCGCGGACGTTCCAGACCCGCTCGCCCCCGCGGACGGAGAGGAAGCGGCGCGCGACGTCGAGGACGGTCGTCGCGGCGTCCGCGCGGGGCACGACGAGGGCGCGACCGTCGACGAGCACGCGCGCGCTCGCCCCCTCGTCGACGACCGCGACGTCCCACGGCTCGCCGAGCACGGCCCCGCCGGGCGCGGCGGCGGCGAGCAAGAAGCGCCCGGGCAGGGTGGCGAGCGCGTCGTCGGCGAGCAGCGCCTCGTCGAGCTCGTGGACGAGGTCGTCGAGGGCGGGGGCAGGGTCGGCGACGACGTTGCGTGCCTTGTCGTGCGCCGCCGACGGGACGAGTCCGAGCGCGCCGATCGCGGTGACGAGCTCGCGGGGGAGCGGGCTCGGCAGGCCGCGCAGCTGGAGGCTGCCGCGCGAGGTGAGCGTGACCTCCGGGTCACCGAATCTGCCTGCGAGAGAGGAGATCTCGACGAGATCGGCAGCGCTCATGCGTCCGCCGGGCACCCGCAGCCGCACCATCGCGCCGTCCGCCGAGACGAAGGGCGAGAGCAGCCCCGGGCACCGGTCGGCGCCGTCGCGAGCAGGCGATCGGGTGGTCACGGCGGTGCAGCCTACGCGTCGCCCCGACCTCCCGCCGATGCCCCGGGGGCCGCCCGACGGCCCTCACGGACGCGCCTCGCGAGGTCATCGGACGACCCCGGTAGGGTGCGTCTCGGTCGATCTGCGCGGAACCCGGTGCGACTCCGGGACGGTCCCGCCACTGTGAGCGAATCCCCTTCGCGAGTCAGACACGCCTGGTCGGCCGGCCCGGACGACACGTCTGGGTCCCTCCCTTCGACTGCGGGGCGCGGATCCCTGCCAGAGGAGTCACCGACGTGACCACGCTCGCCCTGCTGTCCACCTCCGACACCGACCTGCTGAGCGCCCGAGAGGCCGCTCGCACGCACGGGATCGACGTGGTGCTGGCCAACCCCGCCCGTCCCGGGCACACCGACATGGGCGAGCTCATCGCCTCCGCGGACGTCGTCGTCGCCCGCATCCTCGGCACCCCGGACGACCTGTGCAGCGGCTTCCGCCGGCTCGCCGAGCAGGGTGCGCGGCTCGTCGTCGTCGGCGGCACCCAGGAGCCGGACGCGGCCCTCATGGAGATGTCGACCGTGCCGGCCGGCGTCGTCGCCGAGGCCCACCGCTACCTCGCCGAGGGCGGCCCCGACAACGTCGCGCAGCTGCACGCCTTCCTCGGCGACACCCTGCTCCTCACCGGCGAGGGCTTCGAGGCCCCGAAGGCCCTGCCCCAGTGGGGCGTCCTCGAGCGCCCAGAGCCCGAGCCGCTGCCCGACGGCGCGGTCCGCCCGCGCGTCGGCGTGCTCATCTACCGGGCCCAGTACGCGGCGGGCAACACCGCCTACGCGCACGCGCTCGCCGACGCGATCGACGCGGCCGGCGGGCACGGCGTCGTCGTGCACTCCGCGTCGCTGCGCGACGCCCCCGACGGGCTGCTCGAGCACCTCGGCACCCTCGACGCGCTCGTGACGACGGTCCTCGCCGCGGGCGGCACGAAGCCGGCGACCGCCTCCGCCGGCGAGGACGACGAGGCGTGGGACGTCGAGCGCCTCGCCGCGCTCGACATCCCGATCCTCCAGGGCCTGTGCCTCACGTGGAGCCGGGCCGACTGGCAGGCCTCCGACGACGGCATGAGCCCGCTCGACGTCGCGACCCAGGTCGCCGTCCCCGAGTTCGACGGACGGCTCATCACGGTCGCCTTCTCCTTCAAGGAGATCGACGACGAGGGCCTGCCGCACTACGTCGCCGACCCCGAGCGGGCCGCCCGCGTCGCCGGCATCGCGGTCAACCACGCCCGGCTGCGCTCGACCCCCGTCGCCGAGCGCAAGATCGCCGTCGTCCTGTCCGCCTACCCGACGAAGCACTCGCGCCTGGGCAACGCCGTCGGCCTCGACACCCCGGTGTCGACGATCCGCCTGCTGCGTCTCATGCGCGAGGCCGGGTACGACCTCGGCGAGGGCTTCGTCGGCATGGACCCGCTGCCCGAGGTCGAGGGCGAGGCCCCCGACACGACGTGCGGCAACGCGCTCATCCACGAGCTCATCGCCGCCGGCGGCCAGGACGAGGAGTGGCTCACCCAGGAGCAGGTCGAGGGCGCCCAGGTGCGCATCCCGGCCGAGCGCTACCGCGGCTGGTTCGACGCGCTCCCCGCCGACCTGCGCGAGGCGATGACCCAGCACTGGGGCGACGCGCCCGGCGAGGTCTTCGTCGACACGACCCGCGACGCGACGGGCGAGATCGTCACCGCCGCCATCGTGCGGGGCAACGTCGCGCTCCTCGTGCAGCCGCCGCGCGGCTTCGGCGAGAACCCCATCGCGATCTACCACGACCCCGACCTGCCGCCGACGCACCACTACCTCGCGACCTACCGCTGGGTCGAGGAGGAGTTCGGCGCCCATGCCGTCGTCCACGTCGGCAAGCACGGCAACCTCGAGTGGCTCTCGGGCAAGAACCTCGCGATGTCCGCGTCGTGCGGCACCGACGCCGCGCTCGGCAGCCTGCCGCTCGTCTACCCCTTCCTCGTCAACGACCCCGGCGAGGGCACCCAGGCCAAGCGCCGGGCGCACGCGACGATCGTCGACCACCTCGTGCCGCCGATGGCGCGCGCCGAGTCCTACGGCGACATCGCCCGCCTCGAGCAGCTCCTCGACGAGTACGGCAACGTCTCGGTCATGGACCCGGCGAAGGCGCCGGCCCTGCGCGGCGAGATCTGGCAGCTCATCCACGCGGCGCAGATGCACGTCGACCTCGGGCTCGAGGACGTCGACCTCGACGACGCCGACGGCTTCGACGAGCTCGTCATGCACGTCGACGGCTGGCTGTGCGAGATCAAGGACGTCCAGATCCGCGACGGCCTCCACGTCCTCGGCCAGGCGCCCCAGGGCGACGAGCTCGTCAACCTCGTCCTCGCCGTCCTGCGCGCCGCCCAGGTCTTCTCCGGCCAGGTCGGATCGGTCCCCGGCCTTCGGGCCGCGCTCGGCCTCTCCGAGGACGCGGGCACCGTCGAGACCGACGCGGTCGAAGGGCGAGCCCGTCGCCTCGTCGAGGGCCTGGCGGCCGCCGACTGGCGGGCCGACGCCGCGGCTGGCGTCGTCACGCGGTGCGAGCCCGACCTCGGCGACGACGCCGCGGCCGGCGTCGTCGCCGTCCTCGAGTTCGCCGCGACCCAGGTCGTGCCGCGCCTCGCAGGCACCGAGCGCGAGCTCGCCATGGTCCTGCACGCCCTCGACGGCGGCTACGTCCCCGCCGGGCCGAGCGGGTCCCCCCTTCGCGGGCTGATCAACGTCCTCCCGACCGGGCGCAACTTCTACTCGGTCGACCCCAAGGCCATCCCCTCGCGCCTGGCCTACCAGACCGGCACCGCGATGGCCGACTCGCTCCTCGCGCGCTACCTCGAGGACACCGGCGAGCTGCCGCGCAGCGTCGGCCTGTCGATGTGGGGCACCTCTGCGATGCGCACCTCCGGCGACGACATCGGCGAGGTCCTCGCCCTGCTCGGCGTCACGCCGGTGTGGGACGAGCAGTCGCGCCGGGTCACCGGGCTCGCGCCCATCCCGCTCGAGGAGCTCGGCCGACCGCGCGTCGACGTCACCGTGCGCATCTCCGGATTCTTCCGCGACGCCTTCCCCCACGTCATCGCGCTCATCGACGACGCCGTCGCGCTCGTCGCCGGGCTCGACGAGAGCGACGAGGACAACCACGTGCGGGCCCACGCCGCCGCCGACCTCGCCGACCACGGCGACGAGCGGCGCGCGCGCACCCGGATCTTCGGCTCGAAGCCCGGGTCGTACGGCGCGGGGATCCTCCAGGTCGTCGAGTCGGGCACATGGCGCAGCGACGACGACCTCGCGCAGGTCTACACGGCGTGGGGCGGCTACGCGTACGGCCGCGACCTCGACGGCGCGCCGGCCGCGGAGGACATGGAGCGCACCTACCGGCGCATCCAGGTCGCGGCGAAGAACGTCGACAACCGCGAGTCCGACATCCTCGACAGCGATGACTACTTCCAGTACCACGGCGGCATGGTCGCGACCGTCCGTGCGCTCACCGGCGCCGAGCCGAAGGCCTACGTCGGCGACTCCACCTCGCCGGACGCCGTGCGCACCCGCACGCTGCAGGAGGAGACCAACCGCGTCTTCCGCTCCCGCGTCGTCAACCCGCGGTGGATCTCGGCGATGCAGCGCCACGGGTACAAGGGCGCCTTCGAGCTCGCGGCGACGGTCGACTACCTCTTCGGCTTCGACGCCACCGCCGGGGTCGTGCACGACTGGATGTACGACCGGATCGCCAAGGACTACGTCCTCGACGAGACGACGCAGGACTTCATGCGCCGGGCCAACCCGTGGGCGCTGCGCGGCATCGTCGAGAAGCTCACCGAGGCCGTCGAGCGCGGTCTGTGGCAGGAGCCCGACCCCGAGGTCATCACCCAGATGCAGCAGGTCTACCTCGACGTCGAGGGCGACCTCGAGGACGACGCGGACGACGTCGTGGGCGTCGGCGGCGCGGTGGACGCCCGGGCGTGACCGAGGGCGAAGGGGTGTCCGAGCGCGACGCGGTGACGGGTCGCGAAGGGGGGACCGGGCGCTACGCCCGACCGGTCCCGACGATCGGCGACACCAGCAGCGCGGCGCAGCGGCGCGAGGACCCCGCCGGCTGGGCGATGGGCGAGGACGTCACCGAGGCGCTCGCCGCGGTCGTCGCCGGGCGCCGTGACATCCGTCGCTTCCGACCCGACCTGGTGCCCGAGGAGCTGCTCACCGCGGTCCTCGAGGCCGGCCACCGGGCGCCGAGCGTCGGGCACTCGCAGCCCTGGCGCTTCGTCGTCGTCACCGACCCCGCCACCCGGGACCGGGCCGCGGCGATGGCCGACCGGTGCCGGGCGCAGCAGGCCGCCCACCTGTCCTCGGAGCGGGCGGCGCGCATGCTCGACCTCAAGCTCGAGGGCCTGCGCGAGGCGCCGGTCGGCGTCGTCGTCGCGTGTGACCGGCGCGTCCCGGCCGGGGGAGTCCTCGGCCGGGCGACCTACCCCGACGCCGACCTGTGGTCGTGCGCGACCGCGGTGGAGAACATGTGGCTCACCGCCCGCGCGCACGGGCTCGGGATGGGCTGGGTGACCCTCTTCGAGCCCGACGAGCTCGCCGACCTGCTCGCCCTGCCCGACGGCGTTGTCACCCTCGGCTGGCTGTGCCTCGGCTGGCCCGACGAGCGGCCCCCGTCACCGGGGCTGGAGCGCGCGGCGTGGTCGCGTCGGGCGCCGCTGGAGGAGGTGGTCGTGCGCGAGCGCTGGCCCGCCGACGAGGGCGAGCCCGCCCGACCCGTCTCGCACCTGCGCGGCCCGCAGCCCGACCGTCTCGTCGGCGCGACCGACGCCGCCGACGAGCTGCTCTCGCCGCCGGAGTCGCTCGGCGTGCTCGACCGCGCCCTGAGCCGGGTGCTCGCGGTCGGGGCGGGCGACGTCGTCGGCGGCACTCTCGTGCTCGCAGGGGCCGACCACGCGGTGACCTCGCTCGGCGTGAGCGCCTACCCGTCCGAGACGACGCACGACGTCCTCTCGGCGACGGTGGCCGGCAGCTCGCTCGGCGCCGCGACCGCTGCGGGTGCCGGGCTCGCCGTGGTCGCCGTCGACGCCGGGGTCGCCGCGCCGGTGCGCGGCGCCCACGACGCCCGCCCGGCCGGGGTGCGCGGTGACCTCGCGACGGCCGACGCGATGAGCGACACCGACGTCGCGGACCTGCTCGCCGCCGGCCGTGAGATCGGGCGGTCCGCGGGCTCGAGGGGTCTGGTGTGCCTCGGCGAGGTCGGCGTCGGCAACACGACGGTGGCCGCCGCCCTCGCCTGCGCCCTGCTCGACCTCGAGCCGCAGGACGCCGTCGGCCTGGGCTCCGGCTCGGACGCCGCGATGGTCGCGCGCAAGCGCGAGGTCGTCGCGTCCGCTCTCGCCCGCACCGCAGGGGAGCGCGACCCCCTTCGCCTCCTCGCCGCCCTCGGCGGACCGGAGATCGCGCTGCTCACCGGGGTCACCCTCGGTGCGGCCGCGGCAGGCGCGCCCGTCGTGCTCGACGGCCTCGCCGGGTCGCTGCCGGGGCTGGTCGCGTCACGCCTCGAGCCGGCGGCGCAGGCCTACCTGCTCGCGGGGCACGTGAGCCGCGAGCGCGCCCACGCGCTCGTCCTGCGCGAGCTCGGTCTCGAGCCGTTGCTCGCGCTGCGGCTGCGCTCGGGCGAAGGGGTCGGTGCCTGCCTCGCCGCGTCGTTGGTCCTCCAGGGACTCGCCGTGCGCCGCGTCGCCGCCCGCACCCGCTGAGCCTGCACCGCTTCGCTGGTCGAGGTGCGACGAGCGCAGCGAGGAGCCTCGAGACCTAGGGCCGAGCCGGCGTGAGCGCGTACACGTCCATCACCCAGCCGTGCTCCGCGCGCAGCCGGGCCCGCAGCTCGACGACCTCGTCGATCACCTCGTCGAGGCGGCCGGAGCGCAGCTCCTGCTGAGGCATGCCGACGTAGGCGCCCCAGTGGATCGTCGTCGCGGGGGCGGTGGCGACGAGCTCGCGGCAGCGCAGGTGCCCGTCGAGCATGACGACGACGGTGCCGAGGTCGAGCCCGGCCTCGCCCGCGCGGGTCCAGTCGTCGACGAGCCGACGCCCCGTAGTGATGTGCACGGGCTCGCCGACCCTGTGCAGGACGACGCCGTGCGCGGCGGCCAGCGCCTGGAAGGCCGAGATCCCCGGGATGACCCGCACCGTCGTCGCGAGCCGCTCGCCGATCGCGTCGACCACCCGGATCGTGCTGTCGTAGAAGGCCGGGTCGCCCCACACGAGGAAGCCGACGACCGCCTCGGGCGGCAGCCCCTCGACGACACGCACGTACGCCTCGGTGCGGGCGGCGTGCCAGTCGGCCACCCCCTTCGCGTACTGCGCGCCGTCGCGAGCGGCGTCGGGACCGCGCTGCGGGTCGGGCACCGCGACGACCTCGTAGGGGTGGTCGGCGGGCACGAAGCGCTCGCAGATCGAGCGGCGCAGCGCGACGAGCTCGTCCTTGGTCTCGCCCTTGTCGGCGACGAGGAAGACGTCGACCTCGGCGAGCGCGCTCGCGGCCTCGGCGGTGACGTGCTCGGGGGAGCCGGCCCCGATGCCGATGACGTGGATGCGGCGGGTGCTCATCGGGTCTCCTGGGCCAGGGCGAGGACGGCGTCGACGTCGACGTGGGTCTCGATCGCGTCGGCGAGCACGCCGATCATCTGCTCGCGTCGGGCGGCGAAGGGGGAGGCCCCCGCCTGCGGGGCCCACCGGGACCCCGTCGTCGTGGCGACCTCGCGCAGCAGCTCGCGACGGAAGTCGTCGCACTCGAGGGTGCCGTGCCAGATCGTGCCGATGACCGGCCCGACGGCGTGACCGCCTGGGAAGTCCTCGCCGCCCTCGGGGGTGACGACGCCGTGGTGGATCTCGTAGCCCTCGACGTCGTGGCCGCGCCAGCGGCCGGTGGGGCGGTCGAGCACCTTGTCCTCGAAGAAGACGACGCGACCGGGCAGCAGGCCCAGGCCTGCCACGGACACGGTGGGGGCACCCCCTTCGCCCCCCGTCCCGTCGCCCTCAACCCCGTCGTCGACGATCTCGTCGAGGAGCATCTGGTAGCCGCCGCAGATGCCGAGCACCGGGGCGCCGCGGGCGGCTCGGTCGCGCACGACGTCCGCCAGACCGGTGCGGCGCAGCCAGGCGAGGTCGGAGGTCGTGGCTCGCGAGCCCGGCAGGACGAGCAGGTCGGCCTCGCGGGCGAGGTCGGCGTCGACCGTGACGCGCACGTCGACGCCGGGCTCCGCGGCGAGGGAGTCGACGTCGGTGCCGTTGGAGGTGCGCGGCAGGCGCACGACCGCGACCGACAGGCGGGCGTCGTCGGGCACGCCGTCGTCGACATCGCCCCACGCGCCCATCGACAGCGAGTCCTCGGAGTCGAGCCACACGTCGTGCAGCCACGGGAGCACCCCGAGCGAGGGCATGCCGGTCCGGCGGGTGATCTCCTCGAGGCCGGGCTGCAGGACGGAGGCGTCGCCGCGGAACTTGTTGATGAGGTAGGCGGCGAGCAGGGGCCGGTCGTCGTCGGAGACGAGCGCCCACGTGCCGTAGAGGGCGGCGAGGACGCCGCCGCGGTCGATGTCGCCGACGAGGACCGTCGGCAGCCCGAAGCGCTGGGCCAGGCCGAGGTTGACGTAGTCGCCGGCGCGCAGGTTGATCTCGGCGGGCGAGCCCGCGCCCTCGCACACCACGACGTCGTAGGTCTGCGCGAGCTCCTCGAAGGCGGCGAAGGCCGCCTGTGCGAGATGGGCCCGACCGGTCGCGTACTCGCCGGCGCGCAGCTCGCCCGCGGGGCGGCCCCGGACGACGACGTGGGCGCGGCGGTCGCTGCCCGGCTTGAGCAGCACGGGGTTCATCGCGGAGGTGGCCTCGACCCCGGCCGCCTGGGCCTGGAGGTGCTGGGCCCGTCCGATCTCCGAGCCGTCGCGGCACACCATCGAGTGGTTCGACATGTTCTGCGCCTTGTAGGGCGCGACCGACAGGCCACGGCGCGCGAGCACGCGGCACAGCCCCGTCACGACGAGCGACTTGCCCGCGTCCGACGAGGTCCCGGTGACCAGCAGCCCGCTCACGAGGCGCCACCCTACGGTCCGCGGCTAGCGTGACCCGCGTGAGCCCGACGCACGTGCACCTCGTCCGCCACGGGGAGTCGACGTGGAACCGCGACGGGCGGGTCCAGGGGGCCTACTGCGGCGCCGACCAGGCCGAGCTCACCGCGACCGGTCGGGCCGACGCCGCGCGAGCCGGGCTCACCCTCGGCTCCCGGATCGGGGTGCCGCGCGGGGAGCGCTCGCTGTGGCTGTGGTCGAGCGACCTGCGCCGCGCGCTCGAGACCGCGCAGGTCCTCGCCGTCGCCCTCCGCCCCTCCGGCTGGACGGCCTCGGTGCGCCACGAGCCGGGGCTGCGCGAGCAGTCGCTCGGCGACCTCGAGGGGCGCGAGGCGCGCACGCTGCGCGCCGAGCCGGTGCCCGAGGGAGAGCACGTCAGCGAGGTGCGCTGGGGCGGGGGCGAGTCGATGCACGACGTCTTCGAGCGGGTGGGGGCCTGGCTGGCGCCGGCACTGCTCGAGCAGCCCGAGCATCTCGTCGTCGTCAGCCACGAGCACACGATCCGCGCGGCCCTGGCGTGGCTGCGCTCGACGTCGCACCGCGACGTCGACTGGGACGAGCCCGTACCGCCGGGATCGGTGACGACGCACGAGGTCAGGTGATCGGTCCAGACCGATGACCAAGGGTGCGGGCCGCTCCGCGGGCGCCCCACCAGCCACAGGTTTCTCGGGTCACCCGATAAACCCCCGGTGAGCATGAGTCCGAGACTCGTGCCGAGCCGGGGGAAGTCTTGCTCAGCGGGCGAAGGGGGACCGCCACGGGTCCGTGAGGCGCGGGTCAGTCCTCGAGCGCCTTGACGAGCGACATCGCGAGCGAGACGCGGTCGCGGTCGCCCGCCTGCGCGGCCCACATCGCGGTGACGCACTCGCGCACGACGGTGTGGTCGCGGGCCTGCTCCCACGCGATCCCGGAGCGCTCGCAGAGCACCTCGGCGCGGCGCCGCACGAGGTAGCGAAGGGAGGACCCGGTGCCCATCTCGTCGGTGCGGTTGCCCAGCATCGGCGCGATCTCGAAGGCCGGGTGCCCGGCCATCGGCTTGGGGTCGATCGCCACCCAGTCGGTGCCGTCGGACAGCACGTTCTCGAAGTGGAGGTCCGTGTGCACGAGGGTCGCGTCGCAGGCGGGGTCCTGCGCGATCTGCGTCATGAGCGAGCGGGCCCGGGCGACGAGCCGCCGGGGGAGCGCGTCGCCGGACGCGGCGAGCGCCTCGGACTGGTGCGCGAGCCACGTCGACAGCCGCGGGGCCTGCGGGTAGGGCGCGACGTGCAGCCGGCCGTAGAGCTCGGCGACGACCTCGCAGGCCTGCTCGTCCCACATCTGGGTGAGGTCCTCGTCGCGCAGCCGCTCGAGGAGCAGCGCGCCGCGCGAGGGGTCGGCTCGCAGGAGCCCCACGGCGCCGTCGCCGTCCCAGCGGCGCAACGCGAGGTGCTCGGTCGCCGCCTCGGCGTGGGGCCACACGAGCTTGAGCGCGGCGCCGCGCGGGAGGTCCGCGCCCGCGACGGGCACGACGAGCGCCGTCCGTCCGTGACGCGCGGGGCCGTCGGGCGCGAGGCCCCAGTCCTCGAGCACCGCGGTGAGGAGGGCAGGCAGGGCGTCCACCCAGTCGGCGCCGCTCGGGCCGCCGTCGGGCTCGAGCCCGCGCACACCCTCGACGAGGGCCGGGGGCAGCTCCACCCGGCTCAGGACCCGAAGCCCGGCAGCTCGTCGACCGTGACCCCCCAGGGCCGGCCGAGGCGGTAGACCCGGGCGGCCCACGTGACGACCTCGTGCGCGGCATCCCGGTCTTGCGCGAGGTCGGGCAGGAGGGCGACGAGCTGTCCGGCCATCCGGTCGAGGACCGTCGCCGCGAGCTCCCGCCGGGCCTGCGGGGTGCGCGTGCTCGCGTCGAGGTCGTAGCCGAGCGGGGCGCGGCTGCCGTCGTCCTCGCCGGCGCTCACCTGGCGGGCGAGGAGGTCCTCGAGGTCGTCGACGAGGTCGGTGATCCGGGTCTGCTCCGCGCCGGAGGCCTTCGCCGCTGCGACGGTGAGCACCCACGTCGCGGCCCGGGTGTCGGCAGCTGCCGAGACGGCCACGTCGGTGCTCGACCACGCCGCCGCGCCGTCGCGGCCCCAGAGCCGGGCGGGACCGCGCAAGACCCGGCCGACGGCCATGCTGCCGACCTGCTGGACGAGCCCGGGCGGGCACTCGCGCAGCGCGCTCTCGTAGACGGCGACGTCCTCGCCCTCGCCCCACGTCGGGACGCGCGCCTCGGCGTCGTCGAGCTCGCGAGTCGGCACCTCGAGCTCGACGAGCGAGGCGCGCAGCACCTGCGCCCTCGCGGGGGCCGAGCCCTGCGGCACGCTGTCGTCGGCGCTCTCGTGCGACAACGAGCTGAGCAGGGCGAGCAGGGGGACCTCGCCGGGCACCGGGGTGCGCCGGGGCAGGAGCGGGATGTCGGGGGCGTCGTCCTCGAGCCGGACACCGCAGCCGCCGAGCGAGACCGCCGCGACCGTCCCGAGCAGGAGGGCTCGGCGGGAGGGCGAAGGGGTCGCGGGCACCGGGCCATGCTGCCACGGCCGGTGGGTCGCTCCCGGACCGCCAGCGCGCCGTCGCGGCGTGCGCGGCGCCCTGCTCCCGGGCTAGAGTGACCAGCCAGCCCGGCCCCTCAACTTCACACGGAAGGCCCACCCATGAGCCTTGAGCACGATCTGCGCGAGCTGGTCGCGCCCGCCCTGGGGGCGGACGTCGTCGTCGACGACGTCACCGTGACGCCGGCCGGGCGTCGTCGTGTCGTCCGGGTGACCGTCGACCGCGCCCTCGACGGGCTCGGCGGGACCGACCCGGTGGAGCCGCTCTCGCTCGACGAGGTGGCCGACGCCACCCGCGCGGTGAGCGACGTCCTCGACGCGAGCGACGCGCTCGGATCACAGCCCTACACCCTCGAGGTGAGCACCCCCGGGGTGAGCCGCCCGCTGACGACCCCCGAGCACCTGCGCCGCAACCTCGGCCGGCTCGTCGAGGTCGAGCGCACCGACGGGGGACCGGTCACCGGCCGCGTCCTCGAGGTGACGCCGAGCACCCTTCGCCTGCAGATCCCCGCCGAGCGCAAGACGCCGGCGAGTGAGGTCGAGATCCCCCTCCCAGACATCACCCGCGGACGGGTCCAGGTCGAGTTCAGCCGTCCGGACGCGGACGAGACCGAGTCGCCCAGCGACCAGCCCGAGCAGCCCGACGAGAGCAGGTAGGACACCCATGGACATCGACATCCACGCCCTGAGGGCGGTCGAGCGCGAGCGCGACATCCCCTTCGACGTGCTCGTCGAGGCGATCGAGGCCGCGCTCCTCGGCGCCTACCACCACACCCCGGGCGCCTACAAGCACGCCCGGGTCGAGCTCGACCGCAAGCACGGCCACGTCGTCGTGTGGGCGCGCGAGGAGACCGTCGTCGAGGAGCCCGCCCCCGAGGGCGAGGTCGGCGAGGACGGCGAGCCCGTCCGTCCGCGGCTGCGCCGCGAGGTCGGTCCCGAGTTCGAGCACACCCCCTCCGACTTCGGCCGGGTGGCCGCCGCGACGGCCCGCCAGGTCATCGTCCAGCGCATGCGCGACGTCGAGGACGAGGCGGTCCTCGGCGACTTCCGCGGCCGCGAGGGCGACATCGTCGCCGGCGTCATCCAGCAGAGCCCCAACCCGCGCCACGTCACCGTCGACTTCGGCACCGTCGAGGGCATCCTCCCGCTCGCCGAGCAGGTGCCGGGGGAGCGCTACGTCCACGGCGAGCGGATCCGGACCTACGTCGTCTCCGTGCGTCGCGGCATGCGCGGCCCGGAGATCGGCCTGTCGCGCACCCATCCCAACCTCGTGCGCAAGCTCTTCGCCCTCGAGGTCCCCGAGATCGCCGACGGCAGCGTCGAGATCGCGGCCCTGGCCCGCGAGGCCGGCCACCGCACGAAGATCGCCGTGCGCTCCAAGGTGCCCGGTCTCAACGCGAAGGGGGCGTGCATCGGTCCGATGGGGCAGCGCGTCCGGGCGGTCATGGACCACCTCCAGGGCGAGAAGATCGACATCGTCGACTACTCCGAGCGTCCCCAGGACTTCATCGCCGCCGCGCTGTCGCCGGCGAAGGTCCAGTCCGTCGAGGTCGTCGACCCCACGCTGCGCTCGGCGCGCGTCATCGTGCCCGACTACCAGCTGAGCCTGGCGATCGGCAAGGAGGGGCAGAACGCCCGTCTGGCCGCCAAGCTCACCGGCTGGCGCATCGACATCCGTCCCGACACCGCCCCCTCCGGGGCGCCCGAGGCGGGGCGTGCCTGACGCCGCGGGCGGACGCGCTAGACTTGAGGAGACCGACCGGACTGGACTCCGGGCTCCGGCTGCCCCTTCGGGTCCCTTGCGGACCTGCATCGGGTGCCGCGGCACGGATAGCCGGTCGATCTTGCTGCGAGTTGTCGCGGAGACGCACCCGGACGGTCTGACCGTCCTCGTGCCGGACCCGCGCCGCCGGGCGCCGGGACGTGGGGCATGGCTCCACCCCGACCTCCGGTGCTTCGACCTCGCCGTACGTCGCCGGGCCTTCGCCCGGGCGCTGCGCTGCAGCCCCGGAGGGATCGACGACCTGCGGTCCTGGGTCGCAGACCACGCGCAGCGATGAACCGTCCGAACAGACACCGAGAGCGGGTTTGACGCTGATGAGCACCCGATGAGTACTCAGCGATGAGCATCCCCCTGCACTGACGACGGTCCGCGCCTTCTTCTAATCGACGCGGACCAGGAGAAGGAGAAACGTGGCTAAGGTCCGTGTCCACGAGCTCGCCAAGGAGCTCGGCGTGTCCAGCAAAGATCTGCTGGCGCATCTGAAGGAGATGGGCGAGTTCGTGAAGTCCGCGAGCTCGACCATCGAGGCCCCGGTCGTGCGCCGGGTCCAGGAGAACCCCCCGGCCGCCCCGGCCGGCAAGAAGTCCGCCGCCAAGGAGTCCGCACCCGCCGCGAAGCCCGCGTCCGGTGCTGCCCCCTCGCCCGGCCCCCGTCCGGGTCCGAAGGCCCCGGCGGCCCCTGCCCCCGCAGCTCCCGCCCCGGCGGCCCCGGCCGAGGCCCCTGCTGCCCCGAAGCCCGCCGAGGCGGCACCCGCCGCCCCGGCTCCGGCCCCTGCCCCGAGCCCGGCCCCCGCGCCGAGCCCGGCGCCCCAGGCCGCCCCTGCGGAGAAGCCGAGCGCCACGCCCGGCCCGCGCCCGGCCCCCAGCCAGCCCGAGGCCCCGGCCCGTCCCGCCGCCGGCGGTCCGACCCCGGGTCCGCGCCCCAGCCGTCCCGAGGCGCCCGCCGCCCGTGACCGTGGCGGTCGACCCGGCGCCGCTCCGCGCTCGGGCAGCACCCGTGGTGGCGGTGCGCCGCGCCCCGGCAACAACCCCTTCGCCTCCTCGCAGGGCATGGGGACCCGTCGTGACGGCGGTGGCGGCTCCGGCGGCCCCCGTCCCGGCAACAACCCCTTCGCCCCCGCCCAGGGCATGCCTCGTCCGGGTCAGCGTCCCCCGCGCCCCGGTGGCGCGGCGGGTGCCGGCGCCGGTGCGGCCGGCCCGCGTCCGGGCGGTCCCCGTCCGGGTGCCCCGACGCCCGGCATGATGCCGGCGAGCAGCTCGGTCGCGCGTCCCGGTGAGCGCCCCCGCGGCGGTCCCGGTGCCCGTGGTGGCGCCGCCGGTCGTGGCCCGGGTGGCCCCGGTCGTCCCGGTGGCGGTGGTCCCGGCGGCTACCGCGGTGGTCCCGGCGGTCGTGGCGGCACCCAGGGTGCCTTCGGTCGCGGTGGCGGTCGCAACAAGCAGCGCAAGAGCCGTCGTGCGAAGCGCCAGGAGTTCGAGCAGATGCAGGCGCCGTCGATCGGCGGCGTCATCGTCCCCCGGGGCGACGGCACGACGGTCGTCCGCGTGCGTCAGGGTGCGTCCCTGACCGACTTCGCCGACAAGATCAACGCCAACCCGGCGTCGCTCGTCACGGTGCTCTTCAACCTCGGCGAGATGGCCACGGCCACGCAGTCGCTGGACCAGGAGACCTTCGAGCTGGTCGGCGCCGAGCTCGGCTACGACATCCAGATCGTCTCGCCGGAGGAGGAGGAGCGCGAGCTCTTCGACTCCTTCAACATCGACCTGGAGACGGGCATCGCCGACGAGGAGGACGAGGACCTCTCGCCGCGTCCGCCGGTCGTCACCGTCATGGGTCACGTCGACCACGGCAAGACGCGCCTCCTGGACGCGATCCGCAACGCGGACGTCCAGGGCGGCGAGGCCGGTGGCATCACGCAGCACATCGGTGCGTACCAGATCCACCGCGAGCACGAGGGCGTCGACCGTGCGCTGACCTTCATCGACACCCCCGGTCACGAGGCCTTCACGGCCATGCGTGCCCGTGGTGCGAAGGTCACCGACATCGCGATCCTCGTCGTGGCCGCCGACGACGGCGTCATGCCGCAGACCATCGAGGCGCTCAACCACGCCCAGGCCGCGGACGTGCCGATCGTCGTCGCCGTCAACAAGATCGACGTCGAGGGCGCCGACCCGATGAAGGTGCGCGGTCAGCTGACCGAGTACAACCTCATCGCCGAGGAGTACGGCGGCGACACGATGTTCGTCGACGTCTCCGCCCGTCAGGGGCAGAACATCGACAGCCTCCTCGAGGCCGTCCTGCTCACCGCCGACGCGGCGCTCGACATGCGGGCCAACTCCGACCGTGACGCCCGTGGTGTCGCGATCGAGGCCAACCTCGACAAGGGCCGCGGCGCCACCGCCACCGTCCTCGTCCAGGCCGGCACCCTGCACGTCGGTGACGCGATCGTCGCCGGCAGCGCCTACGGACGCGTCCGTGCGCTGCTCGACGAGCACGGCAACACCCTCGACGAGGCGGGCCCGTCCCGTCCGGTCCAGGTGCTCGGCCTGTCGAGCGTCCCCCGCGCCGGCGACACCTTCGTCGTCGCGCCGGACGACCGCACCGCGCGCCAGATCGCCGAGAAGCGCGAGGCCGCGGACCGTCAGGCCTCGCTGGCCAAGGCGCGCAAGCGGATCAGCCTCGAGGACCTCGACAAGGTCATCGCCGCCGGCAAGATCGACACGCTCAACCTCATCCTCAAGGGCGACGTGTCCGGCTCGGTCGAGGCGCTCGAGGACGCGCTGCTGCAGATCGACGTCGGCGACGACGTGGACCTGCGGATCATCGACCGCGGCGTCGGCGCGATCACGCTGAACAACATCAACCTCGCGATGGCGTCCGACGCGATCATCATCGGCTTCAACGTGCGGGCCGAGGGTCAGAACGCCGAGGTCGCCGAGCGCGAGGGCGTCGAGATTCGGTACTACTCGGTCATCTACAACGCGATCGAGGAGATCGAGCAGGCTCTCAAGGGCATGCTCAAGCCGGAGTACGAGGAGGTCGAGCTCGGCACCGCCGAGATCCGCGAGATCTTCCGCTCGAGCAAGTTCGGCAACATCGCCGGCTCCATCGTGCGCAGCGGCGAGATCAAGCGCGGCACGAAGGCGCGCATCACGCGCCAGGGTGTCGTCGTGGCGGAGAACGTCGAGATCGCCGGTCTGCGGCGCTTCAAGGACGATGTCACCGAGGTCCGCGAGGGCTTCGAGTGCGGCATCAACCTCGGGTCCTACAACGACCTGCAGCTCGATGACCTCATCGCCACCTACGAGATGCGCGAGAAGCCGCGCGCCTGACGCGTCCGGCTCACCACGACGAAGGGGTGACCCTCCCACGCGGGAGGGTCACCCCTTCGTCGTGCCCGGGCGGCCTCAGCCGTCGAGGACCCGTTCGCCGAGGGCCTCACCCGGGTGCACCCCCGGCAGGACCGCGACGAGCGTCGAGCCGGTGGTGACCGTCCAGATGTTCAGCAGGTCGGCCTCGGCGAGGCGGCGCTGGACGGGCACGTACTGGCGGTGGGCGTCGGCGCAGTAGGCCGCGAAGAGCAGGCCGTGGGCCGAGCGCGCGGTCTGCGCGCGGGTGAGCGTGCCGACGTCGTCGGCCCCGGGCAGCTCGAAGGAGTACGGCCGGCGCAGGAAGCGCTCCCACGGCTCGCGCGGCATCGCTCGGGCCATGTGCGACGACGGGTCGATGACGGTGAGACCGTCGGCGTCCGTCGCGTGCAGGTCCGGGGGAGTGCGCTCCCCGCCGCCGGTGAGCGGGGCGCCGTCGCCGAGGCGGCGGCCGATCGCCGCCTCCTTCGCCACCGGGTCCAGCTGCTCCCAGGTGTCGAGGTTCATCGCGACCCGGCGCAGGACGAGCGTGCTCGCGTGCTCCCACGCCCCGCTGCTCGCGTCGCGCCACAGCAGGTCGTCGTCGAGCCCGTCGACGGCCGGCTGCACGGTGCCGTCGACCTGGCCGAAGGCGTTGCGCTGCGTGGCCCACGACGGCTCGGGCGACGGGCCGCGGTGCCCGGCCTGGGTCCACCGCGAGGTCGTCGTCGAGCCGGCCGCCCGCACGAGAGCCCGCTGGACGCGGGCCGTGGCCTCGAGCGAGCTCGACCCGATCTGGAGCACCACGTCGCCCCCGCTCCAGCGGTCGTGCAGCGCGTCGGTCGCGAAGGAGGGCAGGTCGCGCAGCCACGGCGGCGCGAGGTCGAGCCGTCCGAGCCGGGCGAAGGCGCTGCGCCCGAGGCCCACGGTCACGCTGAGGTGAGCGGGATCGAGGGTCAGCTCCGGGGTGTGGTCGGCCAGCGGCGGCACGCCCTGCGTGATCCGGGCGAGGTCCTGCGTCCACATCCGCAGCACGCGGCGCAGGTCGGCGAGGTCGCTGCCACGGGCCAGGTCGAGGGCGACCCACCGGGTGTGGGTCTGCGGGGGCGTCGTCACCCCGGCCTGGCGGTCGCCGTAGAAGGCGACGGTGCGCGGTCCGGGTGACGTCTGCTCGGCCGCGGCTGCGACCGGCCCCGCCGGGCCGGCGGCCGTGAGCACGGCCGCCGAGCCGGCGAGAGCGGCGCCGACGCCGGACCCGAGCAGGGTCCGACGACGCAGCCCGTGGCCCCCGGAGGAGCCGGGGGTCATCGGCTCGAGCTCGACGTCGTCGAGGTCTCGCCGTGCCCGTCGTGCGACATGCCGGGCATGTCGGGCGCGTACTCCTCCTCGGCGCCGGAGAACTCCCGGCCGGCGAAGGCGAGGTCGACCTCCTGGCCGTCCGCCGTCGTCACGGTGACGACGTAGTCCTCGCCGGCGACGACGTCGCTCGAGAGGTCCATGAGCATGAGGTGGGCGCCCCCGGGGGTGAGCTCGAGCTCGCCCCCGGCGGGGACGGTGTGCCCGTCCTTCGCCTCCTCCATGACCATGGCGCCGTTCTCGTCCTTGCTCATGACGTGGGCCTCGACCATCCCGGCGAGGTCGGAGCGACCGCCGGTGATGACGACGTCCTCGTCACCGGTGTTCGTCAGCGTGCCGAAGGCGGCGGTCATGTCCTGCGAGGCGTCGACGGCCTTGACCCAGCCGTCGGTGACGGTGAGGGACGGGGTGGACGTCGAGGCGGCCGAGGAGGACGAGGCCGTCGTGGTCGAGGTCGTCTTGCCCGACCCGCAGGCGGCGAGGGTGGTGACGGCGGCGAGGCCGACGAGCGCGCGCAGGGCGCGGCGGTGGGTGGTGCGCATGGGTGTCTTCTCCTGTGAGCGATGGGGCCCGCGGCGTGCGGGCAGGGCCGGGCGCACGGGGTGCGTCCGGTGGTGCGCCGGGAGGCGCGAAGGGGGATCAGCTCACAGGGAGAGGTGGGGCCCGGCTCGGGTGCCACCGGGTCAGGCTGCGCGCTCGCGGCGCGACGACCGCGACGAGCACCGCCGGTGCTCCTGGCACCGACCAGCGGGGGAGCGCCGGCGGGCGCAGCCGGCGCACGACGGCGAAGAGGGCCTGCTCGCCGCGCGACCACAGGGCAGCGAGGGCGAGCGTGACGACGAGGTGCAGCCCGAGCATGGTCAGCCCGCCGCCGTCGGTCGAGCCGGCGGGCAGCGGCCCGAGGTGCACGACCTCGTGGCCGCCGTGCGACGACGCGTGCGAGGAGGTGGTGCCCCCCAGGGCGCCGAGCAGGTGGATCGCACCCTGGCCCGCGCCGAGCACCACGGTCGCGACGGCCGGGGAGACCCGCCGTGCGCTGAGCCGCGCCACCGGCACGGTGAGCACGAGGAGCAGGACGAGCAGCGCGACCGGGTGGGGCGTGGTCCCGCCAGCGTGCCAGTGGGCGAGGAGCCCGGCACCCACAGCGCTCGTCGTGAGGGCCAGGCTGCGGACGGCCCTCACGACGGGGAGCCGTCCGGTGGTCATGGCCCCCAGGCTAGGTGGTCCGGCTGCGGGGGGGACGCGCCGCCCGCGCTCTTCGCCGATCCGGGCCAGGTGGGCCCCTAGACTCCGGGCAGCACGACCGACCGTGTCCGTCAACACCTCTCAGGGGATCCTCGTGACCACGCCTCCTCCTCCGCCCGGCAGCGGCGGCAATCAGCCCTACGACCCGACCGGCTCGTCGCCGTACCCCTCGGGCTCGGGCTCGACGCCCGGCTCGGGCTCGACGCCCGGCTCCGGCTCCACCCCGCCCCCGTCCGGCCCCTCCGGCTCGTCCTACCCGAGCGCCCCGGGCGCCTCCTACGGCAGCTCCGGTCCCGGCGCCCCGCAGGGCAACCCCTACGGCAGCGCGCCGAACCAGTACGGCGCCCCGAAGTCCGGCAGCGACTCGACGAAGATCCTCGCCCTCGTCTCGATGGGCTTCGGCATCGTCGGTGTCGTCCTGTGCTGCTGCTGGGCCCTGCCGATCTTCCCGATCGTCGCGCTCGTCACGGGCTTCATCGCCCGTAACCAGACCAAGACCCACCCGCGCCCGGACCTCAAGACCTTCATCACCGTCGGTCTGGCCACCGGTGCCCTCGGCCTGGTCATCGCGGTCCTGTACTGGATCCTCGTCGCCGCCGGGGTCATCGACCTCAACGCCACGTACAACTACTGAGCGGCTGCCGCCACCTGCGGCTGCTCGTCGACGCGCCCCGTCCGCTCCCGCGGGCGGGGCGCGTCGTCACCTGAGACGGGGGAGCACATGACGACACCACCGCCGCCACCGCCCGGGCCGGGAGAGCCCGGCGGGGTCCCGGGCGACGGCCGACCGGCGCGCCCGGACGTGCCGTACCCGGAGGTGCCTCCCCGTGCGGCCCACCCACCGGTCCCGTACGGGGCGCAGCACGTGCCCGGCACCCCCTACGCCCAAGCCGGCGGCGCGCAGAGCCCGGGCACCCCGGCCCCGCAGATCCTCGGCATCGTCTCGATCGTCTTCGGCATCGTCGGCATCCCCGCGTCCTGCTGCTGCTGGTTCATCGGCTGGATCTTCCCCGTCGCGGCGCTCGTCGCCGCCGTCGTCGGCCTCACCCAGGCACGCGGGGCCGAGGACTCGCGCCACCGCCCGCTCCTCGTCGCGGGGGCCGTGCTCGGCGGCACCGGGCTGCTCCTCGTGGCGGCCGCCTTCGTCGCCGGCCTGCTCGGCACCATCCCGGGCCTCTACGACGTCCCGGGCGACTACTGACCGGTGCCCGTGCGGGACGCGCGATCGCATACCGTGTCCTCGTCCTGTCCCGACTCACGGAGGTGCCCTCATGGCTGACCCGGCCCGCGCCCGCAAGATCGCCGACCGCATCAAGGAGGTCATCGCCGGCAACCTCGAGTCGATCGTCAAGGACCCCGACCTCGGCTTCGTGACGATCACCGACGTCCGTGTCACCGGCGACCTCCAGCACGCCTCGGTCTTCTACACCGTCTTCGGCGACGACGCCCAGCGCGAGCGCAGCGGACGTGTCCTCGAGGCCAACCAGGGCAAGCTGCGCTCCTTCGTCGGCCGCCAGCTGGGCATCCGGCTCACCCCGACCCTCGAGCTCATCCCCGACGCGCTGCCCGAGACCGCGTCGCACCTCGACGACGTGCTGCGCCAGACCCGCGAGCGCGACGAGCAGCTCGCGCAGAGCGCGACCGGCGCGCAGTACGCGGGCGAGCCCGACCCGTACAAGAAGCCCCGCGAGGACGCGGACCAGAGCGAAGGGTGAGCCGCCCCGCCTCGCGCCCGCGTCGCCCCTTCGCCGGCGACGGTCTCGTCGTCCTCGACAAGCCGGCGGGCTGGACCAGCCATGACGTCGTCGCCCGCTGCCGCGGGCTGTACGGCACCCGCAAGGTCGGACACGCCGGCACGCTCGACCCCATGGCCACCGGCGTGCTCGTCATCGGCGTCGGGCGCGGGACGAAGCTGCTGACCTTCCTCGTCGGGTGCGACAAGGAGTACACGGCGACGATCCGGCTCGGGCAGCGCACGGTCACCGACGACGCCGAGGGCGAGGTCACCGCGAGCGTCGACGCCGCCGCGGTGACCGACGACGCGGTCGCGCAGGGGGTCGCGGCCCTCACCGGCGACATCGAGCAGGTGCCGAGCTCCGTGAGCGCGATCAAGGTCGACGGCGAGCGGTCCTACGCCCGGGTGCGCTCCGGCGAGCAGGTCGACCTGCCGGCTCGCCCGGTGACGGTCTCCGAGCTCGTCGTCCTCGACCGCCGTGCTGCGACCGCCGACAACGGCACCGCCGTCGTCGACCTCGACGTGCGCGCCGTCGTCTCCTCGGGCACCTACATCCGTGCGCTGGCCCGCGACCTCGGCGAGGCGCTCGGGGTCGGGGGCCACCTCACCGCCCTCACCCGCACCCGCGTCGGCGGCTACCACCTCGACGACGCGGAGGACCTCGCCGAGCTCACCGCGCGTGCCGAGGACCTCGAGGCGAGCATGCCCCTCGTCCCGCTCGCCGACGCGGCGGCCGCCTCGCTCGCCGTGCGGCGGCTCGACGAGGCCCAGGCCCGGGCCCTCGGGTACGGCCAGCGGATCGACTCGGAGCAGCCCGGGCGCACCGAGCCGGTCGCGGCCATCGGGCCCGACGGCACCCTCGTCGCGGTGCTCGACGAGTCCGGCGCGAGGGTGCGGGCGCACGTCGTCCTCGCCCCGGCCGGCAGCTGAGGGCGGGCGGGCGCGGCGTGCTGCCCCTCGACTTCGTAGAGTGTGCTGCTGTGCAGCGATGGACCACTCCCGAGGCCACCCCGGACGCCCTGCGTCCGTGCGTGGCGACCTTCGGCAACTTCGACGGCGTCCACCGCGGCCACCGCGCGATCCTCGACCGGCTCCTCGCGGAGGGTCGTGAGCGCGGTCTGCCGACCGTCACGGTGACCTTCGACCCCCACCCCGTCGAGGTCCTGCACCCCGAGCGGGCGCCCGAGCTCATCGCCCCCGGGGCGCTGCGCGACGAGCTGCTCGGCGAGCTGGGCGTCGACGGCGTCCTCGTCGTGCCCTTCACCTGGGAGTACGCCCAGACCACCGCCGAGGACTTCGTCGTCTCCACCTTCGTCGAGGGTCTCGGGGCCACCTGCCTCGTCGTCGGCGCGGACACGAAGGGGTACGGCCGGGGCTACACCGGCGACGTCGACCTGCTGCGCACCCTGGGCGAGCAGCACGGCTTCGAGGTCGTCGTCATCGACGACGTCGGCGACGGCGAGCGCTGGAGCTCCTCCGCGGTGCGCCGGCTCCTCGCCGAGGGCGACGTCGCGGCCGCCGGCGAGATCCTCGGCCGCCCGCACCGGGTCGTCGGCGAGGTCGTCCACGGCGAGCACCGGGGGCGCGAGCTGGGCTACCCGACGGCGAACATGAGCCAGGACAGCCTGGGCATCCTGCCCGCCGACGGCGTCTACGCCGGCTGGCTCGTGCGTCGCGGGCTGCCCGAGGGGCACCCCGACCGGCGCCTGCCCGCCGCCGTCTCGGTCGGCACCAACCCCACCTTCGACGGGGTCCGTCGTGTCCTCGAGTCCTACGTCCTCGACCGCACCGACCTCGACCTCTACGGCGAGCAGGTCGGCGTCGAGCTCGTCGAGCGGATCCGCCCGACGCTGCGCTTCTCGTCCGTCGACGAGCTGCTCGACGCGATGAGCACCGACGTCGAGCGCACCCGCGCCGTCCTCGGCGTCACCGCGCCCTGATCGTCGCGGCCGCGTGATGAGCCCGACCGCGACCGACCGGCGCCCGGGCGGGCGGGTGCGCGAGCTGCTTCTGCGCGGCGACGTCGTCCTCGTCGTCACCGCGCTCGTGCTCAGCCTCGTCGGCGCCCTGCTCGTGGGCTCGGCGACGCGCGCCGACGCGGGCTCCACCGTCTTCGTCAAGCACCTCGTCAACCTCGCCGTCGGGCTCGTCATGGCCGGGGCCCTCCTGCGGCTCGACCGGCACACGCTGCGCGCGCTGGCGCCGGTGCTCTACCTGCTGAGCGTCGCCGCGCTCGTCGTCGTCCTCGGCCCGCTCGGCTCGACGGTCAACGGCTCGCGGTCCTGGGTCGAGCTGCCGGTGGGGCTCTCCGTCCAGCCCTCCGAGCTGGCGAAGGTGGCGCTGTGCGTCGCCCTGCCGATGGTCCTCGCCGACGCCGCCGAGCGCGGCCGGGCGCCGACGACGCGCGACGTCCTCGTCTCCGGTGCCGTCGTCGGCGTGCCGGTCCTGCTCGTCCTCGCCCAGCCCGACCTCGGCTCCGCCCTCGTCCTGCTCGCGCTGTCCGTCGGGGTGCTCGTCGCCTCGGGGGCGAGGTGGCCCTGGCTCGCCGGTCTCGCGCTCGTCGCCGGCGGGGCCGTGCTCGCGGCCTTCACCACCCCGGTGCTCAGCGGCTACCAGCGCGACCGCCTCACGACCTTCCTCGACCCGAGCGCGGACCCGCTCGGCATCGGCTACCAGACCCAGCAGGTGCGCGAGGCGATCGGCTCGGGCGGGCTGCTCGGGTCGGGCCTGGGGGCGGGCGAGCTCACGCAGTCGGGCCGGATCCCCTTCCAGGAGACCGACTTCGTCTTCTCCGTCGCGGGGGAGGAGCTCGGCTTCCTCGGCGGGGCGGTGATCATCGCCCTCTACGGCCTGCTCGTCGCGCGGATCGGGCTCGCCGCCGCGCGGGCCGACCACTTCGGGCGGCTCGTGTGCGTCGGCGTCGCGACGTGGTTCGGCGTGCAGGTCGTCGAGAACGTCGGGATGAACCTCGGGGTGATGCCGGTCACCGGGCTGCCGCTGCCCTTCCTCAGCTACGGGGGCAGCTCGATGTTCGCCTGCTGGCTCGCGGTCGCGCTCGTCGTGTCGGCCGCACCGCGCGAGCGCTGAGCCCCGATCCGGCTGTCCCGGAGGCGGATCGGGTCACCTCGCGACAACTTTCGACCCCGAACCCGTGACAGGGGCGCCTCCAGATGCGAAGGTCGTGCACCACAGACCCCCGTCGACGGCGCCGGGGGCCGACTGCTATCGAGGAGCCCCCGTTGAGCGCGACCCACGTCAACCTGCCCAGTGACGAGACGTACGACGCCGCTGTGCTGGCGAACCCGGCCCCGAGCGTGGGCCACCTGCTGCGCGAGCGGATCGCCGCCACCCCCGACCGCGCCGCCTACAGCTACCCCGAGGGCGTCGCCTGGGGCGAGATGACGTGGGCCCAGCTCGGCGACCGCGTGTGGCGCCTCGCCGCCGGTCTCGTCGACCTCGGGGTCGAGGCCGAGGAGCGGGTCGCGATCGCGTGCAGCACCCGCATCGAGTGGGTGCTCGGCGACCTCGCGATCATGGCCGCCGGTGCGGCGACGACGACGATCTACCCGACGACCATCGCCGACGACGTCGCGTACATCCTCGACAACTCCGGCTCCGTCGTCGTCATCGCCGAGGACGCCGAGCAGGTGGCCAAGCTGCGCGAGGTCCGCGAGGTCATCCCCGACGTGCGCACGGTCGTCGTCGTCGACCCCGAGGGCGTCGAGCGCGACGACTGGGTCGTGACCCTCGACGAGCTCGAGGAGCGCGGGCAGGCCGTGCTCGAGGCCACCCCCGGCGTCGTCGACGAGCGCATCGAGGGCACCGGCCCGGACTCGCTCGCGACGATCATCTACACCTCCGGCACGACCGGCCGTCCGAAGGGCGTGCGCCTGCTGCACTCGGCGTGGACCTACCAGGGTGCGGCGACGACCGCGACGGGGATGATGACGCAGGACGACGTGCAGTACCTGTGGCTGCCGCTCGCCCACGTCTTCGGCAAGCAGCTGCTCATGCTCACGCTTGCCACCGGCATGTCGACCGCCGTCGACGGGCGGATCGACAAGATCGTCGACAACCTCGCGGTCGTCCGGCCGACCTTCATGGCTGCCGCCCCGCGCATCTTCGAGAAGGTCTACGCCCGGGTGAGCCTGGGCATGGAGGCCGAAGGGGGAGCCAAGCTCAAGCTTTTCCGCTGGGCCTCCGACCTCGGCCGGGCCCGGGCCGACGCCGAGCAGGAGGGGCGCTCGCTCAGCCCGGTGCAGAAGGCCCAGCTGGCCGTGGCCGACAAGCTCGTCCTGTCGAAGGTGCGGGACCGCTTCGGCGGGCGCATCCGCTTCTTCATCTCCGGCTCGGCGGCGCTCAACACCGACATCGCGCAGTGGTTCAACGGCGCCGGCCTGACCATCCTCGAGGGCTACGGCATGACGGAGACGAGCTCTGCGGCCACGGTCAACCGCCCGTACGCCCAGCGCACCGGCACCGTCGGCTGGCCGCTCATCGGCACCGAGGTGCGCATCGCCGAGGACGGCGAGGTGCTCATGCGCGGCCCGGGCGTCATGCAGGGCTACCACGACAACCCCGAGGCGACCGCCGAGACGCTCGACGCCGACGGCTGGCTGCACAGCGGTGACATCGGCGAGATCGACGAGCGGGGTTTCGTGCGGATCACCGACCGCAAGAAGGACCTCTTCAAGACGAGCAACGGCAAGTACGTCGCCCCCTCGCAGGTCGAGTCGACCTTCAAGGGCCTGTGCCCCTACGTCGGGCAGCTGCTCGTGCACGGCGAGGGGCGTCACTTCGTCACCGCGCTGGTCACGCTCGACGAGGAGGCGATCAAGCCGTGGGCGCAGGCCAACGGCCTCGGCGACGCGTCGTACGAGGAGATCGTCTCCTCGGCCCAGGCCCGCGACATGGTCCAGGGGTACGTCGACGAGCTGAACTCTGGTCTCAACAAGTGGGAGCGGATCGGCAAGTTCACCATCCTCGGCCGCGACCTCTCCGTCGAGGAGGGCGAGCTCACCCCGAGCCTGAAGCTGCGCCGCCGCGTCGTCGCCGACAAGTTCAAGGGCGACATCGACGGCATGTACGCCGGCTGACGCCCGCCCTCGCTGGTTCGAAGAAGGATCGTCACCTCGAGGTGACGATCCTTCTTCGACTCACGGGGAGGGAGGTACCGCGCCACCCTCCCCGCTCCCCGCCGCGCGAAGGGGGGACGACACCCCTTCGTCGGCGGCCGTTTGGGCTGGTGGCGGGCGGGACCTACCCTGGAACCCATGTCTGGACAGTCTCGTTTCGCCGACCTCGAGCCGCTGCTCGAGCGGGTCAGCAAGCCCATCCAGTACGTCGGGGGCGAGCTGAACTCCACGGTCAAGGACTGGGACTGCGGCGGACGCGGCCCCGGCGGCGAGGACCTCACGACCCGGTGGTGCCTCATGTACCCCGACGCCTACGAGGTGGGCGTGCCCAACCAGGGCGTCATGATCCTCTACGAGGTGCTCAACGAGCGCGACGACGCCCTCGCCGAGCGCACCTACGCGGTGTGGCCGGACATGGAGGCCCTCATGCGCGAGCACGAGGTGCCCCAGCTGAGCGTCGACGGCCACCGCGCGGTGCGCGACTTCGACGTCTTCGGGCTGTCCTTCTCGACCGAGCTCGGCTACACGAACATGCTCACCGCGCTCGACCTCGCGGGCATCCCGCTGCACGCGGCCGACCGCACCGACGACGACCCGATCGTCCTCATCGGCGGTCACGCGTCCTTCAACCCCGAGCCCGTGGCCGACTTCATCGACGCCGCCATCGTCGGCGACGGCGAGGAGGCCGTGCTCGCGGCGACCGACATCATCGGCGCGTGGAAGGCCCAGGGCTCGCCCGGCGGCCGGATGGAGCTGCTGCGCCGTCTCGCCGAGACCGGTGGCGTGTACGTGCCGGCCTTCTACGACGTGTCCTACCTGCCCGACGGGCGCATCCAGCGCGTCGCGCCGGCCGAGAGCGGCATCCCGTGGCGGGTCGCCAAGCACACGGTCATGGACCTCGACGAGTGGCCCTACCCGAAGAAGCCGCTCGTCCCGCTCGCCGAGTCCGTCCACGAGCGGATGTCGGTCGAGATCTTCCGCGGCTGCACCCGCGGCTGCCGCTTCTGCCAGGCCGGGATGATCACCCGCCCGGTGCGCGAGCGCTCCATCACCGGCATCGGCGAGATGGTCGAGGCGGGCCTGCAGGCCACCGGCTTCGAGGAGGTGGGCCTGCTCTCGCTGAGCTCGGCCGACCACTCCGAGATCGCCGAGGTGACCAAGGGCCTGGCCGACCGCTACGAGGGCACGAACACCGGCCTGTCGCTGCCGTCGACCCGCGTCGACGCCTTCAACATCGACCTCGCCAACGAGCTGACCCGCAACGGTCGTCGCTCCGGGCTCACCTTCGCGCCCGAAGGGGGGTCCGAGCGGATCCGCAAGGTCATCAACAAGATGGTCACCGAGGACGACCTCATCGCGACCGTCTCCGCTGCCTACGGCGCGGGCTGGCGCCAGGTGAAGCTGTACTTCATGTGCGGCCTGCCGACGGAGACCGACGAGGACGTCCTGCAGATCGCCGAGGTCGCCAAGCGCGTCATCGAGACCGGTCGTCAGGTCGCCGGGCACAACGACATCCGCTGCACCGTCTCCATCGGCGGCTTCGTGCCCAAGCCGCACACCCCCTTCCAGTGGGCCAGCCAGCTCTCCGCCGAGGAGACCGACGCCCGCCTGGCCAAGCTGCGCGAGGCGATCCGCTCGGACAAGCGCTACGGGCGCTCCATCGGCTTCCGCTACCACGACGGCAAGCCCGGCATCGTCGAAGGCCTGCTGAGCCGCGGCGACCGCCGCATCGGCCGGGTCATCGAGGAGGTGTGGCGCGACGGCGGTCGTTTCGACGGCTGGAGCGAGCACTTCTCCTACGAGCGGTGGATGGCAGGCGCCGAGCGCGGCCTGGCCGGCACGGGCGTCGACGTCGACTGGTACACCACCCGCGAGCGCGGCGAGAGCGAGGTCCTGCCCTGGGACCACATCGACTCCGGGCTCGACAAGGAGTGGCTGTGGCAGGACTGGCTCGACGCGGTCGACGAGACCGAGGTCGAGGACTGCCGCTGGACCCCGTGCTTCGACTGCGGCGTGTGCCCGCAGATGGGCACCGACATCGAGGTCGGCCCGACCGGCAAGACCCTCCTGCCGCTCACCGTCCTCGGCTCGGGCAAGGAGTCGATGGTCCGCGGGGCGTGACCACGCTGCGGGACCGGCTGGGGCCGGCCCCGCGGTCCGGGAGAGGATGGCGCGCATGAGCGTGAGCCTGGACGACCTCGGGGCCGAGCTGCGCCGTGCTGGCATCGCCGACGTGCGGACCGACCCGCTGTCGATCGGCATGTACGCGGCCGACGCCTCGATCTACCGCGTGCCCCCGCGCGCGGTGGTGCTGCCCCGCGACACCGACGAGGTCGCCGCGGCGCTCGCCGTCGCCCGCAGCACCGGCGTGCCCCTCACGGCACGCGGTGCGGGCACCTCGTGCGCCGGCAACGCGATCGGCCCGGGCATCGTCGTCGACACCAGCCGTCACCTCGGGCGGGTGCTCGAGGTCGACCCGGAGAGCCGGACCGCGCTCGTCGAGCCCGGCACCGTGCACGCCACGCTGCAGGCGAGCGCGCGCCAGCACGGCCTGCGCTTCGGCCCGGACCCGAGCAGCCACACCCGCTGCGTCATCGGCGGGATGATCGGCAACAACGCCTGCGGCAACCGCGCGCTCGGCTACGGACGCACGTCCGACAACATCGCCGCGATGAGCCTGCTGCTCGCCGACGGCCGCGCCGTCGAGACGACGACGGGGGTTGGGGGTACCCCTTCGCTCACCGGCGCCGACGACCTCGTCTCCCGGCTCACCGCTCTCACCGACGACCACCTCGCGACGATCCGCACCGAGCTCGGCCGCTTCGGCCGGCAGGTGAGCGGGTACGCCCTGGAGCACCTCCTGCCCGAGCACGGCCGCGACGTCGGGCGGATGCTCGTCGGCTCCGAGGGGACCCTCGCCGTCGTCACCCAGGCCCGGGTCCGCCTCGTCACCGACCCGTCGGCGACCTGCCTCGTCGCGCTCGGCTTCGAGGACATCTACGCCGCCGGCGACGTCGCCCACCTGCTGCGCGGGCTCGGCGCCGTGGCCGCCGAGGGCATCGACCGCCGCATCGTCGAGGTCACCGCCCGCCGTCGCGGGCCGGCCGCTGTCCCCGACCTGCCGAAGGGGGCCGCCTGGCTCTTCGTCGAGGTCACCGGGGCCGACGAGGGCGAGGCGATGGCCGCGGCCCGCCGCGTCGTCGCCGAGATCCCGGCCGTCGAGGCACGGGTGGTCACCGACCCGGCCGAGGTGCGGGCGCTGTGGCGCATCCGCGAGGACGGCGCCGGGCTGTCGAGCCGCTCGCCGCGCGACCGGCCGGCGCACGCCGGGTGGGAGGACGCCGCGGTGCCGCCCGAGCGCATGGGCGAGTACCTGCGCCGGCTCGACGCGCTGCTCGCCGAGCACGACGTCACCGGGCTGCCGTACGGCCACTTCGGCGACGGCTGCCTGCACATCCGCCTCGACGTCGACCTCGCCTCGCCGGGCGCCCCGGCCCGCTACCGCTCGCTCGTCGAGGACGCCGCGGACCTCGTCGCCTCGCTCGGGGGCTCGCTGTCCGGCGAGCACGGCGACGGGCGCGCCCGCAGCGCCCTGCTGCCGCGGATGTACTCGCCCGAGGTCATCTCGCTCTTCGGCGCGGTCAAGCACGCCTTCGACGAGCACGGGCTGCTCAACCCCGGTGTCCTCGTCGACCCCGACCCGGCCGAGGCCTCGCTGCGCATCCCGCGCGCCCGCCCGGTGACCCGGTCGCGCGACGGGCTCGCCTTCGCCTACCCCGAGGACGACGGCGACCTCAGCCAGGCGCTGCACCGCTGCACCGGGGTCGGCAAGTGCCGGGCCGCCGGCACGTCGAGCACCGTCATGTGCCCGAGCTACCTCGCCACCCGCGAGGAGAAGGACTCGACCCGCGGCCGCGCCCGCGCGCTGCAGGAGATGCTCGACGGCGGCACGATCAGCGGCGGCTGGAGCGACGCGGCGGTGCACGAGACCCTCGACCTGTGCCTGTCGTGCAAGGGCTGCGCGAGCGACTGCCCGACCGGCGTCGACATGGCGACGTACAAGGCCGAGGTGCTCCACCAGACCTACCGCGGGCGGCTGCGCCCGCGCTCGCACTACTCGCTGGGCCGGCTGCCGGAGCTCTCGCGGATCGCCTCGCGCATGCCCCGGGTCGTCAACGCCCTCACGTCGCTGCCGGGGGCCAAGCGGCTCACCCTGCCGCTCGCGGGCGTCGACCCCCGCCGCAACCTGCCGACCTTCGCGCGCCAGACCTTCCGGGCCTGGGCCGACGGCGAGGGCCTCGTCCGTCCGGCCGGCGACGCCGCCGGCCTCGACCACCCCGTCGCGATCTTCGTCGACTCCTTCACCGACCACTTCTCGCCACGGGTCGGCCAGGCCGCGGTGACGCTGCTGCGGCAGGCGGGGTACACCCCCTTCGTCCCGGCGGAGCGGGGCTGCTGCGGGCTCACCCTCATCTCGACCGGACAGCTCGACCGGGCGGCGAGCACCCTCGCGCAGGCGAGCGAGGCGCTGGCGCCGGCGGTCGCGGCCGGGGTCCCGGTCGTCGGTCTCGAGCCGAGCTGCACCGCAGCGCTGCGCCACGACCTGCCGCGTCTCGTCGACACGGACACGGCCCGCTCGGTCGCCGAGGGCGTGCGCACCGTCGCCGAGCTGCTCGTCGTGGCGCAGGACGAGGGCCGCTGGAGCGCGCCCGACCTCACCGGCACGACCGTCGTCGCGCAGCCGCACTGCCACCACCACGCGGTGATGACGTGGCAGGCCGACGAGGCGCTGCTCGCCCGGACCGGCGCCACCGTGCAGCGGCTCGGCGGGTGCTGCGGGCTCGCGGGCAACTTCGGAGTCGAGCTCGGCCACTACGAGGTGTCCGTCGAGGTGGCGCGCCAGCAGCTGCTGCCGGCGATGGAGGCCGCGCCCGACGCGGTCGTCCTCGCCGACGGCTTCTCCTGCCAGACCCAGGTCGCCGACCTCTCCGACCGCGAGGCGATCCACCTCGTGGAGCTCCTCACCCGCTGACCCGCCCCCACCCTCGCGAGGGATGGCGATCGGTCGCCGCACGAGGGCGATGACGACCGTTTGCCATACCTCGGCGAAGGGCGGCGAAGGGGGGAGTCAGCCGCGCAGGGCGGCGGTCACCTCCGCGAAGACCGCGGTGTGACCGGCGACGTCGGCCTCGCTCGTCGTCGGGCACATGAGCGCCATGTTGTGGAAGGGCGTCATGAGGTAGCCGCGGTTGACGAGCGCGAGGTGGAGGTAGGCGTCGAGCTCGTCGTCCGCCGCGGCCGCCGACTCCGCGCCGGTGCGCGGGGCTGGGGAGGCGAAGCGGTACTCGGCGCGCGCCCCGAGCCGGCTCACCGACCACGGCAGGTCCTGGGCGTCGATCGCGTCCTGCACCCCGGCGGTGAAGTCGGTCGCGAGCCGCTCCATCCGCTCGAAGGCCTCCCGCGTGAGGACCTCGCCGAGGGTGGCCCGCGCCGCGGCGAGGCTGAGGGCGTTGCCCGCGAGGGTGCCACCGACCCCGCCGACGTCGACGATGTCGGCGTCGCCGCTCTCGGTGCGCCGCATGACGTCCGCGGCCAGCTCCTCGCTCAGCCCGTAGGCACCGATCGGCACCCCGCCGCCGATGGACTTGCCGATGACGACGACGTCGGGCTGCAGCCCCCACGCGGTCGTCGCCCCGCCCCACCCGGCGGAGAAGGTGTGGGTCTCGTCGATCATGAGCAGGGCGCCGTACCGGGTGGCGAGCTCGCGCAGCCCGCTCATGAAGTCGTCCTCCGGCAGGACGATGCCGATGTTCGTCAGCGCCGGCTCGGTGAGCACCGCGGCGACGTCGCCGTGGCGCAGCTGCTCCTCGACGCTCGCCAGGTCGTTCCACGTCGCCGCACGCGTCGTGAGGTCGAGCGGCACCGGGGGAGCGACGTTGCCGGGCCGGCTCACGGTCGTGCCGTCGGGGCCGGGCAGGGCGAAGGTCTCGTCGACGCTGCCGTGGTAGCAGTGCCCGAAGACGAGGATCTTGCTGCGGCCGGTGACGAGCCGGGCGAGGCGCACCGCCCACCGGTTGGCGTCGGTGGCGGAGAGGGTGAAGCTCCAGCGCGGCACGGTGAAGCGCCGGGTCAGCTCGGCGGCGACCCACTGCGCGTCGGCGGTCGGCAGCATCGTCGTCAGCCCGCCGAGGTCCTGGGCCCGGCGCCGGATCGCTGCGAGGGTGGCGTCGGGGGAGTGCCCGGCCATCGCTCCCGTGTCGCCGAGGGCGAGGTCGACGAGCTCGTGCCCGTCGAGATCGGTGACGCGGTTCCCCTTCGCCGCCTCGAAGCCGAGCGGGAACCCTCCGGCCCACATCCGCATCCACGTCATCGGGACCTGCCCGAAGAGGTTCGTCCCCTCCTCGTGCAGCGCGCGGCTGCGGGGGTTGGCGGCGGCGTAGGCGGCGGTCTCGGTCTGCAGCAGCTGGCGCAGCCGGGTGCGGTCGACGGGTGTCATGAGCACACCGTAGGAGCAGCGAAGGGGGCGCGCGGCCCCCTTCGTCAGGTCGGCCGTGCCACGCTGGTGCGATGGCGCGCGACCTCGTCGTCCCTCTCGCCCCCGGCGTGTGGCGCATCCCGCTGCTCGGCGACTTCGTCAACGGCTTCGTGCTGCGCGACGACGACGGTCAGGTGACCCTGCTCGACATGGGGGTGGCGCGGTCGGGGCCGAAGGTCATGGCGGCGCTCGGGGCGATCGGCGCGGGTCCCTCGGACGTCACCCGGCTGCTCCTCACCCACGCGCACCCGGACCACGCCGGGGGAGCGGCGCACGTCGCACTCGAGACGGGGCGGTCCTTCGAGATCCACGAGGACGACGTCGAGCACGCCCGCACCGGCACCTCGCCGCCGCGGGACCGGACGCTGCGTCTCGGGCGGCTTCTCGACCGCCTCGCGAAGGGGTCCTTCGACCCGGTCCCGGTCGAGCGGGGCCTCGTCGACGGCGAGGTCCTCGACGTCGCGGGCGGGCTGCGGGTCATCCACACCCCAGGGCACTCGCCGGGGCACGCGTCCTTCCTCCACGAGCCGACCGGGACGCTCGTCACCGGCGACGCGATCTTCAACGTGCGCGGGGTGCGGTGGCCGGTCGCGTCCTTCTGCACGAGCTACGCGATGACGAAGGCGACGGCGCACCGCCTCGTCGAGGTCGACTACGCGCTCGCGGCCTTCACCCACGGGCCCGAGCTGCGCGACCGGCCGCGGCAGACGATCACCGACTTCCTCCACCGCGAGGGCCACCTCGAGGGGTGACGGCCGCCCCCTTCGCCCGCTGAGCATGACTTCCCCCGGCTCGGCATGAGTCTCGGACTCGTGCTCACCGGGGGTTTATCGGGTCACCCGAGAAACCTGTGGCTGGTGTGGCGCCCCACCCCCCGACCGGGGCTCGCGGGCCCGCGGTGCCCCCCCCCCCCCTTCGCCCGCTGAGCATGACTTACCCCGGCTCAGCACGAGTTTCATACTCGTGCTGAGCGGGGGTTTATCGGGTGACCCGAGAAACTCGTGGCTGGTGGGGCGTCCCCGGAGCGCCCCGTACCCTTGGTGGCCATGTCACCGCAGCGCACCCCGGACGGACCGCCCCCGCCCCCACCGGTCCAGAAGCTGCGGGTGCAGTACGCCCGGCGCGGGCGGCTGCGCTTCTCCTCGACGCGTGACTTCGCCCGGGCGCTCGAGCGGGCGCTGCGTCGCTCGGGGGTGCCGATGGCCTTCTCCGCCGGCTTCCACCCGCACCCGAAGATCTCCTACGCCAACGGCGCCCCGACGGGGATGGCCAGCGAGGCCGAGTACTTCGAGATCTCGGTGACCGAGCACGTCGACCCGGAGTCGGTGCGAGTCGCCCTCGACGAGGCGCTGCCGGAGGGCATCGACGTCATCCAGGTCGTCGACGCCACGCCCGGGGCGCTCGCCGACCGGCTGCAGGCGAGCCGCTGGCGGATGGTCTTCGCCGGCGTCGAGGTCGAGGAGCTCCAGCGCGTCGTCGACGCCTTCCTCGCGCAGGAGCGGGTCGAGGTGTCGCGCATGTTCAAGCGCGGTCGCAAGAGCTTCGACGCCCGCGAGCCCGTCCGCGAGACCCGTGTCGAGGCCGGTCCCGATGCTCCCTGTGCGATACTGACGATGGTCGTACGGCACACCACACCGGCCGTGCGCCCCGACGACGTGCTCACCGCGCTGTCGCTCGTCACGCCCTTCGCACCGCCGAGGCCACCGATGGTCACCCGGCTCGAGCAGGGGGTCTGGGACGAGGCGGACGCGACGGTCATCGATCCGCTGATGACCGACGAGGACACCGTCGGCCCGATGGGGTGACGCGCTCGGCGCGAGCCTTCACCGGGCAGCACTGACTTCCCGGGCGTGGCACGACCGCCACGCCGAGCCGCGACACGCGGCCGGACGGCCCCTCATCGGGGTTGGTCGTGGCGTCCGGCGGTGCCGCAGGAGGTGCCACCATGGCGACCGACGAGACCAGCACGACCGACGAGACCCTCGAAGAAGGCGTCGCGACGAGCCAGACCCCCCAGGACCCCGCCCCCGAGGCGGTCCAGGACGAGCTCATCGCGGACGACACCGCCGAGGACGACACCGAGGCGGACGACGAGCAGGACGAGCCCGAGGAGCCGGCCGCCAGCGTGCCGAGCTTCGGTCTGCTCTTCCAGGCCCCCGAGCCCGTCGCTCCCCGCCGCGCCCGCCGCGCGGCCTCTGCCCCGCAGGCCGCGCCCGAGCCCCGCCCGCAGGACGACGAGCCCGAGCCCGTCGTCGAGCCGGAGAGCTCGCAGGACGACCGCGCCGCCGACACCGCGGACGACGACGAGCAGTCCGACCAGCCCCGGCGCCGCCGCCGGCGCGGCGGTCGTGGCCGCAACAAGTCTGAGGACAGCGCGTCCGAGGACGAGGGCACCGAGGACACGAAGGGGGAGGCCCAGGCCTCCTCGGACGACGACGCGGCCGAGGCCGACGACTCCGGCAAGGGCAGCGGCAATGCCTCCGGTGGTGGCTCCGGCCGCGGCCGTGGCGGCCGCGGTGGTCGCGGGGGCGACAAGGCCCGCCAGGACGCGCAGGACAAGACCTCCGGTGGCTCCGACGACGCCGACGACGCAGCCCAGGACCACGAGGACGACGACTCCGAGGGCGGCGGCTCGAGCCGGCGCCGGCGTCGTCGCCGCCGCGGCTCCGGCTCGGGCGAGGGTCAGGAGGACCCGCCCGGCACCGTGACGAAGGTCCGCGAGGCCCGCAAGGAGCGCGACGAGCCGCAGGCCGTCAAGGGCAGCACGCGTCTCGAGGCGAAGAAGCAGCGCCGCCGCGAGGGCCGCGAGGCCGGCCGCCGCCGCACGATCATCACCGAGGCCGAGTTCCTCGCCCGTCGCGAGAGCGTCGAGCGCGTCATGGTCGTGCGCTCCACCGGCGAGCGCACGCAGATCGGCGTCCTCGAGGACGACGTGCTCGTCGAGCACTACGTCTCGCGCGAGACGACCTCGACGATGGTGGGCAACGTCTACCTCGGCCGGGTGCAGAACGTCCTGCCGAGCATGGAGGCCGCCTTCGTCGACATCGGCAAGGGCCGCAACGCCGTCCTCTACGCCGGCGAGGTCAACTGGGACGCCCACGGCATCGGCAACGGCCAGCCCCGCCGCATCGAGCAGGCGCTGTCCTCCGGCGACGCCGTCCTCGTCCAGGTGACGAAGGACCCGATCGGCCACAAGGGCGCGCGCCTCACCTCGCAGATCTCGCTGCCCGGCCGCTACCTCGTGTACGTGCCCGAGGGCAGCATGACCGGCATCTCGCGCAAGCTCCCCGACAAGGAGCGCGCCCGCCTCAAGTCCATCCTCAAGCAGGTCGTCCCCGACCGCGCCGGCGTCATCGTGCGCACGGCCGCCGAGGGCGCGAGCGAGGAAGAGCTCACCAAGGACGTCGAGCGGCTCACCACCGCGTGGGAGCGCATCAGCGAGAAGGCCGAGTCGAAGAAGGGCAAGAAGGGCGGCGCCCCGACGGTCCTGCACGCCGAGCCCGACATGACCGTCCGCGTCATCCGCGACATCTTCAACGAGGACTTCTCGAAGATGGTCGTCTCCGGCGAGGACGCGTGGCGCGAGATCAAGGGCTACGTCGACGACGTCGCGCCCGACCTCTCCGACCGCCTCGAGCGCTGGACCGGCCAGCAGGACGTCTTCGCCGGCCACCGCATCGACGAGCAGATCGCCAAGGCGATGGACCGCAAGGTGTGGCTGCCCTCCGGCGGCTCGCTCGTCATCGACCGCACCGAGGCGATGACCGTCGTCGACGTCAACACCGGCAAGTTCGTCGGCTCCGGGGGCAACCTCGAGGAGACGGTGACGAAGAACAACATCGAGGCGGCCGAGGAGATCGTGCGCCAGCTGCGGCTGCGCGACATCGGCGGCATCATCGTCATCGACTTCATCGACATGGTCCTCGAGGCCAACCGCGACCTCGTCGTGCGCCGCCTGCTCGAGTGCCTCGGCCGCGACCGCACGAAGCACCAGGTCGCCGAGGTCACCTCGCTCGGCCTGGTCCAGATGACCCGCAAGCGGGTCGGCTCGGGGCTCATCGAGGTCTTCTCGCAGGAGTGCGAGCACTGCCACGGCCGCGGCATCATCGTCTCCTCCGAGCCGGTCTCCGGCGACGGCGGTCACGACCACGGTCACGGCGGCAACGGCGGGCGTGGCACCGGCGGCTCCAAGGACGACGACCAGGGCGGCTCCGGCTCCCGGTCGCGCCGGGGCAAGGGCCGCGGGTCGAAGGGGGAGGAGCAGCGCTCCTCCGCCGAGCCCGAGCGCGAGCCGCAGGACAAGAACGGCCGGACCGCGGCCCAGATCGCCGCGGCCGCCCACGCCGCCGCGATCAAGAACGTCTCCGGCGAGTCCGCCGAGGACGACGTCGCCGAGCTCGACCTCACCGCGGGCGAGGACGAGGTGGCCTCGGTCGAGGTGCGCGACGACGCGTCGACCTCCGTGCAGGACGCGCCGGCCGAGGAGCCCGCCCCCCAGGTTGCTCCCGAGCCCGAGCCCGAGCCGGCCCCGCGCCGGCGTGGCGGCCGCCGTGCCGCCACCAGCGGCGCCCCGGTCACGCTCCAGGCCGTCGACCTCACCGCCTCCGCGCCGAGCGAGCCGATCACGGCCGTCGCCGGTGCCGTGGGCGGCGCGGCCGAGCCCACCCCTTCGCCCGAGGCCGAGCAGACCTCGACGCCCGCGCCGCGCCGCAAGCGCAAGCGGGTCACCTCCGAGGCCGGCCCGCCGACCGCGGGGGAGTGACCCGGCAGTGACCAGGCCCGCCCTGCCGGGGGCGGGTTTGGCCGGTGGTAGCCCCGCCGGTACTCTTGACCCTTGGTGCGTCCACCGAGCGGACGCCATCGGCCCTTCGCGGGGCGGGTGGACTGTCGGCCGGTCAGACAGAGAGAGCGCGCCACGCACACCGAAAGTGAGTTCCCACTGATGTACGCGATCGTTCGCGCGGGTGGCCGCCAGGAGAAGATCTCCGTCGGCGACACCATCCTCATCAACCGCGTCAAGGGCGAGGCCGGCGACGCCGTCGACCTCCAGCCGCTGCTCCTCGTCGACGGCTCCACCATCACCAGCGACGCCGACAAGCTCGCGAAGGTGACGATCAAGGCCGAGGTCGTCGGTCCCGCGAAGGGCCCGAAGATCACGATCATGAAGTACAAGAACAAGACCGGGTACAAGAAGCGTCAGGGCCACCGCCAGCCGCTCACCCAGGTCAAGATCACCGACATCACGGCCTGAGCGCCACCGAGTAGCGAAGGACTTCCTGACATGGCACACAAGAAGGGTGCATCCTCGACCCGCAACGGTCGTGACTCCAACGCCCAGTACCTCGGCGTCAAGCGCTTCGGCGGCCAGGTCGTCGGCACCGGCGAGATCATCGTCCGCCAGCGCGGCACGCACTTCCACCCGGGCGACAACGTCGGCCGCGGTGGCGACGACACGCTGTTCGCCCTCGCGGACGGCACCGTCCACTTCGGCACCAAGCGCGGCCGCAAGGTCGTCAACATCGTCCTCGCGGACAGCGCCAGCTGATCGCCCGCAGGCACCACGTCGAAGGGGGTGGGTCAGCGCCACGCTGACCCACCCCCTTCGTCTACCCCCAGGAGAAGAAGCAGATGACGAACTTCGTCGACCGGGTCGTCCTCCACGTCGAGGCCGGCAAGGGAGGCCACGGCGTGGCCTCGGTCCACCGCGAGAAGTTCAAGCCGCTCGGCGGCCCGGACGGCGGCAACGGCGGCAACGGCGGTGACGTCGTGCTCGTCGTCGACACGCAGAGCACGACCCTGCTCGACTACCACCGCAGCCCCCACCGGCGCGCCAAGAACGGCGCCCCGGGGGCCGGTGACGAGAAGGACGGCGCGGCCGGCGAGGACCTCGTCCTGCCCGTGCCCGAGGGCACGGTCGTCAAGACCCGCGCCGGTGACGTGCTCGCCGACCTCGTCGGCGAGGGCACCCGCTACGTCGCCGCCCAGGGCGGGCGCGGCGGCCTGGGCAACCGCGCCCTGGCCTCGCAGCGTCGCAAGGCCCCCGGCTTCGCGCTGCTCGGCGAGCCCGGCGAGAGCGCCGAGATCGTCCTGGAGCTGAAGTCGCTCGCCGACGTCGCGCTCGTCGGCTTCCCCTCCGCCGGCAAGTCCTCGCTCGTGTCCGTCCTGTCGGCGGCGCGACCGAAGATCGCCGACTACCCCTTCACCACCCTCGTCCCGAACCTCGGCGTCGTCACGGCCGGCTCGATGCGCTACACCATCGCCGACGTGCCCGGTCTCATCCCCGGCGCGAGCGAGGGCAAGGGCCTGGGCCTGGAGTTCCTGCGCCACGTCGAGCGCTGCTCGGTGCTCGTCCACGTCGTCGACTGCGCGACCCTCGAGCCCGACCGCGACCCGATGAGCGACCTCGACCTCATCGAGGCCGAGCTCGCCGCCTACGTCGGCGACGACGCCCTCGGCGGCATCCCGCTCTCGGAGCGCACCCGGGTCGTCGTGCTCAACAAGGCCGACGTGCCCGAGGCCCACGAGCTCGCCGAGATGGTCACCCCGATGCTCCAGGAGCGCGGGCTCGAGGTCTTCACGGTCTCGGCCGTCGCCCACACCGGCCTCAAGGAGCTCTCCTTCGCGCTGGCCCGCCACGTGCAGCAGGCGCGTGCCGACATCGAGCGAGAGGTCGTCCCGCAGCGGGTCGTCCTGCGCCCGAAGGGGGTCGACGACTCCGGCTTCGTCGTGCGGCGCGAGCGCACCTCCGACGGCGAGGTCTTCCGCGTCATCGGCGAGCGCCCGACTCGGTGGGTGCGCCAGACCGACTTCAGCAACGAGGAGGCGGTGGGCTACCTCGCCGACCGGCTCTCGCGCGCCGGTGTCGAGGACCAGCTCGTCAAGGCCGGCGCCGTCGCCGGCTCGACCGTGCTCATCGGCCCCGAGGACGACGCCGTCGTCTTCGACTGGGAGCCCACCCTCGTCGGCGGTGCCGAGCTGCTCGGCGGTCGTGGCACCGACGCGCGTCTCGACCCCAGCGACCGGCGCACCAACGCCGAGCGGCGCGAGGAGTTCCACGCCCGCAAGGACGCCCAGAGCGCGGCCCGCGAGGAGCTCGCGGCCGAGCGCCGTGCCGGTCACTGGACCGACGAGGACTGACGCGGCCACAGGCCGCAGACTGGGGCGCGTCCCCGACGCCCGGACCCGAGGAGCACCGTGACGCCGCTGGAGGTCACCGACGAGCAGGCCCGTGAGCGGGTCGCGTCCTCGCGACGGGTCGTCGTCAAGGTCGGCTCGTCCTCGCTCACCTCGGCCGACGGCGGGCACCTCGACCTCGACCGGCTCCGAGGCGTCGTCGACGCCCTGGCCGGCCGCGTCGCGCTCGGCGCGCAGGTCGTCCTCGTCTCCTCCGGGGCGATCGCGGCCGGTCTCGGGCCGCTCGGCCTGCCGTCGCGCCCGCGCGACCTCGCGACCCAGCAGGCGGCGGCCAGCGTCGGCCAGGGGGCGCTCGTCGCCGCGTACGACCAGGCCTTCCGCCGGCACGGGCTGACCGTCGGGCAGGTGCTGCTGACGGCCGACGACACGACCCGGCGCACCCACTACACGAACGCGCGGCGCACCCTCGACCGGCTGCTCACGCTGGGGATCCTGCCGGTCATCAACGAGAACGACACCGTCGCGACGAGCGAGATCCGCTTCGGCGACAACGACCGGCTCGCCGCCCTCGTCGCCCATCTCGTCGGCGCCGACGCGCTGCTCTTGCTCACCGACGTCGACGCGCTCTACACCGACAAGCCCGGGCGTCCGGGCGCTCGCCGCATCCCCGTCGTGCGCGGCCGCGAGGAGCTCGACGCCGTCGACGTCAGCGCGCGCGGCTCACGCGTGGGCACCGGCGGCATGCAGACGAAGGTCGAGGCCGCCTCGATCGCGGGCGCAGCCGGCATCACCGCGATGCTCGCCTCGGCCGCCGACGTCGCACCGGCCCTGGCCGGCGAGGACGTCGGCACCGTCTTCGTGCCCGCGCAGCGGCGCCGGGCCCCGCGCACGTGGTGGCTGCAGCACGCGACGACCTCGCGCGGCGAGCTCGTCGTCGACGCCGGCGCCGTCACGGCCCTCACCCAGCGCGGCAAGTCGCTGCTGCCCGCGGGCATCGTCGAGGTGCGGGGCAGCTTCGTCGACGGCGACCCCGTCGACGTCGTCGGCCCCGACGGCACGGTCCTCGGTCGCGGCCTGAGCAACTACGGCTCGGTCGAGCTGCCGCTCATGCTCGGGCGCTCGACGAAGGAGATCGCCGCCGACCTCGGGCCCGAGTACGAGCGCGAGGTCATCCACCGCGACCACCTGGCGCTCCACCCCCGCTGACCGGCGCGGGCACCCCTTCGCCCGTCGTGGCCGGGCAACCGGCCGGCGACCGGGACACCCGGCTCTGACCGGGACACGTCCCGGTCACCCCGAGGTGTCCCGGTCGGCCCGGGGTATCCCGGTCCTGGCCGCATCCCCTGGCCGTCATCGACCCATGACGAAGGGGGAGCCGGTCGGCTCCCCCTTCGCGCTGTCCTGCGGTGCGTCTCGCGGCTCAGCGCACGCGGGTGACCTCGAACTGCATCCGGGGCGCGGCGAGGTGCTCCTGGGCCTGGACGAGCTGGAGCTCGCGGCGGCCGGAGTCGAGGGTGGTCTTGACGAGGTCCCACACGCTCGAGGCGGTGCGGCCGAGGGCGAGGGCCGGGTCACCGGTCTGCAGCAGGTGGGTGGTGAAGAGGGCGGCGGTGACGTCGCCGGAGCCGTTGCACTTGATCGGCAGGTGCTCGGTGCGCACGACCCAGGCCCCGTCGCCGTGCACCGCGAGCATCTCGATGGTGTCGTCGGGGCGGTCGGGCTGGAGCACCGAGGTGACGAGCACCGTCGAGGGGCCCATCGCGCGGGCGGCGTCGACGGAGGCGAGCGTGCTCTCCATGTCGTCGGGCTCGGTGCCGGTGAGGAAGCCGAGCTCGAACTGGTTGGGCGTGATGAGGTCGGCCTGCGGCACGACGCGCTCGCGCAGGAGCACGGGGATGTCGGGGTGGACGAAGCAGCCCGACTTCGCGTTGCCCATCACGGGGTCGCACGCGTAGATCGCGTCGGGGTTGGCCGCCTTGACCTGGGCGACGGCGTCGAGGACGACGTCACCGATCTGGGTGCCGCCCTGGTAGCCGGACAGCACCGCGTCGACCTCGGGGAAGGCCTCGCGCTCGCCGACGCCGGTGATGACCTCGCGCACGTCGTCGGCCGGCAGCATCGGGCCGCGCCACTGGCCGTACCCGGTGTGGTTGCTGAAGACCACCGTCGAGACCGGCCACACCTCGACGCCGAGGCGCTGCATGGGGAAGACGGCGGCGGAGTTGCCGACGTGGCCGTAGGCGACCGAGGACTGGATGGACAGGATCGTCGTGCTCACCGGCCCATCTTGGCACTGCGAGGGCGCACCATGGACACCGTCCGCCCACGCGACCGTCCCCGAGGAGCCCCGATGTCCGCAGCCCTCGTCCTGCCGCTCCTCGCCGGCCTGCTCGTCGTGCTCGTGGCGGTCGTGGCCCTCGTCGTCCTCGTCGTGCGCTCACGGCGGCGCGCGGAGGAGGCGCGCCGGCAGGAGCACCGACCGCTCGACCCGAGCGTCATCGAGTGCTTCCCGACGGGCTACCAGCCGCCCGCGCGACCCGGTGCGGGGGGAGCGGGCGAGGCCGCCCCGGACCCGGCGGGACCCGCCCCGGACCCGGCGGGACCCGCCCCGGGCGCGTCGACCGGTCGCCGGTCGGACGACCCGACCGGCTGAGCGCCGTCGTCGCCTAGATTTGTCGTCATGACCGCCACGACCGCCGGACCGGCGCAGGCCAGCCCCGAGGACGTCGAGCTCGTCACCGCGCTCGCCACCCGCTCTCGCGTCGCCGCCCGCCGTCTCGCCCTGCTCACCCGCGCCGAGAAAGACGCCGCCCTCCACGCGCTCGCCGACGCCCTCGACGCGGCGAGCGAGCAGGTCGTCGCCGCCAACTCCGAGGACGTCGAGCGCGGCCGCTCGCAGGGCATGGCGCAGAGCCTGCAGGACCGCCTGCGTCTCGACCCGGAGCGGGTCGCCGCGGTCGCCCAGGCGCTGCGCGACGTCGCGGGGCTGCCCGACCCGGTCGGCGAGGTCGTGCGCGGCTCGACCCTGGCCAACGGGCTGCAGATCCGCGAGGTCCGCGTGCCGATGGGCGTCGTCGGGATGATCTACGAGGCCCGTCCCAACGTCACCGTCGACGCCGCCGGTCTCGGGCTGAAGTCCGGCAACGCCGTCATCCTGCGCGGCGGCAGCGCCGCGGCGAGCAGCAACCGCGTCCTCGTCGACGTCATGCGCTCGGCGCTGACGACGGTCGGGCTGCCCGCCGACGCCGTGCAGCTGCTCGAGGGCGGGCACGGGTCGGTCACAGCCCTCATGCGGGCCCGCGGGCTCGTCGACCTGCTCATCCCGCGCGGGGGAGCGGGCCTCATCCAGTCCGTCGTCCTCGGCTCGACCGTGCCGGTCATCGAGACCGGCATCGGCAACTGCCACGTCTACGTCGACGCGGCCGCCGACCTCGAGCAGGCGCGGGCGATCACGATCAACGCCAAGACCCACCGGCCGAGCGTGTGCAACGCCGCCGAGTCGCTCCTCGTCCACCGCGCCGTCGCCGCGGACTTCCTGCCGGTCGCCCTTCGTCAGCTGTGCGACGCCGGGGTGCGCCTGCACGTCGACCCCGCCACGGCGGCCCTCGCCGGCGACGTGCCGACGGAGCCGGCGACCGACGAGGACTACGCCACCGAGTACCACGGCCTCGAGATGAGCGTCGCCGTCGTCGACGACCTCGACGCGGCGCTCGAGCACGTGCGGCGCTTCGGCTCGGGTCACAGCGAGGCGATCGTCACCCAGGACCGCGGCGCGTCGCGCCGTTGGGTCGCCGAGGTCGACGCGGCCGCCGTGCTCGTCAACGCGAGCACCCGCTTCACCGACGGGGGCGAGTTCGGCTTCGGTGCCGAGATCGGCATCTCGACCCAGAAGCTGCACGCCCGGGGGCCGATGGCGCTGCCCGAGCTGACGACGACGAAGTGGGTCGTCGAGGGCGAGGGCCACGTGCGCTGACCCGCGCGGACGACGCGCCGAGGGCCCCTTCGATCGTCTCGAAGGGGCCCTCGCGCCGTCGGACCAGCCGGCCGGGTGGGCTCCGCGGTGACGTGCGGCGGCGCGGGGCGCCGGGCGATCCGAGTCGAGCCCCCGGGGTCCGTCCCTGCGGTCACCCGGCAGCCCGGAGGCCGTCGTCGCGCTCGCGCGCCGGTGCAGGTGCGTTATCCCTGGGACCCGTTGCCGCCCAGGCCCCCGGGCGAAGGGGGGCGCCGGGCTTGGGTGCACCCGCTTGTCTACTCCTGGGTACCGCGACGGGGCAACCGCGCCGGGCGCCCGGTCGACGAACGGTGGACGGACCCGGGTTGTCCCCAGCGAGAGGCCCATGACCTCGTCGCCGTGCACACCCCTGTGCACGACGACGGTGGACAAGTCGGGCCGACGACGCCGCGGGGCGGGCCGGGCGCGGGGCCCGGTAGGCTGGGGCCATGCTGAGCACCTTCGTCTCGTACGCCGCCGAGGCCGCCCCCGAGCACCACATCGAGCTGCCCTTCAGCCACTGGGGCTTCGGTGGCATCGCGCTCGCGGTCTTCGCCTTCATGCTCGGGTCGCTGTGGTCCTTCCGCAACACCGCGAACAAGGTGCCGCACACGACCGAGCACGCCCCCGGCGCGCACGACCACGACACCCCCCACGAGGGCCCGGGCCAGCACTGACCATGCGCCTCGGCGTCATGGGTGGGACCTTCGACCCCATCCACCACGGGCACCTCGTCGCGGCCTCGGAGGCGCAGTCGTTGCTCGACCTCGACGAGGTCGTCTTCGTCCCCACCGGGCAGCCCTGGCAGAAGGCGGAGCGCACGGTCAGCCCGCCCGAGCACCGCTACCTCATGACGGTCGTCGCCACCGCGAGCAACCCGCGCTTCACCGTGAGCCGGGTCGACATCGACCGCGACGGACCGACCTTCACCATCGACACCCTGCGCGACCTGCGCGCCGCACGACCGGACGACGAGCTCTTCTTCATCACCGGCGCCGATGCGCTCGCGCAGATCCTGTCGTGGAAGGATGCCGACGAGCTCTTCGAGCTCGCGCACTTCGTCGGCGTCACCCGCCCCGGCTACGAGCTCAGCGAGTCGGGGCTGCCGCAGGACCGGGTCACCCTCCAGGAGGTGCCCGCCATGTCGATCTCCTCGACGGACTGCCGTGACCGCGTCGCCGAGGGCGAGCCGGTCTGGTACCTCGTGCCGGACGGCGTCGTCCAGTACATCAACAAGTACGCCCTCTACACCCGACCCACTGATGGGGAGCCCACCACCTCGTGACTGCCAGCACCCGAGCCGTCGAGCTCGCCACCGTCGCCGCCCGTGCCGCCGAGGACAAGATCGCCGAGTCGGTCGTCGCCCTCGACGTCAGCGGGCAGATGCCCCTGACCGACATCTTCCTCATCGTCTCCGCGGACAACGAGCGCCAGGTCGCCTCCATCGTCGACGCCGTCGAGGACGCCCTGCGCGACGTCGGCGCGAAGCGCCTCCGCCGCGAGGGGGCCCGCGAGTCGCGCTGGGTCCTGCTCGACTTCGGCGACGTCGTCGTGCACGTCCAGCACGAGGAGGAGCGCGCCTACTACGAGCTCGAGCGGCTCTGGCGCGACTGCCCGGTCCTCGACCTGCAGACGGGGTCGCCGGCCGCCGGCGCCCCGGACGAGACCACCGACCCCTCGTGAGCCGGCCGCGTCGTCTCGTCGTGCTCCGGCACGGCGAGACCGACTCCAACGCGCGCGGGATCTGGCAGGGCCAGCTCGATCACGAGCTCTCCGAGCGGGGGCACGCGCAGGCCCGCGCGGCCGCGCAGGCGCTCGTCGCGCTGCAGCCCTCGCGGGTCGTCGCCTCGGACCTGCTCCGGGCTCAGGTGACCGGTCGTGACGTCGCGCAGGCGTGCGGCGTGCCGATCACCCTCGACGAGCGGCTGCGCGAGATCCACGCCGGCGACTGGCAGGGCCTCACCGGGGCCGAGGTGCGCGAGCGCTACCCCGAGGACGCCGAGCGCCTGCTGAGCGGCGAGGACTTCGTGCGCGGCGGCCACGGCGAGAGCGTCGCCGACGTCGCCGAGCGCTCCCGGGCCGCGGTCTCGGAGGTCGTCGCGACCATGGCGCCGGGCGAGTGCGTCGTCCTCGCGACCCACGGGGTCACCGGCCGCACCCTCGTCGTCGACCTCGTCGGCCTCGACCAGCAGCAGGCCTGGCTCGCGCTGGGCGGGCTGCGCAACTGCCACTGGGCGCTGCTCGAGGAGGGACGCGCCGGATGGCGCGTCGTCGAGTGGAACGTCGGGGCCCCACCGGACGCGACAGCGGCCGAGAGCGTCATCGCCTGACCGCTCGATTTGGTGGCGAAGGGGTAGGCATGGGTACTATTCCGCAGTCCCCACAGGGGGCGCGAGCATCACGCTCGGGGCTGTAGCGCAGTTGGTAGCGCACCTCCATGGCATGGAGGGGGTCAGGGGTTCGAATCCCCTCAGCTCCACCCGTGAGACGAAGACCCGGACCGGATCGGTCCGGGTCTTCGTGCGTCCGGCCGCACGACGACGTCGCCTCGTGGACACTGTGCGCATGCCACGTCGGCGAGCACGCGCTCGCAGCCCCCGCCTCGTCCCCCTCCTGCTCGTCGGTGCGCTCGCCGTGCCGGCTGCCCTCGCCACGCCCGCCGCGGCCGCGCCCGAGACCCGCGCGTCGTCGTCGGCCGCCGCCTCGAGCCCGCGGACGCCGGGATGGGGCGACGGCATGACCGTCGCCGGGCGCAGCTGCCTGGCTGCCACCCGGTGGAAGGAGGTGCTGCGCCCCTCCTCCGCCCAGCGGCTCGCGGTGCGTCTCTCCGACGCCGACGGCGACGCCGTCCGTGCCCGCCTGGAGATCTGGGACGCCTGGCCCCGGCAGCGGGTCTCGGCCCGGACGGTGCCCGGCGGGTCGACGCACGTCGCCAGCGGGTCCACCGTCTCGGCCGGGCTGTCGCCGACGCTCACCGACGGCCAGCACACCGCGCGATGGCGGGTGCAGGACGCGACGGGGGCGTGGTCGGGCTGGTCCCCGGAGTGCCCCTTCACCGTGCTGCGCTCGGCGAGCATCAGCGGGTCGGCGCGCCACGGCTCGGTCGTGCCCGTCCACTCCTCGCAGACGTGGACGATCACGGCGCCTCGCACCGATCGTGAGATCGCCTACCGCTGGCGCGTCAACGGCATCGTCGGCCCGTGGACGACGACGCCCTACCCGGGACGACCGATCACCCTGACGCGTCCTGTCGACGCCTCTCTCGTCGAGCTGCAGGCCCGGGCGGTCGACGCCGCCGGCGTCACGCACCCCGACACCGCGTGGTTCGCGCTGCACGGTCGGCTGAGCGACGTGTCCGCCGCCTACGCCATGCGGCCCGTGCGCACGACGACCGGCTACCGCGTCGACAACGAGGTCGAGGGTGGTCCGGCCCTGACGACCGCCGCCCGCGGCGACGGCAGCGCGCCGGTGGAGCGGGTCGTCCGGCCGGCGCGGGGGGTGCCCACCGACTCGCTCACCGACGCCCTCGCCCCGCGCGCGACGACGGGGGCGCGGGCCCGGACCGGTCTCGACGCCAGCACCGGCTTCACCGTCTCCGCCTGGCTGCGGGCCGCGGGTGCCGACGACCAGACGGCCCTGGTCGTGCCGGTGACGACCGCCGAGGGGGCGGGCACCCTCTCCGTGCGCCGCGACGCCGCGGCCGACCGCTTCGAGGCTGTGCTGCACGGAGCCGGCGGCTCCGAGCTCGCCCGGGTCGTCGACGACGCCCCGGCCCAGCCCTCCCGGGCCGGGCGGTGGTGGTCGGTCGGCATCACCTACCTGCCGGGCGCGACCGGCGGCCCCCAGCTGCGGCTCGACGTCATGCACGAGAGCGACGAGCGGTCGATCGGGTCGACCCTGCGGACGAGCTCGTCGCCCGTCCCGGTGCTGGCCGACGTCGGCGACCTCCTCGTCGGGGCCGGTCACGGCCACGCCGGCTGGGCCGGCCACGTCGACGACGTGCGCACCTGGGACGGCCCAGCGACCCAGGCCCAGGTCGTGAGCGCCGCTGGGTCGTCGTGGTGACCCCCCTTCGCCACGCCTCGCCGCACCTGACCCGGCCGCGGCCGGGCGCCCGCTAGCCTGCGGCCCATGAGCAGCACGGCGCTGGAGGTCATCGGCTGGCTCGGCTCCGCCGTGCTCGTCGTCTCGCTCCTGCAGACCAACCTGCACCGGCTGCGCTGGATCAACCTGCTCGGCTGCCTCGTGCTCATCGGGTACAACGCCGCGGTCGGCGTGTGGCCGATGGTCGGGCTCAACGTCGTCCTGGCCGTCATCAACGTCGTCTACCTCGTGCGGGGCTGGCGGGACCGCCACGACGAGCGGGCCTACCAGGTGCTCCAGGTCGACGGCGACGACGCCTACCTGCGCCACGTCCTGCGCGTCCACGAGGCCGACATCCGCCGCTTCACCCCTGGCTTCGTCCACGACCCCTTCGCCCACGACGCCGCCTACCTCGTGCTCACCGGCGACGAGACCGTCGGCGTCGTCGTCGTGCGCGACGAGGGCGACGGCGTGGCGCAGGTCCTGCTCGACTACGTCACGCTGCGCTACCGCGACCGCAGCCCGGGCGAGGTCGTCTTCGGGCCGCACGGCCCCTTCCGCACCGACGGCTACCGGCTCGTGCGCACGCCCGCCGGCATGGTCGAGCCCTACTACGACCGGCTCGGCTTCGTCCGGGTCGGTGACCACCACGAGCTGACCGTCGGCCCGCCGGGCTGAGGTCGGGCAAGGAGCAGACATGCACCAGATCGTCGACGGCACCCGTCGCCGGGGCTCGGGCGAGCAGATCGACCTCGTCGACCCCTCGACCGGCGAGGTGCTCGACGTCGTCGACCTCGCCTCGCCGCGGGACGTCGACCACGCGGTCGCGGCCGCCCGGAGCGCCTTCGCGACGTGGTCGCGCACGACGCCGGGCGAGCGCTCGGACCTGCTCGCCCGCACCGCGCGGGTGCTCGACGACCGCGCCGAGGAGCTCGCCCAGGCCGAGACGGCCCAGTGCGGCAAGCCGATCCGGCTCTCGCGCGAGTTCGACGTGCCGGGCACCGTCGACAACGTCGCCTTCTTCTCCGGCGCCGCGCGTCACCTCTCGGGCCTGGCGAGCGGCGAGTACAGCCCCGACCACACGTCGGCGATCCGCCGCGAGCCGATCGGCGTCGTCGGCTCGATCGCCCCGTGGAACTACCCGCTGCAGATGGCCGCGTGGAAGGTCCTGCCCGCCATCGCGGCCGGCAACACCATCGTCCTCAAGCCCTCCGAGCTCACCCCGACGACCTCGCTGCTCTTCGCCGAGGCCTTCCTCGAGGCCGGGGTGCCCGCCGGGGTGGTCAACGTCGTCACCGGGCGCGGCGCCGACGCCGGCTCGCACCTGCTGCGGCACCGTGACGTCGACATGGTGTCCTTCACCGGCTCGACCCGGGTCGGGCGCACCGTGCTCGAGGCGGCGGCGACGACCGCGAAGCGGGTCCACCTCGAGCTCGGGGGCAAGGCCCCCTTCGTCGTCCTCGAGGACGCCGACCTCGACGCCGCGATCCACGGCGCCGTCGCCGGGTCCCTCATCAACTCCGGGCAGGACTGCACGGCCGCGACGCGGGCGATCGTCCACGAGAGCCTCCACGACGCCTTCGTCGACGGGGTCGCCGAGCTCTACGAGCGGGTCGTCCTCGGGCCGACCCGGGACGAGGCGACCGACCTCGGATCCCTCGTCTCGGTGGAGCACCGCGACCGCGTGGCGGCGATGGTCGAGCGGGCGAAGGGGTACGCCCGGGTCGTCACCGGGGGAGAGGCCCCGACGTCCGGCGAGCTCGCCCGCGGCGCGTACTACCGGCCGACCCTGGTCACCGGGGCCCCGGCGGACAGCGAGATCGTGCGAGACGAGGTCTTCGGGCCCGTCCTCGCGGTGCTGCCGGCCGCCGACGACGACGAGGCGATCGCGCTGGCCAACGACTCGGTCTACGGGCTCGCGGCGTCGGTGTGGACGCGCGACGTCTACCGCGCCGGGCGGGCGACCCGCGAGATCTCGGCGGGCTGCGTGTGGGTCAACGACCACATCCCGATCATCAGCGAGATGCCGCACGGCGGCTTCCAGCAGTCCGGCTTCGGCAAGGACATGTCGCACTACTCCTTCGAGGAGTACACGCAGGTCAAGCACGTGATGACCGACATCACCGGGGCGGCGCACAAGGAGTGGCACCGCACGATCTTCCGCACGCCGTAGGGTGCGCGCCATGACCCGACCCAGCCGCCGTGCCGCGCTGTGGACGCTCACCGCGGGAGCCGTCGCCGCCGACTGGGTCGCCGTCGCCGCCCGGCACCGCCGCGCCGAGGTCGTCGCCAAGCCGGGCGCGATGCTGGCGCTCGGCTCGGCGGCCCTCGCCTCCGGTCTGCACGAGCGACCGTGGGGCCGCAGCGTGCTCGGCGGGCTGGGGCTCGGCCTCGTCGGCGACGTCGCCCTGCTGCGGGGCGAGCAGCGCGGGTACTTCCTCGGCGGGCTGACGAGCTTCTTGCTCGGCCACCTCGCCTACCTCGACGCGACCCGCCGGATGGGTCTGCACCGCACGGCCTGGGTCCTGCCGGGCGGTCTCGTGCTCGCCGGGTGCCTGTGGTCGAGCCGCGAGGTGCTGCCGGCGCTCGCAGCAGAGGGCGGGCTGCCCGCAGCCGCACCGGTCGCCGCGTACATGGCGGTCATCGGCGCGACGAGCCTGGCCGCGTGGTCGACGCAGGACGTCGTGCTCGGCACCGGCTCGTCGCTCTTCGTGCTCAGCGACACGGTGCTCGCGCGCGACGCCTTCGTCGCGCCCGTGCCGGCCGCCGGGGTCCGCGTCATGGTCCCGTACCTGCTGGCCCAGACCCTCGTCGTCGTCGGGGCCCTGCGCCACGCCCGGGGGCAGCGATGACCCGGCGACGGCTGCTGCTCGCCGCCGGCGGGCTCGTGCTCCTCGTCGCGCTCGTCGTCGGCGGGCCCAACCTCTGGGTGGCCCGCTCGTCCTCCGGGCACCTCTACACCGCGCAGGACGTGCCACGGCACCCCGTCGCGATCGTCCTCGGTGCCGGGCTGGCGCCGGACGGGTCGCCGAGCCCCTTCCTCCAGGCGCGGCTCGACATCGCGGCCGAGCTCGTCCGCGAGGACAAGGTCGAGGTCGTCCTCGTCAGCGGTGACAACCGCAGCCACGACTACGACGAGCCGAGCGCGATGCGCGACTACCTCGTCGACCGCGGGGTCGACCGAGACCGGGTTGTCCTCGACTACGCGGGGCTGGACAGCTACGACACGTGCGTGCGGGCCAAGCGGGTCTTCCAGGTGAGCAGCGCGACGGTCGTCTCGCAGGGCTACCACGTGCCCCGCGTCGTCGCGGTCTGCCGGGCAGTCGGGCTGCCCGTCGACGCCGTCGGCGACGAGACGGCCCGGCGGTGGGGCGGCACGTGGTCGGCCGGTCGCCAGCGCGAGGTGCTCGCGAACGTCAAGGCCGCCGCCGACGTCATCACCCGGCGCGACCCGGTCCTCGGGCCCGTCGAGCCCGGCGTCACCGACGCCCTCGAGCGGGCGCGGGACTGACCCCCCTTCGCCGCTCGTCGTCGTGGGCGCGGCGAAGGGGGCCGGCGCACGGCCGGTACCCTGACATGTCGGGCTCCCGTGCCCGCTGACGATCGCGAGAGACAAGGACCGATGAGCCAGACCCCGCACCGTTACACGGCCGCACTCGCCGACCAGATCGAGCTCTCCTGGCAGGACCGGTGGGAGCGCGAGGGCACCTTCCACGCGGCCAACCCCGCCGGCCCCTGGGCCGACCCGGAGGGCGTCGCCGCCCACCCGGAGGGTCATCTGCTCGTCCTCGACATGTTCCCCTACCCCAGCGGGGCGGGGCTGCACGTCGGCCACCCGCTGGGCTACATCGCCACCGACGTCGTCGCGCGCTACAACCGCATGCTCGGCAAGAACGTCCTGCACTGCCTGGGCTACGACGCCTTCGGGCTGCCGGCCGAGCAGTACGCGGTGCAGACCGGTCAGCACCCGCGCACGACGACCGAGGCGAACATCGCGATCATGGCGCGCCAGCTGCGCCGTCTCGGTCTCGGCCACGACGACCGTCGGGCGATCCGCACGATCGACCCCGACTACTACCGCTGGACGCAGTGGATCTTCCTGCAGATCTTCAACTCCTGGTACGACGCCGACGCCCCGCGCGAGGACGGCGGCACCGGGCGGGCCCGGCCGATCGCCGACCTCGTCGAGGAGTACCGCAGCGGGCGTCGCCCGCTCCCGGCCGACGACGGCCGCGGCTGGGACGACCTCTCGCACGTCGAGCGCGCCGACCTGCTCGACGCCCGGCGTCTCGTGCAGAGCGTCGAGGCCCAGGTCAACTGGTGCCCGGGGCTGGGCACCGTGCTCGCCAACGAGGAGGTCACGAACGAGGGCCGCTCGGACCGCGGCAACTTCCCGGTCTTCAAGCGCAACCTGCGCCAGTGGGTCATGCGGATCACCGAGTACGCCGACCGGCTCGCCGACGACCTCGACGGGGTCGACTGGCCCGAGAAGGTCAAGATCATGCAGCGCAACTGGATCGGGCGCAGCCAGGGCGCGCGGGTGACCTTCCCCGTCGACGGCGCCGCCGGCACCGGGATCGAGGTCTTCACGACCCGGCCCGACACCCTCTTCGGCGCGACCTTCATGGTCCTCGCCCCTGAGCACCCGCTCGTCGACGAGCTCGTCCCCGAGGGCGGCTGGCCCGAGGGCACGCGGGACGCGTGGACCGGGGGAGCGGGCAGCCCCGGCGAGGCGGTGGCCGCCTACCGCGCCCAGGCCGCGGCGAAGACCGATCTCGAGCGCCAGGCCGAGGGCAAGGAGAAGACCGGCGTCTTCACCGGTGGCTGGGCGACCAACCCCGTCACCGGCACGCGCGTGCCCGTCTTCGTCGCCGACTACGTCCTCATGGGCTACGGCACCGGCGCGATCATGGCCGTGCCCGCCCAGGACGAGCGCGACTGGGACTTCGCGACCGCCTTCGAGCTGCCGGTCGTGCGCACCGTGCAGCCCCCGGCCGACCACGACGAGTCGACCGCCTTCACCGGCGATGGCCCGGCCATCAACTCGAGCAACGACGAGATCTCCCTCGACGGGCTCGGCGTCGCCGAGGCCAAGGAGAGCATCACGACCTGGCTCGAGGGCAAGGGCCTGGGCGAGGGCGCGGTCACCTACAAGCTGCGCGACTGGCTCTTCGCCCGTCAGCGCTACTGGGGCGAGCCCTTCCCCGTCCTCTTCGACGAGGACGGCATCGCCTACGGGGTGCCCGAGGACCAGCTCCCCGTCGAGCTGCCGGACGTGCCGGACTACAGCCCGCGCACCTACGACCCCGACGACGCCGGCAGCGAGCCCGAGCCGCCCCTCGCCCGCGACGCCGACTGGGTGAGCGTCGAGCTCGACCTCGGCGACGGGCGCGGCCCGCGCCGCTTCCGCCGCGACACCAACGTCATGCCGCAGTGGGCCGGCTCGTGCTGGTACTACCTGCGCTACCTCGACCCGGCGAACGGCCAGGCCCTCGTCGACCCCGAGAACGAGCGGTACTGGATGGGCCCGCGGCCCGAGCCGGTCGCGGGCGCGCCCGCCGGCACCCGTGACCCCGGTGGCGTCGACCTCTACGTCGGCGGCGTCGAGCACGCGGTGCTGCACCTGCTCTACGCCCGCTTCTGGCACAAGGTGCTCCACGACCTCGGTCACGTCAGCTCCTCGGAGCCCTTCCGCACGTACTTCAGCCAGGGCTACATCCAGGCCGCCGCGTACCGCGACGCCCGGGACCAGCCGGTCGAGGCGCGCGAGGTCGAGGAGGGGCCCGACGGCACCTTCACCTGGCAGGGCCAGCCGGTGACCCGCGAGTTCGGCAAGATCGGCAAGTCGCTGAAGAACATGGTCAGCCCCGATGAGATGTACGAGACGTACGGCGCGGACACCTTCCGGCTCTACGAGATGGGTCTGGGCCCGCTCGAGCAGAGCAAGCCGTGGGACACCCGTGCCGTCGTCGGCCCGCAGCGCTTCCTGCAGCGGCTGTGGCGCAACGTCGTCGACGAGGAGAGCGGCGAGGTCACCGTCGTCGACGCCCCGCTGGACGACGCGACCGCGGCCGTCCTGCACCGCACGATCGACGCGGTGCGCGCCGACTACGCGGGGCTGGGCTTCAACACCGCGATCGCCCGGCTCACCGAGCTCAACAACGCGCTGACGAAGATCGAGGGCGGTGTGCCCCGCGAGGCGGCCGAGGCGATCGTGCTCATGGTCGCCCCGCTCGCGCCGCACATCGCCGAGGAGCTGTGGTCGCGCCTGGGTCACGAGGGCTCGCTCGCCCACGAGGCCTTCCCGCAGGCCGACCCGTCGCGCCTCGTCGAGGAGACCGTCACCTGCGTCGTGCAGGTGCGCGGCAAGGTCAAGGACCGTCTCGAGGTGCCCAGCGACATCGGCGAGGACGAGCTGCGCGAGCTGGCGCTCGCCAGCCCGAAGGTCGCGAGCCTGATCGAAGGGGGTGTGCGTACCGTCGTCGTGCGCGCCCCGAAGCTCGTCAACGTCGTGCCGGCCTGAGCCGATGACCCCGGTCGCCGGGGGGGCCCCCCCCCCCCCCCCGCCGGGGGGGGGGGGGGGGGGGGGGCCGGGGGGGCCGCCGCCCGGGGGGGGCGGGGGGGGGGGCCCCCCCCGGGCGCCCGGCCGTCTTGCGCGCCCCGAAGCTCGTCAACGTCGGGCGGGCCGGCCCCGATGCCCCCGGTCGCCGTCGTCACCGACTCCACCGCCGTCCTGGCGGGTCGTGGGTCGGTGACGACGGTGCCGCTCCAGGTCGTCGTCGACGGGGTGTCGCACACCGACGGCACGCTCGCCCCCGGGCTCCTCGCGCAGTCGATGCGCCGGCGCTCGCCGGTCTCGACGTCGCGGCCCACCCCCCACGTCTTCCTCGAGGCCTACGAGCGGCTCGTCGAGCAGGGGGCCGACGCGATCGTGTCGGTGCACCTCTCCTCGGCGCTGTCGGGGACCGTCGACGCGGCGGCGAGCGCCGCCGTCGACTCGCCCGTGCCCGTGCGTGTCGTCGACACCCAGACCATCGCCCGTCCGCTGGGGGTGGCGGCCGAGGAGGCCGCCGTCCTCGCCGCGGCGGGCGCCGACCTCGACGCGTGCGAGGCGGCGGCCCGCCGGGTCACCGCGGCCAGCGAGGTCGTCGTCTACGTCGACACCCTCGAGCACCTGCGCCGCGGCGGGCGGATCGGGGGCGCCCAGGCGCTGCTCGGGTCCGCGCTGGCGATCAAGCCGATCCTCGAGGTCCGTGACGGCGCGGTCCAGCCGCTGGAGCGCGTGCGCACCGCGGGGCGGGCACTGGGCCGGCTCGAGGCGATCTGCCTCGAGCGGGCGGGGCGCATCCGGGCGAGCGGGGCGACGCTCGACGTCGCCGTGCACCACCTCGACGCCGACGAGCGGGCCCAGACGCTGTGCGATCACCTCGCGGCGTCGCTCGAGGAGCAGCCCCGCGTCGTCGAGCTCGGCGCGGTCATCGGCGCGCACGTCGGGCCGGGCACCGTCGCGGTGACCCTCGCCCCCCGCTTCGAGAGCTGATCTCGCGGTCGGGAGGTCGCGGCGGGCTCTCGCTCGCGGTCCTGCCCTCACGGGAGCGAGGCCACCGCTGCGCCGTCGCCGTCGGGCACGACGACGAGCAGGCCGTCGACGTCGGTGCGCCAGACCCGCGTGCCGGTGCGGGCGAGGAGCGCGAGCAGGGGCGGGGCGGGGTGGCCGTAGTCGTTGTCCGCACCGACGCTGATGAGGGCGTCCGGTGCGGCCACGGCCGCCATGAGGTCCTCGTCGACGTTCGCCGAGCCGTGGTGGGCGACCTTGAGGACGTCGACGTCGGCCACCGCTGCGGACATCACGGGGTCTCGGCGCAGCGCGAGGAGGATCGCGTGCCCGGCCTCGCGCTCGATGTCGCCGAGCAGCAGCACGTCGACCTCGCCGATCCGCAGTCGCAGCACCAGCGAGGCGTTGTTGGGCACCGAGCCCTCGGTGATCCGGCGGGCCGGCCACCACACGCTGCCGGTCACCGGGCCGAGGCTCAGCCGGTCGCCGGCGACGACCTCGCTCACGGCGATGCCGCGGCGCCGTGCCTCCGCCCGCACCTCGCGGTCCGCGTCCTCGGGGTCGCGCACCGGCGACACGAGCAGCCGCTGGGTGGGCCGGTCGTCGAGCGCGCCGGTGAGACCGCCGACGTGGTCGGCGTGCAGGTGGGTCAGCACGACCGCGTCCAGCCGGCGCACGCCGAGCCGGGACAGGCAGCTGTCGACCGCGGCGGGGTCCGGGCCGACGTCGACGAGCACCGCGCGACCCGGCCCGGTGGCGAGGACCAGCGCGTCGCCCTGGCCGACGTCGCAGGCCGCCATCACCCAGTCGTCCGGCACGTCGACGAGCACCCGCCGGGGGACGGCGGCGCTGGCGAGGACGAGGACGACGCAGCACGCGAGCACCGGCGCCGCGCGGGCCCGGTGGCCGAGGTAGGGCGCGGCGAGGAGCCCGAGCACGGTGAGGCCGGCGAGCAGGAGCGCCCCCGGGGTGCCGTCCGGCCAGTCGACGGATCCTCCGGGCACGTCCGCGCTGACCCGGGCGACGCGGGCGATGCCCAGCGCCGGCAGGCCGGCCAGCCAGGCGGGCCACGACGCGAGGCTCGGGGAGAGCAGCGCGACGAGTGCGGTGAGGACGCCGGCGACCGTCGTCGGGGCGACGAGCGGGGCGGCGACGAGGTTGGCGAGCACGCTCACCGTGCTCACCGAGCCCTGGAGGAGGACGACGACCGGGGCGCACGCGAGATGCGCGGCGACGGGGATGGCGACGGCCGGGCCGACGACGTGCAGGCGCCGGGGGAGCCGGGCGTTGATCGCCCGCGCCCACGGCCGCACGAAGAGCAGGAGGCCGAGCGTCGCGAGCGTCGACAGCGCGAAGCCGTAGCTGCGGGCGAGCCACGGGTCGAGCAGGAGGAGGACGACGACCGCGGCGGACAGCGCCGGCGCGCCCGCGCCACGGCGCGACGCGCTCATGCCGAGCAGCGCGACGAGACCCATCGTCGCGGCACGCACGACGCTGGGCTCCGGACGGGCCAGCACGACGAACCATGCCAGTGCGAGAGCCGCCACCCACGGCCGGGCTCGTCGGGGGCAGCCGGCGAGGCGGCAGGCGCCGAGCACCGCGGCGAGGACGATCGCGACGTTGCTCCCGCTCACGGCCGACAGGTGCGACATCCCGGTGACGAGCATGTCGTCGGTGAGGTCGGGCGGGGTGGCGCTCGTGTCGCCGATGACGAGGGCGGGCACGAGCCCGCGTGCGTCGGCGGGCAGGTGGTCGGTCGCCTCGCGCAGCCGTGAGCGCATGTGGTCGGCGGCGGCGAGCAGCGGCCCTCGCTCGCCGACCTCGGGCGGTCCGCGGGGCCGGAGCACGGCGACGGTCGGCTCGTCGGGGCGGCCGGGCACGAGCGTGCCGGCGACGCGGATCTCGTCGTGCCAGCGCAGGTCGCGCCAGGCCGGGTCCGACGAGCGCACGACGACGGGGGCGTGCAGACGCCGGACCTGCCCGCGCACGCTCGTCTGGGTCAGCCGCACGCGTAGCATCACCGCGGGCTCCTCGGACCCGTGGCCCCGCACGAGCACCGGCTCGCCGAGGACGACGGCCGTGCCCGTCACGGACACGCGCTGCTCGGCCAGCTCGACGACCCCGCCGACCCGAGAGCGCGTGTCGTGCGCCGCGGAGGCGAGCAGGCAGGCCGCGCTCGTCAGGCACGACAGGCCCAGGAGCGCAGCGAGCCCGGAGCGCCAGGACGCTGGGCGGGTGCCGGACGAGCCGCGCACGGCCTGGCGTCGCATCGCCTGGTGTCCCGCGTCGTCGTGTCGCGCTGTCGGGCGGTGTGCGATCGGGCGGTGTGCGATCGGGCGGTGTGCGGGCGAGCGGGACGCGAGGACGACGCCACCGAGGAGGAGGCATGCGAGCGCGCACCCGACCCGCACCGGCACCGGCACACCCAGGGCGCCGACCGTGACGGCCCAGGCGGCGAGAGCGGGCACGAGCAGACGCAGGTCGACCCGGTCGGGCGCCCTCACCGGCGCGGTGCTCGTCGGCTCCCGCCGCGCCGGCCCGGGGCTCACACGGTGACCTTCGGGCTGATCTGGGCGTAGAGCTTCTCGCCGATGCCCGAGACCTCGTCGAGCTCCTCGACGGTGGTGAAGCCGCCGTTCGTCGTGCGCCACTCGACGATCCGTGCGGCGAGGACGGGTCCGACGCCGGGCAGGGTCTCCAGCGTGGCCTGGTCGGCGGTGTTGAGGTCGACCGGCGCCGACGGGGCCGCGGTGCCCGCCGGTCCGCCCGGAGCAGCAGCCGGTGCCGTGGGTCCGGCGGGTGCGGGGACCCCTCCGGCAACGGGGGTGGCGCCCCCTTCGCGCGGGACGACCACCTGCTCGCCGTCGACGACCGGTCGGGCGAGGTTGACCTGGGCGAGATCGGCACCCTCGCGCACGCCCCCGGCGCCCTTGATCGCCTCCTCGACGCGGGCGCCTGCGGGCACGGTGACCACCCCCGGGCTGCGCACCCGTCCCACGACGTGCACGTACACCTCCGCCGCCGGCGTGGCTCGAGCCGGTGCGGTGCCGCTGGGCACCGGCTCGGTGCCGACGCCCGTCTCGAAGCCGGAGCGGTCACCGGTCGCCACCACGGCCGGACCGCCCGACGTGGCCGGTGCGGCCTGCGGCAGCGCGTCGCGCTGGGCGAGGTGCAGCCGGACCCCGAGCACCGTGACGGCGACCGCGAGCAGCAGGGCCACCCCGACGACCGCGCGGGGACGGACCCGCCACCGGGCCGTCGCGATGCTCGACGGCAGGGTCAGCGGCCGGGGCGGCTGGGGCACCGGCCCGTCTCGCGTCCCCTCGTCGGGGAGATCGGGGCCGAGGTCGGGGTCGCCGTCCACGGGGTCGGTGGCGCGGGCGTCCTCGACGCCGTCGAGGATGCGTCGCAGGCGCTCGCTGGGCTCGTCCGGTCTGCGCATGGCGCGACGTTACGAACGCCGGGGGCTCGCAGCAGGCCACCACGGCAGGCTGTGGACGGCGGACCGCGCCGAGGGGCCCCTGTGGGTGAGGGGGACGAGACCCGCGGGGGCTACCCTCGCGGTGACATCAGTCCCGATCGAGCAGGAGCGTGATCCTCATGTGCCGACCCGTCCCGTGCGAGATCTGCGGCAAGACGACCTGGGCCGGCTGCGGCGAGCACGTCGACCAGGTGCGCGCGCAGGTCCCCGACGAGCAGTGGTGCGACGGCCAGCACGCCGAGGCCGGCGCGAGCAGCTAGGCCCTCAGCGGGCCGCGGCGTCGACGAGAGCGGTGACCGCGGCCTGCACGGCCGGCACGCGCTGGAGGTCCTCGGTCGTCACGACGTGGATGTGGCGCCGGGTCGGCGGGTTGAGCGGGCGCACGACGACGTCGTCGTTGGCCGTGGCCTCGCGGATGATGTCGGGGATGAGCGCGACGCCCAGCCCCGCGGCGACGAAGCCCTGCACCGCGACGTAGTCCTCGGTCTCGAAGGCGACGCGTGGGGCGAAGCCCGCGTCGTGCGAGATCTGCAGCAGGTGACCGCGACATCGCGGGCAGCCCGCGATCCACTCCTCCTCCGAGAGGTCGGAGAGGTCGACCCGCTCCTCCTCGGCGAGGCGGTGCCCCTTCGGCAGCGCGATGCCCACCTCCTCGGTGAGGAGGGGGTGGACGACGAAGCCCTCGAGGTCCTCGCCCCGCCCGAGGTCGGTGCCGTCGTAGCTGAAGGCGACCGCGAGGTCGCAGTCGCCGCCGCGCAGCGCCGCGAGCGACTCGGGCGGCTCGGCCTCGGTGAAGGTGACCTTGACGTCCGGGTGCGCGCGGCGCACCGCGGCGAGGGCGCGGGGCACGAGGGTGACCGACGAGCTCGGGAAGGCCATCAGCCGGACCCGACCGGCGCGCAGGCCGGCGATGGCTGCCACCTCTTCCTCGGCGGCGTCGAGCGCGGCGAGGACCGGTCCGGCGTGCCGGGCGAGCACCTCGCCCGCCTCGGTGAGGCGCACCGAGCGACCGACCTTCTCGACGAGCACCGTGCCGGTGCGCTGCTCGAGACGGCGCACCATCTGCGAGACCGCCGGCTGGGAGTACCCGAGCGCGAGCGCGGCGGCGGTGAAGCTGCCCTCGTCAGCGATGGCGCGCATCACCCGCAGCCCTGCAGCGTCGATCATGCGGTCACGATAGCCGCAGCCCCGGCGCGCTCCGAGCGGCGCCGGGAGCCTCGCGCGCAGGACGGGCGGGCGGGACCGGACGAAGGGGTGCCCACCACCACCGGGTGGGGGCACCCCCTTCGCCCGCCGTGCACGCGAGGTCCGGGCGGATACTGGTGCGGTGAGCACCCCCGAGACCTTCCGCGAGATCGCCGACGTGCTGAGCCGCGGGCCGGCGCTGGCCCTCACCGGCGCGGGGATGTCGACCGACTCGGGGATCCCCGACTACCGCGGTCCGGACGGCACGCGCCGGGTGACGCCGATGCACCTGTCGGAGTTCGTCGGCAGCAGCGCCGCCCGGCGGCGCTACTGGGCGCGCAGCTACGTGGGGTGGCGCCGCTTCAGCGCGGCCCGGCCCAACCGCGCCCACGAGCTCGTCACGCACCTGCAGGAGCGCGGTCAGGTCGGCAGCGTCATCACCCAGAACGTCGACGGCCTGCACCAGGCGGCCGGCAGCACCGGTGTCGTCGAGCTGCACGGGAGCCTGGCCGAGGTGGTCTGCCTCGCGTGCGGCGCCCGGGAGGCCCGGGCCGCGCTCGACGAGCGGATGGCGCAGCGCAACCCCGGCTTCGACGCGGACAGCGACGAGATCCGACCCGACGGCGACGTGCGCCTCGAGGAGGTCGAGGTCGAGGCCTTCGAGGCGCCGCTCTGCCTCGTGTGCGGGTCGGACATGCTCAAGCCCGACGTCGTCTTCTTCGGCGGCTCGGTCGACAAGCCGCTCGTCGAGCACTGCTTCGCGCTCACGGAGGCGGCGCCGAGCCTGCTCGTGCTCGGGTCGAGCCTGCAGGTGATGTCCGGCCTGCGCTTCGTGCGGCGGGCCGCCAAGCTCGGCACGCCGGTCGTCATCATCACGAGGGGACGCACGCGCGGTGACGACCTCGCGACCCACCGGGTCGACGGCTCGCTCGACACGAGCCTGGACGCGCTGGTCCGCGCCAGCGCACAGGTCGGCTGACCGGCCCCGCCACGCTGGACGGGCCCGCCCCGTGCAGGGGCGGGCCCGTCCGGCCGGGGCGGCGCGCCAGGCTCAGATGCGGCGCAGGACCGCGGTGACCTTGCCGAGGATCGTCGCGTGGTCGCCGTCGATCGGCTCGAAGGCGGGGTTGTGGGGGAGCAGCCACACCTTGCCGTCACGTCGCTTGAAGGTCTTGACCGTCGCCTCGTCGTCGAGCATCGCCGCGACGATGTCGCCGTTGTCGGCCGTCGGCTGCTGGCGCACGACGACCCAGTCGCCGTCGCAGATCGCGGCCTCGATCATCGAGTCGCCGACGACGCGCAGGAGGAAGAGGGAGCCCTCGCCGACGACCTGCTTCGGCAGCGGGAAGACCTCCTCGACGCTCTCCTCGGCGACGATCGGCACGCCCGCGGCGATCTGGCCGAGCACCGGCACGTACGTGGCGGCGGGGTGGGCGTCGCCGCTGCCCGTCGCGTCGGGGTCGTTGGGGCTGGCGCCACCGCGGTAGCCGGCGATGTCGTGGGTCTGCGCGTCGCCCTCGGGGGAGCGGGGCGCCTCGGGCGAGACGACCTCGATGGCGCGGGGCCGGTTGGGGTCACGGCGCAGGTAGCCCTTGCGCTCGAGCGCGGTCAGCTGGTGGGCCACCGAGCTCGGGCTCGTCAGCCCGACCGCGTCGCCGATCTCGCGCAGGCTCGGCGGGTAGCCCCGCGTCGCGACCGCGCTGCGGATCACCTCGAGGACCTTGACCTGCCGGGCGGTCAGCCCCTCGCCGTTGTCCCGCACCGGCAACGTGCGGATGTTGTCCTCGCTCATCGCGCCCCTCGCTGTCTCGCTCGCGCCGCGACCCGTGAGGGGGCGGCTGGTGGCCTGCTCCTGCGGGGGAGGACAGCGTTGTCGGTGCTCGCTGGTTGTCTCTCCCGTGTGGCCGACGGTAGTGCTCGGCCCGGTCTAGATCAAACACATGTTCGAGCGTGTCTTGTTCTCGCTCGAACACCTGTGCTAGACATCGTGCAGACGCCTCGTCGAACACCGGTTCGACCAGACGACTAGGAGGAGACCATGAGCGCACTCACCGTCCAGGCCCCGCAGCACGCTGCCCGGCCCTCGGCGCTGCGCGACCCGCGCCGGGCCGAGCGCCACCTCGTGTCCGTGCCGACGGGGACCGACGTCCCCACCGAGCTGCGGGTGACCCGTCGGGGTCGCCTCGCGCTCACGACGATCGCCGTCGCGGCCCTGCTCGCGCTCGGCACCGGCATCGCGACCGCGGGCGGCGAGGCCGCTGCGGCCACGACCGTCACCGTCGAGCAGGGGCAGACCCTCAGCGACGTCGCCGCCAGCCAGATGCCCGGCGTGCCCACGAGCGCGGCCGTCTCGGCGATCCGCTCGGAGAACGCGCTGAGCACCCCCTTCGTCCACGCCGGCCAGGAGCTCGTCATCCCGACGCGCTGACCGTCACGACGGATCACCAGACCACCCGGGTCCCTCGACCCGACCCGGGCGACGGCGACGGCCGCACCTCCACCGGGTGCGGCCGTCGTGCTGTCCCCGCCGGCTGTCGACGGGGCTCGCGTCGGCGTGTCGCCCGGTATCCCGGGACTTCTCGCCCGGGGGTTCGCCGGGTCTTGCGTGCGTGGTGGTGGGCGTGATGAAATGGCACTACATCTAGTGGTTACACCGATGTCATTCGTCCACATGTAGTGCACATGTGAGGCGGAGTTGTCCACCGGTTGTCGACAGATGTCCACAGCAGAACCGCCCTGATCCACACCCCGGTCCACAGCTGGCGACCCGCCTCGTGCTGGTGAGCCGGTGCCCGACCTGTGCCACCGTGCCCGAGAGGAGAGCATCGTGCACTGCCCCTTCTGCCGTCACACCGACTCTCGCGTCATCGACTCGCGCACGGCCGACGACGGGTCCTCGATCCGTCGCCGTCGGCAGTGCCCCGAGTGCAACCGGCGCTTCACCACGCTCGAGAGCGCGAGCCTGAGCGTGACGAAGCGCTCGGGTGCGGCGGAGCCCTTCAGCCGGGCCAAGGTCCTCGTCGGCGTCCGCAAGGCCTGCCAGGGCCGACCGGTCACCGAGGACCAGCTGGCCCTGCTCGCCCAGCGCGTCGAGGAGGCCGTACGGGCGCAGGGCAGCGCCGAGATCGACGCCCACGAGATCGGGATGGCGATCCTGGGTCCGCTGCGCGAGCTCGACGAGGTCGCCTACCTGCGCTTCGCGAGCGTCTACCAGGCCTTCGACTCGCTCGAGGACTTCGAGGCCGCCATCACCCTGCTGCGCGCCGAGCACACCGCTCTCGCGCAGGACGCCCCCTAGACCCCCGGGTACCGGCACGCGATCGGGCTGTCGGTACCCGGTGACACGCTTGATGCGAGGTCTTCCCTTGCACGCCGCCCGCACCACACAGCACCACATGAGCAGCACCACCTGCAGACCCGCACCACCGAGAGAGGGACCATGACCGAGACCGCCGGCAAGCCCAGCACCCGTCGATCCGCGAAGAACCGCGGCATCACGGTCGAGCGCATCTACACCACCGAGGGCGTCCACCCCTACGACGAGGTGACCTGGGAGAAGCGCGACGTCGTCCAGCAGAACTGGAAGACCGGCGCGACGATCTTCGAGCAGCGCGGCGTCGAGTTCCCCGACTTCTGGTCCGCCAACGCGAGCACCATCGTCACCACGAAGTACTTCCGCGGCGCCGTCGGCACGCCCGAGCGCGAGCAGGGTCTCAAGCAGCTCATCGACCGCGTCGTGCTCACCTACGTCAAGGCGGGCAAGGACCACGGCTACTTCGCGACCCCGGTCGACGCCGAGATCTTCGAGCACGAGCTGACCTACGCCCTGCTCCACCAGGTCTTCAGCTTCAACTCCCCGGTGTGGTTCAACGTCGGCACGAAGAGCCCCCAGCAGGTCTCGGCGTGCTTCATCCTCTCCGTCGACGACTCGATGGACTCGATCCTCAACTGGTACAAGGAAGAGGGCTTCATCTTCAAGGGCGGCTCCGGCGCCGGCCTCAACCTCTCCCGCATCCGCTCCAGCAAGGAGCTGCTCTCCTCCGGCGGCACCGCCTCCGGCCCCGTGAGCTTCATGCGCGGTGCCGACGCGTCGGCGGGCACCATCAAGTCCGGTGGCGCCACGCGTCGCGCGGCGAAGATGGTCGTCCTCGACGTCGACCACCCGGACATCGAGGAGTTCGTCGAGACCAAGGCCCGCGAGGAGGACAAGATCCGGGCCCTGCGCGACGCGGGCTTCGACATGGACCTCGGCGGCGCCGACATCGTCTCGGTCCAGTACCAGAACGCGAACAACTCGGTGCGCGTCAGCGACGAGTTCATGCGTGCGGTCGAGGACGGCACCGACTTCGGGCTCACCTCCCGCAAGGACGGCTCGGTCATCTCCACCGTCGACGCCCGTGAGCTCATGGGCAAGATCGCCAAGGCCGCGTGGGAGTGCGCCGACCCGGGCATCCAGTACGACGACACGATCAACGACTGGCACACCAACCCCGAGACGGGCCGGATCACCGCGTCCAACCCGTGCAGCGAGTACATGTCGCTCGACAACTCCAGCTGCAACCTCGCCTCGCTCAACCTGCTGAAGTTCCTGCGCGACGACGACACCTTCGACGTCGCGACCTTCCAGAAGGTCGCCGAGCTCGTCATCACCGCGATGGACATCTCGATCTGCTTCGCGGACTTCCCGACCGAGCCGATCGGCGAGACGACCCGTGACTACCGTCAGCTGGGCATCGGCTACGCCAACCTCGGTGCGCTGCTCATGGCGACCGGGCACGGCTACGACTCCGACGGCGGCCGCGCCCTCGCCGCGTCGATCACCTCGCTGCTCACCGGTGCCGCCTACAAGCGCTCCGCCGAGCTCGCCGCGGTCGTCGGCCCCTACGCCGGCTACGCCCGCAACGCTGACGCCCACAAGCGCGTCATGCGCAAGCACCAGGCGGCCAACGACCAGGTCCGCACGCTGCACACGATGGACAAGGACATCCACGCCGCCGCGACGAAGGCGTGGGACGCCGTCATCACGCTCGGCGAGAAGAACGGCTACCGCAACGCGCAGGCCTCGGTCCTCGCGCCCACCGGCACCATCGGCTTCATGATGGACTGCGACACCACCGGCATCGAGCCGGACTTCTCGCTCGTGAAGTTCAAGAAGCTCGTCGGCGGCGGCTCGATGCAGATCGTCAACCTCACCATCCCGCGCGCGCTGAAGAAGCTCGGCTACGCGCAGGAGACGGTCGAGGCGATCGTCGAGTACATCGCCGACAAGGGCCACGTCATCGACGCCCCCGGTCTGAAGACCGAGCACTACGAGGTCTTCGACACCGCGATGGGTGCGCGCTCGATCAGCCCGATGGGTCACGTGCGGATGATGGCGGCGACGCAGCCCTTCCTCTCCGGCGCGATCAGCAAGACGGTCAACCTGCCGGAGGACGCGACCGTCGAGGAGATCGAGGACGTCTACATCCAGGGCTGGAAGCTCGGGCTCAAGGCGCTCGCGGTCTACCGCGACAACTGCAAGGTCGGCCAGCCGCTCTCCGACGGCGGCTCGACCGCCAAGGACGCGAAGGACGCCAAGGACGCGAAGACCGAGGCCGCGGAGCCGGAGAAGGTCGTCGAGTACCGCCCGCTGCGTCGTCGTCTGCCCAAGCGCCGCACCTCGCAGACCACGTCCTTCGCCGTCGGCGGGGCCGAGGGCTACCTCACGTCGGGCACGTACGACGACGGCGAGCTGGGCGAGATCTTCCTCAAGTTCGGCAAGCAGGGCTCGACCCTCGCCGGTCTCATGGACGCCTTCTCCATCGCGATCTCCATCGCGCTGCAGCACGGCGTGCCGCTCGAGACCTACGTCGAGAAGTTCACCAACCTGCGCTTCGAGCCGGCCGGCATGACCGACGACCCGGACGTGCGGATGGCGCAGTCGATCATGGACTACGTCTTCCGTCGCCTGGCGCTGGACTACCTCGACTTCGAGACCCGCTCCTTCATGGGCATCCACACCGCCGAGGAGCGCGCCCGCCAGCTCGAGACGGGGTCCTACGCGGCCGCGCCGAACGAGGACGACGAGGACCTCGAGGACGAGCTGGAGACCTACAGCCAGTCCGCCGCCCCGTCCTCGAAGAAGGCCGACGCCCCGGTCGAGGAGCACGCGGCCGAGGTCACCTCGGGCGCTGGCGCCGCCTCCGCCCGTGAGGTCAGCGGCCAGATCCACAGCTCGGCCGAGCTGCTGGAGAAGTTCCAGGGCAAGACCGCCGACGCGCCGATGTGCATGACCTGCGGGACGAAGATGCGCCCCGCCGGCTCCTGCTACGTCTGCGAGGGCTGCGGCTCCACCAGCGGCTGCAGCTGATCACGAGCAGCGCACGACGGGCCCCGGCCGCAGCGATGCTGCGGCCGGGGCCCCGCGCTTTCCGCAGACATGCGCCGGGGGAGTGCTCCCCCGACATGACGACAACCCCGAGATACCGGGGCAGATCGCGGGTCGTCGCCGAAACGACACGAGATCGGTGCGCCTCGCACCCATCCGGCGCAGGTAGCCTTCGCCGCACAAGACACACCACCTGACAAGGGGAGCACGATGAGCGAGTGGGCAGCGGGCTGGTACCCGGACCCCGAGCAGTCCGGCCAGATCCGGTACTGGGACGGCAGCAGCTGGACGGATCACCGTCAGCCGACGCCCGAGGGCTTCGGCAACGACCAGCAGGGGGCTGCCGGTCAGGACGCCTCTGACGTCGACGAGGCGACCCGGATCCGTCCGAGCGCCGACAAGTCGCCGGAGACCGAGGCCATGCCGAGCGCGGGCTCGGGCTACGGGTCGGGTGACTCCTCATACGGGTCGAGCTCCTACGGCGCGAGCGGTGACAGCGGCTACGGCTCGAGCTCCTACGGGTCCTCGGGCGACAGCGGCTACGGCACGAGCTCCTACGGCGCCGGTGCCGGCGCGGGCGCCCCGGGCTACGGCCAGCAGGGCGGCTACGGCCAGCAGGGCCCCGGCGGTCCTTCGGGCTACAACCAGCAGGGCTACGGCCAGCAGGGCGGCTACCCCGGTCAGCCCGGCGGCCCGCAGAAGAGCAACAAGCTCCCGCTCATCATCGGCGGCGGCGTGCTCGGTGTGCTCCTGCTGTGCGTCCTCGGCTTCTTCGGCGTCCGCGCCCTCAGCGGTGGCGACGACCCGACGACGACTGCGAGCTCCTCGAGCACCGAGTCCTCGACCTCGGAGACCTCGAGCGACACCTCGAGCGACTCGCCGACGAGCGACGACTCCTCGACGAGCGACACGAGCACCGACTCCCCGACGACCGACGCCTCGCCGACGAGCGACTCCACCGGCGGTGGCAGCACGAAGATCGGCAGCGGCGTCACCAAGGGCGAGTACGGCAAGACCTACGAGGGCAGCGGCAACGCCGTCATCCAGGTCCCGCCGGGGGACGGCGCCGGTCTCATCGAGGCCGACTTCCTCGGTGACCCCAACTCGAGCTTCTCCAGCTTCCGGGTCAAGGGCGAGGACGCGAACGGCTCGTCCTCGGGTGACTACAGCATCTTCTCCTACTACGACAAGGCGAAGGGCACGAGCTCGTACAACCTCACCGGCTCCAGCGCCTCGACCAACCGCATCAAGGTCGAGTCCGAGGGCAAGTGGAAGATCACCTTCAAGCGGATCTCGACGGCCCCCGCCTTCGGCTCCTCGCAGAAGGGCAACGGCGGCGCGGTCTTCAAGTGGGACGGCAAGTCCTCCGACATCCGCGTGAAGTACACCTCGAGCAACGACTACGGCGGCCGCATCTCCATCCAGGCCGTCGGTGGCGAGGACTACCCGGACCGTCTCGTCAGCGAGTACAAGAAGACCTACGAGGGCACCTCGACGGTCCAGACCGGCACGAAGTACCTCGTCGTCGACTCCGACGGCGGCGACTGGGAGATCACCAAGCGCTGATCACCGCGCGCTGATCACCCAGCCGTGACGAAGGGGGTGCCCGGACCGATCGGTCCGGGCACCCCCTTCGTGCTGCTGCCGGCAGCTGACGGTCAGCACTCGATGACGTTGACCGCGAGACCCCCGCGGGCGGTCTCCTTGTACTTGACCTTCATGTCGCGCCCGGTGTCGCGCATCGTCTTGACGACCTTGTCGAGGGAGACGACGTGGCTGCCGTCGCCGCGCAGGGCGGTGCGGGCGGCGGTGATCGCCTTGACGGAGGCGACCGCGTTGCGCTCGATGCACGGGATCTGCACGAGCCCGCCGACGGGGTCGCAGGTGAGGCCGAGGTTGTGCTCCATGCCGATCTCGGCGGCGTTCTCGACCTGGGCGGGGGTGCCGCCGAGGACCGCGGCCATCGCCCCGGCCGCCATGGAGCAGGCCGAGCCGACCTCGCCCTGGCAGCCGACCTCGGCGCCGGAGATCGACGCGTTCTCCTTGTAGATGACACCGATGGCGGCCGCGGTGAGCAGGAATCGCACGACCCCGTCGTCGTCAGCACCGGGCACGAAGTCGAGGTAGTAGCGCAGCACCGCGGGGATGATCCCGGCCGCGCCGTTCGTCGGGGCGGTGACGACCCGCCCGCCGGCGGCGTTCTCCTCGTTGACGGCCAGCGCGTAGAGGGTGAGCCAGTCCATGCCGCGCAGGGGGTCGTCGCTGCTGCCCTCGACCTTGAGCCGGCGGTGCAGGTCGGGCGCACGGCGGCGGACCTTCAGCCCCCCCGGGAGCACGCCCTCGGTGCGCGCGCCGTTGTCGATGCACTCCGACATCACCTGCCAGATCGCGAGCAGCTCGGAGCGCACCTCCTCCTCGGTGCGCCACGACAGCTCGTTCTCGAGCATGACCTGGGCGATCGACAGCCCGGTCTCGGCGCAGATCTGCAGCAGGCGGTCACCGGTGGTGAAGGGATGGGCGACGGGGGTGGTGTCCTCGACGACCTTCGTCGAGCCGGAGGCGTCCTCGCCGATGACGAAGCCACCGCCGACGGAGTAGTACGTGCGCTGCGAGACCAGCTCGCCCGCGGCGTCCCACGCGTGGAAGGTCATGCCGTTGGGGTGCAGCGGCAGGGTGGCCCGACGGTGCAGGACGACGTCGTCGGCCTCGGCGAAGTCGATCTCGTGCTCGCCGAGCAGGCTCAGCCGACCGCTCTCACGGATCTGGGCGAGACGGCCCTGGACCTCGCGGGGCTGGCACAGCTCGGGCCGCTCGCCGGACAGGCCGAGCATGACGGCGGTGTTCGAGCCGTGGCCGTGGCCCGTCGCGCCGAGCGAGCCGAAGAGCTCGGCCTTGACCCGCGCCACGCGGGGCAGGTCGCCGCTGTCCCGCACGCCCTCGACGAAGAGCACCGCCGCCCGCATCGGTCCCACCGTGTGCGAGCTGGACGGCCCGATGCCGACGGAGAAGAGGTCGAAGACGCTGAGTGCCACGTGCGTCACAGTAACGGGCGCTGTGGAAAAGCTCGCGGCGATCGGCCCGTCCCGCGCAAGTCTTGCGGTCATGACCTTCTGCGACCTGCCACCTGGGTGGCCTGCCCTGTCCCTGCGCGACGAGCGCCTCGCCGCCGACGTCGTCGACCTCGTCGTCCGCGACGACGAGCGGGAGGGGCGCTGCATCAGCCTCCTCCTGTGCGACGCCGACGGCCGGATGATCCAGCCGGTCACCGTCGACGGCGTCGACCCCACGACCGACGAGGGGGAGCGACGTGCCCTCTTCGACGCCTTCTTCGGCCACCTGGGCGCGAGCCTGGCCGCTGTCGTCGTCGCGGTGGGGCGCCCGCGCGGCAGCGTGCCCGACGACGAGGTGCGGGCCTGGCACGAGAGCGCGCTGCGCGCCGCTCGCGAGGGCGGGGTCGAGCTGCTCGGCGCCTATCTCGCGACGCGCGACGGCGTGAGCCTGCTGCCCCGGTGGGACGAGCGGGCGCTCGCGAGCTAGCGGCTGCCCAGCGGTCGCGCGGTCCACAGGTGCAGCGCGGCATAGCTGCGCCACGGGCTCGCCGGGCGCAGGACGCCCGGCAGGTCGACCTCGCGCGTCAGCCGCTCGAGGGCGACGACGAGCGCCCGGTCGCCACGCAGGTCGACGTCCGCGGCGCCGTGCCCGCGCATGAGGGTGCTCGCGACCGTCCACGCCCCGACACCCCACACGGCGTGCAGCGCCGCGCCGGTCGCCTCGGGGTCGAGCCCCGGGTCGAGGCCGCCGTCCGCAGCCAGGTCGAGGACCCCCTCGAGCGCCCGTCGTCGTGACCGCGTCCCGTGGTACCACCCGGTGCCGAAGGGGTGCACCGCCGCGGGCCCGGGGAAGGGCTGCAGCGCGCCGACCTGCGCGCTCGGCGTGCCGACCTCGGCGACGAGCCGGTGCAGCTGGGTCAGCCCGGCGGCCACGCTCACCTGCTGACCGGTGACTGCACGCAGCACAGCCTCGAAGGGGGTGGGGGTGCCCGGCAGCCGGATGCCCGGGCGCCGCGCGACGAGGGGAGCGAGCACCGGGACCGTGCGCAGGTGCGCGTCGACCTCGGCGGGATCGGTGTCGAGGTCGAGCATCCGCCGCAGGACGGCGACGGCCGCGTCGTGGTCGGCGGCATCGGCGAGCTCGAGCCGGGCGTCGAGCCGGTCCTGGCCCGGGTCGTCGCGCAGCTCGACGAGCGCCGAGCCGTGGGGGAGCGCCAGCGCGAGCCGGTAGCGGTCGTCGTCGACGACCTCGACGCCGTCTAGCGCGTGGTAGCGGTACCAGTCGAGCAGCCCCTGCCAGTCCAGCGGCGGCTCGTAGCGCAGGGTCGTCTCGACCGTGACGGGGCCCCCGACGCGGTCAGGGGTGTCGCGGTCGGCGGGCATGGGTCGATCCTGCCCAGGAGCAGGCCCTACCCTTGGCTCTCGTGCTTGTGCCGTTGACCACGATCGTCCTGGTCGCCTCCCTCGTCCTCGCCGTGGTCGCCGGCGCCTACACGGCCCTCGACCGCGTCATCGACGACCGGCTGCTGCTCGTCGCCGCCGTCGTCGAGCTGCTCCTCGTCGTCCAGGCCGTCGTCGCCTGCGTCGTCGCGGGGCAGGTCCGCACCCCCGGCGAGGGGCCGACGATGGCGGCATACGCGGTCACCCTGCCGCTCGTGCCGCCGGCGCTCGCCTACCTCGCCATCAAGGAGAAGTCGCGCTGGGCGATGGGTGCCGTCCTCGGGGGCGCCCTCGTCGTCGCGGTGATGACCCTGCGCATCCAGCAGATCTGGACCGTCCATGCGTGAGGCGACGGGGGAGCGCACCGGCCGTCCGGTGCGCAGCGGCCCCGGTCTGCTCCTCGTCATCGCCTACGGCACCCTCGCGCTCGCGGCCACGGGCCGCTCGACCCTGCAGGTCATCGAGTACTTCGACCGCGCGCCGCTGGCCTACCTGCTGAGCGCGCTCGCCGCGCTCGTCTACGTCGTCGCGACGTGGGCCCTGCTCACCGACCGGCGCTCGGTCGCCTCCGCGACGATCACGGTCGAGGCCGTCGGCGTCCTGCTCGTCGGGGCGCTGTCCTACCTCGCACCGGACCTCTTCCCGGACAAGACGGTGTGGTCGCACTTCGGCTCCGGCTACGGCTTCCTGCCGCTCGTCCTCCCCTTCGTCGGGCTGTGGTGGCTGCGCCGCACGGCCCCGGCGGGCGCGCCCACCACATCCTGAGACGCGCCCTGTCGCGCCGCGAGGACGCGGGCTAGCCTGCCCGCAGGTCAAGAGCACCAGCGTCAAGCCCCGGCTCGCTGGTCGGCAACCCTCCATCCGCGGTGGGGTGCCCCGGGAGACGACCTGGTCCGTGAGCACCCGCCCACGGTCAAGCGCGATGACACCAGGAGAACCCTCATGTCCGACCCCACGACGTGGCACTTCGAGACGCAGCAGATCCACGCCGGGCAGAGCCCCGACCCGACGACCGGCGCCCGCGCGCTGCCGATCTACCAGACGACGAGCTACCAGTTCGACTCCACCGAGCACGCCGCGAACCTCTTCGGGCTCAAGGAGCTCGGCAACATCTACACCCGCCTGATGAACCCGACGACGGACGTCGTCGAGCAGCGCATCGCGGCGCTCGAAGGGGGAGTCGGCGCCCTCCTCGTCGCGTCCGGCCAGGCCGCGACGACCTTCGCCATCCTCAACGTCGCCGAGGCCGGCGACCACGTCGTGGCCAGCCCGGCGCTGTACGGCGGCACGTACAACCTCCTCGGCTCGACCCTGCCTCGCTACGGCATCGAGGTGACCTTCGTGCAGGACGCGGCGGACCTCCAGCAGTGGCGCGACGCGGCGAAGGAGAACACCAAGCTCTTCTTCGGCGAGACGATCTCCAACCCCAGCGGCGAGATCCTCGACGTCGAGGGGGTCGCCGGGGTCGCCCACGAGCTCGGGCTGCCGCTCGTCGTCGACAACACCGTCGCGACGCCCTACGTCCTGCGCCCGATCGAGCACGGCGCCGACGTCGTCGTGCACTCGGCGACGAAGTACCTCGGCGGGCACGGCACGACGATCGCCGGTGCGATCGTCGACGCCGGGACCTTCGACTACGCGCTGCACCCGCAGCGCTTCCCGTCCTACAACGAGCCGGACGAGAGCTACCACGGGCTGCGCTACGGACCGGACCTCGGCGTCGGCAGCGCCTTCGGGGCCAACCTGTCCTTCATCCTCAAGGCGCGGGTGCAGCTGCTGCGCGACCTCGGCTCGGCGGTCGCCCCCTTCAACGCCTTCCTCGTCGCGCAGGGCATCGAGACGCTCTCGCTGCGCATCGAGCGGCACCTGGAGAACACGCGCGCCGTCGCCGACTTCCTCGTCGGCCACCCGCAGGTCGAGCAGGTCACCTGGGCGTCCCTGCCCGACCACAAGCACCACGCCCTCGCGCAGAAGTACGCGCCGAAGGGTGCTGGCGCCGTGCTCACCTTCGAGATCGTCGGCGGCGAGGAGGCGGGTCGCCGCTTCGTCGAGGGGCTGACCCTGCACAGCCACGTCGCGAACATCGGCGACGTGCGCAGCCTGGCGATCCACCCGTGGTCGACGACGCACAGCCAGGGCAGCGACGAGGGTCGCTACGCGGCCGGTGTCTCGCCGGGCCTCGTGCGCCTGGCCGTCGGCATCGAGCACGTCGACGACATCGTCGCCGACCTCGAGCGGGGCTTCGCCGCGGCCGCGGGCGAGGCGCAGGAGCGCGCCGCGAGCTGACGACATGACGAAGGGGGGACCCACCCGGTGGTGGGTCCCCCTTCGTCGTCCTGCGGCGGGTGGTCTCGAGGCTCGGGCGCGGGGCGCCCTCGCACCTCGACCAGCACGACCCCGTGGTGGTCGAGGTGCGACGCAGGAGCGTCGAGACCACGCACCCGCACCTCGCTCGGGGCGGCCTGTGGACAACTCGGTCGGCCAGGGCGGCGGGTCGACCTAGCGTTCGGGGATGACACGGCTGACCATCAGCGCCGAGGCGATCGCCGCGCTCGGCGACCGGCTCGAGGAGATCGCGACTCACCTGGAGGAGCGGTCGGCGCAGACGCGGGGGGCGGGCGACGTCGACCACGGCTTCGTCGACCGGGTGGCCGAGGAGGCGGTCGACCGGGTCTACGGCGACTTCGAGCACGCACGGGTCACGCTGTGCGCGCAGCTCACCTCGCTCGCCCGCCTGGCCCGCTCCGCGGGTGCCTGCTACGTCGACACCGACGACATGGTGCGCCGCTCGGTGACACCGACCTTCGAGCGCGGGACGAAGGTCGGCACCCTGTGACCGGCTACGACTGGACCGCGCGCGACATCCTCGCGCTCGACCCCTACCGCGTCGACCTCGCCGCCACCGACGTCGTCGCCGCGCTCGGCAGCGACCTCACGACAGTCGAGGACAACGTCAGGCTCGTCGCCGAGCTCCTCGGGCAGGTGAGCACCCACGGGGTGTGGGAGTCGCCGTCGGGCGAGACCTTCGCCCGCGAGGTGGGCGACGTCCCGGTGACCCTGCGCCAGGTCGCCGCGCGCATGGGCGACGCGGGCGAGCGCATCACCCGCTACTCGCGGACGCTGCGCACCACCCAGGAGGAGATGGCGCGCACGGCCGCCGCGCACGAGCGCACGTGCGACACCCTCGCCGAGATCGACCGCCAGCTCGCCCTCTACGCACCCCACCCGGCCGAGGACGCGCTGCGGGCGCGGCGCGCCGAGGCCCACCGCGAGGTCCTCGCCCACGAGAGCGCCTACGCCGCCGCGAGCGAGGACGCCCGGCGCGACGAGGCCCTGCTCGCCGCGGACCTCGACGAGGTGTGCGCCGATATCGCCGACCCGCGCGGCTACGACGCGCTCGAGGGCACCCGAGACCTCGGGCGCAGCGCGCTCTTCACCGGGCCGTGGGCGGGCCTGCTCAAGCCGCTCGCCCTCGGGACCGCGCTCGACCCGCTCGGCCAGGCCGGCCTGCGGGTGGCCTACGGGCACGGCAGCTGGCGCCGGATCGCCTGGGACTCGAGGTACCTCGTCGCCGACGGCGTCATCAAGGGCAGCGGACGGGTCCTGCGGTCGGCGCGGGGCGTGAGCCCCGCCGCCACCTCCGTGGGCCGCACGACGCGGACGGCGAGCCCTGCCCGCGCCCCACGGGCCCTTGACCAGCCCTGGCACGTCACCGCCCGGCAGAGCACGACCCGGCTGGCCGCCCGCAGCCGCGAGCTCGCCGTGGCGAAGGGGACGCAGCTCGCCCGCGACCGGAGCGGCCTCGCCCTCGCCGACGAGCTCGCCGCCGACTGGCGCGCCGTCTCGGGTGCCTCCCGCCCGGTGAAGGTCGTCCAGGGCGTCGCGTCGAGCACGAAGGTCGCCCGGCACGTCGGGCGGACCGCCGACACCGTGGGCACGACGCGGGAGCGGCTGCGCCCGGTGACCGACGCCGACGCGCACGAGCGCGAGCGCCGCGACGCCCGGCGCGAGGACCGGCGCCGCGCCGCCAGCGCCCACCGGGTCGAGGAGCCGACGCGGCCCTAGCGCGGGGCCGGACGTATCCTGGCGCGCATGCCCGGACCCCTCGCTGCGCCCATGACGGCGGCGCAGCTGCACTACCCGGAGCAGCTGCCCGTCGTCGCCGTCAAGGACGAGATCGCGGCCGCGATCCGTGAGCACCAGGTCGTCGTCATCGCCGGCGAGACCGGCTCGGGCAAGACCACCCAGCTGCCGAAGATCGCGCTCGAGGTCGGCCGGGGGATGGGCGGCCAGATCGGTCACACCCAGCCGCGACGGATCGCCGCCCGTAGCGTCGCCGAGCGCATCGCCGAGGAGCTGCACGTCGAGCTCGGCGGCCTCGTCGGCTACCAGGTCCGCTTCTCCGACCACAGCAGCGACGCGACGGCGGTCAAGGTGATGACCGACGGCATCCTGCTCAACGAGATGCAGCGCGACCGCGACCTGCGCCGCTACGACACGCTCATCATCGACGAGGCGCACGAGCGCAGCCTCAACATCGACTTCATCCTCGGCTACCTCAAGCAGCTGCTGCCGCGCCGCCCCGACCTCAAGGTCATCATCACGTCGGCGACGATCGACCCGGACCGCTTCGCCGCCCACTTCGCCGACGCCGACGGCACCCCCGCCCCGGTCATCGAGGTCTCCGGGCGCACCTATCCCGTCGAGGTCCGCTACCGACCGCTCGTCGGTGAGGGCGAGGACGGCGAGGACGTCGACCAGATCACCGGCATCTGCCGGGCGGTCGAGGAGCTGTGGACCGAGCCCGACCCCGGCGGGGCGCGGGACATCCTCGTCTTCCTCTCCGGCGAGCGCGAGATCCGCGACGCCGCGGACGCGCTCGAGGGCATGCACCTGCCGGGCACCGAGGTCCTGCCCCTCTACGCCCGGCTCTCCTCCGCCGAGCAGCACCGTGTCTTCGGGCGCCACTCCGGCCGGCGCATCGTGCTCGCCACGAACGTCGCCGAGACCTCGCTCACCGTGCCCGGCATCCGCTACGTCATCGACACCGGCATGGCGCGCATCTCCCGCTTCAGCCAGCGTACGAAGGTCCAGCGCCTGCCCGTCGAGCCGGTGAGCCAGGCGAGCGCGGCGCAGCGCGCCGGCCGCTGCGGCCGGCTCTCCGACGGCATCTGCGTTCGCCTGTACTCGCAGGAGGACCACGACGCGCGCCCGGAGTTCACCGACCCCGAGATCCTGCGCACCTCCCTCGCCGCGGTCATCCTCCAGATGACCGCCCTCGGCCTGGGGGACGTGAGCCGTTTCCCCTTCGTCGAGCCGCCGGACTCCCGCCAGGTGAGCGACGGACTGCGTCTGCTCGAGGAGCTCGAGGCCGTCCACCCGGCCGAGCGGGGGGCGAAGGGGTCGGCCCGCCGCCTCACCCCCACCGGCAAGACCCTCGCCCGGCTGCCCGTCGACCCGCGGCTGGGCCGGATGCTCATCGAGGCCGACCGCCGCGGCTGCCTCACCGAGGTCCTCGTCGTCGTCTCCGCGCTGTCGATCCAGGACCCGCGGGAGCGTCCGCTCGAGCGCCAGGCGCAGGCCGACCAGCAGCACGCGCGCTTCCGTCACGAGACCTCCGACTTCGCGACGTGGTGGCAGCTGTGGGTCTACCTCAAGCAGCAGCAGCGCGAGCTGTCCTCGAGCGCCTTCCGCCGGATGTGCAAGCGCGAGTACCTCCACTACGTGCGCATCCGTGAGTGGCAGGACGTCCACGCGCAGCTGCGCCGCGCCGCCACCGACCGTCGTCTCGACACGCGCTCGCGGACAGCGGCGAAGGGGGCCGACCCGGACTGGGACACCGTGCACCAGGCGCTGCTGGCCGGGCTGCTCAGCCACGTCGGCGTCCGTGACGAGGACAAGCGCGACTACCTCGGCGCGCGCGGCGCGCGCTTCTCCATCCAGCCCGGCTCGACGCTCCACCGCCGCCAGCCGCCGGTCGTCATGGCCGGCGAGCTCGTCGAGACCACGCGCCTGTGGGCACGGACCAACGCCCGGATCGACCCCGAGTGGGCCGAGCGGGCCGGGGCGCACCTCGTGCGCCGCAGCTACTCCGAGCCGCGATGGTCCAAGCGTCAGGCGAGCGCGATCGCCACCGAGCGGGTGACCCTCTACGGCGTGCCGCTCGTCGCCGGTCGCACCGTGCAGCTCTCGCGCGTCGACCCCGTGCTCGCCCGCGAGCTCTTCATCCGCGAGGGGATCGTCTCGGGGGAGTGGGAGACCCACCACCAGGTCTTCCGGGACAACGCGCGGGCGATCGCCCGCGTCGAGGAGCTCGAGGCGCGCAGCCGGCGACGGATCGCCACCGACGAGGAGGACCTCGTCGCCTTCTACGACGAGCGGATCCCCGCCGAGGTCGTCTCCGGGACCCACTTCGACCGGTGGTGGAAGTCCGCGCGCCGCGAGCAGCCCGACCTGCTCACCCTCACCCCCGAGCACCTCGTGCGCGACGACGCCGAGGCCGTCGACGACGCGCAGTACCCGACGACCTGGCGCGACGGCGAGCACGACCTGCGCCTCACCTACCAGTTCGAGCCCGGCACCGAGGCCGACGGCGTGACCGTCCACCTCCCGGTGCACCTGCTCAACCAGATCGAGGGCACCGGCCTGGACTGGCAGGTCCCCGGGCTGCGCGAGGAGCTCGCGACCGCCCTCATCCGCGGGCTGCCGAAGGCGACCCGCCGCAGCTTCGCCCCCGCGCCGGACCACGCCGCCCGCGCCCTGCGGGCCATCCCGCCCGAGGAGGTGGGGCAGACCCCCTTCGTCGTCGCCCTCGGGCGCGCCCTGCGCAGCCTCACGGGGGTCGCCGTGCCGCTGGAGCAGTGGGACCCCTCGGCGGTGCCGGCCCACCTGCGGATGACCTTCCGGGTCGAAGGGGAGCGCGGTCGCCGGCTCGCCGAGGGCACCGATCTCGACGCCCTGCGCACCGAGGTCGCCGGCCACGTCCAGGCGCGGGTGCGCCAGGCGGGTGCGTCGGTCGAGCGCTCGGGCATGACGACGTGGGAGCTCGAGGAGCTGCCGCGCACGGTGACGTCCGGTCGCGGCTCCCGCCAGGTCGTCGGCTACCCGGCGCTCGTCGACGAGGGCGACACCGTCGCCGTCCGGGTGCTGCCCGACGCCGCGCAGGCCGAGGCGGCCCGTCGACGCGGTGTGCGCCGGCTGCTCGTGCTCGGCACCCCGGCCCCGTGGAAGCGCGTGCTCGCCGGCCTCTCCAACGCCGACAAGCTCGCGCTCGGCGACAACCCGCACGGGTCGGTCCCCGCCCTGCTCGAGGACTGCCTCGGCGCCGCCGTCGACGACGTCGTCGCCGAGCACGTGCCCGGGGAGGTGAGGGACCGCGCCGCCTTCGACGACGCACTGCGTGCCGTGCGCACCCATCTCGGCTCGCGCACCCTCTTCGTCGTGCGCGAGGTCCAGCCGGTCCTGCAGCAGCGCCGCGAGGTCCTGGGCACCCTCGAGCGGATCACCGCGCCCGCCCTCGCCCCGGCCGTCGCCGACATGCGCGCGCAGGTCGAGAGCATCGCCGGGCCCGGCTTCGTCACCGCGGCGGGCCTGGGCCGGCTGCGCGACCTCGCCCGTTACCTGCGCGGCGTCTCCGTGCGCATCGACCGGCTCGGCGAGCGTCCCGACCGCGACCAGGCGCAGCAGGAGGTCGTCGACGGCGTCGAGGGTGCCTACGCCGACCTGCTCGACGTCCTCGACCCGCTCGAGCGCGACCGCGAGGACGTCCGGGCGATCGGCTGGCTCGTCGAGGAGCTGCGGGTCTCGCTCTTCGCCCAGTCCGTCGGCGTGCCCGTGCCGGTCTCGGCCAAGCGGGTGCGCTCGGCCATCGCCGCCGTGCGCGCCGAGCTGCGCCCCCACGGCTGACCGCGACGCGCCACCCGCGCGGGGGAATCCCGTGCGGCCCGGCGTCGTTGGGGATGATGTACGCACCGATCACCAGGAGGACGACGTGACCGACCCGACCGAGCTCTACCGCTTCGAGGTCGACATCGACCCGAGCCGGCTCACGCCCGGGCCGATGATCGTGGCCTTCGACGGCTTCATCGACGCCGGGGGCACCCAGCGCATCCTCGTCGACCACCTGCTCGCGGCGGGCGAGGCCCGCGTCGTCGCGTCCTTCGACGTCGACAGCCTGCTCGACTACCGCGGCCGCCGCCCCGTCATCGTCTTCGAGGCGACCCGCTACGGCTCCTACGACGACCCGGCCCTGCTGCTCTACCAGCTGACCGACCGCGAGGGGCAGGCGTACTACGTGCTCACCGGTCCCGAGCCGGACTACCGCTGGGAGGCGGTCGTCCTGGCGGTGACCGACCTCGTGCGTCGGCTCGGCATCACCCTCGTCGTGCAGGCGCACGGCATCCCCATGGCCGTGCCGCACACCCGTCCGATCGGCATGACGGCGCACGCCACCGACGAGCGCCTCATCGGCGAGCGCAAGCCCGTCTTCGGCACCGTGCAGGTGCCGGGGAGCCTCGGCTCGCTGCTCGAGCTGCGTCTCGGCGAGGCCGGTCTCGACGCCATGGGCTTCGCGATCCACGTGCCGCACTACCTCGCGGGCTCGGCCTTCCACGACGGCGCGCTCACCGCGCTCAACGCGGTCGTCGACGCGACCGGGCTCAACCTGCCCAACGACGCCCTCGTCCAGGCGGCCGGCGAGAACCGCCTCGAGATCGAGCGCGAGATCGGTGAGAACGCCGAGGTCGCCGAGGCCGTCCACGGGCTCGAGCGCCAGTACGACGTGCACCTGCGCGGCATCGAGCGCCCCAGCCTCCTGGCCGGTGAGGACGACAAGCTGCCCTCGGCCGACGAGCTCGGTGCGGAGTTCGAGGACTTCCTGCGCACCGTCGACGACGGCGACAGCTGAGCGCTCGTCGCGACGCCGTCCACGCTGGTCCGGGGCCTACTTGGCCTCGGACCAGCGGCGTACGACGGAGGTGTCGGAGACGAAGCGCACGCGGTCATGACCGCACCACCGGCGGGCGCTGAGCCGCAACGACTCGTCGACGAGCCGGGCGACCTCCTCGCCGTGCTCGTGCGGCACGTGCACGAGCAGCTCGTCGTGCAGGCACAGGACGACCTGACCGCCGAGCGGCCGCACGGCCTCGCGCACCGTCACCGCCCACGCCTTGAAGAGCTCGGCGGCCGAGCCCTGGATGACGGCGTTGCGGGCGAAACGTCCCCGTGAGCGGATGAGCGGCCCCGGGTCCTCGCCGGGGCCGACGGCACCGAAGGCGGTGCGCACGAGCCGCCCGCCGAAGGTGCGCACGGGTCGTCCCCCTTCGCCCTCGCGCTGCGCGCGGTCGAGATGGCCCATGGCGACCGGGTAGGCGCGCTCGAGACCGCGCAGCGCCTCGCCGGCGGCCCCGCTGCGCTGGCCGTACATCGCGGCGAGCACGGCGATCTTCGCGACCGGGCGCTCCACCCCGAGGCGCTGGGCCACCGGCTCGTAGAGGTCGGCGGCCGTGCTCGCGGCGGCGAAGGCCTCGTCGCCGGAGACGACGGCGAGGACGCGAGGCTCGACCTGGCCGAGGTCGGCCCGCACGAGGACGTGCCCCGCAGCGGCCGCGACGCCGGGCCGCAGCTCCGCGGGCAGGTTGTGGAGCCCGGCCTGAGCCGTCATCCGCCCGGCCGCCCCGTCGCACGCCGTCCACGCCCCGCGCAGCCGGTCGTCCGCGCCGACGTGCTCGGCCAGCCAGCGCCACCCGTACGTCGTCGCGATCCGCTCGCGCCGACGCCACTCGAGCAGGGCGGGCACGACGGGGTGGCGATGCACGTGCTCGGCGAGCACGGACTTGCGGGTGCTCGGGACGTCGACGCCGGCCGTCGCCAGCAGGCTGCGGACGGCGGCGGGGTTGCGCAGGTCGACCCGGCCGATGCCCGGCACGCTGGCGAGGACCGGCGCGTCGCGCTCGGCACGGGCGCGAGCCTCGTCGGCCTCGCTGAGCGGGCGTGGCCCGGCGGCCTGCTGGACGAGCTCCTCGAGGGCCGCCCGGTCGACGGGCAGCCCGTCGCGCTCGAGCTCGACCGCGAGGACGGCAGCCGCCGACTCGGCGTGAGCGGTGACGACCGCTCGCGGGCCGAGCCGCTCGAGACGCTCCTGCTGCCAGCGGGCCACCTCCAGGGCCGCGCGCCCCCAGGCCAGACCGCGGGCCAGGGAGTCGCCCGCCCACACCGCTCCGGCGTCGGCGCGCAGGTAGCCGTCGGGTCGCACGAGGTCGTCCGGGTCCCCGTCCTCTGACAGAGCGGCGAAGAGGTCGTCGCCGACCGGCGCCGGCAGGGCGCCGGGGTCGAGGCCCCGGGCGTGCGCCCACGCCGTCGCGGGATCGGCACGCCACCCGCCGTGCAGGATCCGGTGGGCCTCGGCGACGTCCCACGTGCGGGGGAGCGCGGCCCCGGCCGCCAGGAGAGGGGCGAGATCGCGAGCCGACCAGGTGACCCACCGGGTGGGCCTCAGCGCCGCGAGCCCGTCGGCGACGTCCGGGCCCAGCACGACGTGGTCGTCCGCGCCGACGGCGAGCGCCACGCCAGGCGCGAGGACCAGGGCGCGCTCGGTGCCGGGGAGGGGTCTCGTGCTCACCGGGTCACGGTAGGCGGCTGCGGGGCCTCGGCGTGCGCACGATGGGGCAGGATGACCACGCGGCGGGCGACAGGGCCCGGCGCAGACAGACCAGGAGGACCCGTGGGACGCATCTCCGACGCGCTCGGCTTCGGCAAGGACGAGAAGGAGCAGGTGCAGCAGACGCGCACCGCTCTCGAGCAGGCGCAGGACCCGACGGACCAGGGCGCGCTCACCACGTCCGTCTCCCGGGTCGTCGAGAGCCTCCTCGACACCGGCATCGACGGGCGCGGCCCCTTCGACTCGGCCGCCCAGGTCGCCGACGCCGCGCTCGCCAAGCACGGCGGCAACGCCGAGAAGGCCGTCGACGAGGTCATGCGCGACCACCTCAAGCTCGTCGCGGCGAGCGGCTTCGTCACCAACCTCGGCGGCTTCATCACGCTGCCCGTGGCGCTCCCGGCGAACGTCCTGGGCTTCTACCTCCTCGCGACCCGGATGACCGCCGCGACCGCCCGCCTGCGCGGCCACGACATCAGCGACCAGCGCATCCGCAGCGCGGTCCTCCTCGCGCTCGTCGGGGCTGACGCCAACGACCTGCTCGCGAAGGCCGGGATGGCCGCCCCGTCCGGGCGCCTGGCGAACCTCGCCGCGCAGCGCCTCCCGGGGCCGGCCCTCATGGTGGTCAACAAGGCCGTCGGCTTCCGGATCCTGTCGACGGCGGGGCGCAAGTCCTTCTCCCGCTTCGGCAAGTCGGTGCCGGTCGTCGGCGGCGCCGTGGGCGCGGGCATGGACACCTGGCTGCTCAAGCAGCTCGCCGACCACGTGCGCACGGAGTTCCCGCCCGCCTCGTGACCATCGGGCGACCCGGGGGAATCCTCCGGGTCGCCCGCTCGTTCTACTCCTCGCGGCCGGCCCCAGACCGGCCCGACCTCGAGAAGGGGAGCCCGATGGCCCGACGACACCGCATGCACGCCGCCGCGAACCTCGCCGGCGCCGTGCGCAGCGCCACCCGTCCCGGCACGCCCAGCCTGATCCAGCGGGTGCTCGCGCTGCCGCGCCTCGTCCGCGCCGTGCGCAGCGGGCGCTACCAGGGGATGAGCAGCGGGCAGCTCACCCTCATGCTCCTCGGTCTCGGCTACGTCGTCTCCCCGATCGACGTCGTGCCGGAGGGCCTGCTCCTCGTCGTCGGCCTCGTCGACGACGCGGTCATCCTGTCCTGGCTCGCCGTCTCGCTCGTGCGCGAGACCGAGGACTTCATCGCCTGGGAGCGGGCAGGCTCGCCCGCCCCCGGTGCGTACGCCCACGCGTCGGGCCCGACGGCGGGCCCTGCATCCGCCTACGCGACGTCGACGACCGTGCCCTCCGAGGTCGTCCGCGACTGACGGCCCCGGGCGTCGTCCACAGGCGCGCCCGCCGCGCAGCCGTCGTCCACAGGGCGCCCCGACGGCCTGACGGCAGCCCGTGCCACCGGGCAGCGTGCGGTCATGGAGACCGTCCGAGCCCGCACCCCTGTCGACATCGCCGTCATGGCGCCCTATCTCCTCGGCTTCCACCCCGAGGACTCTCTCGTCCTGCTCGCCCTCGACGGGCGACGCGTCGGGCTGATCCAGCGCTGCGACATCGTCCCCGACGAGCACGCCGAGCGCGCCGTGCGCCAGATGGTCGGGCAGGTCGTGCAGACCCGCGCCCGGGCCGTCGTCGCCATCGCCTACGAGACCCGTCCCGGTGCGTCCGCCCGGATGCGCGCAGTCCTCGCGGGTCTCGTCGACCGAGGCGTCATCGGGTGCAGCCCGGTCGTCGTCGTGCGCGACGGGCGGTGGCACTCGCCGGACCGCGACGTCGAGGGGTGGGAGGAGGACGGCGTCGTGCTCCCCGAGGCGAGCAGGGTGCCCGGTGTCGCCGGGCTGGTCGCCCACGGACGAGCGCCCCTGCGGACGCGGTCGGACCTCGCGGAGCAGGTCGCACCTGGCACCCACCCGGGCAGCGCGCTCGTCGAGACGCTCCTCGCGCACCGGCCGACGGGGCCCCGGGGCCGGGCTGCGGCGACGGCCGCCTGGACGGCCGTCCTGCGCGCCCGGGAGCCGGTCGACGACCTCGACGACGACGTCGTCGCCGACCTCGTCGTGTCGTTGCGCGACCGGGCCTGGCGCGACGCCCTCCTCGCCGTCCTCACCCCCGGGCCGGACGCGGTGCCCGGCATCGACCCCGAGGACCTGCGCACCGCCGCCGCGGCGGCGCGCTGCTGCTCGTGGACCCATGAGGCGACGGGCAGCCGCGGGGGAGAGGTCGACGACCCGGCGGCGCTCGACGTCGAGGCCCTGCTCGACCGGCTGTGCGGCGTCGTGCACCGGGTGCCCGAGCCGCGCAGCGCGCCGCTGCTCACCGTCGTCGGGCAGGTGGCCTGGTGGTCCGGCAGCGGTGCCCTGGCCGGCGTCGCGCTCGAGGCGGCCCTGCGGGCCGACCCCCGCTACCGGCTCGCCGTGCTGCTCGACCAGCTCGTCACCCACGGCATCCGGCTGCCCGCCGCCTGAGGGTGAGACGCCCGTGGCCGGGCCCACGGCGCCTCGTTACACTTCGGGCAGGTCATGAGACCCAGCGTCAAGCGCCGGCTTGCTGGGCGGCAACCCTCCTCGCGATGGGGTGCCCCGGGTGATGACCTGGCCGCACCGACCCGGTGCGTGCAAGAGCGAGGCTGCAGGAGCGCATCCGTCATGAGCGTGACGTCATTCGTCCGACCCGGTGCAGATCGACCGGGCACCCCCACCCCCACCTCGGCGCCCGCCCGCGCGGCGGACCCGGCGCGCCCGAGCGCCGCCTGGCGCGAGGGCGACGACCCCGGCGGCCGGCTCTTCGCCGACGTCGGCCCCCTCGACCTCGAGCGCGGCACGAGGCTGCCGGCGGTCCGCGTCGCCTACGAGACGTGGGGCGAGCTCGCCCCGGACGGCTCCAACGCCGTCCTCGTCGAGCACGCCCTCACCGGCGACAGCCACGTCGTCGGGCCGAGCGGCCCCGGTCACCCGACGCCCGGGTGGTGGGAGGGCATGGTCGGTCCCGGCGCGCCGGTCGACACCGACCGCTACTTCGTCGTCGCGCCCAACGTGCTCGGCGGGTGCCAGGGCAGCACCGGCCCGAGCTCGCCGGCCCCGGACGGCGCCTCGTGGGGCTCGCGCTTCCCAGCGGTGACGATCCGCGACCAGGTCGCCGCGGAGGTCCTGCTCGCCGACGCCCTCGGCATCACCCGGTGGGCCGCGGTCGTCGGCGGCTCGATGGGCGGCATGCGCACCCTGGAGTGGGCGCTCTCGGAGCCCGACCGGGTCGAGCGCGCCGTCGTGCTCGCGAGCACCCCGTACGCGACGGCGGAGCAGATCGGGTGGTCGCAGGCCCAGGTCATGGCGATCCGCAACGACCCCCACTTCGCCGGGGGCGACTACTACGGGCAGCCCGAGGGCCCCGACGCCGGTCTGAGCATCGCGCGCCAGGTCGCCCACGTCACCTACCGCAGCGAGATCGAGCTGCACGACCGCTTCGGGCGGCGCGGGCAGGCCGAGGGGGCCGACGCCCCCTTCGCCGTCGAGAGCTATCTCGAGCACCACGGCACCAAGCTCGCCGGTCGCTTCGACGCCAACTCCTACGTCGTGCTCACCGAGGCGATGAACTCCCACGACGTCGGGCGTGACCGGGGCGGTCTCGAGTCGGCGCTGCGGGCCTACCCCGGGCGGCTCACGGTGGCGGCCGTCGACAGCGACCGGCTCTACCCCCCACGGCTCACCGACGAGGTCGCCGCGCTGCGCCCGGGCACGGTCCAGCGGCTCGTCACGAGCCGGTCGGGGCACGACGGCTTCCTCACCGAGATCGAGCAGGTCGCGACGATCGTGCGCGAGGCCCTCGACGGCTGACGCCGAGCCGCCGACGACGGCCTCGACCGGCACCGCTGACGCGTCCGGCGCGCCCCGTCCTCTTGCCCGTGCGGCACCGCGCTCGCGGTGTAGCGTCTGCGGCAACTACCAGCCATGGACAAGGAGTCGCAGATGACGATCGTCGTTGGTTACGTCTCGACCAAAGAGGGACGCGCCGCCCTCGACCGTGCGGTCGAGGAGGCGAAGCTGCGCGGGCGACGCCTCGTCGTCGTGCACTCCGACCGCGGCGGCTCGGGCTTCACCGGTGACAACGCCGCCTCCCAGGAGGCCACCCTCCAGGGGGTGCGCGACGACCTCGCCGGCAGCGGCGTCGACGTCGACGTGCGTGGTCTCGTGCGCGGCAAGGAGCCGGCCGAGGACCTCATCGCCGTCGCGGAGGAGACCGATGCCGAGCTCATCGTCATCGGGCTGCGCCGCCGCACCCCCGTCGGCAAGCTCATCCTCGGCTCCAACGCCCAGCGGGTGCTCCTCGACGCCCCGTGCCCCGTCCTCGCGGTGAAGGCCGACGCCTGACCCGAGAGGCTCTGCACCCCCGCCGAAGGGCCCACGCGCACGGTCGCGTGGGCCCTTCGCGTGCTCTCGACTTATAATGGTGATCAAGCCCGCGGCCGAGCGCCCAGGCGCCACCTGCTCCGGAGGCAGTCACCCTGCTCCGGATGCATCCTCGGTGGCGCGGGCTCAGCCCGCTCACACGCCACGGAAGGTGCCGGTAGACCCTTGTCGCCCCGCTCGACCACGTCAGACTCCCTGCCCCGCGACTTCGCCCACCCTGCCGTGCAGACCTTGCTCAGCAAGGGCAGCTCCACCGGCCACGTCACGGCAGAGGACGTCGCCGCCGCGGTGAGCGAGGCCGGGATTACCGCCCCTCGGATGCGCGTTGTGCTTCAGACGCTGAAGGAACAGGGAATCGAGGTCCACGTGCCACCGACCACCACCAAGAAGACCGCCACCAAGAAGGCAGCGTCCCCCGCCAAGAAGGCGGCGACGAAGTCGACGACGAAGAAGGCTACGGCCGACGGCGCCGTGACGACGAAGGTGGCGGCGAAGAAGGCCGGCACGACCAAGGCCGCCGCCGCGGGCGCCGCTGCTCCGGCGAAGAAGACTGCCGCGAAGAAGAGCACCGCGAAGAAGACGACGGCCAAGAAGGCTGCCGCCACCGCCGGTGCCACCGGTCCCGGTGAGGACGTCGAGCCCGATCCCGCCGACATCGCCGACGCCGCCGAGGAGGCCGGCGAGGACGGCGAGGAGACCACCGAGGCCGCGGTCGGCACCCCGGCCCCCGCGACGACCGCTCCCACGAGCGAGGCCGCCGGCTTCGTGCTGTCGAACCAGGACGAGGACGACGCCCCGGCCCAGCAGGTCGTCACCGCCGGCGCCACGGCCGACCCGGTCAAGGACTACCTCAAGCAGATCGGCAAGGTCGCCCTCCTCAACGCCGAGCAGGAGGTCGAGCTCGCCAAGCGGATCGAGGCCGGCCTCTTCGCCGAGGAGAAGCTCGCCTCGGGCGAGAAGATCGACACGAAGTTCAAGAACGAGCTGTGGTGGATCTCGCAGGACGGCAAGAACGCCAAGAACCACCTCCTCGAGGCCAACCTGCGTCTCGTCGTCTCGCTCGCCAAGCGCTACACCGGTCGCGGCATGCTCTTCCTCGACCTCATCCAGGAGGGCAACCTGGGCCTCATCCGTGCGGTCGAGAAGTTCGACTACACGAAGGGCTACAAGTTCTCCACGTACGCGACGTGGTGGATCCGCCAGGCGATCACCCGCGCGATGGCCGACCAGGCCCGCACCATCCGCATCCCGGTGCACATGGTCGAGGTCATCAACAAGCTCGCGCGCGTCCAGCGCCAGATGCTCCAGGACCTGGGCCGCGAGCCCACCCCGGAGGAGCTGGCCAAGGAGCTCGACATGACCCCCGAGAAGGTCGTCGAGGTGCAGAAGTACGGCCGCGAGCCGATCTCGCTGCACACCCCGCTCGGCGAGGACGGCGACTCCGAGTTCGGTGACCTCATCGAGGACTCCGAGGCGGTCGTGCCCTCCGACGCGGTCTCCTTCACCCTCCTGCAGGAGCAGCTGCACAGCGTCCTCGACACGCTCTCCGAGCGCGAGGCGGGCGTCGTGTCGATGCGCTTCGGCCTCACCGACGGCCAGCCCAAGACGCTCGACGAGATCGGCAAGGTCTACGGCGTGACCCGCGAGCGGATCCGCCAGATCGAGTCCAAGACGATGAGCAAGCTGCGTCACCCGTCGCGCTCGCAGGTCCTGCGCGACTACCTCGACTGAGCAACCCGCCCGACGCGAAGGGGGACCCACCGGACATCCGGTGGGTCCCCCTTCGTGCGTCCGGCGGCCGACCGACGCCGGCGGTGGCTCAGCGCCGGCGCGTCACGACGTCGACGACCCGGCCCGGCAGGGAGCCCCACCACCGGATCGCCGACGGCGGGGCGAGCGCGGCCCGGACCCGTCGCCCGGTGTCGCGCGAGCGTCGCACCCGCGCGAGGAGGTCGTCGACGTCACGCCCGACCTGCTCGACCTCGTCGGGCTCGGGGCGTCCGGGAGGGGCGTAGCGGGCCCCCTCGAGGGTGGTGACGACGCGATGCATCTGCTCGGTGCCGCGGCCGCCGACCCCGCTGCGCTGCACGAGGTGGTCGCCGGAGACCCGCGGCGTGGCACCGGGCGGCGCGTCGATGCCGAGATCGCCCAGACCCTCGACGAGCCGCTCCCACTCGCGCTCGACCTGCTCCTGGGGCGACCCGCGCCGCCGGCGGGCGCGCTCGCGCAGCAGCAGGGCGGTGAGGGGGAGCACGGCGAGCAGGGCGACGACGAGCAGGGTGAGGAGCAGCGGGCGCTGCCACTGGACCTCGGCGCCCGTGTCGGCCTCCTCGACGGGCGCCGCGTCCTGCGAGGTGCTCGTCGCCGAGCTCGTCGTGCTCGAGCTCGTCGTCGAGGTGGACGACGTCGTGTCCTGCTGCGGCAGCGAGTAGCCCGGCAGGCTCGCGGCACGGCCGCCGGGGGTGGGCTCGAAGCGCAGCCAGCCGACGCCGTCGATCCACAGCTCGGGCCACGCGTGGGCGTCCGACGCCCGCACGACGCGCTCCTGGGTGCTGCCGGTGCCGGGCAGGAAGCCGACGACGAAGCGCGCGGGGATGCCCTCGGCGCGGGCGAGGTGGACCATCGTCGCGGCGAACTGCTGGCAGTAGCCGCGCTTCGTGCGCAGGAACTGGCTGATGGGGTGCTCGCCCGGGAGGCGCTCGTCGAGCTCGAGGCTGTACGTGAAGTCGTTGCCGCGCAGGTAGGACTGGATCGCCTGAGCGCTCTCGAGCTGGCTGTCGCCGGGCTCGACGACCTCGTCGAGCACCTGGGCGAGCTCGCCGGCGATCTCGGGCTCGACCGCGAGGTACTCCTCGCGGTCCGGCAGGCCCGCCCCGGTGTCGCCGGCCGCCGCGAGGACCGCCTCGGTCTCGTCGAGCGGCTCGTCGTAGCTGATCGTGTAGCTCTGCGCGTCGTCGGCGACCCGCACGACGCCGTCGGAGTCCATGCTCCACGGCGCCCCGACCTGGACGTCACGGGCGACGAAGGGGGCCGGCAGCTGCGGTGCGCGGACCTTCGACTCCACGACGGTCGTCGTGCGGCGCTCCTGGTCGAAACGGGTGACCCCCACGGCGTCGTCGTCGCCGAGCGGGACGGTGCCGGAGATCTCCGAGCCGATCCGGGCCCGTCCGTCGACGAAGCGGGTCGCCACGCCGACCCGCAGCGGCGGGGGGCTGGGGTCGTCGGTCTGGTAGCGCAGGACGGGGGAGGGGTCGGGGTCCTGCAGCGAGCGCCGCAGGTCGATCTCGCTGGACAGGCTCACCCGGGAGCGACCGCCCTCCGACTGGCCCGTGCCGTCGCGCAGCCCGTCGCCGATGTAGGTGCTCGGCAGGTGGGGCACGACCGTCGGCACGGCGATCGCGAGCGCGATGCCGGCGGCGGCGAGGCCGACCCCCTGGGTCGTGAAGTCCCGGCGGGCCCGCTCCTCGCCGTCCTCGCCCGGGTGCCCCGGGACATGGCTGACCCACCGGCGCAGCTGGTCTCCGTCCTGGTGGGCGAGGACGAGCAGCCACAGCGCGGCGGGGGCGGCGAAGGCGTGCCACGGCAGGCTGGTCTGGGCGTTCGCGGCGCTGATCGCGTAGAGCGCGAGCACCGGCAGGCCCGCGATGGTCGGCGACTCGGCGGTCGCCGCGGCGAGGTCGGCCGTGAGGGCGACGAGCCCGACGATCGCCGTGAGCGAGAAGGTGACGCCGGCGTCGACCGGGGCCGGAGCGGCGTAGGAGGTGATCGTGTCCTGCGACTGCAGGACGAGCTCGACGGCCCGCTCGACGGTGCGCGTCGTCGGCAGCGCGAACCACAGGGTGTCGCGGGCGAAGAGCCAGGCGAGGGCCAGAGCCAGGCCGAGGGCCTGGACGGGCAGCAGGACGGTGACAGCCCGGGTGCGCGTGCGCAGGGCGACGCCGAGCCCGACGACGACGAGGACGACGAGCGCCGCGGGGCGCATGAAGGAGGAGTCGACGAAGAGGTAGCGCAACGAGGCCGCGGCCGCGAGGACGGCGAGGGCCGTGATGACGGAGGTGATCGCCTGGCGCATCAGGCGGCCCCCGCCCGGGCGGCGACGAGGTGGTCCCACACCTCGGCGATGCGCGACCCCGGCTGCACGTCGACCGCTCGCCAGCCGCCGGCCGTGAGCGCGGCCGCCGTCGTGCTCGGCCGCTCGCCGGCCTGCTCGAAGGAGTCGGGGTCGACGACGAAGGCGATGCCGTGGCCGGTGCGGGTGAGGCGCTGGGCCTGCTCGTGCTCGAGCGGCCCGACGACGGCGACGACCGTGCCCCCGCCGGTCGCCGCGACCTCGGTCGCGGCGTCGACGAGCCCGTCCGGCCCGGGTCGGGAGCAGGTGGCGACGACGGCGAGGGCCTCGAGCGCGTCGTCGACGCCGCCGAGCGGGGCCAGCGGCTCGCTCGTCTCGTCGGCGGTCGCGAGGTAGGTCTCGAGGCCGTGGGCCACGAGGTGGGTGGCGACGGAGGCCGTCGCGCTCACCGACCACTCGAGGGAGCCGCCGCCGCCGGTGCCGGCGTGCGAGCTCGCCCGGTTGTCGAGGAGGACGAGGGCCCGGCGCCGGCCGGGCTGCTCGTCCTGGCGCACCATCATCTGGCCGGTGCGCGCGGTCGACGGCCAGTGGATGCGGCGCAGCTCGTCACCGCTGCGGTACTCGCGCACGCCGACGTCGCTCTCGCCGTGCAGCGCGAGCTGGTGCGAGGAGGACTCGTCGCCCCCGGACCCGGCGCGCATGACGGGCGTGCCGCGCAGGGGCACGGTGCGCGGCAGGACGAGCACGCTGTCGGTGCCGGGGACGACGACCTCGCGATGGGCCATGCCGAAGGCGTCGGTGACCCGCACGCTCAGCGGGCCGACGGGGTGCCGCCCGCGCACGTGGGAGCGCACGCGGTACTGCACCTCGCGCTCCTCGCCGGGGGCCAGGCGGGCGACGAGCATGCGGGGCCGGTCGCCCAGGGCGTACGTCACCTGGTCCTCGGCGACGAGCAGGGGAGAGGTCGTGCGGCCGGTGTTGCGCAGCACGAGGTGGACCGAGGCGGGGGTGCCCGTCGTGACCTTCGGCGGGTCGACGGTGCGCGAGGTGACGAGCCCGAAGGGGCGGGAGACGAGCAGCCGGGCGAGGAGGGGCAGGACGAGCAGGAGCGCCCCGGCCCGGGTGAGGTCAGGCACCCCGAGCAGCACCCCGGCGGCGGCCAGCGAGATGCCCAGGCCGAGGACGACCGCGCCGCGCGAGGTCAGCCTGTTCAGCCGCGATCCCACGACCTAGCGCCTGCCGGGCACCCGCGTGCGGGCGATGACGTCCTCGACGACCCCGGCCGGGGTGAGCCGCGAGACGTGCGCCTCGCTCGTGAGGATGATGCGGTGGGCGAGCAGGGGGACCGCGAGGGCCTGCACGTCGTCGGGCAGCACGTGGTCGCGCCCGGCGAGGGCGGCGCGCGCCCGGGCCGCCCGCAGCACGTGGAGGGTGGCACGCGGCGAGGCGCCGAGCCGGATGGCGGAGTGGGAGCGGGTCGCGGCGGCGACGTCGACGACGTAGCGGCGGGCGGCCTCGGAGGCGTGCACGCGGCGCACGACCCGGATGAGCTCGGCGACCCCCTCGGCGTCGGTGACCGGCCGGACGTCGTCGAGGGGAGAGGTGGCGCCGTGGTGGTCGAGCATCTCGACCTCGGCGCGCGGGTCGGGGTAGCCGACGGACACCCGCGCCATGAAGCGGTCGCGCTGCGCCTCGGGCAGGGGGTAGGTGCCCTCCATCTCGACGGGGTTCTGGGTCGCCATGATCATGAAGGGGTGGGGCAGCGCGTGGGTCTGCCCGTCGACGGTGACCTGGTGCTCCTCCATGCACTCGAGCAGGGCCGACTGGGCCTTGGGCGAGGCGCGGTTGATCTCGTCACCGACGACGACGTTGGCGAAGACCGCCCCGGGCCGGAACTCGAAGACCCGGTTGTCCTGGTTGAAGACGCTCACGCCGGTGATGTCGCTCGGCAGCAGGTCGGGGGTGAACTGCACCCGTCGCACCGAGGCGTCGACCGAGCGGGCCAGGGTCTTGGCGAGCATCGTCTTGCCGACTCCCGGCACGTCCTCGACGAGCAGGTGGCCCTCGGCGAGCATGACGGTGATCGCGGTGCGCACGACCTCGGGCTTGCCCTCGATGACCGCGCTCATCGTCGCGGCGAGGCGTTCGCCCACCTCGACGAGGTGCTCCAGCTCTGATGTCGTCGGGGCGCTCGGACGGATGTCGTTGACCGGGATCACCCGGGCTCCTTCCCCCCGGCCGTGCCGACCGGGTCCTCGGTGAGGTCGAGGTCATCCCACCACGCCCCACTGTGCTCCCGACCCTATGGCGAAGGGGTGCCCTCGCGAGGCCTCGGGGGGCGACAGGCCCCGGGATCAGCGGGATCCGTCCCGAAGAGCCGCCCGGTCGAGCCGTCGGCGGGCCGCTCCCGGGCCCCGGTGCGCCAGATCTGCCCCACTTCGCACCACCCCTGAGAAATGGCGGATCTGAGGGCGAGAAATCACGGATACGTCACGGTTCTGGCTGTCTTTCGGGGGCTGGGTGGAGTAAAGTGGGGGACATCGGGACACGGTGGCGCCCGGAGGGTCGAGCAGAGCGGGAGGTGGGTCGTGTTCCTCGGTACCCACACGCCTCGTCTCGACGACAAGGGCCGCCTCTTCCTCCCCGCGAAGTTCCGCGACCGTCTGGCCACCGGCCTCGTCGTCACCCGTGGGCAGGAGCGCTGCCTCTACGTCTTCCCGCTCGAGACCTTCACGCAGATCGCCACCGACATGCAGAAGGCCCCGACGAGCAGCCGGGCCGCCCGCGACTACATGCGCGTCTTCCTCTCGGGCGCGTCCGACGAGATCCCCGACAAGCAGGGCCGGGTGACGATCCCGGCCGCCCTGCGCCAGTACGCGGGCCTGAGCAAGGACTGCACCGTCATCGGTGCCGGCAACCGGCTCGAGGTCTGGGACTCGCAGGCCTGGACCGACTACCTCGCGGCCACCGAGCAGGCCTTCTCCGACCAGTCCGACGAGGTGATCCCGGGCCTGATGTAGCTGCTGGGCCCTGGCCTCCAGCCGAGCCGATGCCGACGCGTCTTCCCCCGCGCCGGACCGGTCCGGATGGGGACCAGGACCCAGCAGCCCGAGCAGACGCAGCAGTTGCACGAGCACCGCACCACCCCGCACCACCACGACGAAAGAGCAGAGGAGGAGGAGCATGACGACGACGACCGGCCCCGGCGCCGCCGACCGGCACGTCCCCGTCATGCTCGAGCCGGTCCTGGACCTGCTCGGCCCCGTGCTCGTCCCCGGCGCCGTGCACGTCGACGGCACCCTCGGCATGGGCGGCCACGCCGAGGCCGTCCTCGCCCGTCACCCCGGGGTGCGCCTCGTCGCCATCGACCGCGACCCGCTCGCCCTCGACCTCGCACGGACCCGGCTGGCCCCCTTCGCCGACCGGGTCGACTACGCCCACGCGACGAACGACGAGATCGGCGACGTCCTCGACGACCTCGGCATCGAGTGCGCGCAGTCGATGTTCTTCGACCTCGGGGTGAGCAGCTTCCAGCTCGACGAGGCCGAGCGCGGCTTCGCCTACGCCCAGGACGCCCCGCTCGACATGCGGATGGACCCCGGCGCACCGACGACCGCCGCCGACGTGCTCAACACCTACGACGAGCGCGAGCTCACCCGGGTGCTCCAGGAGTACGGCGAGGAGCGCTTCGCCCGCCGGATCGCCCGGTCCGTCGTGCGCGAGCGCGAGGTCGCCCCCTTCGAGACCTCCGCCCGGCTCGTCGAGGTGCTCCGGGCGAGCATCCCGGCCGCCTCGCAGCGCACCGGGGGCCACCCGGCGAAGCGGACCTTCCAGGCCCTGCGCATCGAGGTCAACGCCGAGCTCACCGTCTGGGAGCGCGCGCTGCCCGAGGCGCTGCGCCGGCTCTGCGTCGGCGGACGGCTCGCCGTGCTGTCCTTCCACTCCCTCGAGGACCGCATCACCAAGCGCGCCCTCGCCGCCGGCGCGACCTCGACGACCCCGCCCGGGCTGCCGGTCGAGCTGCCCGAGCACGCCCCCGAGCTGCGCCTGCTCACCCGTGGCGCGGCGACCCCCGACGCGGCCGAGCTCGCCGCGAACCCCCGATCCGCCTCGGTCCGCCTCCGCGCGGCCGAGCGCACCCGACCCGTCCGCGCCCCCGAGAGGACCTCCCGATGAGCCAGCTGCAGACCGCGACCACCGTCGCCCGGCGCACCCCCGCGAAGGGGGGCCAGCAGCGCGAGCTGCGCGTGCTCACCGCCGCGGACGCGACCGGCTCGCCGCTCTTCCCGATGCTCGTCGTCGCGCTGCTCGTCGCCGGTCTGGCCGCCGTCCTCGCCCTCAACGCGAAGATGGCGCAGGACTCCTTCGAGGTCGGGCGCCTCGAGGCGCGCTCCGCCGAGCTCTCCGACACCCAGGAGGCCCTCGTGCACGCCGTCGACGCGCGCTCGGCACCGCAGAACCTCGCGACGAAGGCCCGCGAGCTCGGCATGGTCCCCGCCGACACCGCGGCCTTCGTCGACCTCGAGCGCGGGCGGGTCCTCGGCGTGGCGAAGGCGGCGAAGAAGCCCGAGGGATTTAGCGTGGACGCAGCGGCGCGGGCGACGCCCCGGGCGAGCACGACGAGCGCGCCGGCCTCGGGCGACCAGGACTGACGCCCGACGAGACCGACCGCACCCGACCAGGCAGGAGACGACGTGACGCAGCGCCGCACCCCCGCCTCGAGCACCCGCACGGCGAAGGGGTCGACCTCCGCCTCCTCGAGCACCTCGACCCGGTCGACGGCGAGCTCGTCGTCCGCCGCCCGGCGGGCCGCGGCGAAGAAGGCCGCGGCGTCCCGGACGGGCACGACGAAGCCCACCACCACGAGGGCCACCACCAGGGCCACGACGACGAGGGCGGGGTCCTCCACCCCGTCGTCGAGGACCTCTTCGCCGAGGACCTCCTCCACCACGGCGCCCACGTCGAAGGCCTCCTCGGCGAGGGCGTCATCCTCGAAGACCTCCTCGAAGGCCTCCTCGGGGCGGACCTCGTCGAGCGCCCGCACCCGCGCGACGGCAGCACCGTCCTCTGCCCGCCGCCCGGCCGCACGGACCGGCGCGAGCACGGGCTCCTCCACGCGCGGCGCCCGCACGAGCGCCGCCGGCGCGACCCGGCGCAGCACGACCGGACCGGGCGCGTCGCGCACCGGCACCCGGACCACCCGTCCGACGAGCTCGCGCCGCGGCGGCGGGTCGGCGCCCCCGCGCGGCCCGCGTCGTCGTGGTGGTGGCGGTGGAGGAGACGTGCCCCCGGCCGGCAACCCGCGGATGCGGATGCGCGGGCTCATGGTCGCCAGCCTCTTCGTCCTCAGCCTCTTCGCCGCCCAGCTCATGCGCATCCAGGGCTTCGACTCGGCCGAGGTCGCGGCCGACGCCCTCGCCCAGCGCACGACGACCGAGTCGATCCCGGCGCGCCGGGGCACGATCACCGACGCCCACGGCACGGTGCTCGCCAGCTCGGCCGAGCGGCGCATCGTCGTCGTCGACCAGACCGCGGTCCCCGCCTACGAGAAGGAGGTCGGCGGCACGCGCACCGAGGTCGGTGTCGCCGGCGCCGCCAAGGACCTCGCGCCGCTCCTGCGCCAGGACGAGGACGACCTCGTCGAGGCGATGACCGGCGAGCGTCGCTACGTCATCCTCGCCAAGAACCTCTCGCCGCTCACGTGGCGCAAGATCAGCGCCCTGGGCATCCCCGGCGTGTACAGCGAGCGCTCCTCGCAGCGCACCTACCCGCAGTCGACGACCGTCGCCAGCCTCGTCGGCTTCGTCCAGCCCCAGGACCAGACGGCCGGCGGCGGGCTCGAGCTCATGCTCGACGACACGCTCAAGGGCACGCCCGGTACCGCGACCTACGAGGTCGCCATGGACGGCAGCCGGCTGCCCAACGCCGGGTCCGACGTCAGCTCGGCCAAGCCGGGCAAGGACGTGCGCCTGACGATCGACAACGACGTGCAGTGGTACGCGCAGAACGCCCTGGCCGCGAAGGTCGAGGAGACCGACGCGCTCTCGGGGACCGTCGTCGTCCAGCGGGTCGACACGGGCGAGCTCGTCGCGCTCGCCTCGTACCCGACCTTCGACCCGAACGACATCGGCGACGGCAAGGGCGTCTTCGCCAACCTCGCCTTCAGCGACGCCTTCGAGCCCGGCTCGACGGCCAAGATCATGACGGTGGCCGCCGGTCTCGAGGAGGGCACGATCACGCCGTCGAGCCCGATGGTCCTGCCCGACCACCTCCAGCGCTACGACGCCACCCTGCGAGACAGCCACCCGCACCCCGTCGAGTACCGCACCGTCGGCGGCGCGCTCGCCGAGTCGAGCAACGTCGGCATGATGCTCATCGGCGAGACGATGAAGCCCAAGACGCTCGAGGAGTACTTCCGCAAGTTCGGGCTCGGCAGCAAGACCGGCTCGGGCTTCCCGGGCGAGTCCGAGGGGATCATGCCGCCGTCGGAGAAGTGGGACGGCGTGCAGCGCTACACCGTCACCTACGGCCAGGGCCTGTCGACGACGGCCGTGCAGGTCGCCGGCGTCTTCCAGACCATCGCCAACAAGGGTGTGCGCGTCGCCCCGAGCCTCGTCGCCGAGACCTCCGACGGCGAGGGCGGATGGACCCCGGCACCGGCCGCGAAGCGCGAGCGCGTCGTCTCGCAGAGCACCGCGACCTCGGTGAGCCGGATGCTCGAGGGCGTCGTCAGCGAGGAGGGCACCGCCCCCAAGGCCAAGATCGACGGCTACCGCGTCGCCGGCAAGACGGGCACCGCCGACCGCTACGACGACAAGACCGGTGGCTACTCGGGCAAGACGGCGAGCTTCATCGGCTACGCCCCCGCCCAGGACCCCCAGCTCGTCGTCGCCGTCATCCTCCAGCGCCCCGTCAAGGGCTACTTCGGCGGTCAGGTCGCCGCGCCGGTCTTCAAGGACGTCATGACCCACGCCCTGCAGACCCAGGAGGTCCCGCCGGCCGCGGACGACAAGGTCAAGCCCATCTCGACCCGGCTGAAGAAGGCCCCCGCAGAGGGCACGCCCGGTCTGCTGAAGGACCGGGGCAACCCGGGGGACAGGTAGGCTCGCTCGTCGTGCCATCGCCCCGCCCGCAGACCATCGACCCGGTCGCGCTCCAGGCGGTGTCGGAGGCTGCAGGACGCAGCAGCGACATCGTCGGGGACGCCGACCTCACCGTCACCGGTGTCACCCTGAGCACCTTCTCGGTCCGCCCCGGTGACCTCTACGCGGCCCTGCCGGGGGCCAACGCCCACGGCGCCTCGTACGCCGCCGCCGCCGTCCGTGAGGGTGCTCGCGCCCTGCTCACCGACGGGCGTGGCCTCGAGCTGGCCCGCGAGGCCGGCGTCGACGTGCCCGCCGTCGTCGTCGCCGACCCGCGCTCCGTCCTCGGCCGCGTCGCGGCCGCCGTCTACGGCACCGGGACGCCGGGCGGCCCGGGCGTGCGCTCCTTCGGCATCACCGGGACGAACGGCAAGACGACGACCGCCTACCTCCTCGCCGCCGCCCTCGAGGCCCTCGGGCGCAGCACCGGTCTCATCGGCACCGTCGAGACGCGGATCGGCCAAGAGCGGGTCCCGAGCGCGCGCACGACGCCCGAGAGCCCCGACCTGCACGCCCTGCTCGCGGTGATGCGCGAGCGCGGCGTCGACGACTGCGTCATGGAGGTGAGCAGCCACGCCCTCGTCCTCCACCGCGTCGACGAAGTCGTCTACGACGTCGCGCTCTTCACCAACCTCTCGCAGGACCACCTCGACTTCCACGACGGCATGGAGGACTACTTCGCCGCCAAGGCCAGCCTCTTCACCCCCGAGCGCTCCCGCGCGGGCGTCGTCTGCGTCGACGACGCGTGGGGCCGCCGCCTCGCCGCGCAGGCCGGCGTGCCCGTGCGCACCGTCTCCTCCGACCCCGCCGTCCCCGCGGACCTCGTCATCACCTCGGTCGACGGACCCGCCTTCGTCCTCGAGGGCGACGGGGTGAGCCTGGCCCTGCGCAGCCCGCTGCCGGGCGGCTTCAACCGCACGAACACCGCCGTCGCGGCGGCCGCCCTGCTCGTCGCCGGCCACGACCCCGCCGAGGTCGCCCGCGCCGTGAGCGCCGAGCCGCGCGTGCCGGGCCGGATGGAGGTCGTCGCGGCCCCCGAGGGTGCCGACGCCGCGCTCCTGCCCCGCGTCGTCGTCGACTTCGCGCACACCCCCGACGCCGTGGCCGCCGCGCTGGCCGCCCTGCGCGAGGGCACCACGGGCCGGCTCGTCGCCGTCCTCGGCGCCGGCGGGTCCCGAGACCCCGGCAAGCGACCCGGCATGGGCCGCGCCGCGGCCGACCACGCCGACCTCGTCGTCGTCACCGACGACAACCCCCGCTCCGAGGACCCCGCGGCGATCCGCGAGGCCGTCGCCTCGGGCGCCCGCCAGGGCGGTGCCGAGCTCGACGTCGTCGCCGACCGCCGGGCCGCCGTCGAGCACGCCGTACGCGCCGCCGGGCCCGGGGGAGTCGTCGCGCTCCTCGGCAAGGGGCACGAGAGCGGGCAGGAGGTCGAAGGGGTGGTCACCCCCTTCGACGACCGCGTCGTCGCCCTCGAGGCGCTCACCGCCCTCGCCACGGAGGTGGCCCGATGATCGCCCTCACCCTCGCCGAGCTCGCCCAGGTCACCGGGGGCACCGTCCACGGCGACCCCGCCGTCGTCGTCGACGGCCCGGTCGTCACCGACGCCCGTGAGGCCGCCGCCGGCAGCCTCTACGTCGCCCGCGTCGGCGAGCACGCCGACGGGCATGCCTACGTGCCCCAGGCCGCCGAGCGCGGCGCGAGCGCCGCCCTCACCACCCGACCCGTCGACGGGCTGCCGTGCGTCGTCGTCGAGGACACCCAGGCCGCCTTCGTCGCCCTGAGCCGGGCCCTGATCGACCGCCTGCCGCAGCTGCACGTCGTCGGGATCACCGGGTCCTCGGGCAAGACGAGCACGAAGGACCTCCTCGGCGCGGTCCTGGCCGCCGACGGCGAGACCGTCGCGCCGCAGGGCTCGTACAACTCCGAGGTCGGCGTCCCGCTCACGGTCTGCCGGGTCACCGAGCGCACCCGCCACCTCGTCGTCGAGATGGGCGCCCGCGGCGCCGGGCACATCGCCTACCTCACGACGATCGCGCCGCCCCAGGTCGGCGTCGTGCTCAACGTCGGGCACGCCCACGTCGGCGAGTTCGGCTCCGTCGACCACGTCGCCGTCGCGAAGTCCGAGCTCGTCGCCGCGCTGCCCGCGGACGGCGTCGCCGTCCTCAACGCCGACGACCACCGCGTCCGCGCCATGGCGGAGGTCACCTCCGCCCGCGTCGTCCTCGTCGGCGAGGCGCAGGACGCCGAGGTCCGCGCCACCGACGTCGTCCTCGACGAGGCCGGCCGTCCGCGCTTCACCGTCACCGCCCCCTTCGGCACCGCCCAGGTCGCGCTCCCGCTCGTCGGGCGTCACCACGTCGGCAACGCCCTGGCGGTCGTCGCCGCCGCGCATGCGTGCGGTCTGGCCCTCGACGACGTCGTCGTCGCGCTCGCGCAGGCCCGCCCGGCGAGCCGCTGGCGGATGGAGGTCACCGAGCGCCCCGACGGGGTGCGGGTGGTCAACGACGCCTACAACGCCAACCCCGACTCGATGGAGGCCGCCCTGCGCGCGCTCGCCGCGATGTCCTGCCGCGGCCGCCGGGTCGCGGTGCTCGGCTCGATGCTCGAGCTCGGCGAGGAGTCGCCCGCGCTCCACCGCGGCGTCGGCGAGCTCGCCGGCGCGCTCGGGGTCGACCTCGTGCTCGCCGTCGGCGACCTCGCCCGCGACATCGCGGACGGCGCCCGCGACAGCGGCGTCGCCACGGTCGAGTCCGTGGCCGACGTCGACGCCGCGCAGACCCTGCTGCACGAGCGACTCGCCCCCGGCGACGTCGTGCTGCTCAAGTCCAGCCGTGACGCCGGGCTACGGTGGCTCGGAGATCGGCTCAGCCACAGAGAGGACGCGCAGTGAAGGCGGTGCTCATCGCGGCAGTGGTCTCGCTCGTCGTGGCCCTGCTCGGGACGCCCATGCTCATCAAGGTGCTCGTGCGCCAGGGGTACGGCCAGTTCATCCGTGACGACGGCCCCACCTCGCACCACACGAAGCGCGGGACGCCGACGATGGGCGGGGCGGTGATCATCCTCGCCGCGGTGCTGGCCTACGCCGTCGCGCACCTCGCGACGTGGTCGCTGCCGACGGCCAGCGGGCTGCTCGTGCTCTTCCTCATGGGCGGCATGGGGCTCGTCGGCTTCGCCGACGACTACATCAAGATCAGCAAGCAGCGCAGCCTCGGGCTGCGCTCGCACGAGAAGCTCATCGGGCAGACCCTCGTCGGCGTGATCTTCGCGATCCTCGCCCTGCAGTTCCCCAACGACTCCTTGCGCACGCCGGCCTCGACGCACATCTCCTTCGTGCGCGACACCCCGCTCGACCTCGCCTTCGCCGGGCCGATGGTCGGCATCGTCCTCTTCGTCCTGTGGGCCAACCTCATGATCGCCGGGACGAGCAACGGCGTGAACCTCACCGACGGCCTCGACGGCCTGGCGACCGGGGCCTCGGTCATGGTCTTCGCCGCGTACGTGCTCATCTCCATCTGGCAGTTCAACCAGAACTGCCAGATCGAGCCCGGTCTCAAGTGCTACGACGTGCGCGACCCGCTCGACCTGGCCGTGGTCGCCGCGGCGGGCATGGGCGCCTGCTTCGGCTTCCTGTGGTGGAACGGCTCGCCGGCGAAGATCTTCATGGGCGACACGGGCTCGCTCGCGCTCGGCGGCGCGCTGGCCGGGCTGGCGATCACCACCCGCACCGAGCTCCTCATCGTCATCCTCGGCGGGCTCTTCGTGACGATCACCCTGTCGGTGATCATCCAGGTCGCCTCCTTCAAGTCCACCGGCAAGCGCGTCTTCCGGATGGCACCGCTGCAGCACCACTTCGAGCTGCTCGGCTGGCAGGAGGTGACGATCGTCATCCGCTTCTGGATCATCGCGGGGCTCTTCGTCGCCCTCGGCCTGGCGATCTTCTACGCCGAGTGGGTCGTCGGCGCGTGAGGGACCTCAGCACGCTGACGCACCGCGACGCGGACTGGTCGGGCCTGCGGGTCGTCGTCACCGGCCTCGGGGTCTCCGGCTTCGCCGCCGCCGACGCCCTGCTCGAGCGGGGCGCGCAGGTGAGCGTCGTCGACGGCACCGCCCCCGCGGAGGGCTCGCCGATGGCGCAGCGCTCGACGATCCTCGAGGTGCTCGGCGCCCGGATGCTCCTCGGCGACGCGGCCCCGGCGGGCCTGCTGGACGACGGGGTCGACCTCGTCGTCACCTCGCCCGGGTGGCCGCCGACCCAGCCCCTGCTCGCCGACGCCGCCGCCCGCGGCATCACCGTGTGGGGCGAGGTCGAGCTCGCCTGGCGGATGCGCCCCGAGCACGGCGGCGCGCCGTGGATCACGCTCACCGGCACCAACGGCAAGACGACGACGGTGCAGATGCTCACCTCGATCCTCACCGCGGCCGGGCTGCGCGCGTGCAGCGCGGGCAACGTCGGCACCCCGATCCTCGAGGCGGTCCTGCACCCCGACCCCTACGAGGTCATCGCCGTCGAGCTGTCGAGCTATCAGCTGCACTGGCAGGACTCGGTGCGCCCGCTCGCCTCCGCCTGCCTCAACATCGCCCCCGACCACCTCGACTGGCACGGCGGGTACGACGCCTACCTCGCGGCGAAGGGCAAGGTCTACGAGGGCACCGAGGTGGCCTGCGTCTACAACGAGGACGACCCGACGACCCGACGCCTCGTCGAGGCCGCCGACGTCGTCGAGGGCTGCCGGGCCGTCGGCTTCACCCGCTCCAGCCCGGGGCTGTCCATGCTCGGTCGCGTCGAGGACCTCCTCGTCGACCGCGCCTTCGTGCCCGACCGCGGCCGGCAGGCCGCCGAGCTCGCGAGCCTGGCCGACCTCGGCGACGAGGGCGACGGGGTGCCCGACCACGTCGTCGCCAACGCCCTGGCCGCCGCCGCCCTCGCCCGTGCCTGCGGCGTCCCGCCCTCGGCCGTGCGCGACGGGCTGCGCGCCTGGCGTCCCGAGCCCCACCGCATCGCCCACGTGCTCACCGTCGACGAGGTCCGGTGGGTCGACGACAGCAAGGCGACCAACCCGCACGCCGCCGCCGCGTCGCTCTCGGCCTACGAGCACGTCGTGTGGATCGCCGGAGGGCTGCTCAAGGGCGCCGAGGTCGACGACCTCGTCGCCGCGAACGCGCACCGCCTGCGCGCCGTCGTCCTCATCGGGCGTGACCGCGACCAGATCGCCGCGGCGATCGCGCGACACGCACCCGATGTCCCCGTCCTCGACATCGCCGCCACCGACACTGAGGCGATGGATCTCGTCGTGGGTCAGGCCGCGGCCGTCGCTCAGCCGGGCGACGTCGTGCTGCTCGCCCCCGCGGCGGCCTCCATGGACATGTTCGAGAGCTACGTGGCCCGCGGCGAGGCCTTCGCCACGGCCGTGCGGCGCCACCACGAGCAGGGATGAGCCGATGAGCAGCAACGCGACGAGCGGGGGGCGCCCGGTCGGTCGCACCACCCGTCTGCCCCGGGGCAGGGCCGGGTCCTGGACCCGCCTCGTCGACTCCCCGCTGACGACCTACTACGGGCTGCTCGGCATCGTCGGCATCCTCGTCACAGTCGGGCTCGTCATGGTCCTGTCGGCCTCGATGATCGTCTCGCTCAAGCAGAACGACTCGTCGCTGACGATCTTCTTGAAGCAGCTGGTCTTCGCGGTCCTCGGTCTCGCGGCGATGTGGTTCGCCGCGACCCGGTCCATCGCCTTCTGGCGGCGCAGCGCGATGCTCCTGCTCGCCGGCGGCGTCGGGCTGCTCGCCCTCGTGCCCCTCGTCGGCTACGGCTTCCAGGGCAACAAGAACTGGATCGGCGTCGGGCCCGTGAGCATCCAGCCCAGCGAGATCGCCAAGATCGGGCTCGTCCTCGGCGGTGCGCTCGTCCTCGAGCGCAAGCGGGCGGCCCTCGGCGACATCCGCCAGGCCGTCGTCCCCTTCGTCGCGCCCATCGGGCTGGGCATCCTCACCCTCGTGATGATCGGCCACGACCTCGGCACGGCGATGGTCATCGCCGCGATCGTCGTCGGGATGCTCTTCGCCGCGGGCGTGCGGATGCGGTGGTTCGGCCTGGCGCTCGGGGTCCTCGGCGTCCTCGTCGCGATCATGGCCTCGGTGAGCAGCAACCGCATGGAGCGGATCGCGATCTGGCTCGACCCGGCACGCTGCGCGCCCGGCACCGACCTCTACTACGCCATCTGCCGGCAGCCGATGCACGGGCGCTACGCCCTCGCCGACGGCGGCTGGTGGGGCGTCGGCCTCGGCGGGAGCCGCGAGAAGTGGGGCTGGCTCTCCGAGCCGTACAACGACTTCATCTTCGCGATCATCGGCGAGGAGCTCGGCCTCTTCGGCAGCCTCGGGGTCATCGCCCTCTTCGCCGGGCTCGCGGTCGTCGGGATGCGCCTCGTGAGCTCGACCGAGGACTTCTTCGTCCGGGTCGCCACGGCCGGCATCTGCACGTGGGTCCTCGTGCAGGCGATGATCAACATCGGCTCGGTCATCGGCATGCTCCCGGTCATCGGGGTGCCGCTGCCCTTCGTCTCCTCCGGCGGCTCTTCGCTCGTGACGACGATGCTCGCCGTCGGCATCCTGCTCTCCTTCGCCCGCGCCGAGCCGACGTGCGCGGCGGCCCTGGCCTCGCGCCCCTCCCGCCTGCACACCCTCATCCCCGCCCGCCTCACCCGACGGAGCAGCAGCGCATCATGAGCACCACCCCCACCAGCCCACGCAGCGTCCTGCTCGCCGGAGGGGGGACGGCCGGGCACGTCTCGCCGCTGCTCGCCCTCGCCGACTGCCTGCGGCGGCGCGACCCCGAGGTCGCGATCCTCGCGGTGGGCACCGAGCAGGGCCTGGAGTCACGGCTCGTGCCCGCGCGTGGGTACGAGCTCGCGACGATCCCCAAGGTGCCGCTGCCGCGTCGCCCCTCCGGTGACCTGCTGCGCCTGCCCGGCGCGCTGCGCCGCGCGGTCGCCCGCGCGGGCGAGCTCGTCGAGTCCAGCGGCGCCGAGGTCGTCGTCGGCTTCGGCGGCTACGTCTCGACCCCCGTCTACCTCGCCGCCCGGCGTCGCAGCGTCCCGGTCGTCGTGCACGAGCAGAACGCCCGGGCCGGTCTGGCCAACCGGGTCGGCGCCCGGATGACGCGCCACGTCGGCATCACCTTCCCCCAGACCGAGCTCGCGCACGCCACCGTCACCGGCATGCCCCTGCGCCGTGAGATCGCCGACCTCGACCGGGCCGCCCGCCGGGCCGAGGGCCGTGCGCACCTCGGCCTGCACCCCGACCTGCCCACCGTGCTCGTCACCGGCGGGTCGCTCGGGGCCAAGCGGCTCAACGACGCCTTCGCCGCGAGCGTGGCCGACCTCGGCGCCGCCGGCGTGCAGGTCCTGCACGTCACCGGGCGGGACAAGGACTTCGAGCCCGTCGGAGCGGTGCCCGGCGTCCCGTACGTCGTCGTGCCCTACCTCGACCGGATGGACCTCGCCTACGCCGCCGCCGACGTCGCCGTGTGCCGCTCCGGGGCCAACACCGTGTGCGAGCTGACGGCCGTCGGGCTGCCCGGTCTCTACGTGCCCCTGCCCATCGGCAACGGCGAGCAGCGGCTCAACGCCACGGGCGTCGTCGCCGCGGGCGGCGGCACCCTCACCGAGGACTCCGAGGTCACCCCGGCGTGGGTGCGTGACGTCGTCGTGCCCCTGCTCGGCGACCGCGAGCGGGTCGCGACGATGTCGCTCGCCGCCTCCGCCGTGGGCGAGCGCGACGGCGACGAGCTGCTCGCCGACCTCGTCGGCCGGGCCCTCGTGGCCGCGCGCGGGGCGGGGGAGGGCGCATGAGTGTGCGCGACCGCCTGCCCTTCCGTCTCGACGTCGACGCTCCGGTCCCGCCCCTGGCCGAGCTCGGCCGGGTGCACGTCCTGGCCGTCGGTGGCGCGGGCATGTCCGCCGTCGCCCGTCTGCTCCTCGACGCCGGCGCCCGCGTGAGCGGCAGCGACGCCAAGGACGGCCCCGTCCTGGACGAGCTGCGCCGTCGCGGCGCGCAGATCTGGGTCGGTCACGACCCGGCCCACGTCGACGGCGTCGACACCGTCGTCGTGTCCTCGGCGATCCGTGACAGCAACCCCGAGCTCGTCGCCGCCCGCGAGGCCGGCACACGCGTGCTGCACCGCAGCCAGGCCCTCGCGGCCGCGATGGGAGAGCAGCGCCGGGTCGCGGTCGCCGGGGCGAACGGCAAGACGACGACGTCGTCGATGCTCACCTCGGCCCTGCTGCACCTGGGCGCCCGGCCCTCCTTCGCCCTCGGCGGCGAGCTCGCGAGCCAGGGCACGAACGCCGCCCTCGGCGAGGGGCCCGACTTCGTGGCCGAGGCCGACGAGTCCGACGGCTCCTTCCTCGTCTACCACCCCGACGTCGCGGTCGTGACGAACGTGCAGGCCGACCACCTCGACTTCTACGGCGACCTCGCCACGGTCGAGCAGGCCTACGCCGAGTTCGCCCGGACCGTGCGCCCCGGCGGCCTCGTCGTCGCCTGCGCCGACGACCCGGGCTCGGCCCGGCTCGCCGACGCGGTCGGCGACGCCGGCGGTGCGCACCCCGACGGCGGGCAGGCGACGCGTGTCGTCACCTACGGCTTCTCGCCCGACGCCGACGTCCGGCTCGCCGACCCGGTGCTCGAGGGTCACGGCGCGCGGGCCCAGGTCGCGCTCGAGGGCGTCGTGCACGACCTCGTGCTGCGCGTCCCCGGGCGGCACAACCTGCTCAACGCCGCGGCGGCCCTCGCCGCGGCCGTGCTCGGCTGCGGGCACGACGCCCGCGCGGTGCTCGCCGGTCTCGCGGACTTCGCCGGCACCCGCCGCCGCTTCGAGGTGCGCGGCGAGGTCGACGGCATCACCGTCGTCGACGACTACGCGCACAACCCCGGCAAGGTGAGCGCCGTCGTCGCCACCGCCTCCGAGATCGCCCGGCCGGGCCGCCTGCTCGTCATCTTCCAGCCGCACCTGTACTCGCGCACCGCCGACTTCGCCACGGACTTCGCGGCCGGGCTCGCCCCGGCCGACGACGTCGTCCTGCTGCCGATCTACGGGGCGCGGGAGGACCCGGTGCCCGGGGTGACCTCCGAGGTCGTCGCGGAGCCGTTGCGCGCGGCCGGTCGGGTCGTCGCCGTGCTCGAGCCCGAGGCCGCCGTCGCGCACGTCGTCGCCCAGGCGCGCCCGGGCGACCTCGTCATGACGATCGGCGCGGGCGACGTCACCGCGCTCGGCGCGCCGGTCCTCCAGGGCCTGCAGCAGCGATGACGAGCACCCAGCACGCGCGCTTCGAGCAGCGCCAGGCCGATCTCGCGGCCGACCGCCGCCGCCGGTGGGCCTGGGGGAGCGGGGCGGTCGCCGTCCTCGCCGCGGGGGTCTACGTCGTCGGCTTCAGCCCCCTCCTCGCCGTCCAGGACGTCGACGTCGTCGGGGCCGAGCCGGGCGACACCGCGGCCATCGGCGAGCTCGCCGCCGGCGCCCACGGCCGGCCCCTGGCCCGGGTCGACGTCGGCGCCATCGTCGACGGCGCCGAGGCCCGGCCCGGGGTCGAGTCGGCGACCGTCGTGCGCGACTGGCCGCGCACCCTTCGCGTCGAGGTCGTGCCCCGCATCCCTGCCCTCGCCGTGAACCGGGGTAAAGGTCAGGTAGAGGTCTACGACATCGACGGCGTCCGCATCCGCTCGACGGGGTCGGTGCCGAAGGGGGTCCCGACGATCTCCGCGGACCGGGGGGCCGAGGTGAGCGGGCACGGCGTCACGGCCGCGCTGTCGATGCTCGAGGCCCTGCCGCAGGGCGTGCGCGACCGGGTCTCGGCGGTCACCGTCGACGCCGCCGACCGGGTGAGCTTCCGCATCGGGCGCACGACCGTCGTCTGGGGCGACGAGGCGCAACCTCAGCTCAAGGTGCAGGTCATCGACGTGCTCCTCAAGGGGCGTCCGAAGGTGCTCGACGTCTCGGCTCCGGACACCCCCGTCACCCGCTGATCACGCCCGCGCGCAGGGGCGTCCGGGCCCCGTCGAGAGCACAGTCCGGCCACGATCTGCAGACCCGTCCCGACACGCGGGGGACCTGCCTTGCGACGGGCGTCCGCGACGCATAACGTCAGCGGCACACCGGTCGTGATCAAAACGTAACTCTCAAGTTGACGTCGAGATTTCGTCTCGAGAAGTCCAGCACGTCACCCATCCAGGAGAACCCCCGTGGCATCTGCCCAGAACTACCTCGCCGTCATCAAGGTCGTCGGCATCGGCGGTGGAGGTGTCAATGCCATCAACCGGATGATCGAGGTCGGCCTCAAGGGCGTCGAGTTCATCGCCATCAACACCGATGCCCAGGCCCTCCTCATGAGCGACGCCGACGTCAAGCTCGCCGTGGGTCGCGAGCTCACCCGCGGTCTCGGCGCCGGCGCCGACCCCGAGGTCGGCCGCAAGGCCGCCGAGGACCACGCCGACGAGATCGAGGAGGTCCTCAAGGGGGCCGACATGGTCTTCGTCACCGCGGGCGAGGGCGGTGGCACCGGCACCGGTGGCGCGCCGGTCGTCGCGAAGATCGCCAAGTCGCTCGGTGCCCTGACGATCGGTGTCGTCACCCGCCCCTTCACCTTCGAGGGCCGCCGCCGCGCGACCCAGGCCGAGACCGGCATCCAGTCGCTGCGCGACGAGGTCGACACCCTCATCACGATCCCCAACGACCGGCTGCTCTCGATCAGCGACCGCGCCGTGTCGATGCTCGACGCCTTCCGCAGCGCTGACCAGGTGCTCCTCTCCGGTGTCCAGGGCATCACCGACCTCATCACCACCCCGGGCCTGATCAACCTCGACTTCGCCGACGTCAAGTCCGTCATGCAGGGGGCCGGTTCCGCCCTCATGGGCATCGGCTCGGCCCGCGGCGAGGACCGTGCGGTCCAGGCGGCCGAGCTGGCCATCAGCAGCCCGCTGCTCGAGGCGAGCATCGACGGCGCGCACGGCGTGCTCCTGTCGATCCAGGGTGGCTCCGACATCGGTCTCTTCGAGATCAACGAGGCCGCCCGCCTCGTCCAGGAGGGCGCGCACCCCGACGCCAACATCATCTTCGGCGCCGTCGTCGACGACGCGCTCGGCGACGAGGTGCGGGTGACGGTCATCGCCGCCGGCTTCGACGGCGGGGCGCCGAACGCTCGGCCCGACGAGCGGGCCCTCGGCACGATCCAGGGCTCGAGCCAGCAGGGCTCGGGCCAGCAGGGGTCGAGCCAGCGCGGCGCGCAGCAGGGCGGTCAGCAGCGCCCGCAGGGCGGGCAGCCCGTCTCGCAGGGTCAGCGTCCGGCGCCGGCGCAGCAGCCGGCCGCCCAGCCCCAGCAGCGCCCCCAGCCGCAGCCGGTCGGCGGCCAGGGCGGTCAGCGCGAGCAGGCCGCCCCCGCGCAGCCCGTCGCCGTGCCGGTGCAGGACGAGGCCCAGCAGGCCCCGGCCGCGCCGCAGGAGCGCCCGCAGGTGCAGCAGCCCCCGCGTCAGGTGACCTTCGACGAGGGCGACGACCTCGACGTCCCCGACTTCCTCAAGTGAGGGTGCGCTGAGCACCCTGCACGACGTGAGCGAGCACCCCTTCGCCCCCCTGCCGACGCAGCACTCGCTGCGCTGGCAGAGCCGGGACGAAGGGGTGCTGCGCGCTGTCACCCATCGGCTCGGCGGGGTGAGCGAGGGTCCCTACGCCGGGCTCAACCTCGGGGGCCACGTCGGTGACGACCTCACGGCGGTCGCCCGCAACCGCGCGCTCGTCGAGGAGGCGGTCGGCACCCCGGTCGCCTACATGGACCAGGTGCACGGCGCCGAGGTCGTCCACGTGCGCGCGGCCGGCGGGTCGCCGACGTGCGACGCGATGGTGAGCGACACCCGCGGCGTCACGCTCGCCGTGCTCGTCGCCGACTGCACCCCGGTGCTCCTGCACGACGCCCGGGCCGGGGTCGTCGGCGCGGCGCACGCGGGTCGGCCCGGCATGCTCGCCGGGGTCGTCCCCGCGACCGTGGCGGCCATGCGCGACCTCGGGGCCGAGCAGATCACCGCCACGCTCGGGCCGTCGGTGTGCGGCCGCTGCTACGAGGTGCCGGCCGCGATGCGCGAGGACGCCGCCGCCACCAGCCCGGCGTCCTACGCCATGACCTGGCAGGGCACCCCGGCGATCGACGTCGCGGCCGGTGTCGTCGAGCAGCTGGCCGCCCTCGACGTCGCCGTCCAGTGGCTGCCCGGCTGCACCCGCGAGGACCCGACCCTCTACTCCTACCGCCGCGACGGCACGACCGGCCGGCTCGCCGGGCTCGTGGGGCTGGCATGAGCGCCACCCCCGAGCGCGTCGCCGAGCTGCAGGAGCGGCTCGCCGCCGTCCACGCGCGGATCGACGCCGCGTGCGCGGCCACCGGTCGCCCGCGAGACGAGGTCCGGCTCGTCGTCGTCACGAAGTACTTCCCCCGCAGCGACCTCGACGCCCTCGTCGGGCTCGGGGTGCGCGACGTCGCGGAGTCCCGCGCCCAGGAGGCGACGGCCAAGCTCGCCGAGGGCGACGGCCCGCCGCCGGGCGTGCGCACCCACTTCGTCGGGCAGATCCAGAGCAACAAGGCCGGCGAGATCGCCCGCCTGGCCGACGTCGTGCACTCGCTGGACCGGGCGAAGGTCGTGCGTGCCCTCGCCCGGGGCGCCCAGGCCGCCGGGCGCGAGGTGACCGGCCTCGTCCAGGTCGACCTCGAGGGGTCCGACGCCGGGCGGGGCGGGGCGCAGCCGCAGGACGTGCCCGCCCTGGCCGATCTCGTCGTCGAGAGCGGGCTGCGCCTGGGCGGGGTGATGGCCGTCGCCCCCCGGGGTGCGGACCCGGCGCCCGCCTTCGCCCGGCTCGCCGAGCTCGCGGCGCAGGTGCGCGCCGTGCACCCGGGTGCGGTGATGATCTCGGCGGGCATGAGCGGCGACCTCGAGCAGGCCGTGGCCCACGGGGCGACACACCTGCGTGTCGGCAGCGCAATCCTCGGAGATCGGCAGTCCCACCGGTAACTTCGGTCACGACCGGCGAGTGGAGCGGCCCCGTGAGGCTGCAGGCAAGGAAGTGGAGACATGGGACTGCGTGACGCGATGGTGTACCTCGGCCTGGCCGAGGATCAGAAGCGCTACGACGACTACGAGGACCAGTACGTCGACGAGGCGGACGAGAGCTATGACGAGGTCGAGGAGGCGCCCCGCGCCGAGGTGACCCGGCTGCGCCCCGTCGAGCGCCACGACCACGCCGCTGCCGTCCGGGAGGTGCCTGTGGGCCAGCTCAACCGCATCACGACCATCCACCCGCGCACGTACAACGACGCCCGAGCCATCGGCGAGAGCTTCCGCGACGACGTGCCGGTCATCATGAACCTCAGCGACATGGACGACTCCGACGCCAAGCGTCTCGTCGACTTCGCCGCCGGGCTCGTCTTCGGCCTCCACGGCTCGATCGAGCGCGTGACGAACAAGGTCTTCCTGCTCTCGCCGGAGCACATCGAGGTCGCCGCGGAGGGGGCCGACGAGCCTGCCGCGCGCAACCTCTTCAACCAGAGCTGACCGCGCACCGCTCGCCGTCCCGCCCGACGCCCGGCCCCTCGTCCCACGAGGAGCCGGGCGTCGCGTGTCGTACCCGGTGCGGCGAGCTCGCAGGTCGGCAGGTTTAGATAGGGCCCATGGAGCTGATCCGGGCCGTCGTCCACCTCGTGCTGTACGCCTTCTTCCTCGTGCTCATCGGGCGGCTGATCTTCGACTGGATCCAGGTCTTCGCCCGCGAGTGGCGGCCCCGCGGGATCGTGCTCGTCGTCGCCGAGGTCGTCTACTCGATCACCGACCCGCCGCTCAAGGCCATCCGCAAGGTCATCCCGCCGCTGCGTCTCGGTGGCGTCCAGCTGGACCTCGCCTTCCTCGTGCTCATCCTCGGTGTCTCGATCCTGCTGCGTATCATCTAGGGTGACTCGATGCCTGCTCGCGGGAGCGACAGGCGTCTCACGTGTCCGTGCAACGAGGAGAAGAGATGGCGCTGACGCCTGAGGACGTCCTCAACAAGACGTTCACCCAGACCCAGTTCCGACGGGGTTACGACGAGCGCGAGGTGGACGACTTCCTCGACGAGGTGGTCGCCGAGATGCGCCGCATGGTCAAGGACGGCGAGGACCTGCGGGCCCGCGTCCAGGACGGCGACGCCCCGGCGACGACGTCCGCCGCGGCCGCGCCCGCCCCGGCCGGTGACTCCGGCCAGGCCGTCAAGGAGCGCGACGCGCTCATGCGGCGCAACGACGAGCTCAAGGCCCGTCTGGAGAAGGAGCAGAGCGCTCTCGCCGACGCGCAGAAGCGCGCGAGCGAGGCCGAGGCGCGCGTCAAGGCGCTCGAGGAGCAGCAGGGGCGCGAGTCCCAGTCGCGCGACGAGCAGGCCGCCGCCGCCCAGCGCGGCGCCGACGAGCGCGTCAGCACCGTCACCGCCCGCGCCGAGGAGGCCGAGAAGGCCGCCCAGGAGCGCATCGCCAAGGCCGAGGCCGACGCGAAGAAGGCGGAGGCCGACGCCAAGAAGGCCCAGGAGGACGCCCAGCGCCGCCGTGAGGCCGCCGAGCGCGCCGCCGCCGAGGCCGAGGCGAAGGCTCGGACCGCCCAGCAGGCGCCCGCGCCCGCCGCGGCGGCTCCCGGCCAGGGCGACCAGGCCGCTGCCTTCGCCGGTGGTGCCGCCACCGGTGGCGGGGCCAGCGGTCTCATCGCGCTCGCGCAGCGCCTGCACGACGAGCACGTCGCCGAGGGCCAGTCCCAGCACGACAAGCTCGTCGCCGAGGCGAAGGCGAAGTTCGAGGAGCTCGTCGGCCAGGGCCAGGCGCGTCACGACGAGCTCGTGACGAAGGGCCAGACCCAGCACGACGACCTGCTCTCGCGCGGCAAGGCCGAGAACGAGAAGCTCGTCGGCGAGGGCACCTCGCAGCGCGACAGGCTCATCGGCGACGCCACGAGCAAGAGCCAGGGCATGGTCGCGGAGGCCGAGGAGAAGAAGAAGCGCATCCTCGGCGACCTCGAGCAGCGCAAGACCGAGGTCGAGAAGCAGATCGCGGACCTCAAGTCCTTCGAGAAGGACTACCGCTCGCGGCTCAAGGACTACATCTCGGGCCAGCTCGCCGAGCTCGACACCGTCGGGACGACCGAGCGCCCGGCGCAGAAGCAGGGCTGACCCGGCGCCCGAGAGGGCACCACGGCTCCACGACGACGGGGGTGGGCGCGCAGGTCGCGCTCACCCCCGTCGTGCTGTCCTGCGCCGACCCCGGACAGGGCGGGCCCTGCGGTGGCCGCTGCGTCCCCGGGGCGTCTATCCTCAGGCCACCTTCGGCCCGCGATCGGCGGGCCGTGCCAGCTGAGGACGGACATGGCCAGGTCGAGCACCACCGCCGCGGCGAAGACCCCTGCGACGAAGAAGACCGCGAAGAAGAGCGCGGCGAAGAAGTCCGCCGAGGAGTCGGCGGCCACGACGACGAGCACCCGGACCCGCTCCAAGGCCGGCGACGTCGCCCCCACACTCGTCGTGCGCGACGACGAGGCCGCATGGACCAAGGCCGAGCTCAAGGCCGTGCGCAAGGAGATCGACGACGAGGTCGCCCGCCTGCGCACGGAGATCGAGACCGCCGAGCACGACCTCGTCGACCTCATGCGCGACCACGCCGACGGGTCGGGCGACGACCAGGCGGACGCGGGGGCGAAGACCTTCGAGCGTGAGCAGGAGGTCACCCTGGCCAACAACACCCGGGCGATGCTCATCCAGAACCTCCACGCCCTCGAGCGGATCGACGACGGGACCTACGGACGGTGCGAGTCCTGCGGGAACGCGATCGGCAAGCTTCGCCTCCAGGCCTACCCACGTGCGACCCTGTGCGTGACATGCAAGACGAAGCAGGAACGACGCTGACCCCTCCCACCGACCCCGCAGCCGACGGGGGCGCCGCTGACGGCGCTCCCGTCGACGCGAGCGGGGCACGACTGCGACCGCGGACCCGGGCGACCCTCGCCCCCTTCGCCCTGCTCGCCCTGGTGACCCTCGGGCTCGACCAGGCGAGCAAGGTGTGGGCGCTGGGCTCGCTCGACGACGGGCACGTCGTGCCCCTCGTCGGCGAGGTCCTCAGCCTGCGGCTCATCCGCAACCCCGGCGCGGCCTTCTCGATCGGTGACTCCTCGACGGTCGTCATGACCGCCCTGGCCGTCGCGATCACGATCGCCGTCGTCGTCGCCGCCTGGCGCGCGGCCAGCCCGCGCTGGACCGCCGCCCTCGGGCTGCTGCTCGGCGGCTCGCTGGGCAACCTCTACGACCGCTTCTTCCGCGAGCCCGGACCGGGCCGCGGCCACGTCATCGACTTCATCGACTACGGCGGGCTCTTCGTCGGCAACGTCGCCGACATCGCGATCGTGCTCGGCGCGGTCGTCGTCGTGTGGCTGACCTTCGCCGGGGTGGGCCTGGACGGCGTGCGCGCCGGCCGGCACGCCCGTGACGAGGACGTCGAGGGCACCGAGGACGAGGCGCAGGAGAGACCGGCCGCCGAGCCGGCCCAGGAGCAGACGAAGGGGGAGCGAGATGCCTGACGTGCGCAACGTCCTCGTGCCGGAGGGCCTGGCCGGCGAGCGGGTCGACGCCGCCGTGGCGCGTCTCTTCGGCGTGAGCCGGACCAAGGCCGCCGAGCTCGCCGCGGAGGGCCACGTCGTGCTCGACGGCTCCGCCGTCGGCAAGTCCGAGCGGGTCCACGACGGCAGCCACCTCGAGGTGAGCCTGCCGAGCCCGGAGGAGGTGCCGCGCGTCGAGGTCGTCGCCGAGCCCGTCCCGGGCATGCGCGTCGTCCACGACGACGACGACATCGTCGTCGTCGACAAGCCCGTCGGGGTCGCCGCCCACCCGAGCGTGGGCTGGACCGGCCCGACGGTGCTCGGCGGTCTGGCCGCGGCCGGCTACCGCATCACGACGAGCGGCGCGAGCGAGCGCCAGGGCATCGTCAGCCGTCTCGACGTCGGCACCTCGGGCCTGATGGTCGTGTGCAAGAGCGAGTACGCGTACTCGGTGCTCAAGCGGGCCTTCAAGGAGCGCACGGTCGACAAGACCTACCACGCGCTCGTCCAGGGCCTGCCCGACCCGCACGTCGGCACGGTCGACGCACCGATCGGCCGCCACCCCGGGCACGACTACAAGTTCGCCGTCATGGACTCCGGCAAGCACGCGATCACGCACTACGAGCTGCTCGAGGCCCACCGGCACGCGTCGCTCGTCGAGGTGCACCTCGAGACCGGCCGCACTCACCAGATCCGCGTCCACATGGCCGCGTTGCGCCACCCGTGCGTCGGCGACCCGCTGTACGGCGCCGACCCGACGCTCGGCCGCCGGCTCGGGCTCGAGCGCCAGTGGCTGCACGCGATGGGCCTGGGCTTCACCCACCCGGGGACCGGCGAGTACGTGCACTACGAGAGCACCTACCCCGAGGACCTCCAGGTGGCCCTCGACCGGCTCCGCGAGCTGCGCTGAGCCGGTCGGGCCCGCCCCGCCCGGTCGGGAGCAGAGGTCAGTTGACCTGGCGGTCGCGGCCCTGCCAGTACTGGGCGCGGAGCTTGAACTTCTGCAGCTTGCCGGTCGCCGTGCGGGCGAGCTCGTCGCGGAACTCCACCGACGTCGGGGCCTTGTAGCCCGCGGCCTTGCCCTTGCACCACGCGATGAGCTCGGCCTCGGTGACCTCCTCGTCGTGGTCGGGGTCGAGGACGACGAGGGCCTTGATCGTCTCGCCCCACCGCTCGTCGGGCACGCCGATGACGGCGACCTCGGTGACCGCGGGGTGGGCGAAGAGGACGTCCTCGACCTCGATCGAGGAGACGTTCTCGCCGCCGGTGATGATGACGTCCTTCTTGCGGTCGCTGATCGTCAGGTAGCCGTCCTCGAGCGTGCCGCCGTCGCCGGTGTGGAACCACCCGTCCTCGAGCGCCGCCGCGCTCTCCTGCGGCTGCTCCCAGTAGCCCTCCATGACCTGGTTGGCCCGGGCGAGGACCTCTCCCTCGGGGGAGACGTCGAGCTCGACGCCGAGGGCCGGCGCCCCGGCGCGCACGAGCCGCGCGGCGCGCTCCTGCGGGTCGAGGTCGTCCCACTCCGCGCGGGTGCGGTTGACGGTGAGCAGGGGAGAGGTCTCGGTGAGCCCGTAGATCTGGATGAGCTCCCAGCCCAGCTCGGTCTCGACGCGCGCCACGGTCGTCGTGGGCGGCGGGGCGCCGGCGACGACGATGCGCACCCGCCCGCGGCCGGGGATCTCGCCCTCCCAGTCCTGGGCGGCGGCGAGGACCGAGGCGACGACGGCCGGCGCGGCGCACATGACGCTCACCCCTTCGTCGCGGACCCGGCGCAGGATCTCGGCGCCGTCGATCTTGCGGATGACGACGTGGCGGGCGCCGACGCCCGTCATCGCGAAGGGCATGCCCCACCCGTTGGCGTGGAACATCGGCAGGGTGTGGAGGTAGACGTCGCGGTCGCCCGCCCCGATGTGCATGGCGAAGGTCACCGCGTTGGTCCAGATGTTGCGATGGGTGATCTGCACCCCCTTCGGGCGTGCCGTCGTGCCCGAGGTGTAGTTGATCGTCGCCGTCGCGTCCTCGTCGGGCTCCCAGGGGCGCGGCTGCGGCGGGTCGCCCTCGAGCGGCGCGTCTCCGAAGAGGTGCTCGTCCTCGCCGAGGACGAAGACGTGCTCGGCCTCGAGGTCGGCGAGCTGGTCGCGCAGCTCGGGGTCGACGTAGACGACCCGGGCCCCGCTGTGGCCGACGATGTACTGGACCTCCTCGAGCGCGAGGCGGAAGTTCACCGGCACGAGGACGCGGCCCGAGCCGCACACCCCGAAGAAGCTCGTGAGCAGGCGGGCGGAGTTGTGCGAGACGACGGCGACCCGGTCGCCGACCTCGAGGCCCAGCGAGTCGAGATGGGCCGCCTGGGCGTGCGCCAGGCGCCGCATCCGGGCGTAGGTGACGTCCTCGAGCGGGGGAGCGGGCTGGGCCGGCTCGTCGACGACCGCCACCCGGTCGCCGTAGACGAGGGCGGCCCGGTCGATGAAGTGGTTGACGCTGAAGGGGACGCGCATCGTGAGCCCTCCCGAAGGGGTGGTCGAGGTCACCGGGGTGCGGCGACGGGTGCCGTGGACACCCTGACGCTAGCCCCGCCGACCGCTCGCCGCACGGGATCGTGGCGGATGTCCGACGGACGGCTCGGGGCTGTCGGCGAGCGGCCGTAGGATCGACAGCGATGTCCGAGCTGCTGCCCCGCGAGAAGAACTTCGTCCACCTCCACAACCACACCGAGTACTCGATGCTCGACGGTGCGGCGCGGATCGACGAGATGTTCGAGGTGGCCGCCGAGATGGGCATGCCGGCTATCGCGACGACCGACCACGGCTACCTCTTCGGCGCCTACGAGTTCTGGAGCAAGGGCGTCAAGCACGGGGTCAAGCCGATCATCGGCCTCGAGGCCTATGTCGCGCCCGGCACGCACCGCACCGACAAGACCCGCGTCAAGTGGGGCAACGAGCGCACCCGGCCCGGCGACGACGTCTCCGGCGGCGGCGCGTACACCCACATGACGATCCTCGCCCGCAACAACCAGGGCCTGTCCAACCTCTTCCGGATGGGCTCCCAGGCCTCGCTGGACCAGGTCTACGCGAAGTGGCCCCGGCTCGACCGCGAGCTGCTCGGCCGGTACGGCGACGGGCTCGTCGCGACGACCGGCTGCCCGTCCGGCGAGGTCCAGACCCGGCTGCGCCTGGGCCAGTACGACAAGGCCGTCGAGGCCGCCTCGGAGTTCCGCGACATCTTCGGGCGCGAGCACTACTTCCTCGAGCTCATGGACCACGGGGTCGAGATCGAGCGCCGGGTGCGCGAGGACCTCCTGCGCCTGGCCAAGGACCTCGACCTGCCGCTCCTGGCGACCAACGACCTGCACTACGTGCGCCAGGGCGACTCCGTCGCGCACGACGCGCTGCTGTGCATCAACTCCGGGTCGACGCTGCTCGACCCGGGTCGCTTCTCCTTCGAGGGCGACGGCTACTACATCAAGTCGCCGGCCGAGATGCGTCACCTGTGGCGCGAGCTGCCCCAGGCCTGCGACAACACGATGCTCGTCGCCGACATGTGCGAGGTCTCCTTCACCGAGGGCGAGGGGCGCTACATGCCCCGCTTCGACTGCCCGCCCGGCGAGAGCGAGCAGAGCTGGTTCATCTCCGAGGTCGCGACCGGCCTGTCCCGTCGCTTCCCCGAGGGAGTGCCCGACTACGCCCGCCAGCAGGCCGACTACGAGATCGACGTCATCGCGGGCAAGGGCTACGCCGGCTACTTCCTCGTCGTCGCCGACTTCATCAACTGGGCCAAGCGCAACGGCATCCGGGTCGGCCCCGGCCGAGGCTCGGGCGCGGGCTCGATGTGCGCGTACGCGATGGGCATCACCGACCTCGACCCCATCCCGCACGGCCTGATCTTCGAGCGCTTCCTGAACCCCGAGCGCGCGTCGATGCCCGACTTCGACATCGACTTCGACGAGCGCCGGCGCGGCGAGGTCATCCGCTACGTCACCGAGAAGTACGGCGACGAGCGGGTCGCCCAGATCGTCACCTACGGCACGATCAAGGCCAAGCAGGCGGTCAAGGACGCCGCCCGGGTCATGGGCCACCCCTTCTCCGTCGGCGAGCAGCTGACGAAGGCGATGCCGGCCGACGTCATGGGCAAGGGCGTGCCGCTGTCGAAGATGTACGACGAGAGCCACGACCGCTACGCCGAGGGCCAGGAGTTCCGCGACCTCGTCGCCGGCGAGAAGCACCTCCAGGAGGTCGTCGAGACCGCCCGGGGCCTCGAGGGGCTGAAGCGCCAGTGGGGCGTGCACGCCGCCGGCGTCATCATGTCCAGCGAGCCGCTCATCGACGTCATCCCCATCATGCGCCGTCTCCAGGACGGCCAGGTCATCACGCAGTTCGACTACCCGAGCTGCGAGAACCTCGGCCTGGTCAAGATGGACTTCCTCGGCCTGCGCAACCTCACGATCCTCGACGACGCGCTCGAGAACGTGCAGATGAACCGCGGCGAGGTCATCGACCTCGACGCGCTGAGCAAGGACATGACCGACCCGGCGACGTACGCGCTGCTCTCGCGCGGCGACACCCTCGGCGTCTTCCAGCTCGACGGCGGGGGCATGCGCACCCTGCTGCGGCTCATGCAGCCGGACAACTTCGAGGACATCTCCGCCGCGCTCGCGCTCTACCGGCCGGGCCCGATGGGCGTCAACGCGCACACGAACTTCGCGCTGCGCAAGAACGGCAGGCAGGAGATCGTCCCGCTCGACCCCCAGCTCAAGGGCAAGCTCCAGCCCGAGATGGTCGAGGCGCTCGACCCGATCCTGTCGATGACCTACGGCCTGGTCATCTACCAGGAGCAGGTCATGGAGATCGCCCAGAAGCTCGCCGGCTACACGCTCGGCAACGCCGACCTGCTGCGCCGCGCGATGGGCAAGAAGAAGAAGGAGGTGCTCGACAAGGAGTACGTCCCCTTCTCCGAGGGCATGAAGGCCAACGGGTACAACGAGGCCTCCGTCGCCGCCCTGTGGGGCGTCCTCGTGCCCTTCTCCGACTACGCCTTCAACAAGGCGCACACCGCCGCCTACGGCCTCGTCTCGTACTGGACGGCATACCTCAAGGCCAACTACCCGGCCGAGTACATGGCCGGGCTGCTCACCTCGGTCGGCGACGACAAGGACAAGTCCGCGCTCTACCTCGGCGAGTGCCGCCGGATGGGCATCAAGGTCCTGCCGCCCTCGGTCAACGAGTCCGTCGGGCGCTTCGCCGCGGTCGGCGAGGACATCCGCTTCGGTCTCGACGCGATCCGCAACGTCGGGCGCAACGTCGTCGAGGCGATCATCACCGCGCGCGAGGAGAAGGGGCGCTTCACGTCCTTCGACGACTTCCTCGCCAAGTGCCCGGCCGTCGTGTGCAACAAGCGCACCATCGAGTCGCTCATCAAGGCGGGAGCCTTCGACGACCTCGGTCACCCCCGCCAGGGGCTCGTCATGGTCCACGAGGAGTACGTCGACGCCTTCGTCTCGGTCAAGCGCCAGGAGGCCGTCGGCCAGGACAGCCTGTGGGACCTCCTCGGCGGCGACGACGAGGGCGCGGCCGGCGGCATCGAGGGCATGGGTCTGCGTCCCGTGCCCGAGGTCGAGTGGGACAAGCAGGCGAAGCTGAGCAACGAGCGCGACATGCTCGGCCTCTACGTCAGCGACCACCCGCTCTTCGGCATCGAGCACGTGCTGCAGCGCGCCGCGGACACCTCGATCACCTCGCTCACGCAGTCCGAGTCCTCCGAGGAGCGCAAGGGCATGGTGACGATCGCCGGGCTCGTGACGAACCTGTCGGTCAAGCGCAACAAGCGCGGCGAGCTGTGGGCCGTCGCCCAGGTCGAGGACCTCGGCGGCTCGATCGAGTGCCTCTTCTTCCCTCGCACGTACATGACGGTGCAAACGATGCTCACGCAGGACGTCGTCGCCGTCGTGCGCGGCCGGGTCAACACCCGCGACGACTCGGTGTCGATCTTCGCCGAGGACCTCACCCTGCCCGAGCTCACCGACGGCCCCCGCGGCCCGGTGACGCTGACGATGGACCTGCGCCGGGCGACCTCGGCCCGGGTCGAGCAGATCAAGGAGGTCCTCGGCCAGCACCCCGGCTCGACCGAGGTCCACCTCAAGCTCGTCCAGCCCGGTCGGTCGGTGACGATGGCGGTCGACCCCGAGTGGCGCGTCGACGTCTCCGAGGCGCTGGTCGCCGACCTCAAGGTCCTCCTCGGCCCCCGGGCGGTGTCGGCATGAGCACCGTGCAGCCACCGGTCGCCCCGCACCGGCCGACGCGACGCGAGCACCACGGCGAGGTCTTCGAGGACCCCTTCGAGTGGCTCCGCGACGCGCAGGACCCGGCCGTCGTCGCCCACCTCGAGGCCGAGAACGCCTACGCCGAGGAGCGCACCGCGCACCTGGCCCCCCTTCGCTCGGCGCTCGTCGAGGAGATCCGCTCCCGCACGCTCGAGACCGACCTGTCCGTGCCCGTGGCCGCCGGCCCGTGGTGGTACTACACCCGCACCCGCGAGGGGCAGCAGTACGGCATCCACTGCCGCGCGCCGCTGGCCGACCGCGCGGTCGTGCCGGCGCTCGACCCCGAGCACCCGCTGCCCGGCGAGCAGGTGCTCCTCGACGACAACGCCCTCGCCGAGGGGCACGAGTACCTCGCCGTCGGCGCCTACGAGATCAGCGCCGACCACGACCGGCTCGCGTACTCCGTCGACGTCAGCGGCGACGAGCGCTTCGACCTCACGGTGCTCGACCTCACGACCGGCGCGGTGCTCGACGACTCCGTCCGGGGCATCGGCTACGGCGCCGTCTTCTCGCGCGACGGGGCCCATGTCTTCTACGTGCGCGTCGACGACGCGTGGCGTCCGCACGAGCTGTGGCGCCACGAGGTCGGCGGCGACCCCGCCGACGACGTGCTGCTGCACCGAGAGGACGACGAGCGCTTCTGGATGGGCGTCGACCGCAGCCGCGACGACCGGTGGGTGGTGCTCGGTCTCGGCAGCCGCACGACGAGCGAGGTGCACCTGCTCGACGCGACCGACGTCACCGCCTCGATGCGCTGCGTCGCGCCCCGGCGCGAGGGCGTCGAGTACGACGTCGAGCCCGCGGCCGACCACCTCCTTGTCCTGCACAACGAGCGCCAGCGCGAGTGGGATCTCGCCTGGGCGCCCCTCGACGCGACGAGCCACGAGCAGTGGAGCCCCCTGCTCGACCGCGCCGACGGCGAGCGCTTCCTCGGCGTCGACGCCTACGACGACTTCGCCGTGCTCACCCTGCGCCGCGACGGCGTCCCGGCCGCCCGCGTCCTGCCCCGGACCGGGCGCTCCGCCCCCTTCGCCGCCGTGGACTACGGCACCGGTCGCGACGTCGTCGTCGGCGACGACCCGATGGCCACCGTCTCTGCGCTCGGCGCGGCCGACCCCGACGCCGACCGCATCCGGGTCAGCCACGAGTCGTGGGTGAGCCCGCGCACGATCCTCGACGTCGTCGTCGCGACCGGCGAGCAGGTCGTGCACAAGCAGCACCCGGTGCTCGGCGTCGACCTCGCCGACTACGAGCAGCGCCGTGAGTGGGTCACCGCCCCCGACGGCACCCCGGTGCCGCTCTCGCTCGTCATGCGCCGCGGCACCCAGGCCGACGGCACCAACCCCGGCCTGCTCTACGGCTACGGCAGCTATGAGCTGTCGATGGACCCCTACTTCTCGACCGCGCGCCTGTCGTTGCTCGACCGCGGCGTCGTCTACGCCGTCGCCCACGTGCGCGGCGGCGGCGAGATGGGGCGCGCCTGGTACGAGGACGGGCGCCTGGCGACCAAGCGCAACACCTTCACCGACTTCGTCGCGTGCGCGGAGCACCTCCACGACCGCGGCTGGGTGGCCCGTGACCGGCTCGCGGCCGAAGGGGGGTCCGCCGGCGGTCTGCTCGTCGGGGCCGCCGCCAACCTCGCCCCCGAGCGCTTCCGCGCGGTGCTCGCCGCCGTCCCCTTCGTCGACGCGCTGACGACGATCCTGCGCCCGGACCTGCCGCTCACCGTGGGGGAGTGGGACGAGTGGGGCAACCCGCTCGATGACCCCGAGGTCTACGCCTACATGCGCTCGTACAGCCCGTACGAGGGCGTGCGCGCCGTCGAGTACCCGGCCGTCCTCGCGACGACCTCGCTCAACGACACCCGGGTCTCCTTCACCGAGCCCGCGAAGTGGGTCGCCCGGCTGCGCGAGGTCGTGACCAACGACCCGCAGGAGCGCCCGGTGCTGCTGCGCACCGAGATGGTCGCCGGTCACGGCGGGCGCTCGGGCCGTTACGCCGCGTGGGAGCAGACCGCGTGGGAGTGGGCGTGGGTGCTCGACCAGATCGGTGCGACGCAGCGTCGTCAGGGCCCGACGGCGGGGTGACCGGAGCGCGAACCTCGCTGGTCGAGGTGCGACGCAGGAGCCTCGAGACCATGACGATCCGCTGAACGGTCGGGGCATCTGCCCAGATCAGGCCCGGACCTCTTGACGGGGGCGACACAATGGCGACGGCTCTCGAGCCACGCCACCCCCATCTCCAGGAGACCTCTCGCATGAAGCACACGAAGCGTCTGGCCGTCGGCCGGCCTGCCACCCTCGCCCTGGCTCTGGCCGCCGGCCTGCCGACCGCCGCGGCCACCCCGTCGGCCGCCCCGGCTGCCCCCGCCGCCGCAGCCCCTGCTGCCGACACCACGGCCGCCGCCCCGAGCGCCTGGGGCGACCGCTGGCGCTACGTCAACATCTTCTCCTTCAGCGACTTCCACGGGCACCTCGAGGCCAACGACCCGGCGCTCGCGCCCGAGGTCGACCCGACCCAGACCCCGGTCGGCGGCGTCGCCCACCTCGCGGCGAACATCAAGGCGCGCAAGGGCAGCAACGGCATCACCGTCTCGGCCGGCGACAACATCGGCGGCTCGACCTTCCTGTCCGGTCTCTTCCACGACGAGCCGACCATCGAGGTCCTCGACGAGATGGACGTCAAGGCCTCGGCCGTGGGCAACCACGAGTTCGACGAGGGCACCAACGAGCTGCTGCGCATCCAGCACGGCGGGGCGCACCCCAAGGACGGCACGTACTTCCCCGGCAAGCCCTACCCGGGCGCCGACATGGAGTACCTCGCGAGCAACGTGACGAACACGAAGAACGGCCGCAAGATCCTGCCCGGCACGTCCGTGCAGACGGTCAACGGCGTCAAGGTCGGCTTCATCGGCGTCGTCACCCCCGAGACCCCGAGCCTCGTCTCGCCCGGCGGCGTCTCCTCGATCCGCTTCGACGAGATCGCGGCGAAGGTCAACTCCGCGGCGAGCTGGCTGAGCAGCACCAAGGACGTCGAGACCATCGTCGTGCTCATGCACGAGGGCGGCAGCCAGGACGGCACGATCGACCAGTGCGAGAACCTCTCGGGCCCGGTCGTCGAGCTCAACCGCCGGATCAACTCGCGCGTCGACGGCATCGTCACCGGCCACACCCACTCGTCCTTCAACTGCACGCTCACCGACTGGAAGGGCGGGCAGCGCCCGGTCGTCGCCTCCGGTGACTGGGGCCGCGCCTTCAACCAGATGCGTCTCCTCGTCGACCTCAAGACCGGCGACGTCGTGAAGAAGTCGAGCCGCGCGACGAACCACCTCAACGTCCGCAGCACCACCGCCGACCCCGGCGTCCAGGCGATCCTCGACAAGTGGATCGACCGCGCCGGCCCCGAGCGCGCGAAGGTCGTCGGCACCGTCGCCGAGGACATCACCGGCGACGCGAGCGGCAACCGCGGCATCGAGACCCCGATGGCCGACCTCGTCGCCGACTCGATCCTCTGGGGCACCCAGGCCCCCGAGCGCGGTGGCGCCCAGATCGCGATGATGAACGTCGGCGGCGTCCGCTCGTCCTTCGCCCGCAGCACGATCACCAACGGCGAGAAGGTCGGCGAGATCACCTACGAGGAGGCCTACAAGGTCGCCCCCTTCGGCAACCTGCTCGTCACGGTCGACATGACCGGCGCGCAGATCAAGGCGGTGCTCGAGCAGCAGTACGTGCCGACCCGCGGCCGCAAGTACCTCGCGCTCGGCGTCTCCGAGGGCTTCAGCTACACGTGGGACGACACCCAGGCCGAGGGCTCGAAGGTCTCCGGCATGGAGCTCGACGGCACGGCGATCGACCCGGCGAAGACCTACCGCGTCGCGACCTTGAGCTTCCTCGCCGAGGGCGGCGACGACTTCACCGCCTTCGAGGACTCGACCAACCTCACCGGTGGTCCCGAGGACCTCGAGAACCTCGTGCGCTACCTGCAGGCCAACCCCGGCCTCACCGCGCCGGAGGACCGCGTCGCCGGCCTCTGAGCCACGACGAGCGCGAAGGGGTGGGGCCCCCCCCCCGCGGGGCCCCCCCCCCCCCGGCCCCCCCCCCCCGGGGGGGGCCGCGCGCTGCGGGCCCCCCACCCACGCCCCCCGTGGTGGGGGGGGCCCCCCCCCGGGGGGCCCCACCCCTTCGTCGTCCTACGCTCCCTGAGGTGCGAGGAGCTCTGCGGTCAGCCGACCCTCGCTCCCTGAGGTGCGAGGAGCTCTGCGGTCAGCCGGATCTGGCTCCCTGAGGTGCGAGGAGCTCTGCGACGAGCCTCGAAGGGTGCGTCTCAGCCGGCCGGACGCCTCGAGCGGACGAGGGCGAGCGGCAGGGTGAGCGCGGTGATCGCGGCGGTGACGAGCAGCGCACGCTCGAAGTCCAGGCCCGCGGCGAGCGAGCCGACGAGGACCGAGCCGACCCCGGTGCCGAGGTCGAAGCCGACGTTCCACACGGCACTGGTCGTGCCGTAGTGCCGGCGGTGCACCGCGGCGAAGGACAGCACGAGGGTGAGGTTCTGCAGACCGCCGTACGCGATGCCGAGGGCCGCGGAGCCGAGGACGAGCAGGGGCACCGACGGGCCGTCGAGCGAGAGCGCGATGAGCAGGCTGCCGAGCGCGCCGACGACGACGAGCGGGGCGACGAAGCGTCGCGCGCCGTAGCGGTCGGCGAGCGCGCCGACGCGCCAACGGGCGAGCGCCGAGGTGGCGGTGACGACGACGAGCGCGAGGGTGACGAGGGCGGCCTCGTCGAGCATCTGCGGGGCGAAGGACAGCACGGCGCCGCCGGCGAGGGTGATGCCGGTGAGGACGAGCATGGGCGGCAGCAGCGGCAGGACGACCGTGCGCAGGTCGACGCGGGCGTGCTCCTCGCTCGCGGGCGCGCTGGGGCGTCCGTCGAGGTGGCGACCCAGGGCGAGCGCGGCGGGGATCGCGAGGACCGGCGCGGCGGCGAGGACGAAGACCGGCGCGAAGCCGACCCGGTCGGCCAGCCACGGCGACAGGGGGAGCAGGACGACCTGCGGCAGCGCGATGGCCAGGCCGTAGAGCCCGACCGCACGACCGCGGCGGGCGGCGTCGACGAGCTCGGCGACGGCCGCGCTGCCGGTGACGGTGAGCACGCCGAAGCCCGCGCCGCGCACGGCGGACAGGGCGAGGGTGGGCGCGAGCGCGTCGGAGGTGAGGTGGAGCAGCGACGGGACGCCCATGAGGAGCAGCCCGACGGCCAGGACCCGGCCCCACCCGAGACGGCGCAGGAGACGGGGGACGACGGGCTGGGTGAGGACGGTGCACAGCAGCGCGACGCCGTTGACGAGACCGGCGCCGCCGACGTCGGCCCCGCCGCGCACGGCCCACAGCGGGGCCGTGGGCAGCAGCACGGAGAAGCCGGCGAAGCCGAGCAGGGTGGCGACGAGCAGGGCGGGCATGCCGGGCAGGGTGGCGACGCGGGTCGCCGGTGCGGTGTCGGGCGTGGGCTCGCCGGCGTGCGCCGGGGCGTCGAGCATCGAAGGGGTCCTTCCGAGTGGGTGGGCAGCCGTCCATCATGCCCCGCCCCCGCCAAGACCGACGAATCGTGGCGCTCTGGCTCGTCCGGTCGAGGTGCGACGAGGCGCCGCAAGACCACGTGCTCGGCGGTCAGGGGAGGCGGAGGCGCACGAAGCGGGGGCGGTAGATGCTCGGGGTGGCGAAGAGCCGGTCGCTGTCGAAGGTGTTGACGTTGTACGAGACGAGCAGCTCGTCGGGGTCGGCGCCCGGCAGCCCGGGGTGAGCGTGCGCGTTGTACGCGAAGCGCTCGTCCTCGCCGGGCTCCGGCGCGGTGTAGACGAGCTGGGCATCGCCCCACGGGCCGGCGGGGGAGCACGCGGTGCGGGCGACGACGTCGGGGGAGAACAGCTCGCGGGTGTCGCTCGTGACGAGCAGGTACCCGCCGTCGTAGGGCTGGACCGACAGCTCGTTGGCGACGCCGTCGGTGATCCGCGCCGAGTCCTCCGGCCGCGTCGACCACCCGTCGGCGGTACGGTACGACCACTGCGACCGGTCGTGCACGGCACCCGGGGGTGCCTTCGCGAGGTGCAGGTGCTTGTCGGAGCCGCGGTCTTCCACCCCGTAGACGTAGGTCGCGTCCTCGCGCTCCATGACCGCCGCGCCCCACGCCACGTCGCCCGCGCTCGGCACGTCGGTGATGCTCAGCAGCCTGAGGTCGGGGAGCGAGACCCGCGCGACCGAGGTCCCGGCCCAGCGGAAGTCGCTGCCGCTGCCCGTCGTCCGGGCGAGGAAGACGGTGAGCTGCGAGCCCTCGACGGTGGCGTCCTGGACCCAGTGGTAGGTGCGCTCGTCGATGTCGGGGAAGAAGGCGCTGGGCTCCCCGTCGCGCGTCCCGGTGAGGGTGCGCGAGCTGCCGTCGGGCGACTGGACGACGAGGGCGTTGTGGACCATGACCGTGCCCGGCCCGGGCTGCCCGCGCAGCCCGAGCGAGCCGATGAAGGAGTCCGAGTACAGCCAGAGGACACGACCGTCCGGCAGCACGACCGAGTACGTCGAGTCGCCGGCGACCCACCCCGGTCCGGACATCGCGTCGACCCGGGCGTCCTCGTCGTGCGCGGGCTGGGCCGTCGGCAGCTCGGCATCGGCGGCACCGCACGTGCCGGGGGCGGGGGACGGGCTGTCGCAGGCTGCCGCGAGGGGCGCGAGCAGCAGGGCGCTCGCGACGAGCGCGGTGCGGGCTCGGGTCGTCGGCACTGCACCTCCTCGTCGGCGCGACGGCTCGAACCTAACCCGTCGCCACCTCCAGGATCGTGTCACCGGCGGGTACTGCCGGGTCACCAGCACGTCCAGCGGGGTGTGGACCTCGGCGCGGGCCCCGGCGAAGATGAGCAGATGGCCGCACCCCTCCACGACCACACCCGCTGATGCCGCAGGACCGCGCCGCGCTCGTCGTCGTCGACATGCAGAACTCCTACTTCGAGGACCCGGTGCTCGGCGAGCAGCGCGAGTGGCTCCTCCCGCGCGTCAACGACCTCGTCGCGGCCGCCCGCGACGCTGGCGCCGACGTCGTCCTCGTGCGCACCGAGCACGCCCGCGACCGCTCGACGTGGACGCTGAGCATGCGCCGCGACGACCAGGGCTTCGCCTTCCCCGGCACCGAGCAGGCCGCGCCCCTCGACGGCCTCGACACCGAGGGCGCGCTGGAGGTCGTCAAGGCCCGCGACAGCGCCTTCGTGCGCACCGACCTCGAGGACCTGCTGCGCGAGCGGGGCGTGGGCCGCATCCTCCTGTGCGGGGTGTCGACGCACTCGTGCATCGCCCAGACCGCGACGCACGGCTTCGCACTCGACCTCGACGTCGCCATCGCGCGCGAGGCGTGCGCGTCGGAGAACTTCGAGCTCGCCGAGGCCCTCCTGGCCTTCCTGCGCGACGAGGTCCGTCAGCCCCTGCTCCACCAGGACGAGTGCGCCGACTGGCTCTCCGGCCGCGGCACGCCGGGCAGCGGCGGCCCCCGATGACCGCGGCTCAGGACGAAGGCGCAGTCCTCGCCCGGCTGCTCGGCGACACCGGGCCGAGCGGGGTCCTCGAGCGCTACGGCGACGACCCCGACCAGGTCTACGAGATCTACGGCCCCGAGCGCGGGCCGCTCGTCGTCGTCGTCCACGGCGGCTACTTCCGCCCGAGCATCGACCGAGCCCACGCCCGTCCGCAGGCGCGGGCGCTCGCCGACGCCGGCTACCGGGTCGTGCTCGCCGAGTACCGCCGCGTCCCCGGCGACCCGGTCGTGAGCGTCACCGACCTCGAGGCCCTCGAGGACCATCTCGGCGAGCTCGGTACCTGGGTCGGTCATTCGGCCGGCGGGACGCTCGTCCTCCTGCGGGGGGCGACGCCGGACCGCCCTCGCGTCCCCGTCCTCGCGCTCGCGCCCGTCGCCGATCTCGTCGCGGCAGCGCGGGAGGACCTCGGCGACGGAGCCGTCGTCGACTGGGTCGGCGGCACCCCCGAGCAGCAGGTGCAGGCCTACGCGACCGTCGACCCGAGGCAGCGGTGGTCGGCCCCCTTCGCCACCGATGGCTACGGCCCCGACGCCCCGCGGGTGCTCCTCGCGCACGGTGACGCCGACGCGACCGTGCCGCTGCACCTGAGCACTGACTTCCCGGCGGAGTCGGTGACGCTGGCGGGAGCGCACCACTTCGACGTCGTCGACCCGCAGTCGCCGTACTGGCCGCGGGTCCTCGAGCTCGTCCGCGAGGTCAGCGGCTGAGCAGCTCCTCGATGCGCATCAGCGCGTGCGCGACCTCGGCGTACGAGGTCGACAGGGGAGCCAGCCCGAGCCGGATGCCGTCGGGCTCACGGAAGTCGGGGACGACCCCTTCGCTCCACAGCTGCTGGTAGATCTCGCGCGAGCGCGGGTGGGCGATCGTCACGTGGCCACCGCGCTGCTGGGCGTCCCGGGGCGAGACGACGCGCACGCCGTGGGCAGCGAGACGGGCGTCGACCGCGTCGACGACGAAGTCCCCGAGGGCGGCAGCCTTCGAGCGGATCGTGTCGAGACCGACGGACTCGACGAGGTCGACGGTGTCCTCGATGCCGACCATGCCGAGCACGGGCGGGGTGCCCGAGATCCACGAGCGCATCCCCGTGCCGGCCTCGTAGCCCGGCCCCATCTCGAAGACCCGCGCGTGCCCCATCCACCCCTGGATCGGCTGGCGCAGACGGCCCTGGTGGCGACGCGCGACGTAGGCGAAGGCGGGCGCGCCCGGCCCGCCGTTGAGGTACTTGTAGCTGCAGCCCACGGCGAGGTCGACCTCGTGCTCGTCGAGGTCGACGGGGACGACGCCCGCGGAGTGGCACAGGTCCCACAGGACGAGCGCGCCGGCGTCGTGCGCGGCCCGGGTGATGCCGGGCACGTCGGCGAGCCAGGCCGACTTGTAGGCGACCTGGCTGACGAGGACGACGGCGGTGCGGGGACCGACGACGGCGGCGACCTGCTCGGGCGTCACGCCCTCCTCGGGCGCGGGCTCGACCCACACGAGACGGGCGCCGGTCTCGGCGGCGATGCCCTCGGCGACGTAGCGGTCGGTGGGGAAGTTCTCGCTGTCGAGGACGATCTCGTCGCGCTCGCGGTCGGCGGCGACGGCGGCGCGCAGCAGCTTGTACAGCAGGACGGTCGTCGAGTCGGCGATCACGGTCTGCCCGGCGGCGGCGCCGAGGCAGACCTCGCCGAGGCGGTCGCCGAGCCGGGTCGGCAGCTCCATCCACCGCTCGTCCCACGACCGGATGAGCCGGGTGCCCCAGTCGCGGCGCACGAGGTCGTCGAGGCGCTGGGCGGTGGCGCGAAGGGGGCGTCCGAGCGAGTTGCCGTCGAGGTAGGCGGTGACGACGTCGTCGCCCCCGCCGGCGGGGACGAAGAGGTCGCGGGTCTCGCGCAGCGGGTCGCTCGCGTCCAGCTCGGCGGCGCGGGTGCGCAGGTCCATGGCTCTCCTTCGACGGGGCAGCGGTGCCGCGCCCACCCTAGGGGGATCGGCCGACGGCGGCGTCCATGGGTGACAATGACGCCCGTGACCCCCATCGTGCCCATCCGCAACGAGCCTCGCGACTACGCGTGGGGCCAGCGGGGCGGCATCTCACGGGTCCTCGGGTCGGGGGAGAGCGACGCGGTCGAGGCCGAGCTGTGGCTCGGGTCGCACCCGGGCTCGCCCAGCCGGTGCGTCGCCGCGCCGTGGGAGAGCCTGCTCGACTGGGAGCGCAGCACGGGCCAGGAGCTGCCCTACCTGCTCAAGGTCCTCGCCGCCGCGGAGCCGCTGAGCCTGCAGGCTCACCCCAGCGCCGAGCGGGCCCGCCGGGGCTTCGACGCCGAGGACGCCCGCGGCATCCCGCGCGACGCCCCGCACCGCAGCTACAAGGACCCCCAGGCCAAGCCCGAGCTCGTCGTCGCCGTCGAGGACGGCTTCGAGGCCCTGTGCGGCTTCGCCCCGCTGGCCCGCACGCGTGCGGAGGTCGAGGCCCTGCGCACGCTCGCCGACGACCCGGCCCCCTACGAGCGCTGGCTCGAGCTGCTCGACGGCGACGACGGCCTGCACTGCAGCGTCGAGTGGCTGCTCTCGGACGACCCGGTGGCGGCCGCGCTCGCCGCCGACCTCGGCGCGACCGCGGCTCGAGACCCCGAGCGCTTCGAGGTCGTCGGGCGGCTCGAGGAGCGGCACCCCGGCGACCCGGGCGTCGCGGTCGCCGTCATGCTCAACCACGTCGTGCTCGACGAGGGCGAGTCGCTGTGGCTGCCGGCGGGCAACATCCACGCCTACCTCTCCGGCGTCGCGATGGAGCTCATGGGACCCAGCGACAACGTGCTGCGCGGCGGGCTCACGGGCAAGCACGTCGACGTCCGCGAGCTGCTCGCCGTGCTCGACTTCGCCGACTGCGAGCCGCCCCGCCTCGTGCCCGAGCCCGAGGGCGACCACGTGCTCGTCCACCGGCCCGCGTCCGTCCCGTCCGGGGCCGACGTCCCCTTCGAGCTGCGGACGATCACCGGCGACGCGGTCGTCGAGACCGCCTCGCCCGCCGTCGCGATCGTCCTCGACGGGGGCTTCGCGCTCGAGGTCGACGGCGAACGCGCGTCGCTGGGCCGAGGCGACGCGGTCTTCGTGCCCGACCGGGGGAGCCTGCGCCTCACCGGCGCGGGCCGCATGTACCTCGCCTCGGCTCGCTGACGCGGCGAAGGGGGATGCCCCGCCGTCTCCCGAGAAGTTCGCGTCCGCCCGGGTTGCTACCCGGGCGCGCGCCGGCCTCTCTGGCGTACGGGGCTGCTCTTGCGGGTTCGACGAGATGTTGCGACGTCCGCCAACCGGTCACGGCCCTGCGGCGTCTCAGAAGACGTACCGCGGGACGGGGGTCCCGGGACACCAACAGGGAGGTCTCTCGATGTCACGCACGTCCGCCACGCTCACCCTCGCCGTTCTCACCCCGGCCCTCGGCCTGTCTCTCGCCGCGCCGGCGCAGGCCGCCGCCCCGACCGCGTGCACCGGGGTGGCGGCTTGCACGGTCGTCTCCCGTGCCGACGTCGACGGTGACGGCCGCCGGGACTCGGTCGGCATCTCGTGGAGCACGGGGTCCGACGGCGCGGACCGCAGCACCGTCCGGGTCCTCACGGCCGACGGCGAGCGGCTGAGCACGACGACGGCGGACTCGCACTGGCGTGGCGCCAACCCCTGGTGGGGTGCCGCAGCGATCAACCGGCGGGCCGGTCACGAGCTCGTCGTCGGCGACGACATGGGCAACCACGGGGCGAGCTTCCGCGTCATCACCTACCGGTCGGGCGCGCTCACGACCCAGCTCGCTCCCGGCGGCGAGTACCGCTGGACCATCGACTCCTCCAACTACGCGAACGCCGGCTACTGGCGCACGGCGAGCACGAACGGCACGATCCGTCTCACCCGCAAGGTCTCCTCGCTCGAGGGGGAGCTGTGGACGCTGTCCACCCGGACCTACTCGCCGACCTGGTCCGACGGCTGGACGAAGGTGTCCGGCAGCACGATCGCGACCACGGACATCCGGAAGGTGAAGGTCGGGGGCTGGCACGTCCCCTACCTCGACAGCTACTACGGCTGATCGACGCGAAGGGCGACCCGGCGGCAGGTGCCGCGGGTCGCCCTTCGTCATGTCTCAGGCGGCGTGGCGCCCGCCGCCCTGGCTGGACCGGATGACGAGGGCTGCGAGGGCGGTGGTGGCGGGGACCGCGAGGACCAGGCCGATGCCGCCGGCCATCGTGCGCACGATCTCCTCGGAGATGTCGGCGCTGGTGAGGATCCGCCCGATGGGCTGGTCGACGAGGCTGATGACGAGGAGCACCGGCAGGGCGGCGCCCGCGTACGCGAAGACGACGGTGTAGACGGTCGAGGCGATGTGGTCGCGCCCGATCCGCATCGCCTGGCGGTAGAGCTGCACTGGGGAGAGGTCTGGCGCCGCCTCGTGCAGCTCGTAGACCGCTGAGGCCTGGGTGATCGTCACGTCGTTGAGGATGCCCAGGCCGGCGAGGATGATCCCGCAGGTCAGCAGGTTGCGCAGGTCGATCTGCTGCGCGGCCTGCTGCAGGGCGGCGTTCTCGTCGCCGCTGACGCCCGTGAGCCGCGCCTGCGCCACCGCGAGCGCACCGATGCCGGCCGTCGCGGCGAGACCGGCGAAGGTCCCGAGCAGGGCGGTCGTCGTGCGCGCCGAGATCCCGTGCGCGAGGTAGAGGACGACGATCATGATCGCTGCCGAGCTGACGAGCCCGACCGCGACCGGGCTGCGCCCCTCGAGCAGCGCCGGCATGAGGTAGCCGACGACGACGGCCGCTGCGACGGCGAGACCGACGAGTGACCGCAGCCCTCGCCACCGGGCGACGAGGACGACGACGAGCGCGAAGGCGATCGACAGCAGGAGCAGCGGCTGGCCGCGCTGCATGTCGTAGTACGTGTACGGCGAGCCCGCGACCTGCCCGGGGATCTTCAGCAGGACCAGGGGAGCGCCGACCCCTTCGCGGACCGCGTCGGGCGGGATGTCGACCTGCACGCTCTCGCCCTGCTCGGCCCCGTCGGTGAGGCGCACGCTCGCCCGGCCGCACTCGGCGCCCGCGGGCGCCGCACCCCTCGTCGTCGACGGGTCGGTCCCGAAGGCTCCGCAGTCGAGCGGGGTGACCGACACGACCTCGCCCTCGAGGTAGGTCACGCCGCTCGCGCTGCTCTCGCGCACCTCCGGCCGGTCCTCGCCTGTGGGACGCAGCACCCACATGCCGACGACGGTGACGAGCGCGATGACGGCGACGGTGACGGCGAGCGCGATGCGGGTGCCGCGCGGCGTCGAGACCTGGGGCGCGTCGTGGGAGTGGCCGTGCCCACCTCCCATGCCGTCAGCCGCCGATCTCGGTGCGGACGGCGAAGAGCTCGGGGAAGAAGGTGAGGTCGAGCGCGCGCTGGAGGAAGCTCACGCCCGAGCTGCCACCGGTGCCGGTCTTCATGCCGATGGTGCGCTGGACGGTTTTGAGGTGGCGGAAGCGCCACAGCTGGAAGTTGTCCTCGAGGTCGACCATCTCCTCGCACGCCTCGTAGACGTCCCAGTGCTCGTCGGCGTGGGCGTAGATGTCGGTGAAGACCTTCGTGAGCTCGGGGTCGGTCGTGTGCGCCCGGGTGACGTCACGGGTGAGGACGTGCTCGGGGATCGCGTACCCGCGCCGGGCGAGGTAGCGCAGGAACTCGTCGTACAGGCTCGGGGCGTGCAGCAGCTCCTCGAGCACCTGGTGCGCCTGCGGGTCGGCCTCGTGGACCGTGAGCATCCCCGGGTGCTTGTTGCCGAGGGCGAACTCGACGGCGCGGTACTGCCAGGACTGGAAGCCCGACGAGTGCCCGAGGAAGGGCCGGAACTGCTGGTACTCCGTCGGCGTGAGCGTCGCGAGCACGGACCACTGGTCGGTGAGCGTGCGCTGGATGTGCTTGACCCGCGCGATCCGCTTGAGCGCCACCCGCATCTCGTCGGCGGCGAGCAGCTCCATCGCCGAGCGCGTCTCGTGCAGCACGAGCTTGAGCCAGAGCTCGGAGGTCTGGTGCTGGATGATGAAGAGCATCTCGTCGTGGTGCTCCGGCGAGCTCACCGGCCGTTGCGCGTCGAGCAGCGTGTCGAGCGCGAGGTAGGAGCCGTAGCTCATCTCCTCGCGGAAGTCCTCGTGGATCCCCTGCTCGAGGTCGCGGGTGTTGTCGGCCATGCGGCTCCTTCGTCGGTCGGTCGGGCGTCAGCCTAGGGCGAAGGGATGACCGCCCCCGACCCCGCAGCCGGTGGGTGCCGACGGACGTCAGGAGCCGTCCGCGCCGAGCGCGGTGCCGATGCGCAGCCGGTTGCCGTCGGGGTCGGCGATCTCGAAGTCCCGCCCCCAGGGCATGTCGTCGAGCTGCGTGACACCGACTGCGCGGGCGGCTGCGTCGACGTCGTCGACGTAGAGGTAGACCAGCGTCCCGGGCCTGGCGTCTCCGGAGTGCTCGGAGAGATGGATACGAAGACCTCCACGCGCGATGGCGACGTACAGCGGCAGCCCCGGCGCGAAGCGGTGCTCCCACTCCATGACGAAGCCGAGCTGCGCGTACCACCGCGTGGCGGCGCGTGCGTCACCGACGTGCAGCACTGGCGCGAGGTGCTCAGTCATCTGGGGAGTCTCCCGCATCCGCCGCCGCCTCGCTCAGAGCTGGGTGGTGAGGTAGCGCTGCAGCTGGGTGACGGTGCGCGAGTCCCAGCCCTTCGAGCCGGAGCGGGCGATGCCGAGGTAGTCCTGCAGCGCGCCGACGCTCGCGGCGTCCCACCGCCCCGTGGTCGCCGCGCCGACCCGGTACTGCAGCGAGCGGATCGTCGCGGCGTCCCAGGTCCGCGTCTGGGGCGTGGCGAGCCAGGCCTGCACGCGCCCGACGAGGTAGGGGGAGAAGCGGCCCGTCGGGGTGACCCGCGGGCCGAGCAGCCCGGCGTCCTCCTTGGCCCGGAGCACGCGAAGGGAGGCGGCGTCGACCTTGGCCGCGAAGTCCGGGTCGGATTCGGCCTTGCTGCGCACGGCCGCGACCATCTCGGGCAGGGTGTCGGTGCGGGCGGTGAGCACCATGTCGCCCCCGGCCCCGATGAAGGTCGTCGCCCGCTGCGCCGGCGTCCACGCAGCGAGCTGGCGGGCGTTGCCGACGTCGTCGCTGATGACGACACCGTCGAAGCCGAGCCGCGAGCGCAGCAGCGTGCGGATGATCGTGGGGGAGAAGAGCGCCGGGCGGTCGGGGTCGATCTTCGAGTAGCACGCGGAGGACATCATGACGAAGGGGGTGCCCGCGTCGACCGCGGCGGCGAAGGGGGCGATGACCCCCGAGGTCGTCGTCGTCACCGAGTCGGTCACCCCGCTCGTCGTGTCGGTGTTGCCCCGCACCCGGCCGAGCCCGGGGAAGTGCTTGACGGCCGTGGCGACGCCGGCCCGGTCCATCCCTGAGCGGAAGGCTCCCCCCTTCGCCGTGACGGTGGTGGTGAGGGGTCCGAACTCGCGGTCGTACCGTCCGATCGGCTCATTCGTCGCCTTGTCGGCCGTCGGGACGGTGTCGAGGACGGGCGCGAGGTCGGTGCTGACGCCTGACCGGCTGAGCTGGGTGCCCCAGCGCAGGGCGTCGGCGCGCAGGGCCGAGGTCGACCGGGTGCCCTGGACGAGCGCGGTCGGCATCGTCGAGTAGCCGGGGCCGCGCAGCACCTGGACCTGCCCGCCCTCCTGGTCGGCGGAGACGAAGGCCGGCACGCCGGCGGTCGCGGCGCTCGGCTCGGTCAGCCGCTGCACGGCCGTCGTCACGGAGCGGATGTGGTCGGCCCCGCGGGTGCTGCGACCCATGAGGATGACGTTGCCGACGTGCTGCCGCGCGACGACGTCTCGCAGTCCGCTGCTCACGGTGTCGGCTGGGGTGGCGACCATGAAGAGCTGGCCGATCCGCTGGTCCAGGGTCATCGCTGCCTGCACCTGCTCGGCGCGTGACGTCGCCGGCGCCGGCGACGTCGCGCTCGCCGGTCGGGCGGTCGAGGGATGCGCCGACGCCGTCAGGCACCCGCCCCAGAGCAGCGCCACCGTCAGCGGTCCTGCGGCCAGCCGCCGCGTGCGTCTCATGCCTCCACTGTGGACCCGCCGCGGTCACGACGCCAGGTGTCCTGACCTTGGTCACGACCGCGTCATGGGCTCCCCACGAGCCGGTCACGGGTTGGTGAGGGAGGCTGCCGCTGGTCGCGAAGGGCGACCGCTCACCTCGCTACCGGGCGGTCACCCCTTCGCCCGGGCGCGCTACCGGGCGGAGCCTGCGAGGACCACCGACAAAGGAGTCGACGATGGACCAGACACCCGAGAAGATGCCCAGCACCCTGCCCCGTCGAGCCTTCCTCGGGGGCATCGGCGTCTCTGCCCTCGGCGTCGCGACCGCTGGCGGCGCGGGTGCCTTCACCCGCTCGCCGCAACCGACGACGACCCTGTCCGGCGCGGCCATCCCGGCCGCCGACATGGACCCGCTCGACCTGCTCCAGCGGATGCTCTCCTTCGACACGCAGAACAGCGGCCAGGGCGGCAAGACCCGTCCTCACGCCGAGATGCTCAAGGCCGTGTGGGAGCGCGCGGGCGTGCCCGTCGAGATCATCGACACCCCGCAGCCCGACAACGTGCACCTCATCGCCCGGATCCCCGGGACCGGTGAGCAGGAGCCGCTGCTCCTGCTCGGTCACTCCGACGTCGTGCCGGTCGAGAGGGAGAACTGGGACGTCGACCCCTTCGCCGGTGAGGTCGTCGACGGCGAGGTCTACGGCCGCGGCGCGCTCGACATGAAGGGCGCGAACTCGGCGATGATCACCGCCCTCCTGCGCCACCTCGACGAGGGCGCGCGCTTCGACCGCGACATCATCGTGCTCACCGACTGCGACGAGGAGGCCGGGTCGTACGGCTCGGGCTGGCTGGCCGAGAACTACTGGGAAAAGATCGACGCGGGCAGCGTGCTCACCGAGGGCGGCTGGTTCATCGCCCAGAGCGACAAGACCTCGCCGATGCTCATCTCGGCGACCCGCCAGGACAAGGTCTACTTCAACCTCGAGCTCGTCGCGACGGGCACCGCCACCCACTCCTCGAAGCCCATCCCCGACGACTCGGCGATCGTCTCGATGTCCCGCGCGATCAGCGACCTCGGACGCTACGAGGCGCCCGTGCACCTCACCCGGGTGACCCGCGACTACTTCGAGGCCCTCGCGAGGGCGACCGACGACCGCCGCCTCGCCGCGGCCATCCGCCTGCTGCTCCGGGCCCGCAACGACCGGATGCGCGAGCGCGCGGCGAAGCTGGTGGAGCACCTCTCCGACTACCCCTACCTGCACCGGGCGCTGCTGCGCACGACGCACGCCTTCGTCATCCAGGAGGCGGGGTACAAGGAGAACGTCATCCCCTCCGAGGCGACGACGCGGATCAACTGCCGCGGCATCCCCGGTGGAGAGAAGCCGCGCGACTTCGTCGCCTCCGTGCGCCGGCTGCTGCGTCACCGGGACGTCGAGGTCCGGGTCGTCGGCACCCCCGGCGAGAGCGAGGCGCAGACCCTCGCCCGGCTCGACAAGACCTGGGCGACGCCCCCGGCCGACCTCGACACCGACCTGTGGCGCGCGCTGTCCGGTGCGTCGCGCAGGACCTACGAGGGCACGCCCTTCACGCCGGCGCTCTTCGAGGCCGGCACGAGCCTGGGCCCGTGGCGCGAGAAGGGGGTGCCGGGCTACGGCGTCTACCCCTACGTCATCAGCAACGAGCAGCTCATCGGCATGCACGGCAACAACGAGCGGATCTTCGTCGAGGCCCTCGAGCAGGGCAGCGCCTACATGTACGAGGTCTTTTCGGCCTTCCGCACGAAGGGGTGAGCGCGAGTCCTGGTCGCTGGCTGAGGTGCGAGGGCCCGCCAGGGCCCGAGCCTCGAAGCCACTCCGCAACGCCAGGTCACATCTGCGTCGAGACGAAAACCACGAGCAGCAGGCCGCCGAAGAGGACGGCGGCCAGCAGCGGGATCCACACGACGAGCATGATCAGGGGCTCACGCTTGTCCTCCAGGTACTGGGCGACCCACCCCTTCCGACCCGGCTCGCTCATCGCTGCTCCTCTCGCTCGGCCAGCTGCGTGTGGGCCATGATGCCCTGGCGGCCAGGTAGGTGCAGTGCTCGCGCGACGCGGTCGGCTACTCGCAAGCGACCCCGTCGTCGTCGCCGTCCATCCTCGAGGCGTATCCGGGATCGCCCCGGTGCAGCGGTGCGGCGCCCGCAGCACGGGCGGCGTCGCAGTTCTCGTAGCTCACAGTGCCTGTGGGAACGGGCGAGGAGGTCGGCGCGGGCGCGACCGGTGACGGCCGGCGCGACGGGGAGGTTGCCCCCTTCGCCCCGTCCACAGGCGGGACGGCTGTCGAAGCTGCCGTCGGCAGCCGCTGGCCCGGGCAGGTCGTGAGGACGCGCCGCAGCGCGTCCCGCTCGGGAGCGGTGACCCACAGGTGGTAGCGCTGCTTCACGGCGACCTGCCGAGCGGCGTAGGTGCAGCGGAAGGTCTTGCGTGGCGGGAGCCAGGTCGCGGCGTCGCCGTCCCCCTTCTGTGCGTTGAGGCGACCCTGCACGGCGAGCAGGTTGAGCGGGTCGTTGGCGAGGTCTTGGCGCTGCTGCACGGTGAGGTGCTGCGCGCCGGTCTGCCACGCGTTGGAGAGCGCGACGAGGTGGTCGACCTGGACGAGGCTCGACGTGCCGGGCCCGCGCTCGAAGTCGACGACCGCCCCGCCGAAGGGGTCGCGCAGCGCCCCGGTGAGGACGACGCAGCCGTTGGTGCCCGGCTTGAGCACGACGTCGGTGAGATCGCGGCGCAGGACGTCGTTGCGGGTGTCGCAGCCGTTGCGCCCGCCGCTCATCGCGTGGTCGTCGCTCCACGCCTGCCCGAACACCGCCCGGTCGTACCCGGTCTTGGGTGCGCGGCCCTTGAGCGGGAGGGCCGCGAGGACGGCGAGGGCGGGGGAGGAGGTCGTCGGCGAAGGGGGCGTGGCCCGGGTCGTCGAGGTAGCGGTCGGCGCCGAGACGGTGATGGTCACCTCGGGTGCCGAGACGGTGCTCAGCGCCCCGCACCCGGTGAGGGCGAGGAGCGCCGAGGTGACGGTGACGAAGGGGTACCAGCGGCGGCGCGTGGTGGGCGCGCCGGGCTGGGTCAGCGCTTCTCGCAGGCCACGCCGTCCTTGTCGCGGTCGTGCTTCTTGTTGGCGTTGTAGACCTTGGTGTTGACCCGGAAGTTCGTCACGGGCTTCGTGCCGCTCTTGGTCTTGTCGCGCGCGCCGGCCTTGCCGACGCCGTGCTTGTAGGTCTTGTTGAGCTCGGTGCAGTTCTTGTAGACCTTCACGCCGGCGGACGCGGTGGTCGGGGCCGGCGCTGCGAGCGCGACGGCGGCGGGGGTGAGGCAGACGAGAGACGCGGTGAGCGTCGCGAGGGTGCGGCGCATGAGGTGAGCGTAGATGCAGTGTGAACGGTGCGTCTGGCGTTTGCGCAGATCGGCGGCTCGTCAGGCCTTGTGATCCGACCGGGCTGTCACGTGTCGCAGCACCTCGGTAGCTGAAGGTGGGGTGTCGCGGTCCCACACGAGCTCGAAGGCTTGCTGGACGAATGGCCAGACCCTCTGCTGCCCTTCAGCGGCAGAGGTGATCGCCTCCGCGGGCGCACCTGCGAGCACGAACTCGTGGGGGATGACTCGCCCGGCGCTGTCGCGCCTGCCCAGGGGGTCGTCGATACGAAGTGCACGGGTTTGATCTGGGCCCTCATCGACGCCCGGTCCGTCGGGCATTGACGCGAAGGCGGCCTCGTATGTCGGGAGGGGGTCGACGTGGCCGCCGTCGAGGAGGAAACGGAAGCCCCAGGTGCGTCCACGGGTTGCCCAGATCAGCCCGCTGGGGATCTCGTCCGAGGTCACACTGCCGTCCTGATCACGCTGTCGGCTCGACCCTCTTCCAGGTCCTGCTTCATCTGGGTGAGCGTCGCGCGGAGGTAGTCGTGCTGAGCCCTCGCCTGCTCGTTCTGCTCCCGAAGGGCTGGGCCAGCCATCTTCGCTGCCATGGCCAGGAGCGGCGTGCCTCGCGTGATGACCTGACGAGCAACTCTGACCCGGCGGTCGGGCAGCATCGACAGTGCTTTGTCGAGCTTCGCGAAGTTGGATCCCGTGATTGCTTTGGCGATGAGATCTGCCCCGTCGGCGAGTGAGTCCAGGACCTTTCGTGGGACATCCATCTTCGAGGCCCACAGGACCCGTCGTTCGAGCGGCAGGAGGGACGCCACTGGAAGCACGAGATCAAGACCGACCCGTGCCGTGGTGTCGATCGAGGTGGTGTGCTGCGGGCCCTGGTCCAGCGAGAACTTCGCGGACGACAGGAGGAGGAAGTCCTCACCGAGCGAGAGCGCGTCGGGGGTCTCGACCAACTCTTGGATCGTCGACCTCAGCCTTTCGATGTCGTCAGCCGCGTTGAGGACGAGCAGGTCGCGGAAGTTGTCGACGTCCCAGTCTGGGTAGAGGTCGGCTTTGGAGAGAGCCAGGATCCAGATGCGTGGGAACTCCACAAGCCGGCCTTCCTCAGCGAGGAGGTCGTCCTTCAGGCGAAGCATTGCCTGGCGGAAATTGCCGAAGAGAGACTTCAGATAGCGGGCTTCCTCCCCTCGATGGTCAGCCAGCTTCTGACCGTCGACGAGCAGCAGGGCGACGTCTGAGCGAAGAAGGGACCGGAAGGTGTCGGTGCGTCGAGTCGCCTCGCTGAAACTGCTCGGCTCTGACTCGAACCACTCACCCGGGTAGTCGTGCCAGGCGAGACGGATCACGTCGAACGGACGCTTGTCTCGCGCCCGGTCGCCTGCGCTCTTCAGCTTGACCGAGAAGTTATACGTGTCGCTGGCGAAGCGGGTCGCCGGTGGCGCGACCGCCTTGTCACGCATCCCCAGGTAATTCTTGAGGAGTCGGTTGCCCTGACCGGCGTCATCGGCAACGAGATCCCAGAGGTCGCTCGCACCGGACGCGGACTGCGACGGGCCGAAGAACGAGGACACCAGGACCGTCTTCCCTGATCCGCTCTCACCGAAGACCGCGATGTGCTGCTCTTTGACCCGGGGGTATGTTGCCACACCGAGAACGTAGCCCAACCTATTCGGGTACACCCAGTCGAAACACGGGGATTTCGTCGGAGAGTGCAGCCTTTGAGAGCACTGCCCGGTCAGTGTTGAACGAGGCCCAGTCGCGCTCTTCGCTAGGCTCGATGTCGCGGTGCCTAGTACCCCTCGGCGTCCCGATCCACCACGAACACCTGACGTAGTGGAATTCGAGAGCGCCACCTTGGCGGGAGATCCGTGTAGTGGTCGAGCGTGAGGTCCACGATTTCCTCAGCGCCGAGCAGACGGAGGTCGTGCCGTTGGCGTTCAACTGCACGGGCCTGAGCCGAGTAGCCGCCTAACGAGACGAACAGCCCCGTCTCGCCCTGGCTCAGCGTCCCGGTCAGCTGGTTGACCTCGGGGATGCCCATCGTCGTGTTCGTCCTCTTGCACTGGACCTTGATGACCCCTTCAAGACCGAGCAGGTCTCGGTGGGCCACGACGTCGACACCCCCATCCCCTGAGTACTGCGTGACACGGGCTCGGTATCCGGTGGCTCGCAGTAGATCGGCGGTGAACTGCTCGAATTGGGCGGGTTCCAGTGTCAGGAGGGTACGAAGAACAAGGTCGCGTGTGTATTGCTCGACTCTCGCAGCGCTGGGCTCCTCGTCGGCGGCCCGTGTGACAGGAGAGTCGGCCCCGCCGGCGTCATCGTCGCCATGACCCTCCTCAATCACTGGGTCATCTGGCGTGTTCCCTGCGAGGAAGGCTTCGAAGAGGTGCCGGTTGTTGCGGACCTCGAACATAGTGACGGCGCTGCCGATCTCGTAGAGGGCCGGCTGCGGGAAGGTTGATCGGGGTACGTCGGTCTCCAGCCACTCGACTCGTCGGCGGTGCCGTTGAACCGCTCCGGACATAGCCCACTCGTAGGGGCCGACTAGTCGACCGAAGTTCACAGTGCTCTTGGCGCGGTTCGGAGCGATGATGAGGTCACCCGGTGCGGCGACGAAGGCGAAGCGGCGGAGAAGGCCGGCCCAGACCGGGATTGCCCCGGGTTTGGCATGGGGGTAGCGCTCGGAGACCGCACGCTTCATCGCGGCCTGATCGTTTCCGATCTCTCGTAGGTCTCCCATGTCGTCCCAACCGATTGCCACAAAACCTCGCTCGACCAATTCGTCGGCAGGAATGGTGTCGTTATGGATGCCCCACATCTGGGTCACGGGCTTGCTCCTCGGCGTCGGGGGTGTCACTTCATCCTTGCCGATTGGAAGGGTTGGGGTGCTGCTGACACCTCTGTAAGAAGTGATCCGGTTCTGCGCCGCGACCGATCTGGCGATCCTACTAGGACAGTGTTTTCCGCGCGTCGTCGCTTATCGCAACGGGCAGCTGACGACTTAACGCGCGATGCGGCGCGTATGGGTGGGCCATCGACTCAGCCGCGCTGTACGGCGTCGGGTGGACCCGGAAGGTGTCGTCGAGCGGCACGGTGGTGATGACCTTCACCTACCCGCACCAGGTGGCAGATCACGGGTGGGTGATCGAGTCAACCCGGTACCGGTGGAGCAACGGGGCGTGGGCGCGGACGAGCAGCGACATCCAGGTCATGGCCTCGGACCGCGCCGCGTACGACGCGATGGGCTGGCGAGTGCCGTACCTCAAGAGGTTCCCGACCTTCTGACCGGGCCTCTTACCCTCGGGACTTGCATCCGCCCGCGGCCCGCTCAGTCGATCAGCCGGGCCGCGCCCGGGTCAGGTCCGCCCACCCGGTCAGGGTGCAGGATCCCGGCCAACGCCTCCACCCCGTCGACGACCCGCGGCCCGGGTCGCGCGTAGGACCCGTTCGCGTCGACGGCCCACACGGGCACCCCGGGGAAGCGCTCTGCGACGACAGCCGCCTGCTCGGCAGCGCCGTCGAGGTCGTAGCCGCACGGCGCGCAGATGACGACGTCGGGTGCGGCGTCAACCGCGGCCTCCCACGTCGTCTGCTCCGACCTCTCGCCGGCGACCCCGAGCACCGGCTCGCCGCCCGCAGCGACGACCATCTCCGGGATCCAGTGGCCCGGCGCGAAGGGAGGGTCGGTCCACTCGAGGACGAGCACACGAGGTCGCTCGGCCCCGGCCACCGCGTCGGCGACAGCAGCCAGGCGCTCCCGCAGCGACCGGACCAGTGAGTCGGCCTCCGCCCGCCGTCCCACGGCATCGCCCACCGAGATCACCGAGGCCAGCACCTCGTCGATCGTGTGCGGGTCGAAGGTCAGCACATCCGCCCGGCACCCCAGGTAGGCCATCGCCTCGTCCACCGCGGTGACGTCGATCGCGCACACGGCGCACAGGTCCTGCGTGACGACCAGGTCGGGGTCGAGCTCGGCCAGGGCGTCGGCCTGCAGGTGGTACAGGTCGTCGCCGCGCCCCAGCGAGGCCTTGACGAAGTCGTCGATCTCCCGGGGCGACAGGCCCTCGGGCATTGCCGAGGTCGAGACCACCCGTCGCTCCCGGGCCTGCGCCGGGTGGTCGCACTCGAAGGTGACCCCCACGACGTCGTCTCCCGCGCCCAGCGCGAAGAGGATCTCGGTGGTCGAGGGCAGCAGGGAGACGACACGCACGAACCGATCCTAGGGACCGACCACCCGGCCCCCAGCCACCCGACGCCCCCTCAGGACCTCGCGGGGGCGGGGGACGCCCCTTCGCCCGGCTGGGCCGCTCGACCCGCGCTCTGAACGAGCTCGTCGATCTCGCCCCGGAGGGGAGAGGTGGCCGGCCCACGACGCGTCACCGCGATCGCCGCAGCGGCCGCAGCCCGTCGGACCGCCTCGAGGAGAGGCTCTCCCGCCACGATCCCGGCGCAGAGCACCCCCGTGTGCGCGTCACCTGCGCCGTTCGTGTCGACGGGCACCATCTCGAAGGCCGGCACGTGCACCGGCTCGGTCCCCGGCGCCGCGACCCAGCAGCCGTCGCGGTTCACCCGGACCACGACCGTGGCGTCGAGCGCCGCAGCCGTCTCGGTCGCGATCCCGGCGGGGTCGGACGTCGTGCCGATGCCGAGACGCGTGTGCAGAGCGCGGGCCTCCTCCTCGTTCGCCGTCCACAGGTCCGCGCGGGCGGCGATCAGGGCGAAGACGTCCGACGGCACCTGGGCGATCATCGGCGACGTGTCGACGACGACCATGACCTCGGCGGGCGCCCGGGGGAGCCACAACGTGATCGCCGCCGCGTTGCCCGGGTGGTAGAGCCCGTACCCGCTGACGTAGACGACGTCGCCCTCACGGACGTGCGCCTCGTCGAGGTGCCGCGCGTCGAGCTCGCCCTCGGCGCCCACCGTCGAGACGAAGGTCCGCTCGGCCGTCGCGTCGACGAGCGCGACGCAGAAGCCGGTGTCGAGAGCCGCCTCGGCCGCGTTGACGACCTCGACACCCTCCTCCTCCATCGCCGCCCGCACGATGTCGCCGAAGCGGCCGGTGCCGTGAGCCCCGGCGTAGACGACCTCGGCGCCGTCCCGCCGGGCGGCGGCCATGACGTTGAAGCCGCCGCCCGCGGTGAGGGTGTAGCTCGAAGCGAAGACGTCCTGCCCGGCGGCCGGCACCTCGTCGACGCTCATGACGAGGTCGACGATGGCCTGGCCGACGTGGACGACGCGGCCCGTCATCGTCGGGCGCTCTTCTCGCCGCGGGCCACGGCGCCCGCGCCTCGCGCCCCGCCGAGGGCGAGGTAGATCCCGCCGGCGACGACGAAGGACATGACCCAGCCGAGGCCGTTCTGGCCAATCCACGTGTCGTACAGGGCGCCGGTGAACCAGACCTCGTCGGCGGTGACCTGGGCGCGGGTGAAGAGGTAGCCGAGCACGATGGCCACCGCCCACGCGGTGAGCGCTCGCCACTCGACGCCTCCGCGGTACCAGTACGCCGAGCTCCGGCTGAGGTCCATGAGCCCCGCGGAGTCGTAGTCGGCGCGACGCGTGAGATCCACGAGGAAGACCGCGACCCACGCGGTGACCGGCACGGAGAGCAGGGCGATGAAGGTGATGAAGGGCCCGTAGAAGCTCGAGGCGAAGAGCATGAAGTAGATCGCCCCGGCGGTGGTCACGACGACGTCGACGATGACGGCGTAGACGCGCTTGATGCGGATGCCGAGGGTCAGCGTCGTCAGGCCGGCCGAGTACACGGAGAGGTGGTTCGACAGCAGCAGACCGCCGAAGGCCGCCAGCAGGTAAGGGACCGCGACCCACTCGGGCAGCAGGTCACGGATGGCCGCGACGGGGTCGCTCGCGGAGCCGAGCGAGGGATCGCCCACGGAGAGCAGGCTGCCGAGACCGATGAGCAGGACGAGCGGGATCCCCGCGCCCGCCGACGCCGATGCGACGAGCTGACCCGCCCGGACGCGCGGCGCCTGGTAGCGCGACATGTCGGCCCCGGCGTTGGCCCAGCCGATACCGGTGCCGCCGGCGATGATCCCCACGCCGACGACCATCGCGACGGCCGGGCCGGCCGGGGCGGACGTGACCGCCGACCAGTCGACGGTGGCGACGAGGAAGGCGGCGACGAAGACGTTGAGCGCGCCGAAGGCCCACGTGGCGTACTTCTGCACCCGCACGAGGAAGGAGTGACCCATCCCCGACACCGCGACGGTGAGGAAGACGAAGATGAGGATGCAGGCGATGGCGAGGACGGGCACCTGGTGCGCGTCGGCGTCGGTGCCGAAGAGCAGGGCCGAGAGCGAGAGCAGCGCGAAGGCGGCCGTCGCCGTGTTGACGGTCTCCCAGCCCAGGCGCGAGCCGAGGGACACCAGCGTCGGCAGGACGTTGCCGCGGACGCCGAAGACCGCGCGGCTGAGGGTCAGGCTCGGTGCTCCGCCCCGACGACCGGCGATCGAGATGAGCCCGACGAGCGCGAAGGAGCCGAAGGCGCCGATCGCCGCGACGACGAGCGCCTGCCACAGGTTGAGCCCGAGCGCGACGAGGGTGGCGCCCAGCGGGATGCCGAGGATCGAGATGTTCGCGGCGAACCACACCCAGAAGAGCTGCAGCGGGTGGCCGTCACGCTCCTCGACGGGCACCGGCTCGATGCCGCGCTGCTCGAAGGACGCGCGGACGCGAGTGCGCCCGCCGTCGTCTACCGGGGTGCTGACCTCATGAGGCGTGGACATGCGTGTGCTCCTTTGCATACGGGTGTGGCGGGCGGTCCGAAGGGGGATCGCGCCCGGGAGAGTCAGGAGGGGCGGGGTGCGGAGTCTCGGAGACGGGTGAGGGCCAGAGCCCTGGAGGCGAGGTCGACCTGCGACACGCGGAGCACGTCGTCGACGACCTCGGCCGGTGCGGGAGGGGCGTCGGCCGTGGCGCCGAGCATGGCGCCGGCGATGGCGGCGACGGTGTCAGTGTCGCCGCCGACGCTCGCCGCCTGGCACAGGGCCTCGAAGGGGCGGTCGACGAAGTGGTGAGCGAGGACGATCGCGGCGACGACCGACTCCTGGCTGCTCACGGAGGTGCCGATGATGTCGACGACGAAGTCGACGCACTCGTCGTCCGAGCCGAAGGTCTGGGCCAGCGCCCATCGAGCCTTGGCCGGTACCGATGCCCCGGCGCGCCAGTGGCCTCGCGCGAAGGCCGCCTCTCCTGCCCTCAGGCCGACGTCGAGCGCGGCGTCGAGGTCCGCGCCGTCGATCCCGGCGCTGATGACGGCGGCGACGGTGGTGGCCGCCGACAGGGCCAGACCGGTGTTGTGGGTCGGCCGGCTGGCGGCGACGACCGCCTCGAGCAGGGCGGCCGGCTCGCCGAAGGCGATGCCGACAGGCGCGATGCGCATCGCCGCGCCGTTCGTCGTGCCGAAGCGGCCGCTCTCCTCCGGCGAGGCGCCGGCGGCGAGCTCGACGAGCGCGGCCTTGGTCGACGGCCCGAGCAGGTCCGACGAGCCACGGGCGCGCATGTCGTCCTCCCATGCCTGGAGGGCGTCGGCGAGCGCGCGGGGCTCGAAGGTCCCCCCGCCCTCGACGAGGAGGTCGGCGAGGAGCAGGGCCTGCTCGGTGTCGTCGGTGATCGAGCCCGCCGGCATGCCCGGGGCGATGGGCTGGTCGGGGGCGCCGTCGAGGAGCCGGTCGACCCGCCCGTACCGTGCGGCGATGTCCGCCCGGCTCATGCTCTGGGTCGGCATGCCGAGGGCGTCGCCGACGGCGAGGCCGACGAGGGTGTTGAGGGCGCGGGTCATGCACGGTCTCCGAAGGTCGTGTGGAGGCGGAAGTGGCGAGGGTCGAGCGAGGAGACGACGTGCTCGACGACGTCGCCGCGCGCGCTGCGCGAGGTCCGCACGGAGCGCAGGAAGGGCTCGCCCTCGCTCCGGCCGAGCAGCTCGGCCTCGCGGGCGGGCAGCTCGACGAGGCTGACCTGCTGGTCGCCGCCGGTGGCGCGCAGGCCGGCCTGGGCGAGGGTCTTCGTGATCGACCCCTCGACCAGACCTGTGCGGGGGAGGTCGCGCAGGATCCCGGTGGCGGGGACGGACGCGCACTCGAAGGACACCGCCGTGCCGTCGCCCAGACGTCGCACACGGCGCACCGCGACGGCCTCGTCGAAGCCGATGTCACGAGGCGCGTCCGGGATCTCCTCCACCGAGATGAGGTCGATCGACAGGATGGTCACGTCGAGGTCGACCCCTCCGACCGCGAGCGCCTGCGCCCAGCCCAGGGGGCTGTTGAGCGCGACGCCGTCGAAGGTGACGAAGGAGCCGACCCCCATCTGGGTGTCGACGAGGTTCTGCCGCTGCAGCTCGGCGATGGCCTGGCGCACGGTCCCGCGGCTGACCCCGAGATCACGGGCGAGCTCGGCCTCACCGGGCAGCTTCTCGCCGTCGCTGAGGTCGCCGACGTGGATCTGCTCCCTCAGCAGGGAGGCGACGCGCTGGTACTTCGCGTTCACGGTGCTCCGTCCTGTCCATACCTGTCTATACCTGAATAGTCCTGACCAGGCGCTCGGTTGTCAACGGGGTCCCACGAATCTCTCTGCGAACAGCGAAGAGCCCGCCAGTCCTCTCGGACCGGCGGGCTCTCGTGCGGGGGTGGGGTCAGGCGTCGCCCTTCGCGCCCTTCCCGGCACGCTGGACGAGACCGGCAGCCGCCTCGCCGGCGGCCTGCTGGACCCTGCGGGCGCTCGGCGGCGGGGGCGTGGTTTCGAGGCTCGTACCTCGCACCTCAACCGACGAACGACGCGAGCCACCGCCCTCAACCATCGAGGGGAGGAGCTGGGCCATGAGCAGCGTCGAGAGCGCGGAGCTGTCCCCGCCAGACCCGTCGGTCTGCACGATGACCGGGCGCGGCGCCTGCTCGGCGAGAGCGGCACCGACGTCGAGCCGGCGACGGGCGAGCTCGTACCCGAGCACCGCGCGGTTGTCGCGGTAGGCCGTGGCGAGCTGCTCCTGGGCCTTCGCCTCGCCCTGGGCGGCGACGAGGTTGGTGCGCGCGCGCGTCTCGATCTCATAGCGCACCTTCTGCGCCTCGGTCTCGCGCTCCTCGAGCATCTGCGCGACGTCCTTGCGCGCCTTGTTCAGCGACGCCTGGACCTCGACGATCTTCGCGTCCCGCACCTTCTTCGACCGCTCGATCTCCATGAGCAGCGTGTCGATCCGGCGCTTGCGGGTGAGCTCCCACTCCTTCTCGTACGCGACGAGCTCCTTGGCCACGCGCTCGCGCGTCGCGAGGTGCTCGCGGTACTGGTCGGGCAGCTGCACGTCGGGGATGTTGCAGCCCATGATCTGCACGCCGTAGCGCGTCAGCTGCCGGTTGAGCAGGTCCTGCATGTCCTTGACGTCGCTGCCGCGCAGGTCATAGGCGCTCTCCGTGCGCACCTGGCGGCTGCGCTGGCGGATCGCGTCCTGCACCGAGTTGCTCAGCACGAGGTCGAAGTTGCCCGCGCCGATCGTCTGCACGAAGCGGATCGCGTCGACGATGCGGAAGCGCAGGAAGAACTCGATCGACTTCAGCGGCACGTTCTCGTGCGTCGGCGAGCTGAGCACCGGTGCGGTGTAGGGGATCTCGGTCGTGACATCGACGACGTACGCGACGCGCGCCCACGGGTGCCACAGGTAGTGCCGGCCGGGGGAGAGGCCCGGTCCGGAGATCGCGCCGAACTTCGTCAGCACCCCGACCGTGCCCTCCTCGATCTCGACGATCGAGCTGCGCCACCACCACAGGGCGGCGAGGACGAAGGAGAGCAGCGCGACGAAGATCGCCAGCCCGCCGAGACCGCCGTGGTCGACGGTCGTGAGGAGCAGCCCGCTGATGGCGGCCCACAGCCCGAACCACACGAGCGAGGTCCACCGCAGCCCGCGCTGGTCCTTGGGGATGACGACGGGCACGATCGCCCCGCCGTCGCCGCCGCGCAGCAGCCGTGCGACGTCGCCCCACCCGGAGACGGCCTCCTTGATCGAGCTCATCCCGCGGCCGCGCGCGGTCATCGTGTCCATGATCTGCTGGCTCATCGGGTGCCCCCGTCGTCAGTCGTGGCGGGAGTGGTCGGCGCGCCCTGCGGCGTCGCCGGAGGTGAGACCGGGGGACCGGACGGCGGCGAAGGGGGACCGCCCGCGGCCTCTCCCATCTGGGCCGCGACGGCCTCGTCGGTCACCGACTCGCGGATCTTGGCGATGGCCTCCTCGCCCTCGGGGCCGTCGGAGACCTCCGAGGCCGGGAGGATCTCGACGTCGGTCTCCTCGGGCGCCTGCAGCAGGTCGCCGATCTCCCCTTCGCGCTGCGCGACGCGCTCGGCGATGGCGCCGTGACGGTCGCGGATCGCGGCCATGTCCTCGTCGGTGAAGAGCGCGCCGCCCTGCCCGCCGACGAGCTCGCGAGCGATGCGCAGGTAGTCCACGCCGTCGCCCTGGTCGCCGACGCGCACGATCTGCGGCAGCGAGTCCGCGACGCTCTCCATCTTGTCGAGCATGTCCTGCTGGTAGCGGTAGTCGAGGATCTCGGGGGCCTGGGCCGCGCTCAGCGCACGGATGTCGAGCGCCTGGGCCTCGAGCAGCGCGGCGTTGGCGTTGGCCGTCGACTCCGACTCGACGAAGCGCTGACGGGCGAGCGCGTTCGCGCGGTTCGTCTCGCGCTCGAGCGCCGTGTCCATCTGCGCCTGGTAGCGCGCGATGTCGGCCTGGATCGCAGAGAGGCTCTCGTTGAGCGAGGCGAGGTCCTTGTTGAGATCTCCCTCGTTCTGCTCCTTCTTCAGCCCGAGCTCGTAGTCGTAGGTGTACGCCTCCTTCGCGACCCGGATCATCTCCGGCGCCGCGAGGTCCATGCGGTACTCCTGGGCCGAGGGCTCGGCGTGGGTGATGTTCGCCGTCGTCAGCTCGACCGCCGGCTGGAACTGCGCGTTGAGCTGCTCGAGCAGCCGCGCGGTGCTCTCGCCGACGAGGTCGTAGATGCCGCTGGCCTCCTGGTCGTAGATGAGCGAGCGCGTCGTCTCCGAGATCGCGTTGTTCAGCTTGTCCTGGAAGCCCTGGACGGCGCCGAGGACGAAGACGAACTCGCGCGCGTTGGCGATGCGGAACTGGAGGAAGAGGTCGACGCTCGCCTGCACGCCCGACTTCGTCGGGGCCTCGCGGATCGGGGCGTTGAAGGGGTACTCCCGCGTCGTGTTGACGATGTAGGAGACCCGCTTCCACGGGTTGAGCAGGGTGACGCGGCCCGGGCCGACCTCGGCCTCGACCTTGCCGAATCGGCTGATGAGCGCGGTGCACCCCTCGGGGACCATGACCATGCCCTGGCGCCACCACATGAAGGCGGCGAGCAGGAGCACGAGCAGCCAGTAGTGCGGCCCGAAGATGCCGAGCACGAGCCCGTCGAAGGGCAGCAGCACGATGCTGCCGGCGATGCCGAGCAGCGCGAGGGCGATGACCGGGAGCATCGCGCGCAGGCGGCGACCCTTCGGCATGACCATCGGCGTGATGACGTGGACCGGGCCGGCTGCGCCGGCCTCGTAGTGGCTGCGGCTCAGCGCCTCGGCGGCGTCGTCGAGGCTCACCGAGGCCGAGGTGATGCGGGTGCCGGCCGATGCCCCTTCGCCCCGGGCCGCCGGGAAGTCCGCGGCGTTGAGGTCGAAGCCGTCACCACCCCCGCCCGCGGCGCGGCCGACGGCCTGCCGGACCCCTGCGTTGCCGGCTGCCTGCCGGGCCATGTCCATGAACTGCTGCGGTGCGTTGCTCAAACCGTCTCCCCTGAAGGCGGTGGTGGGCTGGTTGCGCCCTACCCAACCACACGGCGACCCATCGATGGTCGAGGTGCGAGGGCCCCCAGGGCCCGAGCCTCGAGACCACGACACCCAGGGGCACCCGTTGTAGGCGACGCGTTCGCGCGAAGGGGGTGACATCGCACGGTCCGGGGTGCGACGTTGGTCCGATGGACGTGCTGCCGATGTTCCCGCTGGGGACGGCCCTGCTCCCCGGGCAGCCGCTGCCGCTGCAGGTCTTCGAGCCGCGGTACGTCGCGATGATGCGAGATGTCGTCGGCAGCGACCGGCGCTTCGGCGCGGTGCTCATCGAGCGAGGCTCCGAGGTCGGCGGGGGAGATCAGCGGTTCACGGTCGGCTGCGTGGCGAGCGTCGAGCAGATGGGCCGGCTGCCCGACGGCCGGCTCGTGCTGCTGGCCCGAGGGCAGGAACGCATCGAGATCGCACGGTGGCTGCCCGACGACCCGTACCCGCGGGCCGAGGTGCGTCCCCTGCCGGACCTCACGTGGACCGACGACGACGACCAGGGGCTCGCCGACACCGAGCGCGTCGTCAGGAGGGCCCTGGCGGTGATGAGCGAGCACCGCTCGCAGGTCTGGCCGGCCGACGTCGAGCTGGCCGACGACCCGGTCGCCCGGTGCTGGCAGCTGGCCTGGCTCTCGCCCCTGGGCTCCCTCGACCAGCTGACGCTGCTGCGCTCGACGTCGCCTCGCGAGCTGCTGGAGACGACGGCGCGGCTGACGAACGACGCGGTGGAGCTGCTGCACCTGCAGATGCCCGACGACCCGGCCTGAGCGTGGGCCGCGGCCACGGGGCGTCGCCCGGCGACTCTCCCGCACACTGGTGGCACCCCACCTCGAGGAGACCTGGATGGACCGCAAGACCGTCGTCATCACCGGTGCCAGCGACGGCATCGGCGCCGCCGCCGCGCGCGAGCTCGCCGAGCACGGGCACGAGGTCGCCGTCGTCGGGCGCTCCCGGGAGAAGACCGAGGCGGTCGCCGCCGAGGTGGGGGGCACCCCCTTCGTCGCCGACTTCGCCCGCCTCACCGAGGTGCGGGCGCTCGCCGACGCGCTCGGTGCGCAGTACCCGCGGATCGACGTCCTCGCGAACAACGCCGGGGGAGTCCTCGGCAGCCGGCGATTGACCGAGGACGGCTTCGAGGCGACCTTCCAGGTCAACCACCTCGCCGGGTACCTGCTGACGCGGCTGCTCCTGCCGACCCTCACCGCGAGCCGCGCGAGCGTCGTGCAGACCTCGAGCCTGGCGTCGCGGGTCATGGCGCGCTACGACCCCGACGACCTGCAGCTCGAGCACGGGTACTCCGAGCGCCGCGCCTACGGCAACGCCAAGCTGGCCAACATTCTTTTCACCCGCGAGCTGCAGCGACGGCACGGGGGAGACGGCATCTCCGCCGCGGCCTTCCACCCCGGCATCGTCGGGACGAACTTCGCCAGCGAGTCCTCCGTCGTCATGCGCGCCCTCTACCGCACGCCCCTGTCGAAGGTCCTCATGACCTCCCCGGCGAAGGGGGCCGACCAGCTCGTCTGGCTCGCCGAGGGCGAGCCGGGCATGGACTGGCCGGTGGGTCAGTACTTCGACGGCCGTCGCGTCTCCCGCACCTCCCGGGTGGCCTCGGACGAAGGGGTGGCCGCCCGCCTCTGGGACGAGTCCGCCGCGATGGTCGGCCTCGAGCCGTAGGTCGTCTCGCTGGTCGAGGTGCGACGAAGGAGCCTCGAGACCACGCCCTACGCCTCGGCGCCGCCGGCCTCCGCGGCCCGCGCCCGCGCCAGCTCGAGCAGCATGGCGTGGCTCTCCTGCACCTTCGCGGCGAGGACGAGCAACCCGTAGACGAGACCTGCGACCCCGGCGACCGCACCCCCTTCGCTATGGTCGTCGCTGACGCGGGGTGCCGCCTTCGAGCGGCTGAGAGCACACCCGTGGAACCTGATCTAGCTCGTACTAGCGAAGGGACGTCACCCATGAGCGTCGCCCTGCCCACCACCGCGCCGAGCGCGCACGACCTCGCCGACTGCTGGTCGCGCCTGCGCGCGGAGTCACCGCTGACCCAGTGCCTGACCAACATCGTCGTCGCACCCTTCACCGCGAACGTCCTGCTCGCCGCGGGAGCGTCGCCGGCCATGGTCGACAACCCGCACGAGGCGGGCCAGCTCGCCGCCGTCGCCGGAGCGGTCCTCGTCAACCTCGGGACCCCGTACGACGACACGGCCGCGGGCGCACGCGAAGGGGTGTCCGCCGCCCTGTCGTCCGGGACCCCCTGGGTCCTCGACCCCGTCGCCGTCGGCGGGCTCACTTGGCGCACGGGGCTGGCGCACGAGCTGCTCGCGCTCGGCTCGCCCGCCGTCATCCGGGGCAACGCCTCGGAGGTCCTCGCGCTCGGCGGCGGCAGCGGCGGCCGGGGAGTCGATTCCACCGACGACACCGCGTCCCAGGCCGTCCAGGACGGCGCCGGCGCGATCGCCCGCCGGCACCGCTGCGTCGTCGCCGTGAGCGGCGCGGTCGACCACCTCACCGACGGCGAGCGCACGGTGCGGCTCGCCCACGGCGACCCGCTGATGACACGGGTCACCGGTGTCGGGTGCGCGCTCGGCGCCCTCGTCGCGGCGTGCTGCGCGGCGACATCTGACCCGCTCGTCGCCGCGGCGACCGCGACGGCCGCGCTCACCCTCGCCGCCGACACCGCGGTGCAGACCGCGCGCGGGCCGGGCTCCTTCGCCGTCGGGCTGCTCGACGAGCTCGCGGCCCTCACGCCCGATCAGCTCGAGGAGCGGGTGGGGCTGTGCTGACCCGCCCGGTGCTCGACCTCGGCCTCTACCTCGTCACCGACCCGGTGATGACGCAGCGCCACGGGCTCCTCACCACGGTGAGCGCGGCGATCGACGGGGGAGCGAGCGTGGTCCAGCTGCGTGACCCCGACGCCGGTGACGACGAGGTCGTGGCCATGGGCCGGCTCGTGCTCACCGTCACCCGGCCGGCGGGCGTGCCCCTCATCATCAACGACCGGGCCCACCTCGTCGCCGAGATCGGCGCCGACGGCGCCCACATCGGCCAGGGCGACCTCGACGCGGTCGAGGCACGCCGGGTGGTCGGACCGCATGCGTCGCTCGGGCTGTCGTGTGCGCGGGTCGAGGAGGTGGAGCGGGCCGCGACGCTGCCGCCCGGCACCCTCGACTACCTCGGTCTCGGCCCCGTGTGGGCGACCCCGACCAAGCCCGACCACGACCCGGCGGTCGGGCTCGAGGGCCTGCGCGCGCTCGCCGCCGCGAGCCGGCTGCCGAGCGTGGCCATCGGAGGGATCGACCTCGACCGGGCGGCCGAGGTCATGGCCACGGGGGTCGACGGCGTCGCCGTCGTCAGCGCCGTCTGCGCCGCCGACGACCCACGGGCCGCCGCCGCGCGGCTGCGCGCCGTCGTCGACGGGGGTGCGGCATGAGCGTGCCCAACGTCCTGACGATCGCCGGGTCGGACCCGTCCGGCGGCGCCGGGGTCCAGGCCGACCTCAAGACCTTCGGCGCGCTCGGGGCGTACGGCTGCGCCGTCCTCACCTCGCTCACGGCGCAGAGCACGAAGGGGGTGACCGGGGTCCATCACGTACCGGCAGGCTTCGTGCGCGAGCAGGTCGAGACCCTCGTCGACGACGTCGAGCTCGCGGCGACGAAGATCGGGATGCTCGGCTCGGCCGAGGTCGTCGCCGTGGTGGGCGAGCTGGTGTGCAGGGGCGGGCTGGGCGAGGTCGTCCTCGACCCGGTGATGGTCTCGACGGCCGGCTCGCGGCTGCTCGACGAGGACGCCGTCGAGGGGGTGCGGGCCCTGCTGCCCGTCGTCGACCTCGTCACGCCCAACACCGCCGAGGCGGCCGTCCTGCTCGGCCTCACCCCGCACGCTGCGGCGCGCGACCTCGACGAGATGCACCGGCACGCGCAGGCGCTGCTCGACCTCGGGGCGGCCCGGGTGCTGCTCAAGGGCGGGCACGTCGCCGGGGACGAGTCGGTCGACCTGGTCGTCGACGGCACCGGGGTGCACGAGCTGTCGGCCCGACGGGTCCCGACACGTCACACCCATGGCACCGGGTGCACGCTGTCGTCGGCGATCGCCGCGCTGCGGCCGCGGGGGGACGCGTGGGCCGAGACCGTGGCACAGGCGAAGGACTGGTTGACCGGCGCGCTCACCCACGCCGACGAGCTCTCCGTCGGTCACGCAGCGGGCCCTGTGCATCACCACTGGGCGCTGTGGCCGCGTGGTTGACTGACGAGGCGGTCGTCGACCGACCCGGTCCGACCGCCACGCGATGACGGGAGTCACCATGGGTTTCCTCGACAAGCTCTTCGGACGGTCCGACCAGACGCAGCAGCACCAGCAGGCGTCGGGAGGCTACGGCCAGCAGGGGTACGGGCAGCAGGGGTACGGCCAGCCCGCTCCGGGGTACGCTCCCGGCCCGCCGGCCCAGGGGCAGCAGCAGGTGAGCGACGAGCAGGCGCTCGCCCGCTACCGCTACCTCCTGCGCACGGCCCCGCCCGAGACCATCGAGCAGACGCACGCCGAGGCCTTCGCGCAGCTCACCCCGGAGCAGCGCCAGCAGGTCCTCGCCCAGCTCTCGCAGGACCTGCCGCAGGGCGAGGCACCGCGCTCGGACGACCCGCGTGACATGGCGCGGGCCGCGACGCGCGCCGAGATGCGCCAGCCCGGCTACCTCCAGTCGAGCCTCGGCGGCATGGGCCGTGGCGGGCGTGGGGGCGTCATGGGCGGCGGCTTCGCGGGGTCGATGCTCGGCACCGTGGCCGGTGTCGTCGTCGGCTCGATGATCGCCAGCGCGATCTTCGACGGCTACGGCGACTCGCCCGAGGCGCAGGAGGCCGGCGACAGCGGCGAGGGCCTGGGGTCCGAGGGCGGCCGCGAGGGCGCCCTGCCCGACGACGGCGGGTCCGGTGACGCAGGTGGGGACGCCGGCGGTGATGCCGGTGGCGATGCAGGCTTCGCGGACGCCGGGTACGACGCCAGCGGTGGGGGCGGCGACCTCGGCGGTGGCGACTTCGGTGGAGGGGACTTCGGCGGTGGCTTCGACTTCTGAGGTCGGGCGCGTCCACTACCGCTGCTGACACCGGCGGAGGATGATCGAGGGACACGACGAAAGGTGTGGTGATGCAGGTGAGCGACGCAGCCATCCGGATCTCGACCGGTGACATCGACCCGGAGCACCTGCGCGGGGCGCAGATCATGCTCGGCGACGTCGAGCTCGGCCGCTTCGACGGCGAGAGCTCGGTGACGTACGACATCCCTGCCGGACGTCACGTGCTCATCATCCGCGAAGGGGTCGGCTGGGTGACGGCGACGAAGCTCGTCGTGCGCCACGGCTACTGCGCGAACCTCCACCTCGCCCGGCGGGACGACCCGGACGGCGTCGGCATCTCGCTCATCGGCGCGCACGTGCTCCGGCGAGACGGGCAGGAGCCGATTGCCGAGAGCGACGAGCCGGGCGCCGAGCTGCTGCCGCACGACGTGGCCTGACCCGTCGCCGGCGGGCACCGCCACGCTCCGGTGGACAGGTCTGCCCCGCAGGAGGAAGGTCGGCGCATGCGCCACCTCGCCGCCGCCGCGTCCGCCCTCGCCCTGGCCCTCGGGGTCACGACCGCGGCGACCGCGTCGCCGGGCAGTCCCCCTTCACCGCCGGGCGCGAAGGGGTGGCAGACCCAGGTCGTCGACACCGACCAGAGCTTCCGCGGGCTGGACGCGGTCGACGGGCGGACCGCGTGGGTCACCGGCGGGAGCGTCAGCGACGGGGGAGCCGGCTCGGTCTACCGGACCACCGACGCCGGCCGGACGTGGCAGGACGTGCGCCCTCCGGGGTCGCAGGGGCTGGCCTTCCGCGACGTCGAGGCGCGTGACGCGCGGACCGCGTCGGTGCTCGCCATCGGCCCCGGCGAGGCGTCGCGCATCTACCGCACGACCGACGGCGGGCAGACCTGGCGCGAGACCTTCCGCAACCGCGAGGAGGCCGCCTTCTACAACTGCATCGCCTTCGCGCCGGGCGGGCGGGTCGGGCTCGGGGTGAGCGACCCGGTCGACGGGCGCTTCCGGATCATCCGCACGACGGACGGCGGGGCGAGCTGGCGGGTGCTGCCGTCACGCGGGATGCCGGACTCGACCGGTGAGGCCAACTTCGCGGCCAGCGGCGACTGCCTGACGATGTCGGGCCGCACCGCCGTCTTCGGGTCGGGGGGAGAGCGATCGCGGGTCTTCCGCTCCGACGACCTCGGCACGACGTGGCGGGCGAGCAGCTCCGGCATCCCCGCCAGCGAGGCCGCGGGGGTCTTCGCCCTCGCGCTGCGCACCCCGCGGCAGGGCGTCGCCGTCGGCGGCGACTTCTCCGACCCGGCGGACGGCTCGCGGGCGAGCTCGGTGACGCGCGACGGGCGCACGTGGCGCACGGCGGGCGACCTGCCTCACCTCGGCGAGGACGTCGAGTGGCTCTCGCGCCACCGCCTCCTCGTCGTCGGCGAGGGCGGCGGCATCGGGGGCACCAGCGCCAGCGACGACGGCGGCCGCACCTGGCGTCTCGTCGACCCCACCGCCTGGCACACCCTCGACTGCGAGCGCGGCACCTGCTGGGCCGCCGGCGGAGGCGGTCGCGTCGGCCGCTGGTGACCCGCCGCTCCTCGCACCTCACGGGCGCTAGCTGGTCGAGGTGCGAGGGCCCCCGGGCCCGAGCCTCGAGACCACCGACCCGGGCCCAGGCGATGATGACCCCATGCGCGTGACTGACATCCGTCTCTACCCGGTGAAGTCCCTCGCCGGGCAGGCCGTGACCTCGGCCGCCGTCGAGCCGTGGGGGCTGGCGGGGGACCGACGGTGGGGGCTGGTCGACGAGAGCGGCCACAAGGTCACAGCGCTCATGGACCCCCGCCTCCTCGCGCTCAGCTCCGAGCCCCTCGCCGGCGGCGGCGTGCTCGTGCGCCACGCCGAGCAGAGCCGCCGGGTCCACCCACCCCGCGGCGTCACCGCCCGGCCGATCGGCGGCGCGGTCGGTGCGCACGCCGTCCCGGCCGACCCGGAGGTCGACGCCTGGCTCACCCGACGGGTGGGGCGCCCCCTTCGCCTCGTGTGGCAGCCCGACCCGGCCGCCCGGGGCATCCCCGCCGAGCGCGGCGGGCAGCCGCCGGACTCGCTGAGTCTGGCCTGGTCCTCCCCGCTCGTGCTCACGACCCAGCGCTCGCTCGAGCGGCTGCAGGAGTGGGTCGACGAGACCGCCGACGAGCGGGGCGAGCGGCGCGCCGAGCGCCTCGTCATGGAGCGCTTCCGGCCCAACGTCGTCGTCGACGGCGACGCCCCCTTCGCCGAGGACGGCTGGTCGCGGGTACGCATCGGCGACGTGGACCACCGGGTGAGCGCGCTGTGCGACCGGTGCGTCGTCACGGGCGTTGACCCGGTCACCCTGCGCACCGGCGCGGAGCCGCTGCGCACCCTCGCCGCCCGTCGACGGTGGGACGGAGCGCTGTGGTTCGGGGTGCGTCTCGTGCCGCTCGGGACGGGCGAGGTGCGGGTGGGGGACCCCGTGCGTGCAGTGGCTGCACGACCGACGCCTACGCTGGATCAGGCCCCCACCACCGTCTGAAGAGGCACGCGCATGAGCACCGGTCCCGCCGATCTCGACCTGGGTGGCCCCGGCGGTCTGCGACCCTCACGACGTACGGTCGTCTCGACCGCGGTCGTCCTCGTCGTCGTCGCCATCGGCCTCAGCTGGGCGAAGTGGTGGCCCTACGCGCACAAGATCGACGGTCTCGTCGGCACCGGTGCGTGGGAGGGCAGCAGCCCGCTCGACGTCGCACGTGACGCGCCGTCGGTGTGGACGGGCGCGTGGGACTTCACCGTCGCCTACACCCAGGCGGTGTGGAAGGCGCTGCTCGTCGGTCTCGTCCTCGCTGCCGGCATCGACGCGCTCGTGCCGCGGCGCTGGGTGCAGCGTCTGCTCACCCGTCGCTCGACGACGTCGAGCGGCCTGCTCGCCGGCGCGCTGTCCCTGCCGAGCATGATGTGCACCTGCTGCGCCGCGCCGGTCGCGGTCTCCCTGCGCCGCAGCGGGGTGCCCGCCCCCTCCGTCGTCGCCTACTGGCTCGGCAACCCCGTGCTCAACCCGGCCGTCCTCGTCTTCCTCGCGCTCGTCGGCCCGTGGCAGTGGGTCGCCGCCCGGCTGCTCGTCGGGCTGGGCCTCGTCGGCGGCGCGGCGGTCCTCGCCGGCCGCCTGCTGCCCGGGCGGGTCATGCCCCCTTCGGGTCTCGTCGAGGAGGCGAAGGGGGAGGACGACCGCCCCGGTGGTCCGGTCACCCGCTTCGCGCGCAGCCTCGGGCGGCTGTCGATCACGCTCGTGCCCGAGTACCTGCTGCTCGTGGCCCTCGTCGGCGCGGGCGCCCACCTCGCCCCGGCCGATCTCGACCTCGGCGCCGGTCCGCCCGCGCTCGTCGCGCTCGCCGTCGTCGCGCTGCTCGTCGTCATCCCGACAGCCGGCGAGATCCCCGTGCTCCTCGCCCTGGCCGCCGCCGGCGCCAGCCCGTGGGTCCTCGGGCTCGCGCTCCTGCTCCTGCCCGCCGTCAGCCTGCCCTCGCTCGCCATGGTCGGTCGCGCGCTCACCTGGCGGGTGACCGCCGCGGTGGCCGGGCTCACCGTCGTCTCGGGCGTCGCCGCCGGGGCCGTCATCGCGGTGCTGTGATGCCGATCTGGGCGCAGGCCGGGCTGTGGGGTCTCGTCGCGGGGGGTGCGCTCGTCGTCGGTGCGCTCGTCGCGTGGTTCGTCGACGTCCCCCGTCGGGTCGTCGCCTCGGTCATGGCCTTCGGTGCCGGGGTGCTCATCTCGGCGCTGTCCTTCGACCTCGTCGACGAGGCGGAGACGACCGGGGGCCTCGTGCCCACCGTCATCGGCTTCCTCGTCGGCGCCGTCCTCTACCTCCTGGCCAACATCGCGCTCGCCCGGCGCGGTGCGCGGCACCGCAAGCGCGCGGGCGACGAGCAGCCCGGCGAGGACGAGCAGGAGGGCAGCGGGTCGGCGATCGCCGTCGGCGCGCTCCTCGACGGCATCCCCGAGTCGGTCGTCCTCGGCCTGTCGCTGCTCGGCGGGGGAGGCGTCGGGGTGCCGGTGCTCGCCGCGATCTTCATCTCCAACCTGCCCGAGGGCCTGTCGAGCGCGGCGGGCATGAAGCGCAGCGGGCGCTCGGCGCGCTACGTCTTCGGGGTGTGGGGCGGGGTGGCCGTCGCGAGCGGCCTCGCCGGGCTGCTCGGGTGCCTGCTGCTCCAGGGTGCCTCGCCCGAGGTCGTCGCCGCGATCACCGCGCTCGCCGCCGGCGCCATCCTCACGATGGTCGCCGACACGATGATCCCCGAGGCCTTCGAGCGCACGCACATGTATGCGGGGCTCATCGCGACGCTCGGCTTCCTCACCGCCTTCGTCATCGGCCGGGCCGGCTGAGACCAGTGCGGTGAGGAGAGCCGGGTCTGTCAGAAGGTGCCGACGGCGAGACCGAGGCCCATGACGGCGAGGAGGCCGACCACCGGCACGACGACCGTCACGACGAAGATGTCCTTGTACGCCTCGCGGTGCGACAGCCCGCAGACGAGCAGCAGCGTGATGATCGCGCCGTTGTGGGGCAGCGAGTCGAAGCCGGTCGACGCCATCGCGGTGACGCGGTGCATGAGCTCCATGGGGATGCCCTGGTCGGTGGCCATCTGCGCCAGCTGCTCGCCGAAGGTCTGCAGCGTGATGGTGAGGCCGCCCGAGGCCGAGCCGGTGAGGCCCGAGATGCCCGAGGTTGACACGGCCGACACGACCACCGGGTTGTCGCTGATGCCGAACATCCCGTCGCGGACCACGGCGAAGACGGCAAGCGAGGCGATGACCGCCCCGTAGCCGACCTCGCTCGCGGTGTTGAAGACCGGGAGCACCGCGTTGCGCGCGCCCTCTGTGATCGCCTTGACGTAGGTCTTCCATGCGGCGACGCGCAGGACGAAGACGAGCGCGATGCCGGCGAGCATGGCCACGGTCACCGACCAGACGCCCGTGAGGGCCTCGACGGTCGTGCCGCCGAACTTCTCGTCCGCGAGGTAGCCGAATTCGAGGGCGGGGAGGACCACGTAGGTGCAGAGCGCGTTGACGAGGACGATCGCGAGGACCGGGCTGAGCCCGAGGAGCCCGGCGGCCGCGCCGGGGGCGGGCTGCGCCGGCGTGGTCGAGGTCGACCGCACGGCCGTCAGCGTGGCCGCAGGGGTCCGCGCCGCGCCGTCGGAGGCGGGCTCGTCAGGGTCGACCTGGGTCGCAGGAGCAGGCGTGGTGCCGCCGCCACGGCGCGCTGCGTCCTCCTCGAGCTCGGCGAGGGTGGGGTCCGAGAAGGACTCGCCGGCGGCGGCGAGCTGCTTCTGACGACGGTCCAGCCACAGCATGCCCAGCCCGAAGACGAGGACCGCGCCGAGCACGCCCAGTCCCGGCGCGGCGAAGGTGTTGGTGCCGAAGAACTTCGTCGGGATCGTGTTGTGGATCTGCGGCGACCCGGGCAGCGCGGCCGTGGCGAAGGTGAAGATGCCGAGCGCGATGGCCGCCGGCATGAGGCGACGCGGGATGTCGGCCTCGGCGAAGAGGGCGGTGGCGATGGGGAAGATCGTGAAGACGACGACCCAGGCGCTCACCCCGCCGTAGGTGAGCAGCGCCGTCGCGAGCACGGTCACGAGGATCGCGAAACGCGGACCGAGAAGCCCGGAGATCCACCCCGCGAGGTCCTGGGCGTACCCGCTGACGGTCATGAGCCGTCCGAAGATCGCACCGACGAGGAAGAGCGGGAAGAAGGCGGCCATGAAGCCGCCGAGCGCGGGCATGAAGATCTGCGTGTAGCTCGCCAGGAGCGGGGCCCCCGACATGATCACCGCGACGGTGGCGGCCAGCGGAGCCACCGCGATGACGGAGTGGCCGCGGTAGGCCAGGGTGATAAGGAGGGCCAGGGACAGCAAGATGCCCAGGAGTGCAAGCGTCATCGGTTGCCTTTGGTCGAAGGGGGGAGAGGGGGAGTCGGGTCAGAGGCCGAGCACGAGGCGGTCGCCCGCGGCGCGAGAGCAGCAGGCCATCATCCGGCTGCACTCCCGTCGCTCGGCGGCGGTGAGGACGACGTCGCGGTGGTCGACGTCGCCCCGCAGGACGGGCACCTCGCAGGTGCCGCACAGCCCCTCCTGGCAGTTCGAGGGGATCTGCACGCCGGCGTCGCGCAGCGTCTGCAGCAGCGTGCGGTCGCGGGGCACGACGAGGTCGACGTCCGAGTCCTCGAGGTGCACGGCGAACTCGTGCTCGTGCTCGGGGTCGAGCTCGCCGAGAGCAGACGCGAAGTGCTCGACGACGAGAGCGTCCTCGGGCCAGGTCTCGGTGCTTGTCGTGAGCACGTCGATCATGCGCTGCGGACCGCACGCGTAGACGTGCACGGCACCGTCGCGGGCGTCGTCGTCGAGATCGGACATGAGGGCCCGCAGGTCAGCGCGTGTGCCCTCTGAGGAGCAGTGCACGTGCAGGCGGTCGCCGTGCTCGAGGAGGAGCTCGTCGAGGAAGGCCATGGCGCTGCGGTCACGGCCGAGGTAGTGGATCTCGTACGGCACACCGTCGCGACGCGCCTGGCCGGCCATCGACCGGATCGGTGTGATGCCGATGCCGCCGGCGACGAAGACGTACCGACGGGCAGCCGAGGGCAGTCGGAAGTGGTTGCGCGGTCCGCGGACCGTGAGCACATCCCCTTCGGCCACCTCGTCGTGCACCCACGCCGAGCCGCCGCGCGACTCGTCCTCGCGTGCGACGGCGATCTCGTAGCGGTCGGGGCGGGGCACGTGAGGCAGCGGGCACCCGGGCGGCTGGACGGGCGACGGGGGCGTCCCGCACAGGGAGTACTGCCGCACGACCCCGGTGTCGCCGCACTCGACGTCGACGTGGGAGCCGGGGGTGAAGGCGGGCAGGGGGGTGCCGTCCGCGCTCTCGAGGACGAGGTGGCGGACGCCCTTCGCGACGTCCGCGACGCGCACGACCCGCATCGGACGGCTGTGGTGCGCGGACGTCGGCTCGCCGATGTTGACCTCGACCCGCGGCTGCAGCACCGTCGGGTCACGGCGTTCGGGGTTGGCCGTCGGGTCCCACTCGACCCAGAGGTGCTCCGGCCCGCGGAAGCTGGTGTTCGGCACGTAGGTGAAGTCCTGCTCGGCCAGCCTCATGTGCGGCAGCCGACCGGTGAGCTCCTCGAGGAAGATCTGCATCTCCATGCGGGCGAGGTTCTTGCCGAGGCACTGGTGGGCGCCGTACCCGAAGGTGAGGTGGTCGGCGGCGTCGTCACGGCGCACGTCGACGAGCTCCGGGTCCTCGAAGCGACGCGGGTCGTGGTTGCCCGACGCAGACACCATGAGGATGCGCGCCCCCTCGGGCAGAGCCACGCCGCCGACCTCGGTGGGCCGGGTGGTGATGCGCCGCCACGCCGCCTGCGACCCGTTGTGGCGCAGGCACTCCTCGACCGCGTTCGGGATGAGGCTCGGGTCGGCGCAGATCTGGTCCCAGACCTCGCGGTTCTCCAGCAGCAGCTTGACGGCGTTGGCGATGCCGTTGGCCGTCGTCTCGTGGGCCGCGACGATGCCGGCCATCATCATCGAGTGCAGATAGGAGTCGGTGACGACCTCGGGCAGCTCGCGCTGGGTCCGGATGCCGTACTGCATCCACCCCGTGTCGTCCGGGCGCTCGCGCATACGGTCGAGCACCTCGCCGGCGTACTGCCAGAAGTTGCCGACCGCGTGGGCGACCGCGACCTGCTCCTCGGGCTGCGGGCGGCCCCACGTGTTGACGGTGTGCGCGACCGAGTACTCCCGCAGCGTCGGCTTGTCGTCGTCGGGCACGCCGAGGAACTCCAGGGCCACGGTGAGCGGGATCTCCCAGAACATCTGGTTGACGAGCTCGGCTCGGCCGTCGTCGACGAAGCGGTCGACGTGCTCGCGCACGAGACGACGGACCATCGGCTCGTGGTGGGCGAGGTGCTCGGGTGAGAAGGGGCCCATGAGCGCCCGGCGACGCTCCATGTGCGCCGGCTCGTCCTCGTTCACCAGCGTGCGGGCCATGCCGTAGTCGTAGGACCGCAGGACGTCCTCGGCCTCGCGGCTCGTCGGCGTGATCTTCTCCAGCGCCACGGCCGGCGAGAAGGTGATGTTGTCGCGGAAGATCGCCTTGATGTCGTCGTAGCGCGTGACGACCCAGTAGTCGAGCACGGGGCTGTAGAAGACCGGTTCGCTCTCGCGCGACCACGCGACGTAGCCGGGTGGGTCCTGCTGGTATCCGTCGCCGAAGGGGTCGAAGGCGGCGGCGCGGCCTGAGACCTCGGTCGTGACAGGGCAATTCGTCATGCGGGGCACTTCCTTGTGCGGATATTGCACTTCTGTGTGCGTTCAGCGCACAACGTAGTGCGCGGGGAGTGCACCGTCAAGGGTGGGGACGTGCGGCGGGGGCCTCAGTACAGCCGGGCGATGCGCGCGCTGGCCTCGCGCAGGACCGGGAGCAGGTCGTCGACCGGGAGGTCGTCGGGCGAGCCGAGGGTGATGACGCCGATCGAGCTCTCGACCTCGGTCACCGAGGAGCCGCCGGTACCGACCGCGACGCCTGCGGTGCCGGGCTGCACCTCGCCCCGCGAGATCGCGTACCCGCGCTCGCGGGCCGTGCGCACCGCGTCACCGTCGGACGGGCCGGCCGGACGCTGGGCGAGGATGGCCACGCCGTCGGCGCCCTGGGTCAGCGGGTGGCGTCCGCCGACCTGATAGCTGATGCCGATCGAGCCGCGAGCGGCCGGCTCGGCGACCGCGATCGCGACCGACTCCTCACGGTCGGCGATCGCGACGAAGGCGGTGTGCCCGGTGCGGTCCGCGAGGTCCTGGACCACCGGCTGCGCCGCAGACCGGTACTGGCTCATGAAGCGCCCGGCGACGACGAGTGCCCCGCTGCCCAGCCGGTAGAGGCCGTCCTCCCCCTTCGTCACGAGGTGGCGCTGCTCGAGGGTGGCGAGGATGCGGTAGGCGCCGGCGCGATGCACGCCGAGCGCGTCCGCGAGGGCGGCGGGCGAGACGCCCCCGGCCCGGCGCGACACGATGTCGATCGCCTCGAGACCGCGGTCGAGCGTCTGGAGGGTGCTCATGGTCTGCGTCGTCCTTCCGCCGGCACGAGGCGGAGTCTACGCAGCGGCCTCGGGCGCGCTGCGGTGGTCGTCTCAGGCGTCGGCGCCGGCCTCCTGCGCGAGCAGCTCACGGACGCGGGGAGCGACGCTCGTGCCGAGGAGCTCGATCGAGCGCATCATGTGCTCGTGCGGCAGGCGGCCGTGCGAGTACTTGAGGTCGAAGCGCTGGACGCCGAGCAGGCGCACCGTCCGGGCGATCTTCTGCGCGACCGTCTCGGGGGAGCCGACGTAGAGAGCGCCGTGCTCGACCTCGCGCTCGAAGTCTCCCGGCTGGGCGGGCGGCCACCCGCGCTCGGCGCCGATCGTGTCGCGGTTATTCGTCCAGTGCTCGCGCAGCTCGTCGCGCGCCTGCTCGTCGGTGTCGGCGACGTGGCCGGGGGAGTGCAGACCGACGGGCAGCGCGGGGTTGCCGAGCTGGGCGTTGGCCTGGTGGTAGAGCTGGACGAAGGGAGCGAAGCGCTCGGCGTCGCCGCCGATGACGGCGAGCATCAGGGGCAGGCGGTAGCGCGCGGCCCGCACGACCGACTCCGGCGAGCCGCCGACGGCGATCCACGCCGTGAGCCCGGCGGCGGTGCGGGGGAAGACCTCCTGGTCGACGAGCGGCGCTCGGGTCGAGCCCTGCCAGGTCACCGGGGTCTCCTCGAGCAGCCGGGTGAAGAGGTCGAGCTTGTCGCTGAAGAGCTCGTCGTACTGGCGCAGGTCGTGACCGAAGAGAGGGAAGGACTCGGTGAAGGAGCCACGCCCGAGGATGACCTCGGCCCGTCCGCTCGAGATCGCGTCGAGGGTGGCGAAGCGCTGGAAGACGCGGATCGGGTCGTCCGAGCTGAGCACGGTGACGGCGGTGCCGAGACGGATGCGCTTCGTGGCGGTGGCCAGACCGGCGAGGACGACGTCAGGGGCCGAGATGGCGTAGTCGGGTCGGTGGTGCTCTCCGACGCCGAAGAAGTCCAGCCCCACCTGGTCGGCAAGGACGCCCTGCTCGACGACGTGCCGGATCACGTCCGGGTAGGTCTCCGTGCGCCCCTGCGCGTCCTGCGTCACGTCGCCGAAGGTGTCGATGCCGAGCTGCAGGCCGGCCCCCGTCTCGCTCGTCTCAGTCATGGCGGCCAGAACGGTGGCGGGGCCCCGCTCATTCCTCGCCGGGCGCCGGGTCGGCGGCGGCGGGGCCACCCCGACCGGTCGTCCGGGGCCTCTCGTAGCCGCCCTCGGGCGGCACCATCTCGGCTCGGATGCCGAGCAGCCGGATGGGTCGGTCGTCGTCGAGCGCGCGGAGGAGGTCGGCCGCGGTCTCGGCGATGACGAAGGGGTCGTCCGTCGCCGCAGCCAGTGTGCGGATGCGCGTCGTCGTGAAGAAGGGGGCGAAGCGCACCTTGAGGTGCACGCGCTGGCACGCGCGGCCCTCGGCCCGGATGTCCTCGACGACGTGCTCGGCGAGGGTGTGCAGGGCGGCCTCGACCTCGGCGGGGTCGGTGAGGTCGTGCTGGTAGGTCGTCTCGCGCCCGTGGGCGCGGGGCACCCACGGGGTGTCGTCGACGACGTCGGGTCCTTCGCCGCGTCCGAGCCGCCCGTAGTGCGGGCCCATCCGGGGTCCGAACTCGCCGGCGAGCACCGCGTCGTCGGCTGCGGCGAGCTGGTCGACGGTCTCGTAGCCGTGGGTCGCCAGGCGCGAGCCGATCCGGCTGCCGACGCCCCACAGGGCGGTCGTGGGGCGGGCCCCCATGACCTGCGACCAGTTACGACGGGTGAGGAGGAAGACGCCGCGCGGCTTCCCGAGGTCGGTGGCGATCTTCGCGCGGACCGTCGTGTCACCGACGCCGACCGAGCAGTGCAGCTGGGTGGCCTCGAGCACGGCCGCGCGGATCGCCTGGGCGTACGCGACCGCCTCTGCCTCGTCCTCCTCGACGTCATCCCCCTTCGTCGCGATGCCGACGAAGGCCTCGTCCCACCCGAGGACCTGCACCGTGGCTCCCGGCTGGGCGCGCAGGGTCTCCATGACGACGGCGGACGCGGCGTCGTAGGCGGGTGCGTCGACGGGGAGGAAGACGGCCTGCGGGCAGCGGCGGACGGCGATCTTCAGCGGCATGCCCGAGCGGATGCCGAACTCCCGTGCCTCGTACGACGCGGTCGAGACCACGGCCCGCTCGCTCGGGTTACCCCGCCCGCCGACGACGACCGGCAGCCCCGCGAGCTCGGGGCGCCGCAGCACCTCGACCGCCGCGATGAACTGGTCGAGGTCGACGTGGAGCACCCAGCGCGCCATGGGAGTCAGTGTGCCCCGAGCGCCCCGGCCCCACCCCCTCTCGCGAGGTATGGAGATCGGTCGTCAGATGGTCTGGATCTCGACCGATTGCCATACCTCGGCGAAGGGGGAGGGGCCGGAGCGCGGAGAAGGGCGGCGAAGGGGGGCGGCGGGCACGACGAAGGCCCGGCCCCCCCAACGGGGACCGGGCCTTCGTCAGCACTGCTCAGATGCTCGACTCAGATGTCGAAGTACATCTCGAACTCGTGCGGGTGGGGACGCAGCTGGAGCGGAGCGACCTCGTTCTCCTTCTTCCAGGTGATCCACGTCTCGATGAGGTCCTGGGTGAAGACGTCGCCCTCGAGCAGGAACTCGTGGTCTGCCTCGAGCGCGGCGAGGACGCCGGGGAGGGTCGTCGGGACCTGCTCGATGGCCTCGTGCTCCTCCGGGGGGAGCTCGTAGAGGTCCTTGTCGATCGGGTCCGGCGGCTCGATCCGGTTGCGGATGCCGTCGAGGCCGGCCATGAGCTGCGCGGCGAAGCACAGGTAGGGATTGCTCGACGGGTCCGGCACGCGGAACTCGACGCGCTTGGCCTTGGGGTTGCTGCCCGTGATCGGGATGCGGATGCAGGCCGAGCGGTTGCGCGCGGAGTACACGAGGTTGACCGGGGCCTCGAAGCCGGGCACGAGGCGGTGGTAGGAGTTCGCCGTCGGGTTGGTGAAGGCGAGCAGCGCCGGGGCGTGCTTGAGCAGACCGCCGATGTACCAGCGGGCGATGTCGGACAGGCCGCCGTAGCCCTGCTCGTCGTAGAAGAGCGGCTCGCCGTCCTTCCACAGGGACTGGTGGGTGTGCATGCCCGAGCCGTTGTCGCCGAAGATCGGCTTGGGCATGAAGGTGACGGTCTTGCCGAGGTCCCACGCGGTGTTCTTGATGACGTACTTGAACTTCATGACGTCGTCGCCCGCACGGAGCATCGTGTTGAAGCGGTAGTTGATCTCCTGCTGACCCGCGGTGCCGACCTCGTGGTGACTGCGCTCGACCTCGATGCCGACCTTGGCGAGGTTGACGCACATCTTGTCGCGGATGTCGGCGAAGTGGTCGACCGGCGGGACGGGGAAGTAGCCGCCCTTGAAGCGGGTCTTGTAGCCCTTGTTGCCGCCCTCCTCCTCACGACCGGAGTTCCACGCGGCCTCGATCGAGTCGAGGTGGTAGAAGCTGCTCTGCGCATCGGTCTTGAAGCGCACGTCGTCGAAGGCGTAGAACTCGGCCTCGGCGCCGAAGAAGGCGGTGTCGGCGATGCCGGTCGACTTTAGGTAGGCCTCGGCCTTGGCGGCGATGTTGCGCGGGTCGCGCGAGTACGGCTCACCGGTGAAGGGGTCGACGATGGAGAAGTTCATCACCAGCGTCTTCTCCTCGCGGAAGGGATCCACGAAGGCGGTCTTGACGTCGGGCACGAGCTTCATGTCGGACTCGTGGATCGCCTGGAAACCCCGGATGGAGCTGCCGTCGAACATCTGCCCCTCGGTGAAGAAGTCCTCGTCCACAGTCTCTGCCGGCACGTTGAAGTGCTGCATGATGCCCGGCAGGTCGCAGAAGCGGATGTCGACGAACTTGATGTCTTCGTCCTTGATGTACGACAGGACCTCGTCAGCGTTGCTGAACAATCCATCCTCCTGGTGATGTCGGCTGATCTGTCGGCCAGCCTCGCGTTGATGCGACCACCGTAGGTCGGGGCAGTTACCCGACCATGACTCGTGTGTTTCACAGGTGTTACGTGAGACGGCGGTCCCGATCCGTGAGACACACAGTACCGAGGAGGGGCCTGCGAAGGGGGAGCGGTCCCGTCATCCGGCACGGCTACCCTTCGTAGCCGTGACCTCCTCGACCTCCACGCCCCGGCCCGCGGGCCTCGGACGACGTCTCGTCGGCATCGTCATCGACTGGGCCGCGTGCCTGGCCATCACCTTCGGGCTCATCGGGCAGGTCGTCGACATCACCCCGACCGGGCAGAGCTTCTACCCGCTGCTCGTGCTCTTCGTCGAGCACGTGCTGCTCGTGACCTTCGCCGGCGGGTCCCTCGGGCACCGGGTGCTCGGCATGCAGGTCGTCCCGGTCGCCCGCCCCCGGATCTCGATCATCCAGGGGGTCGTGCGCGCCGCGCTGCTGTGCATCGTCATCCCCGCCGTCGTCACCGACCGCGACAACGTCGGCCTCCACGACCGCGCCGCCGGCACGAGGCTCGTCCGCGTCTGAGTCTTCGGTGGTCTCGAGGCTCGGGCCCTAGCGGGCCCGTCGCACCTCGACCAGTAGAAGGCCGCGCACCTCGACCAGCAAAAGACGAAGCCCCAAGACCAACGGTCTCGGGGCTTCGTCGACGTGCGGTGACGGTCAGCGGCCGCGGAGGGCCTTGCGGTTCATCCGGGCGGAGGTGGGGTCGACGCCGGCGGGGATGCCCTGGCGGATGCCGGGCAGCGACTTCAGGCGCTTGTTGACGACGATGAGCTCCTGCTTGGACAGCGCCGGCTTGAGGCGGGTGAGGGTCCAGCGCATCTTCTGCACGGGGAGCTCGCCCTCGCCGGTGCCCACGTGGTACGTGTACACGGGCACGCCGGGGGCGACGCGCACGACCTTCTTGCGCTCCTTCTCCAGCAGCTTGGCCGCGCGCCCCTTCGGGCCCTCGGCGAGCAGGACGACGCCGGGACGACCGAGCGCCCGGAAGACGATGGCCGCGTTGTCGAGCTCCTGGGCGCGGGCCGCGTCGGCCGCGACCGGCTCCTGGTCGTAGTACCAGCCACGACGCAGCGCGGACAGGCCACCGAGCGCGGCGCCCTTCTGGCCCTCCATCTGGCGGAAGGCGGCACGCTCACCACGACGGGCGAGGACGATCATCGCCGCGAGCATCGCTGCCGGTAAGGCGACGATCATCGTCAGCCACGGGTGGCCGAAGGCGAAGCCGATGAGCAGCCCGACCGCGATGACGAGCACGAAGGCCCCGAGCATCCACAGCGTGATCTTCGGGTCGATCGTGCGCACGGTGCGGTGCACCTGCGCGATGCGCTTGAAGGGGTTGCGGGTCTCGCTCGGAGCTGCCGGGGTGTCCTGTCGTGCCATAGTGCGCCCGATCCTACGCGGTGGCCGCGCCGGTCTTGCCCGCCGCGAGGAGAGACGAGGCCTCCTGGCGAGCGGACCCGGTGTCCTCGGCGAGGTGGGCGAGCTCGGCGGGGATCTCGCGACCCCAGCGGCGCATGGCCCCGACGTAGAGACGGCCGGCGCGGTAGCTGCTGCGCACGAGCGGCCCGGCCATGACGCCCTTGAAGCCGATCTCCTCGGCGAGCTCGCTCCAGTGGACGAACTCCTCGGGCTTGACCCACCGGTCGATCGGGTGGTGGGTCGGGGAGGGGCGCAGGTACTGGGTGATCGTGAGGATGTCGCAGCCGGCCTCGTGCAGGTCGCGGATCGCCTGCTCGATCTCGTGGTCCTCCTCGCCCATCCCGAGGATGAGGTTGGACTTCGTCACGAGCTCGGCCTCGCGGGCCATGGAGAGCACCTTGAGCGACTTGTCGTAGGTGAAGGCCGGGCGGATGCGCTTGAAGATGCGCGGCACGGTCTCGAGGTTGTGGGCGAAGACCTCGGGCCGGGCGTCGAAGACCTGGCCGACGAGCTCGGGCTTGGCGCCGAAGTCGGGCGGGAGGATCTCGACACCGGTGCCGGGGTTGAGCGCCTTGATCGCGCGGATCGTCTCGGCGTACAGGCGCGCGGCGCCGTCGGGCTGGTCGTCGCGGGCGACGCCGGTGACGGTGGAGTAGCGCAGACCCATCTGCTGAACGGACTCGGCGACGCGGCGCGGCTCGTCCATGTCGAGGCTCGTCGGGCGACCGGTGGCGATGTCGCAGAAGTCGCATCGTCGCGTGCACACGTCACCGCCGATGAGGAAAGTCGCCTCGCGGTCCTCCCAGCACTCGAAGATGTTGGGGCAGCCCGCCTCCTGGCAGACCGTGTGCAGGCCCTCGGACTTCACCATCGAGCTGAGCGCGGTGTACTCGGGGCCCATCTTCGCCGTCGTGCGGATCCAGCTCGGCTTGCGCTCGATCGGCGTCTCGGCGTTGCGCGCCTCGACGCGCAGCATGCGGCGGCCTTCGGGTGCGACGGTCAACGCAAACCCTCCTGGGTAGATCGGGTGTGGGCGGCGAAGGGGGTTCGTGGCCCAGGTCACCAGGGTACGCCCGGTGGGGGACACCCCTTCGCCCCGCGGTCGCGGAGCAGCCCGACAGGTACAGCGTCGACGGGGTCGCAGATCTTCCCTCCTAGTACTACAGTACGTAGTACTAGGAGGGACCCAGTCGAGGAGGCACCTGAGATGACCGACGTCACCACGAGGCTGAGCAGCCAGGAGTGCTGGGGGCTGCTGCGCCGTCACGAGCTCGGCCGGCTCGCCTTCCACCTCGCCGGAGAGGTCCACATCACCCCGGTGAACTACGCCGTCGACGGCGAGACGATCCTCTTCCGCACCGCCGAGGGCAACAAGCTGCTCGGTGTCGTCATGGACAGCGACGTCGCCTTCGAGATCGACGGGATCGGCGCGCACGAGGCCTGGTCGGTCGTCGTGCGCGGCTCCGCCCGCGTCCTCGAGGGCCAGGAGGCCTACCGGGCCGAGTCGATCCCCCTTCGTCCGTGGGTCGGCAGCGACAAGCACACGGTCGTCGAGATCTCCGCCGACGAGGTCACCGGACGACGCTTCGCGCTCGACAAGCCGTGGGAGCACATCGGGCGCGGCTGACGGTGGTGCGGCATAGCGTGGCCGCGTGAGCGAGCCGATCCCGCTGAGCCGTGTCGTCGAGGTCTCCCGCGCCGTGGGGGCCACCCGGTCGCGCACGGCCAAGACCGAGCTCGTCGCGCAGGTGCTGCGCGAGACGCCGCCCGCCCAGGTGCGCACCGTCGCCTCCTGGCTCGCCGGTGCCCTCCCGCAGGGACGGGTCGGCGTCGGCTGGCGCAGCCTGGCCGACCTCCCCGCGCCCGCGGCCACCCCCTCGCTCACGGTCGGCGAGGTCGACGACACCCTCTCCGCGCTCGCCGGCACGACGAGCCGCACCACGCGCACCCAGCTCCTCGCCGACCTCTTCGGCCGGGCGGGCGAGGACGAGCAGGACTACCTGCGCCGGCTGCTCCTCGGCGAGGTGCGGCAGGGCTCGCTCGAGGGGGTGCTCCTCGCGGCGGGTGCGCTCGCCGCCGACGTGCCCGAGCCGACGCTGCGACGTGCGGCGATGCTCGCCGGCGACCTGCCGCTCGCCGTCGAGATCGCGCTGACGTCGGGGGAGGAGGTCCGCCTCGAGCCCGGTCGGGCGATCCAGCCGATGCTTGCCGGCTCGGCCGCGGAGATCGAGGAGGTGCCCCAGCTCGTCGCCGGCACGCCGGTCGTGCTCGACACGAAGGTCGACGGCATCCGGGTGCAGGTGCACAAGGACCCCGCGGGCCGGGTGCGGGTCTACACGCGCAGCCTCGACGACATCACCGAGCGCGTCCCCGAGGTCGTCGAGGTCGCCGAGGCGCTCGACGCCACCACCCTCGTCCTCGACGGCGAGGCCATCGCGCTGCACCCCGACGGCCGGGCGCGTCCCTTCCAGGAGACCGGGGCGCGGACCGCGTCGAGCCGCTCCGTCGAGGCGCTGCGCGAGGCGACCCCGCTGACGACCTTCGTCTTCGACGTCCTGCACGTCGACGGCCGCGACCTGCTCGACGAGCCGTACGCGACCCGGCGCGAGGTGCTGCTCGAGCTCGTGCCGGAGTCGTCACGGGTGCCGGGGCTGCTCACCTCGGACCAGGGCGAGGCGCGGCGCTTCTTCGACGAGGCCGTCGCGTCCGGCCACGAGGGCGTCGTCGTCAAGGACCTCGACGCCCCGTACGCCGCCGGGCGGCGCGGCAGCGCGTGGACGAAGGTCAAGCCCCGCCACACCCTCGACCTCGTCGTCCTCGCGGTCGAGTGGGGCAGCGGCCGTCGTCGTGGGCTGCTGTCGAACATCCACCTCGGGGCGAAGGGGGAGGACGGCGAGCTCGTCATGGTCGGCAAGACCTTCAAGGGGATGGCCGACGAGACGCTCGCGTGGCAGACCGAGCGCTTCCTCGCGCTCGAGACCGGGCGTGAGGGCCACGTCGTGCACGTCGACCCGGTGCAGGTGGTCGAGATCGCCGTCGACGGGGTGCAGACCTCGCGGCGCTACCCGGGCGGGGTCGCGCTGCGCTTCGCGCGGGTGCTGCGATACCGCGAGGACAAGACCGCCGAGCAGGCCGACACCATCGAGACGGTCCGGGCGCTGGGGTAGCGCGTCACGGCGAGGGCGGGTGGTCTCGAGGCTCAGGCCTGGCGGCCCTCGCACCTCGACCAGCCAGGCCGCTCAGGACCGGCGGAGGACCGCGCAGGCGTCGGCGGGGACGACGAGGGTCGAGCCCTCGAGGCTCGCCTCCCACGCCGCGAGCAGCTCGACGTCACCGACCTCGAGACGCACCGGCTCGGTGCCGAGGTTGACGACGACGTCGCACGCGCCGCGGTGCATCGTCACGACGTCGCCGTCGCGCTCGACCGATCCGCTCGTGAGGTCGGCGTCGGAGAGGTCCGGCACGCCGCGGCGCAGGCCGACGAGGGTGCGGTACCACTCCAGCACCCGGGCGTGCGGCTCCTGCGTCGTCTCCTCCCAGCGCAGCTGCGAGTCGCGGTAGGTCTGCGGCGACTGCGGGTCGGGCACGTCACCGCCCCAGCCGTGCGCGGAGAACTCCGTCGCCCGACCGCGCGACACGGCCTCGGCGAGCTCGGGCTCGGTGTGATCGGTGAAGTACTGCCACGGGGTCGAGGCGCCCCACTCCTCACCCATGAAGAGCATCGGCGTCCACGGCCCGGTGAGCAGCAGCGCGGCCCCGCACGCGAGGCGACCGGTGCTCACGAGGTGGGTGAGGCGATCCCCCTTCGCGCGGTTGCCGACCTGGTCGTGAGTCTGCAGCGAGGCGACGAAGCGCCAGCCCGGCGTCCGCTCGGGGTCGACCGGACGCCCGTGCGTGCGCCCGCGGAAGCTCGAGTACGTCCCGGCGTGGAAGAAGGGGGTGGCGACGAGGGTGTCGAGAGCCTCGGGCGCGGCGAAGTCCTCGTAGTAGCCCTGGGTCTCGCCGGTGAGCAGGACGTGCAGCGTGTGATGCACGTCGTCGGCCCACTGCCCGGCCAGGCCGAGCCCGCCGAAGCCCCCGGCCGACCGCGGCACGACCGTCGCGGGGTCGTTGCGGTCGGACTCGGCGACGAGCAGCAGCTCGCGGCCGAGCTCGTCGGCGAGGTCGTCGACGGCCTCGGCGAGCTGCTCGAGCACGTGCACCGCGCTCTCGTCGACGAGCGCATGGACGGCGTCGAGCCGCAGCGCGTCGACGTGGAAGTCGCGCAGCCACATGCGCGAGTGGTCGACGAGGTAGCGGCGGACCTCGTCGGCGCGGGGGCCGTCGAGGTTGAGCGCCGGCCCCCACGGGGTCATGTGGGTGTCGGTGAAGTACGGCCCGAAGCGGATGAGCGTGTTGCCGCTCGGCCCGAGGTGGTTGTGCACGACGTCGAGGCAGACGGCGAGCCCGCGCGCGTGCGCGGCGTCGACGAAGCGCGCCAGCGCCTGCGGCCCGCCGAGGTCGGGGTGCACGGCCCAGATGTCGACGCCGTCGTAGCCCCAGCCGTGGTGCCCGGGGTAGGTCGCGACCGGCATGAGCTCGACGACGGTGACGCCGAGGTCGACGAGGTGGTCGAGCCGCTCGACCGCGGAGTCGAGCGTGCCCTCGGGCGTGAAGGTGCCGACGTGCAGCTCGTAGATCACGGCACTGCGAAGGGGGACCCCCTGCCAGTGCTCGTCGGTCCACGTGAAGGCGGAGGTGTCGACGACCTGGGACAGACCCATCGGCCCGTCCGGCTGCGCGAGCGAGCGCGGGTCGGGCGAGGTCTCGCCGCCGTCGAGCGCGAAGCCGTAGCGCTCGCCGTCGACCCGGTCGGCATCGCTGCGCCACCAGCCGCCCTCCTCGCGGACCATCGGCTCGCGGGTCTCACCGTCGTCACCTGCACGCACGAGCTCGACCTGCTCGGCGTCCGGCGCCCACACGCGGTGGGGGCCGAGGTCGGCCGGGGTCTGCTCCTGCGCGGCGGCGGCCGCGGTGCCGGTGGTGGCGACGTCCGCGTCCGGCTCCTCGAGCACCAGCAGCGCGACGGGGGCCTGCGCGAAGACGTCGGCGCAGCGCAGCGCACCGCCGTCGTGCACCGCACCGCTCAGCACGTCGGTCCACCGACCGGGGGAGAGGTCGACCCCTTCGTCGCCCCACCCGCCGGCGTGCTGGAGCCGCCCGGGCGCCCGGGTCACGAGGACCGCGACGCGGCCCGAGCGCACGAAGCCGGTGACGTGCTCGGAGCCCGTCGTGACCGGCTCGTACGTCGCCTCGCCGCCGAAGAGCTCGGGGTGGTCGTGCCGCAGCCGCAGGGCGGTCGCGGTGAGGTGCAGCTTCTCGAGGTGCAGGCTCGCCTGTGGGTCGGTCTCGGAGGCGTCGAGGTCCGCGAGGTCGGCGAAGCGACCGGCGAAGTCGACGGGGCGACGGTTGTCGGGGTCGACGAGGGAGAGGTCGACACCGGCGCAGCCCTGGTAGACGTCGGGCATGCCCGGCAGGGTGAGCTGTAGGAGCTTGGCCGCGAGCACGTAGGCGCGCACGTCGTCGCCGAGCTGGTCCTCGGCCGCGTCGAGCGCCTCGCGCACCGGACCGCCGCGGTTGGCCCGGGTCGCGAAGTCGATGACCCGCGCCTCGTGCTCGGGGTCGCCGTCGACCCAGGCGGTGCGCTCCTTGCCCTCGCGCATCGCCTTCGTGAGGTACTCGCCGAGGCGCTCGTCGGTGAGACCGCGCGCCCCGAGGAGGGTCTGCCACACGAGGTGCGCGGTGGGCCGGTCGACGCCGGCCTCGTCGGCGGCGCTCGCCGCGACCTCGGAGAGCCGGCGCCACAGCTGCGGGCGCCCGGAGGCGGCGAGCACGCGGGCTCGCACGTCCTCGCTGCGCTTCGTGTCGTGGGTCGACAGCGTCGTCATCGTGCGCGGCCAGTGGGCCTGCGCGTGCCGGGCCCAGTCGTGCATGAGCTCGGGAGAGGCGTCCGCGACGACGTCGGGGTCGCTGCCCACCTCGTTGAGCGCGACGAGACGGTGCCAGCGGTAGAAGGTCGTGTCCTCGATCCCCTTCGCCATCACCGGGCCCCACGTCTGCTGCAGGCGCACGCCGAAGTCCGTCGCCGCGGCCTCGTCGTCGGCGAGCAGGGTGAGGGGGCGAAGGGAGTCGAGCTCGGCCGCGAGGTCGGGGCGGGACGCGAGCGCCCGCTCGAAGGCCTCGTCGATGCGCTCGCGGTCGCCCGGCGCCGGGCGCTCGTCGGGCCGCACGTAGGCGCGGTAGACCTCGCCGGCGACGAGGATCTCGACGACGGCGGCGCGCAGCCGGTCCGGCGCGAGACCCGGCAGGGCCTCACGGGCGCGTCGGGTGAGCCGCTCGACCTCGGGGGCGAGCGAGCGGTCGACGACGTGCCGCTTCGCGGTCTCGACGGCGTCGTCGAGCGAGGCGGTGCCGCCGGTCGCGGCCCACGTCTCGTCGAGCGTCGGCGCCGAGGCGGGGTCGGTGAGCGCGGCCTGCACGACGCGCAGCGCGTCGTAGCCGGTCGTGCCGGCGCAGCGCCAGTCGTCGGGCAGGCGCTCGGTGCCCTCGAGGATCTTCTCGACCCAGATGGGGGTGCCGGGGCGGCACGCGGCGGTCAGCTGGTCGAGGTACCCCGTGGGGTCGGCCAGACCGTCCGGGTGGTCGACGCGGAAGCCGTCGATCGCCCCTTCGTGGTGGAGCTCGAGGAGCAGCGCGTGCGTCGCGTCGAAGACGTCGTCGAGCTCGACGCGCACGGCGATGAGCTGGTCGACCTCGAAGAAGCGGCGGTAGTTGAGCCACTCGTCCTTGTGCCGCCAGTGCTCGAGCCGGTAGTGCTGGCGCGAGAGCAGCTCGGGCAGGTCCTCGGTGTCCTCGCTGCCGAGCACGAGGGGCAGGACGTGGTCGCCGTAGCGGATGACGGGGCGACCCTCGTGGACGTCGCGGGTGATCTGGCCGTCGGCGACGAGCTCCTCGAGCGGGGCGCCGAGGACGGGCAGGCCGAGACGACCGCCGCCGGCCTTCCAGTCGATGTCGAACCAGTGCGCGGTCGGGGCGTCGCGCCCCTCGGTGAGGACCTGCCACAGCGGGGCGTTGAGGTGCTCCGGCGAGGGCAGCGCCATGTGGTTGGGGACGACGTCGACGACGACACCGAGGTCGTGCTCGTGGGCGGTCGCGACGAGAGCGCGGAAGCCCTCGACGCCGCCGAGGTCTGCGCTGACCCGGGTGTGGTCGACGACGTCGTAGCCGTGGGCGCTGCCCGGTGAGGCCTGGAGGATCGGCGAGAGGTAGAGGTGGCTGACGCCGAGCGTCGCGAGCATCGGCACCTGGGTCGCCGCGTCGGCGAAGGTGAAGCCCGCGTGCAGCTGGAGTCGGTAGGTGCCGGTGACGGGCCGGCTCACGCGGCGCCCGTCGCGGAGGCGGTGGCGGTGGGGGCCGACGCGGTGGCGTCCGGCGCGGTGCTGATCTGACTCGACCAGTCGAGGACCTCGGCGAGGTGGCGCTCGACGAGCGGCAGCACCTCGGCGACGGTGATCTCGCGGCCGGCCTCGCGGGAGAGCGTGGAGACGTCGGCGTCGGGGATGCCGCACGGCACGATCGACTGCGCCCAGGACAGGTCGCAGTCGCAGTTGAGCGCGAAGCCGTGCATCGCGACGTCGCGGCTCACGCGGATGCCGATCTGCCCGACCTTGCGGTCACGGCCGCGCTCGTCGGCGAGCACCCAGATGCCCGAGCGACCCTCGACGCGGGTCGTCTCGACGCCCACGTCACGCGCGACGCGGATCATCATCTCCTCGAGCCGGCGCACGTAGGCGACGACGTCGACGGGGTCGGGCAGGTGGACGATCGGGTAGCCGACGACCTGGCCCGGCCCGTGCCAGGTGATCTTGCCGCCGCGGTCGACGTCGATGACCGGGGTCCCGTCGAAGGGACGCTCGTGCGAGACGGTCCGCTTGCCGGCGGTGTAGACCGCGGCGTGCTCGAGCAGGAGCACGGTGTCCTCGCGCTCGCCGGCGACGACCTGCGCGTGCACCTGCTTCTGACGCTCCCAGGCGTCCATGTAGTCGACGAGATCAGGGGAAAAGCCGAGGTGCTCGAAGCGCATGTCTCGGAGCCTACGCCGCTACCGGGCGGTCATCTGCCGCCGTCTACCGGGCAAGCTCGACGGTCGGCAGCGCGACCTCGACGGCCGCGCCGTCGTCCCCCTTCGTCACGCGGTAGCAGCGCGCCCCGGGCCGCTCCGTGACGCACCCGACGAGCTCGGTGCCCTCGTAGTGCAGGCCGGCGCCGTCGTCGGTGCAGTGCGTCTCGCCGAAGGTGCCGTCGGCGACGAGACGGTGGATCGTGGGGCGCCGGCGTGCCTCGGAGTCGTGGTGCACGCCGTTGTCGAAGGGGAGCAGCCCGAGACCGTCGCGCACGGCCCGCAGCTCGGGGCCGAAGGAGTCGGTCGTCCCGCCGCGGAACCAGCAGATCGAGCCCGCGCTCACCCCGGCGAGGACGACGCCCGCCTCCCACACCCGGCGGAAGGTCTGCTCGAGCCCGTGGACCCGCCACACCGCGAGGAGGTTGGCGACCGACCCGCCGCCGACCCACACGACGTCCTGCGCGAGGAGGTGGGCCTCGACGTCGTCGAGCGTCGGCATGGGGAAGAGGTTGACGTGGGTGAGCTCGACACCCGCGCGAGAGGCGGCCTCGCCGAGCTGGGCGTTGAAGGAGCGCTGGTCCCCGCTCGCCGTGCCGAGGTGCGCGACCCGGGGGCGACCCTGCGGGCGGGAGAGCCCGATGGCGTGGTGGACGAGCGGGCCGAGGGCGAGGTCACCGCGCTCGGGACGGGCGTAGCCGCCGGAGGTGGCGAGGATCGTCGGCTCGGCAGCGGTCATGCTCCTGTCCTACCAGGCCTGTGGATGACTCCGCGGCGAGGTCGGCCCCCTCGGGCAGCCTGGAGGCATGGACGAGTCGCCGCACCCCGTGAGCACGCTCGACCCCACCGCCGACCTGCCGCACGTGCCCGGCTACCGGGTCACCCGGCGGGTGGCGCGGGGCGGCACCTCGACCGTCTACCGCGCCCGGCGCGAGAGCGACGACTCCCTCGTCGCGCTCAAGGTGCTCGACGCGAACGCCGACGAGCGCGCCCTGCGCGAGCACGAGCTGCTCGCGCAGAGCGCCCTGGAGCACTGCGTCGGCGTCCACGGGTGGGCGACGACGCAGGGCGAAGGGGGACCCCGCCCCGTCCTCGTCCTCGACTGGATGGCGGGCGGCAGCCTTCGAGACGTGGTCGGCGCTCGCGGCTTCCTCAGCGCGGGGGAGTGCGTGACCGTGCTCGTGCCGCTCGCCACCGCGCTGGGGCAGCTGCACCGGCGCGGCGTCGTGCACGGCGACGTCAGCCCCGGCAACGTCCTGCTCGACTCGACCGGGCGCCCGGTGTGGTCTGACCTCGGCTGGTCGCGGCTCGTCGGGGTCGACCCCGGTGAGGCCGACCTGTGGGGCACCGAGGGGTACGTCGCGCCCGAGGTGACCCTCGGCCGGCAGCCCTCGGAGGCGAGCGACGTCTTCGGGCTCGGCGCGATCGCCTGGGCCTGCCTGACCGGCGCGGCTCCGGGCCACCGGGCGACCCGGCCGGTCCTCGCCGAGGTGGCGCCGCAGGCGCCGCCGGAGCTGCGGGCCGTCGTCGAGGAGTGCCTCGAGCCGGACCCCGCCGCCCGGCCCGACGTCGACGACGTCGCCGCTCGGGTCTTCGCCGCTGCGGACGCGGAGCCGCTCGTCCTCGTCGTGCCCTGCGACGTCGACAGCTCGCTCACCCGGCGCATCCGCGAGGCGGCGGTGGCCGACATCCACCCCGACGACCTGCCCGTGTGGGAGCGCGACCTCACCCTCGAGGAGCCGCGGCGCTGGTGGCGGCCCTGGCGGCGCGACGACGAGATCGACCTGAGCCGCGACGAGCCGGCGCCGGCGTCGACGTCACGGACGGGTCGGCGGCCCGCTCCGGCCGGTCGGCGTCACGCCGCGCGGGAGCGGGGCGGGGGTGCGCACGCCGGTGCGGTGGACCGCTCGGCGGTGCGCTCGTGGGTGCTGCCCGGAGCGGCTCTCGCGCTCGCCGTCGTGCTCTCGGTGCTCGTGCCGTGGGAGCGGCTCGCCCAGGCCGAGCAGGCGCCGGGGGCGTCGACGTCGAGCACGTCGGGCTCCGGAGGCGGTGCCGCGGCGGGGGAGCCAGCAGAGGGCGAGGCCGCGCTCGACCCCCGCGCTGCGCGGGAGCGACCGGCCGAGCTCATGACGGAGCTGGCGAGGCTGCGCGCCCGGGTGCTCACCGAGCAGGACACCGACCTGCTCGCCCGTCTCGTCGTGCCTGGGTCGCCGGCCGAGCGGGCCGACCGCGTCGTGCTGCGCCGGCTCGCCGAGGGCGGGCACCGCTACACGGGGCTGGCCCACCGCGTGAGCGGCGTGTCGCTCGTGCGCAGCTCGAGCAGCACCGACGTCGTGCTCCGCGCGAGCATCGCCACCTCGGCGTACTCCGTGAGCGGACCGGCGGCGCGACGACGCCCGGCGCAGCCGGCCGTCATCACCGACGTGCACCTGACCTACCGCGACGGGCGATGGCGGGTGGTCGACCTGCGCCAGCCCTGACCCGAGTGGTCATCAGCGGGTGGTCGTCAGCGGGTCGACGTCGCGTGGAGGAGGTTGACGACGAAGGCCGTGCCGGCGTCGTCGAGACTGGCACCGCCGTGCGCGAAGCCGGTCACCCAGCCGCGGGCGAGGAGGTCCTCGTCGGCAAGCCGGTGCAGGCCCGACGGGTCTGCGCGCCATGCCTCGTGGACGGCCGCTGCCCAGGTCCGGCTGACGGCCGAGGGCGCGCTGCGCCCGGCGAGGCGCTGGCGCGCCTTGCGGGCGACCCGACCGGCGAGCAGACGGGAGCGCTGCACCTGACGCGCCGGGCCCGTGCGCAGGTTGACGATCGGCGGCGGCCGTCCGTCGAGCGGCACGAGGGCGAGGTCGCGGTCGAGCTCGACGAGGACCCGGGTGAGGAAGGTCGAGGACGCCCGCTCGCGCGGTGGCAGGGCGAGAGCCTGCTCGGCGACAGCGGGGTGCATCATCGGGTTGACGACGAGCCGGCGGTCGAGCGTCGCCGAGCCGAGGACACCGGCCCACCGGCGCATCCGCTGGTGGAGGTAGAAGAGGTCCGTGGCCTGACGCCACCCCGGGTCCTCGTCGAGCACGAGCGGCGTTAGCCGGGCGATCGTGCTCTCCTCACGGCCGTCCAGACGGGGGCCGAGCACCTCGGGGGCGACCGACTCGTTGGGGAAGAGGCGCCACCGCGCGAGGCGCGCGACGGTGCGGGGGCCGGGGCGCGGCACCGGCTCGGCGTAGTAGAAGCCGCGCATCGTCTCCCCGCCCAGGCCGACGAGCCTCGGGCGCGAGGCCCACTCGCCCTCGGTGGCGTGCAGGGAGGCCACGGAGACGGGGTCGGCCATCGCGTCGAGCCGGTGCGCTGCCGACATCACCTCGGGCATGACGTCGGGCCCGGGCGGCTGCGGCTCGAGGACCACGTGCCGCATCCCGTGGGCGGCGGCCAGCGAGGCAGCCATCGGTGCGTCCTGAGAGCCCGGCACGGCGATCGTCAGCGCGGTCACCTCGGGCCGGCGCGACGGTGGCACCGCCGCGAGCAGGATGCGCGAGTCGTGGCCGCCGGTGAGCTGGAGGGCAGCACTCGGCTCGGCGGTCAAGAAGGCGTCGACCTGCTCGCGGATGATGTCGGCGACCCGGACGGCAGCCTCACGCGGGTCGTCCGTCGGGGGAGGTGCGGTTGGGGCGCCCAGGGGGACGAGCTCGCTGCGTCCCTCCCGCAGGCGCACCCCGTGCCCGTGGGGCGGGGTGGAGATGCCCTCCCACGGCGTGGCCTCTCCCGCCTGCCAGCCGAGCAGGCTCTGGGTCTGCAGGGCCTGGGAGTCGACGGGTGCTCGGGTGAGGTGGGCCAGTGCCGTCGCGGAGGTGGACACGGCCGCTGCACCCGCTGTCGACGCGAGGTAGACCTGTCGGAAGCCGAGGACGTCCGTCGTCACGGTGAGGGTGCCGTCCTGATCGAGGCGGGCCTGCGCGAAGGGGGGCACCTCCGCCCCTGCGCCCGGCCAGGGCTGCGGGGACAGGGGGACGACGAGGGTGTCGCCCTCGGTCCTCGGCTCGACGCCGGCGAGGAGGAGCGTCGTCGCGCCGCGGCGGACGACCTCGAGGCCTGGCCGGTGCGCGTGCAGGCGGCTCAGGTCCCACCCGTCGTCGGGCCCGCGCTGCGTGAGACCGACGACGACGTGCGGACGGTCGGGCATGCCCATCGTCTCCCCCCAGGCCACGGCGACCGACGGTCGCCACAAGTGTCTGGGCCCGAGGCTAGTGCGGGGTCAGCCCTGCTCGCGGAGCATCCAGCGAACCAGCGTCTCCAGATCGGGGTGCTCCCACGCGAAGCCGCCGTCGGACAGCCGGGTGGGCAGTACACGGGTGGAGGAGAGGATCTCGCCGGCGAACTCGCCGAGGACGACCCGCAGGGCCGGCGAGGGGGCCGGGAGCAGGGCGGGACGGTGCAGCTGGTGCCCGATCTCGCGCGCGACGTCACGCTGACGGTAGGGCTGCGGCGGGGCGAGGTTGACCGGGCCCTCGACGTCGGAGTCGAGGAGCCACACGAGCGCCGCGACCTCGTCGTCGAGGGAGATGAGCGGCCACCACTGGCGGCCGCGGCCGAGCGGCCCGCCGAGACCGAGACGGCCCAGACGCAGCAGCGGCCCGGTCGCGCCGCCGTCGCGGGTGGCGACGAGCCCGGTGCGGGCGTGGGCGACCCGGACGCCGCCGTCACGCGCGGGGTCGGCGGCCTCCTCCCAGGCCCGGACGACCTCGGTGAGGAAGCCGTGGCCCGGTGCGGAGTCCTCGGTGAGCACCTCGTCGGCGCGGTCTCCGTAGATGCCGATGGCAGACCCGGCGACCATCCGGGGCACGCCGGCCGAGGCGGCGGCCCGGGCGAGGGTGCGGGTGGTCTCGACCCGCGAGGTGAGGATGAGCTGCTTGTACGACGGGGTCCACCGCTGGTCGCCGACCCCGGCGCCGGAGAGGCAGACGACCGCGTCGGCGCCCTCGAGCACGGCCGGGTCGAGCTCACCGCTCGAGGGGTCCCAGCGTCGCTCGTCGGCGGACTGCGGCTCGCGCCGCACGAGACGGACGACCTCGGTGCCGCGCTCGCGCAGAGACGCCGAGAGCGCGCTGCCGATCAGACCGGAGGACCCGGCGACGACGACGCGCTCTCGGACGTGCATGCTGCTCAGGCCTCGAAGCTGCCCTCCTCGAGACGCGCCTTGACGGTCCCGAGGAAACGAGCGGCGTCGGCGCCGTCGACGACACGGTGGTCGTACGACAGGGCCAGGTACATCATCGAGCGCACGGCGATCGTCTCGCCGCCGTCGGCGTCGGTGACGACGATCGGACGCTTGACGATCGCGCCGGTGCCGAGCATGGCCACCTGCGGCTGGTTGAGGATCGGGGTGTCGAAGAGCGCACCCCGGCTGCCGGTGTTGGTGATCGTGAAGGTGCCGCCGGACAGGTCGTCCGGGGTGATCTTGTTGGCGCGGGTGCGCTCGGCGACGTCGGCGATGGCGCGCGCCAGACCGGCGACGTTGAGGTCGCCGGCGTTCTTCACGACCGGGGTGAGCAGACCGCGCTCGGTGTCCACCGCGATGGAGAGGTTCTCCGAGCCGTGGTAGACGATCTCCTCGCCCTCGACGCTGGAGTTGACGACCGGGTGCTGCTTGAGCGCCTCGGCCGTCGCGAGCGCGATGAAGGGCAGGAAGGACAGCTTCGTGCCCTCGCGGCGCTCGAAGTCGGCCTTGGTGCGGGCACGGACCCGGGCGATCTTGGTCATGTCGACCTCGACGACCGTCGTCAGCTGGGCCGAGACCTGGAGCGACTCGACCATCCGCTGGGCGATGACCTTGCGCAGGCGGGTCATCTTCTCGCGGGTGCCGCGCTTGCTCGGCGAGACGCTGCTCTCCATGCCGCGGGGCGGGGTGCTCGAGGACGCCGGGGCCTGCGCCGCCGGGGCCTGGGCCGCGGGAGCGCTCGGCTGCTCGGCGGGGGCGTTCTTCGCACGGGCCGCCTCGAGGACGTCCTCCTTGCGGATGCGGCCGCCGACGCCCGAGCCCTGCACGTCGGCGAGGTCGATGCCGTTGTCGGCCGCGAGCTTGCGCACGAGCGGGGTGACGTACTTCGACGCGTCCTGGGGGGCGCTGTCGCCGGAGGCGGGAGCCGAGGTGCTCGAGCCCGAGGCCGGGGCCTGCTGGGTCGCCGCGGACTCGCCACCGGTGGAGGGGGCGGACTGACCGGCCGGCTGGTCGGCGACGTCGCCGCCCTCGCCGTCCTCGGGGAGGGACTCGTCCTTCTGGGCGCTGTCGTCGGTGTCCTCGGAGGAGGCGCTCTCCTGCGTCTCCTGCGCCGGCTGCTCCTTCGGGGCCTCCTGCTTCGGGGCCTCTTCCTTCGGGGCCTCCTGCTGGGGCTCCTCCGCGGAGGCGGAGCCGCCGCCGGACCCGCCGATGACCGCGAGGTCGGCGCCGACCTCGACCGTCTCGTCCTCCTGGACGAGGATCGAGGTGAGCGTGCCCGCGACGGGCGAGGGGATCTCGGTGTCGACCTTGTCGGTGGAGACCTCGAGGAGCGGCTCGTCGACCTCGACCTCGTCGCCCTCGGCCTTGAGCCAACGGGTGACGGTGCCCTCGGTGACGGACTCGCCGAGCGCCGGCATCTGGACCTTCTGGCCCTCGTCGGTGCTCGCGGTCTCGGCCTGGGGCTTCTTGGCGGGCTCGTCCTCGGCGGTGCTCGGCGCGGTGGCCTCCTCCTCCGCCTCGGCCTGCTGCTCCTGCGTGTCGGCGGCGTCCTCGCTCGCGGCGGGGGACTCGGCCTGCTCGTCGGCGCTGTCGTCGGCGCCGCCCTCGTCGGAGCCGGAGCTCGCGGGGGCGTCGCCGTCACCGATGACGGCGAGGTCCGCGCCGACCTCGACGGTCTCGTCCTCCTCGACGAGGATCTCCTGCAGGGTGCCCGCGACGGGCGAGGGGATCTCGGTGTCGACCTTGTCGGTCGAGACCTCGAGGAGCGGCTCGTCCACCTCGACGCTGTCGCCGACGCTCTTGAGCCATCGAGTCACGGTGCCCTCGGTGACGGACTCCCCGAGGGCCGGCATGGTCACGCGCTCTGACATGGCGTTGTTTCTCCTTCGTCGACATCACGCTGGTCGCGGTCGTTGGGTCTCACACTCTCACGCGGACAGGCTCGATGGAGAGCCAGGTCACGTGCTGGCTGCCCATCTTGTCAGGGCGATCAGGCGTGGGCGTGGAGGGGTCGCCCGGCGGCGAGCATCGCCGCCTCGCCGAGGGCCTCGCCCTGCGTCGGGTGGGCGTGCACGAGCGAGGCGACCTCCTCGGGGTGGGCCTCCCAGCCGACCATGAGCTGGGCCTCGCCGACGAGCTCGCTGACGCCGGCGCCGATCATGTGGACGCCGAGCACCGGGCCGTCGACCTCGCGCACGACGGTGATCGACCCGCTCGTGCCGCGGATGATGCTGCGGCCGTTGCCGCCGAGCGGGTAGGTCGAGCTGGCCACCTCGTGACCGGCGGCCTTCGCCTGCGCCGAGGTGAGGCCGACCGAGGCGATCTCGGGGTCGCAGTACGTGACGCGCGGGATCTGCACGTCGACCACGGGCGCGGGCTCCAGCCCCGCGACGTCCTCGGCGACGAAGATCCCGTGCGCGAAGCCGCGGTGGGCCAGCTGCAGGCCGGGGACGAGGTCGCCGACGGCGCGCACCCCGTCGACGTCGGTGCGCAGCCGCTCGTCGGTCGGCACGAAGCCGCGCTCAGTGCGCACGCCGACCTCCTCGAGCCCGAGGTCCTGGGTGCGCGGACCGCGGCCGACGGCGACGACGACGAGCTCGACCTCGAGCGGGTCGCCCTCCTCGAGACGCACGACGACGGTGTCCGCGCCGGCCTCGACCGAGGCGACGCGGGCGCCGGTGCGGGTGGTGATGCCGCGCTTCTTGAAGCTGCGCTCGAGCACCTTGCTGATCGCGGGCTCCTCGCCCGCGACGAGACGGTCGAGCGCCTCGACGATCGTGACGCGCGACCCGAGGCCGGCGAAGACCGACGCGAGCTCGGACCCGATGACGCCGCCGCCGAGCACGGCGACGCGCTCGGGGATCTCCTCGATGCGCAGGACGCCGTCGCTCGTCATGACCCGCGGGCCGAGCTCGACGCCCGGCAGGGTGCGGGCCTGGCTGCCCGTCGCGAGGACGACGGTGCGACCGGTGACCCGGCGGCCCTCGACCTCGACGGTCGTCGCGTCGACGAGCCGGCCCCGCCCGGGCACGACCTCGGTGCCCGACTGGGTGACGAGACCGACGAGACCCTTGTGCAGCTGCCCGACGACCTTGTCCTTGTACGCGTGCAGAGCCGGCACGTCGACCCCCTCGAAGGAGGTCCGCAGCCCCATCCCCGCCCCGTGGCGCGAGGCCTCGGCGACCTCCGCGGCGTGGAGCATCGCCTTGGTCGGGATGCACCCGCGGTGCAGGCAGGTCCCGCCCACCTCGGCCTCCTCGACGAGGGCGACGGTGAGCCCGAGCTGGCGCGCGCGCAGCGCGCAGGCGTACCCGCCGCTGCCGGCTCCGAGGATCACGAGGTCGAAGGGGGTCGTGGGGTCTGCCACGGTGTGCTCCTTTGCATCAGTGGTGCCCGGGGTGACGGACGGGGCACAGCGTAGAGGCTGCGCCGAGAGCGCCCGACCACGGCCGGGACGCACGGAGCCCGACCACGGCCGGGACGCACGACGCCCCGCACCCGGAGCCGGGTGCGGGGCGTCGTGCTCGGCGGTGCCGGGTCAGGCGAGGTCCTCGAGGTAGCGCAGCATCGTCGCGACGCCGACACCGGTCCCGCCCTTGGGCAGGTGGTCTCGCGCACCGCCGTCGCGGAAGGACGGGCCGGCGATGTCGAGGTGCGCCCACGGGATGGTCTCGCCGTCCTTCGTGCGGGCGAACTCCTCGAGGAAGATGCCCGCCGTGAGGGCGCCGCCCATCCGGTCGGCCTTGTGCGCGATGTCGGCGACGAAGGAGTCCAGGCCCGGGCGCAGGTCGCGCGGGAGCGGCAGCGGCCACGACGGCTCGTCGGTCGCGGCCGACGCGACGCCGACGGCGTCGCGCACGGACTCGTCGTTGCTCATGACGCCGTAGATGTCCGGGCCGAGGGCAACCATGCAGGCGCCGGTGAGGGTCGCGATGTCGAGGATGACCTCCGCGCCCTGCTCGGCGGCCAGCGACATGCCGTCGGCGAGCACCATGCGGCCCTCGGCGTCGGTGTCGAGGATCTCGACGGTCATGCCGTTGCGCATCGTCACGACGTCGCCGGGGCGCTGGGCGTTGCCGCCCGGCATGTTCTCGGCGAGGCACAGGTAGCCCGAGACGGCGACGGGGACCTCGAGCTCGGCGGCGGCGACGACGGTCGCCGCGACGGCGGCGGCGCCGGCCATGTCGGACTTCATCGTCGCCATCGAGGCGGCCGGCTTGATGCAGACGCCGCCGGTGTCGAAGGTGATGCCCTTGCCGACGAGCCCGACGTGGGGGGCCTTGCGCGAGCGCGACGGGGTGTAGGTCATCTGCACGATGCGCGGCGGGCGAGAGGAGCCCTGGCCGACGCCGACGATGCCGCCGAAGCCCCCCTTCGCCAGGTCCTTCTCGTCGAGGACGGTGAGGCTGATCTTGCCCGGGCTGGCCTTGACGGTCTCCGCGACGCGGTCGGCGAAGGACTGGGGGTAGAGCAGGTTGGGCGCGGTGTTGACGAGGTCGCGCGCCCAGGCGACGGCGCGGCCGAGGACCTCGGCGCGGGCGAGGACGTCCTTGGGGGCGTGCTCCTTGCCCAGGGTCGTGCCGATCTCGACGGTCTCGAGCCCGCCCTCGGCGTCCGCGGACTTGTGCGCGGTGAAGGAGTAGGAGCCGCTGAGCGCACCCTCGGCGATCGCCGCGAGCTGCGCGGGGCCGTCATGGGGGAGCAGCAGGCGCACGGAGCTGGCCTTGGGCAGGGCGCGGGTGGCGGCGCCGGCGGCACGACGCAGGGTCTCGGTGGTCGGCGCGTCGTCGCCGAGGCCGACGAGCAGGAGGGTGCGGGCGCGCAGACCGGCGGGCGCGGCGGCGAGCGTCGTGCTGCCGAGCGCGGTCTTCGGGGCGAGCACCTCGACGAGCGAGGCGATCTCGTCGGCCAGCGCGGCGTCGAGCTCGACGCCGGTGGCGACCTGCGCGGCGGGCGCCGCGTCCTTGCGGCGGCGGCCCCCCTTCGGGCTCTCCGCGGGGCGGAGGCCGACGACGACGGTGTCGCCGGAGTAGCCGGCCAGGGAGGTGTTGCCGAGGGCGAGACGGGGCACGGGTGTCCTTCCGGTGGGGTGCGATCCGTCACCACGCTATCCCGGATCCTGAGACGAGTAGCCTTCGCCGCATGACGCAGACCCAGCGCACCTCACCGCTGCACCAGGCCCATGTCGACCTCGGCGCGAAGATGGCCGACTTCGGCGGCTGGCAGATGCCCATCGAGTACCCCGGCGGCGGTGTCGTCGCCGAGCACACGGCGGTGCGCGAGCGCGTCGGCGTCTTCGACGTCAGCCACCTCGGCAAGGCGAGCGTCACCGGCCCGGGGGCCGCCGCCTTCGTCAACCGCTGCCTCACCAACGACCTCGGCCGGATCGAGCCGGGCAAGGCGCAGTACACGCTGTGCTGCTCCGAGACCGGGGGCGTCGTCGACGACCTCATCGCCTACCTGCGCTCGGAGGACGACGTCTTCCTCATCCCCAACGCCGCCAACACCGCGACCGTCGTGCAGATGCTGCGCGACGAGGCGCCCGAGGGCGTGAGCGTCACCGACCAGCACGAGGACTACGCCGTGCTCGCCGTCCAGGGCCCGCTGAGCGACGAGGTCCTCACCGCGCTCGGGCTGCCCGTCGACCACGAGTACATGTCTTTCGAGGAGGCGGACTTCCAGGGCACGCCGATCACCGTGTGCCGCACGGGCTACACGGGTGAGCGCGGCTACGAGCTCGTCGCCCCGAGCTCGGCGGCCCCGGCCCTGTGGGCGGCCCTCATGGAGCAGGTCACGCAGCGCGGCGGTCTGCCCGCCGGTCTCGGGGCGCGCGACACCCTGCGCACCGAGATGGGCTACCCGCTGCACGGCAACGACCTCAGCCTCGACATCACCCCCGTCATGGCCGGCTCCGCGTGGGCGGTCGGCTGGGAGAAGGAGAGCTTCTGGGGGAAGGAGGCACTCGTCGCCCAGCGCGTCGCGAAGGAGTCGCGCGTGCTCAAGGGTCTCGTCGTCACCGGCCGCGGCATCCCCCGCGCGCACTGCGCGGTGAAGGACGCCGAGGGCACCGTCGTCGGCGAGGTCACCTCGGGCACCTTCAGCCCGACGCGCAAGGAGGGGATCGCCCTCGCGCTCCTCGACCGCTCGGTGAGCCTCGGCTCCCAGGTCGTCGTCGACGTCCGCGGCCGCGACCTGCCCGCCGAGGTCGTCAAGCCCCCCTTCGTCCAGGTGCAGGTGCGCGCGTCATGACCGAGCGCTGGCGCTTCCGTTACGAGGGCGGCGAGGGCGCGCCCTCGTCCTCGACCGACTTCCCGACGCAGGCCGACGCCGAGTCGTGGTTCGCGGGGGAGTGGTCCGAGCTCGCCGAGCAGGGCGTCACCGCGGTGACCCTGCTGCACGAGGACGCCGAGGTCTACGGCCCGATGCCGCTCGACCCCGCCTGACCGCACCGCACCCCGCACCGCTCATGACGAAGGGGTGCCCCGGACCGCTCGGTCCGGGGCACCCCTTCGTGGTGCGGGCGAGAGGTCAGGACAGCGGCGCGCCGCGCTCGACCTGGGGCTTGGGCATCCGGGTCCGGCGCATCTGGAAGCTGCGCATCCCCGCGTACATCGGCAGGCCCTTGAGATCGGTGTCCTCGCCGAACTTCGCGAGGATGCCCTTCTTCGTGCGGCGCCACAGCAGGACCGCGTCGAGGACGGCGAGGGCGAAGAGGACGTAGACGCCGAGGAAGAAGAGCGTGGCGATGCTCGGCGCGATGACCGACATGACGAGCACGGCGAGCATGAGGAGCAGAAGCATCTCGCCGAGGTTGAAGCGGCGGTCGACGGCGTCGCGCACGTAGCGGCGCACCGGGCCCTTGTCGCGCGGGGGCAGGTTGCGGTCGTCGCCGGTCATCATCGCCTGGCGCATCTTCATGCTCTGCTCGCGGCGCGCGGCCCGGTCGGCGCTCTTCGCGGCCTTGGGGTCGTTCTGCACCAGCGGGCGCCGGCGGGCGGCCTCCTGGTCACGCCGCTTCGGGGTCGGTCGACCCTTCGCCCCGTCGCCCCGAGGGCGATCCGACAGCGCGGCCTGCTCCTGGAGCTCCTGCTCGCTCTTGCTCTTGCGTCCGAACACGACGTGAAGTCTAGGTGCACGCACCACCCGCTCCCCGCCGCCCCGACGGCGCGGCCCGCCGCGGGGGCGCGCGCACGCCCTCGCGGTAGCGTCCCCCACGTGACTTCGCCCGACGTGCTCAGCCAGGACCAGATCCAGACCATCCGCGACCGCGTGCGTGACCTCATGCCCGGTGTGCGCGCCGACCTCGAGGCGCTCACCCGCATCCCGAGCGTCAGCCTCGACTCCTTCGACCAGGCCCAGGTGCAGCGCAGCGCCGAGGCGACCGCGGAGCTGCTGCGGGCGGAGGGCCTCGACGTCGAGATCGTCAGCGAAGGGGGACGCCCCGCCGTCATCGGCCACGTCGCCGGCCCCGAGGGCTCGCCGACCGTCCTGCTCTACGCGCACCACGACGTCCAGCCCCCCGGGGCCCTCGAGGACTGGGACACCGACCCCTTCGAGCCCACCGAGCGCGACGGGCGGCTCTACGGCCGGGGCGCCGCGGACGACAAGGCCGGCGTCATGGCCCACGTCGCCGCGCTGCGCGCGCACGCCGGCGATCTGCCGTGCAGCGTGCGCATCTTCGTCGAGGGCGAGGAGGAGATCGCCTCGGAGTCGCTGCCGCGGATCCTCTCCGAGCACGGCGACAAGCTCGAGGCCGACGCGATCGTCCTGGCCGACTCGCTCAACTGGGCGATCGGCACCCCGGCGCTCACGACGACCCTGCGCGGCTCGATCCGCGCCGTCGTCACCGTGCGCACGCTCGACCACGGCGTGCACTCCGGCATGTTCGGCGGGGCCTGCCCCGACGCCCTGACCACCCTCGCCCGGCTGCTCGCCACCCTCCACGACGACCAGGGCGACGTCGCGATCGAGGGCCTCAAGGCCACCGACGCCCCCGAGCTCGACTACGACGAGGCGCGCCTGCGCGAGGAGTCCGGCCTGCTGCCGGGCACCGAGCTCATCGGCACCGGCTCGATCCTCTCGCGGCTGTGGACCAAGCCGGCCGCCGTCGTCATCGGCATCGACGCCCCCGCGGTCGACGAGGCGGGCAACGTGCTCAACGCGTCGGCGCGGGCGAAGATCAACCTGCGCCTGCACCCGCAGGAGGACCCGCAGGACGCGTGGGCCGCGCTGCAGCGCCACCTCGCCGACTACGCCCCGTGGGGCGCCACCGTCGAGGTCGAGCTCGACGAGCAGGGCTGGGGCTTCGCCGCCGACGCGCAGGGGCCGGTCTACGACCAGGCCCGCGCCGCCTTCGCCGACGCGTGGGGCACCGACCCGGTCGACGTCGGCATCGGCGGGTCCATCCCCTTCGTCCAGGCCTTCGCCGAGCGCTTCCCCGACGCGGCGATCCTCGTCACCGGCGTCGAGGACCCCGACACCCGCGCCCACGGCGCGAACGAGTCCCTGCACCTCGGCGAGTTCGAGCGCACCTGCGCGGCGGAGGCGCTGCTCTTGGCCCGTCTCGGCGCGATGCCCCGCGGCTGAGCGCACTCGGCCCGCTCGCCCCTCCTCCGGGATCCCACGACATCCACCGGGATCCCACGAGACCCGGGCGCGCACCTCACCCGGCGCGGGGTTGTCCTCAGCCGGCGCGGGGCAGGATCGTCAGCGCCTGGTCGTAGGAGCCGGGGGTGAGGTCCCAGATCACGTGTGGTGGCCCGTTGTCGGGTGGGTCGGTGTCGAGGTGTCCGTGGAGGCGGCGGGTGTGGACGATCGTGTGGTGGCGGGCGCAGAGCAGGGCGGCGTTGCTGAGGTCGGTGGGTCCGCCGTCGGCCCAGTGGATGAGGTGGTGGGCGTCGGTCCACCGGGCGGGGGCGGTGCATCCGGGGTAGGTGCAGCCGCCGTCGCGCAGCCACAGCTGGCGGGTCATGGCGGGGGTGAAGAGGCGGACGGCGGTGCCTTGGTCGAGGACCTGGCTGCGGCTGCCCAGGACGACGGGGATGACCTCGGCGTCACAGGCCAGGCGGCGGATGGTGTCGGGCGCGAGGAGGGTGCCGGTGTCCAGGCCGCCCAACGTCCGGGCCGCACCCGTGCGTGCACGGAGGTCCTCGAAGGTCATCGTCAGCAGCAGTGTGGCCTTGGCGCCGCGGCCGGCCCTGGTGTCCATGCCTGCCACCGCGGTGCGGACGAGGTCGAGGAGAGCGTCGGCGCGGCGCTGGTCGCTGGTGCGCAGGTCGGGCTCGCGGATGCCGGTGTCCTCGTCCTGGGTCGGGGCTGGTGCGGACAGGGCCTCGATGGCGGCCTCGAGGACGGCGGCGCCCTCGGGGTCGAGGACGAGGCGGTACTCGTGCAGCCCGTCGTCGACGACGGGCCGGGACAGGGCCCGGGCGCGGCGGAGCCGGTCGTGCTCGGTGTCGAGCTCGCCGGGGATCCCGTGGCGGGCGAGGAGCTCGGGGCACACGGATCGCACCCCGGGGGAGCCGTGCAGGTGGCCCATCTCGATCATCGCGGTCAGGACGCTGTCGCGGGCTCCGTCGACCAGGCGGGACTCGATCCGGGAGATCTCGGTGATGACGGTGCGCGCGACGGGCAGCGTCAGGGTGCCGTCCTCGACGGCGTCGCGCAGCAGGGTGTTGGCGGGTCGGGACAGGTCGAGCACGGCCTGGGCGATGGTGCCGCACCCACCTTGGCGGGTGCTCGGCGCGTGCTCCCTGACCCAGGCGGGCAGGGACGGGGCGTCTGACTGGGCGACCTCACCACGCTCGTGGGCTTGCGCGGTGACGACGTAGCGCCCAGCGGCGGCCAGGGTGGTCAGCTCGTCCAGGACGCCCATGACCTCCATGAGCTCGGGTCCGTTGGCCTGGTGGATCGCGCTGCTCAGACCGCGCAGGGCCCGCACCGCGGCGTCGAGGACGTCGCGGCGCTCGGCCCAGGTGAGCGGGTCGTCGGGCGCGGTGCCGGCACCAGCAGCGGTCGCCTGTCGGATCGGGACGCCGGGAGCCGGACCAGCACAGGTCCAGCCGCCCGCGGCACTGCCCGTGGGCACGGACCACACACCCCTGATCGGGGTGGTCGGAGCCGGCGTCGGTGCCATGGACCAACGCTAGGGGCAACCACCGACAACGGGCGGCGCGCGACCGGCGAGGCGACCGGTCACGACATCTAGGGTGAGCGGCATGGCACAGGGCAGCTACGTCGAGCAGGACTTCACCCGGGACACCAACTACATCGGCGACCGCATCCTCGCCGAGCCCGACCCCGCGAAGGGGCCCGGGAGCGACATGCCGGTGGGGGAGCAGGAGTGGCCGGTCGAGGCCGGTCGCTACCACCTCGTCGTGGCCCGCGCCTGCCCGTGGGCCAACCGCGCGATCATCGTGCGCCGCCTGCTGGGGCTCGAGGACGCCATCTCCATGGGGGTGGCCGGTCCGACCCACGACGCCGACAGCTGGACCTTCGACCTCGACGAGGGGCACCTCGACCCGGTGCTGCAGATCCCGCGGATCAAGGACGCGTACGAGGCGCGGGTGCCCGGCTACCCGCGCGGCATCACGGTCCCGGCCGTCGTCGACATCCCCTCCGGCCAGGTCGTGACCAACGACTTCCCGTGGATCACCTACGACATGTCTGGGCAGTGGCGTGAGCACCACCGCGAGGGAGCGCCCGACCTGTGGCCCGAGGAGCTGCGGGCCGAGATGGACGAGGTCAACAAGCGGGTCTACACCGAGGTCAACAACGGGGTGTACCGCTGCGGCTTCGCCGGCACGCAGGAGTCCTACGACGCCGCCTACGAGCGGCTGTGGACGGCCATGGACTGGCTCGAGGAGCGTCTGTCCACCCGGCGCTACCTCGTCGGCGAGCACATCACCGAGGCCGACGTGCGGCTCTTCACGACCCTCGCCCGCTTCGACGCCGCGTACCACGGTCACTTCAAGTGCAACCGCTCGAAGCTCACCGAGATGCCCGTCCTGTGGGCGTACGCGCGCGACCTCTTCACCACGCCCGGCTTCGGCGACACGACGGACTTCGTGCACATCAAGGCGCACTACTACGGCGTCCACCGCGACATCAACCCCACCGGCGTCGTGCCCCTCGGGCCGGACCTGTCGGGCTGGGCCGAGCCGCACGGACGCGAGGCGCTCGGGGGGTCCCCCTTCGCTCCGGGGGCGACCGCCCCCGGTCCGGTGCCCGAGGGCGAGCGGGTGCCGGTCGAGCACAACCCGCACGTCGACCCGGCGACCGGGCTCGTGCGCACCACCTGACGACTTCTTTGTCAACGAGACGTTGACGCTCCGCCGTGCGTCAACTTAAGGTTGACGCATGACTCCTCGGCACGTCTCCCTCCTCACGCGGTCGGGCCTGACCTTCGTGGCCCTCGGGGCGCTCACCTTCGTCGGCAGCCTCGTCGTCGACTCGGGGTTCGTCCATGGCGCCTTCCAGGGCGCGACCGTCGCGCTCATGGTCGGCGGCGCCTACCTCCTCGGCCGTCGGCTGTGGTCCTCGGACGCAGACCCGGACGAGGACGGCATGTGGCTGCCCAGCCGTGACGGGGCGGACGAGCGGTGAGCGACCGGGTGCAGGTCGTCGACCCGGGGCTCGCCGACCGGGTCGGGCGGGCCGTCCTCGGCGAAGGGGTCGACCCCGAGCGGGCTGACGATCACCTCGCCATCGTCGGTCGGGCCGCCCAGGCCGACGAGGTGACCCGAGACCTGCTGCGCCAGGCGGTCGCCGCCGCCCGGGCCCACGGGCACAGCTGGGCGGCCATCGGGGGAGTGCTCGGCCTGAGCCGTCAGGCGGTGCAGCAGCGCTTCGGATCCGAGACCGACCCCGGTGGCGGCGCCGCAGAGCCCGGCGCGGGGACGACCGGGCAGCGACGCCGGCTCGGTCCGGTGACCGCGCTCGACGAGCTCGCCGAGCTCGAGATCGCCGGTCGGCAGGGCTGGCGCACCGTCGGCGCGGGCATGTTCTACCACCTCGTCGAGCGCACGGACACGCAGTGGGAGCACCGCCGCGTCGTGTGGAGCCGTCCCGCCGAGCACTACGCCAGGGACGGGTGGCAGGTCGGCTGCCGGGCCTTCCCGTGGCTCTACCTCGTCCGCGACACCGGACGACCTGCCGAGCGCGGCGGCGCCCTGGGGCCGGACGCAGGCTGAGCCCGCTCGGTACAGTCACCTCCCGTGCACGTCCTCATCGCCCCCGACGCCTTCACCGGCACGCTCACCGCGACCCAGGCGGCGGAGGCGATGGCACAGGGGTGGCGCCGCGCCGCCCCTGACGACCTGCTGACCCTGCTGCCCCTGTCCGACGGCGGTCCAGGATTCCTCGACGTCCTCGCCGGTGCCATCGGCGGCGAGAGCGTGCTCGTCACCGTCGGCGACCCGCTCGGCCGGCCGGTGCCCGCGACGGTCCTCGTGACGACCGACGGCGAGCGGCGCACGGCCTGGGTCGAGAGCGCCCAGGCCGTTGGGCTGCACCTCCTCGAGGCCAACGAGCGCGACCCCGCGGTGACGACCTCCGCCGGTCTGGGCGAGCTCGTCCTCGCCGCGGTCGAGACGGGCGCCGACCGGGTCGTCGTCGGGCTCGGCGGGTCGGCCACCAACGACGCCGGCGCCGGGATGCTCGCCGTCCTCGCCGGGCTCGAGGAGGGCACGCTCACCCGTGGGGGGCTGGCCCTCGGCGCGGTGGCGCCCGACGACCTCGTCGACGTCGTGCCCCGGGCCCGCGAGGCCCTGCGCGACGTCGAGCTCGTCGCGGCGACCGACGTCGACGTGCCGCTGCTCGGTCTCGACGGGGCGAGCGCGAGCCACGCCGAGGACAAGGGCGCCAGCCCGCAGCTCGCCCAGGACCTCGAGGGCGCCCTCGGGCACCTCGTCGCCGCCGTGACCGCGGCGCACCCGGCGCCGACCGACCTGCTGACCGGCCGACCTCGCCGGCTCGACCGCGAGCCAGGGGCCGGCGCCGCCGGTGGGATCGGCTACGCGCTGCTCGTCCTCGGCGCCCGGCGCGTGAGCGGCGTCGACACGACGCTGGAGGCGGTCGGGGTCGACATGCTCGTCGGCGCGGCCGACCTCGTCCTCACCGGCGAGGGCTGCCTGGACTGGCAGTCGCGCCAGGGCACGGTCGTCAGCGGCGTGTGCACCGCGGCGGGCCGCCACGGCACGCCCGTCGTCGTCGTCGCCGGCCGGGTGCTCCTCGGTCGGCGCGAGGCGATGGCGATGGGGGCGAGCGGGGTCTACGCCGTCGCCGAGTCGCTCGCCGACCTCGACGCCTCGCTCGCCGACCCGGTGCCACGGCTCACCGCCCGGGTCAGCCGTGTCGCGGCCACGTGGTCACCGGGTCGCTGACCGCGCGCTGCGACCCCGGGGCTGCCGCCCTCGGCTCGCCCTGACGTACATTGGGGGTGCGGGAAGATCTCCGGCACCGCCGGTGTTCACCCCGCTGACGGGATCTACGCCCGCCCCCCGAGACACGTGAGGATCACCATGAGCGTCCAGGACGAGACGGTCACGACGACCACCGAGCAGGCCACCGCCGAGGAGACCCACGGCGTGCTGCTCACCGACCTCGCGGCTGGCAAGGTCAAGTCCCTCCTCGAGCAGGAGGGTCGCGACGACCTCCGCCTGCGCGTGGGTGTGCAGCCCGGTGGCTGCTCCGGCCTGATCTACCAGCTGTACTTCGACGAGCGCACCCTCGACGGCGACCTCGTCCGCGACTTCGACGGCGTCGGCGTCGTCGTCGACCGGATGTCGGCCCCGTACCTCACCGGTGCGACGATCGACTTCGCCGACACGATCGAGAAGCAGGGCTTCACGATCGACAACCCCAACGCCGGCAGCTCCTGCGCCTGCGGCGACTCCTTCAGCTGATCGAGCGCTGCCGGTGAGCGAGCACGAGCTCACCACGCACGACGGGCCCCTCACCTCGCGGTGAGGGGCCCGTCGTCGTCTGCGGGTCCGGGGCCTCGGCTCGAGCTCTCAGGCCCGCGGGCTGGAGGCCGCGGGCGCGCGGTGGCCCCGGCGCAGCAGCCGCCACGGCTGGGCGACAAGCACGAAGGTGAGCAGCGGCAGCCCGAGGAGGTACCCGCCGATGCCCCCTGCGCCGGCGGAGTAGCTGCGGCCGGGGTCGACCTGGGCGGTGTAGTCGACCCCGAACCACGGGAAGACCGTGCCGCTCACCTCGCGCCCCGTCGCCCCGCTCGCCTCGACGCCCGAGGTGAAGGCGATCGCCGTGAGCACGCAGCCGAAGAGGACGACGGTGAAGACGGCGGCCGCGGCCATCGCGGCCTGAGACCACCGCGGGCGGGTCGGGTCGGTCTCCGTGGCGCCGAAGGCGAGCTCCTTGGGGGAGCCGATGCCGAAGAGCGCGCGGGTCGTGCCGACGTCGGTGCTCGCCTCGGCGAGGTTGGCGCGCAGCTCGCGTCGCAGGTCGCGGCGTCGCGACCCGCGCACGCCGCGCATCTCGAGCCAGAAGTCGTAGCGCAGGATCGCGGACTCGATCCGGGCCCGGTCGATGATCGTCATGCTCTCTCCCCTGAGGTGGGCGACACGGTGGTCGCGGTCTGGACGGACGAGACGAGGTGCTCCCAGGCGGAGCGCCGCGCGACGAGCTCGGCCCGGCCGGCCTCGGTGAGGCCGTAGTACTTGCGGGCCGGGCCGGACTCGCTGCGCACGAGGTGCGACGCGAGGAGACCGGCGCCCTCGAGCCGGGTGAGGGCCGGGTAGACCGTGCCCTCGGCGAGGTCGTCGAAGCCGGCCTCGCGCAGCTGGGTGACGAGGCCGTAGCCGTAGCTGTCGCCGGTCGACAGCACGCTGAGCAGCAGCAGCCCGAGGACTCCCTTGAGCATCTGCGGGTCGTGGGTGGGCATGGCGCAACTGTCCACCCGCTACCTAGCGATGTCAAGTACCAGACGGTGCACAGCACAGAGCGGCGACGGTGGCGGTCCGACGACCCCGGGTGGTGGGCCGTGGGTGCGGCGACCCGCCGGATACAGTGCGGCGGTGCGCATCGCCATCGCCGGATCCATCGCCACCGACCACCTCATGACCTTCTCGGGCCGTTTCGCCGACTCCCTCGTCGTCGACCAGCTCGACAAGATCTCGCTGAGCTTCCTCGCTCACAAGCTCGACATCCGACGAGGGGGCGTCGCCGCGAACATCTGCTTCGGCATGGCGCGCCTGGGCCAGCACCCGGTGCTCGTCGGGGCCGTAGGCGAGGACTTCGCCGACTACCGCTCGTGGCTGGAGCGCCACGGCGTCGACTGCGCCTCCGTGCGCGTCTCCCAGACGCAGCACACGGCTCGCTTCGTGTGCACGACCGACGACGACATGGCCCAGATCGCGACCTTCTACGCGGGCGCGATGTCCGAGGCCCGCGAGATCGAGCTCGGGCCCGTGGCCGACCGCCTCGGGGGCCTCGACCTCGTGCTCGTCGGCCCCGACGACCCCGAGGCCATGCGCCGGCACACCGACGAGTGCCGCAAGCGCGGCATCCCCTTCGTCGCCGACCCGAGCCAGCAGCTCGCCTTCAGCGACGGCGCCTTCATCCGCGACCTCGTCGAGGGGGCCGAGTACCTCATCACCAACGAGTACGAGTCGCACCTCACCGAGCAGAAGACCGGCTGGAGCCAGGACGAGATCACCGCGCGCGTGCGCTTCCGGGTGACGACCCTGGGCAAGGACGGCGTGCGGATCACCGGCGCCGAGCTGCCCGAGCCGGTCGTCGTCCCCGCTGCCCGTGAGGTGCGCAAGGCCGACCCGACCGGGGTCGGCGACGCCTTCCGTGCCGGCTTCATCACCGGCATCGCCATCGGCCTGCCGCTGCGCGAGTCGGCCGAGGTGGGCTCGATGCTCGCGACCTACGTCATCGAGACCGTCGGCACCCAGGAGTACGAGCTGGGGCGCGAGGACTTCGTCGCCCGCTTCCGCGAGGCGTACGGCGACGCGAGCGCCGACCTGCTCGTCGACGCCCTGGCGGCCGCGGCCTGAGCGTCGTGACGCCCGGGGCGAGCGGCTCTGCGCCGCGGTCCCCGCAGGTCCCGTACCCGCCGGGGGGGGGGGGGGGGGGCCCGGGGGGGCGGGGGGGGGGGGGGGGGGGCGCCCCCGCCCCCCGCGGGGGGGGGCGGCGCGGGCGCGGCGGGGGGCCCCCCGGGGCCCCCCGGCTGGCCCGGGCGCCCCCCCGGGGGCCCCCCCCCCCGGGCCCCCCCCCCCCCCGCGGGGCCCCCCCTCGCCTCGGTCCGCGACACGCCGGGGGAGGACCTCGTGGCGATCGGCGCCGACCTGCGCCCCGGCACCGTGCTCGAGGCCTACCGGCACGGTCTCTTCCCCATGGGGGTGGGCGACCTCGGTGGCCCGCCCGTCGGCTGGTGGCGCCCCGAGGAGCGGGGGGTGCTGCTGCCCGGCGCGCTGCGGATGACCCGCTCGCTGCGCCGCTCCTGCCGGCGGCTGCGCGTGAGCGTCGACCTCGCCTTCGACGCCGTCGTCGCCGCGTGCGCCGATCCCGACCGACCCGGTGCGTGGATCACCGACGACGTCCGCCTGTCCTACGGGGCCCTCCACCTCCTCGGCTGGGCGCACTCCGTCGAGGTGTGGGAGGGGGAACCCGGCGAAGGGGATCTCGTCGGGGGTCTCTACGGCCTGGCGATCGGCGGCCTCTTCGCGGGAGAGTCGATGTTCCACCGGGTGAACGACGCCTCGAAGGTCGCCCTCGTCGCCCTCGACGGGCTGGTGCTCACCCCTTCGCGTCCTGCTGCTCTCGTCGACACCCAGTGGCCCACCGAGCACCTCGAGTCTCTCGGCGTGACGACCCTGTCACGGACCGCCTACGCGAGGCGCCTGGCCGCCGCCCTGCGCGAGCCCCAGCCCGACCTCGCCCGGGCCGTCCTGCCGGCGCCGTGGGGCTCGTGACGGCGCGGCCGACGACCGCTCGGCGACAGGGGGCCGACAGGGGCTCGCCACACCCCTGCGGGCGGCGCCCCCGGTCCCGGACCTCCCAGCCGGCTGGGGTACCTTTGCTGGTGTTCCACTGTCCGTCCCGTCCCAGGTTGGTGTCCCTTGCCTCGTCCTGACCGCCACATCGGTCGAGCTCGTCGCCGGATCGGCGTCGTCGGTCTTGCCGTCGCCGCTCTCGCGCTCTCGGCCTGCAGCGCCGTCGGTATCCACACCGACCCTGCCAACGGCTACCTGCCCCAGGGGGCGACGGAGCAGTCCAAGCTCGTCGAGAACCTCTGGATCGGCTCCTGGATCGCCGCGCTGGCCGTCGGCGTCCTCGTGTGGGGCCTGACGATCTGGTGCATGGTGGCGTACCGCCGTCGCAAGGACGACGACGGCAGCCTGCCCGTCCAGCTCCAGTACAACGTCCCGCTCGAGATCCTCTACACGGTCGTCCCGATCCTCATGGTCGGTGCGCTCTTCTACTTCACCGAGGAGGCGCAGTCCGAGCTGCACGACGTCTCGCAGACGCCCGACGTGACGATCAACGTCGCCGCGAAGCAGTGGAGCTGGGACTTCAACTACGTCGACGCCGACGTCCACGAGAGCGGCCTCATGGCCGAGCTCGACGGCAAGCCGGGTGTCGAGGAGACGCTGCCGACGCTCTACGTGCCGGTCGACAAGCGCGTCGAGTTCCAGCTCACCTCGCGTGACGTCATCCACTCCTTCTGGGTCCCCGCCTTCCTCGAGAAGATGGACCTCAACCCCTCCCTGGTCAACCGCCTCCAGGTCACCCCGACCGAGACCGGCACCTTCCAGGGCAAGTGCGCCGAGCTCTGCGGCGCCTACCACAGCCAGATGCTCTTCAACGTCAAGGTCGTCAGCCAGGAGGAGTTCGACCAGCACATGGCCGACCTCGAGGCGAAGGGCCAGACCGGGCTGCTGCCCACCGACCTCAACCGCGAGAAGCTCGCGCCGGGCGAGGCCGAACTGCTCGAGGAAGGGGCACGCTGATGTCCGGCATCACCGGGATCGTCAACCGGACGACCGACTCCGAGGACCGCCGCGTCATGAGGCGCGAGCGGGCCGGCACGCAGGCCTACAAGTACCTGACGACGACCGACCACAAGGTCATCGGCAACCTCTACCTCGTCACCTCCTTCCTGTGGTTCCTCATCGGTGGCGTGATGGCCCTCGTCATCCGCGCCGAGCTGTGGGCCCCCGGTCTGCAGGTGGTCGACAACCCCGAGCAGTTCAACCAGATGTTCACCATGCACGGCACGGTGATGCTCCTGCTCTTCGCGACCCCGGCCTTCGCCGGCTTCGCCAACGCGCTCATGCCGCTGCAGATCGGCGCCCCTGACGTCGCCTTCCCGCGGCTGAACATGTTCGCGTACTGGCTCTACCTCTTCGGCGGTGTCATCGCCGGCGCCGGTCTGCTCACCCCGGGCGGCGCCGCGAGCTTCGGCTGGACCGCGTACACCCCGCTGTCGAACCCGACCTACAGCCCCGGTCTCGGCGGCGACCTGTGGGTCTGGGGCCTCGCGCTCGGTGGCTTCGGCACGATCCTCGGTGCCGTCAACTTCATCACGACGATCCTGTGCATGCGCGCACCCGGCATGACGATGTTCCGGATGCCGATCTTCACGTGGACCGTGCTCATCACCTCGATCCTCATCCTCATGGCCTTCCCGGTCCTCGCGGCCGCGCTCATCGGCCTGGGCGTGGACCGGCGCTTCGGCGGGCACATCTTCCAGCCGGAGAGCGGGGGGACGTTGCTCTGGCAGCACCTCTTCTGGTTCTTCGGGCACCCAGAGGTCTACGTGCTCGCCCTGCCGTTCTTCGGCATCGTCTCCGAGATCATCCCGGTCTTCTCGCGCAAGCCGATCTTCGGCTACAAGACGCTCGTCTTCGCGACGATCGCCATCGCGGCGCTGTCGGTCTCGGTGTGGGCCCACCACATGTACGTCACCGGCCAGGTCTTCCTGCCGTTCTTCGCGATCATGACGATGCTCATCGCGGTCCCGACAGGCGTGAAGTTCTTCAACTGGATCGGCACGATGTGGGGCGGCAAGCTCGTCTTCGACACGCCGATGATCTGGACGATCGGCTTCCTCGTGACCTTCCTCTTCGGTGGTCTGACGGGCATCATCCTTGCCAGCCCCGCCCTGGACTTCCACGTGTCGGACACGTACTTCGTCGTCGCGCACTTCCACTACGTGCTCTTCGGCACCATCGTCTTCAGCTTCTTCGCGGCGATGTACTTCTGGTGGCCGAAGTTCACCGGCAAGATGCTCGACGAGGCCCTCGGCAAGTGGCACTTCTGGCTGCTCTTCATCGGCTTCCACATGACCTTCCTCATCCAGCACTGGCTGGGTGTGCAGAACATGCCGCGTCGTTACGCCGACTACATGCCCGAGGACAACATCCAGCTGGCCAACCAGATCTCCACGGTCGGCGCCTTCATCCTCGCGATCTCGTTCTTCCCCTTCTTCTACAACGTGTGGAAGACGCAGACGACCGCACCGGACGTCAACCAGGACGACCCGTGGGGCTACGGCGCCTCGCTGGAGTGGGCCACCTCGTGCCCGCCCCCGCGGCACAACTTCACCTCGATCCCCCGGATCCGCTCCGAGCGCCCGGCCTTCGACCTGCACCACCCGGAGTACGCGCCCCGTGCGCTCACCCCGAGCGCTGCCGGCGACCCGGCGACGGCCACGGTCCGCTCGACCCGTGAGGACAACGCATGAAGCCCGAGTACAAGCTCTTCGGCATCCTCGCCGTCTTCTTCTTCCTCGTCGCCACGATCTACGGCCTGGTGACGCAGTGGGACGAGCCGGTCGGGTTCGTCGGGCTCTACCTCGCCGGTGGTCTCGGCGTGATGATCGCCTTCTACCTGGCCAAGACGGCCGCGAAGCTCCCCCTTCGCCCCGAGGACGACCTCGACGGCGAGATCGAGCAGCAGGCCGGCAGCTACGGCTCCTTCGCCCCGTACTCGTGGTGGCCGCTGTGGCTGGCGCTGTCCGGGTCGATCATCTTCCTCGGTGTCGCCGTCGGCATCTGGGTCGCGGTCCTGGGCGCGGTCTTCGGCGTCTTCGCCCTCGTCGGCTGGGTCTTCGAGTACTACAAGGGCGAGCACGCCCACTGAGCACGCATGCCGGCTGACGCCGCGGCGACCACGACCACCGGTCGAGGTCGCCGCGGCGTCGTCGTCCGGCGGACCGGGCCCGCAGGGGCCGCACGAGCAGGGGAGAGGGGCACCTCGATGAGCAGGGGAGCGAAGGGCGGCCGCTGGGCCGCGTACGGTGCGGCAGCAGGCCTGCTGCTGGCCGGGTGCACGTCGGGGGCCGAGGGCACCGGGACGGCGGGCGCGACGGGCTCGGGCACGAGCGGGTCGACCGACGGGCAGACGTCCAGCACGACGTCGGCACCCGCCCGGCCCGCCCGGCTCAAGCTCTCACCTGCTGACGGGGCCCGTGACGTCATGCCCGACCAGCCGGTGACCGTCCAGGCGATGACCGGGCAGCTCGACGGCGTGACGGTGCGCACCGCTGGCGGGAGCGCGGTCGAAGGACGCGTCACGGGCTCGCAGTGGACGAGCACGGGTCGTCTTGCGCCGGGGTCGAGGTACTCCGTGACGACGCGCAGCACCGGCCCGGACGGCGTCGAGCGCACCTCGCGCTCGACCTTCCGCACCCACGAGCCCGCGGTCACCGCGACCTACGGGATGGTCTACGACGGGCAGACCGTCGGCGTCGCGATGCCGGTGAGCCTCCAGTTCGACTCCGCCGTGACCTCCGCCCGCTACCGTCGCGCGATCGAGAAGGCCGTCACGGTGACGACCTCGCCGCGCACGCAGGGGTCGTGGGGGTGGCTCGACGACCGCCAGCTCATGTGGCGCCCGAAGAGCTTCTGGAAGCCCGGCACGACGGTGACCCTCGACGCCCCGCTCACCGGCTTCCAGACCGGCGAGGACAAGTGGGTCGGCAGCGACGTCTCCGGCACGATGACCATCGGTCGGGAGCAGCTGACGACGGTCGACATCGCGAAGCACCGCCTGCGCGTCACGCGTGGCGGCGAGACGGTGCGCTCCTTCCCCGTCTCCAGCGGCAAGCCGGGCCCGCAGACCGAGACCCGGTCGGGGATGAAGGTCGTCATCGGCAAGCAGGCGGAGATGACGATGGATTCCGAGACGATCGGGATCCACAAGGGCGAGCCGGGCTACTACAAGATCGACACCGACTGGAACGTCCGGGTGACCTGGACGGGGGAGTTCCTGCACTCCGCGCCGTGGTCGGTCGACGCGCAGGGCTCGAGCAACGTCTCGCACGGGTGCGTCAACCTCGCGCCCGCCGCCGCTCGCTGGATGTACGAGAGCTCCATCCCGGGCGACCCGGTGGACTTCACCGGCTCCTCGCGGGAGTTCCAGCCCACCGAGGGCATCGGGGTGTGGCAGTACGACTACGCCGGGTGGCAGGAGCAGAGCGCCCTGCGCTGATCGGGGCTAGCCCCAGCCGAGGGCGTGGAGGCGGGCGTCGTCGATCCCGAAGTGGTGCGCGATCTCGTGCACGACGGTGATCGCGACCTCCTCGCGCAGCTCGTCGAGGTCCTCGCACATCCGGGTGAGCGGCCCCCGGAAGAGGACGACCCGGTCCGGCAGCGACCCAGCCGCCCACCAGGCGTCGCGCTCCGTGAGCGGGGTGCCGAGGTAGATGCCGAGCAGGTCGGCCGCCTCGGCGGGGGGCAGCGTGGGGTCGAGGTGCTCCTCGGTGGGCTCGTCCTCGACGAAGATCGCGAGGTTGTCGGCCATCCGCATCAGCTGCTCGGGCACGGCGTCGAGCGCCTCGTGCACGACCGTCTCGAAGGTCGCGTCGTCGACGGCCTCCACTACGCCGCCGCCCGCTCGGTGGCGGGTTGCGCACGCCGGTCGGGGTCCGCCCACCGGTGCAGCCACCACAGGGCCACCCCGAGGAGCAGCAGACCGAGGCTGGTGGAGGTGAAGGCGAGCATCGACACCCCGGCGAGCGGCGCGACGAGACCGGCGAGCGCCGAGTTGAGCAGCAGCATGAGGAAGGTGCTCACGGACGCGGCGGTGCCCCGCGCGCGCGGGAAGGCGTCGAGCAGAGCGATCTGGTAGACGGGCAGCGACAGACCGGTCGCGAAGGAGACCATGACGAGACCGACGAGGGCGTAGGGCATCTGCGCCGACGTGCCCGGGGTGGCGGCGAGGACGACGGCCACGACCGCACCGGTGACGGCGACGACCTGGGCGCTGGCGACGAGCCGGGGGCCGGGCACGCGCTCGGCGAGCCGTCCGCCGACGAAGGAGCCGCTCACCATCGCGACGACCATCGGCACGAAGAGCTGCCAGAAGTCCTGCTCCCCGAGCCCGAGGATCTCGACCACGACGATCGGTGCTCCGGCGATGTAGAGGAACTGCGCGGCGAAGGAGAAGGCGTTGGCCCCGCACAGGACGAGGAAGCGTCCGTCTCGGGCGGCCGCGGCGACGTTGCCCAGGACGCTCCCGACGCGAAGGGGGGTGCGCCGCTCGACGGGGTGGCTCTCGGGCAGGAGGAGCACGACCGCGGCAGCGATGAGGACACCGAAGAGCGCGAGGAACCAGAAGATCACCGGCCACGGGCCGAGGTGGAGCAACCAGCCGCCGATGAGGGGGGCGATCGCCGGGCCGACGCCGAAGACCATGGCGATGACGCTCATCAGCTGCTGGGCCCGGGGTCCCTCGTAGAGGTCGCGCACGACCGTGCGCGAGACGATGGTGCCCGCACCCGCCGAGGCGCCCTGGAGGGCGCGGCACAGCAGCAGGACGGGCAGCGAGGGGGAGAGGGCGGCACCGACGGAGGCGAGGGCGTAGACGACCGCCCCGCCGACCATGACGGGCTTGCGCCCCACCGCGTCGCTCAGCGGGCCGTGGAAGAGGCTCATGGCGGCGAAGGAGAGCAGGTAGACGCTGACGACCTGCTGCAGCGCGGTGCTGCCGACACCGAGGTCACGGCCCATCTGGGTGAAGGCGGGGAAGGGGGTGTCGATCGACAGCGGCCCGAACATGCCGAGCACCGCGAGGACGACGACCATGACCGCCACCGGCGCGCTCGAGGCCGCCTGGGCACGACGAAGGGGCCCGGAGGTGGTCACCTCCGGGCCCCCTGCGTCGGGATGGCCGCTCAGCGCTCGCCGGCCTCGACGGTGCGCCGCTCCTGCTCCTGCGCCGGCTCGATGGCCTCGTGGCTGCGACCGTCGTGGTGCGCCGCCTCGAGCTCGGCCGGGGTGACGGGGTTGACCGCACCGGAGTAGTAGAAGCGGGACAGCGCCGCACGGGCCTTGCGCTTGCCCGCACCCTTGCGCTCGACGCCGTTGGCGTCGACACCGGACTCGAGCTCCAGCGGGGTGGCCGGGTCGTGCTGCACGAGCGTCCAGCGGGTGTACGGGTCGAGCGGCTCGTGCACCTCGTGGAAGTCGCCACCAGGGCCACGCACGATGCGACCGGTCTCGCGACCGTGGAGCACGGTCTCGCGGTCGTGACGCTGCAGCGCCAGGCAGATCCGCTTCGTCGCCCAGAAGGCGATGATCGGGCCGACGAAGACGAGCACCCGCAGGATGTGGGTGATGTCGTTGATCGACATGTGGAACTTGATCGCCATGATGTCGTTGCTCGCGGCGAAGAGGAGCACGCCGTAGAAGGTCAGACCGGCCATGCCGATGCCCGTGCGCACCGGACGGTTGCGCGGGCGGTCGAGCAGGTGGTGCTCGCGCTTGTCACCGGTGACCCACGACTCGATGAAGGGGTAGGCGCCCATGACGCCGTACATCACCGGGATGAGCAGCAGCGCGCCGATGGCGACGTTGAGGCTCCACGTGTATCCGAAGGTCGTGAACTCCAGCCAGCCGGGCAGCAGACGCAGCGCGCCGTCGGCGAAGCCCATGTACCAGTCGGGCTGGGCACCGGCGGTCGTCGCGTTCGGGTCGTAGGGCCCGTGGACCCACACCGCGTTGATCTGCACGAGGGAGGACATCAGGGCCAGGGCACCGAAGACGATGAAGAAGAAGCCACCGGCCTTGGCCGCGTAGACCGGCATGACGGGGAAGCCGACGACGTTGTCGTTCGTGCGACCCGGACCGGGGTACTGGGTGTGCTTCTGCAGCGCGACGAGCACGATGTGCGCCGTGAAGAGCGCGACGAGGATCGCCGGGAGCAGCAGGATGTGCACCGAGTACAGGCGCGGGATGATGTCCTCGCCCGGGAAGCCGCCGCCGAAGACCGCGTAGCTGAGGTAGCTGCCGATGACCGGCGCGCTGAGCATGAAGCCCTGCGCCGCGCGAAGACCGGTGCCCGAGAGCAGGTCGTCGGGCAGGGAGTAGCCGGCGAAGCCCTCGATGAGGGCGAGCATCGACAGCAGGCAGCCGATGGTCCAGTTGATCTCACGGGGCTTGCGGAAGGCGCCGGTGAAGAAGACGCGCAGCATGTGAACCGAGAGCGAGACGATGAAGAGCAGGGCCGCCCAGTGGTGGATCTGCCGGATGAGCAGACCGCCCTTGACGTCGAAGGAGATGTCGAGCGTCGAGGCGTAGGCCCGCGACATCTCGACGCCCTGCAGCGGCACGTACGAGCCGTCGTAGATGACCTCGCCGTGCGTGGGGTCGTACCACAGGGTGAGGAAGACACCGGTCAGCAGGCAGATGATCATCGAGTACATCGCGATCTCGCCGAGCATGAAGGACCAGTGGTCGGGGAAGACCTTCTTCATGAGGTAGCCCACGCCCTTGGCGGAGCCGGTGCGGTCGTCGATCCAGCCGGCGACGCCGCCGACCTTCTTCAGACCGGGTGAGGTGGAGGTGCTGCGGGGGCTGTCGCCTGCACGCAGGGCGTCGGCAGGTCGTGCTGTGGTGCTCATCAGGACTCACGCTCCCAGAAGCTCGGTCCGACCGGTTCCTGGAAGGGCTGGTCGGCGACGAGGTAGCCGTTCTCGACGGTGATCTTCAGCTGCGGCAGCGGACGCTTGGCCGGTCCGAAGATGACTTCGCAGTCATTGGTGACGTCGAAGGTGGACTGGTGGCACGGGCAGAGGAGGTGGTGCGTGGTCTGCTCGTACAACCCGACGGGGCACCCGACATGGGTGCAGATCTTGGAGTAGGCGACGATGCCCTGGTAACCCCACTCCTGTGCCTTGCGGCCCCCAGGGGTGTCCTGGAAGTCCTCCGGCTTGAGACGCATGAGCAAGACCGCGGCCTTGCCCTTCTCGGTGAGCTTCTGCGTCCCGTGCTCCTCCAGCAGGCCTTCCGGCATGACGTGGAAGACCGAGCCGATCGTCACCTCGCCGGGACGGATCGGCTTGTTCTCGGGGTCCGTCATCAGGCGGAGCTTCTTCTCCGGCTTGACGATGAGACCGGTCTGCTCGTCACGGCGGCCGTTCCACCACGTGACGGACAGGTCGTTCTTGGGCAGGGGCCCCAGGCTGCCGGCGACCTGGAGGACGAGCGGCAGCGGGAAGAGGGCCATGGAGCCCAGGAAGGCGCCCTTGAGGATCGGACGACGGGTCAGCTGGGCCTTCTCGCCGCCCTCCATCATCGTCTCGACGAAGCCGTCACGGGCCTCCTGGCTGCTGCGCAGCGGGTGGCGCTCCTCGACGCTCTCCTCGTCGGGCATGAGCGTCTTGGCCCACTGGACGGCACCGAGACCGATGCCGAGCAGCGCGAGCGCCAGGCCCACGCCGAGCAGGACGTTCGACAGGCTCGTGCGGCCGACGACGGGCACGAAGGTCTGGGTCTCGACGTCGACGAGGAAGTAGGCGACGAGGAAGATCAGGGTGCCGACCATCGACAGGCCGAAGAGCCCGGCGACGATGCGCTCGGCGCGGCGAGCGGCTCGGTCGTCGAGGTCGGCGGCGCGGTGGACGTGCGGCGGCAGGCCGGGGTTCTCGAAGCGGTCCGGCACCCCGCCGGTGCCCTGCACGTGGCCCTGGTCCAGGCGCACCGCGGTCCCCGCGGTGTGCTCTGACTCGGGAGTGTGGTCGGTCATCGTCTTGGTCCTTCTCTGATCAGTCGTGGCGGGGGCTCAGGCGGACTTCTGCCCGAGCCAGACGGCGGCGGCGACGAGGCCGCCGAGGCCGATCGTCCAGATGAAGAGACCCTCGGGGACGGGACCGAGCGACCCGAGCGGGTTGCCGCCGGGGTTGCCCGCGTCCTGCTGGGCCTGGATGTAGGCGATGACGTCGCGCTTGTCCTCGGGGGTGAGGTTCGCGTCGTTGAAGACGGGCATCGACTGGGGGCCGGTGAGCATGGCCTCGTAGACGTGGCGACCCTCGACGCCCGCGACGGCGGGGGCGTACTTGCCACGGGTCAGCGCGCCACCGGCGCCGGCGGAGTTGTGGCACATGGCGCAGTTGACGCGGAAGATCTCGCCGCCCTTGCCGGCATCCCCCTTCGAGGCGTCGGTGTACTCCTCCTCGGGCACCGCGGGACCGGCGCCGAGGGAGGCGACGTAGGCCCCCATCTGGTCGATCTCCTCCTGGGTGAACTTCACCTGCTCCACGCGGGGGGCCTGCACACCGGGCTTGGCCAGGGGCATGCGACCGGTGGCGACCTGGAAGTCAACGGAGGCGGCGCCGACGCCGGCCAGGCTCGGGCCCTTCTCGTCGATGCCGAGGCCGTTCGTGCCGTGGCACGTGGCGCAGTTGGCGGTGAAGAGCTTCTTGCCCTCGGCGACGTCGTCGACCGAGCTGCGGCTCGTCGCGCTGGCGTCGGCCTGCGAGGGGGAGACCGCGGCGTACGCGGTGCCGGCGAAGAAGAGGCCGAAGAGGATCAGCAGCGCCAGGGCAGCGGGGTGGCGGCGGTTGATCGAGGGCATGCGTCGTCCTGTCCTGGTGGGGGAGTCGGTCGAGGTCATGGCGCTGCTCAGCCCAGCAGGTAGATCGCGGCGAAGAGCGCGATCCACACGACGTCGACGAAGTGCCAGTAGTACGAGGTGACGACCGCTCCCGTGGCCTGGGAGTGGCTGTAGTGCCTCGTCGTGAAGGTGCGGCCGATGATGAGCAGGAAGGCGATGAGCCCGCCCGTCACGTGGATGCCGTGCAGACCGGTCGTGAGGTAGAAGACCGAGCTCCACGCGTCGGCGGACATCGTCACCCCTTCGCTCACGAGCTTCGCGTACTCCGTCACCTGACCGGCGACGAAGACCGAGCCGAAGATGTAGGTGAGCACGTACCACTCACGCATGCCCCACTGGCCGACCTGCAGCAGGCTGCCGGTGCGCGAGGGGATGCCGTCCTCGGCCTTGAGCACGCCGAGCTGGCACCACACCGAGGAGACCACGAGGATCAGGGTGTTGATCGCGGCGTACTGGACGTCGAGGATCGGGACCCGCTCGGCCCAGAGGTCCGGTCGGGTCGCGCGCAGCGTGAAGAACATCGCGAAGAGACCCGCGAAGAACATCAGCTCGCTGGAGAGCCACACGATCGTCCCGACGGAGACCATGTTGGGCCGGCTGACCGGTCCCGTCATGGGGTCCGACGGCAGCGGCGCGGGCGCGGTCGGGGAGAGTGATTGAGCAGTGGCCACGTCGTCATTATGTCCGACGGGGCGGGCCATGTGCGCGCACCCCCCGTGTGACGTGCGGCGAACGGCTCGCGGGTACCATCTGGGCCCATGAGCGCTTCCTCTGCGACGCCCGGCAGCACCGTGGCGACCACCGGTCCCACCGCCGCGGCGCGGCAGGTCACCGTCCTGCTCCACAGCGACGACATCACGGTGCGCGACACCGTCCGCGCGGCGGTCGGTCGCCGACCGGCACGCGACGTCGAGGTCGTCTCCTGGCACGAGTGCGCGACGGCCCCCGCGGTGGTCGAGGCGGTCGACGCCGGCGGCTTCGACCTGCTGATCCTCGACGGCGAGGCGGCCAAGACCGGTGGCATGGGTCTGTGCCGCCAGCTGAAGTCCGAGGTCTACCGCTGCCCGCCCGTCCTCGTCCTCACCGGGCGCCCCCAGGACGGCTGGCTCGCGACGTGGTCGCTCGCCGACGCCGTCGTGCCGCACCCGCTCGACCCGATCGCCCTCGCCGACGCCGTGGCCGCCCTGGCCCGTGGCGGCTCGGACGACGTGGCCCGGCCGGTCGACGGCCCCGACGCGGGCTGACCGCGTGACCCAGGTCCCGGCGGCGTCCTCTACGAGCACCGTCCCGGACGAGAGCTGGCCCGACATCCTCACGACCCTCATCGAGGGCGAGGACCTCACGACCCAGCGCGCCCGCTGGGCGATGGACCAGGTGATGGCCGGCGAGGCCGACCCGATCGCCGTCGCCGGCTTCCTCGTGGCCCTGCGGGCGAAGGGGGAGAGCGTCGCCGAGCTCGAGGGTCTCGTCGACGCGATGCTCGCGCGCGCCGTGCGCATCGACGTGCCCGGTGAGACCGTCGACATCGTCGGCACCGGTGGCGACCGGCTCAACACCGTCAACATCTCGACGATGTCGGCCATCGCCCTCGCCGGCGCCGGGCTCACGGTCGTCAAGCACGGCAACCGTGCGGTGTCGTCCTCGTCCGGCTCCGCCGACGTCCTCGAGCGGCTCGGCGTCTCGCTCACGCTCTCGCACGACGCAGTCCGCGCCGTCGCGCTCGAGGCGGGCATCACCTTCTGCTTCGCCAACGCCTTCCACCCCTCGATGCGGCACGCCGCACCGGCTCGCGCCGGGCTCGCCGTGCCCACGGCCTTCAACCTGCTCGGCCCGATGACGAACCCGGCGCAGCCGCGCTACTCCGCCATCGGTGTCGCCAACGCGCGCTTCGCCCCGCTCATCGCCGGGGTCTTCGCCGCGCGCGGGCGCGAGGCCGTCGTCTTCCGCGGCGAGGACGGCCTCGACGAGCTGAGCCCCGCCGGGCCCTCGCAGCTGTGGTGGGTGCACGACGGCGAGGTCACCCCCGGACGCGTCGAGCCGGAGGACGTCGGGGTGACCCGGCGCTCCCTGGCCGAGCTGCGCGGCGGTGACGGCGCCGCGAACGCCGAGGTGGCCCGGGCCGTCCTGCGCGGCGAGCAGGTGCCGGCGCGCGACGCGGTGCTGCTCAACGCCGGTGCGGCGCACGCCCTCGCGAGTGCCGGCGGCTCCGCGGTCGAGGACCCGGTCGCTGCCATCGCGCGCTCGGTCGAGACGATCGCCGAGGTCCTCGACGACGGGCGGGGCGAGGCCGCGCTCGGTCGGTGGGCCGAGGCCAGCCGCCGTCTCGCGGGCTGACGAACCCCGCCGGAGCGGGTGCCCGGTGCGCCCGCGGGCTCAGCCCTCGAGGCCGAGGCTGAAGGCCGCGTCGAGGTCGTGACGGCTGTAGGTGCGGAATGCGATGTGCGTCGACGTGCCGATGATGCCCGTGACCTTGTTGAGCCGGTCGGCGATGACGTCGTTGAGCTCCTCGTGCTGGCTGACCCGCACCATCGCGATGAGGTCGGCGTCCCCGGCGACGGAGTAGACCTCGCTCACGCCGTCGATCTCGGCGATGCTCTGCGCGACCTCGGGGATGCGGTCGACGTCGGCGTTGATGAGGACGATGGCGGTGATCACGACGCCCAGCCTAGGGCAGGGGCCAGCTCGTCCTGCGCTGCCGCGGCGCCCCCCACGGGGCAGGTCCACGTGCCCTCGATGTCGACGACCCGGGTGCCCGGCTCCTCGAGCCAGCGCAGCAGCAGCTCGGTCTCGTCGGGCAGGGCGGAGTCGCCCGGGACGGCCGGCGGGGGCACGACCTCGGCGCTCGCGCGCAGGGCCTCGACGTACGGCATCGGGTCGGCGCCGCGCGGGGCGCTCGTGCTGCCGGCCAGGCGTCCGTGCCGGATGCACACGAGGTCCCACCCGCCCACCGGCGAGCGCCGGGCGGCGACGAGCTCGGCGGTCGCGAGCAGCGGGCTGGCGCGCTGGCTGCGGGCGACGCCGCGCACGAGAGCCGCGAGCCGGTCGCGCACGGTGCCGGCGTCCTCGTAGCGCTCCTGCCCGGACAGCTCGCTCATCCGGGCCTGGAGCCCGGCGAGGACGGGACGGGCGTCGCCGCGCAGCGCGGTGCGGGCCTGGGCGACCGTGCGGCCGTATCCCTCGACGTCGACCCCGCCGATGCACGGCGCGGCGCAGCGGCCCATGTCGGCGAGCACGCACGGCGAGCTGCGCCGGGTGGGGCTGATCCGGACCAGGCACTGCCGCAGCGGGACGACCTCGTGCAGGGCCTGGACCGCCTCGTCGGCCGAGCTCTTCGAGCGGAAGGGGCCCATCCACTCCTCGTCGCCGGCGTGCACCCGCTTGACGACGGACAGGCGGGGGAAGGGCTCGTCGGTGAGCCGGACCCACCACGCCCGCTCGGGGTGACGGGAGCGCCGGTTGTAGCGGGGCTTGGCCGAGGCGATGAGACGCAGCTCGCGCACCCGCGCCTCGAGGGTCGTCGCGCAGGGGATCGGGGTCACGGACTCGGCGATGCGCACCATCTCCGACATCCGCGAGCGCTGCTCGGAGGCGGTGAAGTACGAGCCCACCCGGGTGCGGATGTCGACGGAGACCCCGACGTAGAGCGGGCGGCCCTGGCCGTCCTTGAAGACGTAGACGCCGGGCACGTTGGGCAGGTCGCGGGCGAGGTGGCGCTTGCGGCGCTGCTCGGGGGTGACCCGGCTCGTGTACGACGCGAGCTCCTCGAAGGTCGTCACGCCGAGCGACCCGAGCCGGCCGATGAGCCCGTGGAGCACGTCGACGGTCGCCCGCGCGTCGTGCAGCGCGCGGTGGTCGGGGGTCGTCGTCGCCCCGAAGGCGACCGCCAGCGTCGAGAGCTTGTGGTTGCGCACCTCGTCGCGCCGCATCACCTGACGGGCGAGGTGGACGGTGTCGAGGACGTCGTGGCGCGGCCACGGCATCTCGGCGGCGGCGCACGCCGCCTTGAGGAAGGAGATGTCGAAGCGCGCGTTGTGCGCGACGAGGACCGCCCCCTTCGCGAACTCGAGGAAGGAGGTGACGGCGGCCGCCGACCGGGGGGCGTCGCGCACCATCGCGTCGGTGATGCCGGTGAGGCTCTGGATGAAGGGCGGGATCGGCTCGCCGGGGTTGACGAAGGTCTGCAGCTCGCCGATCACCTCGCCGCCGCGCACCTTGACCGCGCCGATCTCGGTGATGCCGCAGTCGCGCGGCGACCCGCCGGTGGTCTCGAGGTCGACGACGACGAAGGTGACGTCGCGCAGGTCGGTGCCCAGGCCGAGCGTCTCCTGCACGGCCAGGGCCGGTGCACGTGTCGCCTCGGTGGTCATGGTGGAACCGTAGGCAGAGCCGGTGACAACGCCACGGACGACACACGGGACCTAGCCTGATCGTGTGCTGCCCACGAGCGACCTCACCCAGACCGCGGACTTCTACCGCTCCTTCGCCCGCGACCAGGCGGAGGGGGAGTCGGCCACCTACGTCGAGTGGGGCGAGGGGGTCGCGGCCGACGAGGAGCTCCTCGGCCGTCTCGCCGAGCTCGAGCCGCCGCGGCGCCAGCCCAACCTGCTCTTCGCCGCGGCCCGCTGGCACGGCGCGCCCGCGCCCGGCGGGTACCGCCCGATGCGCGACCTCGTGCTACGGCAGTGGCCGCAGGTGAGCGCGACGATGCGCCGGCGCTCGACCCAGACCAACGAGCCGGGCCGGTGCGCGACGCTCCTGCCGGTGCTCGCCGAGATCGCCGACGGCGCGCCGCTCGCCCTGCTCGAGGTCGGCGTGAGCGGCGGGCTGTGCCTCTACCCGGACCGGTACGCCTACCGCTACCTCGACGAGGACGGGCACGAGGTCGCCGAGGTCGGCGAGGGCAGCCCGACCTTCGAGTGCGTCGTCGACCCCGTCGCCGCCGCTCACCTGCCGGACGCGTCGCCGCTCGTGAGGTGGCGCGGTGGTCTCGACCTCTCTCCGCTCGACGTCACCGACCCGCAGACCCTTGACTGGCTGCGCGTGCTCGTCTGGCCCGAGGACGTCGCCCGGCGCGTGCGTCTCGACGAGGCGGTCGCCGTCGTCGGCCGTGAGCCCCGGACGACGGTGCAGGGGGACGCGGCCCACGACCTCGGTCCGCTCATGGCCCGGGCCCGCGAGGAGGCACCGGACGCCCGGCTCGTCGTCTTCCACACGGCGGTTGCGGCGTACTTCGACGATGCCCTGCGGTCGGCCTGGCCGGAGCAGGTGGCGCGGCTGTGCGCCGAGCACGACGCGGTGTGGGTGAGCAACGAGGGTCCCACGGTGCTCCCCGGGGTGGCCGCGTCGGCGGCCGCTCCGCCGCCGAGCGCCCGGCACTTCTGCCTGGGCGTCGACGGACAGGCGCGAGCGTGGACCCACGGTCACGGGCGCAGCCTCACCTGGGTATGACCGGTCTGACCGGTCTGACGAGGTGCGCCGGGTCGGACCGGTGTGCCGGGTCCACCGGGTCCGGTCCGGTCTCGCCTCGTCGGGGCAGCGGGCGAAGGGGGTGCCGCCCCCCCTCGGGCGGACGTCCACCAACGCTGTCGGTGCTCGCTCGTAGCGTGCGTCGTGCCTGGTCGGACGACCGGGCGAGCACGAGCACACCGGGTCGAAGCGACGCACAGGAGGACACGATGAAGCCAGACGTCATGCGTGTGGACTGCCGCACCTGCCCCGTCCAGGGGATCGGGTGCGACGACTGCATGGTCACCGCCCTGCTCGACCCGCGCTCCGCGGGCGTCGAGCCCGAGCTGGCCGGGCAGGTGCCGCTCGACGCGGCCGAGCGCGAGGCGGTGGGGCGCCTCGTCGCCGCAGGGCTCGTGTCGGCGGGCACCGCCGACCGCGCCGTCGCCCAGCGCGAGCCGTGGTCGCAGTGGGAGCTGCTGCACCGCGGGGTGGGCTGAGCCGGGACGGCCGCCCGACGCACCTCGACGGGCGAGGTGCGTCGTCACGGGTCAGCCGTAGAGCGCCTCGACCTGGTCCTCGTAGTCGCGCATGACGACGTTGCGCTTGAGCTTCAGCGAGGGGGTGAGGGTGCCGTTCTCCTCGGTGAAGTCCTCCTCGAGGACCGCGAACTTGCGGATCGACTCGGCCTTCGAGACCGCCTTGTTCGCGTCGTCGACCGCACGCTGGATCTCGGCGAGCACCGTCTCGTCGGTGCGGGCCTGGGCGACGGTGATCGCGCCGAGACCGTTGTTCGCGGCCCAGCCGGGGAGCATCTCCTCGTCGATCGTCACGAGCGCGGCGATGAAGGGCTTGCCGTCGCCGACGACCATGCACTGGCTGACGAGCGGGTGGGCGCGCAGGCGGTCCTCGAGCACCGCCGGGGCGACGTTCTTGCCGCCCGCGGTCACGAGGATCTCCTTCTTGCGGCCGGTGATGCGCAGGTAGCCGTCCTCGTCGAGCTCGCCGAGGTCGCCGGTGTGGAACCAGCCGTCGACGACCGCCTCGGCGCTCGCCTGCTCGTTGCCGCGGTAGCCGCGCAGGACGTTGAGGCCCTGCACGAGGATCTCGCCGTCCTCCTCGATGCGTACCGAGACACCGGGCAGGGGCGGGCCGACCGTGCCGATCTTGACCTTCTCCGGGATGTTGACGCTCAGCGGTGCGGTCGTCTCGGTGAGCCCGTAGCCCTCGAGGATCGTCACGCCGACGCCGCGGAAGAAGTGACCCAGACGGGTGCCCAAAGGGGCGCCGCCGGACACGGCGTACTGGACCCGACCACCCATCTTCGTGCGCAGCTTCGCGTAGACGAGCTTGTCGAAGACGGCGTGCTTGATCTTCAGACCCAGCGGCACCGAGCCCTTGTCGAGCGCCTCGGAGTACGCGACGGCCGTGTCGGCGGCGCGCTCGAAGATCGCGCCCTTGCCGTCGGCGGTCGCCGTCTCGTTGGCCTTGTTGTAGATCTTCTCGAAGACCCGGGGGACAGCGAGGATGAAGCTGGGCTGGAAGGCCTGGAAGTCGTCGAGGATGTTCGCGATGTCGGCGCTGTGGCCCATCTTCGCCTCCGCGGTGACGCACAGGACCTCGATGAAGCGGGCGAAGACGTGCGCGAGCGGGAGGAAGAGCAACGTCGAGGCGCCGTCACGGGCGACGACGTCGCCGAGCTTGGCGATGGCGTTCTCGGCCAGCCCGAGGAAGTTGTCGTGGGTGAGCTCGCACCCCTTCGGCCGACCGGTCGTGCCCGAGGTGTAGATGATCGTCGCGAGGCTGTCGCGCCCGGTCGCGTCGAGACGCGCCTCGAGCTCGGAGTCCTCGATCTCTGCACCGCGCTCGCTCACCGAGGTGAGGTCGCCGTTGTCGATGACCCACGTGTGCTGCAGCGTCGGCACGCCGTCGGCGACCTGGCGCACCGTCGCCGCGTGGGCGGCGGTCTCGACGACGAGGGCGCTCGCCCCGGAGTCGGCGATGATCCACTCGACCTGCTCGGCCGAGCTCGTCTCGTAGATCGGCACCGGCACCGCGGCGGCCATCCACGCGGCGAAGTCGACGAGGGTCCACTCGTAGCGGGTGCGCGCCATGATCGCGACACGGTCGCCCGGCTCGATCCCGGCGGCGACGAAACCCTTGGCCAGACCCCGGACGTCGTCGAGGAATTGCGACGTCGTGACGTCGCGCCACGACCCGTGCTCCTTGATCGCGAAGGCCACGCGCTGCGGCGCGTTGTCGGCGTTGCGCTGGGGCAGCCGGCCCAGGGAGTCACGAGGATCTCCCTCGACCAGCCGGGGCATCACGCTGTCTTGCACGGGATCTCCTTCGTCGACGACGGCGTCAGGGTGTGGGCCTCAACCTAGACCAGTGGGTAGCGTCCTCGACAGCAGACTCGGCAGATGGTGACGAGGTCCACCCCTGGCCGGGCACGTGGCGCACGAGGTGGGAGGACGCGATGCGGGTCGGCCGGGTCGACGTCGTCGACGACACCTTCGTGCGGGGGGCCGCCGAGGACGTCCGCGCCGCCCTCGACGCGCGGGGCCTGCCGGACCCGGGCGCGACGGGCTGGCCGCGGGGGTGCGGGGTCGGCGAGGTCGAGGACCGCGGGCCGAAGGGGGTGCGCTGGGTCTCGACGGGCAGGCTCGTCGGGAGCATGGAGATCTGGCTCGAGCCGGTGCCCGGCGGGACCCTCGTGCACCACTACGTCCGCGGCACGGGCAGGCACCCGTGGCGCTCGCCGGCGACCCTCGCCCGGGACCACACGGTGGGGTGGAAACGGCTCGTCCACGAGGTCAAGGACGAGATCGAGGGACGGGCGCAGAGCGCCGGGTAGTCTCGCCGCCATGGCAGACAGCACCCGCTCGACGATCGTCATCCAGGCCCCCGCGGGCGAGGTCCTCGACGTCATCGCCGACCTCGAGGCCTACCCGCAGTGGGCCAAGGAGATCAGGGAGGTCGAGATCCTCTCCGAGGACGGCGACGGGTGGCCCGACCGGGCTCGCTTCCGCCTCGACGCCAGCCCGATCAAGGACACCTACACGCTCGACTACTCGTGGGACGTCGACGAGGCAGGCCTGGGCGTCGCGTCGTGGACCCTCGTCGAGGCGACGATCCTCAAGGCGATGGACGGCTCCTACACGCTCGAGGACGAGGGCGAGGGCATGACCCGGGTGACCTACGACCTGCTCGTCGACGTCACCATCCCGATGCTCGGGATGATCAAGCGCAAGGCCGCGAAGGTCATCACCGACACCGCGCTCAAGGACCTCAAGAAGCGGTGCGAGGCCTGACCGGGGCCGACCGGGGGTGAGCGCGCTGCACCTCGTCACCGGTGGCGACGAGCCCCGACGACGGGTGCTCGTCGCCGACCTCGTGGCGCGCCGTCCGGGCGCCCGGGTCCTCACCTGGGGCGACGACAGCATCCACGAGGACGCCCGCGACCACGCGCCGGCAGCCCTCGCCGTGCTCACGACGAGCGCCGAGGACCTGCTGCTCGCCGCCGAGCTGCCCGGCGAGGTCGTCCGCGACCTCACCGCCGTGCTGCGCGACGGCGACCTGCTCGCCCTGCTCGGGGCCGCGGCGGTGCTCGCCAGCGCCCCGGGCGAGGACCTCGAGGACGTCGTGCTCCTCGTGCCCCCCGGCAGCGACCCGGCCCGTCTCGTCGCCCTGCCCGACCGCGCAGCCCGCCTCGCGCGCTCCCTCGTGCCCCTCGTCGCCCGCTGGGACGCCGTCGTCGCCCCGGCCGGCATCGGGCTGCCCCGCCCACCGGCCGCGACGATCGACGCGCTGCGCGCCGTCACCCACCTCATGGACCTCCTCGACGCCCGGCTGTGCGGCGACGCGACCGTCCACCACCTGCCCGCCGACGGGCTCGTCGAGGCCGGCCGCACCGCCGAGCTCGCGCTGGCGCTCGCCCTCATGGGCCGCCGGGTCGCCGACCCCACCGCGGCCGTGGACCAGGCCATGGACCCGGCCCGGGACGGCTCGAGACACGACGGGTCGTCACCCGACGCCTCGGCGGCGGGCGCGCCGGACCCTGACGGTGCGGCGGCCGCCGCGCCGGATGCCGCCGGTGCCGCCGGTGCGGCGGGGGAGGCGTCCCCCTTCGTCCTGCGGCTGTCCCTGCCCGGGCTCACCGCGCGCGACATCACCCTCGAGCGCGAGGACGACGACCTCGTCGTCACGGCCGGCCGGCGCAGCCGGTGCACCCGTCTGAGCCCGCTGCACCGCCGGTGCCGGGTCGTCGACGCGAGCATGCGCGCCGGCGTCCTCACCGTCGAGCTCGAGCCCGACGAGAGCGTGTGGCCGCGATGAGCGCGCCCGACCCGCTCGCCGGGATCCTCGAGGCGCTGCTCGAGCAGGTGCGCGCGGCCGACGCCGACGACCTGCTCGACCGCCTGCGGCGCGTCGACCCGGCGAGCGCCGACCGCGTCCTCGCGGGCCTCGTCCTCGCCGGCGAGGGTGTCGCCCACCTCCTCGGCGAGGGCACCGAGCCCCCGCCCCGCCCCCCTCGCGCGCGCGTGGTCGTGCCCGTGCGTGACGAGGACCTCCCCGACCACGGCAGGATGACCTCGTGAGCGAGCACGCACCGACCATCGGCATCGACATCGGCGGCACGAAGATCGCCGGAGCGCTCGTCGCGCCCGACGGCGCCGTCCTCGCCCGGGCGAGGGTCGCGACCCCGGCCGACAGCACCGAGGACATCATCACGGCCACGAGCGGCGTCATCGCCGAGCTCGTCGCGGCCGCCGACGAGCCGGTCTCCGCGGTGGGTCTCGCGTGCGCAGCCTTCGTCGACGGCGCCCGCGGCCACGTGTGGTTCGCCCCCAACATCGCCTGGCGCGACGTCGACCTCGGCGAGCGGGTCGAGCGCCTCGTCGGCCTGCCGGTCGTCGTCGAGAACGACGCGAACGCCGCGGCCTGGGGCGAGCACGTCTTCGGCGCCGGGCGCGACGTCGACGACATGGTCCTGCTCACCCTCGGCACGGGGGTCGGCGGCGGCTGCGTCTCGCACGGGCGCCTGCTCACCGGGGCCTTCGGCATCGGCGGCGAGCTCGGCCACGTCGTCCTCGACCCGGACGGCCCGCGCTGCGGCTGCGGCAACCGTGGCTGCCTCGAGGTCTACGCCTCCGGCAGCGCGCTCACCCGCTCGGCCCGCGAGCTCGTCGAGTCGGCCTCGCCGATCGGCGAGGCGCTGCGCCGACGCTGCGGGGGAGACGCGTCACAGCTCAAGGGCACCGACGTCACCGAGCTGGCCGAAGGGGGAGACCTCGCCAGCGTCGAGCTCCTCGAGGAGGTCGGCACCCGGCTCGGCCACGGCATCGCGACCGTGTGCGCCGTGCTCGACCCCCGCCTCGTCGTCATCGGCGGCGGTCTGTCCGCCGCGGGTGACCTCGTCCTGGCCCCGGTGCGCACGGCCTTCGCCCGCCACCAGATCGGGCGGGGTCACCGCCCGTCGCCCTCGATCGTCCTCGCCGAGCTCGGTGACGACGCCGGGGTCGTCGGCGCGGCCCACCGAGCGCGCACCGTCCTCGCCGAGCGCACCGGGGGAGCGGCATGAGCGGCGGGCTCACCGTCGGCGTCGACATCGGCGGCACGAAGGTCTCCGGAGGGCTCGTCGACGAGACCGGCACGATCGTCGGGCGCACCCGGCGCGACACCCCGCACCGCTCGACCGCCCCGTCTGTCGTCGAGGACGCGATCGTCTCCGTCGTCGAGGAGCTGCTCGCCCAGACCGAGCGCGACGCCGTGCGTGCCGTCGGCATCGGCGCCGCGGGCTTCGTCTCGGCCGACCGCAGCCGGGTCGTCTTCGCCCCGCACCTGTCGTGGCGCGACGAGCCGCTGCGCGAGTCGCTCTCGCGCCGGGTCCACCTGCCGATCACCGTCGACAACGACGCCAACGCCGCCCTGTGGGCCGAGCACCGCTTCGGCGTGGCCCAGGACACCAGCCACGCCGTGATGATCACGCTCGGCACCGGCATCGGCGGGGCGCTGCTCGTCGACGGCGTGCTCATGCGCGGCCGCTACGGCATCGCCGGGGAGTTCGGGCACATGCAGGTCGTGCCGAGCGGCCTGCGCTGCGAGTGCGGCAACCGCGGCTGCTGGGAGCAGTACTCGTCGGGCAACGCGCTCGTGCGCGAGGCGCGTGGCCTCGTCGGCGCCCGCTCGCCGGTCGCGAGCGACCTGCTCGCCCGCGCCGACGGCGACCCCGCCAACCTCACCGGCCCGATGATCACCGAGGCCGCCCGGGCCGGCGACCGCACGTCGGTCGAGCTGCTCGCCGAGATCGGCACGTGGCTCGGCATCGGCATGGCCAACCTCGCCGCGGCCATCGACCCCGAGGTCTTCGTCGTCGGCGGAGGGGTGAGCGCGGCCCAGGACCTGCTGCTCGGCCCGGCCCGCGAGGCCTTCGGTCGCCAGCTCACCGGGCGCGGCTACCGCCCGCAGGCACGCATCGAGGTCGCGACGCTCGGCCCCGACGCCGGTCTCATCGGCGCGGCCGCGCTCGCCTCGGACTCCCTCGACCACCCCGGCCCGGCGGGCCGGCCGGCATGAGGCTGCGCGTCGCGTCGTACAACCTGCGTGCGCTGCAGGACGACGTCGCGGCGCTGGCCCGCACCGTGCGGGCGGTCGACCCGGACGTCCTGTGCCTGCAGGAGGTGCCGTGGATCCCGCCGGTGGCCACCCGGGTCACCGATCTCGCGCGGCGGTGCGGCCTCGTGTGGTCGGGCCGCGACCACCGCAGCGGGCAGACCTCGATGCTCACGAGCCTGCGCACGCAGGTCCTCTCGGTGACCCACCACCCCCTGCCCGCCCGCCGCGGGGACCGGCGCGGCTACGCGGTGACGCGGGTCGCCCCCTTCGGCGGTCCGGCCGTGAGCGTCGTCAGCGTCCACCTCTCGCTCGACGCCCCGGAGCGGGTGCGTCACGCTCGCCAGATCCTCGCCTCGCTCGACGCGCTCCCCGGCCCCGCGGTCCTCGCGGGCGACCTCAACGAGCAGGAGGACGGGCAGGCCTGGCAGCTCTTCGGCCAGCGGATGCGGGTGGTCAGCCCGCTCACCCCCACCTACCCGGCGAACCTGCCCGACCGCGTCCTCGACGTCGTCTTCGCGACCCCCGACCTCACGGTGCTGCCGCACCAGGAGGTGCCGTGGCTCTACGAGGACCTCGTCGCCGCGAGCGACCACCGACCCGTGTGGGTCGACCTCGAGGTGCCGGGCGCCCCGACCGCGTCCGGCGCCGGCTGAGCCGGCGCGAGGTCAGAGCCGGGCGCCGTCGTCGCCGTCGTCGCGCTCGCGCGGCAGGCGGGTGACGAGCGCGCCGAAGCCGACGACCATGAGACCGATGCCGAGCCAGGCCCACCACGGAGAGACACCGTCGCGCCCGAGGACGGCGACGACGAGCATCACCGGGCCGAGGACGAGACCGACGACCGCGAGCCAGAAGGTGCGGTCGGTCGCCGGCGGCAGGGCCGCCGTCGGACCGGGCACGAAGGGCTCGGCGTCGTCGTCGCCGAGCACCGCGTCGACGACCGAGGTGGCGTCGGCACGCCACGGGGTCGGGGGCACGGCGGGCGCTGCCGGCCGGGGCGGGTCGACGTCGTCGTCCTCACGCGCCTCGCGCGCCGGGGGAGGGCTGCGGAAGCTGCGCGGGTCGACGGCGCGGGGGTAGTCGAGAGGTCGCTGCGGGGTGCTGGGGGCGGGTCGTCCGGTCTCGTCGTGCTCGTCGGCAGGCCCGGGATCGGTGTCCTCATCGGCACGAGGGGCATCACGAGGACCACGCTCGGCCTCCAGCCGGGCGACGATGTCGGCGAAGGCGGCGTCGACCTCGTCGGGTTCCATCGAGGACGGGCTCACGCCTGTCATCGTCGCACGTCCGTCGCGCCGCGTCAGCGGCCGGTAGAGTGCGAGCCGCCGACGAGGAGGGAAGCACCGTTGCTCTACTGGATACTCAAGCGAGTCGTCCTCGGCCCGTTGCTCCGGGTGCTCTTCCGGCCCCAGGTCGAGGGGCTCGAGCACGTCCCCGCCGACGGCGCGGCCATCCTCGCGAGCAACCACCTGTCCTTCTCGGACTCGATCTTCCTGCCGCTCGTGGTCGACCGACGGGTGACCTTCCTCGCCAAGGCCGACTACTTCACCGGCACCGGGGTCAAGGGCCGGCTCACCGCCTTCTTCTTCCGGGCCGTCGGCCAGCTGCCCATCGACCGCTCCGGCGGCAAGGCGAGCGAGGCGGCGCTGCGCTCCGGCCTGCGGGTGCTCGAGCGCGGTGAGCTGCTCGGCCTGTACCCGGAGGGGACCCGCTCGCCGGACTCGCGCCTCTACCGCGGGCGCACGGGGGTCGCCCGCATGGCCCTCACCGCCGGGGTGCCCGTCATCCCGGTCGCGATGATCGACACCGACAAGGCCCAGCCCACGGGCCAGCTCGTCCCGAACATCATGAGGATCGGCGTGCGCATCGGGGCCCCGCTCGACTTCTCGCGCTACGAGGGCATGGAGGGCGACCGCTTCGTCCTGCGCTCGGTGACCGACGAGCTCATGTACGAGCTCATGCAGCTCTCCGAGCAGGAGTACGTCGACATGTACGCGACGGCGATGAAGGAGCGCCTGCTCACCCGCGCCCGCAACCGGGCGCGTCAGCTGCAGGAGGCGGCCAAGCCCGGCCGGGCCGCCAAGGAGCTCGAGGAGGCCCTGGACGCGGCCGACCAGCCCCAGGGCACCCCGTCGCCCTGGGCCGAGGGCTCCTGAGGCAGGCAGAGGTGCCCCCCGCCGTGCCGGCCACCCGGTACGCCCCCTCGCCCCTCATCGACTCCGCCGCGGGCCGTGGCCTGGCGATCTACCGGCTGCTGTCCCTGCTCTACGCGAGCGTCGTCGTGTGGACCCACCGCGCCGACCTCGACGCCCCGTGGGTGGCCGTCGCCGTGCTCCTCGTGCTCCTCGCGTGGTCGCTCGTCGCGCCCCTGCTGCCCCGGCCCACCCGTCTGGCGATCGTCGTCGAGACCGCGATCGCCGTCGGCGCGGTCCTCGCGACGAACCTCGCCTACAGCCCCGACGCCGTGGCCGGCGGGGTGCCGACGATCCCGACGAACTGGTCGGCGAGCGCGGTCATGGCCGGTGCCCTGTACTCCGGCATCCGCGGCGGTCTGCTCGTCGCCGTCGTCGTCGCCGCCTCCAACCTCCTGCAGGCCGAGCCCGAGAGCGCGTTGACCTACCACAACATCGTCCTGCTCCTCCTGCTCGGCGCCCTCGTCGGCCTGGCCGTCAACCTCGCCCGGGAGTCGCAGGTGCGCCTCGAGGCCGCGATCACCGCCTCGGAGCGGCTCGCCGAGCGCGAGCGGATCGGGCGCCAGGTGCACGACGGCGTCCTGCAGGCCCTCGCCCTCATCAACCGGCGGGGCCGCGAGATCGGGGGGGAGTCGCTCGCCCTCGCCGAGCTCGCCGCCGACCAGGAGCGGGCCCTGCGCACCCTCATCACGCGGGTCGAGCCCGCGCTCCTCGACGCGGCCCACCCGGACGTGCGCGCCGGGCGGGGGCACGTCCCCTTCGCCACGTCCCCCGCGACCCCGTCCCGTGACGAGCACGACGACCGCGCCGACCTCGCCAGCCGGCTGGCCGAGCGACGCACCGCGGCCGTCGAGGTCGTCCTGCCGGCCCGCACGGTCGTGCTGCCGGCCCACCACGTCGACGAGATCGACGCCGCCGTGGCCGCCGCGCTCGACAACGTCGAGCGGCACGCGGGGGAGGGCGCGCGGGCCTGGGTCCTGCTCGACGACACGGGCGAGGAGGTCGTCGTCACCGTGCGCGACAACGGGGCGGGCATGACCGACGAGCGCCTCGCCGAGGCCGCCGACCAGGGTCGTCTGGGCTGCTCGTCGTCGATCGCCGGACGCGTGCGCGACCTCGGTGGCAGCGCGGGCTGGAGGTCACGGCCCGGCTCCGGGTGCACCGTGACCCTGCGTGTGCCGCGCCCCGACGTGGCAGGCTCACGGCCATGAGCGAGCAGCCGACCACCGTCCTCGTCGCCGACGACCACCCGCTGTGGCGGGACGCCCTCGTCGCCGATCTCGAGGACCACGGGCTGCGCGTCGTCGGCACCGCCGGCGACGGGCCCTCGACGGTCGCGCGCACCCGGGCGACGACGCCGGACGTCCTCGTCCTCGACCTCAACCTGCCGGGCCTGCGCGGCGACGAGGTGTGCGCCGCCATCGCCGACCTGCCGACCCGCATCCTCATCCTCTCCGCGTCCGGTGAGGAGCGCGACGTCCTCGCGACGATCAAGGCGGGGGCGTCGGGCTACCTCGTGAAGTCCGCCTCCGGCGAGGAGATCCGCCGCGCCGTGCACGAGACGGCGCAGGGCCAGGCCGTCTTCACCCCCGGTCTGGCCGGGATGGTCCTCGGCGAGTTCCGCGACATGAAGGCCCGCTCGGGGCAGCCCGAGCCGGAGCCGAAGGGGCAGGGCAGCGCGGTCCCCGAGCTCACCGAGCGCGAGACCGAGATCCTGCGCTACGTCGCGATGGGCATGACCGCCAAGGAGATCGCCGCCGACCTCGTCCTCTCGCACCGCACGGTGCAGAACCACGTGCAGAACATCCTCGGCAAGCTCCACCTGCACAACCGGGTCGAGCTCACGCGCTTCGCGATCAGCCGCGGCTTGGACACCCCGGGCTGAGCTCTGCGGCGGTACCTAGACTGTGCCGGTGACCACCGCAGCACCTTCCGCTCAGATCCGCGCGGCCCTGTCCGCAGACCTGCCCGCCGCGCAGCAGCCGACCTGGCCCGACCAGGCCGCGCTCGCCGACGTCGTGGCGACCCTCGAGAGCTACCCCCCGCTCGTCTTCGCGGGGGAGTGCGACGACCTGCGCGACCGGCTCGCGTCCGCCGCCATCGGCGAGGCCTTCGTGCTCCAGGGCGGCGACTGCGCGGAGACCTTCGTCAACGCGACCGCCGACAACATCCGTGACCGCGTCAAGACGATCCTGCAGATGGCCGCCGTCCTCACCTACGGCGCCGGCATGCCCGTCGTGAAGATCGGGCGCATGGCCGGGCAGTACGCCAAGCCCCGCAGCAAGGACACCGAGACCCGCGAGGGCGTCGAGCTGCCGGCCTACCGCGGCGACATGGTCAACGACTTCGAGTTCACCCCGGAGGCCCGTCGCCCCGACCCCCAGCGCCTCCTGCGCGGCTACCACAGCAGCGCCGCGACGATGAACCTCGTGCGCGCCTTCACCCGCGGGGGCTTCGCCGACCTGCGCCACGTCCACGACTGGAACCGCGGCTTCGTCGCCAACGCCGCCAACGCCCGCTACGAGGGCCTGGCGCGCGACATCGACAAGGCGATGAAGTTCATGGCCGCGTGCGGCGTCGACTTCGACGCGCTCAAGGGCACCGAGTTCTGGTCTGCCCACGAGGCGCTCCTCCTCGACTACGAGCGCCCGATGACCCGGGTCGACTCGCGCACCGGCGACCTCTACAACACCTCCGGCCACTTCGTGTGGGTCGGCGAGCGCACGCGCCAGACCGACCACGCGCACCTCGACTTCGTCTCGCGCATCCGCAACCCCATCGGTCTCAAGGTCAGCGACAAGCTCGCCCCCGAGGACCTGCTCGGCATCATCGACCGGCTCGACCCGCGTCGCGAGCCCGGCCGCCTCACGCTCATCACCCGCATGGGCGCCGGCCGGATCCGCGAGGCGCTCCCGCCGCTGCTCGAGGCGGTCAAGACGAGCGGCTCGATGGTCACGTGGATCTGCGACCCGATGCACGGCAACACCTTCGAGTCGGCGTCGGGCTACAAGACCCGCGACTTCGACGACGTCGTCGACGAGGTCCGCGGCTTCTTCCACGCCCACCGCGAGGTCGGCACCGTGCCCGGCGGCATCCACGTCGAGCTCACCGGCAACGACGTCACCGAGTGCCTCGGCGGCGCCGAGCGGATCCTCGACGAGGACCTCAACAAGCGCTACGAGAGCGTGTGCGACCCGCGTCTGAACCACCAGCAGAGCCTCGAGCTGTCCTTCCTCGTCGCGGAGATGCTCAGCGCCCGCTGAGCACCCCCCGGGGGCTGAGCCCGCTCAGCCCCCGACGAGGCGGCGCAGCGCGCTGCCGGCCAGCGGCCGGTAGATCGCGACGAGCGGCGCCGGGAGGTGCACGTCGGCCCACGCGGTCGTGCCCTCCGGCCCCTCGTCGACGCCGTGGTCGAGGCGCACCCCGACCGGGCCCACCCCGACCCACCAGGACCACCGGCGCAGGGCGTCGTCCCGCTCGAGGATCGTGTACGGCACGAGGCTGACGAGCGGCCCGAGGACGACCCCGCGGTCACCGGGGCGGATCTCGCCCTCAGGACGCACCCGACGGATGTGCGGCGCCCACGTCGGCCACGCCTCGCGGGTCACGTAGCGCGACCACGCGGTGCTCGCCGGGGCCGGCCCGGTGGCGCTGATCCGGGTCACCATCACGCACCCGCCCGTCGCGAGGCCGCGTGCGCCGCGGCGCCGGTCGCGGCCGTGAGCACCCCGCCCCAGACCGTGTCGACGACGGCGAGCCGAACGGGCCACCCCTCGACGATCGCGAGGTCGGTGAAGCCGAAGGTCGCGTACGCGGCGACCCCGAGCACTGCCCCCTTCGCCGCGGCGGTCCCGGTCGTGCCGGTGTCGAGCTCCGGACGCACGACGAGCACGGTGACCGCGACGGCGTAGACGACGTAGAAGACCCCGGCCGCCCAGCCGACGAGCGGGTCGGCGAGCAGGTCGCCGAGCCCGTCCTCGTACAGGCCCCGCGCCACGAGCGAGATCCACAGCGCGTCGAGGACGCCGAGGACCACCGCGGTGGCCGCGAGGGGGACGAGCCAGCGGCGGGGCCGGCTCACGGGAGGGCGCGGGTCGGGCGTCATGAGCCCAGTGTGGGGCCGGATCACACGACGAGGATGGTGACGGTGCTCCCCTTCGGCACGCTCGTGCCGGCCCGCGGGCTCGTCGCGCGGACCTGGTCCAGCGGGCTGCCGAAGAAGCGCTGGACCTTCACCGCGAGCCCGGCGCCCTCGAGGGCGCTCTTCGCATCGCTCTCGCTCTTGCCCTCGACGTCGGGGATCGTCACCATGACCGGCCCCTTGGACACCGCGAGCGTCACGGTGTCGCCACGCACGCCGGTGCCGCCGCTGGCGGGGTCCTGCGAGACGACCGACCCCTTCGGCACGGACTGGTCGTTGACGTCCGCCGCCCGCTCGACGACGAAGCCGGCCTCCTCGAGCGTGGTCTTCGCGCTCTCGTAGGGCTGACCGGTGACGGAGGGGATGGCGACGGGCTGCGGGCCCTTCGAGAGCACGAGGGCGACCTTCGCGTCGCGGCGCATCTTCGTGCCGGTCGTCGGGTCCGTGCGGATGACCTGGCCCTGCGGCACGGACTCGTGGTGCTCGCTCGTCGTCGAGCCGACGACGAGGTGGTCGCGGGCCAGGCGGGCGCTCGCCGCGTCCTTCGTCAGGCGGGTGAGGTAGGGCACCTCGTAGCGCTCCGGCCCCTTCGAGAAGGTCACGACGACCTCGTCGCCGCGCCGCCCCTCCTGGCCGGCGGCCGGGGTCGAGCCGATGGCGACGCCGGGGGCGACGTCCTCGTCGAAGGCCTGCTTCGTGCTCAGCCGCAGGTCGGCGCCCGTGAGGCGCGCCTCGACGGTGCTCGCGTCGGCGCCGGCGACCTCGGGCACCGTGGTGCGCTGGCCGAGCGTGCCCCACCACAGACCTCCGGCGAGCGCGGCGACGAGCAGGGCGAGACCGATGAGGGCGAAGGGGGAGCGGCGTCGCCCGGGCGGGTCCTGCGGCCCGGTCGCGAGGTCGGTCGCCGTGGTCGGGCTCGTGCGCGTCGCCTCGGTCGCCCCCGACCGCTCGGCCCGGGGACCCACGACGTCCGGACGGCGCGAGCTGCCGGCCGTCGCGTCGAGCAGCGCCGTCTCGTCGCTGCGGGTGCTGCGCTCGTGCGCGCTGCCCGGTGCCGGCCGGGCGTCGAGCTCGGCGTCGCCGAGCTGCCGACGCACGCGGGTCACGAGCCCGAGGTAGGTCGAGGCGTCCCGAGGACGCTCGTCGGGGTCCCGCGCGACCGCCGCGGCGACGAGCTCGTCGAGGGCGACGGGCAGGTCGGGGCGGGTGGTGCGCAGGCTCGGGAGGTCGCCGTGCACGTGCTGGAAGGCGACGTGGATCGGGGTCTCGCCGTCGACGGCCTTGCGGCCGGTGAGCATCTCGAAGAGGAGCAGCCCGGCGGCGTAGACGTCGCTGCGCGGGTCGGCGATGCCGCGCTCGACCTGCTCGGGCGAGAGATAGCTCACCGTGCCGAGGAGCACCCCGGTCGTGCCGGTCGCGGTCTGCGAGGAGACGGCCCGGGCGAGCCCGAAGTCGGCGACCTTGACCGTGCCGTCGTCGCGGATGAGGACGTTCTCGGGCTTGACGTCGCGGTGGACGAGGCCGGCGTCGTGCGCGGCGGCCAGTCCGGCGAGGACCGGCTCGAGGAGGTCGAGCGCCGCGCGCGGGCTCAGCGCCCCCTCGGTGCGCAGCACCTCGCGCAGGGTCTGCCCGGGCACGTGCTCCATGACGAGGAAGACGAGGCCGTCGCTCTCGCCCTGGTCGTGGACGCCGACGACGTGCGGGTGCGCCAGGCGGGCCGCGCTGCGGGCCTCACGCCGGAAGCGGGAGACGAAGGTGTCGTCGGCCGCGAGGTCGGGGCGCATGACCTTGATCGCGACATCGCGCTCGAGACGGGTGTCGAGCCCGCGGTAGACCGAGGCCATGCCGCCGTCGGCGAGGTGCTCGAGCACGCGGTAGCGCCCGTCGAGCGTGATGCCGACGAGGTCCTCGACGCCGCTGCGTGCCCCCATGACCTCACATTGTGGCGCGCAGTGCCTGCACGTTCTTCACGTACCCCCGCGTGTCGGCGTACATCCCGTGCTTCTGCACCGAGCCCAGCCCCTGGTAGTACCCGGCGATCGCCTGCGAGTCGCTCGACGCCATCCGGGTCAGCTGCTGCAGGAGCACGACGCCGGCGGTGATGTTGTCGTCGGTGTCGAGCAGGTCGAGGCGGCGCCCGACGAGGCCCGAGGTCCATTCGCCCGAGGACGGGATGACCTGCATGACGCCGACGGCGTTGGCGACGGAGACCTGGCGCTGGTCCCACCCGGACTCCTGGTAGGAGATCGCGAGGGCGAGCGAGGGGTCGACGCCGTAGCGCTGGGCGGTCGCGACGATCTTCGCGCGGACCTGCGAGCGGCTCGGCACCGGGCGTCCGGCGAGGGTCTGACGGTTGCGGCTGGCCGCGGAGACGATCTCGCTGGGGTAGGTACGCCCGGCGAAGGTGTTGTGGTCGAAGCCGGCCCCGCCGGTCGTCGTCGCAGCGGGGCGGCTCGTGCCGGCGACGCGCAGGCGCTGACCGGGGTAGATGAAGGAGCGGGCGGACAGCCCGTTGATCTTGGCCAGGCGCGTCACCGACATGCCGTGCTGGGAGGCGATGCCCGACAGCGTCTGGCCGGCGGCCACGGTGTGGCGCGACCCGCTGGTGCGGGCGGCCGGACGCTTCGCGGGGCGTGCGGCGGTGCCGTGCACGCGCAGCGTCTGACCCGGGTGGATGAAGGACTCGCTGGAGACGCCGTTGAGGGAGGCGAGGCGCCCGACGGACATGCCGTGGCGCGCCGCGATGCCGTAGAGGGTGTCGCCGCTGCGCACGGTGTACCCGCGGGTCGCGGCGCTGCGGGCGGGCTTCGCCGCGGGGCTCGAGGCGCCGCCGGAGGGGATGCGCAGGTGCTGACCGGGGTAGATGAAGCCCGCGTCGAGCTGGTTGTGCCGGCGCAGCGCGCCGACGCTCGTGCCGTAGCGCTCGGCGATGTCGTAGAGGGTCTCGCCGCTGCGCACGGTGTGGGTGCGGCCGGCCCGCTCCTCGCTGTGGACGGAGGCCGGCAGCGCGGGCAGGTCGAGCGCGGGCGGGACGGTGGCAGGGGGGACGACGATCGGCAGGACCATGGTGCTCTCCTCGGTACCCGAGGTCACTCGCCGCGGGCGGTGGTCGCGACGTCGGTCGAAGGGGGGGGCGCGTCGCGTCCGCGAGCCGGTGGCGACCGTCGGGACTGTGTGTGGCGGGTGTGGCGTGTGCTGACTCGTGTGAATCGTTCGCGCGAGACGCTACCCCAGCTCGGCCGACCTCGCGCGGCGACGCGAGGCCCGGTGCGGCGTGCGGACGGGGGCCCGGGCTCTGGGAGACTGGTCCGATGAGCACCGAGCAGCCCCAGGACCTCGCCCAGCCGGGCGCCCCCGTCCCCGGTCACGACGCCCTCGAGGACCTCGTCGGCGAGTGGCTCGCCATCCCCGACGTCGCGCAGCGGCTCGGTGTCCGTCTCACCGACGTGCGCCGGATGATCGAGGAGGGCGACCTCGTCGCCGTCCGGGTCGGGGAGCGCCGCGTGCTGCAGGTGCCGGCGGCCTTCGTCGACGACGACGGGCCGCTCCCGGCGCTGCGCGGCACCTTCACCGTGCTGCGCGACGCCCGGATGAGCGACGACGAGGTCGTCGCCTGGCTCTTCGCCCGCGACGAGACGCTGCCCGGGGGCGCGACCACCCCGGTCGAGGCCATCCGCGCGGGCTTCAAGACCGAGGTGCGTCGCCGGGCGATGGAAGAGGCGCTCTAGCCGGTCGGCAGGGCCCGCGCCGTCACGGCGCGGGCGAGAGCGACCCGACGACGACCGTGGTCGCGTCGCCCCTCAGCTGGTGACCGCCGCGGTCGTGCAGGACCCGCCGCGCGGCCGGGATGCGTGCGCTCAGCAGGTCGAGGTGCCCGGCCGGCACGACCTCGTCGTCGGCGCAGTGGTGCAGGGTGACCCGCAGCGCGGGGTCGAGCCGCTCTGCGGCGTCGTCCGGCAGCGCGTAGTCGGCGACGTCCCATCCCTTCGGCCCCCAGTCCGGCGCGGCGAGCAGCACGAGGTGGTCGACGCCGAGGTCGGCCTGGGTCGCCATGCGCAGCACGGTCGACCCGCCGAAGGAGTGGCCGACGACCGAGCGCACCTGCGGGGTGATCGCGTCGCGGACGCACGCGGCCCACGCGTCGTGGCTCATGTCCTCGTCGGGCAGCCGCGGGGCGAGGACGGGCTCGGCGAGCCCCTCCCGCAGGGCGCGCACGAGGACCTGGTCCTCGTCGTGCCCGCCGGCCCCGTGGAGGAAGAGCAGCGCCACCCCCTCAGGGTAGGGGTCAGGCGGTGCGCGCGGTGGCGAGCTCGACGAGCTCGGCGAGGGCCTCGACCGCCTCCGGCCGCGCGCCCGGCAGGCCCGAGACCTCGTCGAGGGCGGTGCGGGAGGCGTCGACCAGCCGGGTGATCTCGGCCTCGACCTCGGCCACCGCGCCGGTGCTCGTCAGCAGCTCGCGGAAGCGCGCCACCTGCGCGTCCTCGAGATCGGGGTCGCCGAGGTGCTCCTCGAGCCAGGCCCGCTGCGCGACGTCGGCGGCCAGCCAGGCCCGGGCGACGAGGACCGTGCGCTTGCCCTCGCGCAGGTCGTCGCCGGCCGGCTTGCCCGTCTCGTCGGGGTCGCCGAAGACGCCGAGGAGGTCGTCGCGCAGCTGGAAGGCCTCGCCGAGGGCGAGCCCGTGGCGCGAGAGCGCCTCGCGCGTCGCCGGCGAGGCTCCCGCGGCGGCCGCGCCGATGAGCAGGGGGTGCTCGACGGAGTACTTCGCGCTCTTGTAGCGCAGCACGCGCCGGGCCCGCTCGACGCGCTCCGGGCCGTCGGCGGCCGACCAGGGCTGCATCGACTCGACGACGTCGATGAACTGGCCGGCCATGAGCTGGGTGCGCATCCGCTCGAGGACCTCCCACGCCGCGGCGAGACGGTCGGCCGGCAGGCCCGAGCGCACGACGAGGTCGTCGCACCAGTCGAGGCAGAGGTTGCCGGCGAGGATCGCCCCGGACAGGCCGAAGCGGTCGGCGTCGCCGCGCCACCCGCGCTGCGCGTGCGCGGCGGCGAGCGCCCGGTGCGCCGCGGGGGCGCCGCGGCGGGTGTCGGAGTCGTCCATGACGTCGTCGTGGAGCAGGGCCGCGGCCTGGAAGAGCTCCATCGCCGAGGCGAGGGCCACCGGCACGTGCCCGTCCTCGCCGCCCCCCGCGCGCCAGCCCCAGTAGGCGAAGGCGGCGCGCAGCCGCTTGCCGCCGCGCACGAGCGAGCTGATCGCGTCGGTGAGGTCGGCGACGTCCGGACCCATCTCGTCGAGATGACGCTGCTGACGGGCGATCTCGGCGTCGAGCTGGGCCTGGACCCGGCCCCGCAGGTCGGCGGCGAAGGGGTCGGGCACGTCGGCTCCTCGAGGGTGGGGTCGGGCGGTGCGGTCGGTGCTGCGAGCGGCGACGTCGGCGGCGGTCTCAGCAGCAGGTACGCGCCAGCCTACGGGCAGGCCCGCGGGCTATCGTCGCCGCCATGACGTCGCCCAGCGCACCCGGCGGGACCATCCCGCAGCGGCTCTCCTCGACGCGTCCCTCGATCAGCTTCGAGTTCATGCCGCCCAAGGACGACGCGGGCGAGGCGGTGCTGTGGGAGGCGATCGCGCGCCTCGAGCCCTTCGCCCCCGACTTCGTGTCGGTGACCTACGGCGCGGGCGGCTCGAGCCAGGACCGCACGCTGCGCGTCACCGAGCAGATCGGTCAGCGCACCTCGCTCACCGCGATGGCGCACCTCACGTGCGTCAGCCAGAGCGTCGACGACCTGCGCGAGGTGCTCGCCGGGTACGCCGCCGCCGGCATCGACCACGTCCTCGCCCTGCGCGGCGACCCGCCCGGTGACCCCGGCGGCGAGTGGACCGCCCACCCGCAGGGGCTCGATCACGCCGAGGACCTCGTCGCCCTCGTGCGCGAGGTCGGCGGCTTCGAGGTCGGCGTCGCGGCCTTCCCCGACGTGCACCCGAGCTCTGCCTCGTTGCGCGACGACGTCGAGACCCTCGTGCGCAAGGCCGACGCCGGCGCGAGCTTCGCCGTGACCCAGATGGTCTTCGACGCCGAGTCCTACCTGCGGCTGCGCGACGAGGTCGCCGCCCGTCGCGACCTGCCGATCACCCCCGGTCTCATGCCGGTGACGAGCGTCAAGCAGATCCGGCGGATGGCCCAGCTCATGGGCACGCCCCTGCCCGCGGCCGTCGTCGACCGCCTCCAGGCCGTCGACGGCGACCCCGCGGCGGTGCGGGCCGTGGGCGTCGAGATCGCCACCGAGCTCGCCGACCGGATGCTCGGGGAGGGCGCCCCGGGCCTGCACCTCATCACGATGAACCGCTCGACGGCGAGCCTCGAGGTGTTGCAGAACCTCTCGCACCTGCGCGCCTGAGCGACCGCTCGGCGCACGCCCCGCCCCCGCGCCCCGGTGGGCTTGACCACCTCGACGTCACCCGCGCTAGTGTGGCTACCAGTTCGAACAGGTGTTCGATCACGGGTGACGGCGACGAGCGGAGGACGCGGTGACGACGCGGGTGGCGGGCGAGAGCATCGAGGTGCGAGGGGCCCCGGGCGGTGACTCCTTGGGTGACGGGGGAGCGCCCCGGGCCTTCCTGTGGAGGGGGCGCCTCCACCGGGTGAGCCGGGTCGTCGACCGCTGGCAGGAGGACTGCCGCGGCGAGGTCTGGCGGGTCTGCGCGAGCTCGGGCCGAGGCGCTGACGAGGTCTTCGACCTGCGGGCGGACCGCGAGGACGGCGGGGCGGCCGTCGCCTGGTCGCTCGTGGCGGCGCGGGGCTGAGGGTGGTCGTGCACGGCATGGCAGACATCGAGGAGGTCGGCCGGCTCCTCGCCGACGCCGCCGACGCCCTCACCGAGGCGCACTGGGTGCGCGAGGCCCCCGAGCGGCTCGCCGCCACCCGGCTCGGCACGCTGCGGGTGGCGGCGGCCGTCCTCGCGGCGCGCGGGCGCCCGGGCCAGGCGGCGGGCAGCCCGAGCAGCACGTGGCAGGTGCTCGCACGGGTCGCCCCCGAGCTCTCGGAGTGGGCGGCGCACCTCGAGCGGGCCGAGCGTCGACCTCCCCACGACGTCCGCGGGGTCGACGACCTGCTGCGCGCGGGCGAGGACTTCCTCCTCGTCGCCGCGGCGACGCTCGGGCTGCCGGCGCCGAGCCTGCCCGCCACCCTCGTGCCCGTCAGCCTGAGCAGCACCGGTCTGCCCGCGACGGGCCCGGGCGGCGCCGGGCGGGTCGAGGACGCCGAGGCGTCATGACCCCGCCCGCGGGGTGGTCGCACCCGTGGCCCGGGCCGAACTAGGGTTGGGGCATCCACGTGCCGCACCCGTGGCGCACGAAGGGAGCACCGTGAGCGACGAACGCCGACCCGCCCGCCGCCGGGGGGTCGAGAGCAACCTGCGGACCGCCGCCGTGTGGTCCGAGGTCTCCACGCTGACCGCCGAGCGGCAGCGCGAGCTCGGTCGTGCCCTGCGCGTCCTCGACCTCGGAGGTGGCACCGGAGGGCTGGCCGTGCCGCTCGCCGAGCAGGGGCACACCGTGACCGTCGTCGACCCGAGCGCCGACGCTCTCGCCTCGCTGCGACGGCGCAGCGCCGAGTCGAGCGCCTCGGCCCGCATCAGCGCCGTCCAGGGCGACGCCGACACCCTCTCGGAGGTGCTCGCCGCCGGCAGCGTCGACCTCGTGTGCTGCCACGGGACCCTCGAGGTCGTCGACGACCCCGACACCACGCTGTGCCGGATCGCCGACGTCCTCGCGCCCGGCGGCTACCTCAGCCTCGTGACCGCGCAGCGCCTGGCCGCCGTCGTCGCCCGGGCGCTCGCCGGTCGCTTCGACCAGGCCCGGGCCGCGCTCGCCAGCCCGGACGGGCGCTGGGGGAGCGGCGACCCGATGCCGCGTCGCTTCGACCAGGGCGACGTCGTGGCCCGGCTCGGTCGGGCCGGTTTCACCGTCGAGGCGATCCACGGCGTGCGGATCTTCAGCGACCTCGTGCCCGGGGCGCTGCTCGACTCCGAGGCCGACCGCGCCGACGTGCTCGCGCTCGAGCAGGCGAGCGTCGCCGACGAGGAGCGCTCGGTGCTCAGCCACCTCGGCTCGCAGCTGCACGCCCTCGCCCGCAAGGACTGACGGCGTGATCCGGGGTGCACGGCGATGAGCCGGCGGCAGTTCCGGGTCCCCGAGCGCCCGCACGACCGCCCGCTCGACGAGACCGGCTGCGGCGTCATGCACGTCGACATGGACGCCTTCTACGCCTCCGTCACCCTGCGCCACCACCCGGAGCTCGTCGGGACCCCGGTGATCATCGGCGGGGGGGAGCGCGGCGTCGTGCTGTCGGCGACCTACGAGGCCCGCGCCTTCGGCGTGACCTCGGCGATGCCCATGGTCCGGGCCCGACGGCTGTGCCCCCGGGCGACCGTCCTCGCCCCCGACCACCACGAGTACTCCGCGGTCTCGAAGGGGGTCATGCGGATCTTCGAGGGGATCACCCCCTTCGTCGAGCCGATCAGCCTCGACGAGGCCTTCCTCGACGTCTCGGGGGCCACGCGCCTGCTCGGGGCGCCGACGGCGATCGCGGAGCGGATCCGTGCCCAGGTGCGGGCCGAGCAGGGGATCACCTGCTCCGTCGGCATCGCGAGCACGAAGTTCGTCGCCAAGCTCGCGTCCGGCCTGGCCAAGCCCGACGGGGTACTGCTCGTGCCGGCGGACGAGGTCGTCGACTTCGTCCAGCAGCTCCCCGTCGGCGCGCTGTGGGGCGTCGGCGACCGCACGGAGGAGACGCTGGCCCGGCTCGGGCTGCGCACCGTCGCCGACATCGCCCGGACCCCGCGCGAGCAGCTCGTGCGCGACCTCGGCGCCGCGACCGGCGCCCACCTGCACGACCTCGCGTGGGGCCGGGACCCGCGCCACGTCCAGCCCGTGCACCGCGAGCGCAGCATCGGGCACGAGCGCACCTTCTCCAGCGACGTCGGCGACCCGGAGGTCGTGCGCCGGGTGCTCCTCGGCCTGGCGGAGAAGGCTGCCGCACGTCTGCGTGCGCAGGCCCTCGTCGGGCGCACGGTGAGCATCAAGGTGCGCTTCTCGGACTTCACGACGATCACCCGGTCGCGCTCGCTGTCCACCCCGACCGACGTCAGCCGCGACATCTACGCCGTCGCCCGCGAGCTCTACGACGGCCAGGGGGTGCAGAAGGCGCGGATCCGTCTCGTCGGGGTCCGGGTCGAGGGGCTCAGCGACTCTGCGAGCACCCCTGTCCAGGGTCTGCTCGACGAGCCCGAGCACGGCTGGCGCGACGCGGACCGGGCGGTGGACAGGGCCTCCGCGCGCTTCGGCACGGGCAGCGTGCAGCCCGCCAGCCTGATCAGGGGTGGCCGGTCTACCACGAGCGGCGAGCGCGACCTAGACTGATCGGTACCGACCAAGGTCGTGGGTCGCAGACGTGCAGGAGGATCAGTGGCTCTGTCAGAGCGCGAGCAGCAGATGCTCGAGGAGATGGAACAGGCCCTCTACGCGGAGGACCCACGCTTCGCGACGAGCATGAAGGGCGGGCCCCTCGGGGGTGACCTGCGCCGCCGTCGCATCATCGGCGCCGTCGGCGTCGTCGCCGGTCTCGGCCTCGTCCTCCTCGGGGTCTCGACCTCGGTGTGGGTCGGCGTCGTCGGTTTCGTCGTCATCGTCGCCTCCCTCGCCGTGGCCCTGGCGCCGCGCCGCGAGGGCGGGCTCCAGGCCGTGCAGGCCGACGGCTCGCTCGCCGCCCCGCGCAAGCCCGGCGGTCGCGTCCCCCGGGGTGCACGCACAGGACGACCGGCGAAGGGGGCCGCACGACCCGGTCGGGCCGCCCGCCCCCAGAAGTCCGGGACCTTCATGCAGCGTCTCGAGCAGCGCTGGGAGCAGCGCCGTCACGGCGGCAGCGGGTACTGATCACCAGGAGGTGCTGATCACCAGGGGGTGCTGATCACCTCGGCAGCCTCGCCTGCTGCACACGCACGACGAGCCGGGCCCTGTCGGGCCCGGCTCGTGCGCGTCGTGCGACCGTTCTGCCGTGCGGGTCGGGTGGACGGGCCGCCCTGCGGCTCAGACGGAGTGGCTCACGATGCCGACGCCCCAGGTGATCGCGATGAGCATCGCGGCGCTCAGCTCGACACCCATGCTGCGCAACACGCCCTTGAGGGCGGAGCGGGTCGCGGCCCACGCCCGCTGGCCGTCGCGGTAGCGCGAGAGCTCGACGAGGTAGATCCCCGCGACGAAGAAGAGCGGCGCCCCGACGACCGGGACGACGAAGAAGCCGACGACCGCGGCCGCGAGACCGAGGAGGATGGTGGCCCCGCCCACCCCTTCGGCCTTCATCTTGCGGCCGGGGATGGTGATCTGGAGCACGACGGCGAGCAGGTAGATCGCGGCGGCGACGCCGAAGGTCACCCAGGCGCGGGTGCCGCCGACCTCGAGGGCCCAGACGAGCACCGTGCCGAGGCAGATGATGAGGCCGGGCAGGATCGGGAAGACGATCCCGAAGACCCCCACGGCGAAGAGGGGGACGAGCAGCCACAGAGCGGCCGGCGTGGCATCAGGTGCCACGCCGGCCAGGTCGAGCAGACCGGTCACGCTCAGCGCTCGTCGTCAGCGGCGAGAGCCGGCGTCACCTCGAGTCGCTCGCTCTGGTCGTCGATGTCGGCCAGGTCGCGCAGCTTGGGCAGGTGCTCACGTCCGTGGTGGGCGCAGAAGAAGAGCTCACCGCCGGCGTGGAGCCGGGCGCGGACGTAGGCCTGAGCCCCGCAGCGGTCGCAGCGGTCGGCCGCGGTCAGGGGAGAGACCAGGGTCGCGTTCACGTCGTTCCTTCTTTCGGTGACACTTGCTCGAGACCGGGGGGTCTCGAGGTGTCCAACAGTCAAGCACGCCGATCCCTTCCCGAGGGGCATCGGCCGCGTGAGGCGCGTCCCTTGTCCAGGCTCCGGGACGGCTCCGCGCCGTCGAGGGGCCGGCCGAGGTGACCGCCGAGGGGTGGCCGAGGGTCCCCCTTCGCGCGCCTGCTCGGGTTGTCAGAGGGGCCGGACTACCCTGCACGTGGCGGACGCATCCACCCCGCCGACCGAGCCGAAGGACGTACCGACCCCGTGCCAGCCGCGACCAGGACCGCCGCCAAGAGGGCGAGCAGCAAGACCGCCCAGGACTACACCGCGCACCACCTCCAGGTGCTCGAGGGGCTCGAGGCGGTCCGCAAACGGCCCGGCATGTACATCGGCAGCACCGACAGCCGCGGTCTCATGCACTGCCTGTGGGAGATCATCGACAACGCCGTCGACGAGGCCCTGGGCGGCCACGGCGACCGGATCGACGTCGTCCTGCACCGTGACGGCTCCGTCGAGGTCCGCGACCAGGCGCGCGGCATCCCCGTCGACATCGAGCCGCGCACGGGGCTCACCGGTGTCGAGGTCGTCTTCACCAAGCTGCACGCGGGCGGCAAGTTCGGCGGGGGCAGCTACACCGCGTCCGGCGGGTTGCACGGCGTCGGCGCCTCCGTCGTCAACGCGCTCTCGGCGCGGCTCGACGTCGAGGTCGACCGGGCGGGCAAGACCTACGCGATGTCCTTCCGCCGCGGCGAGCCCGGTGTCTTCTCCGACGTCGCGGGCTCGGAGGGCGCGAAGGACCCCGAGCACGACTTCACGCCGTACGAGAAGGGCAGCGAGCTCGCCGTCGTCGGCAAGGCGAAGCGGGGCGCCACCGGCACCCGGATCCGCTACTGGGCCGACCCGCACATCTTCCCCACCGAGTCCGGCTTCGACTACGACGCGCTCGTCGCCCGGGCCCGGCAGACCTCCTTCCTCGTGCCCGGGCTCACCCTCGTCATCCGTGACGAGCGCCGCCTGCCCGGGACGAAGGGGGAGGACGGCCCGGTCGAGGAGGTCTTCGTCCACGACGGCGGCATCGCCGAGTTCGTCGACTTCCTCGCCCCCGACCCTGCGGTCACGGACGTGTGGCGGCTCCAGGGCAGCGGCACCTTCACCGAGACCGTCCCCGTGCTCGACGCCTCGGGGCACATGTCCCCGACCGAGGTCGAGCGCGAGTGCGGTGTCGACATCGCGCTGCGGTGGGGCACCGGCTACGACACCCGGGTGTCGAGCTTCGTCAACATCATCGCGACGCCGAAGGGGGGTACCCACCTCACCGGCTTCGACCAGGCGCTGCTCAAGGTCTTCCGCAAGCAGCTCGAGGTCAACGCGCGCAAGCTCAAGGTCGGCTCGGACAAGGTCGAGAAGGACGACGTGCTCGCCGGCATGACGGCGGTCGTCACCGTCCGCCTCGCCGAGCCGCAGTTCGAGGGCCAGACCAAGGAGGTGCTCGGCACGTCGGCGGTGCGCACCATCGTCGCCAAGGTCGTCGAGACCGAGCTCACGGCGCAGCTGACGAGCACGAAGCGGGGCGAGAAGCAGCAGTCCGCCCAGCTGCTCGAGAAGGTCGTCGCCGAGATGAAGTCGCGCATCAGCGCGCGGGTGCACAAGGAGACGCAGCGCCGCAAGAACGCGCTCGAGAGCTCGACCCTGCCGCCGAAGCTGCGCGACTGCCGCAGCAACGACGTCGAGGCGACCGAGCTCTTCATCGTCGAGGGCGACTCGGCGATGGGCACGGCGAAGGAGGCCCGCAACAGCGAGTTCCAGGCGCTGCTGCCGATCCGGGGCAAGATCCTCAACGTCCAGAAGGCCGCGATCGGCGACATGCTCAAGAACGCCGAGTGCGCCTCGATCATCCAGGTCATCGGCGCCGGCTCGGGGCGATCCTTCGACCTCGACGCGGCCCGCTACGGCAAGGTCGTCATCATGACCGACGCCGACGTCGACGGCGCCCACATCCGCACGCTGCTGCTCACCCTCTTCTTCAACCACATGCGGCCGCTCGTCGCGGCCGGGCGGGTCTATGCCGCGGTGCCCCCGCTGCACCGCATCGAGGTCGTGCACCCCGGGTCGAAGAAGAACGAGCTCATCTACACCTACTCCGAGGCCGAGATGCGCTCGACGCTCGCCGGCCTGCAGAAGAAGGGCCGATCGATCAAGCAGCCCATCCAGCGCTACAAGGGCCTGGGCGAGATGGACGCCGACCAGCTCGCCGAGACGACGATGGACCCCGCCTACCGCACGCTGCGCCGGGTCACCCTGGCCGACGTCGACGCGGTCGCCGAGGTCTTCGAGCTGCTCATGGGCAAGGACGTCGACCCGCGTCGCGAGTTCATCGTCTCCTCGGCCAGCGAGCTCGACCGCGAGCGCATCGACGCCTAGGCCATGACGGACCCGGGGCCCGCGGCGGTCGCCCTGCTCGAGCAGCTCGTCGCCGTCGACAGCGTCAACCCGGGGCTCGTGCCCGGAGCTGCGGGTGAGCGGCGCGTGGTCGCGCACCTGCGCGACCGGCTCGAGGCCGCCGGTCTGGTGACGACCGTCGTCCCGGCGCCGGGCCTGGACGACCGGCCGAGCCTGCTCGCCATGCCCCGAGGTGGCGCGGACCTGCCCACCGTCGTGCTCAACGGGCATCTCGACACCGTGGGGGTGAGCGGGATGGACGCGCCCTTCGAGGCGCGGGTCGAGGGCGACCGGCTGCTCGGGCGCGGCGCTGCGGACATGAAGGGCGGCATCGCCGCGGTCGTGGCGGTGGCCGAGCACCTCGTCGCCTCCGGGGCGCCGGTGCGACCCGTCCTCGCGCTCGTCGCCGACGAGGAGGACGCGAACCTCGGCAGCCAGGCCGTCATCGACGTCCTGCGGCACCGGGACGTCCGGCCGGACGTGTGCCTCGTCGCCGAGCCCACGGACCTCGCCCTGTGCCGCTCGTTGCGCGGCTTCGCCGTCGTCCGGGTCGAGCTGCCCGGGCGCGCCGCGCACAGCTCTCAGGCCGAGCTCGGCGTCAATGCCGTGACCCACCTCGGTCGGCTCCTGCACGCCGTGGACGCACGGGCCGACGCCGTGCGCGCGGCCGGCGGCGACCTCATGGTGACCGTCGTCAGCGGGGGGTCGTCTCCCTTCGTCGTCCCGGACCGTGCGTCGTGCGTCGTCGAGATGCGGCTGCCCCCGGACCGGGGGAGCGAGGAGGCGCTCGACGACGTCCGGGCGCTCCTCGACCCCGCGTGGAGCGCGACCGCCGAGCTCGTCGCGCACCGCGACGGCTGGCGGCTGGACGCCGACGGGCCGGCCGCCGACCTCGCGCGACGGCTGGGCGGGGCGCTCGGCACGGGAGCGACCTTCGACGCGCCGTACTGGATGGAGGCGCCGATGTGGCAGCAGCTGTGCCCCACGCTCGTGTGCGGGCCGTCGGGCGGCGGGCTCCACGCCGTCGACGAGTGGGTCGACCTGGGTCAGGTGCGCGCGCTCGCCAGGACCCTCGGCGACGTCCTCGTCGGGTGGGCGCGCGATGCCGGCTGACCCCCGCGGCCTGCGCGCCGACGCCCCCCTGCTCGACGCGTGGCTGCGCCAGCGCGAGCACCCGCCCACGCCCTTCACCATCCCCGGCCACAAGCAGCGCACCGATCTCGTCGGCGACGTCGTCGCCGGTGACGTGCCGCTCTACGCCGGCCTCGACACGATGAAGCTCACGACGGGCGTGCTCGTCGAGGCCGAGCGGCGGGCCGCGCGGCTGTGGGGAGCCGACGTGTGCCGCTTCTCCACCGGCGGCGCGACGCACGCCAACCAGGCGGCGGTGCTCGCCGTGGCCGGGGACGGCGACGAGGTGGTCGTCAGCCGGACCCTGCACCGCTCCGTGCTCGTCGGGCTCGTCCTCGCCGGGCTCACGCCCGTGTGGGTGCGGCCCGATGTCGACGCGACCACGGGGCTGCCGGCCGGGGTGTCGCCGTCCAGCGTGCGCCGGGCGCTCGCCGAGCACCCCCGGGCTCGCGCAGTCCTCGTCGGCGACCCGTCGTACGTAGGCACGACCGGCGACGTGGCCGGGCTGGCCGCGGTCGCCCACGAGCACGACGTGCCGCTCGTCGTCGACGCGGCGTGGGCCGCGCACTTCGGCTTCCACCCCGACCTGCCGCGGCACGCCCTGCAGCTGGGGGCCGACCTCGTCGTGACGAGCGCGCACAAGACCCTGCCCGCGTGGAGCCAGGCCGCCCTCGTCCTCGCCCGCACCGAGCGGGTCGACCCGGCCCGGCTCGACGCCGCGGTCGAGGCCGGGGCGACGACAAGCCCCGCGGGCGCGGTGCTCGCGAGCACCGATGCCGCCAGGGCGCTGCTGGAGCGCGACGGCGGGGAGCTGCTCGGTCGCGCGATCGAGGGCACGGCGCGGGTGCGCGACCGGCTCCGGGGGGTCGAGGGGCTCGTCGTGCTCGACGGGCCCGACGTCGACCCGCTCAAGCTCACCCTCGTCCTCTCCGGTGCCGGGGTCGACGGCAACGCCGTCGAGGCCGACCTCATCGCCCGGGGCATGCCCGTCGAGTCCGCCGACCGCGACGTGCTCGTCGCGGTCGTCTCGCTCGCCGACGACGCCTCGACGCTCGAGCCGCTGGGCGACGCGCTCCTCGCGTCGTTGAGCAGGCACCGGGGCGCGCCGCGCGCCGTCACCGGGCCGGCGATGTACCGCGTCGAGCCGGTCGTCGCGATGTCTCCTCGGGCGGCGTGGTTCGCCCCGGAGGAGGCGGTGCCGCTCGCCGCGGCGGTGGGCCGGGTGTGCGCCGAGCTCGTCGCGCCCTACCCGCCGGGCATCCCGGTGCTCGCCCCTGGTGAGCTCGTGACCCAGGACAGCCTCGACGCGCTCGACCAGGCGCGGCGGGCAGGGGTCCGCATCGCCTACGCCGCCGACCCCACCCTCGCCACCCTGCGCGTCGTGTCCCGCTGAGCCCCCGCGACGGGGCATCAGTCCCGGCGGGTCGGGGTGCGACGGTGGAGCCCTCGGTGGTCGAGGTGCGACGGGGGAGCCTCGAGACCCCCTTCGTCGGGACCGGTGGTCTCGAGGCTCGGGCGCTGCGCGCCCTTCGCACCTCGACCAGCGAAGGGCTCGGCCACCGTGGGGGTCACGAGTGCGACACGCCGGGCGCGACGTTGTTGCCCCGACCGGTGATCTGGGCCACGGTTAGCCACACTCCGGACGTCCGTCTGCGAGCACGCACACCTGGGAGGCCACATGTCCGAGACCGCCACGTCGGACCCCGGTACCGGGGAGGAGCGCACCGAGCTGCGCCGGGTGATGGGGCCCAAGCTCCTCCTGCTCTTCATCGTCGGCGACATCCTCGGCACCGGCGTCTACGCGCTGACCGGACAGGTCGCGGCCGAGGTCGGCGGCGCCGCCTGGGCGCCCTTCCTCGCGGCCTTCGTCGTCGCGACGATCACCGCCTTCTCCTACCTCGAGCTCGTGACGAAGTACCCGCAGGCCGGTGGAGCCGCCACCTTCATCCACAAGGCCTTCGGCATCCACTTCGTCACCTTCATCGTCGCCTTCGCCGTCATGTGCTCGGGCATCACCTCGGCCTCCACCGCGTCGAACGCCTTCGCCGGCTTCCTGCGCGACGGGATCGGTGCCGACTGGGCGGCCGGCTCGACGCCGCTGCTGCTCATCGCGCTCGGCTTCATGGCCCTCGTCGCGGCGATCAACTTCCGCGGCGTCGGCGAGAGCGTCAAGGCCAACGTCGTGCTCACGCTCGTCGAGCTCTCCGGTCTGCTCCTCATCATCTTCATCGGTCTCTACGCCGTCACCCAGGGCAAGGCCGACTTCAGCCGGGTCGTCGTCTTCGAGAGCCCGAGCGACAAGTCCACCTTCTTCGCCGTCACGGCGGCCACCTCGCTGGCCTTCTTCGCGATGGTCGGCTTCGAGGACTCGGTCAACATGGCCGAGGAGACCCAGGACCCCGTGCGGATCTTCCCGAAGGTCATGCTCACCGGCCTGGGCATCACCGGTCTGATCTACGTGCTCGTCGCGATCACCGCGGTCGCGCTCGTGCCGGTCGGCTCGCTCATCGACCCGGAGAAGCCCTCGGCGCTCACCCAGGTCGTCGCCGCGGGAGCCCCGGGCATCCCCTTCGACAAGATCTTCCCGTGGATCGGCATGTTCGCCGTGGCGAACTCAGCCCTCATCAACATGCTCATGGCCAGCCGGCTCGTCTACGGCATGGCGCGCCAGGAGGTGCTGCCGCGTCCGCTCGGCATGGTCCACCGCGGCCGCCAGACCCCGTGGCTGGCGATCGTCTTCACGACCGTCCTCGCCTTCGGCCTCATCACCTACGTCGTGCGGGCCAACGGCAGCGAGGAGGGCGCCAGCACGGTCTCGCTGCTCGGCGGCACCACCGCGCTGCTCCTGCTGTGCGTCTTCACCGTCGTCAACATCGCCGTCCTCGTGCTGCGGCGCGACCACGTCGGCCGCGCGCACTTCAACGCGCCGACGGTCCTGCCCGTCATCGGCGCCGTGCTCTGCGCCTTCCTCGCCGGTCCGTGGGCCCGTAGCGAGGAGCAGCAGCAGCAGTACGAGATCGCCGGCGGCCTGCTCGCCGTCGGTGTCGTCCTCTGGGCGATCACCTGGGTGGTCAACCGGGCGGTCTACGGCAAGCGCACCTTCATGCGCGACCCGGAGCACATCGACCACGACTGATCCACCGATCGCACGACGACGGGCCGGGGCATCTGCCCCGGCCCGTCGTCATGTCCGCCCGTCGGGCGCGGCCGTCACCAGCCCCCGGCGCTCACCAACCTCCGATGCCCCCGATGGCGCGCTGGGCAGGCGTGCCCGAGCCGTCGCGGCGGCCGTCGGCCTCGGGCAGGTCGACGGCGACGCCGTTCGACGCGCTCGCGCGCGCGTCGGCCCGACCGGCCCAGGCGAGGAGCAGCGTGTCCTCGCCGCCGCGGAAGCGGTGCGCCCGCACGCCCGCGGTCGCGCGGCCCTTGCCCGGGTACTCGGCGAAGGGGGTGACCTTGATCGCGCCCGGGTCGGTCCCGGGCAGCGCGTCGGAGGACCCGCTCACGGTGACGACGACGTTGTCACGCGCGGGGTCGACCGCCCCGAAGTGGATCACCCGAGCGCCGGACGAGAGGCGGATGCCGGCCATGCCGCCGGCGCCGCGACCCTGCGGTCGGACGGTCGAGGCGGAGAAGTGGAGCAGCTGGGCGTCGCTCGTCACGAAGACGAGCTCCTCCTCGCCGGTGCGCAGCTCGACGGCCCCGACGACCTCGTCGCCGTCCTTGAGCGACACGACCTCCCACAGCGCCCCCTTCGGCACCTCCGGGGAGACCCGCTTGACGACACCGCTCGCGGTGCCCAGAGCCAGGCCGGGGGAGTCCTCGGCGAGGGAGAGCAGCGTGAGCACCCGCTCGTCGGCGCCGAGGTCGACGTAGGCGCCGACCGGCGCGCCGCCGGAGAGGGAGGGGGCGTCGTTCGTCGGGGGCAGCGTCGGCAGCTCCAGGGCGCTCACCCGGGCGACGCGGCCCGCGCTCGTCACGACCCCGATCTCGCCGCGGGCGGTGCTGCGCACCGCGGAGACGACGGCGTCGTGGCGCGAGCGCGAGCCCTCGCGGGACGGCTCCTGCTCGCTCGTCGTGCGGGCGAGCAGCCCGGTGCTCGACAGGAGCACCCAGCACGGGTCGTCGCTCACCTCGAGCGGGGTGCTCGTCGCCGTGGGCGTGCCCGCCGACTCGAGCAGCACAGTGCGGCGCGGGGTGCCGTGCTGCTTGGCGACCTCGGCGAGCTCGGAGGACACGAGGCGGGTGAGCACGCGCTCGTCGCCGAGGATCTCCTCGAGCTCGGCGATCTGGCGGCGCAGGTCCTCCTGCTCCTGCTCGAGCTCGATCCGGGAGAACTTCGTCAGGCGGCGCAGCTGGAGGTCGAGGATGTAGCTCGCCTGGACCTCGCTGAGGTCGAAGACCTCCTGGAGGCGCTGGCGGGCCGTGCCCGCGTCGTCGCTGCCGCGGATGAGCTGGATGACCTCGTCGATGTCGAGGATCGCGACGAGCAGGCCGTCGACGAGGTGCAGGCGGTCGCGCTTCTTGCCCAGCCGGTGCTCGGTGCGGCGGCGCACGACGTCGACCCGGAAGTCGACGTAGACCGTCAGCAGCTCCTTGAGGCCCATCGTGCGGGGCGTGCCGTCGACGAGGGCGACGTTGTTGATGGAGAAGCTCTCCTCCATCGGCGTCAGCTTGTACAGCTTCTCGAGGACCGCCTCGGGGTTGAAGCCGTTCTTGATCTCGATGACGAGCTCGAGGCCCTTCGTGCGGTCCGAGAGGTCCTTGACGTCGGCGATGCCCTCGAGCTTCTTGCCCTGGACGCCGTCCTTGATCTTCTCGATGACCTTCTCGGGACCGACGAGGTAGGGCAGCTCGGTGACGACGATGCCCTGCCGGCGCGGCGAGACCTTCTCGACCCGCACGGTGGCCCGGGTGCGGAAGCTGCCGCGACCGCGCAGGTAGGCGTCGCGGATGCCGTCGAGACCGACGATGCGCCCGCCGCCGGGCAGGTCGGGACCGGGCACGAAGCGCATGAGGTCGTCGAGCGAGCACTGCGGGTGGGTGAGCAGGTGCCGGGCCGCGCCGATGACCTCGACGAGGTTGTGCGGCGGCATCTGGGTGGCCATGCCGACGGCGATGCCGGTCGTGCCGTTGACGAGGAGGTTGGGGTAGGCCGCCGGCAGCACCTCGGGCTGGGTGAGCTGGTCGTCGTAGTTGGGGACGAAGGGGACGGTGGACTCGTCGAGGCTGGCGACCATGAGCAGCGCCGCGGGCGCCATCCGCGCCTCGGTGTAGCGCGAGGCCGCGGGGCCGTCGTCGAGCGAGCCGAAGTTGCCGTGCCCGTCGACGAGCGGCAGCCGCATGGCGAAGGGCTGGGCGAGGCGCACGAGGGCGTCGTAGATCGCGGTGTCGCCGTGCGGGTGGTACTTGCCCATGACCTCGCCGACGACGCGGCTGGACTTCACGTGGCCGCGCTCGGGGCGCAGCCCCATCTCGCTCATCGAGTACAGGATCCGGCGGTGCACCGGCTTGAGCCCGTCGCGGGCGTCCGGCAGCGCGCGTGCGTGGATCACCGAGACCGCGTACTCGAGGAACGCGCCGCGCATCTCGTCCGCGACGTCGATGTCGACGATCCGCTCCGGGACGGGGGGCGGCGCGGGGGTGGTGGTGCGGCGGGCCATGCGTGCGGGTGCTCCTTCGTCGGGCAGGGGAGGACCCCATCTTCGCCGATCGCACCGTCAGCCCCGTGATGACACCCCGACGGCGGGTCGCGGGGTGCCCGCCTGCGCCGCCGGGGGGACTCTGCCAAGATCACCCCGAACCACGCAGGGGGCTGCGGCGTCTCACAGGCATGACCGCCATGAGCATCGTCCTCCCGAGGAGCGAAGGGGTGACGATGGCGCGAGCCCGCACGGACGTCGATGCGGAGCTGCGGGAGGTCTACGACGCGCACTACGGGCGTCTGGCGGGCTGGACCAACCGTCTCGTCGGCGACCCCGATCTCGCCCACGACCTCGCGACGGAGGCCTTCGTCAAGCTCGTGCGCGAGTGGGGCCGGGTCGACGAGCCCAAGGCGTGGCTCTACGCGGTGACCGCCAACCTCGTGCGCGACCACTGGCGCAAGCGCGGGCGGGAGCACTCCGCCTACCTGCGTCACGAAGGGGGAGCCCCGGCCGAGGGGCGGGACGACCCCGACGTCGCGACCCAGGTCTCCGTGCGCACCGCCGTCCAGTCGCTCCCCGACCGGCTGCGCGTGGCGGTGCTGCTCTACTACTTCGCCGACCTCTCCGTCGGCTCCGTCGCCACCCAGCTCGGCAAGTCCGAGGGCGCGGTCAAGCGCGACCTCTTCGAGGCCCGCAAGTCCCTGGCTGCCATGCTGGAGGGCGCCCGATGATCCCCCGTGACGAGCACGACGACCTCGAGACGTTCGGCAGGCTGATGGACGACCCCACGCGGCGCGACGACCCCGTCGACGCCTTCTTCGCCCGTGAGCGCGAGCTCGTCGAGGACCTCCCCGGGCACGACGTGCACCTCCAGGGCGTGCTGCGCGCCGGTCGGACCGGTCGGCGTCGCTCCACCGGCTGGCTCGTCGCCGGGGCCGCCGCCGTCGCCGCCGTGGCGACGGCCGTCGGCGTGGGGATGCTCGGGACCGGTCAGGAGGAGCTGCGACCGGCCGGCGACCCGACGACGGTGAGCCTGCCCGAGCCGAGCGAGGCGACGACCCCGGCCCCGACCGCCTCACGCGCCGAGCCGGCCGACGGCCAGCTCCTCGCCCGCTCGGTGAGCGCCGGCGACGACCGCACCCGCGCGGTGCTCGGCGAGGCGCGGTGCAGCGCCGAGACCACCTGCCCGCTGCTGCTGCGCACGACCGACGACGGCCAGAGCTGGATCAACACCGCCGCCCTGCCCGACCTCTCCGTCGCCCCGCCCGGCGGGATCGCCGTCGCGCCCGACCAGGTGGGCATCCTGCGCTGGGCGAGCGCCGACACCGGCTACCTCGCCGGGTCGGTGCTGCGACGCACGACCGACGGCGGCACGACGTGGGCCGACATGCCCTACCCGGGCGGCACGATCGTCGCCACGGAGGTCGCCGACGGCGTCGTGCACCTCGTGAGCGCGGGGGAGTGCACCGAGCAGGGGTGCGCCGGCCCCCTTCGCGTCTACCGGGCCGGCACCGGTGACAGCAGCGCCGACGTCGTCGTCCTCGACGAGGACGTCTCGGGCATCACCGGGGCACAGCTCGTCGTGCGCGGGCCGCGCGCCTACCTCTCCGTCGGCACCGCCGACGGCAGCCGCACCTACCGGATCGGCGAGCAGGCCGAGCACCTCGAGCCGTGCGACGAGGGCGACAGCGTCTTCTTCGGCACCCCGGCCGACGGCGAGGGCCCGCTGAGCGCGCTGTGCGGCACGCCCGGGGACGACGGCGGCACCTCGATCCGGGTGCGCACCTCCACCGACGACGGGGTCACCTGGTCGCCGGCGAGCCCCTCGGTCGCCGTCGGCGGCACGGTCGCCGGGTACGCCGAGACCCAGCCCGGGACGGCGGTCGCCGTCACCCGGGGCGAGGCCGGAGGCCGTGCCCTGCGCACGACCGACGGCGGTGCGAGCTGGCGCGTGGCGAAGGCCGACTCCGTCCAGTGGTCGTGGGTCGCCGCGGGCGGGGACGACCGCGTCTACGGCCTAGCGGACGACTCCGAGGGCTTCCTCGAGAGCACCGACGGCGGCCAGTCCTGGCGGGTCGAGGTCCTCGCGCCCTGAGCGTCGCGCTCGACGGGCGAGGGGCATGGCAGGATCGGACGCATGAGCGAGGCGCTCCCACCGGGGTACCCCCATCTGGCCGAGGCTGACGTCGTGCTGCGCGACGGCACCGTCGCCCGGCTGCGACCCATCCGTCCGAGCGACGCCGAGGGCATCCACCGCTTCCACGCGGGGCAGTCCGAGGAGTCGATCTACCTGCGCTTCTTCGCGCCGATCCGGCGGCTGAGCGAGCGCGACGTCGAGCGCTTCACGAATGTCGACTACGTCGACCGGATGGCGCTCGTCGCGCTCATCCGCGACGAGATCATCGGGATCGGCCGCTACGACCGGATCGCGCCGACGAGCGCCGAGGTCGCCTTCAACATCAGCGACCACTACCAGGGCAAGGGCATCGGCTCGGTGCTCCTCGAGCACCTCGCGGCGATCGCCCAGGAGCACGACATCACCCGCTTCGAGGCGGAGGTGCTCCCGCAGAACCGCAAGATGCTCTCCGTCTTCTCCGACGCCGGGTACGAGGTGAGCCGACGCTTCGAGGACGGCGTCGTCATGCTCCACTTCGACATCGAGCCGACCGCGCAGTCGTTGTCGGTGCGCTTCGCCCGCGAGCACCGCGCCGAGGCAGAGAGCGTGTCGGCCCTGCTCCACCCGCGCAGCATCGCCGTCGTCGGCGTGAGCCGGCGCGAGCGCGCGATCGGCCACCAGGTGATGCGGCACGTCCTCGACGGCGGCTTCACCGGCGAGGTCTACCCCGTGAACCCCGAGGCCGACCGCCTGCTCGGGGTGCCCGCCTACCCGAGCATCACCGACCTGCCCGAGGCCGTCGACCTCGCCGTCGTCGCCGTGCCGGCGAGCGCCGTGCCCGGGGTCGTCGAGGAGTGCGCGGCGAAGGGGGTCCGCGGCCTCCTCGTCATCTCCTCGGGCTTCGCGGAGGAGGGCGAGGAGGGCACGGCGCTGCAGCAGCGGGTGCTGCGCGTCGCGCGCGACAACGGCATGCGCGTCATCGGGCCGAACTCCTTCGGCATCCTCAACAACGACGAGGCGGTCCGACTCAACGCCAGCCTCAGCCCGACGACCCCGCCCGCCGGTCACCTCGGGCTGTACTCGCAGAGCGGTGCCCTCGCGGTCGCGAACCTCGACTCCGCCGCCCGACGCAACCTCGGGGTCTCGGTCTTCCTCTCCGCGGGCAACCGCGTCGACGTCTCCGGCAACGACGTCATGCAGTACTGGGTCGACGACGACAGCACGCACGCCGTCGGTCTCTACCTCGAGTCGATGGGCAACCCGCGCAAGTTCTCGCGGATCGCCCGGGCGCTCGCGATGACCAAGCCGGTCATCGTCGTGAAGTCGCCGATGGAGGAGGTGCCGGGCCACCGGGTGCGCTCCACGACCGTGCGCCCCCACGCCTTCCGCGCGATCATGGCGCAGGCCGGTGTCATCCACGTCGAGAACGTCCACCAGATGTTCGACGCCGCCCAGCTGCTCCTGCACCAGCCGCTGCCCGAGGGCAACCGGGTGGCCATCGTCTCCAACTCCCACCAGCTCGGCACGATCAGCGCCGGCAGCGCCGCGGCGTGGGGGCTCGAGGTCACCCACGGGCCGGTGTCGGTGCGCACGGAGGCCACGCCCTCGGAGTTCCGGGCCGCGGTCGACGCCGCCTTCGCCGACGAGCAGGTCGACAGCGTCGTCGTGTCCTTCATCCCTCCGATCGGCGCCGTCGAGCACGACGTCGTCGAGGCCGTGCGCTACGCGGCGAAGCGCTCGAGCAAGCCCTGCGTCGGCAACCTCCTCGGCATGCGGGGCGTCGACACCGGGTCGCTCGTCGCCGAGGACCCCGGCGCGAGCTCGGGGGACGTGCCGCGCGAGGCGGTGCCGCTGTACGCGATGCCCGAGGACGCCATCCGCGCGCTCGGCCTGGCCACGCAGTACGGCCGGTGGCGCACCAAGGACAAGGGCGAGCCCGTCGTGCGCGACGGGGTGCGCCGCACCGCCGCCCGAGAGCTCGTCGACTCGGTGCTCGCCGAGTACCCGGAGGGGCGCGCCCTCACCGACGACGAGTCGCACGACCTGCTCGCCGCCTACGGCATCGACCTGTGGCGTCGCATCGAGGTCGCGAGCGCCGACGAGGCGGTCGCCGCCGCCGCGGAGGTCGGCCACCCGGTCGTGCTCAAGTCGCTCTCGCCCCTGGTGCGCGGGCACTCGCTGCTCGACGCCGTGCGTGTCGACCTCACCGAGCCGGAGCACGTGCGGGCGGCCTTCGAGGCGATGGACGCCCGGCTGGCCCCGCTCGACGCGAACTACTTCGTCGTCCAGCGGATGGCGCCGCAGGGCACGTCGTGCGTCCTCGGGACCGTGGAGGACCCGCTCTTCGGCCCGGTCATCTCCTTCAGCCTCGCCGGTGCGCCGACCGAGCTGCTCGACGACATCGCCTACCGCATCCCGCCGCTCACCGACGTCGACGTGCGCGAGATCGTCGACGACATCAAGCTCGCGCCCCTCCTGCACGGTCACAAGGGCGCGACCCCGGTCGACCGGGCCGCGCTCGAGGACGTCCTCGGGCGGCTGTCGCTCATGTCCGAGGACTTCGTCGAGATCGCCTCCGTCGTCCTCGACCCGGTGATGGCCCACGGCAAGGGGGCGAGCGTCCTCGGGGCCCAGATCCACCTCGCCCCGCCGCTGCGCCGCAAGGACCCCGGTCGCCGGGCGATGACCTGAGCCCTGCGGGTGGTCCGGGGTGTCCTCGCCCTGCGGCAGAATGGGGGTCATGTCCCAGGTGCCCACCGATCTCACCAGGATCGTCCTGCCGTCCCCCCTCCTCGACGCGATCGCGCGGGCCGGGTACTACCCCGACCTCGTCGCCGACATCATCCGCGCCGCCGTCGGCGAGGAGGAGGTCATCTCCCACCTCGTGCACCAGGAGACGACCTTCGACCAGGAGTCGGTGCGCCGGCACATCACCGCGCTGGTGACGACGAGCACCCGCCTCGTCATCGCCCACGCCGACGACTTCCCCGACGACGAGACCTCGCGCGAGGACGTCGCGACCGCGACGACCGAGTGCATCCCCCTTCGCGCCGTGCGCGGGGTCATGCTCACGCACGTCGTGCCCAAGCCGAGCGAGTACGTGCCCGGGTCCCTCGGGCGCGAGCTCACCCTCACCGTCGGGTGGGGCACCGTGAGCCGGGTCGACCTGCTCCCCGCCGTGTGCGCGGACCCCTCGTGCGACGCCGACCACGGATACGAGGGCACGATCGCCGCGGACGACATCTCGCTGCGCATCAGCGCCGAGGCCGAGGGCAGCGGCGCGCTCGACGCCGCGGTGACCTTCGCCCGGGATCTCTCGGCTCGCGTCGGCGTCTGAGCGTGCCCCCCGCCCCGGCCCTGCCGGTCGTCGGCGACGGTCTGCTCGACCGCCTGCTGCCCAGCGTCGCGACGAGCCTCGGGGTCGCCGGGCTCGCCCGCCCCGGTGACCGGGTGCTCGAGCCCGCACGGCGCGCCGTCGTCGTGCTCGTCGACGGGCTCGGCGCCGAGCTCCTCGCCCGGCGGGGAGGTCATGCCCCCTACCTGCGCGGGCTCGCCGCGGCGCCCGGCTCGCGCTCGGTGGCCTGCGGCTTCCCCTCGACGACCGCGACGTCGATGGCGACCTTCGGCACCGGCCGGCTCGCGGGGGAGCACGGCCTCGTCGGCTACGAGGCGTACGACCCGGCGACGGGGCGCGCCTTCAACGAGCTGTCCTGGGAGGACGGCCCGGCCCCTCGCGCCTGGCAGCCGCACCCGACCGTCTTCGAGGCCGCGTCGGCGGCCGGGGTCGAGGCGGTCCGCGTCGGGCCGGGCTTCTTCGACGGCTCCGGCCTCACCGAGGCCGCCCTGCGCGGCGGCCGCTTCGTCGCCGCCTCCAGCCTCGCGCAACGGGTCGACGCGACCCTCGCGGCGCTGCGCACCCGCCCGCGAGCCCTCGTCTACCTCTACTGGGGCGACCTCGACAAGGTCGGGCACGTGCACGGCTGCGGCTCGTGGCAGTGGGGCGAGGAGCTCGAGGCGGTCGACGCCGAGCTGCGGCGGCTCGCCGCCTCGCTGCCGCCCGACTGCGCGCTGCACGTCACCGCCGACCACGGCATGGTCGACGTCGCGATGGACCGCCGTCTCGACGTCGCCCACGAGCCCGATCTCGCGGCCGGGGTGGCCGAGGTGTCCGGCGAGCCGCGCTCGGTGCAGCTGCACTGCCTGCCCGGCGCCGTCGACGACGTCCTCGCGGCATGGCGGGGACGGCTGGGAGAGGACGCCGTCGTCGTCACCCGCGACGAGGCCGTCTCGGCCGGGTGGTTCGGCCCCGTCGAGGACCGCGTGCGGCCCCGGATCGGCGAGGTGGTCGCGACGATGACCGGCGAGCTCGCCGTGGGGGACTCCCGCCGTCACCGTCCCGAGCTGCTGGCCCTCGTCGGCCTGCACGGGTCGGTCACCCTCGACGAGGTCGCCGTGCCGTGGCTCTGCGCGCCGGCGCGACGGGCCTAGGCTGTCCGACCGTGGCTGAGCTCGTCTTCTTCTCCGGCACCATGGACTGCGGCAAGTCCACCCTCGCCCTCCAGATGGACCACAACCACCGCGCCCGCGGCCGCGAGGGTCTGATCTTCACCCGGCTCGACCGGGCCGGCGACTCGGTGCTGTCCTCGCGCCTCGGCCTGTCGACCGGCGCCGTCGAGGTCCACGAGGAGCTCGACTTCTGGGAGGTCGTCGTCGCCCAGCTGACGAGCGGGGGCAAGGTCGACTACCTCATCTGCGACGAGGCGCAGTTCTACTCACCGGCCCAGGTCGAGCAGCTCGCCCGCGTCGTCGACGAGCTCGACATCGAGGTCTACGCCTTCGGCATCATGGCCGACTTCCGCACCCAGCTCTTCCCGGGGTCGCAACGGCTCGTCGAGCTCGCCGACCGCACCCAGGTCCTCCAGGTCGCCGCGCTGTGCTGGTGCGGTGCCCGGGCCACCCACAACGCCCGCGTCGTCGACGGCTCGATGGTCGTCGAGGGCGAGCAGGTCGTCGTCGGTGACACGACCGACGGGACCCAGGAGGTCGAGTACGAGGTGCTCTGCCGTCGTCACCACATGCGCCGGATGAGCTCGCACGCGGCCCACGCCGCCGCGCTCTCGGCCGACGTCCTCCCCTTCGACCTCGACGCCTGCCCGGTGCCGCCGCGCGCCTGAGGGCCCCTGAGGTCGCCGCAGAGGCGGTGCCGGCCCGGGGCGGGGTCGATCAGATCCAGAAGGTGACGACGAGCCTCATGAAGCTGACGAAGCCCTCGAGGCCCCCGCCGACGAGGACGACGGCGGAGACGACCCACCAGCCCCACCGCCAGGCGAGCCCGGCGGTCGTGCGGCGGGCCGGGGCGCGCATGACCGCCCAGTGGCGGTTCTGCGCGAGCGGCCCGTAGCGGCCCGCCCCGTCGGGGGCGAAGGGGGCCCACGGGTCGCCGAGGGCGCGTGCCCGCAGCAGCTCGGTGAGGACCGGGCGGAAGAAGACGACGGGCACTCCGACGAGCACGAGCCCGAGGCCCAGGCTGAAGACGACGAGCATGATGCGCACGCCCCAGACCAGCGCGGTGAGATCGGTCTCGAGGACGAGCGCAGCCGTCGTGGCTGCAGCGGTCACCGGGTCACTCGCCGCGCTTGGCGCCGAACATCACGTCGTCCCAGCTCGGGACGCTGGCGCGACCCTTGCGGCGACCGCCGGAGCTCTTGGGCCCGGCAGCAGGGGCCTCGGGGGCCGGGTCGGGCTCGGGCTCGGGGTCCGGGTCGGGCTGGGGGGTCGTCTCGGCATCCTCCGGTGCGCCCACCTCGACGTCTGCCTCGTCCGGACCCGCGGCCGCCGAGGCCTCGGGCTGCGGTGCCTCGGGTCGAGATGTCTCGGCCTCCGGGGTCTCGGGCTCCTCGTCGGCGTCCTCGCCGACCGGCTCGGGCGTCGTGTCCTCGAGGACGTCGGCCTGCGCCGGCGCGTCGGCGGGAGGTGCCCCGCCGTCCTCGACGCCCGGCTCGGCCGGCTCGACGACCGGCTCGACCTCGAGCAGCTGCTCGCTCTGCTGGGGGCCGGTGGTGTCCTGCGGCTCCACGACCTCGACCGGCTCGGCGGCCGCAGCCGCACGATCCTCGTCACGGGGGTGGACCCCCTTCGCCCCGGGCGGGAGCTCGGTCGGCAGCGGGGTGCCGGCCTCGTCGCCCTCGAGGGGGAGCGGGGGCTCGACGTGGTTCGGGCGGCGACGGCCACGACGGCGGCCACGGGCCGCCTCGCGCATCGAGGCCATGAGCTCGTCGGGCTCGCGTCGCTCCTGGGCCTCGACGTCGAAGACGGCGGTCGGCCGGTGGGGGGTCGGCACGGCGCTCTCGGCGGCGTCGGCCTCGGAGAGCCAGCGCGCCTCGTCGTTGGCGGCGACGACGCTCATGCCGGCCCGGTCGAACCACCAGCGCGCGGTGCGCTCCTTGCCCCCTGCCGCGAAGGTCACGGTGACGCTCCACTGCCCCTCGGCGTCACGCGAGGAGTCCCACAGGACGGCCTCCTCCGGCACGCCGCGCGACGCCAGCCGCGAGGCAGCCCGGCCGCCGAGGGTCTCGTCGGACCCCGAGCCCTGGCCGCGCACGCGCACCCGCTGGGCGGCGCTCGCGACGTGCTGGCGCTCGTCGAGCACCGGGCCCTCGAAGCGGGCGATCTTCTCCATGCTCCAGCCCGTGCGGGCCGCGACCTCCTCGCTGGAGGCCCCGGCGCGGATCATCGCCTGCACCTCGCGCGGGCGCACGGTGCTGTCCATCTCGATCTGCAGCTGCCCGAGGCGCGGACGATCGCGGCGCACGGCGGCGCGCAGCTGGTCGTCGATGCGGACGCGGTACTCCTGGCCGTCGCCGTCGGCGACGACGAGGTGCTCACCGTCGCCGTGCACGCCGATCAGTCGAAGGTCTCGCATGACTGTCCTCTCAGCTCTTCGGGGGTCGGGTGCGACTCTGCCACCCCCGTCCCGTGCGGCGGGGCCACCACGCCGCGCGACTACGGTTGGCTCCATGCCGCACGACGCCATCGCCCCGTACGACGCGATCATCCTCCACTCCTTCGGCGGGCCCGAGGGGCCCGACGAGGTCCTGCCCTTCCTGCGCCGTGTCACCGGGGGCAAGGGCATCCCCGACGAGCGCCTCCGGGAGGTCGGCGCGCACTACGACCTCTTCGGCGGCCGATCGCCGATCAACGACCACGGTCGCCGTCTCGTCGCCGAGCTCACCGAGGAACTGCGCCGCCGCGAGATCGACGTGCCGGTCCGCCTCGGCAACCGGCACAGCCCGCCCTTCACCGCCGACGTCCTCGCCGAGCTCGCCGACGAGGGCGCCCGACACGTGCTCGCGATCCGCACGAGCGCCTGGCAGTCCTACTCCTCGTGCCGCTCCTACCGCGAGGACCTCGCCGCGGCCCTCGCCGACGTGCGCGTCGACGGGCTCGACGTCGACCTCGAGTTCGTCCGCCCCTACGGCCAGCACCCCGGCTTCGCTCAGACCAACGCCGAGCTCGTCACGGCCGCCCTGCGCGAGGTGCTCGAGGACGACGAGGCGCCCGCCCTGCTCTTCGTCACCCACTCGATCCCCGAGACGATGGACATCACCTCCGGCCCCGGCGACGCCGAGGAGCGGGCCTACTCGCGCGGTCACGCCGACCTCGGCGCCGCGATCTGCGACCACGCGAGCGAGCAGCTCGGCCAAGAGATCACCGGCGAGCTGACCTTCTGCTCCCGCTCGGGCCCGCCGAGCATGCCCTGGCTCGAGCCCGACGTCGGCGACCGCATCGAGGAGCTCGCTGCTGAGGGCGTGCGGACCGTCGTCGTCGTGCCGATCGGCTTCGTCAGCGACCACATGGAGGTCATCTACGACCTCGACACCGAGGCCGCCGCGACGGCGAAGGAGCACGGCGTGCGCCTCGTGCGGGTGCCGACCGTGGGCACCCACCCCGCCTTCGTCGAGGGTCTGGCCGACCTCGCGCAGGAGCGGGCGGCGATGCGCCGCGGCGAGGACGTCGAGCCGCGGGCGTGGGCGGGCCTCGTGCCGGCGGCCACGCCGTGCCGGCCGGGCTGCTGCCCGAACCTGCGCGAGGCGCTGCCCGCCGTGGGCGAGCACGCATGAGCACCGCGCCCGCGCTGCCCGAGGGCACCGATGTCCGCGCCCTCGCCGAGGTGGCCCGCGAGGTCGCCGAGGAGGCCGCGACGATGATCGTCCAGCGCCGGCCGGCCGATCTCGGTGTCGCGACGACCAAGTCCTCGCTCACCGACGTCGTCACGGTGATGGACCAGGCCAGCCAGGACCTCTTGCGCTCGCTCCTCGGCGAGCGTCGGCCGCAGGACGCCTTCGCCGGTGAGGAGGAGGGCGGGAGCGCCGGCACCTCCGGGCTCACCTGGGTCGTCGACCCCATCGACGGCACCGTCAACTACCTCTACGGCCTCGCCGCTTACGCGGTCTCCGTCGCGGTCGTCGTCGGCGACCCCTCCCGGCCGGGTGCGTGGCGACCCGTCGCGGGCGCCGTCGTCGACCCGGTCGCCGGCCGCACCTACGTCGCCGCCCTCGGCGAGGGCGCGACCGTGAGCGAAGGGGGAGGCGCGCCGCGCCCCCTTCGCGTCGCCGAGGCGGAGGGGCTGGGTCTGGCCCTGTGCGCCACGGGCTTCGGGTACGAGGCCGACCGACGCGCCTGGCAGGGGCAGGTGCTCGCCCGTCTGCTCCCGCAGGTGCGCGACATCCGCCGCCTGGGCAGCGCCGCGCTCGACCTGTGCCGGGTCGCCGACGGCACCGTCGACGTGTACTACGAGCGCGGGCTCAACCCGTGGGACCTCGCCGCCGGCTGGCTCGTCGCCACCGAGGCCGGGGCGGCGGTCACCGATCTCGACGGCGGCGACCCGAGCAGCGCGATGACGCTCGCGGGCGCCCCGCGGACCCAGGCGGCCCTGCGAGAGGCCGTCCTCGAGGCGGTCGACGCCGTGGGCGAGGAGCACGACCGGTCATGAGCGAGGTCGGCCCCCGCGCCTGGTTCGAGCTCGCGAGCACGGGCGTGCTCGCGGTCGTCGACGCGATCTCGTCCGAGCAGCTCGACCGGCCGGGGCTGGGGGAGTGGGACGTGCGCTCCCTGCTCGGCCACACGTCGCGGGCCTTCGTCACGCTCGTCGACTACGTGGGCCGCGAGCCCGGGCCGGACGTCGAGCTCGTCGGCACCGCGGGCTACTACGCCGCGGCGCGCGCGCTGCCCTCCGGTGACGCGGCCGTCGCCGAGCGCGGCCGTGCGGCCGGCCGGGCCCTCGGGGACGACCCCTGGTCGGCCGTGCACGCAGCCGCGGACCGCGCCCTGCGCGTCGTGCACGAGAGCGCGGACGACACCCCGGCGGTCACCCCCTTCGGCACCCTCGTGCTCGCCGACTACCTGCCGACGCGGGCCCTCGAGCTCACGGTCCACGGGCTCGACCTCGCCCGGGCGACCGGGCAGGAGCCGCCCGCCGAGCTCGTCGAGGCGTGCGTGCCCGCTGTCGCGCTCTGCGCGCGGATCGCGCCGGGGCAGGCCCCGCAGGTGCTGCTCGCCCTCACCGGGCGTACTGTCCTTGCTCCAGGTTTCTCCCTCCTGTGAGGGCTCACGGTCTCCCCCTGCGAACCCAGGTGGCGCTCGTGCCCCCCGCTCAGGCACAATCCGCCCCGCCGGGCACAAAACTGCGGGGTCGTGCGTTGCACGACCCGACCACGATCTACCACGCGCGCTGAGGGGAATGACCACCACAATGGCAACCGACTACGACGCTCCACGCAAGACCGACGACGACATCTCCGAGGACTCCATCGAGGAGCTGAAGTCTCGACGAGCCGACCAGCAGTCGAGCAACGTCGACGTCGACGAGACCGAGGCGGCCGAGGGCTTCGAGCTGCCCGGGGCCGACCTCTCCGGTGAGGAGATGTCGGTGCGGGTCCTGCCTCGTCAGGCCGACGAGTTCACCTGCACCAGCTGCTTCCTCGTCCACCACCGCAGCCAGCTCGCCAGCGAGGGCACGTCCGGCCCGATCTGCCGGGAGTGCGCCGCCTGAGCATGGCTGACCGACCCGAGGTCCTCGTCCGTCGGCTCCACGCCGACGCGGTGCTGCCGACGTACGCCAAGGACGGCGACGCCGGCGCGGACCTCACCAGCGTCGCCGAGGTCACCCTCGCGCCCGGCGAGCGTGCGCTCGTCCCCACCGGGGTCGCGATCGCGCTGCCGCCGGGCTGGGTGGGTCTGGTGCACCCCCGCTCCGGGCTCGCCGCCCAGCACGGGGTCTCGGTCGTCAACGCCCCCGGCACGGTCGACTCGGGGTACCGGGGAGAGATCCTCGTCAACCTCGTCAACCTCGACCGTGAGCGCGCGGTGACCCTCGCCGCCGGCGACCGCATCGCGCAGCTCGTGCTCCAGGAGGTCGGCACCGGCGACTTCGTCGAGGTCGATTCGCTCCCCGGGTCGCTCCGGGGCGAGACTGGTCACGGCTCCAGCGGGGGCTTCACCATCGAGGAAGGTCCAGGACACGATGTTCGGTCGTAAGAAGAAGGCGTCGGAGCAGGGCGACGCCCCGCAGACCCAGGACGCCGACGGCTCGACGACGGCCGACGAGACGTCGGACGGCACCGCCGTCGCGGCGGGCGAGAGCGGTCCCTTCGACCAGTCCCAGGTCGGCGAGGCCGACGGCCGCGTCGACTTCGGCGGACTGTGGCTGCGCCCCGGCCCCGGCATGGAGCTGCGCCTCGAGGTCGACCCGACGTCCGACGCTGTCTCCGCCGTGCAGGTCGGCGTCGACGACGCCACCGTCCAGCTCCAGGCCTTCGCCGCGCCCCGCTCCAGCGGCATCTGGGACGAGATCCGCGGCGAGATCGCCGAGATGATCGAGAAGAACCGCGGCACCGTCGAGGAGGGCACCGGTCCCTTCGGCACCGAGCTGCGCACCCGGCTGCCCCAGCCCGGCGGCGACGGCCGCACGGTCTTCGCCCCTGCGATCTTCGCCGGGGTCGACGGCCCCCGGTGGTTCCTGCGCGCCGTGTACTCCGGCCGCGCCGCGGTGGACGAGGCCGCCCGCGCCCGGCTCGACGACGTCGTGCGCGACCTCGTCGTCGTCCGTGGTGCCGACCCGATGGCGCCGCGCGAGATGCTCGAGCTGAAGATGCCGGCGACCGAGCAGTCATGAGCACCGTCCTGCGCCGCCTGCGCGACATCGTGCGCTCCGACGACGACCTCGTCGACGACGAGCTGCGCACGGGTGCGAAGGACCTCGGCTGCACCGCGCTCGACGAGGCACCCGACCGCGAGGTCGTCACCGTCGCCGGCACGATCCGCAGCGTCACGCTGCGCCCTCGGGTCACGGTGCCCGCGCTCGTCGCTGAGCTCTACGACGGCACGTGCCCCGTCGACCTCGTCTGGCTGGGCCGGCGCGAGATCGGCGGCATCCGCCCCGGCACCTACGTGCGTGCCCACGGCCGGCTGTGCCAGGGGACGCGCAACCGCACGATCTACAACCCGTCCTACGACATCGTCCCCCCGCCCTCATGAGCCGCGACGCGGACGCGCCGGCCGGCACGCCCGAGGCCCTGCGCCCGGTGCCGACGACGGTCGAGGGGCTCATCCGGCAGCGGCTGTCCGACGCCCTCGGCGGGATCCGGGGCTCGCTCGAGACGACGCTGCCGATGCTCGCCTTCGTCATCTCGTGGTCGATCACGCAGGACCGCACGATCTCCCTCGGCGCCGCCGGGGTGCTCGTCGTCGTCATGCTCCTCGCACGTCTGGCCTCGCGCTCGAGCGTGCAGTTCGTCGTCTCCGGCGTCTTCGCCGCGGCGATCGCCGCCTTCTTCGCGCTGCGCTCCGGCAACGCCGAGGACGCCTTCCTGCCCGGGATCCTCACGAGCCTGGCCTACGGCGTCGCGGCGGCCCTGTCGGTCGTGCTGCGCTGGCCCCTCGTCGGCCTGATGATCGGCGCCACCGACCCGGCGGCTCGCGAGGGCGACTTCACCCGCTGGCGGCGCAACCCCGCCGCCGTGCGGGTGTGCAGCCGGCTCACCCTCGTGCTCGTCGCGGTCTACGCGATCCGCGTCGCGATCATGGGTCCGCTCTACCTCGCCGAGAACGTCGCGGGTCTCACCGTGAGCAAGGTCGTCCTCGGCTGGCCGCTGTGGGCGGCCGCCGTCGCCCTCATGGGCGCGATGCTCCTGCGGGGCCAGACCCCGATCGAGCCCGGCGACGAGCTCCTCCAGGAGCCGGCCGGCCCGCACCCGCCGCGCTGAGCGCGCGAGCGGCCCGGTCGCTCAGGCGGTCGCGCCGCGACGCGGGCTCATCATGTGCGCCAGCTGGGGCTCGGCCTCGGCCGTGGTGAGGAAGAGCAGCTCGTCGAGCGCCTCGAGGGCGTCGTCGACCGAGGGGTGGATCGGACGGGCGTCGCGGATGATCCCGGTGAGGACGGTGTCCACGGGGAAGGTGATGTCGCCGACCCGACGCCCGACGTAGGGGTTGTCCGCGGGCAGGGTGATCTCGACCATCGTCGCGCTGCCCTGCTGGAACTCGAAGATCCGCACGAGGTCGCCGACGCTCACCGCCTCCTCGACGAGGGCGGTCATGATGCGCGGCGTCGACACGGCGACGTCGACGCCCCACGACTCGTCGAACATCCACTCGTTCTTGGGGTTGTTGACCCGTCCGACGGTGCGCGGCACGCCGAACTCGGTCTTGGCGAGCAGCGAGACGACGAGGTTGACCTTGTCGTCGCCCGTGGCGGCGACGACGACGTCGCAGTCGGCCAGGCCCGCCTCGAGCAGGGTGGAGATCTCGCACGCGTCACCGGCCAGCCAGCTGGCCTCGGGCAGCTTGGCCACCCGGGCCTCGTCGGCGTGCTTGTCGACGAGGAGGATCTCGTGCTCGTTGTCGAGCAGTTCACGGGCGATGGAGCGGCCCACGCTGCCGGCCCCGGCGATGACGACTCGCATGGTGTCCTCTCAGTCCTGCGCCGGAGGGGCCTTGTCGAGGACGCGCTCGACGTCTCCGACGCGCGTGCGCGGGATGGTCAGGTGGACGAGGTCGCCCTCCTGGTAGACCGTGTCCGGCCCGGGGATCGTGCCCTCGCCGAGCCGGGTGAGGTAGGCGACGCGGGCGCCCGTCGCCGACTCGAGCTGCGAGAGACGACGACCGACCCACGACGGGTCGACCTGCACCTCGGCGATGATCACGGCGCCGGAGGCGTCGGTGTGCTCGGGGGCGTGGCCCTGCGGCAGGAGCCGGCGGATCACCTGGTCGGCGGTCCACCGCACCGTCGCGACCGTGGGGATGCCCAGGCGCTGGTAGATCTCGGCGCGGTCCGGGTCGTAGATGCGGGCGACGACGTGCTCGACGCCGAAGGTCTCGCGCGCCACCCGGGCCGCGAGGATGTTGGAGTTGTCACCGCTGGAGACGGCGGCGAAGGCGTAGGCCTGCTCGATGCCGGCCTGCAGCAGGGTGTCCCGGTCGAAGCCGACCCCTTCGACACGTCGCCCGGCGAACTCCGGGCCGAGCCGGCGGAAGGCCGCCGGGTCCTGGTCGACGACGGCGACGTCGTGGCCGCCGCGCTCCAGCGACCGGGAGAGCGAGGCCCCCACGCGACCGCACCCCATGATGACGAAATGCACGGTGCGACGGTACACGCCGGCACGTGCGGCGGCCGGGGGGCGAAGGGGTGACGCGGCACCTCGTCGTCGCGCAGCGGCGGGCCCGGTGCCCGCGTACAGTTCTGCCTCGTGTCCAGGGGTCGTCTGCTCAAGCGGGTGCTCGTCGGCCGAGCGATGCGCAGCGACCGTCTCGGCGAGACGCTGCTGCCCAAGAAGATCGCGCTGCCGGTCTTCGCCAGCGACGCGCTGTCCTCCGTGGCCTACGCCCCGGACGAGATCCTGCTGACCCTCGGTCTGGCCGGCGGCGCGCTCGCCCTCACCCACTCGTGGGAGATCGCGCTGGCGGTCGTCGTCGTCATGGTCGTCGTCGTCCTCAGCTATCGCCAGAACGTCCACGCCTACCCCTCCGGCGGCGGTGACTACGAGGTCGCGAGCGTCAACCTCGGGCCGCGCGCCGGTCTGACCGTCGCGAGCGCGCTGCTCGTCGACTACGTCCTCACGGTCGCCGTGTCGGTGAGCTCGGGGGTGCAGAACGCCGCGTCCGCCTTCTCCTTCCTGCGCGGGCACGAGGCCCTCGTCGCCGTCGGCATCGTCGTCGCCCTCACCGCGATGAACCTGCGCGGGGTGCGCGAGTCGGGCTCCGCCTTCGCGATCCCCACCTACCTCTTCATGGCCGCCGTGCTCGGGATGGCGCTCGTCGGCTTCGCCCGGCGCACCTTCGGCGAGCTGCCGCAGGCCGAGTCGGCCGATCTCACGCTCGCCCCCGAGGCCGGGTACGAGCAGCTCGGCACGCTGGCGATGGCCTTCCTGCTCCTGCGCGCCTTCTCGTCCGGCTGCGCGGCGCTCACGGGTGTCGAGGCGATCAGCAACGGCGTCCCGGCCTTCAAGAAGCCCAAGTCGACGAACGCCGCGACGACGCTGCTCCTCATGGGAGCGGTCTCGACGACGATGCTCCTGTCGATGATGAGCCTCGCGACGTGGACCGGGGTCCACTTCGCCGACGACCCGCAGCGCCAGCTGCTGCGCGACGGGGTGCCCGTCGGCGACTCCTACGTCCAGGACACCGTCATGGGCCAGGTCGCGAAGTCGGTCTTCTCCGGATTCCACCCCGGCGTCGTCCTCGTCTCGGTCGTCACCGGGCTCATCCTCGTGCTCGCGGCGAACACCGCCTTCAACGGCTTCCCCGTCCTGGGGTCGATCCTCGCCAAGGACGGCTACCTGCCGCGCCAGCTGCACACCCGCGGCGACCGCCTCGCCTTCAGCAACGGCATCGTCATCCTCGCGGCCGCCGCAGCGGCGCTCATCGTCGCCTACGACGCCGAGGTCACGGCCCTCATCCAGCTCTACATCGTCGGGGTCTTCATCTCCTTCACGCTGAGCCAGACCGGCATGGTGCGCCACTGGAACCGCCACCTCGCGGTCGAGAAGGACGAGCGGGCCCGCCGCCGCATGCGCCGCTCACGGGCGATCAACGCCGTCGGCGCGGCGATGTCGGGCACGGTGCTCGTCGTCGTCCTGCTGACGAAGTTCACCCACGGCGCGGGCTACGCGCTCGCGGCGATGGGCGTGCTCTTCGCCCTGATGATCGCGATCCGACGGCACTACGACCACGTGCGCGAGGAGCTCGCGGTCCGCGAGGACGACACGCAGCAGCAGCTGCTCCCCTCGCGGGTCCACGCCATCGTCCTCGTGAGCAAGATCCACAAGCCGACGCTGCGAGCCGTCGCCTACGCCGCCGCGACCCGGCCCTCGCGCCTCGAGGCGATCACCGTCGACGTCGACCCGGACGAGACGGCCCAGATCCAGGCCGAGTGGCTGCGCCGGGGGATCCCCGTGCCGCTGAAGTCGCTCGACTCGCCCTACCGCGAGATCACGCGGCCGGTCGTCGACTACGTGAAGTCGATCCGTTCCGGCAACCCGCGCGACCTCGTCGTCGTCTACATCCCCCAGTACGTCCTCGGGCACTGGTGGGAGCAGCTGCTGCACAACCAGAGCGCGCTGCGGCTGAGGTCGCGCCTGCTCTTCACCCCAGGGGTCATGGTGAGCTCGGTGCCGTGGCAGCTCGCGAGCTCGCAGGGTGCCGAGGAGCGCTTCGACGGACCCGTCGCGGGCGACGTGCGACGAGGAGAGAAGTGAGCATGACGACACCTGCAGGCGACGAGCTGGCCGTCGGCGACGAGATCGAGGTCGTCGTCGGCCCGGTCGCGCACGGCGGGCACTGCGTGGCTCGCCACGACGGGCGCGTGGTCTTCGTGCGCCACACCATCCCGGGGGAGCGGGTGGTCGTGAGGATCACCGAAGGGGGACCCGGCGACCGCTTCGTGCGCGGTGACGCCGTCGAGGTGCTCGAGGCCTCGGAGCACCGCGTGCCGCGGCGCTGCCCCGTCTCCGGGCCCGGGGGCTGCGGCGGCTGCGACCTCCAGCACGTGAGCACCGAGCACCAGCGCACCCTCAAGACGCAGGTCGTCGTCGAGCAGCTCAAGCGCCTCGGCGGGGTTGAGCGCGAGGTGGTCGTCGAGCCGCTGGGCGACACCGACGGGCTGGCCTACCGCACCCGGGTCGAGGTGGCGGTCGGGCGAGAGGGCGGGGGGACCCCCTTCGTCGGGCTGCGCAAGCACCGCTCGCACGACCTCGTGCCGATCACCGGGTGCCCCATCGCCCACCCGAGGGTCGACGAGGGCATCGCCGCGGCCGCGCAGGAGGCCGCCGAGGGCGGGCTCGAGGACGCGGTGGCCGTCGACGTCGTCGCGGCCTCCGGGGAGGAGGACGTGGCGCTCGTCGAGGTCGGCCCGCAGGGCCGCGCGCAGCGCATCACCCTCACCGAGCGGGTGGCCACGCCGACGGGGGAGCGCGAGATGAGCGTCGACGCGCGCGGCTTCTGGCAGGTCCACGCCGATGCGCCGCGTGCCTTCGTCGAGGCCGTCCTCGAGGCGGCGCAGGTGCAACTGGGGGAGCGGGTGCTCGACCTCTACAGCGGGGTCGGCCTGCTCTCGCTGCCGCTGGCCGAGGCGACCGGGCCGGAGGGCCAGCTGCTCGCCGTCGAGTCGGACCCGCTCGCCCTGGACCACCTCGCCGAGAACCTCGCCGAGCAGCGGCACGCCGTCGTCGTGCCCGGCCGGGTCGACGACCTGCTGGGGGTGCCCCGGCAGGGGCGTCGCCGCGGACAGCGCGGGGGACGCGCTCCTGTTCGCTCCCAGCTGCTGCCGCCGAGCGCCGACGTCGTCGTCCTCGACCCGCCCCGCACCGGCGCCGGTCGCGGGGTCGTCGAGGCGCTGCTCGCGATGCGCCCTCGGCGCCTCGTCTACGTCGCCTGCGACCCCGCCGCGCTGGGGCGCGACACCGCCACCCTGCGGGCAGGCGGGTACGAGCTCGACGCGCTGCGCTCGCTCGACGCCTTCCCGATGACGCACCACGTCGAGTGCGTCGCGACCTTCGTCCCGGCGGGCTGAGAGCGCCCTGTCCGCCCGCCGACGAGGGCTGCTGCTCGGCGCGCCGAGCGGCCCCGTGTGCGAGACAGTGGGAGCAGAACCGGACCCCGTGACGCACGGGGGCTGTGATAAGTTTATCTTGACGTCAAGATAAAAACCACGACAGAGGAGTCGACAGTGCCCAGTGCGAACACCTTCGGTGCGAAGGGCGAGCTCAGCGTCGGTGACGCGTCCTACGAGATCTTCCGGCTGGCGCAGGTGGAGGGCTCGCAGACGCTGCCCTACAGCCTCAAGGTCCTGCTCGAGAACCTCCTGCGGACCGAGGACGGCGCGAACGTCACGGCGGACCACATCAACGCCCTCGGGCAGTGGGACGAGACCGCGGAGCCCGACACCGAGATCCAGTTCACCCCTGCTCGCGTCATCATGCAGGACTTCACCGGCGTCCCCTGCGTCGTCGACCTCGCGACCATGCGCGAGGCCGTCGCCGACCTCGGCGGCGACCCCTCGAAGATCAACCCGCTCGCCCCGGCCGAGCTCGTCATCGACCACTCGGTGATCATCGACGTCTTCGGCCAGCGTGACGCCTTCGAGCGCAACGTCGACTTCGAGTACGAGCGCAACGAGGAGCGCTACCAGTTCCTGCGCTGGGGGCAGACCGCCTTCGAGGACTTCAAGGTCGTCCCCCCGGGCACCGGGATCGTCCACCAGGTCAACATCGAGCACCTGGCCCGCGTGACGATGACCCGCGAGGTCGAGGGCACGCTCCAGGCCTACCCCGACACCTGCGTCGGCACCGACAGCCACACGACGATGGAGAACGGCCTCGGCGTGCTCGGCTGGGGCGTCGGCGGGATCGAGGCCGAGGCCGCGATGCTCGGCCAGCCCATCTCGATGCTCATCCCGCGCGTCGTCGGCTTCAAGCTGACCGGCGAGATCCCCCAGGGTGCGACGGCGACCGACGTCGTCCTCACGATCACCGAGATGCTGCGCGACCACGGCGTCGTCGGCAAGTTCGTCGAGTTCTACGGCGAGGGCGTCACCGCGGTGCCGCTGGCCAACCGCGCGACGATCGGCAACATGAGCCCCGAGTTCGGCTCCACCTGCGCGATCTTCCCCGTCGACGACGTGACGCTCGACTACATGCGTCTCACCGGCCGCCCCCAGGAGCAGCTCGACCTCGTCGAGGCCTACGCCAAGGAGCAGGGCCTGTGGCACGACCCGAGCGTCGAGGCCCGCTACTCCGAGCGCCTCGAGCTCGACCTGTCCAGCGTCGTCCCCTCGATCGCCGGCCCGAAGCGTCCGCAGGACCGCATCTCGCTCACCGACGCGAAGTCGCAGTTCCGCAAGGACCTGCGCAACTACGTCGTGGACGGCAACGGCATCGACAAGAGCGCCGTCGACGCCGAGCTGGCCGACACCTTCCCCGCCTCCGACTCGCCGTCGCACGACGCCCACGAGGAGTCGCAGGAGGCCGGTCGTCCGAGCCACTCCGGTGGTGAGGCCAACGGGCTGGCGAGCAACGCCGTCCAGGTGAGCATCGACGGTCACGAGGTGAGCATCGACCACGGCCACGTCGCCATCGCCTCGATCACGAGCTGCACCAACACCTCGAACCCCTCGGTGATGATGGCCGCGGCCATGCTCGCCAAGAACGCCGTCGAGCGTGGTCTGAGCGTCAAGCCGTGGGTCAAGACCTCGATGGCACCGGGCAGCAAGGTCGTCACCGAGTACTACGAGAAGGCCGGCATGTGGCCCTACCTCGAGAAGCTCGGCTACCACCTCGTCGGCTACGGCTGCACGACGTGCATCGGCAACTCCGGCCCGATCATCCCGGAGGTGTCCGAGGCCGTGGCCCAGGGCGACCTCGCGGTGACCGCGGTCCTGTCCGGCAACCGCAACTTCGAGGGCCGGATCAACCCCGACGTCAAGATGAACTACCTCGCCTCGCCGCCGCTCGTCATCGCGTACGCGCTCGCCGGGACGATGGACTTCGACTTCGACGCGGACCCGATCGGTCAGGACGGCGAGGGCCAGGACGTCTACCTCAAGGACATCTGGCCGAACCCCTCCGACGTGCAGCGCACGATCGACGAGGCCGTGAGCACCGAGATGTTCGCCGACAAGTACTCAGACGTCTTCGCCGGTGACGAGCGCTGGACGGGCCTGCCGACCCCCGAGGGCAACACCTTCGACTGGGCCGCCGACTCGACCTACGTGCGCAAGGCGCCGTACTTCGACGGGATGGGCCGCGAGCCCGAGCCGGTCGAGGACATCTCCGGGGCCCGCGTCCTGGCCTGGCTCGGTGACTCGGTGACCACCGACCACATCAGCCCGGCCGGCTCGATCAAGGCCGACAGCCCGGCGGGCCGCTACCTCGCCGAGCACGGCGTGGACAAGAAGGACTTCAACTCCTACGGCTCGCGTCGTGGCAACCACGAGGTGATGATCCGCGGCACCTTCGCCAACATCCGGCTGCGCAACCTGCTGCTGGACGGCGTCGAGGGCAGCTTCACCCGCGACTTCACCAACGGCGGCGAGCAGACCTCGATCTTCGAGGCCTCGGAGTCCTACGCCGAGCAGGGCACCCCGCTCGTCGTCCTCGCCGGCAAGGAGTACGGCTCGGGCAGCTCGCGCGACTGGGCCGCGAAGGGCACGCGCCTGCTCGGCGTCCGCGCCGTCATCGCCCAGTCATACGAGCGGATCCACCGCAGCAACCTCATCGGCATGGGGGTCATCCCGCTGCAGTTCCCGCAGGGCGAGAGCGCCGAGAGCCTCGGCCTCGACGGCACGGAGACCTTCGACGTCGAGGGGATCACCGCGCTCAACGAGGGCACGACGCCCAAGACCGTCAAGGTCACGGCGACGAAGGACGGCGGCGAGCCGATCTCCTTCGACGCGGTCGTGCGCATCGACACCCCCGGCGAGGCGGAGTACTACCGCAACGGCGGCATCCTGCAGTACGTCCTGCGCTCGCTCGTCGCCTGACGAGACCCGCGCACGACGCCCGACGGCCCGGTCCCCCTTCGTGGGGGCCGGGCCGCCGGCGTCCCTAGGGTGGGGCCATGACCATCGAGCCCACCCGACGTCCCCTCGCCCTCGTCACCGGCGGGACCCGCGGCATCGGCCGCGCGATCTGCGAGGTCCTCGCCCCGACCCACGACCTGCTCGTCGGCGGGCGGGACGAGGCCTCCGTCGCCGAGACGGTCGCCGCCCTGTCGACGAAGGGGTGCACGGCTCACCCCTTCGTCGCCGAGCTGAGCGACGACGCGCAGACCGCGGCCGCGGTCGATCACGCCGCCGAGGTCCTCGGCGGACGTCTCGAGGTCCTTGTCCACAGCGCGGGGATCGCCCGCAGCGGGACGGTGGAGGAGCTGACGCGCGAGGACTGGCGGGTGCAGCTCGAGGTCAACGTCGTCGCGGTCGCCGACCTCACGCGCCGGCTGCTCCCGGCGCTGCGCGAGGCGCGCGGCCAGGTCGTCGTCATCAACTCCGGGTCCGGCTTCTCCTCGCGCGCCGGGGGTGGGTCGTACTCCGCCTCGAAGTTCGCCGTCCGCGCGCTCACCGACGCCCTGCGCGAGGAGGAGCGCGGCCAGGTGCGGGTGTGCTCGATCCACCCGGGGCGGGTCGACACCGACATGCAGGTCGACCTCCAGCGCTCGAAGGGGCGCGCCTACGACCCGGACGAGCACCTGCGGGCCGACTCCGTGGCCGCGACCGTCCGTCTGGCCGTCGACGCGAGCCCCGAGGCGATGGTCGAGGAACTGAGCATCCGCCCCGTCCACCCCTGACCCCGCGAGGTATGGAGATCGGTCGCCACGGACCCCGTCCGGGCGACCGATCTTCATACCTCGGCGAAGGGGGGAGGGGCGAAGGGGGAGGGGCGGGCGTCGTCGGGGGCGGGTAGCATCGAACGCATGTTCGAGCACGTGCCTCCGGGGTGGCCACCAGGCGTGCGCCCGCCGGGCACGACGGGCTGGCAGGGCGATGTCGCCGGCTGGCTGCTCGACCAGTGCCCGCCGGACTACCGCGCGCACGACGTGCTGCGCCGCCACCCCGTCGCGCTCGCCTGGCTCGCCCGGCTGCACGTGCGCGCGCAGGTCGACGCGACGCGGCAGGCCTACCGCGAGGCCCGGGTCGCCATGGTCGCCGAGCTGCCAGCGGGCACCCTCGAGCCGCTGCTCGCCGCGCTCGAGGCGGAGGGGCGTCGGCTGCGCACCGCCGAGCACGGGGTCGAGCTGGTCCGCGACGCCCTCGCCGGACGCACCTACGTGCCGCGGATGTGACGTCGGCGGCACCCGCCACGCCGAGCCCTCCTCGCAGGGAGCGCCCAGCCGGGGGCACCTAGACTGGCTGCTCGTGTGCACGCACCCGTGCGCCCATCCCTCGGAAGGACACAGCCGGTGACGGACCTGGAGCGCATCAGCGGTCCTCGCGACCTCGACGAGATGACGCCGGAGGAGCTCGACGCGCTCGCCGCCGACATCCGGGCCTTCCTCGTGCGCGAGGTGTCGCGCACCGGGGGTCACCTCGGGCCGAACCTCGGGGTCGTCGAGCTGACCATGGCGCTGCACCGCGTCTTCGACAGCCCGAGCGACACGCTCGTCTTCGACACCGGGCACCAGTCCTACGTGCACAAGATCCTCACCGGCCGCAGCGACTTCTCCGCCCTGCGCGTCAAGGACGGCCTCTCGGGGTACCCGAGCCGCGCCGAGTCCCCGCACGACGTCGTGGAGAACAGCCATGCCTCGACCTCGCTCTCGTGGGCCGAGGGCATCGCGTCCGGCTACCGGCTGCGCGGCGAGGACCGTCACGTCGTCGCCGTCATCGGCGACGGGGCCCTCACCGGCGGCATGGCCTGGGAGGCGCTGAACAACATCGCCTCCGAGAAGGACCTGCCCCTCGTCATCGTCGTCAACGACAACGAGCGCAGCTACGCCCCGACGATCGGCGGGCTCGCCGACCACCTCGCGATGCTGCGCACCAACCGCCAGTACGAGCAGGTCCTCGACTGGGGCAAGGACAAGCTGACCCGCACCCCCGTCGTCGGGCGGACCGCCTACCAGGCCTTCCACTCGATGAAGAAGGGCGCGAAGGACTTCTGGGCGCCGCAGGGGATGTTCGAGGACCTCGGCATCAAGTACCTCGGCCCGGTCGACGGGCACGACCTCGGTGCGCTCGAGCAGGCGCTGCGCCGCGCCAAGGCCTTCGGCGGACCGGTGCTCGTCCACTGCATCACGCAGAAGGGACGTGGCTACGACCACGCCGTCGACGACGTCGCCGACCAGTTCCACGCCGTCGGCAAGATCAACCCCGAGACGGGCCTGCCGCTGGAGATCGCCGGGCGGAGCTGGACCGACGAGTTCAGCGACGAGATGGTCGCCCTCGGCGCCGAGCGCGAGGACGTCGTCGCGATCACCGCGGCGATGATGATGCCGGTCGGCCTGCAGCCCTTCGCCGACGCCTACCCCGACCGCATCTTCGACGTCGGCATCGCCGAGCAGCACGCGACGACGATGGCCGCGGGCCTCGCGTACGCAGGCCTGCACCCCGTCGTCGCGATCTACGCGACCTTCTTGAACCGCGCCTTCGACCAGCTCCTCATGGACTGCGCGATGCACCGCGCCGGCGTCACCTTCGTGCTCGACCGCTCCGGCGTCACCGGACCGGACGGCGCGAGCCACCACGGCATGTGGGACATGTCGCTCGCCGCGATCGTCCCCGGGCTGCGCCTGGCCGCTCCCCGCGACGGCCAGCAGATCCGCCGAGCCGTCCGCGAGGCGGTCGACGTCACCGACGGCCCGACCGTCGTGCGCTTCCCCAAGGGCAGCGTCGCCGACCCGATCGAGGCGGTGGCGACGCACGAGGGTCTCGACGTCCTGCTCGGCGACCCCCAGGTCGACCCCGACGTCCTCGTCGTCTCGGTGGGCGCGATGGCGGGCACCTCGACGACCGTCGCCGAGAAGCTCGCGGCCGAGGGGCTGACCACCCTCGTCGTCGACCCGCGCTGGGTGCTCCCGGTGCCGGAGGCGCTCGTCGCGCTCGCCGCCCGCAGCGGCCGCGTCGCCGTGCTCGAGGACAACTCGGTCGCCGGCGGTGTCGGCTCAGAGGTGGCTCGCGCCCTGCAGGACGGCGGGGTCGGCGTGCCCGTGCACCGCTTCGGCCTGCCCAAGGAGTTCATCCAGCACGCGTCGCGCGGCCAGGTGCTCGAGGCCGTCGGCCTCACCCCGGAGCCGATCGTCGAGGAGCTGCTCCGCAGCCGCTGACCGGCTGTCGCCCCACCGGCGAGGGAGGGGGGGGCCCGCCCCCCCCCGGGGGGGGGCCCCCCCCCCGGCCGGGGGGGGGGGGGGGGCGGGGGGGGGGGGGGCGGGGGGGGGGCCGGGGGGGGCCCCCGGCGGGCGCCGTGCGTGGTGGCGCGGCGCCGCTGCGGCGGCCCGGCGGGCGCCCCCCCGGCGACGATGGGTGGGCCCGTCACCCCGAGGTGCGGGGCCCTCCCTTCGTCCGGGTGGCGCGGATGGGCCGGGCTCAGATGTCCCGGAAGGGGCGCACGTCGGCGCCCAGGGCGTTGAGGCGCTCGGCGAGGTCCTCGTAGCCGCGGTTGATGACGTAGACGTTGCGCAGGAAGCTCACGCCCGGGGCGGCGAGCATCGCGAGCAGGACGACGACGCCGGGGCGCAGCGCCGGCGGGCAGGCGACCTCGTTCGCGCGCCACCGGGTCGGGCCGGTGATCTGCACGCGGTGCGGGTCGAGCAGGGTGACGTGCCCGCCGATCTTCGTCAGCTCGGTGAGGTAGATCGCGCGGTTCTCGTAGACCCAGTCGTGGATCGTCGTCGTGCCCTCGGCGCACGCCGCGATGAGCGCGAAGAAGGGCAGGTTGTCGATGTTCAGACCCGGGAAGGGCAGCGGGTGGATCTTGTCGATCGGCGCCTTGAGCGGCCCGGGGTGGGTCGTGATGTCGACGAGGCGCGTGCGGCCGTTGGCGGCCGTGTACTCCGGCGAGAGCGTGTAGCGCATGCCCATCTGCTCGAGCGTCGCCAGCTCGATCTCGAGGAACTCGATGGGGGAACGGCGGATGGTGATCTCGCTGCCGGTGACGACCGCGGCCGCGATGAGGCTCATCGCCTCGATCGGGTCCTCGCTCGGGCTGTACTCGACGTCGACGTCGATCTCGGCGACGCCGCGCACCCGCAGGGTCGTCGTGCCGATGCCCTCGATGCTCACGCCGAGCTTCTCGAGGAAGAAGCACAGGTCCTGGACCATGTAGTTGGGGCTGGCGTTGCGGATGGTCGTCGTGCCGGTGTCGCGGGCGGCGGCCATGAGGGCGTTCTCGGTGACGGTGTCGCCGCGCTCGGTGAGCACGATCGTCTTGTCGGTGCCGACGGCGTCGCTGACACGGGCCTCGTAGAAGCCCTGGGTGGCCTCGACGTCGAGCCCGAAGTGCTTGAGTGAGGCGAGGTGCGGCTCGACCGTGCGGGTGCCGAGGTCGCAGCCACCGGCGTAGGGCAGGCGGAACTGCGGCATGTCGTGCAGCAGCGGGCCGAGGAACATGATGACCGTGCGGGTGCGGCGGGCCGCGGCCTCGTCCATGCTCGCGAGGTCGAGACGGGCCGGCGGGGTGATCCGCAGGTCGTTGGAGTCGGGCAGCCACTGCGTCTGCACGCCGATGGAGTGCAGCACCTCGAGGATGCGGTTGACCTCCTCGATGCGGGCCAGGCTGCGCAGGGTCGTCGTGCCCTTGTTGAGCAGCGAGGCGCACAGCAGCGCGACGGCGGCGTTCTTGCTCGTCTTGACGTCGATGGCGCCCGACAGCTGCCGCCCGCCCTCGATGCGCAGGTGCACGGCGCCGTCGACGCCGGACTTGCCGAAGGAGAGGAACTCGGTGTCGAGGGCCTCGCTGATCTTGGCCAGGGAGTCCAGCGTGAGGTTCTGCTTGCCGGACTCGACGCGGGTCACGGCGCCCTGGCTGGTCTCCAGGACGCCGGCCAGCTCGGACTGGGACATGCCGCGCTTGACGCGGGCGTCGCGGATCAGCAGGCCGATGCGGTTCAGGTAGTCGTCACTCACGTCGTCCAAGGTAACTCATATATGAGTTAACTCAAGTCGACGTCCGGCGTGGCGCGGGTGCCGTGGCGGTCGGGCCGGGCGACGGGGGAGCCTCAGGGGAGAGGTGGAGGTGCACCTGGGGGACGACGGACGCCCCTTCGCCGGCGGCGGAGGCGACCCGCTTCATCGAGCCGGCGCGGATGTCCCCGACCGCGAAGACGCCCGGCACCGTCGTCGACAGGTCGGCCGGCGGGCGGCCGTCGACCCAGGCGTCGCGGGGCACGTCGCGACCGGTGAGGACGAAGCCGCGCTCGTCGCGGGCGAGGGCATCGGGCACCCAGTCGCACGCCGTCCGCGCGCCGAGCAGGAGGAAGAGCCCGCCGGCGGGGACGCGGCGGCTCTGCCCGGTGTCGCAGTCGGTGAGCTCGAGCCACTCCAGCCGGGCCGCGTCGTCGGCGTCCTGCGCACCGGCGTCGGTGATCTCGGTGCGCCCGAGGACGGTGATGCGGGGGTTGTGCCGGATCTCGCCGACGAGGTAGGAGGACATCGTCGAGGAGAGGTCGGGCCGTCGGACGACGACGGTCACCGAGCGGGCGTACCGGGCGAGGTGGACCGCGGCCTGCCCGGCGGAGTTGCCGCCGCCGACGACGTAGGCGTCGAGCCCCTCCATCTCGCGGGCGACCGCCATCGCGGCGCCGTAGTGCACGCCCCGGCCGACGAAGGCCTCGACCGAGGGGACCCCGAGGCGCCGGTAGTCGACGCCGGTGGCCAGGACGACCGCGCGGGCGGCGATCTCGCCGCCCTCGGTGCGCACGCGGTGGGGCGCGCCGTCCTCGCCGACCTCGATGCCGACGACCGGCCACCCGGTGAAGAAGCGGGTGCCGAAGCGGATCGCCTGGCCCCGCGCGCGCTGGGCCAGGCGCATCCCCGAGATGCCACGGGGGAAGCCGAGGTAGTTGCGGATCATCGAGCTCGTGCCGGCCTGGCCGCCGACGACCTCGCTCTCGACGACGACCGTGGCCAGCCCCTCGCTCGAGCCGTAGACCGCGGCGGCCAGACCGGCCGGTCCGGCCCCGACGACGACGAGGTCGACGACGGCGTCGACGTCGACGTCGTCGGGACGGCCGTAGAGCATCGCGGCCACCTCGCGGGCCGAGGTGACGAGCACCGGGGCGACCTGCTGCCCGACGCCGGTGACGACGGGCCACCCGGGCGGCCCGTCGTAGCGGGCGAGCACCTCGCGCCCCCGGGGGCTGTCGGGCGTGTGCACCCCGACGGGCAGACCCGTGCGCTCGAGCAGCCCGCGCACGTCGAGGGCGACGCCGGTGAGCGAGGGGGCGATGATCGAGACCGTCTCGACGACGGGGGCGCCGACGGTCGCGTTCCAGTCGTTGAGCAGCTCGCCGACCGCGCTGTGGAACTCCTCGTCGCGCACCCCGCGCGGCAGGAGGAGGAAGGCGTCGTACACCCCCTTCGCCAGCCCGGGGCGCAGCGCCGGGGCCTCGGCGCGGAAGCGCTCCCACGGCGAGAGGACGACCCGGCGGGCCGTCGGCACGACACCGCGGAGCTTGACGAGCAGGGCGTGGATGTCGGTGCCGGGGACGAGCGACTCGGTGACGAAGAGCGCGACCGGGGTGCCGGCGTCCTGGAGCGCGCGTCCGTGCGCCTCCGCGGAGGCGAGGTCGGGGGCGACGACGACGGTGTACTCGCCCTCGTAGCGCCGGAACTGGGTACGCAGCTCGTCGCCGTGCTCGGGGGCGATGACGATGATCGCGGGGTCGCTCATGACGTGCCTGCTCTCAGCCGCTCAGCTGGTGGACGAAGCACCACCGCCACGACTCGTCCGGCTCGGCGGACTGCATGACGGGGTGCTGGGTGTGCTCGAAGTGGCGCGACGCGTGCCGCTGCGGCGAGGAGTCGCAGCAGCCGACCTCGCCGCACCCGAGGCAGCGCCGCAGGGTCACCCACGTCGTGCCCTCGGCCTCGCACGCCGGGCAGGTCTGCGCCGTCGCCTCGTCGAGCGCGGGATGGGCGTCGAGGTCGTCGCACGAGGCGCCGGCGGCGACGGTGTCGGCGGTGGGGGCGGGGGCGGGCTCGTCCTGACGCGCGGCCTCGACCATCGACTCCTCGATGTCGAGCATCGCGAGGACCTCGCGGATGACCTGCGAGGGCATCTCGCCCTCGCTGCGGATCTGGAGCACCCGCTCCCGCTCGGCGGCGAGCATCTCCTGGCGCACCCTGGCGTAGAGGGCGGCCGGGCTCTGCGCGCCGTCACGCGTGCCGAGCCGCTCCCACGCGGCGAAGCTGCGCTGCTCGACCCGGGTGCGGACCATCTCGGCGACCCCGTGCTCCTCCGGGCCGAGCTCGGCCGGGTCGAGCTCGTCGAGCCGGGCGAAACCGGCCTCGCCGGCCTGCTGCAGGACCGTCGCGCGGGCGAGCGCGTCGGAGGCGGGGTCGGGCGGCGGCACGCCGAGCAGACGGGTGAGCAGGGGCAGGGTGAGCCCCTGGGCGAAGAGCGTGCCGGCCACCGTGGTGAAGGCGATCATGAGCACGACCTCGCGGTGCGGCGTGTCGTCGGGGATGACGTATGCGGCCGCGAGGGTGACGACGCCGCGCATGCCGGCCCAGCCGACGAGGAGGGCCTGACGGGGCGGCAGGGCGGCGGCCCGCCGGGTGCGGCCGAGCAGCGCCCGGGTGCTGAAGACCCACGCGACGCGCACGACGACGACGGTCGCGAGCACCGCGAGGCACACGAGGACGACCCTGCCGACGCCGATGTCGCTGCGGCGCACCTCGTCGACGAGGGCGCTCGCCTGGAGGCCGATGAGCAGGAAGACCGCGCCCTCGAGGACGAAAGCGGTGCTCGCCCACGTCATCTGCTCGGTGATCCGGGAGCGGGCGGTCTGCACGAGGGGTGCCTTGTGGCCGAGGAGCAGCCCGGCGACGACGACGGCGATGACGCCGGAGGCCTCGATCTCCTCGGCGCAGATGTAGGCGGCGAAGGGGGTGACGAGCGAGATCGCCGTGTCGAGGAGCGGGTCGGTGACGCGCCGGCGGACCTTCGCGACGACGACGAAGGCGAGCAGGCCGACGAGGGCGCCGCCGCCGGCGGCGACGACGAAGTCGAGGGCGACGTCGAGGACCGCGACTCCTCCCGCCGTTGCGGCGATGGCGGTGCGCAGCGCGACGAGGGCGGTCGCGTCGTTGAAGAGCGACTCGCCCTCGAGGATCGTCACGACCCGGCGGGGCAGGCCGATCCGGCGGGCGACGGCGGTCGCCGCGACGGCGTCGGGCGGGGCGACGACGGCGCCGATGGCCACGGCCGCCGCCCAGGAGAGGTCGGGCACGAGCTGGCGCACGACGACGGCGACGACGGCGGTCGTCGCGAGGACGAGCCCGACGGACAGGGCGAGGATCGCGCCGCGGTTGGCGCGGAAGTCGACGAGCGAGGTCTGCAGCGCCGCCGAGTAGAGCAGCGGCGGCAGCAGGCCGAGCAGCACGACCTCGGGGCTCAGCTCGATGGTGGGGGCGAAGGGGAGCAGCGACCCCAGCGCGCCGACGAGGACGAGGAGCAGTGGTGCCGGCACCCGGAGCCGCTCGCTCACCGCGGTGCCGGCGAGGACGGTCACGGCGAGCAGCACGAGGGTGATCGCGGTCTCCACCAGGGGAGGGTAGGCCTGTCCGGGCCGCAGCGCACCGCTGCCGCGTCGTGCGCGTCGCCGCGGACCGCTGCCGGTCGCCCGCTCGCCGCCCCCTAAGGTGACCCTTACCTGACGACCCCCGATGGGAGCGCATCACCTCCGTGAGCAGCAGCACGAGCACCCGCCCGCCGCAGACCGCGGCCGACCCGACGACCGCCCCGCGGCCCGCCGACGACCCGAGCCGCCCCCTTCGCGCGCTGTGGGAGCGCTACCGCGCCTACCGGGGACGCTTCGTCCTCGCGCTGCTCATGTCGACGCTCAACAAGATCGCCGACGTCGTGCCCGAGCTGCTCATCGGCGCCGCGATCGACGTCGTGGTGCGGGGCGACCGGTCCTTCGTCGGCGAGCTGCTCGGCGTCGAGTCGCGCTACGGCCAGCTCGCGTGGCTGGCGGCGATCAACGTCGTCGTCTGGGTCGTCGAGTCGCTCACCGAGTACCTCGCCGCGGTGCTCTTCCGCGGGCTCTCGCAGGCCGTCGAGCACGACCTGCGGGTCGAGGCCTACGACCACGCGCAGCGCCTCGACCTCGGCTGGCACGAGCGCCGCCCGCAGGGCGCGACCCTGGCGGTCGTCAACGACGACATCAACCAGCTCGAGCGCTTCCTCGACGTCGGCGTGCCCTCGATCCTGCAGACCGCGCTCAACGTCGTGCTCGTCGGGGCGGTCTTCGCGGTCGCGTCGTGGCAGCTGCTCGTCCTCGCCTTCCTGCCCATCCCGCTCGTCATCGGCGGTGCGCTCGTCTTCCAGCGGCGGCTGCAGCCGCTCTACGCCCGCGTCCGCGAGGCCGTCGCCGACCTCTCCGGCGCGCTCTCGGCCAACCTCGCCGGGCTGGCGACGATCAAGGCCTTCACCGCCGAGCCGCGCGAGACCGAGCGGATCAGCGCGAGCTCGGACGCCTACCGCCAGGCGAACATCACGGCCATCCGGTCCTCGGCCGCCTTCGTGCCGCTCGTGCGCATGGCGATCCTCGCGGGCTTCACCTGCACCCTGCTCGTCGGCGGGTGGCAGGTGCTCGACGGCGACCTCGCCGTCGGGCTGTACTCGGTGCTCGTCTTCATGACCCAGCGCCTGCTGTGGCCGCTCACCGACGTCGCCGAGGTGCTCGACCTCTACCAGCGCGGGCGGGCCTCCGTTGTTCGGGTGCTCGGGCTGCTCCAGGAGCCGGTGGGAGTGCGCCCGGGTGCGCAGGAGGTCGAGGGCCCCGCGGAGGGGCGCATCGAGCTGCAGGGCGTGCGGGCGGGCTACGCCGACGGCCCCGACGTGCTCCACGGCATCGACCTCGTCATCCCCGCCGGGCAGACGCACGCGCTCGTCGGGGCGACGGGGTCGGGCAAGTCGACCGTGCTGCGCCACCTGCTGCGCTTCGACGACCCGCGCGCCGGCCGGGTGCTCCTCGACGGCCGTGACGTGCGCGAGCTCGACTGGGACTCGCTGCGCGGGTCCATCGGCTACGTCGCCCAGGACATCTACCTCTTCGCCGGGACGATCGGCGAGAACATCGCCTACGGGCGGCCCGACGCGACCCGTGAGCAGATCCGCGCGGCCGCCGACGCCGCCGCCGCGCTCGACGTCGTCGACGCGCTGCCCGAGGGGCTCGACACGTGGGTGGGGGAGCGCGGCGTGACGCTCTCGGGCGGCCAGCGCCAGCGCGTCGCCCTCGCCCGAGCGCTCCTGCGCGACCCCTCGATCCTCGTGCTCGACGAGGCGACGAGCGCGGTCGACAACGAGACCGAGGCCGCGATCCAGCGCTCGTTGCGCACCGCGACGCGCGGGCGCACCGCGGTCGTCGTCGCGCACCGCCTGTCGACCGTGCGGCACGCCGACCGCATCTGGGTCATGGACTCGGGGCGGGTCGTCGAGGCCGGCAGCCACGACGAGCTCGTCGAGCAGGGCGGTCTCTACGCCGCACTGTGGGCGGTGCAGACCGGCGACGCGCCCGTCGCGGGGTAGGGCCGACGCACGACGAAGGGGGACCCGCGCGAGGTGCGCGGGTCCCCCTTCGTGCTCCTGCTACGGCGCAGTACTGGTCGTCATCACGACCAGTACTGCGCCGTAGCGCGGGGTCAGGCCGGGACGGAGGCGACGCCCGGCGGCAGGAAGCGCTGCCCGGTGACGCGCTCGGACACGCCCTCGCGGTCGAGCAGCGGGGTGATCCCGCCGTTCCAGAACTGGAAGCCGGCGCCGGTGATCATCGCGAGGTCGATGTCCATCGGGGCCTGCGCGACGCCCTCGTCGAGCATGAGGCGCACCTCCTCGGCGATGACCCCGAGGACGCGCTCGCGGACCTGCTCGACGGTGAGCTCGACGGGCTGCTCCGGCGCGACCTGGGCGGCGAGCAGCTCCGGGTCGGCGACGGGCTTGCCGTCCTGCCACAGGTAGTAGCCCGGCTTCTTCATCTCGACCATGGTCTGCAGGTTCGGCGAGACGTAGAAGCGGTCACCGAGGGCCCGGTGCAGCGTCTCGCTGTTGTGCAGCGCGATCGGCGGGCCGACGAGACCGAGCAGGACGAAGGGGGGCATCGGCGCGAGCCCGGCGACGCCGCGCTCGGCGACCTCGACCGGGGTGCCCTCGTCGACGACCCGGCTGAACTCGCCCATGAATCGGCCCAGCAGGCGGTTGGTGATGAAGGACGGGCTGTCCCCCACGAGGATGCACGTCTTCTTCAGGCCCTTGCCGGCGGAGAAGGCCGTCGCCAGGGTCGCGTCGTCGGTGCGCTCGCCGGGGATGATCTCCAGCAGCGGCATGACGGCGACGGGGTTGAAGAAGTGGAAGCCGACGACCCGCTCGGGGTGCTCGAGGTCGGCGGCCATCTCGGTGATCGACAGCGACGAGGTGTTCGAGGCGAGCACGCACTCGGGGCGCACGACGGCCTCGACCTCGGCCCACACCTGCTTCTTGACCGAGATCTCCTCGAAGACCGCCTCGATGACGAGGTCGGCGTCGGCGAAGCCGTCCTTGCTCGTCGAGCCGGTGACGAGGCCGCGCAGCTGGTTGGCCTTGTCCTGGCTGATCTTGCCCTTGGCCAGCGACTTCTCGATCTCGGCGTGGACGTAGCCGACACCCTTGTCGACGCGGTCCTGGTCGAGGTCGGTCATGACGACCGGCACCTTGAGCGAGCGGATGACGAGCATCGCGAGCTGGCTGGCCATGAGGCCCGCGCCGACGATGCCGACCTTGCCCACGGGACGGGCCAGGGCCTTGTCCGGGGCGCCGGCGGGACGCTTCGCGCGCTTCTGCACGAGGTCGAAGGCGTAGAGCCCGGCGCGCAGCTCGTCGCCCATGACGAGGTCGGAGAGGGCCTCGTCCTCGGCGGCGAAGGCCTCGTCGCGACCGGCCGTGCGGGCCGCCTGGACGAGGTCGATGGCGCGGTACGGCGCCGGAGAGGTGCGCGAGGTCTTCGCGTCGGCGAGAGCCCGGGCGGCGTCGCAGGCCGCGGCCCACACCCCTTCGTCGTCGCTCACCGGGGCGCGCTCGACGGTGGTCTCGCCGCGCAGGACCGAGGCGGCCCAGCGGATCGAGTCCTCGAGGAAGTCGACGGGGGCGAAGATCGTGTCGGCCATGCCGAGCTTCGCGGCCTGCGGGCCGGAGAGCATGCGGTTCTGGCTGAGGGGGTTCTCGACGACGACCTTCAGGGCCGCCTCGGGGCCGACGAGGCGCGGCAGCAGGTAGCAGCCGCCCCACCCGGGCACGAGACCGAGGAAGACCTCGGGCAGGGCGATCGCGGGGACGCCCGCGGAGATCGTGCGGTAGTCGCACGCGAGCGCGATCTCGACGCCGCCGCCCAGCGCGGCGCCGTTGACGAACGCGAAGGTGGGCACCGGCAGGTCCATGACCGCGGCGAAGGCGGCGTGGCCGGCCCGGGCGATCTCGCGCGCCTCGTCACGGGAGGTGACGTGCGGGACCCCGGAGAGGTCGGCGCCGACGGCGAAGACGAAGGGCTTGCCGGTGATGCCGACGGCCTGGATCTCGCCGGCCTCGGCGCGGCGCCGCGCCTCGGCGACGGTCTGCGAGAGCTCGGCGAGGCCGGTCGGGCCGAAGGTGCTCGGCCGGGTGTGGTCGAGGCCGTTGTCGAGAGTGATGAGGGCCATCGTCCCGGCGCCGCCGGGGAGGGTGACGTCCTGGGCGGGGGCGTGGGTGACGACCTCGTCGTGCGCGGTCGTCGGGGCTGCGGTGGTCGTCATGGCTCAGGCCTCGCTCGTCGTGTCGGAGCCGTAGTCGGCGTGGTGGGGGTTCTCCCAGATGACGGCGCCACCCATGCCGATGCCGATGCACATCGCGGTCATGCCGTAGCGCACGCTCGGGTCCTCCTCGAACTGGCGCGCGAGCTGGGTCATGAGACGCACGCCGGAGCTCGCGAGGGGGTGCCCGGTGGCGATGGCGCCGCCGTAGCGGTTGACGCGCTCGTCGTCGTCGGCGATGCCGAAGTGCTCGAGGAAGGCGAGCACCTGCACGGCGAAGGCCTCGTTGAGCTCGAAGAGACCGATGTCCTCGATGCCCAGGCCGGCCTTGGCCAGGGCCTTCTCGGCTGCGGGGACCGGGCCGTAGCCCATGACCTCCGGCTCGACGCCGACGAAGGCGAAGTCGACGAGACGCATGCGCACCGGCAGGCCGAGCTCGGCGGCGGCCTGCTCGGAGGCGATGAGGCACGCGGTCGCGCCGTCGTTGAGACCGGCGGCGTTGCCGGCGGTGACGTTGCCATGGGGGCGGAAGGGGGTCTTCAGCCCGGCGAGGTCCTCGAGCGTGGTCTGCGGGCGGGGCGGCTCGTCGGTCGTCGCGAGCCCCCAGCCCTTCTCGGCGTGCCGGGTCGCGACCTCGACGAGGTCGGGCTGGATCTTGCCGTCCTCGTAGGCCTGCGCGAGCTTGCGCTGGCTGCCCAGGGCGTAGGCGTCGCTGCGCTCCTTGGTCAGGCTCGGGTAGCGGTCGTGGAGGTTCTCGGCCGTCTTGCCCATGACGAGGGCGCTGGGGTCGACGAGCTTCTCAGCGACGACGCGGGGGTTGGGGTCGACCCCTTCGCCCATGGGGTGACGCCCCATGTGCTCGACGCCACCGGCGACGGCGACGTCGATCGCGCCGAAGGAGATGGCGCCGGCGACGTTGGTCACCGCCGTCATCGCGCCCGCGCACATGCGGTCGACGCTGTAGCCGGGGGTGGTCTTCGGCAGCCCGGACAGCAGGGCGGCCATCCGGCCGAGGGTCAGGCCCTGGTCGCCGATCTGGGTGGTCGCGGCGATGGCGACCTCCTCGACGCGCTCCGGCGGCAGGTCGGGGTTGCGACGCAGGAGCTCACGGATGCACTTGATGACCAGGTCGTCGGCACGGGTCTGGGCGTACATGCCCTTCTCACCGGCCTTGCCGAAGGGCGTACGCACGCCATCGACGAAGACGACCTCACGCGGGGTGCGGGGCACGGCGGCCTTCACTTTCGCTCGGGGGTCCCCACCGGGATGGCGGGGTGACGTCAGGCTACTAAGCGAGCGCTCACCGCACGAGGGGTGGTGGGGTGAGTTGTCCCACCCCGCCCCGCCGAGACCCCCGGCTACCACCCCGTCGGTGGGGCGATCACCACCAGGACGGCGGGGTAGGTGGGGGTCTGGGCGGGTGGGTGGACAGGGATGGGGGACGACGGGGGAGCGCGGGGACCGCCGGGGCGAAGGGGGTGCGGCAGGGTGGGCGGATGAGCGGCGCCGAGATGTTCGAGGGCTTCGCCGACGAGCGGGTCGACGTCGGCGAGGTCGTCCTGCGGGTGCGTCACCGGCTCACCGACCCCGCTCGCACACCGGTGCTCCTCGTCCACGGGCACCCGCGCACCGGCGCGACGTGGCACCAGGTGGCCCGCCGGCTCGTCGAGCGCGGGCACGACGTCGTCGTCCCCGACATGCGCGGCTACGGCGCGTCGACCTCGCCGGACCCGCTGCCTGACCACCGGCAGCAGTCCAAGCGCGCCGTCGCGGGCGACCTCGTGCGGCTGCTCGACGTCCTCGACGTGCCTCGCGTCGTGCTCGCCGGGCACGACCGCGGCTGCTACGTCGCGCTGCGGCTGGCCCTCGACCACCCCGACCGCGTCGCCGCCCTCGGGGTGCTCGACGGGGTGCCGATCAGCGAGGCGCTGGCGCGGTGCGACGCACGCTTCGCCGCGGCGTGGCCGCACTGGTTCTTCTTCGCGATGCCCGACAAGCCCGAGCGCGCGATCCTCGCCGACCCGCTCGCCTGGTACGCGCCGTCCTCGCAGGACATGGGCGCCGTGGCGCTCGCCGAGCTCGAGGAGGCGCTCGTGCGTCCGCAGGTCGTCCGGGCGATGCTCGAGGACTACCGCGCGGGGCTGGGCGTCGACCGCGCGGACGAGGAGGCCGACCGGGCCGCGGGGAGGCGGCTGCGCATGCCGACGACCTTCGCCCGCAGCCGCGACGACGACCTCGCCGAGCTGTACGGCGAGCCGGTGCGGATCTGGCAGGACTGGGCCGACGACGTCGTCGAGGTCGTCGTCGGGTCGGGCCACCACATGGCCGAGGAGGCTCCCGGCGAGGTCACCGACCTGCTCGCGGACCTGGCCGCCCGCGCCCGCTGACGCGCCCCGTCGCGCCCGCTGACGCGCCCCGTCGCGCCGGCTGGCGGTGTCCCCTTCGCCGCCGGATGGCGGTACCCCGTCGCCGCGGGGTGACGGTGCCCCCTTCGCCGCCGGGTGACGGTGCTCCCTTCGACGCGCGCTTCGACGCAGTACTGGTCGCGACCACGACCACTACTGCGTCGTAGCGCGCGTCAGAGCGGGAGCGAAGGGGGACGAGCGGCGGCCGAGCGGGGTCAGCCCGTGTGCTCCTCGAAGGCTGCCGCCAGCATCGGGGCGACCACCTCTCGCTGCCAGGGCCGCACGCCGTGCGCGGCGAGCGCCGCCTCGAAGCCGGCGGCGTCGGTCTGCTCCGGGGGCGTCCACACGACGCGACGCAGCGGGTCGGGCGCGCAGACGTTCTCGACCGGGATCGTGTGCGCCTCGGCGAAGGCCGTGAGCATCTCGCGGGTCGTCGTGAGCCGGGCCGCGGCGACGGGGTTGCGGTCGGGCCAGCTGCGCTGCGGCGGCGGGGCGTCGGTGCGCACGGACACCGGGGGCAGCTCGGAGTCGGGGAGCGCCGCGGCCCGCTCGACCGCGGCGAGCCAGTGCCGGCCGTAGCGCGGCACGCTGCGCGGCGAGGTCGGCAGGTCGGCCGCGGTCGTCGGGGACTCCATGGCGATGGCGACGAGCGCCGCGTCCGGGACGACGCGGCCGGGGGAGATGTCGCGCTCCTGGGCGATGGCGTCGCGGGCGTACCAGAGCTCGCGCACGGTCGCGAGGACGCGCGGCTTGCGGATCTTGTGCATCCCCGAGGTGCGCCTCCACGGGTCGTCCTTGACGGCCGGCTGCCAGGTGAGCAGCGCCTCGAACTCCTGGCGCGCCCACTCGGCCTTGCCCTGCACGGCGAGGTCGATGCCCATGAGGTTGCGCACCTCGCCGAGCACCTCGACGTCGAGCGCCGCGTAGCGCAGCCACGGCTCGGGCAGCGGGCGGGTCGACCAGTCGACCGCCGAGTGCTCCTTGGCCAGGCTCAGCCCGAGGTAGTGCTCGACGACGGCGGCCAGGCCGACGCGGGGCAGCCCGAGCAGACGGGCGGCGAGCTCGGTGTCGAAGAGCTGGCGCGGCCGCAGGCCGACCTCGGCGAGGCAGGCGAGGTCCTGGGTCGCGGCGTGCAGCAGCCACTCGCCGCTGCCGATCGCGCGGTCGAGCGGCGAGAGGTCGGGCACGGCCATCGGGTCGAGCAGCCAGGTGCCGGCGTCGTCGCGGCGCACCTGCACGAGGTAGGCGCGCTGGCCGTAGCGGTAGCCCGAGGCCCGCTCGGCGTCGAGGGCCACGGGGCCGCTGCCGCGGGCGATCGCCTCGGCGCACTCGAGCAGACCGCGCTCGGTCGTCACGACGTCGGGCACACCCTCGGCCGGCTCGGACAGCACGGGCAGAGGAGCAGGGGTGGGCTGCTCGGCGGCCTCCTCGAGGTCACGGACCTCGGAGGGACCGCTCTCGTCCGGTCCGCCTCCGGCGGTGCTCATCGGCGCCTCCCCGGCAGGGCGACGACGCCGTCGGGCAGCGGGGGCAGCCCGCCGATCGTGCACAGCAGGTCGACCCACGCCTCGAGGTGCTCCCCGACCTGGGCGTCCTGCGGGCTCCACGACGCGCGGATCTCCATCTCGACGCTCACCGAGCGGTCCTCGAGGTCGCCGTAGGACTCCGAGACGACGCGCGTCACCGTGCCGGCCTCGGCGACGAGCTCGACACCGCGCTCCTCCAGGGCGTCGACGAGCCAGGACCAGCCCACCTCGCCGAGCACCGGGTCGGTCGCGACCTCGGGCTCGAGCTCGGCGCGTGCGTAGGTGACGACCCGCCACGGGCCGCCCCACGGCTCGGGCTCGGAGGGGTCGTGCAGCAGCACGAAGCGTCCGGTGGCGAGCTCGTCCTCGCCGTTCGCGTCGAGCACGTCGCCGGTCATCGCCACGGCGTGCGGGGCGATCCGGGTGGGTGCGGGGACCTCGGTGAGCCGTACCTCGGGCCGCACGCTCGCCGCGTGCAGCGCGCTGAGAGCGTGCTCGAAGTCGTCCGCGCCCTGCGCGGAGGTCGGTCGGGTGGCCACGTCGCGAGGGTAGGTCGACCGGTGACCCCGCGGGAGTTGCCACGCCGGGGGCTCCCCCTTCGCCTGGCATCGCGGGATGACCCTCGTCCTCGGCCTCCCCACGCCGGGCCGATCAGTCCCGGCTGACGACCATGCTGGTCACCCGGTCGGCGTCGTCGTAGCGGACGGTCCACACCCCGCCGTCCACGGGTCGCTGCTCGACCCGCTGAGGATCGGTGCGCGCCGGCGCCAGTCCCTGGCGCAGGGCGCGCAGGTCTGCCCGCGTCGGCTGCGGCGGCAGGCCGTCGACGGCCGCGGCGAGCCGGTGCCCCCCGTGGCGCCCGCCCAGCTCGATCTCGTCGACCTGGTTGGCGCGGAACCCGACGCGCACCCCGGGCAGGGCGCGCACCCGATCGACCAGAGGATGGTCACGGTCGCGGCCGAGGGTGTCGAGGAAGGTCACCAGGTCGCCGCTCACCCGCCACCGGCGGTCGGGGACCGCGTGACCGCCCCGAGCCCGGACCGAGACCGATCTCGGGGCGACCGCGGTCCCGAGGGCTCCGTAGCCGACCACCACGTCACCGACCGGGGACCGGAAGAGGTCCAGGTCCGCGGTGGTCATCACCGGGTGCCCCAGGGCGTCGGCCACCTCGCCCCGGGACGGCGGTCGGGTCAGCCCGGACAGCAGGGCGGGTCGGCCCTCGTCGGGGTGCAGCGCGGGCGTGCGGACCTCGGTCACGCGCCGGTCGTCGAGGAGCACCTCGACCCCACCGGCGAGCTCGATCATGCGTCGCGACCCCAGCAGCGAGTCGGTCCACCGACGACGCGGCTCGCCGAGCAGGGCGATCAACGCCCCGAGCGGCGCGCTGCCCTCGTCCTGACCGAGCGCGTGAAGCATGACCCCTATGGCCCCGACGGGTGCCGTGGGCGGAGCCGGACGGGAGAGCGTCAGGCCGACGAGGCCGCCGGCGTCGTCGTAGCGTGCGGTGAGTCGATCGCCCTCGAGACGATGGACGTCGGGCCCCTCGTCGACCGGGTCGCCGAGGATCGCGGCCACCCGCGCGCTATCGCTGCCGGCGGCCAGACCGACGACCAGCGCTCCCGCTCGCGGATGTGCGGCCCCACCGGTCAGGTCGAGCTCGACCCCGAGGTGCACGCCGTCGCGCTCGACGGCCCGGGCCGTGCCGCCGGCCAGGGCACGCGACCGGGTGACGGCGTCGTCGTCGACCGCCGCGCCCAGCGCGTCGAGATGGCACCAGATCTCTCCGGCGACCCGGGGCGGCACGGTCCGCTCGGCCCACGGCGACCAGCGCTCGGGACGCCACCGACCGCCCGCCGGGCTGAAGAGCAGCCGGTCCGGGCGGTGACCGGACCAGCACTCACCCAGGAAGGGTCGCAGCGCGTCGGGCTCGGCCAGCCCCGTGCGGTACTGCTCGTCGGTCAGCGCGTACAGCGCGTCGGCCGACCCGTGACCGACCTGCTGGTCCACGCCGACCCACGCTCGCCCGCTGGTCACCTCGACCCCGAGGCTCGGCCGGCGTGCGACCTCGACGAACCACCGCTGATCCGGCTTCCGGCTGGGTCCGGTGCGAGTGCTCACCTGCCGATCCTCTCCTGCCGGGCCTGCGTCAGGGAGCCCGCTCCCGTCGCAGGGACCCCGCGGTGCCAGGCCGGGGGCTCCCCCTTCGCCTAGCCTCGCGGGGTGACCCTCGTCCTCGGCCTCCTCGCGGCGGTGGTGTGGGGCAGCTCGGACTTCGTCGCCGGGCTGACGTCGCGGCGCACGCCCGCGGGGGTCGTCCTCGGGTGGAGCTTGGCGGTCGCCGCGGTGCTCACGAGCGTCGCCGTCCTCTCCGCCGGGCCGCTGCCGCCCGGTCGCTGGTGGCTGTGGGGGAGCCTGTCGGGGGTCGTCGGCACCCTCGGCCTGTGCGCGCTGTACGCAGGGCTCGCGGCGGGCCGGATGGGCGTCGTCGCACCGGTCGCCGCGTGCGGCGTCGTCGTCCCCGTCGTCGTCGGGCTGCTCGGCGGTGACCCGGTCGGCGTCCTCGTCGTCATCGGCCTCCTGTGCGCGGTCGTCGGCATCGTCCTCGCGAGCGGTCCTGAGCTGCGGACGGGGGCGAAGGGGGAGCGCGCCGGCCTCCCGGTCCTCCTCGCGCTCCTCGCGGCGCTCGGCCTGGGGGCCTCGCTCGTGCTCGTCGAGCGCGGGTCGCACAGCTCGGTCCTGCACACCCTGTGGTCGCTCAAGGTCGTCGGCGCGCTCGTCGTGCTCCTCGGCGCGCTCGCCGTGCGCCGGGTGGGGGTGCCGCCGCGCGCGACCCTGTCCGGGATCCTGCTCGTCGGTGTCGCCGACCTCGGGGCCAACGTCCTCTACGCGCTCGCCGCGACGCGCGGCCCGCTGTCGGTCGTCAGCGTCCTCGCCTCGCTCTACCCGGTCGCCACGGTGGCGCTCGCGACCCTCGTCCTGCACGAGCGGCTGCGGCCGGTCCAGGCGGCCGGGGTCGTCCTCGCCCTCCTCGGCGTCGTCCTGCTCGCCGCCGGCTGAGCCGCGGGCGAAGGGGGGACGAGGGTTTCGTCACCGGCCCGGCCGTGGGGGAGGATCGGGGCGTGAGCACCGCCGACCCCACCGCCGACGCCCGCGCCGACCGCACCGGTGCCGCACCGGGCCTGCAGCAGCCGCTCGAGGCGGCGACGACCTCGGCGGACAGCGACCTCGTCCGCGCGGCACGGGGGCTGCCCGTGCGCCGCACGCCCGTGTGGTTCATGCGTCAGGCCGGCCGCTCGCTGCCCGAGTACCGCGCGCTGCGCGAGGGCAACGAGATGCTCGCCGCGTGCCGCACGCCCGACCTCGTCACCGAGATCACGATGCAGCCGGTGCGCCGTCACGGCGTCGACGGGGCGATCTTCTTCTCCGACATCGTCGTGCCGGTGCACGCCGTGGGCGTCGACCTCGACATCGTGCCGGGCCGGGGTCCGGTGGTCGCCGAGCCCTTCCGCACCCGCGCCGACCTCGACCGGCTGCCCGAGCTGACGCCCGAGCACGTCCCGGACATCACCGAGTCGGTGCGCCGGCTCGTCGCCGAGCTCGGCCCGGTCCCGCTCATCGGCTTCGCCGGAGCGCCCTTCACCCTCGCCAGCTACCTCGTCGAGGGCGGGCCGAGCAAGAACCACGAGCGCACCAAGGCGCTCATGCACGGCGACCCCCAGCTGTGGCACGACCTGTGCGAGCGGCTCGCGCGGATCGCGGGCGCCTTCCTGCGGGTGCAGGTCGAGGCCGGCGCGAGCGTCGTCCAGCTCTTCGACTCCTGGGCCGGCTTCCTCTCGCGGGCCGACTACGTGACGCACGTGCAGCCCCACTCGGCCGCGGCCCTGGCGATGGTCGCCGACCTCGACGTCCCGACGATCCACTTCGGGGTCGGCACCGGCGAGCTGCTGCGCGACATGGGCGCGGCGGGGGCCGACGTCGTCGGCGTCGACTACCGGACCTCGCTGGCCGACGCGATCGAGCGGCTCGAGGGCCGCCACGCCGTCCAGGGCAACCTCGACCCCGCCCTCCTCTTCGCCCCGTGGGAGCCGCTGGCGGCGGCGGTCGAGCGCATCGTGGCCGAGGGCCACGCCGCGCCGGGCCACATCTTCAACCTCGGCCACGGCGTGCTGCCCACCACCGACCCCGACGTCCTCACCCGTGTCGTCGAGCTGGTCCACCAGCAGCCGGTACGAGCGGCGCGCTGACCCGCCGGCGCCGCCACCACCACACGAGCGGCGCGGTGACGAGCAGCCCGAGCGCGACGAAGGGGGTGAGCGCCCCCAGGACCGTGAGCAGCACGGCCGCCGAGCTGCCGAAGGCGTCCCAGCCGGCCGACAGCCCGGCGACGAAGCCCGTCGCGTCCTCGTCCTCACGCTCCGGCGCGCCCTCCTGCGACAGGCTGACCGTCACCGGCGAGGTGCTCGTGCGCCGCTCGAGGTCCTTGAGCTGGGCCAGGAGCGACTCGAGGTCGGCCTGACGGGTCGACAGGTCGCTCTCGAGCGTGACGAGCTGGTCGATGTCGTCCGTGCTCGCGACGAGCCGCTGGACGCGGGCGATGGAGGCCCGCATGGTCTTGATGCGCGACGAGGTGTCGGTGTAGGTCGAGCTCTCGTCGCTCGTCGAGGTCGTGCGCCGCTCGACGGTCCCGAGCTCGGACAGCGCGTCGAGGGTCGTGTCGAGACGTGAGCTCGGCACGGTGACGACCACCTCGCCCCACGCGTGACCCTCGTCCGAGGAGACCTCCTCCGAGGTCACCGCGCCGTCGACCCGGGCGGCCGCGCTGCGGACCTTCGCCGCGGCCTGGTCGACGTCGGCGACGGTGAGGTCGAGGGTCGCGCTGCGGGCCAGGCGCTGCTGCGAGACGACGGTGCGCTGCTGGGAGCGCGCGCCCGTCGCCCCCTTCGCGCCGGTGGCCGGTCGGCTCGCGTCCTGGTCGTCGGCGACCGAGGAGTCCTCGGCGGCGCCTCCCTCGCCCTGGGCGGTCGCGCCCTCGGACCGGGGGACGCCGGAGTCGGAGGACGACCCGCCGAAGCCGCACCCCGTGAGCGTCACCGCCGCCACCAGCGCCGCGGCGGCCGTCCCGACGGCCGGGCGGCGCCACCCCTTCGTGCTGTCCTCGCGGTGCGTCCTGCTCGCCTGCGTGCTCATCGTCTGCCCCCTGCTCTCGCGGCACCGCCGGGTGCGGCGCCGTCGGGGATGGGACGGCGCCGGCGGGGCGGGGGGTTCCGGCCGGGGCGGTCACGATCGGGTCACGCGTGGGTGGCAGAGTTGGGGGCATGGCTCGAGTCGTCGTCATCGGGGCCGGGATCGCCGGTCTGACCACCGCGGAGTCGCTCGCCGCGCGCGGGCACGACGTGCTCGTCGTCGAGGGTCGCGACCGCGTGGGCGGCGTCGTGGCGCCGGCCGAGGTCGCCGGGGTGCGCCTCGACGTCGGCGCCGAGTCCGTGCGGATCACCGACGACGCGACGGCGGCGCTGGAGCGCGTCGGCCTCGCGCAGCGCCAGGTGCGCCCCGAGCCCGTCCCCGCACAGCTGTGGGACCGCGGCCGGCTCGTGCCGCTGCCCACCCGGACCTACATGGGTGTCCCTGCGGACGCCGCGACGACCGGCGGCGTCCTCACCGAGCAGGAGCAGGAGCGGGCGGCGAAGGGGGGAGCAGCAGCCCTCGGCGAGGGGCCCGACGCCGACGTCTCCGTGGCCGCGGGCATCTCCGCCGAGTACGGCCGCGCCGTCGTCGACCGGCTCGTCGAGCCGCTCCTCGGCGGGGTCTACGCCGGCCGCGTCGACGAGCTCTCGCTCCCCTCGACGATGGGCGGGCTGTGGCAGGCCGCGCGCGAGCACGGCTCGCTCGCCGCCGGCGCCCGCGCGCTCGTTCCTCCTGCCGACCCCGCGGCGGCACCCGCTTCGGGCGCAGGCGGGGCGACCGGCCGGCGCGGACCCGCCCTGCTCGGCGTCGACGGGGGAGTCCACCAGCTGCCGCTCGCGCTCGCGGACCGGGTGCGCGCGCACGGCGGGCAGATCCGTCTCGGCACGATCAGCCGCGGCGTCGAGCGCACCGCGCAGGGCTGGCGCGTCGTCGTCGGCCCGACGACCGCGTCCGAGGCGATCGACGCGGACGCGGTCGTCGTCGCGACCCCCGCACCCGCCGCGACCCGTCTCCTGCGCGACGTCGCCCCCGTCGCCGCCGACGCGCTCGCCGAGGTCGAGACCGCCTCGATGGCCGTCGTGACGATCGCCGTCCCCGCCGGTCGGGACGGCTGGGACGACCTGCCGGGGTCGGGCTTCCTCGTGCCCGCGGTGGACGGGCGGCTCATCAAGGCGAGCACCTTCGTCAGCACGAAGTGGGCGTGGGCGGCGCAGGCGGCGCGCGAGCACGGGCTGCTCCTGCTGCGGGCCTCCGTCGGACGCGCCGGCGACGTCACGAGCCTGCAGCGCGAGGACGCCGAGCTCGTCCGCGGGGCCCTCGCCGACGTCGCGACCGCGCTGGGCCGGCCCGTGCCGCAGGTCGCCGACAGCCACGTGCAGCGCTGGGGCGGGGGGCTGCCGCAGTACACGGTCGGCCACCGCGCCCGTGTCGCCCGCGTCGTCTCCGGGCTCGCCGACCTGCCCGGGCTCGCCGTCACCGGCGCGACCTACGAGGGGGTCGGCATCGCCGCCGTCATCGCCCACGCCCGGGCCACCGCAGACATCACCCACGACCAGCTGAGCCACACCAAGGAGATCGCATGAGCACCCGTCCGTCCCCGTCCAAGCCGTCGCGCGAGCAGCTCGAGGCGATCAACTCCTCGGTGCACTACGCGATGTTCTCCGTCTTCGCCGCGGTGAGCCCGCTCGGCGAGGACCGCGAGGGCGCGGCGGCCGAGGTCGCCGAGCTCTTCGCCGAGCTCGAGGCGGACGGGGTGCGCATCCGCGGCACCTACGACGTCGCCGGTCTGCGCGCCGACGCCGACCTCATGATCTGGTGGCACGCCGACACGATCGAGCAGCTGCAGGGCGCCTACCACCGCTTCTTGCGCACCGCGCTCGGGCAGCACCTCGAGCCCGTGTGGTCGGTCGCCGCGCTGCACCGCCAGGCGGAGTTCAACCGCAGCCACATCCCGGCCTTCATGGCCGGCGAGGACCCCCGTGCCTACCTGTGCGTCTACCCCTTCGTGCGCTCCTACGACTGGTACGTCATGGACGAGACCGAGCGCCGCTCGATGCTCGCCGAGCACGGCGCGATGGCCCGTGACTACCCGGACGTGCGCGCGAACACCATCAGCTCCTTCGCCCTCGGCGACTACGAGTGGGTGCTCGCCTTCGAGGCCGACGAGCTGCACCGGATCGTCGACCTCATGCGCGAGCTGCGCGCCTCCAAGGCCCGCCTCCACGTCCGCGAGGAGATCCCCTTCTACACCGGCCCGCGGGTGGAGATGGCCGACTTCGTCGAGCGTCTGCGCTGACGCCCCACCTGCCCCAAGTTTCTCGGGTCACCCGATAAACCCCGGCTTAGCACGAGTCCCGAACTCCTGCCGAGCCGGGGTTTGTCTTGCTCAGTGCCCTCGACGTGGTTGTCCCCAGGCACCGACCGCTCGGGAACCTCGTCCACAGCCCGGGGTCGACCACGGCGCCGACAGGGCACAGAGCGCGACCGTGACGCATGCATCTCGTCACCCCAGACATCTTCAGCAGCCTGCTCGCGATGCCGGACGGCATCTTCACCCGCCAGGACGCCCTGCGGACGGGCATGAGCGACGAGGTCCTCACCGCCGGGTGCCGCCGCGGTGTCATCGTGAGGATCTGCCGGGGCGCCTACACCCGACCCGGGGAGTGGACGAAGGGGGAGCACCGTCGCCTCCTCGCCCGGGCGGCCCTGCGGGTCTACCCGGACGCCGTCCTCGCGAGCGGCACCGCCGTCGAGGCTCATGGCGTGCCGACCTTCGAGGTGGCGGTGATCCGGACCGACATCTGCCGGCCCATCGCCCGCGAGGCCTTCACCGAGCAGCTGCGCATCCGGCCCCTTCGCCAGGAGCCGGTCGCCACGCCCTGGGGTCCGGCGGTGCCCCTGCCCGACGCGCTCGCCCAGACGGCCGTCGACCACGGGATCCCCGCCGGCGTCGCGTCGATCGACGCCGCTCTCCACGAGCGGAAGGTCTCGATGCACGAGCTCGAGGCCGTCCGAGAGGCCATGGCCGGCACCCCGCGCTCGTCCCGTCTCACGTGTGCCCTCGCGTGGGCCGACGCGGCGGCCGAGTCCCTCGGTGAGAGCGTGACCCGGGTCGCCCTTCGTGGTGCGGGGCTCGAGGTGGAGTCGCAGGTGGACATCGCCGACCAGGACGGGGTCTTCGTCGGGCGGGTCGACCTGCGCATCAAGGGCACCCGGGTGCTGCTGGAGTTCGACGGCAAGGTCAAGTACACGGAGGGCGGCACTGACGCCCTCTTCCGTGAGAAGAAGCGCGAGGACCGGCTCCGCGCCCTCGGTTACGTCGTCGTGCGGCTGACCTGGGCGGACCTCTTCCACACCGATCGCATCATCGCCGCCGTCACGGCAGCCCTCGCCGTCGCCGCGTGACCCGCTGAGCATGACAAACCCCGGCTTCGCACGAGTTTCTTACTGGTGCCAAGCCGGGGTTTATCGGGTCACCCGAGAAACGGGTGACGGGTGGGGCGAAGGGGGATCAGCCCTGGGCGGGGCGCAGGGTCATGGCGATCGAGTTGATGCAGTACCGCTGGTCGGTGGGGGTCTCGTAGCCCTCGCCCTCGAAGACGTGCCCGAGGTGGCTGCCGCAGCTGCCGCAGCGGACCTCGACGCGGGGGCGGCCCGGGAGCGAGTCGTCCTGGATGTACTCGACGCGGTCCTGCGCGAGCGGGGCGAAGAAGGACGGCCAGCCGCAATGGCTCTCGAACTTCTCCGTCGAGGTGAAGAGCTCGGCGCCGCACGCGCGGCAGGCGTACACCCCTTCGGTCGTCGTGTCGGTGTACTCGCCGGTGAAGGGACGCTCCGTGCCGGCCTGACGCAGCACCGAGTACTCGTCGGCGCTGAGCTCGGACCGCCACTGGGCGTCGTCCTTGGACACGGAGTACTGCCGGCCGGTGGGCTCCACGATGGTCTCCTTCGCGGGTCGGGGGTGGATCACATCATGCCAACGCCCTCACGCCCCAGATGTTCCCGGGGCGTGAGGGCGTCGGTGCGAAGGGGGCAGAGCCCTACTTCTTGAGGTCCAGGTGCACGACCTGCGGGTCGTGGTCGCTGTCCTGGTCGGAGAAGGCGGCGTTCGTGTGGACGATGTCGTAGCGGAAGACCGGCTCGCCGTGCTGGTGCTTGCCGGGCCGCCACGGGCCGTTGACCTTCTCCCGCGTCACGAGCGAGGGGCTGAGCAGGATGTGGTCGAGGACCTGGCTGTTGCCGTCGAAGACGTAGGTCCACCGCTCACCGGCGGGCAGGGTGCGCGGCAGGTCGGTCAGCGCCGTCGAGCCGCTGCCCTCGAGCGTGTCGACGAGGATGTCGGCGGTCTGCGAGAACTCGAAGTCGTTGACGTCGCCGGCGACGACGACCTTGGCCTGGCTGTCGGCCTCGAGCAGGTCGTCGACGAAGGAGCGCACCGCGCGCGCCTGGGCGTGCCGGTCGTCCTCGCTGGAGCGCACCGGCTGCTGCCAGCGCCCGAAGAGCGGGTCGTCGCCGCCCTTGCTGCTCAGGTGCACGGCGATGACGAAGACGCTCTCGCCGCGGTAGCGCAGCTCGGTGACGAGCGGCTTGCGCGAGCTCTCGAAGGCGGGGTTCGTCGGGTCGACGCGGCCCGGCGAGGTCGTGAGGTAGGTCTCGGTCCGCTTGCCCTTGCGCCGCGTCTCGACGAGTGCCTCGTGCTCGGGGTCGCCCGCGTCGCGGGTGATGACGTCGACGTCGCGGTCGGCGCGCACGAGCAGGACGTTGCGGATGTTGCCGCCGGGCTGGCCGCCGTCGGCCTTGTCCTTCGGGTTGACCCAGTGCGCCGTGTACTGCGGTCCGCCCTGGGCGAGGATCGCCGCGGCGAGCTTGTCGGTCGTCGCGGTCGAGTCGACGGTGCCGTCGTCGACCGCGCCGTTGTCGTCTTGGACCTCCTCGACGGCGATGACGTCGGGGGAGCGCAGGTTCGTCACGATCTGCCCCGCGAGCCGGTCGAACTTCTCCTGCGGGTTCGTCGGCGCGAGGTTCTCGACGTTGAAGGACGCGACGCTCAGCTCGCGGTCGCGCTGGACGGGCGCGACCTCGCGCTGCGCCGGGCCGTCGACGACCGTCGGCTGCTCCTGGACGTGGAGCTTGAAGTTGCCGAAGTCGTAGTCGAGGACGCCGGTGACGAGCCCCGGCAGGGTGTCGCCCTGGTCGGCCGCCGGGAGGACGCCGGTGAGGTAGTCGTCGAGGATGACGCGCATCGTGTTGGGCCGGTCGTAGCCGGAGTAGACGACGCCGTCCCACGCGGTGCGGGTGGCCTGGACACCGCTGCCGGGCACGACGGGGAGCTCGCCGAAGGAGTTCGTCGGGCCGACGGCGGTCGCGTCGCGCACCCCGAGGCGCATGCCCTCGAGCGACTCGTAGAAGTCGATGGCGTCGCGCTCGGGCCGGAACTCGGCACCGTCGTACTCGACGTTCTTCGGGTCCGCCGCGTCGACGCTCTGCTGCGGGGCGGTGCGGTCCTCGCCGAGGACGACCGGGGCCGGGACGGGCGCCGTGCCGGTCACGGTCACCCGCGGGCCGACGACCTGCGTCGTCGTGAGGTTGTCCCACCCGCTGGAGCCACCGGGACGGAACTCGTCGACGGCGCCGTCGACGCTCACGGTGTCGCCGACCGTCGCGGTCGGCGCCGTGCGGGTGTAGACGAGGATCGCCTCGGACGTCGCGGGGTCGTCGTCCGGGGTGGTCGACTGCATCCAGAAGCCGTTGCGGCTCACCGCGGTCACGACCCCTTCGACGCCGTTGACCCGCTGCCCGTCGAGCGGGGAGAGGTGCGCGGCGCCCTGGATCTGCGCGATGGTCTCCGGCTCGTCGACGGGCGGCTCCTCGCCCCCTTCGCACGTCGTCACCGGGGTCGTCGAGGACTGCGGCGTCGGTGCCCCGACGACGAAGTCACCCGCGTTGTTGTCCGTGTCGCTGCAGATGTCGCGGCGCGCGACGGACGTCGTGTTGCTCGTCGCCCCGGCCGGCGCGCCCTCGAAGGTCGTCGCCGAGCCCCAGCCGAGGAGGTCGACCTCGCCCCCGCTCGCGTCGCGCAGGACGACGCGGGCGCCGCTCGAGGACATCGGGACCGTGCCGGTCGCGTCGGGGGTGGGCAGCGCGGGGGCGGTCGCGCTCGCGCCGTCGGCCTGCTTGACGAGGTAGCGACCACCCGCGGCGATGCTGCCGCTCAGCGGCGTCGTCTGCGCGGTCGTGCCGCTCGCGGAGTAGTAGGCCAGGCTCCAGCCGCTGAGGTCGACGGCCGCGCCGGAGCGGTTGGCGAGCTCGACGAAGTCGCTGCGGAAGGGGGCGCCGGAGTTGCCGCCGCCGCCGTAGGCCTCGGAGATGACGACCGTCGTGGAGACGGCGGTGGCGTTCGGCGCGGTGACGGCGAGAGCGGCGGTGACGAGCGGGACGGCGGTGAGCGCCGCGAGCGCGCGACGGCGTCGGGGCGAGGTGTGGCGAGTGGGCACGGGGGTTGCTCCTGAGCTGGAGAGAGGGGGCGAGAGAGACGGTAGGCACCCCTGGGTGACGCCACGCCGCGTCCGGGGTAAACCTCTGGCCAAGACCAGGTCAGGACTTCGTCAGGGGGCGAAGGGGGACCGCGCTGTCCCCTCTCGCCACTACCGTGAGCGCATGGCCAAGACCCCCGCGGGCAGCGTCACCGCCGGTGAGCGCGAGGTCCGCGTCTCCAGCCCGGACCGGGTGATCTACGAGGCGACCGAGCGCACGCCACAGATCACCAAGCTCGAGGTGTGCCAGTACTTCGCCGACGTCGGCGAGGCGATGATGCGCGCGGTCGGCGAGCGACCGACGGCGATGGAGCGCTGGCCCGACGGGTGGCGCGAGGGCATGCGCCTGGCCGTCGGCCCCCAGGACAAGGGCGCCGACGGCTTCTACCAGAAGCGGTTGCCGCGAGGCGCGCCCGACTACGTCGAGACCGTCGAGATCACCTTCCCCAGCGGACGGACCGCGGCCGAGCTGTGCCCCACCGAGCCCGCCTCGGTCGTGTGGGCCGCGCAGATGGGTGCGCTGACGCTCCACCCGTGGCCGGTGCGCCGGCCCGACGTCGACCACCCCGACGAGCTGCGGATCGACCTCGACCCCCAGCCCGGCACGACCTTCGCCGACGCGCGGCGCGTCGCCGGCGTGGCCCGCGAGCTGCTCGAGGAGCTCGGCATGCGCGGCTACCCCAAGACGAGCGGCAACCGCGGCATCCACGTCTACGTCCGGGTCGAGCCGACGCACTCCTTCGAGGACCTGCGCCACGCGGCGATCGGCTTCGGGCGCGAGCTCGAGCGCCGTGACGACGGCGTGACGACGGCGTGGTGGAAGGAGGAGCGCGGGGAGCGGATCTTCGTCGACTTCAACCAGAACAACCGCGACCGCACGATCGCGAGCGCGTGGAGCCTGCGCGCCCGCCCCGGGGCGCCGGTGAGCACCCCGCTGACGTGGGAGCAGCTCGCCGAGGTCGACGACCCCGCGGGCCTGCACCTGCTGTCCGTCCCCGAGCGGCTCGCCGACGGCGACCCGTGGGCCGACATGGACGGCACGGCCCACCCCCTGGAGCCGCTCCTGCGGCTGTGGGAGGAGCTGCCCGGCGGCGAGCTGAACTTCCCGCCCGACTACCCCAAGATGCCCGGCGAGCCCCCACGCGTGCAGCCCAGCAAGAAGGTGGCGTCGCACTGGGACGAGGACGGCAACCGGGTCGAGGGCTGAGCGCGACGAGGTCTCAGGCGACGAAGCCGTCGAGCTCGGCGACGGTCTCGCCGTGGGCGGTGACGACGACCTTCGTGCTGCCCAGCGCCGACTGGTGCACGGTCGCGACGACCCGCGTGCCCGTCGACAGCGTGCCGACGAGCTCGCGGGTGCCGGCGAGCACCTCCTCCTCGGCGAGCAGCTGATCACCCTCGAAGAGGCGCCAGGTCGCGCGGATCGCGCCGGTGGAGCCGACGACGCGCACCGGACGCCCGTCGACGGTGAGGTTGTGGCTGTCTCGCGTGAGGCTCATGGCCAGACGCTACCGATGAGGACCGCCGATCAGGGCTCGCGCTCGAGGAGCACCTCGCCGAGGTCGTAGGCCGGGGCGCGGTCGATCTGGTCGAGGGTGCATGACTCCGGGTCGCGGTCGGGCCGCCAGCGCACGAGCTGCACGGCGTGCCGGAAGCGCCACCCCTCGAGCTGGTCGAAGGCGACCTCGACGACGAGCTCCGGGCGCAGCGGCACGTACGAGACGTCCTTGCTCGAGGAGAAGCGCGAGCGGTCGGTCTCGGCCCGCACGACCTCGCCCTCCTCGTCGCGGCGCACGTAGGGCTCGAGCTCGTCGACGAGCTCCAGGCGGCGCGCGGTCGTGAAGGCGGCGATCCCCCCGACCCCGATGAGCTGCCCCTCGTGGTGCAGCCCGAGCAGGAGCGAGCCGACGCCCTGCCCCGACTTGTGCACGCGATATCCGATGACGACGGCCTCGGCGGTGCGCTTGTGCTTGACCTTGATCATCGTGCGCTTGCCGGGGGAGTAGGGCGAGGCGAGCGCCTTGGCGACGACGCCGTCGAGCCCGGCCCCCTCGAAGCGGGTGAACCAGTCCGTCGCCTCGTCCGGGTCGCGGGTGACGCGGGTCAGGTGGATCGGCGCCTCGGGAGAGACCTGCGCGAAGAGCCCCTCGAGGCGCGCACGGCGCTCGGCGAAGGGGGAGGACATGAGGTCCTCGTCGCCGACGGCGAGGAGGTCGAAGACGACGACCTCGGCCGGGGTCTCCTGCGAGAGCTTCGTCACGCGCGACGCCGCGGGGTGGATGCGCTGCGAGAGCGCCTCCCACTGCAGCCGCTGGGCTCCCGGCTCGCCGGAGCGCACGACGATCTCGCCGTCGAGGACGACCCGCTCGGGCAGGTGCTCCAGGCAGGCCGCGACGACCTCGGGGAAGTAGCGGGTGAGCGGCTTCTTGCCGCGGCTCGCGAGCTCGACCTCGTCGCCGTCGCGCAGGACGACGCAGCGGAAGCCGTCCCACTTCGGCTCGTAGGCGTACCCCCCGTCGACCGCGTCGGCGGCGGGCACCGCGGCGGCGGCCTTGGCGAGCATGGGGTCGACGGGGAGCGCGATGGGTTGCCTCACCTGCCCATCATGACCTGAGAGGATCGCCTCGTGAGCCCGAGCACGACCACCCGACGCGCCGCGACGTACGGCGGTGCCGCCGTGGGCGGCGCCCTGGCCGGTGCCGGCTCGGTGTGGCTCGGCGCCGCGGCCTACTTCGCCCGCCGTGTGCTCACCCCCGACCCCTACCGGCCCGACGACGCGCGGATCCGGGTCCTCCACCACGACTCGGTCACCCTCGACGCGACGCCCGAGACGACCGTGCCAGGCCTGTACGGCCTGTGGGTCGACGGCGACGGCGGTCACGTCCGGGTGGGCGAGGTCCTCGAGCACGACCATCGCCTCCAGCGGGTGCGCCGCCGGCTCGTGAGCGTCGACTGGGGCACCGCCCGGCCGGGTCCGGTGCGGGTCAACGGCTACTACTACGCGCGCAACCCCCGCGAGGACCTCGGCCTGCACCACGAGGACGTCGTCGTCGACGGCGAGGTCGGGCCGATGCCGGCGTGGGTGGTGCCCAGCGAGGGAGCCGACCACTCGCGCTGGGCGGTCCTCGTCCACGGGCGCGGGGCCCGGCGCTACGAGACCCTGCGGGCCGTGCCCGCGCTGCACGCCGCCGGTCTCGACGTGCTCGTGCCGAGCTATCGCAACGACACCGAGGCCCCGCTGGGCCCCGACGGGCGCTACAACCTCGGCCTGTCGGAGTGGCGTGACGTCGAGGCCGCGATGCGCCTCGCCGTCGCCCGGGGGGCCCAGGAGATCGTCCTCGTCGGGTGGTCGATGGGCGGGGCGATCGTGCTCCAGGTGCTCGACCGCTCCGAGCTCGCCCCGCTCGTCAGCCGGGCCGTGCTCGACGGACCGGTCGTCGACTGGGCCGACGTCCTCGCCCACCACGCCCGGCTGCACTCGGTGCCCCGGGCCGTCGGCAGCCTCGGACGCAGCCTCATGGGTCAGCGCTGGGCGCGCGGTCTCGTCGGGCTCACCGAGTCCGTCGACGTCACCCGCACCGACTGGGTGCGCCGCGCCGACGAGCTGCACCACCCGCTGCTGCTCATCCACTCCCGTGACGACGAGTTCGTGCCGGTCGGGCCCTCCGAGCGTCTCGCCGCCGCCCGGCCCGACCTCGTGACCTTCGAGCCGTGGTCGCTCGCCCGGCACTGCAAGGAGTGGAACGTCGACCCGCACCGGTGGGACCGGGTCGTCGGCGACTTCGTGCGCTGAGGTCGTCCGGCGCTCGCACCGGCGCCCCACCCCGCGCCCGCACCGGCCCCGGTGCTCTGAGCGCGGTGCGTCAGCGGCGCACGCGCCACAGCCCGACGAGGGTGCCGTCCTGCTCGAGGAGGTGCACCGGATCGAGCGCGACCTCGGCGGCGGGACCGCGCAGGATCCGGGGGTGGTCCTCCGGCGACCCGACGACGAGCGAGGGCGCCCACGACAGGCCGAGCTCGTCGACCAGGCCCGCGGCGACGAGGTCCCCGGCCAGGCTCGGTCCCCCTTCGCACAGGACGTGCGGGCCGAAGGCCGCGCGGCACCGCTGCACGAGGGCCACGAGAGCGACCTCGTCCTGCCCGACGTGCCACACGTGCTCGCCCTCGGGCACTCCCGAGGCCGCCACCGTGGCGAGGACGACGGTGCCGTCGCCCTCGCGGACCGATTCGGGCAGCTCGCCGCGGCGGCTGACGACGACGAGCGGTGTCGAGCGGGACCCGTACTCCTCCGCCCGGGCCGTGCCGGCACCGACGAGCACGACGTCGGCCGCCCGGCCCATCGCCCGGTACCCACGGCCGTCGGCCTCGGTGTTGATCGAGCCCGACACCCCGTCGCCGCCCGTCGCGGCGCCGTCGAGGGTGGAGACGAAGCTGAGGCGCAGCAGCTCGCCGTCGTGGGCGTAGAGCGCGTCGACGGCGGCGTCGTCGAGGGTCCCGTCGGGCAGGTCGACGTGCGGGGGAGCGATGAGGGCACGCATGGCGGCATCCTCGCAGCCCCACGGGCCCGGACCGGTGGGCATGATGGGCCGATGGCGAAGGGGTCGAAGAAGACGAGGACGTCGGCGAAGAGCGCGAAGGACGAGCGCTCGAAGGACAAGCGCCCGAAGGGGCCGGGTCGCACGGGCTCAGGTCCGAAGAAGTCAGCTGCCGACGAGCCCGTGCAGACGACGGTGCCGAAGGGGGCGCCCGTGCCCCAGACCTTCGGCGAGGCGCTGCGCGCCGGTCCGACGACACGGGTCGACGAGATCGACACACGTGGCACGCCGGGCTTCGACGGCGACAAGGCCGCGGCTGCCGAGCTCATGCCCGAGCTCGCCGACGTCGTCAGCGAGCTGCAGGAGCGGCTGTACGCCGAGTCCAAGGGCGGCGGTCAGCGCAGCGTCCTGCTCGTCATCCAGGGCATGGACACCTCGGGCAAGGGCGGCATCATGCGCCATGTCGTCGGGGCCATGGACCCGCAGGGTGTCGCGCTCACGAGCTTCAAGGTGCCGAGTGACGAGGAGCGCCGCCACCCCTTCCTGTGGCGGATCCGGCGGGCCCTGCCGCGGCCCGGCGAGATCGGCGTCTTCGACCGCAGCCACTACGAGGACGTCCTCGTCGTGCGCGTCCACGACCTCGTGCCGCGCGCGCAGTGGTCGCGCCGGTACGGCCAGATCGCGACCTTCGAGCGCGGTCTCGTCGAGAGCGGCACGACGGTCGTCAAGGTGATGCTCCACATCAGCAAGGACGAGCAGCGCGCCCGCCTCGCCGAGCGTCTCGCCCGCCCCGACAAGCACTGGAAGTACAACCCCGGAGACATCGACGAGCGCGAGCACTGGGACGAGTACATGGAGGCCTACCAGAGCGTCCTCGAGCGCACCTCGACCGAGAGCGCGCCGTGGTACGTCGTGCCCGCCGACCGCAAGTGGTACGCCCGTCTGGCCGTCATGCAGCTGCTCAAGGAGCACCTCGAGGCGATGGACCCGCGGTGGCCGGCCGCCGACTTCGACGTCGAGGTCGAGCAGGAGCGCCTCGAGCACACCTGAGCGTCAGCGGCGACCAGGCGGGACGCGCACCGTCAGCAGCGTCCGAGCGCGACGGGCGCCGCGAGCGACGCGAGACCGGGGTCGATCGACCCGAGGCCGAGACGGGCTCCTGCGCCCAGGCGTGACTCGACGAAGGCCTCGGCGAGCTCCGGTGGCGCGTACCGCGTCATGAGGCTGCCCTGGAGCACGAGGGCGAGGTCCTCGACGAGGCGCCGGGCGCCGGCCTGGGCCGCGAGCGGGTCGAGCGCGACGGCGGCGCAGGCGGTCTCGACGGCGTCGAGCGCCCGGTCGAGCGTCGACGAGGTGCCCCGCGCGACGGCGGCCTCCTCGAGGAGGGCCTTGAGGCTCGCGGGCTCGCGGCTGATCGCCCGGACGACGTCGAGCGCGTTGACGTTGCCCGAGCCCTCCCAGATCGAGTTGAGGGGGGCCTGGCGGTAGAGACGGGCCAGTCCGTTCTCCTCGACGTAGCCCGCCCCGCCGAGGCACTCCAGCGCCTCGGCGACGAGGGTCGGCGTGCGCTTGCACACCCAGTACTTGCCGACGGCGACGCCGAGGCGGGCCAGCTCGACCTCGCCGGTGTCGACCGCGTGGGCCAGCCGCATGCCGAGCAGGGTGGCCGCCTCCGACTCGAGCGCGAGATCGGTGAGCACCGAGCGCATGAGCGGCTGGTCGACGAGCAGCGCGCCGAAGGCGCGACGGTGCCGGGCGTGGTGCACGGCCCGGGCGAGGGCGGCGCGGGTGGTCGCGGCCGACCCGAGGACGCAGTCGAGACGGGTCGCGGCGACCATGTCGATGATCGTGCGCACCCCTCGCCCCTCCTCGCCGACGAGCGAGCCCCACGTGCCGTCGAGCTCGACCTCGGAGGAGGCGTTCGAGCGGTCGCCCAGCTTGTCCTTGAGGCGCTGGAGGGCGAAGGGGTTGCGCGTCTCGTCGTCGAGGACACGCGGCACGGCGAAGCAGCTCGGCGCGTCCTGCCCGTCGGTGCGGGCGAGGACGAGGAAGAGGTCGCTCATCGGGGCCGAGCAGAACCACTTGTGCCCGGTGAGCCGGTAGGTCCGCCCGGGCAGCGGACCGTCCGGCGCCGGCGTCGCGAGCGTGCGGTTGGCGCGCACGTCGGAGCCGCCCTGCTTCTCCGTCATCCCCATGCCGGCGACGAGCCCCGCCTTGAGCGCCGGCGCCCGCAGACCCGGGTCGTACTCGCGCGACGCGAGACCGGGCTCGTAGCGCGTCGCGAGCTCGGGGGAGTGGCGCAGCGCGGGCACGGCGGCGTGGGTCATCGTCACCGGGCAGATGTGGCCGGCGTCGACCTGCGACCAGGTGACGAAGCCGGCCGCCCGCCGCACATGAGCGCCCGCGCCCCGTCCGGCCGCCCAGGTGCCGGCGGTGAGCCCGGCACCGACGGCGACGCGCATGAGGTCGTGCCAGGCGGGGTCGTAGTCGACCTCGTCGACGCGGTGCCCCCAGCGGTCGTGGGTGCGCAGCCGGGGGGCGTTGCGCTCGGCCCGATCCGCGAGCTCGGCCGCCTCCGCGCTGCCCGCCCGCTCGCCGAGCGCGTGCAGCGCTGCGTGGGCGTCGGCCCGCCCGGTCCCGGGGACCCAGCGCTCGACGGCCGCGGTGAGGGTCGGGTCGCTGCCGTAGACGTCGACCCCGACGAAGGGGGGCGGCTGGTTCGTCACGTCGTGGGTCGGCATGGCGCGAGGATAGGCGGCCGGTCCGGTGGTCTCGAGGCTCGGGCCCAGAGGGCCCGTCGCACCTCGCCCGACGAAGCCCTCGCCGGTCGAGGTGCGAGGGACGGGACCACCGCGACGAGCCGCTCCTCCCGCGTGGGTCACGCCGGTCGGGCCGTGCGGGCTCTACGGTGCAGAGCGTGAGCACACGGGCGAGGGTGCGCGACGGGCTCGAGGGTGTCCCCTTCGTCCTCGCCCTCGTCCGGCTCGTGCGCGAGACGGTCCGCATCTGCCTGCGCTACCGGGTCACCGGGCTGGCCGCCGAGGCCGGCTTCTTCGCGCTGCTGTCCCTCCCGCCGCTCGTCCTCGGGCTCTTCGGCGGGGTCGGCTACGTCGGCAGCGCCGTGGGGCAGAGCGGCGTCGACGACTTCACCGAGCGGATCGCCAGCTATGCCGGCAGCTTCCTCACCCCGCAGGTCATCGACGACCTGCTGCTGCCGACGGTCGACGAGGTCTTCCGCGCCGGGCGCGGGGAGCTCATCTCCATCGGCTTCCTGCTGTCGGTGTGGTCCGGCTCGCGGGTGCTCAACGTCTTCATCGACACCATCTCGATCATGTACGGGCAGTCCGGCATCCGCGGGATCGTGCGCACGCGGGCGATGAGCCTGTCGATCTACACGCTCGGGCTGCTCTTCGGGGTCGTCATGATGCCGCTCGTCCTCGTCGGGCCGAGCGCGATCGGCTCCCTGCTGCCCGACCCCGCGGACTGGCTCGTCGCCCTCTACTGGCCGGTCGTCTCCGTCCTCGTGCTCGCCGGTGTCACGACCCTCTTCCACCTCTCGACCCCGCAGCGCGACCCCTGGCGCCGCGACCTGCCCGGCGCCGCCCTCACCCTCGTGCTGTGGGTCCTGTCGGCCTGGCTCGTGCGCACCCTCGTCGCCGGCTCGCTCGGCGGCACCTCGATCTACGGCCCGCTGAGCACCCCGATCATCCTCATCGTCGGCCTCTACGCGATCGCGATCTCCGTGCTCGTCGGGGCCGCGCTCAACGCCGCCGTGCGCTCCCTGTGGCCCCACTCGGCGGCCGACCGGTCCATCGCGCAGGCCTGACGACGGGGGTGCGAGGACCGCCCCAGGAGTCGGTTTGGAGTTCACCGTCCGTCTGGGCTACTGTCACACCGCACGCAAGGGGCAAGGAAGCCCGGAGCGGAAGTGCGGATGTAGCTCAGTTGGTAGAGCGCAACCTTGCCAAGGTTGAGGTCGCCGGTTCGAGGCCGGTCATCCGCTCGGAAGGTTCACCGCCTCCAGTGGTGGAGTGGCCGAGAGGCGAGGCAACGGCCTGCAAAGCCGTCTACACGGGTTCAAATCCCGTCTCCACCTCGACGCAGGACCTAGCAGGACCCCGGGCGATTGGCGCAGCGGTAGCGCGCTTCCTTGACACGGAAGAGGTCACTGGTTCAAACCCAGTATCGCCCACCGCAGACGAAGGGCCCCGACCACCAGGTCGGGGCCCTTCGTCATGCCACCGGGGCTCGCGCCGTCGGCGTCCTCCCACCGCGATCAGTGGTGGTGATGGTGGTGGTGCTTCAGCGACACCTTGACGATCGACCCCGGGGCCCGCGGCGTGCCCGTCTCGAAGTCGATGTCCGCGAGCTGGCCGAGGTACATCGTGCGCCCGCTCACCTCGACGGCCAGGGGCCGCTCCATCCGGTAGGCGGCCCAGCGGTGACGGCCGTGCACGGCCGTCACCTGGCCGCCGAAGAGCTCGGCGACGTAGAGCGTGTCGCCCTGCACCGCGAGGTTCGTCGCCCCGAGGAATCCGGAGGCGACCTTCGTCACCGCGCCGTGGTGCCCAATCGTGAAGACGGCGCCACGGGCACCCAGGCTCGGGTCCTCGGGGCCGCCGGGCAGCGAGCTCATGTAGAGCCGACCGCGCGGGCCCACCTCGACATCGGTGGGGACACCCTCGAAGGCGTAGGTCACGCCCACGGTGCAGTCGGGCAGCCCGATCGATGCGGCGATCTCCGTCGTGATGAGCAGCGGCCGGCGCGGCGCGAGGGCGAGCGTCGAGATGCGTCCTCGGCGGTCGACCCGCAGCACAGAGTTGCCCGCGGCGTCGGCGACCGCCCAGGACCCGTCGGGCAGGGCCGCGACGGCGTAGGGGTGCGACTCGACGATGCCCGTGTACGTGGCCTGGCCGCCGGTGAGCCCGCCGAAGACCTCCTCGGCGCAGGGGTTGCCGCCGGCGATGATGCCGTAGGTGACCCCCTGGTCCGGGTTGACGGTCTGCTCGTACGCGCCGAGGTCGGCGACGACGTCCGGCCGTCCCTTCGACTGGATCGTCAGGGTGCTGCGCCCGTCGGCAGAGGTGCTCGCGTATGCCCACGTGCGGCCCCCCTTCGCCACGTCGACGCCGGCGATCTCACCGCCCTCGACCCGCGCGAGCACGGTCTTGGTGCCCGATCGGGAGTACCTCGTGAGGGTGCCGAGGAAGCCGTCGGTCGCGTAGACGTCGCGCCCCTCGACGGCGAGCTGGAAGGGTGCGAGGACGCTGTCGTCGATCGTCGAGACCCAGCGGGGGTGCCCCTGGGGGTCCCCGGGGGGTCGTGCTGCGGACGTCGGCGGCGCGAGGCTCAGACCCAGGACGGCTGCCGCGGCGGCGGCGAGGACGGGTCGGAGCCCTCGACGGCGACCCGGGTGCTGGTGACGGGCTCTCAGACGGCTCGATGACATGGGCTGCTCCTCGTGACGTGGGGTCCGACCACGCGCCCGCCCTCCCCGGCGGGCTCGCCTCGCGACGGTGCTCGGATCCCATGAAGGGTCGTGCAGGCCCCCAGGGCCTGCCCATCCCCGAGCCGCGGCTTTGTCCGATTCCGCCCCGGCGGAGGGTGACCTGCCCCACAATGCTGGGGGTCCGGTGACGCCGTTCGGGAGGTGGTCGTCGATGGACAGAGATCTGGTGCGCGACCGCGTGGTGGCAGATGTCGCCGTCCTCGCGCGGGCACAGGTCGATCTCGAGACCTTCGCGCACGAGGCGATGCAGTCGCTGCAGCGCGCGGTGCCGCACGACGGCTGGTCCCTCGGCACCCTCGACCCGGCGTCGCTCATGCCCACGGGGGTCTGCCTGCGCGAGGGCTGCGCGGTGGCCTGGGCGGCGCACGACCGCGAGTGGGCGCGCTTCGAGTACGGCCAGGACGACCCCACCTCGGTGCTCGCCATGGCGCGCTCCGGCTGCGCCGCGCTCGGCGTGCACGACGTCACCGGGGGAGACCTCTCCCGCTCACCACGGATGCGCGACCTCATGCGTCCCGTCCTCGGCTGCGCCGACGAGCTGCGCGCGCTCGCCACCGACGGGCACCGGTCGTGGGGAGCGGTCTTCCTCTACCGGCTCCGCGGGCACTTCGAGCCGTGGGAGGTCGCGCTCGTCGAGGCCCTGTGCCCCTCCTTCGCCCGCGCCGTGCGCCGCGGGGTCCTCGGGATGTGGGCCGGTCGCCGCACGGTGACCGACGACGCCACCCCCACGATGGTCGTCCTCGACGCGCGGGGCGAGGTGGTCCTGTCCTCGCCCGGAGGCGTCGAGCAGCTCGTCTCGCTCCACCACGGCGACGGGGCCGAGGCGAGCGAGGGGCTGCTCGCGTCGCTCGCCGCTGCGGCCGCGGCGACGCGGGCGACGAAGGGGGCGCACCACCCGACGACGAGGGTGCGCCTGGCCGACGGACGGTGGTGCACCGTGCACGCGACGCCGCTGGGCTCGCCCGACGGGGACCTCGTCGGCGTGACGATCACGGAGTCGCGCCCCCGCGAGCTGCTCCCGCTCGTCGTCGACGCCCTGGGCATGACCCCGCGCGAGCGCGACGTCCTCGTGCTCGTCGTGCGGGGCGCGGACACGCGGTCGGTGGCCGAGCAGCTGCACATGAGCAGCCACACGGTGCAGGACCACCTCAAGGCGATCTTCGCCAAGGCGGGGGTGCACAGCCGCCGCGAGCTCACCGCCCTCGTCCTCGGGGACCAGCTCGACCCCGCGTGGTGAGGCCACCCTGGACAGCCGGGCTCCGCGGAGCCGATCCGTGCACCTGCGCGGATAGCCTGGCTGGACACCGTCGACAAGGGAGTGAAGCGATGACGCAGGACCCACGCCGCGAGGAGCTCGCGGCGCACGACGAGCGCGGGACCCGCGACGGCGAGACCGTCGAGGTCGCCCCCACCCACGGCCCCGAGCACGACACCGAGGTGCACCCGCACGTCTCGAAGTCCGGCGAGCGGGTCGTCCTCAACACCATCGCCGGCGAGGTCGGCACCGAGGCGGTGCGGGCCCAGGCCGCAGCCCTGCTCCGTGTCGTCGGCGAGGCCGGCGGGCTCACCCAGGACGAGCTCACCGACCGCGTCCACGAGGCGATGGCCGCGACCGGTGCCGGGGACCAGCCCACGGTCGTCGCCCGCTCGGTCGCCGAGGCGATCCAGCGCGGCATCCGCTCGCGGCTGGTCATCGAGACCGACGACGGCGCCGTCCTCGGCGTCTACGACGCCCCGGCCGACGAGGTCGAGCGCGTCCACCCTAACGTCACCGACCCGGCCCACGAGGACCGACCCTTCTACACCTGAGCGATCAGGACGAGGACCGCGAAGGGGGCGGGCTGCCGGCACGACCGGCGGCCCGCCCCATCCGCATGGGCAGCACGACCCACAGGGCGAGGAAGACGGCGGCACCGACGACGATCGCGGTGACCGCAGCCGGGGTGCCGAGCAGCACCTCGACGATGAGGTAGAGCACGGCGAGCAGGCTGAGGGCGAGCGAGACCATCCCGCCCTGGGCGCACCGGTTGCCGAAGGCGACGAGCTCGCGCTTCGCGTGCCGGCGGAAGAGCAGCCGGTGCGCGCTCACCGGCGCGGCGAGCAGCGCCGTCGCGAGGAGCGCGAGGCAGAAGGCGACGAGGTAGATCACCCGGTGGTGCGGCTCGAGCACCGTGAAGCGGGCCTGGAAGGGCAAGGTGAGCAAGAAGCCGGCGAGGATCTGCACGCCGGTCTGCACGACCCGCAGCTCTTGGAGGAGCTCCTCCCAGTTGCGGTCGAAGCGCTCGGTCGCCGTCTCGTCGCGCCCGTCGCCCGGGGCGACGTCCTCGCCGTCGGCGGACCCCTCGTGCTCCCCCTTCACCATCACGCCACCCGGGTGTCCTGCGCGGAGCAGACCCGCAGCCAGAGGAATCCGTAGCCGTCGATCGTCGTCTCGAGGACCCCCTTCGGCCCGGGCTCGATCCGACGGGGCGCGCCCGGCGTCAGCAGGTCGACGAAGGAGCACTCGTCCGGCAGGTCGGGCACGGTGACCGACACCTCGACCGGCTCGCCGGAGAAGTTGTGCAGGGCGACCATGCGCCACTCGTCCTTGCGGCACACGTGCGCGAGGACGGATCGGGGCGTGCCGCGCAGCACCTCGACCTGCGACCAGCCGATCTCCGGGCTCTGGCGGTAGCGCTGGATGAGTCGCGAGACGAAGCGCCACAGCGAGTCGACGTCGCCGCGCTGGTCGGCGACGTTGATCCGTTCCGGCCCCCACGGGCCCGAGGTCATCGGGCGGACCTGCTGACGCTCGGGCGCCTGGCTGAAGCCGCCCGAGGGGTCCCACTGCATCGGGCTGCGCACGGCCAGCCGGCCGGGGATGTCGAGGTTCTCGCCCATGCCGATCTCCTCGCCGTAGAAGAGCACGGGAGTGCCCGGGAGCGAGAACATCAGCGAGTAGGCCATCCGGATGCGGCGCATGTCGCCGCCGAGCATCGTCGGCAGCCGGCGGCGCAGCCCGCGGTCGAAGAGCTGCATCTGCGGCTCGGGGCCGAAGGCGTCGAAGACCTCCTGCCGCTCGTCGTCGGTGAGCTTGTCGAGGGTGAGCTCGTCGTGGTTGCGCATGAAGCTCGCCCACTGGCTCTCGTCGGACAGCCGCGGGCGGGATCGCAGCGCCTTGGCCAGCGGGCGGGCGTCGTGACGGGCGAGGGAGAGGTAGGTCGCCTGCATGCCGACGAAGTCGAACTGCGTCGTCAGCTGGTCGGCGTCGGTGCCCCCGAAGAAGAGCTTCTGCTCCGGGTAGGGGAGGTTGACCTCGCCGAGCAGCATGACGTTGCCCCCGCGCCGCGAGACGAAGCGGCGCAGGCTGCGCAGGTACTCGTGCGGGTCGTAGGTGGGGAACTTCCGCTCGGACTCGGGGAGGGTGTCCTCGGCGAAGAGGAAGGGCACGGCGTCGACGCGGAAGCCGCTCACGCCCATCTGGAGCCAGTAGCCCATGGTGCGGGCGATCTCGTCGCGCACGGCGGGGTTGGCGATGTTGAGGTCGGGCTGGGTCTTGTAGAAGTTGTGCAGGTAGTACTCGCCGGTGCGCTCGTCGAGCTCCCAGATCGAGTCCTCCTGGTCGGGGAAGACGACCTGGTCGGAGGTGTCTGGCGGTGTCGACGAGCGCCAGACGTACCAGTCGCGGTAGGGGTTGTCGGTGCTCTTGCGCGACTCCTTGAACCACGGGTGCTGGTCGCTCGTGTGGTTCATGACGAAGTCGACGATGACCCGGATGCCGCGCGAGCGGGCGAGGTGGACGAGCTCGACCATGTGGCCGGGTGTGCCGGCCCGCGGGTCCACGCCGTAGAAGTCGGTGATGTCGTAGCCGTCGTCCCGGTCGGCCGTCGGGTAGAAGGGCATGAGCCACAGGCAGGTGATCCCGAGATCGGCGAGGTAGTCGACACGCTCGGCCATGCCGGTGAGGTCGCCGCAGCCGTCGCCGTCGGAGTCGACGAAGGTCTGCACGTCGGCGCAGTAGAGGACGGCGTGCTTCCACCACAGGTCGGCGGTGTCGGTGAGGTTCACCGGGCTCCCTTCGGGTCGGGCTGGGTCGTGCCGGGTGTCGTCTCGGGGCGGGTCGGCCCCAGGTGCGGGAGCACCTGCTCGGCGAAGGTGTCGAGGTACTCGCGCTGGTCCTGCCCGACGAAGTGCAGGTAGAGCTCGTCGTAGCCGACCTCGAGGTACTCCTGCAGCCACTCGACGTGCTGCCCGGGCTCGGCCGAGATGCGCACGGCCTCGGCGACGGACTCGTGGGTGACGTGCTCGCCGATGGCGTCGAACCCCTCGACGCTGTCGACGTCCCACGCGATCGGCGGCCCGACGGTGTTGCTGCGCCACTGGTCGTGGGCGATCGCCTCGGCCTGCTCCTGCGTGGGCGCCCACGACAGGTGCACCTGCAGCCGGGCCGGGCCGCGGCCGCCGGCGTCGCGGTAGGCGGCGAGCACCTCGCGCAGGCGCTCCACCGGCTGGTTGACGGTGATGAGGCCGTCGGCCCAGTCGGCGTGGCGGGCGGCGGTCTGCGGCGTGACGGCCGGCCCGACGAGACGGGGCACGGGGTCGGCGAGGGTCCACAGCTGCGCGCGGTCGACGACGACGTGGCCGTCGTGGCTGACGACCTCTCCGCGCAGGAGCCGGCGGATGACGTCGACGCACTCGCGCAGCCGCTCGTCGCGGATCTCCTTGCGCGGCCAGCCCTGCCCGGTGACGTGCTCGTTGGCCGCCTCGCCGGAGCCGAGCGCCGCCCAGAAGCGGCCCGGGTACATCTGGCCGAGGGTCGCGATCGCCTGGGCGAGGATCGCCGGGTGGTAGCGCTGACCGGGGGCGTTGACGACGCCGAAGGGGAGGTCCGTCGTCGCGAGAGCGGCGCCGAGCCAGCTCCACGCGAAGCCCGACTCGCCCTGCCGCGCGCTCCACGGCACGAGGTGGTCGCTCGACATCGCGGCGGTGAAGCCGGCTCGTTCGGCGTGCTGGACGTCGAGGAGGAGCTGGCGGGGGCTGATCTGCTCGTGGCTGCAGTGGTGTCCGATGACCGGCATGGGGACAACCCACCACACGTCGGCCCCGTCGTGGGGCTTAGCGGCGTGCGCCGTCCAGCCTCGGGGGCGCCCCTATGCTGCGGCGGTGGAGTACGCCCGCTTCGGCCGCCGGCTGCTCACCGACCCCGTGGCGGTGAGCACCGACCTCGCCGACCTCGACGACGGCGGCCAGTGGGCGGTCGTCGTGACCTTCGAGGGCGAGGTGACGGCGGTCCGTTTCGCCCGGGCGGAGCAGACCTCCGACGCCCCGGCGACGGGTCGATGGGTCCCGCCCGGTCGGTGGTCGTCCTCGATGTCGGAGGGGGAGTACCTCGCCGGGGTCGAGCGGGTCCGCGAGCACGTCGCGGCCGGCACGGTCTACCAGGTCAACCTCTGCCGGGTCCTCACGGCGCCCCTGGCGCCGCAGGCCCACCTCCCCGCCCTGGCGGCGGTGCTCGAGGAGGGCAACCCCGCCCCCTTCGCCGGGCTGGTCCACGTGCCCTCCGCCGGGCTCGACGTCGTGTGCGCCTCGCCCGAGGCCTACCTGCTGCGCGACGGCGAGCGGGTGGTGAGCCGCCCGATCAAGGGGACCGGGCGGGTGCCCTCGGACCTCGGGGCGAAGGACCACGCCGAGAACGTCATGATCACCGACCTCGTGCGCAACGACATCAGCCATGTCGCCGTCCCCGGCACGGTCGACGTCGAGGCGCTGTGCGCGCTCGAGGAGCACCCGGGCCTGCTCCACCTCACGAGCGACGTCGCGGCCCGGCTGCGACCGGGTGTCGGGTGGGCCGAGCTGGTCGGGGCGACCTTCCCGCCCGGGTCGGTGAGCGGTGCGCCGAAGTCCTCTGCGCTGCAGGTGATCCGTGAGCTCGAGCCGGTCCGGAGGGGTCCGTACTGCGGCGCGATCGGGTGGGTCGACGCCGACGCGGGACGGGGGGAACTCGCGGTGGGCATCCGCACGTTCTACGCCGAGCAGGGGCCCGCCGGGCGCGTCCTGCGCTTCGGCACGGGCGCCGGCATCACGTGGGGGTCGGACCCGGGCCAGGAGTGGCGCGAGACCGAGCTCAAGGCGGGCAGGCTCGTCGGTCTGTCATCTGGAAGAGTTGGGGTATGAGCATGGGTGTCACGGTCTGGGTCAACGGCGAGCTCGTGGACGGGGGGCAGGCATCTCTCACTGCGCTCGACCACGGTCTGACCGTCGGTGACGGGGGCTTCGAGACGTGCAAGGTCGTCGACGGGGTCGTCTTCGGGCGCACCCGTCACCTGCGCCGGCTCGAGCGCACGCTCGAGGGCCTCGGGCTCACGGGCTTCGACGCCGACCACCTCGACGAGGGTGTCGAGGCGGTGCTCGCCGCCGGCGGCCCCATGCCGCTGGGCCGGCTGCGCTGGACGGTCACCGGGGGAGTCGGGCCGCTCGGCTCGGACCGCTCGGACACCCCGCTCACCTACGTCGTGGGCCTCGTGCCCGCCTCGCCGCTGCCGAGCCACGCCCACGTCGCGACCGTGCCGTGGACGCGCAACGAGCGCGCGGCGACCGCGGGGCTGAAGACGACGTCCTACGCGGAGAACGTCATCGCGCTCGCCCGGGCGAAGAGCCAGGGCGCCGACGAGGCGATCTTCCTCAACACCCGCGGCGAGCTGTGCGAGGGCACGGGGTCGAACGTCTTCGTCGTCCGTGACGGCGTCGTCCTCACCCCGCCGCTCGAGTCGGGCTGCCTGGCCGGCATCACCCGTGCCGTGACGATCGAGTGGTGCCGCGAGGCCGGTCTCGAGGTCCGCGAGGAGACCCTGCCGGCGGACGCGATGGAGACGAGCGACGAGGCCTTCCTCACGAACACGATGCGCGACGTCCAGCCGATCGCGACCGTCGACGGACGTGCGCTGGCCACGCAGACCCCGGTCACCGACCAGGCGGCGGCGATCTTCGCGACCCGCTCCGCCGAGCGGATGGACCCGTGACCTCGATGGAGGCCACGCGGGGTGAGCAGCAGGAGGAGGAGCGTCGGGGCCTCGGGCTCGACGCGCAGGGTCACCGTCGTCCGTACCGAGCCATCCGGCGCGACCAGCACGAGCTCGTGCGCGAGGAGCTGCTGGAGCGCTTCGGCGAGAACCAGACGATCGACCCCGAGGAGGACTCGATCCGTTGGCGGCGCGCGGTGCGCCTCAACCCGGTGCTCGGCCCGGTCTACCGCATCGGGGTCTTCGTCGCCGGGCTCGCGCTCATCGTCGTCGGCATCCCCATGGTCCCCCTCGTCGGCCCGGGCTGGGTCGTCATCTTCGTCGGCCTCTTCCTGTGGTCGACGGAGTACATGTGGGCCCGCCGGGTCACGCAGTTCGTCAAGGCCGAGGTGAAGTCCTTCGAGCAGTGGGCCCGTCACCTGCCCCTCGCCGCGAAGATCCCGCTCGTCATGGTCTCGGTCGCGATCGGCTGGCTGTGCTTCTACCTCGCGCTCCTCGTCACCGGGCTCCCGGGGTGGACCCCGGACGTCGTCGAGGAGTACCTGCGGATGCTCCCCGGGCTGGGTGCGTAGCCCGATGTGACGAAGGGGGAGAGCGCCAGGTACTCTGCACTGGCTTCACCGCCTCACCGCGGCAGCACCACGGACGTATAGCTCAGCTGGTTAGAGCGCTCGCTTCACACGCGAGAGGTCAGGGGTTCGAGTCCCTTTACGTCCACCCTCTTCGGCCCCGAGATCGCGCCCCCTTCGCTGGTCGAGGTGCGAGCGCCAGCGCGCAGGCTTCGGTGATCGAGGTGCGAGCGCCAGCGAGCCTCGAGACCACCCGCCCCGCCGCTCCGCCAGCAGGGCTCGCGGAGCCTTGGTCCTCCCTTCGCTCGGGCGCTGCGCGCCCTTCGCTGCGGTCCGGTCCGCCTGATGCTCCGCGAACCCTGCCGCGCCTGCGCTCATCTCGCCCCGTGCGCCGGTCGAGGTGCGAGCGCCGGCGAGCCTCGAGACCACCTGACCCGCCCCCTTCGCTCATCTCCTGCGCTCGACGAGCACCGTGTCGAGCCACGTGCCGGCGAGGGGGCCGTGCGTCATGAGGGCGATCCGCTCCCTCGTGCCCACGGTGCGGAAGCCGTGGGCGTGGTGCAGGGCCAGGCTGGAGAGGTTCTCGGGGAAGAGCGTCGCCTGGACGGTCCAGATCCCGCTCTCGTCCGCCGCGGCGAGCAGGTCTGCGAGGAGGCGCCCGCCGACACCCTGGCCGCGAGCCGCGGACGCGACGTAGATCGAGTGCTCGACGACCCCGCGGTAGACCTCGCGCGTCGACACGGGTGTGACCGCCGCCCACCCGACCACCTCGCCCCGCTCGCCGGTCGCCACGAGGCGGGGGGCGGGCAGCCGGTGCTCGTCGAAGCGCTCCCAGGTCGGCGGCTGCGTCTCGAAGGTCGCCAGCCCTGTGGCGATGCCCTCGCGGTAGATGCGCTCGACGTCGGGCCAGTCGCCCGGGGTCATCGGGCGGGTCTGGCTCGTAGCTGCCGAGGTCATCGCGTCATCGTGCCAGCCGCCGCGACGAGGCTCAGCGCTGTCGGTGGTCGCTGGCAGAGTTCTTCCATGGCAGCGATCGCGACGGCGCGGTGGGGCGGAGCAGGTGTCCTCCCCGGGCTCCGCGACGCACTCCGGTCGTTGCAGCTGCAGCATGACCTCGGCGACGAGACGTGGCGGCTCGCCGACGACGAGGTGCACGACGCGCTCGCCCTCGTCGGGCAGCTGCGCCAGCTCGTCGACGTGGCCGAGGTCGCCGTGGCCCGCGAGGGCCTCGAGCGCGGCTTGCCGGCCGAGCGGTCGTGGTCAGCCCACGACTGGGTGGCACGATCCGAGGCAGCGCGAGCACCCGCGCCCGACGTGCACCACGTCGCCCGGGTGCTGCGGGTGGCGAAGGGGCAGACCCGCGTCCCCGAGGTGACCGCGGCCTTCACGGCCGGAGACCTCCCGCTGACCAAGGCCGACCAGCTCGTCCGGCTCGAGACGCAGGTGGCGCCGGTCGCCGAGCCCGAGTCCCTCGCCGAGGCCATGCGCATCCTGCTCGACGGTGCTCGCGACGACGTCGTCCCGACAGGGCCCGACGGGCACGGGCCGCACGAGCGCATCAGCGGGCTCACCGAGCGTCAGCTCGCCCAGGCCGTCACCCGGACCGGGCGCCTGCTGCGGCCGGTCGAGGACCTCGAGCACGACGACCGCCGAGCGCGTGCCGCACGAGCGCTCTTCCGGCACGAGGGACCGGCAGGGCTCACGTCCTACCGGGTCGTCCTCGACCCCGAGGGAGCGGCCGTCGTCGACGCCGCGCTCGCGGCGCTGTCCGGTCCGGTGGCCGGGCCCGAGGGCGAGTGCGACGAGCGCAGCCCGGCGCAGCGCCGTGCCGAGGCGCTCCTCGAGATCATCCGTCGCGGCGTCTCCGCGCCCGGCGAGGTGCCCCGCACCGACAAGGCGCAGGTCCACGTGCTGATCCCGCTCTCCACGCTCCTGGGTGACGACGCCCACGGGGGAGCGACGACCGCGACCGGCCAGGTCCTCGCACCGTCGGTGGCCCGTCGGATGGCCTGCGACGCCGGCATCGTGCCCGTCGTGCTCGGCGGCTCCGGCGAGGTGCTCGACATGGGCCGTGTGGTGCGTCTCTTCACCCCGGGCCAGCAGCGTGTCCTGTGGCACCGCGACCAGGGGTGCACCTACCCGGGGTGCACCGTCCCGCCGCAGTGGTGCGACGCGCACCACGTCCGCTGGTGGTCCCGCGGCGGCCTGACGGACGTCAGCAACGCCGCCCTCCTGTGCCAGCGGCACCACACCCGGGTGCACCAGCTCGACCTCATGGCGACGGTGACGAGCACCGGGGTGACCTGGCACCTCTGACCCGGCCCCGGTCCGGGATGGGTCGGGGAGGCGCGGGTGTCGTGATCGGCCGGGCAAGCTCTGGCTGGTGCGGGGAGGCAGGGTGGGGTCGTCGGGGCGGCTGAGCGTTCTTTCGGTACGGTCGCCCGCGTGAGTCATGACGTCCGGCCAGCGACCCCCGTCGACCTGCCCGAGGCGGCCCTCACCCTCGTGCGGGCCTTCGAGCACTACCCGTGGACGCGGTGGTCGATCCCCGCGGACGACCACCTCGCCCGGCTCGAAGAGCTCCAGCTGCTCTACCTGGCGCACGCGCTGCGCCACGGGGTCGTGCTCGTCGACGACGAGGTGCACGGGGTGGGCGCCTTCCTGCCGCCGGGCGCGCCGGACCCCGACGACGCGACGCAGGGCCGGGTCGTCGAGCTCATGGACGACCGCTTGCCCGTCGTCATGTCCGCGGACCTGCCCCCACGGCCCGCGGGGGCCTGGGATCTCGCCACTCTCGGTGTGCGTCCGGGCAGTGCCGGGCGCGGTCTGGGTTCAGCGGTTCTTGCCGAGGGCCTGCGCCGGGTCGACGGCATGATGTCGTCGGTCGCGCTGGAGACCTCCGACGCGCGCAACGTGCGCCTGTACGAGCGGCACGGCTTCGTCGTCACCGGGTCGACCGAGATCCCGGACGGGCCGGTCGTGTGGTCGATGTGCCGTGAGGCGACCAGCCCGGCGGGCACCGGGACAGGCTCCGGTCCCACCACGGGCTGACCCGATCAGCCGAGGTCGCGTCGGCGGTAGGCCCACGTCCCCACGCCGACAAGGAGCGCGACGACGACGAGCTCGACCGCCCCGGGCACCGGGTCGAAGGGCTCGACCGGCACACCCGGCAGCACCGCGAAGGGGGACACCCGCTCGACGCCCTCCGGCAGCCCGAGGCTCTGCCCGAGGAGGGCGAGCACGGCGACCGCTCCCACGACGACCCATGCGAGCGGTACCGCACGGGGTCGTGCACCCACGAGGAGGACGGCCACGCCGACGACGACGAGGACCGCCGGCAGATAGCTCAGCTGGCCGCCGACGACCTCGGCGGGGCTCACCCCTTCGCCGCCGCCGAGGACGTACCCCACGACGAGCCCCAGACCCGACGCGAGGAGGAGCAGCAGCGAGCCGGCGCACGCGACGGCGACCGTGGCGCCGACCCACCGGGTGCGCGAGACCGCCGCCGCGAGCACAAGCCCGCCGCGGCCCGACTCCTCCTCGCCGGGCAGCCGGGTCACGCAGGCCACCCCGAAGGCCGTCGACACGACCGCGAGGAAGAGCAGGACGTAGCGCACGAAGGCGTCGACGAGCGCCTCCTGCGCGCTCCCGCTCGCTCCGATGTACTGCCCGATCTCGGGGTTCGAGGCGAGGAGGTCGGGGATCGTGGGGATGACCGCCCCGTAGATGACGGCCAGGGCGGCGAGACCGACCACCCAGCCGACGAGCGCGCCTCGCTGGACCCGTAGGACGAGCGCGAGGGGGGAGGCGAGCCATCGCGAGGCGCGGGCCGGCCCGGGGCGGGGGCGGAGGAGGGCGCCGCCGTGGTCGCGGCGGGTCTCGAGCCAGGCCGCCCCGACGAGCAGGGCGGCCGTCGCGACGACGAGCAGCCCGGCCGGCCACCACCGCTCGGTGCCGAAGGCCTGCATCTCCTGCGCCCACCCGAAGGGGGAGAGCCACACGAGGGCGTCGTCGCGGATGGCCCCGAGACCGCGGACGAGGTACGCCACGCCGACGGCAGCGCCCGCGAGCGCCAGCGCGGTGCGGGCCGAGGACGTCAGCTGGGCGGCGACGAGCGCGACGGCCGCGAAGCATCCGCCGAGCAGCACCAGGCCGAGGGCATAAGCGAGGCTGCCCGCTGTGCCCAGGCCCACGCCGAGCATCGAGACCGCGGTGATCCCCCCGACGGCGAGCGCGGCCACGACGGCGTGGAGGAGGGCGGTGAGCGTCGCGGCATGGCGGCCGACGACCCCGGAGCGCACGAGCTCGGAGCGTCCCGACTCCTCGTCGCCCCTCGTGTGCCGGACGACGAGGAAGATCACCATGAGGCACACGCCGAGCTGGGCCACCTGCGATATCTCGTTGGCGGTGATCCCGCCGATCGTGTCGATACCGTCCTGACGCCCGGACATCAGCCGGCTCACCGGGCTCGTCCCGACCGTGGCGGCGTAGCCGGCGACCTTCGCCGGGGTGTCGTAGACGGACTGCACGCCGACCGCGCTCCAGGCGACGAGCCCGCCCAGGCCGAGCACCCACGCGGGCAGGCGCACCCGGTCACGGCGCAGGACGAGCCGGGCGAGCTCGCCGGTGCCGGTCAGCCCGAGGTTCATGACGGGTCCGAGGGACGGTCGCCGGGGGCGCCAGGGGCGTCCGCGTCCGCGTCCGAGTACTGACGCAGGAAGAGCTCTTCGAGCGTGGGCGGGTGGGCGACGAGGGAGCGCACCCCGAGTGCGGACAACGCGGCGAGCACCCCGTCGAGGTGGTCGGGTTCGACGTCGAGGGTCACGCGGTCGCCGTCGGCGCGCAGGTGGTGCACCCCGTCCACGTCGGCCAGCGCCCCGGGCGGGGCTGCCACCTGCGCGCTCACAGTCGTGCGCGTCAGCTGGCGCAGCTCGGCCAGGCTCCCCGATCGCACGAGCCGACCGGCCCGGATGATGCTCACCCGGTCGCTCAGCGCCTCGGCCTCGGCGAGCACGTGGCTGCTCAGCAGCACCGTCGCGCCGTCCGCGGCGGCCTCGCGCACGCACCGCTGGAACTCCGCCTCCTTGAGCGGGTCGAGCCCCGACGTCGGCTCGTCGAGCAGGTAGAGATCGGCGCGGCCGGCGAGGGCGGCGACGAGCGCGACCTTCTGCCGGTTGCCCTTCGAGTACGTGCGCGTGCGCTTCGTCGGGTCGAGCTCGAAGCGCTCGAGCAGCTCGTCGAGACGCCGTCGGTCCAGACCTCCGCGCAACCGGCCGAGCAGGTCGATGACCTCGCCGCCGGTGAGGGTCGGCCACAGCGTGACGTCGCCGGGGACGTAGGCGACCCGCCGGTGCAGCGCGGCCGGGTCCGGCCACGGGTCGGACCCGAGGAGGCGCGCCCTGCCGCTGTCGACGCGGATGAGGCCGAGGAGCACCCGCATCGTCGTCGACTTGCCCGCGCCGTTGGGCCCGAGGAAGCCGTGGACCTCGCCCGTGCGCACCTGCAGGTCCAACCCGTCGAGCGCCCGGGCCCGCCCGAAGGTCTTGACGACGTCGCTCAGCTCGACGGCCAGCTCCATGACTCGATGCTGGCACGGGTCGGGCGTCGCGTCAGCCCGATCGGGGCAGGTCCTCCCGGGTGCCCAGCGCCGCCCAGAGGGCGGCGGCGCAGCACAGCGCGACGACCATCGTCACGAGACCGCCCCAGCCCAGCGCGCTCCAGGCGAGCCCGCCGAGGTAGCCGAAGATGCTCGACCCGCCGTAGTAGCACAGCGTGTACAGCGAGGTGGACTGCGAGCGGTCGCCGCGAGCGGCCGTGCCCGACCACCCCGACGCCACCGAGTGGGCCCCGAAGAACCCCGCGGTGAGCACGACGAGGCCGATGACGACGACGAGGAGCGAGTCGGCGAGGGTGACGAGGGTGCCCGCGACCATGACCCCGGTCGAGGCGAGCAGCACCGCTCGTCGTCCGAGCCGGGCGACGAGGCCTGCGGCGACGCGAGAGCTGAGGGTGCCCGCGAGGTAGGCGAGGAAGAGCAGGCTCGCCGCGCCCACCGGGACGAGGAAGGGCGGGGCCTCGAGCCGAAAGGTGAGGTAGTTGTAGACGGCGACGAAGCCGCCCATGAGCAGCAGCCCCTGCGCGTAGAGCGCGACGAGGTGCCGGTCGCGCAGGTGCCGGCTCACCGCCTGCAGGGTCGTCCCCACCGACGAGCGCCGTGGGCGGAACCCCTGCGGCGGGGGCGTGACGGCGAAGAAGACCGCCGTCGCCACCGCCGCGAGCACGGCGACGGCGAAGGTCCCGACCCGCCAGCCGGCCACGTCCGCCACGGGTGCCGCGACGAGCCGGCCGAGCAGCCCCCCGACGGTCGTGCCCGAGACGTACGTCCCGGCGGCGACGGCGGCGGAGCGGGCCGAGACCTCCTCGCTGAGATAGGTGACGGCGATGCCCGGGATGCCGCCGAGGGCCACCCCTTCGAGCACCCGGACGACGACGAGCGCCTCGAACCACGGGCACCACGGCATGACGAGCCCGAGGACCGTCGCGCTGACGAGGGCGAGACGCATCGCGCTCACCCGACCGACCCGGTCGGCGAGCACCGACCATAGCAGCACCGACAGCGCCAGCCCCGTCGTCGCGGCGGAGATCGACAGGCTGGCCCGCGCGGGGTCGATGTCGAGGTCGCCCGCGAGGAGGGGGAGCACGCCCTGCGGCGAGTACAGCTGGGCGAAGGTGGCGACACCCGCCCCGAGCAGGGCGACGAGGATGCGGCGGTACTCGCGGCTGCCGCGGTCGTGACCGCGCCAGGACGCGTCGGGGCTCGTGGACGTCGGCCTCACACCTCGCGCTCAGGGGGTGCCGGGGCGCACCGCGTCCGCAGTCTAGGAGGCGGCGCGGGCGTCGCCGTCGACCCGCCCGCGTCGTGCCAGGCCGGCGCGTGCCCCACCGAGCAGGGCCCGTCGGTGAGACCCGCGGGTGAAGCGGTCGGGGTGCAGCCACCCGTCGGTCGGCAGGGCGGTGCCGTCGAGGAGCGCCTCGGTGATCAGGCGTGCGGTGACGGGGGCGAGGATCATCCCCCACATGCCGTGGCCGGTCGCGACCGCCAGGCCCGGGGCGACCCGCGAGGTGCCGACGAGCGGCATCCCGTCCGGGGTGCACGGGCGCTCGCCGGCCCACCGGTCGAGCACCTCTCGACCGGCGAGGTCCGGGAGCACCCGCGTCGCGACCTCGAGCAGCGCGTCGGCGCGGCGCAGGTCGGCCGGTCGGGACTCGTCGCCGAACTCGATCGACCCGCACACCCGCACCCGGTCCTCGAGCGGGGTGACGACGACGCGGTGCTCCTTGATCCGCACGGGCATGCGCAGGTCGGACTCGGTGGCGGCGACGTCGACGACGTAGCCGCGACCGCCGCGAAGGGGGAGCTCGACGCCGACCTGCGCGGCGAGGACGGAGGACTGGACGCCCGCGGCGAGGACGACGTGATCGGCGTGCACGGTGGTGCGGTCGGTGACGACGTGGTGCCCGCCGTCGGCGTGCGGCACGAGCGCGCGCACGTCGGTGCCGAAGTGCAGCTCGGCGCCGTGCGCGACGGCGTCCTCGAGGGTCGCGCTCACGTAGCTGCGGCTCTCGACGGTCCACTCGTCCTCGTCGTGCGACCCGCCCGCGACCTCGCCGAGCATCGGCTCGAGCGCGCGCAGCTGCTCCGGCGAGAGGGCCGCTCCCCGGGCCTCGCGGAGGTAGACGTCGACCGCGCCGGTCCGTCGCAGGGTCGGGCTGAGACCGCGGTCGGCGAGGTCGCGGTGCAGCGTCGTGCTCTCGTGGGCCAGCGCGCGCAAGAGGTGGCCGCCGGGACCGGAGCGGTGCGGCGCGGCGGACGCCGCGAGCCGCCCGAGCCAGGGAGCCAGACCCCGCGCGGGCCGCACGGCCACGGCCGCCGGGCGACGCAGCATCTGCACCGGTGCCTCGCGCAGCAGCGCGGGCGTCGCGAGGGGCGTCACGTGGCCGGGGGCGAGGATCGCGGCGTTGGCGTAGGAGCACCCACCGCCGATGCCCGGGGCGCCGTCGACGACGACGACCTCGGTGCCGCGCCGCGCGAGGTCTCGGGCGACGCTCGCGCCCACCACCCCCGCCCCGACGACGACGACGCCGACCCGACGGGGTCGGCCGGAGATGATGCTGGGGACGCTCTGCTGGGCCATGCTCCTCACGCTAGGCACCCGCGTGACCGGTGCCATCCTCCCTTCGGGATGATCATCGGGAGCGCCACGGCGGTCGTCGTGAGATCTTCGGTGCGCACCGGCGTCGACGAAGGGGGTGAGGGCGTGACCCCACCGATCCGCGTCCTCCTCGTCGAGGACCACCCCGTCGTGCTGCGCGGGCTGCAGGCGATGCTGCGCGAGCACGACGACGTCGCCGTCGTCGGAGAGGCGGGCACCGCCGCCGAGGCGCTCTCGCAGGCCTCCCGGCTGCAGCCCGACGTCGTCGTCCTCCCGGTGCGCCTCGGGGGCATCCGCGCGAGCATCGAGCTGTGCCGCTCGATCAAGACGGCGAGCACCGCGCGGGTCGTCGTCTTCACGTCCTTCACCCGCACCGTCGACGTGCAGATGGCGATGCTCGCCGGCGCTGACGCCCTCGTCGCGAAGACCGTCTCGGCCGACGCGCTTCTCGCCGCCCTGCGCCAGGTGCGCGCCGGGGGAGAGGTGCTCGACCTCGGACCCGGCGCCGACCGTCCGACCCCGCGTCTCACGCCGGCCGAGCCGCTCACCGACCGGGAGGCGCAGATCCTCCAGCTCGTCCTCGACGGGCTGACCAACCCCCAGATGGCCCAGCGCCTGCGCATCGAGGTGACGACCGTGCGGACCCACATGCGCAGCATCCTGCGCAAGCTCGGCCTGGAGTCCCGGCGCGACCTCGTGCAGCCCGCTCGCCCGGGCCTGGACACGGGAGAGGGCTGACCCAGCCTCCTCGCACCCTCGGGCGTTAGCGTCGGCCCATGCCTACCGTCATCACCGACCAGAAGTCCCGCCCCGTGAGCTCGCTCGTCGCGATCGTCGTCGCGGTCGTCACGGCCGGCTACATGCTGCCGTGGGCGATCGCCGCGGTGCGGGGCAACCGCAACACGTGGAGCGTCTTCTGGGTGAACCTGCTCCTCGGCTGGACCGTCGTCGGCTGGGTGGTGGCCCTCGTCATGTCGATCCGCGAGCACCGGGTCCTCGGGGTCCGCTGACCTGCGACCGCTGACCTGCGACCGGGGGGCCGGCGCGCACAGGGACGGCGCGCGCCAGGACCCCGGTCGGTCAGTACGCGACGGTGAAGCGGGCGCGGCGGTGCGCCGGCTGCTCGATCTCGTCGACGACGGCGAGAGCGAGGTCCTCGCCGGAGATGAAGGACTCGCCCTGCTCGTCGGCGAGCAGCACATCGCCGCCGGTGCGGTAGCTGCCCGTCGCCTCTCCGGGGGCGTACGCGCCGAAGCCCGCGGCGGGGGAGAGGAAGAACCAGTCGAGCGCCTCGTCGGAGGCGCGCAGGTCCTCGAGAACCGCGGTGAGCTCGCGGGCCTCCGGGGCGAAGGCCTCCGGGAAGTCCGGGGTGTCGACGAGGAGCGGGCCGCCCTCGGCGACGTGCAAGGACCCGGCGCCGCCGATGACGCCGAGGCGGACGCCGCGCTCCTGGGCCTGCCGCGCCGCGGTCGCGAGGATCCCGCGCAGCGCGCCCTGCTCCGCGAGCTCGCCGCGCGGCGAGACCGCGGAGACGACGACGTCGGCGCCCTCGACCGCGGCGGCGACGACGGCCGGGTCGGAGAGGTCACCGGTGCGGTGGGTGGCGCCCTCGACCGGCTCGGCCGGGGCGCTGCGGCTCCACGTCGTGACGTCGTGCCCCTTCGCCGCGGCGGTGACGGCGATGTGGCGACCGGTGTAGCCGGTGCCCCCGAGGACGGTGATGCGGGTCATGGGTGTGCTCCTTGGTGGGTCAGCGCGGCCGGGCCTGGTGCCGGGCCGCTCCATTGGTTACCGTAGGTGACCTGGTACCGAAGGGGAAGAAGGCACCTGGCGGTGACTAGGTCACCGGGCGGTCACCGTCGCGCCGCCGTCGCCCCGCTCGAGCCGCACCGACCCACCGCAGCAGCACGCGCAGCAGCAGCACGCAGGGGCCAGAGCAGGCACCGCAGGAGCAGGAGAGACATGACGACACCGCAGGAGTACGACCCCTACGTCCAGGGGTGCCCCTCGCGCGCCCTGCTCGACCGCATCGGCGACCGGTGGACGGTGCTCGTCATCGGCATCCTCGCCGACGGGCCGCAGCGCTTCTCGCGGCTGCGGCGCCGGGTCGACGGCGTCTCGCAGAAGATGCTCACCCAGACCCTGCGCGGGCTCGAGGCCGACGGGCTCGTGACCCGCACCGTCTTCGCCGAGGTGCCGCCGCGGGTCGAGTACGAGCTCACCGCGCTCGGTCACTCGCTGCGCGTCCCCCTGCTCGCCCTCGAGGACTGGGCCCGGGAGCACATGGACGAGGTGCTCGGCTCGCGTCAGCGGGTGGCCGAGCGCGTCTGACCCACCATCAGGCGGCCGTGCAGCTGCCCGTCGGCACCGCCTCGGTCATCCCCGGCGCGCGCTCGACGACCGGCGCGGCGACAGATGCCGGCACCGCGTACGCCACCCGGTCGACGGCGACCGCCTTGGCGAAGACGACGCCGATGACGTGCCCGTCGGAGCCGAGGACCGGGCCCCCCGAGTTGCCCTGCTGGATGTCTGAGGCGAGGGTGAGCACGCGACGCAGCCGTGACTGGCCGTCGGTCGTGACGATCGTGCTGCGCTGGCCGACGACCTGCGCGGCCTCGAGCTGGAGCTGACGCACGCCGTGCGGGTACCCCGCGACGACGGCGACGTCGCCGGACCGGGCCCCGGTGCGCAGACTGAGGGCGGGGGCGTCGAGGCCGTCGGTCGCGACGACGGCGAGGTCCTGGCGCTCGTCGACGTAGACGACGCGGCCGGTCACCGGCAGCTCGCCCGGCGCCCGCACGACCGGTGCGTCCACCCCGGCGACGACGTGCGCGTTGGTCATCACCCGGTCGGGCGCGATGACGAAGCCGCTGCCGGTGACGACGCTGCGGCAGGCGCGGGCGTCCCCGCTCACGCGCACGACCGAGGCGCTCGAGCTCTGCAGGGCGGCCGAGTCGACGTCCACGGCGGGGATCGAGGGGGGCTGCGACGGGCTGCCGGCGACCTCCGCGAGCCACGGCTGGCTGCGCTCGAGGGCGCGGGCGAGCGCGGTGCGGTCCTGCAGCTCGTCGGGCACGACGCGGGTGAGGGCGGCGAGCGCCCGCGAGCTCGACACGCTGTCGGTGACGGTCGCCGACCCGACGACCGGCACGAGCGCCGCGACGAGCACCCAGATGACGGCGGTGATGACGGACCCCGCGAGGGCGCCCCCGGCGGCGTCGAGCCAGCCCAGCCTGATGCGGGCGAGCGCACGGTGGAGCAGGCCGCCGAGCGCGGTGCCGAGCGCGGCGCCGGTGACGACGCACAGGATGCCGGCGACGACGACGAGCAGGGTGGGCGAGGTCTGCGGCCCGAGCCGCTCCTCGGCCCACGGGACGACGACGGCGAGGGCGAGGAGCGCGCCGCCGACGGCTCCCGCGAGCGCCCCGACCGTGCGGCCCAGGCCCCGGGCCCACCCGCTGAGCACGGCGGTGAGCAGGGTGACCACGACGAGGAGGTCGACGAGCAGCGCGCCGTCCATGAGGCCTCCTGAGGTCGAGGGCGGTGCTCGGAGCGTAGGTGCCGCGGCTGTGAAAGTGCTGCGCCGGCACGGCCCCCATCTGCGCGGATGCTCCCTAGCCTGAGGTCATGAGCCAGACCACCCCCACCGCGCCGCGCTACGACGACCTGCGCGCTCTGCTGATCAACTGCTCGCTGACCAAGGACTCCACCCAGTCCCACACCGGCGTCCTGCTCGAGAGCCTCGGCGCCATCATGAGCGGCGCCGGCGTCGAGGTCGACACCCTCTACGCCATGGACCACCCCATCGCCCCGGGCGTGCAGCCCGACATGCGCGATGACTTCCCCGACGACGCCTGGCCCGACCTGTGGCCGCGGGTCGAGCGCGCCGACATCCTCGTCATCGGCACCCCGCTGTGGCTGGGCGAGGAGAGCTCGGTGTGCCGCCGGGTGGTCGAGCGGCTGTACGCGATGTCCGGCGAGCTCAACGACCAGGGGCAGTCGGTCTTCTACGGCCGCGCCGGCGGCGCGATCATCACCGGCAACGAGGACGGGGTGAAGCACACGGCGATGTCGTTGCTCTTCGCGCTGAGCCACCTCGGCTACACGATCCCGCCCCAGGCCGACGCCGGCTGGATCGGCGAGATCGGCCCCGGCCCGTCCTTCGGCGACGAGCAGGAGGGTGATCAGCCGGTCGGCTTCGACAGCGACTTCACCGCCCACAACTCGACGATCATGGCGTGGAACCTCATGCACACCGCCGCGATGCTGCGCCGCGCCGGCGGGCTGCCGACCTACGGCAACGACCGCCAGGCGTGGTCCGACGGCGAGCGCTTCGGCTACGTCGCTCCGACCCGCAGCATCCCGAGCAGCTGAGCCGAGTCCCCCTTCGCCCGGTCCCCGCAGGAGGGCGAAGGGGGATCAGCTCACGTCGCCGAGGTCCTCGAGCAGCTCGGTCTCGCGCCACGCCATGGGGATGGCGAAGGCGTCGACGAGGGTCTGCGCGTGCGGTCGCAGCTGTGCGCACCGCCGGTCGACCGCGCCGAGCAGGTCCTTGGACTGCTGGGCCGAGAGGCGCCCGTGCTCGACGAACCACGCGCGGTCCTGCGCGATGGTGCTCAGCGCGTAGAGGTCGCAGACCGTGTCGAGCAGCTCGCGCGCCTCGCCCGGCGGCGTCGCGTCGACGGCCGCGACGAAGGCCTCGAGCACGACGCGCTCGACGTGCGCCCGGGCGGCGAGCAGCAGGTGCGGCTGGGCGTCGTTGAAGATCGCGAAGGAGTCGGCTCCGTCGTCGCCCGCACGGCGCAGCCGCATCGCCAGGGTCTCGAGCAGGTGCTTCTCCCGGTCCTCGAAGAGGTCGAGCTGCCCGCCGCGGTCGGCGAGCGCCGCGTCGCCGTCCCGGCCCGGGCTGCCGCTGATGAGGCGCTGGATGATCGACCCGCCGACGGTGCGCTCGATGACCGCCTCGGTGACCTGGCGCGCGCCGAAGAAGAAGGCCCCGCGGGTGTCGAGCTCGTGGAAGGCGTCGGAGTAGCTCGTGAGCATCCCCTTCGCGACGAGCTGGAGGAGCACCGTGTTGTCGCCCTCGAAGGTCGTGAAGACGTCGGTGTCGGCCTTGAGGTCGGCGAAGCGGTTGACCGAGAGGTACCCGGCCCCGCCGCACGCCTCGCGGCAGACCTGGATGGTCTGGGTCGCGTGCTCGGTCGTCAGCGCCTTGATGCCGGCGGCCCGGGCCTCGAGCTCGCGCTGGGCGTCCTCGCCGTCCTCCTCGCCGGTGGCGATGCGGTGCATCTGCTCGACGAGCGCGTTCTGCGCGAGCATCAGCGCGTAGCTGCGGGCCAGGCGGGGCAGCAGCTTGGCCTGGTGGGCGCGGTAGTCGAGCAGGTGCACCTCGCGCTCGCCGCTCGGCACGTGGAACTGCGTGCGGTGCTCGGCGTAGGTGATGGCGAGGGTCAGCGCCGTGCGGGTCGCGGCACCGGCGCCGCCGGCCACGGAGATCCGCCCGCGCACGAGCGTGCCGAGCATGGTGAAGAAGCGGCGCGACGCGCTCTCGATCGGGGAGTGGTAGCGCCCGTCGTCGTCGATCGTGCCGTAGCGGTTGAGCAGGTTGTGCCGCGGCACCCGGACGTGGTCGAAGCTGAGCCGGCCGTTGTCGACGCCGCGCAGCCCCATCTTCGCGCCGCAGTCGCCGACGGTGACCCCTGGGCGGACGGTGCCGTCCCCGTCGCGGATCGGCACGAGGACGCAGTGCACGCCGTGCTGCTCGCCGTCCACGACGAGCTGGGCGAAGACGGCCGCGAGACGGGCGTCGCGGGCCGCGCCGCCGATGTAGTCCTTGCGCGCGGCGAGCGAGGGGCTGTGGATCTCGAGCTCGTCGCTCTCGGGCAGGTAGGTCGCGGTCGTCAGCAGGGACTGCACGTCGGAGCCGTGCCCCGTCTCGGTCATCGCGAAGCACCCGAGCAGCGAGCCGTCGGCCATCCCGGGCAGGTAGGCGTCCCAGTGCCGCTGGGTGCCGAGCCCGGCGATCGCCCCGCCGAAGAGACCGAACTGGACCCCGGCCTTGACGAAGACCGACAGATCGGCGTGGCCGAGCATCTCGAAGGCGGTGACGGACGCCCCGTGATCGTCGGTCCCGCCCTGCTCACGGGTCAGCCCGTTGCGCGCGAAGTCGGTCGTCCCGGCGAGCCGCAGGACGGCGTCGAGGGTGCGCTGGCGGTGCTCGTCCATCGGCAGCAGGTCGCGCGGCGGTGCGAAGTCGGCGGGGTCGAGCTCGGTGCGCACCTGCTGGCGCACCTCGCCCCATCGACCGTCGAGGACGGTCCGGATCTGCTCGGCGGTACCCATGAGCCGCATCCTGGCAGGGCGACGGGGGGTCTCAGGCCCGGGAGCGGTGTGCCGGTGACCACGCGGTCTTCGCGCCGTGCCAGGCGAGGTCGGTGAGCTGCTCGGTGAGCTCGTCGGCGGAGATCTCGCCGACCTCGCCGGCGAGCCAGGCGTCGGCGGCGGCGCGGACCATGCCGACGAGCGAGAGCCCCCACACCCGGGCGGGGGCGGGGTCGCTGCCGCGGGCGACGAGGCCCTGGGCGATGAGGTCGCCGATCTGCAGGGCCATCCGGCCGGTCGTGTCGGCGGCGACCTCGGCGGCGTTGCCGGTGCGCTCGGCGACGACGATCGGCGCGGAGACGATGAAGCGGTACACCTCGGGGTCGCGCTCGACGAGGTGGAGGTAGGCGCGCACGGCCGCGGCGATGAGCGAGCGGGGGTCCTCGTCGAGCTCGGCGAGATCGGTCTCGCGCAGGCTCTGCCCGACGACCCGGCCGACGTCGCGCAGGATGAGCTCGTCGACCCGCTCGGCGACGGCGCGGTAGAGGCCGGAGCGGTCGGTGAAGTGGCGGTAGAAGACGGTCTTGCTCGTGCCCGCCGAGGTCGCGATCTCGTCCATCCCGACGGAGGCGCCGTGCTCGCGGATGGCGTGCAGCGCCGCCTCGACGAGCTCGACGCGTCGTTGCTGGCGGTGCGCGTCCCAGCGCGCGCTGCGTCCGTCGGTGGTCGTGCTCACAGCGCTCGACGCTAGCAGGCACCAGAAGTACCTGCTACCGTCCGTATCGCATAAATGACCCGCCCCGGGCAGCCCGGTCGCGGCCCGCTGCACCCCACGACACACCGAGGAGTCCTTCGTGACGTCCACCCCGAACCTCCCGCGTCGCGCCGCCGTCCTCGGTGGCAACCGGATCCCCTTCGCCCGCCAGTTCGGCCCGTACGCGCAGGCGAGCAACCAGGACATGCTCACCGCCGCGCTCGAGGGTCTCGTCGCCCGCTACGACCTCGGCGGGCAGCGGATCGGCGAGGTCGTCGCCGGCGCCGTCGTCAAGCACAGCCGCGACTTCAACCTCACCCGTGAGGCGGTCCTCGGCTCGAGCCTGGACCCGCACACGAGCGCCTACGACATCCAGCAGGCGTGCGGCACCGGTCTCGAGGCCGCGATCCTCGTGAGCAACAAGATCCGCCTCGGCCAGGTCGAGTCCGGCATCGCCGGCGGCGTCGACACCGCCTCCGACGCGCCGATCACCATCAGCGAGCGGCTGCGGACCAAGCTGCTCGCGGTCAACCGCGCGAAGGGGGCGAAGAACCAGGCCCTCGCGCTGAGCAAGATCCGTCCGACCGACATCGGCATCGAGACGCCGGCGAACACCGAGCCGCGCACCGGGCTGTCGATGGGCGAGCACATGGCGATCACCGCCAAGACGTGGGGCATCACCCGCGAGGCCCAGGACGAGCTGGCGATGAAGAGCCACCGCAACCTCGCGCGCGCCTACGACGAGGGCTTCATGGACGACCTCATGACCTCCTTCGCCGGTCTGAGCCGCGACCAGAACCTGCGCCCGGACTCGTCGATGGAGAAGCTCGCGACACTCAAGCCGGCTTTCGGCAAGGGCGAGCAGGCGACGATGACCGCCGGCAACTCCACGCCGCTCACCGACGGCGCGTCCGTCGTCCTGCTCGGCAGCGAGGAGTGGGCCGCCGAGCACGGGCTCACCGTGCAGGCCTACCTCGTCGACGGCGAGGCTGCCGCGGTCGACTACGTCCACGGTGCCGAGGGCCTGCTCATGGCCCCCGCCTACGCGGTGCCCCGCCTGCTGGCGCGCAACGGCCTCACCCTGCAGGACTTCGACTTCTACGAGATCCACGAGGCCTTCGCCGCGACCGTGCTCTCGACGCTCGCGGCCTGGGAGGACGAGGACTTCTGCCGCGACCGTCTCGGTCTCGACGCCCCGCTCGGCTCCATCGACCGCGACCGGCTCAACGTCAACGGCTCCTCGCTCGCCGCGGGTCACCCCTTCGCCGCCACGGGCGGGCGCATCGTCGCCGCCCTGGCCAAGATGCTCCACGAGAAGGGCCCGGGCAGCCGAGGTCTGATCTCCGTGTGCGCCGCCGGCGGCCAGGGCGTCGTCGCGATCCTCGAGGGCGCCTGAGCCTCACCCGGCCCGCGCCGCACACCCCCTTCGCCCCACCACACACGAGGAGACCACCTCCATGGCATTCGACTACGGCAAGCTCGTCAGCGGCGGCATCGGCAAGCAGCTGGCCACCTCGCTCGGGCTGCCCCGCCCGACCCGGCTGCGGCGGCACCGCGTCGGCGACTCGCTCATCCCCGGGGCCGTCCTGCTCGGCGGCCACGGGCAGACGCCGGTCGCCGACCGCGTCCGCGGGCTGCTCGAGGCCGAGGGCATCCCCGTGGCGACGAGCGCCTCGACCTCGGTCGCCGGCGTGGTCGTCGACATGACCTCGGTGGAGAGCCCGGCCGACCTCGAGTCGCTGCGCGCCGTCCTCTCGCCGGCGCTGAAGACCCTCGCCCCGACCGGTCGCGTCGTCGTCGTCGGCCGGCCCGTCGAGGAGGCGACCTCGGTCGCCCAGTCCGCGGCGCGCCGCGCGCTCGAGGGCGTCGTGCGCTCGGTCGGCAAGGAGATGCGCGGCGGGGGCACGGCCAACCTCGTGCTCGTCGCCGAGGGCGCCGACGAGGGCGTCGACGCGACGATCCGCTTCCTGCTCTCCGGGCGCTCGGCCTACGTCGACGCCCAGGTCGTGCGCGTCGGCGAGCCTGTCGCGCCGGTCGAGGCCCCGGCCGACTGGGACCAGCCGCTCGCCGGCAAGGTCGCCGTCGTCACCGGTGCGGCGCGCGGCATCGGCGCCTCGATCGCCGACGTCCTCGCCCGCGACGGCGCGACCGTCGTCTGCGTCGACATCCCCGCCGCCGGCGGACCGCTCGCCGAGGTCGCCAACCGCATCGGCGGCACCGCGCTGCAGGTCGACGTCACCTCGCCCGACGCGGGCGCGAAGATCGTCGAGCACGCGCAGGCCCGGCACGGCGGCTTCGACGTCGTCGTCCACAACGCCGGCATCACCCGTGACAAGCTGCTCGCCAACACCGACGCGGAGCGCTGGGCCTCGGTGCTCGACGTCAACCTCACGTCGATCCTCGCGATGAACGAGGCGCTCGTCCCGGCGATCCGCGAGGGCGGGCATGTCGTCAACGTCGCCTCGATCGCCGGCATCGCGGGCAACCGCGGCCAGGCGAACTACGCGGCGAGCAAGGCCGGTGTCATCGGCATGACGACCGCGCTGGCGCAGGACGAGCAGATCCGGGCGAAGGGGGTCACGGTCAACGCCGTGGCGCCGGGCTTCATCGAGACCGAGATGACGGCGAAGATCCCGCTCGCCACCCGCGAGATCGGCCGGCTGACGAACAGCCTGAGCCAGGGCGGGCAGACCGTCGACGTCGCCGAGACCATCGGCTGGTTCGCGTGGGACGCCAACCGCGGCGTCACCGGCAACGTCGTGCGGGTCTGCGGCCAGATGCTCCTGGGCGCCTGATGGCGACCGAGACGCTGACCCGCACCCCGCGGCTGGGTCCGGTCTTCCTGCGCTCGGCGGTCGGCGGCCGGGCGAAGGGGGAGACTTTCCCCGACGTCTCCCTGCGGCTCGCCGAGCAGCGGGTCGACCGGGGCGACCTGCGCACCTACCAGCGGCTGTGCGGCTTCGCCGCCGACGACACGCTGCCGCACACCTACCCGCACGTCCTCGGCTTCCCGCTGCAGATGGAGCTCATGAGCCGGCGCGGCTTCCCGCTGCCGCTCGTCGGGCTCGTCCACGTGGAGAACGCGATCACCGTGCACCGCCGGCTGACCGCCGACGACGTCCTCGACATCACCGTGCACGCGGAGCGGCTCGCCCCGCACCCGAAGGGGCGCACGGTCGACCTCGTCACGGTGACCGAGGTCGCCGGTGAGGTCGTCTGGGAGGGGCGCTCGACGTACCTCGCGCGCGGCCGCGGCGATGCCGAGGCACCGCGCGGCGACGCCCCTCCGGCCACGCCGACCGGTCACCCCGCCGCGGTGTGGTCGCTGCCCGGCGACCTCGGTCGGCAGTACGCGCGGGTCTCCGGCGACGTCAACCCGATCCACATGAGCGCGCTCACCGCGCGGGCGATGGGCTTCCCGTCGGCGATCGCGCACGGGATGTGGACCTACGCCCGGTGCCTGGGCACCCTCGGGCCGCGGGCGAACGGCCCGTCGACCAGCCACGTGTGGTTCAAGAAGCCGGTGCTGCTGCCGGGCCGGGTCGAGCTCGTCGCGGGCCCCACCGCGCCGGGTGCGACGGCCGTCCTCGCCCTGCGCCGGGCCCGCCACCCCGAGACCGAGCACCTCGTCCTCACGCTCGACTGACCCCCTTCGCCCCGTCGCCCCGTCGCCCGCAGACGGCCGCTCACCGCTCGTGGCGGGCGCCCCCTTCGCCGAGGCCCGGTCGTCGTCCGTCAGGCCCGGTCCTCGCGGGGCCGCGACGACCGGGGCTCGCGGACCAGGAGCGGGGTTCGGCGAAGGGGTGGGGGAGCCGTGGGAGAGGATGGGGTGGCGGCCGACCGGTCGCGGACCTGGAGGGACCCACGATGATCGAGATCCTCGACCGCGCCGACGTCGAGAGGGCGCGCCGGACCGGTGCGCTCGTCGCCGACATCCTGCGCACCGCTCGCGACCGCGCGACCGTCGGCACCAACCTGCTCGACATCGACCGGTGGGCCAAGGAGATGATCCTCGGCGCGGGTGCGACGTCGTGCTACGTCGACTACGCGCCGTCCTTCGGGCGGGGACCCTTCGGGCACTACATCTGCACCTCGGTCAACGACGCCGTCCTGCACGGGCTGCCGCACGACTACGAGCTCGCCGACGGCGACCTCGTCTCGCTCGACCTCGCCGTCGTCCTCGACGGCGTCGCAGCCGACTCGGCGCTGAGCTTCGTCGTCGGCCCGACCCAGGACCCGGCCGACCTCGCGATGATCGAGACCACCGAGCGGGCGCTCGCCGCCGCGATCTCGGCCGCTGCACCCGGCGCGCGCATCGGCGACATCTCGCACGCCATCGGCACGGTCCTCAAGGACGCCGGGTACGAGGTCAACCTCGAGTTCGGCGGTCACGGCATCGGCTCGACGATGCACCAGGACCCGCACGTGGCGAACGACGGCCGCCCCGGCCGCGGCTACCAGCTGCGCCCCGGCCTCATGCTCGCGATCGAGCCGTGGGTCATGGCCGACACGGCCCGTCTCGTCACCGACGACGACGGCTGGACCCTGCGCAGCGCCACGGGCGCGCGCACCGCGCACAGCGAGCACACGGTCGCCATCACCGAAGACGGCGTGCAGGTCATCACCCTGCCGTCCGCCTGACCGGCCCGGCAGGGACCGACTCCCGCAGCGCCGCGACGACGGCCGCCACGGCGGGCAGGTGCTGCGCCCCGGGGCGGTGCACGAGGTGGTGGCGGCGCGCCCGGGTGCGCCGTGCCGGCCGCACGACGACGTCGGGGTGCCGGTAGGCCTGCAGCGCCGTCTCAGGCAGCAGCGTGACGCCGAGCCCCTGCGCGACGAGCGCCTGCGCGAGCACGTAGTCGTCGGTCGTGTGCCGCACGTCGGGCACGAAGCCCGCCGCGCCCGCCGCCTCGACGAGGTGCGCGCTGCACCGGGGGCACCCGGCGACCCACGTGTCGTCGGCGAGGTCGCCGAGGTCGGCCGGGCCGCTCGCGCCGGCCAGCGGGTGGTCGCGGGGCAGGACGAGGCGCGTCGCGTCGGAGCCGACCGGCACGACCACGAGGTCGCCCGCCGGCTCGTCCGTGCTGCCGTAGTCGAAGACGAGACCGAGGTCGGCGTCGCCCGCCCGTACGAGGTCGAGGGCCTGCGGGGGCTCGGCCTCGACGAGGTCGACGCGCATCGCCGGGTGCGCCTCGGCGAGCCGCCGCAGTGCCGGGGGCAGCACGACCGCGGCGCCGGAGGGGAAGGCCGCGACCCGGACCCGACCCGTCGCCCGGTCGGCGAAGGCCGCGAGCTCGGCGCTCGCGTCGGCCAGCCGGGCCGCGACCGCGTCGGCGTGCGTCATGAGCGCCCGACCGGGCTCGGTCGGCTCGACCCCGCGCGGCCCGCGCAGCAGCAGCGGCATCCCGGCGGCCCGCTCGAGGGCCGCGAGGTGCTGGCTCACCGCCGGCTGGGTCCACCCGAGACGGCGCGCCCCGGCGCTGATCGAGCCGGCGCGGACGACCTCGCGGAAGACGAGCAGCCGGCGGGGGTCGAGGTCGGGCACGTCGTCCATGACCCAAGCATGGCTTATGGGCCCTCCTAGGAGATGACGGATTCCGTAGAGCTCGCGGCGTCGGGACGATGGACCCATGAGTGCTCTCACCGCCGCCCCCGACGCCGCGACGGCGTCCCCCTTCGCCGACGACGCCGCGCAGGCGACGCACAAGGTCGGTCTCATCGGCGGGATGAGCTGGTACTCCACGCTCGAGTACTACCGCTGCGTCAACGCCCGGGTGCAGGACCGCCTCGGTGGGCACCGCAGCGCCCGTCTGGCGGTCGAGTCGCTCGACTTCGAGCAGGTGCGGGCCGCCCAGCTCGCCGAGGACTGGGACGGCGCCGGCGACGCGCTCGCCGCGGCCGGCGAGCGTCTCGAGGCCTCGGGCGCCCGCGCGATCGCCATCTGCACCAACCTCATGCACAAGGTCGCCCCGGCCGTGCAGGCGCGCGTCGACGTGCCCGTGCTCCACATCGCCGACGCGGTCGCCGACCGGCTCGTCGCGCAGGGCGTGACGACCGCCGCGCTCCTCGGCAGCCGCTGGGTGATGGAGGAGGACTTCTACGCGCAGCGGCTCGCCGCGAAGGGGGTCGAGGTCGTCGTCCCCGACGCCGTCGACCGGGAGCTCGTCGACCGGGTCGTCTTCGACGAGCTGACCCGCGGCGTCGTCACCGACGCCTCCCGCGCCGAGCACGTCCGGGTCATGGGCGAGCTCGCCGACCGCGGGGCCGAGGCGGCCGTCCTCGCGTGCACGGAGATCGAGCACCTCTTCCGCGACGGCCACGCCGCGCCGCTGCCGCTCGTCGACTCGATGCGCGCCCACGCCGACCGGGTCGCCGACTTCTGCCTCACCGGGCGCTGAGCGGCCCGCGGGGCGTCCGCCCAGGTCAGAGGGGGGACGCCGATGCGGTGACCGGGGCGACGGGGGACTACGGTCCCCTCGCATGAGCGATGAACCGACGCCGGCCCAGCAGGCGGCCTGGCGCCGCCGGATGCAGGGCGAGGTCGTCACCCCGGTCGTCGTCACGGCCCGCAACGCCCGCGAGGGCGACCCGTGGGCCCGCGGCACGGTGATGCTGGTGATCAAGGCCGCCGTCGCGGGCACCGCCGCGTGGACCCTCGCCTCCAACGTCTTCGACAGCTCGACCCCCACGTACGCACCGCTCGCCGCGATGCTCGTCGTCGAGCGCACCATCGCCCGCTCGGTGAGCGGCAGCGTGCAGCGCCTCGTGGCCGTGCTCATCGGGATGCTCATGGCCGCCGGCGCCGGGCTCGCCGTCGGGCTCCACTGGTGGACGATGCTCCCCGTCCTCGCCGTGGCCGTCGCGATCGGGCGGATCCCGGCGCTCGGCGACCACGGCTCGATGGTGCCGACGATGGCCCTGCTCTCGCTCATCACCGCGGGCGGGACCGACACCGACTTCACCGTCGCGACGATGCTCGAGACCGTCATGGGCGGAGCGATCGGCATCGCCGTCAACGCGGCCGTCGCCCCGCCCGCCCACATCGAGACCTCGCGGCAGCGGCTGCGGCGCATCGCGGGAGAGGCCTACGACCTCGTCACCGACGTCGGCAAGGCGCTGAGGGGCGGGTCCTGGACCGTCGAGGAGGCCCAGGAGTGGGCCCAGCGCAGCGAGCGCCTCGCCGACGAGGCACCGTCGGTGCTCGCCGCCGTCGACCTCGGGCAGGAGAGCACCCGGATGAACCCCCGCATGGTGCTCAAGCGCACCGACGCGGACTGGACCGGGTACCGCGACGCCGTCCGCGCGCTGCGGGCCATCCAGGCCCAGATCGCCGGGATCGCCGCGACGCTGTCGGAGGTGCGCGACCCCGAGCACCCCGTGCAGCCGCCGAGCGAGCGCTACCTCGAGGCCTTCGGCGAGGTGCTCCTCGACCTCGCGAGCGGAATGTCGCTGCTCGACCGGACCGACGACGCCGCGCGCGACGAGCTCACCGAGATCCTCGATCGCTGCCAGGACCGCATCACGACCCTCGGCGACGAGGTGTACGAGGCCGGGGCGGGTGTCTTCGCCTACGGCTCGCTGCTCGTCGACGCGACCCGGATGCTCCAGGTCGTCGACGCCGCCCGGCCGGGCATCGCCCTGCCGGTCGAGGCGATCGGGCCCGACCCCGACGACGACACCGAGGCGCCGCGATCCGGGGACACCCTGTGACCGCGGACGGCGCCGGCCTTCCCGCGGACGTCGCGCTGCGCGAGGCCGCGGGGCGGGCGCTGCCGCTGCTCGGCATCGAGGCCGAGCGGCTGGGCCCGGTGGCACCGGGCGCCACCACCTTCGCCGTCGACCTCGTCGGCGGTGGCCGCCTCGCGCTGCGGCTGCGGCCCGTCGTGGACGCCGACGAGGGCCGGGTCCACGGACGCGCCGCCTGGGCGCAGGCCCTCGCGATGGCCGGCGTCGACGTCGCCACCCCGTGGACCGGACCGGCGGGGGAGGAGCAGGTGCTCCTGCCCGGCCTCGCGCCCGACGAGCAGCTGCGGGCGAGCGCGACGTGGTGGTGCGAGGGCGAAGGGGTCACCGACCTCGACGCCGACCGGGCCCGGGCGCTCGGCGCGACCGCGGCCCGCATGCACGAGCAGGCGAGCGGCTGGGCGGCGCCCGAGGGCGCCTTCGCCGAGCTGCTCGACCCGCTCGCCGGGTACCCCGAGCTGCTCACCGGTGCGCTCGGCCACCCGAGCGACGTCGCCGTCGTCGAGACGAGCCTGGAGCTGGCGCAGACCGCGCTGTCGCGAGCCCGTGAGCACGAGGTGCACGTCGTCCACGGCGACCTGCGCCCCGACGCGCTGCTGTGGCAGAGCGGGCGCGACCGCCCGTGGGTCGTCGACCTCGACGACGCGGTGCTCGCCCCCGCCGCCCACGACCTGGCCGTCGCCACCTTCGCGCTGCGGCGCAGCCCCGACGACGACGCGCCGACGGCGCTGCTCGCCGGGTACGCCTCCGTGCGCCCGCTCCCGCCGCTGGACGACGCGACCTTCGAGGGGCTGCTCGCCGGTCGCCAGCTGCACCTCACGAGCTCGCTGCTCGCGAGCAGCACGAGCGCGCTGCGCCCCGAGGTCGAGGCCTACCTCGCGGCGACCCTCGTGCGGCTGCGGACCTTCCTCGACGACGGGGTCCTCGACCCCCGGCTCACCGCGCAGGGGTGAGGCCCCGGCGAGGTGGGGACACCCCTTCGCCCCGGATAGAGTCGACCCCGGTCCACCGCGCCGTCCTCGGCGCCCCCGGACCGCCGACCGAGTACCCGCACACCCCAGGAGCGCCGCCGTGCCAGCCCAGATCACCGTCCACGTCGCCGGAGACGAGCGAGCGGTCGAGCAGGGCACCACCGCCGCCGACCTCTTCGAGGGCCGCCGTGACGTCCTCGTCGCCCGCGTCGGCGGCGAGCTGCGCGACCTCGCCCACGTCCTCGCGGACGGGGACGTCGTCGAGCCGGTGACGGCGCAGGAGCAGGACGGGCTCGACGTGCTGCGGCACTCGACCGCTCACGTCCTCGCCCAGGCCGTGCAGCAGGCGCACGCGGACGCGAAGCTCGGCATCGGCCCGCCGATCCGCGACGGCTTCTACTACGACTTCGACGTCGCCGAGCCCTTCACCCCCGAGGACCTCAAGGCCCTCGAGAAGGCGATGCAGCGGATCATCAACGAGGGCCAGACCTTCGTGCGCCGTGAGATCTCCGACGAGGACGCGCTCGCCGAGCTCGCCGGCGAGCCCTACAAGTGCGAGCTCATCGGGCTCAAGGGCGGCGCCGGCGGCGACGTCGACGAGGCGGCAGAGGGCGCCTCCGTCGAGGTCGGCGGCGCCCAGCTGACGATCTACGACAACGTGCGCCGCGACGGCAGCGTCGCGTGGGGCGACCTGTGCCGCGGCCCCCACGTGCCGACGACGAAGGTCATCGGCAACGCCTACAAGGTGATGCGCAGCGCCGCCGCGTACTGGCGCGGCTCGGAGAAGAACCCCCAGCTGCAGCGCATCTACGGCACGGCGTGGCCGACCAAGGACGACCTCAAGGCCTACCTCGAGCGTCTCGCGGAGGCCGAGCGCCGCGACCACCGCAAGCTCGGCGCCGAGCTCGACCTCTTCTCCTTCCCCGACGAGCTCGGGTCCGGGATGGTCGTCTTCCACCCCAAGGGCGGCGTCATCAAGCGCGAGATGGAGGACTACGTCCGCCGGCGCCACATCGAGGAGGGCTTCGAGTACGTCTCGACGCCCCACATCTCCAAGGACGGGCTCTTCCACACCTCGGGGCACCTGCCGTACTACGCGGACACGATGTTCCCGGCGATGCACATGGAGCACGCGGAGTACCGCCTCAAGGCGATGAACTGCCCGATGCACAACCTCATCTTCCGCAGCCGCGGTCGCTCCTACCGCGAGCTGCCGCTGCGCCTCTTCGAGTTCGGGTCGGTCTACCGCTTCGAGAAGTCCGGCGTCGTGCACGGCCTGACCCGCGTGCGCGCGATGACGCAGGACGACAGCCACTCCTACGTCACCGCCGAGCAGGCGCCGGGCGAGATCGAGCACCTGCTGCGCTTCGTCACGGGTCTGCTCACGGACTTCGGGCTCGACGACTACTACTTCGAGCTGTCGACGCGTGCGACGGAGGGCGAGAAGAAGGACAAGTTCATCGGCTCCGACGAGCAGTGGGAGACCGCGACGCAGGTGCTGCGCGAGACGGCCGAGAGCTTCGGCGTCGCGCTCGTCGACGACCCGGGCGGCGCGGCCTTCTACGGCCCGAAGATCTCGGTGCAGGCCAAGGACGCCATCGGGCGCACGTGGCAGATGAGCACGATCCAGTACGACTTCAACCAGCCCGAGCGCTTCGGTCTCGAGTACCAGGCCGCCGACGGCACCCGTCAGCAGCCGGTGATGATCCACTCGGCGAAGTTCGGCTCCATCGAGCGCTTCTTCGGGGTGCTCGTCGAGCACTACGCCGGTGCCTTCCCCGTGTGGCTCTCTCCGGTGCAGGCGCTCGGCGTGCCCGTGGCAGAGGACTTCGAGCCCTACCTGCAGGAGGTGCTCGACCAGCTGCGCGCCGCCGGCGTGCGGGTCGACATGGACCGCAGCGACGACCGCTTCCCGAAGAAGATCCGCAACGCGAGCAAGTCGAAGGTCCCCTTCACCCTCATCGCGGGTGCCGAGGACCAGGCCGCCGGCGCGGTCTCCTTCCGCTACCGCGACGGCTCGCAGGAGAACGGCGTGCCCGTCGCCGACGCGGTCGCGAAGATCCGCGAGGCGATCGACACCCGCGCCCAGGTCTGACGCGGGCCCCGGCACCGGCTCCGACCGCGGCACCGGCTCCGACGCCTGCTACGGCGCAGTACTGGTCGTGATCGCGACCGGTACTGCGCCGTAGCGCGCCCGGCCCAGGGCCTAGTCTTCGGCGCATGGACGCGACCATCCGCCCGATCGAGCGCCGCGACGCCTTCGCCCTGGCCGCGCTGCGGATCCAGCACGACCGCGAGGTCGGGCGGGCGACCCGTGCGGGGTTCCTCACCGAGTACGCCGACGCCCTCCTCGCCGAGATCGACGGCTACCGCGGGTGGATCGCCGAGCTGGGCGACGGGACGCCGGTCGGGTGCCTGCTCGCCCTGCGCGTGCGCAAGCTGCCGAGCCTCATGGCCGAGGGCCGCCCCGAGTGGTGGTACGTCCAGTCCGTCTTCGTCACCCCGTCGCACCGCCGCACCGGCGTCGGCCGCGCGCTCATGACGGGCCTGCAGCGCGCGGCGCGCGACGAAGGGGTGCGCTGGCTCGAGCTGCGCAGCAGCGACGCCGGTCGCGAGCTCTTCGAGGCGACGGGCTTCGGCGCCCCCTCGCCCCGCGTCATGCAGTGGACCCCGTGAGCGGTCCCTGTCGCGCTCCGTAGGATCGGGCGCATGACGCACGAGGAGCTGCCGACCGAGGACGCGCGCGGCCTCGCCGGGGTGCCCGACGGCTTCGGCCGGCTGTGGACCCCGCACCGCATGGCGTACGTGACGGGGGAGCGGCCGAGCGCCGAGGCCGGGGACGGCTGCCCCTTCTGCGCGGCACCGGCGAAGGGGGACGCCGAGGGCCTCGTCGTCGCCCGCGGCGAGCACTGCTTCGTCGTGATGAACCTCTTCCCGTACAACGCGGGCCACGTCCTCGTCTGCCCCTACCGCCACGTCTCCCTCTACGTCGACCTCACCGACGAGGAGACCGCGGAGTTCACCGCGATGACGAAGACGGCGATCCGGGTGCTCGAGGCGACCTCGGCGCCGCACGGCTTCAACCTCGGGATGAACCAGGGCGAGGTCGCCGGGGCCGGTGTCGCCGCGCACCTGCACCAGCACGTCATCCCGCGGTGGGGCGGCGACATGAACTTCCTGCCGATCATCGCGCAGACGAAGGCGCTGCCGATCCTGCTCGAGGACGCGCGCGACCGGCTCGCGCAGGCCTGGCCCGACCCCGCCTGAGCTCGCCGAGCCGCTCGAGCGGCAGGAAGGCGAAGAGGCAGACCACGAGCGGCAGGAAGTGGATGTGCAGCAGGTAGGCCGTCGTCGCGTGGAAGGCGAAGCAGATGCCGATGCCGATCGCCAGACCCCGCCCGCGCAGCCACAGCAGCACCGGTGAGACGAACTCGAGCCCGAGCAGCGACCACTGGGTGAGGTGGACGAGCGCGGGGTGACCGGCGAGCCACTGCGCGACGTCGTTGCCGCGCCGGCTGAAGGCCCACACGAAGGTCGAGCCGTTGGCCCACAGCCACGTGCCGAAGCGCATCTTCGCCACGGCCGACAGGAAGTACGTCGCGACGACGCCCATCTGGATCATCCGCAGCGCCCAGCCCGCGGCCCGGCTCGGGGTGAGGTCGCCGGCGCGCGCGGCGCCGACGGTCGGCAGCACGAGGAGGGCGACCATGAGCGCGAAGTGGTCGTGGTCGATCTTGCTGTACGAGAAGGCGTTGCTCATCCAGTCGAGCATCCCGAGGCCGCACACCGCGCCCGCGAGCCGCGGCAGCCGCCCGAGCGCGGCGACGAGCGCGCTGAGCACGATCACGACGAGGAGCGCCCTGACGTAACCGGGGGAGGGGGCAGGCAGCCCGAGCAGGGCGCGCACCGGCAGCTCGCGGTAGAGCTCGGCGGGGACGTCTCCGTGGGGGATCGGGTCGGTGACGTTGACGAGGACGTCGAAGACGACGAAGGGGTAGACGAGCCGCCGCATCCAGGCGACCCGGGCGAGCGGCACCTCGGGCATCGCGAGGTCAAGGCCCCTCACAGGCCGCGCTCCGGGTCCTCGGGGTGCTCGACGTCCCACGTGGCGAGCGTCACCTGCTCGTGGCTCGGGTCGTCGCCGAGCACCCGCCGGTCGTCCATGAGCCGTACCTGCGACCACCGGGGCTGCTCGGGCTGACGCCGGGCGTGGAGCACGGCGACGGCCTGCAGCCGGGAGGGCTCGGCCTGCAGGCTGCGCAGCTGGCCCTCGATCTCCGAGCGCTCCATGCCGAGGTTCTCGCGGTCCAGGCGGACCCGGACGTCCTGCCCCTGCACGGTCGTCGCCTCGAGGTACGGAGAGCTGATGACGCCGCCCTGGTTGTCGACGAGGAAGGCGTACTGCGACATCGGCGAGAAGGGCCACCACCGGTCGTCGCCGACGAGGCTGCCGGCGACCACCCCGCCGACGAGGAGGCCGGTGACGGCCAGCCGCCAGCCCCTCGACACCCCTTCGCCCATGGCGCCACCCTCGCCGCTGGGCCGCTCCCAGGCAAGGCGACGCGCCCCGCAGGTGGTCGGGCGGCGGGCTGCGGGCCACTACCCTGGCAGGGCCATGCTCAACAAATACGCGCGCGCCTTCTTCACCACGATCTTCACACCCGTGGCCCGGCTGCTCCTGCGGCTCGGCATCAGCCCGGACGTCGTGACCGTCGTGGGGACCCTCGGGGTGTGCTTCGGCGCGCTCTTCTTCTTCCCGCGCGGAGAGCTGCTCGTCGGCGTCCTCGTCATCACCGCCTTCGTCTTCTCCGACACCCTCGACGGGGTCATGGCGCGGATGCAGGGGCGCAAGGGCGTGTGGGGGGCCTACCTCGACTCCACGCTCGACCGCTTCGGCGACGCGGCGATCTTCTCGGGCCTGGCGATCTGGTACTTCACCGGCGGCGAGCACCAGCTCACCGGCTACCTCGCCCTGGCCTGCCTGGTCCTGGGCAGTCTCGTCTCGTACGCGAAGGCCCGCGCCGAGGGGCTGGGCATGAGCGCCGACGTCGGCATCGCCGAGCGGGCCGACCGGCTCGTCACCGCGCTCGTCACCGCCGGTCTCGTCGGCCTCGGCCTGCCCGAGCGCGTCCTCACCGTCGTCCTCGCGCTCCTCGCCGTCGCCAGCGCCGTCACCGTGCTCCAGCGCATGCTCGTCGTGCGCAGCCAGGCGATGGCCGCCGCGGCGCTCGACGCCCGGGGCTGAGCACGGTGCCCGCCCTGCCCCGCCTCCAGGAGCGGGCGAGCGTCCTGGCCTTCCGGGCCGGGTGGCGTGCGCTGCGCCTGCTGCCCGCGCCGCTCGCCTACGCCCTCTTTGACGCCGTCGCGGCCGTCGTCACCCGCCGCGACGGCTCCTCGGTGCAGCGGCTGCGCAGCAACTACGCCCGCGTGCGGCCCGACCTCGGTCCGGCCGAGCTGCAGGAGCTCACGGCCGACGGGGTGCGCCGCGCCTTCCGCTACTACGTCGAGGCCTTCCGCCTGCCGGCCCTGTCGGGCGAGCAGGTCGACGACCTCGTGCACATCACGGGGACCGAGCCGATGCTCGCCGAGCTCGAGCAGGGGCGCCCCGTGCTCGCCTTCCTCGGCCACACGGGCAACTGGGACCTCGCCGGCGCGTGGTGCGCCCGTCATCTCGGGCACGTCGTCACCGTCGCGGAGCGGCTGCGGCCCGAGGAGATGTTCCAGGCCTTCCTCGACTTCCGCGAGGGCGAGCTCGGCATGACGATCCACCCGGCGGAGCGCGGCACCTTCGGCGCCCTCCTCGCGCAGCTGCGCACCGGCGACCCGGTCGTCATGCCCCTGCTCTCCGACCGCGACCTCTCCGCGAGCGGGGTCGAGGTCGACCTCGCCGGCGAGCGCGCCCGGGTCGCCGCCGGTCCCGCGGCCCTGGCCGTCGAGACCGGCGTCCCGCTCTTCCCCGTGACGATGCGTCACGTGCGCCGCGGACGGCACCGGTGGGGCCTGGACATCACCGTCCACCCGGCCGTCGACGTGCCCGCCGAGGGCACCCGCACCCAGCGTGTCGCCGCCGCGACCCAGGCCTGCGCCGACGCGCTCGGCGCGGCGATCCGCGAGCACCCGCAGGACTGGCACATGATGCAGCGGGTCTTCGTCGCCGACCTCTCAGCACGACGCCGTGCCCCGGACGAGGCGGCCGCATGAGGGTCGGCCTCGTCAGCCCCTACTCCTTCGACGTGCCCGGCGGGGTGCAGTTCCACATCCGCGACCTCGCCGACCGGCTGCTCGCCGACGGTCACCACGCCGAGGTGCTCGCCCCGGCCGACGAGGGCACGGTCTTGCCCGACTACGTCACCTCGGCCGGGCGCGCGGTGCCCATCCGCTACAACGGCTCGGTCGCCCGGCTCAACTTCGGCCCGCTCACCGCCGCCCGCGTGAGCCGGTGGATCGCCGACGGCGACTTCGACCTGCTGCACATCCACGAGCCCGTGACCCCGAGCGTCTCCGTCCTCGCGCTGTGGGCCGCGACCCAGCCGGTCGTCGCGACCTTCCACACCTCGAACCTGCGCTCCCGGGCGATGCAGGCGGCCTACCCGCTGCTGCGCCCGTCGCTGGAGAAGATCAGCGCCCGCATCGCAGTCTCCGAGGACGCGCGCCGCACGGTGACGACCCACCTCGGCGGCGACGCCGTCGTCATCCCCAACGGCGTCGAGACCCAGACCTACGCGGCCGCCTCGCGCCGGCCGCAGTGGTCGGGCGAGGCCGGCCGTCCGACGATCGGCTTCCTCGGCCGGGTCGACGAGCCGCGCAAGGGGCTGCCGGTCCTCGCGGAGGCGATGAGCGAGGTGCTGCGGGAGGTCCCCGGCGCCCGCCTGCTCGTCGTCGGGCCGGGCTCGACCCAGACCGCGCACTCGCGCCTGCCGCAGGACGTCGCGGCGGCGACGGAGATGCTCGGGGCGCTCAGCGAGGAGGACAAGGCGGCCTTCCTCTCCTCGGTGGACGTCTACGTCGCCCCCCACACGGGCGGAGAGAGCTTCGGCATCGTCCTCGTCGAGGCGATGGCCGCCGGGGCGCCCGTGCTCGCGAGCGACCTCCCCGCCTTCGTCCGGGTCCTCGACGGGGGCCGCGCGGGGGCGACCTTCCGCAACGAGCGCACGCACGACCTCGCCGAGCAGCTCGTCGCCCTGCTGCGCGACCCCGCCCGGCGCGAGGAGCTCGCGGCGTGCGGGCGGGAGCGGGCGGCCGACTTCGACTGGTCGGTCGTCGCCGCCGAGATCACCGCCGTCTACGAGACCGTCCTCGACGCGCGGCCGCTGCGCGAGGTCCCGACCCGGCTGCGGGAGCGCCGATGAGCGTCCTCGAGTGGGTCGCGGTCACCGCAGCCGTCGTCTCCCTCCTCGCCTGGTACCTCAGCTACTCCGCGGCCCGGCTCGACCGCCTCCACGCGAAGGTCGAGGGCGCCCTGTCGGCGCTCGACGCCGCGCTCGTGCGACGCGCCGAGGCCGCCCTCGAGGTCGCCAACTCCGGCGCCGTCGACCCGGCGACGGGCTTCCTCGTCGCGGCGGCGGCGAGCCAGTCGCTCGAGCGCACGACGGAGCGGACCTTCGAGACCGACCTCCTCGAGGGGCAGCACTTCGCCGGGCGCGAAGGGGTGGAGTCCGAGCTCACCGAGACCCTGGGCGCGGCGCTCGGCCCCGAGGTCGTCGCGCAGGTGCAGGCCGACGGGGGCGCGGGCGCCGCGGCGCTCGAGCGTCTCCACGCGGCCGCGCTGCGGGTGCAGCTGGCCCGTCGCTTCCACAACGACGCCGTCAAGGAGGTCCAGCGGGTGCGCAGCAAGCGTGTCGTGCGGTGGTTCCGCCTCGCCGGTCACGCCGAGCTGCCGCAGACCGTCGAGTTCGACGACGCGCTCGCCGCGCGCTGACCCCTTCGCCCCCCGTCGCCGGCGTCCCGCCGGGACGGACGGGACCGGGCTCAGGACGCCGCGGGGGCGTCGGCCGCGCCCTGGCGGACGCGCTCGGGCGAGGTGACGACGGTGAGCCGGTCGTCGCGGGCGAAGGCGACGAGGGTGAGACCGAGCTGGTCGGCCGCGTCCGCGGCCAGGCTCGAGGGCGCCGAGACGCAAGCGAGGACGCTGACGCCGGCGACGGCGGCCTTCGCGACGATCTCGAAGCTCGCGCGCGAGCTGACGACGAGCAGGGGAGCAGGCGGGGCGTCGTCGAGGACGAGCCGGCCGAGGACCTTGTCGACGGCGTTGTGCCGCCCGACGTCCTCGCGGGCGTGGAGCACCTCGCCCTGCGCGCTCGCGACGGCCGCGCCGTGGACGCCGCCGGTCTTGGCGAAGAGGGTCTGCGCCTCGCGCAGCCCGTCGAGGGCCCGGGTGATCGCCGCGGGCTCGACCTCGACGTCGGCGTGCTCGACCCGTGAGCCGAGGAGCACCCGCTCCGCGACGGCGTCGATGGTGCTCGACCCGCAGAGCCCGCAGCCGCCGTAGGAGGCGAGGTTGCGCTGGCCGCTCAGGGGCACGCCGGGGGCGCGGGTGAGCGCGACGTCGAGGACGTTGAGGGTCGTGGTGTCCGAGCAGTACCGCATGACCTGGACGTCCTCGCGCGAGGTGATGACGCCCTCGGAGCGCAGCAGCCCGTGGGCGAGCTCGACGTCGTCGCCCGGGGTGCGCATCGTCAGGGTGAAGGGCTCGCCGTCGACCCGGATCTCCAGCGGCTCCTCGACGGCGAGGGTGTCGACCCGCCGGTCGACCTCGCCGGCGCGGTACCGGGTCACCGGGCGTCGTGCGCTGCGACCTGCCATGGGCACCTCCTGTGCTCGTCCTCCCCAGGATGCCATCATCTGGTTGACACCATGCACAGTGATGCACGATCCTCGCCCAGGCGTCGCTCGACGCCACGTCGCAGGGGTTGCAGGGGTTGGGGAAAGTGATGCGTCCGCTCGTCCGGCGGGCGGCAGCTGTGCTGCTCGCCGTGCTCGTCATGTCCACCGGTGCGTGGGGCGCCGCCGCACCCGCGTCCGCGGCCGACCCGGCCCCGCCGGACCGCAACGTCATCGGCGGCTGTCTCCTGCGCTTCGACGGGGCGGGCAGGCCCTTCCTCTCGCCGTCTCTCGGCCGGCCGTGCATCGGCGCCGTCTCCGTGACCCGGACCGGTCTGGGCGATCTCGAGGTCCGGCTGGCCCCGGGGGCGCGGTACCCCCAGACCCGGCTCCTCGTGAGCGCCGACACGACGCTGGCCTCACGGGGGATCACCGTCGGCGCGTCTCGCAGCCCCGGCACCATCGCGCTGCGCTTCTTCGACGCGAAGCGGGGCAAGCGGGTCGACATGCGCAGCGCGGCGCAGCGCGCCCGGGTCGTCCGCGGCGGCGCGTCCTTCGGCTGGCTCGGCCGCAGCGCCGTCGACGCACGACAGCTCGACCCCGGTGTCGACGCGTACGGGCGCTACCACGACCGGCTCGCGACGGACGACCAGACGGTCGCCGGCGGGTGCGCCATCCGCTTCGGCTCCGCCGGGCCGAAGATCCACGCCAACAGCAGCCACCACTGCACCGGGGTGCGCAGCGTGGGGATCAGCAGCCTGGGCCGGGTGCGCATCCGCTACTCCGACGAGCAGCGGGGGAGCACGGTCAACGTGTCGGCCGACCCCGACGAGACCCTCGTGCGCCGTGGCATCATCACCGGCATCAGCTCCTCGCCCACCGAGCTGCACGTCGACCTCTTCGACACGCGCTCGAAGCGGCGGATCGACCTCCGCCGCCCCGCCGACCGCAAGGTCATGGCGGGCGCCTACGCGAACATGTGGGTCGCCTGGACCAAGACCACCGCCCGGCCCGGGCTGGCCAACGCGACGACGACACCCGCCCTGGACAAGTACGGCGACTTCGTCCACGGCTCGGCGCCCGCGGGCGGCGTGCGCCAGACCGGGTGCGAGGTGCGCTTCGGCGGCACCGGTGCGCACCCGTCGATCATCTCGACGTCCGCGAGCAGCTGCACCGGCGCGGCGTCCGTGTCCGTGGGCCCCGGGGGCACCCTGAGGGTGGTGGCCGCGGCGGGGACGTCGGGTCCGATCATCACGACGACGACGGTGTCGAGCCGCTCCGCGGCCGACTACGGCATCCGGGCCGGAGCCTCGGGGGGCGTGGGGGACACCGACTACCGCTTCTACAGCATCCGGCTCGGTCGCACCCTGGACCTGCGCAGGGCCGCCGACCGCGACCTCTTCCGACGCACGGACGCAGCGGTCGTCCTCGGCTGGAGCCGTACGGCCCCGGTGCCGGTGGCGGTACCTGCCAGGGGCTAGCCGTGCCACCCGCCGGGAGCTAGCCCGGCAGGGTCATGAGGACGAGGTCGGGCGCGTCGTCGGGCTGCCAGGACGCGCGGGCCCGCGACAGCTCGACCCAGCCAAGGCCGCGGTACATCGCCAGCGCGGCGTCGTTGACCGGCACGACGTCGAGCACGGGCTGGAGGTCGAGCGCACGGCTGCGCGCGACCGCCTCGCCGATGAGGGCGCGCCCGATGCCTCGACGCCGGGCCCGGCTCGCGACGACGAGGACCGAGACGACCGCGAGCTCCCCGGCGGGCCGGCCGGTGCCCTGCGACCACGCCGCCGCGTGCTCGTCGACGTCGGCCCGGGTGAGCGAGACGTGCCCGAGCAGGCCCTCGTCGTCCTCGGCCACCCACGTCTCGATCTCGCCCGGGCGCACGAGGAAGTCCTCGACGGGGAAGGGCAGCGGCCACCGGTAGGGGTAGCGGCTCTGCGGCTGCTGCTCGCCGACGAGGTCGACGAGGGCGGGCAGGTCTGCGGCCGCCCGCGGCCGCATGACGAGGGGTCGGTCCATGGCCGCAGCCTAGGCACGCCCGCCGACGGCGCACCCGGCGACTACAGTTGGCCGTCGATCAGGTCACCGCGAGCAGCAGCAGAGGGAGTCTTAGTGTCCGGCCACTCCAAGTGGGCAACCACGAAGCACAAGAAGGCGGCGATCGACGCCAAGCGCGGCAAGCTCTTCGCCAAGCTCATCAAGAACATCGAGGTCGCCGCGCGCACCGGCGGTGGCGACCCCGCGGGCAACCCGACGCTCTACGACGCCATCCAGAAGGCGAAGAAGTCCTCGGTCCCCAACAACAACATCGACAACGCGGTCAAGCGCGGGTCGGGGGCCACCGCGGGCGGGGCCGACTGGGAGACCATCGTCTACGAGGGCTACGCGCCCGGCGGCGTCGCCGTCTTCGTCGAGTGCCTCACCGACAACCGCAACCGCGCCGCGGCCGAGGTGCGCACCGCGCTGTCCCGCAACGGCGGCCAGCTCGCCGACCCGGGCTCGGTGGCCTACGTCTTCGACCGCAAGGGCGTCGTCATGGTCCCCAAGGCCCAGGGCGAGGGCAAGCCCGACGCGACCGAGGACGGCCTGCTCGAGATCGTCCTCGAGGCCGGCGCCGAGGAGATCAACGACCACGGCGAGGTCTTCCAGGTCGTCTCCGAGGCCACCGACTTCATCGCCGTGCGCACCGCGCTCCAGGACGCCGGGGTCGACTACGACTCGGCCGAGGCCTCGTGGGTGCCCAACCTCCAGGTCCCGCTCGACGCCGACGGCGCGCGCAAGATGATCCGCGTCGTCGAGGCCCTCGAGGACAGCGACGACGTCCAGGACGTCTACGTCAACGGCGACATCCCCGACGAGGTCCTCGCCGAGCTCGAGTCCGACGACTGAGGTCGCCCGCCGGGCAGGTCCTCGCACCGGGCCGGACGCGTGTCGCTGACGACGCCGTCCGGCCCGTCTGCGTAGGTTGGTCCCGAACAGGTGTTCGGTTGAAAGGAGATGTCGTGCGCGTCCTCGGGGTGGATCCCGGTCTCACCCGGTGCGGGCTGTCGGTCGTCGACGTCGGCGTCCGGGGCGACCTCGCACCGAGCGGGGCCCGACCGCGGATGATCGCCGTCGGCGTCGTGCGCACGACCTCCGAGCGCGCGACCGGCGACCGCCTGGCCTACCTCGCCGACGAGCTCGACACGTGGCTCGACCGCTTCGAGCCCGATGTCGTCGCCATCGAGCGGGTCTACGTCGCCGAGCACGTGCCGACGGTCATGACGACCGCGATGGCGAGCGGCCTGGTCCACCTCGCCGCCGCGCGCCGCGGTCTCGTCGTCCACGAGCACACCCCGACCGAGGTCAAGGCCGCGGTCACCGGCTCGGGACGCGCCGACAAGGCGCAGGTCACCTCGATGATCACCCGCGTCCTCGGCCTGCCCGAGGCGCCCCGCCCGGCCGACGCGGCCGACGCGCTCGCCGTCGCCATCTGCCACGCGTGGCGTGGCGGGGGGTCGGCCCGGCTCGAGCAGGCCGTCGCCTCCGAGCGGGCCCGGCTCGCGGCGAAGGGGGCCGGCGCGTGATCGCCTCCGTGACCGGCAGCGCCCAGCACGTGGGCCTCGACCGCGTCGTCGTCTCCGTCGGCGGCGTGGGCATGCTCGTGCACACCCCGCCGGCCGTCGCCGCCGCGTGCCGTCCCGGCTCCGAGGTGACCCTCGCGACCTCGCTCGTCGTGCGCGAGGACTCGCTCACCCTCTACGGCTTCGACGCCGACGGCACGCGCGACACCTTCGAGCTGCTCATGACGGTCTCGGGCGTCGGGCCGCGCGTCGCGCTCGCGATCCTGTCCGTGCTCACCCCGGACACCCTCGCGGCCGCCGTCGGCAGCGAGGACGTGCGCACCCTGACGAAGGTCCCCGGCATCGGCAAGAAGGGCGCCGAGCGCCTCGTGCTCGAGCTGCGCGACAAGATCGGCGTCGTGCCCGGTGCCGTCGCGTCGGCCCCGGTCGAGCCGGTCGTCCCCCCGTGGCGCACCCAGGTGCTCGAGGCCCTCGTCGGCCTGGGCTACTCGGCGTCGCAGGCCGAGGGCGCGCTCGACCGCGCCGCGGCCGGTCTCGGCGGCACCCCCGACGTCTCCGCCGCCCTGCGCGCCGCCCTGCGAGAGCTCGCCGGATGAGCCGCGACGGCTTCACCTCCGAGATCCGCGAGGCCGACGAGCCCGCCGGCGGCGGCCCGGCCGACGGCCCCGTGGGCCCGGCCGGTGGCCCGGCGAGCCTGCCCGACGGGTCGTACGACGCAACGGCGCGCATCGTCGACGCCGCGGCCGAGGACGACACCGCGGTCGAGGCGGCGCTGCGCCCGAAGCGGCTCGTCGACTTCCCCGGCCAGACGAAGGTGCGCGACCAGCTCGGGCTCGTCCTCGAGGCGGCACGACGTCGCGCCGCGCCCCCGGACCACGTCCTGCTCTCCGGACCGCCGGGGCTGGGCAAGACGACGCTGGCGATAATCGTCGGCGCCGAGCTCGGGCAGCCGGTGCGGGTCACCTCCGGCCCGGCGATCCAGCACGCGGGGGACCTCGCGGCGATCCTGTCCTCGCTCGCCGAGGGCGAGGTGCTCTTCCTCGACGAGATCCACCGCATGTCGCGCCCGGCCGAGGAGATGCTCTACCTCGCGATGGAGGACTTCCGCGTCGACGTCGTCGTCGGCAAGGGGCCCGGGGCGACCGCGATCCCGCTCGAGCTGCCGCCCTTCACCGTCGTCGGCGCGACGACCCGGGCCGGGCTGCTGCCCGCGCCCCTGCGCGACCGCTTCGGCTTCACCGGCCATCTCGACTACTACGAGACCGCCGACCTCGAGACGATCCTGCACCGCTCGGCCGGGCTGCTCCAGGTCGGCGCGGACGCCGCCGGCATCGCCGAGATCGCCCGCCGCTCGCGGGGGACGCCCCGCATCGCCAACCGGCTGCTGCGCCGGGTGCGGGACTGGGCGCAGGTGCACGGCGACCACGTCGTCGACGCCCGCTCCGCCCAGGCCGCGCTCACCCTCTTCGACGTCGACGACGCCGGTCTCGACCGGCTCGACCGCGGGGTGCTCGAGGTCCTGTGCACCCGCTTCGGCGGCGGCCCGACCGGTCTGTCGACGCTCGCCGTCGCCGTCGGCGAGGAGACCGACACCGTCGAGACGGTCGCCGAGCCCTATCTCGTGCGCACCGGCTACCTCGCCCGCACCCCCCGCGGCCGGGTCGCCACGGCGCTGGCCTGGCGCCACCTCGGGCTCGCCGTGCCTGACGGGCTGGCCCAGGGGATGCTGCCCGTCGACGAGCCCGGGCGCTTCGGCGGCTGAGCCACCGGTCAGCGGGCTCGGCGCGTCAGGTCAGGCGGTCCGCAGATCGCTGGCCTACACTGCGAGATCGGCCCGGGTGTCCCGGGCCGTGCTGCCGTCCGGCGGCGTGTCCTGTCTCCGTCTGCGAAGGTCTGCTGAACTCCCATGAACGACGGCTCGTTCGCCAGCCTGCTCATCCTGCTGCTCCCGCTCCTGCTCATCGTCTTCATGGTCTTCTCGGGGCGTCGGCGCCAGCGGACGATGCAGGACTTCCAGAGCTCCCTCGCCGTCGGCGAGAAGGTCGTGCTGACCTCGGGCGTCTACGGCACCATCACCGGCACCGACGAGGGGGTCCTCCACCTCGAGATCGCCCCCGGGACGGTCATCCGCGTCGACCGGCGTGCCGTCGGCGTGCGCGAGGCCGAGATGTCTCGCGGCCAGGTCGCCGGCACCGCCGCCGCGCGCGGCGAGGAGCCTGCCGACGACCCGGTCCAGGACCCCGTCGTGACCGCTGAGAGCGCCGTGGACGACGAGGGCCAGCGGGGCCGGCCGTGATGGCCGACCGCGGCGCGGCTCGCGCCGCGAAGGCCAAGGACGCGGCCAAGCGCACCCTCATCGCGCTCTTCGTCATGGGCGCCGCGCTCACCGCCGTCCTCGGCTTCGGCGTCGCCCGGTCCGACGCGTCGTGGGCGCCCCGTCTCGGCCTCGACCTCCAGGGCGGCACGCAGTTCATCCTCGAGCCCGTCGTCGAGGGCGGGCAGCGGGTGAGCTCGCAGCAGCTCGACCAGGCCCGCGACATCATCGTCCAGCGCATCGACGCCCAGGGCACGAGCGGCGCCGAGGTGACCACCCTCGGCGGCGAGAACATCGTCGTCGCCATGGCCGGTCGCCCCACCGAGGCCCAGCGCCAGGCGATCACGAGCGCCTCGCAGATGCAGTTCCGCCCGGTCCTCGCGACCGCCCCCGGCACGACCGAGCCCGCCCCCGGCAGCACCGGGTCGTCCTCGAGCTCGGCCACCTCCGGCTCCGGCGCGTCCTCGAGCAGCACGAGCGGCTCGACGACCCGGTCCAACCCCTCGGCGAGCAACGCCTCGCCGACCTCCGCGTCCCGCGACGAGGCCCGCACGGCTCCCGCCGGGAGCGCCGCGACGACGTCGACCACCCCCTCCGGCAGCGGCTCGTCCTCCGGCAGCGCCTCCTCGACGCCGTCCTCCGGTGGCTCCGCCTCCGGCTCGGCCTCGTCGACCCCCTCGGCCACCGGGGAGCCCACGGCCCCCGCCCAGGGCGGGTTCACCCCTTCGGGCAAGCCCGACGGCCCCACCGACCCGAACAACATCTCGACCGGTCTGTACCGCGAGTTCACCGAGCTCGACTGCGCGCAGCGCTCCGACGAGCGGCCCGCGACCGACCCGAAGAAGGCGATCACCGCCTGCTCCGAGGACGGCGCGACGAAGTACGTCCTCGGCCCGCAGATGGTCGCCGGCGCCGACATCAAGGACGCCTCGGCCGGGTACCAGACGACCCAGCAGGGTCAGGTCACCAACACCGTCGAGATCCAGCTGACCTTCGGCGGCGACGGCGTCCAGCGCTACGCGCAGGTCTCGCGCGACCTCCTCGCGCTGCCGAGCCTGTCGCAGGCCAGCCCGATCAACCCGCCGGGGTCGTACAACGCCCTCGCGACGGTCTACGACGGCACCGTCCTCGTCGCCCCGGGCTTCAACGAGGCGATCCCGAACGGCACCGCCTCGATCACCGGCAACTTCACCATCGAGGAGGCGCGCGCCCTCGCCCAGTCGCTGAAGTTCGGCGCGCTGCCCATCACCTTCGAGACCAACCAGGCCGTGACGATCAGCCCGACCCTCGGCTCGGAGCAGCTGCGCTACGGCATCATCGCCGGGCTCATCGGTCTGCTCCTCGTCATCGTCTACTCGGTCGCGCAGTACCGGGCGCTCGCCCTCGTGACGATCGGCTCGATGGTCGTCGCCTTCGCCTTCACGTACCTCTTCATCGCGCTGCTCGCGTGGGGCTACAACTTCCGTCTCGACATGGCGGGGGTCACCGGGCTCATCATCGCGATCGGCGTCACCGCGGACTCCTTCATCGTCTACTTCGAGAGAGTCCGTGACGAGCTGCGCGAAGGGAGGAACCTGCGGGCCGCGGTCGAGGCCGGCTGGGCGCGTGCCAAGCGCACCATCCTCGTGGCCGACGGCGTGAACTTCATCGCCGCGATCGTCCTGTACGTCCTCGCGAGCTCCGGCGTGCGCGGCTTCGCCTTCACCCTGGGCCTGACGACGGCCATCGACCTCGCGGTCTTCTGGCTCTTCACCCACCCGCTGCTCACCCTGCTCGCCCGCCGCACGTTCTTCGCCTCCGGCCACCCGTGGTCCGGTTTCGAGGTCGAGTCCCTGCACAACGCCGGCGTGCGCTACAAGGGCCGCGGCCAGTTCGACGTCCCGGAGGAGCGCAAGCCCGCCCGACCCGGCGTCACGAGCGACGGAGGTGCGGTCGTATGAGCCGCATGGCCGACTTCGGCAACGACCTGTACACCGGCAAGCGCTCCATCGACTTCGTCGGCAAGGCGAAGACCTGGTACGCGATCAGCGCCGTCATCATGCTCATCGCCCTCGCCGGCTTCGGCGTGCGCGGGCTCAACCTCGGTCTCGAGTTCGAGGGCGGATCCGAGTTCCGCGTCTCGACGACGCAGACGAGCGGCGACTACCAGCAGGAGGCGACCGACGCGGTCCGAGAGGTCGCCGGCCCGGCGGCCTCGGCGAACGTCACGCTCATCGGCGGCAACCAGGTCCGCGTGCAGACCGAGAAGCTGCCCGAGACCGAGATGAACGACGTGGGCTCCCAGCTCGCGCAGACCTTCGGCGTGCAGGCCTCCGACGTCACCCAGAACACGATCGGGGCGTCGTGGGGCGCGTCCGTGAGCCAGCAGGCGCTGCGCGCGCTCGTCGTCTTCCTCGTCATCACCGCCGCGCTCATGGCGGTGTACTACCGCAACTGGAAGATGTCGCTCGCGGCGATGGTCGCGCTCGCGCACGACATGCTCATCACCGTCGGCATCTACACGTGGTCGGGCTTCGAGGTCTCGCCCGCGACGGTCATCGGCTTCCTCACCGTCCTCGGGTACTCGCTCTACGACACCGTCGTCGTCTTCGACAAGGTCCGCGAGAACACCTCCGACGCCTTCGAGACGAGGCGTCAGACCTTCGCGGAGTCGGCGAACCTCGCCGTCAACCAGACGCTCGTGCGCTCGATCAACACGACGGTCATCGCCGTGCTGCCGATCATCGCGGTCCTCGCGGTCGGCTTCGCGCGGGTCGGTCCCGGCACGCTGCTCGACCTCTCGCTCGCGCTCTTCGTCGGCATGGTCGTCGGTGCCTTCTCGTCGGTCTACATCGCGACGCCGCTGCTCGTGCACCTGCGCCGGCGCGACGCCGACGTCGTCGAGCTCGACAAGGTCGCCTCGAAGCACCACGAGCGGGTCGGCGACCGCACGCCGGCCACGGTCGGTGCACCGGCGGGGGCCGGTGCGTCCGACGCGCCGTCGAGACCGCTGCGGTCCTCGAGCGCGACCACGCCGACGCGGGGGGACGGCGCGGACGCGCCGGTCACCCCTTCGCCCGACCCCGACGCCGAGCAGACGGTCACCGGGCGCGCCGTGCACCGCTACGCCCAGTCCGGCCCGCGCAACCAGCCCCGGCGCACGCCGCGGTCGAAGCGATGAGCTCGACGGCATCCGCGTCGCGCGAGCAGACCGCCGAGCTCGTCTCGGGCCTGCTGCGCGACATCCCGGACTTCCCCGAGCCGGGGGTGCTCTTCAAGGACATCACCCCGCTCGTCGCCGACGGTCCTGCGCTGGCCCAGGTGTGCGAGGCGCTCGCCGCCCCGTACCGCGACGCAGGGATCACGACGGTCGTCGGGCTGGAGGCGCGGGGCTTCATCTTCGGCACCGCGGTCGCCCTGGCCCTCGGCGCGGGTTTCGTGCCGGTGCGCAAGGCGGGCAAGCTGCCCGGCGCGACGGTGAGCCTCGACTACGCCCTCGAGTACGGCACCGCCCGGATCGAGGTCCACGAGGACTGCGTCACGCCGGGGGAGCGGGTCCTCGTCGTCGACGACGTGCTCGCGACCGGCGGCACCGCCGCTGCGGCGGCCGAGCTGCTCGAGCAGGTGGGGGCCGAGGTCGTGGCGATCGAGGTCGTCGTCGAGCTCGCGGCGCTCGCCGGCCGCTCCCGTCTGGAGGGGCGTGAGGTCGGGGCCCTGCTGACGGTCTAGGCTCTGCGCATGAGCGAGCCGAGAGCGTCGTCGGGGTCTGCCGGAGGGGGCTTCTCCCCGCGTCAGCTCGCGCGCGCCTCGCTCGCCCGGATCGGCACCCGCTCGCAGCCGACGAGCACCCCCGAGCTCGAGCCGCTGCTCCAGGTCGTGCGCTCCACGCACCCGAAGGCCGATCTGTCGATCATCGAGCAGGCCTACCAGGTCGCCGCGCGCGCCCACGAGGGCCAGCGCCGCAAGAGCGGCGACCCCTACATCACCCACCCGCTCGCGGTGACGACGATCCTCGCCGAGCTCGGCATGACGCCGGTGACGCTCGCCGCGGCCCTGCTCCACGACACCGTCGAGGACACCTCGTACTCGCTCGAGGCGCTCGAGGAGGACTTCGGCTCCGAGATCGCCAAGCTCGTCGACGGGGTGACCAAGCTCGACAAGGTCACCTATGGTGACGCCGCGCAGGCCGAGACGGTGCGCAAGATGGTCGTCGCGATGGCCCGCGACATCCGCGTCCTCGTCATCAAGCTCGCCGATCGGCTCCACAACGCCCGCACGTGGAAGTACGTCTCGCCTGGCTCGGCGCAGCGCAAGGCGCAGGAGACCCTCGAGATCTACGCGCCGCTGGCCCACCGCCTCGGCATGAACACCATCAAGTGGGAGCTCGAGGACCTCTCCTTCGCCACGCTCTACCCGAAGGTGTACGACGAGATCGTGCGCCTCGTCGCCGAGCGCGCCCCCGCCCGCGAGGAGTACCTCGCGACCGTGCGCGCCCAGGTCGTCCTCGACCTGCGCGAGGCCCGGATCAACGCGACCGTCACCGGCCGCCCGAAGCACTACTACTCCGTGTACCAGAAGATGATCGTCGGCGGTCGCGAGTTCGGCGAGATCTACGACCTCGTCGCCGTGCGCGTGCTCGTCGACACGGTCCGCGACTGCTACGCCGCGCTCGGTGCGCTGCACGCCCGGTGGAACCCCCTGCCGGGGCGCTTCAAGGACTACATCTCGCTGCCGAAGTTCAACATGTACCAGTCGTTGCACACGACGGTGATCGGGCCGCAGGGCAAGCCGGTCGAGATCCAGATCCGCACCCACGCGATGCACCGCCGCGCCGAGTACGGCGTCGCCGCGCACTGGAAGTACAAGGACGACCCGACCGCCCGCGCCGGCGCCGCCGGCAGCGAGGACACCGGGGCCGTCTCGGAGATGGCGTGGCTGCGCCAGCTGCTCGACTGGCAGCGCGAGACCGCCGACCCCGGCGAGTTCCTCGACTCGCTGCGCTACGAGATCAACGCCCGCGAGGTCTACGTCTTCACGCCGAAGGGGCAGGTCATCGCCCTGCCGGCCGGCTCGACGCCCGTCGACTTCGCCTACGCGGTCCACACCGAGGTCGGGCACCGCACGATCGGTGGACGGGTCAACGGCCGTCTCGTGCCCCTGGACTCCACGCTCGAGACCGGTGACGTCGTCGAGGTGCTCACGAGCAAGGCTGAGGGTGCCGGGCCGTCGCGTGACTGGCTGAGCTTCGTGCGCTCGCCGCGCGCCCGCAACAAGATCCGGCACTGGTTCTCGCGCGAGCGCAAGGAGGAGATGGCCGAGGCCGGCAAGGAGTCGATCGCCCGGGTCATCCGCAAGCAGAACCTGCCGCTCCAGCGCCTGCTCACCCACGAGAGCCTCGCGAGCGTCGCCGACGAGCTGCGCCACCCCGACGTCGACGGCCTGTACGCCGCGGTCGGGGAGGGCCACGTCTCGGCCCAGCACGTCGTCTCGCGGCTCATCGCGTCGGCGGGCGGCCGCGAGGGCGCTACCGAGGACCTCGCCGAGGCGACCATGCCCGGCCCGATCGCGACGCGGCGCCGCAGCTCCGGCGACCCCGGGGTCGTCGTGAAGGGCATGGACGACGTGTGGGTCAAGCTCGCGCGCTGCTGCACGCCCGTGCCCGGCGACGAGATCATGGGCTTCATCACCCGCGGCAACGGCGTCTCGGTCCACCGGACCGACTGCACGAACGCCGGCTCGCTGCGCCGCGAGGCCGAGCGCCTCATCGACGTCGAGTGGACGTCGAGCAGCAACAACCTCTTCCTCGTGCAGATCCAGGTCGAGGCGCTGGACCGCAGCCGGCTGCTCTCCGACGTCACCCGGGTGCTCTCCGACAGCTCGGTGAACATCCTCTCGGCGACGGTGCACACGAGCCGTGACCGCGTGGCCAAGCTGCGCTTCGCCTTCGAGATGGGCGACCCCACCCACCTGGCCCATGTGCTGGGCCAGGTGAAGCGGATCGACGGCGTCTTCGACGCCTACCGGCTGACCGGCGGTCGCCCGGGCGTCGAGGAGGAGTAGCCCCCTCAGCCCCCGAGCTCGTCGGCGCCGGCCTGGGCCATGGCGAGCAGCGAGCGGCTCGACTCGAGCTCGCCCTCGAGCCGGCGGCGGCGACCGGCGTCGTCGGTCGCGGCGACCTGCTCCTCGAGCTCGGCGATCTTGGCCTGGAGCTGGCTGACGAGGCTGTTCGCGCGGGCGGACAGCTCGGGGTTGCTCTTCTTCCAGCGGGTGTCCTCGGCGTCGCGCACGGACTGCTCGACGGCGCGCAGGCCCTTCTCCATCCGGTCGACGTCGCCGCGGGGCACCTTGCCGGCGGCCTCCCAGCGCTCCTGGATCGAGCGCAGCGCCCCCTTCGTCGCGCCGAGGTCCTTGATCGGCAGGAGGGCCTGGGCCTCGACGAGGAGCCGCTCCTTGACCTCGAGGTTCCCGCGGAAGCTCTCGTCCTCGCGGGCCTGCTCCTCGTCCTTGGCGGTGAAGAAGGCGTCCTGGGCGGCGCGGAAGCGCTCCCACAGGGCGTCGTCGTCCTTGCGGCCGGCGCGGCCGGCGTGACGCCACTGGTCCATGAGGCGCTTGTAGGCGCCGGCGGTCTGGCCCCAGTCGGTGCTCGTCGACAGGCGCTCGGCCTCGGCGACGAGCGCCTCCTTGGTCGCCTTGACCTCGCCGCGGCTCGACTCGAGCTCGGCGAAGTGGTGGCGGCGGCCCTTGTCGAAGGAGTTACGGGCCTTCGAGAAGCGCTGCCACAGCGCCGACTCGACGTCCTTGTCCAGGCGCACGCCGGACTTCTGGTGGGTCTTCCACGTGTCGAGCAGCTCGCGCATGCGGGCGGTCGAGGACTTCCACTGGATGCGCTCGACGGGCTGGGCGGCGATGGACTCGGCCTCGGCGACGATCGCCTCGCGCTCGGCGGCGGCGGCCTTCTTGGCCTCGGCGCGCTGGGCGCTCTCGCGGGAGCGCTTGTCGGCCAGCCCGGTCTCGACCTCCGCGACGAGGGCGGCCAGCGCCGGCAGGTCGCCGACGACGTCGGCACCCTCGGCGTGGGTCTTCAGGGCGCCCAGGCCGTCGGCGATCTCCTTGGCGGTGACCTCCGGGGCGTCGAGACGCTGGCGCAGCAGGGTGGCGGAGGCGTGCAGCTCGTCGTACTTGCGGGCGAAGTAGAGCAGCGCCTGCTCCGGCGTCGCGCCCGGGTAGGAGCCGACGGCGCGCTCGCCGTCGCCCTCGCGGACGTAGACCGTGCCCTCGTCGTCGACGCGGCCGAAGGCGGCCGACGCCGAGTGGTCCGTCTCGATCACCGGGGGGACCGGGACCGCGGCGGGTCGACGGGGCGCCATCCGTGCCATCGCGGCGGGGGAGGGGGCCGAAGGGGTGGGGCTGGGGGCGTCGTGCACCTCGGGCGTGGTGTCCGGGGCGTCAGTCGGCTCAGGGGTCTGCTCGCTCACGAGACGCGAGCCTAGCCGCACGACGCGCGCTGGGTAGGCTCACTCCTCGTGCTGACCGTGACCTTCCCTGCAGCCGCCTTCGGCACCAACTGCTACGTCGTCGCCCCGGGGCCCGGCGAGGAGTGCGTGATCGTCGACCCGGGCATCGGTGTCGAGGAGACCCTGCGCGAGGTGCTCGCCGAGCACCGGCTGCGTCCCGCGGCCGTCCTGCTCACCCACGGGCACGTCGACCACGTGTACTCCGTGACCCCGGTGTGCGGGGGCGAGCTCGCCGCCTACATCCACTCCGAGGACCGCTACCGCCTCGTCGACCCGCTCGGCGGCAGCTCGCTCGGCCCGGGCCTGCTGGGGATGCTCGAGCAGCAGTTCGGCACCCAGGCGGCGTGGCGCGAGCCGGAGCGGGTCGTCGAGGTGCACGACGCGGAGCGGGTGAGCGTCGCCGGGCTCGAGCTCGACGTCGTCCACGCGCCCGGTCATACCGAGGGCTCGGTGATGTTCGCCCTCGACGGCGTGCCCGTCGGCGTGCCCGACGAGGCGCAGGTCGACCGCACGCTCATCACCGGTGACGTCCTCTTCGCCGGCTCCATCGGGCGCACGGACCTGCCCGGCGGCAGCCACGAGGCGATGATGCGCAGCCTGCGGGACGCCGTCGCGCCGCGCGCCGACTCCAGCCTCGTCCTGCCGGGCCACGGCCCGGCGACCACCCTCGGCCGTGAGAAGGCCACCAACCCCTACCTGCAGGACATCGCGTGAGCACCTCTGGCCCCACCGCACGAGCCACCAAGATCACCCCGCTGTCGGGCTTCCCGGAGCACCTGCCCCAGGACCGGGTGGTCGAGCAGCACTTCATCGACGTCATCCGCTCGACCTTCGAGCTGCACGGCTTCCCGGGCATCGAGACCCGGGCGGTCGAGCCGGTCGAGCGGCTGCTCGGCAAGGGCGGTGACGCCGACAAGGAGATCTACGCGGTCTCGCGCCTCGCCGGCGAGCCGGGGGAGCGCGGCGACGCCGAGCTCGGTCTGCACTTCGACCTCACCGTCCCCTTCGCCCGTTACGTCGTCGAGCACGCGGGCCGGCTGAACTTCCCCTTCCGCCGCCACCAGATCCAGAAGGTGTGGCGCGGGGAGCGGCCCCAGGAGGGCCGCTTCCGCGAGTTCACGCAGTGCGACATCGACGTCGTCGACGTCGGCGAGCTCGCGCCCCACTTCGAGGCCGAGGTGCCGCTCGTCATGGCGGAGATCTTCGCCGCGCTGCCCGTCCCGCCGATGGTCATCCAGGTGAACAACCGGATGATCCCCGAGGGCTTCTACCGCGGGCTGGGCATCGAGGACGTCGCGGGCACGCTGCGCGTCGTGGACAAGCTCGACAAGATCGGCCCGGCGAAGGTCGCCGCCCTGCTCGTCGACGCCGGGCTCTCCCAGGAGCAGGCCGACGCCGTGCTGCGCCTGGCCCAGATCCGCACCGAGGACGCCTCCTTCGTCGAGCAGGTGCGCGCGCTCGGTGTCGAGCACCCCGTCCTCGACGAGGGCCTGGCGGCGCTGCGGGCCGTCATCGAGACCGGGATGGCCAACGCCCCCGGCGCGATGGTCGCCGACCTGCGGATCGCGCGCGGCCTCGACTACTACACGGGCACGGTCTACGAGACCCAGGTCGTCGGCCACGAGGACTGGGGCAGCTTCTGCTCCGGGGGGCGCTACGACACCCTCGCCACCGACGGGCGCACGACCTACCCAGGGGTGGGGATCTCCATCGGCCTGTCCCGCCTGCTCGCGCTGCTCCTGCGCGAGGGGCTCGTCACGGCCACCCGCATGTCTCCGGCGGCCGTCCTCGTCGCGGTCCTCGACGAGGAGTCACGCCCCGCCTCCGTCGCCGTCGCCACCGCCCTGCGCTCGCGCGGCATCGCCTGCGAGGTCGCCCCCTCGGCGGCCAAGCTCGGCAAGCAGATCCGGCACGCCGAGCGGCGGGGCATCCCCTTCGTGTGGTTCGTCGGCGCCGGCGAGGGCGGCGACCAGGTCAAGGACATCCGCTCGGGCGAGCAGGTCGACGCCGACCCCCTCACCTGGCAGTGCCCGCCCGAGGACCTGCGTCCCCGCGTCGTCGCCGCCGGCTGACGACCACCGCGCCGTAGTCGTCACGCTGCACGACGACGTCGGCGCTCGGCGGGGGTCGGCGGCCACGGACGTCGAGCGCGAGGAGGTCGACGTACCCCCAACGAGCGCCGTCCGCGTGGCTCGTACCGCCGGTGGGCACGACGAGCAGGTGGTGCTCGCACCGCAGCAGCACGTCGACGACGGCGGCAAGGCGCATCCGGCCGGCGTCCGACTCGACCCGGGCGACGGCCGACTTGCTCCACCCGATCTCGGCGGCGAGCTCACGCTGGCTCCAGCCCTGCGCGCCCCGGTGGTCGCGCAGGACCAGGCCGACGACGTCGCTGATGCTTAGGTTGCCTCGCGCCTCGAGGAGCTCGTCGTGGCGCAGCGGGACCTGTGGGCCCGCTCGCACCACGCGCGGGCCCAGGGGGCGCGGCTCGTCGACGACGCCCGGGCCGTAGAGGCAGTCCAGGCAGTCGTCGCACTCGCCCGGTGCGGGGCAGCGCTCGCAGTCGAACGGGCAGGGATCGAGCGCCTGCTCCGGCTCTCGCCCCGGGTGGCCCCGACCGGCGAGCGACGCCACGAGATCGATGTCCATCGACCCATCGTGGGGTGCCCATCGACCCTCGGTCGCCGCCCCGGGCCGTCTGTGGACGAGCGCCATCACGCGCAGCCGGCTGTGGAGGGCCGTGACCGCACCACCTCCCAGGGGTGCGCACCAGGTCGGACGGCTGCGTGGCTAGGGCGCTGCCCCGTCCGTACGGGGCAGCGCCCTAGTCAGCCGACGACCTCCTGCGAGTGCAGCGACAGGACGACCCGCGGCGCGGGCGGGGCGAAGGGGGCAGGCAGGGGGGAGGGCAGCGGGTTCAGCTCACGGAGTCGGTGCCGGTGGGGCGGGGCGGGCGCAGGCCTGCGTCGCGCAGCTCGAGCAGGGCGAGGGCTCGCACGACGTCGGGGTCACGGCGGCGCCAGGCGCCGACGGGGTCGGGCGAGATGGCGGCGAGCCGCGGCATCGGCTGGCCGGCCATCGCCCGCAGGGCGAAGAGGTCGAGGTCGGCGTCGGAGTCCATGAAGCGCTGGGCCGCCGTCGCGTGCCGCACGAAGCGGTAGCGCAGGGTGCCCCACACGAGCAGGACGAGGACGATCGGCACGACGGCGGTGACGAGCCCGAGCGCGGTGGAGAGGCGCTCGACGGCGTCGACGAGGTCGCGTCCCGCGGACTCGATGTCCGTGCCGGCGCCGGCCGCCTCGCGGAAGGGCGTGGCGACCTTGTCGTCGACGAGCGGCAGGTCGTCGACGCCGTTGCCGGCGCTCGTCATCTTCTCGCGGAAGCCCGAGCCGGCGCCCTCGAGCCGTCGTCCGGGCTCCGCGAGACGCATCGTCACGTCGTGCACGGTGCGGCCGGCCCAGACCCAGCCCCACACCCACGCGATCATCAGCAGGTCGGAGACGACCTGGGCGGTGCGGCGGGCCGGCAGGTCGGCGTAGAGCTTCATCGGGGCTCCCGGGGCGGGTGGGGGGCGAAGGGGGACGAGGAGCGTCGGGCCGTGCACGGAGCACCGCGCGCCGTGCATAGAATCCCACCCTGCGGCCACGGCCGCGCCGGCGGACAACGGCGTCCTGCCGGCTTCACCGACGACGAAGGGCTCACATCCCGTGAAGATCGGCATCCCCCGCGAGGTCAAGAACAACGAGTACCGGGTGGGGATCACCCCGGTCGGCGTCCACGAGCTGGTTGCGGCAGGGCACGAGGTGCTCGTCGAGTCCGGTGCGGGGCTCGGGTCGGGGCTGCCCGACGAGGACTACGTCGCGCAGGGCGCGACGATCATCGCCGACGCGGACGAGCTCTGGGGCGCCTCCGACATGGTGATGAAGGTCAAGGAGCCCGTTGCCGAGGAGTACCACCGCCTGCGCGAGGGCCTGCTGCTCTTCACCTACCTCCACCTCGCGGCCGACCAGCCGCTCACCGACGAGCTCGTCGCGAAGGGGGTCACCGCCGTCGCCTACGAGACCGTCCAGCTGCGCTCGGGGATGCTGCCCCTGCTGTACCCGATGTCCGAGGTCGCCGGCTGCCTCGCCCCGCAGGTCGGGGCCTCGGCCCTCATGCGCGCCCACGGCGGCCGCGGGGTCCTGCTCGGCGGCGTCGGCGGCGTCGCCAACGCCAAGGTCGTCGTCCTCGGTGCCGGTGTCGCCGGCCAGAACGCCGCGAACATCGCGCTGGGCATGGGGGCCGACGTCACCCTGCTCGACACCGACCTCGACAAGCTGCGGATGAGCTTCTGGCGCTACGACAACCGCGTCCACCAGATCGCCTCCTCGGCGCTCAGCGTGCGCGAGCAGGTGCTCGGGGCCGACCTCGTCATCGGCACGGTGCTCATCCCCGGGGCGAAGGCCCCCAAGCTCGTCACCGACGAGATGGTCAGCCAGATGAAGCCCGGCTCGGTCCTCGTCGACGTCGCGATCGACCAGGGCGGGTGCTTCGAGGGCAGCCGCCCGACGACCCACGCCGACCCCACCTTCGAGGTCCACGACTCGCTGTACTACTGCGTGGCCAACATGCCCGGTGCCGTCCCCTCGACGTCGACCTGGGCGCTGACCAACGCGACCCTGTCCTACGCCGCCGCGCTCGCCGACCACGGCTGGCGCGACGCGATGCGGGCCGACCCGGCGCTCGCGGCCGGCCTCAACACCCACGCAGGTGCCGTGACCTACCAGGGCGTCGCCGACGCCTTCGACATGGCGTGCACCCCCGTCTCGGAGGTCCTCGCCTGACCCAGTCGTCGGCACCGCCCGCGGCCACCGCGATGGCCCGGGCGGTGCGCACCTGGCTGACCCACCTCGACGTCGAGCGCGGGGTCAGTCGGCACACCCTCGCCGCGTACCGCCGCGACGCGCAGCGCTACGTGCGCCATCTCGAGGCGGCGGGCGTCACCGCACCCGACGAGGTACGCGAGGAGCACGTCGCGTCCTTCCTCGCCGACCTGCGCCGGGGGAGCGAGGAGCACCCGCCGCTCGCGGCGACCTCGGCGGCACGCACCCTCGTGGCCGTGCGCGGGCTGCACCGCTTCCTCGCGCTCGAGGGGCTCGCCGCGGACGACCCGGCCGCCGACGTCGCGCCGCCGCGGCCCCCGTCGCGTCTGCCGAAGGCCATCTCCGTCGCCGAGGTCTCGGCACTCATCGACGCCACCGGACCGGGGGACAGCTCGTCCTCGCTGCGCGACCGCGCCCTGCTCGAGGTGCTCTACGGCAGCGGTGCGCGGATCTCCGAGGCGGTCGGGCTCGACGTCGACGACGTCGACCTCGACGCCGGGGCGGTCCGGCTCTTCGGCAAGGGGAGCAAGGAGCGCGTCGTGCCGCTCGGCAGCTACGCCACCGAGGCGGTCTCGGCGTGGCTCGTCCGCGGGCGTCCCGAGATGCTGGCGAAAGGGCGCGGTGGCCCCGCCCTCTTCCTCAACCGCCGCGGCACCCGGCTGTCGCGGCAGAGCGCGTGGGCGATCATCAGCGCGACCGCCGGCCGGGCCCGGCTGCGAGGCGAGATCTCGCCGCACACCCTGCGCCACTCCTTCGCCACCCACCTGCTCGACGGGGGCGCCGACGTCCGGGTCGTCCAGGAGCTGCTCGGCCACGCCTCGGTGACGACGACCCAGATCTACACGATGGTCACGGTGCAGCAGCTCCGCGAGGTCTACGCGCAGAGCCACCCCCGCGCCCGGTGACACGCAGCGCTCCCGCGCCGGAGCGGACGGAGGGCCCCGGCGCTCGCCGACCAGGAGACCCACCGGCGCCGCTGGTAGGGTCGCCTCGATCAGCGTGAGGCTGACCGACGTACGGCGATGGAGTGATCAGCACGTGGCACCAGAGGTGACGCCGCCGCTCGAGCTCGAGCACGGCACGGTCCAGGTCGGCCCCACGGGTCGACCTCTCCCCGACTTCCCGGAGCCCGCTCCGCTGACCGCGCACGGCCCGGCGCGCATCATCGCGATGTGCAACCAGAAGGGCGGCGTCGGCAAGACGACGACGACGATCAACCTCGGCGCCGCGCTCGCCGAGCTCGGTCGCAAGGTCCTCCTCGTCGACTTCGACCCCCAGGGCGCGCTCTCCGTGGGTCTCGGCGTGCCGACCCACACCCTCGACGTGACGATCTACAACCTCCTCGTCGAGCGCCGTCACGACATCCGCGAGGTCATCCAGCGCACGAACGTCCAGGGCCTGGACGTCGTCCCGGCGAACATCGACCTCTCCGCGGCCGAGGTGCAGCTCGTCGGCGAGGTCGCCCGCGAGCAGATCCTCGCCCGGGTCCTGCGCCCCGTCCTCGACGACTACGACGTCGTGCTCATCGACTGCCAGCCCAGCCTCGGGCTGCTCACCGTCAACGCCCTCACGGCGGCGCACGGCGTCATCATCCCGCTCGAGACCGAGTACTTCGCGATGCGCGGGGTCGCCCTGCTCGTCGAGACCATCGAGAAGATCCAGGACCGGCTCAACCCGCGCCTGGAGATCGACGGCATCCTCGCGACGATGTACGACGGCCGGACCCTGCACAGCCGCGAGGTCGTCAGCAGCGTCGTCGACCACTTCAGCGAGCGCGTCTTCCACACCGTCATCTCGCGCACCGTGAAGTTCCCCGACGCCACGCTCGCCGCGGAGCCGATCACGACGTACGCGACGGCGCACAACGGCGCCAACGCCTACCGCCAGCTCGCCCGCGAGCTCATCGCCCGCGGTGGGGCTGCCTGAGCCGATGACCGAGCTCCCGGCATTCGACCCGGCGCTGCTCGACCCGCCCGCGGCGGTCCCCGCCGAGACCGAGGCCGTCCCGGGGGGAGTGATCACCCGGCGGGCCGCCTCGCAGGCCTTCACCGTCCACCTCGAGAACTACGAGGGTCCCTTCGACCTCCTCCTCGGGCTCATCAGCAAGCACCAGCTCGACATCACCGAGATCGCGCTGGCCAAGGTCACCGACGAGTTCATGGTGCACCTGCGGGCGATCCGCGAGAGCCAGGCCGAGCTCGACCTCGGCCAGACCTCGGAGTTCCTCCTCGTCGCCGCGACCCTGCTCGACCTCAAGGCCGCCCGGCTGCTGCCGACGAGCCGCGAGGACGACGAGGAGGACCTCGCCCTCATCGAGGCCCGCGACCTGCTCTTCGCCCGGCTGCTGCAGTACCGCGCCTTCAAGGAGGTCGCCGGTCGCTTCGCCGCCGAGCTGAGCCGCAGCGCCCGGATGACGCCCCGTCAGGCCGGGCTGGAGCCCCAGCTCGCCAGCCTGCTGCCCGAGCTCGTCATCACGATCACCCCCGAGCAACTGGCGATGATCGCCGCCCGTGCGCTCACCCCGCGCGAGGAGCCGACGGTCGGCCTGGCCCACCTCCACGCGCCGACGGTGAGCGTCGTCGAGCAGGCGGGCATCGTCGCCGAGCGGCTGCGAGAGCACGGGTCGGCGTCCTTCCGCACCCTCGTGCGCGACGCCGACTCCACGCTCGTCGTCGTCGCCCGCTTCCTCGCCCTGCTCGAGCTCTTCCGCGAGCAGGCGGTGACCTTCGAGCAGCCCGAGGCCCTCGGCGAGCTCACGGTGCGCTGGGTCGGCGCCCAGGACGGCGACGTGCAGGTGAGCGACGAGTTCGACGAGGCCGACCTCGAGCGGTCCGCCGCGCAGGAGATCCCGGCCGCTGCGACCGCCGAGGAGACCCCGGCGGGCGCGACCCCCGAGCAGGACGACGCCGGCCCTCGGCCCGTCGAGGCAGGAGACCCGCGATGAGCACGACCGACGAGATCGCCCCGGACGCACCCGACGAGGGCGGCCAGCTCGCCCTCGACGTCGACGAGCTGCCCGGTGGGGCGAAGGGGGCCGTCGAGGCGGTCCTCATGGTCGTCGAGGAGCCGGTGAGCGAGGTCGCCCTCGCCTCCGCCCTCGAGGTCACCGTCGAGACGGTGCGCGACGCCCTCGCCGAGATCGAGGCCGAGCTCGCCGACGGCACCCGCGGGTGGACCATCCGCTCCGTCGCCGGCGGCTGGCGCCTGTACTCGCACCCCGCGTACGCATCGGTCGTCGAGCGCTTCGTGCTCGACGGGCAGCAGGCCCGGCTCACCCAGGCCTCGCTGGAGACGCTCGCTGTCATCGCCTACCGCCAGCCCATCTCCCGGGCCCGGATCAGCGCGGTGCGCGGGGTGAGCGTCGACGGCGTCGTGCGCACCCTGCTCACCCGTGGGCTCATCACCGAGGTCAGCCACGACGGCGAGTCCGGCTCGACCCTGTACGGCACCACCGACTCATTCCTCGAGCGGATGGGGCTGCAGTCGCTCGACGACCTGCCGCCCATCGCTCCCTACCTGCCGGAGGCAGACATGATCGACGAGCTCGCAGAGCAGGGCCGGGCATGAGCCCCGCCGACGGACAGCGCCGCGGCGGCGGAGGCGGCGGCCGACGTCAGGGGGGTCCCGGAGGTTCCCGACCGGGTGGTCAGGGGGGCTCGCGCCAGGGCGGCGGCCCGCGCCGTGGCCGCCCCGACGGCGGCAACCGCGGCACGACCGGGCGCTCACGCCAGGGCCAGCCGACGATCGCCCCGCAGCCTCGATCTGCACCTGAGGTCGACGTCCATGCGCCCGACGGCGTGCGCCTGCAGAAGCTGCTCGCCGGGGCGGGCGTCGGCTCGCGGCGCGCCTGCGAGGAGCTCATCGCGGCGGGCCGGGTACAGGTGGACGGCCAGGTCGTCACCGAGCTCGGCATCCGCGTCGACCCCTCGAGCCAGACCGTCCACGTCGACGGGGAGCGGGTCCAGCTCGACGAGAGCCGGGTCTACCTCGCCTTCAACAAGCCCCTCGGCGTCGTCACGACGATGTCGGACGACCTCGGCCGTCCGTCGGTGGGCGACTACGTCGCGGAGCGCCCCGAGCGCCTCTTCCACGTCGGCCGGCTCGACGCCGACACCGAGGGCCTGCTGCTCCTCACCAACGACGGCGACCTCGCCCACCGCCTGCAGCACCCCCGCTACGGGGTGCTCAAGACCTACGTCGCCCAGGTCTCCGGCCCGGTGCCGCGCGACCTCGGCAAGACGCTGCGCGCCGGCGTCCAGCTCGAGGACGGACCGGTGAAGGTCGACTCCTTCTCCGTCGTCGCCTCGACCCCGGGCAAGGCGGTCGTCGAGATCGTCCTGCACGAGGGCCGCAACCACATTGTGCGCCGGCTCATGGAGGAGGTCGGGCACCCCGTGCTCACCCTCACCCGGGTGCAGGTCGGCCCCGTCGAGCTCGGGCAGACGAAGTCCGGCCGCTGGCGGGCGCTCAGCCGGCGCGAGATCGGCCAGCTGTACAAGGCGGTCGGCTTGTGAGCAGCGGCGCCGAGGCGCTCCCGCAGGTCTGGATCATCGGCACCGGTCTCATCGGCGCGTCGATCGGTCTCGCCCTGCGCCGGGCCGGCGCCGAGCCGGTCCTGCAGGACCAGTCGGTGACGGCGATGACCCTCGCCCGGGATCTCGGCGCGGGCCGGCTCGGGCCGCGCCTGGGCTACGACGACGACGGCCACCCGGAGCCCGACCTCGTCGTCGTCGCGACCCCGCCGGACATCACCCCGACGGTGGTCGCCGACGCCCTGCGCCGCTGGCCGGGGGCGACGGTCACCGACGTCGCCTCCGTCAAGGGGGTCATCCGGCACGACCTCGTGCGTCTGGGCGCACCCCTGGAGCGCTACGTCGGCTCGCACCCGATGGCCGGGCGCGAGCGCAGCGGGGCCATCGCCGCGCGACCCGACCTCTTCGAGGGTCGCGCCTGGGTCGTCTGCGCCGACGAGGGCACCGATCCCGCCGCGGTGAAGCGCGTCGAGCGCGTCGCCCGGGCCGTCGGGTCCGTCGTCAGCCGGCTCACGCCCGACGAGCACGACGCCGCCGTCGCCGCCGTCTCGCACGTGCCCCAGCTCGCCGCGAGCCTCGTAGCCGCACGCCTCGAGCCGCTGAGCGAGCACGCGGTCGGCCTGGCCGGCCAGGGCGTGCGCGACGTCACCCGGATCGCGGCGAGCGACCCCGGGCTGTGGACCCAGATCCTCGCCGGCAACGCCGGCTCCGTGCGGGCCGTGCTCACCAGCCTGCGCGACGAGCTCGACGGCGTCATCGGCGCGCTCGGAGACCTCGAGCACGGCCTCGACGAGGACGCGCCGGGGGCCCGGGCCGTCCTCGCCCGCGCCATCGCCGACGGCAACGCCGGGCACTCCCGGATCCCGGGCAAGCACGGCGCCGCGCCCACGGCCTACACGATCGTCAGCGTCGTCGTCGACGACCGGCCCGGCGAGCTCGCCCGGCTCTTCGCCGACATCGGCGAGGCCGGCATCAACCTCGAGGACCTGCGCCTCGACCACGGCCTGGGCCTGCCCTTCGGCGTCGCGGAGGTCTCCGTCGTGCCGGCCGCCGCCGGCCCGCTCGAGGACGCCCTGCTGGCCCGGGGCTGGCAGCTGCACTCCTGAGCCCCGCCTAGGATCGACACCCATGAGCGCCCCCTTCGTCGTCGCCGTCGACGGTCCCTCCGGGTCCGGCAAGTCCAGCGTCTCCCGGGCCGTCGCCGCCCACCTCGGGGGCGGCTACCTCGACACCGGGGCGATGTACCGCGCCCTCACGTGGTGGTGCCTCGAGTCCGGGGTCGACCTCACCGACCTCGACGCCGTCGCCGCGGCCGCACGGGACCTGCCGCTCGCGATGAGCGCCGACCCGGCCGAGCCCGGGGTCCTCGTCGGCGACGAGGACGTCACCGAGGCGATCCGTACCTCGCAGATCAGCGCGCAGGTCTCTGCCGTCGCCACCAACCCCGGGGTCCGCGTCGCCCTCCAGGAGCAGCAGCGCGATCTCATCACCGTCATCGGCGACGAGCAGGGCAGCGTCGTCGCCGAGGGGCGTGACGTGACGACCGTCGTCGCCCCCGACGCCGACGTGCGTCTGCTCCTCACCGCGAGCGAGGAGGCCCGACTGCGCCGGCGCACCGTCGAGCTGCACGGCGGCGCCGACGAGCAGACGCTGGAGGCGACCCGCGACGAGGTCGTGCGTCGTGACCGCGACGACTCGACGGTCTCGCAGTTCCTCGTCGCCGCCGACGGGGTGCTCACGCTCGACACCTCCGAGATGACCTTCGAGGAGAGCGTGGCGGCCGCCATCGCCGCCGTCGACGCGGTGCGTCCCGCGGGCTGACCGGGCACCGACGCGCCCGAGGGGACCGCCGAGGTCCGCGGGGCTGCGACAATGGGGGTGGACACGCGCCGACCCGGCCGGTCCGCCCCCTTCGCCTCGACCCGCCAGGAGAGACCCGTGGACAGCCAGAGCCCGAAGCCCGCCGACCTCGGCGCCGCCGACGACGAGGGCGTCGAGCGCGTGCTGCGTGCGGGGCTCGAGGACTTCGAGCTCACGCCCGAGGACCAGGCGCTCGTCGACGGATTCCAGGAGCAGCCCGACGAGCTCTACGAGGGCGAGCTGCCCGTCGTCGCGATCGTCGGCCGCCCGAACGTCGGCAAGTCGACCCTCGTCAACCGCATCCTGCGCCGCCGCGAGGCCGTCGTCGAGGACGTGCCCGGCGTCACCCGCGACCGGGTCGCCTACGAGGGCGAGTGGTCCGGGCGCCGCTTCACGATGATCGACACCGGCGGCTGGGAGGCCACCGCCACGGGCATCCACCTCAAGGTCGCCGAGCAGGCCGAGGTCGCCATCGACATGGCCGACGTCGTCCTCTTCGTCGTCGACGCGACCGTCGGCGCGACCGACGACGACGAGGCCGTCGTGCGCCTGCTGCGCCGCGCCGGCAAGCCCGTCGTCCTCGTCGCCAACAAGGTCGACGACATGCGCATGGAGGGCGAGGCGGCCGCGCTGTGGAACCTCGGCCTCGGTCAGCCCTGGCCCGTCTCCGCCCTGCACGGCCGCGGCAGCGGTGACGCCCTCGACGCCGTCCTCGAGGTGCTCCCGGACCGCTCGATGGTCGCCGAGCCGATGCCGGTCGGCGGTCCCCGGCGCGTCGCCCTCGTCGGCCGCCCGAACGTCGGCAAGTCCTCGCTGCTCAACAAGCTCGCCGGCGAGGAGCGCGTCGTCGTCGACAACGTCGCGGGCACGACCCGCGACCCGGTCGACGAGCTCGTCGAGCTCGGCGGGCGCACCTGGCGCTTCGTCGACACCGCCGGCATCCGACGCCGCGTCCACCAGACGAAGGGCGCCGACTTCTACGCCTCGCTGCGCACGCAGACCGCGCTCGAGAAGGCCGAGGTCGCCGTCGTGCTCATCGACGCCGAGGAGGCCATCGCCGAGCAGGACCTGCGCGTCATCAGCCAGGTCGTCGAGACCGGCCGAGCCCTCGTCATCGCCTACAACAAGTGGGACCTGCTCGACGAGGAGCGGCGCTACTACCTCGAGCGCGAGATCGAGCGCGAGCTCGTCCAGGTGCAGTGGGCGCCGCGCGTCAACCTCTCGGCGCGCACCGGCCGCCACGTCGACAAGCTCGTGCCGGCCCTCGACGTCGCGCTGACGTCGTGGGACACCCGCGTGCCGACCGGTCGGCTCAACGCCGTCATGGGCGAGATCGTCTCCGGGCACCCGCACCCGGTGCGCGGGGGCAAGCAGCCCCGCATCCTCTTCGCGACGCAGGCCTCGACCCGTCCGCCGCGCTTCGTCGTCTTCGCGTCCGGCTTCATCGAGGCCGGGTACCGCCGCTTCCTCGAGCGCCGGCTGCGCGAGGAGTTCGGCTTCGAGGGCACGCCCGTCGAGATCTCCGTGCGGGTGCGCGAGCGTCGTCGTCGCGAGCGCTGAGCCGGTCCGCGGCCCCCGTCGTCTCGGGCGAAGGGGGCCGGCCCGCGGCCCGACCCGGGCCGATTACGAAGACGCGGGACGGCTGAGTTAGAGTGACTTCGCTCCGGCGACGGGGCGGCTTCACAGCACACCGGGATGTGGCGCAGCTTGGTAGCGCACTTGACTGGGGGTCAAGGGGTCGCAGGTTCAAATCCTGTCATCCCGACGGCGTGCAGAGCACGAGACGAGGCCCGGTGGACCACATGGTCCACCGGGCCTCGTCGTGTCCCCGGGCGCGATCTCAGGACGTCCGCGGCGGCGCGAGGGCGCCGATGAGCCCGACCCCGGCGGCCACGAGGACGGCGGTGCGCAGCCCCGTGCCCGAGGCGAGCGCGCCGAGGGCGAGCGAGCCGGCCGCCTGGCCGAGCGCGAGCACGAGGAAGGCGATGCCGACGCCCGCGGACGGCTCGTCGGAGTACACCCGAGTGCCGCCCAGGAGGAGCAGGCCGGACATCGCGATGTAGGAGCCCCCGAAGACGGCGGCGGCGGGGTGGGTGAGTGCGGGCGTGCCGGGGGCGAGCGCGAGGACGGCGGTGGCGCCCGCCAGCGCGACCGTCGTCGTGGTCCACGCCCTCGCCGGGCCCAGCCGGGCCTCGAGGTCGCCGGCGGCCGCGCCGAGCACCCCGAGGACGCCGAGCAGCACCCAGGCGAGACGGGCGGTCGTCGGGCCCGTGCCGCCCTCAGTCACGAGGAGGTCGAGCCCGAAGGCCCACACCGCCGCGCTCGCCAGGCCCATGACGGCAGCGCCGAGGAGCAGTCGTCCGGCCCCGACCGGCAGGAGCGGGCGGGGGAGGAGGGAGGGCACCGACGCGCCGTCGTCGCGCGCCGGCGGGACGACCCGGGCCGCCCAGAAGGTCGTCGCCGCGGCGAGGAGGGCGAAGACCGCCCACGCAGCCCGCCAGCTGTCCTGCGCGACGAGCGCGACGGGGCCGGCCACGGCGACACCCAGCCCCGTGCCGGCGTTGACGACCGCCTGCGTGCGATCGCGCCGCGCCGCGCGGACGGTGCGGGCGACGGCGTGGGCCAGCGGGGGAGAGGCGACGCCCGTGCTCGCGCCGGCGAGCAGCACCCCGGCGCCGAGGACCGCCGAGGTCGGGGCCAGCGCGACGAGTGCCGTCCCAGCCGTGGCGACCGTCCCGGCGGCCACGGCCACCCTGCGGGCACCGAGGCGCGGGGTGAGCACCGTCGCGGCGACCACGGCGAGGCAGTACGCGACGTAGGAGCCGGACGCGACGGCTCCGGTGGCCGTGGGTCCGAGGTCGAAGTCCTCGCGGAAGGCCGGCACGAAGAGCCCGTAGGCGAAGCGGGCCAACCCGTAGCAGACCCCGACGAGGCACATCCCCACCGCCGCGAGCCGGATCGCCGACGGGGCATCGGGCGCGGTGCGGTGCGCCTCGTCGGTGGGTGACTTCACAGATCGGTGAACCATTGCCCCGACGCTACACCGGTCTGTGAGATGGTGGTGCGGAGGAGAGGACGGTCGGCTGGCCGTCGAGCGACGAAGGGGGAGCGATGCCACCCACGACGAGCGCGGGCGCGGATCTCACACCGGGTGCCCGCCGGATCCTCGAGACCGCCTCCGAGCTCTTCTACCGGCGCGGGATCCACGCCGTCGGGGTCGACACGATCGCCGCGGAGTCAGGCGTCACCAAGCGCACCCTCTACGACCGATTCGGGTCCAAGGACGCGCTCGTCGTCGCCTACCTCCGGGGTCGCCACGAGCAGTGGTGGGGGCGCCTGCAGGAGCGGCTGGCCGATGCCGACGCCCCCCGGGTGCTCGCCGTCGTCGAGGCCTACGCGCACGACCCGCTCCCGGTTGACCGCGGCTGCGGGTTCCTCAACGCCGCGGCCGAGCTTCCCACAAACCACGCCGGTCTCGACGTCGTGCGCGAGCACAAGCGGGCCGTGCGCGACCTCCTCGAGCGGCTGCTGCGCGAGGACGGCCTCGGCGGGGACGACCCGGCCGGTCTGGCCGAGCACGTCTTCCTCCTGCTCGAAGGGGGAGTGGCTCACCGCGGGGTGGACCCGCGGGTGCAGGAGCGGGCCGGCGAGCTCGTCCGCGCCCTCGTCGAGCCCGCCGGCTGAGTGCACCGGCTGCGTCCACCGGCTGAGTCCGCCGCCTGAGTCCGCCGGCCCCCGCGTCCCTGGCGTCGGCGCACCGGCTGCGAGGATCGCCCGATGACCGCCGCCGTGCTCGCTGCGATGTGCGCCGCCGTGATCGCCGGCGCCGCGCTGCAACGGATCTCCGGCATGGGCCTGGGGCTCGTGGTCGCCCCGAGCCTGACCCTGCTCGTCGGGCCGGCGGTCGGGGTCACCCTGAGCAACGTCGTCGCCGTCGTCACCGCGGTGCTCGTCCTCGTCGCGATGCGTGGTGACGTCGACTGGCGGCGATGGGGTCGGCTGGCCCCGCTCGTCGTCGTCGGGTCGTGCGTCGGGGCAGCCGCCGTCGGTGCCTTCCGCGAGGCCTGGCTCGACGTCGTCGTCGGCTCGAGCGTGCTGCTCGCGATGGCCGCCAGCGCGGTGCTCGCACGGCGACGTCGTCTCGACGGGCCCGGGGCAGGCGTGGCGGCCGGGCTGGCCGCCGGCTTCATGAACACGACCTCCGGTGTCGCCGGCCCGGCGATGACCGCCTACGCGCTCGCGACGAGGTGGGAGCAGCGATCCTTCGCCGCGACCCTCCAGCCGGTCTACCTCGCCGCCAACGCGACCTCCCTCCTCGTCAAGGCGAGCTCCGGCGCGGTTCCGCTGGGCGCCCTGCCCTCCGTCTGGGTGTGCGGGCTCGTCGTGGCCGCGGCACCGGTCGGGGTGGTCCTCGGCCGGGTGCTCGCCGCACGGGTCCCCGCCACGGCGGCCCGACGGCTGGCCGTCGGGGTCGCCGCAGCGGGAGGGGCGCTCGCCTGCCTGAGAGGCCTGCTCGCCCTGTGACCCCCCTCGGGCCTAGATCGTGATCCCGAGGAACCAGGTGAAGAGGGTGTAGGTGAAGCCCGTGACGAGGACGATCGCGATGAGGTTGAGCCAGAGCCCGCCCTTGATCATCGACCCGATCGTCACGTAGCCGCTGCCGTAGGCCACGGCGTTGGGCGGTGTCGCCACCGGCAGCATGAAGGCGCAGGTGGCCGACAGCGCGACCGGCACGGCGAGCAGCATCGGGTCCAGGCCGGTGCCCAGGGCGATGCCACCCGCCACCGGGAGGAAGGTGGCGGCCGTCGCCGTGTTGCTCGTGATCTCGGTGAGGAAGAGGATCGCGGTGGTCACCAGGGCGACGAGGAGCAGCGTCGGGATCCACCCGAGACCGCCGGCCTGCTGGCCGATCCACTCCGTCAGGCCGCTGGAGCTGAACTGCCCGGAGAGCGCCAGGCCCCCGCCGAAGAGCAGCAGGACGCCCCAGGGCAGCTCGAGCGCGCTCTCCCAGTCGAGCAGCCGGACCCCGGGCTCGGCCCCGGCCGGCAGGACGAAGAGCAGCAGCCCGACGACCATGGCGATGCCGGCGTCGCTGATCGGTGCGGACTCGGCGCCGAGCCAGTCGGAGACGAGCGGCACGAAGACCCAGGACAGGGCGGCGAGGACGAAGATCACGGTCACCCGGATCTCGCCGCGCGACATCGGCCCGAGGGCCTCGAGCTCGTCCCGGATGAGCTCTCGACCGCCCGGGATGTCGTCGATCTCGGGACGGAAGAAGACCTTCGTCAGCAGCACCCAGGTGATGGTGAGGAAGATGACCGCGAGCGGGAGCCCCGCGAGCATCCACTGGCCGAAGCCGATGGAGATGTCGTGGGCGTCCTCGAGGTAGCCGACGAGCAGGGTGTTCGGCGGCGTGCCGATGATCGTCGCGAGCGACCCGATGGACGCGGCGTAGGCGATGCCGAGCACGAGCGCGGTGCCGAAGGGGCTGCTGCGCACCGCCGCGCCGTCCTCGCCCGGGTCCTCGACGTCGTCGGAGAGCGTGGCGACGAGGGCGAGCACGGAGACGCCGATGGGCAGCATCATCACCGCGGTCGCGGTGTTCGACACCCACATCGACAGGAAGCCGGTGGCGATCATGAAGCCGGCGACGACCATCGCAGGGCGGGTGCCCATGAGCGACACCGTGCGCAGCGCGATGCGACGGTGGAGGTTCCAGCGCTGCATCGCCAGCGCGAGCAGGAAGCCGCCCATGAAGAGGAAGATGATGTTGTTGCCGTACGACGCCCCGACGTCGTCGACCGAGACGTCGCTCCCGAGCGTGGGGAAGACGACGAGGGGCAGCAGGGCCGTCGCCGGGATGGGGATCGCCTCGGTCATCCACCACACGCCCATGACGACGGCGACCGCGGCCGTGAGACGCGCCGGGTGGCCCGCGTCCCCGGGGATCGCCAGGTAGACGAGCAGCCCGAGCGCGACACCGGCACCCAGGCCCACCCACTGCCGACGTCGGCGGCCCTGTGGCACCCCTTCGGCTCTCTCGCCCGCCGATCTCTGCTCGATCTCAGCGCTCCGGTCGTGGGTCGTCACCGGTCCGCCGTGCCCGGCCTCGTCGCTCGGGTGCGTCATCGGGGGCCTCCTCAGCGCGGCGTGGCGGCGCGCACGGTCGGGGGACCGGCGCTCTCGTCGGTGCTCAGGGCGTCGATCTCGGCGACGAGCCGCTCGAGCTCTGCGGGCTCGACCTCGACCTGCGCCTCGTCGAGGCCCTCGCGCAGCTTGTCGGCGATCTTCGTCTCGCCGGCGCTGTAGTCCCAGGAGGTCGCGGTGTCCACGGCGTTCTGGGCGGCCTCGCGTGCGGCGTCGAGCTCTTCCGCGCTGTACTCACTCACGTCTGTCTCCTTCGGGTCGGGTGCCCCGGTGGCCCCGGGGCTGCCGACCTTACGGTCGCGCGGCGGCGCAGCGGGGCGTCAGGGGGGACCCCGGACCCGTGCTCAGCCGTCGAGCTCGAGGCGGTACCCCATGCCGGCCTCGGTGAGCAGGTGGCGCGGGTGCGCGGGGTCGGGCTCGAGCTTCTTGCGCAGCTGCGAGACGTACAGGCGCAGGTATCCGGTGTCGGCGACGTGCTCGCTGCCCCAGATGCTCGTCAGCAGGGTCTGCCGGGTGACGAGGCGGCCGGGGTTGCGCACGAGGATCTCGAGGACCTGCCACTCGGTGGGGGTGAGGCGGACGTGCTGACGGCCGCCCTCCCCTTCGCGTACGACGCTGCGGGCCGCGAGGTCGACCGTCACCTCGCCGAGGCGCACCGCCGGGGTCTCGGCGGCCTGGGGGACGCGCCGGGTGAGGGCGCGCACCCGGGCGAGCAGCTCGTCGACGGCGAAGGGCTTGGTGACGTAGTCGTCGGCGCCCGCGTCGAGCGCCTCGACCTTGTCGGCCGAGCCGGCCCGGCCGGAGACGACGAGGATCGGGGCCTGCGACCAGCCCCGGATGGCGTGGATGACCTCGACGCCGTCGAGCCGGGGCATCCCGAGGTCGAGCAGGACGAGGTCGGGCTGCTGGTCGACGGCCGCGGCGACCGCCTGGGCGCCGTCGAGCGCGGTGACGACGTCGTACCCCTTCGCCGTGAGGGTGATACGCAGCGCGCGCAGGATCTGCGGGTCGTCGTCGGCGACGAGGATCTTCACCGGGCCTCCTGCGAGGGGTCGTGGACGGGGAGCGAGACGACCATGGTGAGGCCTCCGCCGGGCGTGTCCTCCGGCGTGAGCCGGCCGTGCATGCCCTCGACGAAGCCGCGCGAGAGCGCCAGACCGAGCCCGAGACCCGTCGTGTTGTCGGTGTCGCCGAGCCGCTGGAAGGGCAGGAAGACCTCGTCGCGCCGGTCCTGCGCGATGCCCGGGCCGCGGTCGGCGACGCGGATCTCCAGCCGCCCGCCGAAGGTGCTCGTCGATACGAGCACGGGCTCGTCCGGCGGTGAGTGCCGCACCGCGTTGGTGAGGAGGTTGACGACGACCCGCTGGAGGAGCACCGGGTCGGCGAGCACCTCGACCTCGTCGTGGGCGAGCGCGAGTCGCACCTGCGCGGGGCCGAGGCCGAGCTCGTCGAGCGCCGGCGCGATCGCCTCGGCCGGGTCGGTCGGCGTCGTCGCGATGGTGAGCACGCCCGAGCTGAGCCGGCTGACGTCGAGCAGGTCGGACATGAGGGCCGAAAGCGCGGCCAGGCTCTCCTCGGCGGTGTCGAGCAGCTCGCGGCGGTCCTCCTCGCGCAGGTCCGGCCCCGCCGCCCGCACCCCGCCGACCGCGGCGGTGGCCGCCGCGAGCGGGCGGCGCAGGTCGTGGCTGAGGGCCGACAGCAGGGCGCCGCGGACCCGGTCCGAGGCGGCGATGGGCTCGATCTCGCGGGCGGTCTCGGTGAGGCGCTGGTGCTCGAGGGCCGCGGTGAGCTGGGCGGCGACGACGCCGAGCAGGCGGCGCTCGCTCGCGGCCACCTCGCCGGTGAGCTCGAGGGTCGTGCCCGGCGCGAGGTCGAGGGTGCTCACGGGCGCGGAGCCGGCGAGGTCGACCTCTCCGGCGCTCGCGAGCACCTCCTCGCCCGCGAGGACCCGGGCCCCGCGCAGGTGGAGCGCCTCGCGGGTCTGGTCGACGAGGGCCTGGACCGCGTCGTCGCCGCGCACGACGCTGCCGGCGACGGTCTGGACGAGCTCGGACTCCGCCGCCGCCCGTCGCGCCGTGCGCGAGCGTCGGGCGGCGCGGTCGACGACGACGCTCACGAGCGCCGCGATGGTCACGTAGAGGAGCAGCGCGAGGAGGTGCAGCGGGTCGGCGATCGTCACCGTGTAGAGCGGGTCGATGAAGAAGAAGTCGAGCGTGACCGCCGAGAGCACCGCGGCGAAGAGCGCGGGCCACAGCCCTCCGACGAGCGCGACGACGACGACGAGCAGCTGGTAGCTGAGGACGTCGCTCGTGATCGACTCCGGGCTGCGCAGCGCGACGAGCAGCCAGGTGAGCAGCGGGCCGCCCAGGAGCGCGAGGAGCATCCCGAGGGCCCGTCGGCGCAGGCTGAGCGCGCCCCCGACCGGCGGCAGCGCGAAGCGACCACCTGCCGCCGAGTGCGTGACGATGTGGACGTCGATGTCGCCGGACTCGCGCACCACCGTCGCGCCGATGCCCGGGCCGGTGAGCGCAGCGGCGAGCCGGCCCCGGCGGCTCACCCCGATGACGAGCTGGGTGGCGTCGACCGACCGGGCGAAGTCGACGAGCGCAGCCGGCACGTCGTCGCCCACGACCTGGTGGTAGCTGCCGCCGAGCTGCTCGACGAGGGCCCGCTGCTGCACGAGCGCCGCGGGGTCCGGGGCCCGCAGCCCGTCCTGGGCCGTGACGTGGACCGCGTGCAGCCCCCCGCCGGACGACCGTGCGGCGATCCGTGCACCGCGTCGCAGGAGCGTCTCGCCCTCCGGCCCTCCGGTGAGCGCGACGACGACGCGCTCGCGGGCCTGCCAGGTCGCGTCGATGTCGTGCTCGTCGCGGTAGCGGCGCAGCGCCTCGTCGACCTCGTCGGCCAGCCACAGCAGGGCGAGCTCGCGCAGCGCGATGAGGTTGCCGAGCCGGAAGTAGTTCGACAGCGCGGCGTCCACCCGCTCGGCCGGGTAGACGACCCCGCCGAGGAGCCGGTCGCGCAGCGCCTGCGGGGCGAGGTCGACGACCTCGACCTGGTCGGCCCGGCGCAAGAAGGCGTCGGGCGTCGTCTCGGACTGCGGCACGCCGGTGATCTGCTCGACGACGTCGTGGAGCGACTCGATGTGCTGGATGTTCACCGTCGTGATGACGTCGACCCCGGCGTCGAGCAGGGCGTCGACGTCCTGCCAGCGCTTCGCGTGGTGCGAGCCCGGGGCGTTCGTGTGCGCGAGCTCGTCGACGAGGGCGACCTGGGGGGCGCGGGCGAGCACCCCCTCGAGATCCATCTCGGCGAGCTCGAGCCCCCGGTGGGTGACGAGGGTGCGCGGCACGACCTCGAGGCCCTCGACCATCGCGGCGGTCGCCGCGCGTCCGTGCGTCTCGACGAGCCCGACGACGACGTCGCGCCCGTCGGCGCGCAGCCGGCGCCCCTCCTCGAGCATCGTGCACGTCTTGCCGACGCCGGGGGCGGCGCCGAGCAGCACCCGCAGCCGTCCCCGGGTCATCTCACTCCTCCAGCTCGTCGAGGGACAGGTTAAGCGCGAGCACGTCGACGGCGGGGTCGCCGAGATATCCGAGGTCGCGCCCGCGGGTGTGCTCGGCGACGAGCCGGCGCACCTCGGCCTGCGGCAGACCGCGCTCGCGCGCCACCCGCGGGACCTGGATCTGCGCGTACCGAGGGCTGATGTGCGGGTCGAGGCCCGAGGCGGACGCGGTGACGGCGTCGGCCGGGACGGCCGAGGGCGACACCCCTTCGCGCTCGGCGACCTCCGCACGCCGCTCGCGGATCGTCGCGACGAGACCCGGGTCCTGTGGCCCGAGGTTGGAGCCGCCGGAGGCTCTCCCGTCGTAGCCGTCACCGGCGGCCGACGGCCGCGACTGGAAGTACCCGGGCAGGGCGACGCCCCTCGCGTCGGTGAAGGACTGGCCGAGCAGGGAGGAGCCGACGACACGGCCGTCGCGGTCGTGCACGAGCGAGCCGTCGGCGCGGCCGGGCACGACGAGCTGGGCGGCCGCGGTGACGGCGCCGGTGTAGCCCAGGCCGAGGACGAGGGTGAGCAGGAGCAGGGCGCGGGTCGCGACCCACAGGGTGCGGGCGGTGCCGCGGGCGAGGAGGGGCATGAGGGGTTCCTTGGGTCTCAGAAGCCGGGCAGGAGGCGGACGAGCTGGTCGACGAGCCAGATGCCGACGAAGGGGGTGAAGACCCCGCCGATCCCGTAGACGGCGAGGTTGCGGCCGAGGACCTCGGCCGCGGGACGCGGTCGGTAGCGCACCCCGCGCAGGGCGAGGGGCACGAGCGCGACGATGACGACGGCGTTGAAGATCACCGCGGAGAGCACGGCGGAGGCGGGGGAGTGCAGGTGCAGGACGTCAAGTGCCTCGAGGCCGGGGAAGACCCCGGCGAACATCGCCGGGATGATCGCGAAGTACTTCGCGACGTCGTTGGCGATCGAGAAGGTCGTCAGGGCACCGCGGGTGAGGAGCAGCTGCTTGCCGATGGCGACGATCTCGATGAGCTTCGTTGGGTCGGAGTCGAGGTCGACCATGTTGCCGGCCTCCTTGGCCGCCGACGTGCCCGACGCCATGGCCACGCCGACGTCGGCCTGCGCGAGCGCGGGCGCGTCGTTCGTGCCGTCCCCCGTCATCGCGACGAGCTGGCCGCCCTCCTGCTCTCGGCGGATGTAGGCGAGCTTGTCCTCGGGCGTGGCCTCGGCGAGCACGTCGTCGACGCCCGCCTCGGCCGCGATCGCGGCGGCGGTGAGGGGGTTGTCGCCGGTGATCATCACCGTGCGGATGCCCATCGCCCGCAGCTCGGCGAAGCGCTCCACGAGGCCGTCCTTGACGACGTCCTTGAGGTGCACCACCCCGAGGACGCGGCCCGCACCCTGGGGCGCGAGGGTCGCGACGACGAGGGGTGTCCCGCCCGATCCCGAGATCCGCTCGACGTGGGCGTCGAGCTCGGCCCGTGCCGGCCCGACCGGGGCGGAGCCGGCCGCGTCGAGCCAGGCGAGGACCGCGCTCGCCGCGCCCTTGCGCACCTGGGTGCCGTCGGGCAGGTCCAGCCCCGACATGCGGGTCTGCGCCGTGAAGGGGACGACCTCGCCGCCGGGGACGAGGGCGGGGTCGACCCCGTCCGCGCGGGCGAGGTCGAGGATCGACGCGCCCTCGGGGGTCGGGTCGCCGCCGGAGGAGAGCACCGCGGCCTCGACGAGCGCTCCGGGCGGCACGCCGTCGAGCGCGACGAAGGCGCTCGCGCGGCGGTTGCCGTAGGTGATGGTGCCGGTCTTGTCCAGGAGCAGGGTCGTCACGTCGCCCGCTGCCTCGACGGCCCGCCCGCTCATCGCGAGGACCCCGCGCTGGACGAGCCGGTCCATGCCGGCGATGCCGATCGCCGACAGCAGCCCGCCGATGGTCGTCGGGATGAGGCAGACGAGCAGGGCGACGAGCACGGCGACGCTGGCCGGCTCGGCGACGAGGGAGGCGACGGGGTTGAGCGTCAGCACGACGACGACGAAGACGATCGACAGCGAGGCGAGGAGGATGTTCAGCGCGATCTCGTTCGGCGTGCGCTGACGTGAGGAGCCCTCGACGAGCGCGATCATCCGGTCGACGAAGGTCTCGCCCGGGCGCGAGGTGATCTGCACGACGACCCGGTCGGACAGCACGCGCGTGCCCCCGGTCACCGCGGACCGGTCGCCGCCGGACTCGCGCACGACCGGCGCCGACTCGCCGGTGATCGCCGACTCGTCGACGCTGGCGATGCCGTGGATGACGTCGCCATCACCGGGCACGAGCTCGCCGGCGCTCACGACGACGACGTCGCCGACGGTGAGGTCGGCCGAGGACACCTCGCGGGTGGCGGTGCGCTCGGCCCCGGGGTCGGCCGGGTGGTAGCCGGTGACGAGGTGGGCCGTCGTGCTCGTGCGGGTGGCCCGCAGCGAGTCCGCCTGGGCCTTGCCGCGGCCCTCCGCGACCGACTCGGCGAGCCCGGCGAAGAGAACGGTGAGCCACAGCCACAGGGCGACGAGTGCCGCGAAGGACCCGGGCATCGACGAGCCGCCGGAGCTGGCCGGTCCGCCGGTGAGCGGCTCGACGACCGCGGTGAGGGTCGTCAGCGCGGCACCGACCCATACGACGAGGATGACCGGCGTGTGCCACAGCGTCCGCGGGTCGAGCCGGCGCACCGCGCCGGGCAGGGCGGCGCGCAGCTGGGCCGGGGTGAGGGTGCGCCGAGGGGCGGGCCGTGCCGCGGGGGCGGCCGGGGCGGGGGTGCGGGTCGTGGTGGACATCAGAGCAGTCCTTCTGCGAGGGGCCCGAGGGTGAGGACGGGGAAGAAGACGAGGGCGGTGACGAGCACCGCCGTGCCGACGAGCAGTCCGACGAAGAGCGGCCGGTGCGTCGGCAGGGTGCCCGCGGTCGCCGGGACGGGGCGCTGCGCGCCGAGGGAGCCGGCGAGGGCGAGGACGAGGACGACCGGCACGAAGCGGCCGAGCAGCATCGCGACGCCGAGGGCGCCGGTGAGCCACGGCGTGCTCGCCGTGAGCCCGGCGAAGGCGGAGCCGTTGTTGTTCGCCGCCGAGGCGTAGGCGTAGACGAGCTCGGAGAGCCCGTGCGGGCCGCTGTTGGCCATCGACGCCGTGACGCTCTCGCGCGCGGCGGGGATGGCCAGGCTGAGGGCGAGACCGCCGAGGACGAGCACCGGCATGACGAGGATGTACAGGCTCGCCAGCGTCATCTCGCGCGGCCCGATCTTCTTGCCGAGGTACTCCGGCGTGCGCCCGACGAGCAGCCCGGCGACGAAGACGGCGATGACGGCGACGACGAGCATCCCGTACAGCCCCGACCCGACGCCGCCCGGCGCGATCTCGCCGAGGAGCATGTTGACCATCGGCACCATGCCGCCGAGCGCGGTGTAGCTGTCGTGCATCGAGCTCACCGCACCGGTCGAGGTGAGCGTCGTCGAGCCCGCGTAGAGGACCGACTGGGCGAGCCCGAAGCGCACCTCCTTGCCCTCCATCGGGGCGCCGGCCAGCTGCGGAGCGGCGCCGCGACCGCTCAGCTCGAGGTAGCCCAGGGCGCAGATCGAGACGGCGAAGAGGGTGGCCATCGCGGCGAGGATCGCGCGCCCCTGGCGCACGTCCCCGACCATCCGCCCGAAGGCGCGCGGCAACGAGAAGGGGATGAGCAGGATCATGAGGGCCTGCAGCATCGAGACCCAGCCGCTGGGGTTCTCGAAGGGGTGGGCCGAGTTCGCGTTGTAGTACCCACCGCCGTTGGTGCCGAGGAGCTTGATCGCCTCCTGCGAGGCGACCGGGCCGCCGGGGACGGACTGCGTGCCCCCGACCAGCGTCGTCACGTCGGTGTAGCCCGCGAGGTTCTGCACCACCCCGCCGGCGACGAGGACGAGGGCCCCGACGACGGCCAGCGGGAGCAGCACCCGCAGGCAGGAGCGCACGAGGTCGACCCAGAAGTTGCCGACGGTGCTGGCCCGGTCGCCGGCCAGGCCGCGCACGAGCGCGACCGCGACGGCGATGCCCGTGGCGGCGGAGACGAAGTTCTGCACGACGAGGCCGAGCAGCTGGACCGTCGGCGAGAGCGTCTCGCCCGAGTAGGCCTGCCAGTTCGTGTTCGTCACGAAGGAGATCGCCGTGCTCATCGCGACGGCGGGGTCGAGGGTCGTCGCCCCCTGCGAGAGCGGCAGCCACTGCTGCGAGCGCAGCAGCAGGTGCAGGCCGAGGACCCCGACGAGCGAGAAGGCGAGGACGGCGCGCAGGTAGGCCTGCCAGGTCTGCCCCTGCCGGGGGTCGACGCCGAGGACCCGGTAGACCGCCCGCTCGACGCGCCAGTCGTGCTCGCTCGTGTACGTGCGGGCGAGGTGGTCGCCGACGGGGCGGTGGAGGAGGCCGAGGACGACGACGAGGGTCGCGACGGAGGCGAGGAGGAGCCAGCCCTGCATCAGAAGCGCTCCGGTGCGAGCAGGGCGAGCAGGAGGTAGCCGAGCGCGGCGACCCCGAGCACGACGGCGAGCAGCTCGACGACGATCACAGCCGCTCCACCGCCCGGGCGAGCAGGCCCACGAGGGCGAAGAGGGCGACCGCGGCCGCCAGGTAGATGAGGTCGAGCACCGTGAGGACTCCGATGGCGAAGGGAGACCGCTCGCCGGGGGCGGGCGGGCGCCGGTCGGGCGCACCTGCGATGCAACGCCTGCGGGCCGCCCCCGCGCGCCCGTCCTCACGACATCCATACGGCTCGGGGCGATGGACCCCGGGCCGTGCTCACGGCCTGCTCACACCACCGGCGTCAGCCCGCGGACGCCGCCCGACCCATCCGCTCGACCGCCTCGACGAGGATCTCTGGCGAGGTGGCGAGGTTGAGCCGCACGTGGTCGGCGCTGTCCTGCCCGAAGTCGCGGCCACGGTTGAGCGCCACCCGGCCCTGCTCGAGGAAGACGCGCGAGGGGTCGGGCCAGCCGAGCGCCGAGCAGTCGAGCCACGCGAGGTAGGTCGCCTCCATCGGGCGCCACGTCACCTGCGGGAGGTGCTGCGCGAGCAGGTCGCCGAGCAGCGTGCGGTTGGCGTCGAGGTCGCCGACGAGCGCGGCGAGCCAGTCCTGGCCGTCGTCGAGGGCGGCGACGTGGGCGAGGACGGCGACGTGGCTGGCCTGATAGCCCGCCGAGGCCGGCAGCCGGCGCAGGACGTCGCGCACGTCCTCGCCGGCGACGAGGACGGCCGCCTTGTACCCGGCGAGGTTCCACCCCTTCGCCGCCGAGGTGACGACAAGGGCGCGGGAGCCGCCCGGTACCGCGAGGACGGAGGTGAAGCCGACGCCCGGCAGCACGAGGGGGGCGTGGATCTCGTCGCTCACGACGTGGCCGTCGTGCTCGGCGGCGAGGGCGAGGAGGGCCTCGAGCTCGGCGGGGGAGTGCACGACGCCCGTCGGGTTGTGGGGGTTCGACAGCAGCACGCTCGAGCCGGGCCCGCCCTCGACGAGCGCGGCGCGGACCGTCTCGAGGTCGAGCCGGCCGTCCGCGTCGAGCGGCGCCTCGACGCGGCGCGCGCCGACGTCGCCGACGACGCTGTGGAAGGGCGGGTAGACCGGGGTGGTGATGACGACGGCGGCGCCGGGCGCGGTGACCGCCCGCAGCGCGTGCGCCACACCGGTCATGACGTCGGCGACGAGCTGCGACGCGCCCGGGTCGACGGCGACCCCGAAGGAGCGGTCGTACCACCGCGCCACCGCCTCGGGGTAGGCCGGGCCCCACGGGTAGCCGTGGTCGCCGGTCTCGGCGACCCGGGCGAGCGCCCGCACGACCGCGGGTGCTGGCATGACGTCCATCTCGGCGACCCACAGCGGCAGCACGTCGGGGTCGTAGGCGCGCCACTTCGCCGAGGTCCGGGCGCGCAGGGTGCGAAGGGGGACGTCGAGGACGGATCGGGCCATGCCTGCACTGTGCCAGCCGGGGCACCGCCTACCCTGGCCAGGTGACGACGGATCCCAGCCCGAGCGCCGCCACCCGCGGCAGCGACGTCTGGACCCTCCCCAACGCCCTGTCGGCGATGCGGCTCGTCGGCGTCCCGATCTTCTTGTGGGCGATCCTCACCCGGCACGACGGCATCGCCCTCGCGACGCTCATGCTCTCGGGGATCACCGACTACCTCGACGGCAAGATCGCGCGGCACTTCGACCTCACGTCTCGCCTCGGCGCCGTCCTCGACCCCGTGGCCGACCGGCTCTACATCTTCACGACGGTGCTCGGTCTGGCCTACCGCGACATCATCCCGTGGTGGCTCGTCGCGATCCTCGTCGGCCGCGACCTCGTCCTCGCACTCGCCGTCATCGGCGTGCGCGACGAGGCCGCCCGTGGCCTGCCGGTGCACTTCGTCGGCAAGGCGGCGACCTTCAACCTCCTCTACGCCTTCCCGCTGCTGCTGCTCGCGGTCGGCGACGGCACGCTCGCGCAGCTCGCCCGGCCGGTGGGCTGGGCCTTCGCGTGGTGGGGCGTCGGCCTCTACCTCGTCTCCGCGGCCGTCTACCTCCTCGAGGTCTGGACGCTCGCGTCGAGGAGGTCCCGTGCCGCCTAGGACCCCCCGCGCCCCGCGCACGCCGCCGCCGGGCCCCGAGGGCTCGCGTCGCCCGGACGCCTCGATGACGCTCATCACCTCGATGCTCGAGCGCCCGCTCGACCCCGGGTACCAGGCCGCGGCGGACGCGCGCGCTGCCGAGGGGCTGCCGCCGAGCACCGGCTGGCGCACCCCGGTCCTCGTCGTCTACCTGCTCATCATCGGTCTCGTCGTCGGCATCGCCGCAGCCGACCTGCGCTCGCGCGAGACGACGCGCACGCAGACCCGCGCCGAGCTCGTCGAGCGCATCCAGGCCCGCCAGGAGGTCGTCGACGAGCGCACCCGCACGGCCCGCGCGCTTCAGGCGGAGGTCGACGCCGCGACCACCTCCGTCGACCCCGACCTCGTCCAGCAGCGCACCGCCCAGGTCGAGCGGCTGCGGGTCGCCGACGGCGGCGTCGCGGTGACCGGCCCCGGGCTGCGCGTCGTCGTCGACGACGCCGAGGGGACCGGTGCCGACGGCGACGGCGACGCCCGCTCGCAGACCTCCGACGACGGCCGGGTGCAGAGTCGCGACCTCCAGGTGCTCGTCAACGCGCTGTGGGCCTCGGGCGCCGAAGCCGTGGCGGTCAACGGCCAGCGCCTCACGAGCCGCTCGGCGATCCGCTTCGCCGGCGACGCGATCCTCGTCAACTTCCGCCCGCTGACCCGGCCGTACACGATCGAGGCCGTCGGCGACCCCCAGGCGATGCAGTCCCGCTTCGCCGCCGGCCCCGGTGGGGCCTATCTCACCGGTCTGCAGCAGAACTTCGGCATCGCCACGAGCAGCGGCACCGTCGACTCGATGACCTTGCCGAGCGTCGTGTCGACGACGCTGCGCAACGCCCGGCCCGCCACCGGCGGGCAGTCCACGAAGGAGACCCCATGATCCCCGCCCTCGGGCTCGTCGCCGGGCTGGTCATCGGGCTGGTGCTGCAGCCCGACGTCCCCCTCGGCCTGCAGCCCTACCTGCCCATCGCCGTCATCGCGGCGCTCGACGCCGTCTTCGGCGCGGTGCGCGCGACCCTCGACGGCATCTTCAACGACAAGGTCTTCGTCGTCTCCTTCCTCTCCAACGTCGTCGTCGCGGCCTTCATCGTCTTCCTCGGCGACCAGCTCGGCGTCGGCTCTCAGCTCTCCACCGGTGTCGTCGTCGTCCTCGGCGTGCGGATCTTCTCCAACGTCGCCTCGATCCGCCGGCACCTCTTCAGCGCATGAGCGAGCGCCCCGGAGACGTCGAGCCCGACGAGCCGCAGGAGCCCGCCGTGGAGGAGGCACCCGTGGAGGAGGCCGCCGCGCAGAAGGCCGCCGAGCCGCAGGAGCAGACCCGCAGCCCGTGGCGTCGCGTCTACCTCATGGCGCGCCCCCGGCCGACCCGGGCCAACCTCTTCGCGCTGCTGCTCGCCGCCCTGCTCGGCTTCGCCATCGCCACCCAGGTCAGCGAGACCCAGGAGCAGGGGCTCGAGGACCTGCGCCAGGACGAGCTCGTGCGGATCCTCGACGACGTCTCGCAGAACGGCGAGCGTCTCGACACCGAGATCGCCGAGCTCGAGTCCAGCCGTGACCAGCTGCGCAGCGAAGGGGGGTCCGTCGAGGCCGTCCGCAGCGCCCAGGAGCGGCTCGACGCCCTGGGCATCCTCGCCGGCACCGTCCCCGCGACCGGCCCGGGCGTCACCGTGACGCTCGACGGCGACGGTGACGCGATCTCGGCGACGGTCCTGCTCGACGCGATGCAGGAGCTGCGCGACGCGGGCGCCGAGGCGATGCAGGTCGACGACGTGCGGCTCGTCGCGGGCAGCTACTTCACCGACGCCGACGGCTCGATCCAGGCCGACGGGCAGACCCTGACCCGCCCGTACACCTTCACCGTCATCGGCGACGCGCAGACGCTCAGCTCGGCGATGGAGATCCCCGGCGGCATCACCGAGTCGGTGCGCGGGCGCGGGGGGCAGGTCACCGTCACCGAGCAGGACGAGGTGTCCGTCGACGCGTTGCACCGTGTCTCGAGCCCTCGTTACGCTCGCCCCGTCCCCGAGCCCTCGGCCTCCCGGTAGGGTCACGGCACGAGCGGCCCGCCGCGTCAGCGCCACCGGACGACGACCAGCCCCGCACACGAGCACGCCCCACCACGAGCACCGAGGAGAGCCATGAGCGAGTACCCCGACGACCTGCGCTACACCACCGACCACGAGTGGGTGCGCGAGACCGCCGAGGGCGTGCGCATCGGCATCACCGGCTACGCCCAGGAGGCCCTCGGCGACGTCGTCTTCGTCAGCCTGCCGACGGTCGGCGACGAGGTGAGCAAGGGCGACTCGTGCGGCGAGGTCGAGTCCACGAAGTCGGTCTCCGACCTCTACGCCCCGCTCACGGGCACCGTGACCGCCGTCAACGAGGCGCTCGAGGGCACCCCCGAGCTCGTCAACTCCGACCCCTACGGCGACGGGTGGATGTACGAGATCACCCTCGGCGACGGCGCCGACACCAGCGAGCTCATGGACGCCGAGGCGTACCAGCAGCAGCTCGGCTGAGCCCCGCACCCCCTTCGCCCGGGCGACCGACCGCACCCGCGGTCGGTCGTCTAGGCTGACCCCACGCAACGAGCAGCCAAGGAGGACTCTCGATGACCGGCTCCGACGAGCAGGTGCCCCAGCACCGTCAGGACCCCGTCACCCAGCAGTTCACGGGTGTCGACGCGGTCGCGCCCGAGGCGCACGACCAGGTCGACCACCTGCTGAGCCGCGAGGAGCAGGCGACGGTCGAGGCGCTGCGCGCCGGCACGGCGCTGCTCATCGTGCTGCGCGGCCCCAACACGGGGGCCCGCTTCCTCCTCGACGACGCCGAGGTCACCTCCGGCCGTGGTCCGAGCAGCGACATCTTCCTCGACGACGTCACCGTCTCGCGCAAGCACGCGGTCTTCAGCCGCGGCGAGCAGGGCTTCTCGGTGCGCGACGTCGGCTCGCTCAACGGCACGTACGTCAACCGCGAGCGGATCGACGACGCGCTGCTGCGCACGGGTGACGAGGTCCAGATCGGCAAGTTCCGGCTCGTCTTCTACGCAGGCACCGCGTAGGTGACGTCCGGCCGCACCGTCGGGATCGGGGCGGTCCTCGCGGCGCTGGGCGAGACCTTCCCCGACATCTCGATCTCGAAGATCCGCTACCTCGAGGCGCAGGGGCTCATCACCCCCCAGCGCACGCCGAAGGGCTCGCGCCGCTACAGCGACGCCGACGTCGAGCGGCTGCGCTTCGTCCTCTCCGCGCAGCGCGACCGCTTCTGGCCGCTCAAGGTGATCCGCGAGCACCTCGACGCGCTCGACCGTGGCCTCGTCGTCGACGAGGCCACCGGGCAGGCCCGGGCCGCGGCGCCGCCGGCGGGGGAGCGCACCGACCCCGACGTCCTCGCGCCGCGCGCCCCCCTTCGCCTCACGGCGTCCGAGCTCGCCGAGGCGGCCGGCATCGACGGGTCGACGCTGCGCGACCTCGTGAGCTACGGCCTCGTGCGCCCGGCCGGGGAGCACCACGGGCAGGACGACCTCGACGTCGCGCGCGCCGCCGCCGTCCTCGTCGCCGCGGGCATCGAGGTGCGTCACCTGCGCCCCTTCCGCACCGCCGCCGAGCGCGAGGTCGGCCTCGTCGAGCACGTGCGCGCCCAGCGCTCGGTGCACGGGCGCGGTCCGGTCGAGCCGGACCCCGGCGCACAGGCGCGGACCGTCGCGGCCGCGTGCCTCGACCTGCACACGGCGCTCGTCCGCGCGCAGCTGCAGCACCTCGACGACTGATCGAGGTCACCCCGTCGCCCACCCCGCGCGGTCACAGGTCGGCGGACTACGGTGGTCTCGTGATTGCACTCGATGTCCTCGGCGTCAGGGTCGAGATGCCGACCTCCCAGCCCATCGTCCTGCTCCGCGAGCGCGACGGCTCGCGCTACCTGCCGATCTGGATCGGCGCCGCCGAGGCGACGTCGATCGCCTACGCGCAGGAGGGCGTCGAGCCCCCGCGCCCGCTGACGCACGACCTGCTCGTCGACGTCGTCGAGGCGGTCGGGCGCCGGATCACCTCCGTCGAGATCGTCACCCTCGACGAGGGGGTCTTCTACGCCAACCTCGTCCTCGACGACGGCACCCGGGTCGACTCGCGCTCCTCCGACGCGATCGCCGTCGCGCTGCGCTGCGGCGCCGACGTCCTCGCGACCGAAGAGCTCGTCGCCCAGGCCGGGGTCGAGTCCTCGGAGGAGGAGGACGAGGTCGAGCGCTTCAAGGAGTTCCTCGAGGACATCAGCCCCGAGGACTTCGAGACGCCCGCCGGCGAGGGCGAGGGCGACGGGGGAGCCGACGCCGGGCCTGGCGCCGGTCCCGAGCCCGGGCGCTGAGGCCCGCGGCGGTCATCGCCGACACCGTTTCGTGACCGACACGCCCGGGTGCGGGGACGGCTCGGTCGTTGACCCCCTCCCGGGCCCGCCGTACCGTGGAGGAGTCGCACCACAGCGGTGTGATTCCCTCGGCGGGCCCGCAGGGGCCCGTCACGCGCAGGAGGCACGGTGGACACCACGTCCCAGGACGACAAGCCGCAGCCCTCCGTGCGCGCGCAGGGCGTCCTCTTCGATGACGACCTGCCGGACCTCAGCGAGGACATCGGCTACCGCGGTCCGGCTGCGTGCAAGGCCGCCGGCATCACCTACCGCCAGCTCGACTACTGGGCCCGCACCGGGCTCGTCGAGCCCTCCGTGCGCGGGGCGCACGGCTCGGGCAGCCAGCGGCTCTACGGCTTCCGCGACATCCTCGTGCTCAAGGTCGTCAAGCGCCTGCTCGACACCGGTGTCTCGCTCCAGCAGATCCGGGTCGCCATCCAGCACCTGCGCGAGCGCGGGGTCGAGGACCTCGCTCAGATCACCCTCATGAGCGACGGGGCGAGCGTGTACGAGTGCACCTCCGCCGACGAGGTCATCGACCTCGTCCAGGGCGGTCAGGGCGTCTTCGGCATCGCCGTCGGCCGGGTGTGGCGCGAGGTCGAGGGCTCGCTCATGGAGCTGCCCTCCGAGCGCTACGACGACGTGACCGGCGAGCTCGCCGAGGTCGCCGGTGACGAGCTCGGCGCGCGCCGCCGCGCGAAGCTCGCCTGACCGGCTCGCCCGTGACCCGGGCCGGGAGCCCGCCCGTCCGCGGGGGATCTCCTGCCTCGTCGCACCGCTGGTAGTCTGCGAGGCGCTGCTCACCCCGCGGGGGAGAGTCCCCGTCCACGTCGACGGGGCGCCGAAGGGGCAAACTCCCCGGAACCTCTCAGGCGCCAGGACCCCGCGGATCAGGCACCTCTGGAAGCGCCGTTGCGCGTGACAGATGGGGAGGCTGACCTGCCGTGCCTGACCACCGAGGGAGCCTTCGATGAGCGCACCGTCCCTGCCCGATTTCGCCGCCCGTCACATCGGACCGCGTGAGAGCGACGTCGCGGAGATGCTCTCCGTCGTCGGTCGCCCGAGTCTCGACGCCCTGTGCGACGCCGCTGTGCCGGGGGCCATCCGGATGACCGGTGCCCTCGACGTCGAGGCCGCGACGAGCGAGCTCGCCGTCCTCGAGGAGCTGCGCGAGCTCGCCGGGCGCAACCAGGTCCTCACCTCGATGATCGGCCTGGGCTACTACGGCACGATCACCCCGCCGGTCATCCAGCGCAACGTCCTCGAGAGCCCGGCCTGGTACACGGCGTACACGCCCTACCAGCCCGAGATCTCGCAGGGTCGGCTCGAGGCGCTGCTCAACTTCCAGACGATGGTGAGCGACCTCACCGCCCTCAGCGTCTCCGGCGCGTCGTTGCTCGACGAGGCCACGGCGGCCGCCGAGGCGATGACGCTCATGCGTCGCACGAGCAAGGCTCCCGACGGGGCCGTCGTCGTCCTCGACGAGGCGCTCTTCCCCCAGACCCGCGCGGTCATCGAGACCCGCGCCCGGCCGCTCGGGATCGCCGTCGCCGTCGCCGACCTCACCCAGGTGAGCACCGCGCAGGAGCTGCGCGCCGCCGCGGGCGACCGCGACGTCTTCGGCGTCGTCGTCCAGTACCCCGCGGCCGACGGACTCATCCACGACTGGAGCGCCCTGGCCACGGCCGCGCACGACGCCGGCGCCCTCGTCACCGCTGCCGCCGACCTGCTCGCCCTCACCTTGCTCACGCCTCCGGGGGAGTGGGGCGCCGATGTCGCCGTCGGCACCACGCAGCGCTTCGGCGTCCCCATGGCCTTCGGCGGCCCGCACGCCGGCTACATGGCGGTGCGCACCGGTCTCGAGCGCTCGCTGCCGGGTCGTCTCGTCGGCGTCTCCGTCGACTCCGCCGGCGCCCAGGCCTACCGCCTGGCCCTGCAGACCCGCGAGCAGCACATCCGCCGCGACCGCGCGACGAGCAACATCTGCACCGCGCAGGTGCTCCTGGCCGTCATGGCCTCGATGTACGCCGTCTACCACGGTCCCGACGGGCTGCGCCGGATCGCCGGACGTGTCCACGCGACCGCCCGTGACCTCGCCGAGCAGCTCGCCGCGCGCGGTGCCGAGGTCGCGGAGGGTCACTGGTTCGACACCCTGCGCGTCAGCGTGCCGGGTCGCGCCGACGACGTCGTCGCCGCCGCCGTCGAGGCCGGGGTCAACATCTGGCGTCACGACGCCGACACCGTCCTCGTGAGCGTCGACGAGACGACCGACCCGGGCGAGGTCGCCGCCGTCGCGTCCGCCTTCGGGCCGGGCTCGACCGACGGCCAGGAGGGTGTCGTCGACAGCTCGACGACCGCGCCGGCCGAGCCGAGCTGGCCCGAGGCGCTCGTGCGCACGAGCGAGTACCTCACCCACCCGGTCTTCCACGCCCACCGCAGCGAGACCGCGATGCTGCGCTACCTGCGCCGGCTCAGCGACCGCGACTTCGCGCTCGACCGCGGCATGATCCCGCTGGGCTCGTGCACGATGAAGCTCAACGCGACGACCGAGATGGCCGCGATCACCTGGCCCGAGTTCGCCGGGCTGCACCCCTTCGCCCCGGACGACCAGACCGAGGGCATCCGTGACCTGGTCGCCCAGCTGAGCGACTGGCTGTGCGAGATCACCGGCTACGACGCCGTCTCGCTGCAGCCCAACGCCGGCTCGCAGGGCGAGCTCGCCGGTCTGCTCGCCATCCGCGGGTACCACGACGCGCGCGGTGACCACGAGCGCACGATCTGCCTCATCCCCTCGAGCGCGCACGGCACGAACGCCGCCTCCGCGGTCATGGCGGGCATGAAGGTCGTCGTCGTCAAGACCGACAGCATCACCGGCAACGTCGACATGGACGACCTCAAGCACAAGATCGTCGAGCACGAGGAGCGTCTCGCCGCGATCATGGTCACCTACCCCTCGACTCACGGGGTGTACGAGGACACGATCAGCGACCTGTGCGCGATGGTCCACGGCGCGGGTGGTCAGGTCTACGTCGACGGCGCGAATCTCAACGCGCTCGTCGGGCTGGCCCAGCCGGGCCGTTTCGGCGCCGACGTCAGCCACCTCAACCTCCACAAGACCTTCTGCATCCCTCACGGCGGCGGTGGTCCCGGTGTCGGCCCGGTGTCGGTGCGCGAGCACCTCGCCCCGCACCTGCCCAACCACCCGCTCGCTCCGGCGGCGGGCCCCGAGTCGGGTGTCGGCCCGGTGAGCGCCGCGCCGTACGGCTCGGCGGGCATCCTGCCGATCTCGTGGGCGTACGTGCGGCTCATGGGCGGTGCGGGTCTGGCCCGGGCCACCCAGGTCGCCGTGCTCAACGCCAACTACGTCGCCGCGCGGCTGCGCGACCACTACCCGGTGCTCTACTCCGGGCACGACGGGATCGTCGCGCACGAGTGCATCCTCGACCTGCGCCAGCTGACGAAGGACACCGGTGTCAGCGTCGACGACGTCGCCAAGCGGCTCATCGACTACGGCTTCCACGCCCCGACGATGTCCTTCCCCGTCGCCGGAACGCTCATGGTCGAGCCGACCGAGAGCGAGGACAAGGGCGAGATCGACCGCTTCTGCGACGCGATGATCGCCATCCGCCGCGAGATCGACGAGGCGGTCGCCGGTGACGGCGTCGAGTCCAGCGTGCTGCGCCACGCCCCGCACACGTCCGCGACGCTCGTCGGCGAGTGGGACCGCTCCTACGACCGCGCCTCCGCCGTCTTCCCGGGCGACGTCGAGTCGGCCGACAAGTACTGGCCCCCGGTCGGTCGCATCGACGGCGCCTACGGCGACCGCAACCTCGTGTGCTCCTGCCCCTCGCCCGAGGAGCTCGCCGCCCTCTAGCCCCTTCGTCTCACCTGCCCCGAGTTTCTCGGGTCACCCGATAAACCCCGGCTTCGCATGAGCAAGAAACTCGTGCGGAGCCGGGGTTTGTCTTGCTGAGCGGTCGTCGTGAGCCTGCGGGGTCCGGCGAAGGGGGACCAGGGCGAAGGGGCAGCAGGCGCGCTCAGCGGGGCGTTCGGCTCGTCCTGGGTCGAGACGGGCGAAGGGGGAGCCTCGGTACCGGGAGGGGTGGTCGCCTGCACTCCGACCGCTGCAGCCCCCGTCTCGTCGTGCCCGTGGCCGGCGGTGCGCAGATCAGGCCGCGTCGGCGTCCTCGACGACGGAGACGCTCGACCCGTCGACCCGGCGGGTGACGGTGAGCTGGGTGGGGATGCGGTGGCGCATGTCCGCGACGTGCGAGATGACACCGACGGCCCGGCCCCCGGCGCGCAGCTCGTCGAGGACGGCCATGACCTCCTCGAGCGCGTCGTCGTCGAGCGAGCCGAAGCCCTCGTCGACGAAGAGCGTCTCGAGCTCGCTGCCACCGGACTCCTCGCGCACGGCGTCGGCGGTGCCGAGCGCCAGGGCGAGGGACACCATGAAGGTCTCGCCCCCGGACAGGGTCGTCGCCGCGCGCGTCTCGCCGCTCCACCGGTCGTGGACGAGGAGACCGAGGCCGCCGCGCCGACGGCGGTCGCCGCCACGCCCGTGGTCGACGGCGAGCTCGTAGCGGCCGGTGACCATCGCGTCGAGGCGTTCGTTGGCGATGGAGACGATGCGCTCGAGGCGGGCGGCCAGGACGTACGTCGTCAGCGAGACGCCGTCGGGGTTGTGCGGGCCGCGACCGGAGGTCAGGTCGGCGACGCTCGTCACGAGGTCGCGCCGGGAGGCCAGGTCGCCCGATGTCTGCGCGAGGGCGCGCGCACGTCGGGCTGCGGAGCGCAGCGCGCCGACCACCTGGGAGAGCTCGGCGGTGCGGTGCGTCGCCTCGGTCCACCGGGACCGGGCGTGCTGGGCCTGCTCGTCGACGGCCTCGACGTCGGGCCGGGCAGAGGCGAGGGCGGCCACGACTTCGGGCTCGTCGAGGACGGCGCGGGCCGCGGCGAGACGGGAGGCGTAGGAGGCGACGGCCCGCTCGAGCCCCGCCACCTGCTCCGCCTGGAGGAGATGGCTGTGAGCCTCGTCGACGTCCGTCAGGCCCTCGGCCTCGAGCGCTCTCGCGAGCTCCGCGGCCGCGCTGTCGTGACGCCCCGTCGCGGCGTCGTGCGCGTCGAGTGCCGACAGCAGGCGCTCGCCCGCCCGCAGGTGGCGCTCGTGCTCCTGCGCGACCTGGACGGCCGCGCGGACCGTGGTCTCGACCCGATGGACGAGCAGGTCGTCCAGGACGAGGTCACCGGCTCGCTCGGCGGCGGCGTCCACCCCGCTCGAGGAGCCCGCCGGCGACACCGCACCGCACGGGCACCCCGCGGCATGGGCCGCGAGCGAGGAGACGACGTCGTCGTGAGAGGCGACGAGGGCGGCCAGTCCGGTGTCATGACGGGTGGTCGCGGCGGTGAGGGCCTGCACGAGACGGTCCTCCTCGCCCGCGAGACGCTCCAGGCGCGTGACGAGGCCGGTGACGGCACGGCCCAGCCGCTCGGCCTCGCGGGCATGCTCGGAGCACGCCCGGGCGGCCGGCTCGGTCTGCTCGAGATCGACGGCGATCTTGTCGGCCTCGCGCACCTCCTCACCGAGCGTGGCGACGAGTGCCGCGACCTCGACCTCGACCTCGGTCTGGCGTCCCTGCGCCTCGGCGAGGGCGTCGGCGGCCAGCGTGCTCGCGGTGAGCGCGCGCTCGACGGCGACCGGCTCGACGAGCTCTCCGGTCGCGGCCGGGGCGGGGTGGGCCGTCGAGCCGCAGACGGCGCACGGCGCGTCCTCGACGAGCGCGGCGGCGAGCTCGCCCGCCATGCCGTCGAGCCGGGCCTGGAAGAGGTCGAGGTAGCGCTGCCGGGCGTCCTGCGCCCGGTCGCGCGCGTCGCGGACCACGTCCGCCGCGGCAGGCAGCGCACGCCCCCGCACGTCGTCGAGGCGCCGCCGCACGTCGAGCGCGCGACGCAGCCGAGCCGCCCGGGTGGTGATGGTCTCGAGCTCGGCGGCAGCCGCAGCGGCCGCGTCCCGGGACTGCTGGGCCGCCTCGAGCTCGGCGTGCAGCGCGTCTCGTGCCGGGGCGACCGCCGCCAGGTCGGCGGCAGCACGCTCCCGCTCGTCGACCAGCCCCGGCTGACGGTCCAGCCGTCCGACGAGCGACCGGGCCTCGTGCTGGGCGCTCGCGACGTCGGCCGAGGCGCCGGCGACGTCAGCGACCCAGCGCTCGAGATCGCCGCGGGCCGCCGGGGCGAGCGGTGGAAGCGCCGCGCGTGCGGTGCTGGTCTGCTCGTGCGCCCGGCGCAGGTCTTCCTGAGCCCGGGTCAGCGCCGGGAGGGCCCCGAGAGCGCGACGGGCCGCCGCGGAGCGCGCGAGCGACCGGGACGCGGCGTCGTGCTCGTCGGCGCGGGCGAGCAGCTCGTCGCGGGTCACGGCGGCCTGGGTCCCGCGGTCGTGGCTGGCGGCCTGCTGGTGGGCCAGGCGGGCCTGGTGCTCGTGCTGCCGCAGCGCGGCCTCGGCGAGCTCGACCGCTGCCGCGGACTCGACGTGCTCGCCCTCGGCGGCCTGCTGCGTGCGGGCGAGGAGGTCGGCGAGCCCCGCGGCGTCGAGCTGCGAGAGCGTCCCGTCGGCGGCCGCGGCGCCGGCGGGCTCGGGGTGGTCGGCCGGGGCCCCCACGGCCGGCTCGTCGCCGTCACCGGGCCCGCTCGCGAGCAGGGGGACGGCCTCCTCGCGCAGCCGGTCGAGGTCGCGAGCCGCGTCGCGGTCGACCTGCTCGACGCGGCGCCGCTCCTCGAGGAGCCAGTCCTGCACGCCGGCGTAGGTCTCGACGTCGAAGAGCCGCCGCAGCAGGTCGCCGCGGTCGTCGCTGCTCGCGTGGAGGAAGGAGGCGAAGTCGCCCTGGGGGAGCACGACGACGCGGTGGAACTGCTCGCGGGTCATCCCGAGCGCGTCCTCCATGACGCGGCCGGCCTCGTCGAGGCGCTGCGTGAGCGTCGTCCACCGCCCGCCGAGGTGCTCGTCGAGGACGATCGCGGCCTGGACCGGCGTCTTGCGGCCCGGCCGCTCGAAGGCGGGCCGCCGGGTGATCCGCAGCCGTCGCCTGGAGAGGGTGACCTCGAGGACGACCTCGGGCGGGGTGCTCGGGTCGGCGTGCTGGCTGTGCAGGGCCTTCGCCCCGCGCACCCCCGGCAGCTGACCGAAGAGCGCGAAGGAGATGGCGTCGAGCAGGCTCGTCTTGCCCGACCCGGTCGGCCCGGTGATGAGGAAGAGCCCGGTCTGGCCGAGCGCGTCGAAGTCGACGACCTGCCGTGACGCGAAGGGGCCGAAGGCCTCGACCTCGAGACGGTGCAGCCTCACGCGACGCCCCGCTCACGGGTCGTCGCGCTGCCCTCGTCGTCGTGCGCCCGCTGCACGGCCTCGACGGCCTCGCGCAGGAGCGTGCGCTCGTCGTCACCGACGGTGCCGCCGGGACGCACGTCCGCGACGAAGTCGGTGCACACCTCGACCGCGGCCCGACCGGCCACCTGGCTGGGGCGCCGGTGCTCGCGCACGACGCCGCCCCGGGGGTCGAGGACGAGCGAGAGGGTGTGCGGGAAGCGGGTGCGCAGCTGCTCCATCGCCCGTCGCGGGGCGAGGGTGTCGGTGAGGGTGGCCTGCACCCACGCGTCCCGCGCGTCCTCGAGCGTCGGGTCGGCGAGGAGGTCCTCGAGGTCGCCGCGCAGGGTGGCCAGGCGTCGGGTCACCGGGGCCGCGACCCGCTCGACGTGCGCCGTGCCGGTCTCGTCGACCTCGACGAGCAGCGAGCACTTCGTGTGCCCCGCCTCGGAGAAGGACATGGCGACGGGAGACCCGCTGTACCAGGCCCGCTCGCCGACCTGCTGCGCCCCATGGAGGTGGCCGAGGGCGACGTAGGAGACCCCGTCGAAGACCGAGGTCGGCACGGCCGAGACACCGCCGCAGGCGATGTCTCGCTCGGAGTCGCTGCTCGCCCCGCCCACGGCGAAGCAGTGCGCGGCGACGACGGTGCGCGGTCCTCGGGTCGCCGCGTCCGCGCGCACCCGGTCCATCGCGGCGGAGATGACGGCGGCGTGGCTGCGGGTGCTCACCTCGAGGGCGTCGGTGACGCTCACCGATGCGGGGTCGAGGTAGGGCAGCGCGTAGATCGCGCCGTCGCCGACGAGCACCGGCCGGGCGAGGTCGTCGACGCTCGTGCGGATGTGGACCCCGGCGTGCTCGAGCAGCCCGGACCCGAAGCCCAGCCGGCGTGCCGAGTCGTGGTTGCCGGGGGAGAGGACCACCTGGGTCCCCACCGCCTGCAGCCGGTGGAGCACGTCGGAGAGCAGCTCGACCGCGTCGGGGGCGGGGATGGCCCGGTCGTAGACGTCGCCGGCGACGACGACCGCGTCGACGCGCTCGGAGCGGGCCGTCTCGACGAGGTGGTCGAGGTAGGCGGCCTGCGCGTCGAGCAGCCGGACGCCGTGGAAGGCGCGTCCGAGGTGCCAGTCGGAGGTGTGGATCAGCCGCATGGCACGACCGTACGAGCCCGCGCCGACAACGCCCCGGACCTCGTGGGGCGTGCCGCCGCCGACCTGGCACGAGCGGCCCCGACCGACCCCCGCGCTCGCCCGTCGTGGCGCGGGTCTGACGTCTAGCCTGGGCACCCAGGTCGCGACCGCGGCGGACCGACCCCAGGAGGCCGGAGTGGGCAAGGAAGTATCGGCGCAGAGCTACTCGCGAGAGGAGCGTCAGCGCTACCGGGAGAAGGTCCACCAGGACCTCGACGTCTTCGAGCGGATGCTCGCGCAGTCGAGCTTCGAGGCCGAGCGGCCCCTCACCGGGCTCGAGATCGAGCTCAACCTCCTCGACGAGGCGGCCGATCCCGCCTTCGCCAACGCCGAGGTCCTCGCCGCCATCGACGACCCCGGCTACCAGACCGAGCTCGCTCAGTACAACATCGAGCTCAACGTCGCCCCCCGCCCGCTGCCCGGCGACGCCGCCCTCGCCCTCGAGCAGGACCTGCGCGCCTCTCTCGACGCCGCCGACGAGCGCGCGCGGGCGGTCGGCGCGCGCATCGTGCCCATCGGGATCCTGCCGACGATCCGCCCGGAGCACTTCCAGGGCGAGTGGATCAGCCGCAACAACCGCTACACCGCGCTCAACGACTCGATCTTCGAGGCGCGCGGCGAGGACATCGTCATCGACATCGAGGGGCCGACGGGGGAGCGGCTGGAGACCTTCGCCGACTCCATCGCACCCGAGTCGGCGTGCACCTCGGTCCAGCTGCACCTCCAGGTGAGCCCCTCCGACTTCGCCGACCACTGGAACGCCGCGCAGGCGGTGAGCGCCCCCCAGGTCGCGCTCGCCGCGAACTCGCCCTTCTTCTTCGGCCGCCGGCTGCACGCGGAGACCCGCATCGAGCTCTTCGCGCAGGCCACGGACACGCGCCCCATCGAGCTGAAGAACCAGGGTGTTCGCCCGCGCGTCTTCTTCGGCGAGCGCTGGATCACCTCGATCTTCGACCTCTTCGAGGAGAACGTGCGCTACTTCCCGGCGCTGCTCGCGGAGTCGACCGACGAGGACCCCGTGGCCGTCCTCGAGGAGCACGGCACCCCCGCCCTCACCGAGCTCAACCTCCACAACGGCACCGTCTACCGGTGGAACCGCCCGATCTACGACATCGCCGACGGCAAGCCCCACGTGCGGGTCGAGAACCGCGTCCTGCCCGCGGGCCCGACGATCGTCGACGTCATGGCCAACGCCGCCTTCTACTACGGGCTCGTGCGCACGCTGGCCACCGAGGAGCGTCCCGTGTGGACCCGGCTGTCCTTCGCGGCGGCGCGGGCCAACTTCGAGGCCGCGGCGCGCGGCGGCATGGACGCCCGGCTCTACTGGCCGGGCCAGGGGGAGGTCGGGGTCGACGAGCTCACCCTGCGCCACCTGCTGCCGGTCGCGGCCCGTGGGCTCGAGGACTGGGGCGTCTCACCGGCCGTGAGCGACCGCTACCTCTCCGTCATCGAGGGACGCTGCACGACGGGCCAGAACGGCGCCGTGTGGCAGACCGAGGCGGTCCGCCGGCTCGAGGAGCGCGGGGCCGACCGGGCGAGCGCCCTGTCGCAGATGCTCGAGCTGTACGTCGAGCACATGCACACCAACGAGCCGGTGCACACCTGGCCGCTGCCGTAGCGGCCCCGCCGCTGGTGGTGAGACCCACGACCGGCGAAGGGGGCGAAGGGGTGCCGGGCGAAGGGGGTCAGACGAGGGCGTCGAGACCGGTGGCGGGCACGTTCCACGCGACGACCGACGCGTCCTCGCGGTAGCGGCCGAGCAGGCTGAGCGAGCCGGGGGAGAGCTCGAGCTGGGCGGCCAGGCGGGGCGAGTGCCCGAGCCAGACCGCGGTGAGGATGCGCAGGGCGTGCCCGTGCCCGACGAGGCAGACGTCGGCCGGGGCCGCGTGCTCGCCCTCGAGCACCGGCCGCACCCGGGCGAGGACGCGCGAGGCGCGCGCGGCGACCTCCTCGACGGTCTCGCCGGGGGTCTGCCCCGGCGGCACGCCGTCGAAGACGGTCCACCGACCCCCTTCGTCCTCTCGGACCTGCTCGGTCGTGCGGCCCTCGGCCCCGCCGTAGTCCCACTCGCGCAGGTCCGGGTCGACCTCGGGCGTGAGCCCCGCGAGCTCGGCCGTGCGCAGCGCCCGCCCGAGGTCGGAGGACAGGACGACAGCGAGGTCGAGGCGGGCGAGGTACGGGCGAAGGGAGGCAGCGTCGGCCTCGCCCTCGGGCAGCAGCGGCAGGTCGGTGAGCCCGGTGTGCCGCCCGTCGCGGCTCCACTGCGTCTGGCCGTGACGGACGAGGACGAGGCGGCCGTGGCCGTGGGAGGTCATGACGCCACCGTAGGACGATCCCAGCCCTGGTCACCGGGTGGCGTGGGCGACCCGCTCTGACGAAGATGGGACGCGCACCCCGATCTCCCCTCGACCCCAGGAGCGCGATGAGCCAGCAGGACGACGCCGAGACGACCGGCGGGACCGGACCAGGGCATCGTGAGGTCTCGCTGTCTCGCACCGGGCTGGGGCGCTACGAGGCGCGCAACGCGCGTGGCGGCAGCATCGCCCTGGGCAGCGGCGAGGACGACGACTTCACGCCCGTCGAGCTGCTCCTCGCGGCCATCGCCGGGTGCAGCGCCGTCGACGTCGACCACATCACGAGCCGCCGGGCCGAGCCCGAGCACTTCGAGGTGGTCGCGAGCGGCACGAAGACCTCGACGCCGCAGGACGGCAACCACATGGTCGACCTCGACGTCACCTTCACCCTGCGCTTCCCCGCGGGCGAGGACGGCGACCGGGCCCGCGAGATGCTGCCGCGTGCCGTCGCCCAGTCGCGCGACCGGCTGTGCACGGTCTCCCGCACCGTCCAGCGCGGGACGCCGATCCGCATGCAGGAGCAGGCGCCGGAGACGGATGGCTGACCGCGCCGACGTCGTCGTCGTCGGCGGGGGCCAGGCCGGGCTGGCCACGAGCTACTGGCTGCGCCGGCACGGCGTCGACCACGTCGTGCTCGACGAGCAGGAGGAGCCCGGCGGCGCGTGGCGGCGCACGTGGCCCTCGCTGCGCCTCTTCTCCCCGTCGGGATACTCCTCGCTGCCCGGGTGGATGATGCCCGAGCACCCCGACGTCTTCCCGCCCGTCGACCACGTGCTGGCCTACCTCGCCGCCTACGAGGAGCGCTACGACGTGCCGGTCCGCCGAGGCGTCCACGTGAGCGACGTGCGTGCGGACGACGACGGCCTCGACGTCGTCACCGGCGAGGGGAGCGTGCGCGCCCGGTACGTCGTGAGCGCGACGGGGACGTGGCGGGCCCCCTTCGTCCCGCTCGTCGAGGGGGCCACCTGCTTCGAGGGCACGCAGGTGCACTCCGCCCACTACCGCGGGCCCGAGCCCTTCGTGGGGCAGCAGGTCGCCGTCGTCGGCGGCGGCAACTCCGGCGTGCAGATCACCGCCGACCTGCTCGGGCACGCCGACCGCGTGCACCTCGCCTCCCTCGGTCGGCTGCGCTTCCTGCCCGACGACGTCGACGGGCGCTACCTCTTCGAGCGGGCGAGCGCCCGGATCACCGGTGACGCCCGCGACCTCGAGTCCGAGCTCGCGGGGACGATCGTCGCGATGCCCAGCGTGCGCGAGGCCCGCGCGAAGGGGGCGCTGCGCCTGCGGGCGATGTTCGACCGGATGGACGCGACCGGGGCGGTCATCGGGCGCGAGCACGTCGACCTCGACGCGGTCGTGTGGGCGACCGGCTTCCGCCCGGCGCTGCGGCACCTGCGCTCCCTGCGCCTGCGCACCCGCGACGGCATCCCCGTCGTCGACGGGGCCCGCTCGGTCACGGACCCGCGGGTGGCCTTCGTCGGCTACGGCGACTGGACCGGCCCGGCGTCGGCGACCCTCATCGGCGTGGGGCGGCCCGCCCGTGCCCTCGCGACGACGCTCGCGCAGGAGCTGGCCCGCGACTGATCCGGTGGCGCCCCGTGCGTCCTACCCTGGCCCCATGGCCACCTTCGTCGAAGTGCACCCGGACAACCCCCAGCCGCGCACGATCGGTCAGGTCGTCGCGCGCATCCGCGAGGGCGCCCTCGTCGCCTTCCCCACCGACTCCGGCTACGCGCTCGGCGGGCGGCTCGACGACCAGAGCATCAAGGACCGCATCCGTGACATCCGGCGGCTCGACGACAAGCACCACTACACGCTGCTGTGCCGCGACTTCGCCCAGCTCGGCCAGCTCGTCCACGTCGACAACCACGTCTTCCGCACCGTGCGGGCGACGACGCCCGGGCCGTACACCTTCATCCTCCCGGCGACGAAGGAGGTGCCCCGACGCCTGCTCCACGCGAAGAAGAAGACGGTCGGCGTGCGCATCCCCGACAACCCGGTCGTCCAGGCGCTGCTCGCCGAGCTCGGCGAGCCGATGCTCTCGAGCACCCTGCTCCTGCCCGGTCAGGAGGAGACCCCGGTCTTCGGGTGGGACGTCAAGGAGGAGCTCGACCACGCCGTCGACGTCGTCATCGACGCGGGCGAGGTGAGCACCGCGCCGACGACGGTCGTCGACTACAGCTCGGGCACCGCCGAGATCGCCCGCCAGGGCGCCGGTGACGCCCACCCCTTCGTCGAGGGCTGACCGGGACGCCCCTTCGGGAAACAAGCTTCGACCTCGGGAAGGAAAGGTTCCTTCCCGAGGTCGAGCTTTCCCGCCCTGGGCGGGAAAATGGGAGTCAGGCGGCGGTGACGTCCTCGCGGGCCTGGACGAAGGCGGCGACGCACGCCCGCACGTCGTCCTCGCTGTGCGCGGCGGAGAGCTGGACGCGGATGCGGGCCTGCCCCTTCGGCACGACGGGGTAGGAGAAGGCGATGACGTAGATGCCGAGCTCGAGCATGCGGTCGGCGACCAGGCCGGCCTGGCGCGCGCCGTCCTCGCCGGGGAACATCACCGGGACGATCGCGTGCTCGCCGGGCAGCAGCTCGAAGCCGGCCTCGCCCATGAGCGCACGGAAGAGCTCGGCGTTGCGGCGCAGCACCTGGCGCGGCTCGTCGGAGTCGCGCGCGATCTCCAGCGCCCGCAGCGAGCCGGCGACGACGGCCGGCGCGACGGCGTTGGAGAAGAGGTAGGGCCGGGCGCGCTGCTTGAGCAGGTCGACGACGCCCTGACGGGCCGCGACGTAGCCGCCGCTGCCGCCGCCCAGCGCCTTGCCGAGCGTGCCGGTCATGATGTCGACGCGGTCCATGACGCCGCACGCCTCGTGCGAGCCACGGCCGCCCTCGCCGACGAAGCCGGTGGCGTGCGAGTCGTCGACCATGACGAGCGCGCCGAACTCGTCGGCGAGGTCGCAGATCTGCTCCAGCGGGGCGAGGTAGCCGTCCATGGAGAAGGCGCCGTCGGTGACGACGAGGACGCGGCGGGCCCCCTTCGCCTCCTCGAGCTGGGTGCGCAGGTCGGCCATGTCGCGGTTGGCGTAGCGGCGGCGCTGGGCCTTGCTCAGGCGCACGCCGTCGATGATCGACGCGTGGTTGAGCGCGTCGGAGATGATGACGTCCTCGGGCCCGAGCAGCACCTCGAAGATGCCGCCGTTCGCGTCGAAGCACGACGGGAAGAGGATCGCGTCCTGCGTGCCGACGAAGTCCGCGATCGCCCGCTCGAGCTCGCGGTGCCCGGTCTGGGTGCCGCAGATGAAGCGCACGCTCGCCATGCCGAAACCGGACTCGTCGAGCGCTCGGTGGGCGGCGGCGACGATCTCGGGGTGGTTGGCCAGGCCGAGGTAGTTGTTGGCGCAGAAGTTCAGCGCCTCGCCCCGCGAGGTCGCGATGTGCGCCGACTGGGCGGTCGTGATGAGCCGCTCGTGCTTGGTGAGCCCGGCGGCCTCGATCTCGGCGAGCTCGGCGGCCAGGTCGTCCTCGATGGTGTACATGCGATCAGCTCCAGTCCATGACGACCTTGCCGCACCGGCCCGATCGGGCGGTGTCGAAGGCCGTCTGCCAGTCGGTGGCGGGGTAGCGGTGGGTGATGACGGAGGTGACCGCATCACGAAGGGGGCGAGACGTCGAGAGCATCGCGCTCATGGCGTACCAGGTGTCGTACATCTCGCGGCCGTAGATGCCCTTGATGGTGATCATGTGGGTGATGACCTTGCCCCAGTCCACGGGGTAGGGCTCGCCGGGCAGCCCGAGCATCGCGATCCGCCCGCCGTGGTTCATGTGGTCGATCATCGACGCGACGGCCGGGGGAGCGCCGCTCATCTCCAGCCCGACGTCGAAGCCCTCGCGCATCCCGAGGTCGCGCATCACCTGGCTGAGGTCGGTCTGGGCCGGGTTGACGCAGATGTCGGCGCCGGCGGCACGGGCGAGCTCGAGACGCTCGTCGGAGAGGTCGGTCACCGCGATGTAGCGGGCGCCGACGTGCCGGGCGATGGCCACCGACATCACGCCGATGGGCCCGGCGCCGGTGACGACGACGTCCTCGCCGGCGAGCGGGAAGGACAGGGTCGTGTGGGTCGCGTTGCCCAGCGGGTCGAAGACCGCGGCGAGGTCGGGGTCGAAGTCCTCGGGCTGGACCCAGACGTTGGTCGCCGGGATGACGACGTAGTCGGCGAAGGCGCCGTCGCGGTTGACGCCGACGCTCGAGGTGTTGATGCACAGGTGACGGCGGCCGGCCCGGCAGCTGCGGCAGCGGCCGCACACGACGTGGCCCTCGCCCGAGACGAGCGCCCCGACCTCGACGTCGGTGACGTCGGAGCCGACCTCGGCGACGACGCCGCTGAACTCGTGGCCGAGGACGAGGGGGGTCGTGACCGTCGAGGCGGCCCAGCGGTCCCAGTCGTGCAGGTGCAGGTCGGTGCCGCACAGACCGGCGCGCAGCACGCGGATCTTGACGTCGCGCGGCCCGGGCGTCGGCTCGGGCACGTCGACCAGCTCCAGACCTGGTCCGGGACGGGTCTTGACCAGCGCACGCATCGTCGATCTCCTGACGGGTCGGGGGAGGTCTCCGCGTCGAGACCGAGGTCACGGTAGCGCGGCCGGGGGAGATCTCCCCATCGTCGCCCTGACGGCCCCCGCGTAGGGTGCGGGCATGACGCAGGAGAGCAGGGGCGACGACGTCGAGCAGGGGCCGGTCACCGGTCCGGCGGGGGCCGGCACCACGACCGAGATCCCCGCGTCACGGAGCACTCAGCCGGCACCGCAGCAGCAGGTGCCGGGTGCCGCGGCCGGCCCGTGGGCACCGCACCCCTTCCCGCAGATGGCGCAGATGCCGCCCGACCACCCCCAGGCGGTGACGATCCTCGTGCTCGGCATCGTCGGCATCATGGGGGTGTGGGTCACCTCGCCGATCGCGTGGTACCTCGGCAACCAGGCCCTGCGGGAGATCGACGCGAGCCCGGGACGCTACGGTCACCGCGACTTCGTCTCGATCGGGCGCATCCTCGGCATCGTCGGCACGGTGCTCCTCGGCGTCGGCGTCGCCGTCGTCGCGATCTTCGTCCTCTTCTACGTCGGGCTCTTCGCCGCGATGGTCGCCGGGTCCTGACCCGTCACGTCGAGGGGCGGCTGGCGTCGCCCGTCGCCGTCGTCGCCCGCAGGTACTCGGCGAAGCCAGGCATCGTGAAGCGGAGCCGGCCGTGGCCGGCCGGCTCGACGATGCCCTTGTCGATGAGCCGCTCGCGGGGCATGCCGAGCGACTGGGTCGAGCGGCCCATGCCCGCCGCGATCTCGGCGCGGGTCACGCTCGCGCTGCCCGCGTGCGCCATGACGGTCAGCAGGTGCTGCTCGAGCGGGGTGGCCGCACCCCACCGGGCGGCGAACATGGCGTCGAGCTGTGCCTCGACGAGGGGCAGCCCGGCGCGGACGTCGGCGACCCCGAGCCGGTCGCCGGCCACCGGCGAGGCGCTCTGCCAGGCCGCGTGGGCGAGCACCTGGAGCAGGTAGGGGAAGCCCTGGGCGCGCTCGACGACCTCCGTGAGCGCCGGGCCGGTCCAGCCGACGCCGAGCTCCTCGGCGGGCTCGCCCACCGCCTGGGCCGCGGCCTCGGGCGCGAGCGGCGGCAGGGTGACGAAGGTGCTGCGCTCCGCGAAGGTCGCCGCCCGGGTGAGGACGGAGACGCTCGAGGGGAGGCCGGCGCAGACGAGGGCGAAGGGGGAGTCCTCCCGCCCGCCCGTGAGGTTCTGCATCGCGTTGAGCAGGACCGCGAGGTCGGTCCGGCTCGGGGCGTGGAGCTCGTCGACGAGCACGAGCAGGCCGGACCCGCCGCGCTCGCGCACCCGGGTCGCCGTGCCGTGGAGGAGGTCCTCGAGAGCCGAGACCCGGGCGCCCGTCTCGGCGCCGTCCCCCTCGTCGGGGGCAGCCCGGGCGGAGACCTTGACCCCGGTCGGGACGCCGATCTCGACGGCGATCTCGTCGAGGCGCAGGGAGCGGCGGTCCCCCTTCGCCACGACGTCCGCCGCCCGCAGGGCGTGGTCGACCCGGCTGACGAGGTCGGGCAGGAAGGGGGCGCCGTGGTGGCAGGAGACCCAGACGGTGAGGAAACCGTGCTCGTCGGCGTCGCGCTGCGCCTCGCGCAGCAAGGAGGTCTTGCCGACGCCGCGCGGGCCGAGGAAGACGACGGGCGGGCCGCCGGTCTCGCCGTAGGCGCTCACCCGGCTGAGGACACCGCGGATGCGGTGCTGCTGGTCCTCGCGCCCGGCGAGGACGCGGGGCAGCTCACCGGGCGTGTACGGGTTGCGCATCGTCGCGTCCTCCTGTGACACCTTGTTACACATCGACCAGATGTCATCGACTGTAGGGGAGGGGTACGACACCCCCGCTGCTTTGCCCCGCTGAGGGCGCGCCTGGTTTAATGTGCAACCACGAGGGGAGTACTTCCCAGCGTGTCGCCGGTCATTCCGCGGGGTCCATGCCCCGCCCGGTGCACGGCCCGGCGTCGGGCGAAGGAGACCTCGCACCGCTCGACGATGCGAGGTCCTTGCTGTGTCTTCCTTGTCCTCGGCCGCCTCGGCCGCTCCCGGTATCGAGTCCATCGCGGACGCCACCTTGTGGTGGGTGACGATCGCCGGCGTCCTGGCGCTCGTCGCCCTCGACTTCCTGCTCACCCGGCGCCCGCACGAGGTCTCCATGAAGGAGGCCGTCGGCTGGTCGGCCTTCTACATCGCCCTGCCCCTCGCCTTCGGGCTGTGGGTGTGGAACCAGCACGGCTCCCAGATCGGCGTCGAGTACTACACGGGCTACCTCGTGGAGAAGTCGCTCTCCGTCGACAACCTCTTCATCTTCATCCTCATCCTCACGAGCTTCGCGGTGCCGCGGGTGCTGCAGCAGCGCGTCCTGCTCATCGGCATCGTCGGGGCCCTCGTCATGCGGGGTGCCTTCATCGCCGTCGGCGCGGCGCTCATCGCGCGCTTCTCGTGGATGTTCCTCCTCTTCGGCGCGATCCTGCTCTTCACCGCGTGGACCGTCCTGCGCGACGCCCGCTCCGGCGAGCACAGCGTCGACGTCGACGAGCTGAAGATCGTGCGCCTCGCCCGTCGCCTCTACCCGGTGACCGACGACTACCGGGGCACGAAGATGGTCGTCGGTGAGCGCGGTCGCAAGGCGCTGACCCCGCTCGCGCTCGTCGTCCTCGCCATCCTCGGCACCGACCTCATCTTCGCGATCGACTCCGTGCCCGCCGTGTACGGCATCACCGGCGACCCCTACCTCGTCTTCGTCACCAACGCCTTCGCCCTGCTCGGCCTGCGCGCCCTGTACTTCGTCCTCGAGGGGATGATCGGCAAGCTGCGCCACCTCGGCTACGGTCTCGCGGCGATCCTCGCCTTCATCTCCGTCAAGCTCATCCTCCACTGGGCGCACGGGGTGTGGGAGTCGGTCCCGACGATCCCGACGCTCGCCTCTCTCGGCGTGATCGTCGGCGCGCTGACGATCACGACGATCACGAGCCTCATGGCCAACCGTCGCGACGCCCGGGACGAGGAGCCGACGACGCAGGAGGCCGGCAGCTCGCACTGACCGCCTCTACCCACCCGGTGCCGGCCGAGCCGCCAGCACCGATGCCCGTCCCCGTCGCACCTGCCCGTGCGGCGGGGCCGGGCTAGCGTGGCGGGCATGGAGCAGCGCGCGAACTTCGTCACCCTGGCCGTCGCCGACGTCGGGCGGTCGCACGACTTCTACGTCGACGGGCTCGGCTGGGAGCCGGTCCTCCACGAGCCGGGGGAGGTGCTCTTCCTGCCCCTCGCCCACGGCCTCGTCCTCTCGCTGTGGGACCGCGCGGGCTTCGTCGCCGAGGTCGGCGAGCCGGCCGAGGGGATCGCGCCGATCACCCTCGCGCACAACGTCACCGACGCCGACCAGGTCGACGCGGTGCTCGCCGACGCGGCCGCGGCCGGTGCGCAGGTCACCGCGGGGCAGCGCCGGGAGTGGGGCGGGTACTCGGGCTACTTCGCCGACCCGGACGGCTACCGCTGGGAGGTTGCCCACAACCCGACGCCGCTCGGTGACTCTCTCGTCGAGGCGAGCCGGCGCTGGCTGGGCACCCGGCGGGCCGAGGTCGACGGCACCGCTGCCGCCACGGCCGACGAGGGACCGGCTGTCCAGGACCACTACCCCGCCGACGCGGCCCACTGCTACGGCTGCGGGGCGCGCAACCCCTTCGGGCACCACCTGAAGACCCGGTGGGCCGACGGGTCGCGCACCGAGACGATCACCCGATTCACCCCTGGCCCCGAGCAGACGGCGATGCCGGGCTACGTCTACGGAGGGCTCGTCGCCTCGATCCTTGACTGCTCGGGCACGGGGTCGGCCGCGCTCGCCGGGACGCACGCCGCCGGTCTCGACCTCGAGGGCGACGGGTCGCTGCGCTACGTCACCGGCACGCTCGAGGTGCGCTACCAGCGCCCCACCCCGATGGGCGTCGAGCTCGTCGTCCGCGGGCGGGTCGAGGAGGTCAAGGGCCGCAAGGTCACCGTCGCGCTGACGATGACCGCCGGTGAGGACGAGGTCGCGTCGGGGCGGGTCGTCGCCCTGCAGCTGCCCGACGAGATGAGGTCGTCGTGAGCCGCGACCGCGACGACGAGGGCCGCCCGCGCCAGTCCCGCCCGCGCGACGCCCTCGGACGTCCGCTGCCGTACGGCGCGACCGGGGTCGAGCCGGTGAGCGAGGACCCCCTGCCGCCGCTGGAGACGGTCGAGGAGGCCCGTCGGCTGCTGCGCGAGGGGCGCCCCTTCTCGGCGCACGAGGTGCTCGAGGCGAGGTGGAAGGCCGCCCCGTCGTCGGAGCGCGACCTCTGGCAGGGGCTGGCGCAGGTCTGCGTCGGCGTCACCCATCTCGCCCGGGGCAACGAGACCGGCGGGCGGCGGCTCGTCGAGCGTGGGGGCGAGCGGGTCGAGGCCTACCAGCACGCCGGCGGGCCCACCTACGGGCTGGACCTCGACGAGGTGCTCGCGTGGGCCCGGGGGCCGCACCCGGGCCCGCCGGCCGGCTAGTCGTCCCCGTGCGGCCGGGAGCGGGCGCGCTTGGTCGACGAGCGCTCCCGCTTGGCCGCCAGCCGGCGCTCCTGCGAGCCACGGGTGCGCCGGGTCGCCCGCCGTGGCGGCGGGGGAGGGGCGAGCGCCTCGCGCAGCAGGGCCGCGAGGCGGTCGCGTGCCGCCGACCTGTTCTGGCGCTGCGAGCGGTGCTCGGAGGCGTCGACCGTGAGCACCCCGTCGACGAGCCGGCCGGAGAGCCGGTCGAGCAGCCGGCGACGCTGCGACGCGGTCAGAGCCGTCGTCGTGGACACGTCGAAGGAGAGCTGCGTGCGCGAGTCGGTCGTGTTGACGCCCTGCCCTCCCGGTCCGGAGCTGCGCGAGAAGCGCTCGCGCAGCTCGCCGCCGGGGATGACGAGACCGCCGGGGATCCCAGGCCCCGGCGGCACCCGCAGGTCGGCGTCGCTCACGCCTGCATCATCTCCGACCCGTGCGGTGCCCCGCGTCCGCCGTCAGCTCTTGCGCCGCCGCGGCCTCGGGGTCGGGCGCACGACAAGGACCGGGCACGGCGCCGACGCCTGCACACGGGCCGCGGTGCTGCCGATGAGGATGCTCTCGCTCAGCCCGCGGTTGCCGTTGGCGAGCACGACGAGGCCGACGTCGGCGAGCTTGGCCGCCCGGATGATCTCCGTCGACGGGGTGCCGCTGCGCACGCTGCGCTTGACCGTCGTGCCCTCCCAGTCGTCGAACTCGGCGGCGACGACCTTGACCGCCGCCTCGGCCTCGGCGCGGAAGGACGCCTCGGCCATCGGCTTGGGCCGGCGCGCGTCGGGCGAGATCTCGTCGTGGAAGGACAGCGCCGCGAGGGGGCGGGTGACGGCGAGGACGGTGATCGTGTCGATCTTCGCGGGGTCGGCGAAGGTCTTGAGGTGGCGGGCGGCCCGCAGCGACTGCTTCGAGCCGTCGGTGGCGATGAGGACGTGCATCTCGGGGGCTCCTCGGTGAGGTGGGTGGCGGGATCGCGCGAGCACCAGCGCGGGGCGACCCGTCCTGCATGTCCCACGTCAGCGTAGCGGCGCCGACGGCCCGGGCGCCGGTCAGCCGCCGCCCTGCTCGGTCGCGCCGCCGGGGAAGGTCGCGCGGTGCTCCGGCACTCCGCCCAGCCGGTCCAGGAGCGCGACGGCGTCGTGGGGCGCGTGACCTCGCGCGTCGTTGTCGAGGTAGACGTGCACGTCGCCCCCCTGGTCGTGCCACTCGCGGCACAGCTCGGCCCAGCGGTCCAGCGAGCTCGGCGGGTACGCGCTCGTGTAGAGCTCGGTCTCGCCGTGCAGGCGCACGTAGTGCAGGTCGGTCGTCGAGTCCTCCATGCGCGGCCACCGACCGGCGCTGTCGGCGACGACCATGGCGACGTCGTGGGCTCGCAGCAGCTCACGGGCCTCGTCGGTGTCGAAGCTCGGGTGCCGCGGCTCGAGGGCGTGCCGGACCCTCCGGCGCCCGTCGAGGCCGTCGGGCAGGTCGACGAGCGCGTGACCCTCGGCGAGCTTGTCGTCGTGCCCGCGGGCGAGCCGCGCGGTCTCGTCGACGGTGCGGGGGAGCATCGCGAGGAAGTCCCCGACGCGGCCCGGCTCGAAGGTCGTCCGCGCGGGCAGCTGCCACAGCACCGGTCCGAGCTTGCGGCCGAGCGCGAGCACCCCGGACGCGAAGAAGTTCGCCAGCGGCGTCTCGACGTCGCGCAGCTTCTTCATGTGCGTGATGAAGCGCCCGCCCTTGACGGCGAAGACGAAGTCGTCGGGCGTCTCGTCGTGCCAGGACGCGAACGACGACGGGCGCTGCAGGGAGTAGAAGGAGCCGTTGATCTCCGCCGAGGTCATCCGCTGCGCGACGTACTCGAGCTCGCGGCGCTGGACGAGCCCCTTCGGGTAGAAGTCGCCCCGCCACGCGCGGTAGCGCCACCCGGACACCCCGACGTAGTACGTCATGGCTACGGCACCAGCGAGATCGTCCGGCCGCGCTCGACGACCCGCAGGTCGCCGGGCAGCGCGTCGCGGGCGAAGCGGGCGACGAAGTCCTCGCGCGGCGACCGGAAGACCCGGTAGTCGTCGAAGTGCACCGGCACGGTGACCTTCGGGCGGATCGTCTGCACGAGACGGGCGCCCTGCTCGTCGTCCATCGTCACGAGCAGGCCGAGCACGCGGGTGCCCCCGAGGTGGACGACCATGGCGTCGACCGGGCCGCACCGCTCCACGACCTCGCGCAGCGACTCGCGGTAGAGGGTGTCCCCGGTGACGTAGACCCGCAGGGGCTCGCCGCTGCCGGTGTCGAGGGTGAGCACCGAGCCCATGACCGCCGGCAGCAGCGCCTGCGCGAGACCCGGGGCGTGCCGTCCGGGCGTCGAGGTGATGCTCAGCCCGACCCCGTCACGCTCGAGCTCGTGGCTGCTCCACGTGCTCAGCCCGACCGCGTCGAACCCCCACCGGTCGAGGCGAGGCGCGGCCTGCGGCGTCGTGAGCAACGGCGGGTCCCGCGTCAGCTCGCGGCGGGCCACCCGGTCGAAGTGGTCGCCGTGCAGGTGCGACAGGACGATCGCGTCGAGCTCGGGCAGGCTGGCCGGGGTGCGGGTGGGCTCGGTGAGACGTCGGCTGGCGAGCCCCTTGCCGAGGTAGGCCAGCTGCCCGCGGTGCAGGAAGTTGGGGTCGGTGAGGATCGTGAAGGGACCCAGCCGCAGCAGGCTCGTCGCGGTCCCGACGAACTCGAGCGTGGCGTCGGTCATGTCAGCTCCTCTCGGGTGTCTCCTCCTCGGCGGCGGTGCCGGGGCGAAGGGAGCGCAGCGCCTCGTCCTCGAGGCGGATGCGGTGGCGCAGGAGGACGGTGTTGAGGACGGTGAAGACGGTGGCGGTGACGCCCGCGGAGTGCGCGAGGGGGAGGGCCACCCCTTCGGTCGCGACGGCGACGTAGTTCGGGTGCGGGATGACGCGGTAGGGGCCGGAGGTCACCCGCTGGGCGCCCGGGATGACGACGATGCGCGTGCTCCACTGGCGCCCGAGGGTGCGGATGCACCACCAGCGCAGGCCCTGCGCCGCGACGACACCCGCGACCGCCGGCCAGCCGACGGCGGGGACGAAGGGGCGTCGGGCCCTCGACACCTCGAGGACGCACCCGGCGAGCAGCCCGGTGTGGAGGGCCACCATCGCCGGGTAGTGGCCGACGCCGGTCTCGACACCGCCCTGCTCGGCCGCCCAGCGGCGGTTGCGGCGGTCCACGACGAGCTCGACGAGGCGCTCGACCCCGACGGCGGCGACGAGCCCGTAGTAGGCGGTCGTGGACCTCATCGTGACTCCTCCGCGTGCAGCAGGACCATCTCGAGGCAGAAGCCGGGGCCCATGGCGAGCAGCATCCCGTGGGTCCCCGGGACCGGGGGACGGTCGCGCAGGGTGTCGGCGAGGACGTGCAGGACCGACGCCGAGGAGAGGTTGCCGATGCGGTCGAGCGAGGACCACGTCATGCCGAGGGCCTCACGGGGCACCTCGAGCGCGTCCTGCATCGCCTCGAGGACCTTCGGCCCGCCCGGGTGGGCGACCCACCAGCCGATGTCGTCGCGGGTCAACCCGTGGTCGGCGAGGAAGCCGTCGACGTCGCCGCGCAGGTTGGCCAGGACGAGTCCGGGCACCTCGGCGCCGAGGACGATCTTCAGCCCGGTCTGCCCGATGTCCCAGCCCATGGCGCGCTCCGTGCCGGCGTACATCCGGCTGCGCGACTCGACGACGACGACGTCGCTGCCCGGGCTCGTCGACGGCGAGGGCGCCTCGCGCTCGGCGCCCGTGAGGACGACCGCGGCCGCCCCGTCGCCGAAGAGACCGCTCGCGACGACGTTGGCCATCGACGCGTCGTCGCGCTGCACGGTGAGGCTGCACAGCTCGACGGCCACGAGGACGGCGACGTCCTGCGGGTGCCCGAGGAGGTAGTCGTGCACGCGGGCGACACCCGCGGCCCCCGCGACGCAGCCGAGGCCGACGAGCGGCACCCGCTTGACGTCGGGGCGCAGCCCGATCCGCGCCGCGATCCGGGCCTCGAGCGAGGGCACGGCCAGCCCGGTGACGGTCGTCGACATGACGAGGTCGACGTCGGAGGGGGTGAGCCCGGCCTGAGAGAGCGCGTCGAGCATGGCGGCCGCGCCGAGCTCGACGGCGGCCTCGATGAAGGCGTCGTTGGCCGCCCCGAAGTCCTCGAGCGCGGCGTAGCGCTCGGCGGGGATCGCGAGGTGGCGCTGGCTTACGCCGGCGTTGGCGTGGGTGCGCCGCACGACCTCGGGGTGGATGTCCTGCTCGCCGAGGATGTCGAGGAACATCGTCGTGAGCTCGGTCTGGTCGTAGCGGTACGGGGGCAGGACGGCGCCGACCGAGCGGAGCCTGCTGGCGCGGTCGAGCGGGGATGCGGTCATCTACGGGGATCCTTCCGGGGTCGGCCCCTGCCGAGCAGGGCGACGTCGACGCCCGCGATCGCGACGACCGCGGCGAGCGAGGAGCGGCCGCGGGTGCGGACCGCCGGGGGCACGAGGGCGAGCGTCGCCGCGAGGGGCGCGAGATCGGCCCGGCGAAGGGGGCGACGCCCGGCGAGCAGGACGAGCGTGGATCCGAGCAGGACGGCGCCGACGAGCTGTCGGGTGCGGCGCTCGCCGAGGCGGTGCGGCAGCCCGGCGACGCCGGTCGCCTCGTCGTCCTCGAGGTCGGGCAGGGCGTTGACGAGGTGGGCCCCGACCCCGAGCAGCGCCGCCCCGGCCGTCGTCGGCCACGGCGCGACGGCGGGGGAGGGGGCCGCGAGGGTCGCGACGGAGGGCAACGAGCCGAAGGCGAGAGCGTACGGCGCGAAGGACCACCACGTGCTCTTGAGGCCGAGGTTGTAGGCGACCCCGCAGCCGACGAGCCCGAGATGGGTCAGGCCCGAGCGGCGCCCGCAGCCGAGCGAGGCGACGACGCAGCTCACGGCGGCGAGGGTGGCCGCCGACCCCACGGCGACGGGGGAGACGTCCCCCTTCGCCAGCGGCTTGTCGGCTCGCGCGACGGCCCGGTCTCGCTGGACGTCGACGAGGTCGTTCGTCCACCCGATGACGAGCTGACCGCACGCCACGGCGGTGACCACGCGGCTGCCGCGCGAGAGGGGGAGGGAGGCCGCGCGGGAGAGCAGGGCGCTCAGGGCCGTGACCGCCACGGCGGGGCCCGGGTGGGTCGTCAGGGCCAGGCCGCGTGCTGCCCGCAGGACGGGTCGTCGAGGGGTCTGCGGCACCACGCCACGGTAACCGGGCGGGCCGCGCAGGCGCCGTCTGCGAGGTGGGCAGTCATGATGGGTCGGTGCTCGACGTCGTCATCATCGGAGGCGGGCCCGTCGGCCTGGCCACCGCGCTCCACGCGCGGCGTGCCGGCCTGTCGTGCGCCCTCGTCGAGCAGCGCGTCGGGGTCGTCGACAAGGCGTGCGGCGAGGGGCTCATGCCGGCGGGCCTTCAGGCCCTGCGCGCGCTCGGCGTCGACCCCGCGGGGGTGCCCATCGAGGGGATCCGCTACGTGGCGGGGGAGCGGTCCGCGCAGGCCGGCTTCGGCAGCGGCCCCGGGCGGGGCGTGCGGCGCACGACCCTGCACGCTGCGCTCGCCGACCGCGTCGGCGCGGCCGACGTCGAGCTCGTCACCGGGCGGGCCGGCGAGATCACCCAGGACGCCGACGGGGTCACCGTGCGGGTGACCCGCGACGGGAGCCAGACCCGGGTGCGCGCGCGCTACCTCCTGGCCGCCGACGGCCTGCACTCGCCGACGCGCCGTGCGCTGGGGCTCGAGCGCCCCGCCTCCGGCACGCCGCGCTACGGCCTGCGCCAGCACTTCGCCGTCGCGCCGTGGAGCGACCACGTCGAGGTCCACTGGGGCCGTGACGCCGAGGCCTACGTCACCCCGGTCGACGGCACGATGGTGGGGGTCGCGGTCCTCACCCGGCGGCGGGCCCCCTTCGAGACCCATCTCGCCGGCTTCCCGGCGCTGCTCGAGCGGGTCGGCGACGCCACGGCCGCGAGCTCGGCCCGGGGTGCCGGGCCGCTGCGCCAGCGCACCCGGCGGCGGGTCGCCGGGCGCGTGCTGCTCGTCGGCGACGCGTCCGGCTACGTCGACGCGCTCACGGGGGAGGGGACGATGCTCGGGGTCGCCCAGGGGGCCGCCGCCGTCGCCGCCGCCCGCCGGGACGACCCGCAGGCGTACGAAGGGGACTGGCGCACCATCACCCGCCGGCACACCCTGCTCACCCAGGGCCTCGTCACCGCCACCCGGGCTCGGCCGGTCCGGCGGCTGCTCGTGCCGGCCGCCGCGACGGTGCCGTGGGTCTTCGGCGCAGCCGTGCGCTCCATCGGCTCTGCCTGACCGGCTCGACCGACCCGACCGAGCCCAACCCGACATAACCCAGCCCCCACCCGACCCCACACCTCCCACCCCACAGCTCCTACCCGCCGAGACCCGCTCGGAGTCCGCGAGACCCGGTCGTCGCGGGCCGGCGGTGACCGGGTCTCGCGGACCACGAGCGGGGCTCAGCGCAGGACGTCGCGCAGGACGGCGGCGAGATCGGCCGGGTCGTGCTGCGGCAGCCCGTGGGTGCCGCCGGGCAGGACGAGCGAGCGCCCGTCCTCGACCGCGGCGGCGAGGTCGGCGCACCACCGGCGGCCCGCCACCGCGTCGCGGCCCCCGCGCAGCACGGTCGTCGGGGCCACGACCCCGGCCATGAGCTCGGTCGCGCTCGTGCCGATCTGCGCGACGAAGGCGGGCAGCAGCGCGGGGCTGGCCCGGACGTAGTCGGTCGCGGCCTGCACGAGCACTCGCGGCCGCTCGCGGCGCGCGTCGCCCACGAGGGCCCGGAGGTGGTCGCGGACGTGCGGCAGGTGCGGGTCGGGGGAGGGACCGACGAGCACGACCCGCCGGGCGAGGTCCGGCCGCGAGCCCGCGAGCCGCGCCACGGTGAGGGCGCCGAGCGAGTGGCCGACGAGGTCGACGCCTCGGATCCCGAGGTGGTCGAGCAAGGCCGCGACGTGCGTCGCCTGCGCGTCGGCGTCGAGACCGCGCTGCGGACGTCCCGTGCGACCGGACGCCGGCGGGTCGACGGCGACGACCACGCGGTCCCGGGGCAGGTGCTCGAGGAGCCACTGGTAGGCCCGCCACGACATCGACAGGCCGGGCACGAGGACGAGCGCAGGAGCCGTCGGCGGCCCCTCGGGCGCCCGCTCGACCCAGGCGGTGGTGGTGCCCATGACGTCGACGCGGTGACGGACGACCCCGTCGTGCCGGCGGCGGTGGACGCGCTCGACGAGCCGGGCGAAGGGGGTCACCCGCGCAGTCTCACACCCCGCCTCGTGCGAGGGTGGCAGCTGCCACCGCTCGAGCGCCGAACCGGCAGCCGAGCCTCCGGGCCCGAGACCCGACGAGGAGGACCGTGCAGACCTTCCTGCCGTACGCCGACTTCGCCGCCTCCGCGCAGGCTCTCGACGACAAGCGTCTGGGCAAGCAGCGCGTCGAGTGCATCCAGGTGGTGCGAGGACTCACCGTGCCGGGCTACGGGTGGCGCAACCACCCCGCCGTGACGATGTGGCGCGGCTGCCTCGAGGCGCTCGGGCGGTACTCGCTCACGTGCTGCGAGGTGTGGGTCGCGCGGGGCTTCGCCGACACCTGCGCCGCGACGATCCGGGCCGATCTGGCGGGATCGGGTGTGGAGGCCGTGCGCACCCAAGACGAGCTCGCCGCGGCGGGCGCGCTGCCGTCATGGCTCGGCGACGAGGCCTTCCACCGCAGCCACCGCTCCTCGCTCCTCTCCAAGCTCCCCGCGCACTACGGGGCGCTCTTCGACGACGTCGAGCCGGGTCTGCCGTATGTGTGGCCGCCCGGTCGAGAGGACGGGGGAGCGGTCATCCCTCCTGGCGGGCCCACCAGCGGCGCACCGCCGCGCTGACCTGCGCTGATCGCGGCGCCCTGACGTCACGGGGTGCGTCGGGCGAGCCGGGGTGGACGCCGGCGACCACCTCGAGCGGCGCAGGGCCCTCAGGCGTCGACATCCAGGCCACGGGCCCGCAGCACGTCGAGCGTCTCGTCGTCCGGGGTGAGCGAGACGAAGTCGAGGCTCGTGAGGTGGGGGAGGAGGTCGAGGTCGGCCCACGACCCGATGTCGAAGGTGTCGTCCTCCCCGTCCCACAGCGGGGCGACCTCGCGGTAGACGTCGTTGCCCGCGTCGATGACGAGCTCGTGCACGAGCGCGGCCTCGCTGCGGTCGATCTGGAGGTCCTGGAGGTAGGCGAGGATCTCCGGGACGGGCCGGTGACCCTCGGCGTCGAGGTCGATGGTCCGCCCGGTGTAGGACCGGGCGAAGTCACGGGCGTCGAGCCGGGGCTGGATCACCTCCTGCTGGTACATCAGCTCGTCGACGACGGCCAGCTTGAGCCCCAGGTCGGTGAAGCGCACGGGGTCGGCGACCCGCCGCGGCGCGTAGCGCTCGACCGGCACGGCCGGGGTCGTCCTCGGCACGGTCATCTCGACGGACTCGAGGTGGTCGCCCTCGTAGCTCGCGTGCAGACGCACGCCGTGACGCTCGGTCGTCGCGGTCCCGGCGACGCGACGTGCGTCGACGCCGGCCCCGGGCAGCTCGTCGGTGACGACCTCGCCGTCGACGACCAGACGGCCGGTGAAGGCCGACCGGGGGACGAAGGCCGGGGCGTCCGCCTCGGGACGCAGCTGCACGCAGAGCGTCTTGACGTGCGTCTCGTCGAGACGGTGCGCGAAGACCCCGAGCTCGTGCCACGTGACGACGGACCCGGCCGTGCCGACCCAGAGCTCGGGCTCGCCCCAGGCCGCGACGAGGGTGCCGATGGGGATGGGCAGCACGACGGGGGTGCCCTCGACGAGGAGAGCGTCTGGTCCGAGCTCGATGACAGGTGTCGACATGCGGGGGACCCTAACCGAGTGCGCTACTTGACATAATGTCGATTATCGGCGAAAGACGAGGGAGCGCCCACATCCTGCAGAAGAGGCTCAGGTGGAAGCGTCCCGAGCCGCCCGGGCGCGCGCCTTGATCGCCTCGATGACCTCGGTCTTCGCGTCGGCGTAGTGGTTCATGCTCGGCCAGTCCCTGCTGACGAGCTCACGCTTCGTGCACTCGTACAGCGCCCGGTCGTCGGCGTCACGGCGCAGGTGGTCGCGCAGCAGCAGGTAGTCGTCAGCCGCCGGGTCGTCCGGCTCGAGCACGTGGATGAAGACGTCGCGCTCCGGCGTGCGGACCAGCCGGTGGCCGGGCTCGCGCACCCGCAGCTGGTACCCGGCGGCCACCAGCGCGTCGAGGTAGTCCTCCTCGGCGGTGATGTCGGGCACGGTGACGAGGACGTCGACGATCGGCTTGGCCGCGAGGCCCGGCACGGAGGTCGAGCCGATGTGCTCGACCGAGCGTGCGACTCCCCCGAGGGCCGTTCGAACACGTGTCTCATGACGGGCGTACGCCTGCGCCCATGCCGGGTCGTGCTCGACGAGGTGCAGCCGCACCTTCTCCGTCCCGCCGACGAGCTCGACGTCGGTGACGTCGGGGCGTCGTCGGGTGCTGCCTGCTGGTGACTCGTCCACGGCCGCAGGCTACGTCGAGCGGGCTCGCTCGAAGCGCGAGCCGCCGTACTTGCGGTGCACCGCCTGCCGGCTGACGCCCAGCTCGTGGGCGATCTCCGCCCACGACAGGCCGGCGCTGCGGGCTCGCCGCACGAGCACGGCCTCGCGCCGCTCGACACCGCGCCGCAGCTCTGCTCCCCCGCGCAGCGCGGCACGGGGGTCCTCGTCGTCCATGAAGGTCACGACCATGTCGACCATCTCCTGGGTCATCGTCCGGCCACCTCGCCTCGTCCACAGGTGTTGACACGATGGCACCACGCGCCCCGGCTGTCAACATGTGATGACACGCACCCTCTCGCGCATGAGACGGCGTACCTCGACCTCGTACCGGCTGGCCGCCCCGCCGGGCGTACCTCGACCTCGTACCGGCTGGCCGCCCCGCCGGGCGTGCGGTAGAAGCGCCGCCGCAGCGACCCCTCGACCTCGACGCGGGTGCCGTCGGCGAGGTGCTGCGCGGCCCGTCGTGAGCGCGCGGACCAGCACGCGAGGTCGATGGTGTCCACCGGCCGCCCGTCCGTGCGCGACACGACGACCCGCAGGGTCACCACCTCGTCCCCGCTCGGCAGCGTGCGTACGGTCGGCTCGCCGCTCACTCGCCCGACGAGCCGGACCTCGTTGACGTCCGTGCCGCTGCCCTGACCCTGCTCGTCCATCTCTGCTCCTCCTGCGCTCGGCCTGCGATGCCCCCACGGTCCGCCGCCGTACGACCGAGGGCACGGGCCCGGCGGCGGCTGTGGACGGCGACCGCCGCGACGGCCCAGCTGTGGACGGGTGGCACGATGAGGGCGTGCAGTGCGACTACTTCGACGCGGGGGCGTGCCGGTCCTGCACCTTCATGGGCATCCCCTACGAGGTCCAGCTGCGGCGCAAGCAGCAGGACGTGCAGGAGCGGTTGGCCCGCGTCGCGCCCGAGGTCGTGTGGCGCTCCCCCTTCGCCTCCCCCGAGGCCGGCTTCCGCAACAAGGCCAAGCTCGTCGTCGGCGGCTCCCCAGGCGCCCTGACCCTCGGCATCCTCGACCGGGAGGGTCGCGGCGTCGACCTCCAGGGGTGCGGCCTCTACCCGCAGGCCCTCTCGGCCGCCTTCGACCCGGTCGCCCGCTGGCTCGAGCGGCTGCAGGTGCCGCCCTACGACGTGCCGCGTCGGCGCGGCGAGCTCAAGCACGTGCTCCTCACCGTGAGCCCCGACGAGGAGCTCATGCTCCGTCTCGTCCTGCGCAGCGACCGCCACCTGCCGCGTCTGCGCGACGCGCTGCCCCGCCTGCTCGAGGAGCTGCCCTCCCTCGTCGTCGTGAGCGTCAACCTCCAGCCCGAGCACAAGGCCGTCCTCGAGGGAGAGCACGAGGTGCTCCTGACGGAGCAGGAGCACCTGACGATGAGCATCGGCGGGGTGCCGCTGCACCTGCGACCCGGCGGCTTCTTCCAGACCAACACCGCGGCCGCCGCCGCGCTCTACGAGACCGCCACGGGTTGGGTCCGCGACGTCGCCCCGCGGTCGGTGCTCGACCTGTACTGCGGGGTCGGCGGTTTCGCCCTCCACGCGGCGCGGGTGCTGCCCGCCGGAACGCCGGTCCGAGGCCTGGAGATCTCGGCCGAGGCCGTCGCCGCGGCCCGGACCACCGCGGCAGAGCTGGGCCTGGCCGCGGACTTCGGGAGCGGCGACGCCGAGGTCGCGACGGCGGAGGCCGACCTCGTCGTCGTCAACCCGCCGCGGCGCGGCATCGGGGCGCTGACGCAGGCCCTCGAGCGTTCCTCGGCGCGTCACCTCGTCTACTCGAGCTGCGACGTCGCCTCGCTGGCCCGCGACCTCGCCGACCTGCCGTCGTGGGTCGCGCAGGAGGCGCGCCTCGTCGACATGTTCCCGCAGACCGGCCACCACGAGGTCCTCGTGCGGCTGCAGCGGGGCTGATCCGAGAGGGCTGTCGCAGATGTCTGGGGATCCCCTCCCCACGGGCCGGTGCCGTACGTATCATGGGGGCCGTGCCATCTGGCACCAGCGACAGTCAAGGGGACACACCGAGTGGGGACCATCTCGTGGCGCCGATGCGCTCAGGCCGTGGCCGTGTGCACCGTCGCCGGGTCGCTGACCGCCCCCGCCGCGGTCGCCGACCCCTCCCCCGTCGCGCCGACGAGCACCACCCCCGCCCCGACGAGCACCACCGAGCCGGCACCCACGGGCACGACGGCCCCGACCACCGGTGACCCGGCCGGCGAGCCCGCAGACCCCACCTCTCCCGGTGCGAGCGGCAGCGAGAGCTCGAGCGACCCCTTCGCCTACGACGAAAGCGCGAAGGGGGAGGAGGACGACGCCCTCTCCCCCGCCGAGGTCAAGAAGCAGGTCGACGAGGCCAACGCGCTCGCCGCGAGCATCCTGAAGAACAACAAGGAGATCGGCTCCCTCGTCACCGAGCTGCGCCGTCACTCCACCCGGGCCAACACCCTCCTCGAGCGCTACTCCGAGGCCACCTCGAAGCACCGCGCCGCGAAGAAGGAGGCCGACGAGGCGCGTCGTGCGTCCACCCGGCTGAAGAACCGGCTCGACGCGGGCCGCGAGGACCTGCGCGACTGGGCCTTCGGCACCTACACCGAGGCCGGCGGCTACACCGACACCATGGCCTTCCTCAACATCATGACGAAGTCACCGGCCAAGGCCGGCGACTCCGCCGGTGACCTCAGCTATCTCACCGACGAGCGCATCCACAGCGTCGACCTCGTGCGGGTCGACACGATCACCGCCGCCCAGCTCTCCCGCAAGCGGGCGAAGGCGGAGAAGCGCGCCAAGAGCGAGAAGGCCAAGGCCGACAAGGCCCGCAAGGACCTCACCGCCGTCATCACCGAGCGCAAGGCGACGCTGGAGACGCTGCGCAAGGAGTACGCCTCCGAGCTCAAGGAGGCCGGGCCGCTCGTGAAGTCCCTCCTCGGGCTCACCGACCCCGACGCGCAGGACGCCCAGGAGAGCCTCACCGCGGCGATGGAGAAGGCCGGGCAGGACGTCAGCGCCTTCGAGGGCGCCGCACCGTGCTCGGACAACGAGGGCACCTACCCCAACGGCCAGGTGCCCCCGAACGCCCTGTGCCCGCTCATCGGGGCGGCCGGCGAGATGCTGCGCCCCAAGGCCGCGGCCGCCTTCAACGAGATGAGCAAGGCCTACGCCCGCGACACCGGCTCGCCGATCTGCATCACGGACAGCTACCGCTCCTACGCCGAGCAGGTCATCGTCAAGCAGCAGCGCGGCGGCTGGGCGGCCACGCCGGGCCGCTCGAACCACGGGCTCGGGCTCGCCCTCGACCTGTGCGGCGGGATCAACAGCTTCGGCACCGCCGCGCACGCGTGGATGCAGCAGAACGCCGCGCTCTACGGGTGGTTCCACCCGGCGTGGGCGCAGGCCGGTGGCAGCCTGCCCGAGCCCTGGCACTGGGAGTACGCGGGCTGATCAGCCCCGCACCTGCTCCTCGTGCGACTTCACGGGGATGAGCACGACGAGCCCGGCGAGCAGCACGAGCGCGACGCCGAGGATCCCCCAGTACTGCGTGTTGTCATCTCCGGTCACCGCTGCGCCGAGGGCGATGAAGGCGGCGAAGGCGAGCGGGCTGAGGAAGGACACGGCCCGCCCGGTCGTCGCGTACAGCCCGAAGATCTCACCGCTGCGGCCCTCGGGGATGACCCGCGCGAGATAGCTGCGCGAGGCCGCCTGCGCCGGTCCGACGAAGGCGGTCATGACGAGCCCGAGGCTCCAGAAGACGGGCTTGCCGCCGTCGTGGAGGACGAAGATGCCCAGGCCGATGACGACGAGCGCGACGAGGCTGATGATGATGACCCGCTTCGGGCCGATCCGGTCGTCGAGCACACCCATCGCCATCGTGCTCAGCCCCGCGACGACGTTGGCCACGGCGCCGAAGATGATGACCTCGCCCGCGGTGAGCCCGAAGGTCCCCGCGGCGAGGATCGCCCCGAAGGCGAAGACCCCGGCCAGCCCGTCGCGGAAGAGCGCGGAGGCGAGCAGGAAGTACACCGTGTGCGGCGAGCTCGCGTAGAGCGCCCGCAGCGAGGCGAAGAGCAGCCGGTAGGACTCGGCGATGCCCACGCGCGGGGCCCGCTCGCGCGGCTCGTCGCGCAGGACGAGGAAGGCGGGCACGGTGAAGACGGCGATCCACAGCCCGCAGACGAGCATCGAGACGCGGATGTCGAGGCCGTCGGCGCCGGTGACGCCGAAGAGGCCGCGCTCCGGTGCGATGAGGGTGAAGTTGAGCAGCAGGAGCACGAGGATGCCGCCGAGGTAGCCCATCCCCCACCCGAAGCCGGACACCCGGCCGACGGTGCGCGGCGTGGCCACCTGCTCGATCGTCGCGTTGTACGTCACCCCGGCGACCTCGGAGACGATCGACCCGACGCCGAGCAGGACGAGGCCGAGCAGGAGGAAGCCCGGCTCGGGACGCACGAGGAAGAGCGAGGCGGCCAGGGCCGCCATGAGCCAGGTCTGCACCCGCAGGTTGCGCACGGTGCGACCGCTGCGATCCGCGTTCTGCCCGAGGACGGGGGCGACGAGGGCGACGACGAGGCCGGAGATGCCGGTGGCGATCGCCAGGGCGGTCGACGTCGCGTTCGTCGCGCCGAAGCTCGAGCTCGTGATGTAGACGGAGAAGACGAAGGTGATGATGACCGTGTTGTACGGCTGGGCTCCCCAGTCCCACATCGCCCAGGACACGACCGTGCGACGTGGCGTCCGGGAGTCCCCGTGCCGCAGCGCGGAGCCGGGCGGCGCGAGGGGCAGGTCGGCGTCGACGTCGCTTCGGTGCTGGGTCACAGGGGGACCGTACCCTCGCCCCGTGGGCCGATGTGCGCGACACGGGTACGACGCGGTAACCTGACGGACTGCCGACATCGCTCGCTCGCCGAAGAGCGCAGATCGACCCCCTCATGTGATCTGAGTCGCAGGCGACGTACCTCACGCCTGCCGCGGAGCCGGAACAAACTGGACGCCCCCGGGCGTTCTTCATGTGTGCCCGACAGCAGGGCGGGCGCACCCCCTGATCGACGAGGAGTACTGAGATGGCAGAGCGCACACTTCGCGGCACCCGCATGGTGTCGTTCAGCATGGAGACCACCGCGAACGTCGTCCCCAGCGAGCGGCAGATCACCACCTACGTGTGTGACGACGGCCACCGCACGGAGCTGCCCTTCTCGGTCGAGGCCGAGATCCCCAGCACCTGGGAGTGCCGTTGCGGCAAGCTCGGCAAGCTGCTCGACGGCCCCGAGCCCGAGCTCAAGCCCACCAAGCCCGCCCGCACCCACTGGGACATGCTGCTCGAGCGCCGTTCCGTCCCCGAGCTCGAGGAGCTCCTCGAGGAGCGTCTGGCGCTCCTGCGCGAGCGTCGCGGCGAGAAGCCGCGCAAGCGCTCCGCCTGACCGCACCCTCCTCGTACGAGAGCCGCCCCGGCACGACCGGGGCGGCTCTCGTCGTGCGGGGACGGCACGTCGCGCGGGGGTTGGCGGGCGAAGGGGGACCCCTCCCCCGTCGGACCGTGCTCGGCGTCTCTCAGTCCACGATCTCGCCCTCGACGACCTCGTCGCCGGGGTCGGGGCCGTCGTGGCGCGTGCGCCCGTCGCGGTGGGTGGCCGTGCGCACCCGGATCACCCCGAGGTCGCCGAAGACGCGGCGCCGGATGCCCGCCTCGAGCAGCGGCCGGGCGAGGGGGCGGGTGACGGGCAGGACGAGCAGCAGCCCGACGACGTCGGTGACGAAGCCCGGCAGCACGAGCAGCAGACCGCCGACGAGCACGAGGATCCCGTCAGCCAGCGCCCGGCTGGGCATCTCGCCCGTGCGGGCGGACGTGCGCAGGGCGCGCATCGCCCGGGCGCCTTCGCGCCGCAGCAGCCACACGCCGGCGACCGAGAGCGCGACGAGCGAGACGATCGTCCACAGGACCCCGATCCGGCGGCCGACGGCGATGATGACCGCGAGCTCGAGGACGACGAGCAGCAGCAGGGCCACCGGCACCCACGGCAGGACGCGGCGCCGCCGTCGCGGCGCTCCGGGCTGGCCGTGGATCTGGCTCACAGCTGGTGCCACCGCCGCTCGCGGTGCAGGAGGGAGGCGGCCTGGTCACGGCGGTGGCGCACGCCCCACCCGGTGATGCGCCGCATCGACTCCTTGACGACGTCGCCGTCCATCTTCGACTCGCCGATCTCGCGCTCGACGAAGGTGATGGGCACCTCGACGACGCGCATCCCGGCGCGCACCGTGCGCACGGTGAGGTCGGTCTGGAAGACGTAGCCGGCGCTCTCGACCTGGTCGAGGCCGATCTCGCGCAGGGTGTCGGCGCGGTAGACCCGGTAGCCGGCCGTCGCGTCGTTGACCGGCATGCCGAGGATCGCGCGGATGTAGAGGTTGCCGCCCATGGAGATCGCCTTGCGCGACAGCGGCCAGTTGACGACGCTGCCGCCGCGCACGTACCGCGAGCCGATGACGAGGTCGGCGTCACGCGCGGCCTCGAGCATCGCCGGCAGGTCCTCCGGGCGGTGCGAGCCGTCGGCGTCCATCTCGACGACGGCGTCGTAGCCGGCGTCGAGCGCCCAGCGGAAGCCGGCGAGGTAGGCCGCGCCCAGGCCCTCCTTGCCCTGGCGGTGCAGGACGTGGACCTGGTCGTCGGCGGCGGCGAGCTCGTCGGCGACCGCGCCGGTGCCGTCGGGGCTGTTGTCGTCGAGGACGACGACGTCGGCGCTCGGCACGCTGTCGCGCACGCGCTGCACGACGCGCGGGAGGTTCTCGCGCTCGTTGTAGGTCGGGATGAGCACGGCCACCCGGGTGATGGGGGGCCGCAGGGGGGCGTCAGGCACGGGCACTCGACTCCAGCTTCGTCTTCGGTGAGGTGTCGACTTTATCCGCCCGGCGCCCGCGCAGTCGCCCCGCCACGACGAGCAGGACGAGGGCCAGGGCGCTGCCGATCTCCACCCACGGGCCGAGCCGGTCGGAGGGGGTGAGCCCGGTGCGGGCGTCGAAGGTGCCGACGACCTGGGCCGCGGTGAAGAGCTCGGTGGGCTGGGTGACGGACCCGTCGGGGGCGATGACGGCGCTCACGCCGACGGTCGAGACGTGGGCGACGGGTCGGCCGTGCTCGATGGCCCGGATCCGCGAGATCGCGAGCTGCTGGGTCGACTCGGCCGTGTACCCGAAGGTCGCGTTGTTCGTCTGCACGAGCAGCACGCTGGGCAGCCCGCCGTCCTCGGCGTGGTGGACCGCCTCGCGCATGAGCCCGTCGTAGGCCACCTCGAAGCAGATCGTCGGCACGACGGAGAAGCCGCCCGCGGACCCCTCGACGGGGAAGGCCTGCGGCCCGGGCCCCTTCGCGAAGCCGACCCGCACGAGGTCGACCTTGTCGGAGAAGAGGCGGAAGAAGTCCCGGTACGGGACGTACTCGGCGAAGGGGACGGGGTGCTGCTTGACGTAGCGGGCCGTCGGGACGTCGCGACCGGGCTCGTAGAGCAGGCTGGCGTTGCTCACCTCCGGGCTCGGCTCGTCGAGGATCGCGCCGACGACGACGGGCACGTCGACGGCGTCGAGCGCGCGCTGCACCTGGGCGGCGGCGTCGGGGTTGCGCAGCGGGTCGATGTCGCTGGAGTTCTCCGGCCACACGACGAGGTCGAGGCGCTCACCGGAGCGGCCGAGCTCCTCGGTGCCCGTGACGTGGTTGTCGAGGACCTGACGCCGCTCGGCGTTGAAGTCGAGACCGGCGCGCGGCACGTTGCCCTGCACCATCCCGATCCGGGCCGGCGTCGAGCCCTCGGGCGCCTCGGCGTGGACCGGGAGGAGCAGGCCGGTCAGCCCGAGGGCGACGGCGACCGGCACGAGGAGAGCGGCGCGCAGCGTGCGGCGCACGACGAGCAGCACGAGCGGCACCGCGAGGAGAGCGACGACGAGGCTGATCAGCGGCGCCCCGCCGAGCCAGGCCCACCGCGCGAGCGGGCTGTCGGCCTGCCCGAAGGCGAGACGGGCCCACGGGAAGCCGCCGAAGGGGACGGTGCCGCGGACGAGCTCCTGCAGCACCCACAGCACGGGCAGGGCGAGCGCGGCGAGCACCTCACGGCCCCGGGCGAGCAGCGGGCGCTGCACGGCCGCGAGGACCGCTCCCATGACGGCGACGTAGAGGGCCTGCACGGTCGACAGCGCCACCCACGGCATCGCGCCGACGAAGATGCCCGACCAGTGCAGCGTCGGCAGGAAGGTCGCCCAGCCGGCGAGCATCCCCAGCCCGAAGCCCGCGCGTGCCCGCACGCCCCACAGGGCGAGGCCGACGAGGGCGACGCCGGGCACCCCGGCGAGGTGGATCCCGTGGTCGGGGAAGGTGAGCCAGACGAGCAGCCCGCCGGCGACCGCGAGGACGGCGCGCACCCAGGCGGGCGGGGCGAAGGGGGTCTCGGGCACGTCCGAGCCTAACCCGGGGACGTCCATCCCTTCGCCGTCGACCCGGTGCGCTCAGTCCTCCCAGGGGGTCGACAGCACGACCGTCGTGCGGGTCGAGACCTCCGCCTTGGCACGGATGGTCGCGATGAGCGCCTCGAGGTCCTGGGGGGTGCCGACGCGCACCTTGAGCAGGTAGTTGGCGTCGCCGGCGACGCTGTAGCAGGACTCGACGTCGGCGACGTCGCGCAGCCGCTGCGGGATGTCGTCGGGAGCACGGTGGTCGAGCGGCTCGACGGCGATGAAGGCGGTGAGCGGACGACCGGCCTGCGCGTGGTCGACCTGGGCGGTGAAGCCGCGGATCACCCCGCGCTCCTCGAGCCGGCGCACGCGCTGGTGCACCGCCGACGTCGACATGCCGATGGCGCGCCCGAGGTCGGTGTAGCTCATCCGGCCGTCGACGACGAGCAGGTCGACGATGCGCTGGTCAGCCTCTTCCATGCGGGTGACGATAGGCGACGGGGCGCCGTGGCGCCGGACGCATAGGCTTCGGCCATGCCGTCTGCGACGCCGCGCCTGCTCCTCCTCGACTCCGCGAGCCTGTACTTCCGCGCCTTCTACGGCGTCCCGGCCCGGGCGGAGGCGCCGTCGGGCATCCCGACGAACGCGGTCGCCGGCTTCGTCGACATGATCGCGACCCTCGTCGGGCGCTACCGGCCGACGCACGTCGCGGCCTGCTGGGACGACGACTGGCGCCCGCAGTGGCGGGTCGACGCGATCCCCACGTACAAGGCCCACCGCGTCGCCGAGGACGCCGCAGAGGGCGAGGAGGTGCCCGACGAGCTCGGGCCCCAGGTGCCCGTCATCGCGCAGTGCCTCGAGGTGCTGGGCGTGCCCAAGGTCGGAGCCGCCCACTACGAGGCCGACGACGTCATCGGCACCCTCGCCCACCACTACCGCGGAGTCATGCCCGTCGACGTCGTCACGGGCGACCGCGACCTCTTCCAGCTCGTCGACGACGCCTCGGGCACGCGGGTCATCTACACCGCACGCGGCGGCGTGCGCGACCCCGACGTCGTCGACCAGGGCTACCTGCGCACGAAGTACGACGTCCCTACCGGCGACGCGTACGCCGACATGGCGGTGCTGCGCGGCGACACGAGCGACGGGCTGCCCGGCGTCGCCGGGATCGGCGAGAAGACCGCGGCCAGGCTCATCGCCGCCCACGGCTCGCTCGAGGGCATCCGCGCGGCGATCGCGAGCGGCGACCCGTCGATCAAGGGCGCGCAGCGTGCCCGGCTCGAGGCGGGCAGCGACTACCTCGACGCCGCCCCGCGCGTCGTCGCCGTGGCGCGGGACGTGCCGGTGACGGACGTCGACCTGACGATCGGCCCGGAGCTGCCCGACCCGGCGGGGATGAGCCGGCTCGCGCTCGACCACGGCATCGCCGGTCCCCTCGGCCGGGCGGCGGCCGCGCTGTACCCGCAGGCCGACTGACCCGGCCCCGCTCCCCCTTCGCCCTGCCCGCGGCGTCCCGGTGCCGGCCGCGTCAGTCGATGCGGTCGGCGGCGACGACCCCGCGCATGACGGTGTCGATCGCCTTGCGGGCGGTGCTGCGCAGCCGGTCCTCCTCGGAGGCCTTCGCGATCTGGTCGAGCAGGTCGACGATCTGCTTGCAGCGGCGCACGAAGTCGCCCGCGGTGAGGTCGGAGTCGAGGAGCACCTCGTCGAGCCGGCGGCCGCTCGCCCAGCGGTGCACCTGCCAGGCGATCCCGGCGTCGGGCGGGTCGGTCGGGTCGAGCCCGGCGGTGTGCTCGCGGGCCTCGATGTCGCGCCAGCGCTCCTGCATGTCCTCCCAGGCGATGGCGAGGCCGTCGGTCGGGATCCGCGGCATGAGGTCGGCGTCGTCGCGCCGCGGCTCGTAGACGAGCATCGAGACGGCGGCGGCGAGCTCGGCCGGGGTGAGCTGCTTCCACGTTCCCGCGCGCAGGCACTCGGCGGCGAGGAGGTCCTTCTCGGAGTACAGCCGGCGCAGCCGGGCGCCGTCCGCGCTCACGGCGTCGCCGCCCTCGTCGAGGTAGCCGAGGTCGACGAGCACGGACACGACCCGGTCGAAGCGGGCCGCGACCGAGCCGGTCCGGGAGTCGACGGTGCGCTGCAGGGCGCTCTGCTCGCGCTTGAGGCGCCACCAGCGCTCGGACCACCGCGCGTGCTCCTCGCGGTCCGGGCACGCGTGGCACGGGTGCGCCCGCAGCTCCTGGCGCAGGCGGACCAGCCGGGCGTCCTCTCCCCCGGCGGCCTCCTTCGCCTCGCGCCGGATCGACGGCGCCCCCTCGTGGGGCGCCTTGACCCGCAGCGTCGTCGCGAGATCGGTCCGGTGCCGGGCCGAGCGCGGGTTGAAGGACCGGGGCACCGCGAGCTTGCCGAAGGGGGTGACCGGCCCGTCGAGGTCGGAGGTCGTGAGCCGGCGCACCTGCTTGTGCTCGGTGAGCACCATGGGCTCGCCGGACTGCCCCTTGTAGGGCCGGGCCGGGATGACGACGACGGCCAGGCCGGAGCGGCGGCCCCCGATGCGGATGATGTCGCCGGTCTCGAGGGAGTCGAGGGAGACGGCGGTCTCGGCGCGACGGGTCGCCGAGCGCTGCTTGCGCCCGGACTTCTCGAGGTCGCTGATGCGGTGGCGGATCTGCGCGTACTCGCGGAAGTCGCCGAGCTCGCAGTGCATCGCCTCGGCGTAGCCCTCGAGCGACTCCTGCTGGGAGCGGACCTTCGAGGCCAGGCCGACGACGGCCCGGTCTGCCTGGAACTGCGCGAAAGAGCTCTCGAGGATCTCGCGGGCGGTCTGGCGCCCGACGGTCGCCACGAGGTTGACCGCCATGTTGTACGTCGGGGCGAAGGAGCTGCGCAACGGGTAGGTGCGGGTCGAGGCCAGGCCCGCCACAGAGAGCGGGTCCATGCCGCGCGACCACACGACAACGGCGTGGCCCTCGACGTCGATGCCGCGTCGGCCGGCCCGGCCGGTCAGCTGGGTGTACTCGGCGGGGGTGATCTCGACGTGGGCCTCGCCGTTGAACTTCACGAGCTTCTCGAGCACGACGGTGCGGGCGGGCATGTTGATGCCCAGGGCCAGGGTCTCGGTCGCGAAGACCGCCTTGACCCGGCCCGCGGTGAAGAGCTCCTCGACGACCTCGCGGAAGATCGGCAGCATGCCCGCGTGGTGGGGCGCGTACCCGCGCTCGAGGCCGGCGAGCAGCTGGTGGTAGCCGAGGACCGTGAGGTCCTCGCCCTCGAGCACGGCCGAGCGCTCCTCGAGGGTGCGCCGGTTGCGCTCGCCCTCGGCGGCGCTGATGAGCCGGACGTCGTTGCCGAGGAGCTGCCCGACGGCGCCCTCGCAGCCGACCCGGCTGAAGATGAAGGTGATCGCGGGGAGCAGCCCCTCGCGGTCGAGCTGGGTGATGACCTCGGTGCGCGAGGCTCCGCCGCCGAAGCGCTGACGCGCCCCGCCCTGGGGCCGCCCGCCCCGGCCGCGCCGGTCGCGGTCCCGCCCGCCCCGGCCCCGGGCCGGGCCGTCCTCGCCGGAGCGCGAGGCGCTGCGCACGGCGTCCATGAGCAGCGGGTTGACCCGCCACCGGTCGGCATCGTCGCTCGGCGTCGCGCCGTCGACGAAGATGTCGTAGACCTCCTTGCCGACCTGCATGTGCTGCCACAGCGGCACCGGCCGCTCCTCGGAGACGACGACGACGTTGCCGCCGCGCACCTCGTCGAGCCAGTCGCCGAACTCCTCGGCGTTGCTCACCGTCGCCGAGAGCGAGACGAGCTGCACGGACGGCGCGAGGTGGATGATGACCTCCTCCCACACCGCCCCGCGGAAGCGGTCGGCGAGGTAGTGCACCTCGTCCATGACGACGAAGCCCAGGCCCTCGAGCGTGCTGCTGCCCGCGTAGATCATGTTGCGCAGCACCTCGGTCGTCATGACGACGACCGGCGCCTCGCCGTTGATCGAGGTGTCGCCGGTGAGCAGACCGACCTGCGCGTGCCCGTGGCGGGCCGCGAGCTCGTGGTACTTCTGGTTCGACAGGGCCTTGATGGGGGTCGTGTAGAAGGCCTTCTGCCCGCGCTGGAGCGCGAGGTGCACGGCGAACTCCCCGACGATCGTCTTGCCGGCTCCCGTCGGCGCCGCGACGAGCACGCCGTGCCCGGCTGCGATGGCCTCGCAGCCCTCGATCTGGAAGGGGTCGAGCGGGAAGTCGACCCCGGCGGCGAAGGCGTCCACGGCGTCTGACATGTCGTCAGGCTAACCGGGCGGGTGGGTCAGATCAGGATGCGCACCGCGCCGGGCACGACGTCGACGTCCACGGGCAGGGGGTAGAGGCGCTCCCCGTCGGCGTAGGCGACGACGCCGGGCGCGTCGAGACGCACGGAGCGCGCCCGGTGCACGCTCACCGCGGGGTGCCCGAGATGGGCGCCGCGGAAGACCTTGGGGAAGACGCGCAGGAGCTCCGGGACGCTGATCTCGTCGACGACGAGCACGTCGAGCAGGCCGTCGGCCATGTCGGCGTCGGGTGTGACGCGCATGCCCCCGCCGTAGGCGCGCCCGTTGCCGACGCACACGAGCATCGCGCGCGGGTGCGACAGCTCGCCGTCGAGGGTGAGCGTGTACGGGATCGGGGCGAAGGTGGGCAGCTCCCGGGCGATCGCGAGGTTGTACCGGGCCGGCCCGCGGGGCCACCGCATCGTGTTCGCCCGCTCGTTGACCAGGGCGTCGAAGCCGCCGCACAGGACGCCGAGGTACCACCGCTGCTGGCTGGCGTCGGTGCTGCGCACCCGGCCGAGGTCGACCGCGCGGGCCGAGCCGTGCAGCACCCGCTCGACCGCGGCCTCGACGTCGCGCACCGGCAGCCCGAGCTCACGGGCGTTGTCGTTGCCGGTCCCGACGGCGACGACGCCGAGGGGCACCTCGGTCTCCGCGCAGATGTTGACCCCGAGGCCGACGGCCCCGTCACCACCGGCGACGACGAGGGTGTCGACCTCGCCGTCGCGGACCGCACGGCGGGCCTTGGCCTCGGCCCGGCGGGCGTCGAGCCCGGTGAGGTCGACGACCTCGGCACCGCCGCGCTCGAGCAGGTCGGCGACGGTCGTGCCGACCCGGGCGCCGGCGTTCTTGCCGGCCGTGGGGTTGACGAGCAGACCGATGCGGCGAGAGCTCATGACGCCAGCCCGCGTCTCAGTCGAGCGCGGAGGCCTGGTCCTCCGGCGTGTCGAGCCAGGCCGGTCGGGCCTGCTCCCGCTTGCGGGTGATGAGCATGCCGATCCCGCAGGCGCCGAAGTACAGCACGACGAGCGGACCCGCGAGCAGGAACATCGTGAAGGGGTCCGGCGTCGGCGTGATGACCGCCGCGGCGACGAAGATGAGCAGCACCGCCGGGCGCCACGCCCTGAGCATCTGGCGGCCGGTGAGCACACCGATGGCGCACAGCGCGACGAGGACGACCGGCAGCAGCCACGACGCCCCGAAGGCGAAGATGAAGCGCATGACGAAGGTGAAGTAGTCCGTCGTGCTCTGGATGTTCGAGCTCGTGTCCTCGTCGGGGGTGAAGCCGTAGAGGATGATGAGGGCCTTCGGCAGCGTGTAGTAGCCGAAGGCGCAGCCCGCCGCGAAGAGCGGCACGGTGGCGCTGAAGAAGGCTCCGGAGATGCGCTTCTCGCGCCTGGTCAGGCCCGGGACGACGAAGGCCCAGATCTGCCACAGCCAGATCGGGCTCGTCATGAGGATGCCGGCGAAGATCGAGATCGACAGCTGCTGGCTGAAGGCCGCCGTCGGGTTGCCGAAGTTCAGCGCGATGACGCTCTCGGGGTGCAGCCGCTTGTACTCGCGGAAGGGCGAGGAGAGGTGCTCGTAGATCGGCGTGTAGTAGATCCAGCCGACGACCGTCCCGACGACGACGGCGGCCGCCGCGATCATCAGCCGGCGCCTCAGCTCGATGAAGTGCGCCTTGAGGGGCATCCGCCCCTCGGGGTCCTTGGGCGTGCGTCGTCGGGTGGCCACGGCGGCGTGCGAGAGCGGTGCGAAGGGGGTGTCGTCAGACGACCGGGCCGGAGGTGTTGTCCGTGCGCGGCTTCGTCTCGTCGATGAGGGCGTCGCCCTGGCGGTGGGTGACGTCGTCACGCACCGGGGTGCCGGCGGAGGTGATGGTGCCGGACTCGCGGGCCTTCTTGGCCTCCTCGCGAGCGCGGTCCTCCTCCTTCATCTCGTTGACCTCGGACTTGAAGACACGAGCGGACTTGCCCAGGCTGCGGGCGGCGTCGGGGAGCTTCTTGAAGCCGAAGAGGAGCAGGATGAGCAGAGCGATGATGAGCAGTTCGCCGGGACCGAGCCACTGAGGCATGGCGGACGCCTTTCACGAGATGGTTGGACGCCTGCGAGTGTACGCCCGTCAGGCTGAGTAGCCGCTGAGCGCGGCGAGCGCCCGGGCGCGCACCGCGTCGACGGCGGGCTGCGGCGCCTCGAGCACCGCGTGCCCCCCGCAGCCGAGGACGAGCCGGGCCAGCCAGGCGTCGTCACGGGCCGTGAGCCGCACCCGCAGGTCCTCGCCGACCTCCTCCTGCGACAGCGTCGGGTAGTACTCGGCGACCCAGCGGGCGCGGGGCAGCAGCAGCAGGGTGACGACACGATCGTCGGGCGCTCCCGAGTACGGCCCCTGGGACAGGTCGCGCGAGACCGCCTGCGGCGGCGGGGTGCCGTCGACGTCGAGCAGCTCGATCGCCTCGACGCGGTCGAGGCGGAAGAGGCGTGTGTCCTGGGCGAGGTGGCACCAGCCCTCGAGGTACCAGTGGCCGTCGAGCGCGACGACCCGCATGGGGTCGACGTCGCGCTCGGTGCGCTCGTCGCGCGAGGGCACGAGGTAGGTGAGGTGGACCCGGCGGCGCTGCTGCACGGCGCTGCTCGCTCTCTGGAGCACCTCGTGGTCGCGCTCGCCCTCGGCGACGACCCCGACCCGGTCGATGCCGGGCAGGGACCCGGTCGCCTGCTCGAGGGTGGCCAGGGCGCGCCGCACGGCGTCGGAGGGGCCGACGCCGGAGGCCTCGAGCGCGCGCAGGCCGACGATGATCGTCGTGGCCTCCGCGACCCCGAGGCGCAGCGGGCGGCTGATCGTCTCGGCGTTGTCGATGTAGACGTGGCCCTGCTCGTAGCTGACGTCGATGAGCTCGTCGGTCATCGGCCCGTACCCGCACATGAAGAGCAGGTCGAGGTCGTCGCGCAGCTGCTGCTCGCTGACCCCGAGGCCCTCGGCGGCCTCGGAGAGCGCGATGCCCTGGCGCGAGACGAGCCACGGGACCATCGTCAGCAGCCGCGAGACCCGGGTGGTCGCCGGCTCGGCGGGCGTGCGGGGGCTCATCGGGCTCCTCCGAGGCTGGCGAGCACGCCCTCGAGGCGTGACCGGACGGCGGTGACCAGCTCCTCGGGCGACTCGGCCACGACGTCGCCGCCGTACCCGGCGAGCTCGTCGGCCAGGGCGTGCGTCGAGGAGTGCTCGACCTCGAGACGGTCCCACCCCTCCCCCGCGTCGGTGCTCGCGCGGGCTCGCCGGCGCAGCGCGTGACCGGCGCCGGTGCGCACGCGCACGACGGCCACGGTCGTCGGGCGGTCACCCTGGGCGAAGCGCGCGACCGCGCCCTGCGGGTCGAGGTCCTCGGGGCGCTGGTGGGTGATCTCTCCCCCGGTGCGCACGGCGGACGAGATCCGCGAGAGGCGGTAGATCCGCTGGCCCGCGCGGTCGAGGTCGTACCCGGTGAGGTACCACCGGCCGTGCCACGACGTGAGCGCCCACGGGTCGACCCGTCGGGTCTGCGGCTCCGCGGCCCCGGAGCGGGTGTAGTCGAAGGTCACCGTGCGGGCGGCGACGGTCGCCTCCTGCAGCGCGGGGAAGGAGGGCTCGGAGCCGCCGAGGGTGGGCTCGATGCCGACGAAGGGGTCCTCCGTCGCCCCGTCGCCGGGCTCGAGCGAGGCGACCTTGCGCCAGGCCGTCGCGGCGCTGGGCGCCATCGCCGCGTGGGTCCACACGCGGCTGGCCAGGCCGATGACCGCGAGCTCGTCGGGGGCGAAGGAGAGGTCGGGCAGCGCGTAGTCGCGCTGGTCGATCCGGTAGCCCGGCTCGTCCTCGAAGGCTCCGCCGATCTGCTCGGTGACGAGCGGGATGCCCAGACCGCGCAGCTCGTCCTTGTCGCGCTCGAACATGCGGTCGAAGGCCTCGTCGGACTCGACGCCCTGGTACGCCTCGACCATCGTGCGGATGCGCGCCTTGGGCAGGGCCCGGCGGGTCGAGAGCAGGCACATCGTGAGGTTCATCAGCCGCTCGGTCTTGGCCCGAGGGGTGTTGCTGACGGCCACGCGCTCTCCCTTCGCCGCTCGCGCCGCTGCGGCGCACGCCCGACGCTACCCGAGGGTCGCGAGGCGGGCAGATAGCCTTCGCGCCATGATCCACTGGCGCCGCGGCACGGTCTCGTCCGTCACGGGCGGCTGGGGGCCGGTGGTCACCGTCGACGTCGAGCTCGACGAGGGCGGGGTCATGGCCGCGCTCGCCGACACCCCGCTCGTCGGCACCCCGCGGGTGGGCGACACGGTGCTGCTCAACGCGAGCGCGCTCCTCAAGGGGCTGGGCACCGGGGGCCAGGCCCTCGTCGTCGCGATCCCCGACGCGCTGCCCCCGGACCCCGTCGACGCCGACGGCGCCCGACCGCCCGGCCACATCGTCAAGGCGCGCTACGCGCCGCTGCAGACGATGGTCCTCGCGCTCGAGGAGCAGGAGTCCGCGCACCACGAGGCGATGGCCGGTCACCCCCAGGTCGTCGCCGGCGACCTCGAGGGCATGCCCGTCGTCGCCGCCGAGCTGCACTCGGCCCTGCCGGCCGTCGTCGCCGGCGTCCACGCCGACCGCCCCGGTGCTCGCGTCGCCTACGTCATGACCGACACGGGCTCGCTGCCGCTCGGCCACTCCCGTCTCGTCGCCGCGATGCGCGAGAGCGGGATGCTCACGAGCACGACGAGCGTCGGCCAGGCGTACGGCGGGGAGCACGAGGCGATCACCCTGCACTCGGCGCTGCTCGCGGCGCGCTACGTCCTCGGCGCCGACGTCGTCGTCGTGGCCCAGGGGCCGGGCAACGCCGGCTCGGCGACGCCATGGGGCTACTCCGGCATCAGCCAGGGCGAGGTGCTCAACACCGTGCACACGCTGCGCGGTCGTGGGGTCGCGGTCCTGAGGGTCTCCGCGGCCGACCCGCGCGGTCGTCATCGCGGGCTGTCGCACCACACGGCGACGACGCTGGGCCGGGTGGTCCTCGGGTCGGCCGACGTGCCGCTCGCCGACGACGACCACCTCTCCCCCGGTCTGCGCGAGGCGGTCGAGGCCGTCTGCGCGTCCGCGACCGGTCGCCTCTCCCCCGTCCTCGTCCCCGCCGGTGGTCTCGACGAGGCGCTGCGCGCCTGCCCGGTGCCGCTCGCGACGATGGGCCGCGGCTACGCGTCCGAGCGCGCCGCCTTCGTCACCGCCGCCGCCGCCGGCCGCCACGCCGCCGCCCTCCTCTGACCCCCTTCGCCCTCGTCCCCACTTTCCCGCCCAGGGCGGGAAAGTGCGACCTCGGGAAGGAAATGTTCTCGCCCGAGGTCGAATGTTCCCGCCCAGGGCGGGAAAGCTGAGACAGCCCCCGGACGCACCACGGGCCCCCGACCGGCGTACCGGTGGGGGCCCGAGGCGTGGGGCGAAGGGGGTGTCAGCCGACTCCTCAGCCGACGGAGACGAGGTCGACGACGAAGATCAGGGTCTCGCCGCCCTTGATCGCGCCGCCGGCGCCGCGGTCGCCGTAGCCGAGGTGCGGCGGGATGGTGATCTTGCGACGACCACCCTCCTTCATGCCGAGCAGGCCCTGGTCCCAGCCCTGGATGACCTGGCCGACGCCGACGGTGAAGGCGAGCGGGGCGCCGCGGTTCCACGAGGCGTCGAACTCCTCGCCGGTGCTGTGGGCGACGCCGACGTAGTGCGCCTTGATGGGGTCGCCGGGGGTGGCCTCGCGGCCGTCGCCGACGGTGATGTCCTCGAGCACGAGCTCGCTCGGCGGGGTGTCGCCGGGGAACTCGATCTCGGGCTTGGTCGTGCTCGGGTCGAAGGGCATGCGGACCTCCTGGGGTCTGGGGTTGCGGGTGGCGTGGCAGGTCGTCGCGGCGCGAGCGCCGGGTCAGACCTTGCCGAGGACGTCGATGACGAAGACGATCGTGTCGTCCTTGGTGATGCTGCCGTCGGGGCTGCCGGTCTTGCCGTAGCCGTCCTTCGGGGGCACGACGAGCAGGACGCGGTCTCCGACCTTCGTGCCGGCGAGCTCCTCGTCCCAGGCCTTGATGACCTGGCCGCCGCCGACCGGCACGGCGAAGGGGCGACGCCCCTCCTGCTTGCTGGAGTCGAAGACCTTGCCGTTCTTCCACAGCGCGCCGGTGTAGCTGACGTAGGCGGTGTCGCCCTTCTTGACCGTCGCGCCGTCGCCCTGGACGAGCGTCTGGGCCGTCGTGGAGCTCGGAGCCTTGCCCTTGGGCATCTCGAAGGTCGCGGCCTTGTCGGTCGAGTAGGTGACCTTCGGCAGGCCGGACTTCGCGGCGACCTCCTTGCCCTCGGCCTCCTTGAGCATGACGTCCTTGACGTCGTAGACCATGACGACGGAGTCGGTCGCGGCGACGCCGAGCTGCTCGTTGCCGGTCTCGCCGAACATCTCCTTCGGCGGGACGACGGCGGTCGCGGTGCTGCCGACCTTCTGGCCGACGATGCCGTTGCGCAGCCCGGGGAAGATCTGCTCGTTGCCGAGGTCGATCGCGATGGGGTCCGCGGTGTAGGTCTCGGTGTTGGGGATCGGCTTGCCGCTGGTGCCGTTGTAGAGGGCGATGTCGACGGTGACGACGTCGTCCTTGCTCACCGGGGCGCCCTTGCCCTCCTTGACCGTCTTGACCTCGGTCTTCGAGGTGGAGACGCTCTTGTCCTCGAGGGCGATCTTCGGGGCGGCCTTCTCGGTGCCGGCGGTGACCTTCACCTGGTCCACCGCCCCCGAGGAGGCGGCCTCCGGGGCCTCGGTGTCGTCACCGCCGCAGGCGGTGAGGGTCAGTGCAGCGGCCGCGGTCAGCGCCACGGTCGCGCGGGCACGTGAGATCACGAGGAGTCCTTCGTCTTGGGGGTGACTTCTCCTCCACCATAACCACAGCCCCCTGAGAGACGCCTGACCGAGCCGTCCGACGGCCCTGGTCGGCGGGCCCTGCTCAGGGCGCGGCGGCGGGCTCCGGCGAAGCGGGGCGCATCGAGGCGATGAGGGCGTCGACCCGCTCGTCGACGGCGGCGAAGGGGTCCTTGCACAGGATCGTGCGCTGGGTCGCGTCGTTGAGCTTGAGGTGGACCCAGTCGACGGTGAAGTCGCGGCCGTGCTCGCGCGCGGCCCGCACGAAGTCGCCGCGCAGCCGGGCCCGCGTGGTCTGAGGAGGGGTGTCCACGGCCGCGGCGACGCGGGCGTCGTCGACGACGCGGGCGACCCGCCCGGCCCGCTGGAGCACGTGGTGCACCCCGCGCTGCGGGTCGATGTCGTGGTAGGCGAGGTCGAGCTGGGCGATGCGGGGGTCCTCCATGCCCACTCCCCTGCTCGCGGCGTAGGCGTCGAGCAGCCGGTGCTTGACGACCCAGTCGACCTCGGTCGCGACGAGGTCGAGCCGGTCGGTCTCGATCGCGGTGAGCGTGCGCTGCCACAGCTCGACGACCTGGGTGGTCACCGCGTCGTCGATCCCCTCGCGCTCGACGAGCTCGAGGACTCCGGCCAGATAGGCCTGCTGCAGCTCCAGGCCGCTCATCTGACGACCGTCGGCCAGCCGGACCGTGGCTCGCCCGGTGATGTCGAGGCTGATGTCGCGGATCGCCCGGATGGGGTTCTCGAGCCGCAGGTGGTCCATCCGCACGCCGGACTCGAGCATCCGCAGGACGAGCGAGGCGGACCCCACCTTGAGCAGCGTCGTCGTCTCGGTCATCGTCGAGTCGCCGACGATGACGTGCATCCGGCGGTAGCGCTCGGCATCGGCGTGGGGCTCGTCGCGGGTGTTGATGATGGGGCGCGAGCGCGTCGTCGCCGACGAGACGCCCTCCCAGATGTGGTCGGCCCGCTGGCTCACCGAGAAGACCGGTCCCTGGCTCGTCGACATCACCTTGCCCGTGCCGGCGACGAGCTGGCGCGAGATGAGGAAGGGCAGCAGCCCCTCGGTGATCGCGCCGAAGTCGTCGGTGCGGGCGACGAGGAAGTTCTCGTGGCAGCCGTAGGAGTTGCCGGCGGAGTCGACGTTGTTCTTGAAGACGTAGATCTCGCCGTCGACCTCGTCCTCGGCCAGACGTGTCTGCGCGTCGTCGACGAGCTGCTGGACGACGAGCTCGCCGGCGCGGTCGTGCGCGATGAGGTCGAGCAGGTCGTCGCACTCGGCGGTCGCGTACTCGGGGTGGCTGCCGACGTCGAGGTAGAGCCGCGCGCCGTTGCCGAGGAAGACGTTGCTCGAGCGGCCCCACCGCACGACCGAGCGGAACATGTACCGCGCGACCTCGTCGGGCGTGAGGCGCCGCCTGCCCTGCGACGTGCACGTCACGCCGAACTCGGTCTCGATGCCGTAGATGCGCCGCTCCATGGCGCCCAGGCTAGGGGCAGCGCCCCCGGCCCGGACCGGCGGCTACTCGCCGCCCTTCTGCACGAAGCTCTTGACGAACTCCTCGGCGTTGGTCTCGAGCACGCCGTCGATGTCGGAGAGCACCGAGTCCAGCCCCTCGTCGCGCGCGGCGTTGCTCGCGCTCACCTGGCCGAAGGCGTCGTCGCCGGGGGTCTCGTCCCCGCCGCCGCCACCGCTGCGCCGCACCTGCTCCTGACCGGCCATCACCGGCTCCTCTCGTCGACGGGTCGAGCCCCCAACCTATGCCCCGAGCGCCTCGACGACCTCGCTGACCGTGTCGTGGGCGAGCGCGGCCGCGGTCGCGTCACGACCCAGGGCGGTCGGCTCGGGCATCGAGATGCGCGCGACCCCGCGGGGGACGCGCAGCACGACGGAGTCCCAGGACGCGGAGATGACGTCGGGGGCGTGGTCGCGCACGAGCCGCCCGCGCAGCCAGGCACGGGTGTCGGCCGGCGGCGTGGTCACCGCCGCCTCGACCTCTTCGGGCGTCGTCAGCCGGGTGATCCGGCCGGCCGCCTCGAGGCGGGCGAAGACCCCCTTCGCCGGGCGGATGTCGCTGTACTGGATGTCGACCGCCTGCAGCCGCGGGTCGCCCCACGCGAGCCCGTCGCGGTCGCGGTAGCCCTGGAGGATCGAGAGCTTGGCGACCCAGTCGAGGTCCTTCGCCGCCGACATCGGGTCGCTCTCGAGGAGCGTGAGGACCCGGTCGAGATGGGCGAGGACCTCGTCGGTCGCCTCGTCGCTGCCGTGCCGCCCGAGGTGCTCTCCGATGAGCTCGCGGTAGGCCCATAGGAGCTGGACGGCGGTCATCCGCCGACCGTCGGCGAGCTCGACGAGCGCGGTGCACGTCGGGTCGTGCGAGACCTCGCGCAGGGCCCGAAGGGGGTCGCGGAGGGCGAGCCGGCCGCGCACCGCGTCGGCCTCGACGAGGGCGAGGACGAGCGAGGTCGAGCCCATCTTCAGCAGGTTGGCGACGTCGGCGAGGTTGGCGTCGCCGACGATGACGTGGAGCCGCCGGTAGCGGTCGGGGTCGGCGTGCGGCTCGTCCCGGGTGTTGATGATCGGGCGGCGGAAGGTCGTCTCCAGGCCCACCTCGGCCTCGAAGAAGTCGGCCCGGGAGCAGATCTGGTAGCCCGCGCCCTCGCTCTCGCGGCCCAGGCCGACGCGGCCCGCCCCGATGACCACCTGACGCGCGACGAAGAAGGGCGTGAGGTCGCGCACGACCCGGGCGAAGGGGGTGGCGCGGTCGAGCAGGTAGTTCTCGTGGGTGCCGTAGGAGGCGCCCTTGCCGTCGGTGTTGTTCTTGTAGAGCGTCACGCCCGGCGGCCGGGTCGACAGCAGCTCGACGGCCTCGCGCATGACGAGCTCGCCGGCCCGGTCGTGCACGACGGCGTCGCGGGGGGTCATCACCTCGGGCGAGGAGTACTCGGGGTGGGCGTGGTCGACGTAGAGGCGCGCGCCGTTGGTGAGCACGACGTTGGCCAGGCCCGGCTGCTCCTCGTCGGTGAGCTGGGTCGGGTCGGCCTCGTCGCGGGGCATCGAGAAGCCGCGGGCGTCGTGCAGCGGCTGCTCGTCGGAGTAGTCCCACGCCCCGTGCGTCGCGCGCAGCCCGTGCTCCCTCGCGTAGCGCGAGACGACGAGACCGGAGGTCTGGACGGGGTCGGCCCACGGCTGACCGGGCACGGAGATGCCGTACTCGGTCTCGATCCCCATGACTCTGCGCACGCTCATGTCCCCCAGCGTAGGAGGGCGCGGTTCAATGGCCGCATGCCCTCCGCGACGCCCTCTGCCTGGATGCCGCTGCGGACGAGGGCGCTGGCCGCCCTGCTGCGCGCGACGAGCGGCCCGGTCGACACGATCAGCCCGGCCCGGCTGGCCCGCACCCGTCGACGGGTGCCCCTGCACCGGCCCCTGACGTGGGCGATCGGCACCCCGACGAAGGGGGTGACGACGACGGTCCGCGAGGTCCCGGTCCGCGACGGGGCCCGCGTGCGGGTCCGGGTGCACCGGCCGGACTACGTCGAGGGGGCGCTGCCGGTCGTCATGCACTTCCACGGCGGCGGCTTCGCGATGGGTCACCCCACCGCCTTCGACCCCGTGTGCACGCGCGTCGCCCAGGTCGCCGGCGCCGTCGTCGTCTCGGTGGGCTACCGCATGGCGCCCGAGCACCGCGCGCCGACCGCCGTGCACGACTGCGCCGACGTCACCCGGTGGGTGCTCGCGCACGCCGCCGAGCTGGGCGCGGACCCCGACCGGCTGGCCCTCACCGGCGACAGCGCGGGCGGCAACCTCGCCGCGGCGGTGGCCCAGGGGCTCGTCGCCGACGGCGTGAGCGCCCTGCGCCACCTCGCCCTCACCTACCCCGCGCCCGACCTCACCGAGCGCGAGGTCGACCTCGTCCTCGAGCAGGAGGACGTCGAGGTGCCGCCGCACGGCTTCCCCGTCATCACCCCCGACATGCTGCGCGCCTTCCGCAGCCTCTACCTCGGCGACCTCGACGGCAGCGACCCGATCGTCTCCCCCGCCCGCGGCGAGCTCGCCGGGCTGCCCCCGACCCTCGTGCAGACCGCCGAGCTCGACCCGCTCCGTCTCGACGGCGAGGCCTTCGCCCAGGCCCTGCGCGACGCGGGCGTGCCCGTGCGGCACACCCGCTACCGCGGCTCGCCCCACGGCTTCCTCTCCCTGCCCGGGCTCACGGCCGCCGGGCACCCCGCCCTCGAGGAGCTCGCCGCCGAGATGGCCCACCACCTGCGCCCGACGAAGGAGCCCGCATGACCGCGCGTCCCCACCTGGCCCGTCCCCGCCCGGCTCGTGCCCCACGACCGGCGCTGCGCACCCGGGTGGTGACCGACCTCCTCGAGCGGCTGGGGCGCCGCCCGGTGGAGGACTCCGACCTCGACGACATCCGGGCCAAGCGCGAGACCGTCTACCCGACCCGGGCCCCCTTCACGTGGATCACCGGGCCCGTCGGCCGCGGTGTGCGGGTCGAGACGGCGAGCGCGCCCGTGCGCGACGGGGCGCGCATCCCCCTTCGCTGCTACCTGCCCGCGATGCCGGGCCCGCTGCCCCTCCTCGTCTTCTTCCACGGTGGCGGGTGGGTGCAGGGCTCGACCGCGATGTACGACCCGTTGTGCTCGCGCCTGGCCGAGCAGGTCGGGGCGGTCGTCGTCAGCGTCGACTACCGGATGGCCCCGGAGCACCTCTTCCCCACCGCCGCCCACGACGCCGTCGACGTCGTCTCCTGGCTCGTCGAGCACGGGGCGAGCCTGCCGGTGCTCGCCGACGCCGACCTCACGAGGGTCGCTCTCGCGGGCGACAGCGCGGGCGGCAACCTCAGCGCCATCGTCGCCCAGCAGCTGCGCGACCTGCGCGGTCCCGACGGCGAACCCGTCCTGCGCCACCAGGCCCTGATCTACCCGGCGACCGACCTCACGATGAGCTCGCCGTCGATCGACGAGCACGCCGACGGCCCGGTGCTCACCCGCGCGGGCATCACGGCCTTCCGCGCCCTCTACCTCGACGGCACCCTCGGCGTGCGCGAGGACCACCGACCCGACCCGCGCCACCGCGACCCGCTCGCCTCTCCTCTGGCCGGAGACGCGACCGGGGTCGCCCCGGCGCTCGTGCAGGCCGGCGAGCTCGACCCCCTTCGCGACGACGCGACGCGGTACGCGGAGCACCTTGCCGAGGCCGGTGTGCCGGTGCGGTGCACGACCTACCGCCGGCTGCCGCACGGCTTCGCCTCGATGCCCGGCGCCTGCCCGGGGGCCGACGCCGCGCACGCCGAGCTCGTGGGCGAGATCGCGCACCACCTGCACGCGTCGGTAGGCTCGCAGCGCCCGCTCGCCGTCGGCGACGCCGAGGACCAGGAGCACGCGCAGTGAGAGAGATCGTCGTCTTCTCCGGTAGCGCCCACCGAGAGCTCGCCGAGCGGATCTGCGACCAGCTCGGCGTGCCGCTCTCGCCGAGCCGCACGACCCGATTCAGCAACGACTGCCTCCAGACCCAGCTGCTGGCGAACTGCCGCCAGCGCGACGTCTACGTCGTCCAGCCGCTCGTCGCGCCGACGCAGGACCACCTCATGGAGCTGCTCCTCATGCTCGACGCCGCCCGGGGCGCCTCGGCCGCGCGGGTGACCGCCGTCGTGCCGCACTACGCGTACGCGCGCTCGGACAAGAAGGACGCCTCGCGCATCTCGATCGGCGGGCGGCTCGTCGCCGACATGATCACCGCCGCCGGGGCCGACCGCGTCATCACGATGGCGCTGCACGCACCCCAGGTCCACGGCTTCTTCTCGGTGCCGGTCGACCACCTCACCGCGCTCGGCGTGCTCGCCGAGCACTTCCGCGGGCGTGATCTCGACGACGCCGTGGTCGTCTCGCCCGACCTCGGCAACGCCAAGGAGGCGACGCAGTTCGCCCGTCTCCTCGGCCTGCCGGTCGCCGCCGGCAGCAAGCAGCGCACGTCTGACGACACGGTCGTCGTCGAGTCGGTCGTCGGCGACGTGCGGGGCCGGCACGCGATCGTCCTCGACGACGAGATCGCCACCGGCGGCTCGATCGTCGAGCTGCTCGCCAAGCTCGAGGAGCTCGGCTGCACCGGTGCCTCCGTCGCGTGCACGCACGGGCTCTTCGCCGGCCGTGCGGTCGAGCGGCTGCGTGAGCACCCGATGGTCGACGAGGTCGTGACGACCGACACGGTGCCGGCGCCGGACGGCTGGCCGCAGCTCCAGGTGCGCTCGGTGAGCGGCCTCTTCGCCCAGGCGATCTCGCGCATCCACGCCGGGGAGTCGGTCTCGAGCCTCTTCGACGGCGTCGACCCGACGCACGCCCCGCCCCAGCCCTCCCTCTTCGACCGTGCCTGAGCGCGACACCGCGCGCTCCGCCGCGACCGCGCTCGCGCTCGACGTCCTCGTCGTCGCGGTCTTCGTCGTCGTCGGTCGGCGCAGCCATGCCGAAGGGGTGACCCTCGCCGGGTGGCTCGAGACCGCCTGGCCCTTCCTCGCCGGTCTCGTCCTGGGCTGGGTCGGCGTCGTCGCGGGCCTGGGCCGCGCCCCCGTCACGCTCGCCACCGGTCTGCCGGTGTGGGTCGCGACGGTCTTCGGCGGGATGGCGCTGCGCGACATGTCCGGTCAGGGCACCGCGCTCCCCTTCGTCGTCGTCGCGACGCTCTCGCTCGCCCTCGGGCTGCTCGGCTGGCGGGCCGCCGCGACCCTGCTCGGCCGACGGCGCGCGGCTGCTCCCTCGTCTCCGACGTCTCACCGCGGCGTCGCCGTCGGCGAGCCCACCCCCGACCCCCTCGGCCAGCGCGAGCTCGGCGAGCAGGACATCACGACACCGGGACGCGGGGTCGTCCCCCCGCAGGAGCGCGCCCGCTACGGCCGCCGTCCCGACGCCGAGGCGGACCGCCCGGACGCCGGCGAGTAGCCGGCCTCAGCCGAGGTCGATGGACTTGCCGGCGCTCGTGCCCGAGGCGGTGCCGACGAGGGTGCGGATGTAGACGATCCGCTCCCCCTTCTTGCCCGAGACCCGAGCCCAGTCGTCCGGGTTCGTCGTGTTCGGCAGGTCCTCGTTCTCGCGCAGCTCGGCCAGGCAGCTGGCGAGGAGGTGCTCCTCGCGCAGGCCCTCGACGCCGGAGGTGAGGTACTCCTTGATCGCGAGCTTCTTCGCGCGGTCGACGACGTTCTGGATCATCGCGCCGGAGCTGAAGTCCTTGAAGTACAGGACCTCCTTGTCGCCGCCGGCGTAGGTGACCTCGAGGAACTGGTTCTCGGGGATCTGGGCGTACATCCGCTCGACGACGGCGTCGATCATCGCGACGACCGTGCGCTCGTGCGAGCCGTCGTGGTCGCCGAGGTCGTGCGGGTGCAGCGGCAGGTCGGCGGTGAGGTACTTCGCGAAGATCTCTCGCGCGGCCTGGGCGTCCGGGCGCTCGATCTTGATCTTCACGTCGAGGCGACCGGGTCGCAGGATCGCGGGGTCGATCATGTCCTCGCGGTTCGTCGCGCCGATGACGATGACGTTCTCGAGGCCCTCGACGCCGTCGATCTCGGCGAGCAGCTGCGGGACGATCGTCGTCTCGACGTCGGAGGACACGCCCGAGCCCCGGGTGCGGAAGAGGCTGTCCATCTCGTCGAAGAAGACGACGACGGGGGTGCCGTCGCTGCTCTTCTCACGGGCCCGGTGGAAGATGAGGCGGATGTGCCGCTCGGTCTCGCCGACGTACTTGTTGAGCAGCTCCGGGCCCTTGATGTTGAGGAAGTAGGCGTTCGTCGCCGTCGCCGCGTCGCGCCCGTCGCGCTCGGCGACCTTGCGGGCCAGCGAGGAGGCGACGGCCTTGGCGATCATCGTCTTGCCGCACCCGGGCGGGCCGTAGAGCAGGACCCCCTTCGGGGGCTTGAGCTGGTGGCGCTCGTAGAGCTCGGCGTGCAGGTAGGGCAGCTCGACGGAGTCGCGGATCGTCTCGATCTGGCCGGACAGGCCACCGATGTCCTCGTAGGAGAGGTCGGGCACCTCCTCGAGCACGAGATCGGCGACCTCGGCCTTGGGGATGAGCTCGAGGGCGATGTTGCTGCGGGCCTCGAGGAGCACGGCGTCGCCGACGCGGACGCGCTCGCGGCGCAGGGCCGCGCCCTGGCGCACGACGCGCTCTTCGTCCTGGCGGGCGAGGACGAGCAGACGGCCGTCGTCGAGCAGCTCCTTGACGAGCACGACGTCGCCGGCGACGTCGGGGTCGTGGACCGACACGACGTTCATCGCCTCGTTGAGCAGAACCTCGCGCCCGACCTCGAGCGCGTCGGCCTCGATCGTCGGCGAGACGGCGACGTGCATCTTGCGCCCGTTGCTCAGGACGTCGACGGTGCCGTCGTCGTGGACCCCGACGAGCTGCGCGTAGGCCGACGGCGGCTGGGCCAGGCGGTCGATCTCGGCGCGCAGGGTGACGATCTGCTCCCGGGCGTCCTTGAGCGTGCGCACGAGGCGCTCGTTCTGCGAGGACAGCGTGCTCAGCTGCGAGGTCTTCGTGCTCAGCTCGCGCTGGGTGGTGCGCAGCTGCTCCGCGGGGCTCGGCCCCTGCGGGACCGCGCCGGTGGCTCCGGTGCTCATCGGGTCGTCCTCCTAGGTCGCGTCAGCCCATCCTCGCTCACGACGTCAGCGCGGCGTCGGGGGCACCACACCCCGGACGAGCTTGCGCATCTTCTTCTCCGACGCGACCCGCTCGCCGAGCGCCTCGCTGCTCCAGTCCTGGCCCTCGGGTCCCAGGTGGCTCGTCGCGTCGAGCATGGCCCCCGTGGGAGCGCCGTCCTGGTCCTCCTCGGCCGGCACGTAGCCGCGGCCGGGGCGGCGCTTGCGCAGGGGCGGGGTGGTGCCCGGCGCGAGGCGCCGGGTGGTGATGAGGAAGCCGGTGTGACCGTGCATGCGGTGCTGGGGACGCACCGCGAGGCCCTCGAGGTGCCAGCCGCGCACGAGGGACTCCCACGCCTCGGGCTCGGTGAAGGTCCCGAAGTCGCGCATCGCCTCGGCGACCTTGCTCAGCTGGGTGGCGGTCGCGACGTAGCAGATGAGCACGCCGCCGGGCGCGAGCGCGTCGGCGACGACCTCGAGGCACTCCCACGGGGCGAGCATGTCGAGCACGACGCGGTCGACGGTGCCGGGCTCGACGGCGCCGGGCAGGGACTCGACGAGGTCGCCGACGGTGACGGTCCACGCGGGGTGGTCCTCGCCGAAGAAGGCCCGGGCGTTCGCGACCGCGATGTCGGCGAAGTCGGCGCGGCGCTCGAAGGACAGCACCCGCCCGCTCTCGCCGACCGCGCGCAGCAGCGACATCGACAGCGCGCCCGACCCGACACCGGCCTCGACGACGGTCGCACCGGGGAAGACGTCGGCCATGGTGACGATCTGACCGGCGTCCTTGGGGTAGACGACGGCCGCGCCGCGCGGCATCGACATGACGTAGTCCGACAGCAGCGGGCGCAGGGCGAGGTACTCGGTGCCGGCGGTGTTGGTGATCGTCGAGCCGTCGGGCGAGCCGATGAGGTCGTCGTGCTTCACGTGGCCGCGGTGGGTGTGGAACTGCTTGCCCGGGGTGAGGGTGATCGTGTGCATCCGCCCCTTCGGGTCCGTCAGCTGGACGCGGTCGCCCTCACGGAAGGGGCCGCGGCGGTACTGGGATCCGGTGGCAGTCATAGCCCGCGAGTCTACGGACCCGCGGGCGGTGCTCCGGACGGCGTCACGGGCGGGGCGGTCGTCCCTGGACCTCGTCGAGCGCCGCGCCGAGCTCGTGGACGGACACGACGCCGGCGAGGACCCCGCCCCGCGTCACCGCGAGATGGCTGGCACGGGTGTCCTGGAAGGTCCGCACGAGCGCGATGAGGTCCTCCTCGGGGTCGCCCTCGAGCGGGACGACCCACTCGGAGGGCTGACGCGCCATGACGGCGGAGACGGGGGTGCGCTCGCGCAGCTCCTCGGGCACGCCGCCCATCGCGGCGGCCGAGAGCAGGGCGAGCGGGCGGCCGAGGGCGTCGACGACGACGGGCACGCCGTGGGCGGCCTGCGGGTCGACGTCGGCGAGGACGGCGCGCTCCGAGACCGCCCGGGCGGGGCGGATGACGCGGGCCGGGTCGAGGCGGGCGAGCACGCCGAGGGACTGACCGGCGGCGATGGCGGCCGTCGCGCCCTGCCAGAGGAAGGCGCAGATGAGCACGGTCCACACGACGCGGAAGAGGTCGGGCCTGGCCCCGGAGAGCAGCGGCAGGCCGATCGCCCACACGACGACCACGACGACGACGGCCCGCCCGCACCATCCGGCGACGACCCGGCCGCGCGGACGGCTGCCGGTGAGCCGCCACACAGCGGCCTCGACGAGCTGCCCGCCGTCGAGCGGCAGACCGGGCAGGAGGTTGAAGGCGGCGAGGAGGACGTTGACGAAGGCGAACGCCCCGAGCAGGCCCGAGGGCACCCCTTCGGGCGCGAAGGGGTGGACCCCCCAGGCGAGCAGACCGAGGACGAGGTTGCTCAGCGGCCCGACGACGGCGATGGCGGCCGCGCTCCCGGGGGTGCCCCGGGAGGGGTCGTACGTCGTGTGCCCGCCCCAGATGTCGGCGACGACGGCGTGGACGCGGTGCCCGACGCCGCGGGCGACGACCGCGTGGGCGGCCTCGTGGACGAGGACGGCGACGAGCAGGCCGACGGCGTAGAGGGCGCCGACGCCGTAGGCGAGGGCCCCGAGGTCGGGGCGGTCCGCGGCGATGCCCGGACCGACGAGGGCGATGACGACGACGGCGAGGATCAGCCACGACGAGCCGACGTAGACCGGCACGCCGCCGACCGACGCGACTCGAAGGCCGGACGGTCGATCAGGGGATGCGGCCATGCGAGGCACCCTAGGCGATAATGAGCACCTCCCCCGATGGCCCTGCCGACAGGACTCCCCCAGACGTGACCTCCCCCGCCCACCGCCCTGATGCCTCCGACGCGCTCGCCGCTCTCATGAGCGAGCGCGTCCTGCTGCTGGACGGCTCGATGGGTGTCTTCATCCAACGCCGGGGCCTGAGCGAGGCGGACTTCCGCGGCGAGCGCTTCGCGGACTGGGAGCGCGAGCTCAAGGGCAACAACGACCTGCTCTCGATCACCGCGCCCGACGTCATCCGCTCGATCCACGACGACTACCTCGCCGCCGGCGCGGACATCATCGAGACCAACACCTTCAGCGCGCAGCGCATCTCCATGGCCGACTACGGCATGGAGGAGCTGTCCTACGAGATCAACTACGAGGCGGCCCGGCTGGCGCGCGCGGCGTGCGACGCCGTCGAGACCCCCGAGCGCCCGCGCTACGTCGCCGGCGCCCTCGGCCCGACGAACCGCACCGCGTCGATCTCGCCGGACGTCAACGACCCGGCGGCGCGCAACATCACCTTCGTCGAGCTCGTCGAGGCCTACCTCGAGCAGGCCCGCGGCCTCGTCGACGGCGGCAGCGACATCCTGCTCGTCGAGACGATCTTCGACACCCTCAACGCCAAGGCCGCGATCTTCGCCCTCGAGACCCTCTTCGACGAGCAGTGCCGCCGCTGGCCGGTCATCATCTCCGGCACGATCACCGACGCCTCGGGCCGCACCCTCACCGGGCAGACGACCGAGGCCTTCTGGAACAGCGTCCGGCACGCCCAGCCGCTGGCCGTCGGGCTCAACTGCGCGCTCGGCGCGGCGGAGATGCGTCCCTACGTCGCCGAGATCTCCCGGGTCGCCGACTGCTTCGTGTCGATCTACCCCAACGCCGGCCTGCCCAACGCCTTCGGCGAGTACGACGAGACGGCCGAGCAGATGGCCGAGGTCGTCGACGGCTTCGTGCGCGACGGCCTCGTCAACATCATCGGCGGCTGCTGCGGCACGACGCCCGAGCACATCGCCGAGCTCGGCCGACGGGTCGAGGGCGTGCCGCCGCGGGTGCCCCCGACCGTCGAGCCGGCGATGCGCCTGTCGGGGCTCGAGCCCTTCACCATCACCGCCGACTCCCTCTTCGTCAACGTCGGCGAGCGCACCAACGTCACCGGCTCGGCCCGCTTCCGCAAGCTCATCCAGGCCGAGGACTACCCGGCGGCGCTGTCCGTCGCCCGCCAGCAGGTCGAGTCTGGCGCCCAGGTGATCGACATCAACATGGACGAGGGGATGCTCGACGGCGTCGCCGCGATGTCGACCTTCGTCAACCTCGTCGGCTCCGAGCCCGACATCTGCCGCGTCCCGCTGATGATCGACTCCTCGAAGTGGGAGGTCATCGAGGCCGGGCTGCAGCGCGCCCAGGGCAAGTGCATCGTCAACTCGATCTCCATGAAAGAGGGCGTGGAGCCCTTCGTCGAGCACGCTCGCCTGTGCCGTAAGTACGGCGCGGCGATCGTCGTCATGGGCTTCGACGAGGACGGCCAGGCCGACACCTACGAGCGCCGTCTCGAGATCGCGCAGCGCGCGTACACGATCCTCACGCAGGAGGTCGGCTTCCCGGCCGAGGACGTCGTCTTCGACCCCAACATCTTCGCCGTGGCGACGGGCATCGAGGAGCACGCGGCCTACGGGACCGACTTCATCGAGGCGACGCGCTGGATCAAGGAGAACCTCCCCCACGCCCTCGTGTCCGGTGGCGTCTCAAACGTCTCCTTCAGCTTCCGCGGCAACAACCCCGTGCGCGAGGCGATCCACGCCGTCTTCCTCTACCACGCGATCGCCGCGGGCATGGACATGGGCATCGTCAACGCCGGCGCGCTCGTGCCCTACGACACCCTCGACGCCGAGCTGCGCGAGCGGATCGAGGACGTCGTGCTCAACCGTCGCGAGGACGCGACCGAGCGGCTGCTCGAGATCGCCGAGGCCCACCGCGGCAGCGGCGAGGTCGAGGCCAAGCAGCTCGACGAGTGGCGCTCCCTGCCGGTCTCCGAGCGGATCACTCACGCGCTCGTCAAGGGCATCGACGACTACGCCGAGAGCGACACCGAGGAGCTGCGGCGCGAGATCTCCGAGCGCGGCGGCAAGCCGATCGAGGTCATCGAGGGCCCGCTCATGGACGGGATGAACGTCGTCGGCGACCTCTTCGGCAGCGGCAAGATGTTCTTGCCCCAGGTCGTGAAGTCGGCCCGCGTCATGAAGAAGGCCGTCGCCTACCTCATCCCCTACATCGAGGCCGAGAAGGACCCGGACGCCCCCGAGCGCAGCAAGGGCAAGGTCGTCATGGCCACGGTGCGGGGCGACGTGCACGACATCGGCAAGAACATCGTCGGGGTCGTCCTCCAGTGCAACAACTACGACGTCGTCGACCTCGGCGTCATGGTCCAGACGCAGAAGATCCTCGACGCCGCCCGCGAGGAGAAGGCCGACATCATCGGCCTGTCCGGGCTCATCACGCCGAGCCTGGACGAGATGGTCGGCGTCGCCGAGGAGATGCAGCGTCAGGGGCTGAGCATCCCGCTCATGCTCGGTGGCGCGACGACCTCGCGCGCCCACACGGCCGTCAAGGTCGACCAGCGCTACGACGGCCCCGTCATCTGGGTCAAGGACGCCTCGCGCTCGGTGCCGGTCGTCGCCGCCCTGCTGTCCGACGAGGGGCGCGAGCGCCTCATGGACGAGGTCAAGGCCGACTTCGACTCGATCCGGGCGCGGCACGCGGCGAAGCAGAACGACCGCCCGCTGCTGTCCCTCGAGCAGGCCCGCGAGCGGGCGACGCCGATGCAGTGGGACGAGGGCTCGGTCCCGCCGGCGCCCAAGGTGCCCGGGCGCACCGTGCTGCGCGACGTGCCGCTCGCCGACATCGTGCCGTACGTCGACTGGCAGCCCTTCTTCAACGCCTGGGAGATGAAGGGCTCCTTCCCCGACATCCTCAACGCCCCGTCGACCGGCCCGGCGGCCCGCAAGCTCTTCGAGGACGCGCAGGACATGCTGCGCCGCGTCATCGACGAGCGCTGGCTCACCGCGAACGCCGTCGTCGGGCTCTTCCCGGCCAACGCCGTCGGCGACTCCGTCGAGGTCTACACGGACGAGTCGCGCACCGAGGTGGCCCACCGGCTGCACATGCTGCGCCAGCAGGGCCAGCACCGCGAGGGCGTCCCCAACCGCAGCCTGGCCGACTTCGTCGCGCCCAAGGAGAGCGGGCTGCCCGACCACGTCGGCGCCTTCGCCGTGACCGGCGGCCTGGGCTCGGCGGAGCACGTGGCCCGCCTCAAGGCCGAGCTCGACGACTACTCGGCGATCCTCCTCGAGTCGCTCGCCGACCGTCTCGCCGAGGGCCTGGCCGAGATGCTCCACGAGCGCGTGCGTCGCGAGCTGTGGGGCTACTCCCCCGACGAGCAGCTCGACAACCGCCAGCTCATCAAGGAGCAGTACGACGGCATCCGTCCGGCTCCCGGCTACCCCGCGTGCCCCGAGCACACCGAGAAGGCGACGCTGTGGGAGATGCTCGACGTCGACGAGATCGGCATCGAGCTCACCGACCGCATGGCGATGTGGCCCGGGGCCTCCGTCTCCGGCTGGTACCTCGGGCACCCCGACAGCCAGTACTTCGTCGTCGGCCGGATCGGCCGCGACCAGGTCGAGGACTACGCGCAGCGCAAGGGGTGGACGCTCAAGGAGGCCGAGACCTGGCTCTCGCCGAACCTCGGCTACCACCCCGAGGACTGATCGGCGATCACGACGCCCCTGCCCTCGCTCTCGCCGTCGCGGGCGGCGGACTTCAAGGCGTGCCCGCTGAGGTACCGCTTCCGGGCCGTCGACCGGCTCGACGAGGCACCGTCGGCCGCGGCGGCCCGGGGCACGCTCGTGCACGCGGTGCTCGAGGCGCTCTTCGACCTGCCCGCGCCCGAGCGCACCCCGGACGCCGCCGTGGCCCTCGTGCCCGGCCGCTGGGCGGCGATGCTCGCCGAGCGTCCTGAGCTCGCGACGCTCGTGGGCACCGACGACGGGCCCGACGAGCAGGCCTGGTACGCCCAGGCGGAGGCGCTCGTCCACCGGTGGTTCACCCTCGAGGACCCGACCCGGCTGGAGCCGCACGAGCGCGAGAGCCGGGTCGAGGTGGAGGTCGACGGGCTGCGGCTGCGCGGCATCATCGACCGGCTCGACGTCGCACCGACCGGCGAGGTGCGGGTCGTCGACTACAAGACCGGGCGGTCCCCCTCGGAGCGCTTCGAGGGCCGGGCGCTCTTCCAGATGCGCTTCTACGCGCTCATCATCTGGCGCAGCACGGGCCGGGTGCCCGACCTGCTCCAGCTCGTCTACCTGCGCGACGCCCAGGTCATCCGCTACTCCCCCGACGAGGCGGACCTGCTCGCGCTCGAGCGCAACGTGCGGGCGGTCTCGGCCGCGATCCAGCGCGCCCACGAGAGCGGTGACTGGCGACCGAGCCCGTCGCGGCTGTGCTCGTGGTGCGACTTCCGAGCGCTGTGCCCCGCCTTCGGCGGCACGCCGCCCCCGCTGCCACCTCGTGACGGCGTCACCGCCGGGTCGGGCGACCTCGTCCTCGACGCGGTGGACCTCTAGGTCCGGCTCAGCGGCGGGTCGCGGTGACGAGCAGGTACTCCCACGGCAGCACCGTCGTGCCGTCGCCGACGTCGAAGCGCTCGGCGAGACCGATCAGCTCTGCGTCGAGCGCCGCGGCCCGCTCGGACCCCTCCCCCAGCGCCCGGTAGACCGCGATGGTCGGCCCGTAGCTGCTCTTGAAGAGGTCGAGGAAGTCCTGCGGGCCGGCGAAACGGTCGACGACGAGGTCCTGCTGGACCGCCGTGGTGATCTCCGCCCGGTCGCCGAGCAGGTCACGGACGTGGTCGAGGTGCCCCCACAGCGGCGGCGGCTGGGAGCCGGCCGGCGGCGGGGGCGCGTAGGGCCGCATCGTGGCGAACATCTGCCCGATGAAGCCCTCGGGCGTCCAGCTGATCAGCCCGATGGTCCCCCCGGGCCGCACGACCCGTGCCAGCTGGTCGGCGACCGCCTGGTGGTGCGGGGCGAACATCACGCCGACGCACGACAGGGCGACGTCGAACTCGCCGGTGTCGCACGGCAGGTGCTCCGCGTCCGCGACGACCCACCGGATGTCGAGCCCCTCGGCCTCGGCGGCCGCCCGGCCCGCATCGAGCAGCTCCGGCGTGAGATCCGTCGCGACGACCTCGGCGCCGGTGCGGGCGGCCGGGATGGCCACGGTGCCGGGACCCGCGGCGACGTCGTGGACCCGCTGCCCGGCGTGGACCCCCGCGGCCTCGACGAGGACCGGCCCCAGAGGGGCGACGACCTCTCGCGCGACGGCGGGGTAGTCGCCGAGCGCCCACATGGCGCGGTGGCGTGCCTTGAGGGCGGTGTCCGCGTCCTCGGCGGGCGGGTCGACGGGTGCGGGCCCGTCGGGTGCGATGGTGCTCATGTCGCTCTCCTTCGTGCGTGCCGACCTGACAGGTCGACGCTAGGAGCGCACCGGGGCGCGCCGCATCGGTGCGTGCACGTAGCCCGCGGGGACGCGGACGACCTCGGCCGTCTGCCGTGGCGGGGGTGCGCGCAGCGGCGAAGGGGGTCTCAGCGGGCGGTGAGCAGGCGGGCGACGGCCGCCGTGCGGGCCGACTTCCCGTGCAGGTCGAGCTTGGCGTAGACGTTGCTCAGGTGACGCTCGACGGTGCGGGTGCTCAGCACGAGGGAGCGGGCGATCTCGTCGTTGTCGCGGCCCTGCGCGGCGAGAGCGAGGATCTCTCGCTCGCGGGGCGAGAGGTCCTCGAGCCCCTCCGAGCGGCCTCCACCGGGTGCCGTGCCCCCGCGGACCGGCACGGGCTCGGCGAGGAAGCGCCTCAGCTCTGCCCGGTAGACCGGCCAGGCGTCATCGTCCTCGAGGACGATGTGGTTCTCGCTCTCGAGCGCCACCAGCCGGGCGCCGGCGACGTGGGCGGCGAGGTAGCGGGCCTCGGAGAAGTCGTTCATCCGGTCACCCCGCGAGTGGATGACGAGGGTCGGCACGTCGAGCTGCGCGAGCAGGTGCGACGCGTCGGCGACGAGTCGCTGGCGGCGCGACTCCCGGGCGGTCTCGGCGCTCGTCGAGGTGCGCTGCAGCTCGTCGAGCCAGACCCGCTGCTCCTCGCTCGCGCCGGGGATCATCAACGAGGTGAAAACCCGGCGGAAGGTCGAGTCGGGCCGCGCCCACCCCACCGCGATGAGGGCGTCGAGGGTGTCGTCCATCGCCGCCTCGGTCGGGTCCTTCGACTGCTGCCCCGAGTAGCTGCCGTAGAAGACGAGCCGCGAGACCCGCTGCGGGTGGCGGGCGGTGTAGCTGATGGCGACCGGCCCGCCCTGCGCCATGGCGAGCAGGTCGAAGTGCTCGAGCCCGGCGTCGTCGACGACCGCCTCGAGGTCGGCGACCCGCACCTCGAGGCCGTGGTCGGTGACGTCGCGGTCGGAGAGCCCGTGCCCGCGCTCGTCGAAGCGCACGACCATGTGCTCACGGCCCCATTCGAGCAGGTGGTGACGCCACACCGGCGAGGACCAGTCGTGCTGGAGGTGGCTGAGCCAGCAGGAGTCCACGACGAGCGGCGGGCCTGACCCGTGCACGGCGTAGGCGATCTGGGTCCCGTCGACGGAGCGGCAGAAGCGGATCTGCTGACGGGGCGCGGGCGCGTTCGCAGCCACACCCCATCGTAGGACCGGGCGCCCCGCGGGCGCACCGGTCTAGGCGGAGGCGAAGGGGGACCGAGCCCGCGTCACGAGGTCGGCCAGCGACACCCCTTCGAGCGTCTCGAGCTGCACCGAGCCCTCGACCGGCGGGACGGGCACGACGTGCGGGACCGCGATCGTCGGCACGCCGGCGGCGGTCGCCGAGCGCACCCCGGTCGGGCTGTCCTCGACGGCGACGGCATCGGCCGGGTCGACGCCGAGCAGCGCCGCGGCCCGCTCGTAGGGCTCGGGGTGCGGCTTGCCGTGGGTCACCTCGTCACCGGTGACGACGGCGGCGAAGCACCCGGGCTCGAGGGTGTCGAGGACTGCGGTGACGAGGGGGCGCCATGACATCGTCACGAGCGCGTTGGGCACCCCGGCGGCGACGGCCTCGGCGAGCAGCTCCTGCGCGCCCGGCCGCCACGGGACGTGGTCGTGCACCTGGGCGATGACCGAGCTCATGAGCTCCTCGACGACCTCGTGCGGGGAGAGCGTCACCGAGGAGCGCTCGATGATGAAGTCCGCGCTCACGAGGAGCGGGTTGCCGACGAGCTCGTGGGCCAGCTCGTCGCTCCACCGCCCGCCGAAGCGCTCGACGAGCTCGTGCTCGGCGCGGATCCAGTAGGGCTCGGTGTCGACGAGGGTGCCGTCCATGTCCCACAGGACCGCGGCGGGGATGATGCTCACGCCTCGACACTGTAACGAGCGCCGTCCGACGACGAGCACGGCGACATAGGCTGGCGGGTGACCGGTAGGACGAGCGAGCAGGAGCCGACGTGATCGAGCTGCAGGACATCCCCGAGCTGCACGACCCGGTGATGATCCTCGCCTTCGAGGGGTGGAACGACGCCGGTGAGGCGGCGACCTCGACCCTCCTCCACCTCGCCGAGGCGTGGGACGCCGACCCGGTGGCCGCCCTCGACCCGGAGGACTACTACGACTTCCAGGTCACCCGCCCGGTCGTCATGGGCCGACCGGGGCAGCGCCGCGTCGACTGGCGCACGACCCGGGTCCTGCTCGCCTCCCCCGACGAGCTCGACCGCGACGTCGTCCTCGTCCTGGGCATCGAGCCGTCCTTCCGCTGGCGGACCTTCTGCGAGGAGATCGTCGACCTCGCCTCCGACCTCGGCGTGCGCACGGTCGTCTCCATCGGCGCGCTGCTCGCCGACGTGCCGCACACCCGGCCCATCCCGGTGAGCGCGACGAGCGACGACGAGCGCACGATCCACCGCTACGACCTCGAGGCGAGCACCTACGAGGGCCCCACCGGCATCATCGGCGTCGTGGCCGACGCCGCCCGGCGCGAGGACATGGCCTCGATCTCGTTGTGGGCGGGCATCCCCCACTACGCCGGGCACGTGCCCTCGCCGAAGGCGACGTACGCGGTGCTGCGAGCCCTCGAGCGCCTCCTCGACGTCTCCCTGCCCCACGGCACGCTCGAGGAGGAGGCCCGGGCCTGGGAGCGCGGTGTCGACGAGGCGGCCGAGGCCGACGAGGACATCCGCGAGTACGTCGAGCAGCTCGAGCAGGCGCAGGACACCGCCCAGCTGCCCGAGGCGAGCGGCGACGCGATCGCCAAGGAGTTCGAGCGCTACCTGCGGCGTCGCCGCGACGACCCGCCTGCCGCGGGCTGAGCGGCGCCCGGACCGCGATGATCCTCCCGGAAGTGCGCGACCCGCGTCTGGTGTCGGTGCGGCGCGGCGGCACCCTCACCGACGCGGACCACCGGCTGCTCGCGCTGTGGGCGGCGCTGTGCGCCGAGCACGTGCTCGGGCTCGTCGAGGAGGAGGTGCCCGGCGACCCGCGGCCCCGGGCGGCCGTCGAGGCGGTCCGGTCCTGGGCCGGTGGCGAGCTGCCCATGATGCGTGCCCGGGCCGTCGGCGGTCACGCCATGGGCGCCGCACGACCGCTCACCGGTCCGGCCCGGCTCGCGGCCTACGCAGCCGGCCAGGCTGCCTGCGTGCCACACGTAGCGGAGCACGACCTCGGTGCCGCGGCCTACGCGATCCGCGCCGTGCATCACGCTCACCCGCAGGACCCGTCGGCGGGGGTCGGCGAGCGCGACTGGCAGCGCGAGCAGCTGCCCGCCGCCGTCCGTGACCTCGTCCTCGAGGACCAGGCGCGGCGCGACGCGATCTGCTGGGGCGCCTTCGGCGACGCCGGCCCCCGCCGCTGACCTGTGTGCTCCCCCCTTCGCCCGCTCCTCCTCGCCCCACCTACTGACGAAACCCTGCTGGCTGCCTCTTGATGTGGCAGGACCGTCTCGACAGGGTCCTGGCACGTCGAAGGGCTGCTGGCAGGGTCTTGTCGGAGGAGGTCTACAGCTCGACGCCCAGCAGGGCGTCGACGACGTCGACGACGAGCGCCGGGGCGTCCTCGTCGGCGCCCTCGCCGGACTCCGCCTGCTCGCACCAGCGGTCGACCGCGTCGAGCGCGGCCGCGGTGTCGAGGTCGTCGGCGAGCGCGGTGCGCACCTCGTCGGCGAGCGTCCCGACACCCGGGCCGCTCGGCAGCGAGGTCGCGCGGCGCCAGCGGTCGAGGCGGCGCTGGGCGTGGCGCAGGGAGTCCTCGGTCCACGACCACTCGGTGCGGTAGTGGTGGGCGAGCAGCACGAGCCGGATCGCCGCCGGGTCGACGCCCTCACGGCGCAGGTCGGAGACCCGCACGAGGTTGCCCTTGGACTTGCTCATCTTCTCGCCGTCGAGACCCACCATCGCCTGGTGGGTCGTGTGGGTGGCGAAGGGGGACCGCCGCGTCGCGGCGACCGCCTGGAGCGCGGTCATCGGGTGGTGCGGGAACTCGAGGTCGGACCCGCCGCCCTGCACGCCGACGGTCTCGCCGAGGTGGTCGAGGGCGATCGCCGTGCACTCGATGTGCCAGCCGGGGCGTCCCCGGCCGAGGACGGCGCTCTCCCACGCGGGCTCGCCGTCACGCTCGCCGCGCCACAGCATCGGGTCGAGACGGTGGCGCTTGCCGGCGCGGTCGGGGTCTCCCCCGCGCTCGGCGGAGTACTCGAGCATCGTCGCCTCGGGCAGCGGGCTCACCTGCTCGACACCGCCGACGGCGGTGACGTCGAGATAGGTGTCCTGGGCGCCGGTGGCGTCCTCGGTGAGGGTGTAGGTCACCCCGGCGTCGACGAGCCGCTCGACGACGGCGACGATGCGCGGCATCGCCTCGACGACGCCGACGTAGGCCTTCGGCGGGATGACGCGCAGCGCGGCCATGTCCTGCGAGAAGAGCTCGATCTGGCTCGTCGCGAGGTCGCGCCAGTCCACGCCGTCGCGCTCGGCGCGCTCGAGGAGCGGGTCGTCGACGTCGGTGACGTTCTGCACGTAGTCGACGCCGAGCCCGCTGTCGAGGGCGGCGCGGTGGAGCACGTCGAAGGTGACGTAGGTGGCGGCGTGCCCCATGTGGGTCGTGTCGTAGGGGGTGACGCCGCAGACGTAGAGGCTGAGCCGGCCCTGCTCGGGACGCACCTCGGCCACGGCGTCCGTGAGGGTGTCGTGCAGCCGCGGGGTGGGACCGCTGCCTGGGAGAGTGGGGACGGCGGGCGCGGACCAGGACTTCACGCGCCCATCCTAAGGTGGCTCAGACGGGCGGCCACGGCACGCTCGGCCAGCCGTGCCCGGGCCGGGGATGACGACCCGCCCGCAGCAGCCGCTCGCACCGCGCGACGAGCGCGTCGACCTCGGTCACGGTGAGCAGCTCGTCGAGCTCACCGGCCTCCGGCGAGCCTTCGATCGCCTCGACGAGGCGCTCCACACGGGCCCGGTCCGCGTCCGTGAGGGGGTCCCCCGCCCACCCCCACAGGACGGTGCGCAGCTTGGGCTCGACGGACAGGCTCACGCCGTTGTCGATGCCGTAGACGCCGTCGCCCTCGAGGAGCACGTGGCTGCCCTTGCGGTCGCTGTTGTTGATGACGGCGTCGAGCACCGACAGCGACCTCAGCACCGGGTCGTCGGGGTGGCTGAGCACGACGCCCGTGCCGCGCTCGTCCTCGCCCGAGAGCACCCGCAGGTAGCCCGGTGGGATCTGGCCCGGACGGGTGACGGCGACGGGGCTGTCGGCGGGCTCGTCGAGGGTGCCGACCCATCGCTGCACGGAGCCCTCGCCGAGGGGCCCGGCCCGCAGGACGGTCGCCGGGACGCAGTCGAATCCGCCGAGCCGGGCGACGAGGTAGGCCGCCCGCTCGCGATGGGCGAGGTGCCCGTCGGGGTAGTCCCACAGGGGCCGCTCGCCCTGCACCGGCTTGTAGATCGCGGTGAGCGTGCCGCCCTCGTGCTCGACCTCGCAGACGATCGCGAGGTTGCTCGCCTCGGGGTGGGCACCGAGCATCGTCAGCTCGCCCTCGGCGAGGTGGGTCTCGATCTCGCAGGGCTGCGGGGCCAGCCGCTCGGTCAGCGCCGGTAGCCGTTCGCGCGGGGGCAGATGTGCCCCTCGGGGTCGAGCGGGCCACCGCAGAAGGGGCAGGACGGGCGCCCGGCGGACACGACGGTCTCGCACCGGCGGGCGAAGGCGCGGGCCTTCGCGGGCGAGAGGACCACGCGCAGGGTGCTCGGGCCGCCGACGAGCGGCTCGCCCTGCGGGTCGCCCTCCTCGGCGAGCTCGTCGGGGTCGTGGTCGTGGCACTCGATGACGACGACCCGGCGCTCCTCGTCCCAGGCGAGGGAGAGCGCGAGGACGCGGAAGTCCTCGGTGATCGGGGTGTCGAGGGGCGCGTTGTCGGCCGACCCGACGGCCGCGGCCACTCCCCCTTCGAGCCCGCCCACCTCGTCGAGGAGGGTCTCGATCCGCTCCGCGAGGACGCCGACGTGGACCTTCTCGACGGCGATCTGGTGACGGCGATGACCGTCGCTGGCCTGGAGGTAGAACGTCCGGTCCCCGGGAGGGCCGACGGTGCCGACGACGAATCGCTCCGGCGGGTCGTACTCGAAGACGCTCATGACCCGACCCTAGCCCGCTCCCCCGCCGACGACGGCGTCTCCCGGCGGGGTCGTCTCGGGGGTGGTCGTCGAGGGCTGCGGCACCGGTCGCAGCGGCCCGCTGTCGTTGACCCGCAGGACGAAGGGGCGCTCGGGCGTGTAGCGCAGGACGCTCACCGACGCGGGGTCGACGACGAAGCGCTGGAAGTCGTCGAGCGGTGTCGCCGAGGCGTCGGCGACGACCGACTTGATGATGTCGCCGTGGCTCACGGCGAGCCACATCGCGTGCGCCCCGTGCTCCTCCTCGACCTGCGCGTCGACCCGGCGGATCGCGGCGACGGCGCGCTGGGCCATCGTCGCGATCGACTCGTGGGCGTGCTCGTCCGAGGGCGGGAAGACGGCCTGGCTCGGGGTGCTCTGCACGGTGCGCCACAACGGCTCCTTCGCGAGCTCGACGAGCGGGCGCCCCGTCCACCCCCCGTAGTGCGCCTCTCCGATGTCGGGCTCGACCTCGAGGTCGAGCCCGAGGCGGGCCCGCAGGGGCTCGACGGTCTCGAGGCAGCGGTCGAGGGGGCTGGTGACGACGCGCACGAGCGGCAGCTCGCCGAGCCGGTCGACCACCTCCTGCGCCTGGGCGCGGCCGGTGTCGTCGAGGGAGACGCCCGCGGACCAGCCGGCGAGGAGGCCGGCGGCGTTGGCGCTGGATCGGGCATGTCGGAGCAGCAGGCAGTAGGCCACGACGTCAGGCTACGTGCGCGATGATGACGCGGTGATCGTCGACCAGGCCCGATATCGCGACGGGGTGCGCCTCCCGTGCGAGGACATCAGCACAGAGATCGCCCGGCTGCGGGCCGAGGCACCCGGTCGTCCGGAGGGCTCGGCGGACTTCGTGTGGATCGGGCTGAAGGACCCGAGCCCGCAGACCTTCCAGCGGGTCGTCGGCGACGAGCTCGAGCTGCACCACCTCGCGATCGAGGACGCCGTCGCCGGGGACCAGCGCGCGAAGGTCGAGCGCTACGGCGACACGTGGTTCGCCGTCCTCAAGCCGCTGCGCTACCTCGACGAGACCTCCGACGTCGAGACCGGCGAGCTCATGGTCTTCGTCGGGCCCGACTTCGTGCTCACGGTGCGGCGGGGCGAGGCGAGCCCGCTCGCGGACCTGCGTCACCGTCTCGAGGAGGACCCGGCCCCGCTGCGGCACGGCCCGTGGGGTGTCTTCCACGCCGTGCTCGACACCGTCGTCGACGAGTACCTCGCCATCGAGGACGAGCTGCAGGTCGATCTCGAGGGCATCGAGACCGCGGTCTTCGAGCCGAGCTCAGGGCTGACCTCGGAGGAGATCTACACCCTCAAGCGCGAGGTCCTCGAGTTCAAGCGGGCCGCCCTGCCGCTCGCGCGGCCGATGGGCTTCCTCACCTCGCCGTCCTCGCCGGTGGCCCACGGCGAGCTGCGCCTGCTCTTCCGCGACGTGTCCGACCACCTCACCCAGGCGCTGGAGAGCCTCGAGTCGATGGACCGGCTCCTCACCGACGTGCTGAGCGCCCACCTCGCGCAGGTCGGGGTGGAGCAGAACAGGGTCTCGATGAAGCAGAACGAGGACATGCGCCGCATCTCGGCGTGGGTGGCGATCGCCGCCCTGCCGACGATGATCGCCGGCGTCTACGGCATGAACTTCGAGCGGATGCCCGAGCTCACGGCGAGCGTGCGGGTGAGCGGGCACGAGGTCTACTACGGCTACTACGTCGTGCTCGCCGTCATGGTGGCGGCCTGCCTCGTGCTCTACCGGCTCTTCAAGCGCTCCGGCTGGCTGTAGGTCGCCGGGTCAGCGACGGCCGGGGGCCTGCTCGTCGCCGGCCTTGTCCTCGTCGTCGTACTCCTCGTCGTCGAGACCGGAGTAGCCCTCGTCGTCCTCGTCGTCGTCGTACTCCTCGTCGCCGCTGTCGTCGAGGTCGGCGTCGTCGACGACGATGAGCGGGGTCATCTCGCCGTAGGCCTCGTTGAGGGCGTCGTCGTAGGCCTCGAAGGCGTCGGCGAGGTCCTCGTACGCGGCGACCACGCGCGGGTCGTCCTCGCCGTTACGACCGGAGGACGCCTCGAGGTGCCGCTCAAAGGTGGCGATGAGCTTGGTCAGCGCGGCGCGCGGGTCGGCGGTCATGGCACGACCGTACCGTCAGGGGTGAGAATGGCGCACGATGGTCGAGTACGAGTTCCAGGTCCTCAGCTTCCCCCGCGAGACCACCCGTGGGCAGATCCGCGCTGCGCTTGCCGAGCACGCCGAGTACGGCCGCTGGGAGCTGCACCGCACGGTGCGCTACGTCGGCGGTCAGCAGCGCTCGTGGCTGCGGCGCAAGATCATCCGTGTCCCGCGCCGCGACGACCCGCTGGGGCTCAGCAGGTCTCGATGAGCCGCAGCAGGACCTTCGCCCCGAACTCCAGGGACTCGGTGGGCACGCGCTCGTCGATGCCGTGGAACATCGGCGCGAAGTCGAGATCGGCGGGCAGGCGCAGCGGCGCGAAGCCGTAGCCGGTGATGCCCATCGTCGACAGCGCCTTGTTGTCCGTGCCGCCGGACAGGCAGTAGGGCAGGATCGCCGCCTCGGGGTCCTCGGCGAGCAGGGCGGCCTTCATCGCGTCGACGAGCGGTCCCTCGAAGGGGGAGTCCAGGGCGATGTCGCGGTGCTCGACCTCGACGACGACCCGGTCGCCGGCGAGCTCGGCGATCGTCGCCATGAGCGACTCCTCGTGCCCGGGCAGGAAGCGGCAGTCGACGGCGGCGACGGCCTCCTGGGGGATGACGTTGTGCTTGTACCCGGCGGTGAGCATCGTCGGGTTGGCCGTGTCCTGGAGCGACCCGCGCACGAAGCCCGCGGCCCCGCCGAGGTGCTCGACGAGCTCCTCGAGGTCCTCGTCGCTGTACCCGGTGCCGGTGATCTCGGAGAGCCCGTCGAGCAGGCCGCGCACGGAGGCGATGTACTCGCGCGGCCACTTGTGCTCGGCGATGCGCGAGAGGGCCTGGGCGAGGTGGAGCACGGCGTTGTCGTCGTTGGGCACCGAGCCGTGGCCGGCCCGGCCCGAGGCGCGCAGCCGGAGCCAGACGATGCCCTTCTCGGCGGTCTGCAGCAGGTAGGCGCGGCGGTCGCCGCCCTCGGGCGTCGGCACGGTGACGCTGTAGCCGCCGACCTCGCTGATCGCCTCGGTCACGCCCTCGAAGAGCTCGGGGTGGTGCTCGACGAGCCACTGGCTGCCGTGGACTCCCCCGGCCTCCTCGTCGGCGAAGAAGACGACGACGAGGTCGCGCGGCGGCACCGTGCCGGTGCGCGCGAGGTGGCGCACGCACGCGAGGATCATCGCGTCCATGTCCTTCATGTCGACGGCGCCGCGGCCCCAGACGCAGCCGTCCTTGATGACCCCTTCGAAGGGGTCGACCGACCAGTCCTGGGCGTTCGCCGGCACGACGTCGAGATGGCCGTGGATGCACAGCGCCCCGCGCTCCCGGTCGGCGCCGGGGATGCGCAGCACGACGCTCGCGCGGCCGGGCTGCGACTCGAAGAGCTGGGGCTCGTAGCCCACCTCGCGCAGCTGCTCCACGACGTAGTCGGCGGCCTCGCGCTCCCCCGGGCCCTCCCCGTCGGGCCCGTAGTTCGTCGTGTCGATCCGGATGAGGTCCTGGCAGAGCCGGACCACCTCGTCCTGCGGCGCGCTGATCTCCATGGACCCACCCTAGGGGCCGGGCGGGACGAGCCCGCCGGAAGCTTGTGACCGACGGGTAGCGAGGCGCTAGCGTCGCGAGCAGGCGACGCAGCCGTCCGCACGAGCGGCCCCGGCGGCGCGCGAACCCGCTGTCGACAAGGAGATCTCATGACCATCCACGGGCACACCGACCCACGCCTGACGGGCCTGCGCGACGCCCTCGCAGCCATGGTCGACTCGGGCGAGGAGCTCGGCGCCGCGATCAGCGTCGACCTCGACGGCGAGACCCTCGCCGACATCTGGGGCGGGCACGCCGACGTCGCCTGCACCCGCCCGTGGGAGCGCGACACGATCGTCAACGTCTGGTCGACGACGAAGGAGGTCACGGCGCTCGCCGTCCTCCTGCTCGTCGAGCGCGGTCTCGTCGACCTCGACGCGCCGGTCGCGACGTACTGGCCCGAGTTCGCCGCGAACGGCAAGGAGGGCGTGCTCGTGCGCCACGTCATGTCGCACACGTCGGGCGTCTCGGGCTGGGACCAGCCCTTCGTCCTCACGGACATGTACGACCGCGAGACGGCGACGGCACGGCTGGCGGCCCAGGCCCCGTGGTGGGAGCCCGGGACGGCCTCGGGCTACCACGCCCAGAACCAGGGGCACCTCCTCGGCGAGATCATCCGCCGGGCCAGCGGACGCACGCTGACTCAGCTCGTCGCCGAGGAGATCGCGGGGCCGCTCGGCGTCGACCTGCAGATCGGCGCCACGGAGCGCGACGACGACCGCGTCGCCGAGATCGTGCCGCCTCCCCCGCTGCCGATGGACCTCAGCCAGGTCCCCGCCGACTCCCCCATGGTGCGCACCTTCACCGGACCGGTCGCCAGCGCGGCCGCGGCGAACACCGTCCCCTGGCGCCGGGCCGAGCTCGGCGCGCTCAACGCCCACACGAACGCCCGGGCGCTCGCCCGCACCTTCTCGGTGATCTCGCGCGGGGGTGCTGTCGGCGACGTGCGGCTGCTCTCGCCGGGGACGATCGAGCAGATCTTCCGCGAGCAGTCCCGCGGCGTCGACCTCGTCCTCGGCGTCCCGCTGCGCTTCGGCATCGGCTTCGCGCTGCCCGAGCCGCAGACCGTGCCCTACATTCCCGACGGCCGGGTCTGCTTCTGGGGCGGCTGGGGCGGGTCGATGACGGTGATGTTCCCCGAGCGCTCCCTCACCGTCTCGTACGTCATGAACAAGATGGCGCCGGGGATCATCGGCTCGGACCGGGCGGCGCGCTACCTCACCGAGGTCCTCGACGCCGTCGGCTGACCGGCGCGGGGACGACGAAGGGCGGACCCGACCGGGTCCGCCCTTCGTCGACCACTCCTGGTCGACCTGTGTCCGAGGGGGGACTTGAACCCCCATGCCCTAATACGGGCACTAGCACCTCAAGCTAGCGCGTCTGCCAATTCCGCCACCCGGACGAGTGGTGCATCCGGCGGTCTGGGGGACCACCGGGGCAACGTCGAGGACTCTACACCGGGTGCGACGCGGACCGAAATCGGGTTGGCCGTAGGCGTGCTCGAGCCGCCGGAGGTCCTCGGCGCGGGCCGTAGGCTGCCGCCGTGACCCCCCTTCGCCACGTCCGTGCCACCCGGTACGCCGTCCCCCTGCGCGAAGGGGGATCCATGCCCGGCCTCGTCGAGGCCGACGACCTCGGCATGTACGTCGTGAAGATGCGTGGCGCCGGTCAGGGCCTGCCGGTGCTCGTCGCCGAGGTGCTCGTCGGCGAGATGGGGCGGGCGCTCGGCGTCGCCGTCCCCGAGCTCGTCGAGGTCGACCTGTCCGGCGAGATCGCCCGCTTCGAGGCCGACGAGGAGGTCCAGGACCTGCTCACCGCGTCGGTCGGGCTCAACCTCGGCATGGACTACCTGCCGGGTGCCTTCGGCTACGACGGCTCGCAGCCCGCGGACCCCGAGGTCGCCGCGCTCGTCCTGTGGCTGGACGCCTGCACCTCGAACGTCGACCGCACGTGGGCGAACCCCAACCTCCTGCGGTGGGGTGGCCAGGTGTGGGCCATCGACCACGGTGCGGCGCTGTGGTTCCACCACGCGTGGGCACGTAAGGCACCGAGCGCGGATCGCTTCGCCGCCCAGCCCTTCGACGCGTCGACCCACGTCCTGCGCGACCTCGTCGGTGACCTCGGCGAGGTGCACGAGCGGGCCTGCGCCGTGCTCACGCAGGACCGACTCGTCGAGATCGTCGACCTCGTGCCCGACGAGTGGCTCACCCCCGGTGAGCACCTGCCGACGACGCAGGCCATCCGTGACGAGTACGTGGACCACCTCGTCGCCCGCCTCGCCTCCCCCGACGCCTGGTTGCCGGGGGCCTCCCGATGACCCTGCAGACCTACCAGTACGTCGTGCTGCGCTGCGTGCCGCGGGCCGAGCGCGAGGAGTTCGTCAACGTCGGCGTCGTGCTGCGCAGCCAGGGGCACGACTACCTGCGCGCCGCCTTCGCCCTCGACGAGGAGCGGCTGCGTGCCCTGTGGCCCGATCTCGACGTCGCCGCGGTGCACGCGGCGCTCGAGGTCGTCTGCGACGTCGCCCTCGGCCGCACCGGCGGCGGGCGGCCCGATCTCGACGGCGACGGGCGGCGCTTCGGGTGGATCAGCGCCCCCCGCTCGACCGTCGTGCGTCCGGGACCGGTGCACGGCGGCCTCACGCAGGACCCCGCCGCCGAGCTCGAGCGGCTGCTCGACGAGCTCGTGCGCTGAGGTGCCCGCGACCGGCCCCGACGCGTCGCTCGCGTCCTAGGGTCGGGCGCATGGATCTCGACTCCCGCCCCACCGCTCCCGAGCCCTACGACCTCCTGCCGCAGGTGCCGCCCTTCGAGGTGCGCAGCGACACCTTCGCCGACGGGCAGGCGCTGCCCGAGGCGCAGGTCTTCGACGACTGGGGCTTCGAGGGCGGCAACCGCAGCCCGCACCTCGCGTGGTCCGGCGCCCCGGAGGGCACGAAGAGCTACGCCGTCTCCTGCTTCGACCCCGACGCGCCGACGCCCGCGGGCTTCTGGCACTGGACCGTGCTCGGCATCCCGGCCGATGTCACCGAGCTCGCCGAGGACGCGGGCGCCGAGGGCGGCGCGGGCTTGCCCGACGGCGCCTTCATGACGGCGACCGACTACGGCACGAAGGCCTTCGGCGGTGCCGCCCCGCCGGCCGGCGACCGCCCCCACCGCTACGTCTTCGCCGTCCACGCCCTCGACGTCGAGCCCGACGCCCTGCCCGTCGACGACTCCGTGACGTGCACGGTCGCCGCCTTCAACTACCTCGGCGCGACCATCGCCCGCGCCGTCGTCACCGGGACCTACCAGACCCCCGCCTGACCTCCCCCTTCGAAACCCTGCTGGCTGCCCTTCGACGAGCCAGGACCCTGTCGAAGGGGTCCTGGCTCGTCAAGACCCTGCTGGCAGGGTTTTGTCGGAGCGAGGGGGCGTGCACGGCGGGGCGAAGGGGGGTCGGCTCGCTCAGGTGCGCAGGGCCCACGCGGCGACGGCGCTGGCCGCCGCGGCGTTGAGCGAGTCCACTCCCCCGCGCATCGGGATCGTCACGGTGAGGTCGGCCTGCGCGAGCGTGCGCCGCGAGAGCCCGTCGCCCTCGGTGCCGACGACGAGCGCCAGCCGGTCCGGCGGGTCGGCGGCGAGGTCGTCGAGCGAGACGGCGTCGTCGGCGAGCGCGAGCGCGGCGACGACGAGCCCCAGCTCCTGCAGAGCGCCGACGTCCGCCGGCCACTGGTCGAGCCGGGTCCACGGCACCTGGAAGACGGTCCCCATCGACACGCGCACCGAGCGCCGGTAGAGCGGGTCGGCGCAGCGCGGGGTGACGAGCACCGCGTCGACCCCGAGGGCGGCGGCGGAGCGGAAGACGGCTCCGACGTTCGTGTGGTCGACGAGGTCCTCGAGGACGAGCACCCGGCGGGCGTCGCGGCAGACCTCGGCGACGGAGGGCAGGTCGGGCCGGTGCATCGAGGCGAGCGCGCCGCGATGGAGGTTGAAGCCGGTGATGCCCTCGACGACCTCGGGCTCGCCGACGTACACCGGCACCCCGTCCTCCTCGCACGCGGCGACGACGTCGGCGAGGTCGTCGAGCCAGCGCGGCGACATGAGCAGCGAGCGCGGGCGGTGGCCTGCTGCGAGCGCACGCCGGATGACCTTCTCGGACTCGGCGAGGTAGAGACCGCCCTCGGGCTCGAGGACGCGGCGCAGCGCGACGTCGGTGAGGCCGACGTAGTCGCGCAGGCGCGGGTCGGCGGGGTCGGTGATCGTCTCGGGCACGGCGCGAGCCTAGGTGAGCAGCGCGCGGCCGGTGACGACGACGCTGGAGACGACGCACAGCGCGAGGACTCCGTGGCGCATCGCCGTGCGCGGCAGGCGGTCCTGGACCGGCCGGGCGAGCAGCATGCCCGCGACGACGAAGGGGACCCACACGGCCGAGGTCGTCATCTGCTCGCGAGTCACCTGGCCGCTCACGGCGAGCGAGAGCAGGGAGGCCGACGAGCCGACGACGAAGAAGGCCGACAGCGTCGAGCGGATCCGTACGGGGTCCTCGTGCTGGAGGACGATCGCGAGGAAGGGCCCGCCGATCGAGGCGGCCGTGCCGGAGACACCGGTGATGGCCCCGGCCCCGAGCGCGGTCGAGGGCCGGGCGGTCGTCTCGACCGTGCGGATGCTCAGCACCGTCGAGACGAGCACGAGCAGGCCGACGGCGACGGCGATGCCGCGCGTGGGCAGGACATGGACGAGCCAGGCCCCGACCGGGGTGAGCGCGAGCCGCCCGCCCAGGGCCCAGCCGAGCAGTCGTCGGTCGACGTCGCGCGGGCCCGAGAGCAGCTGCAGGAGCGGCAGGACGAGACCGAGCACGAGGAGCGAGGCCGGCATGAGCTCGGGCTCGAGCAGGACGACGAAGGGGGCGGCGACCACCGCGATCCCGAAGCCGAGGCTGGCCTGGACGAAGGAGCCCACGAGCACGACGACGCCGAGCAGGAGCGTCGTCGTCACGAGGGGGCGGTCGTCACGGGAAGAAGACCATCTTGACGATGCCGACGACCCCGATGACGACGATGACCGAGCGCAGCACGACGGGCGGCAGGCGCCGTCCGACCCGCGCCCCGACGAGCCCCCCGACGAGGGCGCCGCAGCCCACCGCGAGGACGATCGTCCACGAGACGAGCTCGGGCGAGACGACGACGAAGACGAGCGAGCCGACGGCGTTGACGACCGTGCCCAGGGCGTTCTTCACGCCGTTGAGCCGCTGCAGCGGCTCGGGGCTCAGCGAGCTGAGCAGGCCGATGAGGATGACACCCTGGGCCGCACCGAAGTAGCCGCCGTACACACCGGCGACGAGGACCCCGGACATGAGGGCGACGACCTGCCAGCGCGGCTCGACGCCGTCGTGGTGCTGGCGGGCGGCCCAGCGCTGCATGCGCGGGCCGAAGATCACGAGCAGCAGGCCGATCCCGATGAGGACCGGCACGATGGTCTCGAAGGCCTCCGCGGGCAGCCACAGCAGCAGCAGGGCCCCGATGACGGCACCGAGGAGCGACATCGGCACGAGGCGCAGGACGAGCCGCTTCGCCCCGCGCAGCTCGGGCAGGTAGCCCCACGTGCCGGTGATGCCCCCGGCGACGAGGCCGATGGAGTTCGAGACGTTGGCGGTGACGGGCGGCACGCCCATGGCGAGCAGCGTCGGGAAGGTCACGAGCGTCCCGGAGCCGACGACGGTGTTGATCCCCCCGGCCCAGACGCCCGCGAGGACGACGAGCAGCACCTCCCACCACGACACCCGGACAGCCTAGGTGGCTGCCCGGGTGTCGTCGGCACGGGGTGGGGCGAAGGGGTGTCGCTCAGAGCGGGGGACGCCCCGGCGCCGGGGGCCCGGCCGGTCCGGCGGGCGGGCCCTCGGACTCCGGGGGCTCCGGGGCGACCGGGGGCGGCGGGCTCGCCGGCGCCGTCGCGTCGCTCTCGGCCGGTGCACCTGCGCCCGTCGCGTCCTCGCTCGCCGGACGGGGCTGCGGCAGCCGCACGCCCTGGCCCTGACCGCTCGAGGGCTGCACCCGGCTGGCGGGCGTCGCGTGCTCACTCGCCTCGCGGCTGGCCTGCCCGGCCTGGCCGCGGGCCTCCTTGAGGGCCTCGGCCGGGTCCTCGAGCGCGGTCTCGGCGAAGGCGTTGTCCTCGGGTCCGTCGACCTCGACGAAGGGCTCGTCGTCCAGCCCGCCGTCGCTGCCGGGGGCCGCGCCGCCGCCGAGCATGCCGCCCATCGCCTTGAGGGCGTCGGTGACCTCCGAGGGGATGATCCACATCTTGTTGCTGTCGCCGCGCGCGATCTGCGGCAGGACCTGGAGGTACTGGTAGGCGAGCAGCTTCTGCGTCGGCTTGCCGCGGTGGATCGCGTCGAAGACCTGCTGGATGGCGCGGGCCTGTCCCTGGGCCTCGAGGATGCGGGCCTGGGCCGAGCCCTCGGCGCGCAGGATCTGGCTCTGCTTCTCGCCCTCGGCGGTGAGGATCGCCGACTGCTTCGTGCCCTCGGCGTTGAGGATGGCCGCGCGGCGGTCGCGCTCGGCCTTCATCTGCTTCTCCATCGACTCCTGGATCGACATCGGCGGGTCGATCGCCTTGAGCTCGACGCGGTTGACGCGGATGCCCCAGCGCCCGGTCGCCTCGTCGAGGGCGCCACGGAGCTGGCCGTTGATCTGGTCGCGCGACGTGAGCGTCTGCTCGAGGTCGAGCGAGCCGATGACGTTGCGCAGGGTGGTCACCGTCAGCTGCTCGATGCCCTGGATGAAGTTGGCGATCTCGTACACCGCGCTCTTGGCGTCGATGACCGTGTAGTAGATGACGGTGTCGATGTTGACGACGAGGTTGTCGCTCGTGATGACCGGCTGCGGCGGGAAGCTGACGACCTGCTCGCGCAGGTCGATGTTCGCGCGGACCTTGTCGACGAAGGGCACGAGGATGTGGATGCCGCCCTCGAGGGTGCGCGAGTAGCGACCCAGCCGCTCGATGATGAGCGCCGTCTGCTGCGGCACGATGCGCACGGTCTTGAAGAGGATGACCAGCGCGAAGGCGACGAGCGCGGCCAGGAAGACGAGGATGGGGATGCTCTCCATGTCGTGTCCTTTGGGTGGGGTGGGTGGCCCCGGCGGTGACCGGGTCCCCCTGCGGTGCCCGTCAGGCGGGCTGGTTGGTGACGACGACGGTGGCGCCGTCGATCTGCAGGACTCGGACCTCCTCGCCGGGCTCGCAGGCGGGAGCGCCGTCGGGGACCCGCGCGCTCCACACCTCGCCGGCGAGCTTGACGCGGCCGTCGGTCTCGGTCACGGTCTCGATGACCCGGGCGAGCCTCCCCTGCAGCGCCGCGGACCCGATGGACCCGGAGGCCTCGGACGTCGCGAACTGGCGCTTGACGAGGGGCCGGACGAGCCCGATGAGCAGCATGGCGACGAGGACCGCGAGGACGACCTGGAGGGAGAAGACCACCCCGGAGCCGGCGGCGAGCGCGCCGGCGAGGGCGCCCCCGGCGAGCATGATGAAGACGAAGTCGGCGGTGGCCGCCTCGACGGCGACGAAGATCATCGCCAGCGCGATCCAGGCCAGCCACAGGTTGTCGCTCAACCACTCCATGTCAGCGTCCTCTCGTGTGCCCGGCCAGGTCCGGCGCGGTCATCGTCGTGCTCGGGCGGCCCATCGCTCGCCGTGCTGCTCGAGCTCGAGCGGCAGGCCGAAGGTGTCGGTGAGGTTCTGCGCGGTGAGGGTGATCTCGATCGGGCCCTGGGCGACGACCTGGCCCTCGCGCAGCAGGAGGATGTCGGTGAAGTGCGGCGGGATCTCCTCGACGTGGTGGGTCACCATGACGAGGGCCGGCGACGCGAGGTCCTCGGCGATGGCGCCGAGCCGGGCGACGAGATCCTCACGACCACCGAGGTCGAGGCCCGCGGCGGGCTCGTCGAGGAGCATGAGCTCGGGGTCGGTCATGAGCGCGCGGGCGATCTGGACCCGCTTGCGCTCCCCCTCCGACAGGGTGCCGAAGGTGCGCTGCGCGAGGTGGGCCGCCCCGAGCGCGTCGAGCAGCTCGGTCGCGCGCTCGTGGTCGAGCTCGTGGTACTCCTCGCGCCAGCGCCCGGTGACGCCCCACGACGCCGTGACGACGACGTCACGGACGAGCTCCTGGGGCGGGATCGCGGAGGCGAGCGCTGACGACGCGAGACCGATGCGGGGCCGCAGCTCGAAGACGTCGACCGCGCCGAGGACCTCGCCGAGGACACCGGCGACACCGGTCGTCGGGTGGATGCGGCCGGCGGCGAGCTGGAGCAGCGTGGTCTTGCCGGCGCCGTTGGGTCCGAGGACGACCCAGCGCTGGCCCTCCTCGACCTCCCAGTCGACCCCGTCGAGCAGATCGGTGCGCCCACGGCGCACCCCTACTCCGGCGAAGGCGAGGACATCACTCATGACCTGACCCTATCTGCCTACGATGCCCAGGTGTTCGAGCTCCCCGGCAGTGTGCGCGTCGCCCTCTGGGCGACGGTCGTCATCGGCAGCGGCGGCGACCTCGCCGGCGTCGCCCCTCGGGCCCTGCCCGACGTCGACCACGTCGCCGGGCTGCTCGACCGGCTCACCCTGTGGCGCGACCTCGGCGAGGGCGCGGTCCTCGTCGCGCTGCCGAGCGCCGGTCACGTCGCCTCGCTCCCCCGCACCGACGACGAGGCGCGCGACGCCGCCGTCGAGGCCGGCGAGGCGCTCTTCGTCGCGGGCATCGGCGGCGTGCTCGTCCCCGAGCACTCGACGTACGGGTCGTCCGGCCGACGGGTCGACTGGCACGCCTTCGACGCCGAGCCGGTGCCGGTGCACCGGGTCGAGGCCCTCTCGCACCGCCAGCTCGAGCGCGACCTCATGGAGCTCGTGACGACCGCCCGCGACGACCTCGAGCGGGTGGGCGGGCAGCCCTTCGCCGACTCCCTCGCACGCGAGATCGCCGACAACCGGCTCGGCGGCGCGTGGGGCCTGCCCGACGCGCTCGACGACCGTGCCTACCGGGTCATCACGCTCGCGGGCACCGTGGGTGCGGCCGCCCGGATCGGCACGGAGCACTCCGGTGCGATCGACGCGCGGACCGCGGCCGACCGAGACGCGACGCTGCTCGCGCTGGCGCGCGGTGCCGACCGGCTCCTAGCGGACGCGACGAACGCCGCGTGCGCCCAGCTCGCCGGCTGGGTCCCCGCCCGCTGACGCCTGAGCGGACCTAGCGCAGGACCGAGCCGTACACCTCGAGGGTGCGCTCGGCGATGCTGCCCCAGGAGAACTCCTCGACCGCACGCCGACGGCCCGCCTCGCCGCGCTGACGCGCGCGCTCGGGGTCGCTCACCGCGTCGGTGAGAGCCGCCGCGAGGTCGCGCACGAAGCCGTCCGGGTCGACCGGGGTGCCGGTGCCGTCCTGGACCTGCTCGATGGGCACGAGCCAGCCGGTCGTGCCGTCGGCGACGACCTCGGGGATGCCACCGGTCGCGGTGCCGACGACGGGCAGGCCGCAGGCCATCGCCTCGAGGTTGACGATCCCGAGGGGCTCGTACACCGACGGGCAGACGAAGACGGTGCCGGAGGTGAGGACGGCGACGACCTCGTGACGCGGGAGCATCTCGGCGATCCAGACGACGCCGTCGCGCACCTCGCGCAGCTCGGCGATGAGGCCCTCGACCTCGGCCTGGATCTCGGGGGTGTCGGGCGCGCCGGCGCACAGGACGAGCTGGACCTCGGGCGGCAGCAGCCGGGCGGCGCGCAGCAGGTGGGGCAGGCCCTTCTGCCGGGTGATCCGCCCGACGAAGACGACGCTCGGGCGCGCCGGGTCGATCCCGTGCCGGGCGAGCACCGCCTCGTCGGCGCGGGGCTGCCACTGCTCGGCGTCGATGCCGTTGTGCACGACCCGCACCCGGTCGGGCTCGACCTGGGGGTAGGAGCGCAGGATGTCGGCCCGCATCCCGTGGCTCACGGCGATGATCGCGGCGGCGGACTCGTAGGCGGTGCGCTCGACCCACGAGCTGAGGGCGTAGCCGCCCCCGAGCTGCTCGGCCTTCCACGGCCGCAGGGGCTCGAGGCTGTGGGCGCTCACGACGTGGGGCACCCCGTGGAGCAGGCTCGCGAGATGACCGCCGAGGTTGGCGTACCAGGTGTGCGAGTGCACGAGGTCGGCGCCGGCGCAGTCCTGGGCCATCGTGAGGTCGACGCCCATCGTCTGCAGCGCGGGGTTCGCCCCCGAGAGCTCGGCGAGGTCCGGGTAGCCGGTGGTCCCCCCTTCGTCCCTCGGGTCGCCGAAGCAGCGCACCTGGACATCGAGGTCACCCCGCCCCCGCAGGGCGCGGGTGAGCTCGGCGACGTGCACACCGGCTCCCCCGTAGATCGCCGGCGGGTACTCCTTGCTCAAGATGTCGACGCGCACGTGCCCACCGTAGGGCGAAGGCGATAGGTTCGTCACCCGAGCCCACACCCAGACAAGGGAGCCGGTATGTCTCGCCGCGGAGCACCGAAGGTCCTCGTCATCGTCCTCGCCGGCGGGGAGGGCAAGCGGCTCATGCCGCTCACCGCCGACCGGGCCAAGCCCGCCGTCCCCTTCGGCGGCAACTACCGCCTCATCGACTACGCCCTGAGCAACGTCATCAACTCCGGCTACCGGCAGGTGGTCGTGCTCACGCAGTACAAGTCGCACAGCCTCGACCGGCACGTCTCCCAGGCCTGGCGGATGTCGACGATGCTGGGCAGCTACGTCGCGGCGATCCCGGCGCAGCAGCGTCTCGACAAGTCCTGGTACACGGGCAGCGCCAACGCGATCTACCAGTCGCTCAACGCGATCCGCGACGAGCGGCCCGACATCGTCGTCGTCGTCGGCGCCGACCACGTCTACCGCATGGACTTCTCGCAGATGGTCGACCAGCACCTCGAGAGCGGCGCCGGGTGCACCGTCGCGGCCATCCGTCAGCCCATCGGGCTCAGCGACCAGTTCGGCGTCATCGAGGTCGACGCAGCGGACCCGACGCGCATCTCGGCCTTCCGGGAGAAGCCGACCGACGCGATCGGCTTGCCGGACTCCCCCGGCGAGGTCTACGCGTCCATGGGCAACTACGTCTTCACCACCGACGCGCTCGTCGACGCGGTGACACGCGACGACACCGTCGAGGGCAGCAAGCACGACATGGGCGGCGACATCGTCCCCGACTTCGTCAGCCGCCAGGACGCCTACGCCTACGACTTCAACGCCAACGAGGTGCCCGGTGCGACCGAGCGCGACCGCGCGTACTGGCGTGACGTCGGGACGCTGGACAGCTACTACGAGGCCCACATGGACCTCACCTCGATCCACCCGATCTTCAACCTCTACAACTACGACTGGCCGATCTACACCCACCAGCAGCCCCACCCGCCGGCGAAGTTCGTCCACGGCGACCAGGGCCGCTTCGGCGAGGCGCTCAACAGCTGCGTCGCCCCCGGCGTCGTCGTCTCCGGGGCCCGGGTCAACAACTCGATCCTGTCGCCGCAGGTGCACCTGCACAGCTACACGACCGTCGAGGACTCGGTGCTGCTCGACCGGGTCGACGTCGGCCGGCACGTGCAGCTCCAGCGGGTCATCGTCGACAAGGACGTGACGATCCCCGAGGGCACGAAGATCGGCGTCGACCGCGAGCACGACGAGGCCCGCGGCTTCGTCGTCACCGAGAGCGGGCTGACGGTCGTCGGCAAGGGCCAGGTCGTCACGCCCTGACGGTCCGCGCCGCGGACGGGTGGTCGGCCGGCGCGACGGCTCGGCTAGCGTCGCCGCTCGTGGACACCACCGCCCCGATGCTGCTCGTCATGGACGTCGACTCCACCCTCATCCAGGCCGAGGTCATCGAGCTCGTCGCCGAGCACGCCGGCACGCGTGACGAGGTCGCCGCGGTGACCGAGGCAGCGATGCGCGGCGAGCTCGACTTCGCGCAGAGCCTGCACGCCCGGGTCGCGACCCTCGCCGGCCTGCCGGTCTCGGTCCTCAACGACGTCCGCGCCGCTGTGCCGCTCACCCCGGGTGCCCGCACTCTCGTCGGCGCCTTCCGCGAGCGCGGCTGGCCGGTCGGGCTGGTCTCCGGGGGCTTCGTCGAGGTTGTCGAGCCGCTCGCCGCGGCGCTGGGCATCGAGCACGTGCGGGCCAACCGCCTCGAGGCCGAAGGGGGCCGTCTCACCGGCCGCGTCGACGGCCCGGTCGTCGACCGGGAGGCCAAGGCCGACTTCCTGCGCGAGCTCGCGGCCGCCTCGGGCGTGCCGCTCGAGCGCACGGTCGCCGTGGGCGACGGGGCCAACGACCTCGACATGATCGCGGCGGCAGGCACCGGTGTGGCCTTCTGCGCCAAGCCGGCGCTGCGCGACGCCGCTGACGTGCGGGTCGACGAGCCCGACCTCGCCCTCGTCCTGGACGCCCTGGGCCTCACCGCAGAGCGGTCCCCCGACGACGAGGGCTCGCTCCCCCTTCGCTGACGGGGCTCCACTTTCCCGCCCAGGGCGGGAAAGCTCGACCTCGGGAAAGAACATTTCCTTCCCGAGGTCGCATGTTCCCGCCCTGGGCGGGAAAGCTGAGGTCTCGCGCGGGGGCTACAGGCCCATCGCGTGGACGCCGCCGTCGACGTGGAGGATCTCGCCGGTCGTCGCGGGGAACCAGTCGGAGAGCAGCGCGGCGCACGCACGGGCGGTGGGCACCGGGTCGCCGACGTCCCAGCCGAGCGGCGCACGGCTGTCCCAGCTCTCCTCGAACTGCTCGAAGCCGGGGATCGACTTCGCGGCGGTCGTGCGGATCGGGCCGGCGGCGACGAGGTTGCAGCGCACGCCCTTCGGGCCGAGGTCACGCGCGAGGTAGCGGTTGGTCGACTCGAAGGCCGCCTTCGCGACGCCCATCCAGTCGTAGACCGGCCAGGCGAAGGAGGCGTCGAAGGTGAGCCCGACGACCGAGCCGCCCGCGCTCATCCGCGGCAGCGCCGCGACGGCGAGCGCCTTGAGCGAGTAGGCGGAGACGTGCAGCGCCGTGCTCACGTCCTCCCACCCGGCCTCGAGGAAGTTGAAGGCACCTTCGGGCGCGAAGCCGATCGAGTGCAGCACCCCGTCGAGCTGCTCGCAGTGCTCGCCCAGACGCTCGGCGAGGCTGTCGAGGTGCTCCTGGTCGGTGACGTCGAGCTCGATGACCGGTGCGGTCTCGGGCAGGCGCCGCGCGATGGTCTGGGTGATGCGCATCGTGCGCCCGAAGCTCGTGAGGATGACCTTCGCCCCCTGCTCCTGCGCGATCTTCGCGACGTGGAAGGCGATGGAGGACTCCATGAGGACGCCGGTGATGAGGAAGGTCTTGCCGGTGAGCATGGTGCGCCTTTCGCAGGGGGGTGGGTCGGTGACGAAGGGGGTGGGTCGGGTGGCGCGGGTCAGTGACCCATGCCGAGGCCGCCGTCGACGGGGATGACCGCGCCGGAGATGTACCCGGCGTCGTCGGAGGCGAGGAAAGAGACCGCCCCGGCGATCTCGCCCGGCTGGGCGAAGCGGCGGGCCGGGATGGCCGCCTTGTACTCGGCCTGGGTCTTCTCGGCGAGCTCGGCGGTCATGTCGGTCTCGACGAAGCCCGGTGCGACGACGTTGGCGGTGATGCCCCGGGCGCCGAGCTCGCGGGTGATGGACCGGGCCATGCCGACGAGGCCGGCCTTGCTCGCGGCGTAGTTGACCTGCCCGGGAGAGCCGTAGAGGCCGACGACGCTCGAGACGAGGACGACCCGGCCGAAGCGGCCCTTGACCATCCCCGTCGTCGCGCGGCGCACGCAGCGGAAGGCGCCGGTGAGGTTGGTGTCGACCACCCGCGAGAAGTCGTCCTCGGTCATCCGCATGAGGAGGGTGTCGTTCGTGATGCCGGCGTTGGCGACGAGCACCTCGACGCTGCCCCCGAGGATCTCCTCGGCCGCGGTGAAGGCGGCGTCGACCGAGCTGCTGTCGCCGACCTCGCAGGCCACGACGTCGAGGCCCTCTACGACGTCGCCGGAGCGCGAGGTGACGACGACGTGGTGACCGTCGGCGACGAGCCGGTCGGCGACCGCCCGTCCGATGCCTCGGTTGCCACCGGTCACCAGGACCCGCCTCGGGGTGGGTGTCGCTGCCATGGCGGCGCTCCGCCTCGCTCTCGTGTCGCGGTCAGGTCGATGACGCACCGCCTGTGCCGTGCGTCACTGCCCGACGCTAGAGCACTACCGCCTGGTAGGTGAAGCCGCCTCGCGCCGTGGACGCCCAGGATCGCGGCGTACGCTGACGAGGTGCCCCACGCCCCCGACGTCGCCTCGGTCACGAGCGCGGCCCCGCCCGCCTCGGTGGACCGGCGTCGCCGCACCCGCAACTACCTGCTGACGATGGCGCTGCGCACCGCGTGCTTCGTCATGGCCTACCTCTTCGAGGGCTGGCTGCGATGGACCTGCGTCGTCCTCGCCGTGCTGCTGCCCTACGTCGCCGTCGTCATCGCCAACGCCGTCGGCCCGCGTCGTGGCACCCCGATGTCCTCGGCGGGACCGGTCGACCGGGCACAGATCACCCGATGAGCCTCGCGGACGAGCCGCTCGTCTGCAGCGCGAAGGGGTGTCGCCGGACGGCGGTGCGCGCCGTCGTGTGGCGCAACCCCCGCCTGCACGACGAGACGCGGCGCAAGGTCTGGCTGGCCTGCGAGGAGCACACGAGCACGCTGCACGAGCACCTCTCGGTACGTGGCTTCCCCGTCCGGCTCGCCGAGCTCGACGCGATCCCGCCCGAGGGGCACCCGTGGGCATGAGCGTCGCCGAGCACCGGGCCGTGCTGCGCCGGGCCGTCACCCCGCCGTGGCTGCGGTGGTGGCTCGTCGCGGTCCTCGTGGCCGTCGCCTGCTACTACCTCGGGCAGTGGCAGTGGGGCCGCTACGAGGACAAGGCCGCCCGGGCCGACCGCATCGAGCGCCACTATGCAGCACCCGCACAGCCGGTGGGCGAGGTGCTCGCTACCTCACCGATGCCCCTCGAGCGCGAGTGGACCCGGGTGCAGGCCCGCGGCGAGTACCTCGACGGCGACCTGCTCGCCCGCAACCGGCCCCGGGACGGCGTGTACGGCTACGAGGTGCTCTCCCGGCTCGAGCTCGACGACGGCTCGGTGCTCGTCGTCGACCGCGGCTGGATCCCCAACTCCGACGAGGGGGCCGAGGTGCGTCCCGACGTGCCGGCCCCGCCCTCGGGGCAGGTCGAGGTGACGGGGTGGGTGCGTCAGGGCGAGCGATCCCTCGACCGCGACCCGATCCCCGGCCAGCTGTCGAGCATCAACCTCGCCGAGGCATCGCAGGAGTGGGGCGACCAGGCCCTGCTCGGCGGGTACGTCGTGCGGCAGCAGGAGCAGCCCGCTGCGGACCCGACGCCCCTCGACCTCGACGCCCCCGACACGGGCACGGGCCCGCACATGGCCTACGCGATCCAGTGGTGGCTCGTCATCCCCGCGGTCTTCGTCCTCATCTGGTTCTTCGTGCGGCGCGAGGAGCGCGACGCCGTGGCGGCGCTCGAGGACGCGCAGGTGCCCGACGAGACCGCCCCCGCTCCCCCGCCCCGCCGCGCGAAGGTGCGGATCTGGGACGAGGAGGACGGCTGAGCGCTCAGCCTCGGCGCGGGTAGAGGTATCCGGACGAGTCCCAGCACTCCCGGATACCTCGACCCGGGCTCACGAGGACCTCCGGGCGTGCCGGAGCTGCGGCGAAGGGGGTGCCGGGCAGGCGGGCGTCCCGTCAGCCGACAGGGGCGTCGGCCTCGGCGAACTGGGTGCGGTAGAGGTCGGCGTACAGCCCGCCCCGGGCGAGCAGCTCGTGGTGCGTGCCGCGCTCGGCGATCTCGCCGCCGTCGACGACGAGGATCTGGTCGGCGCCGCGGATCGTGCTCAGCCGGTGGGCGATGACGATCGACGTGCGCCCGGCCAGGGCGATCTCGAGCGCCCGCTGGACCGCCGCCTCGGACTCGCTGTCGAGGTGGGCCGTGGCCTCGTCGAGGACGACGACCGCCGGCGCCTTGAGCAGCAGGCGGGCGATCGCCAGGCGCTGCTTCTCGCCGCCGGAGAGGCGGTGCCCGCGGTCGCCGACGACCGTGTCGAGCCCCGACGGCAGCGACTCGACGAGGTGCCAGATCTGCGCGGCCCGCAGCGCCTGCTCCATCTGCTCGTCGGTGGCCTCGGGCCGCACGAAGAGCAGATTGCCGCGGATGGTGTCGTGGAAGAGGTGGGCGTCCTGGGTGACGACGGCGACGCTGTCGTGCAGCGAGCGCAGCGTGGCGTCGCGCAGGTCGACCCCGCCGACCCGGACCGCGCCCGCCGTCGGGTCGTAGAGGCGGGCGACGAGCGCCGTGAGCGTCGTCTTGCCCGCCCCGCTCGGCCCGACGAGGGCGGTGAGGGTGCCGGCCGGGGCGTCGAGGCTCACGCCGCGCAGGATCTCGCCGGACCCGGCACGGTCCCCGGTCGCCCGGGCCTCGAGCGAGGCGAGCGAGACCTCGTCGGCGGAGGGGTAGGCGAAGTGGACGTCGTCGAGCTCGACGTCGAGGGCGTCACCCTGCGGGAGGTCCCGCGCGCCCTCGCGCTCCTGGATGCTCGGACGCAGGTCGAGCACCTCGAAGAGGCGGGCGAAGGAGACGAGGGTCGTGAGGATGTCGACGCGCACGTTGGAGATCGCCGTCAGCGGGCCGTAGAGGCGTCCGAGCAGGGCGGCGAGCGCGAGGAGCGTGCCGACCGACAGCGTGCCGTCGACCGCCATGATCCCGCCGACCCCGTAGACCATCGCCGTCGCCAGCGCGGCGATGAAGGTGAGCAGGACGAAGAAGAGCGCGCGGTTGACGGCGATGACGACGCCGATGTCGCGCACCCGGGACGCCCGGCTGTCGTACTCGGCGAGCTCGTGCTCGGGGTGGCCGAAGATCTTCACGAGCAGGGCCCCGCCGACGTTGAAGCGCTCGGTCATCTGGGTGCCGAGGTCGGCGTTGTGCCCCATCTGCTCGGCGGTGAGCACGGCCAGCCGCCGGCCCATCCACCGCGCCGGCAGGATGAAGAAGGGCACGAGCGCGAGCGAGGCGAGGGTGAGCTGCCACGACAGGAGCGCCATCGCGCCGATGATGAGCACGAGCGAGATGACGTTGCTCACGACGCTCGACAGCACGGAGGTGAAGGCGCTCTGCGCGCCGATGACGTCGGTGTTGAGCCGGGTGACGAGCGCCCCGGTCTGCGCCCGGGTGAAGAAGGCGATGGGCTGGGCGAGCACGTGCTCGAAGACCTGGGTGCGCAGCCGGTAGATGAGCCCCTCGCCGATCCGCGCGGAGTACCAGCGCTGGGCGATCGTCGTCACCGCCTCGACGACGGCGACGAGCGCGACGAGCAGGGCGAGCCCGACGACGACGTCGCGCCGCTGGGGGGTGATGCCGTCGTCGACGAGACGCCCGAGGATGAGCGGAGCCGCGACCACCGTGCTCGAGGACAGCGCGACGAGCACGAGGAAGGCGGCGATGGTGCCGCTCATGCCCCGCGCGTACGAGAGCACCCGACGACCCGTGCCGGGCGGGAGCGGCGATCGTGTCGCGCCCGCGTCCTGGGTCATCGAGCGCATCAGCTGCCAGCTCGTCATGCTCACCCGCTCATCATCCCTCTCACCACCGACGACGCCGACCAGCGTGCGACCTCAGGTGCAGGTGAGGTCAAGCCGGGGTGGCGCGCAGCGCGACGAGCTCGACGACCGAGCGGGTCCGGCCCAGGCCCCCGCGCACGAAGTCGGCCCCGTGCTCGCCGGCGAGGCGCTCGGCGGCGTCGTGCAGGACGCCCTCGGCGAGGGTGAAGGCGAGGACGACGAGCCGGTGACCGGCCTGCGCGGCCTGACCGACCGCCTCCGCGACGACCTCCGGCTCGCGCAACGTCGTGCCCCGCCACCGGCCCCAGCCGGGCCGCGGGTGGTCGACGAGCAGCTCGTCGAGGGACCGCCTCGCGGTGCCGTCGGAGCTGCCGCCGGCGACGAGCAGGACGTCGGTGCCCGGGTCGGGAGCGTGCCCCGCCGAGGCGAGCCGCTCGACGACCGCGTCGAGGAGCAGGGGGTGCGGTGCGAGGGGGTCGGTGACCCGGACCTGGGCACCCCCGGTGGCGAGCTCACGCGCCGCCCGGGGCACGTCGGTGCGCGCGTGGTAGGCCGGGGTGATGAGCATCGGCACGACGACGACCTCGCCGGTGAGCTCGCGGCCGAGCGCGGCCGCGGACGGCTCGTCGGTCTCGAGGTAGGCCAGGCGGACCGGCGTGCCGGGCCGCGCCGAGCGCAGGCCGTCGGCGACCGCCTCGATCCCCTGGCGGTGACGCGGGTCGGGCGAGCCGTGGGCGAGCAGGACGGTGGTCATGCCGTCGAGCCTGCCAGGAGCCGCGCCACATGCTCCGGCACGGTGACCACCTCGCCGACGACGACGACGGCGGGGGCTCGCACCCCTTCGGCCTCGGCGTCCGCGGCCGCCCGCGACAGGGTGGTGCGGGTGACCCGCTGGCCGGACATCCACCCGCGCTCGACGATCGCGACGGGCGTGCCGGGGGCGCGTCCCGCGGCGACGAGGTCGGCGGCGGTCCGGCCCAGCGCGGTGACCCCCATGAGCAGGACGAGGGTCGCGTCCTGCGGCGCGTCGCGCAGCCCGTCGAGCGACGGGCCGGCCCCCTCGTGCGCCGACGCGACGACGAAGGAGGTCGTGATGCCGCGATGGGTCACCGGGATGCCGACGGCGGCGGGGACGGAGATCGCGCTCGTGATCCCGGGGACGACCTCGACGGCGATGCCGTGGGCGGCGCAGTGCAGCGCCTCCTCTCCCCCGCGGCCGAGGACGAAGGGGTCGCCCCCCTTGAGCCGCACGACGTCGAGCCCGCGGCGGGCACGGTCGACGAGGATCTCGTTGATCCGGTCCTGCGGGACGGGGTGGCGGTCGCGGTGCTTGCCGACGTCGACGACCTCGACGTGGGCCGGCAGGTCGTCGAGGAGGTCGACCGGCCCGAGCCGGTCGGTGACGACGACGTCGGCCTGCGCGAGCAGACGGGCGCCGCGCACGGTGATGAGGTCCGGTGCGCCCGGACCGCCGCCGACGAGGGCGACCCGCCCGACCCGCCCGTCCCCGTGATTACGAGCCGCCCGGGGCTGGTGCTCGGCGCGCACGCACCACACGCCCGCCTCCTCGGCAGCCCGGGCCACGGCGCCGTCGGTCGCCGGGTCGCCGGTCGCCGCGTGGACGAGCCAGACGCGGTCCGGCCCGGAGAGGTCGGCGGGTTCGAAGGGGGCAGCACGCCAGGTGAGCCCGGCCCGTCCGGCGAGCCCGGGGTCGACCTCGGGCGCGAGGAGGAGCACCCGGGCGCCCGCCACCAGGCAGCCCTCGGCCTCGCGCACCGCAGCCGGCCCGCCCCCGACGACGAGGACGAGCCGGTCGGTGAGGTCCAGGCCGAGGCGGTAGCCGCCCGCGCTCACGTGTGCAGGCCGCACTCGACCTTGTCGGTGCCCGACCAGCGCCCGGCGCGGGCGTCCTCGCCCTCGGCGACCGGTCGGGTGCACGGCGCGCAGCCGATCGAGGCGTAGCCGCTCTGACGAAGGGGGTTGAGGAAGACCCCGTGCTCGTCGACGTAGCGGTCGACGTCGTCCTGGGTCCACCCGGCGATGGGGTTGAGCTTGGCCATGCCGCGGCGGTCGTCCCAGCCGACGAGCTCGATGTCGGAGCGGGTCGGGGCGTCCTCACGGCGCATGCCGGTCACCCAGGCGTCGTAGCCCTCGAGGGCGCGGTTCATCGGCTCGACCTTCCGCATCGCGCAGCACGCGTTGGGGTCGCGGTCGTGCAGCCGCGGGCCGTGCTCCGCGTCCTGCTCGGCGACGGTGAGCCGCGGCAGGATCGTGCGGATCTGCACCGGGAGCATCGCCTCGTAGGCGTCGCGGGTGCCGAGGGTCTCGGCGAAGTGGTACCCGGTGTCGAGGAAGAAGACGTCGGCGCCCGTGAGGGTCGTGCCGAGGAGGTGCACGAGCACCTCGTCGCCCATCGACGACGCAGTCGTCAGACCTGCGCCGTACGTCTCGTGCGCCCAGCGCAGGGTCTCGCGGGCGAGCTCGACGCGGCCCTCGTAGGTGTCCCCGCGCTCGGCCTCGAGCGCGGCGAAGCGGTGCTGCGCCTCGTCGGCGGCACTGCGGGCGGGCGGCTCGGGGGTGCGGACGGGCTCGGTCATGACGGCTCCTCGGGGGTCGAGCTGAGCGGCGCCGCGAGGTCGCGGTCGCTGCCGTGGAGGGTGACGGAGAAGACGCGCACGCACGACCCGCAGACCCAGGCGCCCGAGGGCTCGGGCGCGGGACGCAGGTCCTGCTCGGCGCAGAACGGGCAGTGGTAGACGGGGGTGACCCGGCTCACCGGATGTCGTCCTCGTCGGCGCGGCGCGCCCACAGGGCGAAGGACTCGCCCGGCTCGCGCTGCGCGAGGTAGGTGCGCGAGACCCGCTCGACGTAGTCGGGCAGCTCGTCGGCGCGCACCTTGAGGGCGCGGGTCTTGCGGGCCAGCGCGGGCTCGACGCCGAGCGCTCCGCCGAGGTGGACCTGGTAGAGCTCGACGACCTCGCCGTCCTCCCCCTTCGCCACCATGCCCTTGAGGCCGATGTCGGCGACCTGGCTGCGGGCGCACGAGTTGGGGCACCCGTTGAGGTGGATCGAGAAGGGCACCTCCATCTCGGGCAGACGCTCCTCGAGCTGCTCGACGGTCCACCGGGCGCGTGCCTTGGTCTCGGTGAGCGCGAGCTTGCAGAACTCGATGCCCGTGCACGCCATGACGCCCCGCCGCCACTCGCTGGGCCGCGCGGGCAGGCCGAGCCCGTCGAGGGTCGCGACGAGCTCGTCGGAGGCAGCCGGGTCGACGTCGAGGACGAGCAGCTTCTGGTGCGGGGTGAGGCGCACCCGGCCCGAGCCGGCCGCCTCGGCGGCGTCCGCGACGGCGTGCAGGGTCGTGCCGCTCACGCGGCCGCCGACCGGCGCGACGCCGACCCAGACCCGACCGTCCTGCTGCTCGTGGACGCCGACGTGGTCGCGGCGCAGGTCGCCGGGCACCTCGGGGGCCGGGCCGTCGGGCAGCGCACGGCCGAGGTAGTCCTGCTCGAGGACCTCGCGGAAGCGCTCGGGGCCCCAGTCGGCCATGAGGAACTTCAGCCGGGCGCGGTTGCGCAGCCGGCGGTAGCCGTGGTCGCGGAAGATGCCGCAGACGCCGGCCCAGACCTCCGGGACCTCCTCGAGGGTGACGAAGGTGCCCAGCCGCTGCGAGAACATCGGGTTCGTCGACAGCCCGCCGCCGACCCACAGGTCGAAACCGGGGCCGAGCTCGGGGTGCTCCACCCCGACGAAGGACACGTCGTTGATCTCGTGCGCGACGTCGAGGCTCGGGCTGCCGGAGATCGCGGTCTTGAACTTGCGCGGCAGGTTCGAGTACTCCGGGCTGCCGAGGTAGCGCGAGAGGATCTCCTCGACCGCGGGGGTGCCGTCGACCACCTCGTCGGCGGCGATGCCCGCGACGGGCGAGCCGAGGACGACGCGGGGCACGTCGCCGCACGCCTGGGTCGAGCCGAGGCCGACGGTCTCGAGGCGCTCCCAGATCGCGGGCACGTCCTCGACCCGGATCCAGTGCAGCTGGATGTTCTGCCGGTCGGAGATGTCGGCGGTGTCGCGGGCGAAGTCGGTGCTGATGTCGGCGACGGCTCGCAGCTGCTCGACCGACAGGGCGCCGCCGTCGGAGCGGATGCGCATCATGAAGTACTCGTCGTCGAGCCCGTCCTCACCCGTGTGGGTGCCGTCGAGGCCCTGCTTGCGCTGGGTGTACAGGCCCCACCAGCGCATCCGCCCGGTGAGGTCGTCCGGCGCGATCGAGGCGAAGCCCTCGCGGCTGTACGTGTCGAGGATCCGCTGGCGGACGTTGAGGCCGTCGTCCGCCTGCTTGAACTCCTCGTTGTGGTTGAGCGGGGTGCGGTCCCCGTCGGCCCAGGCACCGGTGGCCTTCGTGCGGGTCGGTCGCTCGGGTCGCGTCACAGTCACCGCCTCAGGATAAACCTCGTGTTATGCCACCCATAATCGCGTCTTATGCGCTGGACGGCCGCTGGACGACCTCTGGCCGGACGTCAGGCGAGGCCCACGAGGTCGCGGTAGTCCGCGCCCCAGAGGTCCTCGACGCCGTCCGGGAGCAGCAGGATCCGCTCGGGCTGGAGGGCGTCGACGGCCCCCTCGTCGTGAGTCACGAGGACGACCGCGCCCTTGTACGTCGAGAGCGCGCCGAGGATCTCGGCCCGGCTCGCCGGGTCCAGGTTGTTCGTCGGCTCGTCGAGGAGCAGGACGTTGGCGCTCGAGACGACGAGCAGCGCGAGCGAGAGCCGGGTCTTCTCGCCGCCGGAGAGCACACCGGCCGGCTTCTCGACGTCCTCGCCGGTGAAGAGGAAGGAGCCGAGCACCTTGCGCACATCGGTCTCGCCGAGGTCCGGCGCTGCCGACTTCATGTTGTCGAGCACCGAGCGGTCGACGTCGAGGTTCTCGTGCTCCTGGGCGTAGTAGCCGAGCTTGAGCCCGTGCCCGGGCTCGACCTGTCCGGTGTCGGGCGCGTCGACGCCCGCGAGCATCCGCAGCAGGGTCGTTTTGCCCGCGCCGTTGAGTCCGAGCACGACGACCTTGCTCCCCCGGTCGATGGCGAGGTCGACGTCGGTGAAGATCTCCTGGCTGCCGTAGCTGCGCGACAGCCCGCTCGCCCGCAGCGGGGTGCGCCCGCACGCCGCCGGCTCGGGGAAGCGCAGCTTGGCGACCTTGTCCTGGGTCCGCTCCCCCTCGACACCGGCGAGCATCCGCTCGGCGCGCCGGATCATCTGCTGGGCGGCGACGGCCTTCGTCGCCTTGGCCCGCATCTTCTCGGCCTGCTCCATGAGGGCGCCGGCCTTCTTCTGGGCGTTGGCGACCTCGCGCTTGCGGCGCCGCTCGTCGGTCTCGCGGGCCTGGATGTAGGCCTTCCAGCCCATGTTGTACTGGTCGAGCTCGCAGCGGTTGGCGTCGAGGTGGAAGACGCGGTTGACGACGACCTCGAGCAGCTCGACATCGTGGCTGATGATGATCAGCCCGCCCTTGTAGCCCTTGAGGTGGTCGCGCAGCCAGGCGATGGAGTCGGCGTCGAGGTGGTTCGTCGGCTCGTCGAGCAGCAGCGTCTCGGCCCCGCTGAAGAGGATCCGCGCGAGCTCGACGCGACGGCGCTGACCACCGGAGAGGGTCTCCAGCGGCTGGTCCATCCGGTGCGCGTCGATGTTGAGGGCGGAGGCGATCGCGCTCGCCTCCGACTCGGCGGCGTACCCGCCGGCGGCGTCGAACTCCGCGTCGAGACGGGCGTAGGCGCGCATCGCCTTCTCCATCGTCTCGGTGTCGGCGCTGGCCATCCGCTGCTCGGCGCGCGAGCGCTCGGTGACGATCGTGTCGAGCCCGCGGGCCGAGAGGATGCGCTGGCGCGCGGTGATGCTCAGGTCTCCGGTGCGGGGGTCCTGCGGCAGGTAGCCGACCTCGCCGCTGGAGTGGATCGTCCCCGCCGCCGCCTGCGTCTGCCCCGCGATGACCTTCGTCAGGGTGGTCTTGCCGGCGCCGTTGCGCCCGACGAGACCGACGCGGTCGCCCGCGGCGACCCGGAAGCTCGCCTCCTCGAGGAGGATGCGCGAGCCGGCGCGCAGCTCCACGGACGTGGCGGTGATCATGGGTCTCCTGGCGGGGGCGAAGGGGGACCCGCGCCCCCTTCGTCGGCGGTGCGGGCGGGTCGGCGGACGGCGGGGCTGCAAGCCTCGTCACGGGTCCACCGAGGTCTAGTCTAAGCGGCACTCACGGCGGGCCGACCGGCCTGGCCGCAGCCTCGGAAGGGCACCCTCGATGAGCTTCAACGACAACGCGTCCCTCGACACCTCCCGGATGGGCGGCGGAGGGGGCGGCGGCCGCGGTCCGGTGGTCGCCGGCGGTGGGCTCCTCGGGCTCATCGTGCTCGTGCTCTCGCTCTTCTTCGGCGGCGGTCTGCCCGGGGGCGACGGCGGCACCGACTCCCAGGGCGGCGGCCAGAGCCAGGGCTTCGAGGAGTGCAAGACCGGCGCCGACGCCAACCGCAGCGCGAAGTGCCGCATGGTCGGCGGCGAGAACAGCCTCTACGACTTCTGGAGCAACCAGCCGCAGGTCAAGGCGGCTCTGGAGAAGCAGGGCCAGGACTTCCCGCCCGCGACGCTCAACGTCTACTCCGGCACGACCCAGTCGCAGTGCGGCACCGCGAGCAACCAGGTCGGCCCCTTCTACTGCCCCCTCGACCGCGGCATCTACATCGACACCGACTTCTTCTCGATCATGGAGAGCCAGCTCGGCGCGCAGGACGGCCCGCTCGCCGAGCTGTATATCCTCGCCCACGAGTACGGGCACCACGTGCAGAACCTCTACGGCGTCCTCGAGGAGTCGCAGAAGGACCCGCGCGGCGCCGACTCCGGCGCGGTGCGCGTCGAGCTCATGGCCGACTGCTTCGCCGGCATGTGGGTCCAGGACGCGAGCGGCACGAAGGACGCGAACGGCGTCACGCTGCTGAAGGAGCCCACGGACGAGCAGATCCGCAACGCGCTCGGCGCCGCGAAGTCCGTCGGCGACGACGAGATCCAGAAGAAGTCGAGCGGCCAGGTCAACCCCGAGGACTGGACCCACGGGTCGGCCAAGGCCCGCCAGGGCTGGTTCATCAAGGGGATGAAGGCCCAGAGCATCAACGACTGCGACACCTTCGAGGTCAGCGACCCCGAGAACCCGTGAGGGCGCGGGGCCGCGGCGCGTGACGTCTCGGCTCACTGCCCGTCCGGTGCGACGAGCTCGTGGCCGAGCCCCAGGGCGCCTGGGCCGGCACGTGGAGGCGCACGCGCGTCCCCTTCGGGTAGTACCGGTTCACCGGGAGGTGGACCGACCCGGCCGCGTCGGTGAGCCGGCTGCCCGTGCGGAACTCCTGCTGGTCCGTGCCCGGCTTGCGCACGAGGAGCCAGGCGGGGGTGCCGGCGCGCGGCGAGCCGTCGCGCCGGGCGGTGACGGAGGCGGAGACGCCGACCCCGCGGTCCCAGCCGGTGCGCCACGTCGAGTCGAGGTCGATCGCCGTCGTGTCGGTCTCGACGGCCGCAGCCGTCGTCGTCGCGCTCCCCCAGCCGCCGGCGGACGGCACGTCGACGCGCACGCGGGTGCCCCGAGGGTAGTAGCGGTTGACGGCGAGGTGCACGCTCCCGTCGGCACCGGTGAGCCGGCTGCTCATCGCCCGCTCCGGCTGCCCCGGCAGCCGGGCCATGAGCCGGGCGCGCACCCCGGGCAGGCCGCGGCCGCCGACGCCCTCGGTGATCGTGCTCGTGATCCCCTTCCCACGGGCCCACCCGATCGGCCAGGTCGAGGTGAGGTCGACCGGGGCGGGGTCGCTCGTCGACATCGTCACCGTGGTGTCCCACAGGCCGTTGTTGAAGGTCGTGTACGGACCGGCCAGCCAGGCGACGTCGACCGGCCCGTCCTGGGCTCCCCAGGGGGTCGCCGGCGTGCGGTTGCCCTGGGTCGAGCCGGACGTCACCGGTCGTCGCTGCCAGGTCTGGCCCTCGTCCGCCGTGCGGTACTCGACGAGCTCGCGCTCCCCGACCGACCCGGGTCCCTGGACGAGGAAGACCCGACCGGGGTCGTCGTGGCGCATCGTGATGCCGGACGGCTGCGGGCCGGGGGCCCGGTCGAGGGTCGTCGCGGCCCAGCCGCCGGCGCCGAGGCGGAACCACTTGTAGGTCCACATGTCGGTGGCGACGTCGCCCGTCGTGAGGACGAGCGCCGGCCGCCCCGCGGCGTCGAGGGCGATGTCGTAGATCCGGGCCCGGCCGTCGGCGCTGCGCCCGTCGTAGACGAGCGTGGCCTCGCGCGGGTCGATCGGCCGCGGCGCCGTGCCGCCGGACCCGGCGACCTCGCTCAGCGTGCGGATCGTCGAGCCGTCGCTGCGACGGAAGACCCCGTCGGCGAGCGTGAGGTGGTACATCGAGCTCAGCTGGGTCGGCGTCGCCATCGTGTCGGAGACGGCGACGTGGATGGTGCGCCGCCCGTCGGTGACGAACTTCGGGTAGGGCGCGTTCTCGCGGGTGGGGTGGTCGAAGAGGCGCACCGCGGGGGTCCACCGCACGAGGTCCTTGCTGCGGGTCATCACCCAGGCGTTGTCCACCGCCCGGCGGGTGAAGAGGTGGTAGCGGTAGGCGCCCTCGCTCAGCTGGAGCATCACCGTGTACGTCACCCGGTCGCGCTCCAGCCCGGAGCCGACGAGGCGCTGGGTGGGTCCGAAGGTCGTGACGTCCCCCGCCTGCTCGGTGACCCGGTAGCGCGCCGGCACCGCCGCGTGACCGTTCCAGAAGGCGGCGATGCGGCCGTCCGGCAGCTCGGTGAGCGACGGGGCGTTGTGGTCGTCGGGCTGGAAGCGGGCGTGCAGGACGGCGTGGGAGAGCTCGGCGCTGCCGCGCGCGACGCGCGTCACCTGGATGTCGCCGTTGTTGCGCACGCTCGAGAGGTAGGTCGCCGTCGACGTGCCGAGCACCCGGGGGTCCATGTACCACGACCACGCCGAGGACGTGACGACCCGGGCGGTCCGCGTCGACGTCGCGGTGCGCCGGGGCGCGACCGTCCGCGCGCGGACGACCGGCTGGCGGGTCGAGCTCAGCGCGCCGCGGGCGACGTCACCTCGGGTCATGTACGGCTCGGGCAGCGGGTCCGGCCCGGCTGCCCGACCGGGCGCCGCCGGCGCGAGGCCGAGCAGCGCGGTGCCGAGCACGGCGACGAGCATGGTGGTGGTCCGACGGCGCACTGCGTGATCTCCCCTGGCTGCGGCCGCGACCGTCCCAGGTCGTCGGCTCCGCAGGGCACGGTAGTGCGTGCCCCGTGGCCCTCGTCGTCAGGGGTCGCGGATCGTGATCCTCACGTGACGTGCCCGGCGCAGGGCGGCCTGCAGGACGGTCAGGCGGGGGTCGGGCAGGTCGGGCAGCTCACGACGTGGCAGCTCGCGAAGGGGGCGCAGCCGCGGGTCCTCGAGGAGCTGGGCGAGCAGCGCCCGGTCTCCCCCGAGGACGAGACCGCGGACCCCCTTCGCCCCGTCGGGCAGGGCGGCCAGGACCCGGGCCGCGTGGTCGCCGCAGGCGCCGACCAGCTCGTCGGCCTGGTTGCCCCGGCGGCGGGCGTAGCGCTGCTGCGACCACCCGCCCTTCTTCGTGCGGGACTGCACGTAGCGGGTGCCGACCTTGTGCGCGACGAGCTCGGGACCGACGGCCACGCCGACGCCGTAGCCGCCGCGGCGCACGAGGAGCAGCGCGAGCGGGTCGTGCTCGAAGACCTCGACCGCGACGACCTCCTGGTGCTCGTCCTGCGCCCGCTGGGCGTTGCTCTCCTCGAAGCGCTCGCGCCACCGCGGGTAGCGCTGCGGGTCGACCTCGACGACGCGGTCAGGCACGGGGGTCGGCGATCGCGTCGACGTCGCCCAGCAGCCCCATGACGGGGGGCGACATCTCGGTCTGGACGAGCGCGACGCCGCACCAGCCCGAGGGGTCGAGCCAGCAGTCGGTGCCCAGCCCACCGGTCCAGCCGAAGCGCCCCGCACCGGGGCCGGCGGTGCGGATGCCGACGCCCAGCCCCCAGCCGGTGCCCTCCCAGAAGCGCTCGGAGTACGGGAAGCTCTCGGGGGTCTTGGCCCGGTCGGGGACGGCGTCGGTGCGCATGAGACGGCGCAGCTCGTCACCGACGAAGGGGTGCCCCTGGGCGTCTCGGCCGTCGTGGAGCATGCGCAGCAGCGCGAGGACGTCGGCGGTCGTGGAGACGAGCTCGCCGTGGCTCACGTCGTGGCCGGGGTCTCCCGCGTACGAGCCGCCGTGGAGGGGGTCGGTCTCGACGAGGGCGTCGTCCCACCGGTAGGCGGCGGGGAGCCGGTGCAGCTGGTCCTGCGGCACCCACGAGCCGGTGTCGGGCATCTCCAGCGGGTCGAGGAGGACCTCGCGGAGGTGCTCGTGGAGGGGACGGCCGGCGCGCCGCGACAGCAGCACGCCGAGCAGCCCGAAGGAGTGGTGGTAGCGCCAGACCTCGCCGGGCTGCCCGACGAGCGGGAGCGCACCGAGGCGCTCCACCCAGGTGCTCGCGTCGAGCGCCCACGGCCGAGGGCCGGCGGCGAGCTCGGAGCGCTCCATCGCCGCTCCGAGCGGGCTGGTCTCGTCGACGATGCCGTAGCCGCTCGTGCACGTGAGGAGGTGGCGCACGGTGATCGCGCGCTCGGCCGGGACCGTCCGGTCCAGGGTCGCACCGGGGTGCTCGAGCACCTGGGGGTCGGCGAGCTCGGGCAGCCAGCGGGCGACCTCGTCCTCGAGGCGCAGCCCGTCGGTCTCGACGAGCCGCAGCACGGCCGCCGCGAGGACGACCTTCGTCATCGACTGCACCCTCATGACCGCGTCCGGCGGCATGGGCGGGCCGTCGAGCGCCATCCGACCGGCGCCGACCGGCCGGGCTCCCCCGTCGCGCGTCGGGGCGGCGGGGCCGACGGCCGCCACCGCCCCGACGAGGACGCCGTCGTCGACGTGGCGCTGCAGGACGTCGGCGAGCTCGCTCATCCGCTCAGCCTGCCAGCGCCACGCGCGCGGGGCGAGCGCTCAGATGTTGAAGCCGAGGGCGCGCAGCTGCTCGCGGCCGTCGTCGGTGATCTTGTCCGGGCCCCACGGCGGCATCCACACCCAGTTGATGCGATGCCCGGTGACGAGCCCGTCGACGGCCTGGGCTACCTGGTCCTCGATGACGTCGGTCAGCGGGCAGGCCGCCGAGGTGAGCGTCATGTCGACGACGGCGTGGTTCTGCGGGTCGACGGTGATGCCGTAGACGAGGCCGAGGTCGACGACGTTGATGCCGAGCTCGGGGTCGACGACGTCGCGCAGGGCCTCCTCGACGTCGGCCACGTTGGCGGGGGTCTGCGTCGTGCTCATGCCTGCTCTCCTTCGGTCGCGGTGACGTCGACGCCCGCCTGGGCGAGGGCGTCGGTGAGGGCCATCCAGCCCAGCAGCGCGCACTTGACGCGCGCGGGGTACTTCGCGACGCCGGCCAGGGCGACGCCGTCGCCGATGACCTCCTCGTCGCCGGGGTCCTGCCCCTTGCTCGTGAGCATGTGCCGCATCGCGGCATGGGTGCGCATCGCCTCGGCGATCTCCTCCCCGGTCACCTCGGTGGCCAGGATCGAGGTCGACGCGGTCGAGATCGAGCACCCGGTCGCCTCGTAGGAGATGTCGGCGATCCGGGCGTCGGCACCGGCGCCCTCGACGTGCACCCGCAGGGTGACCTCGTCACCGCACGTGGGGTTGACGTGGTGCACCTCGGCGTCGTGCCCCTCGCGCAGCCCGGCGCCGTGCGGGCGCTTGCTGTGCTCGAGGATCAGCTCTTGGTAGAGGTCCATCAGACGGAGACGCTCCCTGTCGTCGTGTCGAGGCCGAAGACCGCGGGGATGCGGTCGAGGGCGGTGAGGAAGGCCGCGACCTCGCCGGGGGTGTTGTAGACGGCGAGCGAGACCCGCGCGGAGGCCGCGATGCCGTAGCGGCGGTGCAGCGGCCAGGCGCAGTGGTGACCCACACGCACTGCAACACCGGAGTCGTCGAGGATCTGCCCGACGTCGTGCGCGTGGACGCCGTCGACGACGAAGGCCACGGCCGCGCCGCGGTGCATCATGTCCGTCGGGCCGACGACGCGGACCCAGGGGCGCTCGGCGAGACCGTCGAGGACGAGCCGGGTCAGGGCCTGCTCGTGTGCCGCGATGCGGTCCATGCCGATGCCCTCGACCCAGCGCAGCGCGGCGCCGAGACCGATCGCCTGGCTCGTCATGGGCACGCCGGCCTCGAAGCGGGTGGGCGGGGGCGCGTACGTCGAGCGCTCCATGTGGACGGTCTCGATCATCGAGCCGCCGGTGAGGAAGGGCGGCATCGCCGCGAGCAGCTCCGAGCGGCCCCACAGCACGCCGATGCCGGACGGCCCGTAGACCTTGTGCCCGGAGAAGGCGATGTAGTCGGCGCCGAGCGTGCTCACGTCGATGCTCAGGTGCGGCACCGACTGGCAGGCGTCGACGACGACGAGCGCGCCCACGGCATGCGCGGCGTCGGCGACCTCGCGCACGGGGTTGACCGTGCCGAGGACGTTGCTCACGTGGGTGAGGGCGACGACCTTCGTGCGCTCGGTGACGAGCTCGCCGAGGTCGGTGAGGTCGAGCCGGCCCTCGTCGGTGACGCCGATCCAGCGCAGGGTCGCCCCGGTGCGCCGGCACAGCTCCTGCCACGGCACGAGGTTCGCGTGGTGCTCCATCTCGGTGACGAGGACCTCGTCGCCGGGCCCGAGCACGAAGCGCTCGTGACCGGGGATGTCGCTGTGCGCGGCGTTGCTGAAGGCGTACGCGACGAGGTTGAGCGCCTCGGTCGCGTTCTTGGTGAAGACGACCTCGTCCTCACGGCCGCCGACGAAGCGGGCGACGACGCGCCGGGCGTCCTCGTAGGCCTCGGTGGCCTCCTCCGAGAGCGCGTGCGCCCCACGGTGCGGGGCCGAGTTGGCCGTGACGAGGAAGTCGCGCTCGGCGTCGAGGACGGCGAGCGGCTTGTGCGAGGTCGCGCCGGAGTCGAGGTAGACCAGCGGCTTGTCGTCGCGCACCGTCCGCCCGAGGATGGGGAACTCGCCGCGCAGGGCGGCGAGCTCCCGCTCGTCGAGGAGGCCGGTCATCAGGCGCTCGCGGTGATGAACCGGTCGTAGCCGTTCGCCTCGAGCTCGTCGGCGAGCTCGGGGCCACCCTGCTCGGCGATCGCGCCGTCGACGAAGACGTGGACGTGGTCCGGCGTGATGTAGCGCAGGATCCGGGTGTAGTGCGTGATGAGCAGGACACCGGAGCCGGTGGCCTCCTTGGCGCGGTTGACGCCCTCGGAGACGATGCGCAGCGCGTCGACGTCGAGACCGGAGTCGGTCTCGTCGAGGACGGCGAACTTCGGCTCGAGCAGCTCCATCTGGAGGATCTCGTGGCGCTTCTTCTCACCGCCGGAGAAGCCCTCGTTGACGTTGCGCTCGGCGAAGGCGGAGTCCATCTTCAGACCCTCCATCGCGCCCTTGACGTCCTTGACCCAGGTGCGCAGCTTCGGCGCCTCACCGGTGACGGCGGTCTTCGCGGTGCGCAGGAAGTTGCTCACCGTGACGCCGGGGACCTCGACGGGGTACTGCATCGCGAGGAAGAGCCCGGCGCGGGCGCGCTCGTCGACCGACATCGCGAGGACGTCGTCGCCGTCGAGGGTCACGGTGCCGGAGGTGACGGTGTACTTCGGGTGCCCGGCGATGGAGTACGCCAGGGTGGACTTGCCCGAGCCGTTGGGGCCCATGATCGCGTGGGTCTCGCCGCTGCGGATCGTCAGCGTGACGCCCTTGAGGATCTCCTTGGGGCCGTCCTCGGTGTCGACGCTGACGTGCAGGTCGCGGATCTCGAGGGTGCTCATGCGGTGCTCACTTCTCTCGTGTCGTGCGAAGGGGGATGTCGGTGGGCCGCTCAGCGGCGGCCGGTGGCCAGGGCGACGTAGACCGCACCGGTCTCGTCGACGCTGACCTGGTGGACGGCGACGGGGATCGTCGCCGGCAGCCCGGAGGGCTGGCCGGTGCGCACGTCGAAGGTCGAGCCGTGGAGCCAGCACTCGAGCTGGCAGCCCTCGAGCTCGCCCTCGGACAGCGACACGGCCGCGTGGGTGCACGTGTCGTCGATCGCGTGGATCGCGCCGTCCTCGGTGCGGATCATCGCGACGAGCCGGCCGTCGACCTCGGCCTGGGCGGCCCCGGTCTCGGGCAGGTCGTCCCGGTGGCAGACGTGGACGGGCTCGCCGTACGTCGGCTCGGCGACGGCGCTCACGACGCGTCCGCGGGGGCGAGCGAGCTGAGGTCGACCCCGGCGAGCTCGGCCTCGATCGCACCCATGATGCGCTCGGTGACCTCGGGGACGCCGATCCGCCCGATGGTGCTCGCGAAGAAGCCGCGCACGACGAGCTGACGGGCCTCCTCCACCGGGATCCCGCGGGACTGGAGGTAGAAGAGGTGCTGCGCGTCGAGCCGGCCGGTCGTCGAGGCGTGGCCGGCGCCGGCGATCTCGCCGGTCTCGATCTCGAGGTTGGGGACCGAGTCGGCGCGCGCGCCGTCGGTGAGCACGAGGTTGCGGTTGAGCTCGTAGGTGTCGGTGCCCTCGGCCGCCGCGCGGATGAGGACGTCGCCGACCCACACGGTGCGGGCGGTCTCGCCCTGCAGGGCGCCCTTGTACTCGACGTTGCTCGTGCAGTGCGGCGCCTCGTGGTCGACGAAGAGCCGGTGCTCGAGGTGCTGGCCGCTGTCGGCGAAGTAGACGCCCAGACCCTCGAAGCTGGCACCCGGGCCGGCGTAGGTCGCGTTCGTGCTCAGCCGCACGACACCGCCGCCGAGGGTGACGGCGATGTGACGCACGCGGGCGTCACGGCCGACGACGACGTCGTGCTGCGCCAGGTGCTGGGCGCTGTCGGCCCACTCCTGGGTGCTCACGAGGGTGAGGTCGGAGCCGTCGCCGGTGACGACGCTCAGCAGCTCGCTGTAGCGCGCGTCGCCGGTGTGCTCGACGACGACCGTCGCGCGGGCGAAGCGGCCGACGGTGACGAGGACGTGGCCGTAGGCGGTGCCGCCGTCGCCGGACAGGCGCAGGTGCACCGGCGCGGAGACGTCGGCATCGGCGGGGACCTGCAGGTGCAGGACCCCGTCGGACCCGCTGGCGGCGAGGACCGCGGCGCGGTCGGCCGGCTCGGGCGCGCCGAGCTCACGGGCCTGCTCGGAGGTGATGACCGAGGTGGTCACGCCCTCGGGCAGCGACTCCTCGCGGGAGAGCGCACCGCCCGTCGTCTCGCCGCCGAGCAGCGAGTGCAGGTCGGCGACCGGCGTGAAGCGCCAGTCTTCCTCGCGGCCCGTGGGGACCGCGAAGTCCGTGGGGTCGAAGGAGCGCGTGCGCTCCGCCCGCGACTGGTCGGGGACGACCGGGCCGCCGTGGCTGTGCGCCCTCGGGTTGGGGGTGCTCGGGTTCTGCGTCAGCAGGCTCAACCCACTGCTCCTTCCATCTGCAGCTCGATGAGGCGGTTGAGCTCGAGGGCGTACTCCATCGGCAGCTCCTTGGCGATGGGCTCGACGAAGCCGCGCACGATCATCGCCATCGCCTCCTCCTCGCTCATCCCGCGGGACATGAGGTAGAAGAGCTGGTCGTCGGAGACCTTCGAGACGGTCGCCTCGTGACCCATCTGCACGTCGTCCTCGCGGACGTCGACGTAGGGGTAGGTGTCGGACCGGCTGATCGTGTCGACGAGCAGCGCGTCGCAGACCACGGAGGCCTTCGAGTTCGTCGCGCCCTCGAGGACCTGGACGAGACCGCGGTAGCTCGTGCGGCCGCCGCCACGGGCGACGGACTTGCTGACGATCGTGCTCGAGGTGTTCGGGGCGGCGTGGACCATCTTGCTGCCCGCGTCCTGGTGCTGGCCCTCGCCGGCGAAGGCGATGGACAGGGTCTCGCCCCGGGCGTGCTCGCCCATGAGGAAGACGGCCGGGTACTTCATCGTCACCTTGGAGCCGATGTTGCCGTCGATCCACTCCATCGTCGCGCCCTCGGCGCACGTCGCGCGCTTGGTGACGAGGTTGTAGACGTTGTTGCTCCAGTTCTGGATCGTCGTGTAGCGCACGCGGGCGTTCTTCTTCACGACGATCTCGACGACGGCGCTGTGCAGGCTGTCGGTCTTGTAGATCGGGGCGGTGCAGCCCTCGACGTAGTGCACGTAGCTGCCCTCGTCGGCGATGATCAGCGTGCGCTCGAACTGACCCATGTTCTCGGTGTTGATCCGGAAGTAGGCCTGCAGCGGGATGTCGACGTGGACGCCCGGGGGCACGTAGATGAAGGAGCCGCCCGACCACACCGCGGTGTTGAGCGCGGCGAACTTGTTGTCGCCGGCGGGGATGACGGTGCCGAAGTACTCGCGGAAGAGGTCTTCGTGCTCGCGCAGCCCGCTGTCGGTGTCGACGAAGATGACGCCCTTCTCCTCCAGGTCCTCGCGGATCTGGTGGTAGACGACCTCGGACTCGTACTGCGCGGCGACACCGGCGACGAGACGCTGCTTCTCCGCCTCGGGGATGCCGAGTCGGTCGTAGGTCGCCTTGATGTCCTCGGGCAGGTCCTCCCAGCTCGTGGCCTGCTTCTCCGTCGACTTCACGAAGTACTTGATGTTCTGGAAGTCGATGCCCGTGAGGTCGCTGCCCCAGCTCGGCATCGGCTTCTTCTCGAACAGGCCGAGGGACTTGCGGCGCAGGGCCTGCATCCACTCGGGCTCGTTCTTGCGCCCGGAGATGTCGTCGACGACGGCCTGGCTCAGACCGCGCTGCGCGGAGGCGCCGGCGGTGTCGGAGTCGGCCCAGCCGTACTCGTAGCGGCCGATGTCCTTGAGGCCGGGGTTGAGGTCTTCGATGTTCGTGGTCATCGTGAGCCCCTCTCTTCAGGGTGGGTGGACGAGCTGGTGGACGGGGGGATGTCGGGGGTGGGCACGAAGGTCGTGCACACGTGGTCGCCCTGCGCGAGCGTGGCGAGCCGCTGGACGTGCACGCCGAGCAGTCGGGAGAAGGACTCGCGCTCGGCCTCGCAGAAGTCGGGGAACTCGGCGGCGACGTGCTGCACCGGGCAGTGACCCTGGCACAGCTGGACGCCGGCGAGACCACCGGCCCCCACCGGACGGGCGGAGGCGGCGAAGCCCTCGCGGCGCAGCGCGGAGACGAGCGCCTCGGTGCGAGCGCGGGGGTCGGGACCGGCCGCGGTGACGTCTGCCTCGTAGCGCTCCTCGACCCGGGTCATCCGGGCGCGGGCGAAGTCGGCGACGGCCTGCGGGCCGGCCGCGGCGGCGAGGAATCGGACCGCGTCGCCGGCGAGGGTCTCGTAGCCCGCGGGCAGGACGTCGTGCCCGGCGCCGGTGACGACCCACTCGCGGGCGGGCCGACCGCGGCCGCGCTTGCTGGCCGCGGGGTCGCGGTCCTCGACGAGACCGTCGAGGGCGAGCTGGTCGAGGTGCCGGCGCACGCCGGGCGGGGTGAGGCCGAGATCGGCGGCGAGACGAGCCGCGGTGATCGGTCCTCGCTCGCTCACGGTCGCGAGGACGCGGTCGCGGGTACGCGCGTCGCTCTCGGCAGGGCCGAGGTCGTGCGGCTGGGCCGCGCGTCGCGTATTAACCACACACCCATGTTACGTAAATCGGGAGAGCGTCACAAAGGAAGGCGACCCTTACCGTCCGCGGCCCGGGCAGGGGGTGCGAAGGGGTGCCCCCGACGACCGTAGACTGCCCTCCCGTGACCGCCGTAGCCGTGACCGACCTCCACCGGTCCTTCGGCTCCGTGCGCGCGGTCGACGGGGCCACCCTCACCGCCGAGCTCGGCGAGATCACGTGCGTCCTCGGGCCGAACGGCGCCGGCAAGACGACGACCGTCGAGTGCCTCGAGGGCCTGCAGCGCCCCGACTCCGGCACGGTCCGCGTCCTCGGCACCGACCCCTGGCACGCCGATGCCGCGCACCGCGCGCGGGTCGGCGTCATGCTCCAGGACGGCGGGCTGCCCCAGTCGGTCTCGCCGCAGCGCCTGCTCGCCCATCTCGAGCGGCTGCACGGCAGCGTCAGCCGTCGCGACGAGCTCGTCGAGTCCCTGGGCATCGCCCCCTTCGCGCGCACCGCCGTGCGCCGGCTCAGCGGGGGCCAGCGCCAGCGCCTCGCCCTCGCGGCCGCGCTCGTCGGCCGCCCCGAGGTGGCTTTCCTCGACGAGCCGGCCGCCGGGCTCGACCCCCACGCCCAGCGCGAGGTGCACGCCCTCCTGCGCCGCGTGAGCGACGAGGGCGCGGCGCTCCTCGTGACGACGCACTCCTTCGCCGAGGCCGAGCGCCTCGCCGACCGCGTCGTCATCATGCACGCGGGCCGCGTCGTCGCGGCCGGCACGCTCGCCGAGGTCGGCGGCGACTCCCTCGAGGAGCGCTACTTCGCCCTGACGAGCGGGGAGGCCGCATGAGCACCGCGCCGCCGCCGTCCGCGCGTCCCTCCCCCGCCCCGGCGTCCCGCCGGGTGCTCGCCCAGGCCGGCTACGAGGCCGGCGTGCTGCTGCGCAACGGCGAGCAGCTCCTCGTCTCGCTCGTCCTGCCCCTCCTCGCGCTCGTCGGGCTGGTCCTCGCGCCCTACCCCGACCTGCCCGAGCCCCGCGTCGACGCCGTCGCCCCGGGGGTCCTCGCCCTCGTCGTCGTGAGCACCGCCTTCACCGGGCAGGCCATCCAGACCGGCTTCGACCGGCGCTACGGCGTCCTGCGGCTGCTCGGCACGACGCCGCTCGGCCGCGACGGCCTGCTCCTGGGCAAGGCGCTCGCGGTGCTCGCCGCGCTCGTCGGTCAGCTCGTCGTCGTCGGGGCGGCCGCCCTGACCATGGGCTGGCGGCCGGCCTGGTCGGGCCTGCCCACCGGCGTGGTCAGCGTCGCCCTCGGGGCCTGGGCCTTCGTCGCCCTCGCCCTCGTGCTCGCAGGGACGCTGCGGGCCGAGGCCGTCCTCGCGCTCGCCAACCTCGTGTGGGTCCTCCTCGCGGGTGCCGGCGGGCTGCTGCTCGCCTCCGAGGTCTTCTCCCCCGGCCTGGCGGCCGTGACTCGCTGGCTCCCCTCGGGCGCGCTCGGCGACGCGATGCGCGTGTCCGCCGACGGCGGGCTGCCGTGGGCGCCGTGGCTCGTGCTCCTCGGCTGGGCGCTCGGCCTGAGCGCGGTCGCCGTGCGCACCTTCCGCTGGGACGACTGAGCCGGGCGGTCGGCACCCGGTCACGGGCGTCAGGACTCACAGGTCCTCCACAGCGGGTCCACCGGGTCGGCACGGCCTGGCAGCCCTAGGTTCGAGACGTCCACGGCCCTGCTCCTCGGAGGTCCCCCATGCTCGACACCGTCGCCGGTCTGCCCGTCCACGTCCTCGTCATCCACGCGGTCGTCGTGCTCGCCCCCCTGGCCGCCCTCGCGGCCGCGGCCTACGCCCTCGTGCCCCGGTGGCGCTCGGCGCTCACCTGGCCCACCCTCTCCCTCGCGGTCGTCTCCGCGCTGAGCGCCGTCGTCGCCGCCTCGAGCGGCGAGGCGCTCGAGGGCCGGCTGCGGGCGCTGGGGCTGCAGGACCCCGCGCTCGAGACGCACACGCAGGCCGGCGACCTCGCCCGTACCGTCATCGCCGTCTTCGCCGTGGTCGTCGTCCTCGCCGTGCTGTGGCTCCTGCCCTCGCGCTCCGGCCGCGTGCCCCGGCTGCCCGTGGTCGACAGCCCCGCGGTCGCGCTGGCCGTCCGGGTGGCCCTCGTCCTCGTCTCGCTCTCCGCGCTGTGGTTCGTCGTCCGCGCAGGCCACACCGGGGCCCAGGTCGCGTGGAGCGACGTCGTGCAGCAGAGCCAGGGTCTCCCGCACGGCGGGGAGTGAGCCCCCGGTCGGCGGACCCGATGCGGTCCTGCGGCCCGCGTCGGCCTACCGTTGGGGGGTGCCCGTGCAGACCGCCCCGATCGCCCCGACCTCTCCGGCGAAGGGGGTCGTCCACCCCCTCCTGAGGGTGCTGCTCGTCGCCAACCTCGTCTGCCAGGTCGGCATCGTCGTCACCGGCGGGCTCGTCCGGCTCACCGGGTCGGGCCTCGGGTGCCCGACCTGGCCGCAGTGCGTCCCCGGCTCCTACGTGCCGACCGTGGAGCAGGAGGAGGGCATCCACAAGCTCATCGAGTTCGGCAACCGGACCCTCACGGGGCTGCTCGGGTTCGTCGCGCTCGGCCTGCTGTGGGCGCTCTTCCGGTACGCGCGCGAGCGTCGCGACCTGCGCACGGGTGCGCTCGTCGTGCTCGCGGGCATCGCCGCCCAGGCGGTCGTCGGGGGGATCACCGTCCTCACCGGGCTCAACCCGTGGATCGTCGCCTTCCACTTCCTCGCCTCGATGGTGCTCGTCGCCACCGCGTCGTGGATGCTGTGGCGCTCGACCCATCCGGCCGGGCCGGCGCAGGTGCACCCCCTCGTCGACCGGGCCCAGGTCGCGGTCGTCGCCGTGCTCGTCGTCGTCCTCGCGCTCGGCACGGTCGTCACCGGCTCGGGCCCGCACTCCGGTGACGCCGACACCCCGGCCCGCACCGGCTTCGACCCCCGGACGATCTCCTGGCTCCACGCCGACTCCGTCATGCTCCTCGTCGGCCTCGTGGCCGCCGTGTGGCTCGGGGCCGCGGTCACCGGGCGCAGGAGCCGGGCCAGCCGCGCCTGGGGCGTCGTCATGGCGGTGACCCTCGCCCAGGGGCTCATCGGCTACGTGCAGTACCTCACGAAGCTGCCCGAGGCGCTCGTGCTCGCGCACATGCTCGGCGCCTCGCTCCTCGTCGTCGCCGTGACCCGCGCCGTCGTGCTCACGCGCACCGCCGTCGACGAGGACTGACCCCACCCGCACCTCCACCCCCGTCGCACCCGGGGAGACCTACAAGATGTCTTGTGCAACCACTCTTGTGGGTCTAGTGTCGGTGACATGGACGAGCCCACCCCGCAGACCCGGCGTGCCCGTGAGGGGATCCGCACCCTCACCGAGGCGCGCGCCCTGTCCGCCCTGGCCCACCCCCTTCGCTCCCGCATCCTCGACGCCCTCAAGGCCGACGGACCCGCGACGGCGAGCCGGCTCGCCGAGGCGACCGACCAGGCCGTCGGCAGCGCGAGCCACCACCTCAAGGTCCTCGCCGAGGCGGGGCTCGTCGAGGAGGCGCCGGAGCTCGCGCGCGACCGGCGCGAGCGCTGGTGGCGCCTCGTCGGGCGCGGCACCCGGTGGTCCCGGTCGGAGATCTCGGACCCCGCGGCCCTGGCCGCCGCCGATGCCGCGGAGGCCCTCGTGTGGCGCCGGACCTCCGAGCGGGTCCAGGAGTGGCTCGCCGCCGACGACGGCACTGGCGAGTGGACCGACGCCGCCTTCGCCACGCAGAACTGGCTGCGCCTGAGCCCCGACGAGCTGCGGCAGGTCGCCGAGGAGGTCATGGACGTCCTCGAGCGGTGGAGCACCCGCGAGACCCCCGACGACGACGTGCGGCGCGAGTCGATCTACGTCGCCGCGCGCGGCTTCCCCAGCCGGCCATGACCACCGCACCCGCACCGGTTGCCCCCGCTCCCCCGCTGAGCCGCAACCGGGACTTCGCCCTGCTCTGGTCCGGCGAGGCGGTCTCCGTCCTCGGCTCGATGACGACCCTAGTCGTCCTGCCCGTCCTCGCCGTCTCCCTGGGCGCCTCGGCGGGCTGGATGGGCGTCCTCACCGCTGCCGTGTGGCTGCCCTGGCTGGTCCTCGGGCTGCCCGCCGGCGCCTGGGTCGACCGCGGCGACAACCGGCGCCTCATGATCGCCGCCGACCTGCTCGGCGCGCTCGTCCTCGCCTCCGTCCCGCTCGCCTGGGCCCTCGGCGTGCTCGGCCTGCCCCATCTCGTGCTCGCCGCGCTCGGCAGCGGGGTCAAGGACGTCGTCTTCCGCACCGCCTACCCCGGGCTGCTCACCCGGCTCGTGCGCCCGCAGGACCTCGAGGCGGCGAACGGGCGGGTCTACGGCACGGAGTCGGCGATGCAGGTCGCCGGCCCCGGGGCGGGCGGTCTGCTCGTCCAGCTCGTCGGCGGCGCGCTCGCCCTCGTCGTCGACGTCGTGAGCTTCCTCGTCTCCGCGCTCTGCCTGTGGCGGATCCGGGGCGGCCGGCCCGAGCGGGCCGCCCCGGACCAGGAGCGCGAGCGGGTCGGGCCGATGGTGCGCGAGGGGCTGCGGGTGACCTTCGGCGACCGCTATCTCGCGTGGTTCACCGTCCAGGGCGGGGCGAGCAACTTCGCGCTCACCGGATACCAGACGCTGCTGGTGCTCTTCCTGCTGCGCGACCTGGAGGCCACCCCGGGCTCGGTCGGGCTGCTCCTCGCCCTCGGGGCGACCGGGGGCCTCGTCGGCGCGGTGGTCGCCGCCCGGGTGTCGCGCCTGCTGGGCAGCGCCCGGGCGATGCTCGTGCTCCAGCTCGCCGGTGGCCCGCCCGCGCTGCTCGTCGGCCTGGCCGGCCCGGGGCACGGGATCTGGCTGGTGCCGCTCGGCTCCGCCCTCGTGGGCCTGGGTCTCGTCGGGGCCAACGTCGTGCGCGGGGCCTTCCGCCAGCGCTGGGTGCCGGCCGACCTGCTCGGTCGCACCTCGGGCGCCGCGGCCGTGGTGAACTTCGGCACCATGCCGCTCGGCGCCCTCGTCGCGGGCGGCCTCGGCGGTGCCGTCGGGCTGCGTCAGACGATCCTGCTCATGGCGGGGCTGCACGTCGTCGCGACCCTGGCGACCCTGCTCTCGCCCTGGGCGAGGCTGCGGGACCTGCCGTCCGGCCGGCTCGACGACCCGGGTCACCGGGACCCGGGACGGGGCCGCGGTGGGCTCAGGCCAGACCGGGCAGCGGCAGGTGCAGCAGGGGGTCGAGCGCCACGCCGAGGAAGAGCAGCGAGACGTAGGTGATGGAGAAGTGGAAGAGGCGCATCGGGCGCATCTTCGCCTGCGAGAGGCCGGCGCGCGCGGCGGAGAGCAGCCGGTGCGCCTCGCGCAGGAAGAGCGCGCCGGACAGCAGCGCGGCGCCGAGGTAGAGCCATCCCATGTCGGCGACGGGCACGAGGGCCAGCGAGGTCGCGACCATGACCCACGAGTACGCGACGATCTGGCGCGCGACGGTGACGTTGCCCTCGACGACCGGGAGCATGGGCACGCCGGCGCGGGCGTAGTCCTCGGTGAAGCGCATGGACAGCGGCCAGTAGTGCGGCGGCGTCCAGAAGAAGATGACGAGGAAGAGGATGATCGCCGGCCACTGGACGCTGTTCGTCACGGCGGACCAGCCGATGAGCGTCGGCATGCACCCGGCGATGCCGCCCCACACGATGTTCTGCGCGGTGCGGCGCTTGAGGATCATCGTGTAGCCGACGGCGTAGAGGAGGATCGCGCCGAGCGAGAGCGCCGCGGAGAGCGGGTTGACGAGCAGGCCGAGCCACGCGGTGGAGGCGATCGTCAGCAGGACCCCGAAGACCATCGCCGCCCGCGGCGTCACCTCGCCGGTGACGAGCGGACGGTGCGCCGTGCGACCCATCTGCGCGTCGATGTCGCGGTCGTAGACCATGTTGAAGGTGTTCGCCGCGCCGGCGCTCAGCGAGCCGCCGACGAGCGTGGCCACGACGAGCCACAGGTCCGGCAGGCCCCGCTGGGCGAGGAACATCACGGGCACGGTCGTCACGAGCAGCAGCTCGATGATCCGGGGCTTGGTGAGCGCGACGTAGGCCGCTGCCTTGCGTCGACGAGATGACGTCACGGGCACGGGCGCGTGCGTCCGGTCGATCGTCGTCAAGGGGTCCTCGATGAGCGTGGGGAGCAGAACCTCCATGGTATCGCCCGTGCGTCGGGCTCGAGACCGCCGGGTCGACGACGAGACGACGGGGAACGGCCCTGGACGGCACGTGCGACCTGTGTCACCACCCGGTCTAGGCTGGATCAGGTCTGGCAGCCCCCCGAGAGAGAAGGCATCCTTGACCCCCTCGCAGACCGCGAAGAAGGCGGCGAAGAAGACCACGACGAAGGTCACGAGCGTGAGCAGGCGCAGCCCGGAGCTGAAGAAGCCCGTCGCGCGCACGGCCGGCTGGGACGACCTCGACATCGCCGCGGTCGACACCGCGCGCCTGCTCGCCGCCGACGCCGTCCAGCACAAGGGCGACGGCCACCCCGGCACCGCGATGAGCCTGGCCCCCGTCGCCTACCTGCTCTACCAGCAGGTCATGCGCCACGACCCCGCCGACCCGGCGTGGCTCGGCCGTGACCGCTTCGTCCTGTCGTGCGGCCACTCCTCGCTCACGCAGTACGTCCAGCTCTACCTCAGCGGGTACGGCCTCGAGCTCGACGACCTCAGGGCGCTGCGCACCTGGGGCAGCCAGACCCCGGGCCACCCCGAGGTCCACCACACGAAGGGCGTCGAGGTGACGACCGGCCCGCTCGGCTCCGGTCTGGCCACCGCCGTCGGCATGGCGATGGCGCAGCGCCGCCAGCGCGGCCTGCTCGACCCCGACGCGAAGGCGGGCGAGTCCCCCTTCGACCACCACATCTGGGTCATCGCCTCCGACGGCGACATCATGGAGGGCGTGGCGTCCGAGGCGAGCTCGCTCGCCGGTCACCAGGAGCTCGGCAACCTCACGGTGATCTACGACAACAACCAGATCTCCATCGAGGACGACACCGACATCTCCTTCAGCGAGGACGTGCCGAAGCGCTACGAGGCCTACGGCTGGGAGACGGTCACGGTCGACTGGCGCAAGGACGGAGACGGCTCGGCGTACGTCGAGGACGTCGACGCACTGCTCAAGGCGCTGGAGAAGTCCCGTCGCTCGCGCAAGCCCACGCTCGTCGAGCTGCGCACGATCATCGCGTGGCCGGCCCCGGGCAAGCAGGACACCGGCTCGGCCCACGGCTCGGCGCTCGGCGCCGACGAGGTCGCGGCGACCAAGGAGGTCCTCGGCTTCGACCCGGCGAAGTCCTTCGCCGTCGACCGCTCCGTCATCGCCCACGCCCGCAAGGTCGGGGCGCGCGGCAAGGCGGCGCACAAGGAGTGGGACAAGACCTACGCCGCGTGGCGCAAGGCCCAGCCGGAGCGCGCCGAGCTGCTCGACCGCCTCGTCGCCCACGAGCTGCCCAAGGGGCTGCGCCGTGCGCTGCCGACCTTCCCCGCCGACAGCGAGAAGGGCATGGCCACGCGCGCCGCGTCCGGCAAGGTGCTCACCGCCCTCGCCGACCTCGTGCCCGAGCTGTGGGGCGGCTCCGCCGACCTCGCCGGCAGCAACAACACGACGATGGACGGCCAGCCCTCCTTCGTCCCCAAGAGCAAGCAGACCGACATGTGGTCCGGCGGGCCCTACGGCCGCACGCTGCACTTCGGCATCCGTGAGAACGGCATGGGCATGATCCTCAACGGGATCGCGCTCGAGGGGCTCACCCGCCCCTACGGCGGCACCTTCCTCGTCTTCAGCGACTACATGCGCCCCGCCGTGCGGCTCGCGGCCCTGCAGCAGCTGCCCGTGACCTTCGTGTGGACGCACGACTCCATCGGCCTCGGCGAGGACGGCCCGACCCACCAGCCGATCGAGCACCTCGCGACGCTGCGCGCCATGCCCGGCCTCGACGTCGTGCGCCCCGCCGACGCCAACGAGACCGCGGTCGTATGGGGCCAGGTCCTCGAGAACGACCGGACCGCGGCCCTCGCGCTCTCGCGCCAGAACCTCCCGGTCCTCGACCGGGAGCGCTACGGCAAGGCCGCCGGCGCCGCGAAGGGCGCCTACGTCCTGTCCGAGGCGAAGGGGGGCACCCCGGAGGTCATCATCATCGCCACCGGCTCCGAGGTCTCCATCGCCCTGGAGGCCCAGGAGAAGCTCGAGCGCTCGGGCACCGCGACCCGGGTCGTGTCGATGCCCTGCCGCGAGTGGTTCGAGCGGCAGTCCCGTCGCTACCGCGACGAGGTCCTCCCCCCGGCCGTCACCGCGCGCGTCAGCGTCGAGGCGTCGGTCGCCATGGGCTGGCACGACCTCGTCGGCGACTCCGGCCGCTGCGTGAGCATCGAGCACTTCGGCGCGAGCGCCGACTACCAGACCCTGTACGAGAAGTTCGGCTTCACGCCCGCCGCGGTCGTCAAGGCCGCGAAGGACTCCCTCAAGGCGTCCCGCAACCGGGCCGTCGTCCCCGACCTCGACGCCACCGCGCCCCGGCGCGACGTCGGGACCGGCACGGACGTCGGCACCCCGGAGCCGGCGAGCACCAAGGCCGACGTCGAGAGCGGAAAGTGAGCGACATGAGCACCTCCAGCAAGCCCGCACCCATCCAGGACCTCGAGGAGGTCGGCGTCAGCGTCTGGCTCGACGACCTCTCGCGCGAGCGGCTGCGCTCGGGCAACCTCGTCGAGCTCGTCGAGACCAAGGGCATCGTCGGCGTGACGACGAACCCCTCGATCTTCCAGGCCGCGCTCGCCCAGGGCGACGCCTACGACGAGCAGCTGCGCGAGCTCGCCGCGTCCGGCACGGACGTCGACGACGCGGTCTTCGCGCTGACGACCGACGACGTGCGCGAGGCGTGCGACGTCTTCCGCCCGATCTACGAGTCCACCGACGGCGTCGACGGCCGGGTGTCGATCGAGGTCGACCCCCGCGCGGCCCGCGACACGGCGCGCACGGTCGAGCTCGCCCAGGCGCTGTCCGACACCGTCGACCGCCCGCAGGTCTTCATCAAGATCCCGGCGACCCAGGAGGGCCTGTCGGCGATCACCGACACCCTCGGCGCGGGGATCAGCGTCAACGTCACCCTGATCTTCAGCCTCGAGCGCTACCGCGCGGTGATGAACGCCTACCTCGAGGGTCTCGAGAAGGCCCTCGCGGCCGGCGAGGACATCTCGACGATCCACTCGGTCGCCTCCTTCTTCGTCTCCCGCGTCGACAGCGAGATCGACGGGCGTCTCGAGAAGATCGGCACCGACGAGGCCCTCGCCCTGCGGGGCAAGGCCGGCGTCGCGAACGCCCGGCTCGCCTACCAGGCCTACGAGGAGGTCTTCTCGACCCCGCGCTGGGAGCGCCTCGAGGCCGAGGGCGGGCGCAAGCAGCGTCCGCTGTGGGCCTCGACGGGTGTGAAGAACCCCGACTACAGCGACACGCTGTACGTCGTCGACCTCGCCGCCCCGAACACCGTCAACACCATGCCGGAGAAGACGCTCGACGCGGTCCTCGACCACGGCGAGGTCCGCGGCGACCAGGTGAGCGGCACCTACGAGGAGGCGCAGCAGGTCCTCGACCGGCTCGCCGAGCTCGGCGTCGACTACACGGAGGTCACCGACCAGCTCGAGCGCGAGGGCGTCGAGAAGTTCGAGGCGTCCTGGGCCGAGCTGCTCGACGGCGTGCGCATCGAGCTCGACAAGGCCGGCACGAAGTGAGCAGCCTGTCCGTCTCCGCCGCGGGCGCGGCGGCGAAGGCGATCGCCTCCGCCGTGCCTGCCCTCGTCGAGGAGCGCTTCGCGAGCCGGCTCTTCGCGCAGGACGCGACCCTGTGGGGCGCCGAGGCCCAGGACGAGGCGTCCAAGCGCCTGTCCTGGGTGGGCCTGGCCCGCTCCTCACGCCCCCTCGTCGGCGAGATCGCCGCGCTGCGCGACGAGCTGCGCGCCGACGGCGTCGACCGGGTCGTCCTGTGCGGCATGGGCGGCAGCTCGCTGGCGCCCGAGGTCATCTGCGCCACCGCGGGCGTCCCGCTCGTCGTCCTCGACTCGAGCCACCCCGACGTCGTGCGCGCCGCCGTGACCGACCTCGAGCGCACGGTCGTCGTCGTCTCGAGCAAGTCCGGCTCCACCGTCGAGACCGACAGCCAGCGCCGGGTCTTCGAGCAGGCCTTCGCCGACGCCGGCATCGACGCGGCGCGTCGCATCGTCGTCGTCACCGACCCGGGCAGCCCGCTCGAGCAGGAGGCCCGCGACGCGGGCTACCGCGTCGTCTCGGCCGACCCGCAGGTCGGCGGGCGCTACTCGGCGCTGACCGCCTTCGGCCTCGTGCCCTCCGGTCTGGCCGGAGCCGAGGGGGGGGGGGGGCGCGCCCGCGCACCCGCGGGGTCCGACCTGCGCCCCCGCGTCGGCGGGGGCCCCCCCCCCCCGCGCCGCCGGGCGGCGGGGGGGCGAGACGCGGCGCGCCCCGGCTGCGCCCTGGGCCCCGCGGGTGGCGCGGGCCCCCCCCCCGCCGCCCCCCCCCCCGACGCCGAGTCGGTGACCGACCTGCTCGCCGAGGACGACGAGGCCAACCCCGGCCTGCGCCTCGGCGCGGCGATGGCCGCCACCGACCCGCTGCGCGACAAGCTCTACCTCCTCGAGCACGGCACGCAGGCCGCCGGCTTCGGCGACTGGGCCGAGCAGCTCATCGCGGAGTCCACCGGCAAGCAGGGGCGCGGGATCCTGCCCGTCGTCCTGCCCTCGCCCGGTGACCGGGCCCTGCCGGACGACGCGACGCTCGTGCGCCTCGTCGGCACCGACCACGAGGAGGAGCCGGACAGCTCCGCCCCGTCCGTCGTCGACGTCGGCGGGACCCTCGGCGCCCAGCTGCTCCTGTGGGAGGTCGCGACCGCGGCCGCCGGCCGTCTGCTGAGCATCAACCCCTTCGACCAGCCCGACGTCGAGTCCGCCAAGGCGGCCGCCCGCGGCCTGCTCGAGGCGAAGGGGGACGCCCCCGCCTCCCCCGACGTCACCGACGGAGACGTCGAGGTGCGCGCACTCGGCGGCGACTGGCTCGGCGACGCGAGCACCGTGAGCGACGCGGTCGACGCGCTGCTCGCCCAGCTCGACCCCGAGCACGGCTACGTCGCCGTCATGGCCTACCTCGACCGGGCGGAGCACGCCGGGCTCGCGCAGGTCGCGACGACCCTCGCCGAGCGCACGGGTCGTCCGACGACCTTCGGCTGGGGCCCGCGCTTCCTGCACTCGACCGGTCAGTACCACAAGGGCGGGCCCGCGACCGGGGTCTTCCTCCAGGTCACCGACACACCGCGCGAGGACCTGCCGGTCCCGGGCCGCGACTTCACCCTCGGCGAGTTCGTCGCCGCGCAGGCCGGGGGCGACGCCTCGGTCCTCGTCGACCACGGGCGTCCGGTCCTCGTCCTGCACCTCACCGGTGACGGCGGTGTCGCCGCCGTGACCTCGGCGGTCTCGCAGGGCGACGCATGAAGCCCGCCAAGGTGACCGCGACGGACAACCCCCTTCGCGACCCACGGGACAAGCGCCTGCCGAAGATCGCCGGGCCGTGCAGCCTCGTGCTCTTCGGCGTCACGGGCGACCTCGCCCGCAAGAAGCTCCTGCCGGCGATCTACGACCTCGCCAACCGCGGTCTGCTGCCGCCCGGCTTCAGCCTCGTCGGCTTCGCCCGTCGCGACTGGGAGGACCAGGACTTCGGCAAGATCGTCCACGAGGCGGTGCGAGCCCACGCCCGTACCCCCTTCCGCGAGGAGGTGTGGCGGGCCCTGTCCGAGGGCTTCCGCTTCGTGCCGGGCGTCTTCGACGACGACGCGGCCTTCGACCTGCTCGCCGAGACCGTCCACGAGCTCGACGAGCAGCGGGGCACCGACGGCAACCACGCCTTCTACCTCTCCATCCCCCCGGGCTCCTTCTCGACGGTCTGCCAGCAGCTCGAGCGCAGCGGTCTGACCCACGGCGAGGGCGACTCGTGGCGACGCGTCGTCATCGAGAAGCCCTTCGGGCACGACCTCAAGAGCGCGCGCGAGCTCAACGACGTCGTCGAGTCGGTCTTCCCGGCCGACTCGATCTTCCGGATCGACCACTACCTCGGCAAGGAGACGGTCCAGAACCTCCTGGCGCTGCGCTTCGCGAACCAGATGTTCGAGCCGGTGTGGAACAGCCACTACGTCGACCACGTGCAGATCACCATGGCCGAGGACATCGGCATCGGTGGTCGTGCGGGGTACTACGACGGCATCGGCGCGGCCCGTGACGTCATCCAGAACCACCTCCTGCAGCTGCTCGCCCTCACCGCGATGGAGGAGCCGACGAGCTTCACCGCTGACGCGCTGCGGGCCGAGAAGGAGAAGATCCTCGCCGCGGTGCGCATCCCCAAGGACCTCGGCAAGCACACCGCCCGCGGGCAGTACGCCGAGGGCTGGCAGGGCGGCGAGCACGTCATCGGGTACCGCGACGAGGACGGGGTCGGCGAGTCCTCGACGACCGAGACCTACGCCGCGGTGCGCCTCGACATCGACACGCGGCGCTGGGCGAACGTGCCCTTCTACCTGCGCACGGGCAAGCGCCTGGGCAAGCGGGTGACGGAGATCGCCGTCGTCTTCAAGCGGGCGCCGCACCTGCCCTTCAACGACACCGAGACCGAGGAGCTGGGGCAGAACGCCGTCGTCATCCGGGTCCAGCCCGACGAGGGCATCACGATGCGCTTCGGGGCGAAGGTGCCCGGCAACCAGATGGAGGTGCGCGACGTCTCGATGGACTTCGGCTACGGGCGCGCCTTCACCGAGGTGAGCCCCGAGGCCTACGAGCGGCTCATCCTCGACGTGCTGCTCGGCGACCCCCCGCTCTTCCCCCGGCACGAGGAGGTCGAGCTGTCCTGGCAGATCCTCGACCCCATCGAGAAGTACTGGGCCAAGCAGCGCTCCATCGATCAGTACCCCGCGGGCACGTGGGGCCCGACGAGCGCTGACGCGATGATGCACCGTGACGGCCGCGAGTGGAGGATGCCGTGATCATCGACCTGCCGAGCACGACGACCCAGGCGATCTCGAAGAAGCTCGTCCGGCTGCGTCAGGACGTGGGGTCGATGGCGCTCTCGCGCGTCCTCACCCTCGTCGTCATCGCCGACGAGGCCGACATCGACGACGCCGTCGAGATCGCCAACGACGCGAGCCACCAGCATCCGTGCCGCATCGTCGCGGTTGCCTCGGGCAACACCCGCGGCAAGGCGCGCCTCGACGCGCAGATCCGTCTGGGCGGGGACGCCGGGGCCAGCGAGGTCGTCGTCCTGCGGCTCTACGGGCCGCTCGTCGCCCATGCCCGCAGCGTCGTCATCCCGCTGCTGCTGCCCGACTCCCCCGTCGTCGCGTGGTGGCCGAAGGACCCGCCGAAGTCACCCGCGCACGACCCCGTCGGCGCGATGGCCCAGCGGCGGATCACCGACGTGGCCCAGCTGGAGAGCATCGGGCCGGCGCTGAAGACCCTGGCCCGCTCCTACAGCCCCGGCGACACCGACCTCGCGTGGTCGCGCGTCACCCTGTGGCGAGGGCTGCTCGCCTCGGCGCTGGACCGGGCCCCCTTCGAGCCCGTGACGAGCGCGACGGTCACCGGTGCCGGCGACTCGCCCTCGACCGACCTGCTCGCGGGCTGGCTCCAGCACCGGCTGCGCTGCCCGGTGTCGGTCGTGCGATCGCGCGACCGCAGCGGGATCATCTCGGTACGCCTGGAGCGGCGCTCGGGGATCATCGACCTCGTGCGCCCTCAGGACGGCGAGACGGCGACGATGGACCAGACAGGGCAGCCGCAGCGCGCGATCGCCCTGGCCCACCGCAGCGACGCCGAGTGCCTCGCCGACGAGCTGCGGCGGCTCGACGCGGACGAGGTCTACGAGGACGCCCTCACCAAGGGCCTCCCCCTGGTGACGATGCGTCGTCTGACGATGACCGAGGCCGTGGCGAAGGGGGAGGTCCCCTCCCCCTCGTCGAGCCGCAAGACCCAGGAGCGCCTGGAGAAGCAGGCCCGGGCGACCCGCAGCTCGGCGATGGTCCAGGCCGAGCCCGAGAAGAAGTCGGCAGAGCCGGCAGCGGTGAAGCAGGCCGCACGCCGCAAGCTCGCGGACAAGAGCGAGGGCTCGTGAGCAGCGCGCCGGTCGAGGTCGTCGTCGAGCCCGGCAAGACCGAGCTCGCGGCGGCCGTCGGCCGGCGCCTGCGCGCGGTGGTCGAGGAGGCCACCGCCGCCGGGCGACCGGTCGAGATCGGTCTCACCGGGGGCTCGATGGGGGGCGCGAGCGTCGCGGCCCTCGTGGCGGAGCACGAGCGCGAGCCGCTCGACCTCTCCGCCGTCGGGCTGTGGTGGGGCGACGAGCGCTACCTCCCGTCCGGGGACCCCGAGCGCAATGACACCCAGGCCGACGAGGCCGGCCTGCCGCGGCTCGGGCTGCCGGACGATCGCGTCCATCGCGTGCCGGGGCCGGATGGCTCGGACGACGTCGAGGACGCCGCCGGCCGGTACGCCGAGGAGCTGCGCTCCGTCGGCCGAGGCGGCTTCGAGGTGCTCATGCTCGGGGTCGGCCCCGACGGGCACGTCGCCTCGCTCTTCCCCGGTCACCCGGCGCAGATGACGCAGGACGCGATGACGGTCGCGGTGCACGACTCCCCCAAGCCGCCGCCGGAGCGGGTCTCGCTGACCTTCGAGGCGATGGAGCGCACCCGCGAGGTGTGGTTCGTCGTCGCGGGCGCGGACAAGGCTCAGGCCGTCCGCGACGGCCTCGACGGCGCCGGCCCCGACGTGTCCTCGGCGGCGCAGGTCCGCGGGACCGTCCGCACCGTGTGGTTCCTCGACGAGGACGCCGCGCAGGCAGCCGGCCTCAGCCGCTGACGCGGCGGGCGACTACTCGGTGCCGCGGCGGCGGCGCAGCTCGCCGAGCCGCTCGGCGAGGATCTCCTCGCCCTCGCTGTCGCTGCGGCGCTCCTTGACGTACGCGAGGTGGGTCTTGTAGACCTCGGCCCGCGGCGGGGCAGGAGGGTTGTCCTTGTCCTGCCCGGCGGGCAGACCGCACCGGGTGCACTCCCACTGCTCGGGGATCTCGACCCCGGGCTCGAGGGCGAAGCTCGGGCGCACCTCGTGGCCCTTGCCGCACCAGTACGAGACGAAGGTCCGCGGGGCGCTCTCGCCCCGCTCGGCCTCGCCCATCGGTCCGGCGCCCACGCGGCTGCCCCGGATCGCGTTCCCTCCACCAGCCATGTGCTGCTCCTCAGACGTCGAAGCGGTCGATGACGCCGATGCCGACGACGGAGACGAACCACAGCAGCCCCACGACGACCGTGAAGCGCGTGAGGTTGCGCTCGGCCACCGACGAGCTGCCGAGGGACGCGGTCATGCCACCGCCGAACATGTCGGAGATGCCGCCGCCCTTGCCCTTGTGCATGAGGATGAGGAGGGTGAGGATCAGCCCGGTGATCACGAGGATCACCTGGAGGGCGATGCGTACTGCGTCCACGTCTGTCGGCCTTCGGGTCGGTCGTGCGGTCGGTCTGACACGGCAGGATACCTGCCCGCGCCGGATCAGGTGGTGAGGTGCGCCTGGTAGCGGCAGATGGCGGCGAACTCCTCGGCGTCGAGCGAGGCCCCCCCGACGAGCGCGCCGTCGACGTCGGCACCGGCCATGATCGCCGCGACGTTGCCGGACTTGACCGATCCGCCGTAGAGGACCCGGACCGCGTCGGCGACCTCGGGCGAGGCGATCTGCGCGAGCTCCTCGCGGATCGCGGCGCACACCTCCTGGGCGTCCTCGGGCGTGGCGACCTCGCCGGTGCCGATGGCCCACACGGGCTCGTAGGCGACGACGACGGTGGCCAGCTGCTCGGCGCTCAGGCCCGCGAGCGATCCGCGCACCTGCTCGACGACGTGCGAGACGTGCTCGCCGGCCTGGCGGACCTCGAGGCCCTCGCCGACGCACACGACGGGGGTGAGCCCGTGGCGGTAGGCGGCGGCGGCCTTCGCCGCGACGACCTCGTCGCTCTCGCCGTGGTGCTCACGTCGCTCGCTGTGGCCGACGACGACGTAGGTGCAGCCGAGGCGCGCGAGGAAGGCGCCGGAGATCTCGCCGGTGTACGCGCCGCTGTCGTGCTGCGAGAGGTCCTGCGCGCCGTAGCGCAGGGCGAGCTTGTCGCCGTCGACGAGGGTCTGCACGGAGCGCAGGTCGGTGTAGGGCGGCACGACGACGACCTCGACGGCCGCGTGGTCGTGCTTGGCGTCGCGCAGCGTCCAGTCGAGCTTCTGCACGAGGTGCGCGGCCTGCATGTGGTCGAGGTTCATCTTCCAGTTGCCCGCCATGAGCGGGGTGCGGCCGGTCATCGCGTGCCCTCCTGGGTCTCGTGGACCTGCAGCCCCGGGAGCTCCTTGCCCTCGAGGTACTCCAGGGACGCGCCGCCCCCGGTGCTGATGTGCCCGAAGTCGGCGTCCTCGAAGCCGAGCTGACGGACCGCGGCGGCCGAGTCGCCACCGCCGACGACGGTGAGCGCGCCGGTCGCGGTGACGTCGACGAGCGCCTGGGCGACCGCCTTCGTCCCGGCGGCGTAGGGGGCCATCTCGAAGGCCCCCATCGGGCCGTTCCAGAAGACGGTGCGGCAGTCGGCCAGACGCGAGGCGAAGAGCTCGCCGGAGCGCGGGCCGATGTCGAGACCCATGCGGTCGGCGGGGATCGCGTCCGCGGCGACGACCTCGTGGTCGGCCTCCGCGGAGAACTCCGTGGCCGCGACGACGTCGACGGGCAGGACGATCTCGACCCCGTCGCGCTCGGCCCGCTCGAGGTACTCGCGGACCCGGTCCACCTGGTCGGCCTCGAGCAGGCTCGTGCCGACCTCGTGGCCCTGGGCGGCGAGGAAGGTGAAGACCATCCCGCCGCCGACGAGCAGGCGGTCGGCGGTGCCGAGGAGGTTGTCGATGACGCCGAGCTTGTCGGAGACCTTCGCGCCGCCGAGGACGACCGCGTACGGCCGCTCGGGCTCGCTCGTCAGGCGGCGCAGCACGTCGACCTCGGTGCGCACGAGACCGCCGACGGCCGCCGGCAGGCGGGTCGCGACGTCGTAGACCGAGGCCTGCTTGCGGTGCACGACGCCGAAGCCGTCGCTGACGTAGGCGTCGGCGAGGGCGGCGAGCTCGTCGGCGAAGGCACCGCGCTCGCTCTCGTCCTTGCTCGTCTCGCCCGGGTTGAAGCGCAGGTTCTCCAGGACGGCGACGTCGCCGTCCTGGAGGTCCGCGACGACCCCCTTCGCCGACTCCCCCACCGTGTCGGTGGCGAAGGCGACGTCCTGGCCGAGCAGCTCGCCCAGGCGCTGCGCCACGGGGCGCAGCGAGTAGCGCTCCTCGGGAGCGCCCTTGGGCCGACCGAGGTGGGCGCACACGACGACGCGCGCACCCGCCTCGGTCAGCTCGCGGATCGTCGGCAGCGAGGCACGGATCCGTCCGTCGTCGGTGATGGTGCTCCCGTCGAGCGGGACGTTGAGGTCGGACCGCAGGAGCACGCGCTGGCCGCGCAGCTCTCCGAGGTCGGCGATGGTCTTCACGATCCGTGCGTCCTTGTCAGCCGAGGTGGGTCAGAGGCTCTGGCCGACGAGCAGGCAGAGGTCGGCGAGGCGGTTGGAGTAGCCCCACTCGTTGTCGTACCAGCCGACGACCTTGACCTGGTCGCCGATGACCTTGGTCAGGCCCGCGTCGAAGATGCAGCTCGCCGGGTCGGTCTCGATGTCCTTGGAGACGATCGGGTCCTCGGTGTAGACGAGACGGCCGGCCATCGGGCCGGACTCCGCGGCCTTGCGCACGATCTCGTTGACCTCCTCGACGGTCGTCTCGCGACCGGCGGTGAAGGTGAGGTCGGTGGCCGAGCCGGTGGGGACCGGCACGCGCAGGGCGTAGCCGTCGAGCTTGCCCTTGAGCTCGGGCAGGACGAGGGCGACGGCCTTGGCCGCACCGGTCGAGGTGGGGACGATGTTGAGCGCGGCGGCGCGGGCGCGACGCAGGTCGCTGTGCGGGGCGTCGTGGAGGCGCTGGTCACCGGTGTAGGCGTGGATGGTCGTCATGAGACCGCGCTCGATGCCCAGACCGTCGTTGAGCGCCTTGGCCATGGGGGCCAGGCAGTTCGTCGTGCACGACGCGTTGGAGATGATCGTGTGCTTCTGCGGGTCGTACAGGTCGTCGTTGACGCCCATGACGATGGTGATGTCCTCGTTCTTGGCCGGGGCCGAGATGATGACCTTCTTCGCACCGCCGTCGATGTGGGCCTTGGCCTTCGTCGCGTCGGTGAAGAAGCCGGTGGACTCGACGACGACGTCGACGCCCTCGCTCGCCCAGTCGATCTTCGCCGGGTCCTTCTCCTCGAAGATGCGGATGCGCTTGCCGCCGACGCTGATGGAGTCGTCGTCGTAGGTGACGTCCTGGCCGAGACGACCGAGGATCGAGTCGTACTTCAGCAGGTGCGCGTGGGTCTTGTTGTCCATGAGGTCGTTCGCGGCGACGACCTCGATGTCGGCGCCGGACGCCAGCACGGCGCGGTAGAAGTTCTTGCCGATGCGGCCGAAGCCGTTGATCCCAACACGAACGGTCACTGTGATGCCTCTCAGGTGGTCGAGTCGGCCGCCTCAGCGCGGCCCAGGGTGCCCCTCCACCCTAGGGGGTCGCGGTGAGGTGCGTCGCACCGGTCGGCGATGCGGACGCCGGGTGGTCGGGAGGTGCTCGGCGGGTGGCCGACAGGGGGTGGGCAGGGGCGCGAAGGGGGTGTCAGCCGTCGAGGAGGTCGGCCGAGAGCGAGGCCTCGGTGTCGGGGATCCCGAGCTCGGCGGCGCGCTTGTCGGCCATGGCGAGCAGACGGCGGATCCGGCCGGCGACGGCGTCCTTGGTCATCGGCGGGTCGGCGAGACGGCCGAGCTCCTCGAGCGAGGCCTGCTTGTGCTCGACGCGCAGCGAGCCGGCCTGCTCGAGGTGGTCGGGGATGTCCTCGCCGAGGATCTCCATCGCGCGCTGCACCCGTGCCCCGGCGGCGACGGCCGCCCGGGCGGAGCGTCGCAGGTTGGCGTCGTCGAAGTTGGCCAGCCGGTTGGCGGTCGCCCGGACCTCGCGGCGCATCCGCCGCTCCTCCCAGGCGAGGACGGCGTCGTGGGCCCCGAGGCGCACGAGGAGGGCGCTGATGGCGTCGCCGTCCCGGATGACGACGCGGTCGACACCGCGCACCTCCCGCGCCTTGGCCGGCACGCCGAGGCGGCGGGCGGCCCCGACAAGGGCGAGGGCCGACTCGGGACCGGGGCAGGTGACCTCGAGGGAGGAGGACCGGCCGGGCTCGGTGAGGCTGCCGTGGGCGATGAAGGCGCCGCGCCAGGCGGCGACCGCGTCGCACTGCGAGCCGCCGACGACCTTGGGGGGCAGACCACGCACGGGCCGCCCGCGGCCGTCGACGAGACCGGTCTGGCGGGCGAGGGCCTCGCCCTCCCGGGCGACCCGCACGACGTAGCGGGTGCCGCGGCGCAGGCCGCCGGCGGCGAGGACGAGCAGCTCGGACTCGTGGCCGTAGACCTCGGCGATGTCGCGGCGCAGGCGACGCGCGGCGTGAGCGGTGTCCAGCTCGGCCTCGACGACGATCCGCCCGCCGACGATGTGCAGACCGCCCGCGAAGCGCAGCACCGAGGCGATCTCGGCCTTGCGGCAGCAGGTCTTCGTCACCTCGTGCCGGCTCAGCTCGTCCTTGACCCGTGCGGTCATCGCCATGCGTGCGTCCTACCTCTCGCGGCTCCCCCGGGATCTCCGGGGCAGCTCGAGGATGTCACGGTACGCCGCACCCAGTCGCAGCGCATCGTGCTGCCCCGGACGCCCCGGCTGCGCGACCTCGTAGAGGGCGAGCTCGGCGCCGATGCTCGCGCAGGCCCGCTCGAGGCCCTCGCGGTCGTCGACGACCGAGGGGTCGGCGAGCACCGTCTCGACGTGGAGCTCGGGCGCCGTGCTGCGCAGGCGCTCGATGTGCTCGACGGCGGAGAAGCCCTGGGTCTCGTCGGTGCTCATCTCGAGGTTGAGGGTGAGGATGCGGTGCGCGTCGGTCTCGACGAGCGCCTGGCGCAGCTCGGGCACGAGCAGGTGCGTGAGGACGGACGTGAACCACGACCCCGGGCCGAGGATGACGGCGTCGGCCCCGCGGACGGCCTCGACGGCCTCCGGGCGGGCCGGCGGGTCGTGCGGGAGGACGGCGATCGACTCGACGACCCCCGTCGTGCGCGCGATCTCGACCTGACCGACGACGGTCGAGCGGTCGTCGGGGTCGGCCGGGTCGACGCCGCGCACCTGGGCCATGAGCTCGAGCGGGACGGCCGACATCGGCAGCACCCGCCCCCGGGCCTGGAGCAGTCGTCCGACGAGGTCGAGACCGGCGACCGGGTCGTCGATGAGCTGCCAGAGCGAGACGATGAGGAGGTTGCCCAGGGCGTGGCCACCGAGGTCGCCGTCGCCGTCGAAGCGGTGCTGCAGGACCGCCGACCACATGTGGCCCCAGTCGCTGTCGTCGCACAGCGCGGTGAGAGCCATCCGCAGGTCGCCCGGGGGCAGCACGGAGAAGTCCTCGCGCAGCCGCCCGCTCGAGCCGCCGTCGTCGGCGACGGTGACGACGGCGGTCACGGCGTCGCTGATGTGGCGCAGCGCGGTGAGCGAGGCAGCCAGGCCGTGGCCGCCGCCGAGGGCGACGACCTCGAGGTGACGCTCGGGGGTGATGGACGCGGGGAGGGTGAATGCGGCCGTCATCTCACTCCTGCCCGAGGTCGCGGTGGACGACGAAGGTCTCGACGTCCTCGCCGGCGAGCCGGGAGGCCAGCTCCTCGGCGACGGCGACGCTGCGGTGCTTGCCGCCCGTGCACCCGACGGCGAGGGTCACGTACTTGCGGTTCTCGCGCAGGTAGCCGGCGATCACCGGCTCGAGGAGCCGCTCGACGGAGTCGAGGAAGTCGCCGGCTCCCTCCTGACGCAGGACGTACTCGGCGACCGGGGCCTCGCGGCCGGTGTGCGATCGCAGCTCGGGGACCCAGTAGGGGTTGGGCAGGAAGCGCATGTCGAAGACGTAGTCCGCGTCGAGCGGGACGCCGTACTTGAAGCCGAAGGACATGAGCGCGAGGCGCACCTTGTGACCGGCCGTCGTCGTGAAGAGCGGGTGGATCTTGCGCGACAGCTGGTGGACGTTCAGGCCCGAGGTGTCGATGACGAGGTCGGCCGACGAGCGCAGGTCCGCCAGGCGCGCGCGCTCCTGCTGGATCCCGTCGAGCAGCCGGCCCGTGCCCTGGAGCGGGTGCGGGCGCCGCACCGACTCGAAGCGGCGAACGAGCGCCTCGTCGGTCGCGTCGAGGAAGAGCAGCCGCAGGGTCCAGCCGCTCGCCCGCAGCTTCTCCACCGACTCGTGGAGGTCGGCGAAACCTCGCGCGCGGATGTCGAGGACGATGGCGACCTTGCGCGGGCGCAGGCCCTGCGCGCGGCCGTCGTCGGCCTCGGTGGCCAGCTCGACGAGCTGGGGCAGCATGATCGTCGGCAGGTTGTCGATGACGTACCAGCCGAGGTCCTCCATGACGTTGGCGACCGTCGAGCGACCCGCGCCGCTCATGCCGGTGACGACGAAGACCTCCGGCAGCTCGTCGGCGCCCTGGCCCTGCTCCTGCGGCCCGTCGCTGCTCATCGTGCGTCCTCCTGCTCTCGGGTGGGGACCTGCTCTGCCGCGGCCCCGGCGTCGGCGCCCGCCACCGGGGCGGGCGCGTCGTCGAGCACCTCGCCGGTGCGCGGGTCGACGGCCGGCTCGGGGGCCTGCGCGCCCAACTCTGCCGCAATCCGGGCTGCGGTCGCCGGGCCGATGCCGGGCACCTCGGCGAGCTCCTCGACGCTCGCCGCACGGATCCGCTTCACCGAGCCGAAGCGGCCCAGCAGCGCGGCCTTGCGCGTCTGCCCCAGCCCCGGGACCGAGTCGAGGGCGGAGACGGTCATCGCCTTGCTGCGGCGCTGACGGTGGAAGGTGATGGCGAAGCGGTGCGCCTCGTCGCGCACCCGCTGCAGGAGGTAGAGCCCCTCGGAGCTGCGCGGCAGGATCACCGGGTGCTCCTCGCCGGGCAGCCACAGCTCCTCGAGCCGCTTGGCCAGGCCGACGAGGGCGACGTCCTCGATGCCGAGCCGGTCGACGACCGCCTGGGCGGCGGCCACCTGCGGCGCGCCGCCGTCGACGACGACGAGGTTGGGCGGGTAGGCGAAGCGCCGGGGTCGGCCGGTCTCCTCGTCGATGCCCAGGCGGTCGCCGCCGTGCTCGTCGACGGAGACGAGATGACGCAGGCGTCGCGTGAGCACCTCGTGCATCGCCGCGGTGTCGTCGGTGCGCCCGTCGACGTCGCCCCGCACGACGAAGCGGCGGTACTCGGACTTGCGGGGCAGGCCGTCCTCGAAGACGACCATCGAGCCGACGACCTCCTGGCCCTGGATGTGAGAGATGTCGAAGCACTCGATGCGCAGAGGCGCGTCGTCGAGGCCGAGCGCCTCCTGGACGTCGTGGAGGGCCTGGCTGCGCGCCGTGAGGTCGCCGGCGCGGGCGACCTTGTGGCGGGCGAGCGCCTGGGTGGCGTTGCGCTCGACGGTCTCCATGAGCGCGCGCTTGTCGCCACGCTGCGGGACGCGCAGGTCGGCGTGCGAGCCGCGCCGGGTCCGCAGCCACTGCGTCATCGCGTCGGGGTCGTCCGGCAGCACCGGGACGAGGACCTCGCGCGGCACCTCCTCCTCGCCGTAGACGCGCTGCAGGAGGTGGGCGACGACCTCGGGCAGGGTCTCGGCGTCCTTCTCCGCGACCCAGCCCCGCTGGCCGCGGATGCGACCGCCGCGGACGTGGAAGACCTGGATGGCGACCTCGAGCTCGTCGTCGGCGAGGGCGAAGACGTCGGCGTCGGTGCCGTCGGGCAGGACGACCGCGGACTTCTCGAGGGCCTTGGTGAGCGCGCCGATGTCGTCGCGCAGCCGTGCGGCGGCCTCGAAGTCGAGCTCGGCGGAGGCCTCGCGCATCCGGGCCTGGAGCCGGCGCACGAAGCGGTCGGAGCTGCCGGCCATGAAGTCGCACAGCTCCTCGGCGATGGCGCGGTGCTCGTCGGGGTCGACCCGGCCGACGCACGGCGCCGAGCACTTGTCGATGTAGCCGAGCAGGCAGGGACGCCCGACCTGCTGGGCGCGCCGGAAGACGCCGTTGCTGCACGTGCGCACCGGGAAGACGCGCAGGAGCAGGTCGAGGGTCTCGCGGATCGCCCACGCGTGGGTGTACGGCCCGAAGTAGCGGGTCCCCTTGCGCTTGCTCCCCCGCATGACCATCGCCCGCGGGAACTCCTCGGACATCGTCACCGCGAGGTAGGGGTAGGACTTGTCGTCGCGGTACTTGACGTTGAAGCGCGGGTCGAACTCCTTGATCCACGCGTACTCGAGCTGGAGCGCCTCGACCTCGGTCGACACGACGGTCCACTCGACGGAGGCGCCGGTGCGCACCATCCGCGCGGTGCGGGGGTGCAGCCCGGAGATGTCCTGGAAGTAGGACGACAGCCGCGAGCGCAGCGACTTCGCCTTGCCGACGTAGATGACCCGGCCGTGGGCGTCACGGAACCGGTAGACGCCGGGGTCGGTCGGGATCGACCCCGGGGCAGGGCGGTAGGTCGCTGGGTCGGCCACCCGCTCACCCTAGGCGGGCGGGCTGACAGCGAAGGGGGTGACCCTCAGGCGACGGTGACGGTGTCCCCGTCGACCGTGGCCTCCTTCGCGGTGAGCCCCTTCTGCGCGGGCCCGCCCGTGACGTCGCCCGTGCTGGCGTCGAAGGTGCTGCCGTGGCACGGGCAGGTGATCGTGCCGGACTCGACCTTCGCCACCGCGCAGCCCTGGTGCGGGCAGGTCGCGTCGAAGGCCTTGAACTCGCCCTCGGTGGGCTGGGTGACGACGACGCGGTCCTGGACGACCCCGCCGCCGACGGGCACGTCCGCCGTCGGCACCGACATCCCGCCCGCGGCGGCCCCGTCACCGGAGCCGGCCGAGGAGCTCGTGCTCTCGCCCGAGCCCCCGCCGTCACCCCCGCACGCGGAGAGGGCGAGGACGCCGCCGGCGGGCACGACGAGGGCGGCACGACGGGTCAGGGGCTGCTCGTGGATGCTCACGCCGCCACCCTGGCAGTGCTGTCAAGGGACGAGCCCCGAACGGCCTGTGCAGGTCCTGGGAGGACGTCGCTGGTAACAGGTCGGACACGGTGCGTGCATGGGGAGGTCAGCCCGACGACGAACCGCACTACCTTGACGCCAGCCCACGAGCCAGTCGTGGATCACCGGGCACGACCCGGCATCTCTTCATCTGGAGGAAACGTGACCAAGCGATCCGTCATCTCAGCAGGGGCCACGCTCCTCGCGATGTCGATGGCACTGTCCGCCTGCGGGACCCGCGGTGGCGACGGTGGCGGCGACGGCGCGGGCAGCGGCGGCGGTGGCGACGAGAAGGTCGTCAAGATCGGTGTCATCGCGCCCCTGTCGGGCGACCTGTCCGCCCTCGGCAAGGGCATCGAGAACTCCGTCGACCTCGCGGTCAAGGAGGCCAACGAGTCCGGTGAGCTCGAGGGCTGGAAGATCGAGGTCGCGGCCGAGGACGACCAGGCCAACCCCGACGTCGGCAAGAACGCCGCCTCCAAGCTCGCGGGCGACAAGGACGTCATCGGCGTCGTCGGCACGCTCAACTCCTCGGTCGCCGGCACGGTCGCCCCGGTCCTCAACACCGCGAAGATCGTCGAGGTCTCCCCGGCGAACACCGGTGTCTCCCTCACCAAGGGCGAGGACCCCGACAACCCGCAGCGGCCGTACGCGAACTACTTCCGCACCTGCACCACCGACGCCGTCCAGGGCCCCTTCGCCGCGCGCTACCTCTTCGAGAAGGCGGGCATCAAGGAGGTCGCGACGATCCACGACAAGAAGGCCTACGGCCAGGGTCTCGTCGAGTCCTTCACCTCCGAGTTCGAGAAGCTCGGCGGCAAGGTCGTGGCGGCCGAGACGATCAACCCCGACGACGACAAGTACGACGCCGTCGTCACCTCGGTCAAGGCCAAGAACCCCAAGGCCGTGTACTACGGCGGCGAGTACCCCCAGGCCGGCCCGCTGAGCCAGCAGATGAAGGCCCAGGGCCTCGACGTCCCGCTCATGGGTGGCGACGGCATCTTCAGCCCCGAGTTCGTCAAGCTCGCCGGCAAGAACAGCAACGGCGACCTCGCGACCTCGATCGGCGCCCCGACCGAGAAGCTCGACTCGGCCAAGGCCTTCGTCGACGCCTACGAGGCCGGTGGCTACTCCGACCCCTACGAGGCCTACGGCGCCCAGTCCTACGACGCGGCCAACGCGATCATCGAGGCGATGAAGGTCTCCCTCAAGGACGCCGACGACGTCGAGGGCGCTCGCCAGGCCACGATCGACGCGATGAAGGACGTCTCCTTCGACGGCGCGACCGGCAAGGTCGCCTTCGACGAGTTCGGCGACACGACGACCCGCGTCCTCACGGCCTACGAGGTCAAGGACGGCAAGTGGACCGACGTCTCCACCGAGGAGTTCACCGAGAAGTGATCCCGCGCGACGGCATCTCGCCGTCGAGCAGGTGACGGGGCGGGGGCGCACAGCCCTCGCCCCGTCCCCGGGTCGCCACGGCGACCTCGCGGGGCCACCCTCGCCCCCTCCCCCGTCCCTCCCCACACCCAGGAGGCCTCGTGGACCTGTTCCTGCAGCAGCTCGTGAACGGGCTGACGATCGGCTCGCTCTACGCGCTGATCGCCGTCGGGTACACCGTCGTCTACGGCATCGTCCAGCTCATCAACTTCGCTCACGGCGAGATCTTCATGATCGGCGCCTTCGGCGCGCTGAGCACCTACCTCATCCTCTTCCAGGGCCAGACCGCCCTGTGGATCCTGCCAGTCATGGTCATCGGCGCGATCATCGCCTCGGTCGGCGTCGCCGTCCTCACCGAGCGCGTCGCCTACCGGCCGCTGCGCGGCGCCCCGCGTCTCGCCCCGCTCATCACGGCCATCGGCATCTCGGTCTTCCTCCAGGAGTTCGTCCGGCTCTTCTACAACCGGCCGTTCATCGTCTCCGAGGCCAACCCGCTCGACTTCCCGAGCGCGAAGCAGAAGATCCCCTTCCCGCAGATCGACGTCGTCACCGGCCCGGCCTTCGAGATCTTCGGCGTGACGATCCAGCGCGCGGCGATCTTCACCATCGCCTGCCTCGTCATCTGCGGCGCCCTGCTCTACTACTTCGTCACCAAGACCCGCACGGGTCGTGGCATGCAGGCCGTCTCGCAGGACCCCGACACCGCCCGCCTCATGGGCATCAACGTCGACCGCACCATCGTCGTGGCCTTCGCCATCGGCGCCGCGCTCGCCGCCATCGCCGGCGTCTCGCAGGGCCTGCTCAACACGAACATCAACTTCAAGATGGGCTTCATCGCCGGTCTCAAGGCCTTCACGGCCGCGGTCCTCGGCGGCATCGGCAACATCTGGGGCGCGATCGTCGGCGGGCTCGTGCTCGGCGTCGTCGAGACCCTCGTGACCCAGTACACGACCCTCCTGCCCTTCGGCCTCGACCAGTTCGGCGGCTCCAGCTGGAAGGACGTGTGGGCCTTCGCCCTGCTCATCCTCATCCTCGTCTTCCGGCCGCAGGGCCTCCTCGGCGCAAAGGTGGTCGACCGCGCATGAGCACCGCAACCACAGCTCCTCAGCACCCCCAGCACGCCGAGGCCTCGGCCACGGCGGACCGCTCCGGCCTCGGGGTGATCCTCGGTCTCGTCGGCGGCGCCCTGCTGCTCGTCTCGGGTCTGCTGTCCTGGTCCTACGAGCCGATCTTCGGCGACATCAGCATCCGCTTCTGGCCGGTGAGCCTGCAGATCTTCGCGATGCTGCTCGGCATCACCGTGCTCGTCGTCGCGCTCTCGCGCAGCCTGCTCGCCCCCGTCCTCGGCTGGTTCTCGGCCGGGCCGGCGCTGCTGGCGCTCGGCATCGGGTCGACGGCCTTCGCCGCGCTCTCCCTCGTCGGGGTCGCGGTCCAGGCGGGCGGTCTCATCAACGCCAACGAAGGGGTGTACGTCGCCCTCGTCGGTGCCCTCGTCACCCTCGCCGGCGGCGTCCTCGCCCGGCCGCTCGTCGCCACCCGTGACGCCTTCACGGTCAAGGCGCCGAGCACGGTCGAGATCGCGCTCATCGCGATCATCTGCGCGGTGGCCCTGGCCATCGCCGCGTACGCCCTCGGGCGCGACGACGCGTGGGTCTTCGTCCTCTTCCTCGTCACCGTCGGGGTCATCGGGACGGGTCTGGCCAAGGCCGGCTTCTTCGGGTACGTCGGGGCGGCCGCGCAGCGGCACCGCCACGTCCTCACCCTGGGCGCCTTCGCCGCGGCCTTCCTCTTCCCGTTCACCCAGGACGGGTCCGAGATCAACATGTCGATCGCGACGGGCGTGCTCATCTTCGCCACGACCGCCATCGGCCTCAACATCGTCGTCGGCCTCGCCGGTCTGCTCGACCTCGGCTACATCGCCTTCCTCGGCGCCGGTGCCTACGTCGGCGCGATCCTGTCCGGCGCGGCGTCCTCGCAGATCGACTGGCACCCGCCCTTCATCGTCACCGCGCTCATCGGCGGGCTCTTCTCGGCCTTCCTCGGCCTCATCGTCGGCTCGCCGACGCTGCGGGTCAGCGGCGACTACCTCGCCATCGTCACCCTGGCGTTCGGCGAGATCTTCCGTCTGACGATGTTCAACCTCGACGGCAACAACGGCCCCGACCTCACGAACGGGCCCAACGGCGTCACCGCGATCCCGAACCTGAAGATCTTCGGGTTCGACTTCGGGGCGACCCACACCGTCGCGGGCATCGAGCTGAGCCGGGCGGCGAACTACTACCTGCTCATGCTCCTGCTCACCGGCATCTTCATCCTCGTCTTCGCGCGGATGAACAACAGCCGGATCGGGCGCGGCTGGGTCGCCATCCGCGAGGACGAGCGCGCGGCGGAGGCCATGGGCGTCAACGTCTTCGGCCTCAAGCTGCTCGCCTTCGCCGGCGGTGCCTTCCTCGCCGGCATCGCGGGCACGGTCAAGGCGCACTACGACACCTCGGTGACGCCCGACCAGTACCAGTTCCTCGAGTCGGCCTTCCTGCTCGCCGCGGTCGTGCTCGGCGGCATGGGCACGATCGCCGGCGTCATCCTCGGCGCGGTGGTCCTCAAGCTCATGCCGGAGAAGCTGCGCTTCTTCAGCGAGTACCGGCTGCTGCTCTTCGGGCTGCTGCTCGTGCTCATGATGCGCTTCCGCCCCGAGGGCCTCGTCGCGAGCAGGCGCCGCCAGCTCGAGTTCCACGAGGACGACGAGGAGCTGGCCGAGGTCCTCGAGGACCGCAATCTCGCGATCGAGGAGGAGACCCGATGAGCACCACCGTGAGCGACACTCCGCAGCGCACCCCCGCCGAGACCGGCGAGGTCGTGCTCGAGGCGCGCGACATCGTCATGAGGTTCGGCGGTCTCACGGCCGTGAACAACGTCTCCTTCACCGTCCACGAGGGCGAGATCGTCGGTCTCATCGGACCCAACGGTGCCGGCAAGACGACCTTCTTCAACTGCCTCACCGGCATGTACAAGCCCACCTCGGGCGAGGTGACCCTCCAGGGCAAGCGGCTCCCGCCGCGACCCCGTGAGGTCGTCACCGCCGGCATGGCGCGCACCTTCCAGAACATCCGGCTCTTCAACAACATGACGGCGCTCGAGAACGTCATGGTCGGGCGGTACTGCCGCACGACCTCGATGGCCTTCACGTCGATCATCCGGGGACCGAAGTTCCGCAAGGAGGAGGCGGAGAGCCTGCGTCGCGCGCACGAGCTGCTCGACTTCGTCGGGCTCGACCACAAGGCGGAGAGCCTCGCGCGCAACCTGCCCTACGGCGAGCAGCGCAAGCTCGAGATCGCGCGCGCCCTGGCGACCGACCCGCAGGTCATCCTGCTCGACGAGCCGACGGCGGGCATGAACCCCAAGGAGACGGAAGAGGCGATGCACCTCATCTTCCGGATCCGCGACCTCGGCATGGCCGTCGTCGTCATCGAGCACGACATGCGGTTCATCTTCAACCTCTGCGACCGGGTGCTCTGCCTGGTCCGGGGCGAGACCCTCATCGAGGGCTCCCCCGGTGAGGTCCAGTCCGACCCGCGCGTCATCGAGGCCTACATCGGCGGTGCGGACGACGACGAGATCGACACGTCCGACCTCACCGACGAGGAGATCGAGGTGCTGCGCGCCGAGGGCGAGCTGCCCGAGCAGAACGAGGGGCACGAGCCCGAGGAGGAGCGCCGATGAGCCCCATGCTCGAGGTCAAGGACCTCAAGGTCGCCTACGGCAAGATCCAGGCGGTCAAGGGCATCTCCTTCACCGTCGACGAGGGCGACGTCGTCTCGCTCATCGGCACCAACGGTGCCGGCAAGACGACGACGCTGCGCACGATCTCGGGCCTGCTGCGCCCGGTGGCTGGCCAGATCCTCTACCAGGGTCAGGACATCTCCACCGTGCCCGCGCACGACATCGTGGGTCTGGGCCTGGCCCACTCCCCCGAGGGCCGGCGGATCTTCCCCCGGATGAGCGTCGAGGAGAACCTCCTCCTCGGTGCCTACGGGCGCAAGGACGACGGCATCCGCAAGGACCTCAAGGCCGCCTACGAGCTCTTCCCCATCCTCGGGGAGCGCTCGAAGCAGCCGGCGGGCACCTTCTCCGGCGGCGAGCAGCAGATGCTCGCCATGGGCCGGGCGATGATGAGCCGCCCCAAGCTGCTCATGCTCGACGAGCCCTCGATGGGTCTGTCGCCGTTGATGATGAAGCGCATCATGAGCACGGTGACGACCCTGCAGGAGCAGGGCACGACGATCCTGCTCGTCGAGCAGAACGCCCGGGCCGCCCTGAAGATCGCGACGAAGGGCTACGTGCTCGAGGTCGGCAAGATCGTCACCGAGGGCACCGGCGAGGAGCTGCTGACGAGCGACGAGGTGCGCAAGGCCTACCTCGGCGAGGACTGAGCACCCGCACCGCTGACGACGGGGCCCCACCGGATCATCCGGTGGGGCCCCGTCGTCGTGCCCGCTGGTCGGGTCCGGGCGGTCGTGACGAGGCGGGGTCAGCCGGCCTTGCGGGCGCGACGGGCCGCGGCCTGGGCCCGGCCGGAGATCTGCGCCGGGGCCGGGGTGGCCGTCGTCGCCGCCTTCTTCGTCGCGGCGGTCTTCGCCGTCGCCTTCTTCGGGGCGGTCTTCGTGGCCGTCGCCTTCTTCGCGGCCACCTTCTTCGTCGCGGTCTTCTTCGCCCCCTTCGCCGGCGTCGTCTCGACCGGCTCGGGGAGCTCGCCGACCTCGACGACGTCGTGCCGGGCGAGGACCTTGGCGAGGAAGCGGCCGGTGTGGGACCCGGTGCGCTCGTGCTGCGCCGCGACGCTCTCCGGCGTGCCGGTCGCGACGACCTGCCCGCCGCCGTCGCCGCCCTCGGGACCCATGTCGATGACCCAGTCGGCGTTCTTGATGACGTCGAGGTTGTGCTCGATGACGATGACGGTGTTGCCCTTGTCGACGAGGCCCTGCAGGACGAGGAGCAGCTTGCGGATGTCCTCGAAGTGCAGACCGGTCGTCGGCTCGTCGAGGACGTAGACCGTGCGCCCGTTGGAGCGCTTCTGCAGCTCCGAGGCGAGCTTGACGCGCTGCGCCTCGCCGCCGGACAGGGTCGTCGCCGGCTGGCCGAGACGCACGTAGCCCAGACCCACGGAGTTGAGGGTCTTCATGTGCCGGGCAATGGCCGGGACCGCGGCGAAGAAGTCCTCCGCCTCCTCGATCGGCATGTCGAGCACGTCGGCGATCGTCTTGCCCTTGAAGTGGACCTCGAGGGTCTCGCGGTTGTAGCGCCCGCCGTTGCACACCTCGCAGGGCACATAGACGTCGGGCAGGAAGTTCATCTCGATCTTGATCGTGCCGTCGCCCGAGCACGCGTCGCAGCGCCCGCCCTTGACGTTGAAGGAGAAGCGACCGGGCTGGTAGCCGCGGACCTTCGCCTCCTCGGTGTCGGCGAAGAGCTTGCGGACGTTGTCGAAGACGCCCGTGTACGTCGCGGGGTTCGAGCGCGGGGTGCGACCGATGGGGCTCTGGTCGACGTGGACCACCTTGTCGAGGTTCTCGACGAGCCCGGTGACGGTCTTGTGCCGTCCCGGCACGCGGCGGGCGCCGTTGAGCTTGTTGGCCATGACCGTGTAGAGGATGTCGTTGACGAGGGTCGACTTGCCCGAGCCCGACACACCGGTGACGGCGATGAGGTTGCCGAGGGGGAAGGTGACGTCGACGCCCTGGAGGTTGTTCTCGCGGGCGCCGCGCACGGTGACCTCGCGGCCCGGCTGCTGGGGCCGGCGCACGTCCGGCACGGGGATCTGCAGGCGGCCGGAGAGGTACTTGCCGGTGAGCGACTCCTCGCTCTCGAGCAGCCCGGCGACCTCGCCGCTGTGGACGACGCGACCGCCGTGCTCGCCGGCACCGGGGCCGATGTCGACGACCCAGTCGGCGACCTCGATGGTGTCCTCGTCGTGCTCGACGACGATGAGGGTGTTGCCGAGGTCGCGCAGGCGGGTGAGGGTCTCGATGAGCCGGTGGTTGTCGCGCTGGTGCAGCCCGATGCTCGGCTCGTCGAGGACGTAGAGCACGCCGACGAGACCGGACCCGATCTGCGTCGCGAGCCGGATCCGCTGGGCCTCGCCGCCGGAGAGAGTCGCTGCGGCCCGGGACAGCGAGAGGTAGTCCAGGCCGACGTCGAGCAGGAAGCCCAGCCGGGCGTTGATCTCCTTGATGACCTGCTCGGCGATGGCCCGCTCGCGCTGGGTGAAGTCGACGTCGTGGAGGAAGGTCGCCGCCTGGGCGATCGAGAGCGAGGACACCTCGGCGATGCTGCGACCGCCGACGAGGACCGCGAGGGCCTCGGGCTTCAGGCGCGTGCCGCGGCAGTGCGGGCAGGGGATCTCGCGCATGTAGCCCTGGTACTTCTCGCGGCTCCACTCGGACTCGGTCTCGCCGTGGCGGCGCCGGATGAAGGAGATCGCCCCCTCGAAGCCCGTCGAGTACGAGCGCTCGCGGCCGAAGCGGTTGCGGTAGCGCACGTGCACCTTGTGGTTCTGGCCGTGGAGCAGCGCGGTGCGCGCCCGCTCCGGCAGGGCCCGCCACGGCGTGCTCATGTCGAAGCCGAGGTCGTCGCCGAGGGCGCTCATCGTGCGCTGGAAGTACTGGGCGGACTGGGTGCCCGCCGCCCACGGGGCGATCGCGCCCTCCTCGAGGGTGAGGTCCTCGTCGGGGACGACGAGCTCGGGGTCGACCTCGAGCTCGGTGCCGATGCCGGTGCAGTGCGGGCAGGCGCCGAAGGGGGAGTTGAAGGAGAAGGAGCGCGGCTCGACCTCGTCCATCTCGATGGGGTGGTCGTTCGGGCAGGCCATCCGCTCGGAGTAGCGGCGCTCGCGCGGCAGCGGCTCGCCCTGCGCGTCGAGCGGTGCGGGTCGCTCCCCCGGCTCGTCGGCGTCGACCGGCGCGTCGACGAACTCGACGACGACGATGCCGTCGGCGAGGCGCAGCGCGGTCTCGACGGAGTCGGTGAGGCGACGCTGGGCGGTGCGCTCCGCCCCCTTCGCCACGAGACGGTCGACGACGACCTCGATGGTGTGCTTGACCTGCTTCTCGAGCTTCGGCGGGTCGGTGAGGCTGACGACGGTGCCGTCGACGCGGGCGCGGCTGTACCCCTTCGTCTGCAGCTCGGAGAAGAGGTCGACGAACTCGCCCTTGCGCGCGCGGACGACGGGCGCGAGGACCTGGAAGCGGGTGCCCTCGGGCAGCTCGAGGAGGCGGTCGACGATCTGCTGCGGGCTCTGCCGGGTGATCGGCTCGCCGCAGCGGGGGCAGTGCGGGCGGCCGGCGCGGGCGAAGAGCAGGCGCAGGTAGTCGTAGACCTCGGTGATCGTGCCGACGGTGGAGCGGGGGTTGCGGTTCGTCGACTTCTGGTCGATCGAGACCGCCGGGGACAGGCCCTCGATGAAGTCGACGTCGGGCTTGTCCATCTGGCCGAGGAACTGACGGGCGTAGGCGGACAGGGACTCGACGTAGCGGCGCTGGCCCTCGGCGAAGATCGTGTCGAAGGCCATCGAGGACTTGCCCGACCCGGACAGACCGGTGAAGACGACGAGGCTGTCCCGCGGGATCTCGATCGAGACGTCCTTGAGGTTGTGCTCGCGGGCGCCTCGCACGACGAGCTGGTCGTGCAGGGCAGAGCCGTGCCGGGCGTGGGGTGCGGAAGTCACGGCCACAACTTTATGTCTCGCCACCGACAGCGTTGCGTCTGCGGCCCCCTCGGCGGCCCCCCGTAGGGTGAGCGGATGAGCACACCGATCGAGGAGTACGCCGTCATCGGCGACACCGAGACCGTCGCCCTCGTCAGCCGCGGGGGGTCGATCGACTGGCTCTGCTTCCCCCGCTTCGACTCGCCGTCGTGCTTCACCGCGCTGCTCGGCACCCCCGAGCACGGCCGCTGGCTCATCGGCCCGGTCGGCGAGGCGCGCACCACGCGCAGCTATCGCGGCGACTCCTTCGTCCTCGAGACGACCCACGAGACGGCGTCCGGGACCGTCCGGGTGACCGATCTCATGCCGCTCGGCGACAACCGGGCCGACATCATCCGCCGGGTCGAAGGGGTGTCCGGCACCGTCGAGATGGAGCACGAGTGGGTCGTGCGCTTCGCCTACGGCAAGGTCACCCCGTGGGTGACCCACACGACGCACCACGGCGACGACCTCCTCACGGCGATCGCCGGGCCCGACATGCTCGTCCTGCGCGGCAGCCGGCTGCCGCACCCCGACGACCACCACCACCGCGACCGCTTCGAGGTGCGCGCGGGCGAGACGCTGGACTTCACGCTCACGTGGTTCTCGTCGTGGAAGCAGGTGCCCCCGGCGCTCGACGTCGGCGGACGGGTCGAGGCGACCGTCGCGCGGTCGAGCGAGTGGGCGAGCCGGTGCACCTACGAAGGGCCGCACCGCGAGGCCGTCGTCCGCTCGCTGCTCGTGCTGCGCCTGCTCACCGACACCCGTCGCGGCGGCATCGTCGCGGCGCCGACGACGAGCCTGCCCGAGGACTTCGGCGGGGTGCGCAACTGGGACTACCGCTACTGCTGGCTGCGTGACGCCTCGCTCACCCTCGAGGCGCTCCTGCAGTCGGGCTACGTCGGCACGGCGAAGCTGTGGCGCGACTGGCTCGTGCGTGCCGTCGCCGGCGACCCCGAGGACATGCAGATCATGTACGCGGTCGACGGCGGCCGCGAGCTGCCCGAGCGCGAGCTCGACCACCTGCCCGGGTACGCGGGCAGCCGGCCGGTGCGCATCGGCAACGGGGCCGTCGACCAGAAGCAGACCGACGTCCTCGGCGAGGTGATGATCGCCCTGGAGGACGCCCGCGAGCTCGGGCTCGAGGAGTCGCACCAGTCCTGGGCCATCCAGCGGGCCCTCGTCGACACCCTGGCCACCCACTGGGACGAGCCGGACAACGGGCTGTGGGAGATCCGCGGCCCGCTGCGGCACTTCACCCACAGCCGGGTCATGGTCTGGGCCGCCTTCGACCGCGCCATCCGCGCCGTCGAGGAGCACGGGCTGAGCGGCGACGTCGAGACCTGGCGGACGCTGCGCGACCGCGTGCACGCCGAGGTGTGCGAGCGGGGGTGGAGCGAGGAGCGCCAGACCTTCACCCAGCACTACGACACCGACGAGGTCGACGCCTCGCTGCTGCTCATCCCGCTCGTCGGCTTCCTGCCGCCGGAGGACCCGCGGGTGCACGGCACGATCGCGGCGGTCGAGCACGACCTCATGCGCGGCGGATTCCTCCTGCGCTACCGCACGGAGACCGGTGTCGACGGGCTCGCCGGCGACGAGCACCCCTTCCTCGCCTGCTCGTGGTGGCTCGTCAGCGCGCTCGCGGTGACCGGCCAGGTGGAGCGGGCCGAGGAGCTCATGGGCCGGCTCGTCGGGCTGCTCAACGACGTCGGCCTCGTCGCGGAGGAGTACGACACCGAGCACGACAGGCAGGCGGGCAACTTCCCCCAGGCCTTCTCGCACCTCACCCTCATCGGCGCGGCCTACCACCTCGCCGACGCGAAGGCCCGGGCCACCGCGACCGCCTGAGGCTCCCCCTTCGCCCGGGTCCTCGGCCCGGCAGGGCGGGCGCCGGACGCCCGGTCCCACGGCCGGGCGGGCGGCGGTAGCGTGCCGCCATGAGCGAGACGCTGACCGAGACCCACGAGTACACCGGCGAGGTCACCCCGGGCGGGCCCGTGCACGTGCGCGAGCTGCCGGCGCTGACGATCCGCAAGATGTCGGTGTCGCAGATGCACAACAACGTCTACCTGCTCACCTGCCGCTCGACCGGCGAGCAGCTGCTCGTCGACGCCGCCGACGAGGCCGAGCGCTGCCTCGCGCTCGTCGCGCTCGGCGGGGGCTCGCTCGGGCACCTCGTGACGACCCACCAGCACTGGGACCACCACCGGGCCCTGCCCGAGGTGGCCCGTGAGACCGGCGCCGAGACCTACGCCGGCGTCGACGACGCCGTCGGGCTGCCCGTGGCCCCCGACCACCTGCTGCGCCATGGCGACGAGGTGCGCTTCGGCGACGTCGTGCTCGAGGTCTCGCACCTGCGCGGGCACACCCCCGGCTCGGTCGCCCTGGCCTACCGCGACCCGCAGGGCTCGACCCACCTCTTCACCGGCGACACGCTCTTCCCCGGCGGGGTGGGCAACACGAAGATGGAGGGGCAGAGCTTCGAGCTGCTCTACGGCGACGTCGTCGAGCGGCTCTTCGGGGTCTACGACGACGACACGCACTTCTACCCCGGGCACGGTGCCGACTCGACGATCGGTGCCGAGCGGCCCCACCTCGACGATTGGCGCGAGCGGGGCTGGTGAGCCGCGCCGACGCCGTCCCGGCACCTCTCCTCGTCCTCGGCGGGGTCCTGTCCGTCCAGTTCGGCGGGGCCCTTGCCGCGACCCTCGTCCCCGAGGTCGGCGCGAGCACGTCCGTGCTCCTGCGCCTCGTCTTCGCCGCGGCGATCATGCTCGTCCTCGCCCGGCCCCGCCTGCTCGGCCACTCCCCCGCAGCCTGGCGCACCGTGCTGCTCTTCGGTGTCGCGCTCGGCGGGATGAACTGGGCCTTCTACGCCTCGCTGGCCTACCTGCCGATCGGGGTCGCCGTGACCTTCGAGTTCGTCGGCCCGCTGCTCCTCGCCGCTGCCGGGTCGCGCCGCGTCCGTGACCTCGGTGCGGTCGCCGTCGCGGCGGTCGGCGTCGTCCTCGTCTCCGAGGTCACCCACCTGCCGCTGTCCGAGCTCAGCTGGCGGGGCATCGGTCTCGCCCTGCTCGCGGGAGGCTTCTGGGCGGCGTACATCGTGTGCTCTTCACGGACCGGCGCCGTCTTCGACCGGCTCGACGGGCTGAGCCTGGCCATGGTCGTCGCCATGGTCGTCGTGCTGCCCGCGGGTGCCCTCGGGTGGCACACGGTCACCGCGGAGCACCTGCTCAAGGGGCTGGGCCTGGCGCTGCTCAGCTCGGTGCTGCCGTACTCGCTGGAGCTGCTCGCGCTGCGTCGGATGAGCGCGACGGTCTTCGGGATCCTGCTCAGCCTCGAGCCTGCGGTCGCGGCCCTCGCGGGCCTCGTCGTCCTCGGCCAGGTCCTCTCAGGGCCGCAGCTCGTCGGCATGTCGCTCGTCGTCGTCGCCAGCGTCCTCGTCCTCGGCCGACCTCGGGAGCGCTCCGAGGGCGAGACCCCCGCCCACCTCACCGAGACCGGCGCCTAGCCGTCCCGGGCGAAGGGGGTGCCCGTCGCCGGGTCGGTCCGCCTGCCCCTTCGGTCGGACAGATGGGCTCGCTCCCCCTCGGCCGGACAGGTGAGTTCCTTCCCCTTCGCTCGGTCGGGCGGGCCCCTCCCCCTTCGTCCGCTCGACATGACAAACCCCGGCTTCGCACGAGTTTCTTTCTCTTGCCGAGCCGGGGTTTATCGGGTCACCCGAGAAACTGGTGACCGGTGAGGCTCGCTGGCAGGTGAGCTCCAGCGTCGGGCGTCCGCACCCACCTCCTCGCGCGCTCGACATGACAAACCCCGGCTCAGCACGAGTTCCTTACCCATGCTGAGCCGGGGTTTATCGGGTCACCCGAGAAACTGGTGACGGGTGGGGCGGGTCAGCTCTCGACGCCCTGACGCTCGTCCTTGCGGGTCTTCAGCAGGCTCGCGACGGTCGTGATGCCGAGGATGACGACGATGGCGCCCAGGGAGACCGAGATCGGGATCTCGGGGACCGGGATGTGCTCGCCGCCGTTGATGAAGGGCAGCTCGTTCTCGTGCAGGGCGTGGAGGATGAGCTTGACGCCGATGAAGGCGAGCAGCACCGCCAGGCCGATGCTCAGGTAGACGAGCTTCTTCAGCAGACCACCGATGAGGAAGTACAGCTGCCGCAGACCCATGAGGGCGAAGAGGTTGGCCGTGAGGACGATGTACGGCTCCTTGGTCAGGCCGTAGATCGCCGGGATGGAGTCCAGCGCGAAGAGCAGGTCGGTCATGCCCAGCGCGAGGATGACGAAGAAGATCGGGGTGGCGACCCGCTTGCCGTTCTCCTTGGTGAAGACCTTCGCGCTCCACTCCTTGGTGGAGGGGATCGTCTTCTCCATGTACTTGAGGAAACGGTTCTCCTCGAACTCCTCGTCGTCGTCGTCCTTCTGCACCGCGAGCTTGATCGCCGTGTAGATGAGAAAGGCGCCGAAGATGTAGAAGACCCAGGAGAAGCGGTTGATCGCCGCGGCGCCGACGAAGATGAAGATCGTGCGCAGCACGATGGCGATGATGATGCCCCACATGAGGGCGATCTGCTGGTACTTCGCCGGCACCTGGAAGCTCGCCATGATGATGAGGAAGATGAAGAGGTTGTCGATCGACAACGAGTACTCGGTGAGCCAGCCGGCGTAGAACTCACCCGCGCGGGTGCTGCCCTCGGCCCACCAGATGCCCAGGCCGAAGAGGATGGCGGCCGAGACGTACACGGCGAGGGTCGTGCCGACCTCCTTGTTCGACGGCACGTGCGGCCGGCGAGCGATGAGGACGACGTCGAACATCAGCACCGCTGCGGCCACGCCGAGGGTGAGGAGCCAGACCCAGGTCGGCACGTCCATGGTGCCGCCGCTGATGATGCTCGGTGCGATGCCAGGGATGCTGGCGGGGATCGATGTCACGTGCTGGGGTCGCCTTCCGGACAGGGTTCGGTCATGTCCGGAGGTCTCTCCCACCCAGGGGCCGGTACCCCGGGCCTCCCGGCCGAAGGGGGCCGAGGTGCCGTGCTGACGAGGACACCGCGTGGGGATACTCCCCTCCGCGCAGACCATCGTCGCAGATGCGTCGGGCCCGTGACGACCGGAGCCCACCCCGTGGGCCCGACGGTCGGGCCCGGCTCACCTGTGCGAAGTCCCCTCAGCCGGTCGCCTGCGTCATCTGACGCAGCTCCTTCTTGAGGTCGGAGATCTCGTCGCGCAGGCGGGCCGCGAGCTCGAAGTGAAGGTCGGTCGCCGCCTGGTGCATCTGGTCGGTGAGGTCCTGGATGAGGCTGGCGAGCTCGCCGCTGGGCAGGTCCTTGCCGCGGTTGCCGCCGGCGGGCGCCCCCTTCGCGCTGCGCGAGGTCTTGCCGCGCGACTGGGTGCGACCCGAGCCGATGAGGGCGTCGGTGTCGGCGTCCTCACGGCCCAGGATGTCGGTGATGTCGGCGATCTTCTTGCGCAGCGGCTGCGGGTCGATGCCGCGCTCGGTGTTGTAGGCGATCTGCTTCTCGCGCCGCCGGTGGGTCTCGTCGATCGCGTGCTGCATCGAGTCGGTGATGTTGTCGGCGTACATGTGCACCTGACCGGAGACGTTGCGCGCCGCGCGACCGATCGTCTGGATGAGCGAGCGGCTGCTGCGCAGGAAGCCCTCCTTGTCGGCGTCGAGGATGGCGACGAGCGAGACCTCGGGCAGGTCGAGACCCTCGCGCAGGAGGTTGATGCCGACGAGGACGTCGTACTCGCCGAGCCGCAGCTCGCGCAGCAGCTCGACGCGGCGCAGGGTGTCGATGTCGGAGTGCAGGTAGCGCACCCGCACGCCCTTGTCGAGGAGGTAGTCGGTGAGGTCCTCGGCCATCTTCTTCGTCAGCGTCGTGACGAGCACGCGCTCGTCACGCTCGGTGCGGGTGCGGATCTCGTCGAGGAGGTCGTCGATCTGCCCCTTCGTCGGCTTGAGGACGATCTCGGGGTCGACGAGCCCGGTCGGGCGGATGATCTGCTCGACGACGCCGTCGCTCTTGGCCATCTCGTAGTCGCCGGGGGTCGCCGAGAGGTAGACGGTCTGACCGGTGCGCTCGAGGAACTCCTCCCACGTCAGCGGTCGGTTGTCCATGGCGCTCGGCAGCCGGAAGCCGTGGTCGACGAGGGTGCGCTTGCGCGAGGCGTCGCCCTCGTACATCGCGCCGATCTGGGGCACGGTGACGTGCGACTCGTCGATGACGAGTGCGAAGTCCTCGGGGAAGTAGTCGAGCAGGCAGTTCGGCGCGGACCCGGGCTGGCGGCCGTCGATGTGCATCGAGTAGTTCTCGATGCCCGAGCAGCTGCCGACCTGGCGCATCATCTCGATGTCGTACGTCGTGCGCATGCGCAACCGCTGCGCCTCGAGCATCTTGCCCTGGCTCTCGAAGACCTTGAGCTGCTCCTCGAGCTCGTGCTCGATGCCGACGATCGCGCGCTCCATGCGCTCGGGCCCGGCGACGTAGTGGGTCGCCGGGAAGACGTACATCTCCTGCTCCTCGCGGATCACCTCGCCGGTCAGCGGGTGGAGGGTGTAGACGCGCTCCACCTCGTCGCCGAAGAGCTCGATGCGGATCGCGTGCTCCTCGTAGACCGGGATGATCTCGATGGTGTCCCCGCGCACCCGGAAGGTGCCGCGGGTGAAGGCGAGGTCGTTGCGGGTGTACTGCATCGTGACGAACTGGCGCAGCAGGGTGTCGCGGTCGACCTGGTCGCCGACGGACAGGCGGACCATGCGGTCGACGTACTCCTGCGGGGTGCCGAGGCCGTAGATGCACGAGACCGACGCGACCACCACGACGTCACGCCGGGTGAGCAGGCTGTTGGTCGCCGAGTGACGCAGCCGCTCGACCTCCTCGTTGATCGAGCTGTCCTTCTCGATGTACGTGTCCGACTGCGGGACGTAGGCCTCGGGCTGGAAGTAGTCGTAGTAGCTGACGAAGTACTCGACGGCGTTGTTGGGCAGCAGCTCGCGGAACTCGTTGGCCAGCTGGGCGGCGAGCGTCTTGTTCGGCGCCATGACGAGCGTCGGGCGCTGGATCTGCTCGATGAGCCAGGCCGTCGTCGCCGACTTGCCGGTGCCGGTGGCGCCGAGGAGGACGACGTCCTGCTCCCCCGCGTTGACCCGGCGGGCCAGCTCGGCAATGGCCGCGGGCTGGTCGCCGGCGGGCTCGAACTCGGAGACCACCTGGAAGGGGGCCACCGTGCGCTGCAGATCGGTCACGGGACGCATATGGACAACCTAAGCGCCCGCACCGACAACGTATTCCGGTAGGGCCGGGTCAGGGTCGCGTCGGCACGTCCGACGCCGGCGGGTCGACGCTCACCGAGCGCCCGTCGAAGGTCACCTCGCTGAGCCACATCGTGCGCCCGGGCACCTCGGAGCCCACCGCGTCCGGCGCCCACGCGTGGTAGACCATCCACACCCGGCCGTCGCGCTCGACGAGGGAGTTGTGCCCCGGCCCGGCGGCCACCTCGTTGCTCACGAGGACCGGCTCGTCGTCCTTGACGAAGGGGCCCGTCGGCGCCTCCGCGGTCGCGTGCCCCACCGCGTACCGGTCCGAGCCGAAGTCGTTGGCGGAGTAGAAGAGGTGGTAGACGCCGTCCTCCTCCCGCACGAAGGGTCCCTCGACGAGGTCGCCCTCCCACGCGAGGTCCTGGCGGATGACCCGCTCGGGCTCGCCGAGCAGCGTCGTCCCGTCCGGGCCGAGGCGCTGCACCGAGATCCACGTGTCGACCCCGACGGCGTTGCCGTCGTTCTTCCAGTACAGGTAGGCCTGGCCGTCCGTGTCGACGAAGGGGTGGGCGTCGATCGACCCGCCCGCGTCCTCCTCGCACACGAGAGGTCCGTCGCTGTCGTCGACGTAGGGCCCCTCGGGCTGCGCGGAGACGGCGACGCCGATGCACTGGATCTCGGGGTCCGGGGCGCGGGTCGTGTAGTACATGACCCACTGCTCCCCGATCTGCACGGCCTCGGGCGCCCACACCTTGCCCGGCGACGTCCAGCTCGCGAGCTCGGGCATCGCGTCCGAGCCCTGGCTCCAGTCGACGAGATCGGTGCTCGTCAGGGTCTGGACGTTCATCCCGTTGCCGTTCGTCGCGATCGCGACGTACGAGCCGTCGGCGTCGAGCACCTGCGGGTCGGGGAAGTTGCTCGCCCACACGGGGTTGGTGAAGCCGGTCATGCTCTCGCTCTCCTGCCGCGGGGCGGCGTCGGGTGTCGGGGACTGGCAGGCGCCCAGGGCGAGGGACGCGCCCGCGAGGACGGCGGCGGTGCGCCGTCCTCGCGAGCGGGCCCGTGGCACCCGCGGCCGGCTCACCCGGCGCCGGGGTCGGAGGGCCACCGGGTGCGGTAGAAGCGCAGGTGGTCGAAAGAGGCCACGGCGGCCGGGGACGCCCCGCCGTGAGAGTAGAGCCCGATCCTCGGCTCGGTGCCGGCGCCGAGCGCCCAGGTCGCGCCCCACGTCCACGTCCGGCCGTCCCGGCTCGTCCCCGCGCGGTAGAGGTGCTCCCCCTCCGCCGTGCGGTGGTGCGCCAGGCGCAGCCACATGGTGGGGGCGGCGGTCCCCACGAGTGCACCGCCGTACGACGTCCGGCCGTCGGGAGCCGCGGCGACCTCACGACCGAACTCCGTCTGCCGGGTGTTCCAGATCGCGACGGTGCCGAGCCGGGCGAAGTCGTCGTCGGTGGCGTGCGCGACGAGGCCCGCCTGCTGGTAGTTGCGGATCTCGTCGGTGCCGAGGTCGAGGTGGACCTTCGTCTGCGCGATCCAGTCGCCGTCGTCGGGCGCGTCGTGGAGCAGCAGCCCGGCCTGGTTGCCCCCGCCGGTGAGGTCGGTGCCCTCTACCGGCCAGCGCAGCTGCCCGTCCTCGACGCGGGCCTGGGGGTTCTCACGCACCCAGGTCAGCGCCGGGGTCGAGGCGTCGTCGAACTCCTCGCCCGTGATGAGGGCACCCGCCTGGGGCACCGGAGCGAGCTCACGGGCGTCCTGCGCCGCCGGGGTCACGACGACGTTGTCGACGACCGTGCCCCCGCTGCTCAGGCGCACCGGGGCGGACCCGACGCGGAGCCGGTCGCGCTCGAGCGTCACCTCGGCGTACGGGTCATGGAGGTCGTCCTCGGACAGCGAGGCCCGGACCTGCCCGTCCGTGGCCCGCACGGTGAGCGTCTGCCACCCGCTCGTGCTCGGCAGCGCGGTCGAGTCGCGCAGCGGTCGGCCGGCGCCGCTCGTGCTCATCCCGAGCGTGCGGCCCCGGGGGTCGACCGTCACGGTGACCCCGGGAGCGCGGCCAAGGGTGACACGCAGGGGTTTGTCCCCTCGGATGTCGAGCCGCACGTGCACGTCGCCGGCGGGCGCGGCCCGCCGGGTGCTCGCCGTGCCGCGCACGAGCCCGGTGGCTCCGCCGAGCCGGTCGCGGGGGCCGACGCGCATCCCGGTGAAGCCACCGGCCGCGGGGTCCTCGGGCGTGATGCCGAGCGAGGAGCCGAGGGTGGGGCCGGGCTGCGGGGTGTCGCTCGGCCCGGCGCCGGCCCGGGTGCGGGGGAAGCCGTCGACCCAGTCCAGCCGGTCGGCGAGCATCGGGCGCCGGTTGATGCCGAAGGGCTCGGCCAGCCACGGGTCGTGCCGGTCGATGCCGTGGTAGACGACGAAGTCCGCACCCGTGCTGTCGGTGACGACCGCGTGGTGGCCGACGCCGACGAAGCGGTTGCCGTTCTGGGTGAGCGCGATGGTCCCGCCCACCGCGGAGGTGTCGAGGGAGGTGCCCTCGGCGTCGACGAAGGGGCCCATGGGGCTGCGGGAGCGCCCGGCGAAGACCGAGTAGCCGGTCGAGGGGCCCGCGCAGCAGTTGGCGGCCGAGGCCATGAGGACGTACCAGCCGTCCCGACGCACGACGTACGCCCCTTCGTAGCGGTTGTCCACGGCGACCCGGACCGGCTCGCCGACCGCAGTGAGGCCGTCGTCGGCGACCTTCGTCACCCAGATGCCGCCGAAGTAGCTGCCGTAGTAGAGGTAGCGCTGCCCGTCGAGGTCGGTGAAGCCCGACGGGTCGAAGGTCCACCACCAGCCGCCGCCCGGGGCGGCTCGCGGCGGCACGACCGGGCCGTCCGTGGCCGTCCACGGCCCCGCCGGGGTGGGCGCCGTCGCCGCGCCGATCGCCGAGTCGTCGCCCTGCGGGTGCTGGGTCGAGTCCGTCACGGTGAAGTACATGACGTACCGGTCGCCGATCTTGCGCACGTCGGGCGCCCACAGCCCCGAGGTCCGCGTCGCCCACGTCGGCCGGGTCGCGTCGGTGAAGACCGTGCCGAGGTACTCGAAGGAGGACCAGTCCTTCGTCCGGGCCATGTGCATGAGCCCGGGGGTGCCACCGGACACGAGCGGGTCGGAGGTCGCGTAGGTGTACCACCACCCGTCCTTCCCCCGGATGACCGAGGGGTCGGCGTAGGTGTCGGAGAAGCTGTCCGACACCGCGTTCTGCGTCACGGGTCGCGGCGGGGCGGGGTCGTCCGGCCGGGTGGCGCCGGAGGACGGCCCGGCGACGAGCCCGACGGCGGCGAGCAGGGCGGTCGTGACGACGGCGAGGCGGTGCTTCGTGGTGCGCATGGTGCTCCTGACGGGGGTCAGCCCTTGACGCCGCTGCTCGCGACGCCCTCGATGACGTAGCGCTGCACGAAGACGTAGAGCGCGAGGACGGGGATGGCGGCGAGCATCGCGCCGGCCATGACCACCGGGTAGTCGATCGTGTACGCGCCCTGCAGCCGGCTCAGGCCGGCGGGCAGGGTGAGGCGCTCCGGGGAGAAGAGCACGTAGATCGGCCAGATGAAGTCGTTCCAGTTGGTGAGGAAGCTGAGCACCCCGAGGGTGACGAGGGCCGGCCGGGCGTTGGGCAGGACGATGCTCGCGAAGGTGCGGAAGGGGCCCGCCCCGTCGAGCCGGGCGCTCTCCTCGAGCTCCTTGGGCAGCCCGAGGAAGAACTGGCGCATGAAGAAGACGCCGAAGGCTCCCGCCGCCCCGGGCACGACGAGCGCCCAGATCGTGTCGAGCCAGCCCAGCCGGTCGAGGATGATGAAGTTCGGCATGAGGAAGATGAAGCCCGGCACGAAGAGCGTGGCGATGATCATCGCGAAGATCGCCCGCTTGAAGGGGAACTCGAGCCGCGCCAGCGCGTAGCCGGCCATCGCGCAGACGGTGACGACGAGGATCGCGTGCAGGCTCGCCGCGAGCAACGAGTTGGCGAACCACCGCACGACGGGGCTCGCGTCGTCCTGGAAGAAGAGGACGTCGTAGGCCCGGGCGGTCCACTCCGAGGGCAGGTAGGTCGGCGGCACGCTGCGCGCCTCGCCCTGCGACTTCAGCGACGTGAGCAGGACGAGGAGGAGCGGCCCGACGAAGACCAGGCTGAGCACTCCCATGGTGACCCAGAAGAGGGGTCCGCGGCGACGGGTCATCGGGTCACCTCCTCTCTCGCAGGGCCCAGAAGTTCAGCAGCGAGACGAGGCACAGGAAGAGCGCGAGCACGTAGCTCATCGCCGAGGCCTGACCCATCCGGAACTGCGTGAGACCGAGCTCGGTGATGGTGATGATGGCGGTCCGGGTGCTGTCGCCCGGCCCGCCCTGGGTGAGCAGGTAGCTCTGGCCGAACATGTTGGCGCTGGCCAGGAAGGTCGTGACGACGACGAAGATGAGGACCGGCCGCAGGGCCGGCAGCGTGATGTAGCGCAGCCGCTGCCAGGCGTTGACGCCGTCGAGCTCGGCGGCCTCGTAGTGCTCGGCGGGGATGTCGGCGAGCCCGGCGAGGTAGATGACGGCGTTGAAGCCGACCGTCCACCACACGGTGACGCCGATGAGCGAGATCCACGCCCACGGCTGGTCGGTCGTCCACGGGATGTCGTCGGGCAGCCCGATCGCGCCGAGCATGCCGTTGACGAGACCGAAGCTCGGGTCGAGCAGGTAGCGCCACATGAGGCCGACGACCGCGACGCCGAGGACGAAGGGGGCGAAGAAGACGGCCCGGAAGAAGGTCCGGCCCGGGAAGGACCGGTTGAGCGCGATGGCGAGGAGCAGCGGCAGGACGACGAGGAAGGGCACGCTGCCGACGACGAAGATCGCCGTCGCCCGCATGCTCGCCCAGAAGGCCCCGTACTGCACCGAGCTGCTGTCGAAGAGGTCGGCGTAGTTCTGCAGACCGACGAAGGGCTTGCCCGGCAGCAGGAAGTCCCAGTCGTGCAACGAGATCCAGATGCCGAAGACCCCCGGCACGAGGACGAAGCAGACGAAGAGGAAGAGGAAGGGCGCGAGGAAGAGGTAGGGCGTGAGCACCGACCCGTGGATCCCGGAGCGCCGGCGCCGCGGCGCCGCCGCGGTGGGCGGCGCCACGGGCACGGGCTCGGTCGTCGTCGTGGCCATCGCTCAGCCGTACTTCTTCTGGTTGGCCTCCAGGATCTTGTTGGCCCGGCCGGCCGCCTCCTCGAGGGCGGTCTTGGGGTCCTTCGAGCCGAGCACGGCGAGGTTGAGCGCCTTGTCGAACTCGGGCATCGCGTCGCCGATACCGGCGACGGCCGGCGGGAAGCGCAGGTCGTCGATCTGGGCGGCGAGGGTCGACTGCTCGGGCAGGGCCTCGAAGTCCGCGGACTCGCGCACCTCGTTGCGCACGGGCACCTGGCCCCCCTTCGCCCACTCGAGGCTCTTCGTGCTGATCCAGTTGAGGAAGACCCGGGCGGCGGTGGACTTGTCCTCGTCCGGGGTCTTCAGGGTCGGCAGGACGAACTGGTGCGAGCCCGCCCACGCGGCGGCCTGGCCGCCGATGTTCGGCAGCGCCGCGACGCCCCACTGGAGGTCCTTCTTCTCCTTGAGGGTGTTGATCGTCCAGATGCCGTTCCAGTTGAAGGCGGTCTTGCCGTTCTCGAGCGCGACGATGTCGGCGTCCTGGGCGATCTTGCCCGGCGAGTGGCCGTCGGTGACGAGCTTCGAGAACCACGTGAGGGCCTCGACCCCGGCCTCGTCCGCCCACAGGACCTCGCTGCCGTCCTCGGCGAACATCGAGCCGCCGAACTGGTAGACGAGCGACTGCACGGTGAGCCCGCCGGTGAAGGGGAAGGGGCTGGCCCAGTGGCCCTGCAGCCCCTTGGACTTCATCGACTCCAGCGCCGACATGTAGGACTCGGCGTCGGTCGGCGGCTTCTCGGGGTCCAGGCCCCCCTTCTCCATGACGTCCTTGTTGTAGAAGAAGCCGAGGGGGTGCACGTCGAGCGGGATCGAGAAGCGCTGGTCCTGGTAGACGCCGGCGTCCCACGGGACCTTCGCGAAGTCGGCCTCGGTGAGCTTGAGCGCCGAGGCGACGTCGTCGAGCGGCTGGATGACGCGCCGTGCAGCGTTCGTCGCGACGGAGTCGACGTGCATGATCGCGATCTCGGGGCCCTTGCCGGCCGAGACGGCCGACGGCAGCTTCGCGTAGTAGTCCGCCCACTGCATCGTGTTCATCGTCACGGCGATGTTCTCGTGCTCGCCGTTGAACTCGTCGACGAGCTTCTTCATGAAGGGGCCGTCGCCGCCGGTGAAGCCGTTCCAGAACTGCAGGGTGACCTTCGGGCCGTCGTAGCCCGTGGCCCCGCCCCCGCCGGTGGCCGAGCTGCGGCCCGGCACGCTGCTCGAGCCGCCGCCGCCGCAGGCGGAGAGCCCGAGCGCGGTGCCCGCGCCGAGCGCCCCGGTGAGCAGGCTGCGCCGGCTCAGCGGCGCTCGGCTGGGTCCTCGTGGTGTGAAGCTGGTCATCGCGGTGTCCCTTCGGTGAGGCGGATGCAGTGCCAGGAGATGGCGGGCAGGACGGAGCGCAGGGTCGCGCCGTCGAGGGTGCTGGTGCCGGCACCGGGCACGACCCGCTCGGGGTCGTCCTCGGTGTTGCGGGCGTGGGGGTCCTCGTCGGAGATCACGAGGTGCTCGACGAGGCGGTAGCCCGCCCCGCCCGCGGCCGACCCGGCGAGGCCGACGACGTCGAGGGTGAGCTCGCAGGGCTCCGTGCGCGAGCGGTTGACCGCGAAGATCACGAGGTCACCGCTGCCCTCGTCGAGGGTCGCGGTGAGCAGGAGCTGGTCGAGCGCGCCGTACTCCGCCGTCTCCACGGCGGTGCTCACCACCGCGGGCCGCAGGACCGTGCCGCGGGCGTGCCGGGCGGTGAGGGCGAAGGGGTAGAAGATGCTCTGCCGCCACGACGCGCCACCCGGTCGGGTGGAGATGGGGGCGATGACGTTGACGAGCTGGGCCTGGCAGGCCATGGCGACCCGGTCGGTGTGCTGCATGAGCGTGATGAGCAGGCTGCCGACGACGACGGCGTCCATGACGTCGTAGACGTCCTCGATGAGCTCGGGGGCCTCGCGGATCGCCAGGCTGCTCTCGCCGTCGAAGCGGGCCTGGAACCACACGTTCCACTCGTCGAAGCTCACGCCGATCCGCTTGTCGCTGCCGCGGACCGCGGCGACGTGGTCGGCCGTCGCGACGACCGAGCGGATGAAGCGGTCCATGTCCTCGGCGCACGCGAGGTAGGAGTCGAGGTCGCCGTCGTGCGGCTCGTAGTAGGCGTGCGCCGAGATGTGGTCGACGAGGTCGAAGCAGCGCTCGAGGACGACCCGCTCCCACGTCCCGAAGGTCGGCATCCCCCGGTTGCTCGAGCCGCACGCGACGAGCTCGAGGTCGGGCTGGAGGCGGCGCATCGCCCGGGCGGTCTCCTCGGCGAGCCGCGCGTACTCCTCGGCGGTCTTGTGGCCCATCTGCCACGGGCCGTCCATCTCGTTGCCGAGGCACCAGACGCGGATGTCGTGCGGCTGCTCGTGGCCGTGGGCGACCCGGCGCTCGCTCACCTGCGTGCCGTCGTCGCCGTTGCAGTACTCGAGCAGCTCGACCGCCTCGGCGATCCCGCGCGTGCCGAGGTTGACGGCCATCATCGGCTCGACGTCGACCGAGCGGCACCAGTCGACGAAGTCGTCGGTGCCCACCTGGTTGGTCTCGATCGAGCGCCAGGCGAGGTCGAGGCGGACCGGGCGCTCCCCCTTCGGGCCGACGCCGTCCTCCCACCGGTAGTTGGAGACGAAGTTGCCGCCCGGGTAGCGCACGACGGTGACGCCGAGCTCGCGGACGAGGTCGGCGACGTCGCGACGGAAGCCGAGGGCGTCGGCGCTGGGGTGCTCGGGCTCGTAGATCCCCGTGTACACGCACCGCCCCATGTGCTCGACGAACGAGCCGAAGAGACGCCGGTTGAGCGGCCCGACGGCGAACGCCGGGTCGACCCTGACGGTGGCATGGCCCATGCGGTGGTCCTCCTCGACCGTTCGGCGACATTGCCGTGACCTGCACCGATGCTCTTGCCGTCGCCTTTGCAACGGTGGAAACGCGGGTGCTGGGCGCCATCTTTACAACGGATGACATGCTTGTCCAGAGGTCGGGACGAAAATGCACCCGACGGGGTGCGCCGGTCCCGAGGGTGCAGGCGCACCCGTGATGCGGTACGAGTGAGGACGGCACGACCACGTGCCGCGGAGGAGGTCGGGCGTGGCAGCACGGTTGCGGGACGTCGCGGAGCGGGCCGGGGTGTCGGTCAAGACGGTCTCGAACGTCGTCAACAATCATCCCCACGTCACTGAGGCGACCCGGGCGAAGGTCTCCGCCGCCATCGAGGAGCTGCGCTACCGGCCCAACCTCTCGGCCCGCAACCTCAAGCACGGGCGCGCGGGCTTCCTCGCCCTCGCCGTGCCGGCGATGGACTCGCCGTACTTCGCCGAGCTCGCCGCGAAGGTGACGAGCGAGGCGGCCGCGATGGGCTTCATCGTGCTGCTCGACGCCACCGGGGGCGACGAGCACGCGGAGCGCGTCGTCCTCGAGGGGATGCGCTCGCACGTCATCGACGGCGTGATCTTCTCGCCGCTCGCGCTCTCGGCCGACGAGATCGCCGGTCGCGACGACGACCTGCCGATGGTCCTGCTCGGCGAGCGGCCGACCCCCACCGGCTACGACCACATCGCCGTCGACTCGGTCGCGGCGGGCCGCGCGGCCACCGAGCACCTCCTGACGCTCGGCCGGCGGCGCGTCGCGGCGATCGGGCGGGAGACCGTGCGCGGCACCGCGTCGGAGCGCCTGCGCGGCTACCGGCAGGCGCTGCGCGCGGCCGGTCTCGCCTACGACCCCGAGCTCGTCGTCGGGGTGCCCCACTTCGAGCGGGGCGACGGGTACGCGGCGATGCAGCAGCTCCTCGCCCTGCCCTCGCCCCCGGACGCCGTCTTCTGCTTCAACGACCTCATGGCGGTCGGCGCCGTGCGGGCGTGCGCCGAGGCCGGCGTGCGGGTGCCCGAGGACGTCGCGGTCATCGGCTTCGACGGCATCGCCGAGACGCGGTACGCGAACCCCTCGATCTCGACCATCTCCCCCGACCTCACCCATCTCGCGCGACGGGCGCTGGAGATGCTCGTCTCGCGCATCGACGGCGACACCTCCCCCAGCCAGGAGGTCGCGGTGCCGTGGACCCTCGTGGCCCGCGAGTCCACCACCGGGCGCGCCGCGCAGACCTGATCAGAAGTCGACGGGCACGTCCGGCGGCTCCGGGGCGACCCCCTCGCGCACGACCCGCCAGTGCCCGCCGGGTCCCCGGCGCAGGACCCACCGCCCGAGCACGGCGGACGCCGTGAGATCGGCGACGAGGCGGCGCACGGCGCCCTCGGCCTCGTCGTCCTCCTGGCCGTCGGTGCTCGTCTCGACGAGGAAACGCATGTGGATCTGCGGCTGCATCCGGACGAGCTCGACCGACCGGTCCTCGACGCGGTGGGTGCGCGCGAGGAGCTCCTCGGCGAGCGGGAGCAGGCTCGGCGGGGAGACACCCGGGTGGGTCTCGTGGACGTCGATCGCGACCCGGTAGGACGGCATGGCCGCAGCGTAGGCGAGCGGGCCGACGACGCCGGAGGTCTACGATCACGTCCATGGCACGGGGGGACGGACGCGGACCCGGTCGGCGGGCGCTGCTCGCCGCCGCACCGCTCGGCCTGCTCGCGGCCTGCGCACCGGTCGCCGCGACGCAGCGGCCGGCCCGACCCACCCTCGGCCAGGTCGACCCGGACTTCCCGGCGATCCCCCGCGGGCTGCCGCCCACGCGTCGCCGCGTCCTCACGACGGCACGGGCCGAGCACGCCGACCAGGGACCCGGCACGAGGTACGCCGAGGGGGTCGTCGAGCCGTGGTGCGCCGACTTCGCCTCGTGGGTCCTGCGCGAGGCCGGGGTCCCTCTGCGCAACCCGGCCTCGGGCGGCTGGCGCATCCCGGGCGTCCTCACCCTCACCGATCACCTGCGCGGCACCGGGCGCTTCCGCGAGGCCGGGAGCGGGTACGTGCCCGTCCCCGGTGACCTGCTCGTCTGGGCGAAGGGGTCGATGCCCGGCGAACACGTCCACTTCCTCGTCACCCGGCGCGGGCACGACGTCGTCACCGTCGGCGGCAATGAGGGCGACGCCATCAAGGTCCGTCACCTCTCGCTCACCCAGCCCGGTCTCGTCGGCTACGGCCTGCCCGGCCGCGGCGAGGGGACGAGCCGCAGCCGCACCGTCTGACCGGGGTCGCACCCGAGGTAGACGTGCTCCTCCGCCGAGGTGTCGTCGCGCACGTATCCCGCGGCGGCCAGCAGGCCGACGAGGTCGCCCTCGGCGCCCCCTGGCCGCAGGGCGGCCTCGAGCTCGACGCCCCTGGTCGACGGCACCGGCACGACCTGCGCGGACCGCTCCCCCAGCACGTGCGCGACGCGATCGGCGAGCCGTGCACCGCGGTGCTCGTCGGGGCCGTCGTGCGCCGGCTGGTCGTCCCGCGCGGCCGGGGTCCCTGTGCGCAGGTTCTCGGCGAAGGGGGCGAGCCGCTCGCGCCAGAGGCGGTCGACCTGCTCCACGAGCTCATGCGGGGTGCCGTCGTTGTCGAGCACGACGTCGGCGGCGGCGCGGCGGGCCTCGTCGTCGGCTTGCGACCTCATCCGGGCGCGCGCGTCCTCCTCGGGCATCCCCCGGTGCTCGACGAGCCGGCGCGCCCGCGTCTCCACGGGGGTCTCGACGACGACGACGAGGTGGTACTCGGGCGACATCTGCTTCTCGACGAGCAACGGCATGTCGTGGACGAGCACCGCGGCTCCCGCGCCCGCGGCCTCTTCGCGCAGCAGTGCGGTGCGCTCCCACACGGCGGGGTGGGTGATGCCCTCGAGGGCGCGCAGCGCCTCGGGGTCGGCGAAGACGACCCGTCCGAGCGCCGGCCGGTCGAGCTCGCCGTCGGGGCGCAGGACCTGCGGGCCGAAGCGCTGGACGACCGCGGCGAGGGCGGGCTCCCCCTTCGCCACGACGTCGCGGGCCACCTGGTCCGCGTCGACGACGACCGTGCCGAGCTCCGCGAGCCGTCGCGCGACGCTCGACTTGCCCGACCCGATCCCACCGGTGAGTCCCACGTGCAGCATGGCCGCCACTGTAGGCGGGCTCGCGGGGACGACGAAGGGGGCCACGCACCGAGCGGTGCGCGGCCCCCTTCGCACGGGGTGACCTGAGGTCAGTTGCCGGTGAGCTTCTCGCGCAGAGCCGCGAGCGCCTCGTCGGAGGCGAGGGTGCCCCCGGCGGAGCCGCCGGAGGACGCCGGGGCGGCCTGGCTGCTCGTGGACGGGGCGCTGTCCGAGGAGTACGAGCTCGTCGACTCGCCCGACTCGGCGGCAGCCGCGTCGTCGGCGGCCGACTTCTCGACCTGGGCGCGGTGCGCCTCCCAGCGGGCGTGCGCCTCGGCGTACTGCTTCTCCCAGGCCTCGCGCTGCGTCTCGTAGCCCTCGAGCCACTCGTTGGTCTCCGAGTCGAAGCCCTCGGGGTACTTGTAGTTGCCCTGCTCGTCGTACTCGGCGGCCATGCCGTAGAGCGTCGGGTCGAACTCGGTGAGGTTGGCGCCGTCCTCGTTGGCCTGCTTGAGGCTCAGCGAGATGCGGCGACGCTCGAGGTCGATGTCGATGACCTTGACGAAGATCTCGGCGCCGACCTGGACGACCTGCTCCGGCAGCTCCACGTGGCGCTCGGCCAGCTCGGAGATGTGCACGAGGCCCTCGATGCCGTCCTCGACGCGCACGAACGCACCGAAGGGGACGAGCTTGGTGACCTTGCCCGGGACGACCTGACCGATCGCGTGGGTCCGGGCGAAGTGCTGCCACGGGTCCTCCTGCGTCGCCTTGAGCGACAGGGAGACACGCTCGCGGTCCATGTCGACGTCGAGGACCTCGACGGTGACCTCGTCGCCGACCTCGACGACCTCGCCCGGGTGGTCGATGTGCTTCCAGGACAGCTCGGAGACGTGGACGAGACCGTCGACGCCACCGAGGTCCACGAAGGCACCGAAGTTGACGATCGAGGAGACGACGCCGGTGCGGACCTGGCCCTTCTGCAGCTCCTTGAGGAAGGTGGTGCGCACCTCGGACTGGGTCTGCTCGAGCCACGCACGACGCGAGAGCACGACGTTGTTGCGGTTCTTGTCGAGCTCGATGATCTTGGCCTCGATCTCCTTGCCGACGTACGGCTGGAGGTCGCGGACGCGACGCATCTCGACGAGGGAGGCGGGGAGGAAGCCACGCAGGCCGATGTCGAGGATGAGACCACCCTTGACGACCTCGATGACGGAGCCGGTGACGACGCCGTCCTCCTCCTTGATCTTCTCGATCGTGCCCCAGGCGCGCTCGTACTGCGCACGCTTCTTGGACAGGATGAGACGACCCTCCTTGTCCTCCTTCTGGAGGACGAGGGCCTCGACGGCGTCACCGACGGCGACGACCTCGCCGGGGTCGACGTCGTGCTTGATGCTCAGCTCGCGCGAGGGGATGACGCCCTCGGTCTTGTAGCCGATGTCGAGCAGCACCTCGTCGCGGTCCACCTTGACGATGTGGCCCTCGACGATGTCGCCATCGTTGAAGTCCTTGATCGTGGCGTCGATGGCAGCGAGGAGGTCTTCCTGAGATCCGATGTCGTTGACAGCGATCTCGGGGGCGGTCGCGGGGACCGTGGTGGCAGTCATGTAGTAGGAGCTCCGTTGCGGACAGGTTCGTTGTGCGGACAGGTGGTGCGGGGTGCGCCTGCAGCAGGTGGTGCGTGTGCCACAGTTGCGATGTCCCCGTGGGCTGCGCCGGCGATCCGAGGAGGATCGGGGCGGAGCACAGGAAAGACCCCTCCATCCTAGCCACACGAGGACCCACCACCAAAAGCCGCCCGAGCGCACGAGGAGAGCGATGACCCACGGCGTCGACCGTCGCCCGTCCGACCCCGACGAGACCTCCGTCGCCAACCGCGGGTGGTGGGACGCCGAGGCCCTCGACTACTACCTCGAGCACGGCGCCTTCCTCGGCGACCGCGACCTCGTGTGGGGCCCCGAGGGCTGGCACGAGCACGAGCTCGGCTGCATCGAGCGCGACCTCGACGGCCTCGACGTCCTCGAGTTCGGCTGCGGCGGCGCGCAAGGCGGGCGCTGGGCCGCCGACCAGGGGGCGCGCGTCGTGTCCACCGACCTGTCGATGGGGATGCTGCGCACGGCGGCGCTCATCGACGCGGCGTCCCCGGAGCGACCCCGCCCGCTCCTCGTCCAGTGCCCGGCGGAGCGGCTCCCCTTCGCCGACAACTCCTTCGACGTCGTCCTCAGCGCGTACGGCGCGACCCCCTTCGTCGCCGACAGCCAGGCCCTCGTCGACGAGCTCGCGCGGGTCCTGCGCCCCGGCGGCCGGCTGGCCTTCTCCACGAGCCACCCCGTGCGGTGGGCCTTCCCCGACGTCCCCGGCCCGGAGGGGCTGGTCGCGCACGGCTCCTACTTCGACCGCACGCCGTACGTCGAGAGCGACGACCTCGGCGAGGTGAGCTACGTCGAGCACCACCGCACCGTCGGCGACCGCGTCCGTGAGGTCATCAGCGCCGGGCTGACCCTCGTCGATCTCGTCGAGCCGGAGTGGCCGGCGCGCAACAAGCAGACGTGGGGCGGCTGGTCGCCCCTGCGCGGCGAGCACCTGCCGGGCACGCTCGTCGTCGTCGCCGACAAGCCGCTCTGAGACCGACCGGGTCAGTGGCCCGAGAGGATGTGCTCGGTGTCGTCGGGCGTGAGCGGCGGCAGGTCGAGGCCGTGGGCGGCCTCCTGGCGGAACCACTCGATGGTGCGCTGCAGCGCGTCCTCGATCTCGACCCGCGGCTGCCAGCCGAGGAGCTCGACAGCGAGGGTCGTGTCGGGCTGGCGCACGGTGGGGTCGTCGACGGGTCGGACGATGTGCTCGACGCTCGAGCTCGAGCCGGTGAGCTCGATGACCCAGCGGGCCAGGGCGAGCATCGAGATCTCGTGCGGGTTGCCGATGTTGACCGGACCGGCATGCCCGGAGTCGGCCATCGCGAGGATGCCGTCGACGAGGTCGTCGACGTAGCAGATGGAGCGGGTCTGGCTGCCGTCCCCGGCGACGGTCACCGGCTCGCCGGCGAGGGCCTGACGGATGAAGTTGGGGATGGCCCGACCGTCGTTGGGCCGCATCCGCGGACCGAAGGTGTTGAAGATCCGCACGATCCCCGTGTCGACCCCGTGGGTCGTGCGGTAGGCGAGCGTGATCGCCTCGGCGAAGCGCTTGGCCTCGTCGTACACCCCGCGGGGCCCGACGGGGTTGACGTTGCCCCAGTAGCTCTCCGGCTGCGGGTGCACCGCCGGGTCGCCGTAGACCTCGGAGGTCGACGCGAGCACGAAGCGGGCGCCGGTGCGCTGGGCGAGGTCGAGCGCGTGGAGCGTCCCGATCGAGCCCACCTTGAGCGTCTCGATCGGCAGCTTGAGGTAGTCGACCGGGCTGGCCGGCGACGCGAAGTGCAGGACGAGGTCGACCTCGCCGGCCACGTCGATGTCGTCGGTGACGTCGACCTCGACGACCTCGAGGCGCGGGTCGTGCGCGAGGTGGGCGAGGTTGGCCGCCGACCCCGTGACGAAGTTGTCGAGGCAGACGACCGAGTCACCGCGTGCGAGCAGCCGCTCGCACAGGTGGGAGCCGAGGAACCCGGCGCCACCCGTGACGACGACCCGCACGTCAGCCGTCGCGCCGCAGGTCCGAGCGCCGCACGGTGTCCTGGTCGGGGTCGACCGGCGCGGGGGCGTCCCCGTGGGCCGGGCTGTCGTAGTAGGCCGGGGTGCCGGCGTAGGCGGGCTGCGCGTGGGCGGCGTCCTCGCGGCGGCGACGTCCGAGGACGAGCGAGAGGAGCACGCCGGCGAGCAGCAGCAGCACCCCGAGGACGATCATCGCGTAGGACGCCGGGCCGTTGACGGCGGCGAGGAGCGCGCCCTTGGACTTGTACTCCTCGACGTTGGCGTCGACCGTCTCCTGGGTGAAGCGCGACGTCGTGTCGAGCGCGTCGAGAGTCTCCGCACCCGGGGCGCGGAACTCCTGGTGCTGCTCCTCGACGCGGTCGATGATGACGCCGGTCGCGGGCTGGACGTAGAAGGTGCGCTTGTTCGAGTAGTAGCGGTCGGCCTGGATGGGGCCGGCGTCCTTGAGACCCAGCGCGTAGTCGGGCAGCTCGCGGGTGGCGTACTTCGTCAGCGGCACGTCGGTCGTGAACTTGTACACGCCCATGCCCTGCACCTCGTCCTCGCCCTCGTACTTCACGGGGTAGGCCGCCTTGGTGTTGCCGTCCCACCAGCGGTAGGTGTCGACCGGCTGGGTGTCGAAGGGGAACTTCACGACGAGGCCCTCGTGGGTCACCTGGGTGCCGTCGACGTTCTCCTCGCAGCAGTTGATCGCCTCGCCGGTGGTCCGGTCGAAGGCGACGCGCTCGGTGCTCGCGGACATCGGGTAGTTGTCGTCGTTGTTGTCCGACTTCTGCCCGAGCTCCCACACCGCGACCTTGCGCCCGGTCTGCTCCGAGGCGTCCTCGGAGGCCTGCGGGTCGCCGATGACGGTGGAGATCGTCGTCAGCTTGCCCGTGGCGGGCTTGACGTTGTCGGCGTCGAAGAAGCTCGCGTCGTCGTCGACGACGACGGCCTGCGTGTTCATGTCGAGGGGGACGACGGCCAGGCGCGGGTAGGCCACGAACTTGAGCAGCAGACCCATCGTCAGCAGGAATGCACCGAGCCCGATGACCACTGCCGGAAGAACCTTGCGCACGTGTGAACCCTCCTTGGTCCGCCAGCAAAACCTACCGGACAGTAGCACTGAGATCGCGCGGCCCGGAACCTGCGCACAGCGTAGGGGACGTCACACCGCCGCACCGGTCGTCGGAGCGGTGCGCCGCCCGCGGGATCACCCGTCGCGCCCCTGGAGGAGGTCGGTGACGACGTCGAGCAACGACGGGGCCGCGCCGGCCGGCCCGACCCGACGAGCCGGGACGCCGGCGGCGCGCGCCGCGGCGAGGTCGGAGCCGCTGTCGCCGACGAGGACGCTGCGCTCGCGCGCGGCCCACGGGGCGCGCCGGAAGGCCTCGTCGAGGAGACCGGGCGCGGGCTTGCGGCACCCGCACTCCCCCGCCGCGTGCACGCAGGACAGGACGGCGTCGAGCGCGGCGCCCCGCGCGGCCAGCTCCTCCTCGAGACGCTCGTGCACGGCGTCGAGGTCGGTCAGCGTCATCAGCCCGCGCGAGACGCCGCGCTGGTTGGTGACCACGACGACCCGGCAGCCCGCGGCACGCAGCCGCCCTACGGCCGCCGCCGCACCGGGCAGCAGGCGCAGCGCCCCCGGCTCCCTCACGTAGTCGTCGACGACCTGGACGTTGAGCGTCCCGTCACGGTCGAGGAGCACGAGGTCGAAGGGGGCGCCCTCCCCTGCCGGCGGGATCGGCGGCCCGTCGGCCGGGTGCGGGCCGGTCACGGACCGCGCGTCCCCGCCTCGTCGGCGAGGACCTCGTCGACCGCCTCGCACCACGCGTGGGCCCACAGCATGTGGACCTCCTGGATGCGCGGGGTCTCGTCCGAGGGCACGACGAGCGTGTGCTCGGCCAGGCCGCGGCGTCCTTCGCCCCGCTCCCCGACCATGAGGACCGTGCGCAGACCGCGGGCGCGGGCCTCCTCGACGGCGAGCAGGACGTTCGGGCTCGCTCCCGAGGTCGACATCGCGAGCAGCACGTCGCCCTCGCGGCCGAAGGCCTGCACCCCGCGCAGGAAGACCTGCTCGAAGCCGTAGTCGTTGCCGATCGCGGTGAGCGAGCTGTGCGACTCGGCGAGCGAGATCGCCGGGAGCGGGTGGCGGTCGTGGACGCACTTGCCGAGGAACTCCGCCGCGACGTGGCTGGCGATGGCCGCCGAGCCGCCGTTGCCGGCGACGAGGAGGGTCCGGCCCTCGCGCAGCGCCTCGACGACCACCGAGCCGGCCGCCTCGACCTGGGCGACGAGCGCGGGCTCGGCGAGGTCTTCGGCGAGGCGGGACCAGGCGAGCGTCCCGGCCCGCAGCCGGGCGGCGACGACGTCGGCGCTCATCGCCGCCCCCGCCACGTCGTCACGCCGTGCTGGGTGAAGGTGAACTCCGAGACCGAGAGCCCCATGCCGATGAGGGTGTCGGCGACGATGTGCCGCCGCTCGAACTCGCAGATGAAGATCATGTGCCCACCGCCGCCGGCGCCGGTCACCTTGCCGCCGAGCGCGCCGACCTCGAGCGCCCTCTCGACCGCCTCGGAGATGAGAGGCGTCGCGATGCGCGTCGACATCCGCTGCTTCTCGCGCCAGGCCTCGCCGAGGAGGCGGCCCACCTCGTCGACCCGGCCGCGCAGCAGGGCGATCTTCATCGCGTCGGCGAGGTCGCGCTGGGCGCGCAGCCCGGCGACCGCCTCGTGCTCGCCGCTCTCGTAGCGCGTCACCTGGTCCTCGATGATGTGGTCGCTCACGCGGGTGCGACCCGTGTAGGCGAGGAGCATGTTGTGCTCGAGCTCGTGCACCGTGTCGGCCTGGACGCGCAGCGGGTTGACGACGACATCGCCCTCGCCGCGGAACTCCATGAAGTTGAAGCCGCCGAAGGCTGCCGCGTACTGGTCCTGGTAGCCCCCGGGGATGCCGAGGTCGTCGCGCTCGAGCCGGTAGGCCAGGGCGGCGATCTCGTAGGGGTCGAGGTGGATGCCGCAGTGGCGGGCGACGAGGTCGATGACGGCGACCATGACCGCGCTCGAGCTCCCCAGACCGGAGCCGGGCGGGGCGTTCGTGTGCAGGAAGAGGTCGAAGCCCTGGGACTCCATCGCCCCGTCGAAGGCCATGATCCGGCTGATCGCGGCCTTGGGCAGGTCGAGGTGCCCGTCGAAGACCACCGGCCCGCCGACCTCGTAGCCGATGGAGGTGCCGTAGTCGTGGGACTCGACGGTGATCCGCCCGTCCGATCGCGGCCGCAGCGTCGCGTAGGCGTAGCTGCTGATCGTCGCGGAGAGGACCGCTCCCCCTTCGCGCTCGGGGAAGGGGGAGACGTCGGTGCCGCCTCCGGCGAAGGAGACGCGAAGGGGGGCGCGGGCGCGCAGCACCGGCCGGACCGCATCCATGACGTCCCTCTCTCGTAGTCCACACTGGCTCGTGACTACCGAAGAGTAGGTGAGGACGACGGGGTGGTGGGACACGTGCAGCGGCATCGGGTGGTGACCTTGGACGCGCTGCGCGGCGTCGGCGCCCTGCTCGTCCTCGTCTCGCACGTCGGCTTCTGGTCGGGCGCGTCCCGCGACGGCGTGCTCGGGGCGCTCGCCGCCCGCGGCGACAGCGGCGTCGCGGTCTTCTTCGCGATCTCCGCCTACCTCCTGGGGCGCCCCGCGGTCGCCCGGGCGCTGGCCGACGACCCGCCCCCCGCTCGGGTCGCGCGCTACGCCCGCCACCGAGCCGTGCGGATCCTGCCCGCCTACCTGCTCGTCCTCGCGGCCGTGGTCCTCGCCGCGCTCGTCATCGGCGGTCGTGCCGCCGACCCAGTGTCGGTGCGCACGGTGCTCGTGCACCTCGTCGTCGGGCAGGGCCTCGTCGGCCCGACCTTCCAGTCCTTCACCCAGACGTGGTCGTTGACGACCGAGGTGTGCTTCTACCTGCTCCTCCCCCTCGCGGCGGGCGCCCTCGGCGTCCTCCTGCGCCGCCTGCCCGGCGCGGCGCGCGGGCGGGCCGTCCTCTGCGGTGTCCTCGTCCTCGCTCTCGTCGGTCTCGCCGTCCAGGCCCTGGCCGCCTCGGCCCCCGGCGCCGGGTGGTCCGGGCCGCTCGCGACGTCGGTCGTCGGGCACGCCGCGTGGTTCGCCGTCGGGCTGGTGGCCGCGGTCGTCTCGCTGGACGGCGCAGCCCTGCCCGCGCGCTGGGGCGCGCTGCGCGAGACGGTCGCGACGAGCCCCGGCACGCTCGTGCTCACGGCCGGTATCGTCCTGCTCGTCGCGTGCACCCCCCTCGCCGGCCCCCGCGACCTCGCCGCGCCGTCACCGGCCGAGGCCGTCGTCAAGGAGCTGCTCTACGCGGTGCTCGCCGCGCTGCTCCTCGCGGCAGCGCTCGCCCGCGGTGCCGACGAGCGCGTCCAGAGGTCTCCCGCCGCCGGGGCCGCCCGCTGGGCCGGCGACCTGTCGTACGGCGTCTTCCTGTGGCACGTCCTCGTGCTGCAGGTGCTCTTCGCCACGCTCTCGCTGCCGCTCTTCGCCGTCCCCGCGGGGTGGTTGCTCGTCGCGGTGCTCGTCATCAGCCTCGGGCTCGCGGCGCTCACCTGGGTGGGGGTGGAGCGTCCGGCCCTGCGGCGCCTGCGGCAGGAGCCGGTCGGGTCGCCCGCGGGCGCAGCAGCCCCGCGCTGACGAGCCCGAGCACGGCGCTGCCGAGGAGCTGGGCGACGAGCGCGCCGAGGGACTGCCGCTCGGCGACCCCGAGCACCGACAGGGCCACCCCCGCGACGCCGAGGAGGGTGACGACGGCAGCGCTGCGCGCCCGCGCGGGCACGAGCGAGGCGGCCGCCGCCGCGAGCAGGCCGAGAGGCCCGGCGACGAGGAGCCCGACGAGGGCGGCGAGGAGCGGCGCCCCCCACACCGGCGCGGGTCCCGCGGTGGTGCGCCCGTCGGTCATGGGCCGTCCTGGGTCGGGCCCGGCGAACGAGACGGGCGCCGCTGCGGCCGAGACGGACCGGCGACGCCCGCCGAGCAGGCTCGCCGCCCCGGCGAGGAGCGCGACGACGGCGAGCACCCCGCCGACCGCGAGGCCGACCCGATGGGTCGTCGACGGCACGAAGTCCACCCGGACGGCACCGGCCTCCCCTGCCGGCACGACGAAGCCCTGGCGCCACCCGTCCACCGTCACCGGGCGCAGCACCCGGCCCTCCGCGTCGGTCGCTCGCCACCCGCGGTTGGCTCCCTGGTCGGTCGTCACGACGCTGTCACCGCCTGCGCCGAGGGTGATCGTCCGGTCCTCGGCCTCGCCGCTCACGCCCTCGACGGCGCGGGCCGGCGTCGGCGTGGTGCCGGGCTGGGCCCCGGGGGTGCGCAGGAGCACCCGCTCGGGCACGAAGGCCTCGCCGGCGACGGCCTCGACGGCGATGCCCTCCGGGCGCGCGACGGGCGCCGCTGCCGGGCAGGTCCGGGCGGGCAGGACCGTCCCGGCGATCAGCTGGTCCGGGCTCGCTGTCACCTCGAGGTCGACGGCCGCGCCGTCCACGCGCACGCGACCGGCCTGCCCGCACGCCGTCGTCACCGGTCCCGCCGCCGAACGGGCCGGACCGACGAGCTCGACCTCCGGCGCCACCCACTCGCCGGATCGCTCGAAGACGAGCTCGACGCGCCGCGTCGTGCCCGCCGGCACGTCGAGAGCCCCGGCCTGCGCGGGCACGAGCCACGCGCCGGTGTCGGTGTTGACCCGCACGAGGCCACCCAGGCGTGCTCCGAGCCTGATCTGGCTCACCGGCTGGGCCGAGCCGAGGTCGACGACGAGGCGGGGCCGGTCCTCACCCGCGTCGGGCTGCCACCGCGTCTGCGGGTCGCCGTCGAGTGCCGCCCCCGGCCTGGAGCGCAGCGACGCGCCGACGTCTTCCTGGTCGCCGCGCGTGCTGCCCGCGAGGTCCCACCCGCGGTCGAGGAGGTGCTCGAGGGCCGCACCGGGGCGCGGGCGCAGCCAGGCCGTCACCGCGAGATCGCCCTCGAGGCCGGAGACGCTGCGCCGCAGGCTCGCCGGGTCCTCGCCCTGGGCGGTCGACGCGGCCGCCCGCGGGTCCCGGGTGAGCAGCGCGGCCTCGGCCCCGGGCGCGGCGGGCAGGGTGAGCGCGGTCCCCGCGCGCCGGGTCCACGGGTAGGTCGGCGTCGCACCGAGGTCGACCTCGCTCAGCCCGACGACGGAGCTGCCCGCGGCGCGCTGCGGGGCGATCTCGACGCGCTGCCCGCCGGAGGGCACCGTGAGGGTGACCCGCCGGCCGGTCGCCGGCACGGCCACGTCGTCGCGGTAGCCCGCAGCACCCCCGCCGGGGATGCTCACCGCGAGCCGTGCGGGCCGCGCGGGGCCGTCGGGCACCGTGACGACGACGGGGGTCGCGCCCCCGTCGAGAGGGCGGTCGGGCTCGAGGACGACTCGAGGGTCGGGGTCGTCCGGGTCGCTGACCCAGGTCGTCGTGAGGTCGCCGTCGACGAGGGCACCCGGGCCCGCCGAGGCAGGGGCGCGGGCCCCGGCGAAGGGGTCGGCACCCGTCGAGCTGACCTCGACGGAGCGGTAGCCCGGCCAGGTCCGGGTCGTCGCCCGGCCGAGGACGTCGCCGGGGGGCAGGGCCCGGGCCCCGGTCGTCCCTGGCCGGGGGTCGTCCTGGGCGACGGTCGGGGAGGTCGCGGAGGCCGCGGGCCGCCCGGCGTTGTAGAGCTGCCACCGCAGGGTGTCGGTGACCACCTGCGGGTCCCGGCCCAGCGGCCCGGCGTCACCGGCGAGCACGACCGGCGCACCGGGGCGGACCACGCCGGTGGCCTCGAGGTCGAGCACGCCCTCGGGCGAGGCGGCGGCCACGGTGACCGCGCCCACGGGGTCGCTGCGCACCCCCTCCGTCACCGCCGGGTCGGGGTCGACCGCCCACTGGGTGAGGGCGGTGCGACCGGCCCCTCGGGTGCGCACGTGCTCGATCCCCGGGCTCGCGACGAGCGCGGCCTCCATGGCGAAGGGGTCGGACGTCGGCTCGTCGGGCGCACCGTCGTAGCGCAGGACGACCCGGCTCACGCCGAGCCGGCGCAGCGCCGACGCGAGCTCGGGCTGGGCCCGCCCGGAGGACGCGAGGCGGTCGACCCGGTCGACGAGGCGGGTCGACCCGGGGTGGCCGAGCGGCGCGGCCGCCCGGACGAGGACCGGGCTCTCGGCGAGGGCGCTGAGCGGCTCGTCGTTCGTGCGTCCCCAGGACAGGTGGGCCATCCGGGCCGAGGGCAGGACGAGGGTGCTCCCCCCGTCGCGCTGCGCGGCGCGGTCGAGGTCGCCCGCCGTCTGGCGCACCTCGAGCGGGATGCGCTCGTACCCCCAGGCGTCGGCCACCCGCCCCTGCCACACCGGCAGCACCGACCCGACGACGGCCAGGGTGAGTGCGACCGCGCCGGCCTGGCGCAGGACCCGCCGGCCCGGGACCGGCGAGCCGACCCGGGCGGCGAGGAGCGCCGCGCCGAGCGCGAGCGGGAGGCGGACGAGCAGGTCGGCCTTGTGGACGTTGCGCAGCGGCGCCGCCGGCCCGTCGAGCAGGTCCTGCACGAGCGGCGCGAGGGGCCCCGAGGCGGTGCCCGTGCGACCGACCGCCATGACGACGACGCCGAGGAGCAGGCACACGAGCGCCCATCGACGCGAGGCAGCGGCGACGGGGTCGCGGTCCGGCGCGACGTCGCGGTCTGCCCCGCGTCCGACGTCCGGCGCGGCCCGGTGGGCGAGCAGCCCGGCGAGCGCGAGCCCGGCGAGCACGCACGTGGCGACGACGGCCACCGCGCTCTGCGCGAGGACCCAGCCCGACTGCCACACCGGGTGGTCGGCGTCGGTGAGGATGTAGGCCAGCCAGTGGTCCGCTCCGCGGAGCACGTTGACGACGCCGGTCACCCCGGTCGTCGTCGCCGCGAGCTCGATGTAGTCCAGGAAGGGGTAGGAGTACCGGCCGAGCACGAGCAGCGGGGCGAGCCACCAGGCGGACCCGACGAGCACGGCGAGCAGCCACAGCCCGGCGGCCCTCCGCCGGGTGCGACCTCGCGCGGCGGCGAGGACCCACAGCGCCGCCGGGGCGAGGGCGAAGAGGTCGACCGTCGCGTTGACCCCGCCGAGGCAGACCGTGAGCGCGCAGGTGCGCACCGCCGAGCGACGCAGCTCGGGCCACCCCGCGGCCGGGTCGGCGAGGGGCAGCACGACGAGGACCAGCCAGGGGGCGAGCGCGTAGGGCCACAGCTCGACCGAGCTCTCCGAGAGCATGGTGAGCACCCGGGGCGAGAGCGCGTAGAGCGCACCCCCGAGCAGGGCCGGCACCGTGCCGGGGACGCCGAGGCGACGCAGCAGGCGCTCGGCGCCGAGGACGGCGACGACGAGCACGAGCGCCCACCACACCCGTTGCACCCCCCAGGCGGGCATCCCCAGGCTCGTGAGCACCCCGTGCACCGGCCCCATGGGGAAGAGGTAGCCGTACGCCTGGTTCTGCAGCTCGCCGACGCCGTTGTGGGTGCTCCAGGCGTGGGTGGAGCGCTCGAGGTAGCGCCACGGCGAGACGGTGAGGTCGAGCTTCGTGTCCGGCTGCACCCGCCCCGGGGCGACGAGCCACGGCAGGAGCGCGAGCCCGGCGACGACGAGCAGGCGGTGCCACCGGGCGCGCAGCACCGCGACGCGCTCGTCGTGGGCGGCGCTCATCGCCGGCGCAGGACGAGCAGGAGGTTCCACGTGAGCACCTCGCGCAGCCCCGGGACGCGCAGGAGGTGACGGGCCGCGTCGGGCAGGTAGCGCGGGCGGGCCACGAGGACCTCGGCGCCGCTCGCGCGCGCCCACCGCAGTCCGTCGGCGACGCTCACCCGGTGCAGGGTCTCGCCCACCCTGTTCTTCGGCGGGTGGCCGTGGCGCCGGGCGTAGCGGCGGACGGCGCGCTCCCCGCCGAGCCAGTGCCACGGCGAGGTCTCGTGACCGCCCCACGGGGACAGCCAGTTCGTGTAGCTGAGGAGGACCACCCCGCCCGGCCGGGTGACCCGCAGCATCTCGTCGGCCACCCCGCGCGGGTCGCGCACGTGCTCCCAGACGTTGGAGGAGAAGACGACGTCGACGCTGCCGTCGGCGAGCGGCAGCCGGGACGCGTCGCCCACGACGCCCCCGTCGCGCACCGAGGCCACCGTCGGGTCATGGTCGAGCGGGACGTAGCGGGCGCCGGCCCCGCGGAAGACCCGCGCGAAGTCGGCCGGGCCCGCGCCGACGTCGACGAGGCTCGCGCCGTCGAGCTCGACCCACTCGGCGAGGAGGTCGCGCGAGTCGTGCGCGAGAGCGGAGTAGAAGACGTCGGGCTCGCTCTGCTCGAGCAGGAACACGCGGAAGAGCCGCACCGAGCGGCGCAGGCCGCGCCGGGGCACGGGTCGCCGCACGTCGTCGCTCACGGCGCCATCATCACGCAGGCGCGTGGGCCACGAGCTGCAGGGTCGGGCGCAGCGCCGGGCGCGCCAGCCGGGCGGCGACGACGGCCGGCACGCTCGCCACCGACGCCGCGAGCATCGGGCGCGAGGCCAGGACGCCACCGGGCGCCGGCCGCCCCCGGCGTCGAGCCAGGCTCGCGACCTCGACGCTCAGGCTGTCGAGGACCGGGCGACGCACCTCGACGTCGACGAGGCCCGCGTCATGAGCGGCCCGGGCGAGCGAGCGCGCCGTGAAGAAGCGGACGTGGGTGGGGTCCTCGAGCATCCACCAGTGCTCGCCGTGCAGGCGCAGACCGCTCGAGTCTCCGGCAGGGGTGATGAGGCTGAGCGTGCCGCCGGGTCGCAGCAGGGCGCGGGCCGTCGCGAAGGTCGCCGCCGGGTCGGCGACGTGCTCGACGACATGGATGCCGTAGACGAGGTCGTGGCGGCCGAGGTCCTCGCCGGCCATCTCCTCGACACCGCCACGGTGCAGGCGTCCGCGGCGGGTCACCTCCGGGTCGACGTGGACCCCCAGCTGGTCGGGGTCGACGCCGGCGACCTGGGCGCCGTCGTCGAGGAATCGGCGCAGCAGGTGCCCGGCGCCGTAGCCGATCTCGAAGACCGACGCGGGGACGCCGCCGCGTACGAGCAGCCGGTAGGTGAGGTCGAGACGGACCCGGTCGAGGGTGGCCTCCCCTCCGTAGGCGAGGTCGCGGTGCGACGCCGGGCAGTGCTCGAGGTCGCGCTCGAGGTGGCCGCACTCCTCGCAGCGCCACAGGACCTGGTCGCGGCCGATCGCCCAGCCCCGGCTCCACGAGCGGCAGATCTCACACGCCCGCGACCGCCCTTCGCCTACCGTCCGGTAACCCACGGGGTTACCCTAACCGTCGCACCGGGGGCGCCCCGGTGGCCGAACGGGAGGACGAGGGCCAGGTGGCACGACGGAGCTCGACGACGAGCCGCGCCGACGGGGCGCTGCGCATCCTCTACCTGTCCTGGCGCGACCGGGAGAACCCCGAGGCCGGGGGTGCGGAGACCTTCACCGAGCGCACCTCCGAGGTCCTCACGGCCCAGGGGCACGAGGTCGTCATCCACACCGCCCGCTTCCCCGGGGCCCGACGCGAGGACCGGCACGGCGACGTCGTCGTGCGCCGCCGCGGCGGCCGTTTCACCTGCTACCTCCACGGGCTGTGGCACGTCCTGCGCCGCGGTCACGAGTACGACGTCGTCCTCGACGTCCAGAACGGCGTGCCCTTCTGGTCGCCGCTCGTCTCGCCCGTCCCGGTCATCGACGTCGTCCACCACGTCCACAAGGACCAGTGGTCGGCGGTCTTCGGCCCCCGGCTGGCCCGGCTCGGCTGGGCGCTCGAGTCGCGCCTGGCCCCGTGGGTCTACCGGCGCAGCCGGTACGTCACCGTCTCGCGCTCGACCCGGGACGAGCTCGTCGGTCTCGGCGTCGACCGCGAGCGGGTCGACCTCGTGTACTCGGGCAACGACCGCCCCGCGGACCTCGACACCTACGCCGCGCTCCCCCGCACCGCGGAGCCGAGCCTGCTCTTCCTCGGCCGCCTCGTCCCGCACAAGCACGTCGAGCAGGCCGTCGACCTCCTCGCCGAGCTCGAGGTCGACCACCCCGGTCTCGTGCTCCACGTCGTCGGCGACGGCTACTGGGCCGACGAGATCGTCGCGCACGCCCGCGAGCGCGGGGTCGCCGACCGGGTGCGGATGCACGGCTTCGTCAGCGAGGAGGACAAGCACCGGCTGCTCGCGACCTCCTGGGTCGTCGTCATGCCCTCGCACAAGGAGGGCTGGGGCCTGACGATCGTCGAGGCCGGGCTGCACGGCACGCCCGCGGTCGCGTACTCCTTCGCCGGCGGGCCGAGCGAGTCGATGGTCCACGGCCGCACCGGCCTGCTCGCGGACGACCGGGCCCAGCTCGAGGAGCACGTGCGCACCCTGCTCGACGACCCGTGCCTGCGCGAGGACCTCGGTCGGGCGGCGCGCACCTACGCCGCGTCCTTCGACTGGCACCGCACCGGGCTGCGCCTCGAGCACGTCATCGCCTCGGTCCTCGGGCTGGCCCCGCGCCACCAGGACGACGTCATCGACCTCGACGCCCTCCTCGCGCCCCGCGACGCGGCGCTGGAGCACCGTCTGCCCGAGCCGGAGCCGCTGCGGGCCTGACCGCCGGGCACGACGAAGGGGGAGGACCGGCCCGGTCCTCCCCCTTCGTGATGCGTGGGACTCAGCTGTCGTACGAGATCAGCCGGGTGTGCTCCTGCGGCGTCTGGGCGCTGCTCTGGACCTGGACGATCGAGAAGATCGCGACGGCGGCGAGCAACGCGCCGATGACAGCGCCGGCGACGTTGTAGGCGACCTTGTTGTCGTTGTTCACTGCACGTCCTCTCGTGGGTTCCGGCGTCAGTGTAGCCGTGGCGTCGCGCCCGCGAGGGCGATGCTCGTCACGATGTTACCCGCGCGTCGCGTCGTCCGCGCGACGCCGTGCGGGCGCCCGCCGGTGCGCCCGGGCCGCGCCGACGAGGACGAGGAGCGACCCGAGAACGGCCAGGACGAGGCCGACCGGCGCATCACGTCGCGGCGCGACCGAGGTCGGCCCGAGATCGGTGAGGGTGAGCCCGCCCTCGCTCACGACGACGGCTCCGCCGAGGTCGGTGCTCGTCGTGGGGTCGCCGGGCTGGCTCGCGTCGAGCAGGACGTAGCGCACGCCGAGCGCACGCAGCCGCTCGCGCTGCTCGGCCGCGGGGGCGTCGCCGCGGAGCAGCTCGCCGACCTCGGCCGCCCGCGGGTCCTCCCCGACCACCCGTCTCCCCGACACGGGCAGGTCGTCGCTGCGCACGACGTCGCGCCGCACGAGCCGGTCCCACGGGTCGAGCACGACCCGACCTGCGTCCCAGGGGTAGGCCCGGTAGGTGCTCCACGGCAGGACGAGGACGGCGCCCTGCCCGGGTGCGTCGTCGACGGCGGCCGCGGCCGAGACGTACGCGGCCGGGTAGTCGACGCTCCCCCAGGCGCCCGCGCTCCCGAGGGCGAGACCCGGCAGCGTCGCGACCGGCCACACGACCGCGGCGACGACGAGGACGACGCCGGCCCGTGCTCGCACGAGGCCGTCGACGACGGCGCCCGCGGCGACGGCCAGGAGCAGGACGGCGGGGGCGAGGAGCTTCTGCGAGTCGCGGAGCAGGCCGGCGCCGGGCACGTGCTCGACGAGCGCCGTCGTCAGGGCGGCACCGGGCCCGGTGGCCGGGACCACGGCGAGGACCAGCGCGAGCAGCCCGACGAGGGCCGCCGAGCGACGGCGGGGGTCGGCCCACCACGACCGCCGCGCGAGGGCGGCGACGAGCACGGCGAGGGTGAGCAGGAGGGCGACCCCGGAGACGAGCACCCCGGTGCGCTCGACCGGCCACGACGGCTCGTGCCAGATGCCGCCGCCGAGCAGGGCCGAGCCGAGGAGGCCGAAGGGGGTGTCGGCGGTCGTCGCGAAGGCCTCGACCCCGGAGGGGTCGGCGCTCCACGGGGCCGCGGTGAGGAAGGGCCACCACCACGCGGCGGAGACCACGAGGCTCACCACGGCGACGACGGCGAGACCGCGCGCCCGGTCTCGTCGTCCGGTGCCGGCCGCGACGACGGCGACCGCCGCGACGATCGCGGCGAGCAGGGTGGTGGTCGACCCGCCGAGCCCGGCGAGCACGAGGAGGACGGGCAGCGCCCAGCGCTCGCGCGCCGGACCGTCAGCGCGGGCCCGCACGTGGGCCACGGCTGCGCCCAGCACCCACGGGAGCAGAGCGAGGCCGGCGACGTAGACCCAGTGCCCGATGGCCAGCCGCTCGGCCACCCACGGGTTCCACGTCATGAGAGCGGCGGCGGCGACGCTGCCCGGCCGGGTCGTCGCGAGACGCCCCGCACCGGCGCCGGCGACGACGAAGGACCCGAGCAGCACGACCTTCTGCACCACCCAGCCGGGCACGAGCGTCGAGACGAGCGCGACGACGAGATCGCTCGGGACCGCGCGCGGGACCGAGCCGTCCACCCCCAGCGTGCGCGCCGACAGCGGCAGCTGCGGGGTGAAGACCATGTCGTAGTGCAGCGTGTACCCGGGGGCCAGGGCCGGCCCGAGCGCGAGCACCCCGAGGACGAGGCCGACGAGGGCCCCGAGACGGGCGCCGCGCAGCGTGCTCACGAGCGGTGCAGCGCCTCGACCTCGGCGAACGCCTCGCCCATCGCCGCGCACTGGGTCGGCAGGTCGTGCTCGGCAAGCATCCGAGAGCGGTTGAGCGCCCCGACCTCGGCTCGCCGGGCGGGGTCCTCGAGCCATCCGACGAGCGCGTCGGCGATCGCCTCGACGGAGTCCTCGACGAGAGAGTTCGGGGCGTGGACCGCCTCGTCGTTCGTGCCGCACGCCGTCGTGACGACGGGCAGCCCGCTCGCCTGGGCCTCGAGGTAGGCCAGCCCGAGCTGCTCGGTCCACTTCCACGTCGGGCGCGGTGCGGTGACGAAGACCGCGGCCGAGCGCAGCAGAGCCGCGACGCCGGGCGCGTCCAGGGTGCCCACGTGCTCGACCCCCGAGCCGGGTCGCGCGGCCGCCTCGTGGACGAGGTGCTCGAGCGGGCCGCGGCCGGCGACGAGGAGCCGGGCGTCGGGCACCCGCGCCCGCACGACCCGCATCGCCTCGAGCACCCGGTCGATGCCCTTGTTCGCCGCGAGCGGCGAGGCGAAGACGACGACGGGCTCGCTCACGGGCTGCTCGGCGGGCACGAAGAGCTCAGTGTCGACGCCGGGCTTGACGACACGGATGAGCTCGTCGTCGAAGCCGCGCGCGAGGAGGTGGTCTCGCGCCGCGTCGACCATGCACAGGAGCAGGTCGGCGTCACGACAGCTCTCGAGGGCCTGCCGGTAGGGCGGCACCCGGTACAACGGCTGGTCGGGCAGGTTCTCCCACGTGATGACGGCCTGGAGGGGGTGGGCCCCGCGAGCCCGGGCCCGCCGACGCCACGCCGAGGCCTGGCCGGTGACGAGCGAGCACAGCTCGAGCGAGGTCACCCAGTCGTGGTCCTCGGCGCGCTGCTCGTCGAGCCCGCGGACCCAGGCGAGCGCGCCGGCCTCGACGAAGCGGCGCACCGGGCGCACGTAGGTGCTCGGCACCCAGGTGATGTCGCCGACCGGCTCCTGCTGGGCGAGCGCGGTGACGTGCGTGCCGGGCATGCGCGACATCCAGTACAGCTCGCGCCGGGCCCGCTGGTCGGGCAGAGAGACCCACAGGAGGCGACGGGTCACCCCTTCGTCCCCCGCGCCCGGTCGGCCCGCCCGCGGCGGGCGCCGAGGGCGTACCCGACGACCTCGAGCGATCGCATCGCGACCATCCCGGCGGCGTGCCCGGGGTCGCGCAGCAGCCGCCGGTGGTTGCGGGCGTACGAGCGCAGGACGGCGCGGCCCTGCGCCGAGACCGCGCCCTCGTGCTGCGCGGCGAAGGCGGGGATGCTGCGGCCGTAGTAGTAGCGTTTGCGCAGGACGTCGGCGATCGTCAGCCGCCCCTCGTCGTGGTCGACGATCACCGGGGCGAGCTCGATGTGGCGACCTGCGTCGCGCAGCCGCATCCGCAGGTCGGCGTCCTCCGGGCCGGACATCGACAGGTCGAAGCCCGCGTCGCCGAGGAGCAGCTCGCGACGCACGAGACGCGGGTTGTGCAGCCACGGGTCGTCGAGGTAGCACTCGCGCTCCAGCGCGCGGCAGGCCGTCCAGAAGCCCTCGCCGACGGTGCGCTCGGGCAGCGCGACGGCCGACGCACCGGTCGCCAGGGCGGTGTCGACGGCGACGTCGATCGTGCGCGCCGGCAGGACCATGTCGCTGTCGAGCCACAGCACCCACTCGCCGCGGGCCGCCGCGATCCCGGTGTTGCGCTGCGCGCTGCGCTCGGGCCCGGCGACGACGACGGTGCCGGCGAGCTCCCGCGCGATGCGCGGGGTCGCGTCGCTGCTGTGGTTGTCGACGACGACGAGCTCGACGTGCTCGTAGGTCTGCGCGACGACGGAGCTCAGGCAGGCGCGGATCGTGCGCTCGTTGTCCCGGGTCGGCACGACCACGGTGACGAGCGGTCGCTCAGAGCTCGACGGGCTCATCGCTGTCCTCCTTCTCGACGGAGCGCCACAGGGCGCCGGTGACGGCCCACACGAGGCCGGCGGCCACGACGTGGTGGGGCACGAGCGAGCGGGCGACGACGTCGGCGCTCACGGTCGGCCACACGTCGCGGCCGAGGACGACGTAGAGCACGACCCCGGCGAGCACGAGGGCGACGCCGCCGAGGATCAGCATGCCCGACCGGGCCCGGGGGTGCCGGGCGAGGGCGACGGCGGCGAGCCCGCCGAGCAGACCGCCGACGCCGAGGAAGAAGCCACCGACGAGGACGACCGCGACCTCCGCCGCGACCCGGGTCCGCAGCGCGGCCGGCAGGCGCCGGTGCGAGGCCGTCGCACCGGGCGGCGCGTCCACGACGGCGCCGGTCGAGGGCGTGTCGTCCGGCGTTGGGTCGACCCGCTCCCCCGCGTCCGGGTCCTCGAAGACGTCGTGGTGCTCGCGCGTCACCCCCGCGAGCGCGGGGGCCTGGTCGTCGCGTCGCCGCCACCGGGCGAAGGGGGACCCCTCGCGGCCCGGTCGCACGGCGCGCGGCACGACGGCGCGGTAGAGGAGGACGAGGCAGACGAGCAGGGTGAGCAGGCTCACGCCGAGCGCGACGTTGGCCCAGCGCTGCGGCGCAAAGTCGATGTGCACCGTGTGGGCGGCGTTGTCCTCGACGACCCAGCCGACCGCGTAGCCGTCGACGACGACGGGGTCGCCGAGGTCCTCGCCGTCGATGCTCGCCCGCCACCGCGGGTCGAAGCCCTGCCCGGTGCTCAGGACGTAGGGGCCGAAGGCGGGGCCGACCTCGACGGTCGTGCCGAGGTCAAGGTCGTCGTGGACCTGGGTCACCGGAGGGGGCGTGGGTCGGGCCACCGTGCGGCCCTGGACGTCGCGCAGGGTGAGGTCGTCGAGCTGCCAGCCCCCGACGGGACGCAGCTGGTGCTCACCGGCGGAGAGCTCGACCCGCTCGCACGCACGCCACGTCGTGCCGTCCGAGCCGGGGCCGGCGAGCGGCGCTGCCGGGTCGCTCGGGCGCATCCGCACCGGCTCGCCGTCGAGGGTCGCGACGCTCACGCACGAGGCGGAGCCGTCACCGGGCTCGACCCGGACGTCGCGGCCCGTGTCGATCGTCGTGAAACGGGCGGGGCGACCCGCGAGGCGGCCGTCGACCCGGGTGATCGTCACCCGCACGGTCCGGCCCCGCGTGCCCTCGGGCAGGTCGAGACGGGTCCGTCCGCGCCCGACGTCGTAGCGCCCGACGCTCTCGCCGTCGACGCTCACCTCGACCTGCGACGCGTACTGCGTCTCGTCCTCGCCCTCGGCGTCGGCCTCCTGCCTGATGACCACGCGGTCGACCGCGCGGGAGGGCCCGGAGACCTGCCACCACGCGTCCTGCATGTCCTGCGAGGGGACCCAGGCGGTGCCGGCGTCGCCGTCGGCGGCCCGGGACGCCCGCACGAGGGGGTTGTAGAAGTCGTAGGCGCTCGACGTCATCGTCCACCCGCGGGTGTCGTCGAGGAGCTCGTCGTAGACCGGCTCCACGTCCCCGTCGACCCGCACGTGCGCGCTCGCGCGGTACTCGCGGTCGTCGGGCACGGAGAGGTCCCGGACGAGGAAGCGCTCGGTGTCGTCGCTGGCCGACGCGGAGCCCGTCACCCGGCGCAGCAGCACGTCAAGCGGCATCTGCGCGAACTCCGCTCGCTCCGCGCTGCTCAGCTCGCCGTACAGCCGGTCGAAGGTCTGCGGCGTGCGGACGGTGCGCTCGGCGACGAGGTCGTCGCCGAGGTCGATCTCGGAGATCCCGACGAGGCTGAAGCCGTCGCCGGTGATCCCCGTGACCTCGACGCGCACCTCGTCGGCCTCCACTCCCCCGAGGTCGACGCTCACCGGGCGGGTGCCCTCCACCGGCACCCGACGGGTCGTGCCGCCCGCGGAGACCTCGAGCTCGCTGATCCGCACGTCGCCGAGGGCCGTCGGGGTGATCCGGACCCGGCCGATCTCGCGGGCCTGCGGCAGGCTCGCGGTGAGAGAGGTCCCCTCTGCCCGGCGGAAGTCGCCGAAGAGCCAGGAGGTGCTCGGGTCGCCGTCCACGGCGTTCTGCGGGACGCCGTACGGCAGGTCGAAGAAGGCCCCGCCCTGCGAGGTCGCGCTCACCTGCACCCCGCTCGTCACGAGGACGCTCTGGTCGGCCGGGTCGTCGCCGAGGGTGCGGCTGATGCCCAGGGGCACGTCGGCGGGGAGCGGGGCACCCTGCCCGGCGGTGAGCCGGTTGGGGATCGCGTCACGCCGCTGGTTGGTGTCGGTGAGCACGAGGCGCGAGCGCTCCTGCTGCAGGGTCGAGCGCAGCTCGTCGACGCTCACGTCCTGCGCGTAGCGGAAGCCCGGGTTCTCCTCGAGCAGACCGGCCGCGGCCATCGACGCGACGGCCCACCCGTCGCCGGCGACGAGGTACTGGCCGTCGAGGGCCGTCGCGCGCACGACCGGACGGGCGTCCTGGACGCCGTACAGCTGCAGCGGGGGCAGCAGCGCCTCGGCCTGGCTGGCCGGGGTCGACCCGGGCGCGAGGGTGTTCTCGCCGGGGCGGCCGAAGTTCGCCACGCCGCTCAGCCCGGGGTCCCCGGACAGCGCGTCCGCCGTCTGCCCCGGCCGGGCCCCGCCCCACGGCTCCCAGCGCACGTCGTGGCGCAGGAGGACCTGGTCGGCCCCGAGGTAGCGCGCGTAGACCGAGGTCTCGTGGCGCGGCTCGGTCCCGGACTGGAGGGTGTCGTCGAGGGCGGCGAGGAAGTTCGCGCCGGGCGCGGAGGTGTTCGGCGTCGTCTCGGGGATGACGGCGTCACGGGTGAAGAGGGAGTTCGGCAGGTCGTCGGGGCGCTCCAGGCTCCAGCGGTAGGCGCTGCGGGTCTGCCCCGGCAGCACGAGCACCCGCCCGCGGTCGTCGCCGGCGTCGACCTGCCGGGCGGCGTCGTGCCAGTAGCCCGGGACGTCGAGGGGCGAGATGTAGAGGTTGCCGGTGAAGGCCGGTGCGGTCCACGCGAAGAGCGCGACGAGCGTGCCCGAGACGGCGACCGGTGCGAGACCGGGCGTGCGCAGCACGCGGGGCACGACCTGGACGGCGGCCAGGCCGAGCGCGAGGGCGAAGAAGAGGGCCAGGCCCGCGCCGATCTTGTTCGTCGTGCGGAAGGCGAGGAGCGCCGGCACGAGGTCGAAGGAGCGGGCGAGCAGCCAGGCGAAGGGGGAGCTGCCCGACGCGGGGAAGAGGCCGACCATGACGACCGCGACGAGACCGGTCGTCACGGCGATGAGCCGCTCCATGCGCCGCGGCACCCACCGCAGCGAGGCCAGGGCGGCCGCCGGCCACAGGGCGGTGAGCAGGACGAAGACGGGCTGGGCGACGTAGGCGGCGTACTGGGGCACCCACGGACCGCTCGCGTCCCGGCCGTAGATCGCCCACAGGCCCAGCCCGCGCAGGACCTCGGTGAGCGAGGACACCTTCGCGATGCCCTCGAGGGTCTCCGAGCTCTCGACGATCTGCCCACCGGTGGTCAGGGCGGCGGCGGCCGGCACCAGCCAGTAGAGCGAGAGCAGCACGACGAGCAGCCCGCAGCGAGCGGTGACGGCGAGCACCTGGCGCCAGCGCAGCCCCTGCTCGTGCCGGACGGTGATCGCCAGCGGCAGCAGCAGGAGGAGCTGGAGCACCGGCACGATCGCGACGTTCATCCCGCTCATCGCGGCGAAGACGAGGGCGAAGGCCGCCGGCCAGCCCCACGAGCGGGGGGCGCGCAGGGCGCGCACGTAGGCGACGAGCAGGACGGGCAGGAGGGCCAGCGGCAACGCGATCGCCAGGGTCGACCCGGCCGTCACGGTGTAGGGGTTGGCGACGTACGCGACGCCGGTGACGAGACCGGCCCAGCGCGAGGCGCTCGGCACGAGGGTGCGCAGCAGACGTGACGCGCCCCAGGCGGCGAGCACCCAGAGCCCGAGGTGGAAGAGCTTGAAGGAGAGCTCGGGGTCGAGGCCGAGCGCCCCGAGAGCCGTCGTCACGAGGAGCACCGGGACGAGCCCGACGTTGAAGTTCGGGGAGCCGAGGTAGGGCGAGCTCGTCCACGACGAGAGGTAGTGACGCAGCATCTCGCCGGGCGCGAGGTACACCTCGGGCTTGATGTCGGTCTGGAAGACCCCCCAGCTGTTCGCGAGCACGACCGTCGAGAGGAGGGCCAGGAGGAGCGCCACGGTCAGGCGGTAGCCGGTCACAGCTCGGCGCACTGATGGACTCCACGGGCTGTCGGGGCTCGGACGAACCGTGCGAGCATAACCGACGTCCCCGGGAGGGGTACTGGCGAGTAGCCTCGCCCGTCAGCAGCCCACGCAGCCCGGGAGGAGGGGTCGTGACACGGATCCTGCCCGCCCGGTCGACCCGTGCGGCGAGCGCCCTGCTCGGCGTCGCCATGGGTGCGGCGAACGTCATGAGTTATCTCTTCGTCGCGTTGCTCTCCTCGACGCTCGGGCCGGCCGACTTCGGCGGCTTCTCGGCGCTCAACACCGTGGGGATCCTCTGCGCGATGCCCGCCGGGGCGATGCAGCTCGTCGTCGCCCGGCGTCAGGGCGAGGGCGCCCGCCGCGACGGGCGGTCTACCTCCGGTGCCGCGCTGTCCGCCGTCGTCGGTCTCGTCCTCGCGACCGCCGTCGTGCTCCTCGCGCCCGCCCTGCGCGACGCCTTCCACCTCGAGAGCGCGGCCTCCGCGGTGTGGCTGGGGCTCACGCTCGTCCCGATGACGATCACCGGGGCCCAGCAGGGCGTCCTGCTCGGGCAGGGCCGCCTCGGCCGGCTGTCCGTGCTCTACCTCGTCACCGCCGGCACCCGGGTCGTCGCGGGCGCCGTCGCGGTGCTCGCGGATCTCGCCGTCCACGAGGTCTTCGCCGCCACCTGCACCGCGGCGGTCCTCACCTGGGCGGCGGGGACGCTCCTCCTGCGTGGCCTGGCCACCCCGTCCGGGGCGGGTGCTCGCGAGGTGCTCGCCGAGCTCGTGCGCTCCAACGCCGCGCTCGCCGCGCTCATGGCCCTGACGAGCCTCGACCTGCTCCTCGCCCGCCACCTGCTGACCCGCGAGGAGTCGGGGGCCTACGCCCTCGCCGCCCTCTTCGGCAGGGTCGTCTTCTGGGGCACCCAGTTCGTCGCGCTGAGCGTCGTGCCCGTCGCCGCCGGCAGCGGCGCCGGCCGGCAGCGCACCGTCCGGGGCGCGGGTGCGGTCGTCGTCGTCCTCGGTCTGCTCGTCGCCCTCGTGTGCGCCGTCGTGCCGGGCCTGCTCGTGCGGGTGACGGGCGGTGCGCAGTACGCCGACGCCGAGCCGCTGCTCGTGTGGTTCGCCGTCGTCGGCACGATGTGGGCGCTCGTCCAGCTGTGGCTCTTCGCCGAGATCGGCGCCGGGCGCAGCGCCCTGGGCTGGCTCACGCTCGCCGTCGTCGTCGTCGAGGTCGCCGCGATCTGGTTCGTCTGGCACGACAGCCCGGGCCAGGTCCTCCTCGTCGCCGGACTGGGTGCGGGCGTCGTCGCCGTCGTCGGGGCGCTCCTCGTGCCCCGCGACGAGCAGACCCCGGGCCCGGACAGCCCCGAGACGGCCGAAGCCCTCCACGCGACGAGCGAGTAGACGCTCAGTCGATCGTGCTCGCCTTCTTGCTCGGGTAGAGCTTCTTGGCGAGGGGCACGAGACCGGGGTAGGTGTGGATCGCCTTCCACGCGGCCTTCTGCCCCGGGCCGAGGGCACCGGCGTACGCGAGACGACGCCAGCGCACGTCGAAGGTCTCCGCGCTGCCCCGGGCGCTCGCCGCGTCGCGGCGGAAGCTCAGGGCGTGCAGGCCGTTGGCCCACAGCGGGTCGTCGTTGGACCGCGCATCCCAGCGGCGCTCGACCCGCCACTGCGGGTGCCGCGCGATGTACGCGTCGTGGGCGTCGCTCACCATCGGGTAGGTCGCGTCGTCGACGAGCACGAGCGCCTCGTCGGCCAGCCACGGCTCGATCATGCCCAGGGCGAGGTAGTGCGAGGTCGCCGTGTGCTCGCCGTCGTAGAAGTAGACCCCGACCGGGCGGTCGAGCAGCCCCGGGCGGCGCAGCAGCTCGAAGCAGTTGCCCTCGAGCAGCCGGACGTCGGCGTGCGCGGCGTGGCGCGCGAGGTTGTCGTGCAGCTCCTGGCGGGCCTGCTCCCCCTGCATGCCGAACTCGAGGTAGTTCTCGAGGACGTAGAAGACGCGGTCGTCGACGCCCTGCACCGCCCCGCACATCGAGCGCCCCTTGTAGGAGCCGACCTCGAGGTAGCACTCGTCGGGCGGCAGCAGCCGGGCGGCGACGTTGAGCACGGCCAGCTCGGCCGCCGAGGTGTACCCCGCGACGTCCTGCACGAGCTGCCCGTAGCGGGCGTCGACCGGCTCGTTGTCCTGCGGGTCGCCGGCGAAGGCCTCCTCGACCCCGTCGAGGAAGCGGGCGAGGTCCATCAGCGGTCCCAGTCGTCGTCGGAGCGACGACGCGCCCGACGGGGCTCGTCGTCGAGGTCGAGCGAGTCGACGTCGTCCTCCTCGTCGCGTCGCCGCGCGGTGCGCCCGCGCGCCGGCTCGTCGCGCCGACGCTCGTCGTCGAACGGGGAGCGCCGGCCCCGCCGCTCGTGGCGGGCCTCACGCTCGTCGCGGCGCAGGCCGTCACGGTCCTCGTCGAGGTCGTCGTCGTGCCGGAGGTCGATGTCGCGCGCCGACTGCGTGCGGCGGGTCGTGCCGAAGAGGACGAGGCCGAGCACCGGCACGCCCAGCCCGGCGCCGAGAGCCGCGGCCGCCTTGTAGCGGTTGGAGGTCTCCGGGCCGTCGCACGTCTTGGCCGCCTCGACGTTCGGGCTGGCCGCCGAGCCGCAGAAGAAGTACCCGCCCTCGCGCCCGCCCTGGGCCAGGGAGATCGGGGTGAGGTAGAAGTAGGCCGCCAGCATGAGGAAGGGCAGGCCCAGGACGATCGACCATCGCGCGCCGTTCGACAGCGAGGTCAGGGTGCGCGATTCGCCGGTGGAGTCAGACATGCCGCGAAGACTACCCATCGGTCACGACCGCTTCGCGCCGGACGCGAGGTGGGTCATACTGGCCGCCACTGACCCGAAGCAGGGAGCATGACCTCGGCCTCTCCAGCGCGCACCCCTCATCCGCACCGGTCCCTGACCTACCGTCCCGCCGTGGACGGCCTGCGGGCGCTCGCCGTCCTCGCGGTCGTCGTCTACCACGGGGTGGAGCGCGCGCTCCCCGGCGGGTGGTTCGGCGTCGACGTCTTCTTCGTCATCTCCGGCTTCCTCATCACCTCGCTGCTGCTCGCCGAGCACCGCCGGTGGGGCTCGATCCACCTCGCCGGCTTCTGGCTGGCCCGCATGCGCCGCCTGCTGCCGGCCCTCTTCCTCGTCCTGCTCGCGGTCGTCGCGCTCACCGCCCTCCTCTCCCCCGTCGGGCAGCGGGCCTCCGTCGGCACCGACGTCCTCGCGACGCTCGGCTACGTCGCCAACTGGCGCTTCCTGCTCGGCGACGAGGCCTACTTCGCCCAGATCGCGGTGCCCTCCCCCCTTCGCCACACGTGGTCGCTCGCGGTCGAGGAGCAGTTCTACCTCCTCTTCCCCCTCGTGCTCTCGCTCCTGCTCGTCTGGACCCGGCGCCGGGTGCGGATCGCCCTCGTCCTCGGCGGTCTCGCCCTCGTCTCGGCCGCTCTCATGGCCGGTCTGCACACCCCGGGCGCGGACGTGAGCCGGGTCTACTACGGCACCGACACCCGGGCCCACGAGCTGCTGGCCGGCGCGATGGTCGCCGCGCTCGTGGCCCGCGGGCCCGGAGCCCTGCCGGCCGCCGCCGCCCGCCGCGTCGACCAGGCCGCCCGGGTCGCGGCGCTGCCGGCGCTGCTCCTCGTCCTGTCCTGCTTCTGGTGGGCCACGGCCGCCCAGGACGCCCTGCTCGGCGGGCTCCTTCTGCCGATGTGCCTCGCGGTGGCCGTCGTCGTCCTCGCCGCGGCGAGCAGCACCCCGTCGCCGACCCAGCGTCTGCTCGCCCTCGAGCCGCTGCGCCGGGTCGGCCTCGTCTCCTACGGGCTGTACCTGTGGCACTGGCCGGTGATGATCTTCCTCACCCCCGCGCGCACCGGGCTGCCCGAGCTCGCGACCTTCGCCCTCCAGGTCGTCCTCAGCCTCGCGCTCGCCGCCGCCTCCTACCTGTGGGTCGAGCAGCCGGTGCGCCACCACGGCGTCCGGGCCCTCGTCCCGCGGGTGCCCGCGCTGGGGCGCGCCGTCGCCGTCGCCTCGGTCCCCGCGCTCGTCGTCGGGGCCGCGACCCTGCCCGCCCTCGGCTCGGCCCTGCGCCCGGCGAGCACCGACCCCGCCGACGTCGTGACGATCCAGGCCGGCCCCTACCGACCCGGGCCGGAGCGCCTCGACGTGCTCCTCGTCGGCAACTCGGTGCCGGCGAGCCTGCTCGAGGCCTACGACTCCTCCGCCTACCCCGACCTCGCCGTCACCGGGCACACGCACGTCGGGTGCGACGCCCTGCCGGCCGACAAGGTCAACGGCGGCGCCCTCGTGCGCACCCCCGCCGAGTGCCGCCAGTGGCGCGACGACTGGTCGGCGGCGGTGCTCGAGGCCAAGGCGGACGTCGTCGCGCTCTTCGTGCCGCACACCTTCCTCACAGACCGGTCCGTCGACGGGCGGACGCTGACCTTCGGCAGCCCGGAGTACGAGCGATACCTGCGCGAGCAGCTCGCCGCGATGGTCGACGACCTCTCCGTCGGCGGCGCCCGCGTCGTCCTCGTCGACGTCGCGTGCCACCGCATGCCCGACCTCGGCGGCAACGAGGAGGTCACGCGCACCAACGACGACCGCTACGTGCAGCGGCTCAACGACGTCGTCCGCGACTGGGCGAGCACCCGCGACCTGCCCGTCGTCGACCAGTACGCCCTGCTGTGCGACGGCGGGTACCGCCCGATGCTCGGCGACGACGAGCTCTACGGCGACGGCATCCACTTCACGCAGGACTCCGGCGAGACCTTCTGGACCTGGCTGGCGCCGCAGCTGCAGGCCGTCGGCGAGGACCGCCCGCTGACGACCCTCGCCGGGTCGTGAGCGTCTCCCCCGCGGCCGGTGTCGTTCTCGCCGGCGGGCTCGGCACCCGGATGCGTCCGCTCACCGCGAGCACCCCGAAGCCCCTCCTGCCGGTCGGTGGCGAGCCGGTCGTCGTGCACCAGCTGCGCATGCTCGCCGAGATCGGCGTGCGCGAGGTCGTCGTCGCGACCTCCTACCGTGCTGCGGACTTCGCCGTCCTCGACCCGGTCGCCGAGGACCTCGGGCTGCGGCTGCGCTGCTCGGTCGAGGAGGAGCCGCTCGGCACCGGCGGTGCGCTCGGGGCGGCGCTCGGTGCGCTCCTCCCCGGCGAGCCGGACGACCCGGTCGTCGTGCTCAACGGCGACCTGCTCACCGGTCACGACCTCGCCGCCCAGCTCGCCGTGCTCGCGTGCTCCCCGCGGGAGGTCGAGGTGGTGCTCCACGTCCGCGAGGTGGCCGACGCCCGGGCGTACGGCAGCGTCGTCGTCGAGGGCGAAGGGGTGGTCACCGCCTTCGTCGAGAAGTCCGACGCTCCCCCGTCCCGGCTCGTCAACGCCGGCACCTACGTCGTGCGGCGGCGACTGGGGCGAGACCTCGGCGCGAGCGGTGACGCACCGCTCTCGCTGGAGCGCGACGTGCTGCCCGGGCTCGTCGCGCGGCGCACGGTGCGCGCGCACGTCGACGACGCGTACTTCGTCGACGTCGGGTCCCCCGCCGCCCTCGTCGCCGCGTCGGCGGACGCCGTGCTGCGCGGCAGCCCCCGCGCCGAGCGAGCGACCGGTGCGACCGCGTGGGTGCACCCCGAGGCCCACGTCGACCCTCGCGCGCAGGTCGGGGCGGGGAGCACCGTGCACGCCGGGGCGTGGATCGGCCCGGGCGCGGTCGTGACGGGCAGCGTCGTCATGGCCGACGCGGTGGTCGAGGACCGTGCCGAGGTCGAGCGCAGCGCGCTCGGCCCGGGCGCGGTCGTCGCAGCCGGTGCCCGGCTGACCCGGTGCGCGCTCGGCGCCGGGGCGCGGACCGACGAGCGGGCCCGCCTCGCTGACGCCCTCGTCGACGGGCCGACGGATACGCGCTGAGGGCTGCGAGCGCCTAGTGCGCGGCGTCGTGCCAGGAGCGCCCAGAGCCGATGCTCACCTCGAGCGGGACGTCCATCGGCACCGCGCTGCCCATCTGCTCGCGCAGGAGAGCCTCGACCTGGTCGCGCTCGCCGTGGGCGACCTCGACGACGAGCTCGTCGTGGACCTGGAGGAGCACCCGTGAGCTCAGCTGCTGCTCGCGCAGCGCGGTGTCGACGCCGAGCATCGCGACCTTGACGACATCGGCCGCCGACCCTTGGATCGGTGCGTTGAGCGCCATCCGCTCGGCCATCTCGCGACGCTGCCTGTTCGAGCTCGTGAGATCGGGCAGGTAGCGACGGCGGCCGAGCATCGTCTCGGTGTAGCCGGTGGCGCGGGCCTGGACGACGACCTCCTGGAGGTAGTCACGCACCCCGCCGAAGCGCTCGAAGTACTCGTCCATGAGGCCCTTGGCCTCGCCGGCGCTGATCGTCAGCTGCCTAGAGAGGCCGAAGGCCGACAACCCGTAGGCCAGGCCGTAGCTCATCGCCTTGACCTTGCTGCGCATCTCGGACGTGACGTCCTGCGGCTCGACCCCGAAGACGCGCGACCCGACGAAGCGGTGGAGGTCCTCGCCGGACTGGAAGGCCTCGATGAGCCCCTCGTCACCGGACAGGTGGGCCATGATGCGCATCTCGATCTGGCTGTAGTCGGCCGAGAGCAGGCACTCGGCCTCGGGCCCGACGACGAAGACCTCACGGATGCGCCGGCCCTCCTCGGTGCGGATCGGGATGTTCTGCAGATTGGGGTCGGTCGAGGACAGCCGGCCGGTCGCGGCGATCGTCTGCTGGTAGGTCGTGTGGATCCGCCCGTCGTCGGCGACGGACTTGATGAGCCCCTCGACGGTGATCCGCAGCCGGGCGGCGTCACGATGACGCAGCAGCGCCTCGAGGAAGGGGTGCTCGGTCTTGACGTAGAGGTCGGCCAGCGCCTCGGCGTCGGTCGTGTACCCGGTCTTCGTCCGGCGCGTCTTGGGCAGGCCGAGGGTGTCGAAGAGGACGACCTGGAGCTGCTTGGGCGAGCCGAGGTTGATCTGCTCGTCGCCGATCGCCTCCCACGCGTCCTGCTGGGCCTGGGAGACCTTGTCGGCGAAGTCGGCCTCGAGGGTGGTCAGCGCCTCGCGGTCGGCGGCGATGCCGGCCTGCTCCATCGCCGCGAGCACGTGCACGAGGGGGAGCTCGACGCCGTGCAGCAGCTCGGTGCCACCGGTCTGCTCGACCTGGTCGACGAGCACCTCGGCGAGGTCGACGACCGCCCGGGCCCGGACCATCGAGGCCTGGGCGGCCTCGTCGTCGTCCGCGGAGAAGTCGAGCTGGCCCTGGTCGGCGTCGCCGCTGTCCTCGACGCGCAGCTCGCGACCGAGATGACGCACGACGAGGTCGCCGAGGTCGTAGGAGCGCTGGTCGGGCCGCACGAGGTAGGCCGCGAGGGCGGTGTCGACGCTCAGCCCGTCGACGACCCATCCACGGGCCCGCAGCGCGTGGATCGGCCCCTTCGCGTCGTGCATCGCCTTCGGCCGGGCCGGGTCGGCCAGCCAGGCCGCGAGGGCGGCGTCGTCGCGCGGGTCGAGGTCGACGACGTCGACCCAGGCCGCCTCGCCCTCGCCGGTGGACAGCCCGAGCGCGCTCACCTCACCGCTCCCCCGGCCCCAGGACCCGACGACGTCGAGACCGACGAGCGCGTCGGTGCTCGCGTGCTCCTGCAGCCACGGGGCCAGCTCGCCCCCGGCGAGAACGGAGCCCTGGACCTCGAGACCGCCGCTCACCTCGTCGGTCGTCGTCTCGAAGGTCTCGAAGAGCCGGTCGCGCAGCACGCGAAACTCGAGGCTGTCGAAGACCCGGTGCACCTCCTCGCGGTCCCACGAGACGCGCTCCAGGTCGGCGATCTCGACCGGCAGCTCGAGGTCGCGCAGGAGGTGGTTGAGCCGCCGGTTGCGCAGGACGTCGGGCAGGTGAGCCCGCAGGGACTCCCCCGCCTTGCCCTTGATCTCGTCGGCGTGGGCGACGACGCCCTCGAGGTCGCCGTACAGTCCGAGCCACTTCGCCGCGGTCTTCGGGCCGACGCCCGGCACACCGGGCAGGTTGTCGCTCGTCTCGCCGACGAGGGCGGCGAGGTCGCTGTAGCGCTCGGGCGGCACGAGGTACTTCGTCTCGACGGCCGCAGGGTCCATCCGCCACACCTCCGAGACGCCTCGCACGGGGTAGAGCAGCGAGACCTGCGGGCTGACGAGCTGGAAGGCGTCGCGGTCGCCGGTGCAGATGACGACCTCCATGTCCTGCGCCCGGGCCATCGTCGTCAGGGTCGCGATGACGTCGTCGGCCTCGTAGCCCTCGATGCCGACGTGCCGGATGCGCAGCGCGTCGAGGATCTCGCGGACCAGCGCGACCTGGCCCTGGAACTCGCCGGGGGTGGCCGAGCGGGTCGCCTTGTACTCCGCGTACTGCTCGCTGCGGAAGGTCTGGCGGGAGATGTCGAAGGCCACCGCGACGTGGGTCGGCTGCTCGTCGCGCAGGACGTTGATGAGCATCGCCGTGAAGCCGTACACCGCGTTGGTGTGCTGCCCGGTGCTCGTGGAGAAGTTCTCCACCGGCAGGGCGAAGAACGCGCGGTAGGCCAGGGAGTGCCCGTCGAGGAGGAGAAGTCGGCTCACGGCCACCACCCTAGGTGGTGGAGGTGACACCCCAGGGTGTCCGGGTCGCGACGGCCCCGGTCGTAGTCTGAGCCGGTCCGACCCGTTGCCGCACCGCCGCCCAAGGAGCCCGACCGTGCCCGAGAACCCCCTCGCCGACCTCCCCCCGCTCACCGACGAGGAGCGCGAGCAGCTCGCCGCCACCGGCCGCGGCACGCTCGTCGAGCGGATGGACATCGAGCTGCTCCAGGCCTCGGCGGAGCGCGTCGTCGGGCGCATGCCGGTCCTCGGCAACACCCAGCCCTACGGCCTGCTCCACGGCGGCGCCTCCGTCGTCCTCGCCGAGACCCTCGGGTCGATCGGCTCGGCGCTGCACGCCGGCGAGGGACGCATCGCCGTCGGGCTCGACATCAACGCGACGCACCACCGCGCCGCCCGCTCCGGCCACGTCGTCGGTGTCGCGACACCGCTCTCGCTCGGTCGCTCCGTCGCGGCCTGGGAGGTCGTCATCACCGACGACGAGCACCGTCGCGTGTGCACCTCGCGCATCACCTGCATGCTGCGCGACGCCCCTCCCGGCGCCTGAGCCCCGAGATGACCTTCGTCGGTCTCGGCACCGCGCTCAACGTGCTCACCGTGCTCGTCGGCGGGGGGCTCGGCATGCTCGTCGGCGGCCGCCTGCCCGAGCGCACCCGGGACGTCGTCACCGACAGCCTCGGGCTGGTCACCCTCCTCATGGCGGGCCTGTCGGCGGTCGAGGTGACCTCGCCGGTGCTGCGCGACGCCCTCGGCTCGGGCGCCCCCGTGCTCGTCGTCCTCGGCTCGCTGCTCGTCGGCAGCATCATCGGCTCGCTGCTGCGCATCGAGGAGCGTCTCGAGCGCGTCGCCGGCACCGTGCAGCGGGCCGTGGGCCGCGGGGGCACGAGCCACGAGTCGAGGGAGCGCTTCGTCGAGGGGTGGCTCACCGCGAGCCTGCTCTTCTGCGTCGGGCCGCTCACGATCCTCGGCAGCCTCGACGACGGGCTCGGCCGTGGCATCGACAAGCTCGCGCTCAAGTCGGTGCTCGACGGCTTCGCCGCCCTCGCCTTCGCCTCGACCTTCGGCGTCGGGGTGCTCTTCTCGGCGGTGAGCGTCCTCGTCGTGCAGGGCGCCCTCACGCTCGCCGGGGTACTCCTCGGCTCGGTGCTGCCCGAGCCGCACATCCTCGCGCTCACCGCGACCGGCGGGCTCGTCCTCGTCGGCATCGCCCTGCGCCTGCTGCGCATCCGCGAGATCCCCGTGGGCGACATGCTGCCCGCGCTCCTCGTCGCGCCCCTGCTCACCCAGCTCGTCGTCGTGCTGCGCTGAGGCTGCGGGCGGACGCACGAAGGGGGACCCGAGGGTCCCCCTTCGTCATGCGTGGTGCTGCGGTCGCCGGCGGGATCCCCCTTCGCTCAGGCCTTGTCCATCCCGGCGACGACGGCGTCGGAGACCTCTCGCATGCCCATGCGGCGGTCCATCGCGGTCTTCTGGATCCAGCGGAAGGCCTCGGCCTCGGAGATCTTCAGCTTCTTCATGAGCACGCCCTTGGCCTTCTCGACGGCCTTGCGGGTCTCGAGACGCTCGCCGAGGTCGGCGACCTCGGACTCGAGCGCCTTGAGCTCGGACCAGCGCGAGCTGGCGACCTCGATGGCCGGCAGGACGTCGGAGGCGCTGAAGGGCTTGACGACGTAGGCCATGACACCGGCGTCACGGGCGCGCTCGACGAGCTCCTTCTGGCTGAAGGCGGTGAGCATGATGACCGGGCAGATGCGCTGTCCGCCGACGGCCTCGGCCGCGGCGAGACCGTCCATGACGGGCATCTTGATGTCGAAGATCGCGAGGTCGGGCTTCAGCTGCTCCGCGAGCGAGACGGCCTGCTGGCCGTCGCTCGCCTGGCCGACGACCTCGTAGCCCTGCTCGGTGAGCATCTCGGCGAGGTCGGTACGGATCAACGCCTCGTCCTCGGCGATGAGGATCCGCAGGGCGGAGGAGCCGGTGGCGCTGGTCTCGGTGGAGCTCATGGTGACCTCACTCGTCGTGTCTCGACGGACTCGGGGACGGGGTGGAGCGGGTGCCGGGAGCGGGACTTGAACCCGCACGCCCTTGCGGGCAAAGCATTTTGAGTGCCTCGTGTCTGCCATTCCACCACCCCGGCGGGGGGCGGTTGGCAGCCTACCGGTGCGCCCGCCGGGTCACATCATGCGGTAGGCGCTCGCGACGCCGTTGCGGGCGTCGCCGATGCGGTGGACGCGCACGGCGTTCGTCGATCCCGGGATGCCGGGCGGGGAGCCGGCGACGATGACGACCTTGTCGCCCTCCTCGACCCGGCCCGCGTCGAGCAGGATCTCGTCGACCATCATCGCGTACTGGTCGGTGCTCGTCACGGGCGGCGTCAGGAAGGTCTCGATCCCCCACACGAGGGCGAGCTGGGAGCGCACGCTCTGGGTGGGGCTGAAGGCGAGCGTCGGCAGGGCGGGCCGCAGCTGGGCCAGCCGGCGCGCGCAGCCACCGGTCTGGGTGAAGGCGATGAGGTACTTGACGTCGAGCTCGGTGCCGATCTCCGCCGCCGCGCGGGTGATGACCGCGCCCTGGGCCGTGCCCATGCCGGAGAGGTGGTCGATGCGCTCGAGACCGTTGTCCTCGGTGCTCTCGATGATCCGGGCCATGACGGTGACGGCCTCGATGGGGAACGCCCCCGCAGCGGTCTCGCCGGAGAGCATGAGCGCGTCGGCGCCGTCGAGGACGGCGTTGGCGGCGTCGGATGCCTCGGCCCGCGTCGGCCGGCTGCTCTCCATCATCGACTCGAGCACCTGGGTGGCGACGATGACGGGCTTGGCCTTGCGGCGAGCCATGTCGACCGCGCGCTTCTGCACGAGCGGGACCTCCTCGAGCGGCATCTCGACGCCGAGGTCGCCGCGGGCGACCATGATCCCGTCGAAGGCGTCGACGATCGCGTCGAGGTCGTCGACGGCCTGGGGCTTCTCGATCTTGGCGATGACGGGCAGGCGGGCGCCCTCCTCGTCCATGATCTCGTGCACGCGGTCGATGTCACGGGCGCTGCGCACGAAGCTCAGCGCGACGAAGTCGACCCCGAGCCGCACGGCCCAGCGCAGGTCGTCCTCGTCCTTCTCCGACAGCGCGGGCACGGAGACCGCGACGCCGGGCAGGTTGATCCCCTTGTTGTTCGACAGCGGTCCGCCGTAGACGACGACGCAGCGCACGTCGGTCTCGGTGACCTCCTCGACGGTCAGCGAGATCTTGCCGTCGTCGACGAGGATGCGGTCTCCCGCGCTGACGTCGCCGGGCAGGCCCGCGTACGTCGTGCCGACGACCTGCTCGTCGCCCGGCACGTCGCGGGTGGTGATGGTGAAGTGCTCGCCGGGCGTGAGGGTGATCGGCCCGTCGGCGAAGCGCCCGGTGCGGATCTTGGGCCCCTGGAGGTCGGCGAGGGTGCCGACGGCGCGGCCGGCCGCGTCGCCCGCGGCGCGCACGGCGCGGTAGTTCGCCTCGTGGACGGCGTGGTCGCCGTGCGAGAGGTTGAGCCGGGCGAGGTCCATGCCCGCGGCGACGAGCTCCTGGATCTTCTGCGGGGTGGAGGTCGAGGGGCCGAGGGTGCAGACGATCTTCGCGCGACGCATGATCCTCATCCTACGACCGGGGGCAGGACGCACGTGACCCGCACCACAGGGCGTGGTGCGGGTCAGCGGTCGTGCGAAGGGGGGTCGCCCCGGCCTGCTCAGGCCATGAGCGGGCGGTCGGTCGGGTTGACCGGGCGCGGGAGCTTCGAGCTGCCCATGAGGTAGCGGTCGACCCCGTGCGCGGCGGCGCGGCCCTCGGCGATCGCCCACACGATGAGCGACTGGCCCCGGCCCGCGTCGCCGGCGACGAAGACGCCGGGCACGGTGCTCATGTACTGGGCGTCGCGCACGACGTTGGAGCGCTCGTCGAGGTCGACGCCGAGCTGCTCGACGAGCCCCTGGGCCTGCGGCCCGAGGAAGCCCATGGCGAGGAGCACGAGCTGCGCGGGCAGCTCGCGCTCGCTGCCGGGCACCGGCGTGAAGCCGTCGGCCCCGCGCTCGACCTCGGTGAGGCGAAGCCCGCTGACGCGGCCCTGCTCGTCACCGACGATCTCCGTGGTCGACACGGCGTAGAGGCGCTCGCCGCCCTCCTCGTGGGCCGAGGCGACCCGGAAGAGCGAGGGGTAGGTCGGCCAGGGCTGCCCGGCGGCCCGCTCCTGCTCGGGCTGCGGCATGATCTCCAGGCTCGTCACCGAGCGGGCGCCCTGGCGGATGGACGTGCCGAGGCAGTCCGCGCCGGTGTCGCCGCCGCCGATGATGACGACGTCCTTGCCCTCGGCGGTGACCTGGCCGGGCGCCTCCTCGCCGACGGCGACCCGGTTGGCGTCGGGCAGGAAGTCCATCGCCTGCATGACGCCCTCGAGCTCGCGGCCCGGGACGGGCAGGTCGCGCGGGACGGTCGCGCCGACGGCCAGGACGACGGCGTCGTAGCGGTCGCGCAGCTGCTGGCCGGTGATCTCGACGCCGACGTCGACGCCGGAGCGGAAGCGGGTGCCCTCCGAGCGCATCTGCGCCAGGCGGCGGTCGACGACCCGCTTCTCCATCTTGAACTCGGGGATGCCGTAGCGCAGCAGCCCACCGGGCTTGTCGGCCCGCTCGTAGACCGCGACGGTGTGGCCGGCGCGGGTCAGCTGCTGGGCGGCGGCGAGCCCGGCCGGGCCGGAGCCGACGACGGCGACGGTCTTGCCGGTGAGCCGGTCGGGGATCTGCGGGGCGACGTCGCCGCGGCCGAAGGCCTCCTCGATCGTCGTCACCTCGACCTGCTTGATCGTCACCGCGGGCTGGTTGATGCCGAGGACGCACGCGGTCTCGCACGGCGCGGGGCACAGCCGACCGGTGAACTCCGGGAAGTTGTTCGTCGCGTGCAGCCGCTCGATCGCGTCGTGCCACTCGCCCTTCCACGCGAGGGTGTTCCACTCGGGGATGAGGTTGCCCAGCGGGCACCCGGAGTGGCAGAAGGGGATGCCGCAGTCCATGCAGCGGCCGGCCTGGCGCTCGAGCTGCGCGAGCTCCTGCTCCTCGTACACCTCCTTCCAGTCCTTGATCCGGACCTCGACGGGCCGCCGCTTGGGCAGCTCCCGCTCGCGGGTGGTGAGAAAGCCCTGGGGGTCAGCCACGGGAAGCCTCCATGATCCGGTCCCAGACCTGCGCGCCGTCGGCGTCGAGGCCCTCGGCCTCGGCCTCGGCCCGCACGTCGAGGACGCGCTGGTAGTCGCGAGGGAGGACGAGCGAGAAGCGGGCCAGACCCGCCTCCCCCTCGTCGAGGAGCCGTTGGGCCACGGGCGAGCCGGTGTGCTCGACGTGGGCCTGCAGCAGCCGGCGCACGACCGGCTCGTCGCCGGTGCGCAGCGGGGTGACGTCGACGAGCTCGGTGTTGACGAGCGCGTCGTCGAGGTCGAGGACGTAGGCCTGGCCGCCGGACATGCCGGCGGCGAAGTTGCGGCCCGTGGCGCCGAGCACGAGGACCGTGCCACCGGTCATGTACTCGCAGCCGTGGTCGCCGACCCCTTCGACGACCGCGGTCGCCCCGGAGTTGCGCACGCAGAAGCGCTCGCCGACGACACCACGCAGGTAGATCTCACCCGAGGTCGCGCCGTAGCCGATGACGTTGCCGGCGATGACGTTGTCCTCTGCGACGAGGGCCGAGTCCTCCGGCGGGGTGACGACGACGCGGCCGCCGGACAACCCCTTCGCCACGTAGTCGTTGGCGTCGCCGACGAGGCGCAGCGCGACCCCCTTCGGCAGGAAGGCGCCGAAGGACTGGCCGGCGCTGCCGCGCGCGGTGATGTCGACGGTGCCCTCGGGCAGGCCCTCGGGGTAGCGCTTGGTCAGCTCGTGGCCGAGCATCGTGCCGACCGTGCGGTTGACGTTGCGGATCTCGACCTCGCCGCGGGACGGCGCGCCGTCCTGCAGTGTCGGCTGGGCGATCTCGACGAGCCGGTGGTCCAGCGCGCGCTTGAGGCCGTGGTCCTGCGCCTTCGTGTGGCGGATGCCGGAGCCGTCGAAGGCCTCGACCTTGGCCAGGACCGGCGCGAGGTCGAGCCCGGCGGCCTTCCAGTGCTCGACGGCCCGACGGGTGTCGAGCATGCCGATCTGGCCGATGGCCTCCTCGACGGAGCGCAGGCCGAGGGCGGCGAGGTGCTCGCGCACCTCCTGGGCGATGTACTCGAAGAAGGTCTCGACGAACTCGGGCTGACCGGAGTAGCGCGCCCGCAGCTCGGGGTTCTGCGTCGCGATGCCCACGGGGCAGGTGTCGAGGTGGCAGACGCGCATCATGATGCAGCCGCTGACGACGAGCGGTGCGGTCGCGAAGCCGAACTCCTCCGCGCCGAGCAGCGCCGCGATGACGACGTCGCGGCCGGTCTTGATCTGCCCGTCGACCTGCACGACGATCCGGTCGCGCAGGCCGTTGAGCACGAGGGTCTGCTGGGTCTCGGCGAGGCCGAGCTCCCAGGGGCCGCCCGCGTGCTTGAGCGAGGTGAGCGGGGAGGCGCCGGTGCCGCCGTCGTTGCCCGAGATGAGCACGACGTCGGCGTGGGCCTTGCTCACGCCCGCCGCGACCGTGCCGACGCCGACCTCGGAGACGAGCTTGACGTGGATGCGGGCCGCCGGGTTGGCGTTCTTGAGGTCGTGGATGAGCTGGGCGAGGTCCTCGATCGAGTAGATGTCGTGGTGCGGCGGCGGGCTGATGAGACCCACGCCGGGGGTCGAGTGACGGGTCTTGGCCACCCACGGGTAGACCTTGTGGCCCGGCAGCTGCCCCCCTTCGCCCGGCTTGGCACCCTGCGCCATCTTGATCTGGATGTCGTCGGCGTTCGTCAGGTACGCGCTCGTCACGCCGAAGCGGCCCGAGGCCACCTGCTTGATCGCGCTGCGACGCTCCGGGTCGACGAGACGCTCGAGGTCCTCGCCGCCCTCGCCGGTGTTGGACCGGCCGCCGAGACGGTTCATCGCGACGGCGAGGGTCTCGTGCGCCTCCTGGCTGATCGAGCCGTAGCTCATCGCGCCGGTGTTGAAGCGCTTGACGATCTCGCTCACCGGCTCGACCTCGTCGACGCTGATCGGCTCGCGCCGCTCGCCGCCGCCGAGCTCGAAGAGCCCGCGCAGGGTCATGAGGCGCTCGGACTGGTCGTCGACGCGCTGGGTGTACTGCTTGAAGATGTCGTAGCGCCGGGCCCGCGTCGAGTGCTGGAGGCGGAAGACGGTGTCGGGGTCGAAGAGGTGCGGCTCGCCCTCGCGGCGCCACTTGTACTCGCCGCCGGTGGCGAGGTGACGGTGCGGCAGGGCCATCCCGTCCGGCGGGTAGGCCGTCGAGTGACGGGCGGCGGTCTCCGCGGCGACGACGTCGAGACCGACGCCGCCGAGCTGGCTGACCGTGCCGGTGAAGAACTCGTCGACGAGCTCCTGCGAGAGGCCGAGCGCCTCGAAGACCTGCGCGCCGCGGTAGCTCGCGACGGTCGAGATGCCCATCTTCGACATCACCTTGAGCACGCCCTTGCCGAGGGCCTTGATGAGGTTCTTCACGGCCTGCTCCTCGCTCACCCCCTCGATGACGCCGCGACGGACCATGTCCTCGACGGACTCCATGGCGAGGTAGGGGTTGACGACGGCGGCGCCGTAGCCGATGAGCAGGGCGACGTGGTGGACCTCGCGGACGTCGCCGGCCTCGACGAGCAGACCCACCTGGGTGCGGGTCTTCTCGCGGATGAGGTGGTGGTGCACCGCCGAGGTGAGCAGCAGCGAGGGGATCGGGGCGAGGTCGCGCCCCGAGTCCCGGTCGGACAGGACGATGAAGCGGGCACCCTGCTCGATCGCGGCGGAGACCTCCGCGCAGATCTCCGTGAGCCGGGCGCGCAGGGCGGCCTCGCCGCCGCTGACGTCGTACAGGCCGCGCACGACGAGGGTCGCGTAGCCGGGCAGGTCGCCGTCGGCGTTGATGTGGACGATCTTCGCGAGCTCGTCGTTGTCGATGACGGGGAAGGGCAGGATCACCTGGCGCGCGTGGGCGGGCTCGGCCGTCAGGGCGTTGCCCTCCGGGCCGATCGCCGTGCCGAGGGCGGTGACGAGCTCTTCGCGGATGGCGTCGAGCGGCGGGTTGGTCACCTGCGCGAACATCTGGTTGAAGTAGTCGAAGATGAGGCGGGGCTTGCTCGAGAGCACGGCGATGGGGGTGTCGGTGCCCATCGAGCCGAGCGCCTCGCCACCCTGCCTGGCCATCGGCGTGAGGAGGATCGACAGCTCCTCCTCGGTGTAGCCGAAGGTCTGCTGGCGGCGGCGCACGGAGGCCGGCGTGTGCATGACGTGCTCGCGCGGCGGCAGGTCGGCGAGCATGATGCGGCCGGCGTGCAGCCAGTCCTCGTAGGGGTTGGCCTCGGCGAGCCGGGACTTGATCTCCTCGTCCTCGACGATCCGCCCCTCCTGGGTGTCGACGAGGAACATCTTGCCGGGCATGAGCCGGCCCTTGCGCACGACCCGCTCGGGCTCGATGTCGAGGACGCCGGACTCCGAGGCGAGGACGACGAGACCGTCGTCGGTCACCCAGTAGCGGCCGGGGCGCAGCCCGTTGCGGTCGAGGACGGCGCCGGCGAGGCGGCCGTCGGTGAAGGTCACGCAGGCCGGGCCGTCCCACGGCTCCATGAACATCGAGTGGAACTCGTAGAAGGCCTTGCGGGCCGGGTCCATGCTCTCGTGGTTCTCCCAGGCCTCCGGGATCATCATGAGCACGGCGTGCGGCAGGGAGCGCCCGCTGAGGTGGAGCAGCTCGAGGACCTCGTCGAAGGAGGCCGAGTCCGAGGCGCCAGGGGTGCAGATGGGGAAGAGGCGAGAGATGTCGCCGGGGATGAGCGGGGAGGTCAGCTGCGACTCCCGGGCGTGCATCCAGTTGCGGTTGCCCTTGACCGTGTTGATCTCGCCGTTGTGGGCGATGAAGCGCATCGGGTGGCTGAGCGGCCAGCTCGGGAAGGTGTTCGTCGAGAAGCGCGAGTGCACGAGCGCGAGCTCGGTCTCGAAGCGCTCGTCGCGCAGGTCGGGGTAGAAGGGCTCGAGCTGGGTGGTCGTCAGCATGCCCTTGTAGACCATGGTGCGCGAGCTGAGCGAGGCGAAGTAGACGTCGGCCTCGCGCTCGGCGCGCTTGCGCACGCAGTAGGCGAGGCGCTCCAGGGTCATGCCGGTGATCTCGCCCTCCGGGGCGGCCACGAAGAGCTGGCGGAAGAGCGGCATGACCTCGCGGGCCATGTCGCCGACGATGTCGCGCTCGACGGGCACGTCGCGCCACCCGAGGACGACGAGTCCCTCCTCGCGCACGATCGTCTCGATCGCGGCGATCACCTCGGTGCGCTGGTCGTCCTCGCGCGGGACGAAGGCGGTGCCCACGGCGTACGCGCCGGCAGCGGGCAGCTCGAAGTCGACGACCTCGCGCAGGAAGCGGTCGGGGACCTGGGTGAGGATGCCGGCGCCGTCGCCGACGAGCGGGTCGGCCCCCGTCGCGCCGCGGTGGTCGAGGTTGATGAGCGCGAGCAGCGCGTGGTCGACGATGTCGCGGCCTGCGTGCCCCCGCATGGTGGCGACCATGGCGACGCCGCAGGCGTCGTGCTCGGCCTCACGGCGGTAGAGCCCCGTGTCGGCCGGGTGCGCTGAGAAGCGGTGGAAGGGCGAGGTCGTCACCGACGATCACCGTCCTTATCTCTCGAGGGGGACGCCCTGGCGTCGCCGCAGCGATGGGACGTGCAGGCGGGCCCGAGGCGTGCGGGCGGCGTGGACGGCAGCGGCCACGCGGCGAGAGTAGCAGGACAGCGTCTTACCTGGTGACCGCCCGATCTCGAATGGCGAGACGCGGCTCAGCCGGTGGTCGTCGAGGGCGTCTCGACCCGGTCCTCCGGGGCGTCCGGGGCGCCGGTCGCGCCCTTCGCCCGCCGTCCGGCGAGCACCCAGATCACCGCGCCGATGACGACGACGACGAGGCTGGTCCACACGTTGAGGCGCTGCCCGAGGACGATCTGCGCCTCGTCGGTGCGCATCGTCTCCAGCACGACCCGGCCGAGCGGGTAGCCCATGACGTAGGCGCCGAAGAGCTGCCCCGGGTGCAGCGAGCGGCGCCGGTCGAGCAGGAGCAGGGCGAGGGCGAGGAGCAGGCAGAAGATCGACTCGTAGAGGAAGATCGGGTGGAAGGTCCCGATGACCTCGGCCTGGCCGGAGGCGTCGAGGACGGCCCGTCCCGTGGAGCTGTCCCAGCGGTGGATCTCCAGCGCCCACGGCACGTCGGTCTCGCGCCCGTAGAGCTCGTTGTTGAACCAGTTGCCCCAGCGCCCGATCGCCTGGGCGACGGGCAGCGCGGGCGCGACCGAGTCGGCGAGGGCCCCGATCGGCACGTCGTAGCGGCGGGCCGCGATCCACGCGCCGACCGCTCCCCCGGCGACGGCGCCCCAGATGCCGAGCCCGCCGTTCCAGATCTGCAGCGCGGCGACGAGCGAGCCTCCGGGCCCGAAGTAGGGCTCTGGGGTGGTGATGACGTGGTAGACCCGCGCGCCGATGATGCCGGCGGGCACCGCCCACAGGGCGATGTCGAGGACGACGCCCTCACGCCCGCCGCGGGTCTCGATCCGCTTCTGGGCGATCCAGACGGCGGCCATGATGCCGGCGAGGATGCACAGCGCGTAGGCGTGGATCGTCAGCGGGCCGATGCTCCACGCGCCGACCTCTGGGCTGGGCAGCGCGGCCGGGACGGCGACGGTCGGGGGTGCGAGGCTCATCAGGAGACCACCATGTCCTTCGGGACCTCACCGCTGGTGACGATCCGGGTGAACGCGGCGACGTCGGGCCGGCCGTCCGGCACGAGGGCGCCCCAGCTCAGCTGGGTGCCGTCGACGACGATCGTCGGGGTCGAGGTGATCTGGTCCTTGACCGACTGGTCGTCGACGCTGCGCACGTACGCCCGGTAGACGCCCGCGTCGCTGCACTCCTGCCACGCGTCGAGCTGGTCACCGGACAGGCCCCCGGCCTTCGCGCCCTGCTCGAGCTGGTCCTTCGTGAACTCGCCGGGCTCCGTCGGCTGGTTGGCGAAGAGCCACTGGTGCATGCCGGTCCAGCCGCCCTGGTCCGCCGCGCACAACGCGCTGCTCGCGGCGATCGAGGAGCCCTCCTGGCCGAAGTTGGAGTCGATGACCGTCTTGAGGTGGACCCGCAGCTCGATCTTGCCCTCCTGGGCGAGGTCGCCGACGGTCTGCCCGAAGGCCTGCTCGAAGAGCTTGCACGCCGGGCACCGGAAGTCCTCGTAGACGTCGAGCGTCGGCGCGCCCTCGACAGTCGGGGCGTCCGGGTAGGGGTCGAAGGGCTGTCCCATCTGGGTCCCGGGCGGCGGGCCGCCGGTCTGGACGGCGTCCTTCTGGCTCGACCACACGACGCCGGCGACGACGACGACCACCGCGACGATCAGCACGACGCCCCCGACGAGGAGGGGGTTGGCGCCGGTGCGCTGCCCCTTCGCCGCCGCCTGGATCTTGGCCTGCCTGTCCTGGCTCATCACGTGCCTGCCTTGCTGTGCGTCTGGTCGGGTGGGGACGAAGGAGGGTTCAGCGCCCGAGGAGGGCGCGGTCGAGACCGGCGAGGGTGCGCGGTCGCACGACGAGGTAGGCGCCGCACAGGGCCAGGCCGAGGTCACGCAGGATCTCGGTGCCGTACTCGGTCTGGTCGGCGGCGACCTGGCCGCCGCCGCCGAAGCAGCCGCAGTCGATGGTCAGGCCGCGGGCCCAGGCCTGGGCGATGCCGACGACGAAAACCACCATGAGCAGACCCCCGAGCACCGCGCTCGCCCGGGTGAAGAGCCCGAGGACGAGGAGCAGGCCGAGGATCACCTCGACGTAGGGCAGCCCGTAGCCGACGACCCGGGCCACCTCGAAGGGCAGGACGTCGTAGGCCTGGACGGCACGGGCCGAGCCGGAGGGGTTGCCGATCTTCAGCCCGCCGGCGAGCAGGAGCGCCCCGCCGAGGACGAGCCGGGCGAGCAGCCCGAGGACGTCGAGGACGAGCGGGCGGCGCGACGTCGTCGCCGCGTCCGCGGTCGTCGTCCCGGTCATCACCGGCCCTCGCGCACGCCGGCGGCGAGCTCGCGGGTCAGCGCGTCGAGGCGCTCCAGGCCCTCCTGCGCCGGGACGTCCTGGAGGGTGGCGACGAGTGCGGACCCGACGATGACCCCGTCGGCGAAGCGGGCGATCTGCGCCGCCTGCTCGCGGGTCGACACGCCGAGACCGACGCAGACCGGGGTGTCGGTGTGCTCGCGCACCCGCGCGACGAGCTCGCCGGCGGTGTCGCCGACGCTCGTGCGCGCTCCGGTGACCCCCATCGTCGACGCGGCGTAGACGAAGCCACGGCATGCCGCGGTGACCCGCTCGAGCCGCTCCGGGGTCGAGCTCGGGGCGACGAGGAAGACCCGGTCGAGACCGTGCTCGTCGGAGGCCTCGACCCAGTCCTGGGCCTCGTCGGGCACGAGGTCGGGGGTGATGAGACCCGCTCCCCCGGCGGCGGCGAGGTCGGCGGCGTACTGCGCCACCCCGCGCCGCAGGACGAGGTTCCAGTACGACATGACGAGCGGCGGCGTGCCGGTGGCCCGCACCGCGGCCGTCGCGGCGAAGACGTCGTCGACGTGGACGCCGCGCTCCAGGGCCTCGGTGGCCGCGCGCTGGATGACCGGCCCGTCCATGAGGGGGTCGCTGTAGGGCATGCCGACCTCGACGACGTCGACCCCGGCGGCGCACATGACCTCCATCGCGCGGATCGAGGTCGGGACGTCGGGGTAGCCGACGGGCAGGTAGCCGACGAGCGCGGCGCGCCCCTCGGCACGGCACCGGGCGAGGACCTCGCCGACACCGAGGTCCGTGGTCTGCACGCTCACTCCTGCACCCCTTCGTCCTGCACGGGCGTGACGCTCTCGGCGCCGCCGTCGGCGGTCGCCTCCTCGCTCGGCGGCGGCAGCTCGCCGTCGACGAGCCCGAAGTACTGGGCGGCGGTGTGCATGTCCTTGTCGCCGCGACCGGAGAGGTTGACGAGGACGAGCCCGTCGGGGCCGAGCTCGCGCCCGAGCACGAGGGCGCCCGCGAGGGCGTGAGCCGACTCGATGGCCGGGATGATGCCCTCGGTGCGGCACAGCAGGCGGAAGGCCTCCATGGCCTCGTCGTCCGTGGCGTACCGGTACTCGGCGCGGCCGGTGTCGCGCAGGTGGGCGTGCTCGGGGCCGACGCTCGGGTAGTCCAGCCCGGCGGAGATCGAGTGGGTCTCGAGGGTCTGGCCCTCGTGGTCCTGCATGAGGTAGCTCATCGCGCCGTGGAGCACCCCGGGGTCGGCGGTGGCGAAGCGGGCGGCGTGCCGGCCCGTCGTCACCCCGGCACCCGCGGCCTCGATCCCGACGAGGCGCACGTCGGTGTCCTCGACGAAGCGGTGGAAGATCCCCATCGCGTTGGACCCCCCGCCGACGCAGGCGACGACGGCGTCGGGCAGACGACCGGTGAGCCCGAGCACCTGGTCGCGCGCCTCCTCGCCGATGATCTTGTGGAAGTCGCGGACCATCTCGGGGAAGGGGTGCGGCCCGGTCACCGTGCCGAGCACGTAGTGGGTGTGCCCGACGTTGGTCACCCAGTCGCGCAGGGCCTCGTTGATGGCGTCCTTGAGCGTCGCGCTGCCGTGCTCGACGGCGACGACCTCGGCCCCGAGGATGCGCATGCGGGCGACGTTGAGCGCCTGGCGCTCGGTGTCGACCCGGCCCATGTAGACGGTGCACTCGAGACCCATGAGCGCGGCGGCGGTCGCCGTCGCGACGCCGTGCTGGCCGGCGCCGGTCTCGGCGATGACGCGGCGCTTGCCCATCCGCTGGGCGAGCAGGCACTGCGCGAGGACGTTGTTGATCTTGTGCGAGCCGGTGTGGTTGAGGTCCTCGCGCTTGAGGATCATCCGCACCCCGCCGGCGTGCGCGGCGAAGCGCGGCACCTCGGTGATGATGCTCGGACGACCGGTGTACGTGCGGTGCAGCCGGCCGAGCTCGTCGGTGAAGTCGGGGTCGAGGACGGCCTTCTGGCGGGCCTCGTCGAGCTCCTCGAGCGCGGGGATGAGGGCCTCGGGCACGTACCGGCCGCCGAAGCGGCCGAAGCGGCCGGCCTGGACGGGGGCGCTCATCGCACGCCTCGCATCGCGGCGACCGCGGCGGCCGGGTCGCCGCCGGTGACGAGGGCCTCGCCGACGAGGATCGCGTCGGCGCCGGCAGCGGCGAAGGTGGCGGCGTCGGCGACGTCGCGGACGCCGGACTCGGCGACCTTGACGCACCCGTCGGGGACGAGCGGGGCGAGCCTGGCGAAGGTGGAGATGTCGACCTCCAGGGTCTTGAGATTGCGGTTGTTGACGCCGATGACCGAGGCGCCGGAGTCGACCGCGCGGACGGTCTCCGTCTCGTCGTGCACCTCGACGAGCGCGGTCATGCCTAGCCGGCCGGTGAGGGCGAGCAGCTCGGCGAGCTGCAGGTCGTCGAGGGCGGCGACGATGAGCAGGACGATGTCGGCGCCGTGGGCCCGGGCCTCCCACACCTGGTAGGGCGTGACGACGAAGTCCTTGCGCAGCACCGGCACGTCGACCGCGGCGCGCACGGCGTCGAGGTCGGCGAGCGAGCCGCCGAAGCGGCGCTGTTCGGTGAGCACGGAGATCGCGGCCGCCCCGCCCTGCGCGTACTGGCTCGCCAGGGCTGCGGGGTCGGGGATCTCGGCGAGGGGGCCCTTGCTCGGGCTCGAGCGCTTGACCTCGGAGATGACGCTCAGCTCGGGGGCGCGCAGCCGCGACCACGCGTCGCGCGGGGCGGGGGCCTCCTCGGCCCGTCGCTGCACGTCGCGCAGCGGAAGATCGAGCTCCCGGGCGGCGAGGTCCTCGCGCACGCCGTCGATGATCTGGGTCAGGACGCTGGGCATGGGGCCAGGTTAGTCTCCGCGGCTGGGCCCCCGGCACGCCGCCTCACGTCGTGGGGTCCTCGCCCTCGCTGAGGCGGTCCCAGTCCGAGCGCGGGGCACCCGTGCCGGTGCCGCCGGCCACGGTCGCGGAGCGCCCTCCCGAGGAGTCGGCGCCGAGCGCGCTCCACCGGCCGCCGGCGAGGAGGACGCCGAGGGCGGCCAGGGCGAAGGGGACGACGCTCGCCGCGGCGACCCACGGCCAGGCCGTCACGGATGCCTCGGCCGGCAGGGTCGCCGTGGTGCCGGAGCGGCCCCCGGCCACCGAGCCGAGCACCGCCGCGGGGTCGAGCAGGACCCGTACGACGAGCACGACGACGACGACGAGGACGCCGAGGAGGGCCAGCGCGGAGACGACGCGACCGATCCGACCGCTCGTGAGGGCCGCGACGGCGGCGGCCGCGCCGACGAGGGCGACACCGGCCAGGCCCGGGGCGGCCTCTCCCCCGGTCGCCTCGGCGGGGGTGGCCCCGGCGACGTCGGTGACGGTGCCGCTCACCCACACCCCGCGGGTGGCGGCGAGGGTGACGAGCGCCCCGAGCAGGGCGAGGAGCAGGACGACGAGCTTGCGGGTGAGCACGGACCTCATGCCGTGCCCCCGTGGCCCCGCTGCGTCGGGCCCACCGTGCGCATCGCCCCGGCCGTCGCGACCGCCCGCAGGGCGGCCCCGGCCTTGGCCACGCACTCGGCGTGCTCGAGGTGGGGCACGGAGTCGGCGACGATGCCGGCGCCGGCCTGGACGTGCGCCCGCCCGTCGACGACGAGCGCGGTGCGGATGGCGATGGCCATGTCCATGTCGCCGTGGAAGTCGAGGTAGCCGACGACCCCGCCGTAGACGCCGCGGCGGCTGCGCTCGTAGTGCTCGATGAGGGCGAGGGCACGGGGCTTGGGCGCCCCCGACAGGGTGCCGGCGGGGAAGGTCGAGACGAGGACGTCGTAGGCGCTGACCTCGGGGCGCATCCGGCCGACGACCGTGGACTCGAGGTGGGTGACGTGGCTGTAGCGCCGGACGTCCATGAGCTCGAGGCAGTCGACGGTGCCCGCCTCGCACACCCGCTGGAGGTCGTTGCGCCCGAGGTCGACGAGCATGACGTGCTCGGAGCGCTCCTTGGGGTCGGCGAGCAGCTCCTCGGCGAGGGCGATGTCCTCCTCGAGGGTCTTGCCCCGGGGCCGGGTGCCGGCGATCGGGTGGGTGAGCGCCTCGCGGCCGGTGACGGTGACGAGCGCCTCGGGCGAGCCGCCGACGACGTCGTAGGTGCTGCCGTCGGCGCGCGGCAGGCGGAAGAAGTACATGTACGGGCTCGGGTTGGCCGCCCGCAGCGCACGGTAGACCTCCGTCGGGTCAGCCGGGCAGTCCATGGAGAAGCGCTGCGAGAGGACGACCTGGAAGACCTCGCCGGCGCGGATGTCCTCCTTCGCCTCCTCGACGATCTCCTGGTAGCGCTCGGGGGTCACGTCGCTCGTCACCGAGGCCATGGCGTCGGCGACGACGTCGGGGTCGACGGTGGCGACCGTGCTGGGTGCCGGCTCGGCGAGCGCGAGCACCATCTCGTCGAGACGGGCCACCGCGTCGTCGTAGGCCTGGTCGACCCGCTCGTCGGTGTCGTCGTAGTTGATCGCGTTGGCGATGAGGAGCAACGAGCCGTCGGAGTGGTCGAGGACCGCGACGTCGGTGGCGAGCACCATGCCGACCTCGGGGACGCCGAGCACGTCGGGCAGGGTCGCCGGGACCCGCTCCCAGCGCCGGACCGCGTCGTAGGAGATCGCGCCGACCATCCCGGACGTCAGCGGCGGCAGGCCCTCGACCGGCTCGGTGCGCAGGGCCTCGAGGGTGGCGCGCAGGACCTCGACCGGCGAGCCGGTCGTCGGCACCCCGGTCGGCGGCTCGCCGATCCACAGCGCCTCGCCGTCGCGCTCGGTGAGGGTGGCGCGGCTGCGGGCCCCGATGATCGACCAACGCGACCACACGCCCTGCTCGGCGGACTCGAGCAGGAAGGTGCCGGGCTCCCCCTTCGCCAGCTTGCGGTAGACCGACAGCGGGGTCTCGGCGTCGGCCATGAGCCGGCGCACGACGGGGATGACGCGCCGGTCGCGGGCGAGGACGCCGAAGGTGTCGACATCGGGCCACGTACGTCCGTAGCCGAGCTCGGGCAGCGCGGTCATGCCGCTCCCCCGTCACTGACGACGGCGTCGAGCCGGCCCGCGTCGAAGCACGTGCGGTCCCCGGTGTGACAGGCCGCGCCGACCTGCTCGACCTGGACGAGGAGCGCGTCTCCGTCGCAGTCGAGCGCGACGGAGCGCACGTGCTGGGCATGGCCCGAGGTGTCGCCCTTGCGCCAGTACTCGCCGCGGCTGCGCGACCAGAAGGTCACCCGCCCGGTCGTCAGCGTGCGGTGCAGGGCCTCGTCGTCCATCCACCCGAGCATGAGCACCTCACGGGTGTCGTGCTGCTGGATCACCGCGGCGACGAGGCCGGCGGGGTCGCGCGAGAGCCGGTCGGCGATCTCGGCGGGCAGGGGCGAAGGGGTGGTCTCGGGCACCCGCACATCGTGCCTCAGCGACACCCGCGCCCGACAACTCGCCCGTCACCCGGGCCACCCTGACCCTTGGGCCCTGACCGACCCTCAGTGCTGCTGCTGGGCCGCCCAGGACGCGTGCAGCGCGGAGTAGGTGCCACCGGCACCGACGAGGTCGCGGTGAGGCCCACGCTCGACGATGCGCCCCGCGTCGACGACGACGACCTCGTCGGCCGCCTCCGCGGTCGAGAGGCGGTGGGCGATCGTCACCGAGGTGCGGCCCTCGAGCAACCGGTCGAGGGCGTCCTGGATCCGCACCTCCGTCGCCGGGTCGACCGCGCTCGTCGCCTCGTCGAGGACGAGGAGGTCGGGGTCGGCGAGGTAGGCGCGGACGATGGCGACGAGCTGCCGCTCGCCCGCCGAGAGCGACTCGCCGCGCGGGCCGACCTGCGAGGCCAGCCCGGCCGGCAGGCCGGACAGCCACGGGCCGAGCCCGAGGTCGTCGACGGCGGCCTGGATCCGCGCGTCGCTCGCGTCGGGCGCGCCGAGCCGGATGTTCGTCGCGAGGTCGGCGTCGAAGAGGAAGCCCTCCTGCGGCACGAGGACGACGCGCTCGCGCAGGCTGGAGAAGCGCACCCGCGAGAGCTCGACGCCGTCGAGGCGCACCTCGCCCGACGAGGGGTCGACGAGGCGGGTGAGCAGCTTGGCCAGCGTCGACTTGCCCGACCCGGTCTCGCCGACGACGGCTACACGGCTGCGCGGCTCGACCCGCCAGGTGACGTCCGTGAGCACCGGCGGCCCGCCCGGGTAGGCGAAGCCGACGTCGCTCAGCTCGACGGCCACGGGACCGCGCGGGAGCACCTCGCCGTCCTCGCCCGGGTCGGCGATGTCGGCCGGGGTCTCGACGACGTCGAGGACCCGGCGCCACCCGGCGACGGCGTTCTGCAGCTCGTTGAGGATCTCGGTGGCCTGCTGCACCGGCTGGGTGAAGAGGTTGACGAGGAAGAGGAAGGCGAGCAGCTCGCCGAGGGTGAGGTGACCGTGCACGGCGAGCCACGTGCCGACCGCGAGCACGGTGCCCAGGGTCAGGCCGGTGAAGAACTGCCCGACGCCGAAGGCGAGCGAGGAGCGGACGTGGGCCCGCACGGCGGCGGAGCGGTGGGCCTCGACCGCACCGTCGATCCGGGCTGCGGTGCGGTCCTGGACGTGGTGGGACCGGATCGTCTCGGCGCCCCCGATCGACTCGGAGATCGCGGCGAGCATGTCGCCGACGCGCTCGCGCACCGCGAGGTAGGCCCGACCGAGGACCCGCTGCAGTCGCGTCACGGCGACGAAGAGCGGCACGAAGCTCACGAGCACGACGAGGAGCAGCACCGGGCTGTAGAAGGCCATGAGGAGCAGCGAGACGAGGATCTGCCCGGTGCTGACGACGAGGATGATGCCGCCGAACTGGGCGAACTGGCTGATCGTGTCGACGTCGGAGGTCACCCGTGAGGTCATCGACCCGCGGCGCTGGGAGCTCTGGGTGAGCATCGACAGGTCGTGGATGTGCCGGAAGGCCGTCGTGCGCAGCGTCGCCAGCCCCGACTCGGAGGCCGTGAAGAGGCGGACGTTGACGAGGTAGCCGCACCACGCGGTGAGGAGCACGACGACGGCGCACACCGCGACGAGGCGCCAGACGTAGCCGGTGTCGACCCCGCCGGGAGCGCCGAAGCCGTGGTCGGTGACCTGCTGGACCGCGACCGGGATGACCACGCGGCCGAGCGTCATGAGCCCGGCGAGCGCGATCGTCACCCAGATGCCGCGGGTCAGCTCGGGCGAGAGCGCGAGACCGCGGCGCAGGGTCGACCACGTCGACCCCTGCGAGCTGACGAGACCGGGCAGGGCCTCGTCCTGCGCGGGACGGGTGTCGGTGCTCATGCGCTCGCCTCCGCGCGCTCGGCGCGCTCGGCGCGTTCGTCGGCCTGGCGCGCGTACGCGGTGACGAGGTGGGCGTAGGAGGCGTCCCGACCGAGCAGCTCGGCGTGGGTCCCCCGGTCGACGACCCGGCCGCCCTCGAGGTGGACGACCTCGTCGGCGAGCGCGATCGTCGAGAGCCGGTAGGCGACGAGCAGCACCGTGGAGCCCCCGCTGCGCTCCTGCAGGCCGTGGAGGATCGCCAGCTCGACGGAGGGGTCGACCGCCGAGGTGGCGTCGTCGAGGACGAGCAGCCGGGGCTCTCGCACGACGGCCCGGGCGAGCGCGAGCCGCTGGCGCTGCCCGCCGGACAGCGACGCACCGCGCTCGCCGACCTCGGTGTCGAGGCCGTGCGGCAGCCGGTCGACGAAGTCCCACGCCTGCGCCAGGCGCAGGGCGCGCTCGACCGCGTCGTCGTCGATCTCCTCGCCGAGGGTGATGTTGCCCCGGACGGTGTCGTCGAAGAGGAAGGTGCCCTGCGGCACGAGCGCCGCTGCCTGGCTGACCTCGCCCGCGGCGAGCTCGGTGAGGTCGACGCCGTCGTAGCGCACGGTGCCGGCGGTGGTCTCGAGCAGACGGGTGGTGAGCGCGGCGAGGGTCGACTTGCCCGACCCGGTCGGGCCGACGAGCGCCACGGTGCGCCCGGGCGCGATGCGCAGGTCGACGCCGTCGACGGCGAGCGGCCGGTCCGGGACGCCGACGGACGCGGCGACCTCGTCCTCGTCGCGCTCGGCGAGATCGGTGCGCTCGGCGCTCTCGTAGCGGAAGGAGACGCCCGCGAGGGAGAGCTCGACCGGCCCGCGGCCGTCGAGGCGCCGCGGCCCGTGGGTCGTGTGCCCGCTCTCGAGCAGGACGCGCTCGACCCGCTCGTAGGCGACGACGGTGCGCGGCAGCTCGCCGAGCACCCAGCCGAAGGCACGCACGGGGAAGGCGAGGACGGCGATGAGGTAGGCGACCTGGACGACCTCGGCGGGGGTCATCGCCCCGCTGCCCACCCGTGCGGTGCCGGCGGCGAGGACGACGAGCGTGGCGAGCTGCGGGATGGCCTCGATGACGGGGTCGAAGGTGCCGCGGGTGCGACCGACGGCGATGTTGGCCTGGCGCAGCCGGCCGGTGACCTCGGCGAAACGGCGTGTCTCGCGCTCCTCGGCCCCCATCGACTTCACGACGAGCGCCGCCTCGAGCGACTCGTGGGCGACCTCGCTCACCTCGGCGCGCAGCTGCTGGGCGGTCGTCGCCAGCGGCGTCATCCGGCGCTGGTAGACGCCGTTGGCGATCATGAGCAGCGGGAAGCAGGTGAGCCCGACGAGCATCATCACCGGGTCGACGAGAGCCATCTGGACCAGCCCGAAGGCGAGCATGACGAGCACGCCGAGCGCCATGGGCAGCGGCATGAAGACGAACCACGTCGCCTCGACGTCGGCGTTCGCGTTCGACAGGAGCTGGCCGGAGGGGTGGCGATGGTGCCACGTCAGCGGCAGACGCAGGTACTGGCGCGTGACGCGGCGTCGGTAGTCGGCCGCGATGCCGTACATGACCATCGCGCCGAAGATGCGCCGGCCGAGCACGCCGACCGTCGTCGCGGCGACGACGGCCGCGATCGCGCCGAAGATGATCGCCAGGCGGCCCCCGTCGACCTCGCCGGCGGTGACGGCGGGCGTCACGTGGTGCTCGGTGACCCAGCCGACGGCCCAGGCCATGCCCGCGGTGGCCACGCCGAAGATCACGCTGCCGACGACCGCGAGGGCGAAGGTGCCGGGGGTCACCCGTACGCCCAACCCGATGATGCGCAGCGCGCGCAGGATCGTCGCGAGCTGCCCGCGCCGCCGGAGCTGCTGCTCCACCGCGACCTCACCCATCCCAGACCCCTTCCGCCTGCTCCGCCGGGATACCCTCCCACGTCAGGACGACAGCGCAGGACACACACCGGACCACCCCAGTGAGGTAGACCCATGAGCCGACTCGCCCACGACGAGCGCGGAGCGCTCTGCGACACGATGCTCGCAGCCGGTCCCGACGCCCCGACGCTGTGCGGGACGTGGAGCGTCGCCGACCTCGCCGCGCACCTCGTCATCCGCGAGAGCGCCCGTCTCGACCTCGCCGCAGGCATCGTCGTCCCGGCCCTCGCCGGGCGCACGGACGCCGCCACCCGGTCGCTGGCCGCGCGCACCCCCTTCGCCACCCTCGTCGAGCGCGTGCGCACCGGGCCGCCGGCCTGGCACCCCACCCGCGTCGCCCGGGTCGACGAGGCGGCCAACCTCGTCGAGATGTTCATCCACCACGAGGACGTGCGCCGCGGCACCGCCGACGCCAACCCGCGCCACCTGCCCCAGGAGCTGACGACCGCCCTCGGCAAGCAGCTCGCGAAGATGGCCCCCCTGCTCCTGCGCGGGGCGAAGGGGGTCGACGTCGAGCTCGTCACGGCCAAGCACCGCAAGCGGGTCGGCACCGGCCACCCCGTCGTCGAGGTGCACGGTCACCCGGGCGAGATCCTGCTCTTCCTCTCGGGGCGCAAGGGCGTCGCCCAGGTCGAGTTCGTCGGCGAGAAGGCCGCGGTCGCCACCCTCACCGAGGCCGACCTCGGGATGTGAGGTCGGCGGGCCGCTCAGAGCGCGCGGCCCCGGCGCACCGGGTAGCCGGCACCCTCGAGGGCGTCCTTGACCTCGCCGATGCCGACCTCGCCGAAGTGGAAGATGCTCGCGGCCAGCGTGGCGTCGGCCCCGGCGGCCACCGCGGGCACGAAGTGCTCGGCGCTGCCCGCTCCCCCGCTCGCGATGACCGGCACGCCGACCTCGGCCCGGACCGCGGCGAGCAGCTCGATGTCGAAGCCGGCCTTCGTGCCGTCGGCGTCCATCGAGTTGAGCAGGATCTCGCCGGCGCCGAGCTCGGCGGCCCGCGCGCACCACCAGATCGCGTCGATGCCGGTCCCCCGACGTCCGCCGTGGGTCGTCACCTCGAAGCCCCCGACGAGCGCCCCGTCCTCGCCCCGGCGACGGCGCACGTCGGCGGACAGGACGAGCACCTGGGCGCCGAAGCGATCGGCGACCTCGCTGATGAGGTCCGGGCGGGCGATCGCCGCGGTGTTGACCCCGACCTTGTCGGCCCCGACCCGCAGCAGCCGGTCGACGTCGTCGACCGTGCGCACCCCGCCACCGACGGTCAGCGGGATGAAGACCTCCTCCGCGGTGCGGCTCACGACGTCGTAGGTCGTCGCGCGGTCGCCGCTGCTCGCGGTGACGTCGAGGAAGGTCAGCTCGTCGGCGCCCTCGGCGCCGTAGCGGCGGGCCAGCTCGACGGGGTCGCCCGCGTCTCTCAGCTCGGCGAAGTTGACGCCCTTGACGACGCGCCCGGCGTCGACGTCGAGGCAGGGGATGACACGGACGGCGACGGACACGTCGGTCAGGGTAGTGCCCCGGCTAGGCTCGCCCGTCGTGAGAGCCCAGCCCCCGGACGTCGCGCCCGCGCACGAGGTCCTGCGACGGGTCCGGGCGCTCCCGCCCTCGACCCGCACCGTCGTCGTCGGCCTCGACGGCCGCAGCGGGTCGGGCAAGACCCGCCTGGCCGACGAGCTCGCCGCGACGCTTCGCTGGCCGGTGGTGCGGCTCGACGAGATCTACCCGGGCTGGGACGGTCTGGCCACCGCCCCCGACGTCCTAGCGACGGACGTGCTCCTCCCCCTTCGCGACGGGCGCGACGCCTCCTGGCCGACGTGGGACTGGGTCGCCGGTGCTCCCGGCCCGACCGCCCACCTGCCGTGGACCCCGCACGTCCTCGTCGAGGGCTGCGGCACCGGCGCGCCGCCCGCGGGCGGGCTCGTCGACCTCCTCGTCTGGCTCGAGGCCCCCGAGGGGCTGCGCCGCGAGCGAGCCCTCTCGCGCGACGGGCAGACCTTCGCCCCGCACTGGGAGCGATGGGCCGCTCAGGAGGCCGAGGTCCTGTGCGGCGTGGCCGAGCGCGCCGACCTCGTCCTCGACACGAGCGGACTCGGATGAGCATCCGTGCCGAGATGCGCTCGCTGCGACCCCGGGCGGGCCTGCGCAGCCGCGTGCGCCGCGTGCAGGAGCGCGGCGTGCGCATCCTCACCGCGGCCTTCGGCGCGGCCCTCGCGTGGTGGCTGGCCCGTGACCTGCTCGATCACCCGCAGCCCTTCTTCGCCCCCGTCACCGTCGTCGTCACGCTCGGGCTCAGCTACGGCCAGCGGCTGCGGCGGGTCAGCGAGCTCGTCGTCGGCGTCGCCGTCGGGGTGCTCGTCGGCGACCTCTTCGTCTACCTCTTCGGCAGCGGGGTGTGGCAGCTCGCCGTCGTCGCGACCCTCGCGATGACCATCGCGACCTTCCTCGGCGCCGGGCTGCTGCTCACCATCCAGGCCGGGGTGCAGTCGATCATCATCACAACCCTCGTCGCCGCTCCCGACCAGGCCTTCTCGCGCTGGCTCGACGCGGTGCTCGGAGGCGTCGTCGCCCTCACCCTCGCGATGATCGCGCCGGCCGCCCCCGTGACGAGGCCGCGCCGCGACATCGTCGACCTCGCCGAGGAGATCGGGGCGGTCCTGCACGAGTGCACGTCGGCCGTGCGCGAGCGCGACGTCGAGGCCGCCGACGACGTCCTGCGCCGGGCGCGGGGCACCGAGGCGATGATCGCCTCGCTGCGCGACGGGGCCGGTGCGGCCAACGAGATCGCCGCGATCTCACCGCTGCACGCGCGCCATCGCGCCGAGGTGCGCCTCATCTCCTCGGCGATCAACCCGCTCGACCGGTGCGTGCGCAACATGCGCGTGCTCGCCCGCCGCACAGGTGTCGCCGTCAGGGTCGGCGAGGCCGTGCCCGAGCCCTACCTGCGGGTCGTCGACCGTCTCGCGGTCGTCGTCGAGGAGCTCGCCCGCGAGCTCGACCAGGGGCGGCTGGGCATCGAGGTGCGCGAGCAGCTCGTGCGGGTGGGGCGCGCCGCGGGTCGGGGCGAGCCCGGGGCGACCCTCTCGGCCGAGCTCATCCGGGCGCAGGTCCGCTCGATGGTCGTCGACCTGCTCATGGTCACCGGGCTCGAGTACGCCGACGCCGTCGCGCTGGTGCGCGCGGAGTAGTCGCGCTGGTGCGCGCAGAGTGATCAGCGCTGGTGGGCGCCGACGAGGTCGCTGAGCCGCTGGGCCTGGGCGAGCGAGCCGGAGCCGTCGGCCCGCTGGATCGCCATGACCGCCATGTCGTCGCCGTCGGCGAGGTCGAGGCGCACCCACGGCATGCCGTCGGAGAAGCGCACGGCCTCGATGTCCTCCCACGGCACGACCTGCTGCGGCCCGAGGTTGCGCACGAGCAGGCCGTCGGCCCGCGGCACCGCCCGGATCGTCATGTACCGGCTGAGCAGCCCGGCGACGCCGAGCCCGATGAGGAAGAAGCCGAGCCGGTCGACGAGGTGGAAGCGCTCGGGCACGAAGATCGCGACGAGCAGGAAGATGACGAGCGTGAGGACCGCGAGGACGGTCGCCACGAGGCGACCGCGCCGTGGGACGAAGGGGGCGTCAGTCCCCTCGCCGGGACGACCTCGGCCGCTCACAGCCGGCACGCGGTGATCTCGGTGACGAGGATCGCGCGGGCCCCGATGTCGTAGAGCTCGTCCATGATCGCGTTGGTCCGGCCGCGCGGGACCATGGCCCGCACGGCGACCCAGTCCTTGTCGTGCATCGGCGAGATCGTCGGCGACTCCAGGCCCGGGGTGAGGGTCACCGCCTGCTCGACGATCGTCGTCGGGCAGTCGTAGTCGAGCATGACGTAGTGGCGCGCCGTGACGACGCCCATGAGCCGGCGGTGCAGGACCTCCACCGCGGACTCGGCGGCGTCGGCCCGGCGCACGAGGACGGCCTCGCTGCGCAGGATCGGCTCGCCGAAGACCTCGAGGCCCTGGTTGCGCAGGGTCGTGCCGGTCTCGACGACGTCGGCGATCGCGTCGGCGACGCCGAGGGTGATCGCCGTCTCGACCGCTCCGTCGAGCCGCACGACCTCGGCCTGCACGCCGTGGTCGGCGAGGTGCGCGGCGACGAGCCCGGCGTAGGACGTCGCGACGCGGCGGCCCTGGAGGTCGCCGACGCCGCTCGCCGTGCCGGCCCGGCCGGCGAAGCGGAAGGTCGAGCCGCCGAAGCCGAGCGGCATGATCTCGACGGCGGCCGAGCCGGAGTCGAGGAGCAGGTCGCGACCGGTGATGCCGGCGTCGACCTGGCCCTGCCCGACGTAGACGGCGACGTCACGCGGGCGCAGGTAGAAGAACTCGACCCCGTTGTCGGGGTCGGCGACGACGAGCTCCTTGGAGTCCCGGCGCACGCGGTAGCCGGCCTCTCGGAGCATGGCGACGGACGGCTCGGACAGCGAGCCCTTGTTGGGGACGGCGATGCGCACGGAGGTCCTGCCTGATCAGAGGTGGGTGTAGACGTCGTCGAGCTCGAGGTCGTTGGCGAGCATGAGCACCTGGAGGTGGTAGAGCAGCTGGCTGATCTCCTCGGCGAGGCGCTCCTTGCCCTCGTGCTCGGCGGCCATCCACACCTCGGCGGCCTCCTCGACGACCTTCTTGCCGATGGCATGGGTGCCGGCGTCCAGCGCTGCGACGGTGCCCGAGCCCTCGGGCCGGGTCTGCGCGGTCGCCGTGAGCTCGGCGAAGAGGGAGTCGAAGGTCTTCACAGGCGCCCAGTCTAGGCGGCGCCGACGCGCTCCCCGGACCCGGTCGGGGTCGCGGCCGCGCGCCGGGTGGCCGCCACCCACTGGGTGAAGCCGTAGAGGACGAAGGCGCCGTAACCGATGTACATGACGGCGGTGGGCACGTACCCCGTGGCGAAGCCGAGCGGGACCCCGACGAGGTCGACGGCGATCCAGGCGAGCCAGAACTCGTTCCACCCGCGCGCCATCATGTACGTCGCGAGCATCGACCCGACGAAGATCCACGAGTCGCTCCAGAAGTACCACCACTGGGGCTGCCAGTACGGGTTCGGCGCCGCGGCCCACAGCGTGACGAAGGCCTGGTGCGCGACGACCGTGCCACCGATCCACACGCCGGCGACGACGAGACGCTCGCGCGAGGTCGCCCATCGCGGGACGATCGCGGCTCCCCCTTCGCTGCCGACCGCGCCCGGCTCCGCCGCGGTGCGCTCGCGCTTGATCTGGGTCCAGCGCCACCAGCCGTAGATGCTCGTGACGATGAAGAAGACCTGGCGCCCGGCCTGCCCGAAGAGCGGGATCCGCTCGTCGGCGCCGAAGAGCGCGCCGAGGTAGACGGCGAAGAGCATGATGTTGGCGCTGATGCCGACCGGCCAGGCCCACACCCACCGCTTCATCCCGAGGTAGGCGCTGACGACGCCGATGAGGATCCCGACCGCCTCGAGCCAGTACAGGGCGTAGGGCCCGATCTGCAGGTGCGCGGCGATGATCTCCTGGAAGAGGTTCTGACCCTCTGCAGGCATGACTGTCCTCCCGCAGCGCCTCTCTCGTCCGGACTATGACCGTCGGCCCTGGGGTCTCACCAGAGTTCACCGACCACCATGGCCGGGTCGCGGGCTCTCACCGCCGGTTCGGAGTTTCACCGAGTCACGAGGCACGTGCTCGGGCCATCGTCGCGCGCCCGGGCACCCGGGGCAAAACCCGCGGCGTGTGATCTCGCCGATGCCGCACCCCCGCGGGACGCGACGAGGGCGAAGGGGGACCGTCAGGCGTGGGCGTGGCGCTGCGCGAGCTCGCGCAGCTCGGCCACCGCGTCGGCCGCGGACTCGGCGCCGTACACGGCCGACCCGGCGACGAAGACGTCGGCGCCCGCCTCGGCGCACTGCTCGATGGTCCGCGCGGAGACGCCGCCGTCGACCTGCACCCAGATCTCGCCGCCGTGGCGACGCACGGCCTCGCGCACCTGGCGCACCTTCGGCATCTGGTCGGCCATGAAGGACTGCCCGCCGAAGCCGGGCTCGACGGTCATGACGAGGACCATGTCGAGCTCGGGCAGCAGGTCCTCGTAGGGCGCGAAGTCGGTGCCCGGCTTGATCGCCATGCTCGCCCGGGCGCCGGCCGCCCGCAGGTCGCGCGCGAGGCGCACCGGGTCCTTCGCCGCCTCGACGTGGAAGGTCACCGACTGCGCGCCGGCCTCGGCGTAGGGCGGGGCCCAGCGGTCGGGGTCCTCGATCATGAGGTGGCAGTCGATGGGGATCGGGCTGACCGCGAGGAGGGACTCGACGACGGGCAGCCCGAGGGTGAGGTTGGGGACGAAGTGCGCGTCCATGACGTCGACGTGGGCCCAGTCCGCCGTGCTGATGGCGGCGAGCTCGTCGGCGAGGTGGGCGAAGTCGGCGGAGAGGATGCTCGGGGAGATCTGCACGGGGTCTGGTGTCCTCAGGCTTCGTGGATGGACAGGACGTTGCCGACGGTGTCCTCGATCTGGAAGTGCAGACCGATGGCGTCGCGGGTGAGCTCGAGGCGGAAGACGAGGTCTGCGCGCTCCTTGAGCCGGCGGTACTCGAGCTCGGCGTCGGGGACCCCGAGCATGAGCACCGGGCGCGCCTCGCGCAGGCAGTGCTGCTGGTAGGCGCGGGTCAGGGGGTCGGTGATCGGCTCGAGGTTGATCTGCGCGCCGAGCTCCCACCCGGTGCTCGGGCCGAGGATGTAGAGGTCGCTGCCGGGCACGACGAGCACGTCGCGGAAGCCGAGGACCTCGGTGTAGAAGGCGTACGCCCGGGCGGGGTCGTCGACGTGCACGCCGGTGACGAGGACGTGCATCAGGCCCGCTTGCGCAGCAGGTGCAGGTACATGCCGTCCGTGCCGTGCAGGTGCGGCCACATCTGCGCCGCCGGCCCGTCGCCGAGACCGGCGAGCTCGCTGCTCGCGACCTCGCGCAGGACGGCCGGGGCGTCGAGCGCCTCGACGTCGTCACGCCGGCGGGTCACGTCGCGCACGACGAAGGAGGTCTCGGACAGGTGCGGGCTGCACGTCGCGTAGGCGAGCACGCCCCCGGGCGCCAGTGCGTCGAGCCCGCTGGCGAGCAGGTCGCGCTGGAGCGGGCCGAGACCGGCGAGATCGGCCGGGGTGCGGCGCCAGCGGGCCTCGGGCCGGCGCCGCAGGGCCCCCAGACCCGTGCACGGAGCGTCGACGAGCACCCGGTCGTACCGACCGGGCTCGTCGGCCCCTGCCTCACGCCCGTCGGCGGTGCGCACGGTCAGCTCGAGCCCGGCCTCGCGCGCGGCCTCGAGCGAGGGGCGCAGGGTGGCGCGCACGAGGTCGCTGCGGTGCTCGGAGATCTCGTTGGCCACGAGGTCGGCGCCGTGCTCGCGGGCGAGGGCGGCGAGCAGGCCCGCCTTGCCGCCGGGTCCGGCGCACAGGTCGAGCCAGCGCTCACGGCGCCCGGCCGGGGTGGTGACCGGCGCCCCCGCGAGGGCAAGGGCGAGCAGCTGGCTGCCCTCGTCCTGCACGGCCGCCCGGCCGTCGCGGACGGCGGGGATGCCCGCCGGGTCGCCCCCGAGGAGGAGGACGGCGAAAGGAGAGTGGTCGCCCGGGGCGGTCTCGAGGTGCTCGGCGGTGAGCAGCTCCTCGACGTCGGACAGACCCGGCCGAGCGACGAGCGCGACGGGGGCGGCGGCGTTGTGCGCCTCGAGCAGGCGCTCGAGATCGGCGTCGACGTGCGCGGCGTCGCTCGCCCCGTGACCGACGAGGGCCTGGCGCAGCGCCTTGACGACCCACTCGGGGTGAGACGTCGAGACGGCCAGACGGGTGCTCGTCGGCTCGGCCGGCACGACCGCCTCGCGCCACTCCTCGACGGTGCGCTCGCTCACGCGACGCATGACGGCGTTGACGAGCCCGGCGGCGCCGGCGCCGTTGACCTGACGGGCCAGGGCGACGCTCTGGTCGGCGGCGGCGTGCTGGGGCACGCGCATGCTCAGCAGCTGGTGGGTGCCCAGGCGCAGGACGTCGAGCACTCCCCCGTCGAGGCGGCTCACCGGCCGGTCGGCGGCGACGGCGATGATCGGGTCGTAGAGCCCCTGCATCCGCAGGGTGCCGTAGGTCAGCTCGGTCGCGAAGCCCGCGTCGCGGCCCGACAGCCGGCGGCGGCGCAGCTCGTGCGGCAGCTCGAGGTTGGCGTAGGCGCCCTCGGCGACCGCGCGCAGGACCGTGTAGGCAGCCAGCCGGGCCGGGTCGCCCTGACGGGCTCGCTGCGCGGGGGCGTTGCGGGAGCGCTGCCGGGGGCCGCGCCGTCGCTCGTGCTGGTCAGCCATCTGCGAGCCTCTCTCCTGCCTGGACCCGGGCGCCGCGCGCCCAGTCCGCCGCCGCCATCGGCCGCTTGCCGACGGGGGTCACCTCGCCGAGCCGGACCGCCCCGTCGGCCGTGCCGACGAGCACCCAGGACTTGCCGACGGCGAGCTCGCCGGGGACGAGCTGGGGTCGAGGATCGGGCAACCGGTCGGCCGAGCGGTCCAGGGGGCCGACCCGCAGCCGGTCACCTCGGAAGGTCGTCCACGCTCCCGGGTCCGGGGTGCACCCGCGCACGTGCCGGTCGACGGCGAAGCCGGGGTCGGTCCATCGCACCTCGGCCTCCTCGACGGTGAGCTTCGGCGCGTGGCTCACGCCGTCGGCCCCCTGCGGCTGCGGGGTGATCTCGCCGCTGACGAGACCCTCGAGGCTGGCGAGCAGGAGCGGTGCCCCCGCGCCGCCGAGACGTGCGAGCAGGCTGCCGGAGGTGTCGTCGGGACGGACCTGCTCGGTCATCGTGCCGAGCACCGGCCCCGTGTCGAGGCCCTCCTCGATGACGAAGGTCGTCGCCCCGCTCACCTCGTCGCCGGCCATGATCGCCCGCTGCACCGGGGCGGCACCGCGCCAGGCGGGCAGGAGGGAGAGGTGGAGGTTGACCCAGCCGTGGGTCGGCACGGCGAGCAGCGCGGCGGGGACGAGCGCGCCGTAGGCGACGACGGCGACGACGTCGGCCTCCAGCGCCGCCAGCTGCTCGGCGACCCCCTCGTCCCGCAGGCTGCGCGGGGCGAGCACGGGCACGCCCGCCTCCTGCGCGACGACGCGGACCGGCGAGGGGGTGAGGGTGCGGCCCCGACCGGAGCGGGCGTCCGGACGGGTGAGGACCGCGACGACCTCGTGCGGGCTGTCGAGGAGCAGACGCAGGGAGGGCACGGCCACGTCAGGGGTCCCGGCAAAGATCACGCGCACCCGCGGCAGTCTAGGTGCCCTCGTCAGTCGAGCACGTGCGGCCCGACGCGGACGCGGACCGGGTCGGCGACCTTGCGCCCCGACTCGGTGGCCCGCAGCCCGGCGAGATGGGCACGGACCTGCTCGACGAGCCCCGGGTCGGCCGAGCGCGGCACCCGGACGACGAGGTGCTCCTCGCGGGCGGGGGCCGTCGACGCGGCGCCGTGCGGCCCGGCAGCATGCGCTGCCCCCGCTCCTGCTCCGGCGCCGGTCGTCGGCGCCGGCCCGCTCACCTCGGCCCCGAGGGCGAGCAGCCCGTCGCGCACCTCGCGCAGGTGGTCGCGGCTGCCGAGCACCTGCGCCGCCCACGCGGCCGGGGGCAGGTCGAGCTCGGCCCGCTCGGCGAGCTCGCGGGCGGCGAACCACGCCGGGTCCCACCGCACGAGGGCCTCGACCGCCGGGATGACGGCGTGCTCAGGGGCGCCGGCCAGGACGACCTCTCCCCCGTCGGCCCACGACCGCACGAGCGCCGCGGCGCCGAGCCAGCGCCGCACGCTCTCCTCGGAGGCGCGCAACGAGGGGCGGTCGAGCAGGGCCCAGGCGTCGAGCAGGAGGGCCGCGGCGTAGCCCCCCTCGGCGACCGGCTCCGCACCCGGGGTCGCCACGACGATCGCGGGTCGGGCGGGCACCGAGGCGACGACGTCCGGGGCGCCCGACCGCACGACCGGCACCCCGGGGAAGGCCCGACCGATCTCCTCGGACGTGCGCCGCGCGCCGACGACGCTCGCCCGCAGGGTGCGCCCGTCGCACTCGGGGCAGCTCCAGGACTCGTCTCGACGGTGGCACCAGCCGCACACGGGCTGACCGCCGGAGCCGGGCAGGGACAGCGGGCCGTGGCAGGTCGCGCAGCGCGCCGGGGCCCGGCAGGTCGCGCACCGGGTGGCGGGCACGTAGCCGCGCCGGGGCACCTGGACGAGGACGGGGCCGTGGTCGAGCGCGGCCCGGGCCGCACGCCACGCGGCGGAGGGGATGTGCGCCCGGGCGGCGGGCCCGTCGCGCTCGGCGTCGTGTCCCTCGCCCGCGACCCGCACGCGAGCGGCCGACGTGCGCTCGCCGAGACCGCCGACGGCCACGAGCTCGCCGCGCTCGACGAGGTCGACGACGTCGGTGCTCACGCTCGGGCCCGCGACGAGGGCCGCGGCGCCGGCGAGCTCTGCCCGCGCGAGCAGGACCTGCCGCACGTGGTGGTAGGGAGCCCGCGGCTCGACGTGCAGGTCGTCGCCGTCGTCCCACCACACGACGAGACCGAGGTCGTGCACGGGGGCGAAGGCGGCAGCACGGGTCCCCACGACGACCCGCACGTGACCGCGCAGCACCTTCAGCCACGCGGTGTAGCGGGCCTGAGGCCCCTGGTCGGCGTGGAGCACGACGTGCCGGTCGGGACCCAGGGTGGCCAGGAGCGCGGCGTCGACCCGGTCGAGATCACGGCGGTCGGGGACGACGAGGACGCTCCCCCGCCCCGACGCGGCGGTGGCCAGGGCGGCGTCGGCCAGGGTGCGGGGCCAGTCGGTGAGCGGGTCGTGCGACGGGGTCGTGAGGAGCGCGGCCCGCGGCGACTGCCCCGTGCTCAGTCGGCTCCACAGCGCCGCCCCGGCCCGGTAGCGGGTCCACGACACGGGCGGCTCGTCCGGGGCGTCGGGCGGGCCCACGGCCTCGGGGGCACGCTCGGTGAGGGAGCGCTCGGCGCGGGCGTGCCGTGGTGGCACGGCGAGGCGGAGCACGTCCATCACCGTGCCGGCCTGCTCGCGGGCGAGACGCTGCGCGGTCTGCAGCACGTGCGGGACGAGGACGGCCTCGTCGCTGACGACGGTGCGAAGGGGGGCGAGCCGGCCCTCGTGCTCGGCCGCCGGCACGCGCTCGAGGAGGTAGCCGCCGAGGTCCTGCCCGGCGAAGCGGACCTTGACCCGGGCGCCGGGCACGGCGCGCTCGTCGAGCTCGACGGGCACGCTGTACTCGAAGGGGCGGTCGAGGTGCGCCAGCCCGGTATCGACGAGCACACGGGCCACCGGCAGCGCGGGGCGCGCTCCCGTGTCCTGCTCCACCGGCCCGGCCGGCATCTCGATCTCCAGCACGTGCGTCAACCTAGCGGCCGGCCCCGACAGCCGGCCGCCCGGCGAGGTCAGCCCCGGACGGCTGCCTGGAGGGCCTCGACCTTCGTCGTGCGCTCCCAGGTGAAGGCGTCCTCGTAGCCGTCGGCCTGCGTGCGGCCGAAGTGGCCGTAGGCGGCCGTCGGGCGGTAGATCGGGCGGAGCAGGTCGAGCTCCTCGACGATGGCGAGCGGGCGCAGGTCGAAGACCGCGGTGACGGCGGCCTGGATCTTGTCCACCGGCACGGTCTCGGTGCCGAAGGTCTCGACGTAGAGACCGACGGGCTGCGCGGCGCCGATCGCGTAGGCGACCTGGACCTCGCAGCGGGTCGCCAGACCGGCGGCGACGACGTTCTTGGCCACCCAGCGCATCGCGTACGCAGCCGAGCGGTCGACCTTGCTCGGGTCCTTGCCGGAGAAGGCGCCGCCGCCGTGACGGGCCATGCCGCCGTAGGTGTCGACGATGATCTTGCGGCCGGTGAGGCCCGCGTCGCCCATCGGACCGCCGATGACGAACTTGCCGGTGGGGTTGATGAGGGTGCGGTAGCCCGAGACGTCGAGGTCGACACCGGAGTCGAGCAGGGCGTCCATCACCGGGCCGATGACGTGCTCCTGGATGTCGGCCGGCAGCTGGCGCTCGTGGTCGACCTCGGCGCTGTGCTGGGTCGAGAGCACGACGGTGTCGAGACGTACGGCACGGTCGCCGTCGTAGTCGATCGTCACCTGGGTCTTGCCGTCGGGGCGCAGGTAGTCCAGGACGCCGGTCTTGCGCACCTCGGTGAGGCGCTGGCTGAGGCGGTGGGCCAGGAAGATCGGCAGCGGCATGAGCTCGGGGGTGTCGTCGCATGCGTAGCCGAACATCAGGCCCTGGTCGCCGGCGCCCTGCTTGTCCTTGGGGTCGATCCCGCCGGTGCGGTTCTCGAAGGCGGTGTCGACGCCCTGCGCGATGTCGGGGCTCTGCTGCCCGATGGAGACCGAGACCCCGCACGAGCGGCCGTCGAAGCCCTTCTCGGAGGAGTCGTAGCCGACGCCCTCGGCGACGAGCGAGCGCACGAGCTTGGGGATCTCGACGTAGCCCTCGGTCGTCACCTCGCCGGAGATGTGCACGAGACCGGTCGTCACCATCGTCTCGACGGCGACCCGGCTGTGCGGGTCCTGCTCGAGCATCGCGTCGAGGATCGTGTCCGAGATCTGGTCGCAGATCTTGTCGGGGTGACCCTCGGTGACGGACTCGGAGGTGAAGAGGCGACCAGCCACGCGGTGCTCCTGGTGTGTGTTGGGCGTGTGTGTCGGGCAGGGTGTCGAGGTACGGGACGAGACGCACTGCTGGCAGTGCAGGCCCCGACGACGCGCGGCGTCGTGCGGGGCGCGGTCAGTCTAGGTGGCGGGCAGCAGCTCGAGCAGGAGGTCCAGCACGGCGTGGGCGAGGACGCCCTTGTCCGCGGGTCCGACCGTGCGATCGGGGTGACCGGGCCGCAGCAGGTGGACGGTGCTCGTGTCCTGGCCGAAGGTCACGCCGACCCCGACCTCGTTGACGACGAGTGCGTCGCACCCCTTGCGGGCGAGCTTGGCCCGGCCGTGCTCGAGGACCGAGCCCTCGTCGTCCCCGGTCTCCGCGGCGAAGCCGACGACGACCGGCGACGTGGGGTCGGCAGAGGCCGCCCGCGACGCGACGAGACCGGCGAGGACGTCGGGGTTGCGCACGAGGGTGATGCTCGGCGCCGAGTCGTCCTGCGGCCCGTCGTGCGACTTCTTGATCTTGCTGCCGGCATAGCTCGCAGGGCGGAAGTCGGCGACGGCCGCGGCCATGACGACGGCGTCGTGCTCGGGCCCGCGCTCGTGCACGGCGGCCTCGAGCTCGAGGGCGCTCTCGACGCGCACGACGTCGACGCCCTCGGCGGCCGTGGGCAGGGGCACCTCGACCGAGGCGGCGACGAGGGTGACGTGCGCCCCACGCTGCGCGGCGGCGCGGGCGAGCGCCACGCCCTGCTTGCCCGAGGAGCGGTTGCCGAGGTAGCGCACCGGGTCGAGCGCCTCGCGGGTGCCACCGGCGCTCACGAGCACTCGGCGGCCGCGCAGGTCCTGGGCGGGCCCGTCGACACGTCGCGCCTCGACCGCGGCCATCGCCGCGGCGTGGATCGCCTCCGGCTCGGGCAGCCGCCCGGGTCCGGTGTCGGCGCCGGTGAGACGTCCCGAGTCGGGCTCGACGACGACGACCCCGCGCTCGCGCAGGGTCGCGACGTTGGCCTGGGTCGCGGCGTGCTGCCACATCTCCGTGTGCATGGCCGGGGCCATGACGACGGGGCAGCGCGCCGTGAGCAGGACGTTCGTCAGCAGGTCGCCCGCGAGGCCGTGCGCGGCCCGCGCCAGCAGGTCGGCCGTCGCCGGGGCGACGACGACGAGATCGGCCTCCTGGCCGATCCGCACGTGCGGGACGTCGGTGATGCCCGTCCAGACGTCGGTCTGGACCGCGCGTCCCGAGAGGGCCTCCCACGTCGGGGCGCCGACGAAGCGCAGCGCCGCCTCGGTGGGCACGACGGTGACCTCGTGGCCGGACTCGGTGAGCAGACGCAGGAGCAGCGCCGCCTTGTAGGCGGCGATGCCCCCGGTCACGCCGAGGACGACGCGCACGTCAGCCCGCTCAGGCCTGGTCGGCGGGAGCGCTGCTGGTAGGAGCGCTGTCGGCGGGGGTCTCGAGCGCCGGGGCGTCCGCCACGGCGGCGCCGGACTCGTCCTGCTCGGGGGTCGGCTCGTTGGTGAGCAGGCCCTCGTTGATCTCGCGAAGGGCGATCGACAGCGGCTTCTCGTGCACCTGGGCGTCGACGAGCGGGCCGATGTACTCGAGCAGCCCCTCCTGGAGCTGGCTGTAGTAGGCGTTGATCTGACGCGCGCGCTTCGCGCCGTAGAGGACGAGGGCGTACTTGCTGTCAGCCTTCGTCAGGAGGTCGTCGATCGGCGGGTTGGTGATGCCGATGGGGTTGGCCTGGGTGCCAGACACGGGTGTCCTCACTGCTCGGGGTGGTGGTCCTTCGGTCCCGCGCGCAGGCCGGCAGAGGCCTCACGCGACGGGGATCTCATCAATGATACGAGTTCCTCGGCCGCACGCCGAACGTCGTCGTTGACGATGACCGCGTCGAACTCGCTCTGGGCGGCCAGCTCGACCTTCGCGGTCTCGAGACGCACGGCCCGCTCCTCCTCCGTCTCGGTGCCCCGGCCGACGAGCCGGGAGACGAGGTCGTCCCACGACGGGGGCGCGAGGAAGACGAACTGGGCCTCGGGCATCGACGCACGCACCTGGCGGGCGCCCTGGAGGTCGATCTCGAGCAGCGGGAGCAGGCCGTCGGCCAGCGCCTGCTCGACCGGGCCGCGCGGCGTGCCGTACGAGGCGCGGCCGTGGACGACGGCCCACTCGAGCATCTCGCCGGTCGCGACCATCTCGGCGAAGGTCTCGCCGGGCACGAAGTGGTAGTGGACGCCGTCGACCTCACCGGGTCGCGCCGGGCGCGTCGTCGCCGAGACGGAGAGCCAGACCTCGGGGTGGTGCTCGCGGATGTAGGCGGCGACGGTCCCCTTGCCGACGGCCGTCGGACCGGCCAGGACGGTCAGGCGGGCGGTCACGAGCCTTCGAACCGGGCGACGAGGGCGGCGACCTGGTGCTGGCCGAGGCCGCGCACGCGACGCGAGCGGGCGATGCCGAGCTCGTCCATGATCCGCTCCGCCTTGACCCGGCCGATGCCGGGCATCGACTCGACGAGCGCGAGCACGCGCATCTTCGCGACGGCCTCGTTGCCCCGACGGTCCTCGATGACCTCGCGGATCGACCCGCCGGAGGTCTTGAGCCGCAGACGGATCGCGGCCCGCTCGCGACGGGCCGCGGCGGCCTTCGCGAGGGCCTCGGCACGCTGCTCCGGGGTGAGGGGTGGGACGGCCACGGCGAGACTCCGATTCACGGCTGACGGACGAGGGATGGGTCGGATGCTACTCGCCGCCCGTGTCCAGGACGCCCTCGGCCACCTCGTCATCGGCGAGGTCCTCGCCGACGACCTCGGCGACCGAGGCAGCCACCGAGCGGGCGCGCGCACGAAGGGAGGCGACGTCCGGGCCGGCCGAGAGCACGTCGCGGCTGCTCGACGCGAGCACCTGCCCGAGGGCGCCGGCGAAGACCCGCCGGACGTCCGCGGCGGTCGCGCCCTGGGCCCCGAGACCGGGGGCCAGCAACGGCGCGCCGGACCCGGGCAGGTCGACCCCCAGCTCGCGCACGGCGTCGCCGACGGTGGCGCCGACGACGAGGCCGACGCTGCCCAGCTCACCCCGTGAGCGCGCGGCGGCGTTGTCCCCGGCCGCGCCCTGCGCGACACCGGCCGCGACGGAGCGACCGGCCGCGTCGCGGGCGTGCTGCACGCTGGCGCCCTCGGGGTTGGAGGTGAGCGCGAGGACGAAGACCCCGCGGCCGGTCTGCACGGCGAGGTCGATCGCGGGGCGCAGCGACTCGTAGCCGAGGTAGGGGCTGAGGGTGATCGCGTCGGCCGGCGAGGGGGCGTGCGTGCCGAGGAAGGCCTCGCCGTAGGCGTCGACCGTCGTGCCGATGTCGCCGCGCTTGACGTCGAGGACGCTCAGCGTGCCCGCGGCGCGCAGCTCGTCGAGCACGCGCTCGAGCAGGGCGACGCCCCGGCTGCCGAAGACCTCGAAGAAGGCCGACTGCGGCTTGACCGCCGCGACCGCTCCCCCGAAGGCCTCGACGCAGGTGAGGGCGAAGCGCTCGACGCCCGCGTAGTCGTAGGTGAGCCCCCACGACTCGACGAGCGAGCGGTGCGGGTCGATCCCCGCGCAGAGCGGTCCGTGCTGCGCCATCGCGGCCTGCAGCCGCGCCCCGAAGGCCGTGGTCGCTGTCTCGCTCATCCCAGTCCTCCGTCGTGGGCGATGCCGACGACGTCGGCGAGCCGGGTGATCCCACGACGCTCGAGGTCGGCGGCGAGCTCGTGCCCGACGCGCACCGGGGCGGTTGGGTCGTTGAAGGCGGCGGTGCCGACCTGGATCGCGCTCGCGCCGGCGGCGACGAGCTCGAGGGCGTCCGCCCCGGTGCGCACGCCACCGGCACCGACGACCGGCACCGTGGGGATGCGCCCGTCGCGCATCGCCGCGGTGACCTGCCAGATCGCGCGGACCGCGACGGGACGGATCGCCGGCCCGGACAGGCCGCCGGTCGTGCCCGCGAGATGGGGGCGCAGCCGGACCGGGTCGATGACGACGCCGAGCAAGGTGTTGATCATCGTCAGCCCGTGGGCACCGGCCCGCAGCACGGCCGCCGCGATCTCGGTGATGTCGGTGACGTCGGGGCTGAGCTTGGCGAGCATGGGGATGCCGCGCGGCACCTCCTCGCGCACGAGGGTGAGCACCTTGTGCGAGCTCGCCGGGTCGCACGCGAAGACGAGCCCGCGGTTGGCGACGTTCGGGCAGGAGATGTTGACCTCGATCGCCGCGACCGCCGAGGCGTAGGGCGAGCGGCACACCGTGCGCGCGACGGCGGCGAACTCGCTCGCCGTCGACCCGGCGACCGAGACGACGACCCGCGCCCCGACCGAGTGCAGCCAGGCGAGGTCGCGCTCGACGAAGGCCTGCACCCCCGGGCCCTGGAGCCCGATGCTGTTGAGCATGCCCGAGTCGGTCTCGGCCATGCGGGGCGTCCCGCGCCCGCTGACGGCACCGAGCTTGACCGACTTCGTCACGAAGGCGCCGAGCTCGGCGACGTCGACGAAGCGGTGCATCTCCCGGCCGTTGGCCGCGCAGCCGGAGGCGGTCATCATCGGGCTCGGCAGCCGCACCCCCGCGAGGTCGACGGACATGTCGACGGAGGCACCGGGGCGCTCCGTCGCGACCGGCGCGAGCTCCGGCTCGGCGTCCTCGTGGTTGTCGTGACCCATCAGCGCACCACCTCCTGAGGGGCGCCGACGGCGTCGGACGGCACGAGGCAGCGCCCGTCGACGAAGGCGTCCCACCGCACCCGGTCGCCGCGGAAGACCGGGCCCTCGACGCACGAGCGGACCATCGAGGTGACCCCGTCGTCGTCGCGCACCGGCATGACGCACGTCATGCAGATGCCGATGCCGCAGGCCATGGCCTCCTCGACCGCCACCTGGGCGACGGCGCCGTGCTCCTGCGCGATCTCGTGCAGCGAGCGCAGCATGCCCATGGGGCCGCAGCCGTAGACGACCGAGGCGCCCGTGCGCGTGATGATCTCGGGCAGGACGTCGCTCACCCACCCCTTCGTCCCGGCGGAGCCGTCGTCGGTCGTGACGCTCACGCCGTCGGCCACCCGGCGGGCCTGGACGACCCCGAAGAGCCGGTCCGCGCTCGCTGCGCCGAGGACCATCTCGACGTGGCAGCCGCGCTCGCGGAGCACCTCGGCGAGCCAGAAGAGCGGCGCCGAGCCGTACCCGCCGCCGACGAGCACGCAGGCGACCGGGGTGCTGGGCACCGGGAAGGGCCGGCCGAGCGGGCCGACGACGTTGACGTGCGCCCCGACCGCCAGCCCGACGAGCTCCTCGGTGCCGGGCCCGTGCGCGGCGACGACGACCTCGACGGTCGGGCCGTACGTGCCGCGCGGGCTCACCCGGTGGATGGAGAAGCTGCGACGCAGCAGCATCGACGAGTGCGTGCCCCCGACCGCGAGCGCGACGAAGTGCCCCGGCCGGGCGAGCTCGGGCAGCCCGGGCGCCACCACCGTCAGGTGGTGGTACGCCCCGACCCGCTGGTTGGCGATGACCTCGGCCTCGACCTGCACCACCCCGGCGCCCGGACGGGCCGCCTCGGCGCCGATCGAGCCGGTGCTCATCCCTTCGCCCCGTAGAGGTCGAGGTCGGCCGCGTGCTCCTGCAGCGGCTTGACCCGCAGCTCGCCGTGGATGCGCGCCTCGATGGCCTGGACCGCGGCGCCGAGCTGCTGCACGGTCGTGACGATCGGCTTGTCCATCGCGGTGGTCGCCGCACGGATCGCGTAGCCGTCGGCCCGCGCGTCCTGGCCCGAAGGGGTGTTGAAGACCATCTCGATCTCGCCGGCGAGGATCTGCTCGACGATGCCGGGCTCGCCCTCGGTGCGCTCGCTGTGCTTGCGGGCCACCTCGGCCTCGAGGCCGTTGCGGCGCAGCACCTCGGCGGTGCCCGCCGTCGCGACGATGGTGAAGCCGAGGTCGCGCAGACGCTTGACGGGGAAGATCATCGCCCGCTTGTCGCGGTTGGCGACGGAGACGAAGACCCGGCCCGAGGTGGGCAGCCCCGTGCTCAGCGAGCCGAGCTGGCTCTTCATGAAGGCGGCGCCGAAGTCGGTGTCGATGCCCATGACCTCGCCGGTCGAGCGCATCTCCGGGCCGAGCAGGCTGTCGACGACGTCACCCTCGCGGGTGCGGAAGCGCTTGAAGGGCAGGACCGCCTCCTTGACCGACATCGGCGCGTGGGCCGGCATCGAGCCGCCGTCGGTGTGCCGGGGCAGCATGCCCTCGTCGCGCAGCTGCGCGATGCTCGCGCCGAGCATGACGCGGGCCGCGGCCTTGGCGACCGGGACACCGGTGGCCTTGGCGACGAAGGGGACGGTGCGGCTGGCCCGCGGGTTGGCCTCGAGGACGTAGAGGACGTCCTGGGCGAGCGCGAACTGGACGTTCATCAGGCCGCGCACCCCGATCCCCTTCGCAAGGGCGAGGGTCGCCTCGCGCACGCGGCGCAGCTCGCTCTCGCCGAGGGTCGCCGGTGGCAGGGTGCAGCTGGAGTCGCCGGAGTGGATCCCGGCCTCCTCGATGTGCTCCATGATCCCGCCGAGGTACATCTCCTCGCCGTCGTAGAGCGCGTCGACGTCGATCTCGATGGCGTCGTCGAGGAAGCGGTCGACGAGGATCGGGTGCTCCGGGCTGGCGATCGCCGCGCGGGTGACGTACTCCGAGAGGGTCTCGTCGTCGTAGACGATCTCCATGCCGCGCCCGCCGAGGACGTAGCTCGGGCGCACGAGGACGGGGTAGCCGATCTCGTCGGCGATCGTCACGGCCTCGTCGGCGCTGAAGGCGGTGCCGTGCTTGGGGGCGTTGAGCCCGGCCTCGGCGAGCACGCGGCCGAAGTGGCCTCGGTCCTCGGCGAGGTCGATGGCCTCCGGCGAGGTGCCGACGACCGGCACGCCCTCGTCCTTGAGCGCCTGCGCCAGGCCGAGCGGGGTCTGCCCGCCGAGCTGGACGATGACGCCGGCGACGGGCCCGGCCTGGGTCTCCGCGTGGATGACCTCGAGGACGTCCTCGAGGGTCAGCGGCTCGAAGTACAGCCGGCTGCTCGTGTCGTAGTCGGTCGAGACCGTCTCGGGGTTGCAGTTGACCATCACCGTGTCGTAGCCGGCCTCGCGCAGGGCGAAGCTCGCGTGGACGCAGGAGTAGTCGAACTCGACGCCCTGGCCGATCCGGTTCGGCCCCGAGCCGAGGATGATGACGGCCTCGCGCTCGCGGGGCTCGACCTCGTCCTCCTCGTCGTAGGCGGAGTAGTAGTACGGCGTGCGGGCGGCGAACTCCGCCGCGCACGTGTCGACCGTCTTGTACACCGGGCGCACGCCGAGGGCGTGGCGCACGCCGCGCACGACCTGCTCGGGCATCCGGCGCAGACGGGCGACCTGGCCGTCGGAGAAGCCGTGGCGCTTGGCCTCGGCGAGCACCTCGGCGGTCAGCTGGTCGGCGTCGTGGACCTCCTGCGCGACCTCGTTGATGAGGGCGATCTGGTCGAGGAACCACGGGTCGATCTTCGTCGCGTCGTGGACCTCCTCGACGCCGCAGCCGGCGCGCATCGCCTGCTGGACGAGGACGAGACGGCCGTCGGTGGGCGTGCGCGCCTCGTCGAGCATCTCGCGCCCGCGCTCGAGGCTGGGCTGGTCGCCGTCCCAGTGGAAGGCGGCGCCCGAGCGCTCCATCGAGCGCAGCGCCTTCTGCAGCGCCTCGGTGAAGCAGCGCCCGATCGACATCGCCTCGCCGACGGACTTCATCGTCGTCGTGAGCGTGGGGTCGGCCGCCGGGAACTTCTCGAAGGCGAAGCGCGGCACCTTGACGACGACGTAGTCGAGCGAGGGCTCGAAGGAGGCCGGCGTCTCGGCGGTGATGTCGTTGGGGACCTCGTCGAGGGTGTAGCCGATGGCCATCTTCGCCGCGATCTTGGCGATGGGGAAGCCGGTCGCCTTGCTCGCCAGCGCCGAGGAGCGCGAGACGCGGGGGTTCATCTCGATGACGATGACCCGGCCGTCGGCGGGGTTGACGGCGAACTGGATGTTGCAGCCACCGGTCTCGACGCCGACCTCGCGGATGACGGCGATGCCGATGTCGCGCAGGCGCTGGTACTCGCGGTCGGTGAGCGTGAGGGCGGGCGCGACGGTGATGGAGTCACCGGTGTGCACGCCCATGGGGTCGAGGTTCTCGATCGAGCACACGACGACGACGTTGTCGGCGTGGTCGCGCATGACCTCGAGCTCGTACTCCTTCCAGCCGAGGATCGACTCCTCGAGGAGGACCTCGGTGACCGGGCTGTACTGCAGGCCGGCACCGGCGATGCGGCGCAGGTCGGTCTCGTCGTAGGCGAAGCCGGAGCCGAGGCCGCCCATGGTGAAGGACGGGCGCACGACGACGGGGTAGCCCCCGAGGCCGTCGACGGCCGCGAGGCACTCGTCCATCGTGTGGCAGATCTGCGAGCGGGCGGACTCGCCGCCGACGCGCTCGACGACCCCCTTGAAGCGCTCGCGGTCCTCGCCGAGCTCGATGGCCTCGACGTTGGCGCCGATGAGCGGGCAGCCGTAGCGCTCGAGGACGCCCGCGTCGTGCAGGGCGATCGCGGTGTTGAGGGCGGTCTGGCCGCCGAGGGTGGCCAGGACCGCGTCGGGGCGCTCGCGCTCGATGATCGCCTCGACGACCTCGGGCGTGATCGGCTCGACGTAGGTCGCGTCGGCGAACTCGGGGTCGGTCATGATCGTCGCCGGGTTGGAGTTGACGAGGATGACGCGGATGCCCTCCTCGCGCAGGACGCGGCAGGCCTGGGTGCCGGAGTAGTCGAACTCGCAGGCCTGACCGATGACGATCGGGCCGGAGCCGATGACGAGGACGCTGCGGATGTCGTCGCGCTTGGGCATCAGGCGTGGGTCTCCTGGTCGGTGGTGGGGGTGGCGTCGCCGCTCGAGCTCAGCAGGTCGACGAAGCGGTCGAAGAGGTAGGCCGCGTCGTGCGGGCCGGCGGCCGCCTCGGGGTGGTACTGGACGGAGAAGGCGCGCAGGTCGCCCTCCGGGGAGCGCAGCTCCAGGCCCTCGACGACGTCGTCGTTGAGGCAGACGTGGCTCACGGTGGCCGAGCCGAAGGGGGTGTCCGTCGCCCCGTCGAGGGGGGCGTCGACGGCGAAGCCGTGGTTGTGCGCCGTCACCTCGACCTTGCCGGTCGAGCGGTCCATGACCGGCTGGTTGATGCCGCGGTGGCCGTACTTGAGCTTGTAGGTGCCGAAGCCCAGCGCCCGGCCGAAGAGCTGGTTGCCGAAGCAGATCCCGAAGTACGGGATCCCCGCGTCGAGCACCTCGCGGAGCAGCTCGATCTCGTGGGTGGCCGCGGCGGGGTCGCCGGGCCCGTTGGAGAAGAAGACCCCGTCGGGCGCGATCTCACGGACCCGCTCGAAGGGGGTCGTCGCGGGCAGGACGTGGACCTCCATGCCGCGCTGCGCCATGAGCTCGGGGGTCATCGACTTGATGCCGAGGTCGATCGCCGCGACGGTGAAGCGCTTCTCCCCCTTCGCCTCGACGACGTAGGGCTCGGCGGTCGCGACCTCGGCGGCCAGGGCCGCGCCGGTCATCTGCGGCGCGTCCTGGACGCGCTGCAGCAGCTCCTCGGTGCCGGCGAGGGAGTCGCCGGAGAAGATGCCGACGCGCATCGCGCCACGCTCGCGCAGGTGCCGGGTCAGGGCGCGGGTGTCGATGCCGCTGATGCCGACGACGCCCTGCGTCGCGAGCTCGTCGCCGAGGCTGCGGCGGCTGCGCCAGCTGCTCGGGCGGATCGCGGGGTCGCGCACGACGTAGCCGCTCACCCAGATCCGGGTGGACTCGTCGTCCTCGTCGTTCCAGCCGGTGTTGCCGACGTGCGGGGCCGTCATGACGACGACCTGGCGGTGGTAGCTCGGGTCGGTGAGGGTCTCCTGGTAGCCGGTCATGCCGGTGGAGAAGACGGCCTCGCCGACGGTCTCGCCCGCCGCGCCGTAGGCGTCGCCGGCGAAGGTGCGGCCGTCCTCGAGGACGAGGAGGGCGGGCTGCCGGTCGGTACGGGTCGTCATGCGGTCACCTTCGTGGTCGTGCGGTCGGGACTGGTGCGGGTGAGCGCACCGCGCAGCACCGTCGCGACGACGGAGCCGGTGAGGGTGCGCCCGTGGAAGGGCGTGTTGCGCGAGAGCGAGGCCGTCGCGGCACGGTCGACGGTGACCGTGGCGCCCGGGTCGACGAGCGCGAGGTGCGCCGGCGCCCCGACGACGAGCTCGCCGCCGTGCTCGGCGAGACCGGCGATGCGGGCCGGTGCGCTCGACATGACGCGGGCCAGGCTCGCGAGGTCCATGCTCCCCTGGCGCACCATGACGTCGTGGACGACCGCGAAGGCGGTCTCCAGCCCGGTCATCCCGAAGGCGGCGTCGACGAAGGCGTGCTCCTTGTCGTGCCGGGCGTGCGGGGCGTGGTCGGTGGCGACGGCGTCGATCGTGCCGTCGGCCAGGCCCTCGCGCAGCGCCGCGACGTCCTCGTCGGGGCGCAGCGGCGGGTTGACCTTGTACACGGGGTCGTAGCCGCTCAGCAGGTCGGTCGTCAGCAGCAGGTGGTGCGGCGTGACCTCAGCGGTCATCCGGGCGCCGCGGGCCTTGGCCCAGCGCACGACCTCGAGGCCCTCGGCGGTCGAGACGTGGGCGACGTGCACCCGGCTGCCGGTGAGGAGCGCGAGCTGGGCGTCGCGGGCGATGATGCTCGCCTCGGCCGCCGCCGGCCAGCCGGGCAGCCCGAGCCGTCCGGACAGCTCGCCCTCGTGGCAGCACGCCGACGCCCCGGCGAGCTCCGGGTCCTGGCTGTGCTGCGAGACGACGCCGTCGAAGGCGCGGACGTACTCGAGCGCGCGACGCATGACGCGGGCGTCGGCGACGCACCGCCCGTCGTCGGAGAAGACGGTGACACCGGCGCGGGAGCGGTGCATCAGGCCGAGCTCGGCGAGCTCGTGGCCGTCGAGCCCCTTCGTCACCGCGCCGATCGGCTGGACGTCGACGAGACCGGCCGCGCGGCCGAGGTCGAGGACGCGCTCGGCGGCCTCGGCGGTGTCGGTGACCGGCGAGGTGTTGGCCATGGCGAGGATCGCCGTGAAGCCGCCCGCGGCGGCCGCGGCGGACCCGGTCGCGATCGTCTCGGCGTCCTCGCGTCCCGGCTCGCGCAGGTGGGTGTGCAGGTCGACCAGGCCCGGCAGGACGTGCAGGCCGTCGGCGTCGAGCACCTCGACGTCCTCCGCGGCCCGCGCGGCCTCACCGGCCCGGGCTCCGAGGGCGGCGATGCGGCCGTCCTCGACGAAGAGGTCCTGGGCGGGGCCGTCGAGCAGACGGGCCCCTGTGACGAGCAGGCTCATGCCGCAGCCCCCTTCGAGGCTCGTCCCTCGCGCCTCAGGACATCGCCCTCTCCCGAGGCCAGCAGGTGGTACAGGACGCTCATCCGCACCGCGACACCGGCGCTCACCTGGTCGAGGACGAGCGAGCTCGCCGCGTCGGCGGCGTCGGCCGCGATCTCCAGACCGCGGTTCATCGGGCCCGGGTGGCAGATGACGCCCTCCGGGCTGGCCGCGGTGAAGGTCGCGAGGCGGTCGCGGGTCAGGCCGTAGCCGACGGTGTACTCGCGCGGCGTCGGGAAGTACCCGCCGCTCATCCGCTCGTGCTGCACGCGCAGCATCATGAGCACGTCGGGCACGGGGGCGTGCGTCCCGGCGAGCACCGCGTCGAGGTCGTGGCTCAGCGCGAAGCCGTCGCGCTCGGCCCACGCCCGGGCCCCGCTCGGCATGAGCGTCGGCGGGGCGACGACGGTGACGCGGGCGCCGAGCAGGCGCAGGCTCACGAGGTTGGAGCGGAAGACCCGGCTGTGGGTGACGTCGCCGACGATCGCGACGTGGCGCCCCTCGAGCGAGCCGAGCCGCTGCTCGACCGTGTACGCGTCGAGCAGTGCCTGGGTCGGGTGCTCGTGCGTGCCGTCGCCGGCGTTGATGACGCTCGTCCCGGTGCCGAGCTCGTCGAGCCAGCGGGCGACCTGGTGGGCCGCCCCGGAGGCGTGGTGGCGCATGACGATGGCGTCGACGCCCATCGAGGCGATGGTCATCGTCGTGTCGCGCAGCGACTCGCCCTTGCTCGTCGAGGAGCCCTTGCCGGTGATGTTGATCGTGTCGGCCGACATCCACTTGCCCGCGATCTCGAAGGAGGAGCGGGTCCGGGTGCTGTCCTCGAAGAAGAGGTTGATGACGGTCCGGCCGCGCAGGGTAGGGATCTTCTTGACCTCGCGGCGCTGCACCAGGTGCATCTCGGCGGCCGTGTCGAGCAGCTCTCGCACGCCCGCGGTGTCGAGGTCGGCGACGGACAGCAGGTGACGGGTCATCGGGCTCCTCCTCGGATCGTCACGGAGTCGGCGACGCCGTCGTACCCGCGCAGCCGGACGGCGACGCGCTCGGTGTGCGAGGTCGGCAGGTTCTTGCCGACGTGGTCGGCCCGGATCGGCAGCTCGCGGTGGCCGCGGTCGACGAGCGCGGCGAGACGCACGGTGCGCGGCCGGCCGTAGTCGGCGAGCGCGTCGAGCGCCGCACGCACGGTGCGCCCCGAGTACAGGACGTCGTCGACGAGCACGACGGTGCGCCCGTCGATGCCGCCGGCGGGGATCTGGGTCTGGGCCGGGGCGCGGGTCGGCTGGGCGCGCAGGTCGTCGCGGTACATCGTCACGTCCAGCGAGCCGCAGGCCACGGGGCTGCCCTCGACCTCGGTGACGAGCGCGGCGAGCCGGCGGGCCAGCTCGACGCCGCGGCTGGGGATGCCGAGCAGGACGAGACCCTCGGCCCCGCGGTTGTGCTCGATGATCTCGTGCGCGATGCGCTTGAGGGCCCGGGCGACGTCGTCCTCGGAGAGGACCTCGCGGCCGTCGGGGGGTCCGGGGTCGCTCGCCGGACCGGGTCGTGCGGTGTCAGGACACATCAGTGCCTCAGACCTCCTTGCCTGCCTCACAGGACAGCGGTTAAAGGATGTCGGTCGCGAGCCACTCTAGGACGTCCGGGGCCCTGCCCACGACCTGGTCCGGATCGAGGGACGCCCGGGCCCGGGGCCTACCCTGACGACATGGCAGGCGAGGACGAGACGGGGCACGTCCAGGTGCTCGCGGGCCGCGAGGTCCCCCTGGGCGGCCAGCGCGCCCTCACCGTGCGCCGCACGCTCCCCCACCGCGACCGCTCCTTCGTCGGGGCGTGGTGCTTCGTCGACCACTACGGCCCGGTCCCCGTCGGGCCCGGGGAGCGCGTCATGGACGTGCCCCCGCACCCGCACACCGGCCTGCAGACCGTGTCCTGGCTCTTCGAGGGCGTCGTGCAGCACGACGACAGCGCCGGTGTGAGCGCCCGGGTCCTGCCCGGCGAGGTCAACCTCATGACCGCCGGGTCCGGCATCGCCCACTCCGAGGTGAGCACCGACGAGTCGCAGCGCCTCCACGGCGTCCAGCTCTGGGTCGCCCTGCCCGACGCCGACCGGCACGGCGGGCGCGGCTTCGAGCACCACGCCCCGGAGGCGGTCCCGCTGCCCGGCGGCGCCGGCACGGCGCTCGTCTTCCTCGGCACCCTGCCCGGCGTCGACGTCTCCCCCGTGCGCACGAGCACCCCGCTGCTCGGCGCCCAGCTCGACCTCGCCCCGGGTGCCGCGCTCGACCTCGCCGTCGACCCCGCCTTCGAGCACGGCGTGCTCCTCGACGAGGGCGAGGTGGGCGTCGACGGGGTCGCGCTCTCGCCCGCCGACCTGGCCTGCCTCGACCCGGGCCCCCGCTCGGTGCGTCTCGTCGCCGGCGACAGCGGTGCCCGGCTCGTCCTCATCGGCGGCACCCCCTTCGAGGAGGAGGTCGTCATGTGGTGGAACTTCGTCGGGCGCACCCACGACGAGGTCGTCGCCTACCGCGAGGCCTACGAGGCGGGCTCGGAGCAGTTCGGCACCGTCCCGGGGTACGACGGCGAGCGCACGCGCATCCCGGCACCCCCGCTGCCCCCCGTACGACTGCGGGCGAGGAACCGCCGGGGCCGTCTGCCCGCCTGAGCACCACCTCCGCGGCGCCGCGCGGCGGGCACCTCCCGACGTCCACCCACGGACGAGCGGACGTGTCAACCCCCGATTTGGTTCTGGAACCCATAACGCCGCATTATGTCTCTCGTGATCGAGACACCCACGCCGAGCCCGACGCCGCTGCTGCGGCTGCGGTCCCTGAGCAAGAGCTTTCGCACCCGGGCCGGGGAGGTCCGTGCGCTCGACGACATCGACCTCACCGTCGACCGCGGCTCCATCCACGGGATCATCGGCCGCTCCGGCGCCGGCAAGTCCACCCTCATCCGCACGATCACCGGTCTGGAGACGCCGACCTCCGGTCACGTCGACCTCGACGGCACGGACGTCGCCGGGCTGCGGGGCGGTGAGCTGCGCGCCTTCCGCCGGCGCTTCGGCATGGTCTTCCAGCACGCGAACCTGCTCTCCTCGCGCACCGCGGCGCAGAACATCGCCCTCCCCCTCGAGATCGCCGGCCGTCCGGCGGCCGAGCGGGCCACGCGGGTCGCCGAGCTGCTCGACCTCGTCGGCCTGGAGGGCCGCGGTGACAGCTACCCCGCGCAGCTCTCCGGCGGGCAGCAGCAACGCGTCGGCATCGCCCGCGCGCTCGCCACCCGGCCCGACATCCTCATCTGCGACGAGCCCACCTCGGCGCTCGACTCCGCGACCACCCGCTCGGTGCTCGCGCTGCTGTCCGACCTGCGCGACGAGCTCGGCATCACCGTCGTCGTCATCACCCACGAGCCCTCCGTCGTGCGCGAGATCTGCGACGTCGTCACCGTGCTCCAGGACGGCCGGGTCACCGAGAGCGGTCCCATCGCCGCGCTCGCCGCCGACCCCGCCACCCAGGTCCACCGCGACCTGCTGCCCCTGCCCGTGCCCGCGGCCGACGAGGCCGACCGCGTCGTCGAGGTCACCCTCGGGCACGGCGGGCCCGACGAGCTCGAGCAGGCCCTCACCACCCTGCGCGCCGCGGGCATGCCCGCGCGCGTCCACGCCGCGACGATCGAGACGATCGACGACGTCACCCTCGGCCGGGCTCGCCTGCTGCTGCCCGTCGGCAGCGACCGCGACCTCGCCGAGCGCACCCTGCAGGAGGCCCGGGCATGACCCCCGCTCTCGCCCTCGTCCCGCTCGAGGACGGCCGCTGGCTCGACAACCCCGTCATCCGCGAGGGGCTGCTCACCGCGACGTGGGAGACCCTCGCGATGACCGGTGTCGCCGCGCTGCTCACCGCGCTCGTCGGCATCCCCGTCGGCGTGCTGCTCCACCAGACCTCGCCGGGCGGGATCAGCCCGAGCCCCGCGGTCCACCGGGCCGTCGGCGCGGTCGTCAACGTCGGCCGCTCGTTGCCCTTCCTCATCCTCATGATCTCGATCATCCCGCTCACCCGGCTCCTCGTCGGGACGACCGTGGGCTGGCAGGCCGCGTGCGTGCCGCTGACGATCGGGGCCATCCCCTTCTACGCCCGGCTCGTCGAGACCTCTCTGCGCGAGGTGAGCGGCGGGACCGTCGAGGCCGCGACGATGATGGGCGCCACCCGCTGGGAGCTCACCCGCAAGGTGCTCCTCGCCGAGGCCCGCCCCGGGCTCGTCGCCGGCATGACGACGACCGTCATCGCGCTCATCGGCTACACCGCGATGGCCGGCGCGATCGGCGCCGGTGGTCTCGGCGCCGTCGCCATGACGTACGGCTACAACCGCTTCGAGTCCGACGTGATGATCGCCTGCGTCGTCCTGCTCCTCGTGCTCGTCCAGCTCGTCCAGATGCTCGGCGACGCGCTCGCCCGCCGGGTCGACCACCGCTGACCTGCCCCGGCCCCCGGGCCGGGCTCCCGGGACGCAGCGCCGCGTCCACCCCTTCGCCACACCCATCTCCTCGAAAGGCACGACGATGACCGCCTCCCGCACCACCCGCCTGCTCGCCCTGACCGCCGGCGCCGCTCTGGCGCTCAGCGCCTGCGGCGCGGGCAGCGACGACGCCGAGGGCCCGGCCGCCGGCTCCGACGGCGTCACGACGCTCACCGTCGGCGCGAGCTCGACCCCGCACGCGAAGATCCTCGAGTACGTCGACGAGGAGCTCGCCCCCGACGCGAAGCTCGACCTCGACATCACCGTCTTCGACGACTACGTCCAGCCCAACGTCCAGCTCTCCGAGGGCACGCTCGACGCGAACTACTTCCAGCACCTGCCGTACTACGAGGCGCAGGTCAAGGACCGCGGCTACGACTTCGCGCACTTCGAGGGCATCCACTACGAGCCCTTCGCGCTGTACAGCACCTCGGTCGAGGACGTGAAGGACCTGCCCGACGGCGCCCAGATCGGCATCAACAACGACCCGTCGAACCAGGGCCGCGCGCTCCAGCTGCTCGCCGACGCCGACCTCATCACGCTCAAGGACGGGGTCGACGCGACGTCGGCCACGCTCTACGACGTCGACGAGAACCCGAAGAACCTCGAGTTCAAGCAGACCGACCCGGCCCAGCTCGTGCGCTCGCTCGACGACCTCGACGCCTCGGTCATCAACGGCAACTACGCCATCGAGGCCGACCTCAGCCCGACGAAGGACGCCCTGCTCGTCGAGAAGGCCGAGGGCAACGTCTACGCGAACTTCCTCACCGTGCAGGCCGGCCAGGAGGACAACCCGGCCCTCAAGGAGCTCGACACCCTGCTGCACTCCCCCGAGGTGAAGAAGTACATCGAGGACACCTGGTCCGACGGCTCGGTGCTCCCGGCCTACTGAGCTCCCGGCCTGCTGAGCTCCCGGCCTGCTCAGCCGCTAGCTGCTCGCGCCGGACCCCGCGCGGCTCTCGTCCTCGCGCCAGGCCGCGCGGGCCGAGCGCACCGTGCGGGCCAGCCGCGAGCCGACGCCCGACCGACCCCGACGACCCTCGTCCTGGGCCTCACGCGCTGACGTGAGCTCCTCGGCGAGGGTCGTCGCGTCGGGCTGGTCGACGTAGCCCGCCGCGGCGAGCTCGCCCTGACGCGCGGAGATCTCTCCGTCCTTGGTGGCCACGGGCACCTCGTCGGCATGGAGGTCGCCGGTGCGCAGGTCGACCTGCTCGCTGATGTAGCGCATGACGACCGCGACGGTCGCGATGACGGGCACGGCGAGGAAGGCCCCGACGATGCCGAAGAGCGTGCTGCCCGCGGCGACGGCGAGGAGGATGACGCCGGCGTGCAGCTGCATCGAGCGCCCCTGGAGCAGCGGCTGCAGGACGTTGCCCTCGAGCTGCTGGACGGCCAGGACGATGGCGAGCACGACGAGCGCGGTAGTCAGGCCCTGCGAGACGAGCGCGACGAGGACGGCGAGCGCGCCCGCGGTCACCGCACCGATGATCGGCACGAAGCCGCCGAAGAAGGTGAGGACGGCGAGCGCGAAGGCGAGCGGCACCTGCATGACGACGAGCCCGGTGCCGATGAGCACGGCGTCGACCGCCGAGACGATGGCCTGGGTGCGGATGAAGCCGCTCAGGGTGTTCCACGACCGGACCGAGACCTCGGTGAGGTGGCGCCCGGCGGTGCGGCCGGAGACGCGGCGCACGAAGGGGAGGAAGTTCGGCCCGTCCTTGAGGAAGAAGAAGACGAGGACGAGGACGAGGGCCAGGGTGACGAGGGCGTTGCCGACGACGCTCACCCCGGTGAAGACGCCGGACGCGATGTCGCCCGAGCGCGCCCGCAGCCACTCCTGGGCCTGCGAGACCAGCTCGTCGACCGTCGTGCTGTCGACGTTGAAGGGCGGGGCGCCGAGCCGGTCCTGCAGCTCGGTGAGCCCGCCGCTCGCGGCGCTCGCGACCTCGCCGGACTGGTCGACGAGCGAGGGCGCGATGGCCGCGATGACGCCGGCGAAGACCGCCAGCGAGCCGAGCAGCACGATGATGGCCGACAGCGCCGCCGGCACCCCGTGCCGACGCAGCCAGGCGGTCGGGGGCCACAGGACGGTCGTGACGAGCAGCGCGAGGACGAGCGGGAAGACCCCCACCCACACCCGGCCGAGCAGGTAGAGGAAGCCGGCGAGCGCGAGGACGACGACGATGCCGCGCACGGACCAGCGGGCGAGGGCTGCGAGCCCCTGGCCGATGATCACCCCGCGGTCGACGCCGCGGTTGGTCGTGTCCTCCATGCCCGGCAGGGGCGGGCGCTCGGTGCCGGGCGCGGCCATCGAGCGGGTCCGCTCCCCCGCCGTCGCCGCGACCGCGGTGTCGGCGGCGAGATCCGGTGCCCCGGGGTTGCGGCGGGTCTCGTCGTCGGGCGTGGTCTCGGTGACGTCGTCACCGTCGTGCTCGGTGGCCCGGTGGGCTCCCATGCGTGCTCCTCGTCGGGTCGGTAGGTCCAGCATGCGCCAGCGCGGTGCCGGGACGCGGCGCCGGCCCCCCCCCGCGCGGGGGGGGGGGGCGGGGGGGGGGGGGGGGGGGCCCCCCGGGGGGGGGCGCCCCGCCCGCGGGGGGGGGGGCTGTGCGC
>NZ_JAJBZM010000001.1:0-47385 GCF_020567375.1 Janibacter melonis | reverse complement strand
TCGGCGTGGGGCGCGGGGGGGGGGGGGCGGCGCGGCGGGCCGGGCGGGTCGGTCGGGGCGCGGCCTGCGGCGGGGCTGGCGGGACCCCGGGAGGGGGCCCGCCGGCTCAGATGAGGGTCGGCTTGACCTCGGCGATCCGGGCGAGCAGGCCGTGCACGAAGCGCGGCGACTCGTCGGTGCTCAGCTCGGTCGCGAGCGCCTTGGCCTCGGCGATCGCCACCGACTCCGGGACGTCCGCGGACCACAGCACCTCGAAGGTGCCGATGCGCAGGATCGCGCGGTCGACGTCGGGCATGCGCTCGACGCTCCAGCCCTGGCTGTACGTCGACAGCAGCTCGTCGATGTCCTTCCAGTGCGCGACGACGCCCTCGACGAGCTCACGGGTGTAGTCGGGCAGCGGGTGCTCGGTCACCGGCGTCTCGACCCGCTGCGAGAGCAGCGTCGAGACGTTGAGGCCACGCGACTCGGCCTCGAAGAGCAGGTCGAGCGCGCGCTTGCGGGCCTTGGTGCGAGCCGCCACTCAGCTCACGCGGCCGAGGTAGCTGCCGTCGCGGGTGTCGACCTTGATCTTCGTGCCCTGCTCGACGAAGAGCGGGACCGCGATCTCGGCGCCGGTCTCGACGGTCGCCGGCTTGGTGCCGCCGGTGGAGCGGTCGCCCTGCAGGCCCGGCTCGGTGTAGGTGATCTCGAGGACGACCGAGGCGGGCAGCTCGATGAAGAGCACCGAGCCGTCGTGGCGGGCGACGACCGCCTCCTGGTTCTCGAGCATGTACTTCGCGGCGTCGCCGACGGTCTCGGGCGGGACCGGGATCTGGTCGTAGGTGTCCGGGTCCATGAAGACGTAGTCGGTGCCGTCGTTGTACAGGTACTGCATCGTGCGCTTGTCGACGTTGGCCGTCTCGACCTTCGTGCCGGCGTTGAAGGTCTTGTCGACGACCTTGCCGGTCGTGACGGACTTCAGCTTCGTGCGGACGAAGGCCGGGCCCTTGCCGGGCTTGACGTGCTGGAACTCCACCACCGACCAGAGCTGGTTGTCGATGCGGAGGACCATGCCGTTCTTCAGGTCGTTCGTGCTAGCCACGTGGGGATGCGCCTTCGTGCTCGGGGTCGCGCGGGAGGAGCCCCCGCGCACGGGACGTCGTGCATCCTATCGGCTGCGGGCCGGGGCCCGGACCGCGTGGGCGGGGGACGGGCGGGACGTCCGGGCGTCAGGGCAGGGCGGGGGCCGTCTGCTCGAGCCAGCGGTCGACGGAGGTGCGGGCGTCCTCGAGCACGTCGACGTGCCCCTTGCCGGCGACGCGCCGGTAGGTGAGGTCGACGTCGTCCGCGCGCCACTGCCGGGCGAGGGCGTCGGTGAGGATCACCGGCACCGTCGTGTCGGCCGTGCCCTGGACGACGAGGACGGGCACCTCGGGGGTGAGCGCGCTCGCGTCGTTGTCGGCGACGACCCTCTCGACCTCGGTGAGACCGACGCCCGGTCGGACGAGGTCGCCCGTGCGCACGCCCCCGAAGGAGTCCTGCGCGGACAGCCCCTCGAGGCACCGGTCCTCGAGCTGGGGCAGCAGGGCGACGCCACGGGCGCTGAAGACCCGGTCGCGCGGCACCCCCGCGACAGCGGCGGCGGAGGAGAGCAGCGGGCCGAGGAAGGTCGAGCGGTCGAGGTCGTCCCGTATCGAGGTCGTGAGGGCCCGGCGCAGCTGCGAGGGCGGCGCGATCGCGGCGATGCCCTGCAGGTCGAGGTCGGGGGCGTACCCGTCGACGGACTGCGCGGTGAAGAGCGCGGCCTGGCCGCCCTGCGAGTGCCCGGCCGCCAGCCATGTGCCGGAGACCCGGTCGTCGAGCTCGCGCGCGGCGCTGACGATGTCGGTCATCGCCCGACCCGCGCTCTCGCCGAGCAGGTAGGGGTGCGGACCGGGCGTGCCCAGCCCCTCGTAGTCGCTCGCGACGACGACGTAGCCGCGCTGGAGGTAGGTGTCGAGCACCCGCTGCGTCAGGCTCGTGTAGAAGCGGGCCTGGCCCTGCAGCGTGGTGAGCGAGGGCGCGCACGTGTCGGCCGTCCCCGTCGTGCCGTGCCCCCACGAGATGACCGGCCAGCCGCCCTCCGGCGGCTCGCCGGGCGGCAGGGTGACGGTCCCGGAGACCGCGACGGGCTCCCCCTTCGCCCCCACCGAGCGGTAGAGGACGAGGTGGGTGCGGGCCCCCTCGAGGCCGGTCCCGGCCTCCTCCCGCGACCAGATGAGGCTGCCGTGCTCGCCGTCGCGGATCTCCTGCGCGTCGGCGCGGTAGAAGTCCGCGCCGGCCGGTGCTCCCGAGAGCCCGGCCGCGACGTCGGCGGCAGACCCGTCGTCGCGCGCGACCCACCAGCCGGCGGCGCCCGCGAGCAGGGCCACGGCGAGCAGCGCCGCGAGCAGGACGCGGGTGCGCGCAGGACGATCGGGGGTCGGGCTCACCGTCGGCTGCCTCTCGTCATGGAGATGGACCGGCGCATCGTCCCACGCGCACCTGCGCGGGGGCAGACTGCGGGCATGTCACGCACTCCCCTGTGGGCCGGACTCGGCGGTCTGGGCGCGGTGGCCGCGGTCGCCGCCCGCGACCTCACCCAGCGCACCCATGCGATCCGGCGCAACTACCCCGTCGTGGGCAACCTGCGCTACGCCCTCGAGCGCGTCGGCCCCGAGCTGCGCCAGTACATCGTCACGAGCAACGACGAGGAGCGGCCCTTCAGCCGCGACCAGCGCTCGTGGGTCTACGCGAGCAGCAAGCTCGAGAACAACTACACCGGCTTCGGGACCGACAACGACGTCGAGCGCGGCGAGTCCTACGTCATCATCAAGCACCGGACCTTCTCCGACGTCGCCCCCTCCTCCGCGCTCGCGCACGGGGCGAAGGGGGAGCACGACGACCTCGTCCGCCTCCCGGCCGCCAAGGTCATCGGCCGGCCGCGGGGCCGGCGGCACGCCTTCCGCCCGGAGTCGGTCGTCAACGTCTCGGGGATGAGCTTCGGCTCCCTGTCCGGTCCGGCGATCCAGGCCCTCAACCGCGGGGTCGCCCTCGCCGGCGCCTACCAGAACACCGGCGAGGGGGGTCTGTCGGACCACCACCGCCAGGGCGGCGACCTCATGTTCCAGGTCGGCACCGCGTACTTCGGGTGCCGTGACGAGCACGGCCGCTTCGACATCGAGCGGCTCGTCGACCTGTGCGCCTCGGCTCCCGTGCGCGCCGTCGAGATCAAGCTGAGCCAGGGCGCCAAGCCGGGGCTGGGCGGCATGCTGCCCGCGGCGAAGATCACGCCGGAGATCTCGCAGATCCGCGGCATCCCCCTCGGGCAGGACTGCGCGAGCCCGTCGCGGCACACCGCCTTCACCGACGTCGACTCGATGCTCGACGTCGTCGAGCAGATCGCCGAGCGCACCGGGCTGCCCGTCGGCATCAAGTCCGCCGTCGGCGACCTCGTCTTCTGGGAGCAGCTCGCCGAGGCGATGGTCGACCGGCAGCGCGGGGTCGACTTCGTCACCGTCGACGGGGGCGAAGGGGGGACCGGCGCGGCCCCGCTCATCTTCACCGACAGCGTCGCCCTGCCCTTCCGCCTCGGCTTCGCCCGCGTCTACGCGACCTTCGCGCGGGCCGGGCTCGCCGACGACGTGACCTTCATCGGCGCCGGCAAGCTCGGCCTGCCCGACAACGCGATGGTCGCGATGGCGATGGGGTGCGACGTGCTCCACGTCGCGCGCGAGGCGATGCTGTCGATCGGGTGCATCCAGGCGCAGAAGTGCCACACCGACCACTGCCCCACCGGGGTGGCGACCCAGTCGCCGTGGCTGGCCCACGGCCTCGACCCGCAGCTCAAGGCCGTGCGTCTCGCGAGCTATCTCAACACCCTGCGCCGCGACCTGCTCAAGGTCTCAGAGGCCGTCGGCGTGTGGCACCCGGGGCTCGTCGACGCCGACGACATCGAGCTCGTCAGCGAGGCGCGCACGGGTGTGCCGCTGCGCGAGATCTACGGCTACGAGCACGGGTGGGGCTCGCTCGGGCCGGACCTGACCGACGAGGTCGTCGACCTCATGCGCGGCCTCGTCGAGCCCGAGGAGCGCCGGCCCGAGGACGCCCCGACCTCCTGACCTGGCGCCGCGCCGGGCCACCCCGCGCAGACTCCCGTCGGCAGACCCGTGCGCCCGCCGTCCCCCTGTGGACGACGGGCGCACGGGTGGTTCGATGCGCCGGGCCGGCTCCTACTTCACCTCGCGGGTGAGGACCCGCCACGTGCCGAGCGCCATGGGCAGACCCAGCCACAGCAGGCTCGAGGTGGCCAGACGCCCCCAGTCGTCACCGGCCATCTGCCCGGCGAGCAGCGGCTCCGTGACCCGGCTGAGGTCGAGCCAGCTCGCCGCGGTCTCGAAGCGCTCGTTGAGCGTCGAGACGATCGTCCACACGGTGGGCAGGACGAAGGAGGCGACGATCGCCAGCGGCGTGCTGAGGAAGACCATGCCGAAGGCGAGCCCCTGCAGCAGGTAGATCCCCATGGCGAGGACCACCCCGCCGGCCATCGCTCCCGGCAGGTCCCACGCCTGCGGGCTGGTCGAGAAGAGCGTCGCGACCGCGCAGGCGAGTGCGGCGGCGGCGAGGACGACGACGCCGAGGACGAGCGCGGCGAGCGACTTCGCGAGGACGACCCGGCCGCGCCGCGGCTCGAGGGTGAAGGTCACCAGACCCGTGCGCTGCGTCCACTCCTGGGTCGCGGACATGATGCCGAGGACGGGCAGGAGCAGGGCGAGCGGCAGGGCGGCGAAGGAGAGGTAGGTCTGCAGGCTCTGCTCCTGCGCATCGCCCCAGATCGCGACGGCGGCGACGGCCGCCCCGCCGACCGCGGCCATGACGACGAGCAGCCAGCGGCCCGCCCGGGTGTCGACCATCTTGCGCAGCTCGACGTAGGTGGTCGTGGCGAGGGCGCTCATGCTGCCACCTCCGCCCGGTCCTGGGCCGCCTGGTCGTGCCCGGAGCGGGCCTGCGCCGAGGTGAGCTCGAGGAAGATCTCCTCGAGCGCCCCTTCGCTCGCCGCGGCCAGGGACACGAGCGGCACACCGGCCGCCAGGGCCACCCGTCCGACGACCTCGCTCTCGCCGGCCACCTGCAGCCCCCCTGCGGCTGCGGTGACCTCGAGACCCTGCTCGCGCAGGGCCGCGGCGAGAGCGTCGTCGTCGGCCGAGCGGACCCGGCTCCCGCGCCCGCTGAGCAGCTCCTCGACCGAGCCCTGGGCGACGACCCGGCCGTGGCCGATCATCACGAGCTCGTCGGCGATGACCTGCACCTCGTGCAGCAGGTGCGAGGAGAGCAGCACGGTCCCGCCGTCGTCGGCGAAGTCGCGCAGCAGCGTGCGCATCCAGTGGATGCCCTGCGGGTCCAGGCCGTTGGCCGGCTCGTCGAGGACGAGCACCTCGGGCTCGCCGACGAGGGCCGCGGCCAGCCCGAGACGCTGACGCATCCCGAGCGAGTAGTTGCGCACCCGGCGCGAGGACTCCTTCGAGGTGAGCCCGACGAGGTCGAGCACCTCGTCGACCCGCCCGCGGCGCGCGCCCATCTGGATCGCGGCGAGACGGATGACCTCACGACCGGTGCGGCCGGGGTGCTGCGCGGAGGCGTCGAGCATGACGCCGACGTGACGCCCGGGCTGCTCGAGCAGCCGGTAGGGCCGGCCGTGGACGAGCGCCCGGCCCGAGGTGGGGGGCGTGAGCCCGACGAGCATGCGCATCGCCGTGGACTTGCCCGCGCCGTTCGGGCCGAGGAAGCCGACGACCCGGCCGGGCTCGACGGCGAAGGAGACGTCGTCGACGGCGGTGAAAGAGCCGTAACGCTTCGTGAGGTGCTCGATCTGGATCATGGCTCCACCCTCGCCCGCCGGCCTCCCCCGGCGCATCGGCCGGACGGATGACCCTGTGTCATACCTGGGTATGGCCCGCTCGGCCCGCCCCGAGCCCTGGGTCGCTGCCGCGGACGGTCGGGGCTGCCTAGGGTTGGTCGCGTGCCCAGACCCGCGCCCGTCCAGCAGCCCCGCATCTCGTGGTGGGGCCATACGTGGCGCCTGGCCGTCGTCGGCATCACCTCGATCGTCCTCTTCGCGATCCAGGTCAGCGAGCTCGGCCGCACCCTCCCCGACGGGACCTGGACGTGGGACCCCGCGAACGACGCCCGGCTCTGGCTCGACCTCGTCGTCGGCGTCCTCACCGCCCCGCTCGTCCTCTTCCGCCGGCGCTGGCCTGTCGCCGTCGCGCTCGTCCTCTCGCTCGTCTCGGTCTTCTCCACCGTTGCCGCCGGTCCCGCGATGCTCGCGCTCATGTCGCTGGCGACCCGGCGTCGGTGGCGCGAGGTCGTCGTCGTCCTCGCGCCCACGGGTCTGGCGACCTTCGTCTTCGAGGCCTTCTTCAGCAGCACCGAGCTCGGCATGCCGCTGCTCGTGTACGTGGCACTCAGCCTCGTCATCACCGCGCTCTTCGTCGCGATCGGCTTCTACATCGGCGCACGCCGCGAGCTCGTCGGCTCGCTGCTCGCCCGGGCCGAGGCCGCCGAGCGCGCCCAGCACGCCCGCGAGGAGCAGGCGCGCACGGGCGAGCGCAACCGGATCGCCCGCGAGATGCACGACGTGCTCGCCCATCGCATCTCCGTCGTGACGATGCACGCCGGCGCCCTCGCCTCGCGCACCGACCTCACCCCCGACCAGGTGAGGGACGCCGCGCGCGTCATCGAGGACGGCTCGCGCGCCGCGATGCGCGACCTGCGATCGGTGCTCGGGGTGCTCCGCGACGGCGACCCCGGCGTCGGGGCCGCCGAGAAGGAGCCGCCGCAGCCGACCCTCGCAGTCCTCGACGCGCTCGTCGCCGACGCGCGCGAGCACGGCCCGGTCGACCTCGTGCTCCCCCTCGGCGGACGGGCGCACGACGACACCCTCGTCGCCCAGGTGCCCGAGGAGGTCTCCCGGGCCGCCTACCGCGTCGTCCAGGAGGGGCTGACGAACGTGCGCAAGCACGCCCCCGGCGCGCCGACCGTCGCGCGCGTCGACGTCACGCCCGGGGAGGATGTCCTCGTGAGCGTCGTCAACATCGCCCCGGCGAGCCCTCCCCCGTCCGGCACCCCCTCGGGCCTGGGCCTGCTCGGCATCCGCGAGCGGGCCGAGCTGCTCGGCGGCAGCGCCCGCGCGGGCGCCCGCCCCGGCGGCGGCTTCGCGCTCGAGGTCCGGCTGCCGTGGCCGGCATGAGCAGCGAGGTGGTCCGCGTCGTCGTCGTCGACGACGACCCGCTCGTGCGCGCCGGTCTCACCCTCATGGTCGGCGGCAGCCAGGGCGTCGAGGTCGTCGCCGAGGCCGCCGACGGGCTCGAGGCGCTCGAGGTCGTGCCCCGGCACGAGCCCGACGTCGTGCTCATGGACATCCGCATGCCGCGGATGGACGGCATCGCGGCGACGCAGGCCCTGCTCGCCCGACCCCGTCCGCCGCGGGTGCTCGTCCTCACGACCTTCGACGCCGACGAGCTCGTCCTGCGGGCGCTGCAGGTCGGGGCGGCCGGCTTCCTGCTCAAAGACACCCGCCCCGACGCGCTCGTCGCCGCGATCCACTCCGTCGCGCGGGGCGAGCCCACCCTCTCGCCCACGGTCACGGCCCAGCTCATCGCGGCGGTGACCGACGGCGAGGGCCAGGGCCCGGTGCGCGACCGGGCCCGCGAGCAGCTGGGCCGGCTCACCGAGCGCGAGCTCGACGTGGCCCGCGCGGTCGCGCGGGGACTGTCGAACACCGAGATCTCGCAGCAGCTCTACCTCTCCGTGCCCACCGTGAAGTCGCACGTCGGGCGGATCTTCACCAAGCTCGACGTCGAGAACCGCGTGCAGGTCGCGCTCGTCGTCCGCGACGCCGGCGACGACCGGGTCTGAGGTCAGCCGGAGATCGCGGCGTAGGCCTCGCGCAGCAGCTGCTCCGAGGGCCCCTCGAGACGCGTCGGGCTCGCGAGCGCGTCGAGCACGACGAAGCGCAGGGTCGCTCCCCGCGTCTTCTTGTCACGACGCATCGCCGCGTGCAGCTCGTCGAAGGTCGCCCCGTCGTACCCGGTCGGCAGGTCGAGCGACGTGAGCACCTCGCGGTGGCGCGCGAGCACCACGGCGTCGAGCAGACCGCTGCGGTGCGCGAGCTCGGCGGCGAAGACCATGCCGACGGCCACGGCCTCGCCGTGGCGCATCCGGTAGTGCTCGTGGTGCTCGATCGCGTGGCCGAGGGTGTGCCCGTAGTTGAGGATCTCGCGCAGGTGCGACTCCCGCAGGTCCGCGGCGACGACCCGCGCCTTGACCGCGATCTTGCGCTCGACGACCTCGCGCAGCCGCGCCGAGCTCGGGTCGACGACGTCGACCGGGTCGGCCTCGACGAGCTCGAGGATGCGCGGGTCGGCGATGAAGCCGCCCTTGACCGCCTCCGCGAGACCGGCGCTCAGGTCGGCCGGCGGCAGGGTCCGCAGGGTGTCGAGGTCGCACAGGACCCCGACGGGCAGGTGGAAGGCACCGACGAGGTTCTTGCCCTCGGGGGTGTTGACCCCGGTCTTGCCGCCGACGGCGGCGTCGACCATGCCGAGGACGGTCGTCGGCACGTGGATCACCGGCACGCCGCGCAGCCACGTGGCGGCGACGAAGCCCGCGAGGTCGGTGACGCTGCCACCGCCGACGCCGACGACGACGTCGGTCCGGGTCATCTCGGCCTCGCCCATGAGCGACCACAGCCGGGCCGCCACCGAGATGTCCTTGGCCGCCTCGGCGTCCGGGACGGCGGCGGGCAGCACCTCGAGCCCGAGGGAGCGAAGGGAGGAGATCACCGGTCCGGCGAGCTCGGCGAGCGGCTCCGGGTAGACGACGAGGGCGCGCCGCGCCCCCTTCGGCACGAGGCCGGCGACCTGGTCGCTCACGCCGTGGCCGACGAGGACGTCGTAGTCCTGGCCGACGGGGATCGTCGTGACGCTCACGACGCGTCTCGCACGAGGGCCTCGACCTCGGCGACGACGCTGTCGACGTCGCGGCCGGCGGTGTCGACGACATCGGTCGCGAGCCGCTCGTACGTGGGTCGACGCGTCTCCATCATGGCGATCCAGGAGGCGCGGGGGTTGATGGCGAGGAGCGGACGCGACTGGTTGAGGCCGATGCGCCGCGCGGCGTCGGCGATGCCGACGTCGAGCATGACGACCCGCGCGCCGGCCGACGCGGCGGCGGAGACGGCCTCGTCGACCGCCGGGGTCATGACCGCCCCTCCCCCGAGGCAGACGACGGCGCCGGGCTCGGCGAGGGCCGCGGCGGCCGCAGCGGTCTCGAGACCGCGGAAGTACTCCTCGCCCTCCTCGACGAAGATGTCGGCGATCGGGCGGCCGGCGGCCGCCTCCACGTCGGCGTCGCTGTCGCGCAGTGGGGCGCCGACGCGCTCGGCGAGGAGCGCGGCGACGGTGGACTTGCCGACCCCGGGAGGGCCGACGAGGACGACGAGCGGGGCCGTGCTCACGGCGCTCACAGCGCGTCCTGCTCGTCCCACGAGCGCATGAGCTCGGGGATCGAGTCGAGGTAGGCGCGGTGGTTGCGCGAGGTCTCGGCGAGCGAGTCGCCGCCGAACTTCTCCAGGCAGGCCTGGGCGAGGACGAGGGCGACCATCGCCTGGGCGACGACGCCGGCGGCGGGCACGGCGCACACGTCGGAGCGCTGGTGGATCGCCGTCGCGGAGTCGCCGGAGGTGACGTCGACGGTCTGCAGCGCGCGGGGCACGGTGCTGATCGGCTTCATCGCGGCTCGCACGCGCAGCTCCTCGCCGGTGCTCATGCCCCCTTCGGTCCCGCCTGCACGGCCGGTCCGGCGACGGATGACGCCGTCCTCGCCGCGCACGATCTCGTCGTGCGCCGCCGAGCCGCGGCGACGGGCGGTCGTGAAGCCGTCGCCGACCTCGACGCCCTTGATCGCCTGGATGCCCATGAGGGCGGAGGCCAGCCGGGCGTCGAGACGGCGGTCCCAGTGGACGTGGCTGCCCAGGCCCGGCGGCAGGCCGTAGGCGAGGACCTCGACGACGCCGCCGAGGGTGTCGCCGTCCTTCTTGGCCGCCTCGATCTCGGCGACCATCGCGTCGGTGCCGGGGCGCGAGAGCGAGCGGACCGGGCTCGCGTCGAGCGCGGCCGTGTCGTCGGGGGTCGGCAGGTCGGCGTCCTGCGGCACGGACGCCTCGCCGATGGCGACGGTGTGCGCGACGAGGCGGATGCCGTAGGCCTGCTCGAGGAAGCGCTCGGCGATCTCGCCGAGGGCGACGCGTGCGGCCGTCTCGCGGGCGGAGGCGCGCTCGAGGATCGTGCGGGCGTCGTCGACGCCGTACTTCTGCATCCCGACGAGATCGGCGTGACCGGGCCGAGGGCGCGTCAGCGGCTTGTTGCGCGCGATCTCCTTCTCGGCACCGATGTCGTCGGAGGCGGCGAGGGCGTCGGCCGCGACCGGGTCGGCGCTCATCACCGTCTGCCACTTGGGCCACTCGGTGTTGCCGATCATCACGGCGACCGGGGAGCCGATGCTCGACCCGTGGCGCACGCCGCCGAGGAAGGTCACCTCGTCCTGCTCGAACTTCATCCGCGCGCCCCGGCCGTAGCCCAGGCGTCGACGGGCGAGCGCACCGGCGACGTCGGAGGTGGTCACCTCGACGCCGGCGGGCAGTCCTTCGAGGGTCGCGACGAGCGCCTGCCCGTGCGACTCACCAGCGGTCAACCAACGCAGCATGGGGCCAATCCTCGCACCCGGTGCGGGGTGCTCCGCGCACGTGTCCGTCAGGTGGGGGGCAGCGGGGGCAGCGCGGCCGACATCGCGGCGAGGACGTCGTCGTCGACCGACCGGCCGGTCATGAGCTCGACCTGGCGGGCGGCCTGGTGCAGGAGCATGCGGGTGCCGGGCACGACCGTGGCTCCTCCCCGCGCCGCCGCCCGGGCGAGGGGGGTCGGCCAGTCGGCGTAGACGACGTCGAGGAGGACGCCGTCGGCGATCTCGCTGACCCGGCCGCGGCGCTCGTGATCGCGGCCGGCCCCCGTGACGACAGACGCGGCCGCCTCGTTCGCCGGTCCCCCGGGCAGGGTGCTCACGACGACGTCGGCCGGTGGCCAGTCGTAGACCCAGGTGTCGAGGCCACGGATCTCGACGAGCACGTCGAGATCCATGCTGCGGACGAGACGGGCGGCCTTCATCTCGTCGCGGGCGGCGACCATGACCTCCTGCACGCCGAGCTCCTGCAGGGCCGCGAGGGCCGAGCGAGCGGTCGCCCCGGCGCCGAGGACCCGGGCCCTGCGTGCGCCGGCGGCTCCCCCTTCGCGCAGCGCGGCGACGACGCCGTGCACGTCGGTGTTGTCACCCGACCACCCAGTCTGCGTGCGCACGAGGGTGTTGATCGCGCCGGTGGCCCGGGCGAGCGGGCTCACCTCGGTCGCGACGTCGAAGGCGGCGACCTTGAGCGGCATCGTCAGGCTCAGCCCGGCCCACGACGGGTCGAGGCTCGCGACGAAGGGGGCGAGCCCCCCTTCGTCGACCTCGTGCCGCTCGTAGGCCCAGTCGTCGAGGCCGAGCGCCGCGTAGGCCGCGTGGTGCAGCGCCGGTGAGAGCGAGTGCGAGACCGGCGAGCCGAGGACCGCCGCCCGCCGGGTCACCGGCCGCGTCACTCGCAGCTGCCCGTGTTGCGGCAGAACTCCTGGACGTTGCGCTCGTGCTGCGCGGTCGTCGTGGCGAACTTCGTCTCGCCCGTGTCGGGGTCGACGGTGACGAAGAAGATCCACTTCCCCGGCTCCGGGTCGGCGGCGGCCTCGATGGCCGCGGCGCCCGGGTTGTTGATCGGGCCGGGGGGCAGCCCCTTGTTCTTGTACGTGTTGTACGGGCTGTCGGACTCGCGCTCCTTGTCCGACGTCGTGATCGTGCCGCGCTTCTTCAGCAGGTAGTGGATCGTGCTGTCCATCTGGAGCATGCCGACGGTCGGCCCGGTGGGGTCGGCCAGGCGGTTCTCGACGACGCGGGCGACCTTGCCGCGGTCCGCGGCACCGGACTCGCCCTCGACGATCGAGGCGACGGTGAGCGTGCGCTCCCAGCGGGCGCGCGGCACATCGGCCTTCTGCAGCTCCTCCTGGGTCTTGGCGATCATCGTGTCGAGCTGCTGGACGGGGGTGGAGTCCTTGGGGAACTCGTAGGTCGAGGGGAAGAGCCAGCCCTCGATCGAGCCGCCGGCCTCCGTCGGGAGCTTCAGCTGCTCCGACGTCGCCGCGGCCTCGTAGCGGGCGACGGGGATCTTCGTCGCCTTGGACAGGCGCTCGTAGATCTCGACCGCCCATAGACCCTCGGGGATGGTCACGCCCTGGGCGACGCGGTTGGCGTTGTCGGCGAGCCAGGTGAAGGCGTCGGAGGCCTTCATCTCCTTCTTCAGCTCGTAGGTGCCGGGCTGGATCTTCGCGGCCTTGTCGGGCTCGGCCGCGGCGGCCTGGACGAAAGCGCCGGAGGACTTCACGACCCCGGCCTCCTCGAGCGCCGACCCGATGTCGGAGCCGGTCGCGCCCTCCTCGACGGTGATCTCGACCTGCCCGGCGCCGGGGCCGGCGAAGTCCTCGACGGCCTCGGAGCCGAAGGAGGGGACGATGCCGCGTAGCGAGCCGAAGGCGAGGTACCCGCCGCCGGCGATGACGGCGACCGCCAGGAGCAGCGCGACGGCGGTCCGTCCGCGCCGCTTCGGCCGACGGGCGCGGGATGCGTCGCGGCGGCTGCGGTGGGAGTGGTGGTGCCGGTCGTCGTCGAAGATGTCGTCCTCGAGATGGGCGTTCATGCTCGTCGTTCCTTACGTCGCGGCTTGCGAGCAGGGGGTCCGGCGAAGAGCTCCCCGAGGGGCTCGCCCAGGCTGCGCTCGCGATCGATGGCGGCCTGGAGGATGAGGACGGCGGCCGCCTGGTCGACGACCCGGCGGTGCGCGCGCCCCGGCAATCCGCTGGCGTGCAAACCACGGTGAGCATCCACCGTCGTCAGGCGCTCGTCCACCAGGCGGACCGGCGTGTCCGGGATGCCGCCCGGTCCGGTGAGGGCCTGGTGCAGCTGTGCGCACCACGCCCGGACGTGCTCGGCGGCCGGTCCCTCGGTCCCGTCGAGGGACCGGGGCAGGCCGACGACGACCTCGACCGCCTCGCGCTCGCGGACGATCTCGACGAGCTCACGCACGTCGGACCCGGTCTCCATGTCCCGGGCCAGGGTGGCGACCGGGGTGGCGAGGACGCCGTCCCGGTCGCACGCGGCGACGCCGACCCGGGCAGCGCCGACGTCGACGCCGACCCGGGTCCCCGGTCGCCAGGCGGCACTCAGGAGAGCGCCCCGATCTCGCGCTCGACGGCGGCGAGCGCGTCCCCGACCTTCGCCGGGTCCGCGCCACCGCCCTGGGCGATGTCGTCCTTGCCGCCGCCACCGCCGCCGAGGGTCTGGGCGGCGACGCGCACGAGCGCGCCGGCCTTGATCCCCCGCCCCCGGGCCGACTCGTTCGTCGCGACGACGACGACCGGCTTCGCGCCGCCGTCACCGGTGAGGGCGACGACGACCGGACGCTCCTCGCCGAGCTTGCCGCGCGTGTCGAGCACCATGCGGCGCACGTCGTCGGCGCCTCCCCCGGCGACATGGGCCGCGACGACGGTGACGCCGGAGATGTCCTTCGCGTCGTCGGTGAGCGAGCCCGCGGCCGCGGTCACCTGGTCACGACGCATGCGCTCGAGCTCGCGCTCGGTCTCGCGCAGCCGCGCGACGAGCTCGGCGACCCGCTCGGGCAGCTGCGGCCCGGGGGCCTTGACGATCTCGGAGAGCTCGGCGACGAGCGCGCGCTCGGTCGCGAGGTAGGACAGCGCGTTCATGCCGACGAAGGCCTCGACGCGGCGCACCCCGGAGCCGACGGAGGACTCACCGGTGAGGGTGATCGCCCCGATCTGGGCGGACCGACGCACGTGCGTGCCACCGCACAGCTCGCGCGACCACGGGCCGCCGATCTCGACGACGCGGACCTTCTCGCCGTAGGTCTCGCCGAAGAGCGCGAGCGCGCCCTGCTCACGGGCCTCGGGGAGGGTCATGTAGGCCGCGGAGACGGGCAGGTCGTCGCGCACCGCGAGGTTGGCGACGTGCTCGATCTCGGCGCGGGCGTCGGCCGAGAGCGCCTGGCCCCACGCGAAGTCGAGCCGCAGGTAACCGGGCTTGTTGTACGAGCCGGACTGCAGGGCCGTGGGGCCGAGCACCTGGCGCAGCGCCGCGTGGACGACGTGGGTGCCCGAGTGCGCCTGGCAGGCGTCGACGCGCCACTGCGGGTCGACCTCGGCGAGCACCTGGCCACCGACGCGCAGCGGACCGGTGACGACCTCGACGGTGTGCGCGACGAGGCCCTTGACCGGGCGCTGGACGTCCTTGACGACGAGGTGGCTGCCGTCGCCGCCGATGACTCCTGCGTCGGCGACCTGGCCGCCGGACTCGGCGTAGAAGGGGGTGCGGTCGAGGACGACCTGGCCGGACTCGCCCGGCAGCAGCTCCTCGACGCTCTCGCCGTCGCGCACCAGGCCGACGACACGGGCCTCGGAGCTCAGCTCCTCGTAGGCACGCCAGTCGGTCTCGCCGGCGGCGCGCAGCTGCTTCCACACCTCGGTGTTCGCGTGACCGCCCTTCTTGGCGCGGGCGTCGGCCTTCGCGCGCTGGCGCTGCTCGTCCATGAGGGCGACGAAGCCCTCGCGGTCGACGGACAGCCCCTGCTCGGCCGCCATCTCGAGGGTGAGGTCGATGGGGAAGCCGTAGGTGTCGTGCAGCCGGAAGGCCTCGCCGCCGGACAGGGTGTCGCCGCCGCCCCCCTTCGTGCTCTCGACCGCCGTGTCGAGGATCTGGGTGCCCTGCGCGAGGGTGCGCCGGAAGGCCTCCTCCTCGGCGTAGGCGATCTGGGCGATCCGGTCGAAGCCGGTGCGCAGCTCGGGGTAGGACGCGCTCATCCGCTCCATCGAGAGGGGCAGCAGGTGCGGCAGCGCCGGCTCGTCGTAGCCGAGCAGGCGCATCGAGCGGACCGCGCGGCGCAGCATGCGGCGCAGGACGTATCCGCGGCCCTCGTTGCCCGGGGTGACGCCGTCACCGATGAGCATGAGCGAGGAGCGGACGTGGTCGGCGACGACGCGCAGCCGCACGTCGTCAGGGTGCGACTCGCCGGCGGTCTTCGCGCCGGTCGCGCCGTAGGTCTTGCCGGTCATCTCGGCCGCCTTGGCCAGGACCGGCGCGACCTCGTCGATGTCGTAGAGGTTGTCGACGCCCTGGAGGATGCTCGCGATGCGCTCCAGACCCATCCCGGTGTCGACGTTCTGCGCCGGGAGCGGGCCCGCGACGTCGAAGTCGTCCTTCGCGCGGACCGCGGACAGCTCGTACTGCATGAAGACGAGGTTCCAGATCTCCATGTAGCGGTCCTCGTCGACCTCCGGACCGCCCTCCTGGCCGTACTCCGGCCCGCGGTCGTAGAAGATCTCCGAGCACGGCCCGCCCGGACCGGGCACGCCCATGTGCCAGTAGTTGTCCTTCTTGCCCCGGCGCACGACGCGCTCGGCGGGGATCGACGTGTGCTCGAGCCACAGCGCCGCCGCCTCGTCGTCGTCCTGGTACACGGTCGCCCACAGGCGCTCGGGGTCCAGGCCGTAGCCGCCGTCCTCGAGGCTCGAGGTGAGCAGCTCCCACGCGAAGGTGATGGCGTCGCGCTTGAAGTAGTCGCCGAAGGAGAAGTTGCCGTTCATCTGGAAGAACGTGCCGTGACGCGAGGTCTTGCCGACCTCCTCGATGTCACCGGTGCGCACGCACTTCTGCACGCTCGTGGCGCGCTGCCAGGCGGGCGTCTCCTGCCCGAGGAAGTAGGGCTTGAAGGGCACCATGCCGGCGTTGACGAAGAGGAGATTCGGGTCCTCGTGGATGAGCGGGGCGGACGGCACGACCGTGTGCCCCTTGCTCTCGAAGAAGGCGAGCCAACGACGTCGGATCTCGGCAGTTTCCATCTCGGGTTTCAGTCCTTGTCTGGTGCAGGCGGTGAGGGGTTCGGTGAGGGTGCGAGCAGGGGCGAAGGGGGTCAGCGGACCGATCCGGGTCCGGCGACCCCCGTCATAGCTCGCGCGGCGCTCGCCGCACCGGGGTGCACAGTCATCCACGACAGGGTACTCGGCGTGCTCGGCCGGGCGGTTGCCCATTCGGGCACCACCGGCCCGACCTGGGTCAGCCGGTGTCCTGCCACCAGGTGTCGGTCCACTCGTCGTCCCACTCGTCCTGCCAGACGTGGGGCTCCGCTCCCTGCTCATCCCCCTCACGCGCCCGGGACTCCTCGTCCCTCCACGAAGCCTCGCCGCGCCGGAGGTCGTCGTCCTGCTGCCGGCCCCCACGCCACTGCGCCAGCTCCGTGACCGGGGGCACCGGGCTGCGGTAGTGATGTCCCGTCGGGGTCGTCGTCACGACGACGGCCTCGGTGCCCGACGCGGACACCACCGCGGCCCAGCCCGGGAGCGCCTTGACGAGGTTGTGGCGGGCGCACAGGCCCTGGCCGTTGGCGGCAGAGGTCGACCCGCCGAGCACGACACCGACGACATGGTCGGCGTGGCGGACCGGTGCGTCGCAGAAGGGGAAGCGGCAGACGCCGTCACGCACTCGGAGCAGGCGCTGCACCGCGGCGGGGAAGAGCCGTCGGCGGCTGTCGACGTCGCAGACCCGACCCATCTCGTCCGTGAAGACCCGCCGCAACCAGACCCTGGCTGCAGGACGTCCGCCCCAGACCTCGCCAGGGTCAGCCGCGTCTGTGTCTGCGTCTGGCTCCGCGTCGATGTCTGCGCGGGGGCCAGCGTCGGTGCCTGCATCTCTCCCCGCGCGGGCACCTGCTCTCCCCGCGCGAGTGCCTGCGTCTCTCCCCGCGCGAGTGCCTGCGTCTCTCCCCGCGCGAGTGCCTGCGTCTCCCCCCGCGTGGGTACCTGCTCTCCCCGCGCGGATACCTGCGTGAGTGCCTGGGGGCACGTCGTCGCCGAGCACGAGGACCCGGGCCACCTCCGCCGGGAGCAGGCCGTGCCCCGGCAGATCGGCGGGGGCGTCCGAGAGGCCGAGCAGGGTGCCCGGGGTCATGACGAGCTGCACCTCGACGGGGACGGCGTCGGCCGTGCCCTGCCCGGTCACCCGCTCGACGAGGAGGTCGGCCATGAGCTGACCGATGCCACGGTCGTCGCCCGCCGCCTTGCGGGCCTCTGCGTCGCGCCGCAGCACCGCCCAGGCGGCGACCCCCTGCTCCATCGGGACGAGCCCGGTGAGCGAGGCCATGGCGTCCGGCTGCGGCCGAAGGGAGACCCGCCGCTCGGCGACCGCGCGAGCGCGTCGGCGGACCACTGCCGCCGCGTCGAGCGCCTGCGCCCTGGCACGAGTGGCCCGCTCGACCTGCCGCGGGGTCATCTCGGACAGACGACCGGCGAGCTCGGCGTCGACCTGACGTCGGTCGTCGGGCTCGAGCACGGCCGTCTCGCGGGCCATGACGGTCGCCGTCCACTCGCTCGTGGTGCCGGTGGCGAGGTGGTCGAGGGTGCGCGGCAGCTCCTCGACGAGGGCCCGTGCGAGGCCGAGATGACGCGAGCCCCGGCTCGGGTGCTCGCGCCGGGCCAGGGCGATCTCGTCGGCCAGACCCCGGCCGCGCTGGTCGGCCGGCACCCCCGCGTCGGTCTCACGAGCGACCCGTGTCTGCCACAGGGTCGCGGTGACCCGCGCCTGGGCAGCCGCCGCCGCGGACTTCAGGCGCTCGAGAGCGGCGACCTGCTCGATCGCCTCGTCCTCGGGGACAGGCTCGCCGAGGACGCGCAGCGCCTCGCACCACGACGCCACCACGGTCGCGTCGATCGCGTCGAGCGGTGGCCGCGTCGCCACCGGCACCCTCTCCACCAGGTCCATGTCACGACGCTACGGGTGACCACCGACAACGCTGCGCCGCCGCTCCGATGCTGCTCCGACATGGTGTCCGGAGCCTGCTCCGGACACGGGTACGGGTACGGGTACGGGTGGAGGTGATCGTCGCAAGCGGTCCGTCGCTCAGCCGGCACCAGATGAACGGTGGTCCTCGGGAGACGACCCCGCCGTCGGTGCCAGCTCGGGACGCTCGCCGGAGACGGACCGCCCGCTCCACCGGTGCCGACCCACGACGGTTGCCGCAGACGGACCACCCGCGCTCCCGCAGCCTCGGACCCTGACGGCGGCGGTCGCCGGAGACGCCCCCGAGCCGCCGCTGCCACCCGACGCCGGGTCAGCGGTGGTCGCCGGAGCCGGCGACGGACAGACCCACCCCGATGATGCAGGCGCCGCCGGCTCGACCCACGGTCGTCATCCGCCGCGGTGACCGCGCCAGCCACGTGCGGGCACGACCCGCCGCGAGCGCCCACGTCGTGTCCGTGACGAGCCCGATGAGCATCGGGACGACGCCCAGGACGAGCATCTGGACCGCGGTGCCCCCCGCTGCGGGGTCGACGAACTGGGGCACGACCGCGGTGAAGAGGACGAAGGTCTTGGGGTTGGTCACCCCGACGACGACGCCGGTGTGCACGGCGCCCCAGGCGCTGCGGTCACGGGGGCGGACCGCGCGCCCGTCGTCCTCCGTCAGCGGCCCGGCGTGGCGGATCGCCTGCACGCCGATGTAGAGCAGGTAGGCGATGCCCACCCACTTGATCGCCTGGAAGAGCAGCTCGGAGCGCTCCAGCAGGGGCCCCAGACCGACAGCGATGGCGATGCCGGCCAGGTAGCAGCCGGCCGTGTTGCCCACGACGCTCGCCAGGGCGTTGCCACGGCCGTGGCTCAGCGCGCGACCGACGACGAACATCACGGACGGCCCCGGGACGGCGATGAGGACGACGCTCGCCAGCGCGATGCCGACGACCTGCTCGATGGTCACCATCTGGGCACTCTAGGACCCCGCCCCGGCTCAGTCCCCGTCCGTGGCGGTGTGGCAGACCGCCTCGACGTTGTTGCCGTCCGGGTCGCGCACGAAGGCGCCGTAGTAGTGCTCGTGGTACTCGGGCCACATCCGTGGTGCGTGGAGGCTTTCGGCGCCGTGCCGCAGGGCCGCGTCGTGGAAGGCGCGCACCGCCGCCGCGTCGGGCGCCGAGAAGGCGACGTGCACCTCACGGACCGGCCCGTCGCCCTCGGCACGAGCGACCCAGAAGGCCGGCTGGTGCGTGCCGTACCCGATGGCGACGCCGTGGTCCATGAGCCGGCGGTGACCGAGGACCGCGAGGACCTCGTCGTAGAAGGCAGCCACGGCCGGGAGGTCCGCGCAGGTGATCCCGAGGTGGTCGATCATCTGCCGACCGTAGGGCGAAGGGGTGACAGCCCGGGCAGGATCGGTGCATGAGCGACGAGACGGGCCCCGAGGAGACCACCGACCTCGCGCGACGGTGCGCCGAGGCCGCGCAGGACCTCGTGACCAGCCCGCCGACGGACGGCTGCGTCGTCGACGAGGTCCGTGCCGAGGGCGAGCAGGTGGCGATCGTCTTCCGCTGGCACGACGCGCCCCACCCCTTCGTCATCCGGCTGGCGACTGACAGCTGGGCCTACGGGCTCGACCTGGACGGGGCGAAGACGCACGAGATCGGCTGGCCCGCCGCCTGGGCAGACGACGTGCGCTTCTGGCTCATGGAGGAGCTCGCGACCGGCTACGTCGGGCGGGCCAGTCGGCGTGCCGACGGCGACCGGGTCGAGCTGGTGCCGCCCGACCCGGCATCCGGCGAGCGCACGACCACCGGCGCTCCCGTCTACGTCACGGACGTGCCCCAGTACCCGCCGTCGCCTCCCGCCGAGATCGTCGAGCGGTGGGACCGCATGGTCGAGTCCGGGGTCGACACACCGACGTCCTTCGGCTGGATCTCGTACGGGCGGGGAGAGCCAGGTGACGGCCTCACCGACGGAGCCCACCTCACCGAGGCCGGTCTCGACGCGGCGGCCGCCCGCCGGCTTCGGCAGGAGGGTGAGCTGGGTGCCTGGCTGCAGGCGATGCCCGACGACGAGCACGCCGGGTGGGCGGGGCACGTCGTCCTCGGCACGGTGCGCGACGGCGTCGTGCCCGTGCTCCTCCTCGAGACGACCCCCGGCGCGCCGCAGGGCACGCATGACGCCCTGCTCGCCGGCGCCGTGGTGCAGGCGGAGATGCTCGGGGGCCGCACCCTCGTCGTCGACGACGAGGACGGCCACCGCGAGATCAGCACCTCACGGCTCGACGGCTGAGCCGGGGCGCCTGGGGGCCCTACCGCCCCCGCAGCCGTCCGCGCAGCCAGCTCCACCGCTCCTGCAACCGGGCCTCGAATCCCCGGTCGGTCGGCCGGTAGTACGAGCGGTCGGCGAGCTCGGCGTGCAGCTCGTCGGGCAGGTACTGCTGCGTGGCGACGCCGTCGGTCTCGTCGTGCGAGTAGACGTAGCCGGCCACCTTCTGGCCGCCGCTCGCCCCCTTCGCCCGGTCCGACGCCTGGGTGTACCCGCTCCCCCGCAGGTGCGGCGGGACCGCGCCGACCTTGCCGGCGCGCACGTCGGCGATCGCCTCGTTGATGCCGGTGTAGGCGGCGTTGGACTTCGGCGCGAGGGCGTTGTGCACGACCGCCTGGGCGAGGATGATGCGCGCCTCGGGCATGCCGATCTGGGCGACGGCGTGCATCGCGGCGACGGCGGTCTGCAGCGCCGTCGGGTCGCCGAGACCGACGTCCTCGCTCGCGGAGATGACGACCCGCCGCGCGATGAACCGGGGGTCCTCGCCGGCCTCGAGCTGGCGTGCGAGGTAGTGCAGCGCGGCGTCGACGTCGGATCCGCGCATCGACTTGATGAAGGCAGAGGCGACGTCGTAGTGCTGGTCGCCGGTGCGGTCGTAGCGCACCGCCGCCCGCGCGACGGCCTGCTCGACGTGGGCGAGCGTGATCGGCAGAGCGGTGGAGGTGTCGAGGCGCACCCCGGCGTCGTCGAGGGCCACCCCGGCCGCGGCCTCGAGGCTCGTCAGGGCGCGGCGTGCGTCGCCCCCGGCGACGGCGACGAGGTGGTCGCGGGCGTCGTCCTGCAGGACGTACTCGCCCTCGAGCCCGCGCTCGTCGGCCACCGCTGAGTCGAGCACCTCGGCGACCTCCTCGCGGGTGAGCGACTCGAGGGTGACGAGGATCGAGCGCGAGAGCAGCGGCGCGATGACGGAGAAGGACGGGTTCTCCGTCGTCGCCGCGACGAGGATGACGTCGCGGTTCTCGACGCCGGGCAGCAGCGCGTCCTGCTGCGCCTTGGTGAAGCGGTGGATCTCGTCGAGGAAGAGGACCGTCGCCCGCCCGTAGAGGGAGCGCGACACCGCCGCGTCCTCCATGACCTTGCGGACGTCCTTGACGCCGGCGGTCACCGCGGACAGCTCGACGAAGTCGCGGTCGGCGGCCGTCGCGACGAGGTGGGCGAGGGTCGTCTTGCCCGTCCCCGGAGGCCCCCAGAGGATCGCGGAGATGGGGCCGGCCGACCCGGACGCCCCCTCGATGAGACGGCGAAGGGGGGACCCGGGGCGCAGCACCTCGGCCTGGCCGCGGACCTCGTCGATGGAGCGCGGCCGCATGCGCACGGCGAGCGGGGCGCGCAGGTCGCTGCGGCCACCGGTGTCGTCCGCGGCGGCGGCGAAGAGGTCGTCTGGCACGTCCCGCAGGCTAGCCGCCGGCACCGACGGCCCGGGCGGGCCGTCCCCTTCGCACCGGGCGGGCCGTCCCCTTCGCCCTGGCGTCGTCGGACCTCGGGCGTAGCGTCGCCGCATGCCCCGCACGAGCGCCGGACTCCTCCCCTACCGTCACGACGGCGAGCGCACGCTCGTCTTCGTCGCCCGGATGGGCGGACCGCTGTGGGCCCGCCGAGAGCGTGCCTGGAGCGTCGTCAAGGGCGAGCACGACGCCGACGAGGAGCCGTTGGCCGCCGCCGAGCGCGAGTTCCGCGAGGAGGTGGGCGTCGACCCACCGCCCGGTCCCCGCACCGACCTCGGCGAGGTCCGTCAGTCCGGCGGCAAGCGGGTGCACGTCTGGGCGGTCGAGGCGGGCGCCGAGCTCGCCTTCGTCGCGAGCGAGACCTTCGAGATGGAGTGGCCGCCCCGCTCCGGTCGACGCCAGTCCTTCCCCGAGGTCGAGACCGCGCAGTGGCTCGACCTCGACGCCGCCCGCGAGTGCCTCGTCGCGGCACAGACCGACTTCCTCGACCGGCTCCCGCGCTGAGCCGCCAGCGCCGAGCCACCCGCGCCGAGCCACCCGCGCCGGGCGACCCCCGCCCACCTGGCACGATGTCCCGGTGACGCGCACCCCCACCCGCCGCTCGGCGCTCTACCGGTGGGGCGTCCTCACCGGCCGCCGCCCCTGGGCGGTCGTGACGACCTGGCTGGTCCTCGTCGTCCTCTCCTTCGCCACCGCGCTCGGCGCGGTGACGGGCGAGGGCCTCTTCGACCGGCTGCACTCCGGCGACATCGTCGCCCCCGGCGAGGCCGACCGGGCGAGCGCCCTCCTCGACAGCGCGGGCGGGGGCGGCTTCACGACCGACACCCTCCTCGTCGAGGGCGTCGCCGACCTCGACGACCGTGAGGTCGCCCGCGGCAACGCCGACGCGGTGCAGGCCATCGCCGACGTCGACGGCGTCGCCTCCGTCGTCAACCCCTTCGTCTTCGAGCAGGGCCCGCGCGACCCGGCGGCCGCCCCCTTCGTCACCGGCCCGGCCGACGACCCCGACGGCTTCGCGACGGTCGTCACCTACGACGACGGGCTCGGCGACGCCGAGCTCGAGACGGCCCGCGCCGAGGTGAGCACCCAGCTCGACGAGGTCGTCAGCGCGTCGCGGGCCACCGACAGCCAGCGCGGCAGCGTCCAGGCTCTCGTCGACGCGATCATCGGCCAGGTCGGCTCGGACATGAAGACCGGCGAGGGTCTGGCCCTGCCCGTCTCCTTCGCGATCATGGTCGTCGTCTTCGGCGGCTTCCTCGCCGCCGGGCTGCCGATCCTCGGCGCGGTCGCCTCGATCGGCGGCGCGCTCGCCACCCTCTTCGGCTTCGCCCACGTCATCGACCTCGACGCGACGGTCGTCAACATCGTCACCGTCCTCGGTCTCGGTCTGTGCATCGACTACGGGCTGCTCGTCGTCTCACGCTTCCGCGAGGAGGCGCGCGGGGTCCTCGACGGCGCCCCCGCCGACACCCTCACGCCCGCCGACGTCGCCCACATCACCGGGCTCACCCTCGACCGTGCCGGACGGACCGTGATCTTCTCCGCGGTCACGGTGGCGATCTCGCTCACCGGCCTGCTCTTCTTCCCCGTCGTCTTCATGCGCGCGTCCGGCGCCGCCGGCGTCTCCATCGTCGTCCTCGCGCTGCTCGTCGGCGTCAGCCTCATCCCGGCGCTGTGCGCGCTCTCCGCGCGCCGCCTCCTGCGCCGCGGCACCGAGCAGGCTCCAGACGAGGGTGTCTTCTCCCGTCTGGCGAGCGGGGTCCAGCGGGTGCCGTGGGCGGTCATCGCCGTCGTCCTCTCCCTCCTCGTCACCCTCGCCCTGCCGGCCCTGCGCCTGCACCTCACCTCCTCGGGCCCGGAGATGCTGCCGAAGGGGGCGCCCGAGCGGACCTTCTTCGAGACCTTCCGCGAGGACTACCCCGACCTCGCCGGCGCCGACGTCACCTACGTGACGACGGCCCCCGAGGCGGAGGTCACCCGGTGGGCGAAGGGGGCGGCGAGCGACCTGCCCGGCCTCGTCACCGACCCGGTCGTCGAGACCGTCGGCGAGGCGGGCTCCGGCACCCAGGTGCGCGTCGTCGAGCTGCGCACCGGCGACGGCGGGCTGGGCGACGCGAGCCGAGACCTCGTCGACGCCCTGCACGAGGAGCGGCCCCCCTTCGCCGGGCACATCGGCGGCCAGGCCTCGGGGCTGCACGACTTCACCGACGTCATCGCCGAGCGGGCGCCCTACGCGGTCCTCACCGTCGTGCTCGCGACCTTCCTGCTCCTCTTCCTCATGACCGGCTCGCTCGTCGTGCCGCTCAAGGCGCTCGTCATGAACGTCGTCTCCCTCGGCGCCTCGCTCGGCGCGCTCGTGTGGGTCTTCCAGGACGGCCACCTCGAGGGGCTCCTCGGCTTCAGCTCGACGGGCGGGGTGGAGGCCTCGATCCCGATCCTCGCCCTCGCCTTCGGCTTCGGGCTGTCGATGGACTACGAGGTCTTCCTGCTCTCGCGCGTCGTCGAGCTGCACGAGCAGGGGCACCCGACGGACGAGGCGGTGCGGCTGGGCCTGCAGCGCTCCGGGCGCATCATCACGAGCGCCGCGCTGCTCATGGTCGTCGTCTTCTCCGGCTTCGTCCTCGCGCAGGTGCTCGCCGTCAAGCAGACCGGCGTCGCCCTCGTGCTCGCCATCGTCATCGACGCCACGCTCGTGCGGATGCTCCTCGTGCCCGCGACGATGTCGGTGCTCGGCGAGTGGAACTGGTGGGCGCCGCGGTGGATGAAGGGCCTGCACGAGCGCGTCGGGATCACCGAGTGAGCCGGGTGCAGGACATCGGCTCGAAGCCCGATCTGCTCGCGCTCACCGACGACCTGCCCTACGTGCGCTGGGACACCGACCCGCGCGTGGAGGCGAAGGGGGTGCGCACACCGGCCGGGTGGGCGGCAGCCTTCGTGCGGCCGACCCATGCCCACGGCACGGCGATGAACCTCGTCGCGAGCTGCGACGAGCTCGCCGTCGAGGTCATGACCGACCCGGCGACGAGCCGGTGGCTCGACCGCACGGGCTGCACCGGTGTGACGATCCAGACCGAGCGGGCCGCGGCGGTCGTCGCCGGGCTCGGGGGCGACCTCGGCGACTTCGTGCAGTGGGAGTGGATGGTCACCACCGAGGTGCCCCCGGCGCCGAGGGTGCAGGTGGTCGACCTGCCCGAGGAGCACGCCGCGGAGATCACCGACTTCATCATGCGCGAGAACCCTCGCACCGACGGGCGACCCTTCGCCTGGCCCGGGCAGCGGTGGCTCGGGGTGCGGGACGACGCCGGCGAGCTGCTCGCCGCGGGCTGCCGCGCGCACACCGGAGCCGGTCACCCGCTCCTCACCGGCATCGTCGTGCGCGGCGATGCGCGGGGGCAGGGCCTGGGTCGCGAGCTCACCGGCGCGCTCACCCGCCTCGGGCTCTCGGAGGCGCCCGTGTGCACCCTCGAGCTCTACAGCGACAACGCCGTGGCGCGCCAGCTCTACACCGATCTCGGCTACGGGCAGACCGCGGCCTGGACCTCGGGCGCGAGGCCCTGACCTGGGCAGACGCGACCCTGGACAGGGGGCCTCACCCATCCAGGGGCGAGGCCGGCGCCGAACTAGCGTCGTCAGAGCACCGCCCCGCACCCTCTGCCCTAGGAGCACCTGCATGCCCGACATCACCGTCGACAAGCGCACGATCCGCCCCGACGTCTCCGTGCACGTCGAGGACACCGGAGGGACCGGCCGGCCCGTCGTCCTCATCCACGGCTGGCCCCTCTCCGGAGCCTCCTGGTCGGAGCAGGTCCCCGCGCTCACCTCGGCCGGGTACCGCGTCATCACCTACGACCGCCGCGGCTTCGGGCAGTCCGACAAGCCCAAGACCGGATACGACTACGACACGCTCGCCGGCGACCTCGACGCGCTGCTCGTCGAGCTCGACCTGCGTGACGTCACCCTCGTCGGCTTCTCCATGGGCGGCGGCGAGGTCGCCCGCTACGTCGCCAATCACGGCGAGGAGCGGCTGCGCAGCGTCGTCTTCGCGGCGGCGGTGCCCCCGATGATGATGAAGACCCCGGGCAACCCCGACGGGCCGCTCGAGCCCGCCGAGGCGGCGAAGATGACCGCCTCGCTCACGGCTGACAAGGACGCCTTCTTCGACCAGTTCACCACCGACTTCTTCTCGGTCGACGGCGAGCTCAAGGTCACCGAGGAGCAGCGCCAGGAGGCGATCGCGCTGTGCCAGCAGGCCGACAAGGTCGCCGCGCTCGAGGCGATGCAGTCCTTCGGCATCAGCGACTTCCGCGAGGACCTGCCGAAGGTCACGGTGCCGACCCTCGTCGTCCACGGCGACGGCGACGGCACCGTCCCCTTCGAGGGCTCGGGCGCCCGCACCCACGCGGCGATCCCGCACAGCGAGCTGCACGTCATCAGCGGTGGGCCGCACGGCATCAACGTCTCGCACGCCGACGAGCTCAACCGCGTCCTCGTGGACTTCCTCTCGCGCTGACGCGACTCGCACGAGGCCCGGTCACCGCTCCCGGTGGCCGGGCCCGCGCGCGTCAGGCTCCCCGTGGACGAAGGGCGGTCGCGACCTCCTCGACACCGCGCACCCCCGCCTCGACGAGGCGGGACGAGCCGCCCCGGGCGGCGAGGTCGACCCGCTCGAGGACGTCGACGTCGTGGGTCGCGCCGAAGAGCCGCTCGACCTCCTCGACGGGCACGCTGAGCGGCGGGCCCTCGAAGGACCCCTCGTCGTACTCGAAGGTGATGACGAGCATCGGCACCGGGGCGGGCAGCACCGAGCGCAGGTGCTCGGCGTACCGGTCGCGCAGCGTCTCGGGCAGCGCGACGAGGCTGGCCCGGTCGTAGACGGCGGCGACGCCCTCGACGTCGTGCGGCGTGAGCTCGAAGTGGTCGCCCTGGTAGATCGTGATCCCGGGCGCCGCGTAGACCTGCCGCTCCCCCACCTGCTCGACCCGGGGCTCGAGGCCGCGCGTGGCGAAGAAGGAGTCGACGGCGATCTCGCTCAGCTCGGTGCCGACGACCTCGTGGCCGGCCGCGAGCAGGTGGTCGAGGTCGACGCTGCGACCGCACAGCGGCACGAGGACCCGCGAGCCGGGCGCGAGGTCGAGCGCCGGCAGGTGCTCGACGAGCAGGTCGTTCGGACGCGGCTGGTCGAAGGCCGTGCGGCCCTCGGCCCACGCCTGGCGCCAGAAGTCGAGGTCGATCTCCACCTGCTCATGCTCCCACCGCGACCAGCCCCGGCACGAGGGGCTCGAGGTCGCGTCGCAGCCCGGCGGCCCCGGTCGCGGGGTCGTGGCGCACGGCGCGGATGCCGAGCGCGGCCGCCGCCTCGACGTTCGCCGCGACGTCGTCGACGAAGCCGACGTCGTGGGCGGGCACGCCGAGCGCGTCGAGGACGCGCTCGAAGAAGACCGGGTCCGGCTTGGCCACCCCGAGCAGCGAGGAGTAGAAGGAGCCGTCGACGAGCGCGTCGTACCCCATGACCTCGCGCATGTGGCGCACGCGGTGGTCCTGCTGGTTGGTCGCCAGGTGGCAGCTCACGCCGCGCGAGCGCACCTGCTCGAGCACCTCGACGGCCTGCGGGTCGAGCTCCACGCTCTCCCACATGGCGAGCAGCTCGGGCACCTCGACCGGGCGCGACCCGGTCGCGCCCTCGTGCTCGACGAGGGCGATCTCGAGCGCGGCGGCGAGGGTGGTCTCCCCGCGCAGGGCCGGACCCTCTGCCGCGAAGACCCGGCGGGCCAGACCGGGGCCGCCGCGCTCGTCGAGCGCGGCGCCCCAGTCACGGGCCGTGTGCTGCAGGACCCCGTCGCAGTCCCACAGCAGGACCGAGATCACGACTGCGTCGGCGACACCTCGGGCGCACCGAGCGGGGCCTCGTCGCTCTCGGGGGTGGCGTCGATGCCGGCCTCGGCGCGCTGCTCCGGGGTGATCGGGGCGGGCGCGTCGGTCAGCGGGTCGTAGCCGCCGCCCGACTTCGGGAAGGCGATGACGTCGCGGATCGAGTCGGCCCCGAGGAGCAGCATGCAGATCCGGTCCCACCCGAAGGCGATGCCGCCGTGCGGAGGGGCGCCGAACTTGAAGGCCTCGAGGAGGAAGCCGAACTTCTCCTGGGCCGACTCCGCGTCCAGGCCCATGACGGAGAAGACGCGCTCCTGGACGTCGCGGCGGTGGATACGGATGGACCCGCCGCCGATCTCGTTGCCGTTGCACACCATGTCGTAGGCGTAGGCGAGCGCCTCACCGGGGTTGGTGTCGAAGGTGTCGAGGTACTCCGCCTTCGGGCTGGTGAAGGCGTGGTGGACCGCGGTCCAGGCACCCCCGCCGACGGCGACGTCACCGGCGGCCACGGCCTCGCTCGCGGGCTCGAAGAGGGGCGCGTCGAGCACCCACACGAAGGCCCACGCCGACTCGTCGATGAGTCCGCAGCGCTTGCCGATCTCGACGCGGGCGGCGCCGAGCAGGGCGCGGCTGCTCTTCGGGGCACCGGCGCCGAAGAAGATCGCGTCGCCCGGGGCCGCACCGACGTGCGCCGCGAGACCGGCCTTCTCCTCCTCGGAGATGTTCTTGGCGACGGGACCACCGAGCTCGCCGTCCTCGCCGACGGTGACGTAGGCCAGCCCCTTCGCGCCGCGCTGCTTGGCCCACTCCTGCCACGCGTCGAACTGACGACGAGGCTGGCTCGCGCCGCCGGGCATGACGACGGCGCCGACGTACTCGGCCTGGAAGACCCGGAAGGGCGTGCCGGCGAAGTACTCGGTGCAGTCCGTGAGCTCCTGGCCGAAGCGCAGGTCGGGCTTGTCGCTGCCGTAGCGCGCCATCGCGTCGGCGTAGGTCATCCGGGCGAAGGGGGTGCTCAGCTCGACCCCGATGGTCGCCCAGACCGCCTTCGCCACGGCCTCGCCGAGCTCGAGGACGTCGTCCTGCTCGACGAAGCTCATCTCGATGTCGAGCTGGGTGAACTCCGGCTGGCGGTCGGCGCGGAAGTCCTCGTCGCGGTAGCAGCGCGCGATCTGGTAGTACCGCTCCATGCCGGCGACCATGAGCAGCTGCTTGAAGAGCTGCGGGCTCTGCGGCAGCGCGTACCACTCGCCGGGCGCGAGGCGCGCGGGGACGAGGAAGTCGCGGGCGCCCTCGGGCGTGGAGCGGGTGAGCGTCGGGGTCTCGATCTCGACGAAGTCGCGCTCGGCGAGGACCGAGCGGGCCGCGGCGTTGACCTTGCTGCGCAGGCGCAGACCGGCGCCGGCGGAGGTCGCACCAGGGCGGCGCAGGTCGAGGTAGCGGTGCTTGAGGCGCGCCTCCTCGCCGACGGTGACGCGCTCGTCGATCTGGAAGGGCAGGGGCTCGCTGGCCGAGAGGACCTCGATGGTGCTCGCGACGACGTCGACCTCACCGGTCGGCAGGCCGGGGTTGACGTCCTTGGGCTCGCGCGGGGTGACCTCGCCGACGACCTTGATGCAGTACTCGCCGCGCAGGCCGTGCGCCGCGCCGGTGAGCACCTCGTCACGGGCGACGACCTGGACGACACCGCTCGCGTCGCGCAGGTCGACGAAGGCGACGCCGCCGTGATCGCGGCGCCGGGCCACCCATCCGGTGAGGGTGACGGTGGTCCCGGTGTGCTCGGCGCGCAGCGTGCCGGCCTGGTGGGTGCGAAGCATGTCGTCCTTGTCGAGGCGGAGGGTCCTGACCGCGGTCGCGGGCAGCACCGGCCAGTCTACGGACAGCGCGAAGGGGTTTTCGGCCACGCCTGACCGCCCACCGCACGGGGCCGTCCCGCTGCGGCGGGGCGCCGACGCCAGGCCCCGGCCGCATCGTTAGCGTGGGCCCGTGACCTGGCCCGACACCGCATCCCCGTCCGCCCGGCCGACCCGACGAGCCGTGCTCGGCTGGGTCGCCGGTGCCGGCGCGGTCGGCGCTGTCGGCCTCGCCGGCTGCACCTCGGTCGACCTGCCCGGTGGCTCGCCCGACGACGAGGCCGCCGCGGGAGCGGTGCCCGTCCCCGACCCGACGTGGCCCGTCGTCGCCGCCGGCGACGCGGCCGCGAGCGCGATCGCGGTGTCCGCGGCCCTGCTCGACTCCTCCCCCGCCGCCGTCGTCCTCCACCCGGACGCACCGGAGCAGGCCGTCACCGACGCAGCCGCGGCAGCGGTCGCCGCCGGGGTCCCCTGCCTCGTCGACGGCCCCGACCTCGGGGCCGAGCTCGACCGGCTCGGCGTCGAGTCGGTCCTGCGGATGGGTGCGCCGGACGAGGAGGCGGGCGGGACCCCCTTCGGGCCGGCCGTGACATCCCGGGAGGGCGTCGACGACCTGCCCCCGGTGACCCGTGACGCCCCGCTGCGCGTCGTGGTGACGACGCCCGACGAGCCCGCCCACGCCGCTGCGCTCGCCACCGTGCGCGCCGTGCTCGGCCAGCACGGGGACAGCGAGGTCCTCACGGCCGACGATCCGCGCGAGGACGAGGTCATGACCTCCCTTCGCCGCCTCGACGACACCCCCCTCGTCGTCCTCGGCGAGGGAGACGACCTCGGTGGCGACGCGCTCGTCGTCGCCGCGGCGATGGCGACCCGTGCCACCGAGCTGCCGACCGGCGGGGTGCTGCCGCTCGGCGGCGACCGCCGGATGATCGCGCTGTACGGCCACCCCGGTGTGCCCGGCCTCGGGCTGCTCGGCGAGCAGGACGTCGACGCCTCGGTCGAGCGGGTCAGCGACCTCGTCGAGGAGTACGCGCAGACGACGGGCGACACCTTCCTACCGGCCTTCGAGATCATCGCGACGATCGCCGACTCCTCCCCCGGCGCCGACGGCGACTACTCCTCCGAGGGCGACCCGTCGACCTACCGGCCCTGGGTCGACGCGGCCCACGACGACGGGGTCTACGTCCTGCTCGACCTCCAGAGCGGGCGGGCCGACTTCCTCAGCCAGGCGAAGCGCTACGAGGAGCTCCTGCTCGAGCCGCACGTCGGTCTCGCCCTCGACCCCGAGTGGCGCCTCGAGCCCGGGCAGCGGCCGCTCGAGCAGATCGGGCACGTCGAGGTCGACGAGGTCGAGGAGGTCGCCGACTGGCTCGCCGAGCTCGTGCGCGAGCACGACATGCCGCAGAAGGTCTTCATGCTCCACCAGTTCCAGCTGCAGATGCTGCGCGACCGCGACCAGCTGCGCACCGACCGCCCGGAGCTCGTCACCGTCGTGCACGCCGACGGGCACGGCACCCCCGAGCTCAAGCAGCAGACGTGGGACGCCGTGCGGGCCGAGCTGCCCGACGGGGTCGAGCTGGGGTGGAAGAACTTCATCGACGAGGACACCCCGACCTTCACCCCGCGGCAGACGATGCTCGACGTCCGGCCGCGCCCCCGCTTCGTGTCGTACCAGTAGACGCGCTCGACTCCTGGCGCGTGCTCACGCGTCGGCGATGAGCCCGCTCCAGAAGTCGACCTGCATCCGCTCGAAGGCCAGCCCGAAGCGCAGCGTGCGACGCGGCCCGGGGTCGAGCCCCTCGGCCTGGCCGGCGATCTCCTCGTACCGGGCCAGCAGCTCCTCGTGGGCGGTGAGCTGCTGGCGGGCCAGACGCTCCGGGTCGGCCTCGAAGTACAGCTTGAGCAGCGCGATGTCGCGCGCCTCGACCTGGGTGTCGACGCCGCTGTCCGCCCAGTCGCGCAGCGCCGCCTGCCCCTCGGGCGTCACGGTGAGCAGCCGGCGGCGGCGGCCGTGCTCCTCCTGCTGCTCGTCGAGGTAGCCCACGGACACGAGCCGCGTGCACTGCACGTAGATCTGCGTGTGCGGCAGGGCGAAGAACGCATTCGTGTGCTGCGCCGCCTGCTTGACGTCATAGGGGGTCGCCTCGCCCAGTCGGTCGATCAGACCCAGGACGAGGTATCCCGCGGTCGAGACCTTCTCCACGCCGTCAGCCTAGGACGGGTGATCCCCTCCGCGTGGCGGGTTTGGACAAAGTCGAGACGACCCGTGACGACGGGCCCGTCAGGCCTGCTCCGCGAGCGCCCCGACGTACACCCATCGCCCGCCGCGGCGGGCGAAGTCCGAGCGCTCGACGAGCTCGCCGTCCTGGCGGTGCTCCCCCTCGCCGGTCGTCCACCGGGCGACGAAGGCGACGACCCCGTGGTCGTCCTGCGGGCCGCCGGCCCGGGTCTGCGTCACCTCGAGGCCGACCCAGCGCAGACCCGGTCCGGGCTCGACGACCTCGGGCCGGGTGCGCGGGTGCCAGGTCCGCCACAGGTGGTCGGCAGCGCGCTGGTCACCCTGCTGCAGCAGGACGTAGGCGGTGTAGCGCGACCGCATGAGGGCCTCGGCGGTGGCCGCGGGCGTGCCGTCGAGGACGGGCCCGCAGTGCTCGGCGAAGGGGGTGCCCGCCCCGCACGGGCAGGCCTGGGCCTGGTCCGCGGCCGGGGTCATCGGCGGCCCGGGTGCTCCGGCCACGGGCTGTCAGCCGGGCGCAGCCCGCTCCAGCCCTGGGCCCGTTGCGCATGGGCCGCGAGGACGGCGATCATGAGCGTCGAGTTGTGCACCGTCCCGGCGAGGACCGCGGCGTGGACCTCGTCGAGGTCGACGCGGCGCACGACGAGGTGGGCCTCTTCGTGCTCGCGCTCGAAGCGCTCGGCCTCGGGCACGGGTCGCAGACCGCGCGCGAGGTAGATGCGGATCGCCTCGCTCATGCCGCCCGGCGAGGTCCACAGGTCGGTGAGCACCGCCCACTCGTCGGCGACGAGGTCGACCTCTTCGGCGAGCTCTCGGCGCGCGCCGACGACGGGGTCCTCGTCGGCGACGTCGAGCAGCCCGGCCGGGATCTCCCAGTCCAGCGCGGCGACGGGGTGGCGGTACTGACGGATGAGGACGACCTGGTCGTCGTCGTCCACGGCGAGCACGGCGACCGCCCCCGGGTGGTCGACGACCTCCCGGGTCAGCTCCTGGCCCTCGTAGACGAAGGTGTCGGCCCGCACGTCCCACACGGCGCCGTCGTGCAGCACCTCGCTGCGCCGGACGTCGGGCGTGACGAGCTCGTCGTGCAGGCCGGGGCCCGCGCCGTCCGTGCTCACGCGGGGGTGACCTCGGCGTCGTCCTCGCGGGCGGCGCCCTCGTCGCGACGGGGGCGCTCGACCTCGACGAGCCGCGCATCGCGCTGCGCCTGGACGGCGGCGCCGACGAGCCCGGCGAAGAGCGGGTGCGCGGCGTCGGGACGGGACTTGAACTCGGGGTGCGCCTGGGTCGCGACGTAGTACGGGTGCACCGAGGTCGGCAGCTCGACGAACTCGACGAGACCGAGCTCGGGGTGCGTGCCGCTGACGACGAGACCGGCCTGCGTCAGCTGGTCGACGTACTCGTTGTTGACCTCGTAGCGGTGACGGTGGCGCTCGGTGACCGACGTGGCGCCGTAGGCGGTCGCCGCGACCGAGCCCTCGAGCAGCTGCGCCGGGTAGGAGCCCAGGCGCATCGTGCCGCCGAGGTCGCCCGCGCCCTCGACGAAGCTCTTCTGCTCCTCCATCGTCGACACGACGGGAGCCGGGGTGCCGGGGTCGAACTCCGTCGAGCTCGCGCCCTCGATGCCGGCGACGTCGCGGGCGTACTCGATGACCATGCACTGCAGGCCCAGGCAGATGCCGAGCGTGGGCACCTGCTGCTCGCGGGCCCAGCGCAGTGCGCCGAGCTTGCCCTCGATGCCGCGCACGCCGAAGCCGCCGGGCACGAGGACGGCGTCGACCCCGCCGAGCGCCTGCTGGGCACCCGCCGGCGTCTGGCAGGTGTCGGAGGCGACCCAGCGGATCGAGACCCGCGCGTCGTGGTGGAAGCCGCCGGCGCGCAGCGCCTCGGTCACCGACAGGTAGGCGTCGGGCAGGTCGACGTACTTGCCGACGAGGGCGACCTCGACCTCGTGCTCGGGCTCGTGGACGCGGCGCAGGAGCAGGTCCCACGACGCCCAGTCGACGTCCTTGAAGGGCAGGCTGAGCCGGCGGATGACGTAGGTGTCGAGCTGCTCCGCGTGCAGGACCTTCGGGATGTCGTAGATGCTCGGCGCGTCGATGCACGCGGCGACGGCATCGGTGTCGACGTCGCACATGAGCGAGATCTTGCGCTTGATGTCGGCGGGGATCTCGCGGTCGGCGCGCAGCACGAGGGCGTCCGGCTGGACGCCGACCTGGCGCAGCGCGGCGACGGAGTGCTGGGTGGGCTTGGTCTTCAGCTCGCCGCTCGGCGCGAGGTAGGGCACGAGCGAGACGTGGAGGAAGAAGGAGTTGTCACGCCCGATCTCGTGGCGCACCTGGCGCGCGGCCTCGAGGAAGGGCAGCGACTCGATGTCGCCGACGGTGCCGCCGATCTCGGTGATGATGATGTCGGGCGCGTCGACGTCGGAGATCCCCGGGCTGCCCGCTGCCGCGGCTCGCATCCGGTCCTTGATCTCGTTGGTGATGTGCGGGATGACCTGCACGGTGTCACCGAGGTACTCGCCGCGACGCTCACGGGCGATGACGCGGTTGTAGACCTGCCCCGTCGTGACGTTCGCGCTGCCGAGCAGGTCGACGCCGAGGAAGCGCTCGTAGTGGCCGATGTCGAGATCGCACTCCGCACCGTCCTCGGTGACGAAGACCTCGCCGTGCTGGAAGGGGTTCATCGTCCCCGGGTCCACGTTGAGGTAGGGGTCGAGCTTCTGCATCGTCACGCTCAGACCGCGAGCGCGGAGCAGATGTCCCAGGCTTGACGCCGTCAGACCCTTGCCGAGGGAGGAGGCTACGCCTCCGGTCACGAAGATGTGCTTGGTGAGTGCCGCCACGGGCTTCCACCTTACGGCACGTCCGGGCCGCCCTCGTACCAGGTGTGCCAGCGGGCCGCCCGCTCGTGCGTGCTCGGCCACGTGCGCGCCCGCTCGCGTCCCCGCTCCCCGGCCTCACGCCGGGCCTGCGTGTCTCGCAGCAGGTCTCGGACGCGGGCGGCGAGCGCGTCGACGTCGCCGACGGGGGCGAGCGCACCGACCCCCTCGACGAGACCGGGCAGCCCCCCGGTGCGGGTGGCGACGACGGGCAGACCGGCCGCCATCGCCTCCTGCACGACGAGGGCCCGAGCCTCCCATTCGCTCGTGAGGAGGAAGAGGTCGGCCGCGAGCAGCCAGCCGACGACGGAGTCGCTCGGCCCGAGGAGGTGGACGTCGGGTCCGGCCGTGGACACGAGGCGACGGCGCAGGTCGTCGTCGCCCCCGCCGACGACGACGAAGGGGGACCCTCCCCGACCCCCGGACCGGCGCGCGACGAGGTCGGCGACGGCGAGGACGTCCTCGAGCCGCTTCTGCGGCGCGACGCGGGCGACGGTGAGCACGACGGGCCGGTCGGTCGGCAGGCCGTGGGCACGCAGGAGAGCGTCACGACGGGCCGCCCGCCACTCCCCTCGGTCGGTGGCGAGGAGGCCCGGCACGAGGGGCGAGGGCACCTCGTCGATCGCGGCACGCCGGGCGCCGAGCTGCTCGGCGAGGTCGACGAGGTCGGTGGACGCCCCGGTGACGAGGTCGGCGCGCAAGAGAGCGGTCCGCACCGCCAGGGTGCCGAGCCGGTGCCGGGCGGAGCGCGGGTCGCCCCGCAGCTCGTTGTGCAGGCTCGTGGCCAGCCGTGGCCTGGCACGGCCGACCCCCGCGAGCAGTGCGGCCGCGACGACGCCCGCCTGGTGGCCGTGGGCATGGACGGCGTCGGCACCTGAGAGCAGCCGGCGCACGGCCGTCGTGCTCTGGACGGTGGGGCCCGCGCCCGTCCGGCCGGGCCACCACGGCACGGCACCGGGCAGGTCGAAGACCGCGTGGGTGCTCTCGGGAGCCACGACCCGCACGTCATCGCCCAGGGCGAGGAGCTCGGCGGCGAACGAGCGCACGTGCGCCCCGATGCCCCCGGCGCTGCGGCCGAGCACGAGGACGACCCGGCTCACGGGCGCCTCCTCACGGCCTCGCGCAGCGTGGGGTCGACCGCGAGGGCCAGCGCCGCGCACACGGCGGCGCAGACGACGCCCAGGCCCGCCGCGGCCCCGACCTGGGCGGCGCCGGTCAGGTCCGCTCGCACGAGCGCCAGCGCGCACACGCCGCCGAGCACGACACCGGCGGCGACGGCACCGGTCAGCCGCAGCAGGCCGCTCGTGCTCTCCTCGCCCCACGCCCGCCGTACCCCGTGGAGGAGCAGCGCGGCCGACAGGGTCATCCCGACGGCAGACGACGCGCCGATGACGGTGAGGGTCTCGGCCGGTCCGTCGGCACGGCTGAGCCACAGCGCGGGCACGACGGCGAGCACGGCCCACCCGGCGGCGACCGACCAGCCGGCGCGCCGGGCGCTGCCGCGCACGAGGAGGGCCCGCAGGGCGAGCGCGACGAGGCTGAAGCCGACGAGACCGACCGCGGTCGTCGCGAGGGCCTGGGGCATCGCCTCGAGCGGCGCGCGACCCGGCTCGCCCCGGCCGGCGCTGCGGTCGAGCATGCCGAAGACCGTGCCGACCCCGGGGGCGCCGGCGACGAGCGCGGCCGCGGCGGCCCCGGACAGCGCGAGGACGACGCGCAGCGCGCGGTTGAGCGTGCGCGCCGCCCCCTCGCCCTCCGGGTCGCCGGCGAGACGGGCGAAGGCCGTGGTGGCGACCGGCACGGCGAGCACGGCGTAGGGCAGGAGGTAGACGGTCTGCGCGTACTGGTGCACGACGAAGGTGCCGTCACCGCCCGAGCGGTTCGCGACGCGCAGGACGGCGAGGAGGGCGAGCTGCTGGGCGACGAGCCCGACGAGCCCGGCACCGGCGAGCTGGCGGGCCCGCGTGCGGTCCTGCGGGGTGAGCGCCCAGCGCGGCCGCAGCCTGATCCCGGCGCGGGCGGCGACGACGAGCAGCGGCAGCGACAGGGCGACCACGCCGAGGGTCGTCCCGATGCCGAGGACCAGCCATCCGGCAGTGGGCAGGACCGCGGTGTCCGCCGGGGTGCTCTCGACACCCCAGGCGTAGGCGAGATAGGTCCCGATGACGACGAGGCTGGACAGCAGCGGCGCGAGCGCGGCGGCGAGGAGGCGCTCGTGCGCCTGGAGCACACCGGCGACGACGACGCCGATGCCGTAGAGCACGACCTGGGGGCTGAAGAGGACGAGCAGCCGGGTGCCGAGCTCGGCGGCCCCGGGCGCCTCGACCCCGTCGAGCAGGACCCTGCTCAGCCACGGCGCGCCGAGCGCGAGGACGAGCGTGACGGGCAGGAGCAGCACGACGGCGAGCGTCAGCAGGCTCGAGCCGACCTCGTCGGCCCGACCGGTGCGTCGGGCGGAGGCGACGAGCGGCACGACGACCGCGGCGAGGACGCCCCCGGCGACGACCTCGTAGACGAGGTTCGGCACGGCGTTGACGCTCTGGTAGACGGTGCCGACGCCGGAGGCCCCGACGGCCAGGGCGAAGGCCACCCAGCGCAGCAGGCCGGCCACGCGAGCGGCGACGGTGACGAGGGCGACCTGCGAGGCGGTGCGCCGCAGCCCCGGGGCCGTCCTCACCTCGGTCACGGCGTGACCGGTGTGACCGGTGCAGGGGTGGGGCGCCCCCACGCGTCGAGCGCCCGCAGCGCGGGCGTGCGGTCGATGACCCGGCTGAAGCTCACCCGCTCCGAGGCCAGGGTGAGCGCCGTCACCGCGGCGAGCACACCGGCGCGTCCGGCGAGCGGCAGCGAGCGCACGAGACCCTGGCCGACGAGGGCGCCGGCGGCGTTCGCGCCGCAGTCACCGAGCATCGAGCGACCCGCGAGGTCGCCCGGCAGCGCTGCGGCCGTCGCGGCGAGACCGGCGACGAGGGCGGGCCGGGCACGGCCCGGAGCGGCGACGAGCAGCGGCGCCCCGATCAGCGCCGCGACCTTGAGCGCCCGGCCGGGGCGCAGGTCGAAGAGGTTGAGGAGGTTCGCGGTGCCCGCGACGACGCCGGCGTCGACGACGAGAGCCGGCAGCCGCGAGGTGAGCGGGGCGTCGTGGTCGTGCTCGACCACCGCGACGACGAGGGCGGTCGCGCCGAGGACGGCGACCTTGACCGCACCGCTCGTGACCCGGCCGCGCCGCAGCGCGCCGAGGTGACCTCGGATCCCCTTCGTCGAGCGGTCGCCCACGAGGTCGTCGACCAGGCCCACCGCACCGGGCACGGCGACGGCGGCCGCGGCCACCGGGTCGGCGGCGAGGAGGGCGCCGAGGGCGACCCCGCCGACCCACGCGGGGCCCTGCGCCAGGGTGACCGGGTCACCCGCGAAGTTCGTGCGGCCGAGCGCGCGTCGCACTCGGGCCGGACCGCGCTCGACCGCGCGCAGCACCCCGTGCACCCCCAGCACCGCCGCCCCGGCGGGCAGGGCCAGGGAGCGCAGGTCGGTCACGGGGCCTCCGGGATGGCGGCGCTGGCGTCGTCGGCGAGGCCGTAGTGGCCCGCGTCGCCGCGGGTCTGCTCGTCGAGGCCGAGGACGACGTCGGCGCGACCCACGGCGCTCTCCGGGGTGTCGACGGTGCTCAGCCCCTCGCTGAGACCGCTGTCGGCGCGTGCGACGGTGACCGGCGAGGCGTCGCCGGAGCCGTAGGTCACCGGACCGGACGTGAGGACCGCCCCCGCGGATCGGGCGTCGAGCGCTGCGGCGAGCTCGACCCACCGGGTCGCCGAGGCGGTGGCTGCTGGATCGGCGTCGGCCGGGGAGTCCTGGGGGTCGCCCGCCACCGGACCGGCGACGACGAGGACGACGTCGGCGGCCGAGGTCGGGGCGTCGCCGCTCACGAGACCGGCGTCGGAGAGCCGCTCGAAGGCGTCGGTGCGCTGGCTGTCGGTCGGTGCGGGCATCCCGTCCTCGCCGCGACCGCCGAGCACGGCGCCGAGCGCCTCGTCCAGCCCCGCGCCGTCGGCGTCGCTGCGCCCGAGCGCGGAGAGCGCCTCGGAGGCGGCGCGCTCTCGCGAGGCCTGGGCATCCTCTCCGCCGGCGACCCAGGAGGCGGCGACGGAGACCGTCGGCTCGACGCTGGCCCCGGAGAGCTCGAGGGTCTCGCGCAGCTCGGCGACCTCGGTGTCGTCGGACTCGGGCAGGCGCACGACGGCGACGGACGTGCCGTCGAGCACACCGGAGACGAGCTGGGGCAGGACCTCCTCGCCGAAGGACTCCTGGGCCTCCCCCGTGCGCTGCTCCTGGGTCAGCTGACGACGCAGGTCGTCCTTGTCCTGGCGCAGCCGCGTGACCTCGTTGGTCAAGGTGTTGCCGATGTCGTCGTTGAGCGGCCCGGCGCCGAGCACGACGCCCATGGACAGCGCGATGAGCACGGCCGCGAGCGAGACCATGTGGTAGCGGAAGTCGATCATGTGACGATCCCCGAGAGTGCGGCCCAGAGGTCGTCCCACCAGGCACCGATGATCTGGAGCAGAGCACGCCCGGTGGGCGTGGCGGACATCGCGACGAGCACCGCGAGCAGCCCGACGAGTGCGAGCCCGACGATCGACCAGGCGGAGATCCTGCTCCGGTAGAGCCGGCTCACCCCCTTCGCGTCGATGAGCTTGCCGCCCACCCGCAGCCGGGTGAGGAAGGTGCTCGACATCCCCGCCCGCCCCTTGTCGAGGAACTCGACGAGGGTGGCGTGGGTGCCGACGGCCACGATGAGGCTGGCCCCGCAGTCGTCGGCGAGGAGCATCGCGATGTCCTCGCTCGTGCCGGTCGCGGGGAAGACGACGAAGTCCTCGACGCCGAGCTGCTCGACCCGCTCGACGCCGGGCGCGCGGCCGTCGCGGTAGGCGTGGACGACGACCTCGGCGCCGCACGTGAGCGTCGCGTCGGAGACCGAGTCCATGTCGCCGACGATCATGTCGGGGCGCAGCCCGAGCTCGAGGAGCGCGTCGGCGCCGCCGTCGACGCCGATGAGCACCGGCTTGTACTCGCGGATGTAGTGGCGCAGCGCCTGCAGGTCTTCCTTGTAGTGGTAGCCGCGGACCACGACGAGAGCGTGCCGGTCGGTGAAGTCCGTGCGCACGTCGGGGATGCCGACGCCGTCGAAGAGGAGGTCGCGCTCCTTGAGCATGTACTCCATCGTGTTCTCGGCGAAGGCCTCGAGCTGGGTGGTGAGGCCGGCGCGCGCGGCGACCATCGCGTCGGCCACTCCGCTGCTCGTGAGGAGCGTTCCGGGGATCTCGACGTCGCCGCAGCGCAGCACCCCGTCGACGACCTGCCCCTCGTCGCCCTCGCTCACCTGGTCGAGCACGTCGCTGCCGACGTCGTCGAGCAGCGGGATGCCGGCGTCGACGATGACCTGGGGACCGAGGTTCGGGTAGCGCCCGGTGATCGACGGCGAGGCGTTGACGACGGCTGCCGGTCGGCACGCGACGAGGGCCTCGCCGCTCACGCGGTCGATGTCCTCGTGGTCGATGACGGCGATGTCGCCGGGGCGCAGCCGCTTCGTGAGGTTCTTCGTGCGGCGGTCGACCCGCACCGTGCCGTGCAGACCGGAGGGGTCCACGTCACGGGAGCGAGATCGGTTCGGGCGCAGCGTCATCCCGGGCATCGTCCCACGAAGGGGGACCGTGCCCGTCCAGGCTCGCGCGCGCAGGGCGAGGGTGTGCGGCCTCACCCTGCGGGACGGCGGCAGGCGTCGAGCAGCTCCTCGGCGTGGCGCAGACCGGCGGAGGTGCCGGCCCCGCCCATCATCCGCGCGAGCTCGGCGAGGCGGTCCTCGCCGCTCACCTCGCTGACGTCGCTCGACGTCACCTCGCCGTCGGTCGACTTGCGCACGACGAGATGGCGGTCGGCGTGGGCGGCGACCTGGGCGAGGTGGGTGACGACGAGCACCTGGGCGTTGCGGGCCAGGGCCTGCAGGCGGGCGCCGACGTCGATCCCGGCCTTGCCGCCGACGCCGGCGTCGACCTCGTCGAAGACGAAGGTGGGCACGCTGGCGCCCGCGTCGGCGACGGCGACCTCGAGGGCGAGCATGATCCGGGAGAGCTCTCCGCCCGACGCGGCCTGGGTGACTGGACGGGCCGGGCTGCCGGGGTTGGCGGAGAGGCGGATCTCGACGACGTCGACGCCGTGGGCGCCGACGACGACCCGATCCCCCGGCTCGAGATCGGCGGCCGGGACGCTGTCCGGACCGTCGCCCGTCGTCGGCGTCACCGAGACCTCGACGACCGCCTGGGGCATGCCGAGGCGGCGCAGCTCCTCCTGCACGCGGGCGCCGAGCCGCTCGGCCGCGGCCGTGCGGGCCGCGGTGAGGTGGGCAGCGCGGCGGGCGACCTCGGCGGCCGCGGACTCGACCTGCTCGGCCATGCCACCGAGACGGTCGTCGGCCTGCTGCAGCTCGAGGACGCGGGCGCGGGAGCGGTCACGACGGGCGAGCACCGCGTCGACGTCGCCCCCGTAGCGCCGGGTGAGCTCGGTGAGGGCGGCCCGGCGGGTGTGCACGGCGTCGAGCCGGGCGGGGTCGACCTCGATGGAGGCCGAGTAGGAGCTGAGATCAGCGGCGACGTCGGCGACGAGCGCGCGCAGCTCGACGAGACGGTCGCGCAAGGGGGCCAGCCCGGGGTCGGCGTCGACGAGCGGGCCGAGCGACTGCTCCGCGGTGGCGAGCAGGGCGAGGGTGTCGGGTCGCTCCGGCAGCTCGCCGTCGGCGAGGGCGGCATGGGCCCGGGCGGAGCCCAGACGCAGGTCGTCGGCGTGGGCCAGGCGCTCGCTCTCGGCGCGCAGCTCGAGGTCCTCGCCCGGGCGGGGGTCGACGGCGTCGACCTGCTCGAGCTGGTAGGTGAGGGCGTCGAGCTCCTGCGCCCGGGCCTGCTCGCTCGTCGTCAGCTCGTCGAGCTCACGGCGCGCGTCGACCCAGGCCCGCCGCGCCTTCGCGAAGGCGGTCGCTGCCTCCCGCACCGGGTCGCCGCCGTAGGCGTCGAGCACCTCGCGGTGCTGGGCGCTCTGGCGCAGCCGCCACTGGTCGGCCTGGCCGTGCAGGGCGACGAGGCCCTGGGTGATCTCGCCGAGCGTGCCGACGGGCACGGTCCGCCCGCCGGCGTAGGCCCGGCTGCGTCCGGTCGAGCGCAGGACACGGCTCACGGTGAGCTCGCCGTCCTCGACCGAGGCGCCGGCGTCGTCCGCGGCGCGCGCCAGCTCGGGGTCGGCGACCTCGAGGACCGCGTCGATCGCGGCCTCCTGCGCCCCGGTGCGCACGAGGGCCGCGTCGGCGCGCGAGCCGAGGAGCAGCTCGATGCTCGAGACGAACATCGTCTTGCCGGCCCCGGTCTCACCGGTGAGCACGGTGAGCCCCGGGTGGAGCGAGACCGTCGCCTCCTCGATGACCCCGAGGTCACGGATGCGGATCTCCTCGATCACTGCGCGCTCTGCCGTCCTCGCCAGCCGGCGACGCTGAGGTCGAACTTCGCGACGAGCCGGTCGGTGAAGGGCGAGCTCGTGAGGCGGGCGAGGCGCACCGGCACGCTGGAGCGGGTCACCTCGACCCGAGCGCCCGGGGGCAGGTCGACGGCCCGACGACCGTCGCACCACAGCACCCCGTGACCCTCGGTGCCGGCGACGAGGTCGACGGCGAGGTGGGCCTGCGGGGCGAGGACGAGCGGCCGGGCGAAGAGGGCGTGGGCGCTGATCGGCACGACGAGGACGGCCTCGACACCTGGCCACACGACCGGACCGCCGGCGCTGAAGGCGTAGGCGGTCGAGCCCGTGGGGGTCGCCATGACGACGCCGTCGCAGCCCCACGTCGACAGCGGACGGCCGTCGATCTCGACCGTGAGGGTGAGCATCCGCTCGCGCGAGGCCTTCTCGACCGTCACCTCGTTGAGCGCCCAGCTGCTGCACAGCAGCTCGCCGTCGAGAGTCCCGGTGACCTCGAGGGCCATCCGCTCCTCGACGGTGTAGGCGCGCCGCACGATGTGCTCGACGGTCGCCTCGAGGTCGTCGCGCTCGGCCTCGGCGAGGAAGCCCACGTGGCCGAGGTTGACCCCGAGCAGGGGCGCCTCGCTCCCCCGGGCGATCTCGGCGCCGCGCAGGATCGTGCCGTCGCCGCCGAGGACGACGACGAGCTCGACGCCGGCCGCGCAGCCCCCGGGCTGGTCGGCATCGGCGGGCACGACGTCGTGGTCACGGCCGAGGGGTCCGTCGAGGAGCTCTCCCGTGGGCAGAGCCACCTCGATGCCCGCCTCGCGCAGGCGGTCGATGACCTGGCCGGCGATCTCGAGCGCCTCCGGCCGGCCGGGGTGGGCGACGAGGAGGATGCGGCGCGTGCTCATCGGGCTCCCTTCGTGTCGGTGCGGGTACGGGTGCCGGTGAGGGCGGCGACCTGCTCGAGCTGAGCCTGCCACGGCATGCCGACGTCGGCCCGCGCGCTCAGCCACAGCAGGTACTCGACGTTGCCCACTCCCCCGGCGATCGGGCTCTGCGCGATGCCGAGGACGCCCAGGCCGAGCTCCGCGGCGTCGGTGAGGACGCCGTGCAGGGCGTCGGCCCGTGCTCGGGGGTCGGTGACGACCCCGTGCTTGCCGAGCCGGGCGCGTCCGACCTCGAACTGCGGCTTGACGAGGAGCATCGCCTCGCCCGCGCCGTCGAGGCAGTCACGGACGGCGGTCAGCGCCAGGCGCAGGGAGATGAAGCTGAGATCGGCGACGACCCGGTCGACCCGTCCGTCGATGTCCGCGGGGACGAGGCCGCGCACGGTGGTCCCGCTGAGGTCGACGACCCGGGGGTCCGCGGCGATCTCGGGGTCGAGCTGGTCGTGCCCGACGTCGAGCGCGAGGACCTCGGCGGCCCCCTGCTCGAGGAGCACCTGGGTGAAGCCCCCGGTGCACGCCCCGAGGTCGAGGCAGCGAGCCGAGGTCACCTGCCAGCCCTGCGGCCCGAAGGTGGTGAAGGCGCCCTGCAGCTTGTGCGCGGCTCGGCTCACGAGGCGGGCGTCGTCGCCCTCGACGAGGATCTCCTCGTCGGCGCGGACCCGCAGGGAGACCTTCGTGGCGGGCCGACCGGCGACGGTCACGGCGCCGCGCGCGACGAGATCGGCCGCCTGACCACGGGACCGGGCCAGCCCCCGGGCGACGAGCGCGACGTCGAGCCGCGCGTCGGCTGGGCTCGTCGGCTCAGTCACCGATGTCGCGCAGCCGGTGCTGCAGGGTCGCGAGCACCGACTCGGCGCTCGAGAGCACCGCGTCGAGATCGGCCGGGTCGGCGGCGTCGAGATCGGCCAGCGCCGCGTCGACGGCGGCGTCTCCCTCACCGGGCGGGGCGACGTCGGCCGGGCTCGGCACGCCGGGCGGCCGTGGCGTCGGCGGCCCCGGCACCGGGTGCGAGCTCATGCCTGGCTGTCGGCACCCGTCGACGGGGCGGCCGACGAGGTCGTGGTCGTGGAGGTGCTGGGGGTGGAGGTGCTGGGGGTGCTGGGTGCGGAGGAGGCCGTCGCCGCGGCGGACGAAGGGGGCGCGCCCGCCCCGGTCTTCGTGGTGGGGGCCGTCGACGTCGAGGCCTTCGTGGAGGTGGCCTTCGTCGAGGCGGCCTTGGTCGCCGGAGCCTTCTTCGCGGGACGGTTCGCCGTGGACGTCGTCGCCGACGCCTTCGAGGCGGAGCGCTTGGCCGGGGTGGACTTCGCCGGGGTGGTCGCCGACGCCGGAGCCTTCTTCGCAGTGCTCTTCGTGGCAGAGCTCTTCTTCGCGGTGCTCTTCGTCGACGGCGTGGCCGGGCTGGTCGTCGTCGCAGCGCTCTTCTGGGCCGTGCTCTTCCTGGCCGTGCTCTTCTTCGGCGTCGTCGTCTTCGGCGTCGTCGTCTTCGGCGTCGTCGTCTTCGGCGTCGTCGTCTTCGCCGGGGTCGTCGCCGCCGCCCGAGCCCGCCGGGGGGTGCTCGAGCTCGTCGTCGTGGCGGCGCGCCGCGCCGGGGTGCGGACCGGTCGGGCCGGTCGCGCCGACCCGTCGGCACTGGCAGAGGAGGGCTCGATGCGGGTCCGCAGCGCCGCCGACGCCCCCGCGAGGTCGCCCTGCTCCTCTTCCGGCCAGCGTCGCACGGACTGCTCCCGGGACGAGGCGGCGTTGGCCTGGGCGCCCGAGACGAGCAGGCCGTCGACGAGTCGGACGACGTCGAGGGTGCGGGAGAGCACCCCGTCCGCCACCGTCAGCGAGAGGTGTACGAGCTGTCGAGCGGGATCCACCGGTCATCTCCTTCGTCGGTCGCGGCACCCGGGCGGGCACGTCGTGCGATCACGCTACCCCGCGGTACCGACGAGCTCGGCCATGGAGTCCCGGCACCACTGCTCGCTCGCTCCTGCGTCTCGAGCGGCCCAGATCGCGTCGAGCGCGGCGCGGAGCGCGTCGACCCCGTCGCCCTCGACATGCAGCTCGCCGCCGTGGACGGCAGCCACGGCCGAGCCCCGGTGATGCCGGCCGTCCTCCACGCGTCCGTAGGGGTAGGGCTCGAGCAGGCCGCGCAGGTCCTCGACGACGTGGTCCGGCCGGGTGGACGGCCCGGCTGCAGCGGCATCGGCCCACCCGTGGACACCGGTGAGGACGAGCAGACCAGCCGTACCAGCAGCCACGGCCCCGCCGAGATCTGTCTCGAGCCGGTCGCCGACGGCGAGCACCCGGTCGGGCGAGATCTCGAGGGACCGGGCAGCGATCGTGTACATCGGGGCGGCGGGCTTGCCCATCACCTCGGGCTCGACGTCGACGGCCAGACGGACGGCACCGACGAGCGAGCCGTTGCCCGGGGCGACACCGCGATCGGTGGGCAGCGTCCGGTCGACGTTCGTCGCGACCCAGCGTGCGCCGTCCTGGATCGCGTAGGCAGCCTCGGCGAGGTCCGCGGCCGTGACGTCGGGGCCGTAGCCCTGCACGACCGCGGCGACGTGCCGTCCTGCACGAGCCGACGGCGCCACGGGGACGAGCCCGGCAGCGGTCAGCGCGTCCGCGACCCCAGGACCCCCGACCGCGAGCACCAGGGCTCCCGGGTCGAGCTCTACGGCCAGCACTCCCGCGGCGGCGGTGGAGCTCGTGACGACGGCGTCGTCCAGAGCGCTGAGCCCTAGCTCCCGCAGGTGCGCCGCGACGTCAGCCGGTGTGCGCGAGGCGTTGTTCGTCGCGTAGACGACCGGCTGGCGCAGCGACTCGAGGACGTCCACCGCGTGCGGCACGGCGATCGCGCCCTTGTAGACCACCCCGTCGAGGTCGCAGATGAGTGCGTCGTACCGCTCGACGAGGGGACGCGCGTCGGTCATGCCGGCGAGCTGTCCTCGTCGACCTCGACGCCGGCCTCGACACCGTCCTCGATGACCTGGATGCCGTCGAGCTCGTCGAGGCGCTCCGCGGCGTCGGTCTCGCCGTCGGCGTCGGCGACGGCTGCCTTGCCGAACCACTCACGAGCCTCGTCACGACGGCCGGCGTCGAGCAGGGCGTCCGCGTAGGCGTAGTAGAGACGGGCCGACCACGGGCGGGGCGGTCCGGCGAGCTTGCCCTGGAGGGCGAGCACCGCAGCCTGGGGCGCGCCCATGTCGCGACGGATGCCGGAGCCGATGATGAGCATCTCGACCTGGTCCTCCGGGCCGAGCGCACGAGCCTCCGGGGAGCGGAGCAGCTCCAGGGCTCGCTCGGGCCGTCCGAGACCACGCTCGCAGTCGACCATGAGGGGCAGGAGGTGGGAGGACCCGCTGAGCCGGCGCACCGTGCGGAACTCGGTGAGCGCACGGGCGTAGTCGCCGGAGCGGTACGCGACGAAGCCGAGGGCCTCACGAGCCGCGGGCACCCGGCCGGCACGACGCACGACCGTCTCGGCGTGCGCGAGAGCTCCGACGTAGTCCTCCTCCTCGAGGCGACGGGCCACCATGACGAGGTGCTGGGCCACCCCTTCGGCGTTCTCCTTGCTCAGGGTGCGCAGCTGACCGCGCACGGAGCGGTCGAGCTCGCCACCGGTGACGTCGTCGTCGATGGCCGGCTCGGGCCTGCGCCCCTGCTTGGGCACGAGACGAGGGCCGCTCTCCCGTGCGTCGCGGTCCGCCCCTCCGCGAGAGGGACGACCGTCGCGATCACGCTGGGCGTCACGGCCACCCGGGCGGTCTGCGCCCGTGCGGCTGTCACGACCCCGGCCCTGGTCGTCGCGTCCGCGACGATCCGAGCCCGGTCGGTCGCCACCGGGCCGACCACTGCTGGGTCGGCCGCTGCCAGGCCGTCCGCCTCCGGGTCGGCCGCTGCTGGGTCGACCGCCGCCGGCTCCGCGCGGCCCGCCGTCCCGATCGCCTCGACCTCGCTCGGGACCGCCTTCACGCCGCTGATCGCTCACCAGCTCACTCCTTCGTCTACCTGGGGCCTTCAGACTAGCCGTGGCCCGGACATGCAAGAAACGCCCGGCAAGACCATCGCTTCTTCGTGAAGAAGAAGGGGTCTCGCGGGGCGTTTCTTGTCCACCCGCAATGGGGGTGGTGAATGGTTGTCCGGCTGCGTCCTACTCTCCCACACCGTCACCAGTGCAGTACCATCGGCGCTGAAGGGCTTAGCTTCCGGGTTCGGAATGGAGCCGGGCGTTTCCCCTTCGCTATGACAGCCGAAACTCTATGGAGATGTATCGGTTGTTTGTTTCCCGACCGTATCTCGGGAACTGGACAGTGGACGCGAAGACTTCTTCTTTTACACCCACCCACGAGGG